>NZ_JIBC01000005.1 GCF_000620505.1 Sulfitobacter sp. 20_GPM-1509m | reverse complement strand
AGTGTTTCTCAGCCAGCATAACCTCGAAGCCAGCATGAGCCGACGTGGGAATTGTCACGATAACGCTGTCGCCGAGAGCTTCTTTCAACTCTTGAAGCGGGAACGGATAAGGCGACGCACATACCCGACACGCGACGCCGCACGGCAGGACGTCTTCGAATACATCGAGATGTTCTACAACCCCAAGCGCAAGCACACGAACAACGGCATGCTGTCGCCCGTTGACTTCGAAGCGAGACAGCAGAAACTGAACGAGGCAGGTGTCTAGCAAACTAGGGGCACCTCAATTCAGTGAGTCTGGCTGAGTCTCACATTCCAATGGGCTCACGGCAATCGCAACGCGCCAAAAGAAAATGCTTTTTCATCTTCAACTTACGTGTGCCGTGTGTTCACATTGAAATGCAACGGCTCGCGAGAGGGAGGGCCATAGCGAAAATGTGTTGCTCAAACGCAGAGAAGTATGGTTGTGCGTAAAACAAAACGACAGGCAGACGCGACTCCGTACGCGGCATCACTGATCGAAGGTATGAGGGATTTCGGTTATACCTTGGAAACTGCAATGGCAGATGTCATCGACAATTCGGTGACGGCCAAGGCGACCAAGGTCGAAATTCTCGCAGAAACGGCGACCGATGAACCGTGGATCGCAATCGTCGACAACGGGACAGGCATGACCGAACCCGAGTTGATTGAAGCAATGCGGCCTGGGACGAAGAATCCGCTTCAGGAACGCGAAGGTCATGATCTCGGACGGTTCGGGTTGGGCTTGAAGAGCGCGAGCTTTTCGCAATGCCGCCAGTTGACCGTGATCTCCAGGAAGGATGGTCATACATCTGCCGCGACATGGGATCTCGACAAGGTTGCGGAGAGCAATGACTGGCGCGTAGACCTCGAGGATGACCTGACAGATATACCCGCTGCGGACAGGCTGCCGAATGCCGGGACCATTGTGCTTTGGCGCAAGCTCGATCGGCTCTCGACGAACTTTCGGAATGATGTTGCAAAGCGCTCAGCTGAAATCAACAAGGCCATTTCGGGTGCAGAGCGCCACTTGCGGCTCTGCTTCCATCGCTACATGGAGGGCGGCAAACCCGCTCTGCGGATACTGCTGAACGACCGAAAGCTCTTGCCGATAGACCCCTTTGCGACGGATCACCCGGCAACGCAGACGGATCCCGAAGATACCTTGCTGCTGCTCAACGGCGAAGTGGTTACCCAGTGCTTCACGCTTCCCCATCACAAAAAGTTGTCGAAGACGGCTTGGGAAGACCTCGGTCGCCCCGAAGGCCATCTAAGGTCCCAAGGCTTCTACATCTATCGTGAGCGCCGTCTCATCATCGCCGGCAGTTGGCTAGGCCTCGCACGGCAGACAGAACTGACGAAACTGGCAAGGGTGCGTGTCGACATCCCGAACACCATGGACTCGGACTGGAAGATCGACGTTCGCAAGGCATCGGCCCAGATGCCGCCAGTTGTGCGCGAACGATTGCGGAGGATCGTTGAACGGCTCCAGGGAACATCGAAGCGAACCTACCAGCGCCGGGGCCGAAAGCTCGTGTCCGATGAGTATCTGCCGCTCTGGAACCGCGTGCAGAGGGATGGTGGCATCGTCTACCGCCCCAATGTCGAGCACCCCTCGATCACCGGTTTCGCCGCCGCGCTGCCTGAAGAGTTTCGGCATGGGTTCAGGACCTGCATCAGTCTTCTGGGCAGCGGCTTGCCCATTGCTGCATTGCACGCGGACATGCTGGGCGGCGCCGAGGATGTGACCCAAGACGCGGCAGATTTCGCGGATTTCGCCGACTCGGCCGAGATCGCCATCAGGACTTTGCTGCATTCGAACATGACAGGAAATGACGTGGTGCGAGCTCTATGCTCGACCGAGCCGTTCATCCACCACAAGGACGCGATTCGACGGCTTGTCGAAGAAATACAGGGAGAACCCTCGTGACCGCAGAGCTCAAGCATCTTGATGATGTCGTTTCGCAATCACTGGCGCATCAGCGCAAAAGCGGCACCGAACTGCGGATTTTCATAACTACGATGAACGGGGCGTTGAACGTGAATGCCGGGCCGGATGCCCTCGAGCAGCTCGCACGTGACATTGAGGAGCGTTTCGGCATCACCATGGGGCTCGGGGCGATGGTCGATGACGAGAGCTTTCGGCCTTGGCTGGACGAGGCCAAGGCGTCCATCGACCCGTTCTACTGGGACCGTTACAAAAAGCTGCTGCACAAGAACGGCCTGCCACAAGACGTCATCACCACCACTGACGAACTAACTGACCGCATCCTCGGTCGCTTGGGCAATCCGGGACTCGACAAGAAATGGGATCGTCGGGGGATGGTTGTCGGTCACGTCCAGAGCGGCAAGACGGCGAACTACACCGGCTTGATTTGCAAGGCGGCGGATGCGGGCTACCGACTGATCGTCGTGATCGCGGGCATCCACAACAATCTGCGCAACCAAACCCAGGAAAGGATCGACGAAGGCTTCATCGGTCGTGATACCGGGCGGCTGGCAACGCAGGGCAAGAAGGGCAACCGCGCCATCGGTGTCGGACTGTTTGATGACCGCCATGTCCCGGTTGGCTTGACGAATACACTCGCCGACTTCCGAAAGGACACGGCGTCCACCAACACCAGCCAGATCGATTCATACAAGGTTCCGGTGGTTCTGGTCATCAAGAAGAACCACAACACGCTGCGCAACCTGTTGGACTGGCTGCGCGAGAACAGTGCCAGGGGCGACGATCAGATGATCGACCAGCCGATGCTGCTGATCGATGACGAGGCCGACAACGCTTCGATCAATACGAAGTATTCGAAGGACGAGATCACCAAGATCAATGGGCAGATCCGCGATCTGCTGAACATGTTCCACCGCAGTTGCTACGTGGGTTACACGGCAACGCCCTTCGCCAACATTTTCGTCGACCCGGACCAGTATGACGAAGCGCTCAAGGAAGATCTCTTCCCGAAGCACTTCATCGTGGGGTTGGATGCGCCGTCGAACTACTTCGGCGCGAAGAAGATTTTCATCGACGGAATTCCCGATGATGGCGACCCTATCTGGCTGCGCTACATCACTGACAACGAAGACGTTCTACCGATGAAGCACCGCATCGACCAGACGGTCGATGAATTGCCTGAAAGCCTGAAGGAGGCCGTGCGAGCGTTTCTGATCGCGCGGACAATCCGGAATCTGCGCGGCCAGGCCTCGAAACACTGCTCGATGCTGGTGAATGCGAGCCGCTTCACGAAGGTGCAGGGGCTGCTACGGAACCGGTTGCACCAATACGTCGGCGGCATTCAGGACACGCTGCGTGTCAACGGTGCGCGCGGTGAAGCTGCATTGCGCGACGCGATGATTGCGGATCTGCATGAGACTTGGGAGAGGGAGTATTTCGACGCCGAGCCGGACTGGTCCAAGGTGCTTGCGGCCATGCTTGAAGCGGTCGCGGCGGCGAAGGTCGTTGAGGTGAACAGCCGCGCCAACGGCCTCGACTATACCGGCGAGTCCAACGTTGGCCAGACAGTCATTGCCGTTGGCGGCTTCTCGCTGTCGCGGGGCCTCACGCTCGAAGGCTTGACGGTCACCTGGTTCCTCCGCAACACCATGATGTATGACACGCTGATGCAGATGGGCCGATGGTTCGGCTATCGTGGCGGCTACGAGGATCTGTGCCGCATCTGGATGCCCTCCGATGCGATCGACTGGTATGCTCACATTGCCGAAGCGAGCGAGGAACTGCATCTCGAGCTGAAGAAGATGGAGAAGGCCAAGGCGACGCCTTCCGACTTCGGCTTGTCCGTGCGCAGCCACCCGGCATCGCTCTTGGTGACTGCCCGCAACAAAATGGGGTCAGGCCAGAAACACATCCTGATCGGCCTGTCCAACGCTTGGGTTGAGACCGCAAAGATCACGGCCAAGCCAAAGGAACTTGCAGCGAACCATGAAGCCGCTGTGCGCCTGCTGGAGGGCATGGCCGCACGAGGACTTGGACCGGCGGCAGCTGACAAGGTGAACGGTGGGCATCTTCTGAAGGACGTGCCGGTCGAATTGATCGACCAGTTTCTGCTCGCCTGGCGCAACCATGAACAAGCCTTCCTGACCCAACCCGGGCCGGTTCGCGGCTACATACGCGATCGGCAAGATGACGAACTGAAAGAGTGGGACGTTCTTGTCACCGACGTGAAGAGCGAAGCCGACAACTTTGATATTGGCGGCTGGACCGTCGGACCGCAGATGCGCCGTATCGGTTACGCCGACCTCGGCGATCATCTTCTGTCCATGAGTGGCAAGCGCGCCCGCATTGCGTCCCGTGGCGTAGAGCGTATCGGGGTCGATGAGGAAAAGGCCAAGCAAGCTGAAGCAGCATATCTGGCCGCTGAGAAACTCGATGGAACGGACGAGGAAAAGCGCCCGTCATTCCCAGACCGGATCTATCGCCAGGTCCGCGACAAGCCACTGTTCGTGCTTCATGTCGTGCAGGTTCGCCTGCCTGAGGAAAAGAACATTGATCAGTTGCATGACAAGAGCGTACTCGACCGGCTGCCCGAGCGTCCCGTGATCGGTTGGAGCATCAGCCTTCCCCCGTCCGCCAAACCGAATGATCGGGTGGAATACATCATCAACATGGTGAAGTTCCGCGAAATCTACGGCTCCGAAGAGGATGACGATGGCGCATATGAGGACGATTGAGGGACCGTGGGCCAGCCTCGCCGAGAACGAGGCGCGGCGTGTCGACAGCAAGGGGCGGTTCGACTTCTTCTGGGTGAGGATGCCTGACGGGGCTCCGGGTTTGGTGCTGCGCCTCTCGGCTGGCGTCGAAGAGGTGCGCCCATTGCCGAAGCTCAAGCATGTCGGCGTTTTCTACCGGGTCGTCGAGGGCGCCAACCACCTTTGCATCACGCTGTCCGAATTCGCCCATATCGACCTTTTCGAAACTCTTTGTCGGGACGTGGTTTCAGCGGGTGAAGAGGCCGCCGATCTCCAAGGGGCACTCGGCCGCGCCGTTCGGCGGGCCATGCGCTGGCACCATCTTCTGCGGGGCGGCAAGCAGGGAATGCCGCTGGAAGTGCAACGTGGCCTAGTCGGCGAACTTGCATTCCTGCGCGAGCTCGTCGCTGTCATCGGTCCGAGCAAGGCGGTGGAAGCTTGGAAGGGGCCGGATGACAGCGCGAAGGACTTCGAGCTTCCCGGCATGTTCTTCGAAGTCAAGGCGCGGAGGAGCGCGGCCCATCCGAAGATCCGGATTTCGTCCGAGGCCCAACTGATGGACATCGTCGGAGCCCAGCTGTTCCTTCGCGTCCAGGATGTAGACACCGCACTGGATGCCGAGGGTGACAACCTGAAGGATCATGTGGACAGAACGGCGAAGTTTTTCGAAGATGATGTTGCAGCGCTGGACGTGTGGGAGCAGCGCATCGCCGAAAGCCCCTATGCGGAAGACGCCGTCGAACCGGAACGTCGCTGGCACCTTGGAGCGGCACGGCTGTTTCAGGTCGTCGAGGGCTTCCCAAGGATTGTCCCGCCCCTGCCAGCAGGGACCCAAGAACTGGCCTATTCGATACGCCTCGACGCCTGCATCGGCTTCGAGACCACAACAGATTTGAAGACATTGCTATTGGAGGAGACACGGGATGTCGGAGCTTGAGGAATTCCATCAGAGTCTGATCGCGGATATCCAGGGCAACGCCGATGCGATGGGCGCCTATGTCCAGGAAGCTTTCTTTGAAAAGGTTGGAGAGATCCTCAACGAAGCCGGCGAGATCGAGGAAGCCGACTACTGCCACTTCGCTGGCAAGCGGGGGAGGGTCACGTTGCAGGTCAGCGGATACAGCGGCGATCCACGTGACACCAACGGTGAGCTTGCACTGATCCTGACAGACTTCCAGATCACGCCGGAGGTGCGCAAAACTGATGGCAAGCACCTGCAAACGCAGTTTTCGAAGTTGGTGGAGTTCCTCAGACATTCGCGGACGGAGCAATTCCTCGATGACCTGGAAGAAACCAGCAATGCCGCGCAACTGGTCGAGCTCATCCAGACCCGGTGGCCGCTCATCGAAAAGATCAAACTGATCTATGTCACAAATTCGGACAACCGGGCGAAGGCGGACGCCAAACCCGCAGGTGAAATTGGCGGCAAGCCCGTCACTTACAGTTCGTGGGACCTGAAACGCCTTCAGGCATACCTCGAACAGGGCAGAGCCCGCGAAGATCTGACGATTGATTTCGCCGGCGAATTCGGTGGTGCAGTGCCGGTTCTCCGGGCGTCCGGGGCGGATACGGCACTCGAAAGCTATCTCGCGGTCATTCCGGGTGCGCAGCTTGCCCAGGTTTACGATCGATGGGGTGCCCGTCTGCTGGAAGCCAACGTGAGGAGCTTCCTTCAGGCGCGCGGCAAGGTGAACAGAGGCATCAGGGACACCATCAAGGATGATCCCCAGATGTTTTTTGCCTATAATAACGGGCTTTCCGCCACAGCCGAAAACGTCATCTGCGAGAAGACCGAAGACGGTCTGGTGATTACCCGCGCCGAAAACCTTCAGATCGTAAATGGAGGTCAGACTACAGCCTCAATCCATGCTGCCCGCAAGCTGGCTGGCGAAGGTCTTAAAGACATCTATGTCCAGATGAAACTGAATGTCGTTCCTCCGACACTGGCACCGACGGTGGTCCCGCAGATCTCGGAATTCGCCAACAGCCAAAACAAGGTCAACGCCGCGGACTTCTTTGCCAACCACCCGTTTCACATTCGCATTGAAGAACTATCTCGGAAGATCCTCGCGCCGGCTGGAGCAGATGGATACCGGGAGACCAAATGGTTCTACGAACGGGCGCGCGGTCAGTTCGCAGACGAACGCGCCAAGAAGACCTCCGCTCAGAGAAACAAATGGGATGCCGAATTCCCGAAGTCGCAGTTCTTCACCAAGACCGACCTGGCCAAGTTCGAGAACTCATGGAGCGGGCGTCCTGAAGAGGTCTCAAAGGGGGCTCAGAAGAACTTCGCGGAATTCGCCAAGGTGATCCAGAAAGTCTGGGGCAAGAGTGGTGCCCGGGTGGACGAAGTCTGGTATCGTCAATTGATTGCGAAGGCCATCACCTTCCGCAGGCTGGAAAAACTGGTCTCGGCACAGGAATGGTATGAAGGTGGCTACCGGGCGAACATCGTCACCTATGCCATCGCAAAGGTCGCGCACGACGCCGAGGCCGCAGAGAAGCAAGTCGATCTCCAACGGGTCTGGCGCATGCAGACCGTACCACCCGCCTTGGAAGAGGCGCTGCTGGTCGCCGCCGCCGAAGCACAGAGCCTGATCACCAGCCCGCCGGAAGGCATCCGGAACATGAGCGAATGGGCCAAGAAGCAGGCTTGCTGGGAGCGTTTCAGAAAAACGAAGCTGGATTACCCGGAAGACTTCAAAGGAATGCTGATAGCTCCCGAGGAAGCGCGCAGTGAGGACGACGCGATCAAGGATGACGTCGAATTGACCAAGAGCGTCGAGGATCAAACTCGGGTGTTCGAACTCGGGCCGAAGTTCTGGGACGAAGCGCGAAACTGGGGGCGGAGCCACAAGCTTTTGACTCCCATGGAATATCAGGTCTTGGGAATCTGCGCGAAAATTCCTGACCGTATCCCCACCGAGAACCAGACCGCAGTTGCAATCAAGGCGCTCGCCAAGCTGGAGAGCAACGGCTTCGGTATCACTGAAGAGGTGACGGCGGCCGAGTGATCGGCCTTCGTCGCATCGATTTCACGCCAGCAACCGCATGGCGGCCGTTGCGATTTGATATGCAAGGTAGGGTGGAACCGCGTTGCCGACCTGATGATACTGCTTCGTGCGTGGGCCGCAGAACCAGTAGTTGTCCGGGAACGTCTGCAAACGTGCTGCCTCGCGCACAGTCAGCGCGCGGCATTGCTTCGGATCTGGATGGATGAAGTAGTGTCCGTCCTTCGAGATGTGGCTGGTCACGGTTGTTGACGGCCTGCCTGCTGCCTGCGTCCGGAAACGGTCGGCGAAGTCCCCGGAGCTGCGATTTTTGTGTTTCGGCTGCAGAAACTCAGGGAACTCGATCAGCTGCGGGGCTTTCTTGAATACATGAGTGTAGGCGGCCGAATACATGTACCGCCCTAGGTCTTCCGGAATGTGACCGCGGGTCTCGTGCTGGAGTGTTGTGCGCAACCGGTCGTCAGAGAACCAAGCTTGGAGATGATCCGGCATTGTTGACTTTTCACCCTTCCAACCACTGCTGCGATGGTGAGGCAGATCGTTGGCCGAGGCGATCGCGCGCGCGATTGCTCGTACATCATCGGGGATTCCACTGGCATTCGCGATGGCGAGGGCCTGCTCACGGACAGCGTGGTGCCAACTGTCAACGCTGTCCTGTCGGCTCAAACCGCTTCTCAATTGCCACATGCCGGTGATGGCCTCACCGACCGTGACCGGCGGCTGGGGTTCCCCCAGGATCGGGCCATTCAAATCCAGACCTGCCGCGATGTCCTTGCGTATCCCGAGGATGATGACACGATGGCGAGCCTGAGGAACACCATGGTCTTCGGCCCGGATAAGGAAGCTGCGCGCCTCAGCCCGGCTGCCATCTTCGGGTGTCGGTTGAGCCAGGGGGAGCAGTCGAAACCCGTCCCCCGAAGCCTCGAGATCATCCAGAACCCTGCTGAAGATGCCCCCGCCATCGACCTTGCTCGATAGCATGCCTTTGACATTCTCCATGACAAAGGCCGCCGGATTCAGGCGATCCAGAATTCGCACGTATTCTCGATACAGGTAGTGCCGCTCATCCTGCTCCGGCACATAATCAGCCTTGCCCTTGTTCCTTGAACGACCCGCGAGGGAATAGGCTTGGCAGGGCGGCCCCCCGATCAGGATCGTGTTTCCTCCGTGCGCTTCGCGGGCGTGGTCGAGTTCGACAGCCAGCTCTTCGAACACGCCGTCCCCACCCAGAACCCGCTGCCTGACCTCCTGTTCCGCCAACTTCCAGTTCGATGGATAGAGTTCCGACCAGTCAGGAAAAGGTGCGCCCTTGTTCAGCGCATTGTAGTATTCCTGAGGAAACTCGTCGAAGGACCGCAAGAAAGCGCGCAATCGCAGCGTCTGGATGGCGTGGTCATCCATTTCGACGGACAGATGGATCTTCATCCCTGCATCGGATGCACGACCAGCCCGCGAGAAGCCCTCACCGAGGCCACCGGGTCCCGCAAATAGATCAATGATGGCAAATTTCCGGGTCATGGCAATCCTTCCTGGACGCGCATCTCTACCAGGTTTTGCTATCAATGCCAGGTGGAAAATGGGGTCCAAATGGCTACATTTCCCTTATGACGGATGTGGTGGACAAGAAAACGCGATCACGAATGATGGCGGGGATCAGGGCAACGAACACGAAGCCGGAGATGCTTGTCCGCCGGGCATTGCATGCGCGAGGCTTCCGATTTCGCATTCATGACAAACGACTTCCTGGGCGACCAGATATCGTGTTGCCAAAATGGAAGGTTGCGATACAGGTTCATGGCTGTTTCTGGCATCGTCACTCCGGTTGTTCCAAGGCCACCAATCCGTCCACTAATGCCTCCTTTTGGGCGGAGAAGTTTCGGGCCAATGTTGAAAGAGACGCTGCTGCGGTCGAGAGGCTCTTGAAGGAGGGGTGGCACATCCTCGTGGTCTGGGAGTGCTGTCTCGACAAGGCCGGACTGGCAAAGGCAATTGATATGATAGAGGATTTCATCAAGCTTGGTCCCAATCATCCTGTCCACTTCGCTGAAGTGGGGAAGCCAGATGTTGCAGTCGTCGAGGCGTAAAGTCGCCGCCGACCGTGGCCGCGCACTGGGAACACGGCGATGCAATGGGATGCCTCCCTCATCACTTCGTGGACGCCGCGTGAATCGAGCACATGCGGCGAACGGCTGAGAGGTCCCGACAGCTGACCTTGGCGTGCCAGAACATGCTGCACGGTGCCGCCGATGCCCGGTTTGGGGAAGCTGGCCGCAGCGAGGCCGAACCTAATGAAGGTCCGGTCTGTGCCGTCACGTCGTTAGCGTGCCTATCAGGCCGCGCATGGCGCATGCCTCTATCTGCGCTTGCAGCGAATGGCGACTTCGCTTCCGATCCCGAAACGGCTATGGAGCCGCGTATGGCAACACGTGGGGCGTTTGAGCACGCAGGAGGTGTACTTGCTTCGGAAACTCGCCCTCACGGTGGAGCCCGTTGACCGCGAAACGCTTCCGTAACTGTTTTCGCGAACGGCAATCCTAAATGGAACCGACGCTGTCAACTTCGCCCTCGATCTCGGTACCACCTTTCGTCGTATCCTGGGGCAGGACGAAGAGGCCGTCGCGATTTTCTCAGAACGCGCAGGGCTGTCGGCCATGCAGCTCGCCGAGCTGCTCTCCTGGACAGGTGAACGCATCGGAGACGTCCGGATGCGGTTTCGGAAGGAAGTCTTCGTCTCGCGGGCCCTTCGCAATCCGATCATTCGGGGCTGTCCACACTGCATGCGTGAGCATGCAGCCGATCAGCGCCGTCCGTTGCGGCACATTGCCTTGCGGGGCGACTGGCTTTGCAGAGGTGTTGATATTTGCCACCAGCACCACCATCCGTTGGTTCCCTTGTGGTCCAGCTCGCGCCCCATCGAACGGGATGACGTTGGAGCGAGATTGGCGGAAATCCTGCCGGACCTGCGAGCAGGATCATTCGACTGCGCGCGCATTGATCCTACCGACTATGACACTTGGCTTGATAAGCGTCTCTCGCAGGGTGTCGCTGCGGACAAAACATGGCTGACCTCACAACCGGTGTTTCCGGCGGTCACACTCTGTGAGTTCATCGGTGCAGCCTTGCTGCACAAACAGGGCGAGGCGCCGGACGATCGGCGCGCCAAGGCCACGGCCTTTGCCTTCGTCTCGCAAGGCCCTGATGGGATCCGAGCGGCGCTCGACATCCTGATGCGATCGCAGGACGGCGGCCACATCGTGACGCAGGGCGAGTTGGGTCCGCTCTTCAAGCATCTCAGAAGCATCTATCTTGATAACGATGCCTTTGAAGGCTTTCGCAGGATCCTTCGAGACTATTTTCTGGAAATATGGCCCTTGGCGCCAGGGGATGACCTTCTCGGGCAGGCCGTGACAGAGCGGCGCCGTCACTCCCTCAAGTCAGCATCCAAGGAAACCGGCATCGGCTCGGCTGTTCTGGATGATTTCTTGACAGAAGCAGGCGCGTTTGCGCCCGGTGACGCGCGTGCCGATGCCCGCAAGTCCTTTGATGCGAAGGCTTGGCAGCACATTCTTGATGAAATCCCGACATTGGTCGGTCCAATTGCGCTGCGACGGGCAATCGGCGCAACCCTGGCCGAGTTGAACGGGTTGAAGGCAGACGGTGTCCTCGTCCCGAGGACCAACATCGCCACGATCAAATCGCCCTGGCGGATTGCGGACGGCCAAGCTCTTCTTGAGGAGCTGGAGGCCTATGCGCAGCCGGTTGCCGCAGAGGAGCCAGGGTGGGAGACGATCCAACTCGTTCACAAGCGGCTAGACCTTCCTGTTGGCGAGATCATTGCGGCCATCCGGACGGGTGCTTTGCGCTTGGGTCAGCGTCCTGATGTGTTCGGTTACCACGGGCTTGTGGTGGACATCACTGAAGTTGCCGCGTTCAAGGCGAAGGTCGCGCCGAAGCGCAAGCCATCGACCAACAAGGAAGTGGTGACCGCAGCAGCCTTCGCCCGGTCGGCGGGCATTCGGGGGAAAGGTCAATTCCTGACTCTGATCGAAGGTGCTTACACGCCTGCGATGTTGGTTTTAAATCCTACGACCAGGCGTCGGGAATGGCGCATGAGCCGCGACGACATCGCTGCGTTTGAGGCCAACTACACAACACCATCGATGTTGTCGGCCGAAACCGGTGCGCACTTGAACACGATCCGGGCCGTTCTGCAGCGCGAGGGGGTCCAGCCGTTCCGCCCGAACGGCTTGGATGTCGGACCGGTCTATCTTCGCAACGTTGTTGAGCCGGTTGTGGCACTCCTGAAATCTCAGGAGGGAAAGTGACCGCTAGTCACGGGTTATGCTGAAACACCGTTCTATCCCAGTGTGCTAGAAGAAACCTTCGACACGGCGCCCCAAGTCTCTTGACAGGGGGTGTGCATGAAAACCGCCAAAACGTGCAAGCTTATGGTACATTGGCATTGGCAATAATTGCATTTTGGTGACCCCGGCAGGATTCGAACCTGCAACCTGCCCCTTAGGAGGGGGCTGCTCTATCCAGTTGAGCCACGGGGCCGCCGCGCAGACGCATAGCGCCTCTTGCTTCCTTTGTCACCAAACGACCGAGCAGACTTGCACCTTTTATGCGGCTGGGGCTTACTGATCCCAACATGACAACAGGATGGCTTTTGTGACCGACCGCCCCCAACGCCCTCTCACCCTGCGTGACGTTTCCGAAGCGTCGGGGGTTTCCGAAATGACCGTCAGCCGCGTGTTGCGCAATCGCGGTGATGTCTCTGAAGCGACACGTAAAAAAGTGCTCGAAGCGGCGACAACGCTGGGCTACGTGCCCAACCAGATCGCGGGGTCGCTGGCGTCGAAGCGGGTCAACCTTGTGGCGGTGATCATCCCGTCGCTGGGCAACATGGTGTTCCCCGAAGTGCTGACCGGCATCAACCAGATCCTGGACGACACACCGCTGCAAGCGGTCGTGGGTGTCACCGACTATCTGCCCGAGAAAGAAGAGCGGGTGCTGTACGAGATGCTGTCGTGGCGTCCGTCGGGCGTGATCATCGCGGGACTGGAACACACGGACGCTGCCCGCGCCATGATGATGAACGCAGGCATTCCCGTGGTCGAGATCATGGACACCGACGGGCGCTGTGTCGATTCAATGGTGGGCATTTCGCACCGTCGCGCAGGTGCCGAAATGGCCCGCGCGATCCTGAAACAGGGTTATCAGCACATCGGCTTCATGGGCACCAAGATGCCGCTGGACCACCGTGCGCGCAAACGTTTCGAAGGGTTCACCGAACATCTGGCCAAGGCCGGTATCGAAATCGAGGACCGCGAATTTTACTCGGGCGGCTCGGCGCTGGCCAAGGGCCGCGAGATGACCAAGGCGATGCTGGACCGCAGCCCTGACCTGGATTTCCTGTACTATTCCAACGACATGATTGGCGCAGGCGGGCTGTTGTACTTGCTGGATCAGGGCATCGACGTGCCCGGACAGATCGGCCTGGCCGGCTTCAACGGCGTTGAACTGCTTCAGGGTCTGCCGCGCCAGTTGGCGACAATGGACGCCTGCCGCCTCGAGATTGGCCGCGCCGCCGCCGAGATCATCCGCGACCACGGGCAGGAGGGCGCGCCGACCGAGCCGCAGAAAATCACCCTCACGCCCAAGCTCAGCCTTGGCGATACGTTGCGCCGCCGCCGCGTGTGACGCGGCCCGTTATTGACAACACCAGCGCAAGGCGGGTCTTTCTGGACCGCCATGCCTTGCACGAACCCCCGCAGGGGGCGGCCCACGGCGACGCTTTGAAATCGCTGATCACCCGTCTGGGGTTTGTCCAGCTGGACAGCATCAACACCGTGGCCCGCGCCCACGACCTGATCCTGTTCGCCCGCCGCCCCCGCTACCGGGCCAGATCGCTGGACACGCTCTACACCCGTGACCGCGCCCTGTTTGAACACTGGACCCATGACGCCGCCGTCATTCCCATCGAGTTTTATCCTCACTGGCACATGCGCCGCACCCGCGACGCCGAGCGGCTGAAAAAGGCGTGGAGCAAGGACCGTCGCGCCGGGTTCGAGGCACAATACCAGACGGTGCTGGACCACATCCGCGACAACGGGGCGTGTTCCTCATCGGATGTGGGCACGGATGAAAAGAAAGGCTCGGGCGGCTGGTGGGACTGGCACCCGTCCAAGACCGCGCTGGAATACCTGTGGCGGTCTGGCGCGCTGGCCGTCACCGGGCGCAGCGGGTTCCAGAAACGCTATGACCTGACCGAGCGCGTGATCGACACGGCGCTGGCCGATCCCGCCAACGCGCCGGACACCGAGGAAACCATCGACTGGTGTTGTTCACAGGCGCTGGACCGCCTCGGCTTTGCCTCGCACAGCGAACTGGCCGCCTTCTGGGGCCACATCCGCCCTGCCGAGGCGCAGGTGTGGGTCAAACAGGCGCTGGCGCGCGGCACCATTATCCCTGTGGACATTCAGAACGCCGACGGCAGCCTGCGCGCCGCCTATGCCCGCCCAGACCTGCCCGACGATCCGGCGCTCCACAGCCCGCCCAGCCCGCGCCTGCGCATCCTCAGCCCCTTTGATCCCGCCTTGCGCGACCGCAAACGCGCCGAGCAACTGTTCGGCTTTCACTACCGGATCGAGGTGTTCGTCCCCGAACCCAAACGCACCTATGGCTACTATGTCTTTCCGATCCTCGAAGGTGACCGGCTGGTGGGCCGCATCGACATGAAGGCTTTTCGCGCGGAAGATACGCTCAGGGTCCGCGCCTGCTGGCCCGAACGTGGTATCCGCTGGGGCAAGGGGCGCACGGCTGCCCTGATGGCAGAGTTAAACCGCATTCTGAACCTCGCCGGGGTGAGCGAAATCGACTTTGCACCGGACTGGCTACGCACGCCGCTCTGATCCTTCATCTTGCCCGAAAAACTCCGGGGGGAGGCCGAAGGCCGGGGGGCTGGCCCCCCTCTTACGACAACGATTGCACCCACCCGGAGAAAAGGTAGTGTCCGACTATGTCCAACACCTATCCAACGATTCATACGGTCGGCCTCTCCGGCGTCCTCGTCACCTTTGCCGAAGCATTGGATGACACCGCCAACCGTGCCGCGCTGGCCTTTCGGGCGGCTGTCGACGCCCAGGGCTGGGACTGGGTGCAGGAAAGCGCGACCTCGCTGATCTCGGCCTTTTTCCGCACCGATCTGGCGCAGCATTCGGCCGCCGACATCACCGAACAGCTGACCGATCTGCTGGCCACCCGAGACTGGTTCGCGGCCCCCCTGCCCGAGGGGCGCAAGCTGTGGCATATTCCGGCGGTTTTCGGTGGCGATCTGGCCCCGCAACTGGACGAGGCCGCCGAGGCCGCAGGCCTGTCCCCACAGGATGCCATCGCGGAACTGACCAGCACCCGTATGCGTGTGATCACCATCGGTTTCGCCCCCGGACAGCCCTATCTGGGCACGCTGGGCGAACATTGGAACATCCCGCGTCTGGGCACGCTCAGCCCCAACATCCCGCGCGGGGCACTGGTGGCCGCCGTGCGTCAGCTGTGCCTGTTTTCCAACGACACGCCGACCGGCTGGCGTCATGTGGGGCAAACCGCATTTCACACCTTCCGGCCCAAGGCAGACGAACCATTCCCGCTGTCACCGGGGGATGAACTGCTGTTCCATGCAACAACACCCGCCGATTACAAAACCATCTCTGCCAACAATGCCGATGGCGCAGGCGGTGCAACGTGGGAGGCACTGCCATGACCGCCGCCCTCAAGGTCATCCAGATTGGCCCCGCCGCCGGCTTTCAGGATCTGGGACGTCCCGGCTACATCGCCTCGGGCCTGACCCGTGGCGGCGCGATCGACACGCTGGCGGTGCACGAGGGTGCTGCCCTGCTCAAACAGTCCCCCGACTGCGCGGTTCTGGAGATCGCCAGCGTCGGCGGTATGTTCGAGGCGACAGCATCGCTGCGCATTGCCCTGACCGGCGCGGATATGACCGCCCGCATCGACGACGCGACCGCCGCCTGGAATGCAGTGCATCAGATGGAAGCAGGCCAACGCCTGACCATCGGCGCGGCACGGTCGGGCAGCTATGCCTATCTGCACATCGGCGGCGGCTTTGACGCGCCGGTACGCATGGGGGCACGTGGCGGCCATATGTCCGCGGGTCTGGGCAAGCTGATCGCCAAGGGGGACACCCTGACCGCCCTGCCCGACACCGGCACTCGCACCGGGTACTACCTGCCCCGCGACAAACGATTCGACGGTGGCACCGTGCGCATCGTCCCGTCGGTGCAAACCAACCACTTCCCGCCCGAGGAACGCGCCCGGTTCGAGGCCACCGCATTCAAACGCGACCCGCGTGCCAACCGTCAGGGCATCCGTATGGAACACGACGGCGAGGGGTTTACCGCCCAGGGGATGCGCACCATCGTGTCCGAGGTCATCGTGCAGGGCGACATTCAGATCACCGGCGACGGCACCCCCTTTGTGCTGATGTGCGAAAGCCAGACCACCGGCGGCTATCCCCGTATTGGCACCGTCATCCCCGCCGACCTGCCCCGTATGGCCCAGACCCCTGCGGGCGGACAGATCACATTCCAGTTCATCACGCTGGACGAGGCCGTTGTGATCCAGCAGCAAGACGCCAAGGCCCGCGCCGGTCTGGCGGCCAAGGCGCAACCGCTGGTGCGCGACATCAACGACATATCCGACCTGCTGTCCTACCAACTGGTCAGCGGGGCCATCTCGGCGCAGGCCGACCCGTTTGAATAAAGGAACATTGCCATGCAAGTGGATCTGAACGCCGATATGGGCGAAAGCTTTGGCCCCTGGAAAATGGGCGACGACGCCAGCCTGCTGACCACCGTGACCTCGGCCAACATCGCCTGCGGGGCCCATGCAGGCGACCCTGACGTGATGGCCACCACGATGGGTATCGCGCTGCAAAACGGCGTGGGCATCGGGTCGCACCCCGGCTTTCCAGACCTACAGGGCTTTGGCCGCCGCCGCATCCAGATGCCCACCGGATCGCTGCAAAACTCAATCCGCTGTCAGGTCGGCGCGTCGCTGGGCATGGCCGCCGCATTGGGGGCCAAGGTGCGACACGTCAAGCTGCACGGCGCATTGGGCAACATGACCTCGGAGGACGAGGATATGGCGCGCGCCTGTTACGAGGCGGCGCTGTCGGTCGATGAAAATCTGATTGTCATGGTGCTGGCCGCCACCGCTCAGGAACGCGCCGTGCGCAGTCTGGGCTGCAAGTTCGCTTGCGAGATTTTCGCCGACCGCGCCTATAACGACGATGCCACGCTGGTCGACCGTTCGATCCCCGGCGCGGTGATCCACGACCCCAAGGTCGCGGGTCAGCGTATGGTGGATATGGTCAAGGCGCAGGCGATCATCACCGATTCAGGCAAACATATTGAAACGCCCATCGACACGATCTGTTTGCACGGCGACACGCCGACGGCTGTGCACATCGCCGCCGAAGTGCGCAGCGCACTGGAGGACGCGAAAATCACCGTCACCCAGTTCGCCGGGCGCACCGCCTGAGCGTTAACCGGACAAGGCGACCAGCCCGCCGCTTGGAGGCTGGTCGCCTTGAACGACACTGGTCCAGAGCCTAAGCCACGCAAACCGAGCATGCTCATTGATGCATCCGCGCGTTCCGCTTATGTTCTCACCCCATGCGAGTCGCGCTTCACACCCTTTTCCCCCTGCGCCCTGCCCGTGTCCACGAGGTCTGCGGGGCCGGCGCCATGGGATTTGCCGCAATGGCCGCGCGGGGGCCGGTGCTTTGGATACGCGAGGCATGGCTGTCTGACACTCTGACGCCGCAGGGTCTATTGCCGCTTCTTGATCCCTCGCAGCTTTTGCTGGCACGGCCAAAGGACCAGATGGACGCACTTGCCGTGGCCGAAGAGGCCCTCAAGGACGGCGCACTGCCTTATGTTGTCCTGGAAATAACCCGCCCGCTTGATCTGCGCGAGGGGCGGCGGGTTCAACTGGCAGCAAAAGCGGGCGGAACGACGGGGGTGTGCATCATCCCCGAGGATATGGGTTCGAACGCCTCGGAAACCCGTTGGCGCGCCACCCCGATATTCGAACCGGAACGGCAAGACTCGACTCTGATGCGGTGGGAAACTATCAAGAACAAATCAGGAACACTTGGTGTCTGGCATGTTCGATGGAATCAACAAACGAGTCGTCTCGATGTGGTTTCCCCGGTTGGCGAGCGACCGGGTTCTTCGGGCACGTCCGGTTGACGGACCCTTCGCGCTGACGCTCAAGGCCGATAACACCGAACGGATTTATTGCCTCAATCGCGCCGCCGAGCGGGTGGGCCTGAGCCGGGATATGAGCTTTGCCGATGCCCGCGCCTTTTGTCCCGACCTGATCAGCCAACCCGCACGCCCCGATCTCGACGCGCCTTTCCTGGCGGTCCTGCGCCGCTGGGCGACGCGTTACTGTCCCTGGGTGGGCTACGAGGGCGCGGACGGGCTGGTGCTTGATGTCACGGGCGCGGTGCATCTTTTGGGCGGTGAGCCCGGGATGCTGGCCGATATGCACGCCCGATGCGAGCGTGCCGGGCTGGAACTGCGGCTTGGACTGGGCGAAACCCGTGGTGCGGCATGGGCGCGTGCGCATTTTGGCAATCCGCACAGCCCGCTGACGGAACTGCCCGTTGCAGCGCTGCGGATCGAGGACCGGATGGCCACCGCGCTGCAACGTCTTGGCCTGCGCCGTATCGGCGATCTTGCCAGCGCTGCCCGCGCACCGCTGGCCCGCCGTTTTGGCCCGGAACTGATGCTGCGACTTGATCAGGCATTGGGGCACGTATCCGAACCCATCAGCCCCGAAGGCGAGCCGCCGCATTACGCGACACGGATGAGCCTGCCCGAGCCGATCGGGCTGACCGAGGACGTGATGGGGGTCACCGCACGGCTGCTTATACCCTTGTGTGACAAGCTCAAAGCGCAGGAGATGGGCGCGCGCAGGCTTTGCCTTACCCTGCGCCGGGTTGATCAGGGACGCCAACAGGTCGAGCTGCGCCTTGCCGCGCCGATGCACGACCCGACCCGCATTCTGCCGCTGTTCGTGCGGGGCGTGGGTGAGGTCGCTGCGGGGTTCGGCATCGACCAAATACGGATCGAAGCCACGTTGGTCGAACCGCTCCCGGCCCAACAGATCGGCAGCCGTCAAAGCTCGCCCGATCAGTTGAACGATCTGATCACGCGCATCGGCACACGGATCGGGCTGGAGAATGTCCAGCGGTTCCTGCCCGCCGACAGCCATATCCCCGAGCGCGCCTTTTCCATTGCACCCGCAGCCTACAGCACGCCCGAGCGGGGCTGGAGCGTGCGACGGTCCCGTCCGCTGTGCCTGTTTCCCCCCGAGTCGATTTCGGCCAGTGGATCGCAGCCACCCGCGCAATTCCGCTGGCGGCGTATGCGTCTGACAACAGGTCGCGCCACCGGTCCCGAACGGATCGCGCCGGAATGGTGGCTGCCGGATGACAAATGGCGCAGCGGAGTGCGCGATTATTGGAAGGTGGACACGCGTGAGGGGCGGCGGCTGTGGCTGTTCTATACCCCGCAAAACCCCGGCTGGTTCGTGCAGGGGGAATTCACATGACCGAGGCTGTTCACGATCAGCAACAGACCAAAGCCGCCCGGCCCGAAACGATACCTTGGGATCGCGACAGGGCGGGCTATGCGGAACTTTGTGTGACGACCAACTTCACCTTTCTCACCGGCGCCTCGCATCCCGAGGAGCTTGTGCTGCGGGCTGCGGAACTGGGTCTGGGGGCCATTGCGATCACCGACCGCAATACGCTTGCTGGCGTCGTACGGGCCTATTCTGCGTTGAAAACCCTGCACGAGGAAACATCACAAGCCTTGCCTGTGCGTTCGCTGCATCAGGTTGATCCCTCCTCGCGTGAAGAGATCGGGCAGCCACAGGACCTGCACAATGCCGGAACGCCCTACCTTCCCAAATTGATCGTCGGCAGCCGTCTTGTGCTGCGCGATTGCCCGGTGGACTGGCTGGCCTTGCCGACAGACCGCGCGGCCTATCGCCGGCTGTCACGGCTTTTGACCCTTGGCAAACGGCGGGCGGAAAAGGCCGAGTGTCACCTTGATATGCAGGACCTGGAGGCAGGGTGCCGGGGGATGATCCTGATCGCTCTGCCTCCTGCTGATCTGAACCGCGCGCGGGCCCCTGTACAACGGCTCGCACGTCGGTTTCCCGGCGCGGTCTTTCTCGGGGTCGCACCACGTTACGACGGTTCCGATCAGGGGTGGTTCGATGCCTGTGCCGCCATGGCACAGCGGTGCGCTGCGCCGATGGTGGCGGTGGGGGATGTCCTTATGCATCACGGCAAACGCCGTCAGCTTGCGGATGTGCTTACCTGCCTGCGTGAAGGGATCACCATTGACCAGATCGGCACCAAGGCGCTGCCCAATGCCGAGCGCCGCCTCAAAGGCGCGTCCGACATGGCGCGGCTTTATCACCGGTATCCGGCGGCGCTGAAACGCAGCCTGGAAATCGCGGCGCGCTGTGGGTTTGACCTGTCCGAGCTAAGCTATGAGTACCCCGACGAGATGTCCGAAGGGGAAACGCCGCAGGCCCGCCTTGCACGCCTGGCCGCTGAGGGGGTGAAACGGCGCTATCCGAATGGCGCCTCCGCGCGCGTGCATCAGTTGATGCAAAAGGAACTGTCGCTGATCGACGAGCTTCGCTATGCGCCTTATTTCCTCACCGTGCATGATATCGTTCAAGAGGCGCGCAGCCGTGGCATTCTGTGCCAGGGGCGCGGCTCTGCGGCCAATTCGATTCTCTGTTACCTGTTGGGCATCACCGATGTCAGCCCCGACATGATCGGCATGGTGTTCGAACGCTTCATCTCACGCCATCGTGGCGAACCGCCCGACATCGACGTGGATTTCGAACACGAACGCCGCGAAGAGGTGATCCAGTGGATCTATGAGAAATACGGCCGCCACCGTGCCGGACTTTGCGCCACGGTAATCCATTTCCGCACACGCGCAGCAATCCGCGAGGTGGGCAAGGTCATGGGCCTGTCCCAGGACATCACGGCGCGGCTCTCGGGCGACATCTGGGGCATGTCGAACGCGGGGGTCGATATGGACCGGGTCAGGGCGATTGGTCTGGACCCGACAGACCTGCGGCTGACGCAAACGCTCAAACTCATCGGCGAGGTCATCGGCTTTCCGCGCCACCTGAGCCAGCATGTCGGCGGGTTTGTCATCACGCGCGGACGACTGGACGAAATGTGCCCCATCGAGAACGCCGCGATGGAGGACCGTACGGTGATCGAATGGGACAAGGACGACATCGACGCGCTGAATATCCTGAAGATCGATATTCTCTCGCTCGGGATGCTCACCTGCCTGCGCAAAAGCTTTGAGCTTCTGGCGGATCACCAGGACATGCACCTGACGCTCGACACCGTGCCGCAGGAAGATCGCGCCACCTATGAGATGCTGCAACGGGCCGATGCGGTGGGGGTGTTTCAGGTCGAAAGCCGGGCACAGATGAATTTTTTGCCCCGGATGAAACCCGCGACATTCTACGACCTGGTGATCGAAGTCGCCATTGTGCGCCCCGGCCCGATCCAGGGCGGCATGGTCAAACCCTACATCCGCAGGCGACAGGGGCTGGAAGCACCCGAACCCTTTGGTCCCGCGCTTGCAGAGGTGACCCGCAAGACGCTTGGCGTGCCACTGTTCCAGGAACAAGCCATGCAGATCGCGATCGTGGGCGCGAGCTATACCGCGGAAGAGGCCGACAAGCTGCGCCGCTCGCTGGCCACGTTCCGGCGTCTGGGTACCATTGGCGAACACCGTGACCGCTTTGTCCGGGGCATGATGAACAACGGCTATGCCCAAGACGTGGCCGAAGCCTGTTTCGCGCAGATCGAAGGCTTTGCCGATTACGGATTCCCCGAAAGCCACGCCGCAGCCTTTGCCATGCTGACCTATATTTCGTCCTGGCTGAAATGCCATCATCCGGCGGTGTTCGCCTGCGCGCTGCTGAACTCGCAACCGATGGGATTTTACGCGCCGGCGCAGATCGTGCGCGATCTGCGCGATCACCGCGTCGAGGTGCGGCCGGTCTGCGTCAATCATTCGGAATGGGACAACCGCCTGGAGCGCCGCGCCGATGGCATGTTGGCGCTGCGCCTTGGCTTTCGCCAGATCAAAGGATTCCGCGAGGAGGACGCAGGCTGGCTTAAAGCGGCGCGGGGCAACGGTTATCAGGACCCCGAGAGCGTCTGGCTGCGTGCCGGCATCGCGCCATCGGTGCTGGAACGGCTGGCAGAGGCGGATGCCTTTATCGGCATGGGGCTGACGCGGCGCGACGCCCTGTGGCAGGTCCGCGCGACTCGCGCGCCGAAACCGTTGCCGCTGTTCGCCGACCCGCTGAGCGGCGAAAACATTCACGAGCCCGAGGTGCATCTGCCAACCATGCATCTGGGTGAAGAGGTCGTAGAGGATTACATCTCGATCCGCCTCACCCTGCGTGCCCATCCGATGGAATTGTTGCGCCCGATGATTCCCGACCTGACGCCGCATGACCGTTTGCCCGTCGCGCCACTGAAACGCACCTCTGTTTGCGGCCTGGTCATCACACGCCAGCGTCCCGGGACCGCGTCGGGCGTGGTTTTCCTGACGCTTGAGGATGAAACCGGCGTCTCCAACGTGGTGGTCTGGCCGACGGTCTACAAACGTTTTCGGCGTGTCGTCATGGGCGGGCGGCTGTTGCGGGTGACTGGTCGGTTAGAGCGCGAGGGCATTGTCGTGCATCTTATCGCCGAACATATCGAGGATCTGTCCCACAAGCTTTCGGAGCTTGGCCATCCGCGCGACGACGCCGTGGGAATCACCCAGCCCCAGGCCGACGACGCCCCCAGACCACGTCACAAAGCGGCCGCCCATCACCCGCGCGAACAGGCCAAACGCCTGTTCCCAAGCCGGGATTTCCATTGAAAGGATGTTTGGCGCAAATACGGGCACGTCACGCCGCTCCAAACCAAAAAGCAAGCAACCTGACCGGGATGAAACCCAGCCAAGATTGCTTGCATTTTTAGATCTAGTGGTGAGCCGTGTTGGGTTCGAACCAACGACCTACTGATTAAAAGTCAGTTGCTCTACCAACTGAGCTAACGGCCCACTAGGCGGCCTAACTAGAAAGAGTTGGCGGGGTGGTCAAGCCCTATTCACCAACTTTATTTGCCGAGTACTGGATTCATTTCAGGTGCGGGGTTATATGCGCGAAATGGCACAGGATTCTCGAACAAATTTGCCCTTCATGAAGATGCACGGGCTGGGCAACGACTTTGTGGTCGTCGACGCGCGCGCGCATGACGTGGCGATCACGCCTGCATTGGCCCAAGCCTTGGGTGACCGGCACCGTGGTGTGGGATTCGACCAGCTGGCCGTGATCGGCAACGGGGCGGGTGACGCGCACCTGACCTTTTACAATTCGGACGGATCGCTGTCGGCCGCCTGCGGCAATGCGACACGCTGCATCGCGCGCTACCTGATGGACGAATCCGGCGCCAAGACACTGCACCTGACCACGGATCGTGGCGATCTGGCCGCGCGGGACATGGGCGATGGAATCACCTCGGTCAACATGGGCCATCCACAACTGGATTGGGACGAGATTCCGCTGGCGCATGAAATGGACACGCTGGAACTGCCCATTGACGGCGCGCCCACCGCAACCGGCATGGGCAATCCGCACTGCACCTTTTTCGTGGACGACGCCGAAGCCGTGGATCTGGCGGATCTTGGGCCCCGCATTGAACACCATCCGCTGTACCCGCAACGCACCAACGTGCAGGTGGCGCAGATCACTGGCCCCGACCGCATCCGCATGCGCGTCTGGGAACGTGGCGTGGGGCTGACCCTGGCCTCTGGCTCATCCTCCTGCGCCACCGCCGTGGCAGCGGCACGTCGGGGCCTGACAGGGCGTGATGTGGTCATTGATCTGGACGGCGGGCAACTGCGCGTCGAATGGCGCGACGATGGCGTCTGGATGACCGGTGCCACGATGCACGTCTTTTCGGGCGAACTGACGCAGGCGTTTCTGGACAGCCTGACATGAGCGCCCCGATATTCTCGAATCACGGCTGCCGCCTGAACGCATACGAACTTGAGGCGATGAAGGAGCTGGCCGAGGGCGCAGGCCTGCAAGACGCCGTGGTGGTCAACACCTGCGCCGTCACCGCCGAGGCCGTGCGCAAGGCCCGGCAGGACATCCGCAAGCTGCGCAAGGCCAATCCGAACGCCCGCCTGATCGTGACCGGCTGCGCCGCGCAGACCGAGCCGGACACCTTTGCCAACATGGCCGAGGTCGACGCGGTGATCGGCAACACCGAAAAAATGCAGGCGAACACATGGTCCGGTCTTGCCGGCAACTTTGGCACCGAGCCTGTGCAGGTTGACGACATCATGTCGGTGACGGAAACCGCCGGCCACCTGATCGACGGCTTTGGCACCCGCAGCCGCGCCTATGTGCAGGTCCAGAACGGCTGTGACCACCGCTGTACCTTCTGCATCATCCCCTACGGTCGCGGCAACTCGCGCTCGGTGCCTGCCGGTGTCGTGGTGGACCAGATCAAGCGTCTGGTGGACCGTGGCTATAACGAGGTGGTGCTAACTGGCGTCGATCTGACTTCGTGGGGCGCCGACCTGCCTGCAGCGCCACGTCTGGGCGATCTGGTGATGCGTATTCTGAAGCTGGTGCCGGACCTGCCGCGCCTGCGAATCAGCTCGATCGATTCGATCGAGGTGGACGAGGCGCTGATGCAGGCGATTGCCACCGAACAGCGGTTGATGCCGCACCTGCACCTGTCGCTGCAACACGGCGACGACCTGATCCTGAAACGGATGAAGCGTCGACACCTACGCGGCGATGCCATCCGCTTTGCCCAAGAGGCGCGCGCGCTGCGGCCAGACATGACGTTCGGGGCCGACATCATTGCAGGCTTCCCGACCGAGACCGAGGCGCATTTCGAAAACGCGCTGGCGCTGGTCGAGGAATGCGGCCTGACGTGGCTGCACGTCTTTCCCTACTCGCCCCGCCCCGGAACCCCTGCGGCGCGCATGCCGCAAGTGAACGGCCGCGCGATCAAGGAACGCGCCGCACGGCTGCGTGCGGCGGGTGCTGCGCAGGTTCAGCGCCACCTGAGCGCACAGGTGGGCCGCACCCACCAGATCCTCATGGAAAGCCCGCATATGGGCCGCACGGCGCAATTCACCGAAGTGCATTTTGACGCGCCTCAAACCGAAGGCAGCATCGTCATCGCCAGCATCACAGGTATGGCGGACAGTCACCTACTGGCCTGAAACACCTCACCAAACGCCGGACAACGAAAAACCCCCGCCCTGTTGCCAGCGCGGGGGTTTGTCATGTCGTCCAAGGCGTCAGGATCAATCCTTGCGCTTGTACTTTTTCTTGACCGGCGCCCAGATGCGTTTGTTGGTCAGGTACAGCAGAACCGACAGCAACGTCAGGAACACAACACCGACAAAGCCAGCCTGTTTGCGCTGCGACAGCTTGGGTTCAGCGGTCCACATCAGGAACGCCGCGACGTCCTGCGCTTCGTGGTGCAGTTCGTTCGAGTGGCCATCGGCAAACTCGACATCCTCGCCGCTCAGCGGTTGGGCCATGGCGATCCAGCTGCCCGGATACATGTGGTGCCCGTCCTCGTCCTTGCACTCTTCCGGGAAACCACCGGATGCGAACGCAACGTTATAATGGCCCGGGAAATCTTCGGGCGCACAGCTGGGCGCTTCTTCGTAGCTGATCAGCAGGGTGGCGATATACTCGGGGCCACCGATACCTTTCATCAGCTGGTTGATCCCCAGACCGTAAGGGCCGTGGAAACCGGCACGCGCTTTGGCCATCAGGCTGAGGTCAGGTGCGTTCTCCAAGGGGGAATGCGGGAAGTGATCCACCGGTTTGCCGGGACGCATGTCGTCCAACTCGGGGTCAAAGACCTCGAACTGTTCAGCATAGGCCCGGACCTGATCTTCGGGCAGGTGTGGCCCGCCTTCGTCAGCCAATGTGCGGATAGGAACGAATTTCAGACCATGACAGGCCGAGCAGACCTCGGTGTAGATCTGAAGACCGCGTTGCAGCTGGTTGGTGTCATAGGTGCCGAACGGACCGTCAAAGGGAAAGTCGAAGTTTTCGACATGCGCTTCTGCGCCAGCGGCATAAGCGCCCCCTGCAAGACCAATGGTCAAAGCAGCGCCAAGTGCGATTTTCTTGAACATGGTGCTCATCCTCTTATTCCGCAGGCTGGGACGCGGAGTCGGCCTTGGCCGAACCGGTCTTGGCCACTTTTGCGGCAAAGTCGTCTTCGATTGTCGCGGGCTGTGCGTCCGGCTTCTCAATCACGCCCAGCAAGGGCAGGATGACCAGGAAGTAAGCGAACCAATAGGCCGAAGCGATCAGCGAGAAGCTGGCGTAAGGCTCTTCCGCAGGCATCGACCCCAGCCACATCAGGGCCATGAAGTCGACGACCAGCAGCGCGAACCACATCTTGAACATCGGACGATAGCGGCCCGAACGTACCGAAGATGTATCCAGCCACGGCACCAGCGCCATCACGGCAATCGCACCGAACATCGCCAGAACACCAAAGAACTTGGCGTCGATGATGCCACCGGTCACGAAGGACGCGATCTGAACGACCCACACTTCCGAAGTGAACGCCCGCAGGATCGCGTAGAACGGCAGGAAGTACCATTCCGGCACGATGTGCGCAGGTGTCGAAAGCGGGTTGGCTTCCAGGTAGTTGTCCGGGTGACCCAGGTAGTTCGGCATGAAACCGACGACCGCAAAGAACACCACCAGGATCACAGCCAGCGCGAACAGGTCCTTGATCACGAAATAGGGCCAGAAGGGCAGCGTGTCCTTCTCGGCTTCTTCTTTCGATCCTTTGCGCACATCAACGCCCGTGGGGTTGTTGTTGCCGGTCGAGTGGAAAGCCCAGACGTGAACGATGACCAGACCCGCGATCAGGAAGGGCAGCAGGTAGTGCAGGCTGAAGAAACGGTTCAGCGTGGCGTTGTCCACCGCAGGTCCGCCCAGCAGGAAGGTTTGCAGACCTTCACCAATGAACGGGATCGCGCCGAACAGACCGGTAATAACCGTGGCGCCCCAGAACGACATCTGACCCCAAGGCAGAACATAGCCCATAAAGCCGGTTGCCATCATCAGCAGATAAATCAGCATGCCGATGATCCACGTGATCTCACGCGGGGCCTTGTAGGACCCGTAGTACAGACCGCGGAAAATGTGGGCATAGACAGCCACAAAGAACAGCGAAGCGCCGTTTGCGTGCATATAGCGCAGCATATATCCGCCGTTCACGTCACGCATGATATGCTCGACGCTGGCGAATGCCAGATCGACGTGCGGTGTATAGTGCATCACCAGAACGATGCCGGTGACGATTTGCAAGACCAGGCAGAACACCAGAACGATGCCCCAGATCCACATCCAGTTCAGGTTCTTGGGTGTGGGGATCATCAATGTGTCGTACAGCAAACCGACTACGGGCAGACGGCTGTGAAGCCATTTTTCTGCACCGGTTTTCGGTTCGTAATGGTCGTGAGGAATTCCAGACATTGCGTTCCCTTCCCTTAACCCAGTTTGATCGTGGTTGCGTCCACGAATTCAGCCACAGGAACCGGAAGGTTCTGCGGTGCTGGCCCTTTGCGGATACGGCCCGCAGTGTCGTAGTGTGAACCGTGGCAGGGGCAGAACCAGCCGCCAAAGTCGCCTGCATCGCCCAGAGGCACGCAGCCCAGGTGCGTACATACGCCCATCATCACCAACCATTCGCTGTCGGCACCTGCGTCGCCGCCGGCCGGAACCAGCGACCGGTTCGGATCGGTGGCGGGCGCATCAACCGCGATATTCGCGTTGCGCGCAATCGGATCGGGCAGCGTTGCCGGATCAACCTCGTTCGCCGCGGCCACTTCGGCCTCGGTGCGCAGACGGATGAACACGGGCTTGCCCAGCCATTTCACGGTCAACTGTGTGCCCGGCGCCACGCCTGATACGTCGACGCGAATCGACGACTGCGCCTTAACGTCCGCCGAGGGGTTCATCTGATTGACCAGCGGCCAGACGGCAGCACCTACCGCTACTGCACCTGCACCCGCCGTTGCGTAGTACAGGAAATCGCGCCGGTTGCCGTCGTGTTCATCTGTGTGGGACACGGGGTTTTCTCCAACTCTCTTGACCCTCGGGGGTCATTCGCCAATGGGGCCACGCAACAAAGCGCGGCCTTCCTCGGGGCGTATCTAACGGGGTGAACCTGTCCAGTCCAGCATCATTGATGTCGCATGTCGCAACATGTGGGAACTTTATCAGCCTGTGACGTATCGAAACGCAGGATTCGCCCCTTGTGCCTTAGGGTACAGTCGCTTGCATCGAATCGCGCGCGTTGAATTTTCCGGCCCAGGCCGCCAAAGCATCGCGGCCCTTGCGCCAGTTGCGATCCTCGTGGCGGAAGTCCAGATAGCCCAGCGCGCAACCAACCGCGATATGACCGATATCCAACGGCCCGTGCAGATGCGCCATCCAGCGATTGTCCAGTGCGTCCAGTCCGCGCGACACCTTTTCCCACTGGTTTTCGACCCATGTGTCAGACTGCTGTGCCGCATCACGCAGGCGCCGCTCGTAAACCATGCTGACCGCTGCTTCCATGATCGCGTCGCCGGTGGCTTCCAGCGTCAGCGTCTCCCAGGGGTTTGTCGCGGGATACAGGCCTGCCTTGGCGCGGTCGTCCAGAAACCGCGTAATGACCCGGCTGTCATAAAGCGTGGCACCCCCGCTGCGCACCAGCGCCGGGATCTTGCCAATCGGGTTCGCCGCGGCCAGCTCGGCAGGCGTGGCACCGGGGGCGGTGGTCACACTCACGATCTCGACATCGTCCAGTTGCTGCGTTTCGCGCAACACCACCAGGACCTTGCGGACAAAGGGCGACGCCCCGGACATCAACAGCTTCATTCGGCTCTCTCCCTTGAATGTTGCGCCACCCTAACGAAGGCCGCGCCACAGTCAAACGCGCATCTAATCGCCAGAGCCCGCACCACGCATCAGCGCGGCCATAACTGCCAGATCGCTACCCACGCCAAAGGCCTCGACCCCGCCCGCTGCGCGCAATCGCACATCGTCGGGCTTGTTCTGGCTCAGCTTCCAGGTGCCGTCGACGCCGGTTACAGTGATCCGGCATGGTACGATCTGGCGCATCATCCGCTCCAGCGTGGTGGCGTCCATCTTGTCTGTGGTCCATGGCGTCTTGGGAAGCAGACGGTCCTCGAAATGCGCCGACTGAGTGTCCAGCAGCGCGCGCAACTCGTCCTGCGGGCGCAGTTCCAGCGTTCCGGTCAGATGCACGGCGACATAGTTCCACGTCGGTACCTGGTCGGGCACCTCGTACCAGTCGGGCGACACATAGCTGTCGCCACCACTGACCGCCAGACGCACCGGCTGCGGGCTGTCCAGCAACCGCGCGATGGGATTGGACCGCACCAGATGCAGCGCCACGCTGGCCCCGTCACCGGACAACACGAAAGGCACGTGGCTGATCAGCGGCCCGTCGGGCGCATTTATCGCCAGCACGCCAAAACCGCGATCACGGGCAAAGGCCAGATTGCGTGCCGCGTCAGCGTCGTGAAAAACTGGATTAGGGTGCATGAATAACGTCCCGTTCAAATACTACAGTTTCTATTGCAGCCTTTGCCAGCTTTTGACAATCTAACCCTGTTCTCAGGGCGGGGCGCAATTCCCCACCGGCGGTATGCGGGCATGACCCGCAAGCCCGCGAGCGGCGCTTGCCTTGCAAGCGTGTCAGCAGATCCGGTGAGATGCCGGAGCCGACGGTCATAGTCCGGATGAAAGAGAACGTGTCATGTCTGTGCTCTGTGGCGCAGCTATGGCATGTAATCGCCTTGGGTGACGTGTCTGTTACGATAGGAGATTACATATGACACACACCCGCATTGCTTATGTCCAGGCCCGCTGGCACGCCGATATCGTCGACCGCGCGCTGGACGGATTTTCCGAGGTTATCCCCCGCACCCAGATCGACGTGATCGACGTGCCCGGTGCGTTCGAGATGCCGCTGATGGCGCGCGATCTGGCCGCGACCGGACGCTACGACGCTGTGGTCTGCGCGGCGCTGGTGGTGGACGGTGGTATATATCGTCACGACTTTGTCGCCAGCGCTGTGGTCGACGGGCTGATGCGTGCAGGCATGGACACCGGTGTGCCGGTTCTGTCTGTGTCACTGACACCGCACCACTTCCAGGAAACCGATCACCACATGGCGATCTATTCCGAACACTTCGTGACCAAGGGCCGCGAGGCCGCCCATGCCGCACTTGGCATCCTCAAGGCGCGCAGCAGCCTGCGCAGCGTCGCGGCCGCCTAACCCAGATAGGCCTTCAAAGCAGGCGGCGGGTTGTCCATCAACGCCTCCGCCGCCTGTGGTGCATGGGCCCTGCCCCCTTCGACAAAGATCACATCGTCAGCAAAGCGGCGCACGTCCTGCGGGGCGTGGGTGACCATCATCACCGCAGCGCCCGTGTCGGCGGCCACGGTGCCGACCAGATCCAGCATTTCATCACGCAACGCAGGCCCGAGGGCGGCAAATGGTTCGTCCAGCAGCATCAGCGGCTGCCCCTGCACCAACATCCGCGCCAGCGCCGCGCGGCTTTGCTGACCACCGGACAGGTTGGCGGGCGTCCGGTCCTCGAACCCCGCCAGCCCGACCCGCGCCAGTGCATCACGCACCTGCCCCTGCTCCTCCGCCGTCAGGCGCAGCGCGGGGCGCAGGCCCAGCCCGACGTTCTGCGCCGCCGTCAGATGCGGGAACAGGTTGCCGTCCTGAAACAACATCGCCATGCCACGTTTGTCGGGGGCGACATGCGTAATGTCCTTCCCCTGCATCGTCACCGCACCTCGGGCCAACGGCACGAACCCCGCCACCGCCCCCACCAGCGTCGACTTGCCTGCGCCCGATGGCCCGATGATCGCCACCTTGCGCCCCGCAGGCACCGACAGATCGGCACGCAGGCTGAAATCGCCCAGTTCGATCAATATATCATTCAGATACAGCACCACGTCGCCCCCAAGCATCACATATCCAGAACGCCCCGAAGGCGAGCAATATCAGCAACAGCGCCGCCCCTGCTGCCGCCTGCATCTGATAGGCCCCCATCAGACGGTACATCTGCAAGGGCAGCGTCGCATGGTCCTGATCGGCAAACAGGGCGATCACGCCCAGATCCCCCATCGACAGCGCCGCCGCCAGCCCTGCGGCAAAGCCCACCTGCGGGCGCACCCCCGGCAGGATCACCCACAGCCACAGCCGCCAGCCGCGCAGGCCCAGCGCCGCGCTCAGCCGCCCTTGGGCCGCCACAACGTCACGCACCCCCGGCACCAAAATCCTTAGAGCAAAAGGCAGCGCCATCAGCGCGTTGACCAAGGCCGTCACCGGCAGGGCCAGCGACGATGGCGCCACATAGGGATAGATCAGGATGAACCACCCCGTCCCGATCATCAGCGGCGACGCGGCAAACCCCAACAGCCCTGCCGCCTCAACCCCGCCCCGGCGGCTTGTGCCGATCCAGCCCGCCATCGGCAGGGCCAGCGCCAGAAGCACGCAAACGCTGACACACGACACCCAGATCGAAGACCACGCCGCGCGAAACACATTCGCGGGCAATGCCGTGATGCCCGGCAAACCGGACAGCACGACCGACAGCAGCGGCACCAGCAGGAACGCCGCCGCCAGCGCGATAAGCGCCGCATCGACCCAGCGCAGCACGCCCGTCGGTGCATCCCAACGTCGTACCATCCGGCCCATGCCCCCCGTCAGCGACACCTGCGGCACCAGCCACAGCGCCAACACCGCCGCAGCTCCCGCCATGCCAAGTTGCATCAACGACAGCATCGCCGCACGGCCAAGGTCGAAATCGAACAGAAACGCCTGATAGATCGCCAGCTCGATCGTCGTGGCCCGCGGCCCCCCGCCCAGCGTCAGAGCCACGGCAAAGCTGGCCAGACAGATCACGAATATCAATGCCAGCGCCCCCGGCACCACGCGCAACAGTACGGGCCATTCCAGCACCCGGAACACGATGCGCGGGGTCAGCCCAAGTTGCGCTGCGAGCCGGAAGCGTTCCGCCGGAATGCCTTGCCAGCCTTGCAGGATCAGCCGTGTCGCCAGCGGCAGATTGAAAAACACATGGGCCAGCAGCACACCGCCCAACCCGTAGATCGACAGCGGCTCGAACCCCCAATGCCCCAGCAGCTGGTTCACCCAGCCACCCCGACCAAAAACCGCCAGAATACCCAGCACCGCGACAATCACCGGCAGGATAAACGGCGCACCCAACAGGGCGATCAGCACCCCGCGCCCGACAAACCGCCGCCGCGCCAGCGCACGTGCCACCGGCACCGCCAACGCGACCGAGATCAGCGCTGACAGAAACGCCTGCCACAGGGTAAAGCGCACCGCAGCCCAATCGGCAGGCCCAAGGGAATATCCCCCCTCGGCCCGCCACGCCACCGCGCCCAGCGCCGCAGCGATCAGCGCCACGACCAATGTCGCAGCGCCAATACCGCCTAAGCGGCTTATTTGGACAGGGCTTGCAGCCATTCCTGCAACGCTTCATCCCGCAGTGCAGGCGCATCATCCGACGGCACCAGCAGCGCCGTTTCGGGGGTGATCAACGTCTCGAACCCTTCGGGCAGGCCGTCCTTGGGCGTCACGGCCGGGTACATCCAGTTGGTTGTCGGAATCGCCGACTGGAAGGCATCGGTAACCATGAATTCCAGAAACTTGTCCGCCAGCTCGGGCTGGTCGCTGTTGGCCAGCTTGCCCGCCACTTCGACTTGCAAATAATGCCCTTCGGAAAATGGTGCCGCGTGTTTCGTGGCGTCCTCTTCCGCGATCAGGTGATAGGCCGGCGATGTGGTGTAGGACAGCGCCATGTCAGCCTCGCCCTCAAGGAACAGGCCGTAGGATTCGGACCAGCCTTTGGTCACTGTCACGATTTTGTCAGCCAGATCGGCCCAGATCGCCGGTGCCTCGTCGCCATAGGCTGCCTTGACCCACATCAGCAGTCCCAGACCCGGTGTGGACGACCGGGGGTCCTGAATCACGATTTTGAGGTCGCTGTCCGCCAGTTCGCGGAAATTCTTGGGCGGCGAGATGCCGTCGTTGTAGACAAAGGCAAAATAGCCCCAGTCGAAGGGCACGAAATTCGGGTCTGTCCACTCCATCGGCACGTCATAGGCCACATCGACCGAATGCGGCGCGAACAGGCCCGTGGCGGTGGCGGCAGCGGTCAGGTTGGTATCCAGCCCCAGCACCACGTCAGCGTCCGACCGCGCGCCTTCCAGTTTCACCCGCGCCAACAGCGCGGCGCCGTCGCCCGTGCCCACGAACTGCAAATCGCAGTCGCACACCTCTTCAAAGGCTTTCTCGATCACGGGACCGGGGCCCCAGTCGGACACAAAACTGTCGTAGGTATAGACGGTCAGAACAGGCGTTTCGGCCTGCGCTGTGGTGGCAACGGTTGCTGCAAGAACTCCCGCTGCAAGATGGATCGGCTTCATGGCATCCTCCAATTTGCTGGCGAAAGGGCAAAGCGTGGAGTGATGTCCAGACCTTCCCTCCGCCGGTGTTAACCGGTTCAGGTTCAACGGGTCCGCGATCATTCGCATCTCAGCCACAATGGCCCCCCGAGGTGTTGCAATAGCTAGGGTGTGTGGGCTGCCGAGGCAAGCCGTATTCAGGTTTCGTCAAGAATGCTGCGCGCGTGGTCCACCGTAATGTCACCCGCCGCAACGATGGAACGGGCGACACGGTCAATATCTGCACCTGTCGCGCCTGCGGTGATCGCGATGTTGCGCGCGTGCAGTGCCATGTGGCCACGCTGGATGCCTTCTGTCGCAAGGGCCCGCAGTGCCGCCATATTCTGCGCCAGGCCCACGGCGGCAACCACCTGCGCCAGTTCGGTTGCCGTCTCGACGCGCAGCAACCGCAACGCCGCCTGCGCCACCGGGTGGGTGCGGGTCGCCCCACCCACAAGGCCCAGCGCCATCGGCAATTCGATACTCCCACTCAGCCCACCGCTGGCGGTGCGCTCCCACCGCGTCAGCGCGGTATAGCGTCCGCTGCGCGCGGCAAAGGCATGTGCCCCTGCCTCGACCGCGCGCCAGTCGTTGCCGGTGGCGATCACCACCGGATCAATGCCGTTCATGATCCCCTTGTTGTGCGTCGCCGCGCGGTACGGGTCGATCACCGCCAGTGCACAGGCCTCGACGATGCCCCGCGCCACATCCGTGCCGTTCAGCGTATCGGTGTCCAGCGCCGCCGCCTCCAGTTCGACACGCGCCCGCACCAGCCGCAGATCCGCCAGGTTGGACAGGATGCGCAGCCGCACGGTGCCGCCCGTGATCGCCTCGACCTTTGGGGCCAGAAGTTCGGCCATCGTGTTGACCGTGTTCGCCCCCATCGCATCGCGCACGTCCACGATCAGATGCAGCACCACCATCGGCCCCACCGGCGTGTCGTCAAACACATGCACCTCGATGTCCTTGCAGCCGCCACCCAGACCGGTCAGCACCTTGTCCCTTGAATTGGCCAGCGCCATCAACGCGCCGCGGTGCTCCAATATCCGCAGCCGCGCCGCTGCAGGGTCGCTGACGCCCAGCACCTGCACCTGCGCGCGCATCACCGGATCATCCGCCGAGGCATGAAAGCCGCCCCCGGCCCGCGCAATCCGCGCCATGTAGGACGCCGCCGCCACCACAGAAGGCTCCTCGACCACCATCGGGATCAGGTAATCCTTTCCGTTGAGGCAAAAGTTGGTCGCCACCCCCATCGGCATCTCGAACTTGCCCACCACATTTTCGATCATCCCGTTGGCCGTGGCCAAGGGCAACGCCCCCTCGCCCGCCAGCAGCGCACGATCCCCCTGATCCAGCCCCGCCGCCGCACAGACCGCGTCCAGCCGCGCGGATGGTTCAAGATCGCGCAGCCCCGCAATGCGGGCATTCACAGGTGTGGGTTTTGTCATTGCGTCCTCCTGATGGCGTTTCAGGACGGTACAGGCTGAACCGCACCGGTCAATCACTCTTGAGCCGATGCGCCCGTGCCGTTATGGCCTTGGGCCAAAGGAGACCGCGATGTCGATCAACAGCTTTGGCCACCTCTTCCGCGTCACCACATGGGGTGAAAGCCACGGACCCGCCTTGGGTGCGACGGTCGACGGCTGCCCTCCGGGCGTGCCCGTGAACGAGGCGATGATCCAACATTGGCTGGACCGTCGCAAACCCGGCCAGAACAAATACACCACCCAGCGCCGCGAGGCCGACGAGGTCCGCATCCTGTCGGGCGTGTTCGAAGGCCAGACCACAGGCACGCCCGTGCAGCTGATGATCGAAAACACCGACCAGCGGTCCAAGGACTATGGCGACATCATGGACAAGTTCCGTCCCGGTCACGCCGACATCACCTATTGGCAGAAATACGGCATCCGCGACTATCGCGGTGGCGGCCGGTCCTCGGCCCGTGAAACCGCGACGCGCGTGGCAGCGGGCGGTCTGGCGCGCGAGGCGATCCGCGCGATTGCGCCCGACGTGCAGATCACCGGCTACATGACCCGCATGGGCGCCCACGAGATCGACCGCAGCCGGTTCGACTGGGACCAAATCGAGCAAAACCCGTTCTGGTCCCCCGACGCCCAGACCGCCGCTGATTGGGCCGCCTATCTTGACGACCTGCGCAAATCCGGCAGCAGCGTCGGCGCGATCATCGAAGTGGTGGCGCGCGGTGTGCCTGCGGGCCTTGGCGCGCCGGTCTACGGCAAGCTGGATACCGACCTTGCTGCCGCCATGATGTCGATCAACGCGGTCAAAGGGGTCGAGATCGGCGAAGGCATGTCCGCCGCGATGCTGACCGGCGAGCTGAACGCCGACGAGATTTTCATGGGCAACGACGGCAAGCCGTCCTACTCCAGCAACCATGCGGGCGGCATTCTGGGTGGGATCAGCACCGGACAGGATATTGTCGTGCGTTTTGCGGTCAAACCCACCTCGTCCATCCTGAAAACCCGCAAGACCATCACCAAGGCCGGCGCGGAAACCGAGATTATCACCAAGGGCCGCCACGACCCCTGCGTCGGCATCCGCGCCGTACCCGTGGGCGAGGCAATGATGGCCTGCGTCCTGTTGGACCACATGCTGCTGCATCGCGGTCAGGTTGGCGGGCAGATCGGCGAAAACCGCGGGCGTATTGGCTGAAATGTCACAGTCTGGACGAACTGTGGGCGGCATCTGGGAATCGTCCAAAGGTGCACTACATATGTCAAAAGTTGTGTCGAAAGGATGCATCATGAACCGTCGATTTATCACCACCGCACTTGCCATCTGCGCCCTGCTGCCCGCGGCGCTGCCTGCGTTCGCGCAGGACAACTCTGGCCGAGAGGGCACATTTCAGGGGCGCAATGGCGTGACCGCCAGCGGCGTTGTCGTTGTGACAGATGCCGGTGTGTCACTGATGCGCGATTTTAAACTGGACGGCACGACGGACGCACACGTGGGCTTTGGCCGCAACGGGACCCTCGACGCCGATACAGACATGGGTGCGCTGCAATCTGTCGAAGGCTCGCAGGACTATTCCGCAGGTCAGTCGTTCAATGTTTCGGACTATGACGAGGTCTGGATCTGGAACCCTGCCGACAACTCCCCGCTGGCTGTCGCAAAACTAAACTGACACTTGCAAACGGATCACTGACCCATCAAGGGTGTCGCATGCCGATACCCTTGACCGAACACCGCCCCGGAACAGCTGTAGCATTGAAACTGCTGTCCGTTTTCCTGTTCATGGTCATGTCCGCAATGATCAAGATCGCAGTCCGCGAAGTGCCGTCGGGCGAGGCGGTGTTCTTTCGCTCGTTCTTCTGCATTCCGGTCATTCTGGCGTGGCTGTGGCAAACTGGCGAATTGCGCCACGGGCTGGTGACAAAGAACCCCATGGGACATGTCTGGCGCGGCCTGTTCGGCACGGCGGCAATGACGCTGACCTTTACCGGCCTTGGACTGCTGCCCCTGCCCGAGGTCACGGCGATCGGTTACGCCACGCCGCTGTTCACGGTGATCTTTGCGATATTTCTGCTGAACGAAAAAGTCCGCGCCATCCGCATGACCGCCGTCGCCCTCGGGCTGGTCGGCGTGCTGATCGTGATCTGGCCGAACCTGACGTTGGGTGCCGGCGACATGAGCCATGCAGCCCTGATGGGCGTTCTGGCCATTCTGGGCGCATCTCTGGTGCGCGGGCTGGTGCAAATCCACATCCGCCGCTTGGTCCAGACCGAACACACCGCCGCCATCGTGTTCTACTTTTCCCTGACCGCCACCGCGCTGTCGCTGCTGACCGTGCCCTTTGGCTGGGTCATGCCGTCACCCGAAAACATCGCACTTCTGGTTGGCGCGGGCCTGATTGGTGGCGTTGCACAAATCCTGATGACCAGCGCCTTCCGGTTCGGGGCAGCCTCGATGCTGGCGCCTTTCGACTATTCCTCGTTGATTTTTGCCACCGCCATCGGCTTTGTCATCTTCAGCGAAATCCCCACATGGTCCACGGTGGCCGGTGCAACGCTGGTGGTAACCGGTGGCGTGCTGATCATCTGGCGTGAACGACAACTGGGTCTCGAACGTGGCCGCGCCCGCGCCGTGACCGATCCGAAAGGTTAAGACATGACAGACGACCACAAATCCAAGATGCAGGACCTGCAAACCAAGCAACGCGAGAAGATCGCCCAGACCGAAGATCCCGGTCGAGGCCTGATCCTGGTGCACACCGGCGATGGCAAGGGCAAATCCTCCTCTGCCTTCGGCGTCGCCATTCGCGCGCTCGGCTGGGGCAAGACCGTCGGTGTTGTGCAATTCATCAAGGGCAAGTGGATCACCGGCGAACGCCAGTTCTTCAAGAAGCTGCCCGAAGTGACATGGCACACTATGGGCGAAGGGTTCACCTGGGACACTCAGGATCGTGACCGCGACATCGCCGCCGCCACCGCCGCCTATGACAAGGCTTGCGAAATGATGGCTTCGGGTGACTATGACCTGATCCTGCTGGACGAAATCAACATCGCCTTGCGCTATGATTATCTGGACATCAACGCGGTCATCGACGGGCTCAAGGCACGCAGCGACCGCACCAGCGTGATCCTGACAGGCCGCGACGCCAAGCCTGAATTGATGGACTACGCCGATCTGGTCAGTGAAATGACCGAGATCAAACACCCCTTCAAATCCGGCATCAAGGCACAGCGCGGCATCGACTTCTGACGCTGCGTTACGTCGTCCGAACTTCAACCTGTGATAGGCTTCCCTCGCGTCACACGATTCTCGTGACGCCTCAGGGAGGACTAACAATGCAATTTAAAACAACATTTGCCGCTGTGGCGGCACTGGCGCTGACAGCAACAAACGTGCTGGCGGACGCCCACAGCACCTGCGCCCCGTCGAAATGGGGTGCAGAAGACACCATCGGTGCCGCCAACCACGTCAGCGCCGAACGCACGCTGGAAGCGGCCAAGCTGATCAAACAGGGCAAATCCATGCCGCTGGGGATCACCATCGACGCCAAAACGCCGGCATTCTCGCCGCGCTCACTTAGCTTGCAAGTGGTGCAGCCGAACCAACAGGGCGGCGTCAAGCTTGAGGCCTTCGGCTATCCGGGCAACTACAACGACGACATCCTGTACACATGGATCGGCATCGGCTCGCAACTCGACGGTCTGGGGCATCTGGGCGAGGAAGGCATGTACTACAACTGCCTGGACGAAAAAGACATCAGCGTCATCACCGGCCTGACCAAGCTCGGCACCCATGACGTGCCGCCGCTGGTGGCCCGCGCGGTGATCGTCGATATGGCCAAACACTTCGGCACCGACGTGATGGAGGCCGGTCAGGGCTTTGGCTCCGAGGACATCAAGGCCGCGATGGAAGCGCAGAATGTCACCATGAACCCCGGCGACATCATCATGTTCCACACCGGCTGGACCCAGGGCATGTTTGAAAAGGACCCCACCGCCTGGGTGTCCGGCGAGCCGGGCCTGACCAACGAAGGCGCGGAATATGTGGCGTCACTGGACCCGATGGCCGTGGGCGCGGACACGTGGGGGCTTGAAGCCGTGCCCGCCGTCGAAGGTGACGGCACGTTCTACGGGCACGTCGTCTTCCTGAAACAGAACGGGATCTACATCCTCGAGACGATGAACACAGGCCCGATCCTGGATGATGGCGTGAACGAATTCATGTTCGTTCTGGGACAGGCCCGCATCCGTGGCACTGTTCAGGCGATGATCAACCCCGTCGCCTTGTACTAAAGAAAAACGGGCGCGACAGTCTGATCTGTCGCGCCCGCATCTTCATCTTGCCGAATAAACTCCGGGGGAGGCGCGCAGCGCCGGGGGCAGCGCCCCCTCGGACGCTTAGGCGCGCACCAGCTTTTCGTAACCTTCCGCGATCTCGCGGGTCAGCGCACCAACTTCAAAGTTGTAGTCGCCAATCTGGCCGACGGGCGTCACTTCGGCCGCCGATCCCGTCAGGAAACACTGTTCGAACCCTTCCAGCTCTTCGGGCATGATGTGGCGTTGATGCACCTTGATCTGGCGGTCTTCCAACATGCCGATCACGGTCTGGCGCGTCAGCCCGTTCAGGATCGAATCCGCCAGCGGCGTGTGCACTTCACCATCCTTGATGAAGAAGATATTCGCGCCGGTCGCCTCGGCCACATAACCGCGATAATCCAGGAACATGGCGTCCGAGCAACCCTTGGCCTCTGCCGCGTGTTTGGACATGGTGCAGATCATGTACAGACCCGCAGCCTTGGCCGCGACGGGGATGGTTTCGGGGCTGGGACGCTTCCACTTGGCGATGTCCAGCTTGGCGCCTTTCATCTTGGCGTCGCCGTAATAGTTGCCCCACTCCCAGGCGGTCACGGCCATACGGATCGGGTTGCGCGATGCGGCAACGCCCATGTCTTCGCCGGCACCCCGGAACGCCACAACGCGCAAGTACGCATTGGTCAGCCCGTTGGCATCCAGCGTCGCACGTTTGGCGGCTTCGATTTCGTCCACGGTATAAGGGATCGCCATATCCATCAGCTCGCCCGACTTCAGCAGGCGCTGCGAATGCTCGCGGCTCTTGAACACCTTGCCGTCATAGCACCGCTCGCCTTCAAAGACCGAGGACGCATAATGCAACGCGTGGGTCAGAATATGGACATTGGCGTCGCGCCATTCGACCAGCTTTCCGTCCATCCAGATCTTGCCGTCACGATCATCATATGCGCCAGACATCGGTCACATCCTTTTCCTAGTTTTCCTAATATTGCGATTTTACGTCCGGTGTGGACATTTTATTGCGCAAAACATGCGATTCGATAGCCCTTGGCACTTGGAATGTCAACAACACTGACGTAAGCTGCCAATGACACAGGACGAGCGAGGCCACGAATATGCGTGACACCGGCATGGGTGCGGGACTGGGCGGCGAAAGCCTGCTGTTCCTGACAGACGAACAATTGCGGCAGGGCATTGAGGCAATGTTCTTTGCCTATCGCGGGTTTACGGCTGATCCCGATCGCATCTTGGCGGACCTTGCCTATGGCCGCGCCCACCACCGCGCGGTTCACTTTATCAACCGCGCGCCGGGCACCACGGTCAACAACCTGCTGAACATTCTGGGCGTGACCAAACAGTCTTTGAACCGCGTGCTGCGCACCCTGATTGCCGACGGGCTGGTCGAAAGCCGCGTGGGCCAGCATGACAAACGCGAACGTCATCTTTTCCTGACCGAGGATGGCCACGCCCTGGAACAGAAGCTGTCCGATGCCCAACGCGCCCGTATGCGCACCGCCTTCCGCGAGGCCGGACCGGACGCCGTCGGCGGATTCCGCCGTGTGCTCGAGGCGATGATGGACCCCGAAATGCGCCGCGCCTATGCGCGCCTGAAGGAAAACGGTTCATGAGCGATTTCGACGCGCACCTGCTGGTTGTCGATGACGACGAACGCATCCGCACGCTGTTGCAGAAATTCCTGATCCGCAACGGCTTTCTGGTGACCGCAGCCCGCGACGCACAGCACGCGCGCCGCATCCTGACGGGGCTGGATTTCGACATGATCATTCTTGATGTGATGATGCCGGGCGAAGATGGCCTCAGCCTCTGCCGGTCGCTGCGCGAAACCAAGACGACACCGATCCTGCTGTTGACCGCGCGCGGCGAAACCGATGCCCGCATCGAAGGGTTCGAGGCCGGCGCCGATGATTACCTGCCGAAACCTTTTGAGCCCAAGGAGCTGTTGCTGCGCATCAATGCCGTACTGCGACGTATGCCCGACACGCCTGCACAGGACAGTATGCCGAAAATCCTGCATCTGGGCGACATCCGCTATGACATTGAACGCGGTGAGATGTGGCAAGGACAGGACATCGTGCGCCTGACCGGCACCGAAATGCTGCTGATGAAGATTTTCTCCGCCCAGCCCGGCAACCCCATCAGCCGCGCCAAGCTGGTCGAGGAACTGGGCCGCGACCGGGGACAGGCGCAAGAGCGCGCGGTTGACGTCCAGATCACCCGCTTGCGCCGCAAGATCGAAAGCGATCCGAAACAGCCGCGCTATCTGCAAACCGTGCGCGGCGCGGGCTATATGCTGGCTCCTGACTGACGGCAACTTTCTGCACAAAAACTGCGGTCTGTGCGTCTGGCATCGGGTGGCGAAGGCCGCTATGCTGACGCTTGCACAACCATGAGGCGCCGCGATGACCGACACACCCGTTACCGAGATGAGCTTTGAACAGGCGATGGCCGAACTGGAACAGGTTCTGGGCCAGCTTGAGCGCGGCGACGTGGCGCTGGATCAGTCGATCACGTTGTATGAGCGCGGCGCGGCGCTGAAAGCCCGCTGCGAGGCCAAGCTGAAAGAGGCCGAGGAAAAGGTCGCCGCCATCACGCTGGACAGCGACGGCAATCCCACCGGCACCACCCCCGCCGACATTCAGTAACACCATGTTTTCCGACCGGCTGGCACAGGCCGCCACGCAAATCCAATCGCAGTTCGATGCCGTACTGGGCGGTCTGGACGATGTGCCTGTCACGCACGCGATGGCGCACGCAACCATGGGCGGCAAACGGCTGCGCGGATTTCTGGTGCTGGAATCGGCCCGGCTTCACGGGTTGGACCCGGCGGTGGCCTTGTGGCCCGCCACGGGGATCGAGGCGATGCACGCCTATTCACTGGTCCACGACGATCTGCCCTGCATGGACAACGACGACATGCGCCGTGGACAGCCCACCGTTCACGTCAAATGGGACGAGGCGACGGCGATGCTGGCCGGTGACGCGCTGCACGCCCTCAGCTTTGAGCTGGTCACACACGAAATAGTCGGCCCCGCCCGTGCCGATCTGGCGCACACGCTGGCGCTGGCCGCCGGGCAGCGTGGCATGGTGCTGGGTCAGGCGCTGGACATCGCCGCCGAAACCGCCGACGTGCCGCTGACACTGGATCAGATCGAATACCTGCAACGCGGCAAAACCGGCGCGCTGATCGAATGGTCGGCCTGTGCCGGTGCGCGCATGGCCGGTGCCGACACCGCCCCGCTGCGCGACTATGCCCAAGCGATGGGGCTGGCGTTCCAGATCGCCGACGATGTGCTGGACGTGACCGGTGATGCCACCACCGTGGGCAAGGCCACCGGCAAGGACGCCGACGCAGGCAAGGCCACATTCGTGTCGCTGCTGGGTCTGGACGGGGCGAAACGCCGCGCGGCAGAGCTGGTGCAATCTGCCTGCGACGCCCTAGATACATACGGACCGGATGCCGACGTGCTGCGCGAAACCGCCGCATTTGTCATCCGCCGCGAGAAATGACAGAAGGCCGCCCCATGACGGACCGTCCAAACACCCCGCTGCTGGATACCATCCAGCGCCCCGCTGATATGAAACACCTCAGCGACGGCCAGCTTTTGCAACTGGCCGACGAGCTGCGCCGTGAAACCGTGTCTGCGGTGTCGGTCACCGGCGGCCATCTGGGCGCGGGTCTGGGTGTGGTCGAGCTGACCGTGGCCCTGCACGCCGTGTTCGACACGCCGCGCGACAAGATCGTCTGGGACGTGGGCCACCAGTGCTACCCGCACAAGATCCTGACCGAACGCCGCGACCGCATCCGCACCCTGCGCCAAAAGGATGGGCTGTCCGGTTTCACCAAGCGCAGCGAATCCCCCTATGACCCGTTTGGCGCGGCGCATTCCAGCACCTCGATCAGCGCCGCCCTTGGCCTTGCCGTGGCGCGCGATCTGGGCGGTGTAACGCCCGAGGGACTGGGCGACGCGATTGCCGTGATAGGTGATGGCAGCATGAGCGCGGGCATGGCCTATGAGGCGATGAACAACGCGGGCGATCTGGGCAAACGGTTGATCGTGATCCTGAACGACAATGAAATGTCCATCGCCCCGCCCGTGGGCGCTATGTCGTCCTATTTGTCCCGTCTTTACGCCGAGGAGCCGTTCCAGGACCTGAAAGCCGCCGCCAAAGGGGCCGTCAGCCTGCTGCCGCCCCCCTTCCGTGAAGGGGCACGGCGGGCCAAGGATCTGCTCAAGGGCATGACCGTCGGCGGCACGCTGTTTGAACAGCTAGGATTTTCCTACATCGGCCCCATCGACGGCCACGACCTGGACCAGCTTTTGCCGGTCCTGCGCACGGTCAAGGCCCGCGCCACCGGTCCGATCCTGATCCACGTGCTGACCAAGAAGGGCAAGGGCTATGGCCCCGCCGAACAGGCTGCAGACAAGGGCCATGCCCGCGCCAAGTTCGACGTGATCACCGGTGAACAGAAAAAAGCCCCCAGCAACGCGCCCAGCTACACCAGCGTCTTTGCCCAGCATCTGCTGAAAGAAGCCGCCGCCGATGACCGGATTTGCGCGGTCACTGCTGCCATGCCCGATGGCACCGGGCTGAACCTGTTTGCCGAACGTTACCCCAGTCGTTGCTTTGATGTCGGCATCGCCGAACAGCATGGCGTGACATTCTCCGCCGGACTGGCTGCGGGCGGGATGAAACCGTTCTGCGCGCTCTATTCGACATTCCTGCAACGCGGTTACGATCAGGTGGTGCACGACGTGGCGATCCAGCGTTTGCCGGTGCGGTTTGCCATCGACCGTGCGGGGCTGGTGGGCGCTGATGGCGCCACCCATGCGGGGGCATTCGACGTGGCATTCCTTGCCAACCTGCCCGGCTTTGTGGTGATGGCCGCCGCGGATGAGGCCGAGTTGGCGCATATGGTCGCCACCGCCGCGGCCCATGACGACGGCCCCATCGCTTTCCGCTTTCCGCGGGGCGAAGGCACCGGCGTCGAAATGCCAGAACGCGGCACCCCGCTTGAGATCGGCAAGGGCCGCATGATCCGTGCAGGTCGGCGCGTCGCGATCCTGTCCTTTGGCACCCGCCTGAGCGAAGTCGAAGCCGCCTGCGAGGCGCTTGGTGCAAAAGGCATCACCCCCACTGTCGCAGACGCCCGTTTTGCCAAGCCGCTGGACCGCGACATGATCCTGCGACTGGCCGCCGATCACGAGGCGCTGATCACCATCGAAGAAGGCGCCGTTGGCGGCTTTGGCAGCCATGTGGCGCAACTGCTGGCCGATGAGGGCGTGTTCGACAATGGCCTGAAATTCCGCTCGATGGTCCTGCCCGACATTTTCATCGACCAGTCCAGCCCAGCCGACATGTACGCGACCGCACAGCTGAGCGCAGCGGACATCGAGGCTAAGGTGCTGAGCGTTCTGGGCGTGTCACAGATAGGTGCCGAACGGGCGTGAACAGGCTCTAACCCGGCCAGGCCCAGACCGCGAGACCGGCCAGAACGGCAACCTGCACATAGCCTGCCAGCACCCACAGACCGTCGCGGGTGATGACGCCGAATGCGATCATCGCAATCGCGCCGGCGCAGAATGACGACACGAAGGGCAGAATTTCCAGAAACGGAAAGGTCGCAGCGGTCAGCATACACACCACGAGCGTCAGTGGCCGCAGCACACCCGACGTCAGCACCCGCAGACGGGGCCGCGAATGGGCATCCAGCCAGGCACAGGGCCTGCGCAACCACCCCGTCGCTGTCTGGACCCGTGCAGAGGCCAGTTCTCGCCGCAATAGGATTTCAGGCAACCACAAGTGTCTCCGCTGCCCAAAGGCCTGTCCCATCAGAATCAGCAAAATCACCGATGAGAGTGTCGGCACTGTGGGGATGCCAGACAATGGCGAGACAATCAGTATCGAAATGGCAAGCACCACCGGCATGATCGATCGGTCACCGATGGCGGCCAATATCTCGCGCACGCATACAACTGTCCCGTCCGCAGCCTCGTCAATCGCATCCAGCAGATGCGTCAACGTCTTGTCATCGAATTTCGACATTCCTTAATCAGCCGTCTTTCAAAAGGGCGGCCAGTCCTTCGCGATATGTGGGATAGCGCAGCCTTACACCCAACGCAGTCTTGATCCGTTCGTTCCGCACCCGTTTGCTTTCCGCATAGAAACTGCGTGCCATCGGGGTCATTTCTGCCTGTTCAATCGGGATGGCGGGCGGCACCGGCAGCCCCAACAGCGTCGCTGCATGGGCGATCACCTCTTGTGGGGGGGCGGGGTCGTCGTCACAGACGTTATAGGCCGTGCCGGGGGCCGGCCGGGCAATCGAGGCTGCCAGAACCTGTGCGATATCCTCGACATGGGTGCGGGAAAACACCTGACCCTGCTTGATGATCCGCCGCGCCGTGCCTTGGCGCACCTTCTCGAACGGTCCGCGTCCGGGGCCGTAAATGCCCGCCAGCCGGAAGATATGCAGAGGCAATCCGGGGATCGCGCGCCATGCCTCCTCTGCATCCTTGCGCATCTGTCCGCGTTTGGTGGTAGGGGTCAGCGGCGTTTCCTCATCCACCCAATCGCCTGCGTGATCCCCGTAAACACCCGTTGTCGACAGATAGCCCAGCCATTCCAGATCGGAGGCCTTGGAGGCGATTGCCTCGCGCAATTCGTTCAAAACCGGATCGCCATCCGCCGTCGGCCCCGCCGAGATCAACACATGCGTGGCCTCGGCCAGCGCGGGCATCACATCCCCGCCCGGCCATACCAGCGGCTCAACCCCCGTCGCAGCGATGGCCTCGGCCTTTTCCGCAGTGCGCGTTGTGCCGATCACCCGCCATCCCTGCGGGATCAGCACCGCCGCCAATGCCTGCGCCGAATAGCCGTGTCCGAATGAAAGCAGTGTCTTGTCCATCTGCCATAGGTGCCCCGCCACAGCGCCACGTTCAAGCCCCTTGCACCCACGGCGCGCGCACGACAGCATGGGCCACATGAGCGATGATCCAGACCTGAACGCCGCCTATGCCCTGCAAACACCCGAGGATTCGCGGCAACTGTACGCCCGCTGGGCCAAAACCTATGACACCGCATTCGCCAGCGCGAGCGGCTATGTCCTGCACCTGCAAGTGGCCTCGCTGTTCGTGCTTCACGGCGGCAAGGGACCAGTTCTGGACGTGGGCGCAGGCACCGGTCTGTGCGGTGCTGCACTGACGGCGCAGGGGATCACGCCTGTCGACGGCACCGACATCTCGCCCGAGATGTTGGAGGTTGCGGGCACCAAGGGCATTTATCGCAAGCTTTTCACCGGCGACATTCTGAAGGGGCTGGATGTCGCCGACGCCACCTATGCGGGGGCCACCAGCAGCGGCACCTTTACCACCGGCCACGTCGGCCCCGACGCTCTGGACGAGGTCATGCGCGTGGTCCGCCCCGGCGGCCGCATCACCCTGTCGATCAACGCACAGCACTTTGCAGCCCAGGGCTTTGCCGCGAAATTTGCTCTGTTAGAGCCTGATATTCAGGATCTAACTCTGACAGACGTCCCGATCTACAGCCCCGAGACCACCGGAGACCACGCCCGCGACATCGCCCGCGTCGCCAGTTGGATCAAGCGTTAGCGCCCCTTCCAGACCGGATCACGCTTCTCGGCAAAGGCTTTTGCGCCCTCAAGCTGATCCTCGGAGGCATATAGCGCATCCACCGTCGGCAACTGCCGACCCGTAATCCGATTCATCGCATCCTGAAACTTTGCATCCTCGGCATCGCGCACGATTTCCTTGATCGCGGCGTAAACCAGCGGCGGCCCTGACGCCAGCAGCCGCGCCAGTTCCCACGCGCGGTCGGCCAGGGCATCGGCGGGCAAAACTTCGTTCACGATCCCCCAACGATGCGCCTCGGCCGCATCGAACCAGCGCCCGGTCAGCAGCAGTTCCATGGCGATATGATAGGGAATCCGCTTGGGCAGCTTCACGCTGGCTGCGTCTGCCACCGTACCCGAGCGGATCTCGGGCAACGCAAACTGCGCATGGTCCGCCGCCAGGATCATGTCTGCACTCAGCGCCAGTTCCAGCCCGCCGCCGCAGCAAATCCCGTTCACGGCAGCAATCACCGGCTTGTTCATCCCGCGCAGTTCCTGCAAGCCACCAAAGCCGCCGACACCATAGTCGGCATCCACTTCATCCCCGTCCGCCGCCGCCTTCAGGTCCCAACCGGGGCAAAAGAACTTGTCGCCCCCACCGGTCAGGATCGCGACACGCAGTTCAGGGTCGTCCCGGAAACCGGCGAACACATCCCCCATGATCCGGCTGGTCGCCAGGTCAATCGCATTCGCCTTGGGGCGGTCCAGCGTCACGTGCAAAATCGGGCCTTCGCGGCGGGTCTTGATCGGGTCCATTGGTCAGTCCTTTGCAATTCGGATCAGCGCGTCGGCAGCAACGGCGCGTGTCGGGGTACAGATCAGCGGGTTGATCTCAACCTCGCTGATCACATCGGCCTGTGCAATCACATAGGCTTGCACCGCCATGACGGCGGCCACGATGCTGTCGATGTCGGCCGCAGGCTTGGCGCGATAGCCGGACAGCAATGGGGCGCATTTCAGCTTTGTCAGAGCCTGTTTTACCGCCTCTTCGTCGGATGGCACCAGCAGGGAAACGGTATCGGCCAGTATCTCGGTCAACACGCCACCCGCGCCCAGCGTCAGCACAAACCCGTGCGCCGGATCGCGGGTGACTCCCACCAGTAACTCGGCCACACCATCGGCCACCATCTCTTCGATGATTGCACCGGTGCCCGGCAAATCCGCAAGGGCTGTGCCAACCCGGTCCACGGCCACGTTCAGCCGTACGGCACCCGCCTCGGACTTGTGGGCCAGCCCCAGCCCTTTGACGGCGAAGGGCGGTATCAGCCCGTTCAGATCAGGGACAGATTTTCCCTGTACAGAGACTGATTTCGGCAAAGTCACACCGTGCTCAGCCAAGGCGACCTTGGCCTGTGCCTCGCTCAATGTCTCGCCGTCCCGTGCGTCCCCTGACGGCAAAGGTGCCACCGCAACAGGCGCGCACAGATGCGCCGCAACCTCGGCGGCGGCTATGGCCTCGGTCAGCCCGTTCATCGGCACGACCCCGCCTGCTATCAGTCTCTGCGCGACGTCCAACGGCATCAGTTCGGGCAAGGTCGCAACCACAGCCACGGGCCGCCCCGTCTGTGCACGCACGCCCAGCGCCGCGAGCGTCGCACATTCCCAATCGGTCGCGTCGGTGTGCGGATAATCCACGATCAGCAGTGTCAGCCCGATATGATCCGCCGCCATCGGCGCCCACGCGCGCGTCATCGCCTGCGCATCGCGCCATATGTACGTGTTGTAATCCAGCGGATTGGACAGCGCGACCATCGGACCCAAAGCCTGTTCCAAAGCGGCCCTTTGCCCCGGTGTCAGAGCCGGAAACGTCACCGCCCGCCCATGTGCCGTATCAGCGGCCAGGCTCGCCTCGCCACCGGAACAGCTGACCGACGACAGCGTCGGCGCATCCAGCGGCCCCGCCACATGCAGCAGCTTCAGCACCTCGACAAATGTCGGCAAATCCCGCACCCGTCCGATCCCCAACCGCGCCAGCAGGGCATCGGCCCCCGCATCGCCCCCGGCCAACGATGCCGTATGCGACACCGTCGCCCGCTGCGCCTGTTCCGACGCGCCCACCTTCAGCGCGATCAGCGGCACACCGCGTTCCGCTGCCAGAACAGCCAGCCGATGCCACGCACCGGTATTGCCGAACCCTTCGATATGCAGTCCGATCGCCGTTACACGCGGATCATCCAGCAACCCCAGCGCAATTTCGGCCTGCGTCGTCTGCGCCATGTTTCCGCAGGCCACGACATAGGACACCGGCAATCCACGGCGCTGCATCGTCAGGTTGATCGCGATATTCGAACTTTGCGTCAGGATCGCCACACCGCTGTCCACACGCGCACATCCGTGCTGATCGGGCCACAGCAACGCACCGTCCAGCGCGTTGATATACCCGTAGCAATTCGGCCCCAACTCGGGCATATCACCCGCTGCAGCCACCAATTGCGCCTGTAAATCCGTCCCGCTGGCATCCTCTGCCGCGGCCTCGGCAAAGCCCGAGGCAAAACATACCGCCCCGCCCGCGCCCATCCGCGCCAGCCGCCCCACAACGTCAATCGCAACATGCCGGTTCACACCCACAAAGACCGCGTCAGGCACCTGTGGCAAATCCTCGACCGTGGGCACCGACACGATCCCCTCGATCACCGCTCCCTTGGGGTGAACGACATGAATATCACCCGAAAACCCCATAAGCAGAGACTGTTTCACGACCTGCGCACACCAAGCGCCACCACCCACCACGGCAATCGTCCGTGGCCGCAGCAACCGCGATAAATCACGCGCCATATCGCACCTTCTTTTGGCCAGAAATATCCCGGGGGGAGGCCGCAGGCCGGGGGGCTGGCCCCCCTCTACGCGCCCAGGGCACGCAACAACTCGCGGCTGATGATGTGACGCTGGATCTCGCTCGTCCCGTCCCAGATCCGCTCGACCCGCGCATCCCGCCAGAACCGTTCCAGCGGATAGTCGTCCATCAACCCCATCCCGCCATGCACCTGTATCGCCGCATCCGTCACGCGCCCCAACATCTCGCTGGCAAACAGCTTGGCCGAGGCGATCTCGCGGTTCGCAGGCAGCCCCTTGTCCAGCCGGTCGGCACTGGCCAGCGTCAGCAGGTCGGCGGCATCAATCTGGGTGATCATGTCGGCAAGTTGAAAGGACACGCCCTGAAACTTGCCGATCTTCTGGCCGAACTGTTCACGTTCGGCGGCGTAGTTCAGCGCATAGTCGAACACCCGCCGCGCACGGCCCACGGACATGGTCGCAACCGTGATCCGCGTGGCATAGAGCCAGGTGTTCATCACCTCGAACCCGCCATGCACCTCGCCCAGCACCTGCGCATCGGGCAGCCGGCAATCGTCGAACTCAAGGATCATGTTCTTGTAGCCGCGATGCGAGACCGATTTGTAGCCATCGCGAATGGTGAACCCAGCCGTGCCCCGATCCACCAAAAAGGCGGTAATCCGCTTTTTAGGGCCTTTTGGCGTCTGATCCTCGCCGGTGGCGATGAACACGATGACAAAATCCGCATGGTCCGCGCCCGAGATGAAATGCTTGGTGCCGTTCACCACCCAGTCGCCGCCATCACGCACCGCGTTGCACTTCATCCCGCGCACGTCCGATCCGGCCCCCGGCTCGGTCATCGCCAGCGCGTCCATGCGTTCGCCACGCACGGCGGGCATCAGGTAGCGGTCGATCTGTTCGCCTTCGCAGGCCATCAGGATATTCTGGGGCCGCCCGAAGAAATGGTTCAACGCCATCGACCCGCGCCCCAACTCGCGTTCGACCAGCGCGAATTCGACGTGGTTCAACCCCGCGCAGCCGACGCTTTCGGGGAAGTTGCAGGCGTAAAACCCCAGATCCAGCGTCTTTTGCTTGATCTCCTGCGCAATCTCGGCAGGCACTTCGCCGGTGCGTTCCACCAGCTCCTCGTGCGGGTAAATCTCGTGCTCGACAAAGCTGCGGACGGTGTCCGCAATCATCGTCTGCTCGTCCGTCAGACCGTAAATCATGTGTGTATTCCTATCAGCTCGCGTAGTTCGAGCCTTCTTCGTCAAGGATGGCTTTCAACTCGGCCAGATGGCGCAAGTCCTGCTCGGGATAGTCTTCGACCTCTTGTGCAGTCTTTTCCGCGACCTCGTCCGACAGCACCCGCAAGGGCTGTCCGGTTTGCAGCGCACGGATATATGTCTCGGCCGCGCGTTCGAAATAATAGAGCCTGTTAAAGGTTTCTGCGACCGTATCGCCAATGATCATCACACCGTGGTTGCCCATGATCATGACCTTTTTCTTCGGATCGTCGAACAGCCGCGCACAGCGTTCGCCCTCGTCCTCAAACGCCAGCCCGTTATAGCCGTCGTCGATCACATAGCGGTTGAAGAAGGTGGCACAGTTCTGGTCGATGGGCGGCAGACGGCTGTCGGCCAATGATGCAAGCACCGTGGCGTGGATCGAATGGACGTGCATCGCGCAGCGTGCATGGGGGCAATGACGGTGGATGCCGCCATGCAGGCCCCAGGCGGTCGGGTCCGCGTCGACGCCGACCATACTGTCCGGGTCATTCGCATCCATCTCGATCAGGTCCGACGCCTTGATGCGTGAAAAATGCATCTGGTTGGGGTTCATCAGAAACTTTGTCCCGTCGTCGTTCACCGCCAGCGAAAAATGGTTTGCCACCGCTTCGTGCAGGTTCAGCCGCGCGGCCCAGCGAAAGGCGGCGGCGAGGTCCACGCGCTCCTGCATGTGGTCCATATTGGGGCGTATCTGGGTGACGGACATGGGTCAGCTCTCCGGTTGTGGCTTTTGCGTATGGTGGCGGGGGCGCCGCCGGATGGCCAACGAAAAAACTGTCGCCATTGCATAAGCAATGCTAATGACTGGTTTATGAATACCCGCGCCCTGCCTCCGCTGAACCAGCTGCGCGCCTTCGAGGCGGCGGCGCGGCACCTGTCGTTCACCGCAGCGGCGGGGGAGCTGAACATGACGCAAAGTGCCGTCAGCCAGCAGATCAAATCGCTTGAGGGCTATCTGGGACAGCCGCTGTTTTACCGCCGCCCACGGGCGCTGGAACTGACGGTGACGGGGCTGAATTACCTGCCCGTTGTGCGCGACGCCTTTCAGACGCTCAGCCGGGGCACGCGGATGCTGGTCGATGGCGATGCGCGGGATGCGCTGCAAATCCAGTGCAACCTGACCTTTGCGACCTGCTGGCTGGCGCCGCGCCTGCCGCGCCTGTACGCCCGCCATCCCGATCTGCACATGCAAATCAACACCGCAATCTGGGACCCGATGGAACGGGGCGACATGGCGGATATCGAAATCCGGCTCCTGATGGCCCCAGCCCGCGACCGGCCTGCGACACGATTGACATGGGATCGCTTCTACCCGGTCTGCGCGCCCGGTTATCAGGTATCGCTGGCCGATATCAGCCGGCACCGCCTGTTTTACTGCACCGCGATGCTGACCACATGGGACGCATGGGCCGAGGGCGCGGGCCTGCCCGCCACGCAAGGCCCGCGTGTCACCCATGCCCAGGTTCTGGCCACCGCCATGGCCGCAGCCGAAGCAGGCGCGGGGTTGGCGATGACCCATGATTGCGCCGCATCCCACGCGATAGCACAGGGCCGCCTGGTGCGCCCGTTTGCCGGATCTGTACAGATGCACGAGGCTTACTACCTGTCACTGGGTCCGCAGGCGGAGAACAACACGCAGGCACAAGCCTTTGCCGCGTGGATCAAGGCAGAGATGGCCGCAGATTACCCTTTGTCAGGCTCTGATAGCGGCCCCGACGGCACCCAAGCGTAGCCATCGGTGCACAGGATGTATGCCTCGCGCAATCCGTGGGGTTTGTCGGTCGCGGGTTGCAGAATTGTGGCCCCCAGGCCCTGCGCCCGCAGAACAGCAGCATCTGCATCCGTGTCGTACAGCCGGATTTCCAGCCCGGCGCCACGCGGCGGGTTGTCGGGCAACAGTCCTTGCAGCGGGTTGCCATGATAGGTGCCATCACTGTGCAGCTGGAACAGCTGGCCACCGTATTCCATAATTGCGAAATCAGCCGAAACACGATGCGCGGTCATTCCGAAAACAGTCTCTAAAAAGGCCACATGCGCCCGTACATCCCGCACCAGCAGGTTCAAGCCCAGCCCACGCAGGCTGCGGCCAAAGTCTTCGGGGGAGACGGTTTCATAATCCATGCCGCACCGTCGCCAAGCCGCGCCGACGCGTCAAGTCATTCCGGCAGGCGCACACCGTCGGCGTCAATCAGCAGATCGCCATTTTCCTTGGCATAGGGTGCGGGTGGCCAGTTGGGCAGCAAGTCCAGCACCTCGCCGGAGGGGCGGCACAACCGCACGCCATTTACGCAGGCGACGATGGGACGATTGACAAGGATCGGATGGGCCACCATCGCGTCCAGCAGCGTGTCGTCACCTACCCCGTCCTCAAGCAGCCCCATTTCAGCCGCCGGAGACTTGGACACGCGAAGCGCATCACGTGGCGTCAGGCCCGCAGCGGCAAACAGCGCCAGCAATTGCGGGCGGGTCCATCCGGCGTCGAGATATTCGATGACGGTCGGGTCATAGCCCGCATCACGGGCAATCTGCACCACATTGCGAGAGGTGCCACAGGCGGGGTTGTGAAAGATGACGATATCCATACACAGCCCTTGCCGCAGTTTCATGACGTTTTCAAGAATGCGAATACAGCCCCTTGCACCCGCCCGCGACTTTGGAACAAATGGGGCATGGAACATATCCCCTTCCCCTCATGGCCCGATGTGGCCGCCGACCTGATCGCCGTGGCCACGGGCCGCACCCCTGCGCAGACCGTCATCAAGGGTGGAAAATGGGTCAACGTCCACACCCGCGAGGTGCTGGATGGTCATGACATCGCCATCACCCACGGACGCATCGCCTGTGTTGTGCCCGACGCCAGCTATTGCACCGGCCCCGACACCGAGGTGATCGAGGCACAGGGCCGCTACATGATCCCCGGTCTGTGTGACGCGCATATGCACATCGAAAGCGGTATGCTGACGCCTGCGGAATTCGCCCGCGCGGTCATTCCGCACGGCACGACCAGCATGTTCACCGATCCGCACGAGATTGCCAACGTGCTGGGCCTGGACGGCGTGCGGATGATGCATGACGAGGCGCTGTTGCAGCCTGTGAACATCTTTACCCAAATGCCCAGCTGCGCGCCCAGCGCGCCCGGCATGGAAACCACCGGCTTTGAAATCTCACCCGAGGACGTGGCCGAGGCAATGGCGTGGCCCGGCATCATCGGTCTGGGTGAAATGATGAACTTCCCCGGTGTCAGCAACGCCGACCCCAAGATGCTGGCCGAGATCGCCGCGACCCAGCGGGCGGGCAAGACCGTGGGCGGGCACTATGCCTCGCCCGATCTGGGACCCGCCTTTGCGGGTTATGTGGCGGGCGGCCCGGCCGACGATCACGAGGGCACCTGCGAGGCGGACGCGATTGCGCGGATGCGTCAGGGGATGCGGTCGATGATCCGGCTGGGCAGCGCGTGGTACGATGTGCAAAGCCAGATCACCGCGATCACCGAAAAAGGGCTGGACCCGCGCAATATGATCCTGTGCACCGACGATTGCCATTCCGGCACGCTGGTGAACGACGGGCACATGAACCGCGTTGTGCGCCATGCCATCGATTGTGGATGCGATTCGCTGGTCGCCTTGCAGATGGCGACGATCAACACCGCCACCCACTTTGGTCTGGAGCGCGAAATCGGTTCGTTGACCCCTGGACGGCGGGCGGATGTGATCCTGACCTCGGATCTGAAGACACTGCCCATTGAACATGTTATTGCGCGGGGAGAAACAGTCTCTGTCAACGGCGAAATCTGCGTTGACTGCCCGCATTACGATTGGCCCGAAAGCGCACGGCAAACGGTGAACATGGCCCGCGATCTGCGTGCTGACGACTTTCGCATTGCCGCGCCCAAAGGGGCCAATGCCGTCACCGCCAATGTCATCGGCGTGGTGGAAAATCAGGCCCCCACCAAGGCGCTGCAATTCGAATTGCCCGTCACCGAAGGCCGGGTTCAGGCCACCGGCGAGGTCTGCCAGATCGCGCTGGTCGAACGGCATCAGGCCACGGGTGGTGTGGTGAACGCTTTTGTCTCTGGGTTTGGTTACGAGGGTCAGATGGCGATGGCCTCGACCGTGGCACATGACAGTCACCATATGATCGTGGTGGGCACTGACGCCGACAACATGGCGCTGGCCGCCAACCGCTTGCGCGAGGTCGGGGGTGGGATCACCGTGTTCAAGGACGGCGCCGAACTGGCGCTGGTGGCCCTGCCGATTGCCGGCCTGATGTCCGACAGCCCCGCCCAAGAGGTCGCCGCCAAGGCCGATGCGATGATGGAGGCCATGCGCGCCTGCGGCTGCACTTTGAACAACGCCTATATGCAGCATTCGCTGCTTGCGCTGGTGGTGATCCCCGAACTGCGCATCTCGGACCTTGGCCTGGTCGACGTGCGTACCTTTGAGTTCAAGCCCGTGATAGAGACACATACATGACCCGCATTCTGACACCGGACGACGGCCACCCGCGCAGCTTTACCGACGCGACCGCCGCCGTGGATTACCTGCAAGAGCTGTACACCACCGCCACCACATTCCTGCGCGCGCAGTTCCTGAGTGCGATGTCCGACGGTGCGCCCGATGCGCGCGTGCGGGCGTTCTACCCCGAGGTGCGCGTGACCACGTTGAGCTATGCCCAGATCGACACCCGGCTGAGCTTTGGCCACGTGTCGACCCCCGGCACCTATGCCACGACGATCACCCGGCCCGACCTGTTTCGCAACTATCTGATCCAACAGATCGGCCTGTTGATCGAACACCACGGCCAGCCGGTACACATCGGGGCGTCGGACACGCCCATTCCGGTGCATTTCGCCGTTGGCTCGGACGCCGCGATTCAGGTGCCCCAACAAGGTGCGGCCAGCTTTACTCTGCGCGATGTCTTTGACGTGCCGGACCTGTCGACCACCAGCGACGACATCGTGAACGGCACCTTTGCCCCCAGCGACGGCGTCGGCCCGCTGGCCCCGTTCACCGCGCAGCGCATCGACTATTCGCTGGCGCGGCTGGCCCATTACACCGCCACCGATCCCGAGCATTTCCAGAACTTTGTCCTGTTCACCAACTACCAGTTCTACGTCTCGGAATTCGAAGCCTTTGCCCGCGCGCAACTGGACGACCCCGACAGCGGCTATACCGCCTTTGTCTCGACCGGCAACGCGGTGATCACGGCAGGTGACCAGCCGCTGACAGAGCCGGTGAAGATGCCGCAAATGCCGACCTACCACCTCAAGCGGAAAGACGGCAGTGGCATCACGCTGGTGAACATCGGCATCGGCCCCTCGAACGCCAAGACCGCCACCGACCATATCGCGGTGCTGCGCCCCCACGCATGGCTGATGGTCGGGCATTGCGCCGGTTTGCGCAATTCGCAGGCCTTGGGTGATTTCGTGCTGGCCCACGCCTATCTGCGCGAAGATCACGTGCTGGACGACGACCTGCCGGTCTGGATTCCGATCCCGGCGCTGGCGGAAATCCAGATCGCGCTGGAACAGGCGGTGGGCGAGGTGACGGCGCTGGAAGGATTCGACCTGAAGCGGATCATGCGCACCGGCACCGTCGCGACCATCGACAACCGCAACTGGGAACTGCGCGACCAATCCGGCCCGGTCGCCCGCCTGTCGCAATCGCGCGCCGTGGCGCTGGACATGGAAAGCGCCACGATTGCCGCCAACGGCTACCGGTTCCGCGTGCCCTACGGCACCTTGCTATGTGTGTCGGACAAACCCCTGCACGGCGAGCTTAAGCTCCCCGGAATGGCGTCCGAGTTCTATACAACGCAGGTGCAACGCCACCTGATGATCGGAATTCGCGCCATGGAACGGTTGCGCAAGATGCCCCTGGAACGTATTCACAGCCGGAAATTGAGGTCTTTTGACGAGACCGCCTTCCTCTGATCGGCGGAATCCGGGGAAAATCGGCAGAAACAAGCGAAAAAAGAACGATTACCGCTTGTCTTGAACCGCTATTCGTTGTGTTCATATACAACATTCCGTTACTCTACGGGCGTGAGGCCCTATAATTCGGGCGGACGAAGGAGACCATAAAATGGCAAAACCAATGACAAAGACCCAACTCGTCGCCGCACTGGCCGAGGACATGGGGACAGACAAGAAATCCGCAGGCGCAGCACTGGATGCAGTTTGCGCGCTGATCACACGTGAAGTGTCCGGCGGCGGTGCCGTCACCCTGCCCGGCGTTGGCAAAATCTATTGCCGCGAGCGCCCCGAGCGCATGGTGCGCAACCCTGCCACCGGCGAGCAGTTCAAGAAAGAAGCCGACAAGGTTGTCAAAATGACAATCGCCAAAGCGCTGAAAGACAGCGTGAACGGCTGATCTTGTCTGAGACATGATTTCGGCAAAGGGTCGCCCTCGGGCGGCCCTTTGTTGTTTCGGCGCACAAGGCATCAAACTGCATAACTTTGCCTGCGCCTTGCCCCTTGGCCGCAATTGGGAAAAGGTCGCCAAAACGGGCAACCACAGGACGCGACACCCGACATGGACATCAAAGCAATCCTGATGGGCGTCGTATTCGCCTTTATCTGGTCCTCGGCCTTTACCTCGGCGCGGATCATCGTGACCGATGCGTCACCGCTGGCGGCCCTGTCGTTGCGATTCTTTCTGTCGGGCATCATCGGCGTGATCATCGCCCGGATGATGGGCCAAAGCTGGAACCTGACCCGCAACCAGTGGCGGGCGACCTTTGTGTTCGGCCTGTGCCAAAACGCCATCTATCTGGGACTGAACTTTTACGCGGTGCAGACCGTGCCGGCGTCGCTGGCGTCAATCATCGCGTCGACCATGCCACTGATGGTGGCGGCGGCCGGCTGGATCGTGTTCCGCGACCGGCTGCCACTGTTCGGGGTGATAGGGTTGCTGATGGGCATTGTCGGCGTCGTCATCATCATGTCGGCGCGCATGGACGCCGGTGCGGACATGCGCGGGGTCGCCTTGTGCATCATCGGGGCCGCTTCGCTGACCATCGCCACGCTGTCGATGCGCGGCGCGTCGTCGGGCGGCAACCTGATGATGGTCGTCGGGCTGCAAATGTTCGTGGGCGCGGGCGTGCTGGCCGTGGCCTCGGCGCTGACCGAAACGCTGCGGTTCAATCCGACGCCCCAGTTCTTTGCCGCGTTCGCCTACACCATGTTCGCGCCCGGACTGCTGGCCACCTACATCTGGTTTTCGCTGGTCCAGCGCATCGGTGCCGTCAAGGCGGCAACCTTCCACTTTCTCAACCCTTTCTTTGGCGTGGCCGTCGCCGCGGTCCTGCTGGGCGAAAAGCTGGGCGCACATGATATTCTGGGTGTCGTGATCATCGGACTGGGCATTCTTGCGGTACAACTGTCACGCGCGACAAAAACCTGACCCGGCAGTATTGCACACCATTGAGCCCCGCGCGTCGCTGCCGTTAGACTGGTTGCGTATTCAACCGGAGCCTTTGATGAACCGCCGCGCCTTTCTGACCGCCACTGCTGCCACTTTCGCCTTGCCGGGCGTCGCTTCCGCCTTTCAGGTCCGTACTTTCAGCCCGGCCCTGTGGGACGAAGTGCGCGCCAGCGATCAGGTGGTGATCCTGAACTTTCGCACGAACTGGTCGCTGACCTGCCAGATCAAGCAGGAGCTGATTGCCGAGGCAATTTCGGAAAACCCCGAATATGGTGAATTGCAGTTCATTGACGTCAACTGGGACACCTATGGGCGTTCGCGCATGGCCGAGCGGATGAAAGTGGCGCGGCGGTCTACCTTGCTGGTGATGAAAAACGGCAATGAAATCGCGCGCCTGGTGAACGAACCCGAGACGGGCAAGATCCGCAGCCTGATGGACGCCGCATTGGCCGCACGCTGAACTGAAGGTCGTTTTCAGAACAGTCATCGCCAGGACGAATGCACTAGTTTCCGGCCATGACACTTGTTCCGCGCCGCTATGTATTCCTGCTGATCCCCGGATATAGCCAGCTTGGCTTTGCCTGTGCACTCGAAGCGCTGAGCCTCGCGAACACACACCCTTCGGGACAGACATATTACACGTGGCTGGTGCTCAGCGCCGACGGCGCGCCGGTGCCAGCATACAACGGGATCACCACCGTGGTGGACGGCCCGCTGAGCGAACTGCACCACGACGATACGCTGGTGGTCTGTGCTGGCGAGCATGCGGGCGCGGGCAGCACCAAACCCGTGCTGAACTGGCTGCGCCGCGAAACCCGACGCGGCATTGACTTCGGGGCGCTGTCGTCTGGGGCCTATACACTTGCGCTGGCCGGGCTGCTGGCGGGCAAGCGTGTGGTCACCCATTGGCAGTACCGCGATGCGCTGTGCGAACTGCTGCCCGATGTGACCATCGAAAAGGGTCTGTTCGCGATCGACGGGCGCGTGTTCACAGCTGCAGGCGGGGCCGCGTCGATGGACATGATGCTGGCACGTATCCGCGATGAATACGGGCAGGATCTGGCGACATGGGTGGCCGATCAGATGGTCTATACCCATCCACGCCAGAAGGAACACGCCCAGCGCATGTCGGCGGGCGGCCCTGCCGAGGCGCGCAATCCCAAGCTGGCGCTGGCCTTGCAAGCCATGGCCAACAACCTTGAGGACCCGTTGCGCCCCGACGAGATTGCCGATCTGGTCGGCCTGTCCACCCGCCAGTTGGAGCGGTTGTTTGCAAAATACATGGCCGTATCGCCCAAGCGACACTACCTCAGCCTGCGACTGGAAAAAGCGCGCGGGCTGTTGCGACAGACCTCCATGACCGTCACGGACATTTGCGTGGCCTGCGGATTCCAGTCGCTGTCGCATTTCTCGAAATGCTACCGCAGCAACTTTGGCCTCAGCCCCGGTCAGGAAATGCGGGGGAGCCATTTGTTGTGGACCTCGTGAAGCCGCGCTAAACCTTGGGGGAACAGACCCAAGGTATTTCAATGAAACTGCTTTTTGTGCACCAGAACATGCCGGGCCAGTACCGCGAATTTGTCCAGTGGCTGGCTGACACCCGCGATCACGACATCATCTTTCTGACCCAGCGCCGCAAGCCGCCCTTGATGAAAGGCGTGCGCGAACTGGTCTACAAGACACACCATCAGGCACGAGAAGACACCTATGGGCTGGTCAAGACATGGGAAAACGCCGCCGGTTCCGGCTTTGGCTGCGCGATGGCGGCCCAGGGCTTGCGCGACAAGGAAGGGTGGACGCCCGACATCATCATCGGCCACGTCGGCTGGGGCGAGCTGACCTTCATGAAGGAAATCTACCCCGATGTGCCGATCATCGGCTTTTTCGAATATTACTACAGCGTCACCGGCGGTCCCGTCGGCTTTGATCCCGAAAGCCCGGTCAGCGACCACGCGCCATTCATCATGCAGGCACACAACACCGTGCCGCTGGTCAACATCGACGGCGTGGATCTGGCGCAATGTCCGACGGAATGGCAAAAGAACCGCTTTCCCACTGCCTTTCACGACAAGATGTACGTCTGTCACGACGGCATCCGCACCGACACGCTGCTGCCCAATCCTGATGTGGAGCTGCGACTGGGCCGGATTGACCGCCCGCTGACCCGTGCCGATGAAATAGTGACCTATGTGGCGCGCAATCTGGAAACCACCCGCGGCTTTCACCAGTTCATGCGCGCTCTGCCCGGCATCCTTGCGGGACGGCCCAACGCCCGCGTGATGGTGGTGGGCGGCAACGACACGTCCTATGGCGGCAAGTCCGAGCATCCCAACGGCCTGCGCGGCCAGATGGAGGCCGAAGTGGGCGACCGTGTCGATTGGTCCCGCGTGCATTTTCTGGGGCAGGTCCCCTATGACGCCTATCAGAAGCTGATCCAGATCAGCCGCTGCCACATCTACTTGACCATGCCCTTTGTGCTGTCGTGGTCGCTGCTGGAATCCATGTCGATGCAGGCCACCATCGTGGCCAGCGACGTGGCCCCCGTGCGCGAGGCGATCACCCATGGGGAAACCGGGATGCTGGTTGATTTCTTTGATCCCGAGGCGCTGGCCGCGCAGGTCGTCGATGTACTGGCGCGACCCGATGCCTATGCGCATCTGGGACCGAACGCGCGGGCGCATGTGGTCAAGACCTATGATTTTCTCACCGTCTGCCTGCCCGAGCACCTGCGCCAGATCAACGCGCTGGTGCCAGCGGACAAGGCCATAGCCCTGCCCGCCTAGATCATCAGTTGGCGGCGTTGTTCGCCGTGTTGAAGACACCAAAGACCGAACCAACGAGGCTCAGGACAGTGCGGGCGCCATTGATCGGGCTTTCGGTGACCAGAACCACGTCGCCCGAATTGATGTTGAAGTTGCGCGCGGAAAACAGCCCGTCTGCATTGGTCAGGTCCAGCGTGAACACGACACGCGGCTGACGCGGTCCGCGCACACCGGGGCGCACTGCGCTGGCGGGATATTCGCGCAGGATCAGGATGCCCTTGGGGTTGGCCCGCGCCGCGTTCACGCCGCCCAGGATAGCCACGGCGTCCGTGGCCGAAATCTCGTCCTTGGTGAACGGGTACAACGACTGTGTGCCCGCAGCCCCCATCGACACGAAATACCGCTCATCTGCCTCGACAATCACCTTGTCGCCACCGCGCAGCCGCGTGTCGTGGCCGGGGTTTTCGTACAGGCGGTCAATCGAGGTGCCATACATCTTGCCGCCCCGCATCAAACGGATCTGCGGGTTTTTCAGGCTACCATCAACGCCACCGCCCGCGGCAATCAACGACAGCACCGAAAAGTTCTGATCCGGCATCGGGAACGACCCGGGAGCGCGCACGCCGCCTACCAGATCAACAGAGTTCATCCGGCCTTCGGCCATCGAAACCTGAACCTGCGCCGATGGCACGACGGCTTCCAGGCTGTTCTGAATGGCAGACCGGGCGCTGTCGGGCGTACGGCCCGCCACGTTGATCTTGCCCACGTAGGGAATGAACACGGTGCCTGCACCGGTGACGCGCACCTCGGTCAGGTCGGCAACCGGCGATCCCGGACCGGTCAGAAGAGAGTTTTCGCCCGAATCCCAGATGCGGATGTTCAGCGTATCACCCGGCGAAATCACCTGCGAGCTGTACCCCTTGGTGGAGCCGATCCAGTTGTATTGTTCGTCGCCGACCTTTGGCCAGCTTGCAATCGACGGCAAAAATGCCCGTGTGACGGGGTAAATCGCAAAATCGGCTTCGACATCGCTCGAAGTTTTCAGAATTTCCTTGTCGACGGCAGCGCCGCGCGGCAGCTGCGAACAGGCCGCCATAAACACCATGACACAAAGCCATCCGATAACGCGCAAATGTACGGTCATGCTTGTTTGCCCCCAGGCAGCTATTTTTCTTTCGGATCAGCTGGCAGATTAACGCTGAAACGTTTGAATTTTCTGCTGCGCAAGATACTGGATGGGGTCATGCCGTCAACGCCAACACGCCCTGATTTCAACAATAAGCGCCTCGTGGTTCTGGGCGCGACAGGGCGGCTGGGCGGTATTCTGCGCAAGCACTGGAAAACCGACGCCGTTCGATGGCAGGCCCGCACCGAAAGGGACGGATGTCACCGCGTCGATATTCTGAATGATCCCAAAGCGCTACGCGACCTGTGCAGCGGTGCCGATGCCGTTTTATGTCTGGCAGGCGTCACAAGGGGCAATCCCGCTGCCTTGCAACACAACACCGATCTGGCGCTCGCGGCGATCACTGCGGCAAATGGCGCGCGTGTCTTTTTGGCCTCTTCGGCGGCGGTTTATGGCGCAGGCGGCAAGGATTTGCGCGAAACCGATGCCGTGATGCCCCTGTCACCCTACGGAGAGGCCAAGGTGGCGATGGAACAGGCTGCACTTTCCTCTGGCGCGCCGGTCACCTGTCTGCGCATCGGGAACGTCGCCGGGGCGGATGCAATCCTGGGCGGCTGGCACAGTGAAATGGCGCTGGACACTGACGCGGACGGGCGAACGCCGCGCCGCAGTTACATCGGGCCGCAAACCCTTGCCCGCACGCTGGCCCATGTGATCACCGCCGATACGCCGCCACCGCTGCTGAACATTTCGGCCCCCGGTTCGGTGCAGATGGGCGCGTTGCTGGATGCCGCCGGTCTGCCCTGGCGGCCGACCGCGCCGTCCGGTCCGGTGATCTGGGACGTGACCCTGAACACGGACAGGCTTGCCTTGCTCGCCCCATTTGCACCACAAGACAGCACCGCCGCAGGCATCGCCGCCGAATGGCATCACGCAAGAGACCCGCAATGACCTGGCGCAAGCGCATTTTCGATCTGTTCTTTGCCAGCCTGCTGGTGGTCATCCTTGGCCCCGTCATCCTGTGGCTGGTCGTCTATATCCTGATCAAACAGGGCCGCCCGCTGTTCTACGTGGCCGAACGCATGAAAACCCCGACCCAGTCCTTTGGCCTGTGGAAGTTTCGCACCATGTCCGTTGTCGACGAGGACGCAGGCGTGTCCGGCGGCGACAAAAGCGCCCGGATCACCCCGCTGGGCGCGAAACTGCGCGCCAGACGGCTGGACGAGTTTCCACAGCTTTGGAACATACTTAAAGGTGACCTGAGCTTTGTCGGCCCACGCCCGCCCCTGCGCGAGTATGTCGAGCGGTTTCCGCAAATCTATGGTCAGGTGCTGAAATCGCGGCCCGGCGTCACGGGATTGGCAACCATCCGGTTTCACAAACACGAAGACAGGCTGTTAGCCCGCTGCAAGACACCCGAAGCCACGGACGACATATATACGCGCATCTGTGTCCCGCGCAAAGCACGGCTGGACCTGATCTATCAGCGCAATCAATCGACCTGTTATGACTTTGACCTTGTGTTCCAGACCATCGGGAACCTTTTTCGCAGGCGGTCGTCCGCCACCAGACCACCACGACGCTGACACGAGGTGCGAATCACTCGAAACTGGCTTAAGGTTCGCGTAGCGACTATTTTTTAGAAAGAATTAACCGAACGTCATTGATAAATGCCGCTGCATGGTCTTTTGCATATGCAGAAACTCAATCCAGGGTTGGCGATTGGCAAAAGCGTCCTAGTTGAGGGCCACGTGATCAAGAATGTATTTCAGGGGCGATAAGTGCTGAATTTCATCAAATCGCTCTCGCGATCGCAAAAGCGCAACATCATGCTGTTCATCGACGCGATGCTGGTGCCGATTGCGCTGTTCTTTTCGTTCTCGCTGCACGCCAGCGGCGAGGCGTTCGCCATGATGTTGGCCTATCTGCCGATCCTGCCCTATCTGCTGATCATCGGCGGCGCGCTGTCAGTTCTTATGGGCATTTCGACCATTCAGCTGAACGCCTATGAAACCGGTGCCATTGGCCTGACAGGTGCATTTTCCGCAGCTCTCGTGATCGTATCCTACCTGCTGACCACCGCGGCGCGCATTCCGATCACGATTCCAACGCATATTATCTTTGGCATCAGCTTTTTCATCTTTTCGATCATCAGCCGTGCGGTGCTGTTGCAGATCGTCCTGGCCATCTATCGCCGGTCGTCCCTGCGCTGTCGCGTCCTGATCTATGGGGCGGGCACCACTGGCACACAGCTGGTGTCGGCCTTGCGCAGCCACGAACATATCGAACCCGTCGCCTTTGTGGATGACAGCAAGGCATTGCACGGGCTGATCGTGGCGCGGCTGCCGGTCTATTCCCCTGTCCGCATTGCCGAGATTGCTGCGGAAAAAAGGATCGACCGCGTTCTGCTTGCGCTGCCTTCCCTCAGCCTGCCCAAACAGGCGCAGATCTCAAGGCGGCTGCAAAAGATGGGGCTCGAGGTGCAGGCGCTGCCCTCCTTCGCGCAACTCGTCGGAGAGGAAGCGCTGGTCGACAAGCTGACCGATGTCGAACCCAAGCTGTTTTTGAACCGCGACGAAGTGGCGACCGAAACCGGCGCAAGCGCGATTGCCAGCTATCAAGGCAAAACCGTTCTGATCTCGGGCGCGGGCGGGTCCATCGGGTCAGAGCTGTGCCGGCAGGTCATGCAATGCGGTCCCGCGAAAATGGTCCTGTTCGAACTGAGCGAGGTCGCGCTGTACAAGGTCGATATGGAACTGCGCCAGATCGCCGAAGACACGGATATCGAGATTGTGCCGGTGCTGGGCACGGTCACCGACGCGCGGCAGGTGCGGGGCGTTCTGTCCGATCACAACGTTCAGGTGGTGCTGCACGCAGCGGCCTACAAACACGTGCCACTGGTCGAGTCCAACCCCCTCACGGGGCTGGCCAACAATGTACTGGGCACGCACACCCTCGCGACCGAAGCCGCAAAGACGAATGTCGAACGGTTCATCCTGATCAGCTCGGACAAGGCAGTGCGCCCCACGAATGTAATGGGGGCATCGAAACGTCTGGCCGAACTGGTGGTGCAGGATCTGGCCAGCCGCGTGCCTGCGGGCGACGCGCCGATCTATACGATGGTACGCTTTGGCAATGTTCTGGGCTCGTCCGGGTCGGTTGTCCCGCTGTTTCAGGAACAGTTGCGCCGCGGTGGCCCCGTGACCGTGACCCACCCCGAGGTGTCACGCTATTTCATGACGGCACAAGAGGCCGTGCACCTGGTGCTGCGCGCCGGCGCAATGGCCAAGGGTGGCGAGGTTTTCGTTCTGGACATGGGCAAACCGGTTCACATTGAAAAGCTGGCGCGCCAGGTCATCGAAAGCGCGGGCTATACGGTGCGTGACGCCAAGCACCCCGATGGCGATATCGAGATTGAATTCATCGGCCTGCGTCCCGGCGAAAAAATGACCGAAGAGCTGACCCTGACCGGCAACCTGATCGGCACAACCCACCGCAAGATTTTCTCGGCGGATGAAGTGGCCCTTTCGGAAATTGAAATCGCAAGCGCGCTGCGGGCCTTGCGCGCAGCCCTCGCATCCAACGACGAACAGGCCGCCAGGGAAGTGGCCCTGCGTTGGGTCGAAGGCTATTCCATTTCCCCCCACGGACAACTGGCCGACGCGACACAATTCACTCCGGTATAAGAGCCGTGCACGCCCGATTGTCACCCGAATGCCGCGGTTGCGCGCCAAGCCCTGCAATCCGGGGCAATCCGGTTGATCTGACCCCGCGCCGCATGGTCTAGTCCCTCAAACAGTTCAACAACAGATCGGGTGCAGCGTGCAGCGAGCCATTCTCCGCAATACAAGCTTTGCTGCCGCCTTTGTCGCGCTGGGCACGGCGGCATATGCCCAAAGCGATGACGGCACGCCGCACTTCAAAATGCCGGTGCAACCTTCGTTGAACCTGTACGGCAGCCCCGGCGTGATCGACATGCCCTCGGGCGAAGCATTGCCCGACGCACAATTCGCCGTCAGCTACTCCTATTTCGGCGGCATCAGCCGCAGCGCGATGACCTTTCAGTTCTCGCCCCGCATTTCCGCGACGTTCCGCTATGTCGGCATTCGAAACTGGAACGACAACGGTTTCGACACCTACCGCGACCGCAACTTTGACGTCCGCTTCCTGCTGCGCCGCGAATCGCAATACTTGCCCGCGATCACGCTGGGACTTCAGGATTTCGCGGGCACCGGCATCAACGCGGCCGAATATGTCGTTGCCACCAAAACCTTTGACCGCCCGCTCAGCCTGCCCGGAACCATGAAGGTGTCGGCGGGTCTGGGTTGGGGCAGACTGGCGTCTTCCGGGTCCATCGGTTCGCTGTTCGGCAGCAACCGCCCCAAATTCAACCCCAACAGCAAGGGCGGCAACTTTGCCACGGACCAATGGTTCCGTGGCCCGACAGCGCCCTTCGCGGGCATCGAATGGCAGATCGACAACCGTTGGGCGGTCAAGGCCGAGTATTCATCGGACGCCTATGAACCCGAGACCTCGCGCGGGGTGTTCACCCGCAAGAGCAGGATGAACTTTGGCGCGGAATATCAATATTCGCAGAACCTGCGCCTGGGCGCATATTGGATGTACGGCTCTGAATTCGGCATAAGCGCCCAATTGCAGGTCAACCCCAAACGCGCGACCACGCCGATGATGGTGTCAGGTCCGCGTACCATCCAGCAACGTCCGACCCGCGCAGAGAACCCCGCCGCCTGGTCCGAGGACTGGAGCACGAGCGCCACGGCCCCGACAACCATTCGCGACGCCTTGCGCCCCGAGCTGGAAAAAGAAGGGCTGACGCTGGAGGCATTGTCCCTCAGCGCCAACAGCGCCGAGCTGCGGTTCATCAACCGCCGCTATTCCGCAGACGCAGCCGCCATTGGTCGTGCTGCACGCGTGATGGCGATGATCCTGCCGCCCTCGGTTGAAACCTTCCGCCTTGTGCTGGTGCAGAACAACCTGCCGCTCAGCACCGTGACCCTGCGCCGTTCGGACCTCGAGGCGCTGGAATTCCAGCCAGACAACACCGACGCCCTGCTGGCGGTCACCGGTTTCAGCGAAGCGGCACCAAACCTGCCCTATTCCGTGAAAAACCCCGACCTGTATCCGTCGCTGAACTTTTCTGTGGGTCCATATGTGTCCCCCAGCTATTTCGATCCCGAAAGTCCGGTGCGGGCAGATGCAGGCGTCAGCGCCGAATTCCGTTATCGGTTTGCCCCGGGCTGGCTGGTCGCGGGCGAAATGCGCCACCGTCTGATCGGAAACATCGCCGACAGCGATCGGTTCTCGAACTCTCAGCTGCCGCGCGTCCGCACCGATTCCCTGCGGTATGCGCAGGCCGCCGACACCACCCTGCACAAGCTTTATATCAGCAAGCAGTGGAAACCCGGAGCCAACACCTATGCCCGCGTCACCGCCGGTTATCTGGAGCAGATGTTCGGCGGCGTTTCTGCAGAATTGCTGTGGAAGCCGGTGAACAGCCGTCTGGCGCTGGGTGTCGAGGCCAACTATGTCAAACAGCGTGAATACGAACAGCGGTTTGGCTTTCAGGACTATTCCGTCGCCACGGGCCATGTCTCGGCCTATTACGAATTCGGGCGCGGTTACATGGGCCAACTGGACGTCGGCCGCTATCTGGCAGGCGACGTGGGGGCCACCGCGACCGTGACCCGTGAATTTGCAAACGGATGGCGTGTCGGCGGTTTCTTTACGCTGACCAACGTATCCGCAGCCGAGTTCGGCGAAGGGTCCTTTGACAAGGGTATCATCCTGCAGATCCCCGTGGGCTGGTTTACCGGTCAACCGTCGAAACGCACCGTGTCGACGACAATCCGTCCAATCCAGCGGGACGGCGGCGCGCGTCTGGACGTGCCGGGGCGCCTGTATGAACAAGTGCGCAACGGACATCGCAACGACATTGTCGCCGACTTCGGGAGAGCATGGGAATGAAAATGCGCCATATCTGTCTGGCCCTGTGCGCCGGTCTGGCCCTGTCTGCTTGCAGCGGAGGCACCGAAAAGGCCAGCTCGCAATCGTCCACCTTGTCCGAAGTGGCCAGCGTCATTGTTGCGGGTCGCAAAGCCAAGCGGAATCCGCCGGAATTGCCGACCCTGACGCGGCCCTTGCTGGACAACCTGACTGTCGGTTCGCTCGAAGTTATTGCATCCAAACGCGCGCAGACCGCCTATTTGATCCCCGAGGCAAGACGCAGCGGAAACCTGACGGTCTGGCGCACAGGCGGCAACAGCCAGGTCATTCTGCGTGATGGCGTATTGATCGGCACCAAGGGGCTGGGCAATGATCTTGCCTCTGCCGACGCGTCCCCCGCGCTGGCGGCCGTCCGCACCCGTGGCAGCAGTGCAGGCCAACGCGTGATGTACATCCGCAACGACGTGAACGGCGTCGACCGCATGTCGCTGAGCTGCGAGGTGCACAATCTGGGTGCCGAAAACCTCGAGATCGTCGAACGCAGTTTCCCGACCGTTCACCTGCGCGAGGATTGCAGCAACGAAACCGGGAAGATCGCCAACCATTACTGGGTGGACCGCCGCGATGGCACGGTCTGGAAATCGCGGCAATGGGCTAGCCCGCAAACCGGCTATCTGGATATCCGGTTGCTGAAAAAATAATTCCTGGCGAGGCCAGCATCCCCTGAAGCCGTGTCTTTGGTTCGACAACACGGCAACAAAAGATGCGGTTTTGATCTGATCAAAGCCGAGTCTGTTGAGACAACAAGGGTTCTGGGGTACTCAAACAACATCTGATCCAAGGAGTCATATTATGACCAAAGCATTGAAAATCTTTTCCGCAGCCGCCCTGTCGGCTGCAATGGCGCTGCCCGCTTTCGCCGATGACATCCCCCTGAATTCGACAGTTTCCGGCGGTGCGGGCCAGGCCAATGTCGACGGCCAAACAACTCTGCTTAGTGGCGAGTTCGAGGCAGGAATCGCCATCGGCGCGACGGCGGCGGTTATCGTTGCGCTCGCCGGGTCCAACAATGCAACGGTTACTTCGACACCGTAAACCGCCGTTGCCTGCGCGTTGATCAAACCGGATGGCTTCAAGCGTCCGGTTTTTTCGGTTAACGCGCTCAAGCAGGCAATTTGCTTAGTTCAACAGCCCCTCGATCGCGTGAACCACTGGCTCCGACAGCGGCTTTGTCCCTGATCCCCAGGTTGCAACAACCTCGCCGTCCGGCCCGATCAGCACCTTTTGAAAATTCCACTTCGGCTCGAACCCGGTCTCGCGGCGGACTTGCGCATAGAACGGATGCGCATCCGCACCGCGCACATGGGTGATGTCCGTCATCGGCAGGTCCAAACCAAAGGTCAGCTCGCAGAATTCCTTGACCTCGGCGGCGCTGTCCAGCTCTTGCCGGAAATCGTCCGAGGGCACCGCCAGCACCACCAACCCGCGTGCCTTGTAGCGGTCATACAGAGTCTGAAGCTCGGCGTATTGCGGGGTATAGCCACATTGCGACGCGGTGTTGACGACCAATACGGGGCGACCCGCCCAATCATCCACCGCCAATTGGCCCCCGTCGATATTTGAAAACCGCTGACCGCTGACCCCGGCAAGGGCCGCCGTTCCAAGGGCAAGGCTGGCGGACAGCGCGGCGAACATTCGGACAAGGCGTTTCATGGCAAATCTCCCGGTGCATCTGCTAAGATATACACCGGAACGCTCCAATCGGATCACATTTCCTTTCCGTGACCATGCTGTAACATCCCTTTGATTTTTCCGCGTCCACCCCATCTTATGCTCAAAGAAACCCTGACCGAAGGAGGCAAAATGGCCACCTATACCAAAGACCCCGACGCCATCGCGCGCCTGTCGCCCGAAGAATACCGCGTGACCCAGCAAAGCGGCACCGAACGGCCCGGCACCGGACCGCTTTTGGACAACAAGGAACCGGGCATCTACGTCGACATCGTCTCGGGCGAACCGCTGTTTGCATCCTCTGACAAATATGAAAGCGGCTGCGGCTGGCCCAGCTTCACCAAGCCGATTGAACCGGCCCATGTGAACGAGCTGCGCGATGACAGCCTGGGCATGATCCGCACCGAAGTGCGCAGCACCTACGGCGACAGCCATCTCGGCCACGTTTTCCCCGATGGCCCACGGGATCGCGGTGGTTTGCGCTATTGCATCAACTCGGCCTCGCTGCGCTTTGTCCATCGCGACGACATGCAGGCCGAAGGTTATGGAGACTACCTCGACCAGGTGGAGGATGTGGCATGAGCGACGCACGCGCAGTTTTGGCAGGCGGATGTTTCTGGGGCATGGAGGATCTGATCCGCAAACGCCCCGGCGTGAAATCCACCCGTGTCGGATACACCGGCGGTGACGTGCCCAACGCGACCTATCGCAACCACGGCACCCACGCCGAAGGGATCGAGATCATCTATGACCCCTCGGTCGTGTCCTATCGCGAGTTGCTGGAGTTCTTTTTCCAGATCCACGACCCGACCACGCCCAACCGTCAGGGCAACGATGTGGGGCTAAGCTATCGGTCGGCGATCTATTACGTCGACGAAGAGCAGAAAGCCGTGGCGCTGGATACGATTGCCGATGTCGAGGCGTCCGGCCTGTGGCCCGGCAAGGTCGTGACCGAAGTCGAACCGGTGGGCGATTTCTGGGAGGCGGAACCCGAGCATCAGGATTACCTGGAACGCATCCCCAACGGCTATACCTGCCATTTCATCCGCCCGGGCTGGGTGTTGCCCAAACGCGCGGCGGAATAGACCCTAACAAGACAATTCAGCCGTCCGCGACACGCGGGCGGCCCGATGCCTCGACCGTCAGCGTCGCCTCGACAAAGACCTGCCGCGCTTCGGCCTCAGCGGTGCGAATGTCCCGCTCCACCCTCACCTGAATATCCCCGGCACCGGCGGCCTGTGCCTCGGACACTGCAGCCAACTGCAGGGCCGTTTCCAGCCGTGTCAGAGCCGCATCCGACGACATGAAGTCCTCGGGGCCGCTGTCCAGATGCACCCGGAAGCGTCCTTCGCTGGGCGAGGTCACCGTGCCGCTGCGCCGCATCGTCACGCGCCCCACGACGGCCCCGATGGCGTTGGCCACGCCTGCGTGCTCCGGCAGGATCATCTTGCATCCCATCAACGCCCCCACAGCCGGGTAATAGCTGGCGGCAGAGGCACCCAGACCGATCACCGGCACATTCAGCCCCGTGTCGATCCGCACAACACCTGCATACCGTCCCAGCCCGCGTTGCATCAGAACGTGACGGGCCAGTGTTTCGGGCGACAGGCCAAAATCCTGCGTGTCCTCGGCAAAAGCAGTCTCTAACAAGGCCAATCCGGTCTGATGCGTCAGCTGATCGACGATGATCTGCGCCATCACCAATGGATCACGCGCCAGCGTCACCCCGGCACCTGTGCGCCGCCTGCCGAACAGCTCCAACGCCATTCCCGCCGCCTCTGTATTCCAGGCAGACACAACCCCCAACACATGCGCCGCATCCGATGGCGTGACGCCCGCAACCTGGACAAGACCACGCTCGACCAGCCGTTTCAGCGCGGCCACTTCCATGCGCGATTTCAGAACCTTGCCCACCGGCCAGACTGCAGTGCCGATCCGGTGCAGCAGGTCGGTATCCCGTTCCGCCAGCCCGTGCGCCTCGATCCCCTCCACCGCGCGGACAAAGCGGGCATCGTATTCGCCGGGCGTCGTGCTGCGCAATTGTTGCTCTAACACGGGCAAAACCACGTCTTCCGCCTCGTGGGCTATCAGCGACACCGGCAGCAAACGGCGCGGTCCCAGCGTCACGCCGCCTTGCAGGCCGTCCACGGTGAAATGCACTTCGCTGTCCCCGCCAAGGCCGGTGGTGCGCATCGCGACTGCCTCGACCATCGTGCGATAGGGGCCGACCTGCGCACCCGCAGGGTCGATCGCAGGCCGCCCGTTTTTCAGCATGGCAACATCCGTCGTGGTTCCGCCAATGTCACTGACCAGCGCCGTATCCGCCCCCGTCATCCACCGCGCGCCCACGATAGATGCAGCCGGGCCACTCAGAATCGTCTCGATGGGACGCGCCCGCGCCTGCTCAGCGCTCATTAGCGCTCCATCGCCCCGCACGACCATCATCGGCGCCGTCACGCCCAGGTCTGCCAGCACCTGTTCCGCCCGACCGATCAACCGCAACGTCAGCCCGATCAGCCGCGCGTTCAGCACTGCCGTCAGCGCGCGCTTTGGTCCGTTCAGCTTGGCCGACAGCTGGTGCGAGGCCGACACCGGCCGCCCGGTGATCTGCGTAACCAGCTCTGCCGCCCGCAGTTCGTGTGCAGGGTTGCGCGTGCCGAACTGGGCAGCGACAGCAAAGCCGCTGACATCCGATTTATGTGTCTCTAAAAAGGCGATCAGCGCCGCCTCGTCCAGGTCTGCGACCTGCACACCGGCGTGATCATGCCCGCCCTCAAGCACAATATAGGGATCACCCTTCAATGCCTCGCGCAGCCCGTGCGCCTCAAGATCCCTTTCGCGGAAGCCGATATACACCAGCGCCACGCGCCCGCCCTGCCCTTCGACCAGCGCATTCGTCGCCAGCGTCGTAGACAGCGACGCCATCGTCACCTGATCCGCCGTCACCCCCGATTGCGCCAGCACCGCCCGCACCGCGGCCCCCACCCCAATCGCCAGGTCCTGTCGTGTGGTCAGCGCCTTGGCGCTGGCAATGACCACCTGTTCGTCCCGAACCAGCACCGCATCGGTATAGGTCCCGCCCGTGTCCACTCCCAACAAGATCGCCATCAGGCCGTTCCCTTCAATCGCGCCACCGCCCAGCGCGCCGCATCGGCCACCGTTGCATCCGCATCTTCACACATGCCCTGCGCCACCGGCAGCAGCGCAGCGACACCTGAATTCCCGATTGCGTACAAAACGTTACGCACAAACCGGTCGCGCCCGATCCGCTTGATCGGAGAGCCGGAGAAATGCGCGCGGAACGCCGCGTCGTCCAATGCCGCCAGTTCCGCCAGCGGTGGTGCGCCGACGCCCCCGTGATAGCGCAGATCGCTGGCCGCCACCGCGAACTTGTTCCACGGACACACCGCCAGACAATCGTCACAGCCGTAAATCCTGTTGCCCATCAGGGCGCGCAGATCCTCATCCACAGGGCCTGCGTGTTCAATCGTCAGATAGGAAATGCAACGCCGCGCATCCAGCTGATAGGGGGCCGGAAAGGCATCGGTCGGGCAGATGTCCAGACAGGCGGTGCAGGACCCGCAATGCCCCACCTCGGGGGCATCCGGTTCGAACTCAAGCGTGGTGAAAACAGAGCCTAAAAAGGCCCAGTTGCCCCATTCACGGCTCAGAAGGCTGGTGTGTTTGCCCTGCCATCCCAACCCCGCCGCCTGCCCCAGTGCCTTTTCCGGCACCGGCGCGGTGTCGACAAACACCTTGATCTCGCCGCCTGCGGTCTCGATCAGCCACCGGCCCAACCGTTTCAGCCGTTTCTTGACGATGTCATGATAATCACGCCCCTGGGCATAGGCCGAAATTACCCCCCGCTCGCGTTCGTGCAGCAACGGCAATGGGTCATAGTCGGGCGCATAACTTTCGGCCAACATGATGACCGACCGCGCCTCGGGCCACAGGGCTGCGGGATTGCCGCGCCAGTGCATCCGCTCGGCCATCCAGCCCATCTGTCCGTGATAGCCCGCCTGAACGAATTCCTCCAAACGCGCCGCCGCCTGCGGCACCGCATCCGGCCTGCACACACGCGCCATCACAAAGCCCTCTTCAAGGGCCCGCGCGACAACCTGCTGCTTCAGGTCCATGTCTTCTCTGGTTCAAAAAATCCCGAAGTGAGGCCGCAGGCCGAGGGGCAACACCCCTGTGCCACGCCCGCCTTAGAAATCCAGGTCATTGTAATGCCGCGGTGGTGGAAAGCCGGGGACCTGGTCGGCCAGAATATTGCGAAACGCCGGGCGGCTCTTGATCTTGGCGTACCAGTCCTTGACCACGGCGGACCGGTTCCAGTCCACATCCGAGATATAGTCCAGCGATGACAGATGTGCCGCGGCTGCGAAATCGGCCAGCGTCATCTGGTCACCCGCCAGCCAGCGACGATGGTCCAGCAGCCAGGTCATGTAATCCAGATGGTATTTGATCGCCTTGGCCCCGGCTTTCACGTTCTTCGAATCGGGATAGCCTTGGCCCATCATCTTCTTGTTCACCCGCTCGTACAGCAGCTTGGATGTCACCTCGTGGTGAAACTTGTCGTCAAACCAGTTGACCAGCCGCCGCACTTCCAGCCGCGCCACCGGGTCCTTGGGCAGCAACGACGGCTCGGGCCGCGTTTCTTCCAGATATTCGCAAATCGGTCCGCTTTCGGACATGATAATCCCGTCCAACTGCAACACCGGCACCTTGGCTGCGGGGTTGCGGCGCAGGAAATCGGCGTCGGCCTCCCAATATTTCTCTTCTACCAGATCAACCCCGATCTTCTTCTCGGCAAGGCTCAGACGGACCTTGCGACAGAAAGGGGACAGGGGAACGTGAAACATTTTGGCCATGGGACATCCGTTATAGGGTGAACGAAACGTTCACCTTCCTTGCACGGGCTGCGAGGGCTTTTCAACTCTCGAAACAGGTTGCGCGACCATCCGCTTTAATTGTTGCCGCCCCGTCCAGCACGGCAGCGGCGCGGCGCCGGACCGATTTGCTGGGGTTGCTGGCAGATCGTTCTTTGGGCAATGGCAGGATCGCCGCCAGCCGTGCGGCCTGCACATCGCTCAGCGCATCCGGTGCCACACCGAAATAGTGACGGGCGGCCGCGTCGACACCAAACACGCCCTCGTCGAATTCGACCACGTTCAGATACACCTCGATGATCCGCCGCTTGGACCACAGCGCCTCGACCAGCGGGGTCATCAGCGCCTCCAGTGCCTTTCGAGACCAGTTGCGCCCGTGCCAGAGATAGACGTTCTTGACCACCTGCTGACTGATCGTCGACGCACCCCGACCCGAGCCTTCTTCGATGGCGGTGCGGATCGCCGCCAGGTCAAAGCCCCAGTGATTGCAGAAATTCGCGTCCTCGGCGGCCACGACCGACCGGGCCATCACGGGGGCCACGTTTTTCAAGGGCACCCATTTATGTTCAATGCCCCCCAAGCGGCGCGATTCCTGCGCCATGTAGATCGTGGTGGGCGGGTTCACGACCGAATACAAAACCACCAGAAACACCATCAGCACGAACACAGCGCAAACGGCACGCAACAGCCAACGCCCGGGGCGAAGGCGCTTTTTCGTCTTGGTCTTCGCGGTTTTTTTCGTCGTTTTTCGGGCCATCCAACAGCTATAAACGTCCCCGGCAAAGCCCGCAATCATTGGCTGCACGCTAAGGAAAAACTGCGAAATAGCTAAAATCAGACGGGTTTCCGTGTCTGGCGGCGCACCAAGTCAGGCCATATTCCAGCCAAGTCGGCACCAGATGTCGGGGGTCAGGGCCCGGGCACCCCAATATACCCTTTTGGGCAAGACACGCGCAGGCTGCGAATGCAGAAAAATTTAAGAAATATCAATTTGTTAATCGGCGCATGCACGCGGCATTCCATGCTAGTGTGATGACACGGCTGCATGGCCGATTACGCAACTCCCGCAACGCAACATGGAGACATCGGGATGATTACCGCACTCAGCGCGTCCGGCTCTGCCGGGCTGTATACCACACCACAGCCTGCCGTGCTCAGCTATGCTGATGCAGCAACGGTATGGCTGCTCAGCTGGTCCGGCAACGACGAAAACATCATCGCCGCCAAGATGGGCACGAACGTGGGCCGCGTGGCCGACATTCTGGCAGAAAACACCTATGTCGGATCACGCGACAACGCCGTGCGCATGCGCAACGCGCGCGCCGCGATGATGCAGCGATAGGGCCAAAAGGCCCCATCGTCTCTTACTCGGCCGGGATCGCCTTTTCCTCGATGGACAAGGGGGCCGGCAGATGCACAAGCATCTCTTTCGGGCAGACCTGCATAAAATGCTTCTGCTCGATATCCCAATGCTGAAGGATGTCCGCCGCCTTTTGGCTGCCGGTTTCCTCAAGGTGCCGTTCCAGCAAGGTTTCCAGCTGATCGTGCCAATGGTCGACGGTCACGGGGCAGGTCACCAGCGTTTCGCGGTTCATCATCGCCGACGCCTTGCCCTCTGGGTCATACAGATAGGCCATGCCGCCGGTCATACCCGCACCAAAGTTGGCCCCGATGTCGCCCAGAATCAACGCCACACCGCCGGTCATATATTCGCAACCGTTGCTGCCACAGCCTTCGATCACCACCGACGCACCCGAGTTGCGCACGGCAAACCGTTCACCTGCACGCCCCGCAGCGAACAGATAGCCCGCCGTCGCACCATACAGCACGGTGTTGCCGATGATCGTGTTCTCGGACGCGACAATCGACGAGGACATCGGCGGACGCACAACGATGGTACCACCCGACAGACCCTTGCCGACATAGTCGTTGGCATCGCCCGACACTTCCAGTTTCAGCCCCGGTGCCGCGAAGGCACCCAGCGACTGTCCCGCCGAGCCGGTCAGCTTGACCGTCAGGTGGTCGGGCTGCAAGGCGTTGCGCATCCCGAACTTTCGGACGATGTGGCTGGAAATACGGGTGCCCACGGTGCGATGCGTGTTTTGCACCGCATAGGACAGCTGCATCTTTTCGCCGTCTTCCAGGAACCGGGCGGCATCGCGCACGATCTGGGCGTCCAGCGTGTCCAGAACCACGTTGCGCGGCTTGTCCCGGTTATAGACGATTTCCGACGCGCCATCGACGGTGATCAACAGCGGGTTCAGGTCCAGGTCGTCCAGATGTGCCGACCCGCGCGACACCTGCGCCAGCAGATCCGCCCGCCCGATCACATCGTCCAGGCTGCGTGCCCCAATCGACGCCAGCAACTCGCGCACTTCTTGCGCGTAGAAGGTGATCAGGTTCACGACCTTGTCCGCGTTGCCGGTAAACTTGCCGCGCAGCGCCTCGTCCTGGGTACACACGCCCACGGGGCAGGTGTTCGACTGGCACTGACGCACCATGATACAGCCCATCGCGATCAATGCGGCGGTGCCGATGCCGTATTCCTCGGCCCCCATCATCGCGGCCATGACAATGTCACGCCCGGTGCGCAGGCCGCCGTCGGTCCGCAGGGTCACACGGTCGCGCAGGTTGTTCATCGCCAGAACCTGATGCGCCTCGGTCAGGCCCATTTCCCACGGCAGACCCGCGTATTTGATCGAGGTCGCGGGCGACGCACCCGTGCCGCCGTTGTGGCCCGAAATCAGGATGATGTCGGCCTTGGCCTTGGCCACACCCGCCGCAATCGTGCCGACGCCGCTGGACGCCACCAGTTTCACGGTGACTTTGCAACGCGGGTTGATCTGCTTCAGGTCATAGATCAGCTGCGCCAGATCCTCGATCGAATAGATGTCGTGGTGCGGCGGGGGCGAGATCAGAGTGACCCCTTTGGTCGAATGCCGCAGCCGCGCGATCAGGTCGGTGACCTTCATGCCGGGCAGCTGGCCACCTTCGCCGGGTTTCGCACCCTGCGCCACTTTAATCTCAAGTTCTTCGCACTGGTTCAGATATTCGGCAGTGACCCCAAAGCGGCCCGATGCGACCTGTTTGATCTTGGCCGACGGGTTGTCGCCGTTGGCTTCGGGCACAAAGTGCGCCGGATCTTCGCCACCCTCGCCGCTGTCGGATTTCGCGCCAATGCGGTTCATCGCAACGTTCAGGGTCTTGTGCGCCTCGGGCGACAGGGCTCCCAGCGACATGCCCGGAGTCACGAACCTTTTGCGGATCGAGGTGATGCTTTCGACCTCTTCCAGCGGCACGGGCTTGCCCAGCGGTTTGATGTCCAGCAGATCGCGCAAGTGGATTGGCGGGTTGCTGCGCATCTTGGCGCTGTATTGCTTCCACAGCTCGAACGACGCGCGGTTGCAGGCCATTTGCAGCATGTGCATCGACGTGGCTTCCCATGCGTGGGTCTCGCCGGATTTGCGCGCCTTGTAAAAGCCGCCGATGGGCAGAACCGCATCGCTCAGCCAGCCGCGGGCGTGCACGTCTTCCACCTTGGACTGAATGCCGGTGACACCAATGCCGCTGATGCGGCTGGTCATGCCGGGGAAGTATTCGGCGCACATGGCACGGCTCAGGCCAACAGCCTCAAAGTTCAGACCGCCGCGATAGGACGACACAACGCTGATCCCCATCTTGGCCAGAATTTTCAGCAGACCCTGATCAATCGCCTCGCGGTAGCGCGCGATGGCGTCGGTCAGGTTGCCGTCCAGCAGGCCGCGTTCGATGCGGTCGGCGATGGAATCCTCGGCCAGATAGGCGTTGACGATGGTCGCACCGCAACCGACCAGAACTGCGAAATAATGCGCGTCCATGCATTCGGCACAGCGCACGTTCAGCGAACAGAATGTGCGCAGACCCTTGCGGGTCAGATGCGAGTGCACGGCAGATGTCGCCAGGATCATCGGCATCGCCACCTTGTCGGCGTTGCTGTGATGATCGGTCAGAACGATGTGACCGGCGCCCGAACGCACGGCGTCCTCGGCTTCGGCGCGGATACGGGCCAAACCGGCGCTGAGGGTGTTTTCACCCGGCGCAAAGGTACAGTCGATCTCGACCAGGTTCGCGTTGAAATGTGTGGTCAGTTCGTCCCACTGGGCGTTGCCGACAAAAGGGCTGTCCAGTGTCAGAATCTCGGTCTGGCTGCTGTCTTCATCCAGCACGTTCTTGAGGTTGCCGAACCGCGTCTTCAGGCTCATCACGCGGAATTCGCGCAAGCTGTCGATGGGCGGGTTGGTCACCTGGCTAAAGTTCTGGCGGAAGAAGTGGCTCAGCGGGCGGTACATTTTCGACAGCACGGCAGATGGCGTGTCATCACCCATGGACGCAAGCGCCTCTTTGCCGTCTTCGGCCATCGGGGCCAGAACCTGCTCCAGATCCTCGACACTGAAACCGGCCGCGATCTGGCGGCGGCGCAATTCGCCACCCGAGAACAGCGCCTTTTCAGTGACCGCACCAAAGCTGTCACCCAGTTCCTTGATCTTGCCGACCCAATCACCAAACGGCTGCGAGGCGGCAAGCTGGTCCTTGATCTGTGCGTCGTCGAACAGCTTGCCCTCGGTCATGTCCACGGCCAGCAGCTGGCCCGGACCCAAGGCGCCCTTGCGCACGATACGGGATTCATCCAGCGGCACCATGCCTGCCTCGGAACCGGCGATGACCATGCCATCGTTGGTCACGACATAGCGCATGGGGCGCAGGCCGTTGCGGTCCAGGCCGGCGCAGACCCAGCGGCCATCGGTCATCGCCAAAGCGGCGGGGCCGTCCCAGGGTTCGATCACCGAGTTGCAATAGGAATACATATCGCGCCATGCCTGCGGCAGTTCGACCGCCTGCTTGGACCATGATTCCGGCACCAGCATGGTTTTCGCCATCGGCGCGTTGCGGCCCGCGCGGACCAGAACCTCGAACACCGCATCCAGCGCTGCGCTGTCGGACGACCCGCTGGCGACGATGGGTTTGATGTCCTCGGCCATTTCACCAAAGGTGCTGGAGGCCATGCGGATCTCGTGGCTTTTCATCCAGTTCAGGTTGCCCTTCAGCGTGTTGATCTCGCCGTTGTGGGCCAGCATGCGGAACGGCTGTGCCAGCCACCACTGCGGGAAGGTGTTGGTGGAATACCGCTGGTGATAGATCGCAAAGGCGCTTTCGAACCGTTCGTCCATCAGGTCAGGATAGAATTCCGCAACCTGTTCGGCCAGCATCATGCCCTTGTAGATGATGCTGCGGCACGACAGCGACGCGATATACAACTGGGGCGCTTGCGCGGCCAGCGCCGCCTTTTCGATGCGACGACGGATCACGTACAGCTCGCGTTCGAATGTCTCTTCGTCCACGCCCTTGCTGTTCGAAATCAGGATCTGTTCGATCTCGGGGCGGGTCGCGTTGGCCTTTTCACCCAAGCAGGCAACATTCACCGGAACGTGGCGCCAGCCATAGATGTTGTAGCCCATGCGCAGCACTTCGGATTCAACGATGGTCCGGCAGGTTTCCTGCGCTGCAAAGTTGGTGCGCGGCAGGAACACCTGACCAACGGCAATCAGCTGGTCCTTGCGTGGGCGGTGACCTGTGCGCTCGATCTGGTCATAGAAGAACGGCACAGGGATCTGCACATGAATGCCCGCGCCATCGCCGGTCTTGCCATCGGCGTCGACCGCGCCACGGTGCCAGATCGCCTTCAGCGCGGCGATGCCGTTTTCCACGACCGCACGGCTTTTCGAGCCATTGATATTGACCACAAGGCCGACGCCGCAGGAAGAATGCTCTTCCTCTTCAGTGTACAGGCCGTTTTCGGCCATATATTTGCGTTTGGCTTCCTCGGCCCGGACCCAGTCTGCATCATATTTGGTCATTGGTCGTCTCCTTCTACGGGCGCGAACATCGCGATTGTCTCGGGCGTGCTCAGTCGACGATGATCGCCGGCCAACGCATAGCCCTGCGGACACATGTCCGCGAAAAATTCCAGTACCAGCGGCGCGTTTGCCGCATTCTTGAACAATCCCGCCGCGACATTGCGTTCGCCGGCGGCGGGAATCTCGTAAAACAGCGTCGACCCGCAGGTCGCGCAAAAGCCGCGATTGGCCCAGTCGGACGAGGCATAGGTCGTCACGGGGCCGTCAAAGCGCAGGCTGCCTGCATCGGTGGTCAACGACACGAACATGCCGCTGGTGTGGGCGCGGCACATGTCGCAATGACAGGCCCGCAACACGGGATCGGTCACGGTGGCCGCCACGGTCACGGCGCCGCACAGGCATTGGCCGTTGATAGGCTGGCTCACTCCGTATCCTCCACATGAAGATGTGTCGCTTCGTAATCCGCCTTGCTGACCCGTTGCAGATCACCGCCCAACACCACACCCGTCGGTGCGCAATCGGCATAAACAACGCGCGTCAGCGCAGCCCCGCCAAAGCCGTCGAACAGACCCGGCGACAACTCCAGATTGGCAGCACCTTCGCCTTCGGTATCGGCAAACCAGACCGCGGTGCCGCAGTTCTCGCACCATGCCCGCTCGGAAAAGCTGGACGAGGCATATGATTTGATCGGACCGGCATAAGTGACCCGTTCGCGCGGGATATCCAGACCCATCAGAACCGACCCAGTCCAACGGGTGCACGCCGAACAGTGGCAAGCCGAAGCATTGCCCAAGGGACCAGTGACGGCAACCGTCACCGCGCCGCACAAGCACCGCCCCTTGATCTGTTCAGAGTTAACCTCGGTCATGTCCTGTCTCGCTTGGGTAAAGACCGCCAATCGTGGCGGCCTTGTGCCTACTCTGCCGCGACCTGCTGCGGTGCGGCCATCTGTTCCAGAATCGCATTGGCGCAATCGCGTCCGTCACGAATAGCCCACACGACCAAGGACGCGCCGCGCACGATATCACCAACGGCATAGACGCCATCCATCGCGGTCTTGCCCGTTGTGAACTCGGCCATCACGGTGCCCCAACGGGTCACTTCCAGGTCGGGCTGGTCCCACAGCGTCGGCAGCGCCTCGGGCTCGAAGCCCAGCGCCATGATAACGATGTCCGCGTCCTCGACGTAATCCGCACCTTCGATGATCTCGGGCGATTGGCGGCCTGTGGCATCAGCGGCACCCAGACGCATTTTTTGCACCATGACACCAGTGACATTGCCGTCCTTTTCGGTAAAGCCCTTGGGCGCGCTCAGCCATTCGAACACCACGCCTTCTTCCTCGGCGTTCTGCACTTCGCGCTGGCTGCCCGGCATGTTGGCGCGGTCGCGGCGGTACAGACATTTCACCGATGTGGCCCCCTGGCGGATCGACGTGCGCACACAGTCCATCGCGGTATCACCACCGCCGATGACCACGATACGCTTGCCTTTCGCGTTCAGCTCGCCGCTGTCGAATTCCGGCACATCGTCGCCAAAGCTCTTGCGGTTGCTGGCGGTCAGGAAATCAATCGCACGCACCACGCCCTTGGACGTGCTGTTGGGCGCGGTCAGGTCGCGGCTTTTGTAAACGCCGGTGGCAATGATGATCGCATCATGTTTCGCCCGCAGATCGGCAAAGCTGATGTCTTCGCCCACGTTGCAATTCAGTTCGAACGCCACCCCGCCCTGCGCCAGTTGATCGTTCCGGCGCATGACCACGTCTTTTTCCAGTTTGAAACCGGGAATACCGTAGGTCAGCAATCCGCCCGCGCGGTCGTAGCGGTCATAGACCGTGACCTGCACACCAGCCCGGCGCAGCACGTCCGCAGCGGCCAGACCGCCGGGGCCCGCGCCGATGATACCAACGCTTTCGGCACGCTCGGTCGATGGCTTGATCGGCAGAACCCAACCCTCGTCCCAGGCGGTGTCGGTGATATATTTCTCGACCGCGCCGATGGTCACGGTACCGTGGCCCGACTGTTCGATCACACAGTTGCCCTCGCACAGACGGTCCTGCGGGCAGATGCGACCGCAGATCTCGGGGAAGGTGTTGGTGGCCTGCGAAATCTCGTAGGCTTCTTTCAAACGACCCTCGGCAGTCATGCGCAGCCAGTCGGGGATGTTGTTGTGCAACGGGCAGTGCGTCTGGCAATAGGGCACGCCGCACTGGCTGCACCGGCTGGATTGCTCCTTGGCCTTGGCTTGTGCAAACTCGGCGTAGATTTCGTTGAAATCCTCGCGGCGCTGCTGGGCTTCACGCTTTTGCGGCATGTCCCGTTCAACGGTTACGAATTTCAGCATCGGCTGCTTGGCCATGGATTACCTACCTTGCTTGGGGTCCTCTGCGGGCCTGATAAAGGATGTCCGACAACATTAAAAGGCAGCAATGCTGACCTATATTAATCTTTTTCGACCTCGCTACGATATTTTTGGAGGAATCCCAGCATTAATGGTTCCGTATCGGACCTATATTGACGCTTTCAATTTGATTCGCAGGAATTATACCAGCGTCAGCGGGCCATTTGGGGACTTCCATGTCATTGTATTATCTGCTGATCGCCGCCGTCATCCAAGGCATCACCGAATTCCTTCCTATCAGCAGCTCGGGCCATCTGATCCTGCTCCCCGCGCTCTCGGGCGCACAAGATCAGGGGCTGGCGATTGATGTCGCCGTGCATGTTGGCACGCTGCTTGCCGTGATCCTGTATTTCTGGCGGGACGTCCGCAGCGCGCTGGTCGGGCTGGGCAGGCTGGCGCGCGGCAAGGTCGACACGCCGGGGGCCATGCTGGCCTTTCTGCTGATGATCTCGACCGTGCCCGTGATGATCGTGGGCCTTGCCATCAAACTGGCCGGTCTGGACGAGGCCATGCGGTCGGTTGCCGTGATCGGCTGGGCGATGCTGGGCTTTGGCATCGTGCTGTACTGGGCGGACCGTACCGGCGCGACGACCAAGGCCAAGGACGACTGGACCCTGAAGGATGCGGTTGCGATGGGACTGGCGCAGGTCATCGCCCTGATCCCCGGCACCTCGCGGTCGGGCATCACCATTACTGCAGCGCGCAAGCTGGGCTATGACCGTGAATCTGCGGCGACCCTGTCGATGCTGATGTCGATCCCGACAATCATCGCCTCAGGCGTACTGCTGGGCGCGGATGTGGTGGGTCAGGCAAATTGGGCACTGGCCCGCGACGGCGGCATCGCGGCCGCCTTTGCCTTTGTCGCCGCCCTGCTGTCACTGAAGCTGATGATGAAGCTTCTCAAAAGCGTCGATTTCACGCCTTACGTGATCTACCGCATCATCTTTGGGCTGTTTCTGCTCTGGTGGGCGTATAGTTAAGCGCGCAGGTTTTTCGCGCTTTCCTTGATCGCATCGTACTGACCCGACGGACGGAACCGCCACAGATAGTCCGGCAGCACCGATTCCATGGCGACGGGCTCGATCCCCAGCTCGGCGAAGCCGCGCGCGCCCTCGCTGACCACATTGTCGTGGCGCAGGTTTTTCACCTGATCGCCTGTGATCGGCGCCTTGACGATTCCCAGCGACAGCGTCTGCCCCAGACCAGCCAGGGCCGCCACAATACGCGCAATGCCAAAGGGCACGTTCAGCACCAGACGGCGGCGGCGGATCACTTGCAGCATCTGCGCCATCAGTTCACGGAATGTATCGACGTCCGGCCCGCCAAGCTCGTAGACACCCGTCACGTCGTCACGGATCACCGCAGCCTCGGCGGCGCGGGCGACATCCTCCACATAAACAGGCTGGAATTTCGTATCGGCGCCAACCACGGGCAGGATCGGCCCCATGCGGGTCATGCCGGCGAAGCGGTTAAAGAATTCGTCCTCTGGACCGAACACGATGGACGGCCGCAGGATCACGGCCTTGGGCATATGCTCCAGCACAGCGGCCTCGCCTTCGCCCTTCGTGCGGGCGTAATCGCTGTCAGCGTCCACATCGGCACCGATGGCCGAGATGTGCACCAGCTTGGCAACGCCCTGTTGCGCGGCAATCCGCGCGACGCGGGCCGCACCTTCGGCCTGTACAGCGTCAAAGGTGTTCTTGCCGTTCACGGCCAGAATGCCCACACAGTTGATCACCGCATCGGCACCCATCATCACCTCGGCAACCGACGCATCGTCGCGGATGTTGCACAACACCGGCTCGACCTGGCCCACGACACCGTAAGGTTTGACAAAGATCGCCTCGTTGGGGCGGCGCACGGCGACGCGGACGCGCCAGCCTGCCTTGGCCATGCGACGCGCAACATAGCGCCCGACAAACCCGGACCCGCCGTAGATAGTGACCAGCTTGGACATCGCAATAGCTCCTTGGGGCAATTCGTTGCAGTCGGGTCTAACGGGCGCGCCCGCGCCAGACAAGACGGCAATTTGGCACGGTTTCGCTGTCGGCGGGCAAAATTTGCAAAAACTCGGGCCTGAACCCGAAAAACAGAAGAGAATCTGTTTGACACCCCCCGCCAGCTTGCCTAAACGACGCGACACCACCCGTGCCCAGATGGCGGAATGGTAGACGCGCTGGCTTCAGGTGCCAGTGGCCGCAAGGCCGTGGAGGTTCGAGTCCTCTTCTGGGCACCATTTTTCCCCGTTAAGATATTGAATTCATTATATAACATCGCACGCTGTGCTTTTTGGCCCCCCGTGCGGCCCCCCGCCCGTCCTTTGACGTTCGGTGATCGTGGTTTTGGTTAAACCAGTTTTGTTGGCCGAGACGGTCAACTAAGCGGTGCTGATAACATGCCAGCGTTGCGTAGCATCTCAAAAACGCTCTCCCTTCATCGAACGCCAAACTGGCGCGATCCAAATTAGCTAAGTCATTGATTTAAGATTCGTTTAAATCTTTGATTCAATATGGAAAACATGGAATAAACAGGGTGGCCACTCCTCTCACAGAAAAGCCACCCTGAAGCTTACTTACCCTTGCGGGCTTTTGGCTTTTTCACGGTTTCTACAACATGCGTATTAGGCTTGCGCTTTGCCGTGGCGACCGTAGTAAAGCGACCAGTGATCGCACTACGCCCGACTTTGCGTGTGGAACGTGCCATTGACACTCACCTCCTTCCCCGGGCCGTTGCCCGCCTCGTTTCAGGCTAGAGCTTTCGGAAAGAAGTTCTCCACGGAGTGGAATTTAACTTCTGGGGCGACCTAGAGTCTAGATAGTTAATGCAATGCAGTGCGGGACAGCTATTCGGCGTCCTTGGTAAGAGCTTGAACTAAGGTCGTTCTAATTTGTCCATCGTCCGTTAGAACCGATGAAATGCCCACGCTCCCATGCGGCTTCCATCCTTTGTCCAGCCATTCACAAACTGCCTCGGTGAGGCCTGAGGTACTGACCGCTTTCACAACTAAATATTTCACTTTAAGCTCTCCTTTCTAGCCAAGCATTGATAACTGTACTTAGAGTACCCCTAGCCGAAAAAGCAAAAACTCCACCTAGCAAAGCGAGTTTGGGGGACAAGTGGTCTCCAAGTATGCATGCAGTGTGCACGTAAAGTCGTTCAGAGACAGTAGTGACTGTCGTCAGGGCGAATCCTGTGGCGCGAGCATTGTAGCATTGCAGACGTCGACCAAAGCTATGGCGATCAGTAAGAAGGTTTGCATGAAAACAAAAATTTATCTGCCCTCACAGTTTCGAGCTCCAAATCTATTTCGAAGTGTAAGTCAGCAACTTTTGGGTTCTGCTGAACTTCCAAGGAGAGTTGAGTTTGATTTTACGAGACTCCGTTTCGTGCGACCATCTGGTGTGGTGTTTTTGAGCAACGTCACCCGCCATCTTCGTCACAACGGATGCGAGGTTGCCTATGTTGGCACCAACACACATATGGAATGCATTCGTTTTTTAGACGACTCTCAATTCTTTCTACAGCACTCTGGCGAACTTCTGCGGGCTCATAGTAGGCCGCGCGCAACTACGGTGCCTCTGATTGAAATTAGCAACGAAGCAGCTTTGCTGTGGATAGAAAACAAACTGATTTCGTGGCTTTCAACTTCTTCGGGAATTCCCGTTCGTGATCTCTCAGAACTTGGCACATGCATTAAGGAACTTTTCAATAATATTTCGGATCATACTGACGCCGAAAGTGGTTCCATCTTTGCGCAATGGTATCCGAACGAGAGAGAAATAAGAATTAGCCTTGCTGACCTCGGTCCCGGCATTCCGACAACTGCTCGAAGGGTAGGATCTGCGTCTGGTGTGACCGATGCGAAAGCCATCCAATTAGCATTCGAAGACGGATTTACAGCTAAGTCTCAGCCGAACAACCAGGGAGTTGGTCTGCACTACCTTAAGCAGATTGTCGTCGCGAACCTAAATGGTAGGCTTGAAATTCACTCAGGCACCGCGGAGGTAAAAATTCAAAAAGCTGGAACTGAGCCGAAGTTCACGCTATATGAACAGCGAGGCTTCTGCCCGGGAACGCTCATAGACATTGTGTTCCATACCGATAAAATTGAACGCTCACCCCAAGAACCTGAGGTGTTTGAATGGTAGTAGTACATGTAAAAAGCATTGTTGACGCTTGCGACACTCCGACTCAAGGGAAGACAGTTTTTTCTCGTATCCTAGGCAGCTTAAAGGCCGGTGAAGAGGTAGAGATTGATTTTCTGGGGGTGTTTGGAATGACGTCATCGTTCATGAATTGCGCATTCATTCCGCTTCTTGATACTTTACCTTTCGAACAGATCAAACGGCAGATGAAGGTCGTGCATGCGAACCGTCAAATTGTGAACATGCTTCGTGAACGAATGAAGGTTCACGCTGAACGCCTGAAAAGTGCTGCATAACTTAGTTACTTCCAGAACACGCCACCACCAACGGCGGATCCGCAGGAAACGACCTCATGTCGAACCACTTAAACCGCGTACCGTCCGCGTTCCGTTGATCGCCCATGACGATGTTTGGCGTATTGGCGCGGTGCCGGATCAACCCAGCCCGAAACGCCCGTAGGTCGATCAGTGACCATGCCTCCAAGCCTGTCTGTGCCGCGTTTGAGTGGCCGTAGAACATCCAGTCGCCATTGCCGTTCACAATCTTGGAAAGCTCTGTCTGCGCCCCTGATGAGACCGCTGAGCGGATGGTAAACTGGTGGGGATACCGCTGCACGTAGCCTGGACGTCGCACACGCGCGGCAACCCGCATGTCGCGGGCGTCGAGCATCATCAGGTCCGTGGCTTGAAAATGGTCAGCTGGATCGGGGGCGGTCTCCAACAGATAGCCCCCGATCAGTTGCTTGATTTCAGGCAAAAACCTGTCGGACCAATTCCGATTGTGGGTGTAACAATTCATTGTTTCATAATCCTGTTGCGGTAAGCTCCCGCACCGTCAAATAGGGTGCGCGCGTCGAGAGGTGGCTTTAGACCTCGGCACCCTCCTTCCGTAGATAGGCAATCACGGCCAGTTGTACTTTCGGGTAGTCAGGATCGAAGCACTCCCCCGCGCAGTCCTCCACACACCATTGCAGCATGGCGGCTGCGTCTGCGTCGCTTTGTGGCGTGGAGGATGCGATTTGTTCGCCCAAACGTCCGATCAGTTCGTCAATCGGCACCAACTGTTCCGGATCGTCCAAATGCTTTGGCCCCAGCGCTTTGAGAACAGCATCACGGCCCGTGTGGGCGTTCTGCCACTTTCCGAACAGCTTGGCTGCGCCATCGGCATGGCTGTCGTCACGCATCCGGCGATTTGCCGTTTCTTCCAAATGTTCAAGAGCAATGATCAAGTCACTAACCATGTCGTTCGCCAGCTTTACGGTGTGTGCGGTTGCCTCTCCATCGCATGGCTGAATTGCCGTATCACTTTCGAGAGAGCGAATGCAGACACGCAACACGCTGCTGAGGTGGTATGCACTGGAAATGGATTGAGTGAGGGTCATGGTCATTGGATTGCCTCCGAGCTCACTGAGCGCGCGCCGGGCGTGACATCGGCCAGTCGGCCCAAATCTTCGCTCAAGAGCGCGCTCTTTTTGATTACTTCCTCAACAAGGGCTGTCGTTGCGTTCGACGCTGGGGACGAAACATGCTCAGTTTCATCAATCAGCAAACCCAGGCCTTGCAGCAAGCCATGGAGAAAGACAGCATCCATCTCAACGTCGGACAGTTTCGGAGCTTTGGGGCGGCGATGGACCGGGCTTTCACCCAGCAGCGCCCAATCGAGGGTCAGGTTGTGCTTGTTGCAGTATTCCATCACTTCACGGCTCGGCGCACCGTCTTTGCTCAGGATGGGAGTTGGGGCTTCGTCGCCAGCGGTCTTGGCAAAATCGCTGAGGCGAAATTCGGTTTGGGCAAGGTCAAACATGTTGGTCTCCATTGGTTGTGACTGACGGGGAACTGCCCCCGCCAAAATTCAGAATTCATGCACGGTATTCGTGGACAACCCCATCAACGGCGATCCGTGAAATGGTCGCCAGATTGACGAAGCGGGGCGCTCGGGCCTTCGCGTCCCTGACGGGCAGCAGATGAGGGTGGCGGGCTTTGCGCGTCTGTTTGGCCCGTTTTCCGGCGTCTGTGGCGTCGTCCCCCTTGAGGTGGTGCTGCAACGTCGCTGGCTGCACCTGCATGGTGCGCTCGGTGCCGTCTGCCTTGGTGAAGGTAACGGCACAGAAGCGGCCACCGGCAGAGGCGATCAGGTCGCGCTTTTCAGCATAATCGGGCGCTGCGGCTTCGTGGTCTTCGGCGGCGCGAAGTGCAGCGCGCAGAACGCCTATGCGGGCATAGTCGGCCTGTGTCCAACGGTCCTTGCCCTCGAGCGCGGCAATGGCTTCACGGGTGCGTGCTACTTCCGGGCTCTGCGCTTTCGCCTGCTGTTCGACTTGCCCGATTGCCAGCTTGTGCTTGGCCTCACTCCATGCGGCCCGCAAGGCGCGGCGTAGGATTGTGCGCAACCCATAAAGCTCCACATTGGCGCGGCGGACGATTTCCCAAGCGTGGGACATAATGGCGGTGCGGTTGAATGTGGCTGTGGTTGTCATCTGCTCTTCCTCTAATGCGTTCCTGTGTGCTACACATTAAATGTAGGATCATACTCTCATCATGTCAACATTATATGTGTAGCATGATACAAATTTCATGTAGGATATGCCGGATGGAGCTGACCAAAGGATTAAACAAAGCCGCTAGGGGGCTATTGGAATGGTCGATAAAAGCTCAGGCGGAAGCGTCTGAAATATCGCTGGACACGCTCCGAAGCTTTGAGAGCGGAAGAACAAAACGCCTAAGCCGTGAGAATGAAGCCGCAGCGATTCAGTGCTTTGAAGGAAACGGACTAGTGTTCCTGCCTGAAAACGGGGGAGGTGCTGGCGTCCGGTATGCATCGCCCAAAGGTGAAGCGAATGATTGACCCCGAAATAATCGACAGCCCGCTGAGCCAGTCAGTCATGGTGGAGGGGCACCGCTTCGAGATCCAGATTTATCGCGGGGAGAACACCCTTTGGACGCTGGAAGTGGTCAACGAGAAATCAACCAGCTTTGTCTGGGACGAACTGTTTTCGACTGATCGGGATGCACTCGGGGCGGCGTTGGCTGACTTCGAGAACAGCTCGGTCGAGGACTTTCTTGCCTAAATTTCGATAGATAGAACGCCGAGCAGCGATACTCTTGGGGTTGAGAAAGTTCAGCACTGTTCACGCTTTCGTGTTTCACTCTGACGCAAAATCGTTAACGGTTCCAAATGAACAAATCTGGAGTCATTCATTTGAAATATCTTATCCTTCCGTGCTTCTTGCTGGCGTCCGCCTGCGCAAAGGAAGCTGACAAAATTCCAGCTGCCAATATTGGACCGAACCCTTACCTGTCATCTTCTTGTGGCCAACTTGCTGAAGCAAAATTGCAGCTCGATCAAAATCTTGAAACATTGACAGCGGCTCAGAAGAGTGCGGCGTCGGGTGACGCAGTTGGTGTCATTTTGCTGGGTCTGCCCCTGTCGAGCATGTCAGGCAACGACAAAGAAACCGATATTGCCATCACGAAAGGAAAGATTCAGGCTGTGCAAGCTGCACAACTGAAACGGAGATGCAAATAACTTGCATTTCGTACATTCGGCCAGCATTTGGTATATATCATGCTGCTGGCCGAATTGATCCGATCCAGTTCCCGCTGAACAATGGCTCCACTATCCAAGGCGCGGTGAGCCGTCTGGCCTTGCTTATGCGCAGAAACCTGCCCTTGAGGCATGTTCATATTTTGTTCTAACCTCCCCAGATGCCCGCCGGTCCTTCCTCCGCAAACCGATTCCGTAACCGTGTGATGCATCATGCGGCATCTTCTGGGCAGTTGCTCATGTTGCGGTGCAATCTTTGCGGGCGATCCGCAAACTATTGGGCGGCGGATCTGGTGAAGGTCGTCGGGCCGCATCACGAAGTGCATGTTCCGCCGTTCGGATGTTCTCGGTGTCACACGCAGGAATTTATGAGCGTGAAGTTGACGGTCCCGGCTGCCGCCGAATTGGACACGTTGACCGTTCGGCGTCCGGTTAAGCAGGTCACCAAGTGGGTGTGGCGAGATGAGCGGGGCTAAACCTCTTCTCACCTAATAGTCAGCTTGACCCTGCTATAAATGCAGACCTAAGGTTGATTTTTCAGGGACAATATTATGCGCTTTCGAAAATCCGTCAAGATCATGCCCGGCGTGCGTCTCAACCTATCAAAATCTGGTGTCTCGACTAGTATCGGAGGACGTGGCGCAACAGTAAACGTCAGCAAACGCGGGGTTCGATCCACGCTTTCCGTGCCTGGCACAGGTCTATCTTGGTCATCCATATCTGGTTGGGATGAAAGCCAACGGTCCCGTCCCGCTGATGAAATCGAACACCTGCGCAGTGCAGCCATGAAAGCTATCGAAGCCGTGTCAAAGGAAGCCGAGAAAACCAATGCGATTGGCGCAAGAATTGATCGCGCAATCGGCACCTTGAACGGTGGACGGGGGCTTACGCATCCCAAGGCCCAAACCTTTGAAAAGCGCGTTCTTACCGAAGAGCAAAAACTAAGCGACCTCGAAGAGAAGGTGCGCGAACATGCGCAGTTCCTCGGCGCTATTGAGGCGCGTCTCAAGGCCATGCAGTTTGGTATGTTTGCAGGAGGAAACAAGCGCTATCGCGATCAAGTTGCGGAGGCTGTTGCGACCTGTGCCCGTGAGGCAAAAGGCATTGAAACCCAGCTCGCTAATGCGCACCAAGCTCTTTCCGATAAACTATCTGAAGTTCAAGGTAAGCTCGATGATGTTCAGCAGAGCACGTAACTCTCACTTCTAAAGGGCCTACCTAGCTTTTCTAGAAAAACGACCGTTTATTGAATACCCTTGAAAGCAGCCATTGGCGCAGCCGCAGCGAAGGCAAGCTTTGTCCAGCACTGCCGACGTCCGGCTTGCTCAATCTGAGTGTCAGCTACCAACGAGGCTCATTTTGATTAAGAATGTCGGTGGTGGTCGCCCAAGGATATCGGTTTGAGCGACCATCCGCATCAGATACTTCTTTACAAACTTCCAACCGTGCCTCTCAATGTGTCATTAACTATGGCTACGAGACATAGTTATTTAGCTCACTTGCTCTTCACACTTTTGGGAAATTGAAAATGAAATTAATCACAATTGCGGCGGCTGCCGTTGCACTATCCTTTTCGGCCATGATTGCAGACGCTCATGGTGGTGGATGTAGGAAATCTTCTCCTCCAGGTCAGTGCTGCCATGCGGATAACAGCAATGGTGGGCGCGTACATTGCCATTAGGGCAATTCCCGTTTTGATCTAGGACGAAAAACTGCTGAGAATGCGTGAGTTGATTTAGTCCGTCGCTATTCACACGAATTGACTCTTCTTGACGATAGGTGTTTGCATAGCTAATGCCCAGTGTGTCAGAGCCTTACGAATACATTCTATATATTGATGAAGCTGGCGACGATGGCCTGGCCAGAATAAAGCCAGTTGACCCGAATGGCGCAAGCGAGTGGCTTGTTATCGGGGGATTTCTAACACGCTCAAATTACGAAGCGAAGGCAGTAGACTGGGTGAAGGACTTGCGTGTGCAAATCGACGCCACCCAAGGTCCAGCGCTTCATTATAGAAAGTTAAGCCCGACAAAAAAGGATGCTGCATGCCTTTATCTCGCTGGGCTGCCTGTTAAAGCATTCGTGGTTTGCTCACATAAATTAAACATGAAGGGGCACCAAAACAGCCGAGCTGCGATCCGAAACGGTAAGCAGTGGTTCTACAACTACTGCGTCAGATTACTGATGGAGCGAGCAACGGAAATGTGCCTGAAAGACTCACTGAAGCACTTCCAGAGACCAAGGTCACTTAGGGTCATTTTCAGCAAGCGAGGCGGTCATAGCTACCCGCAAACCAAAGCATACTGGGAGATTTTAAAACGCCAATCGGCGGGAGGTACAACGCTGCTGAACAAGCGTGAAATTAGACATCAGGTTCTTCGTTTTAATTTGGTAGATTACGTTCCTCACGAACAGAACGCGGGCTTGCAGTTGGCGGATATTGTTGCCAGCGCATTCTTCCAGTCGATTGAAACAAGCAGTCAAAGGTGGGAAACTAGACACGCTAAACTGCTTGAGCCAATTATGGCAAAAGAGCGCAATGTGGTGGCCGACTTTGGATTGGCATTGCAGCCAACAAATCCAAACGAATTGAAGCTTTCGGACGACCAAAAGGCCATTTTCAAGCATTTTGGCTACACTACGCTGTAGGGCGCGTGGGCCTCGGCCTCTGGTTGATCATCAACGATAGGCTGCCATCCACTGTGCAACCGTTTGATGGCCCGTCATCTGCTCATTGGAGGCAGATACAAGAGGTGGTTCCGACGTATCCCACGCAGTGAATCTTCGCATATCTTGTGGAATCTGTCATCATCAAAGTTAAACCATCAAGATTTCGTGGTGCGAGGCGTCAACAGTCTGCCGATGGGTCAAGGGGTGACAAAAATTGTCGCGGTCAGCCCCCGCAGATTTGTTGCGCAAACAGATCCCTTGAAGAAGCGGGCAATTTCGCGGCGATTGACTTGGCCCGTACAACTTCCCAGACTATCACTATGGGTCAGGAATTTCCAATCGACGTTGCTGGGGCGGCGCTTCTAGTGGGTGCCATTGGTGTCCCACTGGCTATCTATGTTCACCGGGAAGACCGCAAAGAACTGGCGGGTGCAGAGCCGTCAATTGTGTTTATCCTGGTCATATTAGCGTTCCTTGGCATGGCTTACGCATCCATATTCTGGGAGCCAATGCCTGACTTCCTTGCTACTGTTTTCCTGATTTTCTTGTTCACGTTTCTAGGTGCCCAAGGCGCAATTTTCGTTATCAAAACTGCGCCTAAGGTCTATTGGGTCATCCGGTACTTGATCTGGAAAACAACCGGATTCTGGCCGAACCGAAGCGATCAGTAGGTCACCAACCTTTTGCCCGCTCGGTGATAAGGGGCAGTGTCGTGAAGCCCATGCCGGTGATGGCGTTTGAGGTGGCTTGGCCCGCATTGGCCGGAAGCGGGTTGTTTGTCAAAGCCCGCACCACAGAGCTCATAGCTTCGCTTGCGCCGGGTCGGGACAAAAGGTCAGCCAGTTCGGCCTGAACATCACCAGACAGCCGCGATACCGACGCCGGATCAGATCCAAGTGCCCGCTGCCCAATCTGACGCGCGCTGGCGAGGGGCTGGAGGCTTCGAACCACGCCGGGGGCCACTTCCTCGTCAACCATCTGCTGTGCGGCCTGACGGGGCTGTGTGGCGCTGTTACCGGCCACGCGGGCGCGAAGCCCCAAGGCAGAACCCGCCTGATCCATCTGCTCCTTGATAGCGGGGTATTCATCCCCGAAAAGCGCCCGCAATTTGGCTTGCGCGTTGCGGCTGGAAAGTTCGCTGTAAACCTTCATGGCTTCCCGCGCGTCCACATTCTGGTCAGACGCTACAGAGCGGACATTGCCCATGATGTGATCGACCTGTCCCAGCACGCCCTCACGCATGGCCCGCAGTTCAGCGGGCGTTGCATCCGCGATAGCTTCGGCGGCGTCCTCTACGGTCGTTTGCGGCCTGAGAAGTGACTGACCGGCACGAACTGCCGCGCGGCTACGAATGTCCGTAGATGCGGCGCTCAGGGCTTCACCATATTCCGGCACCGCTTCTTTCACCGCTTCGCGCAAATCCTTGGCAATGCGGGCTGCGAACGCGCCATCGCTGGACAGTTTGCCGGTCACAGCGTCCTTGCCGTCCTCTGCGATTTCATCAAATGCGCGCTTGATGTAATCCAGCTGCATGACGTTTGGCATTTCCGAGAAGACTACTTTGCCATTATCGCCGATAGAGGCCATGATCTGGGCATTGGGCAGGCCGTCATAGGCCATGCGCTCGGATGCGCTCTGGATAGCCTTCTGTGCCTTCCCTGCGGGGATACGCGACACGATATCCTCGATTGCGCGCCCCTGTGGTGCCGAATAGTCGATTGCGGTGTTGTAGGCCTTCTCATAGAGCGGATGAACCTTGCCGCGCGCCGCTGCGCCCATTGCCCGCTGTGTGGCGACTGGAGGCATACGAGGGCCGCTCTTGCCACCTGTAAGCGCGTCGATCACGCCATAGGATGCATTCGCCGCCCGATCATCAACACGGGTGCGCGCGAGGGCAGCGCCTGGCGCGGGGTTCCGCATGGATGCGTCCAGCATTCCCGACATATTGGGGGAGGCGTCGGCCAGCATCGCATCGGGGCCAGCACGGCGGATCGCGTCCTGCATCGCGGCGGGGTTTTCTTCGCCCACCAGACGAGACACCACGCGGCCAGCCTCTGGCGAAACGCCAAACTGCTTTCCTATTTCTCGGCCAAGGCGGGAATTCCGCGAGGCACCTTGAGCAGTGCGATAAACTTGCTTGCCGAATGCAGCCACTGGAGGGATAGCACCTCCAACCACTGCCCCAGCACCTGCCCCGATACCACCCGAGACCGCCCGATCAGAAATGCCACCTTCGCCTTCCATGAAGCCTTGTGTGCCACCAGCGCCCCCACCAAGAGCCGCGCCACGCCCAATTGCACCCCAAATTGTAGGGGCCGCTTTAACAACTCCAAGCCCAAGAAGGGCCGGGACAACACCGCCGGTCACGTCCGCCGAAAACTTACCAAGGCCCGACATGCCTTCTTCATTGGCACGAAAGCGGTCGCGTTCGCTCTCGTATGAGGCATCTGCATCTCCACCAAGGCCGGTTGCCGCCAAGGCGCGCTTTGCTGGAGCGTAAACTGCCGCTGAAAATTCATCTCCACCGAGGCCAAGCGTCATGCTTTCGCCGCCACGGTTCAGCCACGTACCAATCTGTTCGCCGTAGGAAGTCACGCCGTCGTCGGGATTACCGATCACGTTGTCATAGAGGGCCGCACCGAAACCACGCTCTTGCGCAGGCTCCGCTGTTGTTTGGCCAGTCTGATCACTCGACGTTGCTGCCGCTCTGGCGCGGGCGCGGGCTATCAGACGCAGCTTTTCTTGCTCATTCATCTGTCGGCTTGCCTGCCCGCCATCAAGTGAAGCCTGTGCGCGCTGAATGGCCACGCGTTGCTGCGCCCTGCGGATTGCGGCCTGTTGCTCTGGTGTTATGCCTTGAGTCGCACGGCGTCGCTCCTGTGCATTTGCAACGGCCCTGCGGGGGTGCGCTTGTTTGATTGCTGCTCGTTGTTCGGGTGTCATGTTGTTTTCGCCTTTATTCTGTTACTGATTGGTTGATGTGGTCGGCAAGTGAATTTGGGGTTTCCGCTTGTGTGGTTTCTGGAATTCCTCTCTCCTCAGGGCCAATCTCTCCTTGAGACACAGCGATACAGCGGGCTTCAAAGTCTTCGAATGCCTCGGTGTTCTGACGTTTCACGAAAGCGCCAGCGTGAGGGCCGGTTACAATCGAGGCATTCCAAATCTCGCCATCAATTCCGCCACCTTTGGCTTCGAAAACAGTTCGAAAGAACACGATGAGGTAGTCTGAACCTCCCAGCTTTTGCTCCATCGCCTCTAAGCGTCGTTTGATGTTCATTTGCTTGCCTCCAATGCCGTGATGCGGCGTTCAATTTCGGTGGTTTCCAAGGTGCGGCGGAACTGCTCCACCACGGCCATGACTGACGCCGCTTCGAGGGGGGTAACCTCTCCGTCTGCAACGGCTCTCAGAATGGCCCGCGCGGCGTTGGCTGCGTCGTCCATCGTTTCGATGTCTGGCAGCTCGAACGATACCGAAGCGTCTTTGCGTGCCGGTGCGATCCGATCCAGGCAGAGGCGCAGCGCCGTCACATCGCCCTCTAAGGCTCTGTCGATGGCTTTTTGGGTCAGCGCTTCGGTCTGGCCGTCCAACAGCGCCTGAACGGCTTCAGTGACCTTGTGGCGTGCTCCCCTTGGCCGTCCTGGGTTGCCCGGCGCAAAGGTGCCGTCTGCGTTGCGACCTTCCGTTGTCGTTCCGTTGTTGCGGCTCATTGCTCGTTCTCCTGCTGGTAAGGTCCTCGGATCATGGGATTGCTCCTATGCGTCTTGCCGCTTCGATGGTTTGGGTGCGTGGTCCTTGCGTCTTTGTTCCTTTCTCAGCACTGCCAACCTCTGCAAAGCTGAGAGACGTGAAGGGTTGGACGTTTTCGCTCGAATTTTGGTCCGTGTAGTTTTCGTCTTTTCTCGTTTCAGTTTCGTCTAAGTGTCGTCTCGTCTTAGTGTCGTGTGCCCCCACGGTGTGGGCAGGGTGGGGGCAGGGTGCCTCAAGGTGGTGTTGCAACGAGGGCATGAGGGCGCACAACTCGACCCTGACTGCGCGGTTTTGCCCGACAAGTTGGTCTGCAAGCGCCGCATGAAAGTCGTCTTCGAAGTTGTGGCGCATCGTGGCCAAGAACGGCTTGAACACGTCTCGGAGTTTCGCCCACTCGACGCTGTCAGGCTTCCACCGCTGTGCCCGTTTGAGCGCGCCGACGGTGAACTCTGCCGCCGATGTCAGGATCAATTCATCGGGTGCATCGAGGTCCGCATAGTCCGCAGCAATCGACGCCATGCGGCTGGCGTTCTCCGGCGCGTTCTTTTTGAGAAACCAACTGTGGATACGTACAAAGTCTTCGTCGTGATCGAAAGATAGCAGGCCAATGTCAGCCATCTTCTGGATCGCGACATCAAGCTCTGACGCCGAGAGGTCAGCATCATCAGCCCAGACCGCCCTGGGATACCGGAACAGACCGATGAAGCCGCCAAGCGGTGTAAGATGGGCGCATAGATACGCCCACCTTTGTCCGTGGTTGAGCTGCCGCAGCTTCCTTGAGTGCGGCAATGTTGTTTCGATTTGGGCGAAGGTTTTTGTCACTGGGCCTCGACCTCCGCGCACTGGCTTAATGCGTTCAGCACGTCGGGCAGCAGGGCCGCGCGGAACGCGACCCCCTGTTTGCCGGGTTTCATCTCGCCATCGCCCGCGTCGAAGAAGACGCGGACGTTGACCATGTCGTGACCTTTGAAGTCGTCACGGGTGACGCGGATGATCTCGCGTCCGTTCTTGACGATGTCTGCCATTATGCGCTCTCCCCGTAGTGCAGACCGGCGACAAGGCGGGCTTGGGTGACAGACATGCCGTAGAGGCGCTGCAGGCGGGCAATCTGGATTTTGAGGGCCATGATCAAGCCGCACCCCCGTTCAGGCGGCGTGCTGTGTCCATCAGTACGTAGACGCCGAAGCGCTGCCGTCCCGTCACACGGTCATTGCTGAACATGAGGGTTTGGATATTGACGCCATGGTCTTGCTTCAGGATCAAGATGCGGTCGCTAATCCGGACGGGGCTGGCCGCGTAGAGAGGCCCATTCACAAGGGCCTTAAAAACCCTGAGGGTGCCTTTTTCCAAAGTGATATTGTGGATTTCACCAGAGGGCGACACGAGTTCAAATGTTTCGGCGGATTGAGCCTGCGGGAAGTCATCCCAGCTCATATTGCGCTGGGAGTTCGGCGGCGGGGTGTCGGTAGTGATATTGGTTTGGTTGGTCATTTTCCGCGTTCCTTTCAGGATTGAAAGGCGTACAGCTTTGGGATATCCTGTGTGTGTCTTGCCGGACCCACGAAAAGAAATTGCCCTCTGCCTGCATCGCCTTGCGGGTGGGGGTTTTCTTTTAGGCGGCTTGGAGTTCTGCCATCGCGGCGTTGACGGCGTTCTCACTCCAATACAGGGTGCCGCCCAGCTTCATTGGCTTAGGCAGTCGGTTGTTCTCAATATCCAAATAGATGCTGGAACGGGCGCGCCCTGCCAGCTTGTCACGTAGCTGCTGCAGGGTGATAAATCTGTCGTTTGCGGGGACTGTGCTGTGTTGGGTCATTGGGGCCATCCTGTGCTAAATTGCTAGAATGACCCGAACCTGTACGAATGCGACTTGCGTCACAATTGGCGCGATACCACGTAAAACGCGATTTTAGTTTTGCGTGGGTTTTACATCGGTTTTACTTGTTAATTCTGCTTCTTTTTGCCTCGATTTCAGCGCTTTATCTATCGTGTCAAAGGATACTGATACCCCCGCTTGCGCGCCAACCCGGCGAGCAACTATCTCTCGTGTATCTCTCGTGTTCTCATGGCCCCTTGGGTATATCTCATCGTAGGCGACCAAAGCGCGTTCCTGCTTACGGGTTCTCCCCCCTTTCCGTTTTGCTGGCAGGCTATCGGATGCAGGCAGGGCGACTAAGCCGCTGCGAATAAATAGCGTGGTATGTCCAGCATCCGGTGCCCACCCACGGGGATGAATTTCCCCTTTTGCAAGGCATTTTGTCGCGCCATCAAGAGCGAAAATAGCAGCATCCAAAGCGACTATCCCGTTGCAGCACACATAGCAGGCAACACGATGGCCAGTATACAATTGGCCCTGCAGAATGTGTAATGCCTTAAGGTATCGCTGTACCTGAAATTCTGATGCAGATACATTGATTCCTTTGTAAAATGGCAGTGCCCAGTGCCCGCAAGGCACTCTCTTGGTGTTGCCGAACTCTTTGGCGTAAATCTCATTCAATACGTCATCGCAGCTTACGCATCCCGGCGGCACAAATGCTCTCATGTGGCCACCATATCTAGGACTTTTCCCGACCTTCCGGCAACGTGATCGGCCCAGCGCTGCATCAGTGCCCTGCGTTTCTCCAATACATCTGTCGTTCGATAGGCGCGCTGTACGGCTCCGCCAACGACATGCGCAAGAGAGGTTTCGGCGACCAATTCGGTAGCGCCCGCCACTTCCTCTGCCCAGTTTCTGAATGATGATCTGAATCCATGCGGGCGGGTATCCAGTTTCTTGCGCTTCATATAGGCGCTCATGGTAGCATCTGAGATCACACCCTTCCTGATGCTGGGGAAAAGGTAGCCATCACGCGCAATCAGCCTTGCGCTTTCGATTGTCTCAATCGCATCAGTTGATAGCGGAACCCTGAAGTCCGGGGTTTGGTCTCGCCTACCTTTCATGATTTCGCCCGGTACGGTCCACAGGTCATCGTCAAATTGATCGACGTGGGCAAAGCGTACTGGCGCGGATCTTAACCCCGTGAGGATCAGCAGCCGCAGGGCTAAGTGAGTAGCCCCACCATCGTCAAGCGTCGCGTAGAACGTCGGCACTTCTTGCCAGGGCATAGAAGGGATGCTGCTGGGCCTGTGCCGAGACTTGCCCAAGAGCGCGCGAGCCTTGTCCGTCGCTTGCAAATCAACGTCCAGTCCGAGAGCTGCCGCGTGCTTGAGAACCAAACCAATGCGGTTCATTGCCTTGCGCGCTGTATCTGCCTTGGTGTGCCATATCGGGGCCAAGGCATTTCTGATCTCGACCTGTGTAATTTCCGAAACGGGAACCCGGCCCAGCTTTGGCAATATGTGCTGCTCAAGGGGCGAAAGCCATCGGCCAGCTTTTCCATCACCCTTAAGCTCCGCCTTGCGGCTCTCGAAGGCATCAGCGGTCACATCCTTGAGACTATGCAGGTTACGCTCAGCTTCTCGTCTAAGTCTGTCGCGTTCTGTAATTGGATTCAGGCCAGAGGCGGTCACGGCCCGCCACTTCGCGGCTTCCTTTCTCGCCGCGCTCAAACTTACGCCACGTCCCTTCGGCTTGTAGGCACCCAGCCCCATTTCTTTGCGCGATCCGTAGACAAACACACGCAGCACCCACTTGGCGCTGCCGCTGTCGCGCTTATAGAGCCACAGTCCATCGCCATCCGCGTGCCGCCCCGCAGGCAAGCTGTCCAAAGACGCTGGAGAAAGCCTGTTCGATATGGTCGGCATCGGTCCCCCTTCCGGTCCCCCGCATGATGTGGTGAACAGTATCGGACAGATTCAAACAGTGCAATGCAGTTTCGGCTATATTAAAAAGGGGTGGGATCAAATCCTGCGCTGCAGGCCGGTCATATTCGGACGACTTAAAACATCTACATACAGTGATTAGATGCCTCTTCTGGGCACCATTTTTCCCGACAATCAAAACTGCACGAACACGCTGATTTCAGCGTGTTATTTGTACGTTCTGCGCTGCGCATTGCGCGCGTCTCGCGCACTCCAACACCCCGCCAGACATTGATAATTCCCATTGTCAGATGCCAAGCAAAAGCGACTTTTGTGTTAGACCGCTGACCCAAATCGCGTGCGATTCAGGAAAACGGTCGCTTGTGCTTAGTGCCGCGAAGGTCAGCAAAAGAGCCCAAAGCGGTCAGTTGCGCGCGCCAAAAGTTTGATGGCGCGCGCGTAGGTTTAGCGTTTGCGGATATGGGTATCCCAGTGCGCGTGTAGCGCTTCAATGTTGCCACTGGTTAGAAGCGGCATCGCGTCATTCAGGTGGTCTTCTGACCACTCCCACCACCGCAGTTCGAGCAGAAGATCGACTAAACCATCATCAAACCGCTTACGGATTTCCTTGGCCGGGTGCCCACCGACGATGGAGTAGGGCTCTACATCCCTCGTCACCATGGCGCGCGTTCCGATGACGGCACCGTCGCCGATCTTGACGCCAGGCATGACGATGGCTTCAGAGCCAATCCACACGTCATTGCCGATGACCGTATCACCGGCTGGACGGAAACCGTTCTCAGCGCCTTTGAATGCGGGCACGTCGGACATCCAGTAGAATGGAAACGTGCTAACCCAGTCGTATCTATGGCCCTGATTTCCCGCCATGATGAAGGTGGCGCCGGAACCTATCGAGCAGAAGCTCCCGATTAACAAGCGGTCAACGCCCTCGTCTGGCGACAGATAGCGAGCACAGTCGTCAAAGCTATGGCCATGATAGTAGCCTGAGTAGTAGCTGAACCGTCCGACCAGAATGTTGGGGTTGGTGACCTGTTTGTCCAAGGTGATGCCCCGGAAAGGGCTCTCGAAGTAGTTTTGCATTTTCAAACCTCTGAATGAATGGCTTGTGTTCGCATACACAAGCTAACCGCGACCGCCGGTGGCAGCGCGCTATTTCCCCTGAACTTTCGCACAGGGAGTTATTCAGATGGTTCGGTCCGCAGACTTCATCGGGTTTTAGCCTTTCACGCTCTACCCCAAAGTAGTCCTACAGTCCGCGGGCGCAAGTCGACCGATGGCAGCTTTTTCCGTTCGCCGGACCTTCGTACGGATAGCGGCGACGGTCCGGCTGGGTCGGAAATGCTTGGCAGTTGGGTCGGCATTGTGTGGCATGGCCTTCCGACAAGATTCAGAAGATCCGCAAGTTCGAGTCGCTTTCGCATGGCATTCGACACCCATGATAGCGCCAACTTAAGATTGGTGCAGCAGGAGCGCGATTGCTTCGCGCCTCGATACGTTACGAAAATTACCACAAGCACCAACATCGGTAACATTTACATTGCATCGAATCGTCGGTTTGGTTAAATTGAAATCAATACCTGAGGAGAGTTTCATGACTGCATTCATCTGTGACGCACAGCGCACCCCTATCGGGCGTTACGGCGGCGCATTGTCGGGCGTACGGGCCGACGATCTGGCCGCGGCACCGATTGCCGCGCTGATGGCGCGCAACCCCGATGTGGATTGGGCCAGCGTCGATGATGTGATCTTTGGCTGCGCCAACCAGGCGGGCGAAGACAACCGCAACGTGGCGCGCATGGCGGCCCTGTTGGCGGGTCTGCCCGTGGATGTGCCCGGCTCTACCATCAACCGTCTGTGTGCCTCGGGCATGGACGCCGTGGGCCTTGCCGCGCGCGGGATCAAGGCGGGCGATCTGGACATGGCCATTGCCGGCGGCGTCGAAAGCATGAGCCGCGCACCCTTTGTCATGGGCAAGGCCACCAGCGCATTCAGCCGCGCGGCCGAGATTTTCGACACCACCATCGGCTGGCGCTTTGTGAACCCAAAGATGAAGGCGCAATATGGCGTCGATTCCATGCCGGAAACCGCTGACAATGTTGCCGCCGACCACGATGTGAACCGCGCCGATCAGGACGCATTCGCCGCCCGGTCGCAGGAACGCTGGGCCGCCGCACACGAGGCAGGCTTGTTTGCCGAGGAAATCAGCCCCGTCACCATCCCCCAGCGCAAGGGTGATCCCATTGTCGTCGACACCGACGAACACCCGCGTCCCGGCACCACGCTGGACGCACTGGGCAAGCTGCGGGCCATCAACGGCCCCGACCTGACCGTGACGGCGGGCAATGCCTCGGGCGTGAATGACGGTGCCGCGGCGCTGTTGCTGGCCTCCGAAGCGGCTGCGGCCAAGAACGGCCTGACACCGATGGCGCGCGTCGTGGCGATGAATGCCGCGGGCGTTGAACCCCGTGTCATGGGCATCGGCCCGATCCCGGCCTGCGAAAAGGTACTGAAACGCGCCGGCCTGACGATCGACCAGATGGACGTGATCGAGCTGAACGAAGCCTTTGCCTCGCAAGGTCTGGCGACCCTGCGTGCGCTGGGTGTGGCCGACGACGATCCGCGCGTGAACGCCCAAGGCGGCGCGATTGCAATCGGCCACCCGCTGGGCATGTCGGGCGCGCGTCTGGTGATGACGGCAGCCTATCAACTGAAACGTACAGGTGGGCGCTATGCGCTGTGCACCATGTGCGTGGGCGTCGGCCAGGGTGTCGCGCTTATCCTCGAGCGGGTCTGACAACGCCCCGCCCTTCTGACCGACGAAAGGTTTGAACGATGTATGCACAGATGGTGAAATCCACAGGAGAGGGTGTTCGCTCCCTCGACCAGATGGACCCGCAGGAACGCGCCTTTCAGGAGCGTATTGATGCTGGCGGCAAGATCGAACCGAAGGACTGGATGCCGGACGGCTACCGCAAGACGCTGGTCCGCCAGATCGGGCAACACGCCCACTCCGAAATCGTCGGTCAGCTGCCCGAGGGCAACTGGATCACCCGCGCGCCCACGCTTGAGCGCAAGGCGATCCTGCTGGCAAAAGTACAGGATGAGGCCGGCCACGGCCTCTACCTCTATTGTGCGGCGGAAACGCTGGGCGTCACCCGCGATCAGATGACCCGCGACCTGCTGTCGGGCAAGATGAAGTATTCGTCGATCTTCAACTATCCGACCCTGACATGGGCCGACATGGGTGCCGTGGGCTGGCTGGTCGACGGTGCCGCGATCATGAATCAGGTGCCATTGCAACGCACGTCCTACGGGCCCTATGCCCGCGCGATGGTGCGGATCTGCAAAGAGGAATCGTTCCACCAACGCCAGGGCTTTGACATCATGATGAAGATGGCCCGCGGCACGCCCGAACAGAAGCGTATGGCACAGGATGCGCTGAACCGCTTCTGGTATCCCTCGCTGATGATGTTCGGCCCGTCCGATGCCGAAAGCGTCCATTCGGCGCAGTCGATGGCATGGAAGATCAAGATGAACTCGAACGACGAGCTGCGTCAGAAGTTTGTCGACCTGACCGCACCGCAGGCCGATTACCTGGGCCTGACCATTCCCGACGAAAATCTGAAGTGGAACGAGGAAAAGGGCGGCTACGACTTTTCCGAACCCGATTGGGACGAATTCTTTGACGTCCTCAAGGGCAATGGCCCCTGCTCGGTCGAACGTCTGGAAGACCGCAACCGCGCGTGGGACGAGGGCCGTTGGGTCCGCGAGGCCATGCTGGCCCATGCCGACAAGAAACGCGCAGCCAAACTTGCAGCGGAGTGATTGAAATGAGCAGCCCTGAATCCAGTGCCTACGAAAACACCGAAGCCGCCCCGCACGGCGGTCCTCGGCGCACCGAATGGCCTCTGTTTGAAATCTTTATCCGTGGTCAGCATGGTCTGAGCCACCGCCACGTCGGATCGCTGCACGCGCCCGACGCGGAACGCGCCATGCAGAACGCCCGCGACGTCTATACCCGCCGCAAGGAAGGCGTCAGCATATGGGTCGTCGAGGCCAGCAAGATCACCGCATCGTCGCCTGACGACAAGGGGCACATGTACGATCCTGCGGATGACAAAGTGTACCGTCACCCGACATTTTTCGACATCCCCGAAGAAGTGGGGACCATGTGATGGCCACCGACGCGCAATTGTTAGAATGGCTGTGTCGCATGGGCGACAATGCTTTGGTCTTGGGCCACCGCATGTCCGAATGGTGCGGCCACGCGCCCGTGCTGGAAGAGGATATCGCCCTGGCCAACACGGCGCTTGACCTGATCGGCCAGACGCAACTGTGGCTGGGTCTGGCAGCCGAGGTTGAGGGCGCGGGCCGTGACGCCGACGCGCTGGCCTATCGCCGCGACGTGATGGATTTTCGCAACCTGCTGTTGGTCGAACAGCCCAACCGCGACTTTGGCCACACGATGATGCGCCAGTTCCTGTTCGACGCATGGCACATCGAAATGCTGCGCGCGCTCAAGGGGCATGAGCACGAACAGATCTCTGCCATCGCGGAAAAGTCGCTGAAAGAGGTGACCTATCACGCCGAACGTTCTGCCGACACGGTGATCGCACTGGGCGACGGCACCGAAGAAAGCCACACCCGTATGCAGGCCGCGCTGGACCGTCTGTGGCCCTATGTGGGGGAGATGTTCCTCTCGGACGACGTGGACCGCGCCGTTTGTGACCCCGCCCCGCTGCGCGAGGCGTTCGATGCGCGCATCAACGCCGTTCTGGCCGAGGCAACCCTGACCCGCCCCGACAGCGATTTTGCCCACAAGGGCGGCAAGACGGGCGTGCGCCATACAGAACATCTGGGCCACATGCTGGCGGTGATGCAATTCCTGCCGCGCGCCTACCCGGATGCGCAATGGTAACTGTCCGCCCTTCTGTCGCGGATGTCTGGGACTGGCTTGATGCCGTCCCCGACCCCGAGATTCCGGTGATCTCACTGGTGGATCTGGGGATCATCCGCGATGTGGCATGGCAGGACGACACCCTGATCGTCACCGTCACACCCACCTATTCGGGATGCCCCGCGACGACGATCATCAATCTGGACATCGAAACTGCCCTGCGCGGCCACGGCATCGAAAAGCTTGAGCTGAAACGCCAGCTTTCGCCCGCATGGACCACCGACTGGCTGTCAGAAAAAGGCCGCGCCAAGCTGGAAGACTACGGCATCGCGCCGCCCCAGCCCGCAGGTGGCCCACAGCAATGCCCGCACTGCAAATCGCAGGCGGTCGAGCGGATCAGCCAGTTCGGCTCGACCCCGTGCAAGGCGCAATGGCGCTGCACCGACTGTCTTGAACCCTTCGACTATTTCAAATGCATCTAGGCTGACCCAATGGCGCAATTCCTTCCCCTGACTGTCACCGATATTCATCACACAATCCGTGACGCGGTGGTGCTGACCCTGCAACCACAGGACCCCGACGCCTTTGCCTTTACCCAAGGGCAGTACCTGACGTTCAAACAGGATTTCGACGGCACCGAGCTGCGCCGCAACTATTCGATCTGCGCCGGTCTGGACGATGGCAAGCTGCAAGTGGGCATCAAGCGTGTGGACGGCGGGGCCTTTTCGACCTTTGCCAACACCGAACTGAAGGTCGGCGACACCCTGCACGCCATGCCGCCCTCGGGCAGCTTTCACACCCCGATCGAACCGGACAAGGCGAAGAACTACCTTGGCTTTGCGGGTGGCTCCGGCGTGACCCCCGTGCTGTCGATCCTGCGCACGGTGATGACCCGCGAACCCGACAGCACCTTTACCCTGATCTATGCCAACCGCGCGGTGGGCACGATCATGTTCCGCGAGGAACTGGAAGACCTGAAAAACCGCTACATGGGTCGTCTGACCCTGATCCACGTTCTGGAAACCGGCCAAGACATCGACCTGTTCACCGGCCGCGTCGATCAGGACAAATGCGCCGCACTGTTCAAAAGCTGGATCGACATCGGCAGCATCGACACCGCGTTCATCTGCGGACCCGAACCGATGATGCTGGCCATTGCCGACGCGCTGAAATCGCACGGGCTGGCCGATGGGCAGATCAAGTTCGAACTGTTCAGCGAAAGCCAGAAGGGCCAGCTAGCCAAGCAGGAAATCAAGGAACGCGCCAAGGGTCAGGCAGGCACCAAGACCACAGTGATCATCGACGGCACCGGCCACCAGTTCGAGATGCCCAAGGATCAATCGGTGCTGGAAACGGCGCTGGCCAACGATCTGGATGCGCCGTTTTCGTGCAAGGCGGGCGTATGTTCGACCTGCAAGGCCAAGGTGACCGAAGGCGAATATGAAATGCTGACCAACCACGCGCTGGAAGACTACGAGGTCGAGGCAGGCTTTGTCCTGACCTGCCAGTGCTATGCGCTCAGCGATACATTGGTTGTGGACTACGACCAGCACTAACAGGGGTTTCCCATGCAACATGTTCATTCTTTTGCCGCCGGTCAGTGGATCGCACCGGGGGCCGGTGCGCGGTCCATTGCCTCGGCCATCACCGGCGACGTGATCGCAGACGCGGGCAACGATGCGCTGGATGTGCAGGCGATGCTGGCCTATGGCCGCGACGTGGGTGGCCCCGCCTTGCGCGCGATGACGTTCCACGACCGCGCCAAAATGCTCAAGGCGCTGGCACTGTATCTGCGCGAACACCGGACCGCGCTTTATGATCTGAGCTATGACACTGGCGCAACAAAGTCCGACCATCAGATCGACGTGGACGGCGGCATTGGCACGATGCTGGTCTATGCATCAAAAGGGCGGCGCGATCTGCCCGATGCGCATGTTTATCTGGACGGTGTGCCCGAACAGTTGGGCCGTGCGGGTGCCTTTATGGGCCAACACATCTGCACCCCGCTGCAAGGCGTCGCGGTGCACATCAACGCGTTCAACTTCCCCGTCTGGGGCATGTTGGAAAAGCTGGCCCCGACCCTGCTGGCCGGCCTGCCCGCGATCATCAAACCCGCCACCGCCACCTGTTATGTCACCGAGGCCTGCGTGCGCCTGATGCTGGACAGCGGTCTGCTGCCTGCGGGCGCGCTGCAACTGGTGTCGGGCGGGTTGGGCGACATGCTGGACCATGTGGATTGTCAGGACGTGGTGACGTTCACAGGCTCCGCCGACACGGCGCTGAAACTGCGCGGCAATGCCAACATCCTGTCCAACAGCGTGCGCTTTACCGCCGAACAGGACAGCCTGAACGCATCCGTTCTTGGGCCCGACGCAGTGCCCGGCACGCCCGAGTTCGACCTGTTCGTCAAGGAAGTCCAACGCGAGATGACCGCCAAGGCGGGCCAGAAATGCACCGCCATCCGCCGCATCATGGTCCCGCAAGCCCACGAACAAGCAGTGATCGAGGCGATCTCGGCCCGATTGGCCAAGGTCACTATCGGTGATCCGCGCGACGCGGCGACCGGCATGGGGGCGCTGGTGTCCGGCGCGCAAAAGCGTGACGTGCTGGAGAAAGCTGCCGCCATCGGTGCCGAAGCGACCCGTGTGTTCGGCGACCCTGACGATTTTTCCATGTCGGGCAGCAAGGGCGCGTTCGTGCCGCCGATGCTGTTCCACTGCGCCGACCCCGACACCGCCACCCGCGTGCACGACACCGAGGCGTTCGGCCCCGTGTCCACCGTCATGGGCTACCGCGACCTGGACCACGCGATTGCGCTGCTGAACCGTGGCCAGGGCTCGCTTGTGGCATCCGTCATCACCCACGACGGCGACGTGGCCCGCGCCGTGGCGATGGGCGCAGGTGCCTTTCACGGGCGGATCTATTTCAACAACCGCGACAGCATGGCCGAGGCCACAGGCCACGGTGCGCCCCTGCCGCATATGGTTCACGGCGGACCGGGTCGCGCGGGCGGCGGCGAGGAACTGGGCGGCAGCCGTGCGGTCATGCACTATATGCAACGCACCGCCATTCAGGGCAGTCCCGACATCCTGACCGCAATCGGCAACCGCTGGGTGCCGGGTGCCACTGAACAGGCAGACAAGCCGCATCCCTTCACGCGCGTCTATGGCGATCTGGAACTGGGCGACACGTTCAATTCGCCGTCGCGCGAAATCACGCTGGACGACATCGAAACCTTTGCGCATTTCACCGGCGATACGTTCTATGCCCACATGGACGACGCGGCGGCCAAGGCGAACCCGTTCTTCCCCGGTCGCGTGGCACACGGCTATCTGCTGCTGAGCTTTGCGGCAGGGCTGTTCGTGCAACCCGACCCCGGCCCCGTTCTGGCCAACACCGGTCTGGACAATCTGCGGTTCATGAAACCCGTACAGGCCGGCGACAGCATCAAGGTACGCTTGTCGGTCAAGGTCAAAACCCCTCGCAATGAGGAATACGGCGAGGTACGCTGGCACGTGACCCTGACCAATCAGGATGACGAACAAGTGGCCGAATACGAATTGCTGACGATGAATGCCTTCTGATCCCTACAGCGACGCGCTGAACATCCTGACCGCAACCGCAACACAGCGGGTGTGGTCCGTGCTGGTCAGCGTGTTCGGCGATCTGGCCCGCCACGAGGGCGAAGGCATTGACGGCCCCGTGCTGACTGCGTTGATGGCCGAGGCACAGATCAAACCCGAGGCGACCCGCGTCGCCCTGCACCGGTTGCGCAACGATGACTGGATCACCTCGACCAAATCGGGGCGCACCAGCCACCACAGCCTGACCCGAACGGGCCGCAAGCTCAGCCTTGCCGCCAGCGCGCGCATCTACAGCACTCCCGCCGAGGCCGCCCAAGGCTGGCAACTGGTGCTTCTGGAAACCGCCACATCGGAATCCCGCGAACACATGGAAGCGCAGGGCTTTGCCCCGCTGGCGCCGCGTCTGTACATCGGCGCGGACACCGCGACCCCTCCGGCCGGCACGCTGGCCCTGCCCGCCACCACTGCACCCCGCTGGCTGGGCGCGCAGTTCGAGCCCAAGGACCTGAGCCAGGATTACGCAGCCCTATACGAACGACTGGCGGCACTGGATGCGCTGAAACTGGACGCCACCGCGCTGAGCCCCGTCCAGATCGGCGTGCTGCGGTCGCTGATCGTGCATGGCTGGCGGCGGCTGGTGCTGAAACACCCCGACCTGCCACCCGAGGTTTATTCTGACGCATGGCGCGGGCACGACTGCCGCGCGCTGGTCACCGGCCTGCTGGCCCGCCTGCCCCGGCCGGGTCTGAGCGCCCTGCACGATTAAGCCACAGCGCAAACTGGCGCAAATACGCGGCATATGCTTTCCCGCCGTGCAATGCCGCGCTATAGCACTGACATGACAAATCATCTGTACACCTCCGATCTGCCCGACGATCTTGACCTTGGCCCTGTCGTCGCGATTGATTGCGAGACGATGGGCCTGAACCCGCATCGTGACCGGCTGTGCGTGGTGCAGCTGTCGGGTGGCGACGGCAACGCCCATATGGTGCAAGTCATGAAGGGCCAGACCGCGGCACCCAACCTGTGCGCCCTGCTGGAAGATCCCGAGGTTCTGAAGCTGTTCCATTTCGGACGTTTCGACATCGCCGCCATGCTGAACACCTTTGGCGCGGTCACCGCCCCGGTCTATTGCACCAAGATCGCCAGCAAGCTGGTGCGCACCTATACCGACCGGCACGGGCTGAAAAACCTGGCTCAGGAGCTGCTGGGCGTCGACATCTCGAAACATCAGCAAAGCAGCGATTGGGGTGCGGCCAAGCTGACCGACGCGCAACTGGATTACGCCGCGTCGGACGTGCTGTATCTGCACCGGCTGCGCGAGGCGTTGAACAAGCGCCTGCTGCGCGAGGACCGGATGGACATCGCACAGGCCTGTTTCGACTTTCTTCCAACACGCGCCAAACTGGACCTTGCAGGCTGGCCCGACACGGACATTTTTGCGCACCTATGACCACCGATACCCCCTTTGTCGACACGGGCCGCCGTGTCATCGCCATTGAAATGCAGGCGCTCAGCCAGTTGCACGACGCGCTGGACGCCAATTTCGCGCGCGCCGTCGACCAGTTGCTGAAAACCACCGGCCGCGTGATTGTCACCGGCATCGGCAAATCCGGCCACATCGCCCACAAGATCGCCGCGACACTGGCCAGCACCGGCACACCGGCGCAATTCGTTCACCCCGCCGAGGCCAGCCACGGCGATCTGGGCATGGTCACCAGCCACGACGCGGTCATCGCCATCTCGAACTCGGGCGAAGCCCCCGAGCTGGCGGACCTGATTGCCTATACCCGCCGGTTCGACATTCCGTTGATCGGCATCACCAGCCGCCCCGAAAGCGCGCTGGGCAAGCAATGCGATATCATCGTCACCCTGCCGCGCGCCGAAGAGGCTTGTGGCACAGGTATCGTACCGACCTCCTCCACCACCATGACGCTGGCCGTGGGCGACGCGCTGGCCGTGGCGCTGATGGAGCACCGCGCCTTTACCGCCGAGGATTTCCGCGGCTTTCACCCCGGCGGCAAACTGGGCGCACAGCTGAGCCGCGTGGCCGACCTGATGCACAGCGGCGACGCGTTGCCGTTGGTGACCGAAGAAACGGGCATGGGCGACGCACTCATTGAAATCAGCCAGAAAAGCTTTGGCGTGGTTGGCGTGACAGATGCCAGCGGCGCGCTGGTCGGGATCATCACCGACGGCGACCTGCGCCGCCATCTGGACGGTTTGATGTCGCTGACCGCCCGCGACGTGATGACGGCCGCGCCCACCACCATCGGCCCCGATGCGCTGGCCGAGCAGGCCGTGGGCGTGATGAACACCCGCAAGATCACATGCCTGTTCGTCACCGATCAAAAGGCGGCGCCGACACCGCTGGGCCTGCTGCACATCCACGACTGCCTGCGCGTTGGTCTGGGTTAAGGCGGGGCGATGGACTGGTATTCAAAACTGGTCGCCACGCTCAAGGTGCTGTTGCCCCTGATCGCCCTGGCCCTGCTGTCGACGCTGTTTTTGCTGTCGCGCACCGTCGATCCGGTCAGCACCATCCCCTTTGCCGACGAAGACGTGCGCGACCGGATGGAACAACAGCAAATCACCGGCCCGTTCTTCTCGGGCGCGACCGAGGGGGGCGACAGCCTGTCGTTTTCCGCAGCCAAGCTGACCACCAGCACCGACAACCGCAACGAGGCCACCGACGTCACCGCCAAAGTGGATATGGTCGATGGCACCCGAATAGACCTGGTGGCCGATGTCGCGCGGTTGAACCTGGCTGCATCCAAGATGGACCTGTCCGGCAATGTGGTCATCACCACCTCGACCGGGTTCAAGATTGCCTCGGACGTGCTGATGGCCAATCTGGAAACCGCAACGCTGACCTCGCCGGGAGAGGTGCAGGCGCAAAGCGGCTTTGGTGACCTGACGGCGGGACAGATGATCATGTCCGGCAGCCGCGGCGGTGGCCCGTCCCAATTGGTTTTCACAAACGGCGTGAAGCTGGTATACGATCCCAAACAAACAGATGAGTAAACTATCGTGAACGCATTCCGTGTCTTGACCACCGCCCTGTTGCTGTGCTGCGCCGCGCCTGTTCTGGCACAAGGCACGAACGTTACTTTTGGTGCCATCACCCAGGACACCTCGCTGCCGGTCGAGGTGACAGCGGACAATCTTGCGGTCGATCAATCCTCGGGCACTGCGGTTTTCACTGGCAATGTGATGATTGGCCAGGGCGAGATGCGCCTGACAGCGGCGCGGGTTCTGGTCACCTACAAATCCCAGAACGCAGGCATCGCCAAGCTTGAAGCGACGGGCGGCGTGACGCTGGTCACCGGCCAAGATGCCGCCGAAGCCGAGCGCGCCGATTACAGCATTGATTCGGGCGAGATTGAAATGTCGGGCAATGTGTTGCTGACTCAAGGCAACAGCGCGCTGACAGCGGAAAAGATGTTCGTGAACCTGCGCAACGGCACCGCCCGCATGTCGGGCCGGGTCAAGACCATCCTGCAAACCGGAAACAACTGATCCATGTCGGCCCCTGATCTGTCCATCGCAGCCGCCAATGACGGGCTGCACATCTCGCATTTGCGCAAATCCTACCGCAAGAAAGTCGTCATCCGCGACTTTTCCATGCATCTGGATCGCGGTGAGGTCGTGGCGCTGCTGGGGCCAAACGGGTCGGGTAAGACGACCACATTCTACGCCATTGCGGGCCTTGTCACGCCCGAGGGCGGCACGGTCAAGGTGGATGGCACCGATGTGACGACCCTGCCGATGTACCGCCGCGCCCAGATGGGCATCGGATACCTGCCGCAGGAGATGAGCATCTTTCGCGGCCTGAGCGTGCAGGACAACATCTCGGCCATTCTCGACATCACCGAAGCCCACCGCCACAAGCGGCGTGAACGGCTCGAAGAATTGCTGTCCGAATTCTCGATCGAACACCTGCGCCGCGCGCCTGCGCTGGCGCTGTCGGGGGGCGAACGCCGTCGCGTGGAAATCGCCCGCTGTCTGGCTGCGAATCCCAAGTTCCTGCTGCTGGACGAACCCTTTGCCGGCGTTGACCCGATCAGCGTGGGCGACATCCGCCATCTGGTCGCGGACCTGAAAAAGCGCGGCATCGGTGTTCTGATCACCGATCATAACGTGCGGGAAACATTGGAAATTGTCGACCGCGCCTATATCCTGCACGAGGGCAAGGTCCTGATGTCCGGGACACCTGCCGAGGTCGTCGAGAACCAAAACGTGCGCCGCGTCTATCTGGGTGAAAATTTCCGCGTTTCTTAGCCGATTAAAATGACTTGTCGGCAAAACTTGACCCACTTCACGGTGCTTTTGATTGACAGCAAGACGTGTTTGGGCGCTGAATAGGGTATGGCAAAAGCACTTTTTGAGACTGCTGTGACCTGCGCCTTGAGCAATCAAGCGACGATACTGCATCTCTTTGCTTTGCCTTTTCCCGAGACCCAAAACTAGGCCCCGTGCGGCCTGTCGCCCCCAGTCCGGGTCCCTAACCGTGAGGAGAGAAAATGCGTTACCAAATCAGCGGCAAACAGATCGACATCGGCGCAGCACTGCAAACACATGTTCAGACAGAGCTGGGCGCGGCAGTCGGAAAATACGCCGACCGCCCGACAGATGCGCAGGTGGTGTTCTCGAAATCCGGTCACGAATTTGTCTGCGAGGCGACGGTTCACCTGTCCACGGGCCTGAACGCCACAGCCAAGGCACGCGGCACCGAAATCTATGCCGCATTTGAAGCCTGCTGTGAAAAAATGGAAAAACAGTTGCGCCGCTACAAGCGTCGCCTGAAGGACCACCACAAGGAACGCCCCCAGCCGGTTGAACTCTTCGGCGCTTCCTCCTATATCCTCGCCTCCGAGGTAGATGACACATTGCCTGAACCGGATTCGCTGCAACCGATCATCGTGGCGGAGATGGAAACCAAGATACAGTCGCTAAGTGTTGGCGAGGCCGTTATGCAGATGGAGTTGGCGGGTGCGCCGGTTCTTGTGTTTCGGAAAGAAGGACAAGATGGGTTGAACGTCGTGTATCGCCGCGAAGACGGCAATATCGGCTGGATCGATCCATAAGGATTTAACGGCGCCCAGGCGCCAGAGCAGTGCGAGCCAAAATGGAATTTGCAAAGCTTCTCAAGCCGGAGGCCGTGAAGGTTTTAACCTCGGCCTCCAGCAAGAAACGTCTGTTGCACGAGATCTCTGATCTCGCGCACAGCGCCTATGGCTTGAATGCAAGCCACGTGAACGAGGCGCTGATGGCCCGAGAAGCGCTGGGACCCACCGGCGTGGGCCGTGGCGTGGCCCTGCCCCATGCGCGGCTGGACGGCGTGAACGAAGTCATCGGCGTTTTCGTGGTGCTGGACAAACCCATCGACTTTAATGCGGTGGACCGCCTGCCCGTCGATCTCGCCTTTGCGCTGTTTGCCCCCGAAGATGCCGGGGTCGAGCATCTCAAGGCGCTGGCGCTGGTGTCACGCACCCTGCGCAACACGTCGATCTGCACCAAGCTGCGGGCGAACCACGACGCCAGCACGCTGTACACGATCCTGTCCGAAGCGCAGTCGGCCCAGGCGGCCTAAGCCTAAGCCCAGCGCGAAAATCCGAACATCATGTAATCGCGCTGGTAAACATCACTGACCAGCGATTCAATGCCGTCGTCATAGATGTCTTTCAGCGTGAAAGGCCCCGGCTCGGACACCGGTGGCAGTTGCGGTACGTTTTCCACACCGATCTGCGCGGCAATATCGGCCAGTTCGACCTGAAGGTTCTCTTCACGGATGATCCGGTCGGGCAATACGAAATCGCCAAAACCCTGCACCGCTTGTGTCTGCGTGCACCATGCCGCATCAACGCGAATCGCGGTCTGGCCTGCAAGGTTGCCCTTGAGAAACTCCAGAAACGCAGTGAACGCACGGTGATGGGCCGCGCGGTCATAGCTGGCGCCCGGTGCCTCTTGTGGGATCGGCAGGGCATAGCGGCGGATCAGCGTCTGGCGCAGGGCGTCATAGCAGTCAGGCCCCGGGTTCAGGATGCGGTGGCAGAACGCATGATGCGCCCGCGCCGCCGGATGGCGCAGCACGGTAAAGCTGCGGTGCCCACGATTGCGACGCTTCCACTGGCGCAGGTCCTTCTGGCTCATCTTGCGCAGCAGCTCGTCCGCCCCCACACCGTCCAGCGCCGCCATCCAGTCGTAAATCTGATCCTCTGGGCCGCTGCGCATCGGCAGGTACAGCAACGGGGACTTGGCGGCGGCCACATAGGTCGGAATCACCGCCCCGCGCCGCGGCTCGAAATTGGGCGTGCGGGTCAGGTTGAAACGGTCCAGCCGGTTCAACGCCTGCGCCATCTCATCCGCGTTGGTCACCTTTTCCGTGATCGGGCTGGGGTTTTGCTTTTTCAGACTCTTGTCCAGCCCTTCAAGCCGGCTGTCGACGCCCAGATAAGCCGCCAGCCCATTCATAACCTCGACGCTTTGCAGGTCTTCGTAGGCCACGTAGAATGCGGTTTGCCCCGACACCTGCAAGCGGTTCATCAGTAGAACCTGAAAGCTTTGCAGCGCCTCGAGATGGGCCTCGAATTCGGTCGCGTCAAATTCCGCGGCACGTTCCTTGCGCCGTTTGACATCCGTCAGCTTCCACTGCCCCGTTGCCTGCGCGATCTTCCATGACACATAGCTGTCGACCGGATTGCGGGTCAGCACGATCTTGGCGCATTTAGGGTCATCGACGATTGCATCGAACACGCGCGGATCGTGGTCGTGGAAATAACGAAAGCCGCCCAAACCGTCGGTCTGCTTGCGGATCACTTTAAGGAACCCCTTGGGGTCGGCATCACGGGCGGCCTGGGTCACGCCCAGAATCTCGGTCACATTGGGATAGCCAATGAAATGCGGATTGAACGCCTCACCGTGGCAGGTGATCCCGTCAAAGGCATTCAGGTTGGTTTCCAGAAAATTTGAGCCGGTGCGCATCTCGGCGAACACCACGAAACAATCGAATTTCTGCGCCATCTTTTATCTTACCAAATAGGGTTTTCGCGGCGCTTCAGACTGCATTTCAATGCCGCGTTCGACGGGGAAATCCCCCATCAGATAGGGGTGCATCCCTTGGTTCTTCAGGTTTTGCAAGAATTGGCCAAAGCCGCTGAGGTCGACCATCTTTGGCACTTCGGACAGCCGGCGCTGTTGAGAGGGGCCGATCTCGTCCAGAATACCCTGAAGCGGCTCCATCGGAGCCTCGATAAACTCGGCCATCATCCAGATGCGCACCCGCGCCTTGGTATAGGGCGACCGCAGCACGTTCAGAAAATCGCTTTCGATCTTCTGCATCGCCGCCGCCTCTTTGCGAATGTCCAGAAAGTTGCGGTTCGACCGGAACAGCGGCACCGCCCACGCGCCACTGATCACCGAAATCTGGGCGTTGGGATCTTTGGCCATGCGCCAGTTGATCGTCTGGTTGTCCGCCGGCCCAAACTGAAAACACTGCCGTTCGCCGCGTGTGTTCCAGATCAGGTTGGTCAAGAACGCCGCCGCGTTATAGTCGCGCAGCTTGGGCGCTTCGCTCAGCGCGCCGTGGATCGTGGTTTGCCCTTCGGCGAAATGGGCGCGATCCGGGGCGAACAGATGCCCATGCACCCGCGCGCCGGTGGCCTTGGCCAGCCACGGATCAAAATTCTCGAACACTTCGGAGAAGCCGCAGAACACCGAATAGGGTGCTGCCGTCACGCCATTTTCCCAGTCCTCGTTGGGAAACCGGCTTTGCATGTACAGCCCGGGCCGCCCGCGTGTCCGGCGGTCCACCGCCTTGGCAAAGATGCGGTCGATCTTGCCGGGGTTCGGCTCGGTCCGTTTCATGGCGCCGGCGGGATCGGTCAGAAATGCCTCGTACAGGCGATCGGCATAGGGCCAGATCTTGCGGGCCACGAAACAGTCGGAGCGGCGCAGCAATTGCAGGTGATCATCGTAGAAAATGTGCGGTTTGCCCTGAAAGTCGAACTTGGACAGGGTCAGCGACCGGCTTTCGATCTTGATCGCATATTGCCGGGCAAGGGTCTGGAAATAGCTCTCGTCAGGGATCCAGACCTGTCGGAAATAGCGGTCATATTCGGCGCGGTCCGGGTCTTGGAGGATTGCCGACAGGGTTTGCCGCGTCAGGCACCACCACTGCGACCCCATATGTGGCGTCAGCCCGTTGGGAATCTTGCGCCGCAACCGCAGCTTGCGCTGCAACTCGACGTATTTGTCGAACAGGAAACGGTTGCGCTTCCACGAAAAGGGAAACCGCAGGGTGAACCGTTCGTGATCCAGCCCGCCAACAGTCCAGGGCACATCGGCGGTTGTGGCGCTTTCGATGAAATCGGTCTGCGGGCGCGCCTCAAGGTATTCGATCAGCTCTTCGACCGGGCGCAGCGGCAGGCACGAGCCCGACGCCAGATAGACATGGCGCACCTGGCGGAACCGCTCCAGCATCAGCTCAGACGCGGCCTGTGACGCGGCAACGATGCCCCACGTGCCCCATTCACAGCGATAGCGCGTGCTGAACTCGACAGATTTCACATCAGAGAGGGACGCCTTGAACCGTTCATAGGTGGCACGTGGCACGCCCTTGTCGACGTGGATCACCACCGGACAACCCGCCGCCGCCCAGTGCCGCGCGGCCTGTTCGGCGCGGCCAAGTGCGGTGTGCACCAGCATGATGATCCCGACGCTCACGCCCAGTTGCCTTTCGACATCAGGCCCAGAATCTCAAGCTGTCTCCAGTTGATGTATTTCTCGGACCATTTGCACCACAGGTCGGGATCGTCCTTCAGGCTTTCGGCATAGGCCTTGTATTCGACCGACGCGCTATAGTGCTGGCCCCGGCTCAGCTCTTCTGCCGCCTTCGAGGTGAACGTGTCCAGGAACTTGGCATGCAGCAGAACGCCGCTGGCCTTTTCGCCGCCCCATTCGTCATAGACCTGGTTCAACCCGCGCGGCAGCAGCATGTGGGTTGAACTGACATAGGCATATCTTTTGTCCCACTTGACCAACGGCACCTTGTTCAGGGCCGGGGCATTCTCGGGCTGGTCCGCAAAAAAGACACGGGCGCGCGGCCCGCCCTGAATCCACAGGTTTCCGAACAGACGGTTGCGCGACATCGTGTAGTTGCCGCTGTCGAACCAGCCTGCAATCTCGATCGGGTTTTGTCCCTGCTGATAGGGATGCGCGTCCAGCCGCCCCTTGGGGTACATATCCAGCAACATCGCGCTGAACGATTTGATCGACGAGGCATCCAGCCAGTCGGTCAGCGCGCGCAGCGGACGTGTGTCGCAGAACGGGTAGATCAGAAATTCGTCAGGATCGACCGTCAGGCACCAATGCCCGTGGGCGTGTTTGATCATCAGCCAGTTCAGCCAATCGACACCAAAGCGGGATTTCTTGTAGCTGGCCCTGGTCTGCCAGACCGACACATCAGGCTGATCGGCCAGATAATCCGCCGAGCCGTCGGTGCTGTCATTGTCCACGATGAGGAAATGGTTAACGCCCTGCTCCCGGTAATAGTCCAGGAAATACGGCAGGCGGATTTTTTCGTTCCGCTGTGTCGAGAACAACAGGATATCGTCCGGGCGGATCGTGTCGGTGCGGTCGGCGATACGGGTCAGTTCACGACGTTTGCGAAAGGCACGGATACGCCAGCGCTTGCGTTGCAACCTCAGTCTGTATGACTGCCAGACACCCAAAGTTTCTGCCCTTTCCCCGCCGGATAATATCCGGCCCTCAACCGCTTATCATAGCGACCTTAACACGGTGTTGAAGTGTTGGGACCAGCCGGGAGCCTGGAATTGAACCTTTTCCCGCCCCTGTTGCCCTGCTTCTGCCATGTCTTTTAACGTCTTTTCCCACAGATACCGATCATGTGCGGGCAGGTAAACGGGAATATTTCCAAGGATTTCGCGGATCACTGGCAAATCGTTCGCCACGACGGGCACACCCAGCGCCGCCGCCTCGACAGGAGGCAGGCCATAGCCTTCGGCAAAACTGGGGAAAACCAGCCCGCAAGATCCCGCAATCAGCGACGCAACAGCGCCATCCGAAAGACCTGCGCGCTCGATCACGCGGGTGTCAGTGCGGCCATCCAGCCGGGCGAATACCGCTGCATTGTTCCATCCGCGCGCGCCGCAAATCAAGAGCGTCGGGGCATCTGCGCCCATAGCGTCCCAGACATCCAGCAACAGCGCGTGGTTCTTGCGCGGCTCGATGGTGCCGACGCTGATGAAATAGGGACCGGACGGCGGCAGGTCGTCGGGCAGCATGTCGGGCTGGGGCGTGGTCAGGTCCGTTCCCAGATGGGCGACAATCCCTTCGGGCACCGTCCCCCACTGGGCCATCACCTGCCCTGCGCGGTGCAATGTATCGGCCGAGTTGCAGATGATTACATCGGCACAGGCCTGCACCCGCCGCATCTTGGCGCGAAAGGGCTCGACCGTTTCGGGGCGCTGGAACTGCGGGAACTCCAGCGGGATCACATCGTGGACAAAGACACCGATGCGCCCGCCCAACCCCTGCGCCGCCTGCAACACGCGGTCGGTCAGGTTGGAATGGCCGGTGTTCAGATAGGTCGTGCCCTGCGGCAGATGCTTGCGCAACATTGCCGCCAGCCCACGCGGCAAAGTCCGCGCCATGGCCAGCTTGCGCACATCCGTTTGCGCCGCCTGTTGCACCGCTGTCTGCCCCCGCGCCAGCCGTGACAAAAGGTCGGGCCTGGCCCAGGGCACGGCACCCTCAATCCGCAACACCAGCGACGCCATGCCCGCACGGTCCAGCAGAACATAGCCCAGGGGCGTTCGGACAAGCGCAAAGGCCGGCACATCATCCGCCACCAGCCTGCGCAGATAGGCCATCTCGACCCGGTCCACGCCCGTCAGAACACGCCCGGCCCGACGCACAAGCCGCGTCAGGTCCAGCAGCCGCGCGGGCGGGTTATTTGTCAAAGTGGCCAGTTTGATGCCATCTCCAGGCGTCAGCGATCATGGTGTTCAGGTTCGACCGGTCCGGCTGCCACCCCAGTTCGGCCACAGCGCGCGTAGACCCCGAGACCAGCTTTGTCGCATCCCCGGCCCGCCGCGCGCCCTCGTTGAACGGCACGGCGCGGTTGGTCACGGCCCGCGACTGATCGATCACCTCGCGCACGGAAAACCCGCTGCCGGTGCCCAGGTTGAACACACGGCTGCCCTTGCCGTCCTGCAACCACTTCAGTCCCAGAACATGCGCGTCCACCAGATCGCAGACATGCACATAATCGCGAATACAGGTGCCATCGGGCGTGTCGTAATCGGTGCCAAAGATGGTCAGCGCGTCACGCTTGCCGTCAATGGCATCCAGCATCAGCGGGATCAGATGCGTCTCGGGCTGGTGAAACTCGCCAACCTCGGCCTCTGGGTCGGCGCCGGCCACGTTGAAATAGCGAAAGATGACGTTGCGCAGCCCGTGCGCCGCTTCGAAATCACGCAGGATGTCCTCGATCGCACGTTTCGACGCGCCATAGGCGTTGATCGGATACTGTGCGCTGTTTTCGTCCAGCACCACATTGTCCTGATCGCCATAGGTGGCACAGGTGGACGAGAACACAAAGTTCATGCACGCCGCGTCAACCGCCGCCTCGATCAGGTTCAGCGAACCACCGACGTTGTTGTGCCAGTAGCGGCCCGGTTGCGACATGCTTTCACCGACCTGGCTGAGGGCGGCGAAATGCATGACGGCCACGGGTTCGTATTTGGCGAACACTTCGTCCAGCCGCGCCCGGTCCAGCAGATCGCCCCGTTCGAAAGGCCCGAATTTCACCGCGTCCTGCCAGCCGGTCACCAGATTGTCGAACGTCACAGGCACATAACCCGCACGGCGCAACGCCTTGCAGGCGTGCGCGCCAATATAGCCCGCCCCGCCTGTTACCAATACGTGATTGTCCACTTGCAGCCCCCGGTCCGCGTTACTCTGCGGCCTTCTCCATATTCACAATGTCACGGATATAGGCCGATAGGTCGTCCCGCAACTCTTCGCGCGCCAGACCGAAGGACACCGTGGCCTGAAGGAAGCCGGATTTGGACCCGCAATCGAAACGCTGCCCGCTGAAGCGATAGCCATAAACCGCCTGATCCTGCGCGATTTCCTCGGCAATCGCGTCGGTCAGCTGGATTTCACCACCGGCACCGGATTTCATCCGGTTCAGGTTGGTCAGCACGTTGGGAGACAGGATGTAACGTCCGATCACCGCAAGGTTCGACGGCGCTGTGCCGGGGGCGGGTTTCTCGACCATGCTCTTGACCTTGACCAGATCGCCCATGTCTTCGCTGACTTCCAGAACACCGTAGGACGACGCCTTTTCGGGCGGCACTTCCATTGCGGCGACCATGCTGCCGCCGGTTTCGGCATAGGCCTCGACCATCTGCTGCAGGCACGGCTTTTCGGCGGCGATGACATCGTCCGGCAGGATCACGGCAAAGGGTTCATCACCCACCAGCCGACGTGCGCACCAGACCGCGTGGCCCAGGCCCAGCGCCTTGTGCTGACGGATGTAAGCAATCGCACCGGAATCCATGTTGGTGTCCTTGAGGATATCCAACAGCTCGGTCTTGCCCTTCTTGCGCAGCTCCTGTTCCAGCTGCGGGGCGTGGTCGAAATAGTCCTCAAGCGCGCCCTTGCCGCGCGAGGTGACAAAGATGAATTCCTTGATACCCGCCGCGCGCGCCTCGTCGATGGCGTATTGGATCAGCGGGCGGTCGACCAGCGTCATGATCTCTTTCGGCACCGATTTGGTCGCAGGCAAAAACCGCGTTCCCAGACCTGCCACCGGAAAAATGGCTTTTGTTACTTTTTTGGGCATACTCTCGTCCTCATACTGTCCGCGGTGCCTGCGGGTAGGCGCATTCAAATACAAAATATTGCCCGGATCATGGCGCAATTTAGGGTTTTGGGTGCTTTAAGCTACATAAACACCTTGGCAATCAATTTGTTTCTAAAGTTCCAAAGTCTTTCAATCCGATCCACCGCGGATCGCGGATAATCTCTTTTTTTCGGCGGAAAACCGATCATTAAAACGCCAGAATTTCAACAATGACTGGCAGCGACTGCTTTTTCCAAACAAACCGCCACGTTGTTCCCAATAGCCATCAGGGTGAAATCTTGCCTGATGGTACAGAGCATTGGGGGACAGAATGATCAAGGTGACAACCTCGCCGTTTTTCACCCTGTGCAGGGCCTCTGTGCGTGCCTTTGCGGCGCTTGAACGCCGTGCTGCCAGATAGGACATGGCTCCGGATAACGGCGCGATCCTCTTGAAAGGGGCGTTGGGGGTCTGGGTGATATGCCCCTCGCCCATGCGCCGCGCGATTCCCTGACCATAGCCCTGGTCCAGCCGCGAGATCAGCCCCGTAACCGCGCGTGGCTCAATATGGCCGCTGACCATCAGGCGCACGGCGCGCCTGCGTTCGGACATGCGAATGACCCGCCAATGATCGCGGCGTTTGTCCTGCGGGATAAACTTGCGCTGAAACACCGCCCAGCTGGCGCCGATGTCGAACAGATCTGTGGGCACACGGTCGGCCCGGCGCAGCTTGTTCGCGGCAAAACCGTGGTGCACCTGTGCGCGTGGAACGATGGCACAGGCGTATCCGGCCTTGGCCAGCCGCATGTTCAGGTCGGTTTCGTCCAGAAAATAATGGTACGCCGGGTCAAAGCCGCCGACCTCTAGCAATACGTCACGGCGCACCGCCATGTTGGTGCCTTCGGTCTTGGCACAGCGCGTGGGGGTGGGCTGTACCACGACAGGCTCCAGCCCCGTCACGGGCATGTCCACCGCATCGCCCAGCGCGTCCAGCGTGCGTCCTTTCCATTGATAGGAAATGCCGTTGCGCGCCCGCACATAACCGCCGGCGACAACAACATCGTTGTGCTGCATCGCGTGTGTCAGATGGGTCAGCCAGGTGGGTTCCGGCACTGCATCGTCGTCGACAAAGGCCAAGATCTCGCCCGCCGCCGCATTGATCCCGACATTGCGTGCCGCCGATATGTTGGCGTCGTCAAAGCCGATGATCTTGATCTGTTTGGCAAAAGACAGCGCCTGCGCCGCGGCGACCCCGGCGGGGTCGGCCACCACGACAATCTCGAACGGATCGTAAAGCAGCTGCATGCACCCGGTCAGACACACACGCAAAGCATCCGGTCGGCCGCGGCTGACGATCACCACGCTGACCGGGGGCTGGTTCATTCCAGGCCCATCTGGGACATCATCGTCTCGATCCGGGGCACGTCTTCGGGGTTGTTCAGTTCCCAGAACTGACGGCCACGCGCGTCCACTTCGACACACAGAACCGCGCCGCCACTTTCCATGAACCGCAACTGTTCCAGCCCTTCGAGCTGCTCCAGCGGACCCACGGCCCAACCGGGATAGGCAGCCAGCGCCGCCGGACGGTAGGCGTAGACACCAACATGGTGGAACACGGGCGTTTCATCCGCGTCATCGGCAAAGGTGGTGCCGATGTAGGGGATCACTTCCTTGCTGAAATACAGCGCCTTGCGGTTGCCATCAAAGACCGCCGTCGTGCCGCCGACACGTCCCGCTTTGCGGTCGGCCAGAAATCCGTTCAGCGTCGCGCCGTCACAGCGCAGCACCGGCGTCGCAATGTCGGCATCCTGTGACGCCTGCATCGCCTCGATCAGCGCCTCGACGAACCACGGCGGCGTCAGGGGCGCGTCGCCTTGCAGGTTCACGACCACATCATAACCACCGCCCAGCGTGGCGTGGGCTTCGGCGCAGCGTTCGGTGCCGTTGGCGCATTGGGTCGAGGTCATCACAACCTCGGCCCCGAACGCCCGCGCCGCATCGGCGATGCGGTCGTCATCCGTCGCCACCACCACGCGGTCCACCCCTTGCACGGACATGGCAGCGCGCCAGCTGCGTTCGATCAACGTGGACGCCACACCGCTGGCCCCGGTCAATGCCACCAAAGGCTTGCCGGGATAGCGGGTCGAAGCATAACGGGCCGGGATGACAACCAGAACCGACATCAGGCGGGCTTCAGCGCAACGTCAGGCGAATAGGCAATGAAGAACGGGTTGGCATAGTCATCCTTGCCATAGGTCAGGTCGCTGTGATCATCAAAGCGCACGACCTTGCCGCCCGCACCCAGCAGGACCGCGTGACCTGCGGCGGTGTCCCATTCCATGGTGCGGCCCAGACGCGGGTACAGATCCGCCTCGCCGGTGGCGATCAGGCAGAACTTCAGCGACGAACCTGCCGAGGTCATGTCCTTGACCGCATATTTATTGATGTGGTCATCGGTCGCCTGATCGCGGTGCGATTTCGACGCGACCACCATCAGCGCATCATTGTCCGGCTGGGACACGCGCAAAGGCGTCAGCGAACCGATCAAATCTTTTTGAAAGGGGCCGGCCTCTTCGACGGTCTGGCCGTCGGCCTGGGTGAAAAACATGCGGTTTTTGGCCGGTGCATAGACCACGCCGCGCGTCGGTTTGCCCGCTTCGACCAGCGCAATGTTCACGGTGAAATCGCCGCGACGGTGCACGAATTCCTTGGTCCCATCCAGCGGGTCGACGATCAGGAAGGTGTCGCCTGTGGTGTCGTGGGTGTCCGATTGTTCCTCTGTTACCAGCATCATATCGGGAAAGGCCTCGCGCAGACCCTCCGAGATAATCGCATCAGCGGCTTCGTCAGCAGCGGTCACGGGGCTGTCATCCGACTTGGTTTTGACCTCGAAGTCATCGGCGTCATAGATCTCCATGATCTTGTCACCGGCTTCCAGCGCCAGACGGCGCATGACAGGCACCAAAGTCTCGTAATTCATGAAATAATCCCCTTGCTCGGCCCAGATTGAAATGCGTGCAGGATCACCTTATGATGCCGCAGTAACGGAACGGCAAGATTTCCCTGCGACTTTCGCACCACCTGAGGCACGACCGCATATGTTCCAATCAACACGCAAGCCGCAGTCGGGCATCGGGACCGCGATCCTGATCGCCGAACTGGTCTATCATTCGGTGGTGCGCAACGTTCGGAAAACGCACAACAACGCCTTCATGGCCATCGCCATGAACATGCTGCAAGCGGCGATTTTCGTGCTGGCGTTCTACGTTATGTTCTCGGTGCTGGGCCTGCGCGGTTCGGCGCTGAGGGGCGATTTTCTGGTCTACATCATGTCGGGCATCTTCCTGTACATGACCCACACCAAGACGCTGGGCGCGGTCGTGGGATCAGAAGGTCCCGCCAGCCCGATGATGCAGCACGCGCCGATGAACACCATCATCGCGATTGCCTCTGCCGCTGTGGGGACGCTGTATATTCAGGTGCTGTCCCTGTTCATGATCCTGTTCATCTATCATGTGGCCTTTGTCCCGCTTGAGATCGACCGCCCGATTGCGGCCTTTGGCATGTTGCTGGTGGCATGGTTCACCGGCCTTGCACTGGGGCTGGTGCTTTTGTCGATCAAACCGTGGTTTCCGACGTTCGTGAACATTTTCACCACCATCTATCAACGTGCCAACATGATCGCCTCGGGCAAGATGTTCGTGGCCAACACGCTGCCCGGCTACATGCTGGCGATGTTCGACTGGAACCCGCTGTTCCACTGCATCGATCAGGCGCGTGGCTTTGCCTTTATCAACTATGCGCCGCATCATTCGTCGGTCACCTATCCGATCTACGTGGGGGGCGTGTTGATCATGCTGGGACTGATGGGCGAATTCTACACCCGCCGCCATGCGTCGCTCAGCTGGAACGCGCGGCGATGATACACGCGCTGGCCGTTACGCTGGCGCTGCTGTGCTGGGTGCCGCAAGCCAGTTGGGCCTTTGACCTTCCGGCGCTGTACCACGTGATCGACGTGGCCGACGACGATGTGCTGAATGTGCGCGCGCAGCCCGATGCGCAAAGTACCATCATCGGCACATTGTTGCACAACGAAGCGGGCGTCGAGGTGATGGCCCTGTCCGACGACGGCAAATGGGGTCTGGTCAACGTGGGTGAAAATGCGGGCTGGGCCGCAATCCGGTTCCTGCAACACAGCGATGCGCCAAGCCGCCCGTTGCGCGCGGAATGCGGCGGGACAGAGCCGTTCTGGAACCTGTCCCTGGGCACAACCCATGTCTTTCGCGCCCCCGAAACCGGTCCACAACCTTATCAGCCCACAGCCGAGCTGGGCTCACCGAACACCACCAACAGCCTTGCCGTTCTGGGCCAAAGCCCCAGCGGCCAGATGATCGCCACGATAGATGCCCGCGCCTGTTCCGACGGCATGTCTGACCGCGCCTACGGCCTGTCCATCGGACTGGTGCTGACCGGAAATGATGGCCCGCGCTATCTGACCGGCTGCTGTTCGCTCGCCCCTTAATCCACCACGCGCAGCGTCAGGTTGATCCGCCCGCCCTTTGGCAGCAGCGTGCCTGCGCCGAACTTGATCCGGTCGACCCCGTGATAGACCAGCCGCGCAGGCCCGCCCAGCACCACCACGTCGCCGCTTTCCAGCCAGATCGATTCGGTCTTGCCGCCGCGCGTCCGGTTGCCGACCCGAAACAACCCCGGATCGCCCAGCGACACTGACACGACAGGCCACGCAAAATCCGCCTCGTCACGATCCTGATGCAGCCCCATCCGCGCACCTTCGCCGTAATAATTGATCAAACAGCAATCGGGCTGGCGCTCCAGCCGTGTCACCCTGTCCCAGATCGCCAGAATCGCATCCGGAACCGGCGGCCACGCCGTCCCCGACGGGTGCCGGTCGGCATAGCGATAGCCACTGCGGTCGGAAAACCAGCCATAACGCCCGGCCGAACTCATCCGCACAGACATCGGCTTGCCGTATGGCGTGTCAGGCTGGAACAACGGCGCCGCGGCCACCACCCCGCGCACCGCATCCAACAGTTCGCCCTGTGCTGCGCGATCCAGAAAACCTTTGTGAATTTCGACATCCCGCAGGATCAACTTCGTCATATCCGCATCAAACCGTGAAAATTCGCCTTAATGCCGCCTCAAGAGCGGTTGCAGCGTGCATTTACGCTCCTTATATACCCATCGAACCGCACGGGGCACTCCGCTTCGTGATACTTCATTCGGGGCTTGGGTGCCGAAACGGGCCCATGTCTCGTGTCATCGCCTTGAGTAGAAAAAGGGATCGAAAATATGGCTAAAGTCATCGGTATTGACCTTGGAACAACAAACAGCTGCATCGCCATCATGGATGGCAGCCAACCGCGCGTAATCGAAAACGCCGAAGGCGCACGCACAACACCATCAATCGTTGCGTTCACAGACGACGAGCGTCTGGTCGGCCAGCCCGCCAAACGGCAGGCCGTGACCAACCCCGACAACACAATCTTTGGCGTCAAGCGCCTGATCGGCCGTCGCAACGACGACGCGGATCTGGCAAAGGACAAAAAGAACCTGCCCTTCACCGTCATCGACGGCGGCAACGGCGACGCATGGGTTCAGGCCAAAGGTGAGAAATATTCGCCCAGCCAGATCTCGGCCTTTATTCTGGGCAAGATGAAAGAAACCGCCGAAAGCTATCTTGGCGAGGAAGTGACCCAGGCGGTCATCACCGTTCCGGCATACTTCAACGACGCCCAGCGTCAGGCCACCAAGGACGCGGGCAAGATCGCCGGTCTGGAAGTGCTGCGTATCATCAACGAACCGACAGCGGCCGCGCTGGCCTATGGTCTGGACAAAGAGAACACGCAAACCATCGCGGTCTATGACCTTGGCGGCGGTACATTCGACGTGACCATTCTGGAAATCGACGACGGTCTGTTCGAAGTGAAATCGACCAACGGCGACACCTTCCTGGGTGGTGAAGACTTTGACATGCGCATCGTCAACTATCTGGCGGGCGAGTTCAAAAAAGAGCACAACGTCGACCTGACACAGGACAAGATGGCGCTGCAGCGTCTGAAAGAAGCTGCCGAAAAAGCCAAGATCGAGCTGTCCTCGTCCTCGCAAACCGAGATCAACCAGCCGTTTATCTCGATGGGGTCGAACGGCCAGCCGCTGCACATGGTCATGAAACTGACCCGTGCCAAGCTGGAATCGCTGGTCAGCGACCTGATCAAGGCGTCGATGAAACCCTGCGCCGCTGCGTTGAAAGACGCGGGCCTGTCCGCATCCGACATCGACGAAGTCGTGTTGGTCGGCGGTATGACCCGTATGCCGCGCGTCATCGAAGAAGTGACCAAGTTCTTTGGCAAAGAGCCGCACAAGGGTGTGAACCCTGACGAAGTCGTGGCCCTGGGCGCCGCCATTCAGGCCGGTGTTCTGCAAGGCGACGTCAAGGACGTGGTTCTGCTGGATGTGACACCGCTGAGCTTGGGCATCGAAACGCTGGGTGGCGTGTTCACCCGTCTGATCGACCGTAACACCACGATCCCGACGAAAAAGTCCCAGGTGTTCTCGACCGCCGAAGACAACCAGAACGCCGTGACCATCCGGGTGTTCCAGGGTGAGCGTGAAATGGCCGCCGACAACAAGATCCTCGGTGCCTTCAACCTTGAAAACATCCCGCCTGCTCCGCGCGGTATGCCCCAGATCGAAGTGACCTTCGACATCGACGCCAACGGCATCGTGTCGGTCGGCGCTTTGGACAAAGGCACCGGCAAAGAGCAGAAGATCACGATCCAGGCGTCGGGCGGTCTGTCCGATGAAGACATCGAGAAAATGGTCAAGGATGCCGAAGAGAACGCCGAGGCGGACAAAGAGCGCCGCAGCCTGATCGAAGCGAAAAACCAGGCCGAAAGCCTGATCCATTCGACCGAGAAGTCGGTGGAAGAGCATTCGGACAAGGTCGATCCGACCACGGTCGAAGCGATCGAACTGGCCATCGCCGCGTTGAAAGACGAGCTGGAAACAGACAACGTCGACAAGATCAAATCGGGCATCCAGAACGTGACCGAAGCGGCCATGAAACTGGGCGAAGCGATCTACAAAGCGGCACAAGACCAAGGTGACGATGCTCCGCACGCCGCCGACGAGCCCCGCCGCGATGATGACGACATCGTTGACGCCGAGTTCGAAGATCTCGACGACGACAAGCGCGCGTAATCATACGTACGGAACCACTCAGAGGGCCGGTCCGATCTCCGGGCCGGCCCTCGACGTTCCAGACAAGGACATGACACATGGCAAAACGTGATTATTACGAGGTCCTTGGGGTCGCAAAAGGCGCGTCTGCGGATGAGATAAAAAAGGGCTATCGCACCAAGGCCAAGGAACTTCACCCCGACCGCAACGCCGACAACCCCAAGGCCGAAGCGCAGTTCAAAGAGGCCAACGAGGCCTATGAGGTTCTCAAGGACGCCGACAAGAAGGCGGCCTATGACCGCTACGGCCACGCCGCATTCGAAGGCGGCATGGGCGGCGGCGGACGACCCGGCGGCGGCTTTGGCGGCGGCGGTCAGGGCGATTTCGGATCGGCTTTTTCCGACGTGTTCGACGACCTGTTCGGCGACTTCATGGGCGGCCAGCGTGGCGGCGGACGCCGTGCGGCGCGCGGCTCGGACCTGCGCTATAACCTGCGGGTGTCGCTGGAAGACGCCTATGCGGGTCTGCAGAAAACGATCAACGTGCCCACCGCGGTCTCGTGCTCGGTCTGTAACGGATCGGGTGCCGAAAACGGCGCCGAGCCCACGACCTGCCCGACGTGCTCGGGCATGGGCAAGGTGCGCGCGCAACAAGGCTTTTTCACCGTGGAACGCACCTGTCCGACCTGCTCGGGCATGGGCCAGATCATCAAGAACCCGTGCAGCGCCTGTCAGGGCGCCGGCCGCGTGGAAAAAGACCGTGCGTTGTCGGTGAACATCCCCGCAGGCGTCGAAACCGGCACCCGCATCCGTCTGGCCGGTGAAGGCGAGGCCGGTATGCGCGGCGGGCCAACCGGCGATCTGTACATCTTTATCGAGGTGACCGAACACAAGCTGTTCGAGCGCGACGGCAACAACCTGTATTGCCGCGTGCCGGTCAGCATGGGCACCGCCGCCCTGGGTGGCAGCATCGAAGTGCCGACCATCGACGGTGGCCGTGGCCGCGTGCAAATCCCCGCAGGGTCGCAATCGGGCCGCCAGATGCGCCTGCGCGCCAAGGGTATGCCCGCCCTGCGCGGCGGTGGGCCGGGCGATATGTTCATCGAACTGGCGGTTGAAACGCCGGTGAACCTGACCAGCCGTCAAAAGGAACTGTTGCGCGAATTCGAAGACCTCTCGGAAGAGAACAACCCCGAATCCAGCAGCTTTTTCTCGTCGGTCAAATCCTTCTGGGATTCGATGAAAGGCTAAGACTTGCGCGGCGGGCGAGCCCCCGCCGCGCAGCCCTCGCACATCTGGTGGGGCATGTTATACCCGCCCAAAGCTTACGGGGGCGCAGATGGACTATTCCGAATTCCGACAGGACGAAATCAACGGCTGGTCGCAGCGTGCGGGCGGCTATGGCAAGGCAACGGCGCTTGCCACGGTTCAGACCATCCCCACCCTGCTGGCCGCTGTGCGCCTGTACCCCGGTGCACGGATGCTGGATGCGGGCTGTGGCCCCGGTTATGCCGCAGGGGCCGCGATGGCGCTGGGGGCGTCCTGTGTGGGCGTGGACAACGCACCCGCAATGATCGACGCCGCGCACACGCGTTATCCCGGAAGCGAATTCAAGACTGGCGACATCGAGGCACTGGATTTCCCCGACCACAGCTTTGACATCGTGGCGGCCAATATCGTGCTGTTTCACGTGACCGACCCGCGCAAATCCATAGCCGAGGCGTTTCGCGTGCTGCGCCCCGGCGGGCGGTTCGCGTTCAGCCAGTGGTGCGGGCCGGACCGGTCGGAATGCTACAAGATGATCTATGACGTCATCTCGGCCCATGCCGATATGACACTGGCCAGCCCCGCGCCCAATGCGTTCGACCTGTCGCAACCCGACCATGCCAAATCGGTGCTGGAGGATGCAGGTTTCACCGACACCGCCACTGTCCACGTGCCCAACGTGCTGCGCACCGGCGCCGAGAGCTTTTATGATTTCTTCATGCAGTTCGGCGTGCGCATTCCGCTGATCATGCAACGACAGTCGGATCAGGTGCAGGCCACAGTGCGCGCCGAAATCGACGAACGCGCACAGGCGTTTCGCGTGGGCGACGAATTTCACATGCCAATGCCCAGCATCGTGGTGTCGGGGCAGCGTCCCCTCTGACACGTTAACCGCGTGGTAACCAACGGCGCGGCAAGCTGGCGGCATGTCCAGTTTTGCCGAACAACCCCTGCCCTTCGACTTTGACGAAGCAACGCCCGCGCCGCTGCCCGTCGGGCCTCGTCCGTCCTATATCGCCGACCACCGCGCACGGCTGCGGGCGCGGTTCATGGCTGGCGGGGCGCAGGCGGTGCCCGATTACGAAATGCTGGAACTGGTCCTGTTCCGCGCCATCCCACGCCGCGACGTGAAACCGCTGGCTTATGATCTGTTGCAGACCTTTGGCGACTTTAACCGCGTCATCACCGCCGCTGAATCCCGCCTGCGCGAGGTCAAGGGCGTGGGCGACGCTGTTATCGTCGAGTTGAAGATCATCGAGGCCGCCGCGCACCGCATGGCCCGTGCGAAGGTTCTGAACCAGAACGCTATTTCCAGCTGGGACGCGCTGGTGGATTACTGTCACACCACGATGGCCCACCGCGAGACCGAGCAATTCCGCGTGCTGTATCTGGACCGCAAAAACATGCTGATCGCGGATGAGGAACAGGCCAGGGGTACGGTGGACCATGTGCCTGTCTATCCAAGAGAGGTCGCCAAGCGGGCACTGGAACTGAACGCCTCGGCGCTGATCCTGGTGCACAACCACCCGTCGGGCGATCCGACTCCCAGCCCATCAGACATTTCCATGACCCAACAGATCGAAGCAGCCTGTATCGCACTGGGCCTGTCGCTGCACGACCATCTGATCGTCGGCAAATCGCGCGAGCTCAGCTTTAAATCAGAGGGGTATCTTTAGGGGGCCGGCACCAAAGCACTTTCGAAAAGCGCGTTAACGCACCCAGACCTCGACGCGGCGATTGGCCTGCCTGCCCCACGCGCTGTCGTCACAGGCCATCGGCAACGCCTCGCCAAAGGCGTCCACGTCCAAGGTCACCCGTTTGGTGTCCTCGGTCTGGGCCGCCTCGGTGATGGCCCTGCGCACCGCATCCGCGCGGCGCAGGGCGATGTTGCGGTTGGCCGCTGAAGGGCCGTCGCCATCGCTGAACCCCACGAACAGGATACGCCGCGCATCATAGGTGCCAACTTCCATCGCGCGGGCCAGTTGCTGTACGTTGCTGCGCGATTGCGCGTCCAGCCGGATCGACCCTGCCTCGAACCGGAACGACGTGGTCAGCCGTGACATGCCGTCCAACGTGCGCACCATGCGCTGCAGCTCTTCCAGCGGAACCTCGGGGCCTGCGGTGCTGATCGCGTTGGCAAAACGGTTGCCCTGCATGTCGATCGCCACCTCTTCGGGGGACTGGTCGACAAAACCGGCGCGCCGGATCACCACCTGGGCTGTCGGGCTGCGGGTAAAGGCCAGAAATTCCCGCGCAATCTGGGGCAAACGCCGCGCGGGCAGGTACAGGAACATCGGCGCGGTCAGCGGATAATCTTCGGTCTTGATCGTGCGCCGCCCGGCCTCAAGCGCAAAGCCACAGGCGCCGGTCAGCACCAGCGGCACCGCATTGCCCACCTCGGCGTAGCTGGCAATGCCGATGGCAAAAGGGTCATCCGCCACCGCCGCCGACAGCGCAGTGCCCAGCGGATGCCGCACGACATTGTCTGTGATCTCAAGCCGCACAGGCTGCATCACCTGATCGGCCACCGCTTGGCTCAGGCCTGTCGCCGCTTGCGGCAGATGCAGCGAAATCGGGGCATCGACACCGCCCAGATCCTGCCAGTTGGTCACCTGACCCGAAAACACCCGTGCCAGATCCAGCGGCGATATGCTGCGTACCGGATTGCCCGGCGCCACCACCGGCACCACCGCATCCAACGCCAGCACACGGCTGCGGTGCAAGCCTGTCATGTCGCCCATCCCCGCCTCGCGGGCACGCTGCCGTTCGCCGGGCCGTATCTCGCGCAGGGCCATGACAATGTCGGCCTCGTTGGCCAGCAGGTCGGCAAATCCCTCGTCCGTGGTGGTCACCCGAAAATGGAACCGCGCCGCCAGCTTGCCCGTCTCTGTGTTGGTCAGAAGATAGCGAAAGCGGGTGTCGTCCACAGCCTCGCGCACCGCGTCATAGCCCGCGCGTTGGGCAAACCCCTCGACCAGCGCGGGCATCAGCACTGCACCCATTGTGGTGGAGCCGGACAGGGACAGTTCGGCAACGTAATCCTGAAGGTTCGGACAGGCTGGCCCCTCGCACAGCACGCCCGAACTGTCGACGGTCAGTTCGCCGTATTCGGTTTCCAGCCTGTAGAACTCGCCGTCAAAGCCCAGCAGCATGCCGCTCAGCTCGATCCCGCCGTCGCGAGATGTCAGCGTGACATCCTGCGCTGCCACCGGAGCCAGAAAACCAAAAAGGAAAAGTGCGGCGAGGGCCGCCGCACGTTTCGAAACCATGATGAAACCCCGTGTCGCGAATTACTTTTGCGCGACTGTCAGGTCTTGGATCAAATTGTTCAATACCAGAAAGCTTCCGATGGTGTCACAGCCCGGCACGGTCATGTCCAGATTGCGGGTCATAATCTCGGAATCGCGCAGTTCCAGCGACTGTGCTTCGATCTCCAGACCGCAGTTGAACAGGCTCACCTCGACCTCGGCACTCAGATCGACCACACCGGCGTGACGCGATGCGCCCGAAGGATAGGTGTAGATATCCGCGACCATCGCCTCTGATGCCGACTGATCCCCCAGCCGCATCAGGAAACCGCCTTCACCGCTGATCGCTTGCACCGGATCGCCGGGCGATTCGGCCCAGATGTCGCCCTGGGTCCCATAGTCCGCGCCGAATTCACGGGCGTGAATCTGAAAACCCGCATCGCCCTTCCATTGCAGCACCACACGGTCAAAGTCGCCCAGGCTGGGCACGGCAGTTTGCGCCACGGCCCCGTCACCGTTGGCAAAGGCCACGACGATGACTGCCGGGTCCGCCAGAACCGGCATGGACAGGTCCAAAGCTCCGGTGGCGTCTGTTGTTTCGGTAAATCTCATGCCGCTGTGGTGCACGGTCAGGCGTTCGTTGGCAAAACAGGGCGCCGTGACGGTCAGATCCACCAGACCAAGGCCCGAAGGCTTAGCGGTTGCGTTCACAGTGCACGACTGGCCGGGAGCCACATCGGTGGTGTCCGGCGTGACAAGCGTGTCGGCAGGCGCCAAGGCGACAACCGTATCGCGCGTACCTGCGTCATCATTCAGCGCCGAGGTCAGCACGATGTCATGCACGTCCAGCACCGGGCCATCCAGGGCGGACGTATCCACCAAACTTGCCGGAGCCTGTACCGCAACTTGCGGTTCGGCCGCCTTGTCCGTGCCATAACGGCTTTCGGCGGTGTCACTGCTTTGCATGACAAATCCGATGCCAACCGCACACACAAGTGTGCCGGCAGCCGTCGCAAACTCTTTGTAATACGCCATTGATCCTTGCCCTCGTAAAATTGGGTCAGAATCAACAATCGCAAATAAAGCCGGCCAAGTTATGGCCCTAATTGGAGGCAATGCGGCGCGATTGTGTCGCGCCGCGCTACAAAGCCTGTCAGCTCAGCGTGCCGTGGCAGTGCTTGAATTTCTTGCCAGACCCGCAGGGGCAAGGTTCGTTCCGGCCCGGGTTGCCCCATGTTGTCGGATCGTTTTCATCAAACCCCGTCGCAACCGCTTCGGCGCTCGGCGCGGGCGTTTGCGCATCCCGCGAATCCTTGGCGGCCTGCTGCAACTCCGCTTGCTGGGCTGCAGCCTGTTCCAGCATCTCCGTGCGCTCTTCTTCCGTCATGGGACGGATTTGCGCCAGCTTCTGGGTCACGTCTTCACGCAGCGAATCCAGCATCACTTCGAACAACTGAAAGGCTTCGTTCTTGTATTCGTTCAGCGGATCACGCTGTGCATAGCCGCGGAACCCCACGACCGACCGCAGATGATCCAGCGTCAAAAGGTGCTCACGCCATTTGCCGTCGATGGCCTGCAACAGGATCTGCTTTTCGATCATGCGCATGTTCTCGGGACCGAACACTTCGGCCTTTTGCGCCATCAGCTTGTCGGTGGCCTCGATCAGACGCTCGCGGATCTGCTCGTCGTCCACGCCGTCCTCTTCGGCCCATGCCATCACCGGCACGTCCACGCCAAGGTTTTCCATCACGGCGGCATAGAGCCCTTCGGTGTTCCACTGATCGGCATAGGACCCTTGGGGCATATATTGGTCGATCAGGTCGTCGATCACCTGTTCACGCATGTCCGAGGTAATCTCGGACAGGTCTTCGGCTTCCATGATGTCGCGGCGCTGACTGAACACAACCTTACGCTGGTCGTTCATCACGTCATCGAACTTCAGCAACTGCTTGCGCATGTCAAAGTTGCGGCCTTCGACCTTGGCTTGCGCGCGTTCCAGCGATTTGTTCACCCAGGGGTGGATGATCGCCTCGCCCTCTTCCATGCCAAGGGTTTTCAGAACCTTGTCCAACCGGTCCGAGCCGAAAATGCGCATCAGGTCATCTTCGAGCGACAGGTAGAACGACGTGCGACCGGGGTCACCCTGACGGCCCGAACGGCCACGCAGCTGGTTGTCGATCCGACGGCTTTCGTGGCGCTCGGACGCCAGAACGAACAGGCCGCCAGCCGCCAGAACCTTTTGTTTCTCGTCTTCATGCTCGGCTTCGATCCGCGCGCGGATGGCTTCGGGATCGGCCTCGGGGTCGGCGGTCAGCGCCTCAAGCACTTTCAGATCGACGTTGCCGCCCAGCTGAATGTCGGTACCGCGACCAGCCATGTTGGTGGCGATGGTCACCGCGCCATATTTGCCCGCATCCGCGATAATCTGCGCTTCCTGCTCGTGCTGGCGCGCGTTCAGGACGTTATGCGGAATACCTTTTTCGGTCAGGATCGCGCTGAACATCTCGGATTTTTCAATCGACGTGGTGCCGACCAGAACAGGCTGACCCTTTTCATGCGCCTCTTTGATCTCGTCGATCATCGCCGCGTATTTTTCGGTGGCGGTGCGGTAAACGCGGTCATCTTCGTCCACACGGGCGATGGGCCGGTTGGTGGGCACTTCGACCACACCCAGGCCGTAGATTTCGTTGAATTCCTCAGCTTCGGTCAACGCCGTACCGGTCATGCCTGCCAGCTTGTTGTACAGGCGGAAATAGTTCTGGAATGTCACGCTGGCCAGCGTCACGTTCTCGGGCTGGATCTTGACGCCTTCCTTGGCCTCGATGGCCTGGTGCAGACCTTCGGACAGACGACGGCCGGCCATCATGCGGCCCGTGAATTCGTCGATCAGCACAACTTCGTCGTTGCGGACGATGTAATCCTTGTCCTTGTGGAACAGCGTGTGCGCCCGCAGGCCCTGGTTGACGTGGTGCACGATCGAGGTGCTTTCGGGATCGTAAAGGGTCATACCCTCTTCGATCAGACCGCGCGCCAGCAGTTGTTGCTCCAGAAACTCGTTGCCTTCTTCGGTAAAGGACACGTTGCGGGTTTTCTCGTCGACGGAATAGTGGCTTTCGTCCAGCAGCGGAATGACCGCGTCAATCGTCTGGTACAGCTCGGACCGGTCGTCCAGCGGGCCAGAGATGATCAGGGGCGTACGTGCCTCATCGATCAGAATACTGTCGACTTCGTCCACAATCGCGAAATTGTGACCGCGCTGGACCATCTGGCTCAGCTCGCTCTTCATATTGTCGCGCAGATAGTCGAACCCAAGCTCGTTGTTGGTGGCATAGGTCACGTCGCTGGCATAGGCTGCGCGCTTGTTGTCCTCGCCCATGCCGCTGTAGGCGCAGCCACTGGTCAGACCGAGGTGGGCAAACACTTTGCCCATCCATTCGGCGTCGCGTTTCGCCAGGTATTCGTTGACTGTCACCACGTGCACACCCTTGCCTGTCAGGGCATTGAGATAGGCGGCGAATGAGGCGGTCAGGGTCTTGCCCTCACCCGTCTTTTGTTCGGCAATATTGCCCCGGTGCATGAAAATCGCACCCATCAGCTGGGTGTCGAATGCACGCAGACCCAGCGCACGGCGGGCGGCTTCGCGGCAGTTGGCAAAGGCTTCGGGCAGAAGATCGTCCAGGCTTTCGCCTTGCAGGGCGCGCTTGGCGAATTCTTCGGTCTTGTCTTTCAGCCCGACGTCGCTCAGCGCCTCGAATTCGGGTTCCAGTGCGTTGATCTTTTCGACCAGCGGTCGCACCGATTTGACCAGTCGGTCATTGGGGGTCCCAAAGACCTTTTTGGCGAGTGTTCCGATACCGAGCATGCGTTCTCCAGCCGATCTTGTGTCAGGTTGCGCAGCATCTGCTTGTCGGCGCCACGTGCAGCCCATAGATACAGGGTCAAGCCGATCCTGGCCGCGCCCATAGGGCGATGTAAGGGTCACATGAAACCGTGTCAATGTCGCGTCCGGCCACGAGGGGCCGCAAAACACGCGGCAACAACTGAACAGGACCAATCCATGCTGAAACGTCTTTCCATTCTGCCCGCCGTCGCGGTCGCCCTGACCTTGTCCCAGCCGCTGTACGCGCAGGATGAAACACCCGACCTGTCCACCGTCGTCGCCACCGTTGACGGGACCGAAATCACTCTGGGCCACATGCTGGTCGCCAAGGCGACCCTGCCCCAGCAATACCAGCAGCTGCCCGACGAAGTGCTGTTCCCCGGCATTCTCGACCAGCTGATCCAGCAAACCGCGCTGGAGAAAAGCTATGAGGGCGATGTGCCCAAACGCGTTGAATTGTCGATGGAAAACGAGCGTCGCTCGCTGATCGCCGGTGAAGCCATCGAGAAAATCCTGGCCACGGCTGTTTCGGACGAGGCGATTCAGGCCGCCTATGACGCGACCTATGCCAACGCTGAACCCACACAGGAATTCAACGCCAGCCACATCCTGGTCGAAACCGAGGATGAAGCCAAAGCCATCATCGAAGAGTTGAACGGCGGCGCGGATTTCGCAGCCACCGCACGCGAAAAATCCACCGGCCCCTCCGGCCCCGGTGGCGGTTCGCTGGGCTGGTTCGGCCCCGGCGCCATGGTCCCCGAATTTGAAACTGCCGTCGCGGCAATGAAGGCGGGCGACATCTCTGAACCCGTGCAAACCCAGTTCGGCTGGCACGTGATCAAGCTGAACGAAGTGCGCAACGCCGAAGCCCCCGCGCTGGAAGATGTGCGCGCCGAGCTTGAACAGCAAGTGCGCTCCGAAGCCGTGACCGCCGCCGTGGACGCGCTGGTGGCTGATGCCGACGTGAACCGTGACGGCGCCGAAGGCATGGACCCCTCGGTGCTCAGCACCCTCAAACTGGGCGAATAATCATGGCTGGCAAAATCGCACTCTCCCCGCTGGCGCCTGAACGCTTTCCCGATCTGCCGGTGGTGGACGGTGTGACTTTTGCCACCATCGCCGCAGGCGTCCGCTATGCCGGGCGCACTGATGTCATGCTGGCCAAACTGGTGCCGGGCACGGCCGTCGCGGGCGTTTTCACACGCTCGTCGACCCGTGCGGCACCGGTTCTGGACTGCCAGGCCAAGCTGGGCGGTGACCCGGCAGGTGGCGCCGCCTTCCTTGTGAACTCGGGCAACGCCAACGCCTTTACCGGCAAGCACGGCGTCGAATCCGTCCACAAAATCGTCGAGGCGGTGTCGATCAACTGTGGCGTGCCCTCGGCACGTGTCTTTACGTCGTCCACAGGCGTCATTGGCGAACCGCTCCCCCATGACCGCGTCGTGGCCAAGCTGGGTGATCTGAACGCCGCCCTGCGCCCTGACGGGATCGCGGACGCGGCCCGTGCCATCATGACAACCGACACCTATCCCAAGGGAGCGGTGGAAACTGTCGAAGTGAACGGCGAAACCATCACCATCGCCGGGATCGCCAAGGGGTCCGGCATGATCGCGCCTGATATGGCGACGATGCTGGTCTATATCTTTACCGATGCGCGTATCGCGCAAGACAACCTTCAAGCCATCGTGTCCACCGCTGCAGACCTGACCTTCAACTGTATCACCGTGGACAGCGACACCTCGACCTCGGACAGCGTTCTGATCGCCGCCACCGGCGCCTCCGGCGTGGATGTGACGGGCGACGCCAGCTTTGCCGATGCCGTTCACCGGCTGATGCAGGATCTGGCCTTTCAGGTCGTGCGTGACGGAGAAGGGGCGACGAAATTCGTCGAAATCACCGTGTCCGGCGCAGACACCGCCGCCAATGCCAAGGTGCACGCCATGGCCATCGCCAATTCGCCGCTGGTGAAAACCGCCATCGCGGGGCAGGACCCCAACTGGGGCCGTGTTGTCATGGCCATCGGCAAATCCGGCGCGCCTGCCGATCGCGATCTGCTGAGCATCCGTTTTGGCGATGTGATCGTGGCCGAAAACGGTTGGGTCAGCCCCGCGTATTCCGAAGCGGACGCCGCCGCACACATGAAGGGTGACGAGATCAACATCACCGTTGATCTGGGGCTGGGCGAGGCTGTGGCCACCGTCTGGACCTGTGATTTGACCCACGCCTATATCGACATCAACGCCGACTACCGGTCGTAAGATGAAAGTTGTCCTGGTCTCTGCCGTCGCCTTGATCGACGTGGACGGGCGCGTGCTGTTGGCACAGCGTCCCGAGGGCAAGTCGATGGCAGGACTGTGGGAGTTTCCCGGCGGCAAGGTCGAGACGGGCGAAACGCCCGAGGCGGCCTTGATCCGCGAATTGCACGAAGAGTTGGGCATCGAAACATGGCAAAGCTGTCTGGCCCCGCTGACCTTTGCCAGCCACAGCTATGACGATTTCCACCTGCTGATGCCGCTGTTTGCCTGCCGCAAGTGGGGCGGAACACCGATGTCGAAGGAAAATCAGGCGCTGAAATGGGTCAGGCCCAATGACCTGAAGTCCTATCCCATGCCTGCCGCAGATGTGCCATTGATCCCGATTTTGCGCGATTGGCTGTGACGCCAGACCTGATTGTTCAGGTTTTCGAAAAAATCACCCCTTTCTTTTATCTTTGGTAGTTTTTTTGTGACTTATCGAAATTTTTGCCTCTAAATAGGGCTACGTACTCATCGGGGGAGAGAAAAACATGCTGAAAACTATCTTGTTGGGCAGTTGCGTCTTTGTTCAGGGCAAGTTTGTTCGGATGCTACCGGATGGCCGCATGAGCGTGACTGTCGATGGACGGATCTATTCGGGTGCGCCGGTCAACGCCGCCGCCTGAACTTTCAACTCACGGAAAAGAAAAAGGGGCGGCTCTTTCGAGCCGCCCCTTTTTTCAATCTGAACTGGCCGATCACGCGAGTGTGCGTGTCACCTCTTCGCGCTCGAAAATCTCGATCACGTCGCCTTCGCGAATGTCGTCATAGTTCTCGAACGCCATACCGCATTCCTGACCCGACTGGACATCCGACACTTCGTCCTTGAAGCGTTTCAGCGTTTTCAGCGTGCCCTCGTGGATCACGACGTTGTCGCGCAGCAGACGCACACCGGCGCTGCGGCGTGCAACGCCTTCGGTGACCAGACAGCCCGCGACCTTGCCCACACCCGTGACCTTGAACACTTCCTTGATGTTGGCATAGCCAATGAAGTTTTCCTTGATCTCGTTGCTCAGCAGGCCGGATGCAGCGGCTTTCACGTCGTCCACAAGGTCGTAGATCACGGAATAATACCGGATTTCGACGCCCTTCTGGTTGGCGGTGTTGCGCGCCGATGCGTTGGCACGGACGTTAAAGCCCATGATAGGCGCGCCGGATGCTTCGGCCAGGCCCACGTCGGTTTCGGTGATGGCACCAACACCCGAGTGCAGCACGCGCACGCGCACTTCGTCGTTGCCGATTTTCTCCATCGCCTGAACGATCGCTTCCGCAGAACCCTGAACGTCCGCTTTCACCAGAATTGGCAATTCGCTGACGTTTTCGTTTTCCTTGGCGTTCGCCATCAGCTGTTCCAGCGTCGTGGCGGCACCGGCAGCGGCACGTTTGTCCTTGGCGGCTTTTTCGCGATACTCAGCGATTTCGCGCGCCTGCGCCTCGGTCGATGTCACGTTCAGAACGTCACCCGCTTCGGGTGTGCCGTTCAGGCCCAGAACTTCGACCGGAACCGAAGGACCGGCTTCCTTGATACGCTCGCCCTTGTCGTTGATCAGCGCACGGACCTTGCCGTACTGCTCGCCCACAACAAAGATGTCGCCCTGACGCAATGTGCCGTTCTGGATCAGAACCGTGGCCACGGGGCCGCGGCCCACGTCCAGCTGTGCCTCGATCACGGCACCTTGGGCGGCGCGATTGGGGTTGGCTTTCAGCTCCAGCAGTTCGGATTGCAGCGCAATGGCCTCCAGCAGATCGTCCAGACCTTCGCCTTTGAGGGCCGACACTTCGACGTCCTGCACTTCGCCCGACATTTTCTCGACAATGACTTCGTGCTGCAACAGATCGGTGCGCACTTTGTCAGGGTTGGCACCCGGTTTGTCGATCTTGTTGATCGCGACAATCATCGGAACCTTGGCGGCCTTGGCGTGGTTGATCGCCTCGACCGTCTGCGGCATCACGGCGTCATCTGCCGCAACCACCAGAACAACGATGTCCGTCACCTGCGCACCGCGCGACCGCATCGACGTAAAGGCCGCGTGACCCGGAGTGTCGAGGAACGTCAGCAGCTGACCGCCATCGGTCATGACCTGATAGGCACCGATGTGCTGGGTGATGCCACCAGCCTCGCCCGCGACAACCTTGGCGTTGCGGATCGCGTCCAGCAACGATGTCTTGCCGTGGTCGACGTGACCCATGATCGTGATGACCGGAGGCCGCGCTTGAAGATCTTCGGGCTTGTCCTCGACCTCGTTGATCACCTGTTCGACGTCGGCGTCGGACACGCGGTTCACGGTGTGACCGAATTCTTCGATGATCAGCTCGGCTGTGTCGGCGTCGATGGTCTGGTTCTGTGTGACCATCATGCCCATTTGCATCAGCGATTTGACAACATCGCCCACGCGCTCGGCCATACGGTTGGCCAGCTCGGACACGACAATGGCCTCGGGCAGGTTGACGGTGCGCGTGACCTTTTCACGTTCAACCGAACCACCCATCGCTTTTTGACGTGCACGCTCTTGCTTGCGCTTCATCGCGGCCATGGACCGCTGACGGCCACCTTCGCCACCGGACAAAGCCTGGTTCAGCGTCAGCTTGCCCGAGCGGCGGCCATCGTCGGCACCTTTGTTGCGGGCAGTGCGCTGGTCGGCATCGCGGTCTTTCTTGCGGGCAGCGTTCGCGTCCTGCTGAGGTGCGGCGCGCGACGGAGCGGCGCGTTGCGGCTGATCCACGTCCGTGGGGGCCGGTGCAGCAGCGGCCTGAGCGGCGGCAGCAGCAGCTTCGCGTGCCTTGCGTTCTTCCTCTTCGGCCTTCGCCTTGAGGCTTTCCTCGCGCTCGCGCTCTTCCTGCTCTTTGGCTTCCTGCTCGGCGCGGCGACGCTCGCGGTCTTCGGCGCGTGCTTTTTCTTCCGCTTCGCGTGCGGCGGCCTCTTCGACCTCGCGCGACCGTGCGGCCTGAACCGCCTTCAGGCGGCGTTCCATTTCCGCATCGGTAATCCCTGCGGGACGCTTCGCCGGATCACCCAGCGACGGGTTGCTGGTGCCACCCTTGGCCGCACCTGTCTTGGGCACCACAACGCGCTTGCGTTTGGTTTCGACGACGACGTTCTTGGTCCGCCCGTGGCTGAAACTTTGTTTCACATTCCCCGGACGCGCGCCACCGCGCAGCCCCAATGTCTTTTTACCGTCTGTATCGCTCATCTAGCTCGTCTATCCTTCCAGATGGCCCCTGCCATCTATGCGTTTGGGCGCAAACCCTTCAGCCTTCGGGCTTCCTCTACAACACGTTGCGTGAGTCCACCAGAGGCGAGCGCCCCATGTATCACAGTTTGACGTCCGAAAGCCAAACCCAATTCATCCGCACTAAGCCAGCCGATGTAGCTGCCGTAGTGCGGAGTGCTCAATTTCGTCTTGCCGCGCGCCGATCCATCCACAGCCTGGATCAACACTTCGGCCTCTTCGGTCTGAAGCCAGGTTTTCACCTTTTCATAGCCCGCAACCGCCCGGCCGGACTTGCGCGACAGCGCGATCAGGTCGACGACGCGGCGCGCCAACTGACGTTCCACCTCGTCCACAAGGTCTTCTTGCACCGTGACCTGCATTTTCGCACCGCGCGAAAACAGCTTTTTGGTCACGGCCTTTTGTATCGCATCCCGGTCCGCCGCGACATAAATGCCCCGGCCCGGCAGTTTTCCCGCAATATCAGGGACAATCTGCATATCCGGGCCAACCACGAACCGGACCAACCCATATTTAGGTTGGACCTCGCCCGTGGCAATGCACTTGCGTTCTGGACCGTCTTCACGGTCTTTGGTGGCGCCACCGCGTGCCATCAGCGTCCTCCGAAGCCCCCGATCAGGCCTCGGCCTCCTCCGACTCTTCGCCGTCCTCGTCGTCCAGATCTTCGTCGGCTTCCAACTCGGTCGGGTCAACCCAGCCCAGCAGAACGCGCGCGGTCATGATCATGGTCTGCGCTTCTTCCAGGCTGATGTCGAAGGGCTCCAGCACGCCATCGTCCTTGACGCGCTCGCCGTTAACCGTGGTCCAGCCGCCGGCCAGTTCCCAGTCAGCGCAGGTTGCAAAGTCTTCCAGCGTTTTGACGTCGTCCTTGGCCAGTGCCTCGATCATTTGGGGTGTCAGACCCTCGAATTCAACCAGGCTGTCCTCGACACCCAGTTCGCGGGCGGCGGCAAGGGCGGCCTTGTTCTGCTCGGCCAGCACGTCTTGGGCACGGGCTTGCAGTTCTTTGGCCGTGTCGGAATCGACACCATCGATGACCAGCAGTTCATCCTGCTCGACATAGGCGACTTCTTCCAGGCTGGTGAATCCTTCGGCAACCAGAAGCTGGGCAAAGAATTCGTCCAGATCCAGATTGTCCATGAACAGCTTGGTGCGCACTTCGAATTCGGCCTGACGACGCGCCGATTCTTCGGCTTCGGTCATGATGTCGATGTCCAGACCGGTCAGCTGCGACGCCAGACGCACGTTCTGGCCACGACGGCCAATGGCCAGCGACAATTGTTCCTCGGGCACGACAACTTCGATCTTGCCCGCTTCTTCGTCCAGAACAACCTTGGTCACTTCGGCCGGTTGCAGCGCGTTCACCAGGAACGTGGGCTGGTCGTCGTTCCACGGAATGATGTCGATCTTTTCGCCCTGAAGCTCGTTCACGACGGCCTGAACCCGGCTGCCGCGCATACCGACGCAGGCGCCGACAGGGTCGATCGAGTTGTCATAGCTGATCACGGCAATCTTGGCGCGCGAACCGGGGTCACGGGCCACGGCCTTGATCTCGATGATGCCGTCATAGATTTCCGGCACTTCCATCTTGAACAGTTCGGCCATGAACTCGGGCGCTGTGCGCGACAGGAAAATCTGCGGGCCACGCTGTTCGCGGCGCACGTCCTTGATGTAAACGCGGATACGGTCGTTCGGGCGATAGCTTTCGCGGCCGATCTTCTCGTTGCGACGCAAGATCGCTTCGCCTGCGCCCACATCGACGATGACGTTGCCGTATTCCTCGCGCTTGACCAGACCGTTGATGATCGTGCCTGCGCGGTCCTTGAATTCTTCGTACTGGCGGTCACGCTCGGCTTCGCGGACCTTTTGCAGGATCACCTGCTTGGCCGATTGTGCGGCGATCCGGCCCATTTCGACGGGCGGCACTTCTTCGACAAAGGTGTCACCGATCTTGGGGTCGGCCATATACTGCTTGGCCTGCTCGACGGTGAACTCGGCCTGATAGTTTTCCAGCTCGTCCTCGGCAACCACGGTGCGCACGCGGGTGAACGTGGCGCGGCCGGTCTTGCGGTCGATGGCGACACGAATGTCCATCTCTGCGCCGTAGCGGCTCTTGGCGGCACGGGCGAGGCTCTCTTCCATCGCCTCGATCACCAGACCGGGGTCGATCATCTTTTCGCGCGCAACGGCCTCGGCGGTTTGCAGCAGCTCAAGCTGGTTTGCAGATGTAATTGCCATCAGTCTTTCTCCTCATCGGACCCTTCGGTCTCAATATCGTCAAATGCGTCTTCGTTCAGAACACCGGCCTGTTTACGCTGGCGCAGCATCTCTTTGATCAGGTCGTCGGTCAGCACCAGTTTGGCATCGCTGAGCCATTCGAATTTCAGGCCGATCGTGCCTTCTTCGATGTTGATCAGCACCTCGTCATCCTCGACACCGGCCAACTCGCCCTTGAACCGGCGACGGCCGTCGATCAGCTCATCGGTTTCCAGCTTCGCCTCGTAACCCTCGAAGGTCGCAAAGTCCTTAAGACGGGTCAGCGGGCGGTCGATGCCGGGGCTGGACACTTCCAGCGTATAGGCATCCAGAATCGGGTCTTCGACGTCCAGCGTGGCGCTGACGGCGGTCGAGATTTCGGCCAGATCATCCACCTCGATCCCGCCTTCGGGACGTTCGGCCATGATCTGAAGGATCGATTCCTTACCGCTCATCAGGCGGACACGCACCAGTTCAAACCCCAGATCCTCGATCACCGGAGTGATGATCTCGGCCATGCGGCGGTCGATGGCGGCTTTGGCAATCAGGTCATTTACAGTCACGTGGTTACTTCCAAGCAGTTTCTGGCAGACACAAAAAAACGGGCGCGCGGCCCGTTGCTCTTTCTCGGTGGAGCGTCGGGTTTGGACCCCAGCGCGCCGCTGTTAAGGGGCATATACGCCGACAGGCCTGCAACTACAAGCCCCCTTGGCCTACACCCGCCACCAGCGTTCCGCCATACGCAGATCATCCAGCGCGTGCCGTGTGCCGATTTCCGCCGGAACCCCGATGTCGCGGTGCACGATCTGCTGACAGCGTGCGGCGTCGGGCAGGTGCATGAACGCGCGGTCATCGGCCAGCGCATCGCGGCTGGTTACGTCGGCGGCATCCACCAGACCGGCGCGCAACGCCTCGGCGCGGACCTCTTGCGCGGGAATCGACACGAACTCGACCGTATCGAACCAGCCGGCGCGGTCGTTCTTGTAATGATCGCCGATCCGCACGCCGATAAACTGGCGGCCCGCGTCAAATTTCTGAACGCGGTACAGGCCCGTGCCAACGCCGCGCCCCCGCGCCGCCGCATCCGCCGGACGGATCAGCGCACCCGACAACACATAGGGCAGATCGGCCTGCGCCTGATCCAGCTGGACGACAACGCGCCCCGCCCCTTCGGCAGCCACAGACCCGTCAACTTGATCCGTCAGGCTGGCCACGACATCCTGCGCCCGCATCGGCGTGCCATCGTGGAACTTCACACCGGCCCGCAGGTCAAAGACCCAGGTGCGGCCACCCTCCGATCCCTGCCAGCCTGTCGCCAGCGCACCGCGCAGGCTGCCATCGGCGGCCACTTCGGTCAGCGCCTCGAACACCGTGTGCTGGGCCGCCAGCATGAACAGCCCACTTGGGGCCAGATCCCAACCGTCGTCACGCGACGCACCGGACAAGGCCGCCCGCAAACGCCCGCCCGAACGCGGCAAAACCTGCGCCTGAACGCCCGTTGCCGCCAGCAAAGCCGCAGCAGCACCCGAGGCGAACAAGGCACGACGGTCCATCCGTTTCATCGCCGCTGCTCCGTCATGCCGATCCGGTCCATCGTCCGAACCAGTTCCGAACTGATCCCCGGTTCAGACAGCGCATGGCCGGCATTGCGCACCATCTTCAATGTGCCACGCGGCCAACGCTGCACGATGGCATAGGCGCTGTCCGGCGGACAGATCATGTCATAACGCCCCTGCACCACGGTCCCCGGAATATCTGCAATCCGGTCCATATTGGCCAGAATCTGGCCGTCGAACTCCAGAAACCCGCCATTGATGAAATAGTGATTCTCAAGCCGCGAAAACGCCCGCGCATATTCGCCCGGCGCTTCGCCGCCCATACCGTTGCTGTGGATCGACGCCAGCGCGTTTTCCCACGACGCCCAGGCGCGCCCGTATTTGGTTTCTTCCATCCGGTCGCCGCTGAACAACCGTTTGTGATAGGCCGCCACCAGATCGTCGCGCTCGTCCTCGGGGATCAGGCCGACAAAGCGCGCCCAGACCTCGGGCCAGAACTTGCCCGCGCCACCACCATAGAACCAGTCGATTTCGGCCTTGGTCATGGTGAACACGCCACGCAACACCAGTTCGCGCACCCGGTCGGGATGGGTCTGGGCATAGATCAGCGCCAGCGTGGCACCCCAGCTTCCACCAAAGGCAATCCATGCATCAATGCCCAGCGCCTCGCGGATCATCTCGATATCGCGGACCAGATGCCATGTCGTGTTGTTCTCGATCACCGCATGGGGTCGCGACCGCCCACAGCCGCGCTGATCGAACAGCACCACGCGAAACACCGCAGGATCGAAATACCGCCGCATTGCGGGGCTGCATCCGCCACCGGGACCACCGTGCAGCACCACGACCGGAATCCCTGACGGATTGCCGCACTGTTCGACATATATCTTGTGCCCGTCGCCCACATCCATCATCCGCTGGTCGAACGGATCGATCGGCGGGTAAAGATACTGCACTGCGCGTTTTTGATCCGGGTACTTGTCCATGATCGTCCTATATAGGGTGCAAGGAACAATTGAGCATATGGAGAGCAGAATGCAAGCGCATCACGGCACCGTTGATCCCGCAGAGGTCGCTAAATTCGAAGCGATGGCCGCCGAATGGTGGGACCCCACGGGCAAATTCAAGCCGCTGCACATGCTCAACCCCTGCCGGTTGGATTATATCACCACGCAGATCGCCGCCGAGTTCGAACGCGACCTGAAAGCGCCCGATGCCTTTGCGGGCTTGCGTATTCTGGACATCGGCTGCGGCGGTGGGCTGCTGGCCGAACCGATGGCGCGGCTGGGTGCCGATGTTGTGGGGGCTGATGCCGCGGCGGGCAACATTCCGGTGGCGCAGGTTCATGCGCAGCAATCAGGGCTCGAGATCGACTATCGCCACACCACAGCCGAGGACATGGCCGCAGCGGATGAACAGTTCGACGTGGTTCTGAATATGGAAGTGGTCGAACATGTGTCCGACCCGCTGGCCTATCTGACCGCCTGCCGCGAATTGCTGAAACCGGGCGGGCTGCACATCTGTTCGACCCTGAACCGCAACCCCAAATCCTTTGCGATGGCGATCATCGGGGCCGAACATATCATGCGCTGGCTGCCCAAAGGCACCCATGAATGGTCCAAGTTCATCACGCCGGACGAACTGTTTGACCTGCTGAAACGCGCAGGGCTCGAACCTGTGGACCGGCAGGGATTTGTTTTCAATCCGCTGACCTGGGCGTGGCGCCTGTCGGATCGGGATCTGAGTGTGAACTATGTCACGGCCAGCCTGAAACCGCGCTAGGCCTTATCCGTCAACTGGATGCGCAACTCGCGCAGCGTCGGAATGGCGGCACGCACCTGGTCCTCGCCGACCTTTTCCACCAGGTCGCGGAACAGCGGCGCGATGGCCGACACAGCCGCATCGCGGGCCTGCGCGCCCGCCGGGCTGATCCCCACCAGCTTGCGCCGCGCGTCGTCCCAATCCGGGCGGATGTGGACGTACCCCTGCCATTGCAGCTTGCGCAATGTGTTGGTCATCGCCCCGCGTGTCACGTTGAAAGTCTCGGCCAACTGCGCGGGTGTGCGTTCGCCGTGATGCCACGCCAGGTTGTTCAGAACCGAAAAATGCGAGATTTCCATGCCCTTGGGCAGCACCCGCCCCAGCCGGTTGCGCACCGTCTGGTCGGCTGCCAAAACCTCGCTGAACAGAGCGATGGCCAATGCGTCCTTGTCCTGGGTCATGCGATCATTTGGTTCATGGTCCGTCGAATTCACGGGCGTTTTCCAGCGCCGGAATGCGGCGGCGGGCGTCCGTGACCTTGCTAATATCCAGATCGAACACCGAAAACCCCGGGTCCGTGCCTGCATCGACTACTACATCGCCCCAAGGGTCAACCACAAGGGAATGGCCATAGGTGCTGCGCTGTGGACCTGACGTTGCGGAATGTGTGCCGGTCTGTGCCGGGGCCAGAACCCACGCGCCGCTTTCGATCGCACGGGCGCGCAACAGGCTGTGCCAATGCGCGGCCCCCGTGACGGGCGAAAACGCCGAAGGATAGACCAGAACCTGCGCCCCGGCCTGCACCAGCGCCCGCGACAGATGACCAAAGCGCATGTCGTAACAGGTGGCCATACCCAACCGGAAACCCGGCATATCGGCCACCACGGCACGGGTGCCGGGCCGATAGCCAGCGGATTCGCGATAGGTCTCGCCTTCGCCAATCTGCACATCGAACATATGGATCTTGTCGTAGCGCGCGCGAATGTCGCCATCCGGCCCGATCAGAAATTGCCGGTTGGCAAAGCGTCCGTCCGCGTCGTCCGTCTTGACCGCGAGCGATCCGATCAACAGCCAGATGCCATGCGCCGCCGCCTGCGCCCGCAGTCCGGCCAGCGTGATGTCCGATGCCTCGTCCTGCAGGACCTCTTGCTGGCGGTCGCGGCGGGTCGAGATGCAGTTTGTCACCTCGGGGGACAAGACGAACTGCGCCCCCGCTTCCACCGCAGCCCCCAACAAGGCTGAGGTCTGAACCAGATTGGCCGCCGGATCGTCGCCGACGTTCAGTTGCAGCAGCGCGGCCTTCATCAGGCAGCCAGCAGCGCGTCCAGTTTGCCCTGACGCTCCAGTGCATACAGGTCGTCACAGCCACCCACGTGATCGTTGCCGACAAAAATCTGCGGCACCGTGCGGCTGCCATTGGCACGCTGGATCATCTCGGCCTTGCGCTCGGGGTTCGACATGACGTCAACCTCGACAAAATCCACGCCTTTCTGGTTCAGCAACTGTTTGGCGCGGTGGCAAAAGCCGCAAATCGGCGTGGTATAGATTTCAACGGGTTTCATAGCAGCATCCTCGATATGGGGCGTTTGCCCATTATCTAGGTTGCTTTTGTCACCCGCGCCAGTGTCACCGCGCAAACCCGCCCTGCGCCCGACGCCCGCACAGCGCGCGTTGCCTCTGCCATGGTTGCCCCCGAAGTCATGACATCATCGACCAACAGCACCGGCCGCCCGGCCGAAACACGGTGCGCCCGCGCGGGATTGAGCCGCAAGGCACCGTCCAGTATCGCGCGTCTTTGTGCGCCGTCCAGCTTGTCCAGACTTCGGGTGCGACGCGTGCGAATCAACAGATCCGGGCAATAGGACAGGCCCAGCCGCTTTGCCATTGCGCTGGCCAGCAACGCCGATTGATTGTACCGCCGCGACAACATCCGTGTCCAATGCAGCGGGACCGGCGCCACCAGCATTTCCGGCACCACGATATCGCGCACCGCACGGGCCATCCATCCCGATGCGGGCACCACCACCTCTTGCCGGTCCGCGTGCTTCAACCCCAGAACCAGCGACCGCGCACGGTCCCGATAGGCCAACGCCGCGCGCCCCTGATCCCAAGGCGGCGGTGTGCGCAGGCAATCGTCGCAATGCGCCGCATCCACACCCGTCTGCCCCGGCAGAGGCCCCCCGCACGCATCGCAGATCGCGCCGCCGATAAAGGGCGTGTCGCGCCAACACGTGCCGCACAGGCCAAAATCGTCGTCCACCATGGTGCCACAGCCCAGACAGCGGGCCGGATAGACAAGGGAAAGGGCCATTTGTAACCGCGTCGCAACCATTCTATCTAAGCTCCATGAACGCACATGCACCACTGACCGACACCTCCGCCCTGACCGCACACCGCAAGCGGGTGCGCGCCGACGCGATGTTTCTGCACCAGACAGCGCGAGAGGAAATTCAGGATCGGCTGGAACTGGTTAACAGGACATTTACGCAAGCCGCCGTGGTCACTGGATTTCCTGAAACGTGGCGCAATCTCATTCCAGATGCGCGCATTGTTTCCGAAGGGGAAACGCTGGACCTGCAACCCGCCACACAGGATCTGGTGATTCACGCCATGGGCCTGCACTGGGCCAACGATCCGGTGGGCCAGTTGATCCAATGCCAGCGCGCGCTGAGACCCGATGGCCTGTTTCTGGGCGTCTGTTTTGGCGGCCAGACCCTGAACGAATTGCGCGCCTGCCTGGCCGAGGCCGAAGTGGCGCAGACCGGCGGGCTGAGCCCCCGCATCGCTCCTATGGGCGAAGTCCGCGATCTGGGTGCGCTGTTGCAGCGGGCCGGTTTTGCCCTGCCGGTGGCGGATGTGCTGACGCAACGGGTGGAATACAAATCCCCCCTGCACCTGATGCACGACCTGCGCGCGATGGGCGAGACCAACGCGCTGACCGGACGGCTGCGCAAACCCACCCGCAAGGCAGTGATCATGGATGCCGTTGCGCGGTATCAATCTGCATTTGGTACAGATACCGGCCGGATACGCACAACATTTGACCTGGTCTTTCTGGCCGGATGGGCACCGGACCCCAGCCAGCCCAAGGCACTGCGCCCCGGCTCGGCCCAACAACGGCTTGCAGATGCGCTCAATGTCGCAGAACGCCCCTTGCCTGATTGAACTCGTGTCAAAACCCTCTATGTCTCGGGCACCTGAACAGCGGAAATCCCATGCCCGATACACAAACCAACGCCCAACGTCCCGCCCATGCCGCACCGGATCACCCCGCGCTCCCGGGCGAACGTGTCGGGGTCTTGCTGGCCAATCTGGGCACACCGGACGGCTATGATTACTGGTCGATGCGCCGCTATCTCAGCGAGTTCCTCTCTGACCGCCGCGTGATTGATTATTCGCCCTGGCTTTGGCAGCCGCTGTTGCAAACCGTGATCCTGACGAAACGGCCTTTCACCTCAGGCGCAGCCTATAAATCCATCTGGAACGAGGCCGAAAACGAAAGCCCCCTGCTGACCATCACCAAGGCACAGACCGCAAAAATCGCGGACGCGATGCAGGCACGCTTTGGCGACGCGGTCATGGTCGATTACTGCATGCGCTACGGCAACCCGTCGACCGAATCAAAGGTGCGCGCGCTGACCGAAGCGGGCTGTCGCAAGATCCTGTTTTTCCCACTCTATCCGCAATACGCGGGTGCCACATCGGCCACCGCCAACGATGCCTTTTTCAATGCTTTGCAAAAGGAAACCTGGCAGCCGGTCGCACGCACCGTGCCGCCCTATTTCGACCGTGCCGATTACATCGACGCACTGGCCCAATCCATCGAGCGTGGCTATGCGCAGGCCGAGCAGCGGCCCGAAATTCTGCTGTGTTCGTACCACGGCGTGCCGCAACGCTATCTGACGCAGGGCGATCCCTATCATTGCCAATGCCAGAAAACGACGCGCCTGCTCAAGGAACGGCTGGGTTGGGACGACACCGAGATCATGACGACCTTCCAGTCAAAGTTCGGTCCCGAAGAATGGCTGCAACCCTACACGGTGGAAGAGGTCGCGCGGCAGGCCAAGGCGGGCAAGAAACGCATCGCCGTATGTGCGCCTGCATTCTCGGCTGATTGCATCGAAACGCTTGAAGAAATCAACGAAGAGATCAAGGAAAGCTTTGTTCACGCGGGCGGCGAAAGCTTTACCTATATTCCCTGCCTGAACGATGACCCTGCGCATATTCAGGCGCTGTCGAACGTGATCGAGGAAAACCTGCGCGGCTGGCTGGTCTAAGGGCCTGCCGCAGACACTCTACCCTAGGGTGATTCGAAATTTAGACGAAAAAAAAGGCGGTACCGAAGTACCGCCTTTTTCATTAGCTTGAAGCGTCGCTTAGTCAGCAACAGCTGCAGCCACCAGTGCCAGAAGCAGCAGGGGCAGCAGGATGCCGGAGGACGAAGAAGTAGCTTCTTCAACCACGACGGGTGCTTCGATGATCGGATCGGCAGGAGCGCCGGCGAATGCGGTAGTTGCAGCAGCTGTCAGAGCGGCGGCGAGAACGAGTTTTTTCATGTTAACCTCCAGAAAAAGCGCGCCAGCAATTGTGCGGACGCGCACCCAAGACTTACCTCGTATCCCGTTGTAAACAGCAAATAAGGTCGTTTGCAAACCCACATTGCCGCACAAAGGCCGCTAATCAATTCGATGTCGTCAAATTAGCAACACTTGTGTGCCCACTTTGGCCATCCCGAACAGTTCCTGGATATGCTCGTTGTACAAACCGATGCAGCCGTTGGACGAGCGGCGTCCAATTTTGCGTGTGTCGTGGGTGCCGTGGATACGGTAATAGGTCCAGCTCAGGTACAAAGCGTGCGTACCCAAGGGGTTATCGGGGCCGGGGCCGATAAAGTCCGGCCACTCAGGGTTGCGCTGCAACATCGACGGAGTCGGACGCCAGCTGGGTCCAACCACCTTTTGCACGACACTTGTGCGACCACGGCGGGTCAGGTCATCGGTCAGCGGCACGCTGGACGGGTACAATTTGTACACCGAGCGGTCTTCGTTCCAAAAATGCACGGCGCGGCTGTCGATATCGACGAGAATCGCACCGTTCTTCAGGTTGTCGAAATAGGGCTGCCAGTCCAAAGTCCGAAAGCTCGAGACGTTGCGGCGCACGGATTGCGTCGGATCACGCTCGGCTTGACCGGCGGGGACCTGTGCAAGCGCGGGCGTCGCAAGCAACGCAGCGGAGCCCGCCAAAAAGGCACGACGGTTGTTGAATTCAAAACGCTTGCTGGACATAATATGCCCTCCTGTTATGCGGATACTGCATTTACCCTTTTATATATGGCGCGAAAGACGCAGTCGCAATTCAAACAACTGTCATCCGGCAAGCTCACGCCTATGTGCGTTTGAATTGCAACGCGCAGCACTGTATCTCACCTGAAAACCAATCGACTGGAGCCTGTCATGATCCGTATCTTTACCCTGCTTATGGCAGGTTTCCTTGTTCTGAGTGCCTGCGCCGTACCGCCCTCGACCCCGACACTGACTTCGGATGGCAGCGTTGCCCCGAAATTGTACCGCATCCGCGCGGGTGACACTTCGAAACTGCAGTACCGCATGCTTGATTCTGTCAACGCCCTGCGTCAGGCCCAAGGCGCCGCGCCGGTCGAACTGAACCCGCAACTGAACGCCGCGGCCGCCACCCATTCGCGTGACATGTCGGTGCAGAACCGTCCCTGGCACTTTGGCTCGGACGGCTCGTCGCCCATCGACCGCTTGCAGCGTGTTGGCTATCCCGGTCGCCTCGTAGGGGAAAACATCTCTGAAACCTACGAATCAGAACTGGAAACGCTGGCCGCCTGGATGGATCAACCCGACACGCGCCGTACGATTGTGTCACGCGACGCCAGCCAGATGGGCTTTGCCTGGCATCAGGAAAGCAACGGCAAGATCTGGTGGACGCTGGTCATGGCCAACCCCAACAGCAGCGCCATGATTCCCCAGGCGAACCCGACAGCGACACGCCGCGTGCCTGCCCGTGTGGATCAGACCACAACATCGACAGACGACGCCGCTGGGCTTGTTGCGACCACCGAATAATCAGCCGAACCGACGGCGGGCCTGACGGCCCGTCGCACCCGTTTTTACGGATTGATCTGGATCGGCGTGCCGTCACCGACCATCGCGTAGATGTCTTCGATCTCTTTATCGGTCACCGCGATACAGCCCCAGGTCCAGTCATTCTGGCCCTTTTTCCGCTTTTCCGAATTCCCGTGAATAAAGATGTCGCCGCCGGGGCTTTTGCCCAGCTCTTCGGCAAATGCGCGGTCTTTTTCGTTGGGATAGGAAATGCCCACGGACAGGTGGAATTTGCTGTTCGGGTTGCGCCGGTCGATCAGGTAGACGCCTTCGGGCGTGCGTCCGTCGCCTTCAAAGAACTTGTGCCCGATGGGGGCAAAGCCCAAATCAATGGTATAGGCTTTCAGCACGCGATCCTTGTGCAACAGGAACATCTGTCGCTGTGATTTGTTCACCACGACAAAGGTCACGGCAGGGCCGTTGTAGCGTTTGAATTTGCTGGGGGTACACGCGGGCACGATCGCCGCCGCAACGCCGCCAAGGATCAATGCCCTGCGTTTCATCCAATGTGTCCTGCCTTGTGTGCCTGTTATCAGGCTACCATTTACTGCTTTGCATCGGTACACCGAATCCGGGCGTTCACCAAGCCGTTATCGGAAAAAATCAGGTCACAGACGCGTCAACTTGCCGACCAGTTCCACGTGAGACGACCAACGGAACTGGTCCACAGGCTGCACCCATTCCAGCGTAAAGCCTGCCGAAACAAGCTGCGCAGTGTCGCGTGCAAAGGTCACGGGATTGCACGAAACATAGGCCACCGTCTTTACCGTGCTTTCGATGATCTGCTCGACCTGCGCAGCCGCCCCGGCGCGCGGAGGATCAATCACCACAACGTCAAACCGCTTCAACTCGTCCGGCAACAGCGGACGGCGGAACAGGTCGCGTGCCTCCGATGTCAGGGGGCGCAAACCACCCGCCGCGCGCCAGCCAGCCGCCAGCGCCGCCGTCATTTCGGCGTCGCCTTCGACCGCGTGCACTTCGGCATGGGCCAGCAAGGGAAAGCTGAAGGTGCCGCAGCCCGCGAACAGGTCCGCGACCGACTTGGCCCCTGCACAAATTTCCATCACCAGCGCCTGCAAGGTATGTTCGCCGTGCACCGTGGCCTGCAGGAACGTCCCCGGCGGTGGTACGACCCGCGCCGCGCCAAAGGTCTGGTACGCCTGCCCGCGTGCCGCGATCACCTCGCCGTCCCACGCCAGACGGCACAACCCGTGCGTCTCGGTCGCCTGCGCCAGCTGGATGCGCAGCGGCCCGTCCAACGGCTTGCCGCCCTGCACCGAAATATCCAGCCCCTCGCCCGACAGGGTTGCGGCGACCGACATCTCGGCCTTGCGACTGGAGCCGACCAGCGCCAGCGCCTTGGCCACCTCAAGCGCGGGCAACAGCGCGGGATCGACCAGCAGGCAATCGGTCACTTCGACAATCACACCGGATGCACGGCCGTGAAAGCCTGCGGTTGCGCCCTTTTTGGTGCGTTTCACCGAAAACGTCGCCCGTCTGCGCGATTGCGCGGGCGAGGTCAGCGTCGGGCGCACCTCGGTTTCCAGACGGTGGGCAGACAGCGCCGCCTTGACCACATCCGCCTTGAAATCCGCCACCAGCGCATCGCTGGCGTGCTGCAACTGGCAGCCGCCGCAGCTTTTGTAATGGCGACAGGGGGCCGCGACGCGGTCGTCCGACGGCACTTCGATGCGCACGTCGGTCAGTTGCGAGTCATTCAGCGTCCCGCTGACCACTTCGCCGGGCAACGTGCGGGGGACAAAAATCGGGCCTTCGGCAATGCCGTCGCCCTGATGTCCAAGACGGATGATTGTATGTTGTGTCATAGCGCGTTCCTTAGCGCGAAGCGTCGCCGCACAGAAGCCCCATCGAACAGTTGCACCCGTCGTGGATTTGGAAGACGAATATGCGACACACCCAAAGGACATCAAAATGCCGTCACCGCTTGCCCCCCTGTTGGAAGACATCCGCGCCCGCTTTGCCCATGTCGATGAATGCCCCTTTGCCGGGCCGCGCATCTTTTTCGAGAACGCGGGCGGCGCGCTGACGTTGAAGGCGGCGGTCGACACGTCGGCAAAGTTCGCAGCCATCCCCGACAACCAGGGACGCGACAACCCGGCGGCCAAGGCGCTGATGGGCATCATCCAGACGGCCAAGGCGGATATGGCCACATTCTTCAACGCGCCCTCGGGTCAGTTCTTTGTCGGTGAAAGCGGCACCGAACTGTTGTTCCGACTGATCCGCACGGCGGTGATGGGGGCAAAGGGCACGGTGATCGGGTCCACCATTGAACACCCGGCCTCGCGCAGTGCGGCGCAGATTTGGGCGAAAAACGCCGGTGTAGACTATATCAGCGTGCCCCATGACGCCGCGCGCGGGCTGGTCACCGCACAGGACTACGCCGCCGCGATGACGCCGGATGTGCGCGTCGCCACGATCCTGCACACCTCGCCCGTGACCGGCATGGGCATGGATATTGCCGCGATTTCGCAGGCGATCCGCGCCGTGTCGCCCGATTGCCTGATCATCGTGGACGGCATCCAGCACGCCAGCCATGGCGGCATCGACATCGCAGCCGCCGGCATCGACGGTTATGTGGTCAGCCCCTACAAGGTGTTCTCGCGCCACGGTTACGGCGTGGCCTGGGCGTCAGAACGGCTGAGCCAGCAACCGCTTGAGGCGTTGATGGGCGGGCCATTGGAAAACTGGGAAATGGGCACCCGCGACACAGGTGCCTATGCGACATTCTCGGATGTGGTTGCCTATTTCGACTGGCTGGGCGGACAGGTGTCCGACGCCACCGACCGCCGCGCGCGGATCGAGGCGGCGGGCCATGCCATCCACGCCCACGAAAAACACCTGACCGACACCATGCTGAACGGCACCGGCAACCTGCCCGGCCTGACCGATCTGCCCGGCGTCCAGATCATCGGCGGCGACGACAACCCGGCGCGCGAGGGTCTGGTTTGCTTTGCCTTGGACGGCATGCCCGCTGCAGATATCGTCGCCCGCCTGAACGCCCAGGGCATCCGCACCCATGTGCGCAAGGCTGACCACTATTCCGGCAACGTGCTGGACCCGCTGGACCTGCCAGCTGCGGTGCGGGTGTCGCTGTGCCACTATAATTCCGAGGCCGAGGTCACCGCATTCCTGTCCGCCATGAAGAAAATGTCTGACGATGCTTGATCGCAACGGCCCCCTGCGTGGACTGCGTGTTGTTGAAATGGCGGGGCTGGGACCTGCGCCCTTTGCCTGCATGATGCTGGCCGACATGGGGGCCGAAGTGATCCGCATCGCCCGTCCCGGACAGAAACCGATGTTCGGGATCGACCAAAAGCACAACCTGTACGACCGCTCGCGCCAGAGCGTCACGCTGGACCTGCGCAATCCCGACGATCTGGCACAGGCACAGGCGTTGATCGCCAAAGCCGAAGTGGTGATCGAAGGGTTTCGCCCCGGCGTGATGGAACGGCTGGGCCTTGGCCCCGAGCCGATGATGGCCGCGAACCCTGCATTGGTGTTCGGGCGCATGACCGGCTGGGGGCAGGATGGACCGCTGCGCGACCGCGCAGGCCACGACCTGAACTATATGGCAATCTCCGGCGCGCTGTGGTCCATCGGTTCCGCCGACGCGCCCCCGCCCCCGCCGCAGAATATCATCGCCGATCTGGCGGGCGGCGGCATGATGCTGTTGGCCGGCGTTCTGGCCGCCGTGTTGCACGCGCGCGGCACCGGGCAGGGACAGGTTGTCGATGCCTGCATGTCTGACGGCGCGGCGTTGATGATGGTGATGCAATACGGCCTGATGGCCGCAGGGGTGCACAACGATCAGAAACGCGGTGGCAATACGCTGAACGGTGGCATCGCCAGCTATCGTTGCTATGAAACCGCCTGTGGCGGCTATGTCGCCCTTGGTCCGCTGGAACCGCAATTCTATGCCGAAATGCTGGCGCAACTGGGCCTGTCGGACGATCCGCGTTTTGCCGATCAATACGGGGCACAAGATGCCAAACATGCTGCGTTAGAGACGCTTTTCAGATCAAAACCCCGCAGCCACTGGCAGGAGATTCTGGAACGTGTCGATGCCTGTTTCGCCCCCGTCCTGTCCATGTCCGAGGCACCGGACTACCCCCATAACGTCGCGCGCGGCACCTTTGTGACGACCGACGGCATCATCCAGCCCGGCCCCGCCCCCCGTTTTTCCGCCACCCCATCCGACCCGCCGACCCACGGCGATGCGGGCATGACGACCGTGGCGGATGTTCTGAAATCCTGGGCCTGAAAACTTGCCATTCGCTCGCCAAACTTCAAAGGTATCGCCATGACACTTTCCCAACGTATCACCGACAAACGCGATGACCTGATCCGGCTGACCCAGGACCTGATCCGCATCCCCACGCTGAACCCGCCGGGCGAGAACTATCGCGAGATCTGTGATTTTCTGGACAAACGCCTGTCGAAACACGGCTTTCAGACCCAGTTGATCCGCGCCCATGGCACCCCCGGCGACAGCGAAAAATATCCCCGTTGGAACATCGTCGCACGGCGCGACGGCGCGCAGACGGGCGAATGCGTGCATTTCAACAGCCACACCGATGTGGTCGAGGTTGGTCAGGGCTGGACCTTTGACCCCTTTGGCGGCGCGGTGTCCGACGGCAAGATCTACGGGCGCGGCGCCTGCGACATGAAGGGCGGGCTGGCTGCGTCGATTATCGCGGCCGAGGCGTTCATCGAAGAGCATCCGAATTTTCAGGGGGCCATCGAAATCTCGGGCACGGCGGACGAGGAATCGGGCGGCTATGGCGGTGTTGCCTATCTGGCGGAACAGGGATTTTTCGACCCTAACAAGGTGCAACACGTCATTATTCCCGAACCTTTGCAAAAGGATCGCATCTGTCTGGGCCACCGCGGTGGCTGGTGGGCCGAGATCGAAACCAAGGGAGAAATTGCCCACGGTTCGATGCCGTTCCTAGGGGACTGCGCCGTGCGCCACATGGGCGCCGTCCTGTCCGAATTTGAAACCAAACTGTATCCCGCGATGGCTGCGCGGTTCACCGAAATGCCCGTGGTGCCCGAAGGCGCGCGGCAGTCGACGATGAACATCAATTCGATCCACGGCGGGCAGAAAGAACAGACCGACGATTTCACCGGCCTGCCCGCCCATTGCGTGCCCGACAGTTGCCGCATCGTGATCGACCGGCGATATCTGGTCGAGGAAACGCTGGATCAGGTCCGTGACGAGGTAAAGGCGTTGCTGGAAGGGCTGCGCGAGACACGGCCCGATTTCGAATACGAACTGACCGAGCTGAACAGCGTGATCCCGTCGATGACGGACAAGACCGCCCCCGTAGTAGAGACTGTTGCCAAGGCAATCGAGGATGTGATGGGCAAGCCGCCAACCTATGTGGCATCCCCTGGATCGTACGACCAGAAACACATCGACCGCATCGGCAAGCTGAAGAACTGTATCGCCTACGGTCCCGGCCTGCTGGAGCTGGCACACAAGCCCGACGAATACATCGGGATCGACGATATGGTGGACAGCGCCAAGGTCATGGGCGCCGCGTTAGAGACGCTTTTGCTGCCCAAGGGCTAGCCTTCGGCCGATACCCCGAAGATCGCGATGGCAATGCCCAGCACGGCAAGGGCGGCAAAGCCCACGGCCTTGGGCCGTCCGCCAGAGTTCTGCCACGCGCCAATCGCCGCAATCGCGGACTGGATCGCGTAGTACAGTGCAAAGGCGCGCGAGGCGTAGCTGATGATTTCGAACACGCTGGCGGCCCATGTCAGCACCAGCCCGATGGCCACCAGAATGGCATAGCCCTTGCGCGTCGACACGCGTCCGCCGGTCAACTCGGCAATCAAACCGCCGGAACCACCCGTGTCTGCCACAGCCGCGCTGAACTGGGCGCTGATGGCCGCCGCGATCAGCAACAGCGGCAGGATCGGGGCCACCACGGCCATCAGATCAATGATCGCCGTTTCGCTCAGATGTCGGGCGTCGGGCTGGATCGAATAGCTCAGCAATATGATGTAAAGCATGTAGATCGCCGTCGACAACCACTGTGCCAGCTTCATCGACCGTATCCGTTCGCTGGCACTGTAGTCCGCGCCCAGATAGCGCGAGGTCTCGAACCCCTGAACGGTGACCAGCAGCCCCGCAAAGATCGTCAACGCATGTATCCCGCCCACCTTCGGCGGCTGGACGATCAGGTCTCCGGCAACGGCGGTCTTGACGAAATACCAACCCAGCCCGAACAACAGCCCCGCGATAATCGCCAGCTTGACCCCGACGGACACCTGTTCGACCCGTTCCAGCGCATGAAACCCCTTGGTCCAGCCGATGATCAGGATCACCATGAAAACGACACTGGTCACCAGCTTGGCATCGATGGCCGTGTTGAACGGCGTCATGCTGACGGCGAAAGAACCCAACAGGTTCAGATAGTATGCCACCGAAATCACATAGGCAAAGGCCAGAGCCCAGGATGCGGCCGTCTCGAAACTGTTTTCGGTTGCGTTGCGCCCGGTCGTTTCGTCCGCCCTGCGCGCAATGTTGAACCGGATCGCTGCCCCAAAGCAGTAGGCCATCAGGCACAGAGCCAGCATGACCAACGGTGCGTATTTGCCATAGGACGTATCAAGGATCGGACCCAGCACCAGAAAGCCGCTGCCGATGATCGACGCCAGCGGCGTAATCGCGGCGCGCCACAGTCGGGCCTGTGCCAGTTTGGGATACAGCAGCAATGCCGCCGCGCCGACGGTCACCAGAATAATAAACGCATTCAACATGAGAGGTACCTTTTTGATGAACTCATCGCACGACTGTCTTCATGCGAATGCGCCAGCCCTTGGTCTACATAACGCGTTTACGGCGCACGGCTAGAACGCAGTTTCCGAAGCCAGCGCCAAACCTTCGACAATGCCGGTCAATGCAGCACCACGATGCACATCTGCCTGCGGAAACCGCTGCGTCAACGCTCCTTGGATCACCGCCATCAGGCTGGAACCCCCGACAAAGATAAGCCGGTCGATGTTTTCCGGCACCACCCCGGCCTGCTGCACCGCCTGCAACGCAGCCTCGCCCACCTGATCGGCCATATCGGCCAGCCCCGCCCACATCATCGCGGCGGGCAACGGGACGGACAAACCGGGCTCTAACAAGCTCAGCTTGATCTCGGGCAAGGCGGTGCCGCCGGGATCGTTCGCCGCGATCTTGCCCGCCTCGACCGCAAAGGCCAGATCGTGGCCCAATTCGTCCTCAAGCACGCGCACCAAACGGTCCAGCAATTCGGGCTGCACCGCGTGTTTCGCCAGATCCTGCGCGGCTCGGCGGCTATCGGGGGCATAGAGAAACGGGATTTTCTGCCAGGTCGCCAGATCGGTGAACAGCGCGCGCGGGGCGGCGTGGACCTGATCGCCAAAGGCGTGGCGAATGTCGCTGCCCAGCCCCAGATGCGGCATCACGTGATCCAGTGAAAGCCGCCGGTCGAAATCGGTGCCGCCCAAGCGCACGCCGTGGCTGGCCAGAATATCAATGCCCGCATCGTCCCCGTGCCGGAACACGGTAAAATCCGACGTACCCCCGCCAATGTCGACCACCAACCCCAGATCGCCGTCCTGCAAGGCCGCACGACTGGCCAGCGCCGCAGCCTCGGGTTCCGGCATGAATTTGACCGCGTCAAACCCGGCCACGTGGTAACATTCCGTCAGATCCACCAATGCCTGTGCATTGCGTTCGGCATTGGCGCTGTGGAACAAAACCGGACGCCCCGACAGCGCGGTGTTGAATGTCAGCCCGCTTTCCGCCTCGGCCCGCTGTTTCAGCGTCGCCAGAAACCGCGCCACGATGGTGATGAAATCCTGCCGTTCGTTCAGCAGCATCCGGCTTTCACGCATCAGCGACGTGCCCAGCAGGCTTTTGAGCGCACGCATATAACGCCCCTCGTCCCCCGCGATCAGCGCATCGTTCGCGGGACGCCCGTAAACCACCCTGCGTGCGTCGAAATCGAAAAACACCGCCGTGGGAAGGGTCTGTTCGCCCGCCTCCAGCGCGACCAGATGCGTCTGACCATCCACCGCATAGCCCGCCGCCGAGTTCGAAGTGCCAAAGTCGATGCCAAGGGTCGCCATATCGTCACCGCCTGAAAACAGAAGAAAGGCGCCGCCATAGCGTCTTGGTTCAGCGGGCGCAACACGGCGGTGCTGGTCAAAGCCCAAGGAACTGGCTAGCCTTTCAAAAAACCAACCGGGAGTCTGAAAATGTTTCACATCCGCTCGCTTTTGCTGGGGGTCGCATCCGCTGCGCTGATCGCAGGATCGGCCTTGGCCAAGGACGACATCGTTGTCTCGCTGCAGCTTGAGCCGCCGCACCTTGATCCCACCAGCGCCGCCGCCGGCGCCATCGATTCGGTTCTGTACTCGAACGTGTTCGAGGGTCTGACACGCTTTATGGGCGACGGGTCGATCGTGCCCGGACTGGCCGAAAGCTGGGAAATTTCCGACGACGGCCTGACCTATACGTTCAAGCTGCACGACGGCGTGACATTCCACGACGGCACCACCATGGACGCCGAAGACGTCAAATTCAGCCTGGACCGCGCCCGCGCCGAAGACAGCGTGAACGCACAAAAGGCGCTGTACACCGGCATCGCGGATGTCGAGGTGATCGACCCGCTGACGGTCAAGCTGACGCTCTCCGAACCGAATGGCAGCCTGCTGTTCAACCTGGCATGGGGCGACGCGGTGATCGTGGCACCCGAAAGCATCGAGAACATCAAACAGACGCCCATCGGCACCGGCGCGTTCAAATTCGTGAACTGGGTGCAGGGCGACAAGATCGAACTGGAACGCAACGACGCCTATTGGGGTGACGCGCCCGCGCTGGCCAAGGCGACGTTCAAGTTCATCTCGGACCCGACCGCCGCCTTTGCCGCTGTGATGGCCGAGGACGTGGATGTCTTTGCGGGCTTCCCCGCCCCCGAAAACCTGCCGCAATTCGAGGCAGACCCGCGGTTTCAGGTGCTGATCGGCAGCACCGAGGGTGAAACGATCCTGTCCACCAACAACGCGCTGCCGCCCTTTGACAACGTCAAGGTCCGCGAGGCGATTGCCCATGCCATCGACCGGCAGGCGATCATCGACGGGGCCATGTTCGGTTATGGCACCCCCATCGGCACGCATTTCGCGCCGCACAACCCCGCCTATGTCGATCTGACCGGCCTGAGCGAATACGACCCCGAGAAGTCCAAGGCGCTGCTGGCCGAGGCTGGCTTTCCCGACGGGTTCGAAACCACACTGCACCTGCCGCCCCCGTCCTACGCCCGTCGCGGCGGCGAGATTGTCGCGGCACAACTGGCCGAGGTCGGTATCAAGGCCGAGATCATCAACGTCGAATGGGCGCAGTGGCTGGAAACCGTGTTCAAGGGCAAGAACTTTGGCCTGACCATCATTTCGCACACCGAACCGATGGACATCGGCATTTACGCCAACCCGGATTACTATTTCCAATACAACAACCCGGATTTCCAGGCGCTGATGACCAAGCTGAACGGCACCACCGATCCCGACATGCGCACGCAACTGCTGGGCGACGCCCAACGCATGATTTCCGAGGATTATGTGAACGGCTACCTGTTCCAGCTGGCCATGCTGTCGGTCGCCAAGGCCGACCTGCAAGGTCTGTGGACCAATGCACCGACCCAGGCCACCGATCTGACCGGCGTCAGCTGGGCGGACTGAATTCACTGACAGTGCGACAAAGGGCGGCGATCACGTCGCCCTTTTCCTTTTCATCTCAAAGGAGATCGTCAATGGACATCCACAAATTCGGCGCACGGCCCCGCACGCAAGCTCCGGCAGAGTATTTTACCGGCGATGTCTGGCAAGATCCGGTTGTCACCGCGCCCGAGCCTGCGCGCCTGCGCGCGCTGATCGTGACCTTTTCCGCCGGTGCCCGCACCGCGTGGCATACGCATCCGTTGGGTCAGACCTTGCACGTGATGTCAGGCGAAGGGCGCATTGCCCTGCGCGGGCAGCCGCCGCGCGTCATTTCGGCGGGCGATACCGTCTGGATCCCCCCGCACGAGGAGCATTGGCACGGTGCGGCACCTGACAGCGAGATGGTGCATATGGCGATGCAAGAGGCGCTGGATGGCAACGCCGCGGACTGGCTGGAACATGTCAGTGACGCCGACTACGCGATCCCGCCCAAGGGTTAGAACCGCGCTTCCAGCCGTGCCACATCAGCCCGCACACTGTCGCGCACCGGCCCGCCGCGCGGCACGTCGCGCAGGGTGGTGAACCACGCCGGATCGGGATTACGCCCGCGCGCATTGCCCTGAAACACCAGCCCGCGCAGCACCTGTTGCGCGGCTTCGGGCAACACCGGCGGGATCGCGTGGCCGTTCAGCATGGCCCAGACGCCCGTCCACAGCCGCCCCGCCGACCAAGGGTTATATCCCCCTCCACCCAGCACCAGCAGGCGCGGCGCCATGCCCATCAGCCCCGCCACGATCTGCCAATGGGCGTTGTTCGACAGTGACAGATGCGACTGCGGATCATCGGCCACCGCATCGGCCCCGCATTGCAGCACAATCGCATCCGGACGAAACGCAGTGACAGCAGGCAGGATCAGATCATCTCGGATCAGCGCCATTTCATCGTCATTCAACAGCCGTGGCACCGGCAGGTTGAACACGTTGCCCACCCCTTCATCCTCAAGCGCGCCGGTGCGTGGCCACAGCCCCGCCTCGTGCACCGACAGAACCAACGTGTCGGGATCATCTGAAAACCCGTGCTGCACACCGTCACCATGATGCGCGTCGATGTCGATATAGGCGATGCGCGCCGCCCCGTTGGCCCGCAGCGACCGGATCGCCAGCACCGGATCGTTGAGAAAGCAAAATCCGCTGGCACGGTCGGGCATCCCGTGATGGGTGCCACCCGCAGGGTGAAACACCACGCCGCCACCTGCCAGCAGCTCACCCGCCAGCAACGACCCCCCCGCTGCGGTGGCGGGACGGCGGTACATCTCGGGGAACACGGGGTTGGACGGGGTGCCCAGATGATGCCGTGCGCGCACGGCGTCGCTGACCGCCTGTTCGACTTCGGCCCGCAACAGGGCCGCGACATAGTCCGGCGTGTGCCAGCCGGTCAGCGCGGCGGGCTTGGCGCGCGGGCTGGTGACGTAAACAGACCGTGGCAACCAGCCCAGCGCCCGCGACAAGTCCATCACCGTCGACACGCGCGGCACCCGCAACGGGTGCCAGCGCCCGTAGGTCGAGGCACGGTAAATCTCGTGGCCGATGAACAGCGGGTGCGGCAGCGGGGCGATGACCCGTGAAGAGGCGTTCAAAATGTCATCTCGGCATCCTTTGCGATGCCAAAGGTGCAAGGATCAGCCGGGAAAGGCAACCGGACGCCCCAGCGTCAGGCCGTTCACCTTTTCGACGATCCCTTCGGCGTCGATGCCGAAATGCCGGTACAGATCGGCGATGGTGCCGGTCTGGCCAAAGTGTTCGACGCCCAGCGAAACGGTCTGATGCCCGATCACCGACCCCAGCCACGCCAGCGTGGCGGGATGGCCGTCAATCACCGTCACGATCTTGCAGTCACGCGACAGCCCGCCCAGCAGGGTTTCGATATGCGACCGTGCCGCGCCATTGCCCCGCGCCCGTGCCCGCTGTGCCGCCGTCCAGCCCGCGTTCAGCCGGTCGGCCGAGGTGACAGCCAGCACCGCAACATCGCGGCGGCCTTCGGCAATGATGCCCGCGGCGCGGATCGCTTCGGGGGCGACAACGCCCTGATAGGCAATCACCACCTCGCAATTCGGGCCGGGCTTGCGCAGCCAATAGGCTCCGTCAATCGCACCCTGCCGGAAATCGTCGTCGACACGTTTGCCGGGCTGTTCGATCGGGTTGGTGGACAGCCGCAGATAGACCGACCCGCCGGTTTCGTCGCGCAGCCATGTGCGTTCGTCCGGGTCACCGTCGCCGCTGCGTTGCAGGTATTCAAACGCCCACTGCATGATCACCGAAAGCTCGTCGACAAAGGCGGGTTCGAACGCGGCCAGACCGTCCTGGCTCATCCCGATCAGCGGGGTGCCGATGGACTGGTGCGCGCCGCCCTCGGGCGACAGGGTGATGCCGGACGGGGTGCCGACAATCATGAAACGCGCGTCTTGGTAGCAGGCGTAATTCAACGCGTCCAACCCACGCGCGACAAAGGGGTCATAGACCGTACCGATGGGGATCAGCCGCTTGCCGAACAGCGAATGCGACAGGCCCGCCGCCGCCAGCAGCAAGAACAGGTTCATCTCGGCAATGCCCAGTTCGATGTGCTGACCCTCGGGCGTGAATTCCCATTTCGCGGTCGAGGGGATTTTTTCGTTGATGAACGTGTCTTGCTGTTCGGTGCGCGCGAACAGCTTGCGGCGGTTCACCCACGGACCAAGGTTGGTGGTGCCCGTCACATCGGGCGAGGTGGTGACGATGCGCGACGCCAGATCGCTGTCGCCCTTGGACAGATCGTCCAGGATCTTGCCAAAGCCCATCTGCGTGGACAGTTCGCGGTCGGTCGCAATCTCGATCTTTGGCACCTCAAGAACGTCATCGGTATAGCGGCGCGGTCCCTTGGCAAAGAACGGCACCTGCCCCAGGAATTCGCGCAAGCCATCGGGGTCCTCGACCGTGGCGAAGGGCTCCCATTCCTGCCCTTGCGGCACGCCCATCACCTTTTGCCAGGCATCCATCTGGGTCTTGTTCATCAACCCGCCGTGGTTGTCCTTGTGGCCCGCAATCGGCGTGCCCCAACCCTTGATCGTATAGGCCAGGAAGCACACGGGGCGGTCGTGGTCGATAGCGGCAAAGGTGTCGGCCATGGTCTGCACGCAGTTGCCGCCCAGATTTTCCATCAGCTCGGCCAGCTCGTCATCACTGCGACTGTCGATCAGCTGGGTCACGTCACCCTGATCGCCCAGACTGTCCATCAGCCGTTCACGCCACGCAGCCCCGCCCATGAAGGTCAGCGCCGAATAAAGCTGGTTGGGGCAATTGTCGATCCAGTCACGCAGCGTGTCGCCGCCCGGTTCCTTGAACGCAGCACGCTGCAGGTGGCCGTATTTGACCCGCACCACATCCCATCCGAAGGCTTCGAATATCTTCTCGACGCGCTGGAACAGTCCCTCGCGGACCACGCCGTCCAGCGACTGGCGGTTATAGTCGATGATCCACCACGCATTGCGCAGATCGTTTTTCCAGCCCTCTTGCAGGCATTCGTAAATGTTGCCTTCGTCCAGCTCGGCATCGCCGACCAGCGCCACCATGCGGCCCAAGGGAATGTCATTGCCCCAGCGTTTGGCGTGAATGTAATCCTGCACCATCGAGGCAAAGGATGTAATCGCCACGCCCAGACCCACCGATCCGGTCGAGAAATCCACATCGTCGATGTCCTTGGTCCGCGACGGATAGGATTGCACGCCATGCAGCCCGCGAAAGTTCTGCATTTTCTCCAGCGTCTGTTCGCCCATCATATATTGCATCGCGTGAAACACCGGCGAGGCATGGGGTTTGACGGCAACGCGGTCCTCGGGGCGCAGGGCGCTGAAATACAGGGCCGACATGATCGAAACCATCGACGCAGACGATGCCTGATGGCCGCCCACCTTGATCCCATCCGCTTTGGGACGGATGTGGTTGGCGTTGTGGATCATCCAATGCGACAACCACAGCAGGCGTTGTTCAATTGTCTTCAGGTGGGCGGCGTGGGACATCGAAATTCCAGTACGTTTGAGTTTGGCGCAGTATATCGCGAGAACAGGCGTGAGTTTCGTCTTTCTTCGCCTTGGTTTCTGAATTATTGGCTACATCAGCCAACAAAGCCGGAGTTCATGATGATTTCAACCAATCTGGACACTTTCGATCTGGCCATTCTGCGCGCCCTTCAGGTCAACGGCCGCGCCTCGATTCAAGACATTGCCGCGACCGTCGGCCTTAGCCCCTCGCCCGTGGCGCGCCGCCTGCGCCTTATGGAAGAGGCGGGCATTGTCACAGGCTATTCCGCGCTGATCGACGAGGCATCGCTTGGCTTTGGCTTTTCGGTGTTCCTGTCGGTCAAGCTGGAAAAGCAGGTGGACGATGCGCTGGCGCGGTTCGAGCAGGCGATTGCGGGCCACCCCGAGGTGGTCGACTGCTGGCTGATGACCGGAAACCGCGACTACATGCTGCGCATCGCAACCAGCGGCCTGGAGGAATTCGAGCGGTTTCTTGTCGGCACCTTCACCAAGATCCCCGGCGTCGCGTCCATCGAAAGCTCGATCCCGTTGCGGCGGGTGAAATCCGGACAGGCGCGGCTGGGCTAAGGGGCCACCGCAAGGGCTTCGACCTCGACCAGAAACTCGGGGCGGGTAAAGCCCGTGACGATCAGCAGGGTCGAGGCAGGCTTGACCGCGAAATCACGCACCAATGCATCGCGCACCGCCATATAGGGGGCAAAATCCTCGCGGCGGGTGACATAGCCGGTAAAGCGGATCACATGCGAAAAATCCGCCCCCGCTTCCGCCAGAATGGCGCGGATGTTCTCAAAGCACAGCTCGGCCTGCGCAGTCACTCCGGCGGGGATGCTGCCATCCGCTGACAACCCCAGCTGACCCGAGGTCGCAATCAACCGCCCCGCCTGCACGCCGTGCGCATATGCGCCAAAAGGTGCGGGCAAGGTATCGGGTGTCAGCGCTTTCATATGCGGTGTCCCTGTTCGTCCAGACCGCAGCGGCGCAGAAACAGCGCGCTGGCCTCGGCGATGATGCGTTCGGCGTCCATCGGCTGACCGTCTGTAGCCCCCATCAGCTTGCGCGCCTGTGCCTCATATTCGGCATAGTGCTGGGTGACCGCCCAGATGTTGATCTGGAACAGCAGCGGATCGACGGGCGCGATCTTGCCCGCGTCGATCCACGCGCGGATGGTGTCGTTTGCCTCTTCGACAGAGGCGCGCAGCGGTTCCCAGTAGTCCCCCATTTCGGGCGCACCGCGGGCCATTTCATTGGCGAAAAAGCGCGACACGTCGGGATGCTCAAGCGCATGTTCGACCTTGTTCCTTACGTAGTTGCGGATCGCCTCGGCGGGATCTTCCAGCGATGACGACAGCGAAAACAGCTCGCGCCAATGAGAGACGATATAGCCCAGAACGTCCTGATACAGGTCTTCCTTGGACGTGATGTAGTAATGCAGTTGTGCCTTGGAGATGCCCGCCGACTTTGCAATCGCCTGCGTCGAGGTGCCCGCCAGCCCGTTGCGCGCGAACTCGCGGATGGCCGCGTCGCGGATCGCTTCGTTTATGGCGCTGCGCCGGATTTTTGCAGTGGTCATGGGCGGTCCTTGATGGGTCACGGTAGGGGGCGGCGCTGCAAGGTTAGCACAAGCGTCGCCCCGCACCAGAACGGAACGGGGCGTCGCCGCCCCCACCGGTTTACTGGCCGTTCAGCTTGGCCTTCAGGTCCAGACCGTGGCCCTGGTTGACGAACTGGCTGGTCGCGACCTTGCCCAGATCAACCGATCCTGCTTCGACGATGCCGCTGGACACGGCCAGATCATAGAACGCTTCAATCCGCTCCTGGGACATGGCCCCGATGCCCTGTTCCAGCGCGTCGCCGCTGTCGATGATCTCAAGCGCCTTGAGCTGGGCCACTTCCTTGTCCAGCTTTTCCACGGTCATTTCCGGGTTGGCCGCCATGATCGCGTCGTATGCGGGCGTATGGTCGCCATACAGGAAATTCACCCAGCCCTCGATGGTCGCATCAACGAACCGCTGCACCAGTTCGGGGTTTTCGTCGATCAACTCCTGACGGGTTTCCAGCGTAGCGGCATAGGTGTTCCAGCCGTTGTCGGCCAACAGGAACACGTCCACCTCGGCGCCCTGCTCGCGGGCATAGATCGGCTCGGCGGTGCCATAGGCCTGCTGGACCATTTTGTCGTCGGCCAGGAATTGCGCCAGGTTATAGCCATAGGGGCGCAGCTGTTCATTCTTGAACCCTTGCGCCTGCACCATCCATTCCCAAAAGCTGAATTGCCCATCCTTGGACACCAGCACCGTGGGCGCGCCGGACAGCGCGGCAAAGTCGGCGTATTGCCCCTTGTGGGTCATCAAGGCCTGCGGGTCTTTTTGGTAGAAGGCGGCGACGACGGTGGTCGGGATGCCGTTGCGCACGTTGTCAAAGGACAGCAACAGGTTGCCCGCCATCAAAAAGTCCAGCCGCCCCGCCGACAGCATCGGACGGTTGTTGACCTGCGGGCCGCCGGGGCTGATTTCAACGTCCAGCCCGTATGCCTCATAGGTGCCATCGGCCAGCGCCTGATAGAACCCGCCGTGCCCGCCCTGGGCCAGCCAGTTGGTGCCCATCACGACCTTGTCGTTGGCCCATGCCGCTGTCGCGGACAACAGGGCGCAGACCGCGCCGATTGCCGTAAGTGTCTTTTTCATGCTGTTTCTCCGTGTTGGTGTTGGTCGTCACGGCGGACCATATCCTTGGTCCATCCGCGTGTTTTTCCGGGGTTCATCAGGCCGAAGGGGTCAGCCCGTTTTTTGAAATCAATCTGCGTGGTGTCGATTTCCTTCATGCCGCCGTCTTCGATGGTGACGACATGGGGGTCGAAAATCGTGCAGCCGTCGGTTTCTTCCAGTTCCGCAATCAGACGGTACATTTCGTCCTTGCCGCGATAGCGCACCAGCGGCAGGGCAAAGATCTGGATGTCGCCGTCCTGACGCGCCATTTCGTGGTGCCAGAACATATCGTCGCCGTGGCGCGCCATCTGGCGCATCACCAGATCAACATCGAACGGGCGCGGATAGGCGACTTGCAGGTACGTCCAGCCCGGATCGACCTTGAGCGCCTGCAAGGTGGTGTGGTTCCAACCGCATTCATAGGCCGGTTGCAGACCTCCCGCGCGGATCTGGTCCTTGGTCATGGCAAAGGACACGCGCCCGCCCTGCGCCTCGGCCTGCACGGTGAAACGGTCCATTTCGTCCGGTGCAACCATCGCAAAGATCGCATCCCGGTCGGCGGGGAACAGGTCACCGAACTTGGTGTAATAGGGGGCAAAGCGCCGCTCGACCGCGGTCAGCAGGTAACAGTCCATCCCGTCCTTTTGCGCCTGGGTGGCAAAGTTCAGGGCGTGATCATAGCCGTCGAACAATGCGGCGGTGTGAATCCAGTCGGTCTTGGGCGTCAGGGCCAGACCCAGTTCCACCATGATCCCGTTGGTGCCAAAGGCGTGCTGCACCTTCTGGATCTCGTCGCCGTGCAGTTCGATCACCTGCGGCTCTTCCTCGACGGTGATCACCTTGACGTAGCTGACGTTGCCCGGATCGCGCAGCATCCCGTGGCGCAGCGACCCGATGCCGCCCGAGCCACCGGCCAGAAACCCGCCAATCGTCGCCATCTGGCGGGTCGACGGGTACATCAACAGCTCTTGCCCCGTTTCATGCGCCGCATCGTCCAGCCGCGAAATCCGCGCGCCGGCCTGCACGCGCACGTGGCCCGGCGTGATCTCCAGAACCTCGTCCAGACGGGTCAGGTCCATGATCACCCCGCCTTCCATCGGCACGCACTGACCATAGTTGCCCGTGCCGCCGCCGCGCAGGGTCAGGGGCAGCTTGTGCTTCGCGATCAGCGATGCCACCTGCATCACCTCGTCGACCGATTGCGGGATCACCAGCACATCGCCGATCTTGTCCTTCAACTGGTCGTTCAGGATCGGGCTGTACCAGAAATAGTCGCGCGACCGCGCTTCCAGATGCTTTTGGCCATCGTGAAAGCGGATGTCGCCCAGTGCGGCCTTGAATGCGGACAGATCGGAAGTCTGGGACATCATTTGTCTCCTTGAAAGGGGGGCAGAACCGCGCCGTCACGCCAGACACGCCGCACCACGGCGGGGCGGCTGATCACGTCGTTCAGGTCGGTCGCGTCAAAGTGGATAAAGTCGGCAGGGCCACCGGTGCGCAGGGTCAGGTCGTGGCCCATCCATGCGGCGGGCCGTGCGCTGATGGCATCCAGCCAGTCCTCGGGCGGCAAATGGCCCATCAGCACGCCCATGCGCAAAACCTCGATCAGGTCGTAGTCGCCATAGGGAAAGAACCCGTCGCGCACATTGTCCGATCCCAGCATGACCGGAACGCCGGCGGCATCAGCCTCTTGCAAGGGGGCGAGCCCACGCAAGCGGGGGGTGCGGCCGGGGCCGGCGTCCTGAAGATAGCTGTTGGCACCGGGCAGGACGGTCAGACCAATGCCTGCCTCGGCAGCGCGGCCCAGAAGGGTTTCAACCTGCGACACGTCGCGCACCGATAGCGAACAGCCGTGCCCGCACAGCACACGGCCGGCCATGCCGCGCTTGGCTGTTTCGTCGATGATCGCGTCGATGCCACGGGCGTCAACGTCCAGACCTTCGTCGACGTGGAAATCAAGGTGCAGATCGTGCGCCTCAGCCAGATCGAACAGGGTGGTGATATGTGCCGCCAGATCGTCGTTGCGATAGACGAACGCGCCCAGAATACCGCCGTCACGGCGCAGCACCGGCGCGATGGTGGGGCCGATCTGCGCCAGATCGTCCAGACGCGTCAGTGACGACAATTGCAGATCAACCCGTCCGTGCCAGTCCTGCGCCAGTTCGGTCAGCACATGCCAACCGCGCGGCGCATCGGCATAGGACCAGTCCACATGGCTGCGCATCAGCGCGGTGCCGTGGTGATAGGCCTTGGCCAGACCCAGCGACGCGCGGTGGCGCAAGTCGTCGTCGGTCCAGCGCGCGGCATCCTGCCCCATCATCTCGATGGCATCGAACAGCGACTGCGCGCGGTGCGGCATACGCGGCGCGGTCATCGTCTTGTCCAGATGGGTGTGAATGTCGGCCAGCAGCGGCATCACGTATCCGCCGCCGCCCGTCGTCGCGGGGCGCAGCGCGGTAATGCGCCCCGCATCCTGTTCCAGATCCCAAAAGCCGCTGTGACCGGCCAAAGTGATCCCTTTTAGGTGCATACTGTCCGTCATCCGCCCTATCTCTCGCGCTTGATCTCGCTCTCGTGCCAATGGCCAAGAACGGCGCGCGACAGCCACGCGGTGATCAGGAAAATGCCGACGCCCAGCACCGACACCAGAAACAGTGCCGCAAACATGCGCGGGATTTCGTTGCGAAAGCTGGACTCGAGGATGCGCGACGCAAGGCCGGTGTTCTGCCCTGCGGTGCCTGCCACAAATTCGGCCACCACGGCGCCAATCAGCGCCAGCCCGCCCGCGATTTTCAGCGCGGCCATGAAATAGGGCAACGCCGAGGGGATCAGCAGATACCGCAAACGCTGCCACGGGGTCGCCTGATACAAGCGGAACATATCGCGCAGGTTGTGGTCTGCGCTGCGCAAGCCGATGGCCGTGTTCGACAAGATCGGGAAAAACGCCACGATCCACGCACAGATCAGCAGGGCGACAAAGGTGTTGCTGACATAGATCAGGATCAGCGGCGCGATAGCGACCACCGGCGTGACCTGAAGGATGACGGCGAAGGGAAACAGGCTCATCTCGATGGGACGTGACAGGGCAAACAACATGCCCAGTGCCACGCCGCCCACAATCGCCAACGCCAGGGCCATCAGCGTCAGCTTGATGGTGAACATCGCGCTTTGCATCAGGCTGGACCAATCGGTCACCAGCGTCTTGGCGATCAGGCTGGGGGCGGGGATCAGGTAATGCGGCACCTCGTTGTACCAGACCAGAAATTCCCACAGGCCCAGCGCAATGGCAATGGCAGCAATCGGCAGGATATACTGCAACCGGCGCTCGCGGCGTTCGCGCAGGACACGCGGGTCCAGTTGCGCAGCGGTGGGGGTCTCAGTGGTTAAGGTCGACATGATCCATGGTCCCTTCCAAAGCTTTGCTGACTGTGCGGCAGCTTTCGGCGTATTCCGGTGACATCCGGTAGGCGGCGTTGCGGGGATAGCCACCCGTCAGCGCAATGTCGTGCACCACGCGCCCCGGACGGGCCGCCATGACCACGACGCGGCTGGACAGGTAGACGGATTCAAAAACCGAATGGGTGACGAATATCACCGTCAGTCCCAACGACTTCCACAGCGACAGCACCTCGTCGTTCAGCTTGGTGCGCGACATCTCGTCCAGCGCGGCAAAGGGTTCGTCCATCAGCAGCAGCTTGGGCTTGGTCACCATCGCACGGGCAATGGACACACGCATTTTCATGCCGCCAGACAGTTCGCGCGGATAGGATTTGGCAAAATTCGCCAGCCCCACCATCGACAGCGCCTCTTCGACGCGGGCGCGGCCTTCGACCTTGCCGACGCCTTGCAGTTTCAGGGGCAGATAGACGTTTTCATAAACCGTGGCCCACGGCATCAGCGTCGCCTCTTGAAAGACATAGCCGATGTCGCTGCCCGCGTTGCCTTCGCCCGGACGGTGGCCGTTGACGGTGATCGTGCCCCGAGAGACGGACAGCAGCCCCGAGATCATTTTCAACGCCGTGCTTTTGCCGCAGCCCGAGGGGCCGAGGAAGCTGACGAATTCGCCTTGCTGGATCGTCAGGGACATATCCCGCACGGCGACGGTGCCATTGCCGAACTGTTTGTCGACACCTTGCATGTCGATCAACGGCGTTCCGGTTTCGGGGGTGTGTGCCATCTATCAGACCTCGGGTTTTCTGTGCAGCCAGTCGGCGGGCATGGCGTCAATCTCGGCCATCGCCTCGACCAGCCGCGCAACCGCGTGATCCAGCGTTGCCTCGCCCTTGGCTGCGGTGGCCAGGTGCGCCTCGCCGCAGGCGCCTGCGGGGCTCAGGTCCTGGGTTTTCCATGCAGGTTTGCCGGCACGGCCAAGGCCCAGATGGGTTGTTCCCTCGAACAGGTCCTGACCGCGTGACCGGAAATCGCGGGCGTGGCTCATATCCACGTTGCCCCCGTCCAGCGCCAGCATCACCGACGTTTCCATATCACCCGCATGAATGCCGTGGGTGCGTTCGGTTTCGGAATACATCCCCTCGGGCGTGCCGAACCCGAACCAGTTGACCGAAAACGCCAGCATATCGTGCGAGATGCGCAATTGCCGCGCGACGATGTCCATCACCGGAATGTTGCCGCCGTGTCCGTTCAGCAGCACCAGCTTGTGCACCCCTGCCCGCGCCACGCTGGCGCCGATTTCGGTCAGCACGCGGATCAGGGTTTCTGCCGACAGCGTCAGGGTGCCGGGAAAGTCGATGTGTTCATCGCTTTTGCACACGGCCTGTGTGGGCAGGAAGATGACCGGACTGTCATCGGGCAGCGCATCGGCCAGACGGCGCGCCACGCCGGTCACGGTGCAGGTGTCGACCGACATGGGCAAGTGCGGCCCGTGCTGTTCAATCGCCCCGATGGGCAGCACCGCGATCAGACGGTCATGGTCCAGCGCGGCAAACTCGCGTTGGCTGTGATCGGCCCAGTATCGTTTCATGCCGGCACCGTGCGGACCATCGGTTTCATGCTGAGATAGATCATAGGCCCCCCTGTTTTCAGGCAGCCTAGATATCTTCATACCAATCGGTCAAACTATTTGTTCTGATTTTTCCAAAGCCACAGAGAATCCCCGGGCATCTGCCTAAAAAAGAAACACGCGCACGCAACAAGGCCGCATGGCGCGTTTAAGATCATTGAAAAGGCGGGGGACAGGCGTCCGGTCTAATGTTCGCCGGTGTATCCCAAGGCGGACGAAATCGCAGAAGCCGCCGCAACCAGGTGCGGGCTGAAGGCGTCCAGTTCTTCGCGTTTGACGCGGGTGTCGGGACCGGACACGCCAATCGCGCCGGCCAGATCGCCGTTGGGTCCGAGGATCGCACAGGCACAGGCCGCGATACCGGCGCGCCATTCCCCGTGCGGCACCACGGCAAAGCCGGTCGCCCGAACCTCTTCAATGGCGCGGTGAAGCTGGTCCATTGTCGTGATGGTGGTCGGCGTAAAGCTTTGAAACCGGTTGTGATAGCGTTCCAGATAGGCGTCGGGCATCCGCGCCAGCATCGCCTTGCCCGTGGCCATCGTATAGGCCGGCGCGCGTTGGCCCACGTGGGTGTGGGCGCGGATGTGATGGCTGCTTTCGATCTTGTCCAGATAGACAACGTCCATGTCGTCCAGCACCGACAGATGGACCGTTTCACCGGTCAGCGCCGCCAGACGTTCCATCGCCGGACGCGCCACCTTGGTCAGGTCCAGCCGACGGATCACGTGGCTGCCCAGTTCCCATATCTTGGTGCCCAGCGCATAGGTGCTGTATTGCGGATCCTGATGGACATAGCCCTGTGCCACCAAGGTCGCCAACAGCCGGTGCACGTTGCTTTTGGTCAGGCCCAGTTCGGCGGCAAGCTCGGTCACGCCGCGCGGTTTTTCGCTGTGCGCAAGCGCCTCGATCAGGCGCAACCCCTTGATAAATGCCTTGTCCATGACAAACCTGTTACCTTGAATATCACGCTGTGAACAGTGCATCGCGCAACAGCGTTCCGCAACGAAACGGCGGCCACAGGACATAGCCCCGCAGCCGCCGATCCTGTCATCTGCCGGTTATTTCGCCAGCAAGCTGTTCAGCTGTTCCTGACCGTACTCTTCGTTGGTCATGTTGCCCGCTGCGGCCTGCGCACCCCAGAATTCCGGGCTCCATTCGATGGCCTTCGCCACGTTGTCGGGGTTGTTCGCCCAATACTTGCTGATCTCGGGATCGGCCTTCTCGAACACCAACGGCGACGGCAATGCCACCGGATAGGCCGAGGTCAGCTCTGCCGCCAGATCGGCGTCCAGACGCCACGACAAGAGCTTCAGCGCGTTGTCATAGTTCGGCGCATCCTTGGGGATCGAGAAGAAATCATAGTAGACAAAGCCCTGGTTCCACTCGACTTCGATCGGTGCACCCTCCAGCGCCAGCAAAGACGTTGAACCGGTGTAGGCCATGCACATGTCCGCCTCGCCATCCAGCAAAAGCTGCGGCGGCTGCGCGGATGTGGTCCACCACTTGGTCACGTGCGGTTTGATCTCTTCCAGCTTTGCCAGCGCGCGGTCCATGTCCAGCGGATACAGGTCCTCTTTGGCGACACCGTCAGCCATCAAAGCGGCCTCCATGGTAAAGCGCGGCCATGCAGGCAGGCACCGTTCGCCCGGGAACTTTTCGACATCCCAGAAATCCGCCCAGCTTTGGGGGACGTTGCCGTCCTTGTAGACATCAGTGTTATAGACCAGACCCACGCCGATCACCTGCAAGGCGACGCCTTTGGGGCGTTTCAGGTTGTCGGGCATTGTGGCCAGCGTTTCCTTGGCGCTGTCCGACAGCTTGTCATAGTCGATGTCGGCAAGGCAGCAATCGCCCAGCAGTCCGACCTCTTGGTCAAAGATGAACGTCAGGTCCCACTCGGTCTTGCCCGCATCCACCTGCGCCTTGATCCGGGGGCCGGACCGGGCCTCTTGCACGGTGATCACGTCAATGCCGGTCTCGTCCTCGAAGCTGTCGTACATCACCGACCGCAATGCATCGCCATAGCTGCCACCGGGGTCCTGCATGATGACCTCGCCGTCGGCAGACGCCAGTTGCGCGCCCCCCGCGAGCAAGGCTGCGGCGGCAATCACCGACAGGCCCATTTTTCTGAATTTGGTCATAAACATTTTCTTCTCCTCCTCCTGTGTTGTCTTTGGGTCGTTCACGTGCCGGCGCGGGCCCGGGCAAAGACCGGACGCGCCAATATGATGCCACCAACGACCAGCAGAACCTCGAGCGTGGACACGACCGCCAGAACCGGATTCAGTTGATAATTGATGTCGCCCCACAGCATCAGCGGCAGGGTCTTCATGCGCGGGCTGGACAGGAACAACGTCAGCACCAGCTCGTCAAAGGAATGCAAAAAGGCAAAGAACACCGCCGCCCCCAGACCGGGCGCAATCGCGGGCAGGGTCACCTTGCGAAACACCGTCAACGGCGACGCGCCATGCACGGCGGCCCCTTGTTCCAACCTGCGGTCAACACCCTGCAAGGCTGCGGCGACGATCACCACCACGATGGGAATGCCACCGATGGAATGCGCCGCGGCCAGACCCCAATAGGTGCCAACCATGTCGAATTTCAGAAACAGGCTGTACAGAGACAGGCCCAGCACCACGGGCGGTACGATGATCGGGCTGACCAGCAAAAGCATCAGCGTGGACTTGCCCCGGATCGAACTGCGCACGATCCCCATTGCCGCCGTGGCCCCCAGCGTGACGGAAATGCCGGCGGACATGATGGCGATGAACAGCGAATTCCAGAACGCTGACATCCAGTTGCGGTCGGAAAAGAACTTTTCGTACCAGCGCAGGGAATATTCGGTCGGTGGGAAGGTCAGATAGCTGGCCTTGCTGAACGAGATGATCATGACGACGACGATGGGCAGGACCAGCGTGGCAATCACGCAGATGGCCAGCACCCGCACCGTCCATTCGCCCCAACGGGCATTCAGTGCACCCAGCCCGCGCAGCAGTGGCCAGCCGACCCTGTCGGCCAGTGCCGCCTTGGTTCCGCCGCGGGCCGGCCTTGGACGGTCCACGTTCTGCTGCGCCTTTGGCATCGGGGCTTTACGCTCGCCGCCCCAGATGAATTCGAACCCCAGAAAGCGCCCCGCGATGGCCACCACAACCAGTGTCAGCACCAGCAACACCACGGCCAGGGCCTGCAAGAACCCCTCGCCGGTGATCGAATCCGCCTGTTGGGTGATGTGCATGGCGAACATCATGTCGCCGGGACCACCCAACAGGCTGGGCGTGATGAAGAACCCCAGCGCCTGAACAAAGACCAGAAGGAAACCGGCACCAACACCGGGCAGGGTCAGCGGCAGCAGCACCCGCCAGAAGGCGGCCAGCGGCCCCGCGCCGTTCGCCATCGCCGCGCGGACCAGCGCCGGGTCCAGCCGCGACAGGCTGGAATAGATGCTCAGCACCATGATCGGCAAAAGCACCGCCGTCATGCCCAAGAGCACGCTGCCCCGGTTGAACAACAGGCCCACAGGCTCGTCAAAGGCACCGATCCACACGGCAAACTTGTTGATTGGCCCGTTGCGGCCCAGCAGCACCATCCAGGCATAGGTGCGGATCAGGATCGCGATGAAATAGGGCAGGATGATCGCCATCGCCACCAGCACCTGCGTGATCCCCTTTGTGCGCTGGATTAGCAGCGCCGCAGGGTAACCGATCAGCGCGCACAACAGCGCCACGGTCAGCGCGATGTTCATCGTCCGCACCAGCGAATCGAAATACAGCGGCACCGACAGCACCCGTTGCAGATCGGCCCACCACGGGTCACCTTCGACACTGGTTTGCATCAGGTCGGTCAGCGGCAGCAGATACATGAACCCCAGAAAGGCAAAGGCGGGGATCAGCAGCAGCGCCGGATCTTTCAACCGTTCCGACAGGCTGCGAGAGGGGGTAACCCCCGGGTTACCGTCATGCGCATCCGTCTGTGTCATGCCAGAACCCACCCGTCCGACATGCCCCAGCTGACATGTACCATGCTGCCGGGCGCAGGCAGTGTCTGACCTGCGCTGTCGGAACAGCGCACCAACAATGTCTCTCCGCTGTCCAGCGTCACCTCGATCCGCAGGATTTCGCCCAGGAACAGCGCCGACTTCACACGCGCCGGAATCGATTCCTGACCCGGCGTGTCGGACAGGATCAGCCGTTCGGGACGCACCAGAACCGTCACGTTGCGGCCCGAGACTTCCTCGGGTGCCGGGCTGCGGAAAATGTGGCCGGTCTTGGTGCGCAGAACCAGCGCCGCACCTTCACGACGCACGATCTCTGCGTCGATCAGGTTGCTTTCACCGACAAAGCCCGCAACGAAGCGGTTGCAGGGCTGGCGATAGATGGTTTCGGGGCGGTCCACCTGAATGATGCGGCCCGCGTCCATGACGGCAATGCGGTCCGACATGGTCAGCGCCTCGCTCTGGTCATGGGTGACGAACAGGAACGTGCTGCCGATGGTCCGGTGCAGGTCGCGTATTTCCATCTGGATGGATTCGCGCAACCGCCGGTCCAGCGCGCTCAGCGGTTCGTCCATCAAAACGACCTTTGGCCGCATGACGATGGACCGCGCGATGGCGACCCGCTGCTGCTGACCGCCCGACATCTCGGATGGCATCTTGGCCGCTGAATCCGAAAGCTGCATCATCCCAAGCGTTTCCGCCACGCGCCGGTCGGTATCGGCGCGGTTGATCCCCGCCATGCGCATGGGAAAGCCGACGTTCTGCGCCACCGTCATGTTCGGAAACAACGCATAGCTTTGGAACACCATGCCGAAGCCGCGCTTGTGAACCGGCACGTTTTGTACCGGCTTGCCATCAACACGGATTTCACCGCCATCGACGCGCTGGAAGCCAGCCAGCAGGTTCAACAAGGTCGTTTTGCCGCTGCCAGACGGCCCGAGAAGCGTGACAAATTCGCCCGGCTGGATGTCCAGACTGATGCGGTCTGCGGCGACGAACGCGCCGTATCGTTTCGTCACGTTTTCGATCGTGATCCCCGAACCAATGCCCGCACGCAACACGTCATCGCATCGGGCGTCAGCACCGCCGGGCACAACAACGGGGTCTGCCAGCTTCAATGTCATCTTATCCTCCCTAGTGTTCCATATTATAGAACGCTATTCCGAATACGATCATTGTATCGAAAAAATCACCTGTCAATCCCCTTGCTATCCAAGTCAAATGTTGCTGCGCTGCGGCAAATTTGGGCGATTGACAAATTTCCCTCTGCCTGAATACCTTGTTGTTGAAATGTTGTTCCACAATACAGAACAACAGGGATCGAAACGCACCAAGAAGCAGGCGAACCGAAATGCTAACGAATGTGGTCAGTCTGGTGGACAGGCTCAGGGACGGAATGCGGATCGCCGTGCCCGTCGATTACGCCGGCGTTGCGATGGCGTTTACCCGTCCCATGATCGCACGCGGGCTGCGTGATCTTGATCTTGTCTGTGTCCCGACCGGCGGCTTGCAGGTCGATCAGCTGATTGGCGCGGGCTGTGTGCGGTCGGTCGAAACCAGCGCCGTCAGCCTGGGCGAGGCCGGTGGCGCCCCCCGGTTCAACGCGGCTGTGAAAGAGGGGCGCATCCGCGTCATTGACGCCACCTGTCCCGCCGTTCACGCGGGCCTGATTGCCGCGCAGAAAGGATCGCCGTTTTTCCCGATGCGCGGCCTGATCGGCACCGACGTGCTGCGCAACCGCCCCGACTGGATGGTCATCGATAATCCCTTTGCCGATCAGGGTGACCCGGTGGTGCTGATCCCCGCCATCAAGCCAGATGTCGCCATTTTCCACGCGCCCATGGCCGACCGCGCGGGCAATGTCTGGATCGGGCGGCGGCGCGAACTGGCGCCGATGGCCTATGCCGCGACCGACACCTATGTCACCGTTGACCGCATCGTGGACGACAACCTGCTGGCGGATGAAACCACCGCTGCGGGGGTCCTGCCGGCCTTGTACGTGTCGGGCATCGCCCATGTGCCGCAAGGGGCGTGGCCCTATGGCTTGTGGGGCGTTTATCCGGCGGACACCGACGCGCTGAAACGCTATGCCGCCGCCGCCCGCACGCAAGAGGGGTTCGACGCCTACATGGCCGCCACCGACACCCCAACCGAGGCCCGCACATGACGCCCCAACCCCCTGCACTGCCCAGCGAAACGCTGATCACCGCCATCGCCGCCCTGCTGGCCGATGTGCGTCACGTGGCGGTTGGCGCATCGTCGCCGATGCCCGCCGCCGGTGCCATGCTGCGTCAGGCGCTGGATGAACAGACACGCCACGTGCGGCTGTCGATCCTGGGGTCTGTCGCGCACAACTTTTTCACCAATGGATCGGGCGAGTTGTTCGATTGCGCAGGTCAGGGGCGCATCGACGCCTTTTTCCTGGGCGGCGGGCAGATCGACGGGCAAGCGAACGTGAACCTTGTCGGCGCGGGGGACTATCCGCAAAGCAAGGTCCGCTGGCCCGGCTCTTTCGGGTCGGCGTATCTGTATTTCGTCGTGCCCCGCGTGATCCTGTTCCGCGAGGAACACAGCCCGCGGGTGATGGTCGAACAGGTCGATTTCATCTCGGCCCCCGGCGTCAGCCCGCCGGATGTGTACCGGCCCGGCGGCCCCGTGGCGCTGCTGACGGGCAAGGCGTTGTTTTCGTTCGACAAGACGCGGCCCGGCTTTACGCTGGAGTCGGTCCACCCCGGCGAAACGCTTGAAACCATCCGCGACGCGACCGGCTTTGACTTTGACCACCCCGACGAGGTGCCGCAAACCCCCGCGCCCGATGCCGCCACGCTTGCCTTGTTGCGCGGTCCGGTTCTGGACAAGCTTGCTGAAACCTACCCGGCCTTTGCCGAAAACTGGCGGCGCGATCTGGCCGCCCAAACCCAACACTGCTGAAACACTGGCCCGTTGCGGGCCGCATACCCCGATTGAACGGAGAACTGCATGACGCCCACCGGCTCCCTTTCCAACCTCAAGGTCATCGACGCCAGCCGAGTCCTTGGTGGGCCCTATTGCGGCCAGATCCTGGCCGACCACGGTGCGGATGTGATCAAGCTGGAACCGCCAGCCGGTGACGAAACCCGCGGCTGGGGTCCGCCCTTTCTGGACGGGGCGGCCAGCTATTTTCAGGGTCTGAACCGCAACAAGCGCGGCATTGCGGTGGACATCTCGCAGCCGGCGGGGCGCACATTGTTGCTGGAGCTGCTGGCCGATGCCGACGTGTTCCTGGAAAACTTCAAGACCGGCACGCTGGAACGCTGGGGCTTGGGCACCCAAGAGTTGCAAGCGCGGTTTCCCAAGCTGGTGCATTGCCGCGTGTCCGGCTTTGGCGCCGATGGCCCGAAAGGTGGTCTGCCCGGTTATGACGCGGCGATCCAGGCGGTCTGTGGCATCATGAGCGTGAACGGCGAACGCGGCGGCGACGCCACGCGTGTGGGCCTGCCCGTGGTCGACATGGTCACCGGCCTGAACGCGGCGCTGGGCGTGTGCATGGCGCTGAACGAACGCGCCACCAGCGGGCGTGGGCAGTTCATTGAAACGACCCTGTACGATTGCGGCGTGTCCCTGCTGCACCCGCATCTGCCCAATTACTACCTGTCTGGCAAAGTCGCAGCCCCCACCGGGAACGCGCATCCCAACATCTGCCCCTATGACACCTACCAGACCAAAACCGCGCCGCTGTTCCTGACCGTCGGCAACAACCGCCAGTTCGTCAAACTGTGCGAAGGCATTGGCAACCCCGCACTGGCGACCGACCCCCGCTTTGCCAGCAATGCCGACCGGCTGGCCAATGCCGACGCGCTCAAGGTGGAACTGGAAACCGCGATGGCGGCGTTCGACTGCGGCCCGCTGTCGGAAAAGCTGATCCGCATGGGCGTGCCCTGCGGTGCCGTGCGCACCATCGACGAGGTCGTGGCCGACCCGCATACGACCCACCGTGAAATGATCGTGGACATCGGCAATTACCGCGGCACGGGCAGCCCGATCAAACTGTCGCGCACGCCGGTCAGCTATCACAGCGCACCGCCGCGCTTTGCCCAGCACACGGCCGAAGTGATGGCCGAACACGGGCTGGATCTGGAGACCTACCGCGATGTGCTGCCGGGGCTGGACCCCGTGGCCGCACCCGAGCAAGCTTAGGACAGCCGCATGACAACGCATGATACAACGCCCCTGACCATCGGCATCATCGGTGACGGGTTCATGCAGCCCGCCCTGTTCCGTAAGGCGCTTGAAGCCCGGCTGGGGGACCGCGAGATCACCTTCCGCGAAATGGAACTGGATTGGCCGCTGCATGTCAAATCAACCAAGGTCGATCCTGATCTACCCGTGGGGGAATTCGTCGGCAGGCCCGAGGATTACTTTGACTTCCTGTCCGATCTGGACGTGCTGGTGACCCATCTGGCACCGATCACGGCCCACAGCATGGACCATGCCCCCGCGCTGAAGCTGATCGCCGTGTCGCGCGGCGGGCCGGTGAACATCGAAATGCCCGCCGCCCGCGACCGTGGCCTGAGCGTGGTCAACACGCCGGGCCGCAACGCATCGGCGGTGGCGGAATTTACCGTGGGCTCGTTGCTGGCGGAAACGCGCAACCTGATCCGGGGGCATCTGGCGGTGAAAAGCGGGTCGTTCAACCGAGACTATTACCACTATGACAATGCAGGTCCGGAACTGGGCGAACTGACCGTTGGCATCGTCGGCTATGGCGACATCGGCACCCGCGTCGCGCGGCTGTTGCAGCCCTTTGGGTGCGAGATCGTGATCTATGACCCTTTCAAGCCGTTGACCCCCGAAGAAACCGCCGCAGGCTTTCGCAAGGCCGAGCTGGACGCGCTGCTGGCCGAGGCGGATGTGGTCACGCTGCACCCGCGTGTGACGCCCGAGACCATCGGCATGATCAGCCGCGAACGGATCGCGGCGATGAAACCCGGCGGCTATATCGTGAACACCACGCGCGGGCAGGTCCTGGACTATGACGCGCTGTATGATGCGCTGGTGTCGGGGCATTTGCGCGGTGCCGCGCTTGATACCTTTACCCCCGAACCGCCGCCCGCCGACATGCCGTTGCTGCAACTGCCAAACGTCACCCTGTCGCCGCATATCGCCGGTGCCTCGAAGCTTTCTGCGAAAAAGGCCGCCACCGTGATCGCAGAGGACATCGCGCGTTTTCTGGCGGGCGACACGCCCCACAACCTGTGCACCTGAGGATAGAGACATGACCGACCAAGAGCTGACCTTGCGAACCGAACTGATCGAAGCCTGCCGCGCGATGAACGGGCTGGGCATCAACAAGGGCACGGCGGGCAACATCAGCGTCCGCCACGGCGACGGGTTTCTGATTTCGCCCACCGGCATCCCCTATGACAAGCTGCGCCCCGAACATGTGGTTGCGATGAACTGGGATGCCTCGTTTACGGGCGACGTGCTGCCGTCCAGCGAATGGCGCTTTCACCGCGACATCCTGCAAGCGCGCCCCGAGCTGAACGCCGTTGTGCACACCCATTCGACCAAGGCGACCAGCGTGTCCGTACTGGGCCGTGATATCCCGGCCATCCACTATTCGATTGCGGCCGCTGGCGGGGACAGCATCCGCTGCGCGCCTTATGAGCTGTTCGGCACGCAGGAACTGGCCCACGAAGTCGTCAAGGCGCTGGAAGGCCGCCGCGCCTGTCTGATGGCGCATCACGGCGTGATCGCGGCACATGTGTCCATTGTACGCGCGCTGGCGCTGGCGGTGACCGTGGAAGAACTGGCGACGCAATTGCTGGCCCTGCTGCCCATGGGCGAACCGCCGGTTCTGTCCGAAGCGCAGATCGCGGTGGTGCTTGAGAAGTTCAAGACTTACGGCCAGCAAACCCCTGATGTGCAAAAGGGTCTGCAACATGCGTCGTAACGCGTTGCCCCTGTGATCCTGTGCCTGGACAGCGGCACGACGGCGGTCAAGGCCGCCGCCTTTGATGCCTCGGGGCAGCTGCTGGCGCATGTGGATTTGCCCAATACTGCGCTGACGCGCACCGGCGCGCGGGTTGAACAGGACATGGATGCCTCGCGCGAACTGGCTGTACGGGCGCTGCGCGATTGCATGGCGCGCGCGCCGGGTCACGCACCCCAGGGGCTGATCCTGACGGGACAGGGCGACGGGCTGTGGCCGGTGGATCCAGACGGCCAGCCGGTCGGGCCTGCGATGACATGGCTGGACGGTCGGGCGCGCGGGCTGGTCAGCGAACTGGGCGATGCGCTGGACCGGATCGAGGACATCACAGGATCGCGCCCCACTGCCGCCGCGCAAAGCCTGCAATTGCTGTGGCTGCAACGCCATGAGCCTGACCGTTTTCAGCGGATCGCAAAAATCCTGCGCCTGAAAGACTGGTTGTTCTACGCCCTTACCGGCACCCTGTTGGCCGAGCCCAGCGCCGCCTTGCCGGTCTGGGGCAGCTGGCGCGATGGCCGGATGTCCGCAGAGATACCAAAGGTGCTGGGGCTGACCCGTGGCCTCGACGTTCTGCCCGAATTCGCGCCCGTGGGCCAATGCCGCGCGTCATTGTCTGCGTCCGCAGCGCAGGCTTGCGGCCTGCCCGCCGGTCTGCCGGTGCTGATGGGGCCGGGTGATGTGCAGGCAACGCTGATCGGGCTGGGCCTGGGTACACGTCCCGAGGTCACGCGGGCCTCGGTCTTTGGCACCAGTGCGATTCACGCCTGTCTGCTGGATGATCCCGATACGATGCCGCAAAAGCCGCGCGGGGCGATGGTACAGCAATTCGTGCTGGGCGACGGGTTCCTGTGCTTTCACCCCTGTTTTAACGGCGCGACCCTGTTGCAGCATTTGCAGGGACAGTTCCGCGATCTGCCATCGCCGGTGCCGCCCGCCTATTCAGGGTTGGTGATGCATCCCTTTTTCGAGCCGGGCGGCGAGCGCGCGCCCTGGACGGATCCGCAGGCCAGCGGTGCCCTGTTCGGGCTGAGTGCCGCCACCACACCGCACCAGATCGCATGGGCCGGACGCGAGGCGCTGGCCTTTGTCGCGCGGGCCAGTCACATGATGATGGGTGCCGCCCAAGGCGCATTGTCGCTGGGTGGCGGGCTGGCGCGGGATGCGGATTTCGCGCGGTTTCTGGCCACCTGCCTTGGCACGCGGGTGGTGCGCAGCCCCACGGCGCACGCTGGCCCGCGCGGGCTGGCCGCGATTGCGGCAACACATCTTCTGGGCGCTTCCCCTGCCGATATCGCGGCCCGATGGATCGGCCCGCCCGAAGACAGCATTCCCCCCCAAACCGGCCCGGTCGCGCGCTATGCGGACGCAAAATTTGCATCCTTCCGCGATCTGGTCGACACAGCATCACCCCATTGGGCGGCATTGTCCGGCATCGCGGACGCCGCTGCACATCTGAACGAGGACACACTATGAAAATCGGCGCCGACCTGCTTTGCGATACCCTGCTTGCCAACGGAATCGACACCTGCTTTGCCAATCCGGGCACCTCTGAAATGCACTTTGTCGCGGCACTGGACCGCCAGCCAGCGATGCGCTGCGTGCTGGGCCTGTTCGAGGGTGTGGTCACAGGCGCTGCCGACGGATACGCCCGTATGGCGGAAAAGCCCGCCGCGACCCTGCTGCACCTTGGGCCGGGGCTGGCGAACGGGCTGGCCAACCTGCACAACGCGCGGCGCGCCGGCAGCCCGATGGTCAACGTCGTCGGCGATCATGCGACCTATCATCTTGAGCTTGACGCGCCGCTGACCTCGGATATCGAAAGCCTGGCGCGGCCGATGTCGCATTGGGTGGGACGCGCAGACAGCCCCGAAACGCTTGGCTCTACAGCAGAAGAGGCGATTTCAGCCGCCTTTACCGCACCGGGCCAGATTGCCACGCTGATCCTGCCCGCCGATGCCTCGTGGGGGACAGCGCCTGCTGGTGATCCGGTGGCCATTACGCCGCCGCAGCCCACAGCACCGGATGCCGCGCGCATCACACAGGCCGCCGCCGCCCTGCGCAACGGGCGCAACACCACGATCCTGATCTCGGGCAAGGCGCTGCGCGATGCCGAACTGGACACGCTGGACCGCATCGCCCAAAGCAGCGGCGCGCGGCTGATGGCGCAGCAATCCAACGGTCGCATGATGCGCGGCGCGGGGCGCGTTGCCGTTGATCGGGTGCCCTACAAGATCGATCTGGCCCTTGCGACCTTTGCCGAAACGGAACAGGTCATCCTGATCGGGGCAAAGGCGCCGGTCGGCTTTTTTGCCTATCCCGGAAAGCCCGGCAAGATGCTGCCCGAAAATTGCGAGGTGATCGACATGGCCGATGCAGGCAGCGATCTGCCAGCGGCCATTGCCGCGCTTGCGGATGAATTCGGCGTGGCAAACAGCCCCGCCGCACGCCATGCGTCCCGCGCCAAGCCCGACATGCCCAGCGGCACATTGACGCCGGATGCCATTGCCGTCGCACTGGCGCATCATATGCCCGACAATGCCATCGTCTGTGACGAATCCGTGACCTCGGGCCGCGACTTTTTCCGCCACACCTATGGCGCGGCACCCCATGATTTCCTGCAACTGACCGGTGGGGCCATCGGTGTCGGCATGCCGCTGGCCACCGGTGCCGCCGTCGCCTGCCCGGACCGCAAGGTGATCACGCTGCAAGCGGACGGGTCGGGCATGTACACGGTTCAGGCGCTGTGGACGCAGGCGCGCGAGGAACTGGATGTGGTCACCATCGTCTTCGCCAACCGCCGCTACCAGATCCTGCATGGCGAGCTGAAGGACGTGGGCGCAGGCACCGCCGGGCGCAACGCCAGCCGGATGCTGGACCTGGACAACCCTGCGCTGGACTGGGTCAGCCTTGCGCGCGGCATGGGTGTCGAGGCCGCCAGCGCCCGCACCGTCGAAGAATTCAGCGACCTGCTGCGCGCGGCCTGCCAGCGCCGTGGGCCGTTCCTGATCGAAGCCTTGATATGAAAGGGCCTGTCGCCATGTCCAACGTCCGTCGTGTACCGCATTGCAGCCATTGGGGTGCCTATACGATCCTTGTCGATGACAACCGGATCGTGGGGGTCGAGCCGTTCGGCCCCGACCCTGCCCCGTCGCCGATCATCCATTCCGTGGCCGAATGGACCAAGAGCGACCGGCGTGTGCTACAGCCTCTGGTCCGGCAAGGCTGGCTGGAGAACCGCGGCGCAAGTGACGGGCGCAAGCGCGGTTCGGACCGGTTTGTGCCGGTCAGCTGGGACGAGGCGACAACGCTGGTGTCGGACGAGATTTCGCGCGTGGCGCGCGACCATGGCAACGCGTCGATCTTTGCCGGGTCCTATGGCTGGACCAGTTGCGGGCGTTTTCACCATGCCTCGACCCTGCTCAAGCGGATGTTGAATCTGGTGGGTGGCTATACCGGCCACGTCGACACCTATTCGATTGCCGCAGGTCCGGTGATCCTGCGGCACACGTTGGGCGACGAGCGCGCCTGTGGCGGCGGTTCGAACACGCTGGACAACATTGCCGAACACACCGAAACGCTGGTCGTGTTCGGCGCGATGTCACCACGCACCTCGCAAAGCGAGGCGGGGGGCATCGGCACGCACCAGCTGGAAACCCACCTGCGCCGGATCGCTGAACGCGGGGTCAGGGTCGTGCTGGTGTCGCCCTTGCGCGACGACCTGCCCGAGTGGCTGAACGCCGAATGGATGCCGATCCGGCCCAACACCGACGCCGCGCTGATGCTGGGGCTGGCCGGTGAAATCGTCGCCGCCGGACGCCACGCCCGCGACTTTCTGGACCGCTGCACCAGCGGCGCCGATACGCTGCTGTCTTATCTGGCAGGGGCGCAGGACGGTGTTGTCAAAGATGCGGATTGGGCCGCCGAAATTACCGGGCTGGATGCCACGGCGATCCGCGCCCTGTCCGCGCAGCTGGTCGACAGCCGCAGCATGCTGACCGTCAGCTGGAGCCTGCAACGCGCCCATCACGGCGAGCAACCGTTCTGGGCCGCGCTGGGTCTGGCCGCGATGATCGGCCAGATCGGCCTGCCCGGTGGTGGCGTCGGCTATGGCTATGGATCGCTTGGTGGGGTCGGTGCGCCGATCCAAACCGGCAAGTCTCCGGCGATGAGCAGGGGCATGGATGCGATCCGCAGCTTTATCCCCGTGGCGCGGGTCACCGACATGCTGCTGAACCCCGGCGCGCCGTTCACCTATCAGGGCGAGACCCGCAATTACCCCGACGCGCGGCTGGTCTATTGGGCGGGCGGCAACCCGTTCCACCACCATCAGGACCTGAACCGGCTGAGCGAGGCATGGACCCGTCCCGAAACCATCATCGTGCAGGACCCGATGATGACGGCCACCGCGCGACGCGCCGATATCATCCTGCCGGCCTCGACCTCGCTCGAGCGGAACGATCTGGCTGGAAACCGGCGGTCGGATTACATTCTTGCCATGCATCAGGCGGTTGCCCCGATGGGTCAGGCGCTGTCGGATTTCGAGATTTTCACACGGCTTTCGGAAAAGCTGGGCGTCAGGGCGGACTTTGACGAAGGCCGCGACGAAATGGGGTGGGTGCGCCATCTCTATGACCTCAGCCGGACCGATGTGCGGGAGCGGCTGGACTTTGACATGCCCGACTTTGACACCTTTTGGGAACAGGGTTTCGCCGCCTGCCCGATCCAGCGCGATTACACCTATCTGGCCGAATTCCGCGCCGATCCGCAGTCCGCACCACTGGCCACGGAAAGCGGCAGGATCGTATTGGGCAGCGCCGCACTGGCAAAGCTTGGCTATGACGATTGCCGCGCCCATCCCGCGTGGATTCCGCCCGCCGAATGGCTGGGGGCGCCGGGTGCAACCGACGCGCTGCACCTGCTGTCCCACCAACCCAAAGGGCGGCTGCACAGCCAGTTGGAAACCGGCCCATCCAGCCGCGAGGAAAAACGCAACGGCCGCGAACAGGTGCGCCTGAACCCCGATGACGCCTCCGCGCGCGGTATCACCGACGGGCAGACCGTGCGCCTGTGGAACGATCGCGGCGCCTGTCTTGCCACCGCCAGACTGACCGCTGACCAGCGCCCCGGCGTCGCGGTGTTGCCCACCGGCGCGTGGCTGACCGAACAGGCAGACGGCCCCGAACTGGCCGGCAATCCCAACGTGCTGACGATGGATGTCGGCACCTCGCAATTCGGACAGGGCTGTTCCGCGCAGACCTGTCTGGTTCGGATCGCTCCGCATGACGACAATCCGGGCGATGCCATCGAAATCTATCAGGCGCAACTGACTGCGCTTTTGACCTGAGAAAGGACGACCATGACCAACACATCCATCAGCCGCTTTCCGGTGCCCGAGATCAAGGACCTGCCCGAGGATCTGCGCGACCGCATTCTGGCGGTTCAGGAGAAATCGGGTTTCGTGCCGAACGTCTTTCTGACGCTGGCCCACAGACCGGAAGAATTCCGCGCCTTTTTTGCCTATCACGACGCCCTGATGGACAAGCCCGGCGACATCACCAAGGCCGAGCGTGAAATGATCGTCGTCGCCACCTCGAACGCCAACCAATGCCAGTATTGCGTGGTCGCCCATGGCGCGATCCTGCGCATCCGCGCCAAGGACCCGCAGATTGCCGATCAGGTGGCGATCAACTACCGCAAGGCGGACATCACCCCGCGCCAGCGCGCGATGCTGGATTTCGCCATGAAGGTTTCGGCCCGCGCCTACGAGGTCGACGAGACCGATGTGGAAACGCTGAAATCGCACGGGTTCAGCGAGGAAGACATCTGGGACATTGGCGCGATCACCGCGTTTTTCGGCATGTCCAACCGGCTGGCCAACCTGACCAGCATGAAACCCAACGCTGAATTCTACAACATGGGGCGCTAGGACATGGCCATTGGATACCAACAGATGCTGGACGAAGCCGACGCCAAGGTGACTTCGGTCGATGCCGCGGATATGGCCGCGCAACTGGGTGCGGAAGATATCGTGATGGTCGACATCCGTGACCCCCGCGAACTGGAACGCGAAGGCATGATCCCCGACGCCTTTCACGCCCCGCGCGGGATGCTTGAATTCTGGATTGACCCGGCCAGCCCCTATCACAAGCCGCGTTTTGCCGAGGGCAAAACCTATGTCTTCTATTGCGCCTCGGGCTGGCGGTCGCTGCTGGCCGCGAAAGTGGCGCAGGAAATGGGTCTGGACGCCCGCAGCCTGCGCGGCGGCTTCAGCGGCTGGAAATCCGACGGCCACCCCGTTGGCGAACTGCAAAAGCGGGCGCGTTGATGCACACAGACCAGGGATTTCCGCGCATGAGCATCTATGACACCGATCTGGACCCCTGTCCGGCCAACCACCAACCGATGTCGCCCCTGTCCTATCTGGAACGGGCGGCGCTGACCTATCCCGAACGTGTGGCGGTGATCCACGGGCCGGACCGGATCAGCTATCGCCAGCTTTGGGAAAACTGCGTGCGGCTGGGCTCGGGCCTTGTCGGGCTGGGCATCGGCCACGGGGACACGGTTTCGGTGCTGTTGTCGAACACGCCGCCGATGATCGAGGCGCATTATGGTGTCGCCATGGCCGATGGTGCGGTTCTGCATTCGCTGAACTACCGTCTGGACGCCCGTGCCATCGCCTTTCAACTGGATCACGCCGAATCCAAGGTTCTGATCGTTGACCGCGAGTTTTCGGATCTGGCCGCCGAAGCCCTGAGCCTGATGACATCCTCCGCGCTGCCTGTCGTGATCGACTATGACGATCCGGTCTACCCCGACGATGCCCCCTATCCCAAAGGACCGCTGATCGGGATCATGGACTATGCAGCACTGCTGGCCTCGGGGTCGGCTGACTATGTGGCACCGCCCCTGCGCGATGAGTGGAACGCGATTTCCCTGAATTACACCTCTGGCACCACCGGCAATCCCAAAGGGGTTGTCTGCCACCACCGGGGTGCGGCGCTGATGGCGCTGAACATGGTGATCCATGGCGAGTTGGGGCGGCACCCCGTCTATCTGTGGACGCTGCCGCTGTTCCATTGCAACGGCTGGAGCTTTTCGTGGAGTGTCGCGGTTCAGGCGGGCACCCATGTCTGCCTGCGCTGGGTCCGCGCCAAACCAATCTATGACCTGATCGCAAACCACGGCGTCACCCATCTGTGCGGCGCGCCGATCGTCATGACGACACTGTTGAACGCCGCAGATGCCGACAAGACGCCCTTTGCGCACACGGCAACCTTTATCACCGCCGCCGCACCGCCCCCTGCCGCCGTGCTGGAGGCGATGAAAGCTGCCGGGTTCGAGATGCAGCATATGTACGGGCTGACAGAAACCTACGGTCCCGTGGTGATGAACGCCTGGCAGGACACGTGGGACGACCTGCCGCTGGCCGATCAGGCCGCTTACAAGGCACGTCAGGGCGTCCGCTTTCTGTCGCTGTCCCAAGCGGATGTGCGCGATCCGCAAACGCTGGCAGCGGTCCCGCGCGATGGCGAAACGCTGGGCGAGGTCATGTTGCGCGGCAACGTCGTGATGAAGGGATACCTGAAAAACCCCGCCGCCACGTCAGAGGCCTTTGCCGGCGGCTGGTTTCACACCGGCGATCTGGGTGTGATCCATCCCGACGGGTATATCCAGCTCAAGGACCGGTCCAAGGACATCATCATCTCGGGCGGCGAAAACATCTCGTCTATCGAGGTCGAGGACGCGATCTTTGCCCATCCGGCTGTTGCCTTGTGTGCGGTCGTAGCGATGCCAGACATCAAATGGGGCGAACGGCCTGTCGCCTTTGTCGAGCTGCGCACGGGACAGACGACCAGCGAAAGGGCGTTGCTTGACCATTGCCGCGCGACCCTTGCGCATTTCAAATGCCCCGCAAAGGTGGTGTTCGACGAATTGCCCAAGACTTCGACCGGCAAGGTGCAAAAGTTTGTCCTGCGCGAGCTGGCCAAGCTGTTGGCCGAACAGGCAATGGCCAGCTAAGCGCGCCCCTCAAAAGGAGACACCGATGCAAGACACCCCCGCGCTGCCCGACACCGGCCTAGTGGACCGTCTGGCATCGGCCCTGCCACCCGAAGCCTTGCTGACAGGCGACGCCATTGGCCCGCGCTATCAGGAGGACCGGCGTGACCGGTTTTCCGCCCGCCCGCAGTTTGTCCTGCGCCCTGCCGACACCGCCCAGACCGCAACCGCGCTGGCGCTGTGTCATGATGCGGGGCAGCCGCTGGTGATCCAGGGCGGGCGCACGGGGCTGTCCGGTGCGCATCGCATTGCCGAGGGCGAGGCTGTTCTGTCGCTGGAACGGATGACCGACGTGGGTGTCGTGGACATGGACAGCGCCACCGTGCTGGCGGGGGCCGGTGCGCCGTTGCAGACGGTGCAGGTTGCGGCGCAGGACGCCGGCCTGTTCTTTGGCGTCGACATCGGTTCGCGCGGGACCGCGACCATCGGCGGCAATATCGCCACCAATGCCGGCGGCATCCGCGTGCTGCGCTATGGCATGTTCCGCGCGCAGGTCGCCGGGCTGGAAACCGTGCTGGCCGACGGCACGGTGCTGTCATCGCTGCGCGGTCTGGCGAAGGACAACACCGGCTATGACCTGAACCAGCTTTTCATCGGCGCCGAGGGCACGCTGGGCGTCGTCACCCGCGCATTGCTTCACCTGCACCCACGCCCGCAGACAGAGTTGAACGCGCTGCTGGCCCTGCCGTCGCTGCCTGCTGCGCTGGCGTTGCTTCAGCGCGCGCGTCAGGGGCTGGGCGACGTGCTGTCAGCCTTCGAGGTGATGTGGAAAGACACCTATTTCGGCATATGTGCCCACCAGAACCGCCAGCCCCCGTTGGGCACCATCGCGCCATTCTATGTGCTGATCGAATGTCAGTCCGCCGACGCAGGCCCCGCCGTCGCCGACCGGTTCACCCAGGTCCTGATGCAGACGCTGGAGGATGATCTGGCGCTGGATGCCATCGTGAGCCAATCCAACCGTGAATTCGACACCCTTTGGGACATTCGCGATGGTGCTGCCGATTTCGTGCGCGGGCTTGATGGTGTGGCGAATGGCGATATCAGCATTCCGCTGAACCGGATCGAGGCCTTTGCCCAGGCCAGCCAGACCGCGCTGCGCCAGATTGACCCCGATGCCGGATTTTACATGTTCGGCCATCTGGGCGACGGCAACCTGCATTACGTTTTTACCACGAATGACAAAGCCGCAGCATTGGAAAAGCTGTATGCGCTGACCGCCGAACATGGCGGGTCGATCTCGGCCGAACACGGGATCGGCGTGGACAAGAAACCGTGGCTGGGCCTGTCGCGCAGCCCGCAAGAGCTGGCCGTCATGCGACAGATGAAGCGCACCCTTGACCCCAACACGATCCTGAATCGCGGGCGTCTGTTCGATCTGTAAGATGGGCCGATCCAGCCCCGCCGATCGCGTTTCGCAGCGTTGCGTCATTTGTGTGCGGTCTGCGCTAGACCCTGCCGCGATCCGGGCATAACGTGCGCGCGATGCTACGATATATCTTCAAACGTCTGCTGTCTCTTGTCATCAGCCTGGCCGTTGCCTCGCTGGTGATTTTCTTCGTGATCGAGATCGCTCCGGGTGATCCGGCGACGTTCATGCTGGGGATCAATTCGCAACCGGACACCATCGCCGCCCTGCGCACCGAACTGGGCCTGGATGTGCCGCAATGGCAGCGGTACCTGAACTGGATCGGTGGGCTGATGACCGGTGATTTCGGCACCTCCTACACCTATCGCACCCCTGTCGCGCAGATGATTTCCGAACGTTTGTGGGTGTCGTTGCCGTTGGCGATCTATGCGCTGACGCTCAGCACCCTGATCGCCTTTCCCACCGGCATCTATGCCGCCTCCCGTCGGGGCAAGGCAGGCGACACCGCCGTGATGGGGGCCACGCAGCTGGGCGTTGCAATCCCGAACTTCTGGTTTGCGATGATGCTGGTGCTGTTGTTCGCCATCAACCTGCGCTGGTTCAGCGCCGGCGGCTTTGTCGGCTGGGACAAGGGGCTGGGCGCGGGGCTGTGGTCGCTGACCCTGCCCGCGATTTCGCTGGCGTTGCCACAGGCGGCGATCCTGTCGCGGGTCATGCGGTCGGCCCTGCTGGACGTGCTGGGCGAGGATTTCATGCGCACCGCGCGGGCCAAGGGGCTGACGCGCAAGCAAGCGTTGTGGCGGCACGGGCTGCGCAATGCGATGATCCCCGTTCTGACCATCATCGGGCTGCAATTCTCTTTCCTGCTGGCCGGTGCCATCATCATCGAACAGGTGTTCTACCTGCCCGGTCTGGGGCGGCTGGTGTTCCAGTCGATCAACGCCCGCGACCTGATCGTGGTGGAAAGCGTGGTCATGCTGCTGGTGTTCACCGTGATCATGGTGAACTTTGCCGTCGATCTGGCCTATGCCCTTGTCGATCCCCGCCTGAGGAGCCGCACATGAGCCGCAACCTGATCATCGGCGGGCTGCTGACGGCGCTTGTGGTGCTGGCCGCATTGCTCAGCTTTGTCTGGACGCCCTACGCGCACACCGCGATGGACATCCCGCAAAAACTGCAACCGCCCAACGGCACGCACTGGCTGGGCACCGACCATTTCGGGCGTGATATCCTGTCGCTGATCATGGTGGGCGCGCGCACGTCCATCGCCGTGGCCTTTGTCGCGGTGGGCGTGGGGATGCTGATCGGTGTGCCGCTGGGCCTGTGGGCCGCCGCGCGCAATGGCGGCTGGATCGACGAGCTGATCATGCGCGGCAACGATCTGGTGTTTGCCTTTCCCAGTCTGGTCATCGCCATCCTGATCACCGCCATCTTTGGCGCCGGTGCGATCAATGCGATCATCGCCATCGGCATCTTCAACATTCCCGTCTTTGCCCGTGTCACCCGTGGCGGCGCATTGCCCATTCTGGCGCGCGAATTCATCATGGCCGCCCGCGTGTCGGGCAAGGGCGACGCGCGGATCGCGTTCGAACATGTGCTGGGCAATGTCGCCAATCTGCTGATCGTGCAGGCCACGATCCAGTTCAGTCTGGGCATTCTGGCCGAGGCGGCGCTGTCCTATGTGGGTCTGGGTGCGCAACCGCCCACGCCCAGTTGGGGCCGGATGCTGGCCGATGCACAAACGCTGGTCAGTATCGCACCGCACATGGCGCTGATCCCCGGTTGTGCAATCATCATCACCGTTTTGGGTCTGAACCTGCTGGGTGACGGGCTGCGCGACATGCTGGACCCGAAACTGCGGGTGTCACGGGTATGAGCTTGCTAAGCGTTCAGAAGCTGTCGATGGGCATTCACGACCATCCCGTGCTGCACGATGTCACCTTCGAGGTGGCCAAGGGCGAGATCGTGGCGATCACCGGCGAGAGCGGTTCGGGCAAGTCGATGACCGCCTTTTCGGTCATGGGCCTGACCCCCGGCGGGGCGCACGCCACGGGCCGGATCATGTTGAAGGACACCGACCTGCTGACGCAGACCGAGGCGCAGATGTGCGCCCTGCGCGGCAATGCCATCGGCATGGTGTTTCAGGAACCAATGACCGCGCTGAATCCGGTCAAGACCATCGGCGACCAGGTTGCCGAAACCATCCTGATCCATGGTGCCGGCACCCGCGCCGAGGCGATGCAGATCGCCGCCGACACCCTGACCCGCGTCGGCCTGCCCCAGGACCGCTTTCCGCTGGGACGGTTCCCGCATGAACTGTCCGGCGGCCAGCGTCAGCGCGTCGTGATCGCCATGGCCATCGCCCTGCGCCCCGCGCTGCTGATCGCGGACGAACCGACGACGGCGCTGGATGTCACGACGCAGGCGCAGATCCTGCAGCTGCTGGCCAAACTCGCGCGCGAGGATGACATGGGCCTGCTGATGATCACGCATGATCTGGCGGTGGTGTCCGAAATGGCCGACCGCATCGTGGTGATGCAACACGGCAGGATCGTCGAACAGGGCGACACCGCGCACCTGCTGCGCAACATGCAGCACCCCTATACCAAACTGCTGTTCGCGGCCTCGACGCATCAGGTGGACCTGCCGTCGCTGACCTCCGACGCGCCGCTGTTGCGGGTCGACAGCGTCAGCCGCGATTACCGCACGCCGCGCAAGTCGGTGTTCGGTGCGCCGGGCACCTTCCGCGCCGTGAACAACGTCAGCTTTGACATCAAGAAGGGCGAGCGGCTGGGCCTTGTCGGGGAAAGCGGATGCGGAAAATCGACCCTGACACGGGCGATTCTGGGTCTGGAAGACGTGCAAAGCGGGTCAATCACCCTGAACGGCGCGCCCGTGTTTTCGGCGGGCCGCGCCAACCTTGCCGTGCGCCGCAACATGCAGGTGGTGTTCCAGGATCCCTACGGCAGCTTCAACCCGCGCCACCGCGTGTCGCGGCTGATCACCGAGCCGTTCTTCCTGCTGGACAACCCGCCCAAAGGGCAGGCCCGCACCGATCTGATTGCCGAAACGCTCGAAGCTGTTGGCCTGTCTGCGGCAGATGCCGACAAATACCCCCACCAGTTTTCGGGCGGACAACGCCAGCGCATCGCCATCGCGCGGGCGCTGATCATCCGCCCCGAACTTATCGTCTTTGACGAGGCCGTCAGCGCATTGGATGTCTCTGTGCGCGCGCAGATCCTTGATCTGCTGGCAGACCTCTGCCGCCAATACGACCTGACCTATCTGTTCATCAGCCACGACCTCAGCGTGGTGCGCACGGTGACCGACCGTGTGCTGGTGATGCAGTCCGGACAGATTGTCGAACACGGACCGACCGAACAGGTCTTTTCCGACCCGCAACACCCCTACACGCAAACTTTGCTCGCCGCAGCGCCCACGCTGCCCGACCTAACAGACAAGGCCAGTACCCATGCCCAACCCCCTTTGGTTTGACCCCACCGAAATTCTGATCGGCGGCAAATGGCAGCCCTGCGCCAGCGGCGAAACGATCCCGCTGGTCAACCCGTCGGACGGCAGCGAACTGGCGCAGATCGCGCGCGGCACCAGCGCCGACATCGACGCCGCTGTCACGGCTGCTCAGGCAGCGTTGGACGGCGCATGGGGCCGCATGACCGCGCTGGAAAGGGGCCGTATCCTGACCGAGATTGGCCGTCGCGTGCTGGAGCATGTGGACGCGCTGGCCGAGCTTGAGGCCTGCGACGTGGGCAAACCGCTGGGACAGGCACGTGCCGATGCCGTCGCGCTGGCCCGTTACATGGAATTCTACGGCGGGGCCGCCGACAAGGTGCATGGCGCGACCATTCCCTATCTGGACGGCTACACCGTCTATACCCTGCGCGAGCCGCATGGGGTCACGGGGCACATCGTGCCGTGGAACTATCCGATGCAGATCATCGGGCGCAGTGTTGGCGCGGCCCTGACCATGGGCAACGCCTGTGTTCTGAAACCGGCGGAAGAGGCATGTCTGACCGCGCTGGCCTTTGCCCGCATCTGTCAGGACGCGGGTCTGCCCGATGGCGCGCTGAATGTCGTCACGGGCATTGGCGTCGAGGCAGGCGCTGCCCTGACCAGCCACACCGGCATTCACCACATCAGCTTTACCGGCTCGGTGCGCACCGGCGCGCTGGTGCAGCAGGCAGCGGGTGCCAACGTGGTGCCCGTGACGCTGGAACTGGGCGGCAAGTCGCCCCAGCTGGTGTTCGACGACGCCGATCTGGATGCAGCGCTGCCGTTTCTGGTCAACGCGGGCATCCAGAACGCGGGCCAGACCTGTTCGGCGTCTTCGCGCATTCTGGTGCAGCGCGGCGTTTATGACACCGTGCGCGACCGCATGGCCGAGGCCTATCGCGCGCTGACCGTCGGCCCGGCCATGGACGACCTGCGTGTCGGTCCGATGATTTCCAACCGGCAGCGCGACATTGTTCAGGGCTTTCTGGACAAGGGCGCGGACCTGACCATCGCTGCCACCGGCCAGTTGCAGAACGCCCATGAGGACGGGGCCTATGTGCTGCCGACGCTGTTCGCCGACGTGCCACCCGATCACACGCTGGCCCGCGACGAGATTTTCGGCCCGGTTCAGGTGCTGATCCCCTTCGACACCGAAGAGGAAGCGGTGCAGATCGCCAACAGCACCGACTATGGCCTGGTTGCCGCCATCTGGACCGCCAACGGCGCGCGCCAGATGCGTCTGGCCAAGGCGCTGCGCGCCGGTCAGGTGTTCATCAACAACTATGGCGCGGGTGGCGGCGTTGAACTGCCGTTCGGCGGCAGCGGCAAATCCGGCCACGGTCGCGAAAAAGGCTTCGAAGCGCTCTATGGCTTTTCCACGCTCAAAACCGTCGCGGCCCATCACGGCTAAGGCGTATTCACAGGGAGGAATGACATGCGACTGGACGGAAAAACAGCGATTGTAACCGGCGCGGCGTCGGGCTTTGGCGAAGGCATCGTGCGCCGGTTCGCCGCCGAAGGCGCCCGCGTTCTGGTGGCCGACATCAACGGTGAGGGGGCCGCGAAAGTGGCCGCCGATCTGAGCACGGAATACTGTCAGGTTGACGTGGGCAAGCGCGCCTCGGTGCAGGCCATGGCCGATGTGGCGCTGAAAACGCTGGGCCATGTGGATATTCTGGTCAACAACGCGGGCATCACCCACCTGCCGCAGGCGATGGAATACGTGACCGAAGACGACTTTGACCGCGTGTTCAACGTCAACATGAAGTCGGTCTATCTGACCGCCCGCAGCCTTGTTCCCCACATGAAAGAGCGCGGCACCGGTGCGATCCTGAACATCGCCTCGACTGCCGGCGTATCGCCGCGCCCGAACCTGAACTGGTACAACGCATCAAAGGGCTGGATGATCACCGCGACCCGCACCATGGCGGTTGAGCTGGCCCCCAGCGGCGTGCGCGTCAACGCGCTGAACCCCGTCGCCGGGGAAACGCCGCTGCTGAAATCCTTCATGGGCGAGGACACGCCGGAAATGCGTGCCAAGTTTCTGGCGACGATCCCGCTGGGCCGCTTTTCCCAGCCCGAAGATCTGGCGAATGCCGCGCTGTTCCTATGCTCGGACGAGGCCAGCATGATCACCGGCGTCGCCATGGAAGTGGACGGAGGACGCTGCATATGAAAACGGTCAACCTTGCCGCCAAGCTGGCGCAGTTCAGCACCCATTGGGACCCGCATGTGGTCGCCGATTATAACGACAACGACGTGATGGTGGTCAAATTTCAGGGCGAATTTCCCTTTCACCTGCACGAAGACACCGATGATTTCTTTCTGGTGCTCGAAGGCGAGATGGTGATGGATCTGGAAGACGCGCAGCATCACGTCAGCGCGGGGGAATTGTTTATCGTCCCGCGTGGCGTCACCCACCGGCCCCGCGCCGCAGCCGAATGCAAGGTGCTGCTGATCGAACCCAAGGGCGTGCCGAACACCGGCGATCCTGCCACAGCCGCCCCGAAACCACGGATCTGACATGATGACACCCGGCCCCCGCAACCTGTTGACCGACGTGCCCGGCCTGCGTGTCGGCAACGCCACCGACCAAGTGCTGAAATCGGGGTCCACCGTCGTCACCGCCGATGCGCCGTTCACCGCTTCGGTGGCCGTCATGGGCGGCGCGCCCGGCACGCGTGAAACCGACCTGCTGCAACCGGACAAATCGGTGGCGGCGGTCGATGCGCTGGTGCTGTCGGGTGGCTCTGCCTATGGGCTGGATGCCTGTTCGGGTGTGGTTGACGGGCTGCGGGCGATGGGGCGCGGTTACCGGATTGCCGACGCCGTGATCCCGCTGGTGCCGGGCGCGATCATCTTTGACCTGCTGTCCGGCGGCGACAAGGATTGGGACGAAAACCCCTATCGCAAGCTGGGGCGTGCGGCGCTGGATGCCGCCAGCGACAGCTTTGATCTGGGCAGCGTCGGTGCAGGCACCGGTGCGATGACGGCGATGGTGAAGGGCGGGCTTGGCTCGGCCTCGCTGGTGCTGCCGGATGGCACGACCGTGGCGGCATTGGTCGCGGCGAACCCGATGGGGGCCGTGACCACACCGGGCGACAAACATTTCTGGGCTGCCCCCTTCGAGATCGACGGCGAGTTTGGCGGCCTTGGCCCCGACCCCGCCAGTGGACTGGGCCGCACGCTGGACAGCCGCAAGGTCAGTGCGGTGATCGAACGCGCCAACACCACCATCGCCATTGTCGCCACCGATGCCGCCCTGACAAAGGCGCAATGCCAACGTGTTGCATGGGCCGCGCATGACGGCATCGGCCGCGCCTGCGTGCCTGCGCACAGCCCCGGCGACGGCGATCTGGTCTTTGCCCTGTCCACCGGCGCGCGGCCCATGCAGGATGATCACCGCGACCTGTCCGTGATCGGCCATGCCGCTGCGGTCTGCCTGTCACGGGCCATTGCACGCGGCGTCTATCTGGCCCACGCTGAGCCGGACGACCTTTTGCCCTGCTGGAGGGACCTGAATGCCTGAGATGACCGACCTCTATGGCCTGCCCGTCACCGGTGCCGATGATGCCGCCCTGCAAGGCATCGACGACTTTGTGCACGGTTTCATCAGCTTTCAGACCAAGGCGGCCAATGTGCTGAAGGCCGCCGAGGCAGCACCCGACTGTGCGTTGATCAACGCCTATGCCGCGATCCTCTACATGCTGCTGGAGGCACCCATTGCCCCGCAACTGGCCGCACCTTTTCTGCAGGCTGCCGAAGCGGCCGCGCCCAATGCCACACCCCGCGAACAGGCGACCGTTCACGCCGCGCGCCTGTTTCACGACGGCAAGATCCCCGAGCTGATTGCCCTGTGCGAAGAAACCATCCGCCGTTACCCGCGCGATATGGTGATGCTGAAGCTGGGCCAGTACCACACGTTCAACATTGGCGATTTCCCGGCCATGCTGCGCATCGCCACCCGCGCCTTTCCGGGGGCCGAGGACATCGCCTATGCCCATGGCATGCTGGCATTCGGCTATGAGGAATGTCACCTGCTGAAAGAGGCCGAAGCCGCCGCGCGCCGGTCGATGCGGCTGCGGCACGACGACCCGTGGGCGCATCACGCGCTGGCGCATATCTATCTGACGCGTGGCGACGTGACCGGTGGCATCGTCTTTTTGGAAAGCGTCGCTGACACCTGGCAGGATCTGAACAGCTTTATGCGCAGCCACAACTGGTGGCATCTGGCGCTGTTCTACATCAGCCAGGGGCGGCACGAGGATGTGCTGCAAGCCTATGATGAACACGTCTGGGGGCTGGCCAAGGATTACAGTCAGGATCAGGTCGGGGCCGTGTCGCTGCTGGCGCGGCTGGACTTCGCGGGGATCGACGTGGGCGACCGCTGGGCCGACGTGGTGGCCCATGTGGCGCAGCGCGGGGCGGATACGGTCAGCCCGTTCCTGACGCTGCAATACCTGTATGGGCTGGGGCGCACCGATGATCGTGCGGCGATGGATGTGCTGATGCAGGCGATCACGGACCGCGCCGCCGACAGCACGCAGCACGATTACCGCGCATGGGCCGAAGTGGCACTGCCCGCAGCCCAGGGGATCGTGGCACATGCCAACCGCGACTGGGCCGAAGCCGCACGGCTTCTGGGCATCGCCCTGCCCCGTCTGGCCGAATGCGGCGGCAGCCACGCCCAGCGCGACCTGTTTGACCAGATCCATCTGGATGCGTTGATGGAAAACGGAGACGTGGCGCGGGCACAGCAAGTGCTGGAAATGCGGCGCACCTATGATCCTGATGGCGTGCCGCTGAACCGGATGCTGGCCGAGGTCTATACCCGCAACGGCCTGCCGGAACTGGCGGCGCAGGCACAGGCCCGCACCGCCCGATAGTATCCTTAGCTGTCGCTGTCGGCCGGTGCTTCGGTGGCGTCCGCGTCAGCCGGCGCAACCTCGGGACCGACACGCGCCAGATAGGCAGCCACATCAGCGCCGCCTTTTTTCAGCTTGAAGGACATGCCCGACTTGGCCTTGGAATCGTCCAGAAATTCGCGCAGGAATTCACGCGGATCGGCGACATATTTGGTCAGCGATTCCTCGTCCCAGACCAGTCCAGCCTCGCCCGCAGCAACGATGGACTTTTGATAGCTGTATCCTTCGGCAGTTCCCGCCTGACGCCCGATCACGCCATAGAGGTTCGGCCCGGTGCGCCCGCCCTTTTCGATCACTTGGTCGCCATTGGCGATCATGTGGCAGCTTTTGCATCTGCCAAAGGTCTTGGCGCCGGCGTCGGCATCCCCCGCCGCGTGACTGTCGGCAAAGGCAGGTGTGGCGAGGGCGAAGATGGCAAGAACGCGGAACATGGATTTCATGGGGTCACTCCGATCAACTGGCTTCAGCATTGTCCAGATCCAGAGTAGCACGCAGCCAGACGAAGGCCGCGTGCCACGGTGTCGCATCAGGTCGCGTCGGGCTGGTTGACGGGGGCTGCGCGTTCAAACGCAGGCAATGCCATACAGGCCGCGTGAATGCGCGCAATGGTCGGATAGGCATCCAGCCCCACGCCGAACCGTCCGTTGTTCAACACCTGCGCGAACAGGCACAGATCGGCCAGACCGGGGGTATCCCCGTGGCAAAAAGTGCCGGTTTCAGCCTCTGAGGACAGGCGCGCCTCAAGGCTCTGCATCCCCGCCTGTGCCCATTTGCGGAACCACGCGGCCTTGCCGTCGGCATCGACGCCATATTCGGTTTCAAGATGTTTGAGAATGCGCAGGTTGTTCACCGGATGCACATCCAGCGCGATGATATGCGACAGACTGCGCACCCGCGCACGACCCCATGCGTCGGCGGGCAGCAAGGGCGGTTCGGGGTGTACCTCATCCAGCCATTCGATGATCGCCAGCGACTGCGGCAGCGCACCGTCATCCGTCACCAAGGTCGGCACCAGCCCTTGCGGGTTCAGCGCCAGATGCGCGGCCCCGCGTTGTTCATCCTTGAGCAGCGCATAGGACACATAGTCATAGGCCAGCCCCTTGAGGTTCAGTGCCGCCCGCACACGTGTCGACGTGGACGAGCGGAAATAGTTGTGCAGGACAAGCGTCATGCCCGTGGCCCCACTGTCACCTCAAGTTCGGCAATGCCATCGACACCGCCCGTCATCACGTCACCGGGCGTCACCGCCCCCACGCCCGCAGGCGTGCCCGTCATGATGATGTCACCGGGGGCCAGTGTCATCGCCTGGCTCAGCGTTGCGATGTGATCGGCCACTGGCCAGATCAGATCGGCGATGTCGGCGTCTTGCTTGATTTCGCCGTTCACGGCCAGCCAGATGCGCCCCTGCGTCAGGCTGGCCACATCGGCCATCGGCACGATGGGGGCGATCGGCGCCGAGTGGTCAAAGGCTTTGCTCCAGTCCCACGGGCGGCTCATCTTCTTGGCTTCGTTCTGCAAATCACGGCGGGTCAGGTCGATGCCGACCGAAGCGCCCCAGATATGATCGGGCACATCCGCAGCCGCGATGTCTGCGCCCCCCTTGCCGATGGCAATGACCAGCTCGATCTCGAAATGCAGGTCCTCGGTCAGCGGCGGATAGGGCACGGTGCAGGGCGTGTTCACCACCGCGTCCGCCGGCTTGGTGAAAAAGAACGGCGGGTCGCGGTCAGGGTCATTGCCGAACTCGCGGGCGTGGGCGGCATAGTTGCGCCCGACGCAAAAGACACGCCGAACCGGGAAATGGTCGGTGCTGCCTGCAACGGCCAGAGCGGCCTGGGGAGCGGGTGGAAAGACGAAACGCATGACGGGAACCTTTCAATCAGCAGTGCCGCAGTTGTGCGACAAGTGATCCGGTTTGGCAAATGGCTGCGCTCAGGCTTTTTCAAATTCCTCAAGCAGCTTGGCCACGGTCTTTTTATGTTCGCCCGTGGCCGCGTCCATCAGGCTGCGCACGGAGAACATCCAATGGTCGCGCGCCATCTTGTCGGGCATGCAATAGGGTGCGGCGGCACGAAAACTGATGTTCAGCAAATGCTGCAGGGTCAGGCTGCGGTATTGGACGCGCGCCCGCGGCACCGGGGCAAGCCCACCTTTGTATTGCAAGGCGACGCTGATGCCGTTGCGCAGCCAGTTCAGGCAATTCAATGCGGTAAACGGATCATTCACCCCCGGCGACAAGGCCCGCGCCAACATCTCGACCAGCTGGTCGATCATGAATGTGATGTCCTGCGCTTCGGTCTGCTCTTCACCGACGGCAAAGCTGGAACACAGGCTGTCGCATTGGTCTGCCGTGGGTGCGCTGGACGAATAGACGGTCAGGACCGTTTCGTACATGCTGACAAAGCTGCCGATCTCGACGGCGACATGGACCACCCAGTCGTTTTCTTCGGCAAGTTCAAACAGACCTGCCAGATCCAGCTGCTGGATATAGCCCGCACGCCCAAGGCTCAGCTCGGTCTCGGTCGCATTCTTTGCAGGCTGCACTTCGGGTTCAGGTGTCCGTTCGGCGTGGTTGTCGATGATCCGTTCGATCCCCCGCGCCAACCTGCGCCCCAACGCGGCCGAGATGTTCGATACATTGATGGTTTCCGGAATATGGTGCAGGAAATAGATCAACGTGCCCACCGACATCAACGTCAGCAGGATCGCCGCGACCATGGAATATTGCGGCACGAAGGATTCCAGCCCGTCCGCACCGGAACTTTGCACCGCGCGCAGGATCATCAGCGTGTAGACAAAGGACGAAATCAGCAGGCCCAGACTTGTCTGGTTGCCCCGGTCACGCATAAAGTTCCCGATCAGCCGCGGCCCGAAGTTGCCAGAGGCAAAGGACACCGCCACCATGGTGATCGAGAACATCACACCCGTCACCCCGATGATCGATTGCGCAATCACCGCCAGCGTTTGCCGCGCGCCGTCCACCTGTGTGTTCAGAAAATCATCAGGCAGCGCGACAGGCAGCATATCGGGGTTGTGGTCGATCCACTGGGTCAGCTCAGACAGCAAAAGGGCCGCGACCACCAGGGTGGAGGGAATAAACCAATAGCTGGATCGCACGTCTTGTGCGATTTTCAGTACATAGGCGCGCGATCCGAACATGTATCTCTCCAAAGTGTCAGGCTGCAATGTGGGGCAGAACACCTACAGGGCAATGGCACCAGATAAACGGGAACCAAACAAGAGGTCCGCGTGTTAAAGTCTGATGACCAACTGGGACGAACATAAAATGGTATCTATTCACGAGAACGATCCCGGTGCGGTGCCCCTTGACGAAGAAACCGAACGCGAGTCGGTCGAAGCCGCGGCCAAACTGTCGTCAAAGCTGATCTACGAAGTGATCCGCCGCGATGGCGAGGAAGAGCTGGCGCGCACCAAGCGGTCGCTGTTCTGGTCCGGTACGGCCGCCGGTATCATGATCAGCTTTTCGGTGCTGGGCGAGGCGATCCTGCGAACCTATCTGCCCGATGCGCCATGGTCGTTCCTGATCGAGAACTTTGGCTATTCGCTGGGCTTTTTGCTGGTCATCATGGGCCGGATGCAACTGTTCACCGAAAACACCATCACCACGGTGCTGCCGCTGATGGTCAAACCAACGGCGCATAATTTCGCCTGCGTGGCGCGGCTGTGGGTGATTGTGCTGGGGGCCAACGTGCTGGGGGCGTTCTGTATTGCGACGCTTTACGCCTATACGCCCGCGATCCCTGAAAACCTTGCGCCTGCGCTGCTGTCCTTGTCTGAACATGCAATCCATATGCCCGCAGACGAAAGCTTTTTCCGCGCGATTCCGGCGGGCATTCTGGTCGCGGCCATCGTTTGGATGCTGCCGCAGGCGGACGAATCCGGGTTTTTCATCATCCTGACATTCACATGGCTGATCGCGGCGGGTGACTTTACCCACATCGTCGCAGGGTCGGTCGAAATGGCTTATCTTGCGGTACAAGGGTTGCTTGGCCCGACCGAGGCTGTGTTCGGCTTTTTCATTCCGGTTCTGGCGGGCAATATCGTTGGCGGCACGGTGGTCTTTGCGCTGATCGCCTGGGGTCAGGTCAAGGATGATGTGCTGGCGGCGGAGTCACGATAACAAAAAGACCCTCTGCATGGGCGTGCAGAGGGTCCCGGACCTGTTCGATCTTTGACGATCCGCTTACATGATCGGACGTTTCATCAAAGGTTCCAACGTCATGCAGGCGGCCTTGGCCAGGGCGCCCAGATCATTGACGATCAAGGCGTCATCGCTCCAGTTCGCCAGCTGACGCGTCCGCAATTTGCTCAGAGTTTTGTTGGTGTGAACCAGCGACAGGCCAAGCGCATCCGCCAGATCCTGTTGCCGGAACGGCAAGGGCATCACGTGATCGCGCGCCAACCCCAAGGCCTGCCCGCGCAGCATGATCTTGCACAGGGCCCAGGCTATCGCCTCGTAGGCTGTCCGCTGTCCGACCGACGTCAGCGCTTCGCCCAGAAAATGCTCTTCTGCGGCGGCCATCCAGGTCAGGTCAAAGGCACGCTCGGGGTGGGACTTTAGGAAACCCCAGAATTCGCTGCGATCGAAGACGCACAATGTCATCGGCGACGTGGCCTCGACCGAATGTTGCATTTCGCCCATGATACCGGCCTGAAGGCCGATGAAATCACCCGGAAAGACAAAGTTGATCACCTGCCGGTTGCCGTTCTCCAGTGTCTTGTAACGCAAGCCCATACCCCGCAGCGCTGTATAAAGCTGTGGGCTGTTCGACCCTTCCATCAGCAAAGGCGTGCCTGGGTTTACCTCAAGCTCGCCCACTTTGAACTTCTGCATATAGCGGATTTCGTCGTCATTCAGGTCAACGAACACGTCACTGCGTTGCAATGGACAGTTCGCGCATTTGGTCGCCATAGTCCGAAAAACCTTTTTAAAGCTATGTCATAGTTTAATGCGCGACACTGAAGAATGTTCCATATAGAAAATCTGTCACGAATTTAGGGGACAGTGAATGACGACAAAATTCCTGGTCGTGCAGGGCGATATCTTGATTTCAGAGGATCTGTCCCAGATCCTCCGCGACTGCATTCCAGCATCGACCATCCGCCGCGTCGAAGACGTGCCGGAAGCGGTCAAGACGTTGAAAAAGGACGGCCCGCAAGACGTGGTTTTCCTGCTGGGCAGCGCGGCCAGCAGTGTCGACCCTGAATTGATGGACCTTCTGAGCGAACGCGCGGTCACAGCCGTGCGTGTCGGCGTCGAGAACCCCAGTTTCACCGAAGTTCTCTATGATGGCTACCGGGTTGCCATGCCGTTCAGCACCGGCGACATCGAGCGTTTGCTGGGCAACATCGGGCTTATACCAAAAGACGACGCCTAAAACCCCAGACCTGCCATATATGTCTCTAACATCTGCGTATCGCCTTGGGACGCCGCGCAGCCCACATAGGTGTCTGGTCGCACCAAATAGGCCGCGTCCCGTTCCAGCCCCGCAGCCGCGCAGGCGGCGTTCCAGCCAAAAACATGCAGCGGCACATCGCGGTCCGAACACCATGTTCGCAGCGCATCCGTCGGCTGGCCGTAAACGTGTACCTGCCAGATGATGTCGGCGAGCGGACCAAAATTGTCACCCTCGTCCAGATGCACGAACGGCAAGCGGTCACCGCCCGAGACTTCCCCTGCCTTGCCCACCCCCAACGGCCCGTCTGCATAGGTGATCGCCACCTGTGAAATCGCGCGGAACATTGCCGCGCGGGCCGAGGCCAGACCAAAGGCCAGCTTGGCGACGTTCGGCACCACATAGGTGCGCATGAAGCCAAAGACACTGCCCTTGCGCGAGGCAAGGTTGAACGCCTGATCGGTGGTCTTGATCAAGGTCCGTGCAAAGGCCGCGCGTTCGGCATGGTAGCTTTCCAGCAGCGCGTCATTGCCCCGTCCATTGACCACTGCCGCCAGCTTCCACGCCAGATTGATCGCGTCGCCAATGCCCGTGTTCATCCCCTGCCCGCCTGCGGGGCTGTGAATATGCGCGGCATCTCCGGCCAGGAAGATATTCCCGTGCCGGAAACTGTCGGTCATCCTGTGGTGCGATTTATAGGTGGAGAACCAGTTCAGATGCGTCACCTGGATGCCCAGAGCGTGCAGGCTCTCGCGGCCAACATCCTCAAAGTTCAGATCGTCGCTGCGCGCCACCCGCTCGGGCCGTATGCTGCCCACCAGCCGCATTTTTCCCTCGGTGCCATAGGGGAAGACCAACAGGAAATCGGTTTCCTCAAAGGACAGGTGGACGTTGCCGTTGAACACGTCCTGCGCGACCTCGACGTCCGCCACATAAAGCAACGACCTGTAGGTGCCGCCCTTGAATTTCCCGCCCAGCCCCTTGCGTACGGTCGATGCCGCGCCGTCGGCCCCTACCATGAACCGGGTGGTGCAGGTCCGGGTCTTGCCATCGGGACCGCGCAGCGTGGCGGTGACATGGTCGCCCTCGTCTTTGACGTCCAGCAACTCGGTGTTGCGTTCGATGGTCAGGCCGCGCGCGGCAAGCTGATCGCACAGAAAGGACTCGTGATGGTCCTGCGGAAAGATCAGCAGATAGGGATAGGGGGTTATGTCGCCGCCAAAGTCGCGCATGTCGATCTGCGCGCGTCGTTTGCCGCGCGCCCACATGTTGACCACGCGGCTGGGGTGTCCGGCGGCTGCCACGGCATCGGCCATCCCCAACTGACGGTACAGCTCAAGCGTGCGGGCATGCACCACCATCGCCCGCGATGTGTTGCCCGGCGCACTGCTCTTGTCGATGATGCGGACGCTGACCCCCTGGGCCTGCAACCAAAGCGCCAGAACCAAACCCGTTGGACCAGCACCGACAATCAAAACATCTGTTTTTTGCATATCAAACGCCTTTCTATACGTTCAACATGCGCGCCCTTTGCCCCCGTTTCAACGCAGCAGACATGCAAAAGCCCGCCGCATTTCTGCGACGGGCCAATTCTGGCTGATCCGTGATGGGTCTGGTATCAGACCTTCAGCGAAGCCGTTGTCGAAAAGAACATCGCCTGGCTGACAGCCGATTTCACCTGATCTTCCTTGTACGGCTTCGAGATCAGGAACGCAGGCTCGGGGCGTTCGCCGGTCAGCAGACGTTCGGGATAGGCGGTGATGAAGATCACCGGCAGGTTGCCGAACTGGCCCAGCAAATCGTTCACGGCGTCGATGCCGGACGAGTTGTCGGCCAGCCGGATGTCGGCCAGGATCAGATCGGGTTTGTCGGCGCTGCCCAGCTTCACGGCCTCGTCGCGGGTGCGTGCGATGCCGGTGATGCGGTGACCCAGATCACCCACAAGGTTTTCCAGATCCATCGCAATGATCGGCTCGTCCTCGATGATCAGAACGCGACCCGCGATGCTGTCAGCCATTTCGCGGTGTGCGACGTTGACCAGGTGTTCCGCCTCGTCACGGTCCACACCCATGATATCAGCCACGCCGTCAAAATCGAATTCCTCGATGGTGTGCAGCAACAACGCCTCGCGGGTATTGTCGGTCAGCTTTGCCAGGTGTCTTTGCGCTGCACCCTCCATGATGTCGTCGGAACTGTCCATTGTATCGACCTTGCTGGCCTGCCAGATGACATGCAGCACCTTGAACAAACCTGTCTTGACACTCAGACTTGGGTCCAGCGCACTGCTATCGGCCAGGATCGCTTCCAGAGCAGCGGCGGCATACCGGTCACCTCCCGTTTGCGAACCAGTCAGCGCACGCGCGTAGCGGCGTAGATATGGCAACACCGAGCCAATCTCGGCGGAACGGTCCAAGCCAGTATTTTCAGAAGTCATATTATTTCCCCGAATTTCGAATTTCTTGGGAACCAAACGCAGCATGCCGTGTTTAGTTCCCAACTAAGTGCGCAAAAGTACATTTCTGAAATTAGGCGAAATCCACAATGGCAAATAACGAACCGAATTCCGGGACACGCAAGCAGATAGACGACAACCTGCGTCGTGTGTTTCAGGAAAAGGTCGAGGAAGAGGTTCCCGATCGCTTCAAGCAACTGCTCGCGCAGTTGCAAGAGCAGGACAGCCAAAAAGGGTCAGGTGACCATAAATGAGCGATTCAGATCCGAGAAATGAGCTGGTAGACCATCTGCCGGCACTGCGGGCGTTCGCCCTGAGTTTGACGCGAAACGGCGCCGTGGCCGATGACATGGTGCAGGACACCGTCGTCAAAGCCTGGACAAATATCGACAAATTCCAGGAAGGCACCAACATGCGTGCCTGGCTGTTTACCATCCTGCGCAACACCTATTACTCCAGCCGTCGCAAGGTAAAACGCGAGGTTGCGGATGTGGACGGCGTTCACACCGGCAACATGGCTGAAAAGCCGGCGCACGATGGCCGCTTGCAGATGAACGACTTTCGCAAGGCATTTGCCCAACTGCCCGACGAACAACGCGAGACACTTGTACTTGTGGGCGCGTCAGGATTTTCCTACGAAGAGGCAGCCGAGATGTGTGGTGTTGCCGTTGGGACGATCAAAAGCCGTGCCAACCGGGGTCGCAAGCGTCTGGCGGAACTGATGCACCTTGATGACGAGGATTCGATGATCATGACCGACAGGGCAACGGTCGCAGTTGTAGCGGCGAACGGCTCTTCCGCATTCTGATGTCAGACCCGGGACGCGACACATCGTCGACCCGGGCGCTCGCGCGCGGCCTTAGGCTTAGGGTCGCGGCCTTTCTTGCGTTGGCATTGCTGCCCATCGGCGTGATGGGTGTCTTGCAAACCCATGATCTGTCACGAGAAGTGGACAACCGGTCCGAACTGGCACTGCTGGCGCTGACAAACACCGCCGCCGTGTCAGAGCGGCAAGTGTTCGAACGCGCCTTTGGCGCCGCCGAGGCGCTGACCGCTGTGTTGCAGCTGATGCTGGTCGAACCGGACCGTTGCGGCAACTATCTGACCCAGTACATCAAGGAAACCGGAAGCTATTCCTTTGTCGGATTTCTGGACCCTAACGGAAACATGGTGTGTTCCTCCGGCGGCACCGACTTTGACATAAACAACTGGTCGAACCTGACACAGCGGTTCGAAGCGCCGCGCATGTGGATCGACCCCACCCGCAGCAACAACTCGGATGGAAACGGCGCGATCAACGTGCTTTACCCCTCTTATCAGGACGAAACCTTTCGAGGCTATATCGCCATGTCGCTGCCCCGCACGGGGCTTGGCGTGCCATGGCAACCCTCGACCACGCGCCGTCCGCTCAGCCTGACCACATACAATGACCGTGGCGACGTCCTGACGACGGTGTCGTCGACAGCGGACCAGACCATCTATCTGCCGCAGGATTTCAAATTCGAGCGGTTGAACGGCGACTGGACGCAGACTTTTGTTTCCAAAAACCAGTTCGGCCAGGAACAGGCCTTTGCCGTGGTGCCGGTCATGCCCGGGCTGGTCTATGCGCTGGCCGCCTGGCCTGTTGAATACCGCAAACCTGCAATCGGGCGTTTTTCCAGCGCACCGATGCTGTTCCCGTTCTTGATGTTCGTGGCCAGCCTGGCGGTGGCCTATTACGCGGTCGACCGGCTGGTCGTGCGCCATGTGAAAAACCTGCGCAACAAGGTGCAGGCGTTTTCGCGCACACGTCGGCTGCCCACCACTTCGGACCAGTTTTCCCTGTCAGCCGAGTTGCAGGACCTCGAGGACGCGCTGGCCGAGATGGCTTTTCATCTGCTTGACGATGAGGCACAGATGGAAGACGCGCTGCGCGAAAAGAACGTGCTTTTGAAGGAAATTCACCACCGCGTGCGCAACAACCTTCAACTGATCTCGTCGATCATGAACATGCAGATCCGCAAGGCATCCGAACCGGAAACCCGCGATATCCTGCGCCGTTTGCAGGAACGGGTCATGAGCCTGTCATCGGTGCACAAGAGCGTCTACCAGACCGAAAACCTGAGCCGCACCAACGCGGGCACGCTGATACCCGACCTGTTCGAACGGCTGGTCGCCTCGAACGGCCCGGCAGGTCTGGATTATCGCCACGAGTTCGACGAAATCGTCCTCTTCCCGGACCAGGCAGTGCCGCTGACCTTGCTGGCATCCGAGCTGGGCACCAACGCGCTGACCTTCATGGGCGCGCCCGAAGGCGAAAAACCGCATCTTTTTGTGTCACTCAAGCAACTGGAAGCGGGGTCTGCGCGTTTGGTCTGCGAAAACTCGGTCGGCGCGGACATCCAGGATATGAAACCCAACGAGGCTGGGTTGGGTGCGCAATTGATCCGGGCATTTGCAACGCAATTGAACGGCAAGGTCGAGACCACCTCGACAGACCGTTTGTACCGGACCGAGGTGACCTTTGATGTCGAAGACGTGTTTCACGAACCTGCCGACCATTGACCCCCTGTCATGATCTCGGAAAACCCGGCAAAAGCACGGATTTTCCTCACGGCATCCGAAGCCTATCCCGCGCTTGAAACCCTGTTCCTTGACGCGGAAGAAGAGCTGTTGGCAGGCTTTCGCGTGTTTGACCCCGTGACGCCGCTGTATTCCGAACGCGGACGCGACATCGGCGATACGTGGTCCGACCTGATCGAACACACCCTGCGGCGCGGTGTGCGGTTCCGGATGCTGCTGACCGACTTTGATCCGATCATCCGCCCCGACCTGCACCGCGGCACATGGCTTGCCAAACACCGGATGATCCTGGCCGCTGAGGCATCGGGCAACCCGCATCTTTTGGACATCGTGCCGGCCATGCACCCCGCGCGGGTCGGCTGGCTGCCGCGCATCTTTTTCTGGCCAAAGATCATTTCGGAAATCCGCGCCGAAGTGAAACGGCTGAACGCACTGCCCCAACAAGAAGCAGCCATGCAATTGAAGCACGCGCCGGGGCTGTGCCAATATATTTCAGGCGACCATCCCCAGCTGAAGGTCAGCCTGCGGCAGTTTCCTGCGCTGATCCCGACCACGCACCACCAGAAACTGATTGTCGCCGATGGCAAGCGGCTGATGCTGGGCGGTCTGGACGTGAACGAACGCCGCTATGACACACCCGAACACCGCCGCGAGGGTCCGCAAACATGGCACGACACCCAGATCATGTGCGAAGGCCCCATCGTGGAACAGGCCCAGCGTCACCTGATCGAAATGCTGGCGGTCACCAATGGCACGCGCGCCCCGCAACCGCTGCCCCTGCTGCTGCGCACCCTGTCCCGCAAGCACGACAACGCCGCACTGCACATGTCGCCGCGCCCGGTGCTGAACCGGATCGAACAGACGCATTTGGAGCTGATCGCCAAGGCGAAACATCTGATCTATCTGGAAAGCCAGTATTTCCGCAGCCGCGTTATCTCCAAGGCGCTGGCGCGCGCGGCGCGTGAAAAGCCCGACCTGAAACTGATCCTGGTCCTGCCAGCGGCCCCGGACGACGTGGCTTTTGAACATTCCACCAAGAGCGACGCGCGTTTTGGGGAATACCTGCAAGCGAAATCCGTGAGAAAAGTGACGCGCGCCTTCGGCAAACGCTGTCTCGTGATGTCCCCCGCCCGTCCTGTCAAAATGGAAAATGACAGCGGTCGCGCGGCGCATTACAACGCGCCGATGATCTATTTGCATTCCAAGGTTTCAATTTTTGACGAAACGGATGCGATCATTTCGTCCGCCAACCTGAACGGGCGCAGCATGCGCTGGGACACCGAGGTGGGCACACACCTGACCGACCCGGAGACAGTTAAGGAGCTGAAATCAAGAAGCTTTTCCCATTGGCTTCCCAATGATGCAGGGCCCGAGTTTCACGACTTGAACACCGCCACATCCGCATGGCGCAAGCTGGCTGTACAGAATGCCAAGCTGCCCCCGCAACAGCGATCAGGCTTTGTCCTGCCATTCCCGATTGCACCTGCCCGCCACTTTGGCCGCAACCTGCCAGCCGTCCCGGAAGAACTGGTCTGACGGCCTTGTTGGTAACGATGTATTAACGCAACCGTGATTTTTTGAAATTGATTCAATCATTAAACCATGGAACCGACGCTGCACTGCAGTGTTGAGCCACCAGACCCACTTAGAGAGAGAGGATCAGAACATGAGTATCGACATGCTTGTTTTTGGGCTTCTTGCCCTCGGACTGGTTGCTGCGATCATCTATGCGACGACTGGCAAACGCAGTGGCCAGCGGGAGTCGTCAAACTTTGATATGTCCAAGGAATTTGGGCGTATGCGAGACAAGGGAAGCAACAACTTCCGATAGGCTCAGGCCGAAACCGAACGGCAAACGACCCACGTGCAGCTTTCCTGACCGTGCCAAGCCTGAAGAAACCTAGACAGGCAGTGCACGATCAGGGATGCCGCGCACGTTTCGCATTTCTGTCGTCTGACCATCATCCTTCTGTTACCAAAACCGCGCATCGCTCCGGGATATCATTCATCCACGGAGCATCCGATGCCACGCATTACCTTCACCCGTCGCCAGACCCTGCTGGGCACCGCCGCCCTTGGCGTTTCCATGTCCATGCCGTCCCTGTCACGCGCCCAATCGCGCCCGATGATCACCCACGGCGTGATGTCAGGCGATGTCGCCCATGACGGTGCTGTGATCTGGAGCCGCGCGGACCGCGAGGCCAAGATGCTGGTGGAATGGGCCACCACCGAAAGCATGACCGACGCACGCGCCGTACCCGCGCTGGCCGTGGGCACGCCCACCGACTTCACGGGCAAGATGGCCCTGACCGGCCTGCCCAGCGATCAGGACATCTTTTACCGCGTGACCATGGCCGATCTGGCCGACGGCACCCTGTCCGAACCCACCACAGGCACGTTCCGCACCGCACCCATGGGCAACCGCGACATCAGCTTTGTCTGGTCGGGCGACACCGCAGGTCAGGGCTGGGGCATCGACGAGGACCGCGGCGGCATGACAACCTATGCCACCATGCTGAACCACAACCCCGACTTTTTCCTGCATTCGGGCGACACCGTCTATGCCGACGGTCCGCTGAAAGAACAGGTTGAACTGGCCGACGGCACCATCTGGAAAAACATCGTCACCCCTGCCAAGACCAAGGTGGCCGAAACGCTGGAAGAATTCCGCGGTCAGCACCTGTACAACTACATGGACAAGAACGTGAAGGCGCTGAACGCCGCCGTTCCGATCATCGCCCAGTGGGACGACCACGAGGTCACGAACAACTGGTATCCCGACGAGGTTCTGGCCGAAGACGATCGTTACACCGTCAAATCCATGCAAACGCTGTCTGCCCGTGCCCACCGCGCATTCCACGAAATGATGCCGACGCGCCAATCTCTGGCAGAGCCGATGCGCGTCTATCGCAAGGTGTCCTACGGCCCGCTTCTGGACATCTTTGTCATCGACATGCGCACCTATCGCGGCGACAACACTGCCAACACCGAAGCCGAGGGCACGCCGTTCCTTGGCGCCGATCAGCTGGCATGGCTGAAGCGGGAAATGGTGAATTCCACGGCCACATGGAAGGTCATCGCATCCGATATGCCCATCGGCATGATGGTGCGCGACGGCGACAATATGGAAAACGGGGCAAACGGGGACGGTCCCGTGCTGGGCCGCGAAAAAGACATCGCGGCGGTTCTGTCGTTCATCAAGGCGGCTGAAATCACCAACACCGTCTGGCTGACCGCCGATGTGCACTATACCGCCGCGCACCACTATTCGCCCGACCGCGCGGTGTTCCAGGAGTTTGAGCCCTTCTGGGAATTCGTATCGGGCCCGCTGCACGCGGGCACCTTCGGCCCCAGCGATTACGACAACACATTCGGCCCCGAGGTCCGCTATGCCAAGCACCCCGAACCGGGTCAGGCCAACCTGCCGCCCAGCGACGGCATGCAGTTCTTTGGCAAGGTCGACATTGCCGCCGACACCGGCGTGATGACCGTGCGCCTGATGGACAGTGCCGATGTCGAGCTGTGGTCGGTCGAACTGGAACCCAAGCTGGCCTAAGCTTTGCCGCCTGAAACACCAAAGCCGCCCGTATCATCGGGCGGCTTTTGCATGTGCGGTCCTACTCTGCCGCTTCGGTCCGCAGGAACCCACCCGACTGAAGGTTCCAGTACTGCGCGTAAAGCCCGCCCTCTTTCAACAGCGCCTCATGGCTGCCGTCCTCGACGATCCGGCCCTGATCCATCACGATGATCCGGTCCATTTCGGTCAGCGTCGACAGACGGTGGGCGATGGCCAGCACGGTCTTGCCCTGCATCACTCGGTCCAGCGCCGATTGAATCGCCGCCTCGACCTCGCTGTCCAGCGCGCTGGTTGCCTCGTCCAAAATCAGGATCGGCGCGTTTTTCAGAATGGCGCGGGCCAGCGCAATCCGTTGGCGTTGGCCGCCGGACAGTTTCACCCCACGCTCGCCCAGATGTGCGTGATAACCGGTGCGACCCTTGTGATCTTCCAGATCCAGAATGAAGCTGTGCGCCTCGGCCTCGCGGGCGGCCTGAAACACCTCTTCGTCCGTCGCCTCGGGGCGGCCATAGCGGATGTTGTCCATGGCCGAGCGGTTGAACATTGCCGTTTCCTGCGTGACCATGCTGATGCTGCGCCGCAGGCTTTCCTGTGTCACGGTGCTGGTGTCGGTCCCGTCGATGCTGATCGTGCCGCCTTCGGTCTCGTACAGCCGCAGCAGCAACGCCACGAGGGTCGACTTCCCCGCGCCCGAAGCGCCGACGATGCCGATCTTTTGCCCCGGCTCGATGTGCAGGTTCACGCCCGAGATCCCGCCCACGTCGCGTCCGTAGGCAAAGTCCAGATCCTTGATAACGATGCCACCCCGTCCCACGTCCAGATCACGCGCATCGGGGTTGTTTTCGGTCCGGTTGCGCGGGGTCAGCGTGTGAATGCCGTCCTCGATCTCGCCGATGCTGGAATAGATCGCCATCAGCGTAAAGCTGACCCAACCCGTCATCTGCGCAATACGGATGGCCACGGCACCGGCGGCGACGATGTCGCCCTGTGTGGCAATGCCCTGTTTCCACAGGATCAGCGTCCAGCCCAGCAGCAGCACCGGCAACAGCCCCGCCAGCGTCATCAGGCAGAACCGGAAGCCCGCCGAGAGATAGCCAAAATCCAACGCGGTCCGGCGGAAGTTGCCCATGGCGCCCAGCGCCGCGCGGTCTTCGTGATCGTCGTGGGCGAACAGCTTGACCGTCTTGATGTTGGTAATCGTATCCACGATCTGCCCCGACACCATCGCCCGCGCGCCGGCCCGCGCCGCAGAGCGATGGCGGATGCGCGGCAGGAACCAGCGGATCATCAGGAAATACCCCGTCAGCCAGACCAGAAAGCCCAGCCCGATCTTCCAGTCAATCGCCACCAGCAACAGCATGGACCCCGCCAGCGACGCCAGCGCAAAGGCGACGACGTTGATCACCTCGACAACCACATCCGTCACCGCCCGCGCGGTCTGCATCTGCTTTTGCGCGATACGGCCGGCGAAATCGTTGTCAAAGAACCGCACCGACTGCCCCAGCGTCCAGCGGTGCAGACGCGACAGCACCAGCGGGTTCAGGTTCGGCTGAACGATGATCGCGTTCGCCGAAGAGGACAGACCAAACAACAAGGGCCGCGCCAGCAGAAAGAACGCAACCGCGCCCAGGATCAGGACAAGGTTGTCCGGCGCAAAGAACCCGTCAGGACCCAGCGCCGAACTGGCGTCAATCACCTTGCCCAGAATCCACGCCGTCCCCGCCTCGACCGTGCCTGCCGCCGCCGAGAAAAACGCAGCGATCCACAACGCAGGCCACGCCCCCGACAGCGCCCAGCGCATGAAGGGGGTCAGGGTCTGTGGTGGCGGTCCGTCTGCGGGACGAAAGGCGTGTATCCATTTGGCAATGTTCATGCCGGGTCCTCTGGGTTCAGGAAACCGCCCGACTGGCGGGTCCAGAACTGGCTATATAGTCCGCCCTTGGCCAAAAGCGCGTCGTGGCTGCCGTCTTCGATGATCTTTCCGGCGTCCAGCACCAGAATGCGATCCATTTCGGCAATGGTCGACAGACGGTGTGCGATAGCGATCACCGTTTTGCCCTCCATCATCTTGTACAGCGTGCCTTGAATCGCCTCCTCGACCTCGCTGTCCAGCGCGCTTGTCGCCTCGTCCAGCAAGAGGATCGGCGCGTTCTTCAGGATCACCCGTGCCAGCGTCACCCGCTGCCGCTGACCACCCGACAGCTTTACACCGCGTTCGCCGACCTGCGCGTCATAGCCGACGTTACCGGCCGGATCGGTCAGCGTGGTGATGAAATCATGCGCCTCGGCCTGTTTGGCGGCGGCGATCATCTCGGCCTCGGTCGCATCGGGTTTGCCGTACAGGATGTTTTCGCGCACCGACCGGTGCAACAGGCTGCTTTCCTGCTGCACCATACCGACACTCAGCCGCAGACTGTCCTGCGTCACCTTGGTGATGTCCTGACCGTCAATCTCGATCCGCCCGCTTTCGGAGTCGTAAAACCGCAACAGCAGCTTGACCAGCGTGGACTTGCCCGCGCCCGACCGTCCGATCAGCCCGACCTTTTCGCCGGGTTGGATCGTCAGATCAATCGCCTCAAGCCCGCCCGAAGCGCGGCCATAGTGATGCGTCAACGCCTTCAGCTCGATCCGCCCGTCGGTCAGCGCCAGCGGCTTCGCCTTGGGCGCATCCACCAGCGTCACCGGCTGGGCAATCGTTTCCATCCCTTCGGCCACAACACCCAGTTCGCGGAAGAACGTGGTCAGCGCCCACATGATCCAGCCGGTCATCGCGTTCAGCCGCAGCGCCAGCGCCGTGGCCGCCGCCACCGTGCCGACCGACGCCTGCCCCTGAACCCACAGCGCAATCGCCCAGCCGACAACACCGACGATCAGCAGACCGTTCAGCACCACCAGCGAGAAATCCATCGTGGTGAAAATCCGCATCTCGGTCTGGAACGTCTTGCGCGTGTGTTCGATCGCCTCCTTGGCATAGTTCAGCTCGCTGTCGTGGTGGGCGAACATCTTGACCGAATGAATGTTGGTATAGGCATCGACCACACGGCCCGTGACCGCGCTGCGCGCATCCGATGCCGCCTTGGACGCGGGACCGACGCGCCGGGTCGTCCAGTTGATCAGCAATCCGTACAGCACCATCCAGATCACCAACGGCAGCAACAGCCGTGCGTCGGACGTGGACAACAGGATCGCCGCGCCGATCATATAGGCCAGCGAATAGGAAATCGCGTCAAACACCTGAAACACCACCTCGCCGGCGGCGGGGGGCGTTTGCATGATGCGGTTGGCGATGCGCCCGGCAAAGTCGTTCTCGAACCAGCCGACGGACTGCCGCAGGACATGCTTGTGCGACCGCCAGCGGATCAACGTGCCAAAGTTCACGATGATCGTATTGTTCAGCAACATCACGTCCAGCAACTGGATCAGCGGCCGCAACGTCAGGATAAAGATGGCTACCGCGATCAGCTCGACCTTGTGCGCCGCCCAGACTTCGGAAGGCGTACCTTGCAGCAGGTCAACGACCCGCCCCATGTAATAGATCAGCCCGATTTCAATCGCGGCTATGACGATGGACAGAATGCCCGTCAGGACAAACACTGTTTTGAACGGCTTGGCATACTCGCGCATGAACGGCCACAACCGCGTTGGCGGTGTGTTGGTTTCGGCAAAAGGCGCATAGGGATCGACGAGGTTTTCGAAAAATTTGAACATGAGGGACCTGTAGGAAAGACGGAATTCAACTGGGGCTTGCGCTCGATTGCAGCCCGTTCAATCAGCTGTGGTTATGAAAACCAAATCCCGCGGTACATGTCGCACTCTCCTCGTGTCTTGCATCCAGATAGCCCGAAACGCGGGGAATGTCAGCCCAAAAGCTGCGCGCGGGTCAGCTTAAAGTCCGAAGCGATCCAACGCGCCTCCAACTCTTTCAGCTTTGCACCCAGTTCCGGGCCATGCAGCGCGGGCATCAGATCACCCGCAGCGATTGGAAATTTCGCCGCATCACCCCGGGCCGCGGCAGCCGCATCGCCCACGTTTACAGGCGTTTCGAACAATGCAGACCGCAGTGCAATCACATCCAGCGCGACGTTCCGTCCGTGGCGATAACCCAGTTCCGCAGCCCCTTCGCCGGTGCCTGCAAGCTCACGCTGAACCGCGAGTTTCCGCGCATCCGCCCGTGACAAACGCAACCGGTCGGCCACATCCTCACCCCCCAGAACCGCCAGACGGCGCATCGGATCGGGTGACAGGTCAAGCATGGATTCGGCGTGGATCAGCGGCGCCAGCCACCGCGCCTGTGCGCCGGTCAACACCTGTGCCAACACGCCCACGCGCTCCATCACCGCCACGGCAGGTGCGGGATCGGGCGCGCCCAGAAGCTTGGTCATCTCGGCCCCGACCCGTTCGGCGGACAGCTGCGCCAGCCCGTCCAGATGGTCCGCAATCGCCGCCAGCGCATCGGCGTCAAAACCATGCGCGGGGTCCGCGTACCATGCGGAGAACCGGAAGAACCGCAGGATGCGCAGGTAATCCTCGCAGATGCGGGCGGCCGCATCGTCGATGAACACCACCCGCCGCGCCAGCGCATCGGGCAAACCGCCCAGCGGGTCAACCACCGTGCCATCCGCGCGGGCATAGAGCGCGTTCATCGTGAAATCACGCCGCCGCGCGTCCTCGGTCACATCGGTGGAAAAGGCGACGACCGCACGCCGTCCATCGGTCTCAACGTCATTGCGGAACGTGGTGACCTCATAGGGTTCGCCCCCGATCACCACTGTCAGCGTGCCGTGATCAATCCCGGTCGGGATCGTCCGGAACCCGGCGTCTTTGCAGACCTTTTGCACCTGATCCGGTGTTGCATCGGTGGCAATGTCGATGTCACTGGCCTGAACACCCAGAACCGCGTTGCGCACGCAGCCACCGACAAACAACGCCTGAAACCCCGCACCCTCAAGTGCGGCACACAGCGCCAGCGCCCCGGCATCGTTCAGCCAGGGCACATCGGCAGACAGTTTCATGTCATCCGGTCGGTCCATGCCCGCAACATACGCGCGGTTGCGCCCCAGATGTAATAGGGACCGTAGGGCACCGTGTAATAGGTGCGCATCACTCCGCGCCAGCGCCGTGACTGGGTGATGTAATTGTCAGGGTTCAGCACATGGCTCAGCGGCACCCGGAACACCTCGGCCACTTCGCCGGTTTCGGGCAAGACCTGAAACGGCGCACCGACATAGGCCAGAACCGGTGTGACCAGAAAACCGGTGCCGGTTTCATGCGGCGGCAGCGTGCCCAGCACCTGCACCAGTTCCGGCGGCAGTCCGATCTCCTCATGCGCCTCGCGCAGGGCGGCGGCGGTCACATCGGCGTCCGCCTCTTCCTGCTTGCCCCCCGGAAAGGCGATCTGCCCCGGATGATGCTTCAGCGCCGAGGACCGCGTGGTCAGGATCAACTCAAGCTCTGTCCTGCCCTCGACCACGGCGGCCAGCACACCCGCAGGGCGCAACTTGCGCCCCTCGGGCAGCACCGCATCAGGGTTCAGGTCGAAATCGGACGACGGCCGCCCCGGACGGTCCAGCGCAGCCTTGATGGCGTTCAGATCAATCGTCACCGGGCGCCTTTTCTGCATCAAAACCAACCGTTTTCGGGTCCAGGTCGTAATGCGCGCCGCAGAACTGGCAGTCAGCGGTCACGCGGCCATCGTCGGTGGTCATCGTTTCGATGTCGCGCGCCGAATAGATCGACAGGCTTTGCCGCACGCGCTCTTCCGAGCAGGTGCAGCCAAAACGCACCGCTTGAGGATCAAATACGCGCGGCAGTTCCTCGTGGAACAAACGTGTCAGCAGATCATTCGGCGGCACCTGCGGGCCGATCAGCTCAAGCTCTTCGACCGTGTCCAGCAGGATGTTCACGCGGTTCCAGTTCTCTTGCTTGTCCCCGTGCAACAGGTCGGTCGGCTTCAGGATATCGCCTTCGCCGGGCGCCTTGGCCATCAGCGGCGACGCCTCGGGCATATGCTGCAACATCACACCACCGGCGCGCCAGTGCGGCTCGCCATTGCCTTCGGTGCTTTCGCCAAAGCTCAGCTGGAACCGTGTCGGCAACTGCTCGGACTGGGCAAAATACGCTTCGGCGCTGGCGGACAGGGTCGGGCCCACCAGCGGCGAAATACCCTGATAGGGGGCCATGTCCTGACCCTGATCAATGATGATCGCGAAATAGCCTTCGCCGATGTTGTCGAACGGGGCACCATCCGTCAGCCGGTCCGCGTCATAGCTGGCATAGGCGCGGATGCGGGCCGGTTCGCCCTCTTCGGACGGACCATAGTAATCGGTCGCGATCATCCGCACCGGACCTTTGGATTGCACTTGCAGCGACAGCTTCCAGCGCAGTTTAATGGTCTGGCCGATCAATGCGGTCAGCAGCGCCATCTCGGCGACCAGGGCTTCGACCTGCGGGGGATAGTCATGTTGTTTGAGAATACCGCCCAACACACCGTCCAGCCGCGCCACGCGGCCACGAATGTCCGAGGCATCAAGCTGAAAAGGCAGGACCGTGTCGTCCCACACGAGTTGGTTTCCGAGTGTCATTGGGGTTTCCTTATGCGCCGGTCGTTGGCATATCGCGTCAATATAGGCGACGCAATCCGCAGTAAAAGGGGCAAGCCATGATCCGACGCGTGGGACCGCCCCCGATCAAAGGTCAGAAATACACCCAACGGTCTGGCGCCTATGCGATTTTGCCGGTGCCGGGCGGCGTGCTTTTGACGGGTCAGCAAGGCGACTGGCTGGACATCCAGCTGCCCGGTGGTGGCATTGATCCGGGCGAATCCCCCCTGCAAACCCTGCACCGCGAGGTGCTGGAGGAAACCGGCTGGGCGATCTCGCAACCGCTGCGGTTGGGCGCATTCCGGCGGTTTGTCTACATGCCCGAATATGACCTGTGTGCCGAAAAGCTGTGCACGGTGTTTGTCGCCCGTCCCACACGGCGCGTCTGCGATCCGGTAGAACCGGACCATGTCACGCTGGTCTTGCCGTGGAATGAGGCGATCAACAGCCTTGGCAACGACGGCGACCGGATGTTCCTGCAACGCTATGCGTCTGGTCGGACCTGATATTCGAACAGCACGCCCGACACGTCGTCGGGAAAGTCCTGGTTGCCTGCAAATTCGCTCAGCTTCCAAACCAGAGCCTCGAAAAAGGCGGGGCCCTTGATCCCGTGCAGATCGGCCATGATCGTCTCTAACCCGGCCTCATCCAACAGCTCGGCGGCGACATTGGGACATTCGGTCACCCCGTCCGAACACAACAGCAGCCTGTCACCCCTGTGCAGTTGCACATCGAACTGCGAGAATTGGGCGTCGTGGACCAGCCCGACAGGAAAACCACCGGGGCCGACGGTCTCGATCTGGCCGCTGCGGCGCTGTACCACCGGATGCGGATGCCCCGCCTGCGCCAGCGCCACCTTGCCCGTACTCAGGTCCACGTCGGCCAGAAGCATTGTGAAATAATGCTCTGTGTCCATTTCGTTCAGCACCAGATTGTTGATCGTCTGCATCACCGCAAGCGGCGGGCGGGTGCGATAGCTGCCATCGCCAAGAGGCTCCAGCGCCACGTTCTGTTCCGGTGCGGTGGATGACAGATACCCCGCCAGCCGCGCCGTCATCAGCGCCGAGCTGATCCCGTGACCCGACACGTCAATCGCATAAAGCCCCAGGTGATCCTCGCCGGCGCGGAAAAACCCCACAAGGTCGCCGCCCACATGACCGCTGGGCCGCAGCAAAAGCGAAACATGCCCCTGATCCAGCACAACGGACCGCTCGCGCACCAGCGATTGTTGCAACTTCTTCGCCTCAAGCAGGTCCTTGTCGATGCTATCGTAGAGGCGCTGAAGCTCTTGCAGGGTCTTTGAAATCAAGTGATTCTTGCCCGTCAGCTCGCGCTGCATCTGCAAAATGCGGTCTCCGGCCGTGATCCGCGCGCGCAATTCGTTCAGGTCCACCGGTTTGCTGACAAAATCATCCGCCCCGGCCTCAAGCCCGCGGGCGACCTCTTCTTTCTCGGATTTCGAGGTCAGCAGGATGAAATAGCCGTACTCATCGCCCTGAAGCTTGCGAAAGGCGTCGCAGAATTCCAGCCCGTTCATCCCCGGCATCATCCAATCGCTAAGCACCAGATCAGGCGTCACATCACGACAAATCTCCAGCGCCGCATCGCCCGAGGCTGCTTCGATCACGTCGAACCCCCAGGCCTGCACCGATCTGCACAGGATGCGCCGTTGCAGGCGGCTGTCGTCCACGATCAGTGCCAGCCGCCGCCGCGCGCCCTGTTGCGCGTCATCGGCACGCTGCGGGACGAGGTTCGGGGTGGCAAGCTGCATGTGGTTCAGTCCAGTTCAGGGGTCTTACCCACCGTATTGGCCGATCAGCATTAACGATTGGTCATCATGTCCTGAAACATCCGTAAAATTGCGATCACTTACCCGATGTTTACCTGTCTGACCCATCCTTTGGATCACGCAACACAGGGGACCATGATGATAGATTGGGAACAGGTGACCGCATTGCGCGATCAGGTTGGCGCCGATGACATGGACGAGGTGATCGACCTGTTCATCGAAGAGGTTGAAGCAGTCACAAACCGCCTGCGCACCTCGGCACAGGCAGAGACCCTGGAACATGACCTGCATTTCCTGAAAAGCTGTGCGCTGAACCTGGGCTTTGCCGACTTTTCCCAACTGTGCCAGAGGGGCGAGGCGATGGCACGACAGGGTCATGCCGATCAGGTCGACATCACCCTGATGCTGCACAGCTATGAGGTGTCAAAACAGCGATTCCTGTCCGAAAAGGACTGGCGGCTGGCGGCCTAGACCAGCTTGTAAAAATCCTTGATCCCCGCCTGCCCCAGTTCGCGTTCGGCCTTGATCTTCAGCCTGCGCATTCCTTCCAGCCAGGCGTCTGGATCATTGGCGCGCACCTTGACGTATTCACCGACCACCGGGTGCGACAGAATGCGGAACTGTTTGTTGTTGATCCCGTCAACGGTCGCCTGCGCAACATCGTCGGCAGTCATCAAGGACGCATGTCCCGCCGCATCGGCGTCTGACAGGTCAATCAACGGAGTGGCCACATATTGAGGACACAGCACCGATACGCCGATCCCGTCATTGCCGTGGCTGATCGCCAGCGATTCGGCAAAGCTGACGGCGGCGTGTTTGGTTGCGGAATAAGCTGCGTCACCGATCTGGTTCAGCAATCCCGCCGCCGAGGCCACGTTGACGAAATAGCCCGACCCGCGTTCGATCATCTGCGGCAACAGCGCACGTGCCGCAAAGACATGCGCCATCACATGCACGTTCCAGTTCAGCATCCATGTTTCATTCGACGCCGACGCCGCATGGCCGGGTTGCCCACGACCCAGCCCCGCGTTCGACACGAACAGGTCAATCGGGCCCATCGTGGCGGTGACTCCATCGCACATCGCCACGATGTCACCTTCGGATGTCACATCACAACGCATCGCCATGCCGCCCACCTGATCCGCCAGCCCCTGCGCTGCGTCCATGTTCAGATCGGCCACGCAGACCCGCGCACCCAAGGCCGCAAACTTGCGCACCATCGCGGCACCGATACCGCTGGCCCCGCCGGTGACGACAACAACCTTGTCCTGATAATCCATGTCTTTCCCCCTAGATGACAAATTGCGCGACGGTTTCGTTGTTGGTGATGTCCGTATAGGCGAACCCGCCCGCATCCAGCCGTGCGAAAAAACCGGTGAAATTCTCCGGCGCACTGGTTTCGATCCCGATCAGGACCGAACCAAAGTTGCGGGCCGATTTCTTCAGATACTCAAACCGCGCGATGTCGTCGTTCGGACCCAGCAGCGACAGGAAGTCCTTGAGCGCACCGGGGCGCTGCGGCAGCCGCAGGATGAAGTACTTTTTGACGCCGGAATAGCGCAGCGCGCGTTCCTTGACCTCGGGCAGACGCTCAAAATCAAAGTTCCCGCCCGAGGCCACGCAAACCACCGTCTTGCCCCGGATCTCGTCCCGCAGATCGCCCAGCGCCTCGATGCTCAGGGCGCCTGCAGGCTCCAGAACGATCCCCTCGACGTTCAGCATTTCCAGAATGGTGGTGCAAATGCGATCCTCGGACAGGTCGATCACGTCGCTGCGGGCAATGCCGCGCAGACGGTCAAAGGTGCGCACGCCAATGGTTGCCACCGCTGCCCCATCCACAAACGTGTTGACCAACTTCACCTCGGTCGGCTGGCCCGCCTCGACTGCCGCTGCCAGACTTTTGGCGCCGGAAGGTTCGACAAATGTGTACTGGGTCGCGCCGCCGAAATAACTGTAGACGCCCGACGACAGCCCGCCGCCGCCCACAGGCAGCACGATCCGATCCGGCACGCGGCCCAACTGCTGTTCAATCTCGACCGCGACCGATGCCTGACCTTCGATCACGTCCTCGTCGTCGAAGGGCGACAGGAAATGCGCACCCTCTTGCGCACAGAATGCCTGTGCCGAGGCCAGGGTGTCGTCGAAATAGTCACCGATCAGCCGCACTTCGACGGCGTCCCCACCGAACATGCGCGTTTTCTGCACCTTCTGCTGCGGCGTCGTCACGGGCATGAAGATCACCCCGCGCACGCCAAAGTGCCGGCACATGAACGCCACGCCCTGCGCGTGGTTGCCCGCCGAAGCGCAGACAAAAACCGACTGTCCCGGAATGCCCTTGCGCATGGCATTGAACGCGCCGCGCAACTTGTAGGACCGCACGGGGCTCAGGTCCTCGCGTTTCAGCCAGATGTCGGCGTCATAGCGCGCCGAAAGCAGGTCGTTGCGCAACAGCGGGGTCGCGGGGAAAACCGCGCGCATTTCGGCGGTGGCGGTCCGGGCATCATCTTTGAACGTCATGTCAGTCCTTTCAGGTCATTCCAGCCCTAAGCGCCCTGTGTGCAAGGGTCAATCTTGCCCCGAGGGCCGAAACCTTATATCGCGGCCAGCAAAACCCTAATGTGGAAAGAACCAATGAGCGCGCCAAAGAAAGTAGTGCTGGCCTATTCCGGCGGCCTCGACACCTCGATCATCCTGAAATGGCTGCAAACCGAATACGGTTGCGAAGTCGTCACATTCACCGCCGACCTGGGTCAGGGCGAAGAGCTGGAACCAGCGCGCGCCAAGGCCGAGATGATGGGCGCGTCGTCGATCTATATCGAAGACGTCCGTGAAGAGTTCGTGCGCGATTTCGTGTTCCCGATGTTCCGCGCCAATGCGCTGTACGAAGGGTTGTACTTGCTGGGCACCTCGATCGCGCGTCCGCTGATTTCCAAACGTCTGGTGGAAATCGCCGCCATCGAAGGTGCCGACGCGGTGGCCCACGGTGCGACCGGCAAGGGCAACGATCAGGTGCGGTTCGAACTGGCCGCCTATGCGCTGAACCCCGACATCAAGGTGATCGCACCCTGGCGTGAATGGGACCTGTCCAGCCGGACCAAGCTGTTGGAATTCGCCGAAAAGAACCAGATCCCCGTGGCCAAGGACAAACGCGGCGAAGCGCCGTTCTCGGTCGATGCGAACCTTCTGCACACCTCGTCCGAGGGCAAGGTGCTGGAAGACCCCGCGCAGGACGCGCCCGATTACGTCTATCAGCGCACCGTCGCGCCCGAGGATGCACCAAACACGCCCGAATACATCGAAGTCGGCTTTGAGAAGGGCGATGCAGTTTCTGTCAACGGCGAAGCGATGTCGCCCGCGACTGTGCTGACCAAGCTGAACGAACTGGGCGGCAAGCACGGCATTGGCCGTCTTGACCTGGTCGAGGGCCGTTTTGTCGGCATGAAATCACGCGGCATCTACGAAACCCCCGGCGGCACCATCCTGTTGGAAGCGCACCGTGGCATCGAACAGATCACGCTGGACCGGGGTGCGGCGCACCTGAAAGACGAGCTGATGCCGAAATACGCCGAGCTGATCTACAACGGCTTCTGGTTCTCGCCCGAGCGCGAGATGCTGCAGGCGTTGATCGACCGCAGCCAGGAACATGTGACCGGCACCGTGCGTCTGAAACTGTACAAGGGTCTGGCACGCACCGTGGGTCGCTGGTCCGAACACTCGCTGTATTCCGAGGCACACGTGACCTTTGAAGACGACGCAGGTGCCTATGACCAGAAAGACGCCGCAGGGTTCATTCAGCTGAACGCCCTGCGCCTGAAACTGCTGGCCGCGCGCAACCGTCGCCTTAAAGGCTAAGTTTCTTTTCTGCCATCCGCGTATAATAGGGCATCGCCGCATCGGCGATGTCCTGATATTCGGGTGGCAGATCCGGCAGCGGCCCTTCGGCCCCTGCGAACCCCGTTGAACGATGCACCGCGTTGTACCAATGCGACGCCCATACGCCGTCGTCGGCATGGCCACCGGCAGGCCAGTTCAACATGCCCGCATCCCAATCAATCCCGACAGCATCGCACAATGCGCGCAACATCCCTTCGGGGTTCTCACGAATGTCGGCGGAATCGATGACAACCGGCGCATCCGCCGCATCAAACAGCGCCGCCTGCTGGACAAACCCGATATCGCTCAGGCTCGGTCCCTCTCGTTTTTGCGCATAGCTGGCCAGAACGCGGGCCGGGTGGCGGATCAGGAACACGTTGGTCATCTGGTCCATCCAATCGCGCGGGATGCCGTCGATCATGTGGTGGGCCATATGCTTTTGATAGAAAACAGGCTCTGACACTGGGGAAATGAGTGTTTCTGCAACACTTGCCCCATCCGTTGGCTGCGCTGCCAAAATCTCGTCGCGCATAGGGTGGTCGATGCCGGACGCCATCAGGTAGGCCGCATAAAACGGCTCGTCCACCACCTTGCAATCGGCCCGCGCGCCAAAGCTGTACATCATCGCCGTCGACAGGTTGCGTGGCCCCGACCACATCGCGATACGTTTGGTTTTCATGCGCTGATCCTTTCGACGCGGCTTCACCTTGGCGTGACCGGCCCTGCTATTGCTTGAGCGGTCCGGCCTTTCCCCTACATGCTGAACCAAAGGGAGTTTGTCATGATTATTCAACGTTTGTTTTTGATCGCCGCCGCCTGTGCCGGCCTGTCCACCACTGCACAGGCCGCAGATATGAAAACACTGACCGTTGCGGGCGGCTGTTTCTGGTGCGTCGAGGCTGATTTCGAAAAGGTCAAAGGCGTGAAAGAAGCCGTTTCAGGCTTTGCCGGCGGCACTGTCGCCAACCCGACCTACAAACAGGTCGTGGCCGGCGGCACGGGTCATTACGAAGCGGTGCAGATCACCTATGACGCGGATGTGGTCAAAGCCGATACATTGTTGAACCTGTTCTTCCGCTCGGTCGATCCGCTGGACGCGGGCGGTCAGTTCTGTGATCGCGGCGACAGCTACCGCACTGCAATATTCGCAGCCGACCCTGCGCAAAAGAAAGCGGCCGAACAGGCCAAGGCAGCAGCCCAAGCGGCATTGGGCAAACCTGTGGTCACGCCCATTCTACCCGCATCAGAGTTTTACCCCGCTGACGCCTATCATCAGGATTACTATAAACAATCCAGCCTGATCCTGACCCGCTTTGGCCCGAAATCCAAGGCCAATGCTTACAAAGCCTACCGCGAGGCCTGTGGCCGCGATGCACGGGTGAAACAGCTTTGGGGCAACGACGCGGCATTCGTGCCAGGCAGTTAACGCAGCTTGAAATCTTCGATGTCTTTCAGGTCGGGGATCACATCGGCGGTGCCGTGCCGCGTGACCATGATCGCCCCGGCGGTCATGGCCAGTTCAATCGCCTGCGCAATGGGCAGATCACGGTCCAGCCCCGCCACCAGATAGCCGGTGAACGTGTCGCCCGCACCCGTGGTGTCAACTGCGTCAACCTTGACCGACGGGTAATGCTGTCTGGTTTTTCGGATGTTGTCGTAATGGTCGCAACCGTCCGCACCGCGTGTCACCACGATCTGCGAAATGTGTAAATCGTCCAGCTCGGCGCCCAGCGCATCGCTCAGCTGTGCCGCCTCGACCGCGTTCAGCACCAGCATGTCCAGATAGGGCATGACCACCCGCACCGCATCCGCGTCAAATGGGGCGGCGGCATAAACAACCTTCAGCCCCAACTGGCTGGCCATCTGCGCCGCTTCGGCCTGACCGTTGGTTTCGTTCTGCATCAAAAGCGTGTCGCCACGGTCCGCCGTAGACAACGCCGCACCGATCATGTCGCTGGCCAGTTGGCGGTTCGCCCCGGAATAGAGAATGATATTGTTCTCGCCCGCGCCATCCACGGCAATGATTGCATGGCCCGTTTCACCCGACAGCCGCGCGATGTGGCGCACGTCGACGCCGTACTCCATCAGCCGCTCGACGGTCCAGCCGCCATCAGCGCCCACCGCGCCGATATGCGCCACACGCCCCGCAGCGCGGGCGGCAGCAACGGACATGTTCGCCCCCTTGCCGCCCAGCCCACGCGTCACCTCGGTCGCGGCGAGTGTTTCACCGGGCGCCGGCAAATGCGGTACCCGGTACACCACGTCGATGTTGATCGACCCGAGGTTCCAGATCGCCATCAGCCGACCTTGCAGGCCGCCAGAACAGCCATGTTCAGGATGTCATTGGCAGTTGATACCGTCGAACAGATCTGAATCGACCGGTCCACGCCGGACAGGATCGGCCCGATCACCGTGGCCCCGCCCATTTCCTGCATCAGCTTGACCGAAATGCTGGCCGAATGCCGCGCCGGCACCACCAGGATATTTGCAGGCCCCGTCAACCGCGAGAACGGATAGGCCTGTTGCGACTTGGCGTTCATCGCCACGTCGACGGTCATTTCGCCCTCGTATTCAAAATCAACCCCGCGCCGGTCCAGAACCTTGGGCGCTGCCGCCATTTTCTCGGCCCGCTCGGACACCGGATAGCCAAAGGTCGAGAAGCTGACGAAAGCGACACGGGGTTCAATCCCCAGATGACGCGCCACGACGGCCCCGCGTTCTGCGATATTGGCCAGATCTTCCTCGTCCGGCCATTCGTGGACCAGCGTGTCCGCGATCAGAACGATGCGCCCCTTGTGCAGCAGCGCGGTGATGCCTGCGCAACCATGTTCCGCGTCGGCATCAAACACGTTGTTGATCCGTTCCAGCACATGCGCCGATTTGCGCGTGGCCCCGGTCACCAGACCGTCACCATGTCCATGCGCCAGCATCAGTGCCGAAAACACGTGCCGGTCGCGCGCGGCCAGCCGGTGAATGTCCGCCCGGTCGAACCCGCGCCGGTTCAAACGGTCGTAGAGGAAGGTTTTATAGGTGTTCAAGTGCTGCGTGTTGGCCGCATTGACCACTTCGATCTCGCGGACCGCATCGCCCAGGCCGGCCGCTTCCAGCTTGGCCTTGACGTCGTCCGAACGCCCGACAACCAGCGCCTTGCCCAGACCGGACCGCTGGTACATGACCGCCGCGCGCAACACGCGGGGGTCGTCACCCTCGGCAAAGATCATCCGCGCCTGTGCCGCACGGGCACGCGCGTTGATGCCACGCAGGATGTTCGCAGTGGGGTCCATCCGCGATTTCAGCGACAGCTCGTAAGCTTCCATGTCGATGATCGGACGGCGCGCTGCACCGGTGTCCATCCCTGCCTTGGCCACAGCCGTCGGGATGCGGTGAATCAGACGCGGGTCGAACGGTGTCGGGATGATGTAATCGCGCCCGAACGTCAGGTTCTTGCCATAGGCCAGCGCCACCTCGTCCGGCACATCCTCGCGCGCGAGTTGCGCCAACGCATGCGCGCAGGCGATCTTCATCTCGTCGTTGATGGCGCGCGCGTTGATGTCCAGCGCGCCGCGGAACAGATAGGGAAAGCCCAGAACGTTGTTCACCTGGTTGGGGTAATCGCTGCGCCCTGTGGCCACGATGGCGTCCATGCGCACCTCGTGTGCCTCTTCAGGCGTGATCTCGGGGTCGGGGTTTGCCATGGCGAAAATCACCGGATTGTCCGCCATCGACGCGACCATCTGCGGTGTCACGGCACCTTTGGCCGACACCCCCAGAAACACATCGCAACCCACCATCGCCTCTTCCAGCGTGCGGGTCTCGGTTTTGACGGCGTGGGCCGATTTCCACTGGTTCATGCCCTCGGTGCGGCCCTGATAGATCACGCCCTTGGTGTCGCACATGATACAGTTTTCATGGCGCGCGCCCATGGATTTGAGCAATTCGAGACAAGCAATGCCCGCGGCCCCTGCCCCGTTCAGCACGATTTTGACGTCTTCGATTTTCTTGTTCGACAGATGCAGCGCATTGATCAGGCCGGCGGCACAGATCACGGCGGTGCCGTGCTGGTCGTCGTGGAAAACGGGAATGTCCATTTCCTCTTTCAGGCGCTGCTCGATGATAAAGCACTCGGGGGCCTTGATGTCCTCAAGGTTGATGCCACCAAAGGTCGGCCCCATCAGCCGCACCGCACGACAGAATTCGTCAGCGTCCTCGGTGTCCAGCTCGATGTCGATGCTGTTCACGTCGGCAAAGCGTTTGAACAGAACCGCCTTGCCTTCCATCACCGGCTTGGACGCCAGCGCGCCAAGGTTACCCAGACCCAGAACCGCCGTACCGTTGGAAATCACCGCCACAAGGTTGCCCTTGTTGGTGTAATCATAGGCCGTCTCGGGGTTTGCGGCGATCGCCTCGCAGGGCACGGCCACGCCCGGCGAATAGGCCAGGCTCAGGTCGCGCTGGGTGGTCATCGGGACCGTTGCAGTGATCTCGAACTTGCCCGGCGTGGGCTCAAGGTGGAAGGCCAACGCCTCTTCCGCTGTGACTTTGGTCTTCGACATGTGCAACATTCCTCCAATGTGTTGACCCCTCATAGCCGAGCGATCTTCCGCGCTCAATCAGCTTTGGCTTTCGCTCCGCCGCTGGCGTTTGTAAGGTCGCGCTGGTTTGCATGGGGGCAGGTATGACGGTCACGCCGATGATGGCGCAATTTCTGGAGATCAAACAGGCGCACCCCGGGTCGCTGCTGTTCTACCGGATGGGCGATTTTTACGAGATGTTCTTTGACGACGCGGTCGCCGCCGCCGAGGCGTTGGACATTGCCCTGACCAAACGCGGCAAGCATGACGGCGAAGACATTCCTATGTGCGGCGTGCCCGTGCATTCGGCCGAAGGCTATCTGCTGACGCTGATCCGCAGGGGGTTTCGCGTGGCCGTTTGCGAACAGTTGGAAAACCCCGCCGAAGCCAAGAAGCGCGGCAATAAATCGGTCGTGAAACGCGGCGTTGTGCGGCTGGTGACCCCCGGCACGCTGACCGAGGATTCCCTGCTGAACGCGCGGCAACACAATTATCTGGCGGCCTTTGCCCAGGTCCGCGACGCCGCCGCGCTGGCGTGGCTGGACATGTCTACGGGCGCGTTCCGCGTGATGCCATTGGACCAGATGCGGCTTGGACCGGAACTGGCGCGACTGGCACCGTCGGAATTGATCGTTATGGATGCATCCGAGCCTGATTTGGCAGAGTTAGTGTCTGATTTCGGGATTTCGATGACACCGCTGTCGCGTGCGACATTTGACAGCACGGGTGGCGAAAAGCGTCTGTGCGAGCTGTTTGCGGTTCAGACGCTGGACGCCTTCGGCAGCTTTGACCGCGCGCAGATTTCCGCGATGGGCGCGATAGTCGAATATCTGAACATCACGCAAAAGGGCAAACTGCCGCTGGTGCGTCCGCCACAGCAGGAGGACCAGTTGGGACAGGTCCAGATCGACGCCGCCACACGGCGCAATCTTGAGCTGACCCATGCCCTTTCCGGTGGCCGCGCCGGATCGCTGCTGGCGACGATTGACAAGACCCTGACCGCAGGCGGCGCGCGTTTGTTAGAGCGGCGTCTGTCCAGCCCCTCGCGCAATGTGCGGATCATTCAGGATCGGCTGGATGCGGTTGGGTTTTTCCTTGATAACAGTCTCTCACACGGTCTGACCGAGCGTTTGCGCCATGTGCCCGATCTGGACCGCGCCCTGTCGCGTCTATCTCTGGACCGCGGCGGTCCCCGCGATTTGACCGCCATCCGCGACGGCCTGACCCAAGCCGCATCCATCGCGCAGGACGGTCTGGGACCGGACGCGCCACAGGCCGTGGCCGATGCGCTGACCCGTATGGGCGGCATGGATGACCTGATCGACCTGCTGGACGACGCGCTGGTGGCTGAACCGCCCCTGCTGGCCCGCGACGGCGGTTTCATCGCGCCGGGGTATGACGCCGACCTGGACGAGGCCCGCACGCTGCGCGACGAGGGCCGATCTGTGATCGCCGCGATGCAACAGGAGTTCGCCAAGGTCACCGGAATTTCGTCGCTGAAGATCAAGCACAACAACGTGCTGGGCTATTTCATCGAAACCACCGCGACCCACGCCGAAAAGATGCTGTCGCCGCCGCTGTCCGAAACCTTTATCCACCGTCAGACCACGGCCAATCAGGTGCGGTTCACCACCGTTGAGTTATCCGAGATGGAGACCAAGATCCTGAACGCGGGCAATCGTGCGATCGAGACGGAAAAGCGGCTCTATCAAATGCTTTCCGACACGGTTCTGGCAAAGGCGGCCGAGATTTTTCAGACCGCCACCGCGCTGGCCGAACTGGATGTGTCCTGTTCCCTTGCCCGACTGGCGCGTGCCGAAGATTGGTGCCGTCCGCATGTGGACGACAGCCGTGCCTTTGACATCGTCGGGGGGCGGCATCCGGTCGTGGAAAAATCCCTGCGCGATGGATCGGGCGCGCCGTTCATCGCCAACGACTGCAACCTGACCGCCGAGGACGGATCGAACATCTGGCTGCTGACCGGTCCGAACATGGCCGGTAAATCAACCTTTCTGCGGCAGAACGCCCTGATTGCCCTGTTGGCGCAAATGGGCAGCTATGTGCCCGCAACTTCGGCGCGGATCGGCGTGATCAGCCAATTATTCAGCCGTGTGGGTGCCGCCGACGATCTGGCGCGCGGGCGCTCGACGTTCATGGTTGAAATGGTCGAAACTGCCGCGATCCTGAATCAGGCGGACGACCGGGCGCTGGTGATCCTGGACGAGATTGGCCGCGGCACCGCCACCTATGATGGCCTGTCGATTGCCTGGGCAACGCTGGAGCACCTGCATGACGGCAACAAAAGCCGCGCGCTCTTTGCCACGCACTATCACGAACTGACCGCGCTGGCCGGCAAGCTGGACCATGTCGACAACGCCACCGTCGCCGTCAAGGAATTCGACGGCGAGGTCGTGTTCCTGCATGAGGTCCAAAAAGGCGCGGCAGACCGGTCCTATGGCGTGCAGGTCGCACAGCTTGCCGGATTGCCACCCTCTGTCATCGCCCGTGCCCGCACGGTGCTGGAGGCGCTGGAAAAGGGCGAACGCGAAGGCGGTGCGACGCAAAAGGCAATTATCGACGACCTGCCGTTGTTCAGCATGCAGGCCGCCGCACCCACACCAAAAGCCGCGAAAAGCCCTGTGTTGGATTTGATCGGCGATCTGCATCCTGACGAGATGACGCCGAAACAGGCGCTTGAGGCGCTCTACAAACTGAAAGAGGCGGCCAAAACCTGACCGCCTCTTCAACCATTCAATTTCAGACGTCTTAGGACGCGGGCATCGACGACACGCCCACCTGCGCCGGGCGCAGCAAACGGTCGTGCAGCATGAACCCTTCGGCGGCAACCTGGATGATCTCGCCCGCCTTGGTGCCGGGCACAGGTGCCTCGAACATTGCCTGATGGTGTTGCGGATCGAACTTGTCGCCCACTTCGGGCGCGATCATGTCGATGCCGTGCTTTTTGAACACGCTCAACAGCTCGCGCATGGTCAGCTCGATGCCTTCCAGCAAGGGGCCCGCAACGCTGCGCTGATCCTCGGTCACGGCGTCCAGCGCACGTTTCATGTTGTCGTAAACCGGCAGCATGTCGCGGGCCAGCTTGGACCCGCCATAGTTCTCGGCCTCGCGCCGGTCCTTGTCGGACCGCTTGCGCGCGTTTTCCGCGTCGGCCAGCGCCCGCATGAACCGGTCCTTCAATTGATCCCGTTCAGCGCGCAGCTGGTCCAGCTCCAGCGCCTCGTCATCAATCTCGGCCATCTCATCCGCGTATGCGTCTGCTTCTGCCGCGTCGATGTCATCCAGGAAATCGTTGTCTTTCGGCTCCGCCATTCTTCACCTCTAACTTTTATCGGTCAGCAATTTGCCCACCAATTGCGCCGTATAATCCACAATCGGAACGATGCGCCCATAGTTCAGCCGCGTGGGCCCGATGACCCCGACCGCTCCGATGATCTTTCGATCCGCGTTCATATATGGGGAAACCACCAGAGAGGAACCCGAAAGTGAAAAAAGTTTGTTTTCCGAACCGATAAAAATGCGCACACCGTGACCTTCGTCAGTCAGTTCAAGGAATTCGGCGATGTCACGTTTGCGTTCCAGGTCGTCGAACAGCGTACGGATGCGGTCCAGATCCTCGCCGTCGCCTGCGGCACCCAACAGATTCGACCGTCCCCGCACGATCAACCGTTGATTTCGGTCGTCATCGCCGTCCCAGACGGCCAGCCCCTGTTCCACCAGTTCAGCCGCCAGACTGTCGATTTCGCGACGGCGCTTTTTGATCTCGACCTGGATCACCGACTGCACTTCGCCCAGCGTCTTGCCTTCGATCAGCGCGTTCAGGAAATTCGCAGCCTCGCGCATCGAACTGGGCGTTTGTCCGGGTGGCGGCGTGAACAGACGGTTTTCCACATGACCGTCAGCCAGCACCAAAACGCCCAATGCCCGGTCGTGCCCCAATGAGACAAATTCGATGTGTTTGATCGGTGCCTCGTGCTTGGGTGCCAGCACCAGCGACGCACCCTGCGTCACGCCGGACAGCGCCGAACCGACGCGATCCAGCAATCCGGCCACGTCCCGTTCGCCCGCGCCGCGCGTCGCGTCGATCTTTTCACGGTCGGCGGAATCCGGCAGGCCCACTTCCATCAGCCCGTCCACGAACATCCGCAACCCGCGCTGGGTCGGGATACGCCCGGCGGACACGTGCGGGCTGTCCAGCAGGCCCATGAACTCCAGATCCTGCATCACGTTGCGAATTGTTGCTGCGCTGACCTTTTCGCTGAAATCACGGGTCAGCGTGCGCGACCCCACCGGATCGCCGTTGGCAAGATAGCCTTCGACCACGCGACGAAACACTTCGCGCGACCGGTCGTTCAACTCTTCCATGATATTCGGTGTGTCTGTCATATTTGCCTCGGCGTCGCCACTAGACGGGCTGGGTTACAAAAGGTCAATCGTACTTGCGTCACAGGCCCGTGGGGCGTTATTCCCGCCCCAACAGTGAAAAGGATTTATCATGCGACCTTCGGGAAGAAAACTGGACGAAATGCGTGCCGTGTCGATCGAAACCGGCTTTACCAAACATGCCGAAGGGTCCGCGCTGATCAAGATCGGGCACACCCATGTCCTGTGCACCGCGACCATCGAGGACCGCGTGCCGCCCTTTATCAAGGGGTCCGGGCTGGGCTGGGTCACTGCAGAATACGGGATGCTGCCGCGTGCCACAAACACCCGGATGCGCCGCGAGGCTGCTATGGGCAAACAAGGTGGCCGCACCGTGGAAATCCAACGCCTGATCGGCCGCTCGCTGCGCGCGGGCGTGGACCGCTCTGCCTTGGGCGAACGCCAGATCACCATCGACTGTGACGTGCTGCAAGCCGATGGCGGCACCCGCTGTGCGTCGATCACCGGCGGTTGGGTCGCGCTGAAACTGGCGGTGAACAAGCTGATGAAAGCGGGCGATATTGTCTCTGATCCCTTGGTAGACCCTGTTGCGGCCGTCAGCTGCGGGATTTACGCGGGCCAGCCGGTTCTGGATCTGGACTATCCTGAAGACAGCGAAGCCGGTGTCGACGGCAACTTTATCCTGACCGGCACGGGCCGGTTGATCGAGGTGCAGATGAGCGCCGAAGGCCAGACATTCTCGCGCGATCAGATGAACCAGCTGATGGATCTGGCGGAAAAAGGCGTGACCGAACTGGTCGCCGCACAAAAGGCAGCCACGGCATGACACGCAAATTCACCGGTGACCGGCTGTTGGTGGCCACGCACAACGCGGGCAAGCTGGAAGAGATGGTTGCCCTGTTTCAGCCGCTTGGCGTGCAGGTCATCGGTGCCGCCGAGATGAAGCTGGCGGAGCCGGAAGAAACCGAAAGCACCTTTGTCGGAAACGCCCGGATCAAGGCGCACGCCGCGGCACAGGCCACCGGCCTGCCTGCTTTGTCGGATGATTCCGGTATTCAGGTCGACGCATTGGACGGCGCCCCCGGCGTTTACACCGCGGACTGGGCGGAAACGCCCAATGGCCGCGATTTCCTGATGGCGATGACGAAAACCCGCAATCTTCTGGAAGAACGCAACGCGCCCGAACCGCGCACCGCGCGGTTTTGCTCGACGCTGGTGATGGCCTGGCCGGACGGCCATGACGAGGTCTTCGAGGGCACAGTTGAGGGCACATTGGTCTGGCCCATTCGCGGTGAACATGGTCACGGATATGACCCAATGTTCCAACCGGTTGGTCACGACGTCACCTTTGCAGAAATGACCGCCGACGCAAAGAACGAGATCAGCCATCGCGCCAATGCGTTCAAAAAACTGATCGACGGCTGCTTTGACTGAAGATTGGCAAAACGGCGGCTTCGGGATTTACATCCACTGGCCGTTTTGTGCCGCCAAATGCCCCTATTGCGACTTTAACAGCCACGTTGCACGCACCATTGACCATGCGGCGTGGCGCAATGCCTATCTGGAAGAGATCCGCAAAGCCGCCGAACAGACGCCCGGGCGCATTGTGCACACTGTGTTCTTTGGCGGCGGCACCCCCAGCCTGATGGAGCCCTGGGTCGTCGCCGACATCATCGACGCGATCCGCAAACACTGGCCCACTGCCAACGACATGGAAATCACGCTGGAAGCCAACCCCGGCTCGGTTGAGGCGCAGCGCTTTGCCGATTTCCGCGCGGGGGGCGTGAACCGCATTTCGATGGGCATTCAGGCGCTGAACGATGAGGATCTGCGTCGGCTGGGCCGTATTCATTCAGCTGACGAGGCGCGCGCCGCTTTTGACATTGCGCGCAAAACCTTTGATCGGGTCAGCTTTGACCTGATTTATGGTCGGCAAAAACAAACCTTGGCTGATTGGGAATCCGAGCTGAAACAGGCTCTGACCATGGCGATAGACCACCTTTCGCTGTATCAGCTGACCATCGAACAAGGCACGGCTTTCGGCGACCGCTACAACGCGGGCAAGCTGGCCGGCCTGCCCGACGAAGACCGCGCCGCCGATATGTTCACCCTGACCCGCGACATCTGCGCCGATTTCGGCATGCCCGCATATGAGGTCAGCAACCATGCCCGCGATGGCGCGCAATCGCGGCACAACCTGATTTACTGGCGTTACGGAGATTACGTCGGCATCGGCCCTGGCGCGCATGGTCGGCTCACCCTGAACGGCCAACGGTTTGCCACCGAAGCGCCCACCAACCCGAAACGCTGGCTGGAAGAGCTGCGACAACTGCCAAATGTCGCCCTGACCGGTGAAGATCAGGCCAACGAATTTCTTTTGATGGGCCTTCGTCTGACCGATGGCGTGGATTTGGCGCGTTTTGAGGCGCTTTCGGGGCGCTCTGTGGCCCCTGATACGCTGAAAAACCTCTCAGAGCTTGGTTTGCTCGATCAGAGAGGCCGAAATATTTCCGTTACAGAACAAGGTGTTAGCGTTTTGAACGGCGTTTTGCGCGAATTGCTTGCGGATTAGCTTCCGCTGAGGATCCGGCACAATTCGTCCAGTTCTTCCAACGTCTTGTACGAAATCGACATCTGACCCGCCTCGGCCCCCGGCTTGTGCGACAGTTGAACGGTCATACCCAAAGCAGCCGAAAGATCACCTTCGAGCGCCTTGGTGTCCGCGTCCTTTGTTTCGCCAGCCCGTTTGGAACTTTTGGGCGCTGTTTCTTCGCCCCGACCTTGCATGGATTTCACCAAAGCTTCAGTCGCGCGCACGCTCAACCCTTCGGCCACAACCTTGCGTGCGAGCGCCGACGGATCATCCGCCGTGATCAACGCGCGTGCGTGACCCGAGGACAGATCCCCCTTGCGCACCATCTCGACCACATCGTCGGGCAATTGCAACAACCGCAACAGGTTCGCGATGTGACTCCGGCTTTTGCCCAAAGCCTCGGCCATCTTTTCCTGGGTATGGCCAAACTTGTCCATCAGCTGACGATAGCCGGCCGCCTCTTCGATCGCGTTCAGGTCCGCCCGTTGAATGTTTTCGATAATCGCGACTTCCAACACTTCCATGTCGTCAAAGTCGCGCAGGATCACCGGCAGCTCATGCAGTTTTGCCATCTGTGCCGCACGCCAACGGCGTTCGCCGGCAACGATTTCGAATCCGCCATCTTTCTCGCGCACGATCAGCGGCTGAATCACACCCTTTTCGGCGATCGAAGCCGCCAGATCATCCAGATCGTCCTGCGTGAACCGTTTGCGCGGCTGATCCGGGTTCGGTTTGACCTGCTCAATCGGAACCATCCGCACACCCGAGGCAGCACTTTCCACGGTCACCTTCTCGGCCTCGTTCACATCCGCCATCAGCGCTGAAAGCCCACGGCCGAGTCCGCGTTTTTTATCCTTGGGTACCATCTCAGGCCTCTACTTTCTGTCGTGCATTGTTCCGAATAAATTCAACCGCCAGGTCGCGATAGGCTTTGGCCCCCCGCGAAGTTGGGTCATAGCTCAGCACCGGCATCGCAAAAGACGGCGCTTCCGACACGCGCACGTTGCGCGGGATCACAGTCTTGAACACCAGTTCGCCCAGGTTGTCACGCGCGTCCTGTTCGACCTGCAAACTCAAGTTGTTGCGTTGGTCGTACATGGTCAACACAATACCTTCGATCCGAAGGTCTTTGTTCCCCGATTGCCGGACCTCTCGGACGGTCAACATCAATTGCGACAAACCTTCGAGCGCAAAGAATTCGGATTGCAGCGGCACCAAGACGGAATGCGCAGCAATCATCGCGTTCACCGTCAACAAGTTTAGAGATGGCGGGCAATCAATCAGCACATAATCAAAGCCAAAAGGGTCCATCTGGATCTGGCGCAGCGCATCATGCAGCAGAAAGCTGCGTTTTTCGTTGGACATCAATTCAAGGTCCGCAGAGCTCAGGTCCACCGTCGCGGGTATGATAAACAGATTTGCCTCGGACGTGGGCAGGATCGCCTCGACCAGATCAACGTCTTCCAACAACAACTCGTAAGTCGTCAAAACCCGGTCATCTACCTCGATCCCAAGCCCGGTCGACGCATTCCCTTGCGGATCAAGATCCACCAACAGAACCTTGCGCCCCTGCTCGGCCAGCGCCGCAGCAAGGTTGATAGACGTCGTCGTTTTGCCGACGCCGCCTTTCTGGTTTGCAATTGCCACGATCTTGGGTCCGATGGGGCGTGTTGGATCAGACACGTTTCAACTCCTTGATCTGCAAAACGGCTGCCTGCGCGTCCGTATGGCTGGTGTGGGCAATACAATCAAATGTCCACGCTTTTCGGGCTGTATCAAGCTCTGACTGCCAAATTTCCCCTTTTGGGAACAACGCTTGCCCTTCGAAAGACATATGTTGTGCGACAAATTCAAGTAGATCGGAAAGCTGCGACAACGCCCGTGCCGAAATGACATCGGCATTCAACGGGTCGATCTCTTCAATCCGCCGGGCTAGGACAGTCGCGTTCAAGCCCAGTTCGCGTATTGCGGTCCGCAGAAAGGTCGATTTTCGCTGATCGCTTTCCACCAGAGTAAATCTGGTGTCAGGGGCCTCATGTTTGGCGAAAATCGCGCAAATGATGGCTGGAAACCCGCCTCCGCTGCCAAAATCGGCCCAATGTGCAACTTTTGGCGCAAGCTTCCAAACCTGCGCCGAATCCCAGATGTGGCGGTTCCACAACTCGGGCGCGCTGGAACGCGAAACAAGGTTGATCTTGGCATTCCATTTCAGGAAGAGGTCATGAAAGCCTTGAAGGTCCTGCAATGTTTCACGTGAAACATCGCCGGCAAGCCAGTCCGGTACAATCGTCATGCGGATTTCTTCTTGTGTTGCCGCAACTTAGCCAAAAGCAACGCCAATGCCGCCGGCGTCATCCCTTCAACCCGTGCAGCCTGGGCAAGGTTGCTCGGCCGGATGCGCTCAAGCTTTGAGGTCAGCTCGTTCGAAAGACCGCTGATGCCCGCGTAAACGAATCCGTCTGGAATCACATGCGCTTCGTCCTTTTGCAGGCGGTCGATATCCTTCTGCTGACGGTCGATGTAGTTTGCATAAAGCGCGTCGCGGGCCAGTTGGATCTGAATAGGCGGATCAATGGTGTCCAGATCGGGCTGAACCCGAATTACGTCGGAAAACTGAACATCCGGAAAAGCAAGAAGTTGATAGGGTGTCCGGCGTGTGCCGTCCTCTTTCACCGCAATTCCAGCGGCGGTGATTTGCTTTGGCGAGTATTTCTCGCGCGTCATCGCCTGGTAACCCGCCTCAAGCGCGTCGCGCTTGGCCTCGAACAGACGGCGGCGGCCTTCGGAAACCACACCCAGTTCGATCGCCCGTGGAGTCAGACGTTGGTCAGCGTTGTCGGCGCGCAGGGACAACCGGAACTCGGCCCGTGACGTGAACATCCGATACGGCTCAGTCACGCCGCGTGTTGTCAGATCGTCGATCATCACGCCAATATAGCTGGTTGCACGTCCAAAATGCACTGGATCGCGCCCCTGCGCCAGACATGCGGCATTCAGACCGGCAACCATTCCTTGGGCTGCGGCCTCTTCATACCCCGTTGTCCCGTTGATCTGCCCCGCCAGAAACAAATGCGATGTCGCACGCAGTTGCAGCGAGGCGTCCAGCGCGCGCGGATCGACATAGTCGTATTCAATCGCATATCCGGGTTGCAGGATCACCGCCTCTTCCAGCCCGACGATGGAATGGATGTAATCATGCTGCACATCGACAGGCAGCGAGGTTGAAATCCCGTTGGGGTAAACGGTGTTGCCCGTCAGGCTTTCTGGCTCCAGAAACACCTGATGCGAGGATTTATCGGCAAAACGGACGACTTTATCCTCGATCGACGGGCAATAGCGCGGACCTGTGCCATCGATATGGCCGCCATACATCGCGGACCGTGAAAGGTTTTTCGAAATAATCTCGTGTGTGCGTTCATTCGTGTGCGTGATGCCGCAAGACACCTGACGGGCGAACAATTGCGTTGTTTCAAACGAGAAAAACGCGGGATCATCGTCGCCCTGTTGTTCTTCGAGGATCGACCAGTTAATCGTGCGCGTGTCCAGACGCGGCGGCGTGCCTGTCTTGAGCCGTCCCAATGGCAGACCAAAACTGTCGATCCGCTCCGCCAGACGAACCGAAGCCTTGTCACCCATGCGCCCGCCCGAGCGTTTCTCTTCGCCAATATGGATAATGCCGCGCAAGAATGTGCCCGTCGTCAGAACGACGGTCGTGCAATCGATCAAAGTGCCATCCGCGAGTTCGACGCCCGTCACCTGCGTGCCAGTCATTTTGAGGTCGACAACTTCGCCCTCGACCACAGTCAGGTTCGGCTGCGCCAACGTCGCCGCCAGCATTTCGCGCTGATAGATTGCGCGGTCGGCCTGCGCGCGCGGTCCCTGGACCGCGGGGCCTTTGCGGCGATTCAGCAGGCGGAACTGGATACCGGCCTTGTCCGCGACTTTGCCCATGACGCCGTCCATGGCGTCAATCTCGCGCACCAGGTGGCCTTTGCCCAAGCCACCAATCGCGGGATTGCACGACATAATGCCAATGCCGGACAACGTCATCGTAACTAGCGCCGTATTCGCCCCCATCCGCGCAGCCGCATGGGCGGCCTCTGCTCCTGCATGGCCGCCACCGATTACCAGAACGTCAAAATGTTTCACGTGAAACACTCCTGTCATTTACCCAGGCAGAAGCTGGAAAAGATTTCATCCAGCAGGTTTTCTACATCGATGCGACCCACAAGGAATTCAAGGCTGCGAATCGCAATCCGCAACTCCTCTGCTGCCAAGTCATAAACCTCTGGCCCCTGTTTGACGAGGTCTTGCGCGGTCTCCAAAGCTGCAACGGCGGATTGCAGCGAGGTCCGGTGCCGTGCGCGCGAGGTCAGGCCGGCGTGCGCCACTTTGTCGGAAAATACAGCTTTCACCGCCTGAACCAGATCTGTCACACCAGCACCGGTCACACCAGACACCCCTGTCCCGTCGGACCGCAGATCAGCCTTGGGGGCGACAACGATGTCTTGTGGCAGGGGTGTCAGCGGCAGCGCAGACATATCATCTGTCAGGAACACCCGCAGGTCCGCTGTTCTGGCGCGGGCGATGGCGCGTTCGATCCCGATCGCTTCCACATGATCATCGCTGTCACGCAAGCCAGCGGTGTCCAGGAATGTCACCGGCAAACCATCCAGATCCATGCGCACTTCGATCACATCGCGGGTGGTGCCTGCAAATTCCGAGGTGATGGCCGCATCACGACCAGCTAACGCATTGAGAAGAGTAGATTTTCCGGCGTTTGGCAGACCAACGATGGCCACTTCGAACCCGGACCGCACCCGTTCGGCCACATAGGACCGCGAAACCTCGTCCGACGCCTGCAAAATGACCTCGGCAAGCAGATCGACGACCTCTGGCGCCACATCGACCGGCACGTCTTCGTCGGCAAAATCAATGGTGACTTCCAGCAACGACGCCGCATGGATCAGCCGTGCGCGCCAGTCCTCGACAACCTTGCTCAGCGCGCCTTCGACGGTCTGCATCGCCTGGGCACGTTGGAATTCCGTTTCGGCGTCGATCAGATCGGCCAGACCCTCGACCTGCGCCAGGTCCATCTTGCCGTTTTCCAAGGCACGGCGGGTGAATTCACCGGGTTCCGCCAGACGCAGCCCTTCAATCTCGCCTAGGACGGACAGGACCCGTTGCAGGATGGCGATGCTGCCGTGCAGGTGCAGCTCGATCACGTCCTCACCAGTGAAACTGTGCGGCGCGGCGAATGTCAGGACCAGCGCACGGTCCAACAGTTCGTCACCCGAACGCACGGCGCGGACAGCAAAGCAACTTGCGTCAGGCAGCGCACCGCACAGCATCCGGCCCGCGTGATGGGCGGACGGACCGGACACGCGCACAACGGCCACGCCTGCGCGGCCCTGCGCCGTGGCAAGGGCGAAAATCGTATCCATCGGTCACGCCCCCAAGGGTCAGGTGTTCATGGAATCGAAGAAATCCGAGTTTGTCTTGGTCTGCTTCAACTTGGAAATCAGGAACTCGATCGCGTCGGTGGTGCCCATCGGGTTCAGGATGCGACGCAGGACAAAGGTTTTGGCCAGATCGTTCTTGTCGACCAGCAGTTCCTCTTTCCGGGTGCCGGATTTCAGGATGTCGATGGCCGGGAACACGCGCTTGTCCGCGATCTTGCGGTCCAGCACGATTTCCGAGTTACCGGTGCCTTTGAATTCTTCAAAGATCACCTCGTCCATCCGGCTGCCGGTGTCGATCAGCGCGGTTGCGATGATGGTCAGGCTGCCGCCCTCTTCAATGTTCCGCGCGGCACCAAAGAACCGTTTGGGACGTTGCAGGGCGTTGGCGTCCACACCACCGGTCAGAACCTTGCCCGAAGACGGCACAACGGTGTTGAACGCGCGGCCCAGACGGGTGATCGAATCCAGCAGGATCACAACATCGCGCTTGTGTTCGACCAGACGCTTTGCCTTTTCGATGACCATTTCCGACACGGCCACGTGGCGCGTTGCCGGCTCGTCAAAGGTCGAGCTGATGACCTCGCCCTTGACCGACCGCTGCATGTCGGTGACCTCTTCGGGCCGCTCGTCGATCAGCAGGACGATCAGGTAGCATTCGGGGTGGTTGCGTTCGATGCTGTTGGCGATGTTCTGCAGCAGAACCGTTTTACCAGTGCGCGGCGGCGCCACGATCAGCGACCGCTGGCCTTTGCCGATGGGCGACACCAGGTCAATGATCCGCGCCGACCGGTCCTTGGTCGCGGGCTCGTCGGTTTCCATGGTCAGGCGCTCGTCGGGGTACAGCGGCGTCAGGTTGTCAAAGGCGATCTTGTGACGCGCCTTCTCGGGATCTTCGAAGTTGATGTTCGCCACATCGGTCAGCGCGAAATAGCGTTCATCATTGTCCGGCGCGCGAATGCCGCCGTCGATGGTGTCACCGGTGCGCAGCGAATATTTGCGGATCATCTCGGGCGACACATAGATGTCGTCGGGGCCGGACAGATAGTTGGCCTCGGGCGAGCGCAGGAAACCGAAACCGTCTTGCAGCACTTCCAGCACGCCGTCGCCGGAGACATCCCAGCCTTCGTCCGCGCGTTCGCGCAGGATCTGGAACATCATCTCGCCTTTGCGCATGGTCGAGGCGTTCTCGATCTCAAGCTCTTCGGCCATCGCCAGCAGGTCTTTGGGGCTGTTGGCTTTCAACTCAGCCAGAGTCAGGCATTCAACTGTTTCAGTTGCGTCGATGGTTTCATCTGTCATGCAAACACGTAGCAGCCGGCGCAAACCTGGCTGTCCTTGATCAAATATATCGCTAGATGCGGTCCCCGAACGGGGTGCTTAAGCCCAGATAGGCAAAAGCACCGTCAGAGTCAATTAATTCAGAACTTCACCACCACAGACAGCACGATCACGATCATCAACAGCGTCGGCAGTTCGTTCATCATCCGGTAGGTGCGGCCGGTTTTCAGCCCCTCGCCCGCGACAAAGCTCTTGCGCTGGCGTGCCAGCCACATGTGAAACCCTGTCATTGCCAGAACCGACAGCCCCTTGGTCCACGGCCAGATCATATCCCAGCCGACAATCCCCGGTGTCATCACCAGCAGCAGGCCAAACAGCCAGGTCGCGATCATTGCGGGGTTCATGATCACCCGCAGCAGCTTTTCTTCCATGACGAGGAACAGATCATGACTGGGCCCGCTCAGCCCAGCGGTTTCAACGTGATGGACGAACAGGCGCGGCAGATAAAACAGGCCTGCCATCCACGCGATCACCGACATGATGTGCAAGGCTTTGATGTAGGGATACCAGTTGCTCAGAATATCGGACATGGGGCCTCCTGCGCTCGGCCTCTTACTAATAATATATATAAGATAAAAGAAAGGATGATGATGAGGTAGGGACGTCAAAACCTGTGGATTATCTGTTCGTACACCGGGTTATGAACAGCGGGACAATATTTCTCCCGGAATGACAGATTTGGGAACAACCATATTTTACGTTTTATTTTCAAAAGCTTGCAGATTCGTCATCTGTAAACCGTCGTGGATAACTTTGTGGACAGTGTCACAACAAATGTTTCATCAACAGGCGCTGTCTTATCCTTGTGCATGGGGGTACAAACGGCGTGAAGTCCGCCAAGAAGCTGGCGAAATTCGGGATTGAACCCGCAGCGTAGAATTCCCACAAAAGGACCAACGCAGCTGCACATGGTTTTCACACAAGGTTATCCACATGCCACAGTCCATCATCCTCGCCTCGGGGTCGTCCATACGGGCGGATATGCTGACACAGGCCGGTGTTGCCTTTGAGGTGATGAAACCACGCGTTGATGAAGAAAGTGTAAAGGCGGGGATGCTGGCCGAGCAGGCCAAACCGCGCGACATTGCCGACACCTTGGCTGAAATCAAGGCGCGCAAGATCAGCGACAAGAGGCCCGGCGTTTTTGTTCTGGGCTGTGACCAGGTGCTGGATCATCGCGGTACGTTGCTGTCGAAACCCGAAACGCCCGAACAGGCTGTCACCCAGCTGACCGCCCTGCGCGGTGACACGCACAGCCTGTTGTCGGCAGCAGTTATCTGCGAAAACGGCGAACCGATCTGGCGGCACATCGGTCAGGTGCGTGTGCGGATGCGTGATGCCTCTGACAGCTATATTCAGGATTATGTAGACCGCAATTGGGACAGTATCCGCCACAGTGTTGGTGGCTATAAGATAGAAGAGGAAGGCGTGCGGCTGATGGCGAGCATCGAGGGGGATTACTTTAGCGTGCTGGGTATGCCACTTTTGCAGCTTCTGGCCTTTCTCACCGTCCGAGGAGTTGTGCAGGCGTGACCCAGACAAAGATACCCTTGGCAGGCGTGATCGGCGCCCCCATTGCTCATTCGAAATCACCGCAGCTACAGCATCATTGGCTGAAAACACTGGGGCTGAAGGGGCACTATATTCCGATGCATGTTGAGCCCGAAGATCTGGAAAAGGTGCTGCGCACGCTGCCACAGATGGGGTTTGTGGGGGTGAACATCACGATACCCCACAAGGAAGCAGTGCTAAAGATCGCGGATATGGTGACCGATCGCGCCACGCTTATCGGGGCGGCAAACACCATTATCTTCCGCAAGGATGGCAAGATTCAGGCAGACAATACAGACGGTTACGGGTTTCTGGAAAACCTGAAAGCCGGCGCGCCGAATTGGGTGCCGCAATCCGGTCCCGCCGCCATCATCGGCGCGGGCGGTGCATCGCGCGCCGTGGTGGCGTCGCTGCTGGATGCAGGCGTGCCCGAGATTATGCTGACCAACCGCACCCGTGTGCGGGCGGACCGTGTGGCTTCCGACTTTGGCAACCGCGTGCAGGTCTATGACTGGGTTCAGGCCGGCAACATGCTGGACGATGCGGTGCTGACCGTGAACACCTCGTCGCTGGGGATGATCGGCAAGCCCGAGATGCGCATTCCTCTGGACGGGCTGCGGCGCGGGACGGTGGTGACGGACCTGGTGTATACGCCGCTGAAAACCAGGTTTCTGGCAACCGCCGAAGAGCAGGGCTGTGTGGTGGTCGACGGTCTGGGGATGCTGCTGCATCAGGCGGTGCCGGGGTTCGAGCGCTGGTTCGGTCAGCGTCCCGTTGTGGACAGCGCAGCCCGCGCGGCAGCCCTGAGATGAGCTTTCGTCTGGGGCTGACAGGGTCGATTGGCATGGGCAAATCGACCACGGCGCAATTGTTCGCCGAAGCAGGCTGTGCCGTATGGGATGCCGATGCCGCCGTGCACCGGATTTACGGCAAGGGCGGCATCGGGGTGGAACCGATGCGCGCGCTGGAACCGCGTGCGGTGATCGACGATACGGTATCGCGCCCGTCCCTGCGCGCGCTGATCGCCGAGGACCCGACGTTGTTGGAGCGGATAGAGAAAATCGTGCATCCGCTCGTGGGTCAGGACCGGCAGGCCTTCATCGACACGGCGCAGGCCGACATCCTGGTGTTCGACATTCCGCTGTTGTTCGAAACCGGCGGGAATGCGCGGATGGACGCGGTTGTATGTGTCTCTATTCCGCCCGATCTGCAACAAGAACGGGTGATGGCGCGCGGAACCATGACGCTGGAACAGTTCGAGCAGATCAAGGCAAAACAAATGCCGAACGATGACAAGGTCGCGCTGTCCGACTATGTTGTGATCACCGACACGATGGACCACGCCCGCGCACAGGTTCAGGCCATCGTAAACACCATCAAGGCAGGCTTATCCAATGCGTGAAATCGTTCTGGACACCGAAACCACGGGCTTTGATCCGTTCAGCGGCGACCGTATCGTCGAGATCGGCGCGGTCGAGCTGATGGGGCATATGGCGACAGGCAAGACCTATCACCAATACATCAACCCCGAACGCTCCATGCCAGACGAGGCATTTCAGGTGCACGGGTTGGGGGATGATTTCCTGCGGGACAAACCCAAGTTCGCGGCCGTTGGTCAGGCGTTCCTGGACTTTATCGGCGACGCCAAGCTGGTGATCCACAACGCGGCCTTCGACATGAAGTTTCTGAATGCCGAACTGAAATGGATGAACCTGCCCGAGATTCCCTATGACCGGGCCATCGACACGCTGGAGATTGCGCGCAAACGCTTTCCCGGCTCGCCCGCATCGCTGGATGCGCTGTGTCGCCGTTTTGGCATCAACAACGACGCGCGAACCCTGCACGGCGCCCTGCTGGACAGTGAAATTCTGGCCGAGGTGTATCTTGAGCTGATCGGCGGCCGCCAACCCGACTTCGGACTGTCCACGGCCGGATCGCAAAAGTCGGACACCGACCTGCCCGACTGGACACCCAGACCACGGCCAACGCCGCTTGCGTCACGTATTACAGATGAAGAAGCGCAGGCCCACGCCGCATTCGTCGAGAAAATGGGCGATGCGGCCCTGTGGGCGAAAGGCTGAAGGCCGGTTGACGGCCCTCAGCATCCGTTAACTTACGCGTCGGCCTTGGGCGGGTTTTCCGCCTGGCGACGTGCGATTTCGTTGCGGTACATGGCAATGAAATCAATGTTTTCCAGGTTCAGCGGCGGGAAGCCACCGTCGCGGGTGATGTCGCTGACTACGCGGCGCAGGAACGGGAAGATCATGCGCGGGCATTCGATCAGCAGAAACGGGTGCATCTGGTCTTCGGGTACGTTTTCGATGTGGAAAATGCCGACATAATCGATTTCCAGAACGAACAGCGTGCTGTCGCCGCCCTTGGCCTTGGATGTCACGTTCAGCTTGATCGCCGATTCATACTGGTTGTCGGCAGTGCGCTTCTTGGCGTCCAGGTTGACCTGAACCTGCACATCGGGCTGCACATCCTGCGGTGCGCCTTTCTGTGCCATGATGTTTTCGAACGAAACGTCGCGAATGAACTGGCCCAGAATGCGCATCTGCGGTTGCGCCTGTTGCTGTGGTGCCTGACCGTCGGTTTCAGCCATTGAAGTCTCCTGTTGAAATGCGTTTTTTCCGCTTTAACAGGTTGGGGTCACCTGCTCAATGCCATGCCTTACGGCTTGGTCCAGCCCGAGGGGCCCTGATGTTCGTCCGCCTGCGGCGTTACGTCCTGATAGTCGGCGTCGATGACATCGGGACGGTGCGGGTGGCGTTGTGGTCCCTGCCCGTTCGCTGCGAAACCGGCCACGTTGATCCGGCTGCGCATGGTCTGGAACATCCACGACCGCACCTGCGGGATCATCAGCGTCAGCCCGATCGTGTCGGTGAAAAACCCGGGCGTCAGCAACAACGCGCCTGCAAACAGGATCATCGCCCCGTGCACCAGCGGTTCGGTCGGATCGGTCAGCTCGTTCATCGACGACCGCAGCTTTTCAATTGTCCGCAACCCCTGCTGACGCATCAGGTAAGTGCCCAATATCGCCGTGGTGATGACGATGAACAGCGTCCATCCCAGCCCGATGGCACCACCGATCTGGATAAAAAGTGTAATCTCGATCAATGGCACAGCGAGAAATGCCAAAAACAACCACATACAAACGATCCTTTCCTGTGGGCGCGGTGGACTTGGTGCGCCCCAGCCCCTACATAATAACCAACACCGCGGGTTACCACTTTTCCGCCTGAAAGAGGTTTTTTCAATGCAAGCGCCCCTAATCCAACTGTTGGTTCTGGCTGGCATCGCCATTTTCCTGATCCTGCGCCTGAAAAGCGTTCTGGGCACGCGCGAAGGCTTTGAAAAGCCGCCCGTGACCAAAGAACAAACAGGTGCCATGCGTCCCGAATTCGAAGTGATCGAAGGCGGCCCCGATCTGGACATCACCGACCACGTTCCCGAAGACAGCGAAGCGGCCAAGGCGCTGGCCGCGATGAAGCGCGTCGAGCCGTCGTTCAACGTCTCCGATTTCCTGGGCGGCGCACGCGGAGCATACGAGATGATTATCCTGGCCTATGACAAGGGCGAGCTGGGACAGATCCAGCCGTTCCTGTCGGAAGAGGTCTATGAAAGCTTTGTCGATGGCGTGGCCGCACGCGAGGATCAGGGGCTGACCATTGATGTGAACTTTATCGGCGTCAGCGAGATTAAATTGACCGATGCCACCTTTGACGCCAACACCAACGAGGCTGAACTGACCCTTCGCTTTGTTGCCGAACTGACCTCTGCCGTACGCGACAAAGGCGGGGATATCGTGGAAGGCAGCACAACCGAAATCAAACGCCAAAAGGACACCTGGGCCTTTGCGCGGACAATGGGTTCGGATGATCCAAATTGGTTTCTGGTTTCCACAGACGCGTGATCTGGCGGCGTGTTGTCGCCGCGATCCTTTTGGGGGCGGCGATGACACAGCCTGTTCAGTCCGAGACACGGGTGAAGGTAACAGGCTTTGACCAGCTTGACGGCTGGGCCAATGACGACCATGCCGCCGCTCTCGCCACCTTCCGTAACACCTGTCAGGATCTGAACGAACCGGACTGGCGCGCCCTGTGCGCCTTTGCCGCACAGAACCCCGAGCCGCGCACGTTCTTTGAGCTGCTGTTTCGGCCCGTGCTGATCGAAGACGGCAATGATGGTCTGTTCACCGGGTATTTCGAACCCGAGCTTGACGGATCACGCACCCCCACCCCACGCTTTCGCTATCCTGTCTACGCCATGCCACCCGAGGCGCGGGTGACGCGCCCGTGGCTCAGCCGTCGTGACATTCTAGACGGCGAAATCCTGTCGGGGCGCGGGCTCGAGATTGCATGGGTCGATGATCCGGTCGAACTGTTCTTTCTGCAAATTCAGGGTTCTGGCCGTATTCGCCTGCCCGATGGCACATTCCTGCGGGTCGGTTACGAGGGGTCGAACGGTCAGGATTATCGCTCGATCGGGGCAGAGCTGGTGCGGCGCGGTACATATGATGCCCATCAGGTCAGCGCCGATGTCATCAAGAATTGGGTGCGCCGCAATCCTGACGACGGGCGCGAATTGCTTTATCACAATCCGTCCTACGTGTTCTTTCGCGAGGTCAGCGAAGTTCCCGCGGACCGTGGCCCACTGGGCGCGATGAACCGGTCGATTACCACGATGCGGTCGATTGCTGTCGATCCGTCCTTTGTCCCGCTGGGCGCGCCGGTGTGGATTGAAAAGGACGGAGAGAAACCCCTGCGCCGCCTGATGATCGCACAGGACACCGGATCCGCGATCAAGGGTGCACAGCGCGCCGACGTGTTCTTTGGCACCGGCGACGCGGCGGGGCGTGCAGCGGGCAGGCTGCGTGATCCGGGGCGGATGTATGTGTTGCTGCCGATCCAGCGCGCCTATGCCCTTCTGCCGGAAAGCGCGATATGACCCGGCGGCGGTTGCGACCGGACGAGCTTGAGCTGTGGCGCAAGGTGACGGAAAAGGCCGAGAGGCTGGACGCCGGGGCCGCGATGAAACAGGCGCTTGAGGTTACACGGGTCGATCCCCCAAAACCGCGCGTGGTCCCCCGTTTCGAAACATTGCCCAAACCGGCTGCCGCAAAGGGCCAGCCAGCGATCACCCGTGATGTGCTGCGCCCGGTGGCGGAACGTCTTTCGAATGCGCAGGTTCAGATGGACCGCAAGGCGTTCGACCAGATGCGGCGCGGCAAGCTGAAGCCCGAAGCGCGGATCGACCTGCATGGCATGACGCTGGATCATGCCCATCCGGCGCTGACGCGGTTTATCCTGTCGTCGCAGGCTTCAGGCCGGCGGCTGGTGCTGGTGATCACCGGCAAGGGCAAGGCCCGCGACGAGGGCGGCCCGATCCCTGTGCGCTTTGGCGTCCTGCGTCATCAGGTGCCGCAATGGTTGACGATGGCCCCGCTGTCGCAAGCGGTGTTGCAGATCACCCCCGCCAACATCCGCCACGGCGGCACGGGTGCATATTACGTCTATCTGCGGAAACGGCGTTAGGTCGCGTTCAACGCCAAGTTGGCCCGCCAGACCTTATCTGTCCCGGGCCACCGGCGCGCGCACCGTCAGTTCCGTTGCGTCGCCATACACACGTCGCGTGCCGGGCAACGAAATACCGCCGCCGCTGCGTCCACGGACGAACCCATCGTCCAGTTTTGCAAGGTTGGACAAAAGCGCACCCAGCGCAGGCGATCCCGCAGCGACAAAGTGGTCACCGCTTCTGCGATCCTGAAAGGCGCTGACATCAATCACCTGCACCGGCATATCATCCAGATCGGCGGCAGAGCTGATATTGCCCAGCTGAGACGCTTCGCCACGCATCCGGGCGGACAGTTTCAAGACAATGTCGCGTTTCGAGACAAAAATGAGGAACGGCTGCGGCAGTTTTTTAAAGCTGCGCACCTGCGACCGGAACACATCTACGTTCAGATCGGGTGACATCAAAACGACCCCCGCAATGTGTTCCGAAGTCCAGCCAGGCCGTGCAATTTCAATCTGGCGCAGCGTTTCCATCAACAGCGCGCCGCCCATCGAGTGGGCCACCAGGACGATCTGATCGGTGCCGGCGCCCTGAACATTGTACAGCAACTCTTGCAGACCGTCGCGGGCAAACAGGGCGCTGTCAGAGTCGTATTGATACCCCAACGGATTGCCCCGGCTGGGCCAGGCATAGGACACGAAAGACCCCGGCAGCTTCAGGTCATTGGCCATTTGCGCGACACGGAACACCCCGTCGGCAAAGCTGTTGTTGAAGCCGTGGACAAACACCGTCACATCACGCCCCGGCGCATTCTTCTTTTCAATCTCGATGTTCAGCGCATTGCGAAAGGCATCGGGCGTCGCAAAGTTGTTGCGTTGGGCAAGAACGAAATCACGCTCAGGGTCTGGATTGTTCTGCCCGTCCGAGATTTCGCCAAATTTGTGATCGGGTGGTATCGACACTTTGACCTGAAGCAGGCTGAGGTTCGGAGACCGCCCGATGCTGAATGTGCCGGGCGGATATTCCGCGCGTGTCGTGCCGACAAAGACGCTGCGAATGGTCCCAATGTCCAGCGCGGCAGGCACCACCGGCGACGCGACACGGTCCGCGCAGGCGGACAGCAGAAAAACGGAAATGATCAGAAAACGCAGCACCCGACACCCACCCCTTTGGCTCAGCCTAGGCGGAAACCAAAAGGGTGGGAAGGGCTGCAATCACAGGGTTACAACACGTAACGGCTGATGTCGGGCGAGGCCATGAGCTCGCCCAGGTTCTTGTCCACGAATTCAGCGTTCACGACCACCTGCTCGCCGGCACGGTCGGGGGCCGTGAACGACAGCTCCTCGAACACACGCTCCAGTACGGTATACAGCCGACGCGCACCGATGTTTTCGACCGACGCGTTCACCTCGGCGGCGATCTTGGCCAGCGCCTTGATGCCGTCCTCGGTAAAGCTGACGGTCAAATCCTCGGTGCCCATCAGCGCGGTGTACTGACGTGTCAGGGCGTTGTCGGTTTCGGTCAGGATGCGGACGAAATCGTTTTCGGTCAGCGCGCGCAATTCCACCCGGATCGGCAGACGGCCCTGCAATTCCGGCAACAGGTCCGACGGCTTCGACACGTGGAACGCACCCGAGGCGATGAACAGGATGTGGTCGGTTTTCACCGGCCCGTGCTTGGTGCTGACAGTGGTGCCCTCGATCAGCGGCAACAGGTCGCGCTGCACGCCTTCGCGGCTGACGTCGGCGCCGCGCGCGTCAGAGCGGGCACAGACCTTGTCGATCTCGTCCAGGAACACGATGCCGCTGTTTTCCACCGATGCCACCGCGGCCTTGTTCACGGTTTCGTCGTCCAGCAGCTTGTCGGCCTCTTCACCGATCAGCACGTCATAGCTTTGCGCGACTGTCAGTTTCTTGCGCACCGTGCGCCCGCCCATAGCCTTGCCGAAAATATCGCCCAGATTGATCATGCTGGCCCCGCCGGGCTGGCCGGGAATGTCCATGCCGCCAAAGGGGTTCGAGGTGTCCGCCACCTCAAGCTCGATCACGGTGTCGTCCAGCTCGCCCGACTTCAGCTTTTTGCGGAACATCTCGCGGGTGCCGTCGCGGGCATCGGTGCCGGCAATGGCGTCGATCACACGTTCCTCGGCGGCGGCGCGGGCCTTGGCCTTGACGTCGTCGCGCATGTGTTCGCGGGTCATGACGATGGCTGAATCCACCAGATCGCGGATGATCTGCTCCACGTCGCGGCCGACATAGCCGACTTCGGTGAACTTGGTCGCCTCGACCTTCAGGAACGGCGCGCGGGCCAGTTTCGCCAGACGGCGGCTGATCTCGGTCTTGCCGACGCCGGTGGGCCCGATCATCAGGATGTTCTTTGGATAGACTTCATCGCGCAGATCGTCCGCCAGTTGCTTGCGCCGCCAGCGGTTGCGCAGGGCAACAGCCACGGCGCGCTTGGCGTCGTTCTGGCCGATGATGAACCGGTCGAGTTCAGAGACGATTTCGCGGGGGGTAAGATCGGTCATGAGATTTCCCGTATCAGTGTGAGGGTGGCAGCCGGTCAAGCGGCAGCACCCCTGAGAGTGGTGAAAGAAGTGCAGCGCGGATCTGTGTCCAGAATGCACCGAGAGTCACAAGAAAGACGCCCAGAACCAGCACGGTTGTTGCGGCTCCGTCGCCGCCAAACACCGTGCCCGCCAGCGTGACGCTGTAGACGATGGCGGCAATCAGAAAGGACCGGCGGTCGATCACGATGGCCACGATGGCGAAGAGCAGCAGAACCGCCAGCAGCATCAGGTGCGCATTGCCCGTCCCGCTTTCCAGCAGGCTCAGCGCGATGGTGTTGACCAGCGCGGGCGCGGCCACAACGTGCAGCCAGAACCCCTGGGCCGACCGGCGGGTGACGCGGTGCGGGTCGCTCATGTCAAAGAACATGGCGACTGCGAACACCACCAGCCCCACCAGCAGCGTGATCCACGCAAAGGGACCGCTGGCCGACAGCAAGAAGAAATCGCTGACGTTTGCGGGGGTGCCCATGCGGATCGCCCCCATCATCAGCGACAGCGCAAAGACACCCAGCGCAATCAGCGCCATGGCAAAGGGCACGCGGAAGCGCAGCCAGTATATCGCAATTGCCGCCGTGCTCAGGCCGATGGGCAGCAGCAAGCTGGAATAATCCGCCTGTGCGATCATGAACGGTTCGGCCAGCTGCGCGCTGAGGCCCGCGGTGGCATTCATCGCCCACAGGATCGACAGCGCAATTGCCGGGGCCACCATGCGGCGGCGGCGTACGAAATACTCCGACATGCCCCACAGGACCAGCGCGCCAACGACGGCCGCCAGCACGATCTTGCCCTGGAAACCTCCCAGCGACGTCGCAACCGAAATTCCGGTCACGGCCGCCCAGCCTGCCGACAGGATGATCAGGCCGATGACGATGAAAATCTCGTTAAAGCCTTTGAACAGCTCGAACGGTTCATCGCCCGCAGGCAGGCTTTCGCGTGCGCCCCGCCGGCTTTGCGCCAGCGCCAGCAGCGAAGCGGCCTGTGCCTCGGTCAGCAGGCCCGCGCCGACGGCGGCACGCAGGTCGTTTCGGTCAAATTCCGTCATGAGCCGGTTTTGCATCGCCGCTGGCCGAAATGGTTTCGACCGTCAGGTTGCCATTGGTGTAAACGCAGATGTCCGAGGCAATCGCCATCGCGGCCCGCGCCACGGCTTCGGCGTCGCGGTCGCTGTCCATCATGCCGCGCGCGGCGGCCAGCGCATAGTTGCCGCCCGACCCGATGGCGGCCACGTCATGTTCGGGTTCCAGCACGTCGCCCGCGCCGGTGATCACGAACATTTCGGACCCGTCCGACACGATCAGCATCGCCTCGAGCTTTTGCAGGTATTTGTCGGTGCGCCAGTCCTTGGCCAGTTCGACGCTGGCACGGGCAAGTTGGCCGGGCGTCGCTTCCAGCTTGGCCTCAAGCCGTTCCAGCAGGGCAAAAGCATCGGCGGTTGATCCGGCAAATCCGGCCACCACGTCAAACCCGCCGGGCGACAGGCGGCGCACCTTGCGCGCGGTGCCTTTGATGACCGTCTGGCCCAGCGACACCTGGCCATCGCCTGCGATCACCACTTTGCCGCCCTTCTTGACGCCTATGATCGTGGTCCCGTGCCAGCCGGGAAAGTCGGATTTTTCCATTGTCGCTCTCCTGTGTCTTGAGGGCCTATATGGCGGCGGGGGCATCCGCACACAAGGGTCGGACCTTGTCGCAAGCCTGTGAGGCGGCTAGCTATTGCGCATGAGCACCCCGAACACGGTCCGGTTTTACCTAGAGGCAGGCCTGCGCGACAGCGCGGCCAAGGGCGCACATAATTTCATCGGCAAGATCGCGGCGGTGCTGGGCAATGCAGGGCTGGAACCCGCCTATCTCGAGGGCACACGGGCCGCGCGGCTGGCCGGTGCGGCGCTGGGCGGGCCGACGCTGACCCATATGAAACCGCCCGTGGGCGCGCAGGGGCTGACGTTCCGGCGCGTCTATCACTATCCGTTCTGGCAGATCGACCAGACCGACCAGCGGTGGGATTGGGACGTGGCAAGGGCCGGTTTTCCCGCAGACGATATCGAGCCCAAAGAGGCACAGCGGTTCCATGGTTTCTGGAAGAAACGGCTGTTCGGGGATGTCGCCGCCAGTGAGGGCGGTTTCGTCTACATCCCGCTTCAGGGGCGGCTGAGCGAACACCGGTCGTTCCAAACCTGTACGCCGCTGGACATGATCCAACGCACCCGTACCGCATGGCCCGACAAACGCATCATCGCCACGCTGCACCCCAAAGAAGTCTATTCCGACGCCGAGATTGCAGCCCTTGAGGCCATTGACGACCGCGACCCGCTGCTGGACGTGCGCATGGGCGACATGGAACGCCTGTTGCCGGCCTGCGATTGCGTGGTCACACAGAATTCATCCGCCGCCTTCAACGGCTATTTCTTCGGCAAGCCGGCGATCCTGTTTGCCAAAATCGACTTTCATCACATCGCCTTGCGCGGCGACGATCCTGACAGTTTCGCGCGTATCGCAAACCACCGACCCGATTACGCGAAATACATCTGGTGGTTCTGGCAGGACCAGTCGATCAACGCGGGCCACCCATCAGCGCAGGCGAAAATCGCCGCGCGTCTGGCGCGGTTCGGCTGGTCCATTCCGCAATAAAAAAGGGCACCCCAACAGGGCGCCCCTTGTCGTTCACTGGCGGTGAGCGGACTTAGATCGCGTCATTGATCCAGTTTTGCAGCGCCGCCTTGGGCTTGGCGCCGGCCATGTTCGACACGACTTCGCCATTCTTGAAGATGAACAGGGCAGGAATGCCGCGCACGCCCATCTGGGCGGGGGAATTCGGGTTTTCGTCAACGTTCACTTTGACGATTTTCACTTTGCCTTCCATCTCGGCGGACAGTTCCTCCAGCGACGGGCCGATCTGCTTACACGGGCCGCACCATTCTGCCCAGAAGTCCACGACAACGGGGATGTCCGAGTTTTTGACTTCGGCGTCAAAGGTAGCGTCTGTAACTGCAACGGTGGCCATTGGGGTGTCTCCTGCCAGCATGATTGTGGACTGTGAACCTATGTAGCGCCCGCCGGATCGTCAAGGTATTCCGCCCGCCGCAAGGCCGCTATGACCAGAGGTTCGGGCAGCGGCATGAAACTTTGGTCGGTGGTCCACAGGATCGCAACGTCGATGCGCTTGCCCGCAAACACCTGTGACAGGGCCTGCGCATAGGCACCCATCTGCAACAAAAGCCCATCGGGACAGGTTTCGGGGCGGTCCGGCACGACGCGGTTGGTCTTGTAATCTATCGCAAGGATGTGATCGTCGTGGATGATCAGCCGGTCAATGATGCCATGCAGCCGCGCAGGGCCAAAGGCGGCGGTAACAGGCACCTCGGCCAGCGCGGTGGGCGTGAACAGATGCGCCAGATGCGGCGCTTGCAGGACCGCGCGGGCGTCTTGCACTGCCATGTCCCACATCGCGTCAGGCATTTCGGCGAAATTGCCGCGACACACGTCGATGATGGTGGGCCAATGGGCGGTGTCACGCCCCGCCATACGTTCCAGCAGCAGGTGCACCGCCGAGCCAAAGGACATCGCCGTATCCTCATCCGCACCCAGATCCCCGGGCAGCGCCTTGGCCCCGCCAAGGTCGGAGGGCGACAGCGTTTTGGGTGGCTCGGGCGGGCGCTGGGCGGGTGTGTGGAACATCGGATCAACCTCGGCCCAGAGCGCGGCGGGCGCTGATTGTTCCACCAGCGGCGGCGCGGTCCAGTCGCCGTGACTGAACCGCTTGATCGTGCCCTGTTCTGTCAGCGTATCGACCGCGCCCATTTGGTCCAGCGCGGTTTGCGCAATCTCGTACCAGCTGTCGCCATTCTTGCCCGGCTCGCCGGCGCCTGCGATGATCAACCACTTTTCTGCCCGTGTCAGAGCCACATAAAGCAGCCGCAAGCGTTCCTCGGCGATGTCCAGTTTCATCTGGTCCATGGCGTCGGCCACCATCTGCGGCATCTCCGTTGCCTTGGGCCGCCACACTGGATGGCCGCTCACGTCAAACACTTCGTCCTGAATGCGGATGTCGCGTTTGCCGGTGTCGGGCAGGATCACGATCGGAGCTTCCAGCCCTTTGGACCCGTGCACCGTCATCACGCGGATCTGGTCCGAGGCGCTGTCGATCTGCCGCTTGATCTCAAGCTGGTCGGTGCGCATCCACACCAGAAACCCGGTCAGGCTGGGCACGTCCGTGCGCTCATAAGCCAGCGCCTGCGACAGCAGTGCGTCGATGCCGTCCTCGGCCTCGACCCCCAGCCGCCCCAACAGCTTGCGGCGTCCGTCGTGGCGGGTCAGCACCCGTTCGATCAGGTCATAGGGGCGCAGGAAATCCACGTTGTCGCGCAGGTCGCGCAGAACGGCATAGGTTTCGGGATAGGCCTCTGCCTGATCCCGCAGCGCGGGCCACAGATGGGATTGCGTGCGCCTATGCGCCAGGGTGAACAACTGTTGCTCGGTCCAGCCGAACAGCGGTGACCGCAGGACCGTGGCCAGCGACAGGCTGTCCTCGGGCGTGGCCAGAAACGACAGCAACGCCGCCAGATCCTTGACCGCAAGCTCGCCGCCCACCTTCAGCCGGTCGGCGCCCGCAATCGGCAGGTCCAGTGCCTTGCAGGCGCGGATGATCTCGGAAAACAGGGTGGACCGTCGCTGCACGAGGATCAGGAAATCCCCCGCCCGCACCCGCCGCCGCACATAGGTGCCGGGGGTGGCGCCATCGTCGGGAATGGTCTCGGTTTCCATCAGATGCTTGATATGCGCGGCCACATCGCGCGCCAGCAGCAGATCGTGGTGCGTCGGGCTGAGCCGGTCGACCGGATCGTACCAGACGTTTTCCTGCTCTTTCTCGGCCTTTTCGCGGAACGGCCACAGGTCCACGCGCCCCGGCAGATCGGATTTGAACGCGATATGCTGCGCCTGTTTGGCAAAACCGGGCTGGGCGTCTTCGGAGAAACACGTATCGACCAGCCGCAAAACCGCAGGTGACGAGCGGAACGAGAAATCCAGCGTGCGTTCCTGGAACAACTGCCCTGCCCCCTCGATGCGTTGCTGGAACTCGGCCTGCATCCGGTGGAACTCGCGCGGATCGGCCCCCTGAAACGAATAGATCGACTGTTTGGTATCCCCCACCACAAACACCGTGCGCAGCACATCCGTGCGCGCGCCATCACCGCTGGCGAATTCTTCGGTCAGCTTGCGGATCACATCCCATTGCGCCGGGCTGGTGTCCTGCGCCTCGTCCACCAGAATATGATCAATGCCGCCGTCGATCCGGTACAGCACCCATGCCGCGACCTTTTTGTCGTACAGCAGGCTGCGCGCTTTGTTGATCAGGTCGTCAAAGTCCAGCCAGCCGCGCAATTGCTTGGCCTGTTCGTAATGCGCCAGAAACGGGGCGGCGAACTGGTGCAGGCTGTGCGTCTTGCGCGCCGCGCCAAAGCCCAGCCGCAACGCCCGCGTGTCCTCGACCCGGCGCATCAGATCCTCCAGCGCGGGCATCATGTCGGCAACCTTGGCCTGCGTCGGCTTGGTGGGGAAGCTGCCCAGCTTGGCGGTGAACGGCTCCTTGGCGCTGGCACCCGTCAGGAACACGTCTTCCATGACGGCCAATGCGGACAGGTCCATCCGGTCGATCTGTTGCAGCTTTTGCCCCGCCTTGGCGTCATTGCCGCCCTTGGCCAGCAAATGCGGGATCAGCGCGGCCAGCATCTCCGCCTCGTTGCCCATCAGAACACGCGCAGCGACGGCATCGGCGGTCAGGTCGGGCGGCAGGTCGAACAGGGTCAGACAGCCCGCCCAGTCCAGCGCGGGGGCAAAGCCTGCTTGATGGCTGACAATCTGGCGGGTCAGCTTGTCGAAATCCTCGCCGGTGAATTGCGCGGCCAGCGCACGCACGATGGCGGCCTCGGACCCCAGCGCCATACGGTCGACGATCTCGGCGCGCAGCATGTCGGCGGCGCGGTCCTCGATCTCGGTGAACTGTGGGCTGACCTGCGCCTCAAGCGGAAAGCGGCGCAGCAGGGCCGCGCAGAAGGAATGGATGGTCTGGATCTTCAGCCCGCCGGGCGTTTCGATGGCACTGGCAAACAGCGTGCGCGCGCGGCGCAGGGCCTCGGGTGCGGTGGCGTGACCTGCACCCAGATCGACCAGCGATTGCGCCAGTTCCGCGTCGGGCAGCATCGCCCAGGCCCCCAGCCGCTTGAACAGCCGGTTCTGCATCTCCGACGCCGCCGCCTTGGTGTAGGTCAGGCACAGGATGTGCTGCGGCTCGACCCCGTCCAGCAATAGCCGCGCCACGCGGTCGGTCAGCACCCGCGTCTTGCCCGACCCCGCATTGGCCGACAGCCAGGTCGATGCATCGGGGCGCGCCGCCTCAAGCTGGCGGCGGGTGGCTTCGTCCAACGCGGTCATGTCACATCCTCGGGCGTGGGCTTGGTGCCGGTGTCCCATTCGCCGTAGCGGGCCAGCTGGTCATAGTCTTCTTCGTTCAGTTCCGAACGCGGGGCGCGACGGGCGGTGAACCCCTTTTCCGGGTCCAGATAGGCACCCAGCAAGGAGCGCAGATCCTCCAGCGTTTTCTCGGGCGGCTCGTCCAGCAAGGGCGCTGCAACCTCTTCGGGGGTTGAGCCAAGGCCGATGTAGATCGCGCCGGCGACCGGTCGTATACCGACGGATTTGAACCCGCCCTCTTCGAGGATCGCGGCCTCGATCAGCAACTGCTTGTCGAAATGCTGTTGCACGGCCGGCTTGGGGGCCGATCCGGTCTTGTAGTCATAGAGGATCGCGGACCCGTCCCCCGTTTCGTCGATCCGGTCGGCGCGGCAGGCAATGGTCATGCCGATGTCATCCAGCAGCAGCGTGCCCTTGGCCTCTTCCTCCAACGCCAGCGGCGTCGCGGTTTTGCGCCGTTCCGCTTCCTGCGCCACAAACCAGTCGGCCACGCGGGCAATGCGTGCCTGCCAAAGGGTACGGAACGTGGGCCACGGCACCACATCGGCCAGCACTTCGTCTGCGGTCCGCACCAGATGGGCTGCGGTCAGCGTCGATGGATCCTTCAGCGTCATTGGCAGGAACCGTTCCATGATCTCGTGCAGGACAATCCCGCGCAGACGTGCATCGGCGTCCTGAACCAGCGGATTCAGCGGGCGCAGGCGCAGGCAATGCTTGGCATAGACGGCATAGGGATCGCGGATCAGCCGCTGGATGTCGGTAACGTACAGCGTGCGGGGTCGCGCCGCGACGGGTGGACGTGGTGACGGGCGTGGTGCAGGGTCCACGGGTGTCGCCTCTTCCAAAGCACGCGCCTTGGCCAGCCAGACGTCGCCGCGGGCCTGCGCGGCTTTCAACGCATCGGGTCCGCCCTGTGACGGCAGACCCAGCAGCAGGTTCTGCATCCGGTTGATCCAGCGCGACGGAATCGTTTCGGCGTCGTCCGACCGCACCGCGCGCGTGATCCAGACTTCGGGCGCGGCGACGGCCTGTTGGAAATCATGGGCGGCCAGCCCGATGCGCCGTTCGGGCAGCAACAGCCCGGCCTTGTGGCGCATGACGCGGTTCAGCCAGGGATCGGGTGCGGGGGATTCGGGCCATGTGCCGTCGTTCATGCCGCCCAGAATGACCAGATCGGCGCCCTGAACCCGTGCCTCGAGCGTGCCCCAGATCATCACACCGGCAAAGGGTGCATCGCGGTCGCGCACTTCGCCGCCTGCCAGCAGCGCGCCGATCAGGTCGGCGTAATCCGCCGCCGACATGGCACCACCCAGCTCCGCCTCACCCGCCAGCGCATCCATGATCCGCCGTGCCTCGGCGCCTGCTTTTTTCTCCCACAGACCGCCGCTTCCCGCGCCTTCCTCTCCACCGGCCAGCGCCTCGGTCAGGTCGCGGTGCAGGGTGACCCAGCCGGACAATGAGTGATCCTTGGTAGTGTCCCTGTCGCAGACCGTCGCGGCCAGCCATTCGGCCCATGCGGTGATGCGCGCACGCTCGTCCCCGTCCCCCACCGCACGGCCTGCAGTGGCGATCAGGGTGTCGGGTGTCGGATAAGGCAAGCCGTCCTTGCGGATCTGCAACTCCAGCCGTTGCGTGTTCAGCTGGTGCTGGTTGCGCGTGGCAGTGCTGTGCACCAGCGGATGCTTCAGCAATGTCAGCAACGCCTCGGCGTCCAATGTGTCGCGCAACAGCGATGCGGTGTGGCGCAGCAGCCGCCCCGGCGGCGACAGGTGCAGCGGCACGCCTGCGCTGTCGTCGGGCAGGATGTCCCACCGGTCCAGCGCCGCCGTCACCTGTCGTCCCAGCATACGGTCGGGGGTGATCAGCGCCGCCGTCTCGCCCCGTTCGGCGGCCATACGCAGCCGCATGGCAATCGCCAGCGCCTCGGCGCGCGGGGTTTCGGCGTTGACCATTGTGACGCCGTCCAGCGCACTGGCCAGCCCGTCCAGTTTTGGCCCTTCGACCAGCCAGGCATCGGTGACAGGCGCAGGGCGCAGCGCCAGCGACACCAGCTTGTTGCGCACCGGATCGGGCGGCGGGGTCTGCGTCCATGCGGAGACTTGGTTGGCGTGGATGTCCAGCGCCCGCGCAATGCTTTGAAAGCGGTACTGCGGATGATCCTCGGCCAGCAGTCCGTCGGACAGGTTCGACCACACCTCGGGCGGCATGTCGAAATCGAAGCCGGGCAACACCACAGCCCCCTGCGGCAGCCGGGCCACAGCCTGCATCAACATCTGCACAGTGCCGCGCGATCCGGTCGAGCCTGCCACGATCACCGGATGCTGCGGTGGCTCGCGCTCCCATTGATCAATCAGCGCGGTCACAACCGCACGGTGCCGCGCCTGCCCGTCCATCTGATCGGTGCGCGGCCCCAGATAGGTTTCAGCGATCTGGATAAATGTCTTGGCCCGTTCCCAGTGGCCCGACTGGTCGGACACATCCAATTCGGTCACCGCCTCAATCGGCACGCCCTCACCCTGCATCTCGTCCAGCAACGCGGCCAGACTGTCCGACAGATCGAACAGCGACGCGCGCGGGGCCAGCTCGGTCTGGCGATCCAACAGGCCCGACACCAGCTGGATCAGCTCCAGCCGTCGGCGCAACGGCGGCACGGCGGGCGGTGGCACGGGTCCGGTCAGCAGACCGTCCAGACCTGTCACCAGATGCACGCGCGGCAACAGGCCGGCGGGACCGGCATCAAACAGCGTGCGCAGGCGGCGCTGCATCCGCGTGGTGTTCACGATCAGATCGACACGGGCAATGGCCGCGGGATCGGTGTCAGGCAATCGGTCACGTAGCCCGTCTATCAACGCTGCGGGGAAATCCACGCCGGGCGGCAGGCCGAACAGGCGCGGGGTGTCTGTGGGCTCAAACATCGGCGGCCAACATGGCTTCGGCCAATGCGATCCCTTCGGGGTGGCCCACGTCGCACCAGCGGCCCGTGTGGGTGATCCCGAACAGACGGTTGTCCTGCAGCATCATGTCCCACAGCACATTCAGGGAAAAACTGTCTTGCGCAATCTCGGCCAGCCTGTCGGTCTTGATGATCTGCACCCCGCCATAAACAGCGCCCGGTCCCCGTTTCAGCCGCCCGTCATTTCCAACGGAAAAGTCACCCTGCCCCGCATAGCCCACAGCCTGCGCCACCGGCACACACATCAACAGCGCGTCCATCTGTTCCGGGTCCCAGGCCGCCCGCAACGCTTGCAACGGGTTCGCGCCGGTCCAGATCGCGTCGGGGTTCACCGTGAACACCGGCCCGTTGCCCAGCAGCGGTAGCGCATTACGCAGCCCGCCACCGGTTTCCAGAATGGCGCCCGTCTCGGTCACCGTCTGCACGCCGGTATCGGCCAGATGCGCCTGCAAGACATGCGGCAGATAGTGCAGGTTGGCGACAACGCGGTCGGGTTCAATCGCCTGCACCATCTTCAGCGCATGGTCGATCAACGGACGCCCCGCGACGGGCACCATCGGCTTGGGGCGGTCCTGGGTCAGGTGGCGCATGCGCGTTCCGAACCCGGCCGCAAAGATCATGACGGCGGTGTCGCGCATTGGCTTTTGATCCGGTTCAGGATTTCAGGGTCTGGCGCGGGCAGTCCGGCCAGCAGGTCCGCCAGCGAGGCCACGTCGGGATGTTTAAGGTTGGTCTGGATATGCCCCCAGACGCGGGGGATCAGGTCGACGTAATGCGCCTTGCCGTCGCGGATGCACAGGCGGGCGAAAACACCCAGGATGCGCAGGTTGCGTTGCAGGCCCAGCAGCGCATAAGCGCGGGCGAAGGCGGTGGCGTCCTGCGGGCTGGCGGCGATATAGCGTGCAATCATCTGCGCCTCGATCGCGGGGGGCACGTCGCGCCGCGCGTCTTGCAGGATCGACACCAGGTCATAGGCCGGATGCCCCGCCATCGCGTCCTGAAAATCCAGCAGTCCGACACGGGCGATGCCGTCACGCTGTGGCAGCCACAGCAGGTTTTCGGCGTGATAGTCGCGTTGGATCAGAACACTGGGCGTGGCGTCCAGCCGGGCAAGCGCTGCGTGAAAGGCGGCGGTGAACGCCGTTTTCTCCGCGGTCTGCACCGTCCCTGTCGCACCCGCTTGATACCAGTCAAACGCCAGCGCGGCGAGCGGCGTCATGGTGTCGGCGTCATAGGGGGCCAGCGCGGGCGGCGTTGCCTTGTGCAATGCGATCAACACATCCGTCGCGGCCTCGTACAACGGCAGTTCAAGCGATGCGTCACGCGGGATGACTCGGGCAAACAGGTCGTCACCCAGATCTTCGAGCAGCAGGAAGCCGTGGCTTTCGTCCTGTGCCAGAACAGCGGGCGCGCTCAGCCCTTGGGTGCGCAGAAAGCGGGAGATGCGGACAAAGGGGCGCACGTCCTCGCCCTTGTCAGGGGGCGCGTCCATCAGGATAGCGGAGTTGCCCGCAGGCATCGTCAGCCGGTCATAGCGCCGGTTCGACGCATCGCCCGCAACAGTTGTGCGGACGGCGTCCTGCCAGCCGGAGGCGGCAATGAACTGCGCCAGATGGGTCGCGCGGTCGGTCATGTGTAAAGTCCTGACAATCGGTCCTGCCACTTGGGATCGCTCCACGTGGCGTGCAATCTGCGTGCGTCGTCATCCGGCGTGTTTTCCAGCGTCAGATGCAGCGCCGTTTCGGGGGTCAATTCGCCCAGACGGTCGGGCCATTCGATCAGACAGATCGCGTCGGCAAAGGCGTCGATCAGGCCCAGTTCCTCGATCTCGAACGTCGAGGTCAGCCGGTAGAGATCGCTGTGCCACAGCGTCCCGTTGCGGGTGTCATAGGTCTGAACCAGCGTAAAGGTGGGCGATGGCACATCTTCGTCCTGCAGCAGCACCGCGTGGATCAGGGCGCGGGCCAGATGCGTCTTGCCTGCACCCACCGGACCCTCCAGCAAAATCACGTCGCCGGGCAACAGGCGCAAGGCCAGCGCCGCCCCGAAGGCGGCGGTTGCGTCTGGTGTCTGGAACAGGGTGTCAAAGTGCTGTGCGGCCATTGCTGCAACCTACCGTGCGTGACACCAGCCGCAAGCAAAATGGCAGGATGAGCGGCTTCTTGATCTAGCCGGTGCGTGCCACTTTCATCGCTTCGGGCGGCGTGGAAACTGTGTCTTCCAACATGTGGAACTGCACCATCGTGGCGCCCCCCGTCACGGGTGTGACAGTGCATCTGATCGTGTTGCCGGCTCTGGTCTGGATCGCGACGCTCCATTCCTTGCGCGGGCCGGAGGATTTGATGAAATCGGATATGTCCCGCCATGCCGTGGTTGGCATGCAGTTGGCCTGCCAGACATTTACGGAATCGTTGATTGTGATGTCCGCAAAGCTGCGGTCGGGGTCAAAACCCCACATCTCGGAATAGACGCGGTTGCACAGGGACAGAACACCCGCCGGGGAAAACACGGCCAGCCCTTCGGACAGGGCGTCCATCATGGATTGACCCATGTCCAGTTCGGCGCGGAAATTCCGGGTTATGTTGACCTGCGCTGTGATGTCCTCGATCAGAAAGGCCACCGCGCGGTCCGGATGCGGTTTGCCGCTGATGCGATATGTCTGGCCCGATTCCAGGGTCCAGGTCTCAAGATAGCGCCCATCGGCAGCCGCCTTGATCAGGTCGGCGATTTCCTGGCGCCATGATCCATAGTTCTTGGGTTCGGGCATCATGCGGTTTTCCCGCAGCCGGTCAAAGAAGGACAGCAAATCGGGGCGCGTGCTGAGAAATTCGGCGGGCAGCCGCGTCAGGTCGACCAAAGCGGGGTTGAACAGCGCAAGCTGTCCCTTGCGATCAAAAATGGCCAGACCGATCGACAGTTGCGCAAATGTCTTGGCCAGCGTTTGCACGAAATTGCGCTGGGCAACTTCGGCGTCGATTACGGCGTCGATATTGACCGCATGGGCAACAGTCAGCCCATCCATATCCTTGAGCGACGTGTCATACCAATGAACCTGCCCGTCCGGTTTCGTGGTGATGGCCACACGGCGATGAACCGGCGCGGGCGCGGACCCCAGCACGTCATCAAACAGCGCGCTGGTCCCGCCCGCGCTCTGGTCGACACTGCGTTCCAGTTCGTCATAGGCGGTGTTCGACCAGATCAGTGTGCCCTTTTCGTCCTTTTGCCACATCGGATAGGGCGCGGAGCCGCACGAGCGTTCCAGCGTGTCGATCTTGGATTGCAGAACCAGCAGCCGCTCGGATTGACCCACGCTCAGTTCTGTTGTGGCCGGCAGGCTCAGCTCGACCATGGCGCCGCGTTTTTCCAGAGTCAGCAGGCCGGTATCGCCGACCATATGCGCCCGCAGGTAATGCACCCCTTCGGACAATTGTGCGGGGTCGGATGGCAGAAGTTTGAAACGGTGCCGCAATTGCCTGTACATCAGATCCCAGGTCAGCGCCTCCAGGTCGCAACCAAACGCCACAAGCGCCGCCGAATTGGAATGTTTGGCAAGCCCGTCGTCAAAGAGAATGCTGATCTCGCTGTCGAAATGAGCAGCGGCATTTTTCTGGATCTTGTCCAGACACACAAACAGCACCAAGGCGGCAAAGGCCGAGACCAGCGCGACAAGTGCGAATGTAATGATGTCGATCAGTGGCATAATCCGCCCAAGTTCAAAATGAACCTGACGGACAAAAACATCAAAAGGTTAACAGAGGGTTAACTTTTGGGGACCATTACAACGAAAACCGCTGGTTCGGTCCCAGCTCGGACGCGGTCGCCTCGATACTGCGGCGGGCCCAGACAACCTCGACGATGGCGCCCAGACGCGCCTGACGTACGCGCTGTGGTGGCGTGTAAGGGTCTGATCCGTTTTCGAAATTTAACTCCGCCCCTGCCCGTTCCAACAGCGTCTTGGCGATAAACAGGCCCAGCCCCATGCCGTCATAGGCCGGACGCACCTGTTTCTCGGACAGCGACCGGCGGCGGTTCACAAAGGGGTCCCCGATCCGCCCCAGCATCTGCGGAGGATAGCCGGGACCGTCGTCCATGATGCGCAGCGAAATGATGGTGTCGGTCCAGTTTGCCTCGATCCAGACGTTGGCCGTGGCGAAATCCACCGCGTTCTGGATCAGGTTGCGCAGCCCGTGGATAATCTCGGGTTTGCGCAGGATCGACGGCTGGTCGATCTCGTCCCCGGCTTCGGGGTTGTGGGTGTAATGGATGTGTTTGCCGCGATGGCTGTGCGGTTCGGCGGCTTCGGTGATCAACGCCATCAGCGGGGCCTGACGCAGGTGCAGGTCGTCCTTGCCCGCCCGCCCCATGTCGCGCAGGATGTCGCGGCAACGGTCGGCCTGATCGCGGATCAGTTCGGCATCCTCACGCAGCTCTGGCGTGTCGCGCAGCTCTTCGATCAGCTCGGCGCTGGTCAGTTTGATGGTCGCCAGGGGTGTGCCCAGTTCATGTGCGGCAGCGGCCACGACACCGCCCAGATCGGTCAGCTTCTGTTCCCGCGCCAGCGCCATTTGCGTGGCGGACAGAGCATCGGACATCGAATCCATTTCCGAGGTCACCCGCCGCGAATAGGCTCCGATAAAGACAATCGCGATGACCAGCGCCGCCCACTGGCCGAACACGAAAATATCGGGAATGCGCAGGATCAGCCCCTGATCGGTGCGCAGCGGAAAGTGGTATTCCGACAGGATTGTCACCAGAACAATCGCGGTGCCCCCGGTCATGATCGCCGACCGCGCGGTCAGAACGGCAGCCGAGATCGTCACAGGTCCCAGCATCAGCAGCGCAAAGGGGTTGTTCAGCCCGCCCGTCAGGAACAGCAGGACCGCCAGCTGCAACAGGTCGAACATCACCATCATGAGGTTCTCGACCTCGCTCAGGCGCTTGTTCTCGGGAAAGACAAAGATCGCGATCAGGTTGCCGATGACCGACACGCCAATCGCCAGATAACACAGGCCGACTTCCAGCTGCAGCCCGTACAGGCGCTGTGCCACGGTGATCGCGGTCAACTGCCCGATGATGGCCACCCAGCGCAGCAGGATCAGCGTACGCAGACGTATCCAGCTGGAGCGCTGGGCGCGTGTCATCAGGTCAAGGTCGGGCTGGGCCATTATGTCACGATGCAGTTGATTGAAATTCGCATTAGGGCTGAATACCAGTGTTCCACGCAGCGCCAACCGGCGCAATCCTTAGCCCGAGGCTCATATGACCCGTCTTGTTGCCATTCTTGCCGCTGTTGTCGCCATCGCCTTGGTTGGCGGCACCTATCTGTTCACCCGTTCAGGCGATGACGACCAGTTCGCCCAGTGCCGCGGCAGTGCAGTTGCCGGCGGCGCAGGTCAGATCGGCGGCCCGTTCGAGTTGCTGAACAGCAAGGGCGAAACCGTGATCGACACCGATGTGATCACCGAGCCGTCGCTGGTCTATTTCGGCTATACCTTCTGCCCCGATGTCTGCCCCTTTGACGTGGCGCGCAATGCGGATGCCATCGACATTCTGCAAGACAAGGGCATTTCGACCACAGGCGTCTTTATCTCGGTCGACCCCCAACGGGACACACCCGAAGTTGTTGGTGAATACGCGGATGCGATGCATGAGAAAATGATCGGCCTGACCGGATCCCCCGAGCAGATCAAAGCCGCAAGCCAGGCCTACAAAACCTTCTACCAGGCGCACCCGTCCGATGACGACCTGTACCTTGTCGACCATTCGACATTCACCTATCTGGTGTTGCCAGAGGTCGGGTTTGTCGACTTCTTCCGCCGCGAAGTGACACCGGAACAGATGGCAGAGCGGGTTCAGTGCTTTGTTGACCGGTCGTAGTCGCGTTTGACGCGGAGGGCGCCGCGCTACATAGTTGCGGACAGAGATTTCATGCAGGAGAGACGGCATGGCCGAGGTGAACCCCGAAGATATCGGTGAAGACAAGTCGCTGCTGCTGGTTGACGACGACGAGCCGTTTCTCCGGCGTCTGGCCAAGGCGATGGAAAAACGCGGGTTTGATGTTGAAACCGCCGATTCCGTGGCCGCCGGCCGTGCCATCGCCACCGCACGCCCCCCCGCCTATGCGGTGGTCGACCTGCGGCTTGAGGACGGCAATGGTCTGGATATCGTCGAAGTTCTGCGTGAACGCCGCCCCGATGCCCGCGTTGTCGTGCTGACCGGATACGGCGCAATTGCCACCGCCGTGGCCGCCGTCAAGATCGGCGCGACCGACTATCTGTCGAAACCTGCGGATGCCACCGACATCACCAACGCCCTGCTGGCACGGGGCGATGATCTGCCCCCGCCGCCGGAAAACCCGATGAGCGCGGACCGTGTGCGCTGGGAACATATCCAGCGGGTGTACGAGCTGTGCGACCGCAATGTCAGCGAAACCGCGCGGCGGTTGAACATGCACCGCCGGACCTTGCAGCGCATTCTGGCGAAACGGTCGCCGCGCTGATTGTTTGCTGATTATTTCAGGTCAAACCGTTTGCTGATCTTGTTGACCACCTGACCGCTGTCCAGCGTCACACCCTCGTCAAAAGCCCAGTCGCGAAAGCCCCGGCTTTGGTAATAGGTCAGCCCGCCCTCGTTGTCGGCGCGGATGGTGGCGTTGATCCAGTCATAGCCCAGCCGCGCGGCGGCCTTGCGCGTCGCATCAAACAGCGCCGACCCGATGCCCAGCCCCGTGCGCCCGATCTGCACGAAGCTGGCGATGTCGCAGGCTTCGGGCGGCAGTTTTGCGTTGGGCGCAATCCATTGAAATCCCACAACCGCTTCGGCTTCATCCACCGCCACCTGCCACACCGCACGGTCACCTTGCGCCGCCATCCGTTCCTTGATGTCCGCGGCCGTCACGGTGCGGGTCAAAGCCGTTGTGCCGCCCTTTTCAATAATGGCGTTCAGCAGATCTGCCATGGATGACGCATCCAGCGTCGTGGCTTGGCGAACATGAATCATGGTAAACTCCTCAGCAATTCCGCATGGCGTGCGGTGAAATCTGCGCGGGTCTCGACGGGTGGGCGCAGGATGATTGAAAGGCCATCCATCAGGTCGGGGTCCGGCTTCCCGAAAATCTTGTCAGCTTCGGCGTTCGAGAATCCGGCAATCTCGGTCGCTTCCATCCACGCGCTGACGGTGTCGGCGCGCTTGATCTGTTTCTTGACCGCCACGGGCACTTTGGCGGGCAGGCCAAAACGCAAATGCACGGCTGCCTCCAACCGCTCGTCCAGAACGCCGTAACTTGGCCCGATGGCCGCCTTTACCGGCGAGATCATGTCGCCGATCACATATTCGGGCGCGTCATGCAAAAGCGCCGCAAGTCGCCACTTTGCAGGGGCATTGGGCGCGATGCGGCCATAGATGGTTTCCACCAGCAACGAGTGTTCCGCCACCGAATAGGCATAGTCGCCCCGCGTCTGCCCGTTCCACCGCGCAACAAAGGCCAGACCGTGAGCAATATCCTCGATCTCGATGTCCACGGGGGTCGGGTCCAGCAGGTCCAGCCGCCGCCCCGACAGCATCCTTTGCCACGCTCTGGGTGCGGATTTCGATGCGCGTGCCATGTAACCTCTTGCAAAAGAACGGAACCATATTTGGCCTGACAGTGTTCTATCCTTGAAGGAGCATATCATGAAACCCGTTTTGACCATTGCCGCACTGATTTTCACTGCCTCGACCGCACTGGCCGACAGCACCTGCATGTCCAGCGCCGAAATGGAAGCTTCGTTGACCGATTGGTACGGTGAAACACCCGTTGCCGGTCAGGACGCCAAAGACACCCAGATCTGGGCGTCCGAACGGAACGGAACATGGACGCTGGTTCAGTATCTGCCCGACGGCAACAGCTGTGTGCTGGAAACCGGTGAGGACTGGAACGGCGACAAGAACGCCGACGAAGTTCTGGCGCTGCTGACCGATTAACCCTGAAATCATTTGATTATCCTGACCGGCCCGGCACCCGCCTGGCCGGTTTTGTCATGGCCAATGGCCCTGCGGCATCGCATTGGCGTTACATGCATGGGGTTATCCATTGTTTAGAAAGGGTCAGACTGATATGCGCTGACCAAATTTCACAACACCCACGAGGGCCCTCATGGCAAACGACTATATCGTCAAGGACATCGCGCTGGCCGAATATGGCCGCAAGGAACTGGACATCGCCGAAACCGAAATGCCGGGGCTGATGGCCCTGCGCGAGGAATACGGCGAAAGCAAACCATTGAAAGGGTCGCGTATTGTCGGGTCCCTGCACATGACGATCCAGACCGCGGTTCTGATCGAAACGCTGGTCGCGCTGGGCGCGGACGTGCGTTGGGCATCGTGCAACATCTTCTCGACGCAGGACCACGCGGCGGCGGCCATCGCAGCCAGCGGCGTGCCCGTCTTTGCCATCAAAGGTCAGTCGCTGGTCGAGCATTGGGATTACCTGGACAAGTCGTTCATGTTCGAAGACGGCCCCAACCTGATCCTGGACGATGGCGGCGACGCCACGCTGTACATCCTGCTGGGCGCGCGCGTTGAACAGGGTGAGGACGAGCTGATCGCCATTCCGAAATCGGAAGAGGAAGAGGCGATTTTCGCCCAGATCAAAAAACGCATGGCCGCCAGCCCCGGCTGGTTCACCAAGATGCGCACGCAGATCGTGGGCGTCTCGGAAGAAACCACCACGGGCGTGCACCGTCTGTATGACCTGAAAAAACAGGGTCAGCTCCCCTTCCCCGCGATCAACGTGAACGACTCGGTCACCAAGTCGAAGTTCGACAACAAATACGGTTGCAAGGAATCGCTGGTTGACGGCATCCGCCGCGCCACTGACACCATGATGGCCGGCAAGGTTGCTGTCGTCATGGGTTACGGCGACGTTGGCAAAGGTTCGGCCGCATCGCTGCGCGGTGCCGGTGCCCGCGTGAAAGTCACCGAGGTTGATCCGATCTGCGCCCTGCAAGCGGCGATGGATGGTTTCGAGGTTGTGCTGCTGGAAGACGTTGTGGCGGACGCCGACATCTTTATCACCACCACCGGCAACAAGGACGTGATCCGCATCGAGCACATGCGCGAGATGAAGGACATGGCCATCGTTGGCAACATCGGCCACTTTGACAATGAAATTCAGGTTGCTGCCCTGAAAAACCACAAATGGACCAACATCAAGGAACAGGTGGACATGATCGAGATGCCCAACGGGCACCGTCTGATCCTGCTGTCCGAGGGCCGCTTGCTGAACCTTGGCAACGCCACCGGTCACCCGTCGTTCGTGATGTCCGCCAGCTTTACCAACCAGGTTCTGGCACAGATCGAACTGTGGACACGTGGCGACAACTACGAAAACGACGTCTACATCCTGCCCAAGCATCTGGACGAAAAAGTCGCCCGCCTGCATCTGGCAAAAATCGGTGTCAAACTGACCGAACTGAACGCCGAGCAAGCCGCCTATATAGGCGTCACGCCCGAAGGTCCGTTCAAGCCGGAACACTACCGTTACTGATTGGACTTGGTGACATGCTCCTGCCCGGCTTGATCGTCGGGCGGAGGCGGAACAATAATAAAAAGGCCGCAGAGTTTCCCCTGCGGCCTTTTTGCTGTGTGATCAGCTGCGTGGTGTGTCCGTCGGATCAGGCGCGTCCGAGTCCAACAGCTCGGCATCCTCGATCATCGTCAGGTCGGGTGCAGGCTGTGGTTCCGGGTTGCCGACGATCATCGGCAACATCCCGATGCTGCCGGGCATGGCGACCTCGGCCATGGGCGGTTTGATCCACGCCAGCGTGTCAAAGCTTTCGCAGTTCTCGCAGACGGGTTGCCAGTTGGCATGGATGTGCAGGCAGTTCTCACAGACCCACTGCGGGCCACGCGGCACGGTCAAGGCGCGGGTCAGCCATCCCTTGACCACGTTGTCGGGCGCGCCTTCACCACGTTCAATGGCGGCCAGCAAGGTCGCCACGCGGGCGGTGGGATCGGTTTCGAACAGATCCCCCAGATCGCGGCGCGCTTGCGGGAAATCCTCGTTGGCGATGTGCAGTTCGGCCAGCAACATCCGCGTTTCGGCATGGTCGCGGTGCAGCTTGGTCAGCGTTTGGAACCGTTTCATCCGCGCGGCGGCGTCTTCTTCGGGTTCAATCGCGGCAAAGGTGGCGGCCAGATCGGGATGCGGCATCGCCTCCCAGGCTTTCTTGATCACGCGGGTCGCGTATTTCTTGTTGCCCTGCTCGATATAGGCCTGCGCAGCCATCACCGCGGCTGGGATCAGGTCGGGCGACAGGCGGTTGGCCTCGATCGCGGCCTCGCGGGCCTCGATGGTCTGGTCGGCCTCGAACACCTGCTTGGCCTCGGACAAAGCAAGTACAGCATCGCGCCGTTTATGTACATCACGCGGCAATGCGCCGGTTTTCAGCTTGGTGTGCAGGGTGTTGCGCGCCCCTGCCCAATCGGAGGACTGCGCTTGCAGTTTCAACAGCACATCGCCGGTTTCCGCGTGGCGCGGTTTCAGCGCGAACGCCTTCTTGGCCAGCTCCATCGCGGTGGCCGTGTCGCCTTCGGCCAGCTTCTGCTTCATGATCCCACGCACCCCGACAAAGCGGGTCTGTTCGTTCTGGATCAGCTTGCGATAGCTCTGCTCGGCCTTGCGCCGGTCGCCCGACATCTCGGCCGCCTGGGCGGTCAGCAGGTCGGTCAGCTCGGGCCGTTTCAGGTATTTTTCAGCCTTCGCCGCCTTGGTCATCGCCATGCGACCCTCGCCCGAGGCCAGCGCCATCATGCCTTCGGCCAGCGCGTCAAAGCCCTTGGCCTGACGGTTGCGCGCGAAATAGCGGGTGATCGCAGTTTCGTCACCGTTAAGGAAATGCCAGACCGCGATCAGCGCGCCGATCACCTTGATCAGCAGCCAGACCAAGAACACCAGCACCACCAGCGCCATGACCGATTCAAGCGGCCCCAGCGTGAATTCGGTGCCCGCGACGACAACCTGAACGCCGCCCTGGCTTTCCAGCAGAAAGCCCGCGCCCAAGGCAATGGCCGCAACGACGCAGACGAACAGAATGATTTTTACCAGTGACCAGATCATGCGGGTCCCCTCAGTTCGCGGCCAAACGCTGGATCAGCGCTTCGGCGGCATTCATTGCCTCAAGACGCGCCTGTGCGGCGTCCATCCAGGATTGCAGTTCGGCCTTGGCCGGTTCGGGCAAAGCGTCGGCTTCGGCCAGCGCATCGGCAAGACGGCCCTGACGTGTTGCTGCCTCGACGCGCGACAGGATCGCGTCGGGGTCATTGCCCTCGCGTGGTTGCACGGACCGCGCACCCAACTGACGTTTCAGGAAACCGCCAAAGCCGCCGTCGGCGTCCGTTGCGTTGGTCCGCGCCGCAGCCAGCGCCGCACGGGCGGCATCGGGCAGGGCCTGTTGCAGGTCGGACAGGGGCGTGACGCCGTCATCCGCAACCCTTTGCAGGGCGTCGGGAATTTCAATGTCGCTGTTCGCACCCACATCGGCCAGCGCCGTTGCAAAGGGCGCGCCGCTGTCCACGGCCGCCAGAACGCGCGTGGCCGCAGCGCGGGCCAGCGTATTGCCCGCCGCTGTCGTGGCGGTTTCCTGCATCAGCTGTGCATCTTTCAGCAACTTGTCGATCTGTTCCTGCTGGGCGGCCATCTGATCGGTCAGCGCGCTCACATCCGCAGAACCGGCCGCATCGGGCGTCGCCTGGGGCCGCTGTTCCAACGCGTCGATCCGCGCCACCAGTTCTTCGACCGAGGCGTTGAGCGTGCTCAGCGTGTCACTGTTGTCCGCAGGCGCTTCGGGGATTTGCCCGCGCAGCGTATCAATGTCGCCGCGCAACTGGCTGACGGTCTGGTCCATTGCTTCAAGGCTGGCCGTGGTTTCCGCGCTTTCCCCGGCGCTGCGCCAGCTTTGCGGCAGGATCGGGTCGATGATCTGCGATTTGCCCGCGACAAAGCCAAGGCAGGCGGCGACGACGCCACCCAGAACCAGTGGCCAGAAGGGGTTTCCGTTTTGTCGGGGCTGCACAGCCGGGACGAACCTGTCGCTTTCGGGGGCTGCGGGATCTTGCTCTGCCGGTTCTTCTTGGGGCGTGTCCGCATCGGCCAAGGGCGTTTCTGTCGCGCTGCTGTCGACGATGGCGGGATCCTCGGGCTTATCCTCGGTCACGTCGGGCTGCGGCGTGTCGGCAATCGGGGCATCGGATTTTGTTGCGGGCTCGGGCAGGACGACTTCATCCGCCGATGGGTCTGTTGGCTCTGTGACTGGTTCCGCGCTCTGATCCTCAGGCGTCCCATCGACAGCGTTTTTAGCTTCCTCTTCCGTTGGACCGCCGGGTTTAGGAGACTTGGATTTCGCCACGATATTACCTTCCGATTCTCGAACGCACAAAGGCACGCCCGTCTAAACTTAGCCGCCAGCCTTGCGACGCTTCAAGCCGATAGCGCCCGCGTCAGCAGTTTTCGCACTACCTCAATCATTGCACCCCTGTCAGGGTTCCCTGCTATTTGCAGGGCCACATGTTCAACATGGGCACAGTTTGCGGCGGCAGCGGCGCTGATTGCACCCAGATACAACGGAGCCGTGAATTGCGCCCCCTCACTGAAATGTAGCGCGCTGCGTGGAGAAAAAAGAGGCACAATGACAGGATCTGTCTCTTTTAGCCTGTTTTGCGCAGCGTCAGACAGCGGCAACAGCACCTGATCATAGACCGCGACGCAGCCGACGGCCAATCCGACAGCCTGCAAACGGTCCGCCACATCGCCCCGTGTGTGGGTGCCCGAAAAATGTACCATGCGCCCCGCAGGGTGCTGCGCGGTCAGCGCGGTGACCAGCGTTTCGGCGTCCTGACCCACCTGCCGCGCCTGCCAGCCCGCCTGACCTGCGGCCCGGGTCGTGGCGTGGCCCAGACAAAAGGCCGGCCGCCCCAGTGCCTGCGGGCCATGCGCGACGCCGTGGGCTGAGGTAAAGATCGCGGCCTCGAATTCGGGCACATCCGCCGTCACCGGCTGAATGTCGATCAGCGGAGACATCAGAACATCGCAGCTTTGCGTGACCACATCGGGCAGGGCGGCGACAAAGGCGCGTGATCCGGCCTCGGGGCGGGTCATCAAAAGCGTGATCCGGTGCCGTGACATGCTGTGCTCTGGTTGTTTGAAGGATGTTCAGGTGTTACCTCGGAGCGGAACAATGCGCAACGGACACGCATCATGAACAACGATCTGACGGTGCTGGGCATCGAAAGCAGCTGCGACGACACGGCAGCAGCTGTGTTGCGGGGGCGGCAGGTGCTGTCGTCGGTGGTGCTGGGGCAAACCAGCCTGCACGCGGATTTCGGCGGGGTGGTGCCCGAGATCGCGGCGCGCGCCCATGCGGAAAAGCTGGATGGCGTGGTGCGGCAGGCCTTGGCCGAAGCAGGCTCTAACACGTGCGATATTGACGCAATTGCCGTGACCGCAGGGCCGGGGCTGATCGGCGGTGTGGTGTCGGGCGTGATGCTGGCCAAGGGGTTGGCGGCGGCGCTGGATGTGCCGCTTTATGGGGTGAACCACCTTGCAGGCCACGCGCTGACACCGCGTCTGACAGATGCTGTGGGCTTTCCTTACCTGATGTTGCTGGTGTCTGGCGGGCACTGCCAGTTTCTGCTGGTCTCGGGGCCGGATGAATTTCGCCGTCTGGGCGGCACGATTGACGATGCCCCCGGCGAGGCGTTCGACAAGGTCGCCCGCCTGATCGGCCTGCCACAGCCCGGTGGGCCGTCGATCGAAGCCGCGGCCAAGCGGGGTGACGCGCAACGGTTTGCCCTGCCGCGTCCATTATTGGACCGTGACGGCTGCGATATGTCGTTCTCGGGGCTGAAAACCGCGACGCTGCGCACCCGTGACAAGGTGATCTCGGAAAAGGGCGGGCTGACCGAGCAGGATCAGGCCGACCTGTCCGCTGGTTTTCAGGCCGCCGTGGCGGATGTGCTGCAAGAGAAATGCCGCCGTGCGCTGGCTGCCAGCGGTAGGGTGACGGCGCTGTGCGTGGCTGGCGGTGTGGCTGCAAACCAGACCATTCGCGCCGCGTTAGAGACTGTTTCGGATGCCAATGACATCCCGTTTGTGGCACCGCCTCTGGCGCTGTGCACCGACAATGCGGCGATGATCGCCTATGCCGCCATCGAACAGATGCAAAACCGCAACCCCGACGGCATGGACCTGTCGGCGCGGCCCAGAATGCCGCTGGATACCACCAGCCAGTCGATGTTGGGAAGCGGCAAAAAAGGGGCCAAGGCATGAGAGTTTCGGTTCTGGGGGCAGGGGCCTTTGGCACGGCATTGGCGATCTCTCTGGCGCAAAAGGGCAATGTGACCCTGTGGGCCCGCAACGCAGATCACGTGGCAGACATGCAGGCCAGTCGCGCCAACGGATTGCGGTTGCCGGGTGTGGATTTCCCCGAAAACCTGTCTCTAACAAGCGATATTTCGCAGGCTTTGTCCGCCGATGTGATCCTGCTTGCGGTGCCGATGCAACAATTGGCGGGGTTTCTGGCGGACAACATTGCGCCTGACAGCACCGCCAACCTTGTGGCCTGCTGCAAGGGATTCGAAGTCTCGACCGGACGCGGCCCGGTCAGCGTGATCCGCGATGCGGCCCCACAGGCCACCGCCGCCATCCTGACCGGTCCCAGCTTTGCCGCTGACATCGCGCGCGGCCTGCCCACCGCGCTGACGCTGGCATGCGCGGACGAGGGGGCGGGAAAGCGGCTGCAACAGGCTCTAACAACGCCAAACCTGCGTCTATATCGGACCACGGACACCCAAGGGGCCGAGCTGGGCGGAGCATTGAAGAACGTCATCGCCATCGCCTGCGGTGTCGCCATCGGGGCGGGTCTGGGCCAAAGCGCGCGCGCTGCTCTGATGACGCGGGGGTTTTCAGAGATGACCCGTCTTGCGCAGCACATGGGCGCCGAAACCGCCACGCTGGCCGGTCTGTCCGGCTTTGGCGACCTGGTGCTGACCTGTACGTCCGAACAATCGCGCAATTACCGGCTGGGCCTGTCGCTGGGGGCGGGTGACAGTTTTGACCCGACCACCACAGTCGAGGGCGCCGCCACCGCCCGCGCGATTGTGCAGATGACGCAGACCAGCGGTGTTGATATGCCTATCACACAGACCGTTGCCCGCCTGCTGGATGGTGCGGCGGACGTTCCCACATCCATGGCGGCCCTGTTGTCGCGCCCACTGAAGGAAGAATGACATGTTGATCGCTTTGATTGCCACCGACAAGGACGGCGCGCTGGACGTGCGCAAGGCCAATCGGGACAACCATTTGGCTTATATCGAAAAAACCGGTGTGGTTGCCCAGGCGGGTCCGCTGTTGGACGGCAACGGCGAGATGGCCGGTTCGCTGGTGATCCTGTCGGTGGACAGCATGGCCGATGCGCAGATGTGGGCGGACAACGACCCCTATGCGCTGGCCGGTCTGTTCGCCGACGTAAAGCTGATCGAATGGAAAAAGGTCATCGGCTGATGGCGTATTGGCTGTTCAAATCAGAGCCGTCCACCTGGGGCTGGGACGACCAGCAGGCCAAGGGCGACGCGGGCGAGGAATGGGATGGCGTGCGCAACTATCAGGCGCGTAATTTCATGCGCGACATGAAGCTGGGCGATCTCGGGTTCTTTTACCATTCCCAGACGGAAAAGGCCGTGGTCGGCGTGGTCGAGGTGATCGCCGAAGCGCACCCCGACAGCAGCACCGACGACGACCGTTGGGAATGTGTGGACATCAAGGCGGTCAAATCTGTCAAAACGCCCGTCACGCTGGACATGATCAAGGCCGATGGCCGTCTGGATGACATGATACTGGTGCGCAATTCGCGCCTGTCGGTCCAGCCTGTGACCGAAGGCGAATGGCGGATCGTCTGCGCGCTTGGCGGAATTGATCCCTGATTTCGTGATTTTCTGCTACACTTTCGGGCAGAAACGCAGGGCCAGATGCTAAGGGCCAGATGCTAAGGGAGCGTGAAATGGGTGTTCTTTCCGTGATTGCCGCAGGTGCTGCGGCGTGGATCTTTGGCGCGGTGTGGTACATGGCGCTGTCAAAACCGTGGATGGCCGCCGCCGGCATTGCGATGGGGCCGGATGGCAAGCCGCAGGGCAATGGGTCGGCGCTTCCGTTCATCCTGTCCGCCATTGCCATGATCGTGGTGGCGGGCATGATGCGCCACATCTTTGCCCTGTCGGGGATTGATACGCTGGACAAGGGTCTGGTGTCCGGCCTGGGCGTGGGGCTGTTTTTCATCAGCCCGTGGATCATGATCAACAACGCCTATCCGGGGCGACCGTTCAAGCTGACGTTGATTGACGGCGGCTATGCCACCTTTGGCTGTGCAATCATCGGCTGCGTGCTGACCCTGTTTGCCTGACACGAAAAAGGCCCGCGTGATGCGGGCCTGAAACAGTCTCTGACAAGGCGAATTCAGCCGTAAACGCTGTCTTTGCCAAAGTGCTTTGTCAGCATGTAGTAGACCACGGCGCGGTATTTGTTGCGCTCGGATTTACCGTAGGTTTCGATCACGCTGTTGATCGCTTCCATCAATTGCGGGCCATCGGCCAGGCCCAGCTTTTTGATCAGGAAGTTTTCCTTGACGGTTTCCAGCTCGGACGGCTGCGAACCGGCCACGGTAGAGGCATCGGCATTGTAGATGGCGGGGCCGCAGCCAATGGTCACCTTTGTCAACAGGTCCATATCCGGCGTCATGCCACATTTGTTTTTCAGATCATCCGCATATTGCGCAATCAGGTCGTCACGTTTGCCCATTAAAAGTCTCCCAGCTTGGACTTGGCCATAAACCCTGGCCTTGCGGCAAAGACTAAGGACTATCGGGGCTGCCACAAAGGAAAAATTTTAACAAAGTTCCCCCTTGGGTGCTGCGCGTCATGCGTCTTTGACACGGGACGACAAAGATAACACCTGCACTGCAATGCTCTGGTGTTTATAGACAGAGCATGGACACCGGACCAGGAAAGCAGATCAGACCATGACCCAGCACGCCGATGGACCCACGACAGCGGAACCTGACACAGGCAACCGTCTGCGCGCGCTGTTGCGCCAGCACGGGCCGTTGATCCTGACGGGTCTGCTGTTCATTGCGGGGGTCTATGCACTGTATCATCTGCTGGCTCCGCTGGACATGCGGGTGGTGCTGGCGCAGTTGCAGGCCACGCCACCGCACCTGATCGCCGGTGCGCTGGCCGCGACGGCGGCGGGTTATGTTGCGCTGATCGGTTACGACTGGTCGGCGCTGCGGTATATCGGCAAGACCGCCCCGGCCAGTTCGATCGCGCTGGGCGGGTTTCTGGGCTATGCGCTGGGCAACACAATCGGGCTGAGCGTGGTGTCCGGCGGGGCCGTGCGCTATCGCATCTATTCGGCGCTGGGGCTGGATGCCTATGATGTTGCTGCGATTTCCACTTTTGCGGCGATGTCTTTTGGCATCGGATCGACGCTGATCGGTCTGGGCGCGGTGGCGGTGCATCCCGCCGCCTTGCAGGTGCTTGTGAACATCGCACCCGAGACGCTGCGCCTGATCGCGATTGCGGCTCTTTTGGTGGCCGTGATCGCGCTGGCTGCGGTGTCGCACCGGGGCGGGACGATTGCCTGGGGCAAGTTCAGGATGTCGGCCCCACGAGGCGGGGACCTGTTGCGCCAACTGCTGATCACCGGAGTCGACATGGTGATGGCGGCGCTGGTTCTGCACCTGTTGCTGCCCACCGGCGCGCTGCCCTTTGCCAACATGCTGGCGGTCTTTGCGGTGGCGATGATGGTGGGCGTGGCCAGTCACGTGCCGGGCGGTATCGGCGTGTTCGAAAGCGTGGTGATCGCGGCGCTGCCGGCCTCGGTTCCGGTGAACGATGCGGTGACGGCGCTGTTGCTGTTCCGGCTGATCTATTTCCTGCTGCCCTTTGTACTGGCGCTGTTGCTGCTTTCCCTGACCGAGGTTTGGAGTGCCGCAGGCGCGCGTTTGCCGACCGTTCCGGGCCTTGCGCCGATGGTATCGGCGGGCCGGTCGCTGATTCCCATGGCCACGGGGGTGCTGGTGCTGGGTTCGGGCCTGTTCATGATGTTTGCCGGGTTGATCCCCATTCCCGCAGGGCGCGCCGAAGAGATCGAGACATTTCTGCCGCTGACGATGATCGAGGGTGGCCCGCTGGTGTCGTCGATCATCGGCTCCCTGCTGGCGGTGCTGTCCGTGTCGGTGTTCCGCCGCTCGCGGCAGGCTTATTGGTCGGTTCTGGCGGCATTGGTGGTCGGGATCGGCGTGGCCGCGTTCAAGACCCAGGATCTGGAACGGGCTGCGATCTTGTTGGCGATGACGCTGATCCTGTGGCCCTGTCGGCGCGAGTTCTACCGCCGCGCCCGGCTGACCCAGGGCGTTCTGTCTGCCCGCTGGATCGTGTTCACCCTGTCAACGCTGATCTCGCTGGGTTTGCTGTGGTATCTGGTCCACACCGATGGCGCCGCACGTGATCTGATGTGGTGGCAGTTGGCGGGGGACGGACCCGCGGTGGCGGCGTGGCGGGCTGCGCTGACCGCTGGCGTGATCCTGAGCGCTGCCTTGCTGTATTCCGGTTTCCGCGTTGCGCGTGTCAAGGCACCGCTGCCGGATGAAACCGCGTTCAGGGCTGCGCAGGCGATCATTGACGCGCACGGGCAGGGATCGGATGCGATTGCGCTGACCGGGGACAAGATGTTGATGTTTGGCCCCGCGCAGCAATCGGTGCTGTCCTACGGGATCAAGGGTGGATCGTGGATCGTCATGGGCGCGCCGGTCGGGGACGGTGAGGATGTCGAGGACCTGTCCTGGGCCTTTCACGACGCCGCCCGCGCCGCCGGTGCACGGCCTGTGTTCTACGAAACATCCGCCGCTTTCACCGAACAGGCCATCGACATGGGTCTGACCCTGCACAAGATGGGTGAAGAGGCGATTGTGCCGCTTGCCGGCTTTACGCTGGAAGGGCCCGAGCGCAAGAAACTGCGCGCCAGCTGGAACCGCGCCCAACGCGACGGGCTGAGCGTAGAGCTGCTCTCGCCCCCGCACGCGCCCGAGCTGATCGACACGCTGCAAGACATTTCCGACGACTGGATGGCCCAGCACGCCGCACGGGAAAAGCGGTTCTCGGTTGGCCGGTTCGATGCCGCTTGGCTGAACCGAACCCGCATCGCGCTGGTGCGTCTGAACGGCGAGATCTGCGCCTTTGCCAATCTGATGGAAGCAACCCGCAGCAGCGCCGTCGACATGATGCGCCACCACGCCGATGTCCCCGCCGCCACGATGGAGTTTCTGTTCACCGACCTGATGCTGCAACTGAAGGCTGAGGGCCGCGAAAGCTTCAGCCTTGGCATGGTGCCCTTTGCCGGCCTGTCCGGGCGACGGGGCGCAACCCTGTGGGCGCGGTTCGGCAGCCTGGTCTACAGCCACGGCGACAGGTTCTACAGTTTCGAAGGTTTGCGCCGGTTCAAATCCAAGTTCGACCCGGTCTGGCAGCCACGCTATTTCTGCTGCCGCTCTGCCCTGCCGCCCGTCGGCCCGCTGACCGACGCCGCCCGCCTGATCGCAGGCTCGGCGCGCGGGATTGTGGGGAAGTAGGGGCCAAATCGGCCCCTACAGTTTCGATCAGAAATCCAGATTTTCCACGTTCAACGCATTCTGCTGGATGAACTCGCGGCGCGGTTCGACCACGTCGCCCATCAGCTTGGTGAACAGGTCGTCGGCCTCGGCCATGTCCTCGACGCGCACTTGCAGCAGGGTCCGCGCATCGGGGTCCAGCGTGGTTTCCCACAGCTGGTCGGGGTTCATTTCGCCCAGACCCTTGTAGCGTTGCAGCGACAGGCCTTTTTCGCCCTCGGCCAGAATGGCATCAAGCAGGTCCATGGGGCCATAGATCATCTGGTTGCGATCCTTGCGCACCAGTTTTGCGGGCATGTTGTACACGTCCTGCAAATGCTGTGTGAACGTGCCGGTTTTGCGGGCCTCGCCGCCGCGCAGGATGCGGCCGTCCAGCGTGCGCACCTCTTCGACGCCGCGCAGGATACGCGCCAGTCGCACGCCGTGGTCCTGCGTGATGCGACCGCTCCAGCCTTTTTCGTATTCCAGCGCAATTAGGTTCAGACGTTCGGCCACCTTGTCGGCCACGCCTTGCAGGTCGCGTTCAACCGCGCCTTCGGAAAATGCACCGGCAATCGCCGCCTGTTCCAGGATGTGCCGCGGGTAATGGGTCGGGAAAGCCTCAAGCACGCGGCGCAACTGGCGGGCGTGATCGACCACGCGGGCCAGATCGGCGCCGCTGATTTCCTCGCCGTTGCCCTGACGCAGCATGGCGCCGTCGATGCCTTGGTTGATCAGGTAATCTTCCATAGCGGCCTGATCTTTCAGGTACACCTCGGACTTGCCGCGCGACACTTTGTACAGCGGCGGCTGCGCGATATACAGGTAACCGCGTTCGATCAGCTCGGGCATCTGGCGATAGAAGAACGTCAGCAGCAGGGTACGAATGTGCGCCCCGTCCACGTCCGCGTCGGTCATGATGACGATCTTGTGGTAGCGCAGCTTGTCGATGTTGAATTCGTCACGGCCAATGCCGGTGCCAAGCGCCATCACCAGGTTGCCAATCTCCTGACTGCCCAGCATCCGGTCGAACCGTGCGCGTTCCACGTTCAGGATCTTACCCTTCAGGGGCAGGATCGCCTGAGTCTGGCGGTCACGTCCCGTCTGGGCCGAGCCACCGGCGCTGTCACCCTCGACCAGGAAGACTTCGGTTTTGGACGGGTCTTTTTCCGAGCAATCCTTGAGCTTGCCGGCAAGGAAGTTCACGTCCATCGCCGTCTTGCGCCGCGTCAGGTCACGCGCCTTGCGGGCGGCCTCGCGGGCGACGGCAGCTTCGATGATCTTGCCGACGATGATCTTGGCTTGCAGCGGGTTTTCTTCGAACCATTCGGCCAGCTTTTCGTTCACCAACCCTTCGACAGCGGGGCGCACTTCAGAGCTGACCAGCTTGTCCTTGGTCTGGGACGAGAATTTCGGATCGGGCACTTTGACCGAAAGCACACAGGTCAGACCCTCGCGCGCATCGTCGCCGGTAAAGGATACCTTTTCCTTTTTGGCGATCCCGCTGGACTGCGCATAGTTGTTGATGGTCCGCGTCAGCGCCCCACGGAAGCCCGCCATATGGGTGCCGCCATCGCGCTGGGGGATGTTGTTGGTAAAGGGCAGGACGTTCTCGTGATAGCTGTCGTTCCACCACATCGCGACCTCGACACCGATCTCGTCACGCTCGCCGCTGATGAAAATCGGTTCGGCCATGATCGACGATTTCGACCGGTCGAGGTATTTCACGAATTCCTTTACGCCGCCTTCGTAAAACAGTTCGGATCGCAGAGGCTCGGCCGGACGCTCGTCCGTCAGGATGATCCGCACGCCCGAGTTCAGGAAGGCCAGTTCGCGCAGCCGTTTTTCCAGCGTGTCGAAATGGTATTCGAGGTTGGAAAAGGTGGTGGTCGACGCCAGAAAGCGCACCTCGGTACCGGTCTTGCCGTTCGAGGGGCCGACAACCTCAAGATGCTTGGCCGTGTCGCCGCGTTCGAACCGCGCGATGTGCTCTTTGCCCTCGCGCCAGATGCGCAGTTCCAGCCAATCGCTCAGTGCGTTCACAACCGAAACGCCGACGCCGTGCAAACCGCCCGACACCTTGTAGCTGTTGCTGTCGAATTTACCGCCCGCGTGCAGTTGGGTCATGATGACCTCGGCGGCGGATACGCCTTCTTCTTCGTGGATGCCAACCGGAATCCCGCGCCCGTTGTCGCTGACCGAAACCGAGGAATCCTCGTGGATCGTGACGGTGACGGCGTCCGCATGTCCGGCCAGCGCCTCGTCAATGCCGTTGTCCACGACCTCGTAAACCATGTGGTGCAGACCCGACCCGTCGTCGGTGTCACCGATGTACATGCCCGGCCGTTTGCGGACAGCATCCAAGCCCTTGAGAACCTTGATGGAATCCGCGCCATACTCTTGTGGCGTTTGCTCGTTTTCGGACATGCCTATTCACCCTATATTTTTTGTTATTTTATAGGGTTTTTACAGGGGGATGTCACGCGATCGAGACAAGTTTCTGGGTCACACAAAGGGGAGTACAAGGCCCACGAGAATCAGCAGCACACCGGCCCCGATATTGATCCGCCGCAGCGCCCCTGAAGTGGTGACAAAGCTGCGCACGCGTCCCACAAATGCGGCCATCGTCAGGTTGCCCAGCAGCGGGATCAGAACCGACGCGCCGATGATCAGCGTGACGTCGATCCACGTCACCGTGCGCAGATCGAAAAAGCCGGGCAGCACGCCCATATAGAACAAAACCGCCTTTGGGTTGCCCAGAATGGCAAGGATACCGGCCAGAAATCCCGCCATCATGCCGGGGCGGGTCAGGCGGCTGTCGGCGTTGATGGCGGCACCGGCGTGGCGGATCAGCATCGCCCCCATGACGATGAAAACGCCGCAGGCCACCCAGCGCAGCACCAGCATGAAGGTGTCGAACACCGACAGGATCCATGAAATACCAAGGATCGCGACCAGCGGCCACACGATGTCACCGATTGCCACCCCCAGGGCCAGCGGCCACGCGGCACGAAACCCGCCTGACAGCCCGCGCGCCATCAGCGCCAGCCAGACAGGTCCCGGCGTCAGGAACAGGATCAGCAGCGCGCCGCAGTACAGCATCAGATCGGACCAGCTCAGCGTCATGTCACGGCCTCTACCTTCGAGGCGCCATTCGCCTCGGTCACGTTCAGATATTGCGCCCGCGCGCCCAATGCGTCGAACAGGTTGCGGTCGGTGCCTGTCATCCAGGCCTGTGCGCCCAGTGCCACGATTTCGTCGTACAGGGCGGCGCGCCGGTCTGCGTCCAGATGGGCGGCAACCTCGTCCAGCAGCAACAGCGGCGGCGCGCCAAAGCTTTGGGCCAGTGCGCGCGCATTGGCAAGGATCAGCGACACCAACAGCGCCTTTTGCTCGCCGGTCGAGCAATCGCGGGCGGGCACGTCCTTGGCCGCATAGGTGCCGATCAGATCGGCGCGGTGTGGCCCGATCAGCGTGCGCCCCGCCGCCAGATCGCGTTTGCGCCCTTCGGCCAGCGCGGTGCGCAGATCATCCTCGGAGGGGGGCAAGGGCGCATCCGCATGAACCAGCTCAAGGTCGGCGGTGGGAAAGGCCGTCTGCGCATCCTGCTGGGCGCTGTGCAGTTCGGCCAGTGTGGCCAGCCGGTTGGCATGGATTGCGGCCCCGGCCTGCGCCATCTGTGCCTCTAACGCGCCGTACCACGCCGGATCGCGCACCATGTCCTTCAACAGCCGGTTGCGTTCGCGCATCGCCTTTTCATAGGCCAGCGACAGGTCCGCATGGCCGGGCTCGAAACTCAGCGTCATCCGGTCCAGGAACCGCCGCCGCCCTTCCGCGCCTTCGATCCACAGCCGGTCCATTGCGGGGATCAGCCACAGCACCCGCCCGACCCGACCCAGCGCCACTTGTGCTGCCGCCTTGCCGTCGATCCGCACCTGACGCGCGCCGCCGGCCTCGGAGATGATGTCGATCTCGTGCACCTGCCGCAGCGAGGTCAGCACGCCGCTGATCTTCCACCCCAGCGCCTCGGGCCTGCGGGTCATGTCCTCGGCGCTGGACCGGCGCAAACCGCGTCCGGGCGAGAACAGAGACACCGCTTCCAGAATGTTGGTCTTGCCCGCACCATTGGGGCCGAAAATCGCCACGGGACGCGGATCAACGGAAATCCGCGCCATCCGGTGCGATCTGAAATGCGAAATCGTCAATGCAGAAAGGGACAGCTTCACAACTGTCCCTTTCTTTTGGCCTTAAATATCCCCGCCGGAGGCAAGAAAACTCTTAAACGCGCATCGGCATGACGACGTAGACCGCCGACATGTCATTGCCTTCACGCATCAAGGTCGGGTCGCCCGACGAATTGAACATGAACACGGCGTTTTCACGGTCCACCTGGCTGGCGATCTCCAGCAGGTATTTGGCGTTGAACCCGATCTCCAGCCGTTCGTCATTATACGACACGGCCAGTTCTTCCTCGGCGGCACCGCTGTCGGGCGCGTTGACCGACAGGATCAGGCGGTCTTCGTCCAGTTGCAGCTTGACCGCGCGCGAACGCTCGGACGACACGGTTGCCACGCGGTCCACGGCGCGGGCAAAGTCGCTGGCGTCCACTTCCAGCTTGCGGGTGTTGCCCTGCGGAATGACGCGGGTGTAGTCGGGGAATGTCCCGTCGATCACCTTGGATGTCAGGGTGATGTCCGGCGTGGCAAAGCGCACCTTGGTTTCCGACACCGATACGGCGATCTTCATCTCGTCATCGTCCAGCAGCTTGCGCAGCTCGCCCACGGTCTTGCGGGGCACGATCACGCCCGGCATCTCGTCGGCCCCTGCGGGCAGGTCGGTGTCGATCCGCGCCAGGCGGTGACCATCGGTGGCCACACAGCGCAGCACCTTGCCGTCTTCGCCGGTGGCGACGTGCATGTAGACACCGTTCAGGTAATACCGGGTCTCTTCGGTCGAGATGGCGAATTTCGACTTGTCGAACAGGCGGCGCAGCTTGACCGCGTCGATCGAGAAGTTCGAGGCATATTCCGACGAGGCCATGACAGGAAAATCTTCCTTGGGCAGGGTCGCCAGCGAAAAGTTTGACCGGCCCGCTTCGACCGTCAGGCGGCCCGCTGCGGCGTCGGCGGTTAGGGTGACCAGCGCACCATCGGGCAGTTTGCGCACGATTTCATGCAAGGTGGTGGCGGACACGGTGGTGGCGCCAGCGCGCTCGACCTGTGCGGGGGCTTTGTCCACAACCTCGATGTCCAGATCGGTGGCGCGGAACATCACGTCAGCGCCTTCGGCCTCGATCAGCACGTTGGCGAGGATCGGAATGGTGTTGCGGCGTTCGACCACGGACTGGGCCTGGCTCACGGCTTTGAGCAACGCGGCCCGTTCAATACTGATTTTCATCTGTCCCTCTCCAATCGGACCACCGGGACGGGCAAACTACCCTATACCGGCGTATTCTCAACCTTTTTGTTTGTTGTCGGCTGGATTGATAGAAGGGTCAAGCGTGGCAGGTCGATTGCACCCTCTTCAAACACAAACGGCACCCGAAAAGGGTGCCGTGTGGTACAGGTGACGCAGGTTTACGCCTCGAGCGCGCGGCGCAGCATCTCCAGATCCTCGGCGATCTGACCATCCTGTACTTTCAGCTCTTCGATCCGGCGCACGCCGTGCATGACGGTGGTGTGGTCGCGACCGCCAAAACGGCGCCCGATTTCAGGCAGCGAGCGGCTGGTCAGATGTTTGGACAGGTACATCGCCACCTGACGCGGACGCGCATAGCTGCGCAGGCGCTTGGGGCCGATCATGTCCGACAGGCGGATGTTGTAATGCTCGGACACGCGGCGCTGGATCTCTTCGATGGTGATCTTGCGTTCGGACGCACGCAGCACGTCGGCCAGACAGTCCTGCGTCAGGTCCATGTCGATCTCGCGGCCCACGAGCGAGGCAAAGGCGAACAGACGGGTCAGCGCGCCCTCGAGCACACGCACGTTGGTCGAAATGCGGTGAGCCAGGAATTCCAACACGCCGGGGGCGATGGACAGGTCGGGGTAGTTCTGGCTTTGCTGTTCGACCTTGCTTTGCAGGATGCCCAGCCGCAGCTCGTAGTCCGTGGGGTGCAGGTCGACAACCAGACCACATTGCAGACGCGATTTCACGCGATCCTCAAGGTCCTTGATCTCGCCGGGGGCACGGTCGGCCGAAATGATGATCTGACGGTTCTGGTCCACCAGTGCGTTGAACGTGTGAAAGAATTCTTCCTGGGTCGAATCCTTGCCGGCGATGAACTGAACGTCATCCACCATCAGGACGTCGACGTTTCGGAAGATTTCCTTGAAATCCATCATCTTGCGATCGCGCAGCGCCTGCACGAACCGGTACATGAACTGTTCGGCGGACAGGTACAGCACGGACAGGTCGGGGCGCGTCTGTTGCAGTTCCCACGCGATGGCGTGCATCAGGTGGGTTTTGCCCAGACCGACGCCACCATACAGAAACAGGGGATTGAACGTGACAGGACCACCTTCGGCCACGCGTTTCGCCGCGGCATGGGCCAGTTCGTTGGGCTTGCCGACGACAAAACTGTCAAAGGTAAACCGACGGTCCAGCGGCGCGGTGTTCAGCGCGGACGAGGGGGCAACTTTGGCCGGGGCAGCCAAAGGTTTGGCGGGCATCGAGCGCGGCTTTTCCGACATATTGGCCGCGACGGTAAAGTTCAGCCGGTTGATGGTGGCGTTTTCCGTGCGCAGCTCATGCAGAATCAGATCCGCAAAGTTCTGGCTGACATAGTTGCCCATGAAATTGGTCGGCACGTTGAACGTGGCAATGCCATCTTCAAGTTGCTGGAATTCCAGCGGCTCGATCCAGGTTGTGAAATTGTTCTGTCCGACGGTTTTGAGCAGCCGTTGTCTCAGCTGTCCCCATTTTTCTTGTGTCATTCGTTAATTCCCCAAGCCTTTCTGCTGTCCCCACCGGATGCAACACTTGCACCCAGCCACTTAAATACTGCCCACGAAACACTCGCCTTGTCCCGTGTCCCTACGAGATCAAAAGCGACTTGCGTCGTTTCGCCCAGAAAACGCACTTCGCCAGCGAGTGCCCGAATGAGCCCCCTGAACGACGTTCGTCATTCCCAATGTTGATGCGACAGGTGGCGCCGGAAATACGGCAATTCCACTGATCCATCCGGTTTCTGTGCAACCGTCCGGCCCACAATCGTACCCTTATTTGTGCGGCAGCACGCGGGTCTGATTGTTCTGTCCCCCCAGGCGAAGTGAATCGCTGTACCCTTGGTAGCAACTTCGTCTGTGACGCGGCAACAGAACTTAAATGTTGACTCGGGCTTTTGTGGAAAAGAATCTATGGCCCTTATTTTGAAGGCTCAAAAAAGAAACGGCACCGCCTGAGCGATGCCGTTGCAAAACCGTCATAATTCTGTGTCTTGGCTTACGCCAGCGCTTTGACGCGCGATGACAACCGTGACATTTTCCGCGATGCGGTGTTTTTGTGGTACACGCCTTTGGTGACGCCACGCATCAGTTCGGGCTGTGCAACGCGCAGTGCAGATTCGGCTGCGGCCTTGTCACCGGAAGCGATCGCTTCCTCGACTTTGCGCAGGTATGTACGAATCCGCGAACGGCGTGCTTTGTTGATTGCGAAACGTTTTTCGTTTTGACGGGCCCGTTTCTTGGCCTGAGGCGTATTTGCCATGATTATCTCGTCCCAATGATTGGTGCGGTAGTGTAAAAACAGCGATTTGCTGCGGTGAAGCCGCGTCTTTAGGCGCGTGGCACGTTCGAGTCAACGCCTGTCGTGCGTGCCCCCGTGCATCGGCACAGGGGCTGTGCACTTTACTTGTCGCGGAACTGTGGTTCGCGTTTTTCCAGGAAGGCGGCCATGCCCTCGGACTGGTCTTCGGTGGCGAACATCGAATGAAACAGGCGGCGTTCGAACAGCAGCCCGTCGCGCAGCGGCACTTCGAATGCCTGGTTCACCGATTCCTTGATCGCCATTACGGAAATCATCGACTTCGACGCGATCTTGTTGGCGGCGGCCATGGCCTCTTCCATCAGCTTCTTGGTGGGAACCACCCGGCTGACCAACCCGCACCGCTCGGCCTCTTCTGCGTCCATGAAACGGCCCGTCAGGTTCATGTCCATTGCTTTGGACTTGCCCACAAAACGTGCCAGCCGCTGCGTGCCGCCGATACCGGCCATCACACCAAGGTTCACTTCGGGCTGGCCGAACTTGGCGCTTTCCGATGCGATGATGAAATCGCACATCATTGCCAGCTCACAGCCACCGCCCAGCGCATAGCCGGAGACCGCCGCGATGATCGGCTTGCGGGCACGACAGATGGAATCGGTCGAATCGGTGAACAGGTTGCCCATGAACGTGTCGACAAAGCTCATCTCGGCCATCATGGCGATGTCGGCGCCCGCGGCGAATGCCTTTTCCGATCCGGTGATGACGATGCAGCGCACCTTGTCATCTTTTTGCGCCTCGGTGACAGCGTCAGCCAGTTCGCCCAGCAGTTCGCCGCTGAGCGCGTTCAGCGCGTCCGGGCGGTTCAGCGTGATGCGGGCGACGTGGTCGTCTACGTCGACGATGATCGTCTCATAGGCCATGTGAATGCTTCCATTTGTTGCCGTCTGAGGGCGTTCCTTACCATGGGCGGCGTACGTTTCAAGCTAAGTTTGACATAGTGCGCAGTAGAATGAAGACCGCCCCGATTGCACGATTCTTTGCACTGTGCCGGTGCATCCGGGGGCGCGACAGGGCTGTCCCTCGCGCCCATATACGTCAAAGCTGTGCTGGAAATATCCAAGCTCGCCATCAGCTTGCCGGAAATCGCGCAAGGACGACCCGCCTGCGGCAATGGCATCTGACAGCACCTCGCGGATGATCGGAACAAGGGCACGCACACGCGCTTGTGAGATGTTCCCGGCCTTGCGACGTGGCGACACACCGGCGCGAAAAAGGGCTTCGCAGACATAGATATTGCCCAATCCCGCGACGATCCGCTGATCCAGAAGCGCCGATTTGACCGGTGACGCTTTGCCCTTGAACGCCTGCACCAGCACGTCCTCGTTGAACGCATTGCCCAGGGGTTCGGGCCCCAGCACGGCCAGCAGCTTGTGCTGCTGGGCGGTGGCGGTGTCCAACAGGTCCATCGCGCCAAAGCGGCGCGGGTCGTTGAAGGTGATGCGCGCTCCGTTGTCCATGTGCAGGACAACGTGATCGTGTTTCTCGGGAGCAGGGTGATTGTGTACGAACTGCCCCAGCGGATCGCCCGAGATCAGCATGCGCCCCGACATGCCCAGATGGATCAACAACGTCTCGCCGCTGTCCAGATCGGCCAGGATGTATTTTGACCGTCGGCGCAGGCCCAGCACCTGTCGCCCCGTCAGCCGCGCCGCCATTTCAGGGGGAAAAGGCCAGCGCAGATCGGGTCGGTTCACGTCTGCCCGGGCGATCACTGCGCCCTCCATGACGGGGGCCAATCCGCGGCGTACTGTCTCGACCTCTGGTAATTCGGGCATCGAATGGTTTCCTGTGACAAAAGGTGCGCATTGTGCGCAGGCCCCAGCGCCCTATAACAAGGCGGACTGACAAAGGCGACATTGACACGATGACCGACGATACCAACAAGACCACCCATTTCGGATTTGAAACCGTCCCCGAGGCTGACAAGGCCGGTCGGGTTCAGGGCGTGTTCAATTCGGTCGCCAGCAAATACGACATCATGAACGATGTGATGAGCATGGGCATCCACCGGATCTGGAAGGATGCGATGATGGACTGGCTGGCCCCGCGTGCCGGTCAAAAGCTGCTGGATGTGGCGGGCGGCACGGGCGACATTTCGTTCCGCTTCCTGAAACGGGCAGGCAGCGGTCATGCCACGGTGCTGGACCTGACCGAACCGATGCTGATCGAAGGCCGCAAGCGCGCCGAGGCAGAACAGATGCACGACAGTCTGGACTGGGTCGTGGGCGATGCGATGGCGCTGCCCTTTGCCGACAACACCTTTGACGTCTACACAATCAGCTTTGGCATCCGCAACGTGACCCGCCCCCAAGAGGCGCTGAACGAAGCGTTCCGCGTGCTGCGCCCCGGTGGCCGCCTGATGGTTCTGGAGTTCAGCCAGCTGCCCAATGCCGCGATGCAAAAGGCCTATGACCTCTATTCGTTCAACGTGATCCCGCAGATGGGCAAGATGATCGCGAACGACCGCGACAGCTATCAGTACCTGGTCGAATCGATCCGCAACTTTCCCGATCAGGAAACATTTCTGGGCATGGTGCGCGCGGCCGGGTTCGAGAATGCCAAATACCGCAACATGACAATGGGGGTCGCCGCCCTGCACTCGGGATGGAAGATCTAGCGTGCGCGGACCTCACAACATCTGGCGGTTGATCCGCACCGGCGCCACGCTGGAACGCACCGGTGCGATGAACGTGGTGCTGGACGCCTTTGACGCGCCCAAACCGATCCGTTTCGTGGCCAGGCTGCTGGGCAAACCGTTCATGTGGCTGGGCTATTACGGCGATCCGTCCATGCCTCCCGCGACCCGCGCACTGACGGCGCTGGGCCCTGCCTACATCAAATTCGGTCAGGTTCTGTCGACCCGTCCCGACGTGGTGGGTGAAGAACTGGCCGTGCAATTGCGCGTGTTGCAGGACAAGCTGCCGCCCTTCGATGTGGCCGAGGCCAAGCGCGAGATCGAAAAGGAACTGGGCCAGCCTGTCGACACAATCTTTTCCGACTTCAGCGAGCCGGTGGCCGCCGCATCCATCGCGCAAGTCCACAAGGCGACCCTGCGCGAAACTGGTGAAGCGGTCGCGGTCAAGGTGCTGCGCCCAGGCATCGAAGCGGCCTTTCGCAAGGACGTGGACGCCTTTTATTTTGCTGCCAGCATGGTGGATTTCTTTGCCCCCGGTGCCCGTCGCCTGAAACCGTTGGACGTGATCGAACATTTTGACGGCGTGGTGCGCGGCGAACTGGACCTGCGACTGGAAAGCGCGTCGGCGTCGGAATTTGCGGCCAATACCACAGACGACGAGGGGTTCCGGCTTCCTGATATCAAATGGGATCATTCCGCGCGTCGGGTGATGACCATGAGCTGGGCCGATGGTGTGTCGATGGGCGACAATGACGCCATCGACGCGCTGGGCGTGGACCGGGTCGAGCTGTCGGAGCGGGTGCTGCAACTGTTCCTGAACCACGCGCTGCGCGACGGGTTCTTTCACGCCGACATGCATCAGGGCAACCTGAAGGTCGCGGCGAACGGGGATATCATCGCCTATGATTTCGGGATCATGGGTCACATTGATGAATACACCAGACGTGTCTATGCCGAGATCCTCTTTGGCTTCATCCGCAAGGATTACAAACGCGTCGCCGAAGTGCATTTCGAGGCAGGCTATGTGCCCGCCGACAAGGATGTCGACGAATTCGCCCGCGCCCTGCGCGCCGTGGGCGAGCCGATCTTTGGCATGGACGCCACCCGCATTTCGATGGCCCGCCTGCTAAGCTATCTGTTTGAAGTGACCGAACGGTTCGGCATGGAAACCCGCACCGAGCTGATCCTGTTGCAACGCACCATGGTGGTTGTCGAAGGTGTCGCGCGGTCGCTGAACCCGCGCATGAACATCTGGGAAGTCGCCAGCCCCATCGTCACCGATTACATCAAAACATCCATCGGCCCACGCGCGGCCCTGCGCGATCTGGGCAAAACGGCGATGGTCCTTGCCCGCTTTGGCCCGCGCCTGCCTGCACTGGTCGAGGCTGCGCTGGTCCGTCAGGCCAAGGAAGAGACCCCGCCGCATCGCCCATTCTGGCGCTGGATTGTGCTTGCGGGGATGGTCGGCGTGGTACTGGGTGGTGCGATATTCGCATTGGGCCAACAGCTGGGCTAACGGCCTTTCTCTGGCTCAATTAGTCCTGCGTGGATCCGGGGGCGCAAAGCCCCCGGGGTCACATCAGGCAATACGCTCGATGGCCAGCGCAATGCCCTGACCGCCACCGATACACATGGTGATCAGCGCGCGCTTGCCGCCTGTCCGCTCCAGCTCGTGCAGCGCCTTGATGGTGATGATCGCACCTGTGGCCCCAACCGGATGGCCCAGCGCAATCGCACCGCCGTTCGGGTTCACACGGGCGGGATCAAACCCCAGGTCCTTGCTGACCGCCAACGCCTGCGAGGCAAAGGCCTCGTTGCTTTCGATCACGTCAAAATCGGACGCGGACAGGCCGGTTTTTTCCAGCAGTTTGCGCACGGCGGGGATCGGGCCAATGCCCATCACCTCGGGGCGCACACCGGCATGGGCATAGCCCAGAATGCGCGCCTTGGGTTTCAGCCCTGCCTTTTCCGCCGCCTCTGCCGTGGCCAGAACCATCGCCGCCGCACCGTCGTTGATGCCGCTGGCGTTGCCTGCTGTCACGCTGCCGTCTTTCTGGAACACAGGCCGCAAACCGGCCAGCGCCTCGATGCTGGTGGCCTTGGGGTGTTCGTCCTTGTCAAAGGCCACGGTATCCCGCTTGACCTTGACCTCGACCGGCACGATCTGGCTGTCGAAACGGCCATCCGCAATGGCCGCTGCCGCCCGTTCTTGGGATTGCAGGGCAAAGGCATCCTGATCAGCGCGGGTAATCTGATGCTCAGACGCGACGTTTTCCGCCGTCACGCCCATGTGGCCGGTGCCGAACGGGCAGCTGAGCGCGCCCAGCATCATGTCCAGCGATTTCACATCGCCCATCTTGGCGCCCCAGCGGGTCACCTGCGAAATGTAGGGGCTGCGCGACATGTTCTCGGCGCCGCCCGCCAGACCGAACTCGGCATCGCCCAGCATCAGCGATTGCACCACCGACACGATGGCCTGCACACCAGAGCCGCACAGGCGGTTCACGTTCATCGCGGGCGTGGATTCCGGAATGCCCGCCTGCATCGCCGCCACGCGGCTCAGGTACATGTCACGCGGTTCGGTATTGATGACGTGACCGAATGCGACGTGGCCGATCTGGCCGCCTTCCACGCCCGAGCGTTCCAGCGCGGCCTTGGCTGCCACGGTGCCCAGCTCGATCGGGGGCGTGCCCGCCAGCGATCCGCCGAATGTTCCGATTGCGGTGCGTGCACCGTCGAGGATTACGATATCTTTCATGTCTCTTCCTTCCGTTTTGCCAAACTTATGAAATGCTGCACGCGATATGTCAGCCACAACGTGCCGTCAGTTGACAGCGGGCGGCCCCCCGCGCATATCTTCCGTCATGACGGATGACACTGACGCAATATTGACCCGCCTGCCCAGCCGCCTGAAAGAGGCGCGGCGCGCCCAGGGTTTGTCGCTGGACGCCGTGGCGAAACTGTCGGGCGTCAGCCGCTCGATGGTCAGCCAGATCGAGCGCGGCGAAAGCAGCCCGACCATTGCAACACTGTGGAACCTGACCCGTGCTTTGCAGGTCGATTTCGCGGGGCTTCTGGACGGCGACGCCGAAACCGCCCGCATCGAAGTGTTGCGTAGCGCCGATGTGCCCACCATCGAAAACCGTGGCAGCGGCTGCCGCATCCGCATCCTGTCCCCGCCCGAAGAGGCAGGTCACCACGAGGTTTACGAGTTGCGCTTTGCCGAGGGCGGCGTGCTGGACAGCCAGCCGCACACCCGTGGCGCGCGCGAACATCTGACAGTGATCGATGGCACGCTGGACGTGACCAGCGCCGATGCCACGCAGTCGATCAGCGCGGGCGACACGGCGCGTTATGCCGCCGACGTCCCGCACCGCATCACCGCGACCAGCGCCGCGCGCGCATTCCTGGTGGTGCAGGACGCCTGACTGACACGGTTGCTCAGGCAAATTTCTTGCGTGCGGCGGCAAAGGACGCAGGCTCTTGCACGCTCTGGGGGGTGTGACTGTCGGCCACGCTCTGGCCCAGCGCAGTGGTGATCGGCAACTCGCCGCCCCACATGCCCAGTTCCAGATCCGGAGCGTCGTCAACGGGCCCGCCGGTCCGGACCTTGGCCGTGGCGTGTTCGATCTCGATGGCGACGACACCGGTCGCCTTGCGCTCTTGTAATGTCATCGGGCGCACCTCCTTGCTGCGTCCCGGCAACAGGTGGTCGGTGATCGCATCCAGCGCCGTGTCCAGTTCTGCACCGGTGACCCGCCGCGCCGTCCCGTGCACCACAACCGACCGGTAGTTGACCGAATGGTTGAACCCCGAACGCGCAGCGACGATGCCGGTGATGTCGGTCACGCCCATGCAGACGGGGACCTGATCCAGCAGGGCGATCCGTGTCTTTGACGCACCGTGGATGTACAGCATTTCGCCGATCCGCGCATAGGCCATCGGCATGACCATGGGCCGTTCTTCGGCGACAAATGCGACATGGCCGACCAAGCCGTTGTCCAGAATGGCGTGAACGGTTTCCATGTCATACAGCGCGCGTTTGGATTGGCGGGCACGGGCATATTTGGGCAGCATCGGTATTTCCTTTTGTTGACGCGTTTCGGGATAGGATGCAAATTGGTATTTAAAAATATCCAGTTTGACAGAAAATGACCAAACCACTTTCCCTGCCATTGATCTGCCAGCCCAGCGCCACGCGGTCCGATACGCTTGCGGTCCAGGTCTATCGTGACCTGCTGGATGCGGTGCGTGCGGGGCGGTTGAGCCATGGCAGCCGGTTGCCATCCAGTCGTGGGGCTGCACAGGCATTGGGGCTGTCGCGCAGCACGATCAATCTGGCCTATGAGTTACTGCGCGCCGAGGGCGTGATTGATGTCAGGCAAGGTGCCGCGCCGCAGGTGATTGCACCGGATGCAGGCCCCGCAAAGCCGCCGGTTGAGGTGGCGCGGACCCCTTCGGCGCGCGGTCGGCAACTGGGCGCGGTCCGGCGCGACAGCGCGACGGAACAGGTGTCAGGGCGGATGGCGCCCGGAGAGCCGAGCGAGGCGTTGTTTCCCGCGGATGAATGGGCGCGCGCCCTGCGCCGCGCAGCGCGGCGTATGCATGGTCCGGTGTCCTCCTATGCCGCCCCTCACGGCCTGCCTGCGCTGCGCGGCATTCTGGCAGAGCGGTTGGCGACGGATCGCGGGCTTGCCGTTGATCCCGAACAGATCCTGATCACCACCAGCACCCAAGGGTCGCTTGCCCTAGCCGCGCAGGTGCTCAGCGATGCAGGCGACAGGGCGGCACTGGAAGACCCCGGCTATCCCGGTGCCCGCGCCGCCTTTCTGGGGGCCGGGCTGCGCCTGCATTCCATGCCGGTCGACGCCGAAGGTGCGCAGCCCGATGGCCTGCCGGATGACACGCGTCTGATCTACCTGACGCCGTCCAACCAGTATCCGTTGGGCATACGCATGTCCCACGCGCGGCGCCTTGCCTTTCTGAACCGGACGCAACAGACGGGTGCGCTGATCCTAGAGGACGATTACGACAGCGAATTCCTGTGGCGCGGCCGCGAGATCGCGGCGTTGGCGGCCGAGGCGTCGGCCGGTCAGGTGATCTATATGGGGTCGGCGTCAAAGGTGCTGATGCCTGCGTTGCGGCTGGGCTGGATGGCGGTGCCGCCGGACCTGGTCGACCCGCTGCGCGCGGCGCAGCGCAATCTGGGTCTGATGGCGAACCTGCATGCCCAGCACGCGTTGGCGGACATGATGCGGGCGGGACGTTATCGCGCACAGCTTAAACGGATCGCGCGGGTGTACGAGGGGCGGGGGCGTGGGCTGGCGCAGGCATTGTCGTCAATTGACGGTGTCTCGGCCAGCCAGCCAGATGGCGGCGTGCAGGTCTCCGCGCGGTTCGATGGACGGCTGACCGAAGACGGCGCGCTGGCTGCCGTGGCGGTGCACGGTTTTCAACCGGCCCGGCTGTCGGACTATTGCGCCGGGGCAGAGCTTCGCGGGCTGGTCATCGGCTTTGCCGACGCCACGCCCGAGCGGATTGCCCTGTTCGCCGACGCGTTGCGAACGGCTCAATCCAGTATACCGGACAAAAATCCGTGATACAGAAATCCCCTATTTCGGAATCATTTCCGGTATGCTAGATACGGCGGCAAAGAGGAGCCGTCCATGACCCAAGCATTCCTGACCCACATCACTGACACACTGGCCGAGATTGACGCCGAAGGCCTGACCAAGGTCGAACGCCTGATCACCTCGCCCCAGGGCGGCAAGATCCAGGTCGCAGGCCGCGAGATGATCAACCTGTGCGCCAACAACTATCTGGGGCTGGCCGATCACCCCGATCTGATCCGCGTGGCGCGGGATACGATGGACCCGAAAGGGTTCGGCATGGCCTCGGTCCGCTTCATCTGTGGCACACAGGACATGCACCGCGAGCTGGAACAGAAGCTGGCCGCTTTCCTGGGTAAGGACGATTCGATCCTCTTCGCCGCCTGTTTCGACGCCAACGGTGGCCTGTTCGAACCGTTGCTGGGTCCCGAGGACGCGATCATTTCCGACGCGTTGAACCATGCGTCGATCATCGACGGCATCCGTCTGTGCAAGGCGAAACGCTATCGCTACGCCAACAGCGACATGGACGACCTTGAGGCGCAGCTGAAGCAGGCGCAGGCCGATGGTGCGCGGTTCATCATGATCGCTACGGATGGCGTGTTCAGCATGGATGGCTATCTGGCAAACCTGCCCGACATCACCCGGCTGGCCGAAGCCTATGGCGCGCTGGTCATGGTCGACGACTGCCACGCCACCGGCTTCATGGGGCCAAAGGGCGCGGGCACCCCGTCGCATTTTGGCGTCGATGTGGACATTCTGACCGGCACCCTGGGCAAGGCGCTGGGCGGGGCCATCGGCGGATATATCGCAGGTCCGCAGCCGGTGATCGACCTGCTGCGCCAACGCGCGCGACCCTATCTGTTCTCGAACGCCCTGCCGCCTGCGATTGTCGCGGCGGGGATCGAGGCGTTGCGGCTGGTGGAACAAGGCGACGCCCTGCGCGCGCAGCTGTTCGAGAACGCGAAATACTGGCGCAAGGGGCTGGAAACACTGGGTTTTGACCTGCTGTCGGGTGAGCATCCGATCATCCCCGTGATGCTGGGCGAGGCACAGTTGGCGCAGGACATGGCGTCGAAACTCTATGACGAAGGCGTCTATGTCTCGGGCTTTTTCTTCCCTGTGGTGCCACGCGGACAGGCCCGTATTCGCACCCAGATGAACGCCGCGCTGACCCGCGACGATCTGGACCGCGCGCTGGCCGCATTCAAAACGGCAGGCAAGGCCTGTGGGGTGATCTGATGACAACCAATGAAATGAAAGCCCTGTCCAAACTGCACCCTCGCGAAGGGCTGTGGATGGTCAACGCGCCGGTGCCCGAGATTGGCCCCGATGATGTGCTGATCAAGATCAACAAGACGGGTATCTGCGGCACCGACATCCACATCTGGAACTGGGACGACTGGGCGCAGAAAACCGTGCCCGTGCCGATGATCACCGGCCACGAGTTTGCCGGCGAGATCGTCGAGATTGGTCGCGATGTGCAAGGGCTGGAACTGGGCCAGCGGTGCAGCGGCGAGGGGCATCTGATCGGCACCCAAAGCCGGCAAAGCCGTGCGGGCAAGTTCCACCTTGATCCCGCGACGCGGGGGATCGGGGTGAACGAACAGGGCGCCTTTGCCCAATACCTGCGCCTGCCCGCGTTCAACGTCGTGCCGCTGCCGGACGAGATCAGCGACGACATTGGCGCGATCCTGGATCCGCTGGGCAACGCGGTGCACACCGCGCTGAGTTTCGATCTGATCGGCGAGGATGTGTTGGTCACGGGGGCCGGCCCCATCGGCATCATGGCCGCCGCAGTCGCCCGTCACGCAGGTGCGCGTCATGTGGTGATTACGGATGTAAACCCCGACCGGCTGGCCTTGGCAGCACAGGTGGCGGATGTGGTGCCGGTGAATGTGACGCAAGAGGCTTTGCCAGACGTGATTGCACGGCTGAAGATGAAGCAGGGCTTTGACGTCGGCATGGAAATGTCGGGCAACCAGCAGGCGCTGGACCAGATGGTCGAGGCGATGACCATGGGCGGGCGCATTGCGATGCTGGGCATTCCGCCGGGCAAAAGCCCCGTCGACTGGAGCCGGATCGTGTTCAAGGCGATCACGATCAAGGGTGTTTATGGCCGCGAGATCTTCGAGACGTGGTACAAGATGATCGCGATGCTGGAAAACGGTCTGGACGTGTCGCGGGTGATCACCCACCGGTTCCACGTGGACGATTTCGAGGCCGGATTTGCCGCGATGAAGTCAGGGCAAAGCGGCAAGGTCGTGCTGGACTGGACCTGATAAAGGCGCCCGCACCCAGTCGGGTGCGGGTGTTCACTCTTGCGGTTTCAGCGGCACGCGGCCCTTGTCGGTCAGCGTCCAGCAATCGCGTCCCTCGAATACCGCAACCGTCATCGGCTTGCCGTAACCTGCTCCCGTGTCCAGATTGATGCGGTTGCCGTAATGCGTGGCCTCATCCACCGGCGTATGCCCGTGTACGATCAGCTTGGGATGCGGCGCGGTGGCGTCGTGAAACTCCTGCCTGATCCAGATCAGATCGTGTTCGGTCTGCTGGTCCAGCGGCACGCCCGGACGGATGCCCGCATGGCAAAAGAACAGCTCGTCGGTTTCGTGGCTGAGTTTGCAGTCTTTGATGAAATCCATATGTGCCTGCGGCACGGTTTTCAGCGCCTCGGCGTGGACTTCGGTCTGGCGGCTTTTGACGGTGAATTCGATCCCATAGGACTCCAGCGTCGTGTCGCCGCCCAGACGCGGGTGCAGCCAATACAGTTCGACCGGCAGATAGGCTTCCTGGCGGGGATAGTCCTGCATCCACCAATCGAACATCCGGTCGTGGTTGCCCAGCAGAAAGGTCCAGTCGTGCCCGGCGTCACGGCCCGCGATCAGCGTGTCCAGAACGCCGCGACTGTCTGCGCCCCGGTCGATATAGTCGCCCACGAACACAACGCTCGCATCCGGCCCGCCATCCGCCTCGATCAAGCCAAGGACGCGGGTCAACTCGCCCATTTGTCCGTGAATGTCGCCAACGGCGTAGATGGGTTGGGTCATGGAAGTCCTCGGTGCTGAAACGATTTCATGAAGGGAATAGGCGGACAGGCCCTGCGCTGCAAGCAGTCGTAACGCTTGACAGCTTTACGCGTGCGTCGGCCATACTAAGGCGATTATGGCGGGTTATTTTGCCAATGTTTTTTGCAAAGGGAGAAATTCAAATGCGAGGGATAGCACATTATTTCATGTTGGCAGCGGTGGTCGCCGTGACGCTGGGTATGATCTGGGGGATGCAAATGGCCGCCAGCGAAGATCACACGATGCGAAGTGCCCATGCACACTTGAATCTGGTCGGCTGGGTGACGATGGCAATTTTTGCCGTTTATTACCATCTGGTGCCCGAGGCTGGTGCGCGTCCGCTGGCGCGGATTCATCTGGGTGTTGCCGTTGTCGGGGTGGTATTGATGGTGCCGGGGATTGCGATGGCAAATTCCGGCGGATCGCCGGGCGTGGCGATTGCGGGGTCGTTGGTCAGCCTTGCCAGCATGCTGATCTTTCTGGCGACCGTGGTGATCCAGGGTCGCCAGAGATGATTTTAACGATGGTCAGTTGACCGCGAATTCCAGCGGCTTGACCTGATTGAACATGCCGGTGCTTTCCAGTGTTTTCAGAACATCGGCAGGGATCGCGTCGTCCACATACAGCAGCGCGATGGCTTCGCCGCCCGCTTCGTTACGACCAAGGGTAAAGTTGGCGATGTTCACGCCGCCTTTGCCCATGGTGTTGCCCAGCAAGCCGATGATGCCCGGAACGTCGTTGTTGGTGGTGTACAACATGTGCTGACCGATCTCGGCGTCGACGTTGATGCCCTTGATCTGGATAAAGCGCGGCTTGCCGTCGCTGAACACTGTGCCCGCCACCGAACGCTCGCGCTTGGAGGTGACGACGGTCACTTTGACATAGCCGTCGAAGACGCCGGATTTGTCCTGGTTGGTGGTGCTGATCTGGATGCCTTTTTCACGGGCGACCACGGGGGCCGACACCATGTTCACATCCGGGTTGGCACGTTTCATGATGCCCGCGACCACACCGCAGTTCAGCGCGTCCAGGTTCATCGCGCCGACCGAACCGTCGTACAGGATGTTGATCGCGCGGATCGGCTCGTCTGTCATCTGGCCGATGAAGGATCCCAGATGGCCGGCCAGCGTCAGCCAGGGGCCCATCACCTTGGCCTCTTCCGCCGTGACCGACGGCATGTTCAGCGCGTTTTCAACGGCACCGGTCAGCAGATAGTTTGCCATCTGCTCGGCCACTTGCAGCGCCACGTTTTCCTGCGCTTCGGTGGTGGCCGCACCCAGGTGCGGGGTGCAAACCACGTTGGGCAGGTTGAACAGCGGGTTCTCGGTTGCCGGCTCTTCCTTGAACACGTCAAATGCTGCACCGGCCACATGGCCCGATTTCAGGGCTTCGGCCAAAGCTTCCTCGTCCACCAGACCACCACGGGCACAGTTGATGATGCGCACGCCCTTCTTGGTCTTGGCGATGTTTTCCTTGGACAGGATGTTGGCGGTGGATTCGGTGTAGGGCACGTGCAGCGTGATGAAATCGGCGCGGGCCAGCAGTTCGTCCAGCTCGACCTTTTCAACGCCCATACGGTCGGCTTTCTTGTTGCTCAGGTAGGGATCGTAAGCCACGACTTTCATCTTCAGGCCGCGCGCACGGTCGCAGACGATGCCACCGATGTTGCCGGCCCCGATCACGCCCAGTGTCTTGCCGGTCAGCTCGACGCCCATGAACTTGGACTTTTCCCATTTGCCCGCGTGTGTGGATGCGCTGGCCTCGGGGATCTGGCGCGCCACGGCGAACATCATCGCAATAGCGTGCTCGGCGGTGGTGATCATGTTGCCAAAGGGCGTGTTCATGACAATCACGCCCTTTTTCGATGCGGCGTCCTTGTCGATGTTGTCGGTGCCGATACCGGCGCGGCCGACGACCTTGAGGTTTTCAGCAGCGGCAAGGATCTTTTCGGTGACCTTGGTGGCCGAGCGGATCGCCAGACCGTCATATTTGCCGATCACCTCGGCCAGCTTGTCCTTGTCCTTGCCCAGGTTGGGCTGGAAGTCGACTTCGATGCCGCGATCTTTGAAAATTTGAACAGCCGCGTCGCTGAGACTGTCGGAGATAAGTACCTTGGGAGCCATGTCAGTGGTCCTTCATTGAATAAACGGGGGGTGGGACGGGGCGAACAAGGCTATGTGCAAGCCGGGTGTTCACCCCGTCTGGATTATGCGTTGATTTCAGTCTCGAAGGCCCATGCAAGCCACGGCAACATCGCTTCGATGTCCGATGTCTCGATGGTTCCGCCGCACCAGATGCGCAGGCCCGCAGGGGCGTCGCGATAGGCACCGATGTCCAGCGCCACGTCGGCATCGGCCAGCCGGTTCGCCACGGCCTTGGCAAAGGCCGCGCCGTCGGTGATGCGCGCATCGTTGAACTTCAGGCAGACGGATGTGTTCGAGCGGATGGCGGGGTCGGCCGCCAGAAACTCGATCCAGTCGTTTGCATCCACGAAATCGGCGATGGCCTTGGTGTTGTCATCGGCCCGCGCGATCAGACCTTTCAGCCCGCCCACGGAACGCGCCCACTCAAGCGCTTGCAAGTAATCCTCGACGCACAGCATCGACGGGGTGTTGATGGTCTCACCCTTGAAGATGCCCTCGATCAGCTTGCCGCCCTTGGTCATGCGGAAGATTTTCGGCAGCGGCCAAGCGGGCGTATAGCTTTCCAGACGTTCCACGGCGCGCGGGGACAGGATCAGCATCCCGTGGGCCGCTTCGCCGCCCAGCACTTTTTGCCAGCTGAACGTGGTCACATCCAGTTTGTCCCACGGCAGGTCCATCGCAAATGCGGCGCTGGTTGCGTCGCACAGGGTCAGGCCCGCGCGGTCGGCAGGAATGGCGTCGCCGTTGGGCATACGCACGCCCGAGGTGGTGCCGTTCCAGGTAAAGCAGACGTCGTTGTCATAGTTCAGCGCGGCCATATCCACGATCTCGCCATACTCGGCGGTGTGGGTGGTGGCGTCGATTTTCAGTTGCTTGACCACATCTGTGACCCAGCCTGCGCCAAAGCTTTCCCAGGCGACCATTTCAGCAGGGCGTTCACCCAGCAGCGACCACATCGCCATTTCAAAGGCACCGGTGTCGGATGCGGGAACGATGCCGATGCGGTAGTCAGCAGGCACGCCGAGAATTTCGCGGGTGTCCTCGATCGCCTTCAGCAGCTTGGCCTTGCCAACGGCTGCACGGTGCGAACGGCCAAGGGGAGCGTCGGACAGGTTGTTCAGATTGAATACGGGGGGTTTGGCACAGGGGCCGGAAGAAAAACGCGGATTAGCCGGCCGCGTTGCCGGTTGGTCAATAGCCATTTCTGCTATCCTCTCAGATAATCGCCCTTCGTTGGGGAAGGGTGTCCCACGGACGCATCTACGGGCCTTCGATGGGTGGCGCAATGGGGAAAACGCGACTATAGCGCCGCTTGAACAGCTTTTTGCGACATGAATGGAGCGGATCGGAAACATGGACCATTTTATCTGTACGCTGATCGCAGCCCCCGGTGTGCTGCAACCCGAACTGGCCGAGGCATTGCGCAATGCCTGGGGCGGCGGCGCGGTGGACTGGCTGGCACCGGACGAGGCGGCGGAGTTCTCGCTGGCGCAGATGCCCGACAACCGCTGGGATGTCTGGGCAGATGTGCAAAAGCTGGGCGTCGATCTGGTGATCCAGCCCGCCGCGGGACGCCGCAAGAAGATGCTGCTGGCTGACATGGACAGCACCATGATCCAGCAGGAATGCATTGACGAGCTGGCCGATGCCGCGGGCGTGGGCGATTTCGTCAAGGATATCACCGCCCGCGCGATGAACGGCGAGCTGGATTTCGAATCCGCCCTGCGCGAGCGTGTTGGCTTGCTGAAAGGCCTGGACGCGAGCGTGATTGATCAGGTTCTGGCCGAGCGGATCACCTATATGCCCGGTGGTGCCACCCTGTTGGCCACGATGAAGGCCAACGGCGGCCATGCGGCGTTGGTGTCGGGCGGTTTCACGGCCTTTACCGGTGCGGTGGCTGCGCATCTGGGCTTTGACGAGAATCGCGCCAACACGTTGATCGTCGAAGACGGCAAGTTGACGGGCACGGTGGGCGATCCGATCCTGGGCAAACAGGCCAAGGTCGACGCGCTGGAACAGATCACCGCGCGGCTGGGCATTTCGCAGACGGATGTGATTGCCGTGGGCGACGGGGCCAACGATCTGGGCATGTTGCACCGCGCAGGCACCGGCGTGGCGCTGCACGCCAAGCCGGTGGTGGCCGCCGAATGCGATGTACGGATCAACCACGGCGACCTGACGGCGCTGTTGTTCATCCAAGGCTATGCCCGCAGCGACTTTGTTTAGATCAACGCAGGTGCCGCCCGCACCGCCCCAGTCACCAGATCGCGCCGGTTGCGGATCGGCGCGTTCAGGTATTTCAGCGTTTCAGGATGATCGGCGGCCAGCACGCCCAGTTTGACCAGGATCGCGGCAATCGCACACTCGGCTGCACGGGTGCCGCCGTCCTCGATCTTCAGCGCCACGCCCATTTTCAACTCGGGAATGATGGCGATGAAAAATGCCTCGGCCCCGGTCTTGATCGCGACCTTGCCGCCCATCGCGCGCATCAGGTTGGTACAGGCGCGGCCTTCGCCGGCCACCAGATCGGGGTGCAGGGTCATCGCGGTGCGCAGCCGTTCCTCGGCGCTGCCGGTGGGGGCGGCGGCAAAATGGGACATCGCGCGGGCCATACCATGCAGGCTGGTGGCAAAGTTGGGCGCGCTGCAACCGTCGATGCCGAAACCGGGGCTCGATTCGCCGGTGACGCGCTCGAATGCCTCCAGACAGGCGCGCTGTACCGCATGGTCGGGGTCCACATAGTCGGGGCCAGCGCCCAGATGTTTGTTCAACGTCAGAAAGCCGCTGTGCTTGCCCGAGCAATTGTTGTGCATCTGGCAGAGGCGCGCATCGGCGCGGATCAGCGCATTGCGGGCCTCGCGGTCATCGGGTTCCTGCGGGCCGCAGCGGAAATCGCTATCGTCCAGCCCAAGGTGGTCAAGCCATTTGGTCACCCGGTCCGTGTGGATCGCCGCACCGTTGTGCGAGGCACAGGCCAGCGCCAGGTGCTCGGTTCCAAGGCCATGGGCATCCGCCGCCCCGCTTTCGATCAGCGGCAGCGCCTGGATCATCTTGGCAGAGGATCGCGGCAGGATCACGGTTTGCGGATCGCCCCAGGCATGGACGATCTGGCCGCTGTCATCACAGACAACCGCATGGCCGCGATGCACGCTTTCCATGAAAGGACCGCGCCAGACTTCGGCCAGTGCAACGGATTTCGACATAGTTCACCTCACAACTTGGCGAAAACCTGCCAATTTAGGTTTCGCCGGTCGCGCGTTTCGCGCTAATATGTTTCTTGTCGAGAAGAAATCAGGCAGTTGCAAGAGAAGGCTCGGTACAAGGGGCCACCGGCAATGCTCTGCGTATTGAGGTTAAGGACAGTCTGGAGGCTGGACAGATGGGATTACTGAAAACAACGGCAGGTGTGCTGAGCATGGCTGGGCTGGCAATGGCTCTGACCGTGAATACTGCCGCTGCACAAGACCAAAGCACCAACCGCGTCGCCGCGAAAACCGACTGGAGCGTTTTTGTAGAAGACAATCCGACCGAATGCTGGAGCGTGTCGACGCCAAAGGAAACCGTGAACACCCGTGACGGTCGTGTCGTGGCCGCAACCCGCAGCCAGATCCTGTTCATGGTGTTCTACCGTCCCAGCGCCGAAGCCAAGGGGCAGGTGGCCTTTACCGGCGGTTATCCCTTTGCCAGCGGCAGCACGGTCAACCTGAACATCAGCGGTACAGAATTCGAACTGTTCACCGACGATGAATGGGCCTGGCCTGCAACAGCCGCCGACGACACCAAGATCGTGACCGCGATGAAACGCGGCGCCGATGCGGTTGTTACCGGCGTGTCGTCTCGCGGCACTCAGACCAAAGATACATTCTCGCTGCTGGGCTTTACCGCAGCCGTTGAAGAAGCCGAAAGCCGCTGCGGCGGTTGACCGCGTCCGGTTTGCGGGGCGAATCCTTTTGATCCTGCCCCGCATTCCTATATAGAGGCGCATCACCCGAACCCCGGAGTTGCCCGATGTCAGCCGATGCGCCGATCACCCAAGACGTTATGACGATCCCCCGCAAGGTGCCGGAGGGGCCTGTTAACCTTGTCGGTATGACACGGGACGCCATGCGTGACGCGCTGATCGCCATGGGAACGCCGGAAAAGCAGGCCAAGATGCGCGTCGGCCAGATCTGGCAGTGGATTTACCAATGGGGCGTGCGCGACTTTGACGCGATGACCAACCTCAGCAAAGCGTTTCGCGCCGAACTGACCGAAGCCTTTGTGATCGAAATCCCTGAAGTCGTGTCCAAACAGGTCAGCACGGACGGCACCCGCAAGTGGCTGGTGCGGATCGCGGGCGGGCACGAGGTCGAGGTCGTCTATATCCCCGAAGAGGGGCGCGGCACGCTGTGCATCTCGTCGCAGGTCGGTTGCACGCTGACCTGTTCCTTCTGCCACACCGGCACGCAAAAGCTGGTGCGCAACCTGACTGCAGGCGAAATCGTCGGGCAGGTGATGATGGCACGCGATGATCTGGACGAATGGCCCGAACATGGCAAGCGCACCGAAGATGCGCGGTTGCTCTCGAACATCGTCCTGATGGGCATGGGCGAGCCGCTGTACAACTTTGAAAATGTGCGCGACGCGATGAAAATCGCCATGGACCCCGAGGGCATCCAGCTGTCGCGCCGTCGCATTACACTGTCCACGTCCGGCGTGGTCCCCGAGATTGCGCGTACCGCCGAAGAAATCGGCTGTCAGCTGGCCGTGTCCTTCCACGCCACCACAGATGAGGTGCGCAACAAGCTGGTGCCGATCAACAAGCGCTGGAACATCGCGGAACTGCTGGACGCCCTGCGGACCTATCCCAAGGTCAGCAATTCCGAGCGAATCACCTTTGAATACGTGATGCTGGACGGGGTGAACGACAGCGACGAAGACGCGCACCGTCTGGTCGAGCTGATCAAGGGCATTCCGGCCAAGATCAACCTGATCCCGTTCAACGAATGGCCGGGCGCGCCGTACAAGCGGTCATCGAACAACCGCATCCGTGCATTCTCCGAGATCGTCTACAAGGCCGGCTACGCCAGCCCCGTCCGCAAACCGCGCGGCGAGGACATCATGGCGGCCTGTGGTCAGTTGAAATCCGCGACCGAGCGCGCGCGCAAGTCGCGTCGCGAAATTGCGGCGGAAACCGGTCTGAATTAAACCTGCGGGTGAAATTGTGTCTTGATGCGACACAGGTGCCCCCAAGATTTCCTGATTGTGTACTATTTGTGCCGTCAATCATTTGCACCCTGTTCTTGCAATCAGGCATGAACAGGAGATTTGAAATGTCGGTATATGTAAAAACAGACCCTACCGTAGTGGCTCAGGTCGTTGATCTGATCACGCGTGAACGCACCAAGGCGTTGTCCGTGCGTGAGTGGCAGCATCGCATCGCAGGTTACGGCTATTGTGTGCGCGACACGCAGTACGGCCAGATCGTTGAAACCCTGCCGCACCACGTTCCTGTCTGCACGCTTCCCGTTGATCTGGCGGCGTAATCCGCCAGTCATTCCCCGTTTTCAGCGGCGGCGACCCGCAGCCATGCCCTGTGCAATTCCCTGCGCAAAGGCAGCAGCCACAGGTGCCATGACACTGGTCCCTGCAACGCCCGCCTGAACACCAGGGGTCGCGGCCAAGGCTGCCTCGGAAACCGGTACACGCGGTCTGCGGGCGGCGAACATCAGGATCAGGCCGATGCCGAAAAAGGCACAGCCGATGATGGCGCAGGCGGTGATCGGGTCGGTGACTGTCAGCAGCAGCATAAAACCAGAGGCACACAGAAAACCAAGGCCGATCAAGGCCATCAAACCACCCAAACCGCCCAACGCATAACGCTGGACGGCCTTGTGGATGCGGTATCGCAGTCCCAAAAACATGATTTACGACCGGCGCGAGGTCATCAGGCCCACAAGAAAGCCGACACCGGCGGCGATGCCTACGGCCATGACGGGCTGTTTGCGCACGGCTTCTTCGGCCTGACCGTAATACTCTTCGGCCAGCTGTTGCACGTGGTCACCGGTTTCGGCGGCACGCACACGGGCATAGGTTGCCTGTTCAGAAGCCGTGTTCTTCAGGTCAGACACGGTTTGGCGCACGCGCGCTGAGGCCTCGTCTTTTTTCTGGGCGGTCAATTGACCCAGAAGCGTGGTCAGCTGTGCGACGTCCGATTTGATCAGCTCAAGCTGAGCGGAAACGTCTGACGAATCTTTATCTTTGGTTGCGATGTTAGCCATGTTGGCCTCCTGAATTCCAATTTCATCAATACAACGCAGCCGCCCGTCAGCAGGTTCCATTCACCGGCCGGGAATTGAGTCCCGGGCCTTGGTGGTTGACCAGTTGTCGATGACCTCGATCGCCTCCTCCGCGGTTTCGACAAAGCGGAACAGGTTCAAATCCTCGGCGGAAATCGTGCCGGCATCGGCCAACGCGTCCCAGTTGATGATCTTTTCCCAGAACGCCCGCCCAAACAGCAGGAAGGGCACACGCTCCATGCGCCCGGTCTGGATCAGGGTCAGCGCCTCGAACATCTCGTCCAGCGTGCCAAAGCCGCCGGGAAACACACAGATCGCGCGGGCGCGCATCAGAAAGTGCATCTTGCGGATGGCAAAATAGTGAAAGTTGAAACACAGCTCGGGCGTGACGTATTCGTTCGGCGCCTGCTCGTGTGGCAGGACGATGTTCAGGCCGATGGACTTGCCCCCCGCCTCCATCGCGCCACGGTTGCCCGCTTCCATCACGCCGGGGCCGCCGCCGGTGACGATGATGTTTTCCTGACCATCGCTGTCCATGGACTTCAGCGTCATCTGGTGTGCGAACTCTTGCGCGACATCATAGAAATGCGACAGATCGGCCAGCGTCTGGGTGCGCGCGGTGTCTTTCCGGGCAGGCGACGGGATGCGTGCGCCGCCGAACAGGACGATGGTGGATTTGACACCCTGTTCATCCAGCATCAGCGCGGGCTTCATCAGTTCAAGCTGCAACCGAACCGGGCGCAGCTCTTCGCGGCACATGAAATCGTCGTCGGTAAACGCCAGATGATAGGCGGACGAGCGGGTTTGCGGTGTATCGGGTACTTCTTTCGCCTTGGAACGGTCGGCGCCTGCGTGGCGCAGCGGGTGGCGGGTGGCTTCGGTCATGAATGTCTCCGGTCTGGGGTTGGGGGCAACATGCATGGGTTTTCCCGCATTGGCCACGCGATATTGAGCGCCAAAGCGTCGCCCGCGCGCATTGCGCGAAAGCGGCTCAGACGGTAAAGGGGCTGAAACGTCCTAACTCTGGAATTAAAGCCATGTCCAACGCCCAACTTGAATCCGCCATCGAAGCCGCATGGGATGAGCGCGACAGCATCACTCCGGCAACCACCGGCGAAACCCGCGAGGCCATCGAAGACACGCTGAACGCATTGGACAGCGGCAAGCTGCGCGTGGCCGAAAAACAGGCCGACGGGTCGTGGCATGTGAACCAGTGGGCCAAAAAAGCGGTTCTTCTGGGCTTTCGCATCAAGGACATGGAACAGCAGGACGGCGGCATCCAGGGCAGCGGCTGGTGGGACAAGGTTGACAGCAAGTTCAAAGGCTGGGGCGACAACCAGTGGCGCTCTGCCGGTTTCCGCGCCGTGCCGAACTGTGTCGTCCGCAAATCCGCCTACATCGCACCCGGCGTGGTGTTGATGCCGTCATTCGTGAACCTTGGCGCCTATGTGGACGAGGGCACCATGGTTGACACATGGGCAACCGTCGGCAGCTGTGCGCAGATCGGCAAGAACGTCCACCTTTCGGGCGGTGTCGGCATCGGTGGCGTCCTGGAGCCCATGCAGGCGGGTCCGACCATCATCGAGGACAACTGCTTTATCGGGGCGCGGTCCGAGGTCGTCGAAGGCTGCATCGTGCGCGAAGGCTCGGTTCTGGGCATGGGCGTGTTCATCGGCCAGTCGACCAAGATCGTGGACCGCGAAACCGGTGAAGTCACCTATGGCGAAGTGCCTGCGGGTTCGGTTGTTGTGGCAGGCACGTTGCCGTCCAAGAACAACGTCAGCCTGTATTGCGCCGTGATCGTGAAAAAGGTCGATGCGAAAACACGCTCGAAAACCTCTATCAACGAGCTTTTGCGCGACTGAGGGAACCAAATCGACCCGTTCACCGTTGTCATTTCAACATAACACATTGGAGAGACATCATGACAGGTTTGGGTTGGTTCGCCGCCATCATCGTAGGTGCCCTTGCGGGTTGGATTGCTGAAAAGATCATGCATTCCAACATGGGTTTGCTGGCAAACATCGGTCTTGGGATCGTGGGTGCCATCGTCGCCAACTTTCTTCTGGTGGCCATCGTTGGTGCCACGCTGGGCGGTTGGATCGGTCAGCTGATCGTGGGCGTCATCGGTGCCTGTTTGCTGATCTGGATCGCACGGCTGATCCGGGGTCGCGCCTGAACCCTTTTCAGGACGACAAGAACACGATAGGGCTGCCGCAACTTCATGCGGCGGCCTTTTTCATGTCTGAACCCAAAAAACCCAAGAAACCCTCGCGTCAGCAGGTCTATACCCTGTTGGTCCAGATCGGCCGCAAAAAGGGCGACGGTTTGCCCGACAAGGCAACCGGTGCCGCCTTAATGTGCTTTGCCAGTGGCGTCGACGAGGCCGAGGCAGTGCGTGAAACCGTAGCGATCCTGAAACAGGCCGACACCGCTCCGCTGGATGTAACAGGATACGGCACGCTGGCCGAACGTGAAGAGGACGGCCAGGAGATCGACGACGAAGAGCGCGCGCTGATGCAGCAGGCGCTGGATGACAACGCGGTGATCGTGGCGCAGGTCACGCCCTTTTACGACAAGCTTTAAGGGTTTTCACCAAACCATTCGCGGTAAATGTCGGCATAGGTGCCGTCTTCGCGCAGGCTCAGCAGCACCTGGTTGATCTCTTCGCGCAGCGCGCTGTTGGTGGGCAGGGCGATGCCATAATTTTCGCCCTTGAACACCGACCCCGTCAATTCGCCCAGCCCGGCGCCAGATGTGTTGACATAATAGGCCAGCACCGGCGCATCAAAGACGACTGCATCCAGCTGGTTGGTTTCGAACTTTTCGATCAGGGTTGCCAGATCGGGCGAACCCTCAGAGCGCAGTTCGCGCGCATCCATGAACACCTGGGCTGTGCTGCCCTCGATGGTGCCGACGCGTTTGCCGTACAGGTCGTTGATCGAACTGACCGACCCGTTGATCGCCTCGACGGTCATGGCGGCTGTGATGTGGGCCACGAAAAAGGACACGATGAACAGGGATGAAACCACCAGCAACACGCCAAAGATGCGGCCAAAGATGCTGCGCGGCATCCGTTCTTCAAAGCCGCCGTTGACCACCAGATTCAGCGCCCACCAGAACGAGGGGAAGATCGCCTGACGCAGCGGCTTGTCGAAATAGTCCTGCGCGCGTTTTTCGAAATGCCACATCAACATGCCGCCTGCCAGCAGCAGCGCAAAGGCGCCAAGGACCGCCAGCAGCAAATCCCATGACAGGATCGCAGACCACATGGACGCGCCCCCGCCCGCCTGGGGGTGCACCATGATTTGCAGGCCCGAGGCAAAGATCGGCTGGGAAAAGTCCATCTCAAGCTCGCGCCCGGCGGTGATCGAGATGTTGGCAATCGCCACATCGGCGGTGCCGTCTTTCACGCTGCCCAACATGTCGGCAAAGCTGTCGTAGCGCACCACTTGATAGGGGCGGCCCAGTTTGGCGGCAATCTCCTGCCACAGCTGGAGGGAAAAACCGGTGTCCTTGCCGTCCACGACCATCGAGAATGGTGGTCGCGTGACGGTTGCAATCGTCAGATCCTGTGCCGCCGCCTCGGACAAGAGGCAGCAGGCGAACAGGATTGCTAGAAAATTACGGATCATTCCCCAACCCCGCCGTTTTTATGCGGGGTAAAGCAACAAGGTTGACCTCGCAAGGGCGCGGTGGCGTCAAGCGGCGCGTTGATCGGTCAAAGTGATCGCTTCGAACCATTTCAGCACTGTATAGGCCGGTTTTCCGTGCTCTGGCAGCGTGGTGCGTTCCAGATTGCGCAGGGCGCTGTTTTCCAGAAGGTCCGTTTTGCGGCGGAGCCGGCCGATGTACAGGCTTTCGGCCCAGGTGCCCGCTGTCAGCAGGGTTTCGTGCCCCGGCAGCAGCAGTTGGGTGTATGTGATCACCGGACCTGCGGGTGCCGGATGCGCGGCATGGCCGTTCATCAGGTGGCGCGCGGGAACCAGAACCGCCTCTTGGTTGAACAGATATTCCACATCCGACCCGCTGAGCATCAGCCGCTGGTCGGGGGCGACCACGATGTCCTGTTGCAGATCGAAATAGGGAGCACGCAACCGCACCGGGGAAAAACTTCCGCGTGCGGGCACGGTGCGGTCAATCCGGTGCAGCACGGGCACCACGCCCGATTTGCCGGTCATCACGGTATCGCCGCGCTGCAATTCGCCAACGGGGCGGTAGCCATGGGGCGTCGCCGCCATGACTGACGGGTCCAGCGAAGGCATCGGGCCGATGGGCTCGACCCGGGTCGATACTGCGGCAAAGATCACGTCCTGCGCCAGCACGCGGTCGTTCTGACCCAGGATCAGCTCGCGCAGGTCCGAGACCAGAAACGGCTTGGGGTCCTTGATCGGCACGGCCAGCACTTCGCCCTGCTCCGGTTCCTCGATCGACAGCCGCGCCCAGTTGGTCGCGGTGTCCCAGGCATAGGTCACGCGCAGTACATCGGTCCGCGCAAAGGTCTTGCGGCGGATTGCGCCATGCACAACCGTGCCGTCATGGCTGTGCACCATCGAGATTCCGCCACCGGGAATCGCCTGCAGCGTCAGGCTGCGCGGCCACGGATGACCTGCGGAAAAACCGAACAGTTCCTGCGGCCGGCCATCGGGCGACATCCGCGTTTCCACCATCAGGCTGCCGCGCGTCAGCAACGCGCCGTCAGTCGTGTCGCATTGGGGTGCGTCGTGGTGATCAAGTCCCAACCCGTTGGCGCAAAAGCGGCCCTCGCGGGTGTCGAGCAGTGCAATCCAAGCCATTCTTCAGGCCACCTTTTGTGCGCGGCGCCACAGGTCCGCTTCGAAATGTTTCAGGGTCCGGCGCGCGGCGGGCGAATAGCCCTCTCCGGTTGACGGGTCGAGTTCGGGGAACAGCGCGCAAATCTCGTCGAGAATGTCTTTTTCGAAACTCTTCTCGGTCTGCGGTCCCGGCAGGAAGGATTCCGTGGCCAACCCTTCCGAAAACACCACCTGATGCTTGTCGAACATCAGATGGACATAAGTGACCTCGCCGCCCGCACGGGCGCGCACGGAGCGGTCGTTCACAAGATCCTTGGCGGCGACCAGCACCTCGGCCTCTCCGAACAGCAGTTCGGCCAGGCTGTCACGGATCAGGATGCGATGCTCGGGCGACACCAGCAGCTCGCGGTGGCTGCCAAAGGTGTTGGCGCGCACGCAGATCGGTGCGAACTTGCCCGCCGCCGCCACGGTGCGCCGACCGATCCAGCGTAGCGGCTGGGGGCCGTCGTCCTGGGTCATCACCAGATCACCTGCCACCAGCTCTTCCACCCGTGCCTCGCCCGTGGGCGTCGCGATCATGGTGCCGGCGACGAAACAGGGGATCGAGCTGACGTTGACGTAACCGACATCGGTGTTGTCGCCGTTGCTGACCTTGTAGGTAAAATTGAAATCTTCCGCGTCGCCATCACCGATCAGCGTCAGCGTGCCATCGGCGTTCAACAGCACCTGTTGGCCGGTGGGCAGCGTGATGGTTTGCCCCGCGACCACGGCGACGTTGTTGATATGGGTGATGGTCAGCGTGCCGGTGCCGTTGTTCACGTCGTTCGCCAGCACATCGACAATCTTGGTGCCGTCTGGTGCCACATGGGCGTCGTCCGTGTTGGCCACCAGCTGTGTCTGCACCGAATCCGCCGCGATCAGCAGGTTGGAATCGTAGTTGGAATCGGACACGTCCGCGATGCCGATGCGGATCGAGTTGATCGCACCCGAAATCACCGGGATCGTCAGGGTCATGGTGATGGTCAGCCCGTCCATCTCGGTGTTGTAGGTGTCGTTGGCGTTGTCCAGATACATGTTGAAATTGTTGGTCTGGTTGACGTTCCCGGGGTCGGTGTCGCCATCGCCAATCGTCATGTCGACAAACTGACCGTTGATCCAGACGCCGACAAAGTCCTGATAAACCGAGTTCTGGAATTCGGGGTATTCCTCGGATGAGAACACGAATTGCATCGTCATCACGTCGCCGGTGGGGATGAAATCCACATCAAGCCACGCGGCGTCATAGGTATTGGTGCCGGCGGCGTCATTGAAATCGCGGTTGTTGTTCACGCCCGACGTGTTGGTCGAGGTGTTGGTCGACGTGTTCGTGTTCGAGCTCCCCCACCAGCTTCCCGAGGTGAAATCCTCTGCGTTGCCGGTCGACAGGATGACGCCCGTGTCGCTGGGGGTGGCGCCCGGCGAGACACTGTCGCCATTGGTATAGATCCCTGCGGAATCACGGTCCCCGTGATAGGTTGCGCCTATGACCTGAACCCCATCCCCAAAGATGGTGTCTGCCATATCCCTGGCGTCGACGCCTTCGCGCATCGTCTGGATGGGAAGTTCTCTTGCTGTTGCCATGTCTGCCTCTTGCCCTTGGACGAGACAGATCAATCAACAGCGCACAGTTGTCCTGTGCCCTTTACACCATGCGATTTTTGCATGTCTGTGCCATACGTTGATGGCGGTACTGCTGAATGCCCTGCCTCGGGTCATGTTATTGCAGCAAGCCTAGCATGTATTCTTGGAGTTTGTTAACAAAAACTCCATGTTAAGAGCGCGGTTTCATGCCGATTTCGCCACAATCCTGTGATGGCCGCGCAGAACAATTGAGCCAAGGAAACCAAATGCCGCCAATTGATCCCGCCCGCCTGACCGCCGATCTGGTCAAATGCGCCTCTGTCACGCCCGCCGATGAGGGCGCGCTGGACGTGCTGTCCGATGCACTCAGCCAGGCAGGCTTTGCCGTGTCCTGGGCGGATCGCGGCGGCATTCGCAACCTGTTTGCCCGCTGGGGTGACAAGGGCCACGCGCGCACCTTTGGGTTTAATGGCCACACGGATGTGGTGCCGGTGGGCGACACCAATGCGTGGACCCATCCGCCGTTTTCTGCCGAAGTTGTCGATGGCGTGATGTTCGGGCGCGGCACCACGGACATGAAATCGGGCGTCGCCGCCTTTGCCGCTGCGGCCATCGACTTTGTGCAGGACACACCGCCGGACGGCGCGGTGATTCTGGCGATCACCGGGGACGAGGAAGCCGACGCCGAGGACGGGACCACAGCGATCCTCGACTATATGGACGCCAACGGCGAGGCGATGGCGGTGTGCCTGGTGGGTGAACCGACCTGCCCCGAGAACATGGGCGACATGATGAAGATCGGCCGACGCGGGTCGATGACCGCCTGGTTCGAGGTGACCGGCAAACAGGGCCACTCTGCCTATCCCCACCGCGCGCTGAACCCGCTGCCCGCGATGGTGCGGCTGATGGACCGACTGGCCAGCCACACTCTGGACGACGGCACCGACCATTTCGACGCCTCGACGCTGGCCGTGGTCACCGTGGACACCGGCAACCCCGCCACCAACGTGATTCCCGCGGCTTGTTCGGCCTGCGTGAACATCCGGTTCAACGACATCCACTCGGGCGACAGCCTCAGCCAGTGGCTGCAAGAGAATGTGGATCAGGTCGTCAAAGAATTCGGCGTGAAAATCGACCTGCGCATCAAGGTTTCGGGCGAGGCCTTCCTGACACCGCCCGGTGACCTGTCGACGCTGATCAGCACGGCGGTCGAGGCGGAAACCGGGGTCAAGCCGGTCCTGTCCACCACCGGCGGCACCTCAGACGCGCGCTTTGTCAAGAATCACTGCCCGGTTGTCGAGTTCGGCCTTGTCGGCCAGTCGATGCACCAGGTGGACGAACACGTGCGCATCGAACATATCCACCAGCTCAAGGCGATCTATAGCCGCATCCTGCGCGACTATTTCGCATGACGGTCCAGATTGCGCTGACCCGCGACATCGACGCCTGCCGCGCGCTGCGGCGCACCGTGTTCATCGAGGAACAGCAGGTGCCCGAGGCGGTCGAGATCGACGATCTGGACGACGACGCCCTGCACATTCTTGCCACCGACGCGGGCCGTCCGGTCGGGTCGGCGCGGATCATCCTGTTGGGCGACACGGCCAAGATCGGCCGCGTCTGCGTGTTGAAAGACCAGCGCGGTACGGGCCTTGGGGCCGCGCTGATCCGTGCGGCGCTGGACGTGGTGCGGGATCAGGCGGGCGTGACACGGGCCAAGCTGGGATCACAGGAATACGCGATTCCTTTCTATGAAAAGCTGGGTTTTGTCGCCTATGGGCCTGTCTATCTGGACGGGGGCATTCGCCACCGTGACATGGAACTGACCCTGTGACGCCCACCCTGGTGGTCATGGTCAAAGAGCCGCGGGCAGGTCGGGTCAAGACCCGGCTTGGCCGCGACATTGGCATGACCGCCGCCGCATGGTGGTTCCGCCATCAGGTCCGCCGCCTGCTGCGCACCATCGACGATCCGCGCTGGACCACGGTTCTGGCCGTCGCCCCCGACCGTGCGGGCATGGCCAGCCGCGTCTGGCCTGCGCATCTGCCGCGCTGGCCACAGGGGCAGGGCGATCTGGGCGACCGGATGGCGCGGATGATGGCACAAGCGGGCGGGCCGGTCTGTGTGATCGGGGCCGATGTGCCGGGCATCACCCGCGCGCACATCGCCCAAGCGTTCAAGGCGCTGGGCGATCACGACGCGGTCTTTGGCCCCGCCCACGATGGCGGCTACTGGCTGATCGGCCTGCGCCGCGCGCACCCCTTGCCGCGCGGGCTGTTTCACGGCGTCCGCTGGTCCACCGAACATGCGCTGGCCGACACCCGCACCACACTGGCCGGCCTGCGCATCGCCGAGGTTGCCAGCCTGCGCGACGTGGACACCGCCGCCGATCTGCCGCATGCGGGACATGATAAATAGCCCATGACGCTGCCCCATGCCCGTGCTACCTCGGGGATATGAGCCGTATACCTTCAAAACCCGAGATCCTCGACTGGATTGCCGCCAATCCGACCCTGACCGCCAAGCGTGACATCGCCAAGGCCTTCGGGATCAAAGGCGCGGCCCGGATCGACCTGAAACGCCTGCTGCGCGAACTGGAAGACGAAGGTCATCTGGAAAAGCGCAAAAAGACCTATCAGGACCCCGACCGCTTGCCACCCGTCAGCATCTTGCAGGTGCTGGCCCCTGACAGCAACGGCGACCTGTTCGCGCGGCCGCTTGAATGGCACGGCACGGGCGTCGAGCCCGTGGTGCTGATGATCACCCGCGCGTCCGATCCGGCGCTGGGCGAAGGCGACCGTATCCTGGCGCGTCTGACCGTGGTGACGGCAGAGGATCACAATTACGAGGCGCGGATGATCCGGCGGGTTGGCAGCAACCCCAAGAAGATCCTGGGCGTGTTCCGCAAGACAGCCGAAGGCGGGCGTATCCTGCCCGTGGACAAGGGTGCCGACAAGGAATGGCAGGTGCCATCCGACGCCACCGGCGGTGCCAAGGACGGCGAGCTGGTCGAGGCCGAACTGGCCGGACCCGCCCGCATGGGCCTGCCGCGTGCGCGCATTGTGGAACGGTTGGGTGATCCGTCCGCGCCCAAGGCTGTGTCCCTGATCGCCATTCGCCAGCACGGCATTCCAGACGATTTCCCCGACGAGGTGATCGCCGAGGCCGACGCGATGAAGCCGATGGGCCTGAAAGGCCGCGAGGACCTGCGCGACATGCCACTGGTCACCATCGACCCGTGGGATGCGCGCGACCACGACGACGCCTGCTATGCCCATGCCGACGACGACCCCAAGAACAAGGGCGGCCATATCATCTGGGTCGCGATTGCCGATGTGGCGGCCTATGTCACCCCCGGTTCGGCGCTGGACCGCGAGGCACGCAAGCGCGGCAACTCGACCTATTTCCCCGACCGCGTGGTGCCGATGCTGCCCGACCGTCTGTCCGGCGATCTGTGCAGCCTGCACGAGGGCGTGCCGCGTGCCTGTATCGCCGTGCGGATGCAGATCGACGCGCAGGGCGAAAAGCTGAGCCACAAGTTCGTGCGCGGCCTGATGCGCTCGCCCGCGTCGCTGAACTACGAAGAAGTGCAGGCAGCCATTGACGGCAATCCCAATGACCGCTGCGGACCCTTGTTAGAGCCTGTTTTGCAGCCTCTCTATGATGCTTATGCCGCTTTGGTCAAAGCGCGCCATTTGCGTCAGCCGCTGGAGCTGGACCTGCCCGAACGGCAGATCGTGCTGGAAGACGACGGCACCGTCAGCTCGGTCAACTTCAAGGAACGGCTGGACGCCCACCGTCTGATCGAGGAATTCATGGTGCTGGCCAACGTCGCCGCCGCCGAGACCCTGATCGCCAAGAAGCAACCGCTGCTGTTCCGCGTGCACGAAGAACCCAGCCCCGAAAAGCTGAACGCCCTGCGTGAAATCGCGCTCGAAGCCGGGTTTCCGCTGGCCAAGGGGCAAGTGTTGAAAACCGCGCATCTGAACAACCTGCTGAACTCCGCTGCGGGGTCAGAGGATGCCGAGTTGATCAACATCTCGACCCTGCGGTCGATGATGCAGGCCTATTACGGGCCGCAGAACTTTGGCCACTTTGGTCTGGCCTTGCGCAATTACGCGCACTTTACCTCGCCCATTCGCCGCTATGCCGACCTGATCGTGCACCGGGCGCTGGTCACGGCCCATGGCTGGGGCAAGGACGGGCTGAAGCCCGAAGACATCGAACGGCTGGAAGAGACCGGACAGCATATTTCCGACACGGAACGGCGGTCGATGGTCGCCGAACGGGACACGACCGACCGTTATCTGGCCTCCTACCTTTCGGAACGGGTGGGCGACGAATTCACCGGACGGATCAGTGGCGTGGCCAAGTTCGGCGCGTTTGTAAAACTGGACGACAGCGGTGCCGACGGGCTGGTGCCGATCCGCACGCTGGGGCGCGAGTTCTTCCACTTTGACCGCGAGGCAGGCACGTTGATGGGGGCGGACACCGGTCTGACCATCGGCGTCGGCCAATGGGTGACCGCGCGCCTGACCGAAGCCACGCCGGTCACGGGGGGCGTGGCGCTGGAGCTGTTGACGATTGACGGGGAAAAAATGCCCCAAGGCGGCAGCCGGTCTCCCGCAGGCCGCGCACCACGACGCAAGGCGGCCAAGGGCAAACGCAAAACCGACAAGATCAAACGCAAGGTCAGCCGGAAGCGCAGCTAGCGATTTGCTCCTGTCAAAAACTGACAGGACTTGTGCTATAACGGGGCATGAGTCGCACCCATCGCCTGTTCCAATTGATGCAACACTTGCGCCGCCTGCCACCGCCGGTCACGGCGCAGCAGTTGGCGGATGACATGGACGTGTCGCTGCGCACTGTCTACCGCGACATAGACGCCCTGCGGGGGCTGGGTGCGGTGATCGACGGCGAGGCGGGCTTTGGCTTTACCCTGATCGAGGACGCGACGCTGCCGCCGCTGGGGTTCGAGGATGACGAGCTGGAGGCACTGGTGCTGGGGCTGCGCGACGTCGCCGCGATCGGTGATCCGGCGCTGTCCAAGGCTGCGGAATCGGCGCTGGTCAAGATTCAGGCCCGCGTCCCGCCGCGACAGGCGCACCGGCTGAAACATGCGATTCTGGACGCTCATCGGTTTCACCGCCCTGCCACGCCGACGATCGACGTGGGAAAATTGCGCGCCGCCACCTGGGAAGAGGTCTGTGTGCGCTTTTCCTATTCGGACGCCCAATCCCAGCTAACCGAACGCACTGTGCGCCCGCTGGGCATCGTTTATTTCGATCACAACAACGTATTGCTGGCATGGTGCCTTTTGCGGCAGGATTTCCGGACCTTCCGGCTGGACCGGATGACCGATCTGGAGCGCACGGACATCAGCTTTCGCCCGCACCGCGTAGCGTTGCTGCGTCAGCATCTTGAGCGGATCAGAGCCGATCAGGAACGCAACTGTCTGCCCTGACCGCTTTCGGCAGCCGGGTTTTGCCGCTAACCTGCGGCCAATCACGCGGACCACACCAGCGAGAATCGAGGCACTATGCGGTATCTTTCCCTCACAGCAGCAGCGGCGCTGGGCGTCGGATTCGGCGGCATTGTGCTGGCCGAAACATCGATCCGGCCCGTGCTGCGTCCGCAACCGGCAGCATCGGCCAGTGACACCACCGTGGGCGAAACCCCTGTGACAGAGACTGAAACGCTGTCGAATGCAGGCTTTCAGGACTGGATCAAAGGGTTCTATCCGCGCGCCATGGCCAAAGGCATCCGGCAGAGCACGCTGGACGCCGCTTTTGTCGGCGTCACCTTCGACGCGGACGTGGTGCGTCGCGACCGCAACCAGTCGGAGTTTACCAAGACGATCTGGGACTATCTGGACACCGCGGTGTCAGACGCCCGCATCGCCAACGGTCAGGAGGCGATGCGCAAACACGGCGCCACGCTGGACAGGATCGAGGCGAAATACGGCGTCGATAAATACGTGGTGACCGCGATCTGGGGTCTGGAGAGCGCCTATGGCGGGTTTCGCGGATCGAACAACACGGTGCAAAGCCTTGCCTCGCTGGCCTATGACACGCGGCGGTCGGCGTTCTTTGAAGAACAGCTGATGGCGGCGCTGACAATTCTGGAGAATGGCGACGTGGCCGCCGCGCGTATGAACGGCAGCTGGGCAGGGGCGATGGGGCATACCCAGTTCATGCCCACTTCGTTTCTGGCCCATGCGGTTGACTTCACCGGCGACGGCAAGCGTGACATCTGGTCCGACGATCCGACGGATGCGCTGGCCTCGACGGCGGCCTATCTGAAACACCACGGCTGGCAGACAGGCATGCCCTGGGGCGTCGAGGTGACGCTGCCTGAGGGGTTTGATTACACGCAAGCCAACCGCGAGATCACCAAGCTGCCCTCGGTCTGGGCAGGCATGGGGGTGAAAGGCGTCGGCGGGCCAGTGCCGGACCATGGGCCGGCGGCGGTTCTGCTGCCTGCGGGGGCCGAAGGGGCCGCTTTCCTGGTGTTTGATAATTTCGAGGTCATCGAGGCCTATAACACCGCCGATGCCTATGTGATCGGTGTCGGTTATCTGGCTGATCGCATCCGTGGTGGTGCAGCGATTCGTGCCAGTTGGCCGCGCGGGGATCGGGTGCTGACCTTTGACGAGCGTATCGAGTTGCAGCAACGGCTGACGGCCCAGGGCTTTGACACGCAAAAGATCGACGCCAAGATCGGTCCGCTGACGGTGGACGCGGTGCGGCGGTATCAGTTGTCTAAGGGGATTGTGCCGGATGGCTATGCGTCGCTGCGTTTGCTTGAGCGTTTGCGCGGCGGGTAGGGGCAGGACCGGGGCGCTGCCCCGGACCCCGGGATATTTCTGGCCAAAAGAAGTTTAGCTTTCGACGATGCCGCGCAGACGTTCCGAGCGGCGGCGCAGCAGCTCGACCACGGTCAGCAGGATGATCGAGATGCCGACCAGAAGCGTGGCGACCGCGAGGATCGTCGGGCTGATCTGTTCGCGCAGGCCGGTGAACATCTGCCATGGCAGCGTTTTCTGACCGGCGGAGCCGACAAAGAGGACCACGACGACCTCGTCAAAGGATGTGATAAAGGCGAAGAGGCCGCCCGAGATCACGCCCGGCAGGATCAGCGGCATTTGCACGCGGAAGAATGTGGTGACGGGGTTGGCGCCCATGTTCGCCGCAGCACGGGTCAGCGAGCGGTCGAAACCCACAAGCGTGGCGGTGACCGTGATGATCACGAAAGGAATGCCAAGGACCGAGTGCGCAAGGATAACCTTGACGTAGCCCACGAAATTCTTGTCGAGCCCCAGGGTCGTTTCCAGCCAGTTGCCCAGTGTCGAGTAGAAGAAGAACATACCCGTGGCCGAGATGATCAGCGGCACGATCATGGGCGAGATCAGGATCGCCATGATGGTGCCCTTGAACGGCACGTGGGATTGCGACAGGCCGATGGCGGCCAGCGTGCCCAGCGACACCGAAATCAGCGTCGCAAAGGGCGCGATGATCAGCGAGTTTTTCAGGCTGCGCTGCCATTCGTTGTTGGTGAAAAAGTCCTGATAATGCTTCAGCGAATACCCGTCAGGGTCAAGCCGCAGCATTTCCGGGGTGAAGGTAAAGAAGTTCTCTGCGTTGAAGCTGAGCGGCATCACCACGATGATCGGCGTGATCAGGAAAATGAAGATCAGTGCACAGATGACACGGAAGGAATAGTACCAGATCCGTTGCGGCGTCGTTGCATAAGGAGGCAGGCCCATAATCAGTTATCCCAGTTTCACGTTGTCGATGCCGACGATCCGGTCGTAGCACCAGTAAAGGAGAAGAACGACGGCCAGCAGGATCGACCCCAGTGCGGCCGCGAGGCCCCAGTTCAGCGAGGACGAAATGTGGTAGGCGATCCGGTTCGAGATGAACACACCCTTGGTGCCGCCGACGATCTCGGGGGTGATGTAGTAGCCGATGGACAGGATGAACACGAGGATCGACCCCGCGCCGATGCCCGGAATGGATTGCGGGAAGTACACCCGCCAGAAGGCTGTCCAGTTCGTAGCGCCCAGTGATTTGGCCGCCCGCAGGTAGCTCGGGGGTACGGTCTGCATCACGGAATACATCGGCAGGATCATGAACGGCAGCAGGATGTGTGTCATGGCCACGATCGTGCCGAACTGGTTGTTGATCATGATCAGGCGGTTGGCGTCGTCCACCAGCCCCAGCCAGACCAGCACGTCGTTGATCACACCCTGTTGTTGCAGCATGACCTTCCAGGCCGATGTGCGCACCAGAAGCGAGGTCCAGAAGGGCAGAAGCACGAGGATCATCAGCAGGTTGGCCTTGGCGGTGGGCAGGTTGGCCAGCAGCCACGCCACCGGATAGCCCAGCAGGATGCACGAGCAGGTGATGATCATCGACATGATCAGCGTGCGCCCGAACAGTTTCAGCAGGATCTGCTTGTCTTCGGGCTGCCATGCGTAGCCTTCGGGCGTCTTTTGCGCGTCGACGGCGTTCAGGAAGTAACCCGCGGTGTATTTGGACGAATGGGTCTGGATGGTTTCCCATGGCAGGATCGTGCCCCACTCGGGGTCGATATCGGCCAGAACTTCGGAATAGGGCGGAATGTCGAAATTGACCGCCTGGGCCTGCGTCAGCAGCTCGGCGCGGGTGCCGGTCAGGCCGGACAGGTCGGCGGTCTTCAGTTCCTGCAGCAGCGCCAGCGGCACCAGCTCCCACGGATCGCGTGTGGCCGGGTCGCGTCCTTCTTCGGTGGCCTCGTAGACCGCCCATTCGGTATAGCTGCGCGTGGTCAGCGGCAGGATGTCAGCCATCAGCGCGCTGGGGGCGAAATCCATGTCGCCCGAGGCGCTGGAATCGTTCAGCCGACCGATGCGGCCACGCATGGCTGACAGAAGGCCCGAGTTCGCCTCGTCATTTCCTGCGTTCATCAGGGCATACCATGTCTCGCCATCCTTGAAGGCGGGCACGGCGCTTTCCAGTGCCTTTGTGGCATCCTTGGCCAGATCGTCAATCTTGCGGCCTGACTGACGGAACAGCGATGAAATCCCTGATTCTTCGTAGTTCAGGCGCGAGCCAAGGCGCGTGTGGCGCTTGGCCTCTGCGGCGACGAACAGGTCGTAGTACATTGCCTCATAGACGCCCTCGGCAGGCAATTCGCCCGATGTGGCGTCCCAGCTGGCCAGCCGCTGGACCGTGTCGGGCAGGGTGTTGGCGACGATGTCGTTTTCGACCGACCGGAACAGCATCGACCCGATGGGTACGATAAAGGTCACGAGAACAAAGATCAGCAACGGCGCAATCAGCAGCAATGCGCGGCCTTTCTGGCGGCGCAGGGCGCGCGCGAGGCTGCGTTTCAGCGGTGTGCCGTCAGCGGCCATCACCGGTCCGTTTTCGGCATCTTGATTTAGTGCGTTGCTCATCATCAGTCTCGCTTTGGAGGGTGGTGAGGGGTGGTGGGGGCCGGATGTGGCCCCCACCGAAGTCATGCGATCAAGCGGGGCTTATTGAGCCAGCCACGCTTGGAATTTTGCGTCGATATCGTCGCGGTAATCAGCCCAGAACGTGTAGTTGTACAGGAAGGTGTTCGCGGCGTTCGCGGGATCGGTCGGCATGTGCTGTTTCATGTCCTCGGGAACCTTGGGTGCGGAAGACGCACGTGCGGGACCGTAGGAGATGTACTTGGCCTGATCCGCCAGACGCTGTGTGTCTGTTGCGAATTTCAGGAAGTCTTTGACACGGGCCAGTTTGTCGTCCGGCAGGCCGGCGGGAATGATCCAGCCGTCAAGATCGAACACCTGGGCGTCCCACATCATGCCAACGGGCTGGTTCTGCTCTTCGATGACCGAATACAGACGACCGTTGTAGGTCGAACCCATGAAGATTTCGCCATCGGCCAGCAGCTGGGGCGTGTCGGCACCGGCCGACCACCAGACAACGCTGTCTTTGATGGTGTCGAGTTTCGCCAGAGCCTGGTCCTGACCTTCGCCGGTTGCCAGCACGTCATAGACTTGGTCCTTGGGAACGCCGTCACACAGCAATGCCCATTCCATGTTGTTGATCGGACGCTTTTCCAGCGCGCGTTTGCCGGGATATTTCTCCAGGTCGAACACGTCGCAGATGCTGCTGGGTGCATCGACACCTTCGGGCACCATGTCTGTGCGATAGCCGAATGTTGTCGAATAAACGATCTGCGGAATATAGCAGTCGGACACGATCAGATCACCGAAGTCATCCGAAGCCGAGGAACCGTCATCGCCGGGGGCCAGCAGTTCGTCGGGGTCATATTCCATCGCCAGACCTTCGTCGCACAGGCGGATGGCGTCAGCGGCCACAACGTCGACCAGATCCCAGGTGATGTTGCCGGCTTCGTTCATGGCACGCAGTTTGGCGACCGCTTCGTTCGAGCTTTCGTCCCAAACCACGTTCACTTCGGGGTGCATGGCAACATATGGCTCAACATATGCCTTGAGCTGGCTGTTCTGGTATGCGCCGCCCCAGGACACGATGGTCATTTCGTTGGACATTTCTTGCGCAAAAGCAACCGTTGCAGCGGCTGTAAGTGCAGAAGACGCAAGCAGCGTTTTCATCAAATTCATTGATAGTTCTCCCGTTTGTATGCCCACTTGGGTTGGGAGGCCATGATTGGGCTTGATCACAGCCTCATAACAGGCGCGTCCCGAAAGGGGCGGCGCCAGCCGTGTCCTGGACGTCAGGCGTCCAGGGCGCGGCAATCTTCGGGCAACCAGCCGATTTCGATCTGGGTGCCGGGTGTCAGGCGCACCTGGTCCGGCGCGTTCCGGGTCTTGATGACAAAGTCATCGGAACCGGCCACGCGCAGACGGGTGCGGAAAATATCGCCCATATAGATGAACTCAAGCACTTCGGCCTTCAGCGTCTTGGCGCCGGGCATCAGGCGTTCCTTGTTCATCTCGACCCGTTCCGGACGGATCGACACGCGGGTGCGTTCGCCAACCTTGCTCACGTTCACCGGAACCGCGTCGATCAGATCGCCGCCGTCCAGTTGCACAACGGCGGTGCCGTTGGTGATTTCCTTGACCTCGCCCATCAGCGTGTTGTTCTCGCCGATGAACTGCGCGACAAAGCTGTTTTCGGGCTTTTCGTACAGTTGGTCGGGCGGGGCCAACTGCTGAATGCGGCCGTTTTCAAAGACGGCGACGCGGTCGGACATGGTCAATGCTTCGGTCTGGTCGTGGGTCACGTAAACCACGGTAATGCCCAGATCATGTGCCAGCTTGGTGATCTCGAACTGCAATGTTTCGCGCAGCTGTTTGTCCAGCGCGCCCAGCGGCTCGTCCATCAGAACCAGCTCGGGTTCGAACACCAGCGCGCGCGCAAGGGCGATCCGCTGTTGTTGGCCACCCGACAATTGCGTGGGGCGACGTCCGGCGAAATCGTTCATCTGCACCATGCCAAGGGCGCGGTGGATTTTCTCTTCGCGTTCGGATTTGCCGATTTTGCGGACTTCCAGCGGGAAGGCCAGGTTCTCGGCCACCGTCATATGCGGGAACAGGGCATAGTTCTGGAACACCATGCCGATGCCGCGCTTGTGCGGAGGAATGTTGTTGATCGATGTCCCGCCGAGACGAATATCGCCATGCGTTGCGGTTTCAAATCCTGCCAGCATCATCAGGCAAGTTGTCTTGCCCGAACCCGATGGGCCGAGCATTGTCAAAAACTCGCCGCGTGGCATGGAAAGGTTCAAGTCTTTGACGACGAGGTTCACGCCGTCATAGCTTTTTTGCACGCGTTCGAATTCAACGAACGCCGCATCGGTCGATGTGTTAGCCAAATCAGGCTCCCTGAATTTATGACGACGGTGAACCCGCCTTGTTGGATCTAAGTAAAACGACCATGGTCCAGTATTGCAACCGGATTGCTGAAAAACAGTTGGTTGTGCCCTCAATGCAGGCGATTTTTTCGTTAAATCTCGAATATCAGGACAATAGCCTGCCTAACACGACCTGTGCGATGCCGTCTGCGACATCGGGAATCGCCCGTCACTGATAGGTGTTGCGTCCCGAGGCGACACAACGCAAGTTTCTGAAAACGGAGCACGCCCATGATCATTAAAAATTTGCCTTTCACATCCGAGGAATACGACCGGCGCATCGCTCTTGTACGCGGTGCAATGGATGCTGCGGGCATCGACACGCTGTTTGTCACCGATCCCAGCAATCAGGCGTGGCTGACCGGATATGACGGGTGGTCATTTTATGTGCATCAAGGCGTGATCCTGCGGGGGGACGGCGATCCGATCTGGTGGGGGCGGCGTCAGGACAGTGCGGGCGCGCGGCGCACGGTCTGGATGGATGACGATCACGTGCGCGGATATGACGACCATTTCGTTCAGTCCACCGAACGCCATCCGATGCAGGAACTGTCAGGCATATTGCAAGAGCTGGGCGCGAAACGCATCGGCGTCGAGATGGACAACTACTACTTTTCCGCCAAGGCCTTTGCCGTGATGGAAGCCAGCCTGTCCGAGGCCGAATTCGTGGACGCCACGGCGATGGTGAACTGGAAACGCGGTGTGAAATCCGAGCCCGAGCTTGAATACATGCGCAACGCCGCCCGGATTTCGGAAAAGATCATTGATGGCCTGCTGGAACGGGTCGAACCCGGCGTGCCGAAGAACGAAGTCGTGGCCGAAATCTACCGCGACGCGGTGCGCGGGGTTGATGGCGCGTGGGGCGACTATCCTGCGATCGTGCCGTTGTTGCCCTCGGGATCGGACGCCGCCGCGCCGCACCTGACATGGGATGGCCGCCCGTTTGAAACGGGTGAGGCGACATTCTTTGAGATCTCGGGCTGCTATCGCCGCTATCACGCGCCTTTCTGCCGCTCGCTGTTTTTGGGCACGCCCCCCGATTTTCTGAAACGCGCCGAGGCGGCGCTGGTCGAGGGGCTTGAGGCCGGATTGGACGCCGCCCGCGCCGGCAACCGCGCCTGTGACATTGCCAACGCGCTGGCCGCTCCGCTGGAAGCGGCGGGGATCGAACGCGGTGAACGCTGTGGTTATCCCATAGGGCTGAGCTATCCGCCGGACTGGGGCGAACGCACGATTTCCTTGCGGGTGAACGACGAAACGGTGCTGGAGCCGAACATGACCTTCCACTTCATGCCCGGCCTGTGGATGGCGGACTGGGGGCTTGAGATCACCGAAAGCATCCGCATCACCGAAAACGGGGCGGCTGAGTGTTTCTGCGACCGCCCCCGCAAGATGTTCGTCAAACCATGACCTTGCGCCAGACGGTCGAATTGCTGGATCAGTTGATCGCGATGCCCACCGTGTCCGCGGACAGCAATATGGCGATGATCGCCGAACTGGCCACCCGTCTGGAAGACGCGGGTGCACGCACCGATGTGCTGTTGTCGCCCTGCGGGGCCAAGGCGAACCTGTGGGCCAGCATCGGCCCCGACGCGCCGGGCGGGCTGATGCTGAGCGGGCACACGGATGTTGTGCCGGTCGCGGATCAGGACTGGTCGTCGGACCCCTTCGAGATGCGCGAGGCGGATGGTCGTTTGTACGGGCGCGGCACCTGTGACATGAAGGGATTCATCGCCGCCGCCGTGGTGATGGCGGGCAAGGTGACGCCGAAAAAGCCGGTGCATTTCGCCTTTACCTATGACGAAGAGGTCGGCTGTTTGGGTGCGCGCGCCCTGGTGCCTGAGTTGCAGGCGCGCGGGTTGCAACCGGCGATGGCGGTGATCGGGGAACCCACGGGCATGCGGGTGATCGAAGGGCACAAGGGCTGTTGCGAATACACCACCCACTTTACCGGCCTTGAAGGACACGGCAGCGATCCGGGGCGCGGTGTGAACGCTGCCGAATACGCTGTGCGCTATGTCAATCGCCTGCTGGAACTGCGCGCCGATCTGATGGTGCGCGCGCCTGTGACCAGCCGGTTCGAACCACCGTGGACCACGATCAACATTGGCCGCGTGTCGGGTGGCGTGGCGCACAACGTGATCGCGGGCAAGGCCGAGGTCGAATGGGAAATGCGCCCTGTTGTACAAGATGACGCCCGTTTCGTACAACAAAGCATCGCGGCCTTTGTCGAGGACGATATGCTGCCGATGATGCGCGCGATCTATCCGCAGGCCGACATTCGCACTGAAACGATTGGCGAGGTGGCGGGGCTGGAGCCGATGGAAGTGAACACCGCCCGCGATCTGCTGGCCGGCCTTCTGGGCACCAACAGCGCCGAACTGGTCCCTTTCGGAACCGAGGCGGGTCTGTTTCAGGAAATGGGGATGGATGTGGTGGTGTGCGGACCCGGACATATTGCCCAGGCCCACAAACCGGATGAGTTTGTCGAGATCGACCAGATGAAAGCCTGTCTGGCGATGTTGGAACCTCTGATGAGCGGCGCCTGACGCCTTACGACGCGGCTTTGAACAGCCCTTGCTCTTTCATCAGCGCATGGGATTCGTCCAACGCGGTGCGCGCGCGTTTGCCCATTTCAGTGATCTCTTCGGGCGTGATGACCAGCGGCGGTGAGATCACCATGCGGTCGTAGACGTGGCGCATGATCAGGTTGTTCGCAAAGGAACGCTCGCGCGTCATGAAACCGGCGGTGCCCGCGTCGGCGGCAAATTTGGCGCGGCTGTCCTTGTCCGGTGTCAGCGCCAGTGACGCCATCATGCCGACAATCTTGGTTTCGCCCACCATCGGATGATCGCCCAGGCCATGCCACATCTCGGCCAGCGCGGGGGCGGCAACGTTGCGGACGTGGTCCAGGATGTTTTCGTCCTCCATGATCCGCAGGTTTTCCAGCGCGACGGCGCTGGCAACGGGGTGGCCGGAATAGGTGTAGCCGTGGTTGAATTCACAGGCGTTGATCACTTCGGCGACTTCGTCCGAGACGATCGAACCACCGATGGGCTGGTATCCTGACGAAAGACCCTTGGCGATAGTCATGATGTCAGGTTTGATCCCCACGGTGGTTGATCCGAACCATTCTCCGGTGCGGCCAAAGCCGCAGATCACTTCGTCTGCGATCAGCAGAATCTCGTATTTGTCGCAAATGCGCTGGATTTCGGGCCAATAGGTCGACGGCGGCACGATCACTCCGCCGGCACCCTGGATCGGTTCGGCGATAAAGGCGGCGACACGGTCTTCGCCCATTTCCAGAATCGCCTGTTCCAGTTCCTGCGCACGTTGCAGGCCGAATTCCTCGGGTGTGGATGTGCCGCCTTCGGTCCACCAGTTCGGCTGGTTGATGTGGTGAATGTCCGGGATCGGCAGGCCGCCCTGCTCGTGCATCGGGGTCATGCCGCCCAGGCTGCCCGACCCGACGGACGAACCGTGGTAGGCGTTCTTGCGGCTGATGATGATGGATTTGCTCGGCTTGCCCTTTTGCGCCCAATAGGTGCGGACCAGTCGAATGTTGGTGTCATTCGCCTCGGACCCGGACCCGGCAAAGAACACGTGGTTCAGATGCGCAGGCGCCAGTTCCGCGATCTTGGCAGCCAGCGCGATGACCGGCGCGTGGGATGTCATGAAAAAGGTGTTGTAGAACGGCAGTTCGCGCATTTGCCGTGCCGCCACATCGGCCAGCTCGCCACGGCCATAACCGATGTTCACGCACCACAGGCCGGCCATGCCGTCCAGAATATGGTTGCCTTCGCTGTCGGTCAGGTAAACGCCATCCGCACGGGTGATGATCCGTGCACCCTTGGCCGCCAGATCGTTGTTGGTGGTAAATGGGTGCATGTGGTGTGCAGCGTCCAGCGCCTGCAACTCGGCGGTGGGCAAATGGTTGGTGATGGCGGCCATGACGGTGTCCTTTTCATCAGAACTGAAGTTGGACGCAGAATATGATCAAATTTCTGACTGTCAATCAGGCTGAATCCGAATCACCTTGCGGCTGCATCCTCGGACAGGGCGGCGCGCACCTGGATCATCCCCTGAAGAATGTCTTCGGCAGTGGCGGCGCGTGCGGCCTCGGCATTGCCTTGTTTCAGGGCATCGAGAAGCTCGGCATGTTTGTCCGGCAGGTTCGAGGTGCCGAACCGACCACAGACGACGCGCAGGGAGGGGCCAAATCGCAGCCAGAGCGCACCGGCGGATTGCGCCAGAATCGGGGCCTGAGCGATGGCGTACAAGGTCGTGTGAAAGGCGTGGTTCAGGCGCAAATAACCGCTGATATCACCCGCTGCGATGGCGCTGTTCAGGGTGTCATCAATCTGCGTCAGTCGGGCGATATCCCCGTCAGAAATATGCGATGTTGCACGAAATGCCAGCTCGGGTTCCAGATTTAACCGCATGAATTCAAGCTGTTCCAGCGTGTGCAGGTCCAGAACCGGCACAGAGGCACGGCGGTTGCCCTGCATCTCGAGGGCACCCTCGGCGGTCAGCTTACGGATGGCTTCGCGCACCGGGGTCATGCCCGCGTCCAGCATCGTCGTCAGCCCCTGAATCGTGATCGGCTGACCGGGGGCCAGATCACCAAACAAAACGGCGTCGCGCATCTTGGCATAGACGGCCTGATGCGCAGGCGTTTTTGGCAGCAGGGATTGCCGGTCGGCCGCTGTCGCGGACGCCTCTTTTTTCAGCGATGCATTCATCATGGGCATATCTTCCGAGCACCTCCATGGGGAACCGCTTGCGCGGGTCCACCTGCCGTGAAACCATAAATCATCTTGCCGCAAAGGGCAAAACTTGATCAAATTAAGCCAAGCCGGGATCAACCCGGTCTGATGAACGGGAGAATAACATGACCAAGACGATGCTTAGCACAGTCGCGGCACTGGCGGTAATTGCGTCCTCGGCAATGGCCGAAGAAGTGCGCGTTTACAACTGGTCCGACTATATCGACGAGAGTCTGCTGACCAAATTCGAGGAAGAAACAGGCATCGACCTGATCTATGACGTTTTTGACAGCAACGAAGTGTTGGAAACCAAAATGCTGGCTGGTTCGTCCGGCTATGATGTCGTTGTCCCGTCGGGCACGTTCCTGCAACGCCAGATCAGCGCCGGTGCGTTCCAGAAGCTGGATAAATCCAAGCTGCCGAACCTGGAAAACATGTGGGACGTGATCAGCGAACGCGTCGGAAAATACGACCCCGGCAACGAATATGCGATCAACTACATGTGGGGCACCACCGGCATTGGCGTGAACGTCGAAAAGGTCAAGGAAGTGCTGGGCGAAGATGCCCCCATCTCGTCCCTGGCGTTGGTTTTTGACCCTGCCAACATGGAAAAACTGTCGGCTTGCGGCGTTCATTTCCTGGACGCACCGGCAGAGATTATCCCAGCCGCGCTGAACTACATTGGCGAAAACCCCGACGCGCAAGACGCTGAAACCATTCAGAAGGCCGAGCCGGTCCTGACCGCCATCGCGCCCTATGTGCAGAAATTCCACAGCTCGGAATATATCAACGCATTGGCCAACGGCGACATCTGTGTGGCTGTGGGCTGGTCCGGTGACATTCTGCAAGCGCGCGACCGCGCCGCCGAGGCCGACAACGGCGTGATCATCGAATACAATGCGCCGAAAGAGGGCGCGCTGATGTGGTTCGATAACATGGCTATTCCGGTGGACGCGCCGAACCCTGACGGGGCGCACAAGTTCCTGAACTTTATCATGGACGCGCAGAACATGGCGGCGGCATCGAACTATGTCTATTACGCCAACGGCAACCTCGCCAGCCAAGAGTTTCTGGTCGAGGATGTGATTGGCGACACGGCGATCTATCCCGACGCCGAAACGTTGGAAAAACTGTACACCACGTCCCCTTATGACGCGAAAACACAGCGCGTCGTGACGCGTCTGTGGACCAAGGTCAAATCGGGCACCTAAGCCTCCGATCCGGCGCGCGGCCATTAGGGCCGCGCGTCATTTCCCCTGTGATTTCTGTGAGGAAATAATTTGGCACAGACCGTATTCGCTCCTTGGGATGACCCGCAGCAAAAGCCGTTGATCCAGTTCGTGGGTGTCACCAAACGCTTTGGCGACTTTGTGGCCATTGATGATCTGACGCAGGATATCTACGAACGAGAATTTTTCGCGCTGCTGGGGCCTTCGGGCTGTGGCAAGACAACGATGATGCGGATGCTGGCGGGGTTCGAGGCCCCGACCGAGGGTTCGATCCTGTTGTCGGGACAGGACATCGCAGGGGTGCCGCCGAACAAGCGTGCCGTGAACATGATGTTTCAGTCCTACGCGCTGTTCCCGCACCTGACGGTTTGGGACAACATCGCCTTTGGCCTGCGTCGCTCGGACATGCCCAAGGACGCCATCGCTGCCCGCGTCGAGGAAATGCTGAAGCTGACACGCCTGTCCAAGTTCGGTCGTCGCAAGCCGCACCAGATTTCCGGCGGCCAGCGTCAGCGTGTGGCGTTGGCCCGGTCGCTCGCTAAGGCGCCCAAGCTGCTGTTGCTGGACGAACCGCTGGGCGCGCTGGACAAAAAGCTGCGTCAGGACACGCAATTCGAGCTGATGGACATTCAGGAGACCACCGGCACCACATTCGTCATCGTGACCCACGACCAGGAAGAGGCGATGACCGTCGCCAGCCGCGTCGCGGTGATGGACGAGGGACGCATCATTCAGGTGGCGACGCCCGAAAAGATCTATGAAGCGCCAAACAGTGTCTACGTTGCGGATTTCATCGGTGACGTGAACATCCTGGAAGGCACGGCCAAAGCCAACGGCCCCGAAAGCTATGCCATCGACTGGGGCGGTGCGGAACCTGCGACCGCCACCAGTGCCCGCCCTTTCAGTGACGGGCAAAAGGCGCATCTGGCGATCCGCCCCGAGAAAATCGCGATCAGTGCCGAACGCCCTGCCGATGCGGCAAACGCGGTTCAGGGCAAGGTTCTGGACATCGCCTATCTGGGCAACCTCAGCACCTATCACGTCGAACTGCCAACCGGTCAGGTGATCAAGGCGCAATCGGCCAATACACGCCGCGTGTCGCGCCGGGCCTACACCTGGGAAGACCCCGTCTGGCTAAGCTGGAGCGCCACTGCCGGCGTCTTGCTTGAATCGTGAGGCGCGCAGTCCTCATAGCGGTGCCGTACCTTTGGCTGCTGGCACTGTTTCTGGTGCCCTTTGCCATCGTGTTCAAAGTGTCCCTGTCGGACACGGCACTGGCGATCCCGCCCTATACGCCGACCCTGAAGGACGGCTTTGGCGCCCTGATTTCCGGTCTGGATTTCGAAAACTTTGTCTTTCTGACGCAGGATGACCTGTATTGGAAAGCTTACGTCAGCTCGCTGCAAATCGCGTTCTTTTCCACCATCGTAACGCTGCTGGTGGGCTATCCCATGGCGTACGCCATGGCCCGCGCGCCTGAAGAATGGCGTCCAACGCTGATGATGCTGGTGATCCTGCCATTCTGGACCTCGTTTCTGATCCGCGTTTACGCATGGGTCGGTATCCTCAGCACCGAGGGGTTCCTGAACCAGTTCCTGCTGTGGACCGGCATAATCGACACGCCGCTGACCATCCTGAACACCAATTGGGCGGTCTATATCGGCATCGTCTACACCTATCTGCCCTTCATGATCCTGCCCATTTACGCGGCGCTTGAACGGCTGGACGAAAGCCTGATCGAGGCGGCCGAGGATCTGGGTTGTTCGCGGATGCAGGCATTCTGGCTCGTGACGATCCCGCTGTCGCGCAACGGCATCGTTGCGGGCTGTTTCCTGGTATTCATCCCGGCGTTGGGCGAATTTGTGATCCCGTCACTGCTGGGCGGTTCTGGTACGCTGATGATCGGTAAGGTCCTGTTCGAGGAATTCTTTGCCAACCGGGATTGGCCCGTGGCCAGCGCAGTTGCGGTGATCCTGCTGTTGATCCTGATCATTCCGATCATTCTGTTCCAGCGCAACGAACAGCGTCAGCAGGAGGCAGAACAATGAACCGTCTCAGCCCGTTCAACGTGGTCAGCCTGACGTTCGGGTTTGCCTTCCTCTACCTGCCGATGCTGATCCTTGTGATCTTCAGCTTCAACTCGTCCAAACTGGTGACGGTCTGGGCCGGTTTCTCGACCAGATGGTACGGCACCCTGTTCCAGAACGAGGCGTTTCTGGATGCCGCGTGGGTGACGCTGAAGGTGGCCGTGATGTCGTCCACCTTTGCCACCGTGCTGGGCACAATGGCCGCCTATGTTCTGGTGCGCGGTGGGCGGTTCATGGGGCGCACGCTGTTTTCCGGCATGATCTATGCGCCGCTGGTGATGCCCGAAGTGATCACCGGCCTGTCGCTGCTGCTTTTGTTCATCGGCATCGGCATGGACCGTGGCGTGATGACCATCGTTCTGGCGCACACCACGTTTTCGATGTGTTATGTGTCGGTCGTGGTGTCGTCGCGTCTGGCCACCTTTGACCGGTCGCTGGAAGAGGCGGCGCTGGATCTGGGTGCATCGCAGTTCGATGCGTTTCGGTTGGTGACGCTGCCGATTATCGCGCCTGCGGTGATCTCGGGCTGGTTGCTGGCCTTTACGCTCAGCTTGGATGATCTGGTGATTGCGTCCTTTGCCACCGGCCCGTCAGCCACCACGCTGCCGATGAAGATCTGGTCGTCGGTGCGCCTGGGCGTCTCGCCCGAGATCAACGCGCTGTCGTCGATCCTGATCGGGATCGTGTCGGTGGGGGTGATCACCGCATCGCTGATGTCGAAGCGCCACGCGGTGCGGGTGCGCCGTGAAGAGCAGGCCGCGCAGCGCGCCACATGAAACGTATCTATGCCGACTATGCCTATGGCAGTGGCCCGCGCGACGGGTGTTGGTGGGATGAAACTTGTGACCTGCCGGATTTCCCTGCGTTAGAGACCGATATTACCTGCGACGTGGCCATCGTCGGAGGCGGATTCACCGGTCTTTCGGCGGCATTGCATCTGGCGCAAGCGGGTGTTGATGTTGTTGTTCTGGAAGCGGAATACGTGGGCTGGGGGGCATCCGGGCGGAACGGCGGTTTTTGCTGTCTGGGCGGCGCACGGATTGATGACGCAGGCCTGGACCGCCGCTTTGGCCGCGAGGGCCGGTTGCAGTATCGCAAGGCGGAACGCGATGCGATCGGGCTGGTTGAACAGATCACCCAAGCGCATGGCATTGACGTCGACCGCCATTCGAACGGCGAAACCGAACTGGCGCACCGCCCCAAGGACATGGACGACTTGCGCCGCGCCGCCGAAGGCGTGGCCGAGAACCACGGGATTGATTGCGGGATTATTGCCAAGGACGATCTGGCAGCCCACGGACTGTCCGGGCCGTTCCACGGCGCGCTGACCATCCCCATCGGCTTTGGCCTGAACCCGCGCAAATACATTGCGGGACTGGCCTTCGCCGCACGGGATGCAGGTGCGCGTATTTTCGGAAAAAGCCCTGTGCAGAGCCTGAATCGTGGACAGAAATGGACCCTGTCCGCAGGCCGCACGGTCACTGCCGATCAGGTGGTGATCGCCACCAACGGCTATTCCTCGGATGATCTGCCCGACTGGCTGGCAGGGCGGTATATGCCCAGCCAGTCGAACGTGATCGTCACCCGCCCGCTGACCAAGCAAGAGCAGGCCGACGCCGGATGGACCAGCGACCAGGCGTGCTATGACACGCGCAACCTGCTGCACTATTTCCGCAAGATGCCGGACGGGCGGTTCCTGTTCGGGATGCGCGGCGGGCTGACCTCGAACCCCGCCGCAGAGGCGCGGGCGCGTCGTCGCGTGCGTCAGGATTTTGATGCGATGTTTCCCGCCTGGCGACATGTGGAAAGCGCGCATGGCTGGTCGGGGATGGTGTGTATTGCTCGCGATATGTTGCCCTTTGTCGGTGCGGTGCCAAACCAGCCGGGGCTGTTTGCCAGCCTGTGTTACCACGGCAATGGTGTGGCGATGGGCACCTATGCGGGCAAGCTGATCGCGGGACAGATCACGGGGCAGGGCGAGGTTCCGGTGGCCATGGCGCGGCCCCTGTCACGCTTTCCGCTGGGTCCCTACCGCCGGGCGGTGATGCCTGCCGCCTATGCCGGGTTCATGCTGGCCGACCTGTGATGCAACTGCGTCTTTCGCGGTGAAATCCGACCGTTCAGTGATGCCAGCGTTGACAGGTTGGCCCCGAACTTCCATCTCAGGCACAACAGATGTCGCAGAGGGACCAGCATGAAAATAGCAATGATCGGAACCGGCTATGTCGGGCTGGTGTCGGGTGTGTGCTTCTCGGACTTTGGGCACGATGTGGTCTGCGTCGACAAGGACCCCAAGAAAGTCGAGATGCTGGAACGCGGCGAAGTGCCGATCTATGAGCCCGGTCTGGACAATCTGATGGCCAAGAATGTGGCCGCCGGGCGGCTGTCATTCACCGGTGACCTGAAAGCCGCCGTGGACGGTGCCGAGGCTGTGTTTATCGCGGTTGGCACGCCCACGCGTCGCGGCGATGGCCACGCCGATCTGACCTATGTCATGGCCGCCGCCGCCGAGATTGCCGATGCATTGACAGGTTACGCCGTGATCGTGACCAAATCGACCGTGCCCGTGGGGACCAACCGACAGGTCAAGCACGCGGCGCACAAGGCCAATCCGGACGCCGATTTCGACGTGGCCAGCAACCCCGAGTTCCTGCGCGAAGGCGCGGCCATCGATGATTTCATGCGCCCCGACCGCGTCGTTGTCGGCGTACAGAACGACCGCGCGGCGGAGGTGATGAATCAGATTTACCGCCCGCTGTACCTGCGCGATTTTCCGATCATGATCACCGATCTGGAAAGCGCAGAGATGATCAAATATGCCGCCAACGCGTTTCTGGCGACCAAGATTACGTTCATCAACGAAATCGCGGCCCTGTGCGAACGCACCGGTGCGGATGTGAAAACCGTGTCGCAAGGCATGGGACTGGACGGGCGCATTGGCAACAAGTTCCTGCACGCCGGCCCCGGCTATGGCGGCAGCTGCTTTCCCAAGGACACGCAGGCGCTGGCCCGTATGGGGCAGGATCATTCGATGCCCATGCAGCTGACCGAGACCGTGATCAAGGTCAATGACGAGATCAAACGCCGTATGATCGACAAGGTCGTCGATCTGTGCGGCGGCAAGGTCAACGGCAAGATCATCGCGGTGCTGGGCGTGACGTTCAAACCCAACACAGATGACATGCGCGACAGCCCGTCGCTGACCATTGTCCCCGCGCTGGTCGGGGGCGGCGCCAAGGTGCGTGTGGTCGACCCCCAAGGCCGCCGCGAAGGTGAGGCACTGTTGCCCGGCGTCAACTGGTTCGAGGATGCCTATAAGGCCACCCAAAACGCCGACGCTGTGGTGATCCTGACCGAATGGAACGAATTCCGCGCGCTTGATCTGAAACGTATCGTCAAACGCATGGCGACACCGGTCATGGCCGACTTGCGCAACATCTATTCACAAAAGGACGCCAAGCGCGCCGGCTTCGTGGCCTATACGTCGGTCGGGCGCGAGGATTACGGCATCGACCGTTAGACCGGGTCGCGCAGGCCGGTCACGTCGTCAGCCAGAACCGCAATACCGCCTTCCAGGATCAGGATCGTGCGCCCCTGTTCGATCCGCGCTTCGGTGACGCGCCCGTAGGTTTGGGCGCGTTCGGCCAGCAACAGCTCGCCTGCTTGATAGCTTTCGACCTCGAATGTGTAATTCCCGTTGGGGAAAGTTGATCCGTTCAGCCCGGCGATCCCGTGCCATTGGACCGCATCGGGCGAGACGGGGATGCTCTGGCGCTGAACTTCATTTCCTGCATCGTCATAGACCACCAGATAAGCCGAGTCCGCTGCTGTCAGCGGGTTCGGCGCGATGGTCACGGGTGTACCGTCGAAATGGGCCGGGGCATAAGACAACGCCTCCATCCCGATCCAGCCAGACAGCGCGCCGACACCAGTTTGTGTCGCGCTTGCGGCTTGCAACGCGGCACTGAGCGTCTGCAACAGGTCGTTGGTTTGCACCTGCTGTTCCACCATCGAGAACTGCGCCAGTTGCGCGGCATATTCCGAGCTGTCCATGGGCTCCAGCGGGTCCTGATAGCGGGCCTGCGTGGTCATCATCTTGAGGAATGTTTCAAAGTCGGACGAGATGAGCGACGCCGCCTTTTCCGGGAGGGGCGTGGCGTTGGTCTGACTCTGTGCCTGGGCTTGCGCTGCAGCGGGGGCGACGTTCATGGCGGCGATCCTTATACTCTGATGTCCATGGCGGAATCGGGTGACAGCGGGGTGTCCGCTTGGGTGACTGCTGGGTCTGTGGCGATCTCTATGGACGGCTGCATGTTGTGCGGGGGCGTGTCGTCGCGTTGATCCTGTGCGCCATCCCCGCCGGAAAAGGCGAAATCGACATCGCCATAGCCCATGTCTGCGAATTCACTTTCCAGCTCGCCAATGTTCCGGCGCATCAGGTCCAGAGTTTCAGGGCGGTCGGCGTGGATCGTGACCGAGGCACCCGCATCGCTGGTTGAAAGGGACATACGCACCCGGCCCAGCTCTGCCGGGTTGAGGGTCAATTCGATCTGCCGGTCTGCGCTGGTTTGCACGGCGGCCTCTGCGATCTGTCTGGCCACTGTGGCGTGCAGTTGCGTCGGCGCTGACGGCGTCGTGACACTGTGCGTCTGCACAGGCGGCGCACCGGATGCGCGCATGTCGGTGAGAATGGCGTCGGGCGCGGCATCCACAGGGATCGGATCGGCGGAAGGTTGTGACGGGGAGGCGCTGGCCACATTTGTGACGGGCGGTGGCGTGGGTTGACGAGGATCCGGACGATCGGCTGCCTGTCGGATGGCAGGCGCGTCGGCAGGGTCTGGTGGCAGCACATTTTCCGTGAATGCTGCGGGTTGAGAGTCCGGCGGAATAACATTTGCAGGCTGCGCGGGCGCTGTGATCAGTCGAACGGTGACCGATGCTGTTGCCTGTTGCATGGGCTGCGGCGGATTTTCCGCCATCGACAGAGCAGCGCCCGGTGTTGCCTGAACAAGCAGCGTGGTGGGCTGTGTCGGCACCAGAAGCGGCTGCTGTGTCGAAGCCACTGGCACCGCTGACACATCAAAGCGGATAGGGATGTCCGGCGCTGTCGCTGGTCTTGGCATCGGGGGCGGCGTGTTGGGAAGCGCAGCGGGGGGATGGGTTGACTTCGCGGTCGGCAAATCGGGCGCCTCTGCCATCAACGTCGGCGCGCCTTTTGGTGCAGCGGCCGCATTTGAAAACGCGCCATCATGCAGTGTGGTTTTAGGCTCTAACAAGATATTTTGAGCCGAATTCGAGGTTTCATCGCTGCCTGATTCCGCTGCCTGAGGTGTCTTGTAAGGTGTCAATACCAGACGCTGTTCGCTCGAGGCCATCACGTGCAACGGCTCAGGTGCCGCCTGCCCTTCGACAGGGGAGCCGTGCAAGAACGCCTTGCCCGGCATGGCTGTTGCGGCTGGTGGCAACGATTCCACCTGTTCGACGGGAAGCATCACGGACCGAGACCCTGTGGTAAAGGTGATCACCGATTCCGCCCCGCTCCGTGGGTGTTTCGAAACCTTGGCTTTGACCTCGGGCGGTGCGTCGTGTCGCGAAACCGGCGCGTCCCTTGCCAGCGCAGGCAGGCGGGGTTGGATTTGAGAAAGCGCGGCAGCTTCGTCTCCTTCTTGCTTTTCCTCTTCAGGCGTTGCGCCATCGACATTGGGCAGACCATCCGCGTCCGTGTCTGGCGAATCCTGAACCGTGACTGCAGTTCCGTTTCCGTTCAAAGGGACAAGCTGGTCGAAGGTCGCGGCGAAACTGACAGCAGGATCTGACCCTGCAGCCGTAGGGCTGCGCGGCGCTGCGGGTGAACCGTTGTGAATCAAGGGAATAAGTTGCACAGATCCTCCGGGAGTTCTTCCTCGTCCCCGTCTTATGCATGTGGTTGGTTACCGCTTCTTTACCGGTCCTGCGGCATGATCCTGAAAATACAACGCATTTGAAAGGAACCCGGGATGCAAGTGACACCAGACACGGCGGGCGTGGCTTTGGCCCGCAAACCAACCGCGCAGGCCGATGCAGAACTGCGCGCGGTGGCGGACCAGCTTGAGGCGGGGTTTCTGGCGGAGATGCTGAAATCCGCCGGATTTGGTCAAGCGCGCGACAGCTTTGGCGGCGGCGCGGGAGAGGACCAGTTTTCCTCGTTCCTGGTACAGGCGCAGGCCGAAAAGATGGTTGCCGCAGGCGGTATCGGTCTGAGCGAATCACTGTTCCAAGCTTTGAAAGGGCGGACCCATGAGGGATGAATCGGTCGAGGATACAGTCAATGCGCTGGACGATTTGCTGGATCAGGAACGCAGCGCCCTGCTTGCGGGTGATCTGGACAGGATCGCCCGGACGCTGGATTTGAAACAATCGCTGATCGACCGCTTGAATGATCTGGATGTGGCGGACCGGTCGTCGCTGGCCGCCCTGAATTCCAAGGTCATGCGCAACCAGTCGTTGTTGAATTCCGCGCTGGACGGGATACGGGCGGTCACCCGACGGCTGGCGACCATGCGCCGTATCCGCAGCTCGCTGGATATATATGACGCCCAGGGCAAGAAGAACGAGATTGCCCTGACGCCGACCCGGTCGGTCGAGAAACGGGCATAGAGCGGTTTGACTAAAATCGGACAGAAGACAGGGGGCCGCATTAGCACTCCATTAGCACGTGGATGCGATGTTGACCCTGCACTCGAGAACAGAGTGGCGCAGATCAGCATCGCTGAAAAATGCATATGTCAGAATGACTTGTTTTTGTCCGTCCCACTGGGGGGCGGGACGTAACCTGACGCAAAGCGTCACGACTTAAGGAACATGTTCATGTCGAGCATCAATACAAACAACAGCGCAATGGTTGCGCTGCAAACCCTGAAATCCATCAACAGCAACCTGGCCAAAACCCAGGATGAAATCTCGACCGGTAAATCGGTCTCGATGGCCAAGGACAACTCCACCGTCTGGATGACTTTTGCGTTTGACGAATAGGCCCGTTGCGTGCGGATCATCTCGGTCAGTTCGGTGGCGACATCGACTGTGGATTCCTCGCGGGCATAGGATTTCAGGTCGCCCGTCGGGCCATCGCCCGCGTCCCACAGAAAGAACGGCCCGCTTTCGACCGAGGGTTTGTAGGTCTGCGAATCCAACGAGATCAGGCCACCGGGGTTGGGCATGTCGACCAGCGGGATCTGATAGAGAACACTGGTCACGCCAGTGTCAAAGATCGCTTTGACGTAGCCGTTCGGATCAACCTCGACCGAGATCATGTTGCCCACGGGGCTGCCGTCCTTGACCACCGAGATTGGCGCGAATGTATCGGACAGCTGCACCACGCCCTGATTGTCGCCGACCTCGCCGATGTCGATGGAAATCGGGCCGCTGGCCACGTCGACAATCAATTCGCCCGTGGCCGGATCATAGGGCCCACCTGTCACCGTGGTGACCGATGCGATGGTGCCACCGTCAGCACGGGTATCGTTAAAGTTGATGATATATTCGCCGATCACCGCATCGTCCTGCGCTGAATCGCGCATGATCACGGTCCATTCGTTCGAACTGCCCGTGGCGGGCACCGTCGGTATGAACTCCAGCGCGATGCTCTGCGAGGTGCCAAGGTTGTCGAAATATTCCACCGACAGGTTCTGTGTTTCACCGTCCGATCCGGCAATGGTCGAGGTGGCAGGCAGGTTCAGGCCCATCGTCACCTGGGTTGTCGGATCACCCTTGAGATTCAGCGAAAACTGGATGGGCTCCAGCCCGTCGCTGGTGTCGCGCGGGAAAGAGGGGACGGACCCGTCGATATTGGCAGGCCAGCCCATCAGCAACAGGCCGGATTCGCTGGCCAGATATCCGTCCTCGTCGATACGGAACGATCCGGTGGTGGTCAGCATCATTTTGGCGTTGCCATCGCCCGCCAGCACGCTGGACCGTGAGGCAACGGGCAGCATACCGCGCCCGCGCACAGCAAGGTCGGTGGCATTCGATGTGCTGACCAGCGATCCGCTTTCGCTGATCAGCCGTTGCGACGACGCGCGCACGCCGCCCGCTGTATAGGACACGCCCGAATTCGACAGGACCAGCGAATTGAAATCCGTGACAACCCGCTTGTACCCGAAGGTGCTGGCATTCGCGATGTTGTCCGAGATCGACCCAAGCCGCGTTGCGTTGGACTGCAACCCCGCAATACCTGCGTTGAGCGAAGAGGAAATTGTCATGGATACGCCTTTCTGCTGCATCAGAACCAAGTTGATGCAACAGATAGGCGCCGCGAACTTAACATCGCGCTAACAGATAAAATCCACCCTATTTGTCGGACATGCCTAACGCAGGAAAATAACCTTGATACGGTTGTTGCGGATGTCCATCGGGTCAAGCGTGGCCGGTTCGCGATCCGCATGTCCGGTCACCCGTTGCACACGCCCGGGGGCAAGCCCCGCATCATGCAGCAACTGGCGCATGATGACCGCCTGTTCCGTTGACTGGTCCCAGACCTTGATCCTGGCCGCGACCACAGGTTGCGCCTGCACATGCGCGCCCACGGCCATGTCGTTTTTCACCGACCGGCCGGTCTGCACCAGCAGATCCGCCAGCTTGCGCAACAGCCGCGTCGGCTGACCCGTGTCCGCGTCGAACAGCGGGGCTTCCGGCAGCGCGAACAACTCGACCACCAGACCCTCGTCGGTCAGCTTGGTGATCACGTGTTTCATCTCGTTTTCCATGACGTCGGATTCGCCGCCAAATCCCAGCAGCTCCGATTCAAGCATTTTCAGGGCGGTGGTCTCGGCATCATCGGTTCCTTCGGACCCTGTGTCACGTCGCGCCACAACCGCCGGAGGTGCACCGCTGAACGGCAACGCCTCGTCGGTAAAGGTGCTGTCGCCATTGAACGACCCGTTGCCACCCCCCGACACCCGGTTGATCGCGATCGTCGGCGTAAAATAATCCGCGATCCCCTTGCGTTGCTTTTCCGTCGTCGCGTTCAACAACCACATCAACATAAAAAACGCCATCATCGCGGTCACGAAGTCCGCGTAAGCAACTTTCCAGGCACCACCATGATGCCCGCCGCCGCCAACGACCTTTTTACGTTTGATGATGATTGGCGCCGCATTGCTTTGCGCAGCCATGTCACTCACCCATTTGTATTCACCCAACGACAGATTTAGCGGCCAAGGCTTTCCAGCGGCTTAACAAACGCAATTGTAGGTAATGGTTTCATTCTCAAGGACAGTTGCACAGGTCCGTATGATCTGCACTGATACGCAAAACGGGGGGGCGGACATGGCCGAGTTGACGGTGCTGGACAGCAAATATTCGTGGACACGGCTGTTGATCACGCTGGGCGTGGCGATGGTGGCCAATGTCGGCATGTGGGCGGTGATTGTGATCATGCCTGCGGTCGAGGCGGAATTCGCCCTGACCCGTGCGCAGGCGTCCATGCCTTACACGCTTACGATGGTCGGCTTTGCGCTGGGCAACTTTGCCATCGGGCGCGCGGTGGATCGGTTTGGCGTGACCGGATCGCTGATCGGGGCGGCCCTGGGGATCGCGGCGGGCTATGCACTGGCGATGATGGCGACCTCGGTGTTCATGCTGGGGGCGGCGCAATTGCTGATCGGGCTGGCGTCGGCTGTGGGCTTCGGCCCGATGATTGCGGACATCTCGCATTGGTTCATGCGCAGGCGGGGCATCGCGGTGGCCATCGTGGCCAGCGGCAACTACCTGTCAGGGGCGATCTGGCCGATGGTGCTGGCGGGGCTGCTGGCCGACAGCGGCTGGCGCAGTGTCTACACCTTTCTGGCTGTCGTGACATTGGTCACTGTCATCCCGCTGGCCCTGCTGCTGCGGCGGCGCATCCCCGAAGAGGCGCAGAACACTGCCCAGGCGGCATCGGACAGCAATGCCAAGTCCGTGGGCCTGACTCCGCGCAATCTTGCCCTGCTGCTGGGGCTGGCGGGCATCGGCTGTTGCGTGGCAATGTCGATGCCGCAGGTGCATATCGTCAGCTATTGTGTCGATCTGGGCTATGGTCCCGCCGCGGGGGCCGAGATGCTGTCACTGATGCTGCTGGGAGGCGTGGCCTCGCGGCTGGTGTCTGGCCTGATCGCGGACCAGTTGGGTGGCGTGCGCACATTGCTGATCGGGTCGGCGCTGCAATGCCTGGCGCTGTTTTTCTACCTGCCCTCGGACGGGTTGGCATCGCTTTATGTCGTGTCGCTGATCTTTGGCCTGTCGCAGGGGGGGATCGTGCCCAGCTATGCGCTGATCGTGCGCGAATACATGCCCGCGCGGGCCGCCGGAGCGTGGGTCGGCTTTGTGCTGATGGCCACGATTGCGGGCATGGCGATCGGCGGCTGGATGTCGGGCTGGATCTACGACGTGACGGGCAGCTACCAGATGGCGTTCTGGAACGGCATCGCCTTCAACCTGCTGAACGTGGGCATCATGCTGTGGCTGTTGTCACGGTCGCGCCCGCGCAAACCCGGTCTGGCCGCGGCCTAGGCCTCGCCCTTGCCTGAAACCATCGGCGCCGACAGGTGATCCTCGCCGCGCGCACGGGCCAGCTCGATCTGGCGCTGACGCTCGCGGAACCGCGCCTTGTCGGCCTCTGACGTCTCGTCGATGCACAGATGACAGCTGACACCGGCCTCGTATTCCGGTCGGTCCTGATCGGCAGGCAACACGGGACGACGGCAGGCGTGACACAACATATGCGGCCCCACGCGCAGCCCGTGGCCCACGCTGACCCGACCGTCAAAGACAAAGCAGTTACCAGACCATGTGCTGTCTTGCTCGGGCACCTCTTCCAGATACTTCAGAATCCCACCTTTCAGGTGGAACACATCCTCAACCCCCTGACCCAGCAGGTAGTTGGTCGATTTCTCGCAACGGATGCCGCCCGTGCAGAACATCGCGATCTTCTTGTTGTGAAAACGGTCCTTGTTCGCCTCCCACCAGGCGGGAAACTCGCCAAAGCTGGCGGTCTGCGGGTCAATCGCGCCGTCAAAGGTGCCAATCGCCACCTCGTAATCATTGCGCGTGTCGATCACCGCCACATCGTCGCGGGTGATCAGCGCGTTCCAGTCGGCAGGCTCGACATAATGGCCTGTCCGCGCCGCCGGATCGACGTCCGGCTGACCCATGGTCACGATCTCGCGCTTCAGCCGCACCTTCATCTTGCCGAAGGGCGGCGTCGGGGACGTGCTTTCCTTCCACTCCAGCCCGTCACAACCGGGCAGCGCACGAATATGCGCCAGCACCGCGTCAATGCCCGCGCGCGGTCCTGCGATGGTGCCATTGATGCCTTCGCCCGCCAGCAACAAGGTGCCTTTGACGCCTTGGGCGACACACAGGTCCAGCAAGGCAGGCTTGATCGCGTCGGGCGCGTCGAAGCGGGTAAAGTGATAGAGAGCTGCGATAATATACATGTCCTGCCAGATACGCCCTTGCACCGTCCGCATCAAGATAATCGCGGCTTTCCATGCGAGCAGAGCGGCAGCGGCAAAAGCGCGCGCTTTCCCGCCGATGCGAGAGATTGGCAGAGGAACAGAAACCCTAACCGCAAGTTGATCATCCATCGCAACGGTGAATTGGAGAATTCAGCCATGAAGACGCTAAAAGACGCTTTCCACCACACGCTCAAAGACATTTATTACGCCGAAAACGCCTTGGTCAAAGCATTGCCCAAAGCTGCGAAGGCGGCAGGCCACAAGGACCTGAAGAAGGCCTTTGAGGACCACCTTGCCGAGACCAAAGAACAGATCAAAATCCTGGACAAAGTGTTCAAGTCCATCGGTGAAAAGCCCGAAGGCGAGAAATGCGATGCCATCGAAGGTCTGATTAAAGAAACCGAAGGCCTGATCGACGAAGCCGAAGGTGTCGCGCTTGAAGTGATGCTGGTTGGCGCAGCACAGGCCATCGAACATTACGAGATCGCCCGCTACGGTACCCTGCGGGAATGGGCCAAGATTCTGGGCGAAGACGAAGCACACGATATGCTGAGTCAGATCCTGGACATGGAAAAAGCGGCCAACGCCAAGCTGACGGCTCTTGCCGTGCACGAGCTGAACGAACCGGCCTGACCGATCGTCAGCGTGACTCTGGCCCAAGGGGGAGGCATCACGCCTTCCCCTTGGCGCTGTTCGGGGGCCATTTGTTGACCGTTGCCCCATCGGTCGTTACGCCTTGGTCCATATAACACAGACAAGCGAGAGACCGATGCAGCCCACCAAATCCGCCCTGATCGTGATCGACGTCCAGAACGACTTTTGCCCCGGCGGCGCGCTGGCAGTGGGCGACGGCGATGTGATCGTGCCCGGCATCAACGCGCTGATGGACAAGGCCGACGCGGTTGTGTTGACGCAGGACTGGCATCCGGCGGGGCATTCGTCCTTTGCCTCGACCCATAAGGACCACGATCCCTATGCCGTGATCCAGATGCCCTATGGTGCGCAGGTCCTGTGGCCGGATCATTGCATCCAGGGCTGCAAGGGGGCGGCCTTTCACGCGGACCTGAACACCGACCGCGCCGATATGATTATCCGCAAAGGGTACAATCCTGCCATCGACAGCTATTCTGCGTTTTTCGAGAATGACCACCAGACCCCAACCGGGCTGGAAGGATACCTGCGCACCCGTGGGATCAAAGCGCTGACGATGGTTGGCCTTGCCACCGACTTTTGCGTGAACTTCTCGGCGGTGGATGCGGCCCGGTTGGGCTTTGACGTGACGGTTCGAATGGACCTGTGCCGCGCCATCGACTTGGACGGCTCGCTGGTGGCTGCGGTCGAGGGGATGAGAGCGGCGGGCGTGACGCTGGCGTCCTGAGGTGCCAGCACTCTTGCCACCGCCCAAGGCACGGGGCAAAACAGGCGTAACAAACAGAAAGTGCCCGAGATGGTCGACATCGCCACCCGCGTCTGGAACCACAAGTGGAAGATCGACCCGATCATCCGCTCGCTTATCGACACGGATTTCTACAAACTGCTGATGTGTCAGAGCATCTTTCGCAACAAGCCCGACACCGAAGTCACCTTTTCGCTGATCAACCGCACCAAATCGGTGCCGCTGGCCGACCTTATCGACGAGGGCGAGCTGCGCGAACAGCTGGACCACGTGCGGTCGCTGTCGCTGTCGCGCGGCGAAAGCACTTGGCTGCGTGGCAACACTTTCTACGGCAAACGCCAGATGTTCCGCCCCGATTTCATGGAATGGTTCGAGGGCATGCGCCTGCCGCCCTATCATCTGGAACGCAAGGGCGACCAATACGAGCTGACCTTCGAGGGCAAATGGCACGAGGTCATGCTGTGGGAAATTCCCGCTCTGGCGATCCTGATGGAACTGCGCGGCCGGGCGGTGCTGGACCGGATGGACCGGTTCGAGCTGCAAATTCTCTATGCGCGCGGGATGACCCGCGTCTGGGAAAAGATCGAAGCCCTGCGCGAGGTCGACGGTCTGGGCATTGCCGATTTCGGCACCCGCCGCCGTCATTCGTTTCTCTGGCAGGACTGGTGCGTCCAGGCGATGCAAGAGGGCATGGGCGACAAGTTCACCGGCACGTCGAACTGTCTGATCGCCATGCACCGCGAGATGGAAGCCATCGGCACCAACGCCCACGAACTGCCGATGGTATATGCGGCCTTGGCCGACACCGACGAAGAGCTGTTTCGCGCGCCCTATGACGTGCTGTCCGACTGGCACGACGAACACGAGGGCAACCTGCGCATCATCCTGCCCGACACCTATGGCACCAAGGGATTTCTCGACAGCGCCCCCGACTGGCTGGCAGGTTGGACCGGCATCCGCATCGACAGCGGCGATCCGGCAGACGCCGCCGAAGTGGCCATTGACTGGTGGAAAAGCCGTGGCGAGGACCCCACGCAAAAGCGTGTGATCTTCTCGGACGGGCTGGACGTGGACAAGATCATCGCGCTGCACAAGCAGTTCAAGGGGCGCGTGCTGCCGTCATTCGGTTGGGGCACGCTGCTGACCAACGACTTTCGCGGACTGGTGCCGGACGACGCGCTGGCCCCGTTTTCGCTGGTGTGCAAGGCTGTCTCGGCCAACGGACGCCCGACGGTCAAACTGTCGGACAACCCCAACAAGGCCATGGGTCCGCAGTCAGAGATTGACCGCTACAAGCGGGTGTTCGGCGTGGGCGAACAGGACAGGATCAAGGTGGAGGTCTAAGCCACCTCTTTCCGCCGCTCCCGCCAGACAATCAACAACCCGCCCGCCGCGATCAGGAACGCGCCGGGGAACAGGGCGTCCCACGGGGTTTCGCCAAAGAACAGCCAGCCCAGCAGGAATGCGAACGGGATGCCAAAGTAGGAAAACGGGGCAAGGTTCGCCTGTTCCGTCATGCGCTGGCTGACCACGATGATCAGCACGGCCGTGCCACCGAACGCGCCCATCGCCATCAGCCATGGGATGTCCGCCATGGCCACGGGGCTGAACCCGCCCAGGGCCAGTGCCAGGATCACCGATCCCACCATCGCCGCCGAATTGGAATAGAAACTGACCAGCGGACTGGGCACGTCCTCGTCGAACATCCGCGCGGTCACGGCGACCAGCGCGTACATGAACGCAGCCCCCAGAGGATACAGCGCATCGGTGGAGAACGTATCACTGCCGGGCTGCATCACCAGCACCACACCGGCAAAGCCAACCATCACCGCCCCCCAGCGGACCCAGCCGACGACCTCGCCCAGCAGGGGCACCGCCAGCGCGGTCATGAACAGTGCGTTGGCATAGGTGATGGTGGACGCTGTGGCGAATTCCATCCGTCCCAGCGACAGGTAGAAAAACAATTGGGCAAAGGTCACAATCGCCCCGCGCGACAGGGCCAGCTTCCACTGGCGTATCTTGAACCGGCGTCCGGTTTCACGCCATTTGCGTGAGGTAGACAGGGCGATCAGCGCGGGGATCAGGCCAAAGATATTGCGCCACGCGCTCAGCTCGGCGGCGGAATAGTCGGCAGACAGCAGTTTGATGATCAGCCCCATGCCATCGAACAGCGCCAGTGCAACAAGGCTGAGTACGATGGCAAAGCCGGTTCTGTCGGTGGCACGTTTCACAAAGCGGTCCTGTCTGGGTCGCGCTCACCTTCGCCCAGATCGCCAGCCATGGCCAGCGCGGTTAATCTGGGTCGACCTTGCCGCGCAGCGCCTTGACCTCGCCGCGCACTTTCTTTTCTTTCAGCCGCCGCTTTTTCGACCCCAGCGTGGGGCGCGTGGCGATGCGGCGTTTGGGGCGGACCAGCGCCGCCTTGATCAGATCGACCAGCCGGTCACGGGCGATCTCGCGGTTGCGGGCCTGGCTGCGGGTTTCTTCGCACTGGATGACCAGCGCACCCTCATTGGTCCAGCGCCGTCCTGCCAGCCGCCTGAGCCGGGACTTGACCGGATCGGGCAAATTGGGGCTCCGGGCGGCCTCGAACCGCAGTTCGACCGCGGACGACACCTTGTTCACGTTCTGCCCACCGGGACCGGACGAGCGCATGAACGTTTCGGTCAGTTCCCAGTCTTCGATGGCGATGGTGTCATTGATGCGCAGCATGTCCGCAGTATCGCATCGGAACGATCCGGCGGGAAGGGGCGTTTGTCTGCGAACCCGCACAGGAGACCCCCATGCTGCAACTGCCATCCCTGATCCAGGTCGCCGCCAGCCGCGACGATCTGTATGTCTTCCGCATCACCGGCGAAGTCAGCGCCGAGGATATGTCCGAGCTTGCCGCTTATATGAATGATGTGTTCGACAAGCCGGGCAAGGTGGACCTGATGCTGATATTCGACCGCTATGACGGCGCTGAATCCGGCGCCTCGTTCAGCTGGGAAACGCTGAAATCACGGTTGCGGGCGGTGTCGAACCTGAACAAATATGTGGTTGTCGGCGCGTCGGACCATGCCGCCGAACTGATCGAGGCAATGGGCAGCGTGATACCGGTCGATGCGGAAACCTTTGACGAGGAAATCAGCGCATGGCGGTACCTAGACGCCGAAGCGGTCGCTGCTTGATCCACGTACGAAAAAGGGCCGCGTGGCGTTTGCCTGCGGCCCTCTCGAAAGTTTCAGGAGGCGGGGTCGGTTAGACCATATGGTCCACTTGGTGGATCACGTCGCCAAGGGCTGCCTTACCGGGCATTCCTCCAAGCTGTTCCGACACCTCTCTCCAATACCTTTCTGGACACTAGAGCACCTCCTTTCAATTGTTTCAGATACTTTAAGGTTGGCACGTAAGCGCGATTTGTCAAAACACTTTTTTCATCCAAAGCGACGTGTAATGGCCCGAAACGGGATAAGTGCCACCAAAGCAAGCAATAATTTTACCGACCAATCCGCAATCGCCAGGGACACCCACAGCGGGGCCACGGGGCCCACACCCAGAAGCGGCAGCATTTCAGCCGCCCAGCTGACGTCGGTGGCCGGATGGATGAACGCCAGCGATGATGCAAAGGCGATGGAAAAGAACAGGATCGTGTCAACGCTGCTGCTGACCAGCGTCGAGGCCAGCGGCGCACGCCACCACGCGCCGCTGCGCAGTGCCGAAAATATTGCAACGTCGATCAGCTGCGCCGTCAAAAAGGCCACGCCCGATGCGATGGCAATGCGCACGGTGACCAGCGGTCCGAACTCGCCCATGATCTGCGTGCCGATCAGGCTGCAAATCACGCCCGCGACAAAACCGGCCAGCACAACCTTGCGTGCGGCAGCTGCGCCATAGACGCGGTTCATGATGTCGGTGACCAGAAAGGCCAGCGGATAGGTAAAGGCCCCCCAAGTCAGCCATTGGCCGAACAGGAACTGGACAAGGATATTCGAGGCCACGACGATGGCAGCCATGGCAATGATGCCGGGGATATGTGCGCGTTGCATTGATATGTTCCGTTTTGACAAGGGTGCGGCGACTTGGCCCGCCATCATGGCAGACGGGCGGTCCATAAGCCCAAGCAGGCCATCGCGCAAGCTATTCCGTCAGGGTGAATTCGACGATCTGGCTGCTTTGAAAGATGTTAAAGTTGTCGTCGGCCACCAGTGACAGGTGGGTGGTGCCGGTGTCATCCTGCCAGACGCTCAGCCCCTCGAGGTTGCCATAGGTGCCCGCGTCGGTTGTCAGCAATGTCATCTCGGACAGGTCGGGCGCGGTCAGGTCGAACCGCCGGATGCGACTGGCAAAGCCCCGAAAGGACACGGCGCGTTCCAGCACATACAACAGCCCGTCCGGCCCGAAATCGGCACCCGTGATCAGGAAAGACCCCTCGCGCGGAATCTCGGGGCCTTTGGTCCAGGTGCCATCCTGGTATTGGTAAACAGGAAAGGGCGTGGCGCTGGTCGCGGTCGCCTCGGGCATGGTCACCAGCGTGCCATCCGCCGAAACCGCCAGTGCTTCAAGTGCGCGGTTGGTGACCATCCCGGCAAAATCAGCATGATCCTTCAGCCGCTCAAAAGTGCCGTCGGCACGTTCTGCAAATATCCCGGCAGGTCCCTCGAGCGAGATAAACAGCCTGCCTTGCGCGTCCACCGCCATGCCTTCGGTATCGCCCAGTTGGGCCGTGCGGTCGTCGGCTGTGGCGCTGACCACTTCCACGGTGTTGCCGGTGCGGTCCAGCACCAGATGAAACAGGGCACCCCGATCCGACAGCACCAGCGCTTCGGCACCGCCATCGGACAACTCGATCGCCGACAGCCCGCCAAAGCTGTCCGACAGACGTGGCAGGGCGGTCACCCCGTCCAGCGTCAGTGTCGGTTCAGCTTGGGCACAGGCTGCCGCGCAGATCAGCGCGAGGACAGAACGCCGGAGCATTGCTGGGGCAGATCGGCAACGGTCAGTTCGCGGCGCGGTTTCGGTTTGGGTGCGTTGGGGTTTGGCGGTGGCGGGTTCAGAATGTTGTTCACCCATTCCTGCGCATCGGCACAGCCGTCACCTGCGGGGGGCGGTGTCTGATCGACACAGCCGCGCGCGCCCTTGGGACAGGCCAGCCGGACATGGAAATGATAGTGGTGCCCGTACCACGGACGCACCTTGCGCAGCCACGACCGGTCGCCTTTTTCATCCTTGCACATCTGCACCTTGGCCCCGGGAAAGACAAAGATCCGCGCGGTGCGGCTGTCTTGGGCGGCGGCCTTGATGATTTCGTGATGGGCGCGGGTCCATGACCCGTTGGTATAGGCCCCGTTGGCGCGGCGGGTCGAGATCGACGAGATGTTCTCGCGCTCGGCCACGCTGAGGTTCAGGTTGGCGGCGGGCAGCATCCAGATGTCGGCGTCCAGCCCGATCTGGTGGCTGGCGTGACCGGTCAGCATCGGACCACCGCGCGGCTGGCTCATGTCGCCCACGTAGATCCCGTTCCAGCCCGGTTGCTGCGCGGCCTTGCGGCTGAGTTTCTGGATGAAATCGACCAGCTCGGGGTTGCCCCAGTTCCGGTTGCGCGACAGGCGCATGGCTTGCCACGTGGGACCGGTTTCTGCCAGCTGTACCGATCCGGCGGCACAGCCCTTGGCATAGCTGCCATAGGCGGCGGGCGATTGTTGCGATCCGACACGCTCGGCGCCAAAGGCAGCCTTGGCCGATCCGCGCAACAGCGCCGGGTCGATGTCCGGCAGCGGTGTGCCGTCAATGTTGGTGTCGGACTGGCCGCTGCACGCAGCGGTTACGACCATCAGGACAGCGATACAAATACGACGCAAATACATTACTCAATCTCTCCATCCGGTTTCACCCAGATTAACATGATCAGCCCGATTGCAAAGAGGCCGATCAACGGCGTGACGCCAAAGCGCTGGCTTCCGCTTATCTGCGACGCGACAGCGATCAGCGCAGGCGCAACAAAGGTCGTGGCCTTGCCCGACAGCGCATACAGGCCAAAGGCTTCGGTCATCCGTTCGGAATTTCCCTGACGGGTCAGCATGTTGCGGCTGGCACTTTGCAGAACCCCGCCCGCGGCCCCGATCAACATGCCCGCTACATAGAAAAGGATGTTGGGCAGGTTGGACCCTTCGGCAAGCTGGATGCCAAAGGCTGACGTGGGCGACAGCGACACGATCAGGATGGCGGTGCCCATCAGGATCAGACAGCACAGGATAATCAGCGGCTTTGGCCCCAGCGCGCTGTCGGCATAGCCGCCCAGCCAGCAGAACAGTGCACCACTGGCGGCGGCGATGATGCCGAAAATGCCCACTTCGGTGATGCTCCAGTTCAGCACACCCAGCGCGTAGATGCCGCCGAATGTGTACATCCCATTCAACGCATCACGGTAGAACATGGACGACCCCAGATACGCCAGCAGGCTGGGATTGCCCGGCAGGTTCACCAGCGTCTGCTTCAACTCGCGCAGGCCATTGCCGAACTTGTACCGCAGGCGCGGTGCGTTGGGCGGCGTCTCTTTGACCCACAGAAAGAAGGGGATCATGAACACAGCGAACCAGATCGCGCTGAAAGGGCCGACAAAACGGGTATCGGCCTTGGTCGCCGGGTCCAGTCCGAACAGCGGCTCCAGGCCTGCCATCGTGCGGCCGGACTCTCCGGCCTGAAACAACGCCAGCATCAGCAGCAGCGCCAGAACACCACCCGCATAGCCAAACCCCCAACCTGTGCCCGAAATCTTGCCCAGATCGTCCCTGTCTCCAAGCGACGGCAGATAGCTGTTGGTAAAGATCGTGGCGAACTCCATCCCGATCAGACCGATGCCGAAAAAGAACAGCGCCCAAAGCGCGGAGAAATCCTGGGGAGCGGTCCACCACAAGCCATAGGCACCGATGAAATACAGCGCGGAAAACAGCCAGATCCACGGCAGCCGCCGCCCTGTGCTGTCGGCAATGCCGCCCAGAATGGGGGCCAGAATGGCGATTGTTATGCCTGCAACGGTCAGCCCGTACCCCCACAACGCCTGCGCCTGTGCCTTGGCTGCGGTCTCGGCCATGCCGCCGGCCATCAGCTGCGCTGCGGCGGTCTGGGCAAAGTAGGGACCAAAGATAAACGTCAGCAGCAGCGTGTTGTACGGCTGGCTGGCCCAGTCAAAGAAATACCAGCCCCAGATCCGCTTTTTCAGTGATACGTCAGCCATTTCCGTCCCCAGCCCAGTTGTTGCCGCGATTAGAAACAGGGCCGGAGGGCATAGGCAAGGAAAGGTTTACGCAGGGTGCGCAATCTCGTCCTGCATGGGGGGCCATGGACGTGTTGCTTCGGCGTCGATCCACGCTGCGATCCAGTCGGGAACCGGCGGGCTGACAGGGCTGTGCCCCAGCGCTTCGGCGGCGCGGGCGGGATTGATGGCGCGGCCATTCTCCAACAAGGCAGAGCGGTACAGCACATGGCTGGCGCATTCGCCGTTGGTCTTCCACATCGACTGTTCCAGATACATGAACCGGTCATCCCAGCACACCAGACGTGATTTCATCGTGAACCGTTCGAACATGGTGATCCGGCGGCGATAGCGCACCGAAGCGCCGGCCATGGTCAGCGCCCATTTCTTCTTGAACAACACCGCGACCAACCCGCCGCGCTGCGCCATCGCCAATCGGCCCAGATCATACAGCGTCAGGGTGCGCCCGTTGTTCAGCTCGCCGAACATATCGATGTCCCATGGCCAACAGATGTGACGGCTGATGTGCACGTCGTTGAAGTTGGCCAATGGCGGCAACCGACGGGCCATCAGGATATCTTTGAACAGACGGACGAAGGGGAACATGGGCATGGCTCCTTTTCGGCCCTGTTCAGTGCAGCGCGGCCACGCTGTCAACCATCACCTCGCGGCAGACTTGCCCTTTTGCCGGTGCATGACTAGTTGGAGTGCAATCAAAGAGGTGTGTCCGATGCAATCGCTGTTCCAAATCCTGATGCTGCTGCTGAATATCGTGTGGTTCTTCATCATTGCCCACGTCGTGATGAGCTGGCTGATCAACTTCCAGGTGCTGAACCTGCGCCAGCCGATCGTGGCGCAAATCTGGTATGGGCTGAACCGCCTGCTTGAGCCGGTCTACAGCCGCATCCGGCAGATTCTGCCGCCCATGGGTGGTCTGGATCTGGCGCCGCTGGTGCTGTTGGTCGGCGTGGCCGTGTTGCGGATCGTGCTGATGAACAATGCGGCTGCGTTCTATTACTAGGCGGATCGGGGGGCACCGCCCCCGGCGCTGCGCGCGTATCCTGGGATTTTTTTGAGCCAGACAAGCGGCAGACCTTGTTCACGGAATCTTAGTGTGTGATTCTGCATCAAAAGAGCAGATAAATCACATCAAGGTTTCCCTATGACAGGCGCTGCCACGCTTTTGTCCGACGTTTTCGGCTTTGACGCCTTCCGCCCCGGGCAGGAAGAGATCGTACATGCCGTGGCCGACGGTGAGAACGTGTTGGCCATCATGCCGACAGGTGGCGGTAAATCCCTGTGTTTCCAACTGCCTGCGCTGATGCGCGAGGGGGTCACGGTGGTGATTTCCCCCCTGATTGCCCTGATGCGGGACCAGGTGCGCGCGCTGCAAGAGGCGGGGGTGTCCGCGGGTGCGCTGACCTCTGGCAACACTCCGGAAGAGACGGATGCCGTGTGGGAGGCGCTGGAACGCGGCGAGCTGAAACTGCTCTATATGGCGCCCGAACGGCTGGCCGCAGGGTCGGCCATGGGCATGTTGCGCCGCATCGGCGTGTCAATGATCGCCGTGGACGAGGCGCATTGCGTCAGCCAGTGGGGCCATGATTTCCGCCCCGATTACCTGCGCATCGGCGAATTGCGCCGCACCCTGAACGTGCCGCTGGCGGCGTTTACAGCGACCGCCGACATCGAAACCCAGGCCGAAATCGTGCAAAAGCTGTTCGACGGGGAACCGCCGCGCGCCTTTTTGCGCGGGTTCGACCGGCCCAACATCCATCTGGCCTTTGCCGCCAAGGACGGGCCGCGCGCGCAGATCCTGAACTTTGCAGCCGCGCGCAAGGGACAGTCGGGCATCGTCTATTGCGGCACGCGGGCCAAGACCGAAACGCTGGCGCAGGCGCTCCGTGACGCGGGCCATGGCGCGATCCACTATCACGGGGGTATGGACGCCGAAGACCGCCGCATCGCCGAACGCCGGTTCCAGCAAGAGGACGGGTTGATCGTTGTCGCCACCGTTGCCTTTGGCATGGGCATCGACAAGCCCGACATTCGCTGGGTCGCCCACGCCGACCTGCCCAAAAGCATCGAGGCCTATTATCAGGAAATCGGCCGTGCGGGTCGTGACGGTGCCCCTGCCGAAACCCTGACCCTGTTCGGTCCCGATGACATCAAACTGCGCCGGTCGCAAATTGACGAGGGGCTGGCCCCGCCTGAACGCCGTGCCGCCGACCACGGACGGCTGAACGCGCTGCTGGGTCTGGCCGAGGCGCTGGAGTGTCGCCGCAAGACGCTGCTGGGCTATTTTGGCGAAACCGACGTGACCTGCGGCAGTTGTGATCTCTGCGACAAGCCCGCCGAGGTGTTCGATGGCACAACGGCGGTGCGCAAAGCGCTGTCCGCGATGTTGCGCACTGACGAATGGTTCGGCGCGGGCCATCTGATCGACATCCTGCTGGGCAACCGCACCGACAAGATCGCGCAGCGCGGGCACGACAGCCTGCCGACCTATGGCGTGGGCAAGGAATACGACAAACGCCAGTGGCAGGCGGTGTTCCGGCAGATGATGGGCCACGACCTGATCCGCCCCGATCCCGCCCGCCATGGCGCGCTGCGGATGACCGACGCGGCCCTGCCGATCCTGCGGGACGAAACCACGATCAACCTGCGCCGCGACAGCATCCGCAGTGCAGGCACCAACCGACGGCCAGCGGTCAAGGAAATGGTGTCAGAAGAGGACGCGCCGCTGTTGAGCGCGCTCAAGGCGCAGCGCCGGGCGTTGGCCGAGGCGGCGCGGGTGCCGGCCTATGTCATCTTTACCGACCGCACATTGATCGAAATGGCCGAGAACCGGCCCGCCAATCTGGACGCAATGGCCGGGATCAGCGGTGTGGGCGCCAAGAAACTGGAACGCTACGGCGATACGTTCTTGCAGGTGATCAACGGGGCCGCGGACGATGTACACCCGACGCGGCGCAAGCTGGCGGGGCGGGCTGCGGGAACGGTCTATGATCAGCTGATGGACGCACAGGCGCAGCTGGCGCGGGGGACCGAAGGCACCGACAAACCGCTGAGCTGCTCGGCCGCCCAACTGGCCAAAGTGGCGCAGATGCGCAGCGCGGATGCGGCAGCGCTGGAGCGGCTCTTGGGCGAACGCCGCGCCGAGAGATTTGGCGCGGCGTTTCTGGCAGTTCTGGCCGCGGCCTAGGCGGCCTCGAGCATCGCGGCATCACGATCTTTCATCTCTTTTACCGACGGGCGGGTGCCGCAGCGTTCGATCCAGGCCTTGATGTTGGCCATGTCGGGGATGAAATCCGGCATGAACTGGAACGGCGAGGCCATCAGCAGATCGGCCGCGGTATAGTTGTCGCCCAGCAAATAGGGCTGTTGCGACAGCGTCTGGTCCAGATGGGCATACAGCTCTTTCGGGCCGCGGAACGTGCTGTGGAACGCGGGGTGGTCCACGCCTGCCGCCAGCCCGATCACCACCGGCTCGAACACATTGCCGTAATAGGCCAGCCAGCTTAGATATGCGCCCCGACGGCTGTCACCGATCGGCACACCCATATCGCTGCTGAAATGATCGGTCAGATACAGGATGATCGCGTTGCTTTCGCGGATCAGCGTGCCGTCATGGTCCAAAAGCGGCACCTTGCCCTCAAGATGCGGGTTCGCCGGATCGGGCGCGCCGATGTTGCCCTGACGGATCAGACCGACAACGCGAATGTCGACCTTGTCCAGTGCATCCATTTCGATCAGCAATTGCACGATACGGGACGAGCGGGTGTTGGGGCCGTGATACAGCGTAAGCATGGGTTGGTTCCTTTGGCTTGGGTTTCCGTGCCTATGGGATAGCCCGCAGTGCTGTCAGTTTCTGGCAGGATGTCGGGTGCTGCTCTCGCTGGCTGGACCTTCGCGCGTCAGCGCATTAGGTCAGGTGCAAACCAAAGGAGACGAACAGATGCTGGTTGTGATTTCGCCCGCCAAGCGGCTGGACTGGGCCGCGCGTGACATGGACGTGACAGCACCCGCCATGCAAGAGGACGCGGTGCGGCTGGCGAAAACCGCGCGCAATCTGACGCTGGGCGATCTCAAGGCGTTGATGCATCTGTCAGATGATCTGGCGCGTCTGAACCGCGACCGGTTCCGGGATTTCGCCGCCGAACCCGAAGCCGAAGTGCTGCGCCCCGCGGCGCTGGCATTTGCGGGTGATACCTATCAGGGACTGGATGCCGCATCGCTGGACGCGGATGAAATGGACTGGGCGCAGGACCATCTGCGCATTCTGTCGGGGCTGTATGGTTTGCTGCGCCCGCGCGATGCAATCCAGCCGTATCGTCTGGAAATGGGCAGCCGGTTGAAAACGCGGCGCGGCAAAAACCTGTATGATTACTGGGGCGATGATCTGTCCAAGGCGCTGAATGCCCAAGCCGCGACGGTGGACAGCGATGTCCTGGTGAATTGCGCCAGCCAGGAGTATTTTGGCGCCGTGAGCCCAAAGGCGTTGAAGCTGCGGGTGATCACGCCGCAGTTCATGGAAGACAAGGGGCAGGGGCCGAAAATCGTCAGCTTCTTTGCCAAGAAAGCGCGCGGCGCAATGGCGCGCTTCGTCGTGCAGAACCGGCTGACGGACCCTGCGGCGTTGACCGATTTCGACAGCGGCGGCTATGCCTATCAGCCCGATTTGTCCAAGCCTGATGCGCCGGTGTTCGTCCGTCCCTATCCGGAAACCTGAAGCGGCGCTGCCTTTTGCGGCAGGGGCGGCTGCAAGCCGTCTGACCAGGCGGCCAGAACCTTGACCAGGCGGCCAGAACCTGCTGTTCCAGTGCATCCTTGCACAGCGGCTTGGTCAGGTAATGGTTCAACCCTGCGGCCATGATCGCGGCCTCTTCGTCATCCATCGCATGGGCGGTCAGCGCCACGATGGGCACCGACGTGCCGCTGTCCGCCTCAAGGGCGCGAATGGCACGCGTGGCCTCCTTGCCGTCCAGCTTGGGCATCGAGATGTCCATAAAGATCAGGTCTGGCGCAAAGCTTTGGAACAGCGTCACCGCCTCTTCGCCGTTGCTGGCGAATTGCAGGTCTATGTTCATATGCGCCAGCATCTTGCGCAGCACCAACTGGTTCGTCTTGTTGTCCTCGGCGGCCATGACCCGCATGGGGCGCAGGCCCGGCGTGACAGGTGGCAGCGGGCGGACGACGTCCACGGGTGGCGCCACGGGGCCGAGCGATTCCAGCATGTTGAACAGCTCGCGCCGCGGGACCGGCTTTTGCAACAGGGCGTGCAGGTGTTTGCGGCCGGGATCGCGGTCGGCATAGCCTATGTTGGTGCTCAGCAGGATCACCGGCATCTGGTGCCCGGCATCACGGATCGCCTCGGCCAGTTCAAGCCCGTCCATATCCGGCATATTGTGATCGGTCAGCACCAGATCAATCGTGTCGTCCAGCTGTTGCAACGCGGTTGGCCCGTCCTTGCACGACACCACGCTCAGGCCCAGCATCTCCATCTGCCGTTCCACGATCAGCCGGTCGGCGGCCACGTCGTCCACCACCATGACGCGGCGCACGCCTCTGGGAATGGCAGGATGGCGGGGCATTTCCTGTTCTGCGGTTTCCAGTTGCAGCCCGAAGCCGAAGCATGATCCCTCGTCCTCCTCGCTGGTCACCCAGACCTTTCCGTCCATCAGCGCCACCAGCCGTTTCGAGATGGCCAGCCCCAGCCCCGTGCCATCGAATTGCCGGTTGCGGGCGTTTTCGACCTGGTTGAACTCGCCAAAGATGTGGTCGATCTTGTCCGCCGGAATGCCGATGCCGGTGTCCTCGATGGCGATGTTCACCTGGCTGATCCGTCCCTGATCCGCGGGCACACCGGTGACCCGGACCAGCACGTGACCGACCGAGGTGAATTTCACCGCGTTGCCGATCAGATTGGTCAGCACCTGCCGGATGCGCCCCGGATCGCCGACGAAACGGGTGGGCATGAACAGGTCGTAATCCAGCAACAGCTTGACCTCTTTTTCGCGCGCGGCGTGCTGCAACAGCATGATGACCTCGTGAATGCACCGCTCAAGGTCAAACGGTTCGGGGTACAGGGTCAGCTTCTCCGCCTCGATCTTGGAATAATCGAGAACGTCGTTGATGATGGTCAGCAATGCCTCGCCCGAGTTGCGGATGGTGTCGACATACAGGCGCTGTTCTTCGTTCAGGCCGGTGTCGGTCAACAGTTCGGCCATGCCGACCACGCCGTTCATGGGGGTGCGAATCTCGTGGCTCATGTTCGCGAGAAAGGCGGATTTGGCGCGGTTGGCCGATTCAGCAACCTCGCGCGCCTCTTTCAAACGCGCCTCGTAGACCACGGTCGAGGTGATGTTCAGCCCCAGCGAGACAATGTCGCCACCGGGGCCGCGCCGGTCGATCAGCTTGACGTATTGGTCGTTCCACAACCGGATCGTGGTGGGTTCGGGATAGGGTGCCATCCAACGATCCGTCATCATGGTCCGCCAATCGTCGTGGGACATCTCGCCTGTGTTCACGATGCCCTCATCGGTCAGCACCTGAAGGATGGTGATGTAGTTCACCCCCGGACGGATCAGCTCCATGCCGTCGAAGATCGCCAGATAGGCGCGGTTGGCCGCCAGCATCTGGTTGGTGTCGTCGAAAAAGGCGAACCCGTCGGTGACCGTTTCAATCGAATGCCACAGCCGCCGCTCCGCGACCTCGACCTTGTGGTGGGCCACGCTGAGGTCGGATTTGACGCGCAGGTTCTCGTCGCGCACGGTTGCGACCTCTGCGCGGGTCTCGTTGATCTCGTCGCTCAGTTCCTGCGCGTGGCGGTCCAGCTTGCGCCGTGCTGCCGCCAGTTCGGATTGCTTGAGTTCAAGCAGACGTTCGGCCGCCAGCCGTCCGCGCCGTTCTTCCGCCAGTTTGTTGGCCAGCGACATGGCGCCCCCGTGTAGACCCGCAAAGATTCCGTTCTCCAACAGGTTTCGCGCATCAGGGTAAAGGACGCCTTAAAATCAGGACCATCCGAAGCGATCGGGGCTAGAATCGGCGCATTTCGGGCAGTTTTCGGGGCTTTCGGGGGATCATGAAAATGTGAACGGAATGGGCGAATTCCAGCCAAGGGGCACCCTATGAATCGTTGCCAAGAGGGCCGACGGCATGGCACGGTTTGGGCCTATTGACCTGGAGACTATTATGACGCCGCGCATTTTGATCGCATCCGTAATTTCAATCCTGTCATGGGTTTCAGTTGCCCTTGCCCAGGACATTATTCCCGATCACCGGTATGTATATTCGCGCGACGTGGACTTTTACGGCGCGGACCTGACGCCGCTGTTCGACACCACGCAATCGGCCTGTACCAGAGCCTGTGACGCCGATGGCGCCTGTGTCGGCTTTACCTTCAACAGCCGCTCGAACGCTTGTTTTCCCAAATCCGCCCTGACCGACCGCAAACCCTACGAGGGGGCCTTTTCCGCCGAGCGGGTCGCCACCGATCCGCGCGTGCTGGCCCAACAGGCCGAGCGTGTGGGCGATCTGTCCTTTCTCTCCGATGGCGACCTGAAAGCCGCCCGCGAACTGGCTGACGGCTTTTCGATCCGCTTTGCGGTGAACGGGCGCAGCGCCGAGCAATTGCTGGATGCCGCATCCAAGGCTTTCGCACAGAACAACCGCGTGACCGGAATGCGCTGGATGGGCGCCGCGCTGGCGCTGACCGACCGGGGTGATCTGTGGGAAAACTGGGCCTATCACGGTCTGCGCCTTGGCAATTCGGACCCGTCGGATTTCCGGCGCCAGTCCCGCCGCGAGGCGCTGCCCGCGACGATCAACGCCTATCTGCGTGCCGATGGTGCCGGAGCCCGCGCCGCCGCACTGCAAGGAATGGCCGAAGCCTTGGAAGCCTTGGACCGTGGCCGTGACATGATCCCCGCGCTGCGTCTGGCCTATGACATCCAGCCGCGCGACGACATTGACAGGGATCTTGAGGATGCGATCCGCAAATACGGGTTCCGCGTGGTCGAACACCGTGTGGACAACAATGCCGCCAGCCCGCGTATCTGTGCCGAATTCTCCGAGGATCTGGCCGCTTCGGGTGTCGACTACGAACCTTTCGTGCGGGTGGCCGTGGACGGGCTGGTGGTTCAGGCCGAGGACCGCCAACTGTGCCTGGACGGGGTTGAGCATGGCGCGCGCTACGAGGTGACCTTTCGCAGTGGCCTGCCCGCTGCCAGCGGTGAAACGCTGGCCCGTGATGTCACGCTGAACCTTTATGTACGAGATCGCGCTCCTCTTGTACGTTTTCCGGGCCGCGCCTACGTGCTGCCGCGCAGTGCCGATGCGGCCCTGCCGATTGAAACCGTGAACATGCCAAAGGTCGATCTGGCCCTGCGCCGCGTGTCCGACCGCAACCTGCTGCGTGCCATTCAGGAAAGCTATTTCGGCGCTCCGATGTCCTATTACGAAGACCGTCAGTTCGCCGACGAGATCGCACAAGAGGTCTGGACCGGCACCGCCGAGGTCAAGAATGATCTGAACGTCGACACCACCACCCGCCTGCCGCTGAGCGAGGCGCTGGCAGGGCAGCCCACGGGCATTTACGTCCTGACCGCCAGTCAGCCGGACGTCGAGGATTACGATGCTGCCACGGCAAGCCAGTGGTTCGTGCTGACCGATCTGGGACTGTCCACATGGCAGGGTATCGACGGGCTGACCGTATCGACCCGTTCTCTGGGTACGGCACAGGCGCAGTCGGGCGTAACCCTGACGCTGGTGTCGCGGGCCAACGTGGTGCTGGGGCAGGTGACCTCGGGTGCCGACGGCTTTGCCACCTTTGATGCCGGTCTGGTGCGTGGCACCGGAGCATCCGCGCCGGCGCTGCTGGTGGCGCAAATCGGCAATGATGAGAACCCCGAGGACATGGCGTTCCTGCCGCTGACCGATCCGGCGTTCGACCTGTCCGACCGGGGCGTCGAAGGCCGACCGCCCGCGCCGCCCATCGACACGTTCATGGCGACCGACCGTGGGGCCTATCGCGTGGGCGATGTGATCAACGTCACCGCGCTGACCCGTGACGGCACGGCGGATGCCATTCAAGGCCTGCCGCTGACCGCAATCCTGACGCGCCCCGATGGCGTGGAATACAGCCGCACGCTGTCCACCAACGCACAGGCCGGGGGGCATGTGTTCAACCTGCCGCTGGGCATGGACGTGCCGCGCGGTGCGTGGCGGTTGGACCTGAAGTCCGATCTGGAGGCCGCGCCATTGGCCACCCAGACCGTTCTGGTCGAGGATTTCCTGCCTGAACGCATCGACTTTGACCTGACCCTGCCCGACGCGCCGCTGCGTCTGACAGACACGCCGCCCCTGAAAATCGACGCGCGCTATCTGTTTGGTGCAGCAGGGGCCAATCTGGCGATCGAGGGCGACGTGCGTGTGCTGCGCCGTGATGGGCTGGACGATTGGCCCGGCTACAGCTTTGGCCGCTACGACACCCGCTTTTCGGCGCGCACCCGCTTTCTGGACGCCGCCCGTACCGACGCGCAGGGCCATGCAACCCTGCCGCTGGAGCTGCCGGAGGTGGACCCCGAGGGGCAGTTGCTGCAAGCCCGCGTGACCGTACGTGTCGCGGAAGGATCGGGCCGCCCGGTCGAACGCCAGATCACCGCCCCCATCGCGCCCGAGGGCGTGATGATCGGGATCAATCCCGCCTTTGACGACGTGCTGCCCGAGATGTCATCGGCCAGCTTTGATCTGATCGCGACAGAAGGATCGCTGCCGGTGAAATGGACCGTGAACCGTGTCGAGACGCGGTATCAGTGGTATCAGATGTACGGCAACTGGAACTGGGAACCGACCACCCGCCGCATCCGCGTGGCATCCGGCACCGCAACGCTGGGCCAGGACCCGGTGCAGGTGCAGGCCGCGACCGAGTGGGGCGAATACGAACTGGTGGTTGAGTCCACGGGCGCGCCTTACGTCGCGTCGTCGGTCAACTTCTATGCGGGCTGGTATGGTGCGGGCGAAGGCACCGACACGCCCGACCGTCTGGACCTGTCGCTGAATGCCGACAGCTTTGACGTGGGCGACACCGCGCAATTGCGTCTGGTCCCACGCTATGACGGCACGGCGCTGATTACCGTGGCGTCGAACCGCGTGATCGAACGCCGCGTCGTCGAGGTGACGGCGGGCGAAAACATCGTGCCGCTGACCGTGGGCGCAGAGTGGGGCACGGGGGCTTATGTCACCGCTTCAGTCATCCGCCCGATGGACGTGCAGGCGGGGCAGAACCCGGCGCGCGCGCTGGGCGTGGCCCATGCCGCCGTGAACCCCGCGGCGCGGCAACTGGCTGTCGATATCACCGCACCCGAGGCGGTGGACGGGCAGAAAGGCAGCTTTGACGCGACCATTCAGGTCGATGGCATCACCGCAGGCGAAACTGCGTTTGTCACGCTGGCCGCGGTCGATGTGGGGATACTGAACCTGACGAATTATCAGGCCCCCGACCCGTCGGACCACTATTTTGGACAACGCCGGTTGGGCGTTGAAATGCGTGATGTCTATGGCCGTCTGATCGACGGCATGAACGGCGCGCTGGGCGTTGTCCGTTCGGGCGGTGACGCTGCCGGACTGGATGGGCTGCAATCGCCGCCCCCGACAGAAGAGCTGATGTCTTGGTTCACCGGCCCCGTCACCGTGGGTGCTGATGGTACGGCAACTGTCACCATTCCGCGACCTGCGTTCAATGGCACGATCAAGCTGATGGCCGTTGCATGGTCTGCCTCCTCGGTCGGGCAGGCGCAAACCGATGTGCTGGCGCGCGATCCGGTCGTTGTCACAGCCGCCTTGCCCCGCTTCCTGGCCCCCGGCGACACCAGCCGGTTGTTGCTGGACGTGGTCCATGCGGACGGACCGGCTGGCACCGTGCAGTTGGCGCTGGCGTCGGACGGATTGCAACTTGGCGCGGCACCTGCGTCGTTCGATCTGGCCGAGGGCGCCACGCAGCGCATCACCGTGCCACTGACCGCGTCGCAAGCGGGAGACTACGACGTGACCGTCACCCTGACGACGCCGGAAGGCAAAGTGCTGACCAAGACGCTGGCGCTGGGGGTGCGGGTGACCGACCCCGAAACCGCCACGACTCGACGGTTCAGCCTTGGCGCGGGCGAGGCGTTTACCTTTGACGACAACGTGCTGGCAGGTCTGCAACCGGCCTCGGCACGGGCGACGCTGGCGGCGGGTCCGCTGGCGCGGTTTGATGTGCCGGGGCTGCTGACGCAGCTGGACCGCTATCCCTATGGCTGCACGGAGCAGGTCACCTCGGCGGCGCTGCCGCTGTTGTACCTCAGCGACTTTGCCCCTGCTGCAGGGATCACCGACCTGCCCAAGCGTATCAACGACGCGGTAAATCGCGTTCTGGCGCGGCAGGACAGCAACGGTGCCTTTGGCTTGTGGCGCGCGCAATCGGGTGAATTCTGGCTGGATGTCTACGTGACCGATTTCCTGACCCAGGCGCGGGCCAAGGGGTTTGTCGTGCCGGATCTGGCCTATGATCTGGCCATCGACAACCTGAAGAACCGCGTGAACTACGCCCCTGACTTTGACGAGGGCGGCGAAGACATCGCCTATGCGCTGTTGGTTCTGGCGCGCAACGGGGCGGCGGCGATGGGCGATCTGCGGTACTATGCGGACACCAAGGGCGACGATTTCGGCACGCCGCTGGCGACCGCCCAACTGGGCGCGGCGCTGGCGATGTACGGCGACCAGCTGCGCGCGGATCAGTTGTTCGCCAAGGCCAGCGCGCAGATGGACCAAAGCGCGCGGGAAACGACCGGCTGGCGTTCGGATTTTGGCACGCCGCTGCGTGATGCCGCCGGTGTGCTGAAACTGGCGGCCCTGTCGGGCAGCAACGCCATTGATCGCGCTGCCGTGGCCGCCCGCATCGGCAACACCAGCCGCAGCCTGTCCACGCAAGAGGCGGCGCAGGTGCTCATGGCGGCGCAGGCGCTGAACGAAGACACGGCCAATCCCGGCCTGACGGTGGACGACCAGCCCGCCAGCGGTCCGGTGATCCAGACGCTTGAGACAGGCGGCACGCCGCACAGCATTCGCAACGTGTCGGGTGCGCCGACGGACGTCACGCTGACAACCTACGGCGTGCCTTTGGTGGCGCCGGAGGCGGGCGGCTATGGCTATGCGATCAAGCGTGAGTACTACACGTTGCAGGGGGATCCGGCGGACGGCCCCTTTGCCGCGGGCGAACGGCGCGTGGTTGTGCTGACCATCCAGCCCTTCGAGGAAGTCGGCGCGCGTCTGATCGTGGATGATGCGCTGCCTGCGGGGCTTGAGATCGACAACCCCAACCTGTTGCGGTCGGGTGATATTCGTGCGCTGGACTGGCTGAAGCTGGCCGATACGGAAACCGCCCAGTTCCGCGCCGAACGCTTTGTGGCGGCGGTGGATCACCGTGGCGACGAGGCGTTCCAGCTGGCCTATGTGGTGCGGGCGATCAGCCCGGGCGACTATCACCATCCGGCGGCGCTGGTGCAGGATATGTACCGGCCCGAATACCGCGCCGTGACGGAAACGGGCCGCGTGACCGTCACGCCATGATCGGCGGACGCAGCCTGATTGCCTTGGCGCTTGGGCTGGCCCTGACTGCGGGCCTGCGCGATGCGTGGGACGATTGGGTTGCGGCCACGGTGTTGCCGCCGGTGCTGGCGGAAACCTCTGTCGAGGTGCGGGCGCGCGACGGCACCTTGCTGCGCGCCTATCCGGTCGAGGACGGGCGGCAGCGGCTAGCGGTGGCGCTGGCGGATGTCGATCCGACCTTTGTGCAGATGCTGATCGCCTACGAGGACAAACGCTTTGCCCGCCACAACGGCGTTGACCTGATGGCGCTGGTGCGGGCCGTGGGGCAGGCGGCGTGGAACGGCGATGTGGTGTCCGGCGGGTCGACCCTGACGATGCAGGTGGCGCGGTTGCTGGAGAATTCCGGCACCGGACGCTGGGCGGGTAAGCTGCGGCAGATGCGCGTGGCCTGGGCGCTGGAGCGGCGGCTGGACAAGGATCAGATCCTGACGCTGTATCTGCAACATGCGCCCTATGGCGGCGCGGTCGAGGGGATTCAGTCGGGCACCCGCGCATGGTTCGCCAAACCACCGAAACGTCTGACCCCGGCAGAATCGGCTCTGCTGATCGCCTTGCCCCAAGCACCCGAAGGCCGTCGCCCGGACCGCAATAGGGCAGCGGCCCTTGCCGCCCGCGACCGCGTTCTGGCGCGTCTGGACCTGCCCGCCACCCACGCGCCGGTGCCGTTGCGCATGTCTGATATGCCGCGCCTTGCGCCGCATGTGGGGGATCACCTAATTGCCACAGATCCGCTGACGGTGCGCCATGACACGACCCTGAACGCGCGCCTGCAAAGCGCGCTTGAGGCATTGGCCGCCCGCGTGGTGCGCGATCAGCCGCGCGGCGTGTCGACGGCGATACTGGTGGCGGATCATCAGACCGGAGAAATTCTCGCCTCGGTCGGGTCGGCGGACTATGCGGATGGCGATGGCGCACAGGGGTTTGTCGACATGACACGCGCCCTGCGTTCGCCCGGATCAACGCTGAAACCTTTGATCTATGCGCTGGCCTTTGATCGCGGGCTGGCGCATCCTGAAACCATCATGCCCGACCGCCCGACCGCCTTTGGCACCTACGCGCCACAGAACTTTGACGGCATGTTTCGCGGTGACATCACCGCGCGGCAGGCTTTGCAACTGTCGCTGAACATTCCGCCCGTGGCGCTGACCGAAGCCCTTGGCCCCGCGCGCCTGATGGCGGCCCTGCGCCGCAGCGGGGCAACGCCGGTGGTGCAGGGCCAGCCGGGTCTGGCCGTGGCGCTGGGCGGTGTCGGGCTGACGCTGGGCGATCTGGTACAGCTTTACGCGGCACTGGCCGAAGGCGGCGCTGGGCCGCGCCTGCATCTTGAGGCCGAAGCGCCACAAGCGCCCTTGGCCCGCCTCGTGGGGCGTACAGCGGCGTGGCAGGTGGGCGACATCCTGTCCGACATCCCGCCGCCTGCGGGTGCGGGGGTGACCGGGCTGGCCTATAAGACCGGGACTTCCTACGGGCACCGCGACGCATGGGCAGTGGGCTATGACGGGCGGCACGTGATCGGTGTGTGGATGGGGCGGCCGGATGGCACGCCGGTGCCAGGCGCCTTTGGCGGCGGGCTGGCGGCACCTGTGCTGTTCGAAGCATTCGGTCGTCTGAAATCGGCCCGTGACCCGCTGCCGCCACCCCCGCCCGAAACGCTGATCGTGCCCACCGCGCGACTGCCGCAGCCGCTGCAACGCTTTGATGCGCGCTTTGGCGCGGTGCGTTCGGCGGATACGCTGACCGTGGCCTTTCCCCCCAGCGGCGCGGTGCTGGCAGGCGGTGACGGGCTGACGGTGAAGATGCGGGGCGGGCAATTGCCGCTGACCGTCCTGCTGAACGGCGCACCCGTGGCGGCGGGGTTGCGACAGCGCGAGGTGGCGCTGGCGCTGGACGGGGCCGGGTTCAGCCGGATTTCGGTGGTGGACGCGGCAGGGCAATCGGCCTCGGTCGAGATTGAAGTGGCGCATTAGGGGCGCTGCCCCTCGGCCTGCGGCCTCACCCCGGAGTTTACCCGGCAAGATGAAGGGGTTATCTGCGACGGCCCTCGCGCAGCCATGCGGCGACGATGAACAGCGCGCTCAGCATCAGCACCAGCCAGCCGGGCAAGAGCGCCGTGGCGCGCACGTCGCGGGTTTCGAATGCATTGCGCGGCGTCAGCCCGATCCAGCCGCGTCCTGCGGCGGGGCGACCCTCGCGGACGTTGCGAATGTCGGGCAGGCCGTCCTCCAGCAGCAGCGCGCCGCCGCGTGTGCTGTTTATGGCGGGTTGCAGCAATTCCGCAGTGCCGACGGTGTTGATAAATTCGCGCGGGGCTGCGGGGCCAAGGCCGATAACGGCGCTTTGGTCACCGTTTTCCAGACGGTACAGGCCAATCTCGGGGCCTTGATAATCCGCGATGAACTGGCCGGGGGCCACGTTGCGCAGGGTCAGTTCGGTCGTGGTGCCGTCAGGGGCGGTGACGGTCACGGGGGGCACGGTATCGCTGAGGGTGCGGCGTTCGATCTGCATCGACTGGCCGCTGGCGGTGGCGGTCAGCGCCTCTTCTTCCAGTTCGGGTTCTTTCATCATCCAGTGCGCCAGTCGGCGCAGCAGTTCCAGCTGCGGCCCGCCGCCTTCGTAGCCGCGCGACCACAGCCATGCGTGATCCGACGCCAGCAGCGCCACACGTCCCTCGCCGACGCGGTCCAGCACCAGAAGCGGGCTGTCGTCGATGCCCGACATCACCACGTTGCCCGAATTCGGCCTGACGTCGATCTGGCGCAGCCAGCGGCCCCAGTCGCCGCGTGACGGCAGGTTGGTGGTCACGGGGTGACGTTCGCCCAGTTCGGTGACCTTGGGGCGATAGGCCTCTTCGCGCACGCGGGCGGTGGGCACGGCGGGCATCACGGCGCCCAGAGGCGAGCGGAACAGGCTGTCGGCGGTGGCAAAGTCCGGTCCGGCGGCGACCAGCACGGCCCCGCCCTTGCGCACATAGTTGGCGACATTCTCCAGATAGAGCGCAGGCAGGATGCCCCGCCGCTTGTAGCGGTCAAAGATGATCAGGTCGAAGTCTTCGATCTTTTCCATGAACAGTTCGCGCGTGGGAAAGGCGATCAGGCTCAGCTCGCCCACCGGCACGCCGTCCTGTTTGTCGGGCGGGCGCAGGATGGTGAAGTGGACCAGATCGACAGAGCTGTCCGATTTCAACAGGTTGCGCCAAGTGCGCCCGCCTGCGTGCGGCTCGCCCGAGACCAGAAGCACACGCAGCCGGTCGCGGACGCCGTTCATCTGGATCAGCGCGGTGTTGTTGCGCGCGGTCAGCTCGTCCTCTTGCGTCGGTGTGGTGAACTGGATCACGTTACGCCCGCCGTGGGGCAGGGTGACGGGCAGGTCGATGTCCTGACCCACCGGCACGCGGAACCGTTGGGGTGCTTCGCCGTCCACGGAAATATCCAGCTCGGCATAGGGTTCGCTCACGGGGGCGGCGCCCATGTCCTCGACACGCAGGGTCAGGGTGACCGGTTCCCCGATGATAGCAAAGGCAGGCGCGCCCACCACGGTCAGGCGGCGGTCCCAGTCGTCGGCAAAGCCCGATTGCAGCAGGTGCAGCGGCGCGGGCAGGACCAGCGCCATATCGGCGTCATGCACCTGCCCGTCGCTGAGCGCGATGAGCCCCGCCACCCGCGCCTGCGGTTCTTCGGCCAGCGCGTCGGACAGCGCCTGCATCAGCATGGTGCCGCCGTCGCCCTCGGCGTCCGGCACGGTGATCCGGCGCACTTCGGTGTTGGGGCGCGCGGCCAGTTGCGCCTCAAGCGCGTCGGCGGCTTGGGCTGTCTGTTCTGCTCGGCCCGGCAGACTTTGCGAGGCGCTGGTGTCTTCGGCCAGGATCACGATGTCGCTTAGTGGCGCGCGGTCTTCGACCTGGTAGGACGGTTGCGCCAATGCGGCCAGCACCACCAGCGCTGCTGCCCCGCGCAAGGCCCAGCCGCGCAGGCCACGGACCAGCGCCAGCACCACACCGGCCAGCGTGATCACTGCCAATACGGCCAGCCATGTCCACGGCAGCAGCGGATCAAAGATAACGGTTCCGGTCATTGGCCCAGCCGATCCAGCAAGGCAGGCACATGGACCTGATCGCTTTTGTAATTGCCGGTCAGCACGTGCATGACCAGATTGACGCCAAAACGGTAGGCCAGCTCGCGCTGGCGTTCCCCGCCAAAGCCGCGCCCTACGGGCAGCATCGGATTGCCCGAGGCGTCAACCGCCCAGGCCCCCGCCCAGTCGTTGCCGCCGATCACCACCGGTGTGACACCGTCGTTCAGGTTGCGGAAGGGCATGCCCTCGACCTGTTCGGCACCGGGCGGCGATGCCTCGACCCAGACATCGCGGCTGGTGTAGCGGCCGGGGAAGTCCTGCAGCAGATAGAAGGTGCGGGTCAGCACGTGGTCGCTTGGCACCGGTTCCAGCGCCGGAATGTCCAGCGGGGCGGCCAGATCCTGCAGCTTGCGGCCATTGGGGCTGGCCGTGCCGAAACCTGCGACATTGGCGTCGCGGGTGTCGAACAGGATCAGCCCGCCCGAGCGCAGGTAATCGTTCAGCCGGGCATAGGCTTCGGCAGAGGGCCGCGGTTGGTCAGGGGTGATGGGCCAGTACAGCAGGGGAAAAAACGCCAGATCGTCGGTTTCAAGGTTTACGCCCATCGGCAGTGCAGGCTCGACCGAGGTGCGGAAATACAAGGTGTCGGACAGGCCGCGCAGCCCCGCCTGGGCGATTTCGTCCACGTCGGCGTTGCCGGTCAGCACATGGGCCAGCACGACCTCGGAGGTGGCCTCTATGGCGCGCTGGATGTCGTCGTCCTGTGCATCTGCGCCCTGCGGCATCATCATCAGCAGCGCCAGTGCCGCCACCGCGCCACGGGTCGGTCCCAGCCGCCCTGACAGCGCCAGCGACGCCACCACATCCAGCGCCAACAGCAACAGCGCCAGACCCATCAGCAGGCCACCCAACGCTTCGGGCGGGGCGCTGCGAAAGCCGGTGACGGGGATGCGCGCGGGCCATGTGGCGGGGGTCAGAACAGCATCCGCCGTCAGCACGTTGCGCGCCAGGAACCGATCCTCCGAGGCATAGATCCCCGGCAGCATTTGCGGTCCCAGCGGGGCATCGACCAGCGTCGGCCCCTCGATGCCGGGCAGGGTGCCCGCGTCGCGCAGCACGCCATAGCCGTCCATCACCTGTTCGGGTTGCCACACGGTGCCTTGCAGGTCGGCGGCCTCGGGGGCCGTGGTGGCGGATGACACGGCCAGACGTTCCAGCATTTCCACGAACAGGCCCGACAGCGGCAGGGTGGACCATTCGGCGTTTGCGGTCACGTGGAACAGCACGACCTGCCCCTGACCCATGCGCTTGCGCGTGACCAGAGGCGTGCCGTCGGACAGGTCGGCGATGACCGCCTCGGCCAGATCAGGGCCGGGTTGCGCCATCACTTGCGCGCTGACCCGCACGTCGTCGGGGATGTTCAGGCCGAAAAACGGCGAGCTGTCGCGGAAGGGGGCCAGCGATTTCGGCTCGCCCCAGCTCATCGCGCCACCCACCGAGCGGCCACCGCTGCGCAGGCGCACGGGCATCAGCGGATCAATTGCGTCGCGGCTGATGTCGCTGGCCGCGACATGCGGTCCGGCAAAGCGCAGCAACAAGCCGCCCTCTTCGACCCAGTCGGCCAGTTTGGCAGATTCGTCGTCTGTCATCGTGGCCACATCGGCCAGCACGATCACATCGGGGTTGGCCGGCAGCACATCATCCAGCGCACCGTCCAGCAGGTCGGCGGTGGGGGCCAGCGCCTGTTGCAGGTAATGCAGCGGTGACAGCAGCTCCAGCCCTTCGCGATCGGTGCGACCGGCGATCAGCGCGACCTCGCGGCGGCGCAGGCTGTCGTCGGTCAGGGTCAGCGCACCGGCGCTGCGCCCGCCCTGAATCTCGAAACGGGTGATGCGGGCGCGCAGTTCGGCAGGCAGGGCCAGTTCCGTCTGTGCCTCGGTCGCGCCATCGGCGAATTCGGCCTGAGCGGTGGCCAGTGTGGTCGGGTTGCCAGCGGGATCGCGCCCCTGCGCCAGCACGGTCACTGCACGGGCCGGCCCCGCCGCGGCACGCAAGGCAGACAGTTGCACAGCGCCATCCGCATAGGTTGCGGGCGTCATGCCCAATGTGTTCTGGCCTGACTGGACCACGGACACGGGGCCAAGGGTCTCAAGCGCGGCAAGCACGCGGTCCTGACCGTCATAGGCAAGGCTGTCGCCCATCCACAGCGCACTGGACGCGCCGCTTTGGGCGATCAACTCAACGGCTGTGTCGATCTGCGCGCTGTCCGGCTGCCAGGGTTCGGGCTGAAACCCGGCCAGTCGTGTGGACCATGTGTTCGCGGCCTGAAACGCCGGTGCTTCGGGACGGGTCAGTTGCAGTACGGCAACCGTACGGTCGTCGGCGGCGGCGCGGTTCAGCTCACCTTGCAATGTTTCGATCATTTGTGGCCAATGCGCAGCGCCGGCCCAGGTGCCATCCAGCACCACCAGCAGCGGGCCGCTTTCGCGGGCACGCTCGGTCTGCGGGTTCATCACCGGACCGGACAGGCCAAGGATCACCAGCGCCACGGCCAGCATCCGCAGCAGCATCAGCCACCACGGCGTGCGGTCCGAAACGGCATCGGCGTCGGTCAGCCCGAGCAATAGCGCCACACCGGGAAAACGGCGGCGGATCGGCGCGGGCGGGACCGCGCGCAGGATCAGCCACAGGATCGGCAGCGCCGCCAGCGCCACCAGCAACCACGGTGCGGTAAACCCGATGCCACCCAGAATCGTCATCCGCGCACCATCACGGAACGGTCCATCGCCCGGTACAGCCACAAAAGCGCCGATTGCGCGCTGCTGTCGGTGTGGTGAACGCCGTAGTGCCAGCCGGTCAGCGCGCACAGGCGCTGAAGCTCGGCCTTGCGGGCGGCGAGGCGTTCCAGATAGCGGTCGCGCAGGTCGTTCGCTTTCAGGGTTTCGTGCCGCAACGTGCCGCCGACGCTTTCAAAGATGGTGCGCCCGCGAAACGGGAATGCCTCTTCGGAGGGGTCCAGAACGTGCATCAACACGCCGCGCACGCCGCGGTCGGCGGCCTTGGTCAAGGCCAGTTGCACGTCCGCAATGTCACCCATGAAGTCCGAGGCGAACAGGGCCTGTGCATGGGGGATCATCGCGCGGTGCTCCGGCGGGCTGTAGTCGTCGGCAGAATCCTCGGACAGCATTTGCGCCAGTCGCACCACCTGCATCCGGCCACGTCTGGGGGGCAGACGGGTGCCGGTCAGGCCCACACGTTCGCCGCCCCGCACCAGCAGGATCGCCAAGGCCAGTGTCAGGACGCGTGCACGCTCGGCCTTGGTCGGTAGGGCATCGGTGCTGTTGAACCGCATCGAGGCACCCTGATCGCACCACAGCATCACCGATTGCGCGATCTGCCATTCGCGTTCGCGCACGAATTGCGTGTCGCCCCTTGCGCTGCGGCGGTGGTCGATCATGCGGCGGCTGTCGCCCGCCTGTGCCGGGCGGTATTGCCAGAAATCATCACCTGTACCAGCACGCCTGCGGCCATGGTCGCCCAACAGGACGGCACCGGCCAGTTGCTCGGCACGGGCCAGCAGCGCGGGAAGGCGGGCGGCCTGATCCTCGGCTGACTGGCGCAGGGTGATCGGGTCTGGCGTCACGCGGCGGCCCGGCGGGACAGGCCCGCTGCGGTGGTTTCGATCAGGTCGACAAGGCTGTCGCCGCGCGCCCGCGCGGCAAAGTTCAGTGCCATGCGGTGCGTCAGCACAGGCCGCGCCATATCAACCACATCCTCGGCCGAGGGGGCCAGACGGCCATCCAGCAGCGCCTTGGCCCGCACGGCCAGCATCAGCGCTTGCGAGGCACGCGGGCCGGGACCCCATGCCACGGTGTCACGCACCTGTTGCGACGCGTCGGGCGCATCGGGACGGAAGGCGCGCACCAGATCAAGGATCATCTCGACCACGCTGTCGCCCACGGGCATCCGCCGCAGCAGACGCTGGGCTGCCAGCAGTTCGCCGCCCGAGAACACGGGCACGGCCTGTGCCTCGGCTTCGCCTGTGGTGGCGATCAGAATGTCACGTTCGGTCTCGCGGTCGGGGTAGGCCACGTCGATCTGAACCAGAAAGCGGTCAAGCTGTGCCTCGGGCAGGGGATAGGTGCCCTCTTGTTCGATGGGGTTCTGCGTGGCCAGAACGTGGAAGGGTGTGCCCAAGGGACGATCCTCGCCCGCGACGGTCACGGTTTTTTCCTGCATCGCCTGCAACAGCGCCGATTGCGTGCGCGGCGAGGCGCGGTTGATCTCGTCGGCCATCAGCAGCTGGCAAAAGATCGGGCCGGGCAAAAAGCGGAACACGCGGCTGCCGTCAGCAGCAGTGTCCAGAACCTCGGAGCCCAGAATATCGGCCGGCATCAGGTCGGGCGTGAACTGCACGCGGTTGCCGTCCAGCCCCATGACGGTGCTGAGTGTTTCCACAAGCCGCGTCTTGCCCAGACCGGGCAGGCCGATCAGCAACCCGTGACCACCGCACAAAAGTGCCGTCAGCGTCAGTTCGACCACACGCGGCTGCCCGATGAACCGCCGTGTGATCGACGCCTTGGCCTGACCCAGTTTCTCGCCCAGGGCTTCGATCTCGGCGACCATGTTTTCGGCGTCACTCATGACTTTTCACTCTCGCAGGTTATATTGCTCTTTCAGACAACGTATCGTGCAAACGCGAAATAGCAAAAGCCGGAAGGGGCAATTTTCAGTCATGAGCGGACAAAAAACCGTGACGCCCAACGCAGACAGCCTTGTTGCGTCGATTAAAGCAGCAAAAACGCGCGGACTGCCGCCGGTGGACAAGTGGGACCCCGCCTTTTGCGGCGATCTGGACATGCAGATCAAACGCGACGGCACGTGGTTTTATCAGGGCACGCCCATCGGTCGGCCCGGATTGGTCAAATTGTTTGCATCGATTCTCAAGCGTGAGGGCGATGATTATTTTCTGGTCACGCCCGTGGAAAAGGTTGGCATCACCGTCGAGGACGCGCCGTTCCTGGCCATCGACTTTGAGGCCGAGGGCGAGGGCACCGATCAGGTTCTGACCTTTGTGACCAAGACCGACGATGTCACAGTCGCGGGTCCCGACGCCCCCATCCGTGTGGAACGCGATCCCGAGACCGGAGAACCGTCGCCTTATGTTCTGGTGCGCCGCAATCTGGAGGCGTTGATCGACCGCAAGAGCTTTTACCGGCTGGTCGACATCGGCACCCATCACGACGGCTGGTTCGGGGTGTGGTCCAAGGGGGAATTCTTTGGCATCATTCCGTCGGATGAATTGCCCTGACGCTTGACGATTAGCCCTTGGCGTGCGCCGCGCACTGCGGCAGGTTGCGGCCATGCCCAGATTTGCCGCCAATCTTACACATCTATGGCCTGACCTGCCCTTTCTCGACCGCTTTGATGCGGCGGCCGAGGCCGGGTTCAGAGCGGTCGAAGTGCTGTTTCCCTATGATTTCCCTGCCGGGGATATCCAGAAAGCCCTGCGCCGGAACGGGCTTCAGATGATCCTGATCAACGCGCCGCCGCCGAACTATACCGGTGGCGAACGCGGCTTTGCCGCGATCGCGGGGCGCGAGGACCGCTTTGCCCACGACATGCGCCGCGCCACGCGGTTTGCGCAGGCGCTGGGCGTGTCGTTCATTCACGTGATGGCCGGTGTGGCGCAGGGCGACGGGGCGCGGGCGGTGATGGTGGAAAACCTGAAGCGTGCCTGCGATCTGGCACCCGAGGGGCTGACGCTGACGTTGGAACCCTTGTGCCCCGCCTCGGCCCCCGGGTATTTCCTGAACGATTTTGATCTGGCGGCCGGGATCATTGCCGACGTGGGCGCCGACAATCTGGCGCTGCAATGGGACAGCTACCATGCCCAGGAGATCACCGGCGATGCCCTGGCATCCTTTGCCGCCCTGCGTCCGCTGATCCGTCACATCCAGATTGGTGACGCGCCGGACCGTGGCCCGCCGGGGGCGGGGACGGTGGATTTTGCGGCGTTGTTCCGCGCGATTGACGACAGCGGCTATGACGGCTGGGTGTCGGCGGAATACACGCCCGGTGCGTCGACCGACAAAACGTTGGGCTGGATGAAGCGGGGGTAAGGGGCGCTGCCCCTCGGCCTGCGGCCTCACCCCGGGATTTTTTGAACCACAGAAGTCTGGACCGTTCGGGCTTGTTGTGGGAATTCTTTGGCGTTTGCCCCCGAAAGGTTTGCCGATGATTCCCGCGCGTTACGCCCACATTGCCTTTGGCTTTTTCCTCAGCGGGATGATGTCGCTGATTGTGTCGGGCATCAGTATGCTGCGCGCCACTGACGTGTGGGACGGGTTTCTTGCCATCTGGATGGGTGCGTGGCTGACCAGTTGGGCCGTGGCCTTTCCGGTCGTGTTGTTCGTGGCACCGCTGGCGCGGCGGATGGTGATGCGGCTGACCGTTCAGGGTTAGTGCGCTTCGGCCCAGTTCGCGCCTTTGCCGGCGTCCACGGTCAGTTTTACATCCAGTTTCACCACCGGATTGGCGGCGTTTTCCATCACATTGCGTGCGGCGTCGATCAGCGCGTCTTCTGATCCGTTGTCCACCTCGAACAGCAGTTCATCGTGGACCTGCAACAACATTGTCGCAGGGATGTCAGCGATGGCGGCGGGCATACGGATCATCGCGCGGCGGATCACGTCTGCGGCGGTGCCCTGAATCGGCGCGTTGATCGCGGCGCGGGCGGCGAAACCGGCGCGGGGGCCTTTGCTGGCGATCTCGGGCGTGTGGATCTTGCGGCCGAACAGGGTTTGGACAAAGCCGTGCTCTTTGGCGAACGCCTTGGTGTCGTCCATATAGGTGCGAATGCCGGGGAAGCGTTCGAAATACCGGTCGATGAACCCCTGCGCCTCGGCTCGCGGAATGCGCAGGTTGCGGGCCAGGCCAAAGCCCGAGATGCCGTAGATGACGCCAAAGTTGATCGCCTTGGCCTGACGGCGGATGTCGGGTGTCATCTCGTCCAGCGGCACGTTGAACATTTCGGACGCGGTCAGCGCGTGAATGTCGATGCCGTCGGCAAAGGCCTGTTTCAGCTCGGGAATATCCGCGATATGCGCCAGAATGCGCAGTTCGATCTGGGAATAGTCCAGCGCCACCAGCGTCTTGCCCTGCTCCGCCACGAAAGCCTCGCGGATGCGGCGGCCTTCTTCGCTGCGGATCGGGATGTTTTGCAGGTTCGGATCGGTCGAGGCCAGACGCCCAGTGGATGCCCCCGCGATGGAATAGGACGTGTGCACGCGGCCCGTGTCAGGGTTGATGTGGTCCTGAAGCGCGTCGGTGTAGGTCGATTTCAACTTGCTAAGCTGACGCCAGTCCAGAATGCGGCGGGGGAAGTCGTGTTCGGTGGCCAGGTCTTCGAGAATGTCGGCACCGGTAGAATACTTGCCATTCGCACCCTTCTTGCCGCCCTCAAGGCCCATATCCTCGAACAACACTTCGCCCACTTGCGCGGGGGAGCCGACGTTGAATTTGCGGCCTGCCAGTTCGTAAATCTCGTCTTCCAGCCCGGCCATCTTCTGGGCAAAGGCGTTGGACATGCGGCTGAGCGTGTCGCGGTCAACCTTGATGCCGGACCGTTCCATAGCGGCCAGCACCGGCACCAGCGGGCGTTCCAGCGTCTCATAAACCTTGGTCACGCCGACGCGGTGCAATTGCGGCTTCAGGGTCTGCCACAGGCGCAGGGTGATGTCGGCATCCTCGGCGGCATAGGCCACGGCCTTGTCCAGCGGCACGCGGTCAAAGGTGATCGCGGATTTACCAGAGCCCAGCAGCGGTTTGATCGGGATCGGGGTATGGCCGAGATAGCGTTCCGACAGCGTGTCCATGCCGTGATTGTGCAGGCCCGCGTGCTGCGCATAGGACAGCAGCATCGTGTCGTCGATGGGCGCGACCGTGATGCCAAGCTGGGCGAAAATCTTGGCGTCGTATTTCATGTTCTGCCCGATTTTCAGGACCGAAGGATCCTCTAGCACCGGCGTCAGCAACTCAAGACACTGTTCCAGCGGCATCTGCCCCTCGGCCAGATCGTCCGAGCCGAACAGATCGTCGGTGCCACTGTCCTTGTGGATCAGCGGGATATAGCAGGCTTGCCCGGGATCGACGCACAGCGAAATGCCGACCAGATCGGCGGTCATCTCGTTCAGACCGGTGGTTTCCGTGTCGATTGCAACCCAGCCGCGTTCGCGGATGCGGTCAATCCAGACCTGCAGCCCGGCAGCGTCGCGGACGTGTTCGTAAGCGTCCGGGTTGAACGGCACCGTTTCGGTCTCGGGCAGGTCGGCGGGGGCGGGGCTCTTGTCCTCGATCACCGGCGCTTCGACGTGCAGCGCCTCGGCGATGCGTTTGGACAGGGTGCGGAATTCCATCTCGGCCAGGAAATTCATCAGCCGTTCGGGATCGGGGTCGCGCACTTCCAGATCGTCCAGCGTGAAGTCCAGCGGCGTGTTCTCGTCCAGCTTCACCAGATCGCGGCTGAGGCGGATCTGGTCGGCGTGGTCGATCAGGGTTTGACGGCGTTTGGGCTGTTTGATCTCTTCGGCGCGGGCCAGAAGCGTGTCCAGATCGCCGTATTCGTTGATCAGCAGCGCGGCGGTCTTGATGCCGATGCCGGGCGCGCCGGGCACGTTGTCCACGCTGTCGCCGGCCAGCGCCTGCACATCCACCACGCGGTCGGGATAGACGCCGAATTTCTCGAACACGCCATCGCGGTCGATGCTTTTGTTCTTCATGGCGTCCAGCATTTCGACGCCGTCGCCCACCAGCTGCATCAGGTCCTTGTCGCTGCTGATGATGGTGCAGCGGCCTCCGGCGGCGCGGGCCTGCACGGCCAGCGTGGCGATGATGTCGTCGGCCTCGTAGCCTTCTTTCTCTTCGCAGGCGATGTTGAACGCTTCGGTTGCGGTGCGGGTCAGCGGGATCTGCGGGCGCAGGTCCTCGGGCATGGCTTCGCGGTTGGCCTTGTACTGGTCGTACATCTCGTTGCGGAAGGTGTGGCTGCCCTTGTCAAAGATCACCGCGACATGGGTCACGTCGCTGCCGGTGTTGCCCTCGACATAGCGTTGCAGCATGTTGCAAAAGCCCGCGACCGCGCCGATCGGCAACCCGTCCGACTTGCGCGTCAGCGGCGGCAATGCGTGATACGCGCGAAAGATAAAGGCCGAGCCGTCGATCAGGTGCAGGTGGCACCCTTTTCCGAATTTTGATGACATCACACCCTCGCTGCAAACTTTGACCTTCTTGTGCCACAGGAGGGCCACGGCTTCCAGATGGCGTGCCCGTGGCAGGCGGAATTAGTTCGCGGTACTGCCTGCGGATTGATACAGCCAGTGCGACAGGCTGACAGACAGCGGCAGTGGCGTCCAAAGGCCAAAGCGCAGGCCCGCGGCGCGGATCATCTCGCCGACCCAGACGTTGCAGGTGCGAAAGCCGTTGAAACGGCCCTTGGCCGGATAGAACAGGTCAGTGTCGGTAAAGCCCGGAGTGGCCAGCGGCCTCTCGTCGCCAAAGGTGGCGCGCAGGGCGGTCAGGAAACGGGCGTATTGCGCATCGGTCATGGCGAGGCTGCGCAACTCCAGTTCTGGCGGCACGGCACCCACGGCGTCCAGCCGTATGACAGAACTGTCGCCGGTCAGCCCGCGCCACGCCGCCTGCGCCGTCACGTCGCCATAGGCACCGACGGTGGTATAGAAATCATGCGCGCCCCAGCCAACCAGCAGGTTTTGCGCGCCATCCAGACCCATCAGCAGCGCCGCATCGGGCAGGTCGGCAAAAGCCGTGCGCGTTGCGTCGTCCAGCGGCAGGATGAAATCATAGTGGATGGGCCCCGCGATCAGCAGAACCTGATGGTTGGGCTTGCCATCATCCGCAATGCGCGCTGAAGGCACCAGCGCACCGACAATCGCAGCGCAAGGATAGCAGAAGATCAGGACAAGCAGGCCAACGGCAAGCCGTTTCAGCTGTCGGCCTTGTGGTCGGCGTGGATGTATTTGCAATCGCAATAGGGGCACTCGACCCAACCCGTGTCCTGCGGAATTTGCAACCAGACGCGCGGGTGGCCCAGGGCACCTTCAGAGCCGTCACAGGCCACACGGTATTGGTCGACGATTTTGGTCTCGGGGGCTTGCAGGGTCATGGGCGTCCTCATCGGTCCGATAGTCAGGCCTTTATGGGCCACAAGGACGCCCCCATGCAAGGGGGATCAGTCCCTGTCGATCCGCAACTGATAGCAGTTGTTGCGCGCGCTGCGGGCGTGGATATAGGCGACCGTGGGGTTGGCAAAGATCGCGGCGATGCGCTGGTGCAACTCGGCCACGGGGGCCACGACGCCGGTGCCATAGACGATGCGGTCGTCGGTGCCATAACCCTTGATCAGATAGTCCGGAGACGAGGTCAGGATCGGGGGCAGGTCCGCACCGCCTCCTTGGTCACAGGGATCGGCACAGAGGAATATCGGGCCGGTTTCCGCATAGGGATGCGTCCCCTCGAAGGGCTTGTGCGCGAGGATCAACATGTCCGCGCCCTTGGGCACGTGGTGCAGGCAGTGGCGGCAGGGGTTGCCCGCGCCGGTCGAGATATGCCGCTCGGGCGGGTTGCCATAAGCATCGGGCGCGCCTGCGCGCCAGGCTTCGACGATTTCGGTGGGCAGGGCTGTGAATGTTGGCATGGGCTGTCTCCTTGTGCTGTGTCCAGCTATGCTTGTCGGGTGCGGTTCATCGACCCGTTTCCTGCGCAAACCGTCGATGTAGAGTTCAATTCCGCCAATCCTGCTCAAAACGGTTCACCCCGGCGGTGCGCTGCGTTAGAACGCCACACAATAGTCACAAAGGTCGCGCCGCATTATGTCCCGAAAACCCGTTGTTCTGTGCATTCTTGATGGCTGGGGTCTGCGCGAGGAGACCACGGGAAACGCGCCCGCGCTGGCGAAAACGCCCACCTTTGACCGCATCATGGCGACGTGCCCCAATGCGACGCTGATCACCCACGGGCCGGATGTTGGCCTGCCGACGGGGCAGATGGGCAATTCCGAGGTCGGGCACACCAACATCGGTGCGGGCCGCGTGGTGGCGATGGACCTGGGGCAGATTGATCTGGCGATCGAGGATGGTTCGTTCTTTGAAAACAGCGCCTTGCAGGCGTTTATCGGCGGGTTGAAAGCCACGGGCGGCACCGCGCATCTGATGGGGGTCGTGTCGGATGGCGGGGTGCATGGTCACCTGAACCATATGATCGCGGCGGCCAGGGCTTGTGTTGATGCAGGCGTGCCTGTGAAAATCCACGCGCTGACCGATGGCCGCGATGTGGCGCCCAAGTCGGCGCAGGGATATTTCCGCACGCTGACCGATGCGCTGCCCGAGGGGGCGGCAATCGCGACTGTCACGGGGCGTTATTTCGCCATGGACCGCGACAACCGTTGGGACCGTGTGCAAAAGGCATTTGACGCGATTGTCCATGCCAGGGGGAACCGGGCAACCGATGCGCAGGATGCGGTAGCACAGGCCTATGCCGCCGATACCACCGACGAATTCATCCCCGCCACGGTGATCGGCGATTATGCCGGTGCGCAGGATGGCGACGGGGTGTTCTGCCTGAATTTCCGCGCCGACCGCGCACGCGAGATCATGGCGGCCATCGGCGCGCCGGACTTTGCCGCCTTTGACGCAGGCACACGCCCCCGATGGGCGGGGCTGCTGGGCATGGCCGAGTATTCGGATCAGCACAACGCCTACATGCAGACCGCCTATCCCAAGCCTGCGATCATCAACACGCTGGGTGCATGGGTCGCACAGCACGGGCTGCGCCAGTACCGCATCGCGGAAACCGAGAAATACCCCCATGTTACCTTCTTCCTGAACGGCGGTGTCGAGGTGCCGGCCGAGGGCGAAGACCGCTACATGCCCAAAAGCCCGGACGTGCCGACCTATGACGTGCAGCCCGAGATGTCGTCCGAAGAGGTCACGGCGCATCTGGTGCAGGCCATCGGCGATGGTTACGACCTGATCGTGGTCAACTATGCCAACCCCGACATGGTGGGTCACACCGGTGATCTGGACGCGGCGATCGCGGCCTGCGAGGCGGTGGACCGTGGCTTGTCACAGGTCGTGGCGGCGCTGGACGCGGCGGGCGGTGCGATGATCGTGACGGCGGATCACGGCAATTGCGAAGTGATGATCGACCCCGAAACCGGCGGGCCGCATACGGCGCACACGCTGAACCTTGTGCCGGTGGCCGTGGTCGGGGCCCAAGGCACGTTGCAGGCTGGGCGTCTGGCCGATCTTGCACCGACGCTGTTGCATCTGATGGGGCTGGAGCAACCAGACGAGATGACCGGGAGCAACCTGCTGACATGATCCGCGCGCTTGCCCTTCTGGTTTGCCTGTGGCCTGCGACCCTGTTCGCACAGGACGCGACCGCGCTGGCCCGAGATGCGGGCGCGCAGTTGCAAGAGGCCGCCGCGCAACTGGAAGAGGCCGACAGCGCCCGCGACCGCGTGAAGGCGCTGACCGCGACGATCAAGGCCTATGAGGCCGGGCTCGCCGCCATGCGTGACGGGCTGCGACGCGCGTCGCTGCGGGAAACCCAGCTGACGCGGCAACTGGCGGCGCGGGACAGCGAAATCGCGGGCTTTCTGGGCACATTGCAGACCATCGGCAGCACGCCGTCGCCCACGTCCTTTCTGCATCCTGACGGGCCGACCGGCACCGCACGGGCGGGGATGCTGTTGGCCGAACTGACACCGGCGCTGAACGCCCGCGCGTCCACCCTGCGCCGCGATCTGGAAGATGTGCAGAACCTGCGCGCGATCCAGACCCAGGCGACGGCGCAGATGCAAAAGGGCCTGACCGAAGTGCAGACCGCCCGCACCGCCCTGTCGAAGGCGCTGGCCGAACGCACCGACCTGCCGCGCCGTTTTACCGAAGATCCGGTGAACACGGCCATTCTGATCGAATCGTCCGAAACGCTCGACGCTTTTGCTTCGGGCGTGTCGAACATTGCGCAGGACGAACAATCCATCAGCCTGCCCGATCTGGCCGCCCGCATCGGTGATCTGCCGCTGCCCGCGCAGGGGATCGTTCTGCGTGGCGCGAACGAGGCCGACGCCGCAGGCATCAGGCGCCCCGGTATCCTGCTGGGCACGCGCCCCGGTGCGCTGGTCACTTCGCCCACGGCTGCGACCGTGCGCTATCAGGGGCCGCTGCTGGATCTGGGGCAGGTGGTGATTCTCGAACCGCAGCCTGATACGCTGTTCATCCTCGCCGGTCTGGGCGCTGTTTATGTCGAAACCGGCGAAGTGGTGGCGACGGATGCGCCGATTGGGCTGATGGGAGGGCTTTCTGCAAGCTCTGCGACAACTGAAATGTCACAGGAAGGTGAAGGCGCTGGCACTGCCCGTTCCGAAACGCTCTATATAGAAGTAAGACAAGACAACGTTCCGCAGGACCCGGCATCGTGGTTCCGCCAAGGTAAGGATGGATAAAGTCTGATGAGAAAATTCGTTATGGCCGCATTGGGTGGCACATTGGCGGGTGCGATCGCCACGACGCAGATCGCGGGCCCCCTGTTGGCACAAGAGGCAACGCGCAATTCCAGCGTCTACGAGCAGCTCGACCTGTTCGGCGACATCTTCGAGCGCATTCGTTCGCAATATGTCGAGGAGGTCGAGCCGTCGGAGCTGATCGAGGCGGCCATCGACGGGATGCTGACATCGCTGGACCCGCATTCGTCCTATCTGTCCCCGGCGGACGCGGACGCCATGCGCGTGCAGACCAGCGGCGAATTTGGCGGTCTGGGCATCGAGGTCACGCAGGAAGAAGGCTTTGTCAAAGTCGTCTCGCCCATCGACGGCACGCCTGCTGCCGAAGCGGGCATCGAAGCGGGTGATTTTATCACCCACGTCGATGGCGAAAGCGTGCTGGGCCTGACGCTTGACGCGGCTGTCGAAAAGATGCGTGGGCCGGTCGGTTCGGAAATCGTCATCACCGTGGTGCGCGAGGGTGAAACGGAACCCTTCGACGTGTCGATCATCCGCGACACCATCGAACTGCAAGCGGTGCGTGCCCGTGTTCAGGGCGAAACCGTTGTGCTGCGGGTGACCACGTTCAACGAGAAAACCTTCCCCAACCTCGAAGCGAAGCTGGCCGAAGAAGTTGAAAAACTGGGTGGCATGGACAACGTGAACGGCTTTGTCGTCGATCTGCGCAACAACCCCGGCGGGCTGCTGACCCAGGCGATCAAAGTCTCGGATGCTTTCCTTGAAGAGGGTGAAATCGTGTCGACCCGTGGCCGCGAAGCCGCCGATGGCGACCGGTTCAACGCCACGCCGGGTGATCTGGCACAGGGCAAGCCGATTGTCGTTCTGATCAACGGCGGCTCGGCCTCGGCTTCGGAAATTGTGGCCGGTGCGCTGAAAGATCACCGCCGTGCGATCATCGTGGGCACCAAGTCGTTTGGTAAAGGGTCGGTCCAGACAGTGATGCCATTGCAGAATGGCGGCGGGATGCGTCTGACCACGGCGCGCTATTACACCCCGTCGGGCCGGTCGATCCAGTCGCTGGGCGTCAGCCCCGACATCGTCGTGCAACAGCCGCGCCGCGAACCGGATACCACCGAGGAAGACGACGGACCGGCATTGCTGCGTTCGGAAGCGGACCTGCGTGGTGCGATCTCGAACGACAGTCTGACCGAGGACGAGATCAAGCAGATCAAGGAAGACCGCGCCAAGGCAGAAGCCGCCGCAGAACTGCGCGAAGAGGATTACCAGCTGGCCTATGCCATCGACATCCTCAAGGGCCTGTCGGCGCTGGGCCCCAAGAACTGATCAAGCAAACGGGCGGCGCGAGAGCGTCGCCCTTTTTCTATCCGGCCATCACATCAGCGAAATCCGATTTTTTGCGCAGGTGGCCTGTCATCCGACGCGGATGACAGCAGGAATTCGGAACGAATTCCCCTTCCTACAAAGACAGGATCAAGCGGTTTCGACGCAATGACGGCGGAACGCGCGTTTCAGCATGTCCAGCTCGGCCCGCAAAAGGTCCATCTCGGCGCGGATATCATCGCCCAGCACTTCGCCCGCTATCAGGTGAAAATGCGCCAGCGTGGTGCCGTCCTCGGCATCGCTGATGACAAAGGTCTGAACCCCTTCGGTGATCGCATCAGAGGGGATCGGCACCTGCAACAGCCAGTGACCCTGTGCGGGATCTTCGGTCAGCTGCACATTCGCCACAGCCTTGTCCAGCAGGCGCACGTCCAGTTTCGGCACGCCCTTGCTGTCCGAGCTGACAATGCCCTGCCAGATGCCGTTGGTGATCTTGGTGCCTGTGACGGTCAGATTGCTCATGATGTGGGCCTTTCGTTACAGGGCGGCGCGGGGGCGGCGCGAGAATGTCAGATCACGCAGGATCACCTGGTTCATCTCCGGCCCTTCAAAGATCAGATCGACCCAGACCTTTTCGACCCGCTTTTCATTCAGGTTGGAATAGGCCAGGTCAAACTCGACCACGATGTCCTCTTCGTGCAGGGGCAGTTCGCGCACGATCTGTTCGGTGTTGGGGCCATGCTTGATATTCAGGCGGGCAAAGATTTCCAGCGGTTTTTCCATCTCGACAATGCAGGACATGCGCATCAGATGGGTGCGCCGCAAGCCCTCTGCCGCCTCGCCAGGCAGGTCGACGACCAGTGACAGGAAAGAACCGTCAAACCGGAAAACATCCATGCGCAGACCGTAAGGGGCGATGTCCTCTTCGCGGGTGTTGCGGATCTGGCGCAGGGTCAGTTCGCTGAGCTTGCAGTCGTGAAACAGGGTGACTTCGCTGCCCAGCATCGACTTGGTCTGGACCGACGACATGCCGGGACGGTGCAGCGGGCCGCGCCACAGTTCCGGGCGCCAGGCCCAGTCTGAATTGTGGGGTTTGGCAAAGCTGGTTGATCCGATCACCGGCAGGGCCAGACGTTCGTCGGCTGTGTGGATCAGGCGGTCGATATGGGCGCGCATCAGGCGGGCACTGTTGCGCAGCTGGCGAAGGGTGTGCAGGTTCACGTTGCGCGCATTGCGCGCGGCACGCGCCCAGCGGCGCATTGTCCGTTTGTGCGACAAACGCTCTAGCAGACTGATCTTGTTTTCTGGCACGGGCCGCTTTGCCTCTGGTCTTGCGCGTATGGGTATCTAACGAAAAGCTTTCGGTCAAATAAACCGGCAATCGCCCACACGAGGCGATTTTCTGTCTCTGACCCTATTCTGTCGCAGTCGTTGTCTGGGCTGCCGCGACCACCTGTGCCGCTGCCTGCGCGCGGGTGCGCTGCATCAACCGGTCCAGCAGCTGTCCGCCTTCTGCTCCGGTGGCACCGCTGTCATCGGCACCGTACATCGCAAGACCCACCAGATGCGACCCGACCTGGCCCGTGCCACGCCAGTAGGTGGCCGAAAGTCCCTTGCGGGCAGGGGCAGTGCCCCGCACGCGCAGCAACACGGTGTCCTTCGTTTCGCGTCGGTCCAGAACCGTGCCGTCCGACAGGGCCGCTTCCATCGACTGGGCGGTGATCGGCGGCGCACCTGCCGGGGCGGTGGACAGGCTGACGGTGATCAGCCCCAGTGGCGCACCAAAGGCCCCATTGGGATCCCCCAAGGTGTCGCACCGCGCCAGCAGGGCAAAGCTGGACTTCAGGCTGCGTTTGTCGATGCAAAACCCTTCGGGGGCCACCAGGGTCAGCGTGCCATTGGCCATCACGGCCTGGCGCGGCGGCGCAGAGGTTGCGCCGCCGCCCACATCGCATCCTGCAAGGGCCATCAGCCCCGCAAGGATGGCACCTTTACAGGTCCCAATATTCATGCCGCTCAAGCTTGGCGCCGGGGTGGGTGACTGCCCCTTTGTAGGTCGCTCCGACAAGCTGCGCGTATTTCCACAGCGCGCCTGCGCCATAGATGGTGTCGCGCGGACCTTTCCATTCGGCCTTGCGCTCGGCCAGCTCGTCATCGCTCAGCGCGACGTTGATGCTGCCTTCGATGGCGTTGATGGTGATCACATCGCCGTCTTTGAGGAAGGCAATCGGCCCGCCGTGTGCCGCCTCCGGCCCCACGTGACCCACGCAGAACCCGCGTGTTGCGCCCGAGAAACGGCCGTCTGTGATCAGCGCCACCTTCTTGCCCATGCCCTGACCGGACAGCGCCGCCGTGGTCGCCAGCATTTCGCGCATCCCCGGACCGCCCGAGGGGCCTTCGTTGCGGATGACGAACACGTCGCCCTCTTCGTAGGTGCGGTTCTGCACCGCTTCAAAGGCATCCTGTTCGCATTCGAACACGCGCGCCGGACCGGTAAAGATCTGGTGCTGGGCTTCCATGCCCGCAACTTTCACGATGGCGCCTTCGGGGGCGATGTTGCCCTTGAGGCCGACAACGCCGCCGGTTTTGGTCAGCGGAGTCGAGATCGGGTAGATCACCTTGCCGTCGGCTTCCAGCGTGACCTTGTCCAGTTCCTCGCCAATGGAATAGCCGGTGGCGGTCATGCAGTCCTCGTGGATCAGGCCCGCCTTGCGCAGTTCCTTCATCACGACAAAGATGCCGCCCGCTTCGTACAGATCCTTGGCCACGTATTGGCCGCCAGGTTTCAGGTCGACGAAATAGGGTGTCTCGCGGAAGATGTCGCAGACGTCATCGAGGAAAAAGTCGATGCCCGCCTCGTGCGCCATGGCAGGCAGGTGCAGGCCCGCGTTGGTCGAGCCGCCGGTGCATGCCACGACGCGCGCGGCGTTTTCCAGCGACTGACGGGTGACGATGTCACGGGCGCGGATGTTTTTCTCGATCAGGTTCATCACCGCAGCGCCCGACGCCTCGGCGTACTGGTCGCGGCTTTCATAAGGCGCGGGCATGCCCGACGAGTTCGGCAGCGCAAGGCCGATGGCCTCGGAGACGCAGGCCATGGTGTTGGCGGTGAACTGGCCACCGCAGGCACCGGCCGAAGGGCAGGCCACACGTTCCAGCACATCCAGCGCCGCATCCGACATATCGCCGTTCTGGTGGCGGCCAACAGCCTCGAACATGTCTTGCACGGTCAGATCGCGGTTGGCGAAATCGGCAGGCACGGCAGGGTTGTTCGGGGCCTTGCCCGGCAGGATCGACCCGCCATACAGGAACACCGAGGGCACGTTCAGACGGATCATCGCCATCATCATGCCCGGCAGCGATTTGTCACAACCGGCCAGACCCACAAGCGCGTCATAGCAGTGGCCGCGCATGGTCAGCTCGACTGTATCGGCAATCGCCTCGCGCGAGGCCAGCGACGACCGCATGCCTTCGTGGCCCATGGCAATCCCGTCGGTGACGGTGATCGTAGTGAATTCGCGCGGCGTGCCATAGGCGGATTTCACGCCCATCTTGACGGCTTGTGCCTGACGGTTCAGCGAAATGTTGCACGGAGCCGCTTCGTTCCAGCAGGTGGCGACGCCGACCAGAGGCTGGTGAATTTCCTCTTCGGTCATGCCCATCGCATAGTAATATGACCGGTGCGGCGCGCGTGCGGGCCCCTCGGTCACATGACGGCTTGGCAATTTGGATTTGTCGAACTTGCCCTTGAGCATTTTGGCCTCCCGGTGAATGAGTTGCTCTTGCAATAACGGCCAGAACTATGGGGCACAAGATGCAAGGCATGTCGCGCACAGGGCACAGGCTGCAGATGCACAGGTCGGCAGCTTGATTTCACCCAGAGCGGGACATAACTTGGCGTACCGAACGTCCCACAGGCCCGCGTGGCAAATCAGGCGGGTTCATGGAACGCACACTGTTCAGTTTTATCTGGAAATATTCAAAACGCGATCAGGTGCTGTTGCTTTTGGTCACGTTGGTCACCTTCCCCTTTCTTTACGCCACGCTGGAACTGCCCAAGCGGATCATCAACGATGCCATCGGTGCGGATTCCGACACGGTCACCGCGTGGGGCGTGACCATGGGACAGGTGCAGTTCCTGATGCTGCTCTGCGGCATCTACCTGGCGGCGGTTCTGGCGCATGGCTTGCTGAAAATGCGCCTGAACACGATGAAGGGCATCGTGTCCGAGCGGATGCTGCGCCGGCTGCGTTATACGCTGATCGCGCGGATGATGCGGTTTCCACGCAGTTACTTCCGCACCACTTCGCAGGGCGAATTGGTCAGCATGGTCACCTCCGAAGCCGAGCCGATGGGCGGGTTGATGGGGGACGCCCTGGCGCAACCTATCTTTCAGGCAGGGCAGATGGCCATCATCGTGGTGTTCCTGTTTGCCCAGAGCATCTGGTTCGGGCTGGCTGGGGTCGCGCTGATCCCGTTGCAGGCGTGGTTGATCCCCATGTTGCAACGGCAGATCAACGTGCTGAACAAGGCGCGGATCGTGCAGGTGCGCGCATTGTCCGCCGAGATCGGGGAAAGTGCGGCCGGCGTGACCGACCTGCGGACCAACGGCGGCTGGCGTTACCGGCTGGCGCAGTTCACCGAACGTCTGGGGGTGCTGTTCGAGCTGCGCTACAAGATCTACCAGAAGAAATTCTTCATGAAGTTCCTCAACAACTTCATCACCCAGCTTACACCATTCTTTTTCTATTCTGTCGGCGGATATCTGGCGATCAACGGGCAGATCTCGGTCGGTGCGCTGGTCGCGGCGCTGGCCGCTTACAAAGACCTGTCCAGCCCGTGGAAAGAACTGCTGACCTATTACAACCAGGTGCAGGACATGTCGGTGCGCTGGGATGTGGTGACCGAGCGTTTCAATCCCAAGGGTATGATCGATGCCGACAAGTTCGAAGGCAGCCCCAGGACCATCCCGCATCTGGACGGCAATATCGTGTTGGACAACGTGTCGGTGCGCGATGCGGACGGCAATTCGATTCTGGAAAATATCAAGCTGACAATTCCGGCAAAGGCGCGTGTCGCCATACAGGTCGCCAACCAGACCGAACGCACGGCGCTGGCCGAATTGTTGACCCGTGAAGTGACGCCTTCGCGCGGGCATGTGATCGTGTCGGACCATGATCTGGCGGACCTGCATCAGGCGGTGATCGCCGCGCGGATCGGCTATGCCCATTCTCGACCCTATCTGTTCGACGGCAGCTTGGGCAGCAACCTGTTGATGCCGTTGATGACCAGCCCGCGCACTGTCCTTTGGGACCCCGGTCACAAGGACAAGAAGGCCATTGAGTCCCAGCGCGCAGGCAACAGCACCGACAGTCTGATAGCTGACTGGGTTGATCCGGGTCTGGCAGGTCTGAACGACGCGGAAGACATTCGGGCGTGGTGGTTCAGATTGATCAATGCGATCGGGATCGAAGACCAGATGGTGCGGCGGATGCTGGGGACCAGCATTGATGCCGCCTTGCACCCCGATCTGGCCACGGCCATCGTGGCGCTGCGCCCCGAGGTTGAGCGACGGTTGAATGCGTCCGGCCTGAACGATGCGGTCCACCGGTTTTCCCCCGATACGTTCAACCCGTCGGTGCCCCTGGGCGGCAACCTCTTGTTTGGCGCGCCGCGGTACAGCATCAGCCAACAGGCGCTGGTGGACGAAGGCCGGTTCCTGCGGCTTGTTTCGGAACAGGGTTTGGCCGAGCAGGGTATCGCCATCTCGCAAACCCTGATGGAAACGCTGTTGCAGACCTTTGGTCGCGACGGCACCAACCACCCGTTGTTCATGGCGCTGGGCATCGAGGAAGAGATGTACGAGCGGCTGGCCGATATTGCCGAGCGGCGCCGTGAAAAAGGGGACGCGGCGCTGAGCGACGAGGAATTCGCGCTGTTCCTGACGGTGCCCTTCGCGCTGACCGCGGAACAGTTCGGCCCGGCCTTTCCGGAGAGTTTCAAAGGCGAGATACTGAAGATCCGCCACGAGCACGGGGCGACCCTGCTTGGCCTGATGGAGGATATGTTCATCCCCATCGCACCGGAAAACTACCTGCCGCGCATGACGATTCTGGAAAATGCCCTCTACGGGCGGATCTCGGGGATGGCAGGCGCGCGGGCCAAGGAGATTGAAAGTCTGGTCATGGATCTGCTGCTTGAGCAGGATTTGCAGCAGCTGGTCGCCGAAACGATCTTTGACATTCCCACAGGGTTGGCCGGGGTCAAGATTCCAACCATGTTCCAGGAGCGGGCAGCCTTCAGCCGCGCGGCGATCAAGCGGCCGGACATTCTGGTGCTGGACCGGGCGCTGGCCAGCCACAACAGCGTGCAGCGCAGCGCCGCGCGTGCCGGTCTGCGCGATCTCTTGCCAGATTCAACACTGATCTTCATGGAAGAATCCTTTGAAAATCCGGATGCTTATGACCTGTTCGTCGAGATCAAGAACGGTCGCATTGACGGTATTCTAAGCCACGATGCTGAAGACGAAGACGGTGAAGGCGCCGATGACCTGCGGCGCAAGCTTCGCATGATCGGGCGCACCGAACTGTTCGGTAAAATGGACGGTCGCAACCAGCGTCTGCTGGCCTTTGCCGCGCAGTGGTATCCTGTGGCTGCGGGTCAAAGGGTGTTCTCTGCAGGCGATCCTGCCGATGCGGCCTATTTGTGCGTCACCGGGCAGGCTGTCATGAGCTACCAGGACGACGAGGGTGGGAGCCATCCGATCACCACCGTAAATCCGGGGCGGGTGATTGGTGATTTGTCGATTATCATGAACGAACCGCGCCAGTTGGATCTGACTGCGACGACCGACTGCAAATTCCTGCGGCTGGGGGCTGAGGAATTCCGCGCGGTGTACGAAAACGATCCAAAGTTACTGTTGCATCTGCTGCAGACCGTGGGCACGCATTTGACCGGCGCGGCAGAGGTTTTGCGGGATGCGCGGGTGAATATGCCGACGCCCTCCGGTCCTGTCGCCCCGTCGCTTGAGGATGAAGAATGATCCGTCCGCCCGCCGCTTATGCCGCGCATCAGGACTTTGTCGCGCCTGCGCGCGCGCAACCTGCGCTGTGGCGGCTGGTTGTCGGCCTGCTGTTGGGCGGCGTCGGCTATGTGGTGCTGAGCCAGCTTTATGTCACCCTGCTGCTGTCGATTCTGCCGCCTGAAACGGCGTTGAGTTTTGCCGAAGACCTGCAAGCGGGCAGCACGCCCGCCGGGATGTTTGCGCTGTTGTTCAGCTTTGGCCTGATGTTGGTGGTCGTGGGCTGCGTGGTCGTCGTTTTGCATCACCGGTCGCCGCTGACCTTGCTTGGGCCGATGGGCGATTTTGCGGTGCAGGTGCGGCTGGCTGTTGTGGCGGTGGTGCTGCTGAACGTGGCGTTGTGGGTGCTGCCACCCTGGGGCATGGAGCCGCCGATGCAGCCGCAATTGCCCCTTGGCCAATGGGTCACGCTGCTGCCGCTGTCGCTGCTGGCGATTCTGGTGCAGGTCAGCGCCGAAGAAGTGCTGTTTCGCGGCTACCTTCAACAGCAACTGGCGGCGCGGTTCGCGTCGCCGCTGGTGTGGATGGTGGTGCCGTCGGCGCTGTTCGCGCTTGGCCATTATTCCCCCGAAACATCGGGCGACAACGCAATCTGGTTTGTTCTTTGGGCGGGCATATTCGGCATATTGATGGCTGACCTTACCGCACGCACCGGCACGCTTGGCCCCGCCATTGCCGTGCATTTCGTCAACAACGCGATTGCCATGCTGTTCACCGCCATGCCTGACAACCTGTCCGGCCTTGCCTTGTACGTGCTGCCCTTTGGGATGTCGGACGCCACGGCGGTGGCGCAATGGCTGCCGGTCGACTTTGCCATCATGCTGACCAGTTGGCTGGCCGTGCGCCTTGCCTTGCGCCGTTGATTGCAATTGTCGGGCATGGGCATTATCTGAGGGACCAACAGGCCAGCAGAAAGTGTACTCATGAACTGGATTAACAATTACGTCCGGCCCCGGATCAATTCGATTTTTTCGCGCCGCGAGACCCCGGACAATTTGTGGACCAAATGCGACGAGTGCGGCACCATGCTGTTCCACCGCGAGGTCAGCGACAATCTGAACGTCTGCACCAACTGCGGCCACCACATGAACATCACCCCGCGCGACCGCTTTGCCGCGCTGTTCGACGGGGGCATCTTTACGCAAGTGACGGTGCCGGTGCCCAATGCGGACCCGCTGCATTTTCGCGACCAGAAGAAATACCCCGACCGGATGAAAGCCGCCCAAAAGGCAACGGGCGAGGCCGAGGCGATGCTGGTCGCCACTGGCGAGATCGGGCGCACGCCCATCGTTGCCTGTGCGCAGGACTTTACCTTCATGGCCGGGTCGATGGGCATGTATGTGGGCAATGCGATCATCGCCGCCGCTGAAGAAGCGGTAAAGCTCAAGCGCCCGTTGATTCTGTTCTCTGCCGCTGGCGGTGCCCGCATGCAGGAAGGCATCCTGTCGCTGATGCAGATGCCGCGCACCACGGTCGCCGTGCAGATGCTGAAAGAGGCGAACCTGCCCTATATCGTCGTGCTGACGCACCCGACCACGGGCGGTGTGACCGCGTCCTATGCAATGCTGGGCGATGTGCATATTGCGGAGCCGAACGCGCTGATCTGCTTTGCCGGGCCGCGCGTGATCGAACAGACCATCCGCGAAAAGCTGCCGGAAGGGTTCCAGCGCGCCGAATACCTGCTGGACCACGGCATGCTGGACCGCGTGACCCCGCGCACCGAAATGCGCGAGGAGCTGATCAACATCACCCGCATGTTGCTTGGGCTGTCCCCCGCCGTCAAAGGTGACCTGCCCGCGCCTGACCCGGTCGCAAAGGATCCCAAACCGGCCCCGGCCCCCGAGAAAGCGGAAAAGCCCGCGCCGGCACCGTCCAAGAAATGACCTCCAACGGTTCGGATGCCATCCTGCAACGGATGATGGCGCTGCATCCCAAGATCATCGACCTGACGCTGGACCGTGTCTGGCGGCTGCTGGATGCATTGGGCAATCCGCAGAACGACCTGCCGCCGGTGATCCACATTGCGGGCACCAACGGCAAGGGGTCGACCCAGGCGATGATCCGCGCGGGGCTTGAGGCCGCAGGCAAACGTGTGCACGCCTATACCTCGCCGCATCTGGCGCGGTTTCACGAACGTATCCGGCTGGCGGGCGAACTGATCACCGAGGACGCGCTGAGCGCGGTTCTGGATGAATGTTACGCCGCCAACAACGGCGAAACGATCACCTATTTCGAGATCACCACCGTCGCCGCGATCCTGGCCTTTGCGCGGACCCCTGCGGATTATACCCTGTTGGAGGTCGGTCTGGGCGGGCGCCTGGACGCCACCAATGTGATCGAGAAACCGGCGGTCACGGTGATCACCCCGGTCAGCATCGACCACCAGCAGTTTCTGGGCGACACGCTGGCCCAGATCGCGGGGGAAAAGGCCGGAATCATCAAGCGCGGCGTGCCCTGTGTGGTTGGCCCGCAGGAAGACGATGCGCTGGAGGTGATCGAAGGCGTCGCCGCCCGTCTGGGTGCGCCGCTGATGGTCTATGGGCAGCATTGGCACATCGGGCCGGATCACGGGCGTATGGCCTTTCAGGACGACAACGGCCTGCTGGATTTGCCCCTGCCCAATCTGATCGGGGCGCATCAGGTTCAAAACGCCGGTGCCGCGTTGATGGTCCTGCGCACCCTTGGACTGGATGAGGCCGCCTGCACTGCCGCTGTCACCAACGCGCAATGGCCCGCCCGGATGCAGCGTTTGCGCACCGGACCGCTGGCCGATCGCGCAGGCAAGGCCGAACTGTGGCTGGACGGCGGTCACAACCCCGCAGCGGGCGAGGCGCTGGCGCAGGTGCTGGCGAACCTGCCCGACCGGCCCACGCATTTGATCTGCGGGATGCTGAACACCAAGGATATTGGCGGCTATCTGCGTCCGCTGGCGGCGCACACGGCCAGCCTGACGGCTGTGTCGATCCCCGGCGAGGCGAGCACCTTGCCCGCGGAAACCACGGCCCAGGCCGCAATCAAGGCCGGGATGCAGGCCACCACCGCACAGGATGTGGCTCAGGCGCTGGACGCGATTCTCACAACCGATCCCGACGCGCGCGTGCTGATTTGCGGATCGCTGTATCTGGCCGGAAATATACTGCGCGAAAACGGCTGAAACCGCTGCTTCCTTGCCACAGGACGGGGGCAATCGCATTGGCCTATATTGACGCGATCTCGGCAACAGACCTAGATGTGGTGCTGAAAAGGTCGGGGGGCGCTGCGCCCGAACCCGCCAGATTTTGAGAGCAGATTTATGGACCGCCGCTTGTCACAGGCGTCCGCCACGGATACGCGGTTCGCGCCGCGCCACGAAGAACGGACCCCCTCTGTCACCGTTTTTGCCCTTGGCAGCGCCATCTTTGCGCTGATTGCAGGGATGTGCTTTCTATTGATGTCGCAGGGCGCGGTGGACGACGTGTCCCCGGACGCGGCGCAGGACTGGACCCACGATGTCAGCCGTGCGGACACGTCCATGCTGGACCCGGCCCCTGCCTCGACCGCGCAGGTTCTGGGCGGGATGTCCGACGCCGAAGGCCGTCCCGTGGATCTCAAGCGGGTGACCGACCGGGTGCTGGACTGGTACGGCTATTCGCCCCGGTCCGGCCAAAAGCTGCAAACGCTGCTGATGACCGCGCTGTCGCAAGAGCAATCGGACGCCTATATCGACACGCTGCTGAACATTGCTGCGCGACGCGGGGATTTCGTGGTCTCGGCGCATATGCGCAAGGCCAACGGGCGCGTCGACACCGAAGGGTTGCTGGCCGCAATCGTGCGCTACGCTTCGGGCTGACCCCAGTCGGCGGCCATCATTTCGCGCAGGCGCGATGCGGTGCGTTCGAATTCAAACGTGCCTTCGCCTTCGACATAGAGCATCTCGGGCAGGGCCGCGGCTGAGGCGATCAGCTTGACCTTGGCCTCGTAGAGCGCGTCGATCAGCGTCACAAAGCGTTTGGCCTCGTTAAAGTTGCTGCGCGACAGACGCGGGATGTTGTCGATCATCAGCACACGCACCGTCTGAGCAATCACCAGATAGTCGCCCGGCCCCAGCGGCTTGCCGCACAGGTCATAAAACGGCGCGCGGGCGATGCCGCTGCGATAGGCGGGCAGTTCGACCTCGCGGCCCTTGATCTTCAGGACCAGTGGTTCGGCCTCGCCCCCCGTCAGATCGCGCCAGACCGCGTCCATCGTGGCGCGGGTTTCCTCGGATATCGGGGTAAAGAAACGCTCTTCACCAGCCAGACGGTCCTGCCGATAGTCGCGCGGGCTGACCATTTCGTGCACCACCATCTTGTCCTTGATCAGGTCGATGGCGGGCAGGAACAGCTGCCGGTTCAATCCGTTCTTGTACAGCTCGTCCGGGTGCCGGTTTGATGTGGTGATCACGCAGGTGCCCGCCTCGAACAGGGCGCGGAACAGCCGCCCGACGATCATCGCGTCGGTGATATCGGTGATCTGCATTTCGTCAAAGGCAAGCAACCGCACGCTTTCGGCCTCCTTTTTCGCCACCGGTGCCACCGCATCCTCGACGCCGTTCTGGTGCGCCTCGTGCAGGGCAGCGTGGATTTCCTGCATGAAGGCGTGAAAATGCACACGTCGCGCAGGCACGTCGCCCAGATGCTTTACGAACAGGTCCATCAGCATCGACTTGCCCCGGCCGACGCCGCCCCACAGGTACAGCCCCTTGGGTGCTTCGGGGGCTTTGCGGAACCAGCCGGTCTTTGCCGGCGTGTTCAGCGCCTGCTGGATGCGGTCGAATTCGTCCATCACCGCCAACTGGGCGGGATCGGATTGCAATGTGCCGTCTTCGGTCAATTGCGCGTAAATGGTGCTGAACTTGGTCATGCCCTGCCTTAGCCGAGCGCCCACGCGTTGAAAAGCAGGGGGTGCGAGGTTCTCATCAAATTTCGTGACGTGACGGATTGAAATGCTGATTTGACCGCCGCTCGCATTTCTCTAAGAGTTTCCGCATTCCAATGCCGGAGCTTGCACGATGCCCCCCCGTACTACACTTTTCACCCCTGTCCTTTTGGTTGGTTGTTTTATCATCATGGTCAGCTTTGCCGTGCGGGCGTCCTTTGGCGTGTTCCAGATCCCGATTGCCGCCGAATTCGGCTGGCTGAGGACGGAATTCTCGCTTGCCATCGCGATCCAGAACCTTGCGTGGGGCGTAGGCCAGCCGATTTTCGGGGCCATCGCGGAAAAGATCGGCGACCGCAAAGCCATCGTGATCGGCGCGGTTCTTTATGCCATCGGGCTGGTGCTGTCCGCCGGGTCGACCACCCCGCTGGAACATCAGGCCTATGCGTGGCTGGTGGGCTTTGGCATCGCAGGCACCGGCTTTGGCGTGATCCTGGCGGTTGTGGGCCGTGCGGCGAGCGACGAAAATCGGTCGATGTCGCTGGCGATTGCCACGGCGGCGGGCAGCGCGGGTCAGGTTTTTGGCGCGCCGGTGGCCGAATGGCTGCTGACGATGATGAGCTGGCAGATGGTGTTCATGACCTTTGCCGCCGCGATCATGGCGATGCTGCTGACGCTGCCGCTGATGCGTGCGCCGGTGACGGCGACCAAGGCCGAGCTTGAGGAAAGCATGGGCCAGATCCTGATCAAGGCCTTTCGCGATCCGTCCTTTACGCTGATTTTCCTGGGGTTCTTCAGCTGTGGCTATCAGCTGGGTTTCATCACGGCGCATTTTCCGGCCTTTGTGACCGAGCTGTGCGGCCCGATCCTGCCGGGTGGCTTGCTGCACAACATCGGCATCACCAGCACCTCGGCGCTGGGGGCGGTGGCGATTTCGCTGATCGGGCTGGCCAATATCGCGGGCACACTGACCGCCGGTTGGGCGGGCAAGCGGTTTTCCAAGAAATACCTGTTGGCGGGGATTTACGTCGGGCGCACCGTGATCGCGGGGCTGTTCATCCTGATGCCGATCACGCCGTTGTCTGTGATCCTGTTTTCGGTCGGGATGGGCGCACTGTGGCTGGCCACGGTGCCGCTGACCTCTGGGCTGGTCGCGCATATTTACGGGCTGCGGTATATGGGCACGCTGTATGGCATCGTGTTCTTCAGCCACCAGTTGGGCAGCTTTCTGGGTGTCTGGCTGGGCGGGCGCATGTACGACATCACCGGGAACTATACGATGGTCTGGTGGATTGGTGTCGGCGTCGGTGCGTTCAGCGCCATCGTCCACCTGCCGATCCGCGAGCGGACCTTGGGCAGCGGGCTGATGGCGAAAGCGGCCTAGGGTCAGGAGCCTAAAGCCTTGGCGGGTTGTCCCGGATGATCTGCAATATCTGATCCGCGTGGGTATAGGTCAGCGCATGGGTCGCGCCGTCGATCACTTCCTGATGGGCGTTGCGGCTCCATTCGGCCAGAACGCCGACGGATGACATCGGAATCACCGTGTCCTCGCGCCCCCAGATCGCCAGCACCGGAATGCCCGAACGGTGGATGATCTGGTGTTCGGCTTTCAGGTTGTGCCCCAATACGCCGCGCAGGCTGGACAGAACCGCAGGCACGAACCCGCGCCAGTTCAGTTCGGCCTGTTGCAAGTCGCCGATGTTTTCCACCTGGGTCTTGAAGGCAGCCTCGGACCTGACCCCCTTGCGCAGCCGGCGCGGGAAAAAGGCCAGCATGAGCCAGTCGCCGATCAACGGGGTCTGCGTGATGAACCGGTTCAGCCGCGAGTGCACAAGGCCCATGCCCGCAGGGGCCAGCAGGATCAGCTGGCGCACGCGGTCGGGGTGGTTGGCGGCAAACAGCGTGGCGATGGCACCGCCCATCGAATAGCCGATCAGGGTCAGGTCGCCGCCGACGTTTTCATGCTCCAGCAATTCCTCAAGCTCGGTCAGGTAGAACGCGTCGTCGTGCGCGGCCTTGGGTCGGTCCGAATAGCCGCGCCCGTAGTGATCGAAGATCAGGATGCGAAAGCCCATCAGCGCCAGCCCGCGCGTCAGCCCGCCCCAGACATAGGATGGCGTGGTCAGCCCGTGGATGCACACACAAACCGGCCCGCGCGTGGGGCCAAGCCAGTCATAATGCACCACGCCCTGGGACAGGTTGGCAAACTTGCCCGGAGCATCGCGGCGGGTGTCCTTTGTCACAGGCTTGCGCGTGAATTCAATCACCAGCGGAATGGCGATCACAACAGCCAGCGCGACGATTGCCCAGAACATCACGCGTCTGCCTTCCAGCGGTCCAGGATGTAGCGGCTGGTCATCAGGTCCAGATGTGCGCCGCCGCCGTTCTTGAACAGGGTGATCTCGTCCGCTGATATGCGTTTGAACGCGCCGATGTCATAGTAATCGGCCAGCAGGTGATCGCGGGTGATGGCGCCGCTTTCCAGAGGAATGTTGATCTCGCCGATATGGCCTATGGTGGTGTCGAAGCTGTCGACAAAGACCCGTGCTTTTTGCAGGGCCGCGTCGTCAACCTCGCGCATGTCGGGGCGGTAGGCGCCGATCAGATCGACGTGCTGGCCCGGTTGCAACCAGTCGCCCTTGATCAGCGGTTCGGTGGACATGGTGGCGCTGGTTACGATGTCGGCGGCCCGTACGGCTGTTTCCAGATCGTCCGCCACCTGCAAGCCTTCGATCTCTTGCGCCATCTTGTCGGCATTGGCCCGGGTGCGGTTCCAGACGGTAAAACGCGCATCGGGGAAGGCGGCGGAATAGGCCGCGTGCAGGCTGTGGCCTACGGTGCCCGCCCCCACGATCAGGATGTTTTCGCTGTCCGGGCGTGCCAGACGGCGGGCAGCGGTCAGGCTGTCGCCTGCGGTCTTCCACTTTGTGACAAGGTGGAAATCCACAATCGCCTCAAGCGTGCCATCGGTGTCGGAATACAGCGTCACGCCCCCGTTCACCATCGGCTTGTTGTTGGCCGGATTGCCCGGAAAGATCGTCGCCGATTTCACCGCGATGCCCAGCCCGTCAATCCACGCCGAGCGGTTCAACAGCGTATCAGGATCACGGTACAGAAACGTGTCGCCAATCTCGGCGCGGGGCAGGTCGTGGCCCGCCGCCAGTGCATCGGTCAGGCCGATCCAGTCCAGAAGAGCTTCGCCCTCGGCGAAGGGGATGATGGGAATGGTGCTCATTTCGCCTCATCCTCTGTCAGCAATCCTTCTTCGACCAGACGGGCGGCCCAGCCTTCGGGATTTTTGAAAAGATGTGTGTTCCACCCCCGCGCTGCAGCAGCGGCGATGTTGTCGTCGCGGTCGTCGGCAAAGATCAACGCATCCCCAGACAGGCCGCTTTCGTCCTCGAGCATCTGGAAAATCTGTGGGTCGGGTTTGATCACCCCCATGTGCCCCGAGATGAAGTCGCGGTCGAATTCACGCAGGAACGGATACACCTCGGCGGCGATGTCATAGGTCTGAATGCCGAAGTTGGTCAGCGAGAATACCGGCGTGCCCTTGGCTTGCAGCGCCTTCATCAGCCGGACCGAGTGGTCGATGGCGGGGGCTGCCATGTCGATCCAGCGGTCGTGCCACATGCGGATTTCCGTGGCCCAGTCGGGGTTGGCATCGGCGGTTGCCATAACCGTGTCGGTAAAGTTCTGGCCCAGATCGACGCGGTCGTTCATGCCGTGCAGGTCCACGTTGGCGAACATTTCGCGGCGACGTTGACCGCCGATCACGCTGTCAAAGAAACGCTCTGGCTGCCACTCGATCAACACGTTTCCGATGTCGAATACGACGGCTTTGATGGTCATATATCTTGCCTTTCCCGCGCCGCTCTCCGCTGCGGGAAAGGGGCGCTCTATGTCTTTGCTGCGGTGCGGATTGCCCGCTCCAGTGCGTCCAGAAAACGTGAGCGGTCGGCCTTTGTAAAGCCTTTGCCGCCGCCCATGCGAAAGGGATCGGCGCTGCGCAGATCGGTCATCAGATCGCGGGTGGCCAGCACGTTGCCGATGTTGGCCTGTGTCAGCGGCTCGCCGTTGTGTTTCAACACCTGCGCGCCCGCTTCGACGCATTTGGCGGCCAGGGGAATATCACCCGTCACCACCACGTCGCCGGGGCCTGCGCGGTCGGCGATCCACATGTCGGCCACGTCCGGCCCCTCGGGCACGATAACGGTTTCCACCAGCGGGTTCTGCGACGGACGCAGCCCGCCGTTCGACACCACATACATTTTCAGCCGGTGGCGCGTGGCAACCCGTTCAGCCTCGGCTTTGACCGGGCAGGCGTCGGCGTCGATATACAGGCTCATTCGGTGCCCTTGCGCGGTGTTTTATACTGTTCAGGGATCGGCATGCGGTTAAAGGCGTCCAGCCCTGCAATCTTGTAAGCCTCTGCCAGCGTTGGATAATTGAACGTGTTCTGCACGAAATAATCCACCGTCCCTTTCAGGTTCAGCACCGCCTGGGCAATGTGGATCAGCTCGGTTGCCCCTTCGCCGACAATCTGCACGCCCAGCACGCGGCGGGTTTTCAGGCTGACCAGCATTTTCAGCATGCCATGTTCCAGCCCCATGATGTGCCCGCGCGAGGTTTCACGCATGCGCGCGATGCCGACCTCATAGGCGATGCCGCGTTCCTGCATCTCTTCCTCGGACATGCCGCAGGTGCTGATTTCGGGAACGGAATAGATGCCATAGGGAAACCACGGGCTTTCTTCCAGCGTCGGGGTGTCCAGCGCGTGACAGGCTGCAACGCGCCCTTGTTGCAACGAGGTCGAGGCCAGCGAAGGGTGGCCGATCACGTCACCGGCTGCATAAATATGCGGCACATTTGTCTGGTAGGTCTTGCGGTCCACACTCAGCCGTCCGCGATGGTCGGTCTCAAGCCCGGCGGCCGCCGTGTTCAGCTGGTCGGTGGCCCCCATGCGGCCGGCGGCGAACAAGAGCATCTCGCCGCGCACATGGCGGCCATTGGACAGGCTGACCTCGATATGGGGGCCTGCGTCCTCGATCTTGTCCACTGCAGCGCCCAACCGCAGATCAACGCCGTTTTCGCGGATTTCATGCATGAATTCCTGAATGGTGGCGGTGTCGATGAAGTCCAGGAAGCTGTCGCGTGGCTCGATCAGGGTGACGCGCACGTCCAGCGCGGCGAACATGGTGGCATATTCCACGCCGATCACACCCGCGCCGATGACAATCAGGCTGCGCGGAATTTCCTGCATGTCGAGAAAGTCGTCGCTGTCCACCACCGTGCGCCCGTTGAACGGCACATTGTCAGGCCGGTAGGTGCGGGTGCCCGTGGAAATCAGGAACTTGTCGGCGGTGATCTGGGTCTTTTCCCCGGCTTCGGTGTCCACCTCGATGGTATGCGGGTCAAGGAAACGGGCCGCACCATGCAGGGTATCGACATGGTTGCGTGCGAACTGGTGTTCCAGCACGTCCACCTCGTAATCCAGTGTCATGTGCAACCGGGCGCGCAGGTCTTCGGCCCCGATGTCCTGTCGTGCGCGATAGGACCGCCCGTAAAAGCTGCGCTCGCGCCAGCCGCTGAGGTTCAGCACGGTTTCGCGCAGGGTCTTGGACGGGATCGTGCCGGTGTGCACCGACACTCCGCCCAGACGGTCGCGCCGGTCGATGACCAGCACACGGCGTTTCAGCTTGCCCGCCTGAATGGCGGCGGACCGGCCCGCGGGGCCGGACCCGATAATGACAAGATCATAGTGCGACATGGACGTCCTTAATCTGCGTAAAGCGCCTCTGCGTGGAAGGCCACGTGATCCTCCATGAAGGTCGAGACGAAAAAGTAGCTGTGATCATAGCCAGGTTGCAGCCGCAACGTGGCCTGTTGGCGACGCTTTGTGACCGCGTTGGCCAAAGCTTCGGGTTTCAGCAGGTCGATGAACTGGTCAGCGGTGCCGGTGTCGACCAGAACCGGGCCGTCAAAGCCTTTTTCAGTCATCATCAGGCTGGCGTCATGACGCGCCCATGTGGATTCGTCATCCCCCAGATACCCTTGAAGCTGCTTGCGGCCCCAATCGCTGCCGGCAGGATTGCAGATCGGCGCAAAGGCCGACACCGACCGGTAGCGCCCAGGCAGGCCCATCGCCAGCGTCAGTGCGCCGTGTCCACCCATCGAATGGCCGGTGATCGCCTGCCGGGTCATGTCCACTGCAAAATTCTCCCCGATCAGATTGGGCAGTTCCTCTGCAATATAGGTCCACATGTTGAAATTCGGTTTCCAGGGGTCTTGCGTCGCATCGACATAGAAACCGGCACCTTTGCCCATATCATAGGCATCGTCGTCGGCCACGTCCTCGCCGCGCGGTGAAGTGTCGGGGAAAACCAGCGCGATGCCATGTTCGGCAGCCCAGGCCTGAGCGCCCGCCTTGGTCATGGCGTTTTCGTGGGTGCAGGTCAGACCCGAAAGATACCACAGCACCGGCACCGGACCGTCGCGTGCCTCGAGCGGCAGGAACAGACCAAAGGTCATGTCGCAGCCGCAGGCGTCGGAGGCGTGGGAATAGACACCCTGGGTGCCGCCAAAACAGGTGTTTTCGGAAACGGTTTTCATATCGGTGCTCCTTTGAAGGTTAGCGCATGGCTATCGGGTGGCGGCGCGGGCGGCAAGGACGGGTGCCTCCGGCGGGGATATTTCCGGCCAAAAGAAGCGTCAGGCTGCCGTCAGCCAGCCGATGATCAGCGATACGGTGACAATGCTGATAGCGGTCGAGACGAGAATCGCCGCCGACACCCGCTGGGGGGCGACGCCGTAGTGCTGGGCCAGCATAAAGATGTTGCCCGCCACCGGCAGGGCTGCGGCCGAGATGATGACCGTGGCCGAGAAGGTATCGACCGAGAACAGGAAGATCGCACCAAAGGCGACAAAGGCCGGGTGCAGCACCAGCTTGCAAAAGCTCAGCCAGCCCGCGACCGACAGCCGCTCGGCGGATTTGCTGGCCAGCGACGCGCCAATGGCGAACAGCGCGCAGGGTGTGGCGGCACCGCCCAGAATGCTGAGGAATTCGTTCATGGGCGCAGGGATCGGGATATGCAGCGCGGACCAGACAAAGCCCAGCGTGATGGCCACGATCATCGGGTTTTTCAGCAGGCCGATGGCGACGGCCTTGAAAATACCAAGACGGATCTCGCCTTCGCGTGCGGCCGTGATCAGGACCACGATCAGCGATGAAAACACGATCAGATCAACAGCCAGCGCCAGCACCACTGGGCCGATGGCCGCCTCGCCCAGCAGCAGGGTCAGCATCGGCACGCCCAGAAAGCCGGTGTTGCCGATGACCGCGCATTGCGCCTCGATGGCGGTGACTTCGGTGCTTTGGTGGCGCAGGTAGCCGACGATCGTGGCGATCCCGTAGACAAAGAGCGTGCCCCACAGGTAGGCCGCCACAAGCCGCCCGTTCCAGACCTCGGCAAGTCCAAGGTTGGCGGAGAACCGGAACAGCATGGCCGAGAGGGCAAAGTAGAACACGAATTTGGTCAGATAGGCCGTCGCCTCCTGACTGAAAAAACGCGCGCGTCCGGCCCAGTAACCCAGGCCGATCAGCGCGAAAAACGGCAACGTCTTGAGGAAGATGGCCAACATTGGCCACAGGGATAGCGTGCTGTTTGCAGCCTGTCTATCCGCTGCCGATCAAAACCCCGGCTGCAAAGACGAGTGCGCCCCCCAGAACCACCTGCAAGGCCGCGCGCCAGAACGGTGTTTCCATATAGGTTTTCTGAATCCAGGCGATGGCCCAAAGTTCGATGAACACCACGACAAAGGCCACCGTCGTTGCCGTCCAGAAGTCGGTGATCAGGTAGGGCAGCGCGTGGCCCAGCCCGCCCAGCGTGGTCATCACCCCGGCAGCAATCCCGCGTTTGATCGGCGAGCCGCGCCCCGACAGCGCACCATCGTCCGATGCCGCCTCGGTAAAGCCCATCGAGATGCCCGCACCGATGGATGCGGCAAGGCCCACCAGGAATGTGGTCCATGTGTTGTGCGTGGCAAAGGCGGTGGCAAAGATCGGCGCCAGCGTCGACACCGACCCGTCCATCAATCCCGCAAGCCCCGGTTGCACCCATGTCAGGATGAACTGGCGGCGCTCGACGGCATCTTCGGTCGCGCGCGCGTCTTCGGTCAGGTGCTGGTCGTGCAGATCTTCGGCGGCGGTCTGGTGGCCTGCTTCGGCGGCGGCCAGATCGCCCAACAGCTTGCGCGTGTCGGCATCCTGCGTGCGCGCGGCAGCGGCCAGGTAGAACCGTTCGGCATCATGCTCCATCGCGGCGGCTTCGGCGCGGATGCGCTCCAGACCCAGGTTATGTGTCAGCCAGACCGGGCGGCGGGCATAGAAACCCGAGACATGCTCGCGCCGGATCAGCGGGATCACCGAGCCAAAGCGGGCGCTGTGCAGGTCGATCAGGCGCTGGCGGTGGGTGTCTTCCTCGGCGGCCATGCCATCGAATACGGCCGCACTTGCGGGATAATCGGCGCGCAGGCTCTCGGCATAACCGCGATAGATCTGAGCGTCATCTTCCTCGGAAGAAATCGCCAGCGCCAGAATTTCCTGTTCGTCCAGATCGCGAAACCGTTTGCGGGCAAGGTTGAAGCGCATGGGTGGTCTTTCTGCATCTTTATTAGAATGATTCTAATATACGCTATGGCATCCGGTTCACAAGCAAAAGTGAAGACTTGCGGGAATGTGCTGTGCGAACTGAACCAAGCCGTTTATATCTGGAGCACCCAGGGTAAGAGTCTCATGAACACATACAGTTCCACCATCCGCAAAGGCCGCAAGTTCGATCAGGTTCTTGAAGGTGCGCGGTCGGTGTTCCTGGTGGACGGGTTCGAAGGCACCAGCGTGGACCAGATCGCCAAGGTGGCGGGCGTGTCCAAGGCGACGCTGTACAGCTATTTCCCGGACAAGCGGCTGTTGTTCATGGAAGTCGCCGCAGGCGAATGTCGGCGTCAGTCGCAAGCCGCGGTGGACATGATCAACAGTTGCGGCCATCCGCGCGAGGTTCTGGACCAGGCGGCGCGGCATTTGCTGGCCTTTCTGACCTCGACCTTTGGTCGGCAGATGTTCCGCATCTGTGTGGCAGAAAGCGAACGGTTCCCCGATCTGGGCCGACAGTTCTATGCCTCGGGTCCGATGGTGATGAAGGCTGAGTTGATTCGCTACTTTGAATCCGCCGTGGCGCGGGGCGAGTTGGTGATCGACGACATGCAACTGGCCGCCGATCAGTTCGGTGAACTGTGCAAGGCCGATTTGTGGCCACGTCTGATCTTTGGCGTCATGGACGGCGTGACCCAAGAGGACATCGACCGCGTTGTGACCGGCGCCGTCGAGATGTTCATGGCGCGCTATGGTGCGTGACGGGAGTGGACAACCCCGTTGCATCTGAAACAGGTCCCCGCAGCATGACTGGTTGCGGCACGCGGAATAGGCGGAACTTGGCGGATGCCACATTTGCAGCGATCCGCCTCTGCTCTTAACATTCAGGCACAGAAACGTTCGGGTCACCGGATTCGCAAATCCACCCCTCAACCGCAAAGAACGCACAACATGCAGTCCACCTGCTTTCCGGCAATCATCGGAGTTTTGGCGCTATTGGCGTCGCCTATTCTGGCTGACGATGCGCCACTTTTTGATGAGGATGGCCCGTTTCGACAGGGCGAAGGCTTTGGGACACCGGCAACCTGCGAAACCATTGCGAACTGGATCGATCGCGTGCCGGACTACAACGGCAGGATCACAATGAACATCACGGGCGCGATCATCGAAAACCATTGGGACGGAGCGCTTGCCTATCTGATCATGTGCGCGCCCGAGGGCATACAGGTCATGTGCGTCACCTATGCCCCGCAGGAAATCACAGGAGAGGAGATCATGTTTGCGGGCGGCTATAACCGCTATTCCGACACGCAGATCCTTCTTGATCCCTGTCTGGTGTATCCGGTGGGCACGGTCTCGGATCTGCGCTGACGTCGCGCGCGAATTAAAGCTTTCGTTCCATACCCAGCCTGACAGGCTGTAGCGGGTTCAGGGGCGCAATGCAGAACTGCGCCCCCAAGCCAATTACCGTTTGTCGATGATCCGCGCGGCCTTGCCCTCGGATCGGGCCACGCCGCCCACGTCGGACACCTGCACCTTGACCGAAATGCCGATGATCTGCTTGATCCGGTCCGAAAGCGCCTTGGCCGCCGCGTCCCGTGCGTCACCCAGGACCGATGCGTCCGCCACTTCGGCCAGAACGCAAAGCTGGTCCATCCGTCCCGGTTTGGTCAACTCGATCTGGAAGTGGGGCGCAAGTCCGGCGGTGGCCATCAGGCATTCCTCGATCTGGGTCGGGAACACGTTGACGCCGCGCAGGATGATCATGTCGTCCGACCGGCCCGTGATCTTTTCCATCCGCCGCATGCTGCGCGCGGTACCCGGCAGCAGGCGCGTCAGATCGCGGGTGCGGTAGCGGATGATCGGAAACGCCTCTTTGGTCAGCGAGGTAAAGACCAGCTCGCCCTGTTCGCCGTCAGCGACCAGTTCACCCGTTTCGGGGTTGATCACCTCGGGATAAAAATGATCCTCCCAGATGTGCAACCCGTCCTTGGTCTCGACGCATTCGTTGGCAACACCCGGCCCCATGATTTCGGACAGGCCGTAAATGTCGACCGCGTGCATATCAAAGGCATCCTCGATCTCGCGGCGCATGGCATTGGTCCAGGGTTCGGCGCCAAAGATGCCGACCTTCATCGAGCAGTCTCGCGGGTCCAGACCTTGCGCGTTGAACTCGTCCAGAATCGACAGTGCGTAAGAAGGGGTGACAGTGATGCCGTCGGGTTTGAAATCCTCGATCAGGCGCACCTGACGCGGTGTCATGCCGCCCGAGATTGGCACGGTGGACAGGCCCAGTTTGTCAGCACCCAGATGGATGCCCAGACCGCCGGTGAACAGGCCGTAACCATAGGCGTTGTGCAGCAGATCGCCGGGGCGCAGGCCAGAGGCGCGCAGGCTGCGGGCGACGACGCTGCCCCAGACATCCAGATCGTTGCGGGTGTAGCCGACGACGGTGGGTTGGCCCGTGGTGCCCGACGAGGCATGGATGCGCGAGACCTGTTCGCGCGGCACGGCGAACATGCCAAAGGGGTAATTGTCGCGCAGGTCCTGTTTCACGGTAAACGGAAACTTGGATAGGTCCGACAGGCTGTGCAGATCGTCGGGGTGTACGCCCGCCGCATCAAACGCCTTTTTGTAGTGCGGAACGTTCGTATAGGCGTGGTTCAGTGACCATTTGAGCCGCTCAAGCTGCAAGGCCGAGATTTCATCGCGCGAAGCGATTTCGATCGGATCAAGGCTGGCCTTGTCCGGTGTCAGGTCTTTCATGTGGTGCCCTCCTCCTCAGGGAAAATCTGGCCTTTGATCGTGCGCGAAAGGCCACGAAACAGCGCCAGCGCGGTGCCGTCGCTGGCGGTCACGGTCACGTCATAGATGCCCGACCGCCCGGTGCGCGACACTTCGACCGCGCGGGCGGTCAGCGTGTCGTTCGGCTGGCCGGGGGCCAGGTAGGTGATCTGGTTCTGCTGCGCGACGGTGCGCTGGTTGTAGGTGTTGCACGCAAAGGCAAAGGCACTGTCGGCCAGCGTAAAGATATAGCCGCCGTGGCAAATGCCGTGCCCGTTCAACATGGCGTCGGTCACCGGCATGGTCAGGGTGGCCCGTCCCGGTGCGATTTCGGTGATTGTCATGCCCAGCGTCTGGCTGGCGGTATCGCCTTGCAGCATCTCGCGGGCACTGCGTTCGGCGCGGTCTTGCGGGGTCATGGATTACCTCATGTTTCCAAGTTCGGTCAGGTTGCATGCAAACTGTAACACTTTCAAGTCTCATGCCGTTGAAGGGGCTTGATTTGCGCAGTTTTCAACGCAACTGTTATAGCATGACATTGCACACGCCACCCCCCGTCAATCTGCGCGAGATGCCCAGCCCGCAGGTGGCGTTCCAGCGGCCTGAACTGGCGCTGATCCTGTCGCTCTATGGTCGGATGGTGGCGGCGGGCGAATGGCGCGACTACGGGATTTCCTGCCTGCGCGACGTCGCCGTGTTTTCCGTGTTCCGGCGCACTGCCGAACATCCGATGTACCGCATTGAAAAGCGCCCCAAACTGCGGGGCAAACAAGGCATGTACGCGGTGATCGGCATGGACGGGCAGATTTTGCGGCGCGGGGCGGACCTGAAAACCGTACTGCGTGTGCTGGAGCGCAAGCTGATCCGCGCGGTTGAGTGAGACCGCACGCGTGTGTGGGGGCGCTGCCCCCGGCGCTGTGCGCCTCCCCCGGAGTTTATTGGCAAGATGAATTCAGAGGCGTTTGTGCGCAGTGCGCGGACCGTCTGATTTTTCGATACGGGCCAGCGCGTCGCTGATCGGTTCGAAGGTTGTGGCCATGTGGTGGGCATTGGCATGGATCAGCGTATTGGCGTCATAGACCAGCGCGACGTGACCTTTCCAGAAGAACAGATCGTTGCGCTGGGGCGGGGTGCCTTCGGGCAGGGTGATGCCAAGGTTGCGGGCCTGTTGGTCGCTGTCTCCGTCACAGGGGATGTTGCAGGCCAGGCAGGCGGCCTGCACAAGGCCCGAGCAATCGATGCCGGTGCCTGAGTTGCCTCCCCACAGGTAAGGTGTTCCGAGGAAGAGCGCGGCAATGGCAGCGGGATCGTCGTGCCATTGCCCTTCGGGCGCAATGTGTTGTTTGGGAATGAAACCTGCAGCGGTTTCGATGAACTTCGGTGTTTCGGAAAGCGCCGTCAGACGGCTGCCAAAGCTGAGCGCCAAGCGGTCGGGCGATTTCATGTCGGCGCGCGCATAGGCGTGGCTGGCGCGGGCGATGATGCGGTGCGTGGGTGGCGTGGCCTCGGCCAGCGCCGCGGTGGGCACGAAACCGATATAGCCGTCACGGTCCGCGCGGACATAGCTGTGCCCGTCCTGCGCCCCCAGTACCGTCACCGGATCGCCATAGATCAACTGCCGGTCGCGGATGCCGTTCGGCGCGTCCAGCAGGTCGACCAGCGCCACACCGATCTGCGCCGGTGCGCTGCTGTCGACCCACGCGGGATTGGGCGTGCTGCGACGGTCGGTCATAGTTTGAGCGCCGCAGGCAGCGCCGCAAGCAGCGCCCGTGTGCCCTGGCCCACGCCGCCCTTGGGACGCGCCGGTGCCTCGGACGGCTGCCAGCCGTAAATGTCGAAATGCATGTAACGCGGCGTTTCGGTGACAAAGCGGCGCAGGAACAGCGCGGCGGTGATCGACCCTGCAAAACCGCCCTTCGGCGCGTTGTCCAGATCGGCGATACCGGGTTCGATCAACGCCTCGTAGGGGGCGTGGAACGGCATCCGCCAGACCGGATCGCTGACCGCCTCAGCGGCCTGCTCAAGCGCGGTGACCAGCGACAAGTCGTCGACATAGTAGGGCGCCAGATCCGGCCCAACGGCGACACGGGCGGCGCCGGTCAACGTGGCCATCGACACGATCAGGTCGGGCTTGCCTTCATCCGCCAGCGCCAGCGCGTCGGCCAGCACCAGACGGCCCTCGGCGTCGGTGTTGTTGATCTCGACCGTCAGCCCCTTGCGCGAGGTCAGGATGTCCTGCGGGCGGAAGGCATTGCCTGCGACCGAGTTTTCCACCGCAGGGATCAGCACGCGCAATTGCAACGGCAGTTCAAGCGCCATGATCATACGGGCCAGGCCCAGCACCGCAGCCGCGCCGCCCATGTCCTTTTTCATCAGGCCCATCGACGCACCCGGTTTCAGGTTCAGACCGCCGGTGTCGAAACACACGCCCTTGCCCACAAGGGTCAGCTTCGGCCCAGCCGTGCCCCACGCCATGTCGATCAGGCGCGGCGCGCGGTCGGCGGCGCGGCCAACGGCGTGGATCATGGGAAAGTTGTCGGTCAGCAGATCGTCGCCAACGGTCACTGTCATATCCGCGCCAAAGTCTTCGGCCAGCTGCCTGGCCGCTGCTTCAAGGTCGGGCGGACCCATGTCGGATGCAGGCGTGTTGATCAGATCGCGGGTCAGCGCCTCGCCCGCAGCGATGGCCTCGATACGGGTTGAATCGACACCCTCGGGGGCGATCAGCAGCGCGCGGGCCGGGTTCTGGGCGCAGTAGCGGTCAAATCGGTAGGAGGCCAGCAGCCAGCCCAGGGCCTCGGCCTCGAGCGCGCTCGCGGACAGATCGCCACGCAGATCATAGGTGCCGGCGGGCACTTTGGGCACCGCGGCCGCCACATGAAATCGCCCGCGCGCGCGATCCGTGGCAGAGCCGTAACCGACAGCGGCCAGTTGCACCGCGCCGTCCATGTCCGGGATCACCAGCGCCTGCCCGATCTTGCCGGCAAAGCCCGTGGTTTCAGCCCAGGCCTGCGCAGGCGCGTCCAGCGACGCCAGCCAGTCGGCACAGGTGTCTTCGGGAACGACGATCAGCGGAATGGCGGTGTCGGTGCGTGTGAATGTGGACTGGGTCAGGGGCATGTGCGCAACCTTGTTAGGAGATTGCGCACAACCTAACGGGCCTGTGGCGGCCCGCAAGCCCTGCCTGACCTAAAGCGTGATGTCCTGCAGGTCCCAGACCGCCGTCAGCGACCCTTCGCCGGTGCGCATCAGCCGGTTCACGGTCGCGGCCAGCGCCACCGTGTCCTTGCGGTCGATGCAATAGGTTACGTCGCCTGCCACCCGGGCCAGCACATCCATGCCGATCTGTTCCGCGATGGCGATCAGCGACCGCGCGCTTTTGCGCAGGCCCGCATGATCGTCCGTGCGAAACAGCCGCTCGCAATGCGACATGCGCAGCGCCAGTTCTTCCATGGCGCGGCACAGGATGTCTTCGGCGGAAACTTCGCCCATTTGCGCATAAAGCGCACCCAGCCGGTCGTTGTTGACGGCCACAGGTTCGGATGGATTGATTTTTGTCACATAGCTCATGTCTCGGTCACCCCTTGATGGACCCCCACGGCCCTTTGCGCACCTTAGGGCTTTAGGGGTTTGCATTTGGTTGACATGCGGTGGGGCGGGGGACGATTTTCTCTCGAAATTCAGAACAATTCGCTGTATCGCGGGCCTCACCCGCCCCGAGGCTCAAGTGAGAGGACCGTTACATATGCATAATGTGAAGCCACTGCCCAGCTATCTGCTGCAACGCTATAATGGGTGGAAAGCCACCGGATATGCCGACAATCAGGCCTGGTACCGCCGTTTGGCCAACGAAGGGCAGCGCCCGCGTGCAATGATGATCTCGTGCTGTGACAGCCGCGTGCACGTCACCTCGATCTTTGGTGCAGATCAGGGCGAATTCTTTATCCACCGCAATATCGCCAACCTTGTCCCCCCTTACGAGCCGGACGGCGACCATCACGGCACATCTGCCGCGGTCGAATACGCGGTAACCGTTCTGAAAGTGGCGCATCTGATCGTGATGGGCCATTCGAACTGTGGTGGTGTTCAGGGTTGCCTTGACATGTGCCAGGGCAAGGCCCCCCAACTGGAAGAAAAAACCAGCTTTGTCGGTCGCTGGATGGACATTCTGCGCCCGAAATACGATCTGGTCGCGGATGAGACAGACCCGCAGGTGCAGATCCAGCAGCTTGAGAAACACGCGGTTGTAGCGTCGCTCGAAAACCTGCTGACCTTCCCCTTTGTGGCCGATCGTCTGAAGTCGGGTGAGCTGACGATGCACGGGCTGTGGATGGACATCGGCGAGGGCGGGTTGGAATATTACAACCACCAGGACGAGAAATTCCTGCCGGTCTCGACAATCTGAACCCCATGAAAAAAGCGGCGATGCCTCCTACAGCATCGCCGCTTTTGAATTTGTGTTCCATGCGCGTCCGGCCCGTTCGGGGACTGCACCCGGCGGAGCGCAAAGCAACCGCCGCAGTACCCTGGGTCTGACCTTGAACAGCCGGCGCCGGTCCACCCCTGAACCGATATGGCAGCTGACAATCATCGTTTTTGATTGAAGGCATGTGAACTATGGTTCGAAAGCGCGTCCGCGAGTGGCGGCTTTCGCCAAGTGCGCTTTTGCGGCACCGGCTGGTGGGCTCCCCCCGGAGCCGCGGTAGATGTCGGCTCCCCCCGGAGCCGCGGTAGAAGTCAGCTCCCCCCGGAGCCGTATTTGCCTGTGGCCGTTGTCCCATGTCCCCACACGGGCGGCCGGTGTCAGCAGGATGGTTTTGCGTCGCAATGCGTTACATCCGTCGACAGAAACACCATAGCCTGACAGGTATTAAGGATTGTTTGCGCCAATCGTTAAACAGCGCAGGTAGTTTGTGCGATTTTCAAATAATTCATAAAAGTCAGTATCTTACATTGAATGTACCGGGCAGAATAAATCCACCGGCCTTGCGTTTTCTCGGCCGCTCAGCCTGACCGTGGTTAACAGCGGGGTAAGCTTTGTGATGCGCACATCCGCTCAGCGCAGGATTTTCCCCTCGGGCCAGCTCATGTCCACTTCCAGCGTCACATTCGCTTCGTCGCCGGGCGCCACGGTCATGTCCCACATCAGAACCCCCTTGCGGTCCTCGTGGTCGGTGACTGTGGGTGCAGGTTGCGCGCTCCAGTCAATTTCAAGGTCTTCCTGCTCGGACACCGGCACACGGTCGAACAATTCGACCCGCCACGGTTTCGTGCCGGTGTTCTCGATGTCGATGCGCGTGGCTTCGGTGATCTCGTTGGACCGCGATATGATGCCCCGGTCGCCTTCGTTGCGGTTCAGGCGGACGCGGTTCAGGCGCAGGGTTTCGATGGGGCCAAAGGCAATATCGACCTCTTGACCGGGTGCGACGGGCGCAAAGTTGAATTGCCCGACCATCTGCCCATCCACAAATGCGGTGGCAAGGTCGGTGCCCAGCAGCTGTTCCTGCGTGGTGTTGGTCATGCGCGCCATACGATAGGCAACGCTGTCGCTCAGCGGCACCGCGCGGGCGTAGACGTCGGCGTCAAAGTCGATCTTGTCCAGCGCGATACGGACGTCGTCGGCACCGTTCGCCACGCTGACAGGCCGGGGAAAGGCATATTGAACGCTGGGGCCATCGAGCATGGCGACAGCCATGGCGGGTTCCTGTATCATCTCGGGCACAGGCGAGGGCGGTGCCATGTCGGCGGCTGCCCCCAAGGCGGCTTCCGCGTTCATTCGGGCCTTGGGTTTGGCCGGGTCTTCGATACGGCGCAGCTCGGAATAGATTTCGCCGGGCCACGTCTGGCCACTGGGCTGGACCGTTGCAAGTGTCATAGACACGTCGCCCCAATCCTCGCCGCTGAACTGCCGCACGGCAGCGCCACGTTCCAGTTCCAGAGACGGCGTGTCGCCCGTCGTCAGGCGCAGGTTATAGACAGGCGCCCATGCCGCATCATCCACCTGATAACTGACCTCGACCGTCGCCTCGCCCGCTGCCTGCGCGGTAGCGGTCAGGGTCAGGCGGGTGCGGTCCTGATCGGCCGTCAGCAGGGCATCCAGCGCGGCCTGTGCGTCGGCCACATCCTCGGTGCGGTCCTTGCGTTCTTCCATCAGGATACGGATCGACGTTTGCGCCTGTCCGGCGGCCTGACCTGCCACAAGGGTCTGATCCCCGATCATCTGCGCCAGCTCGCGCAGGGTCGCCACATCCATCGGCAGCGCCTCGGAGGTGCCAAGCGCGGTCAGGAAATCTGTCTGGGCCTTGGCCGCCTGCACGGCCACCTGCGCCAGCGCAATGCGGTCGTCCAACGCATTCAGTGCGGTTTCCGCCGCCTTCAACGCATCCCGCGCGGCGGTCACTTCGGGTGTGTCCTGATCGGGGCCCGGGGGCTGGTTGCGGTCGCGGAACGACACCGACTGCAATTGCGCACCCGCCAGCTTGACCGAAATGCGTCCCGGATCGACGTTTTGCGGCAGGTCGGGCAGCACCAGGTCATGGGTGCCCTGCGGCAGCGTCACCTTGGCCGTGCGCGTGACCTGCGCACCATAGGGATAGACGGTCACGGCGCTGGGCGCGCTGTCGACGGTCAGCGTGTCGGCCCACAGGGCCAGCGGGGCCAGCAGCGCGGACAGGGAAACGGCGGGGGCTAAAATGGCAAAGCGCATATCGGGGACCTTTTGAAAATCAATAGACCCAGCGTGCAAAAGCAGCGCCCAAAAGAAAAGGGGCGCCGTGCAGCGCCCCTTGAAACCTGTACATATTTCGGCGGAATTCAGCCCTTTTTCAGGATCCGCTGGCCCAGCACTTCGGCGATCTGAACCGCGTTCAGGGCAGCGCCCTTGCGCAGGTTGTCGCTGACGCACCACAGGTTCAGACCGTTGTCGATGGTGCTGTCCTGACGGATGCGGCTGATGAACGTGGCAAAGTCGCCAACGCATTCAACCGGCGTGACATAGCCACCGTCCTCGCGCTTGTCGATCACCATGACACCGGGCGCTTCGCGCAGGATGTCGCGGGCTTCGTCCTCGTCCAGGAACTCTTCAAACTCGATGTTGATCGCTTCCGAGTGGCCGACAAAGACCGGAACCCGCACGCAGGTCGCTGTGACCTTGATGGACGGGTCGACGATTTTCTTCGTCTCCGCGACCATCTTCCACTCTTCCTTGGTCTCGCCCGAGTCCATGAACACGTCGATGTGCGGGATCACGTTGAACGCGATCTGCTTTGTGAACTTGCGCGCAGGCTTGTCATCGGTGGGGTTGTACATCGACTTGGTCTGGTCCCACAGCTCGTCAATGCCTTCTTTGCCCGCGCCCGAAACCGACTGGTAGGTGCTGACGACAACGCGTTTGATGCGCGCACGGTCGTGCAAAGGCTTCAGCGCCACGACCATCTGCGCGGTCGAGCAGTTGGGGTTGGCGATGATCTTGCGCTTTACGGCCAGTTCGATGGCTTCGGGGTTCACCTCGGGCACGATCAGCGGAATGTCAGCGTCGTAGCGATAGAGCGACGAGTTATCAATGACATAGCAGCCCGCTTTGGCCGCGATGGGCGCGTATTTCTTGGTCGCTTCCGAGCCGACGGCAAACAGCGCGATGTCCCAACCCGTGAAATCGAACGTATCGAGATCCTTCGTCTTGAGTGTCTTGTCGCCAAAGCTGACCTCCGTGCCCAACGACTTGCGGCTGGCCAGAGCGGTGATTTCATCCACCGGGAACTGGCGCTCTGCCAGGATGTTCAGCATTTCGTGGCCCACGTTTCCGGTGGCGCCAACGACGACGACGCGATAACCCATTGCGATTCTCCATTATTGGGTGCTCGGCGTCCATATACCGCTTGGTCCCCCGTTGAAAGGGGCACGCGCCCGCGTTTCAGGCGATGTTGTCGCGGGAAAACAGGTAGACGGCCAGACCGGCGACCAGAGCCAGCCCGAAGAACCCGAAAATCGCCGCATAGGGGGCTGCCACGTCGCCGCCCTGTGCGCCTGCGTGCAGCCGTCCGGAGACGAATTGCATCAGCCCGACACCGCCGATGCCAAAGAGGTTCAGCAGGGTCACGCCACGACCGGTCAGGTGGGGGGGCACAAAGCTGCGACCGTGGGCGATCATAACCGGGAAGGAGGCCCCGAACAGGCCCACGGCGCACATCAGCGCCACGGCGGTCCACATGCCGGGCTGTGGCATCGCCCACAGGGTCAGCACCACAGCGGCGGTCAGCGCATTGCCGGTAAAGTTCACCCATTTGCGGCTGCCCACCAGCCGGTCGAGCGGGCCATACATCACCACGCCCGCGATCATCGCCAGACCCATCAACAGCGTGGCCATGCCGATCTGTGACTGGCTGGCGTCAAAGACATCGCGCAGATAGGGCCCGATCCACAGCCCGCGGATGGCCCCGGCGGGGGCATAGTGGACGAACGTCAGCGGCAGGATCAGCCAAAGCACCGGCATTTTCAGCAGGTCGAACACCGACCCGCGCAGATCACTTTCCGGCTTGGCGGGGTCGCGCACGGTCAGCGCCACGCCTATGGCCACCACAGCCGACAAGGCCGCCAGCCCACCCATCGACGCGCGCCAGCCGATCAGCTCGGCGGACATGGCCATGGGGTAGGATGCGATCAGATTGCCCACGGTTCCGACGCCCACCATCAGCGCCGCCAGTGTGGCGAATTGCAGGGGCGGAAACTCGCGGGCGAAAATGTAATAGGATGCCATCAACACCGGCGAACAGCCAATCCCGATCAGCACCATGGCCATGTCGATGTGAACCGCGTTTGTCGCCAAGGCGAACAGCGCAGCCCCGCCCCCGCCGCCCACCAACAGCAAAGCGGCTGCGGTGCGGCGTGGGCCGATGGTGTCCAGTGCCCAGCCGACAGGAAGCTGCATGGCGGCGAAGGACAGGAACCAAAGGCCCGAGGCAAAGGCCAGATCTTCGGGTGTCAGGCCCAGATCGCTTTCAAGCGGACCGGCCAGCACCGCAAGAAAGGCGCGAAAGAATTGGCTCAGCACATAGGCCAGCGCCAGAAGAAACAGTCCGGAACGCATTGTGCGGCCTTTCAAGCTTTGGTGAAGCTTGGTTACACGGACACCACGCCCGTGCAAGAGTGGGTATAAGGGCATGCGTGCCGCAAGAGCAGAAAGCGAGAGACCGGATGAACGACTTCTATAATCAGCTGCCCTTGCAGGATGCCTTTGCCAAGCTGTCTGATCAGGCGCTTTATACTCCGTTGCCCGATGACTGGGTCGTGGGGGCGTCGGATATCGTGGGGTCGACACAGGCGATTGCCGAAGGGCGTTACAAGACAGTCAACATGATCGGCGCTGCCGTGATCTCGGCGCAGATCAACGCGGCTGAAGGGCGTGCGTTTCCTTTCATCTTTGGCGGCGACGGGGCGGCCTTTGCCTGTCCGGGCGAACATGCCGATGCCGCGGCGCGGGCCTTGTCCGAGGTGCGTGTCTGGGCCGCCGAGGAATTCGGCCTGACCCTGCGCGTGGCCATGGTGCCGGTGGCCGCGATCCGCAGCGCGGGCCGCGACGTGGCCGTGGCACGGTATCAGGCCGCAAAGGGTGTGGATTACGCCATGTTCACCGGCGGCGGCATCAGCTGGGCCGAGGCCGAGATGAAGCGCGGCCAGTTCGACCTGCCCCATGCACCTGCAGGCACCCAGCCTGACCTGACCGGCCTGTCCTGTCGTTGGAGCCAGATGAAGGCGCGCAACGGGCAGATTCTGTCAGTCTTGATCCAGCCGGAAGAGGGTGCCGATGACACAGCCGTCGCAGACTTGATCCGGGATGTGTTGAAGGTGGTCGGCGATCTGGAGCGCAACGGTCACCCCGCACCCGTCGACGGACCCGGTGCAGGCTGGCCACCCGCAGGCGCCGAGATGGAGGCCCGCGCCACCCATGGCAAAATGACCGTGGCCAAGCGCAAGCGGCAGATCCTGTTCGAGAGCTTCCTGGCCTGGCTGCTGATCAGGACCGGCCTGAAAATCGGTGGCTTCGATGCGCGCAGCTATGCCCGCTCCGTCGGGGAGAATGCGGACTTTCGCAAGTTCGACGACGGGTTGAAGATGACGCTGGACTGTGACGACGCCACCGCAGCGCGGCTGACGGAAATCATGGAAGAGGCGCGCAAGGCGGGTACGATCCGCTATGGGATGCACAGCCAGAGCGAGGCATTGATGACCTGCATCGTGCCCTCGATGATGCGCGACGATCACGTGCATTTCATCGACGGGGCGGCGGGCGGCTATACGCAGGCGGCGACGCAGATCAAGGGCGGCAGCGTCTGAGGCTGCCGCCGGATTTGGATATTTAGAGCCAAAAGAAAGCTGGGATCGTGCCTATTTGACCCAGCGTTTTGCCGAGGCGCGGGCGGCGTTGGCCAGCAGGGACGCATCAATGCTGACCGCGACAAAGCGCGCGCCTGCGTCAATGGCGGCGGTCAGCACGTCCTCGTCACTGCTGAGGATGCCGGGGGCCTTGCCTGCAGCGGCGATCCGGCGGGTGGCGTCCAGGATGACCTCCATCACGTCGGGGTGGCTGAGCTGGCCCATGTACCCCAGATCGGCGGACAGGTCGGCGGGGCCGATGAATACGCCGTCGATGCCGTCGATGGTCAGGATTTCGTCCAACGCAGCCAGACCGGCGCGGTTTTCCACCTGCACCAGCAGGCAGGTCTGGTCGTCCGCCGTCTGGCCGTAGTCGGGGATGCCGCCAAAGCCCGCCGCACGGGTGCTGGAATAGCCGACACCACGATTGCCGAAGGGCGGGTATTTCATCGCACGCACCAGTTGGCGCGCCTGCTCGGCACTTTCGACCATGGGGACCAGCACCGTTTGCGCGCCGACGTCCAGCACCTGTTTGATCATCCATGTCTCGCCCGATGGCACGCGCACGGCGGCGTGGGACGGCGACGCTTCGAGCGCCATCAGCTGGTTGCGCAGGTTCGAGATGTCATAGGGCGTGTGTTCGCCGTCGATCAGCAGCCAGTCAAAGCCCATGGTGCCCATCAGTTCGGTCGTGTTGACCGTGCCAAGGCTGAGCCACGATCCGATGACGGTTTCACCGTTGGCGAGGGCTTGTTTGAATGTGTTGATCGGCGCTGGCATCGGTTTCTCCTCCGGGTGTATGCGAGGCGCACCTTAGGACGCGCCTTGCAACTTTGACCAGAGCGAGTTGGCAGGTCAGATCACCTTGATCACGTCCTTGCCCACGGCCAGCATATAGCCGCGCCGCGCGATGTTCTTGACCAGCAGTTCGCTGACGATCTGGTTGCCCAGCGTGTCGCGCAGACGTTTGATGCGGGTGGCCCCTGCGGCCTCTTCGCAGTCCGACGCATCGCGGCCCGAGATGATCGCCTCGATCTCGACGCCGGACAGCACATCGTCGTCCATCCGCGCCTCGGCCAGGATCGACATGGTTTCCATCGCCGCATCGGTCAGCTTGAAGCCAAGGTTGTTCAGGTAAACGGTGTTCTCCTCGCGGCTGATCAGCAGCGAATTCACCTCGATGCCCGCGCGTTCGATCTGCTTCAGGCTGCGGCCCATGACGACCAGCATCACCAGAAACACCAGTGCGGCCACCAGCATGGCGGTCGCAAAGGTCAGCAACACGAAGATGATGAACCGGTAGCTGGTCAGCGTGTCGGAAAAGGCGGTGCCCGATTGCGCAAGGATCTCGAGCAGTTTGATCTCGGACTGGCTGGTCAGATCGGCGTTTTCGACAAAGATCCGCTCGACCTGTGCGTTAAAGGCACCGGCGTCGGGCAGGGTCAGGAACAACACAATGGCGGCCGCCAGCAGGATCGCGACAATCGCCGCGATCCCGCCCAGCACCAACCGTTCGCCAGTCTGGCGCATTTCAGAAGCGGAGGAAATATTGTCCGGCACTGTCTTTCCTTTGATCAAGGCCTTCGGGGCCGAACACAGACATGATCTGCAACAACGTCCAGCCACTGGCGGCAAGGCGGTTCTTCATTTCGGCCTGCGCCGCACCACGGTCACAGGCCGACACCTGCGCCACACCGTAATGCAGGCGCAAGGGGTTGTCCTTCTTTGCCTTGTAATCGGCAAAGCAATCGGCGGCCTGGGCCGCCGCCGGTGCGGCCAGAAGGGCGGCACAGGCAAGGGAAAGGAGAATGTGTTTCATGGTGCGACTGTGCGCCTTGCGCGCGCGATATTCAATAACAACAGGGGTTTCGGACGGCTGATATTGGATAACAACGGGCTGTTATTGTGTGACCGGGGGCAGGAGACCCATCCTTGATCCACGGTTCAGCCATGCAGGCCGGGCCACCCAAAAACAAAATCCTGTCTGAAAGGAATACGTCATGCCGGTTTTCACACCTCGGTCCCTGCACCGCAAGTTCATCGCCCTCGTTGCGGGCTTGTCCATCGCCATCACCGGACTGTCCGCAGCGCCTGCGGCCGCCGATCAGGATGACACGGCCCGCGCGCTGGCCGCCATTCTGGGCCTCGCGATTGTAGGCGCGGTCATCCACGATTCCCGCAAGGATGATAACGTGACGCGTTACGACAACCACCGCCCCTATGATCGCCCCGGTTACCGTCCCCATGACCGCCCCGGCTATCACCCGCTGCCGCCGCGCCCGCGTCCGCTGCCGCCGCGTGCGGACAATCGCAAGCTGTTGCCCCAGGCCTGCCTGCGGACCTTCCAGACCCGTCAGGGCAAGATCAACGGGTTCGGCGGCAAATGTCTGTCGGGCAACTATCGCTATACCAACAGCCTGCCCGAGGCCTGCGCACTGCGCTTTCGCGACCAGTACGGATTTGGCAAGGGTTATGACGCGCAATGTCTGCGTCAGCGTGGCTACCAATTGGCCCGCCGCTAACAAAGGCGGAGTCATGACCGGGGATAGGTCCCTGTTTCCGGTCTAACTTGGGGGAGGGTGTTCGGGCACCTTCCCCCTTTTTACGTCAGGCGGTCAAAGCGACCACATATGCGTTGCGAATTGATGCGTGCACATCGCGTGATGCCACCGCGTCGCCCAAAAGGTGGGCCACGCCCTTGAACGCATCCGAAGCTTTCAGTTCATGATAAAGATCGTTCAGCGCCTGCGTTCCGCGTTCGACCACGATCTGGTCGGTCTCGACGGTGTGTAAATGGCCGCTGAAACTGTGCACAAACGTTGCCCTGAGCCGCGCGCCCGCTTGTTCGACGCGCAGCAGGTCCAGATCACCCAGAATTTGAACCCCCAGTTCGGCAAAGCGTTTCCGAAAGCCGGTACCGTCCTGATAGGGCATTTCCTGCCCGACCACGCCGTCGCTGGTGGCAAAGGTGACGCTGCTGCCTGACTTTCTGGCCAGCAACGCACAGGAGGGGGCTGGCGCGCGGCCAGTGCCATCGTGAATCAGAACCTCGGCGGCGGGCGGTACGGCGCCAGACAGGAAATCCCAGGTGTTCTGGCAGAAATCTGCGCCTTCGATCTGTCCAAGGTCGGGCAAGCCGCCTGTGGCGACGAATACCATGTCCGGGTTTTCGGCCAGCACGTCCTGTACATCTGCATAGCAGTTTGTGCGCACCTCGACCCCAAGCCGTGTGAGTTCAGCGATACGCCAGTCGACGATGCCAATCATGTTGGCACGCTCTGGCGCGCGCGCAGCCAGACGCAACTGCCCCCCCAATTGCGACGCCGCCTCAAGCACCACGACTGCGTGGCCGCGCAGTGCGGCGACGCGTGCGGCCTCTAGCCCGGCAATGCCGCCGCCAACGACAACGACGCGGCCCGGCGTTTCTGCAGGAGTGACGGTATGGGGGATTTTCAGCTCGTTGCCGGTGGCCGCGTTGTGGATGCAGGTCGCTTTCTTGTACAGGCAGTAAGAGGAGCCGACGCAAGGGCGAATGGCGTCTTCCGTGCCGTTCAGCAGGTGTTGCACCAGATGCGGATCGGTCAGGTGTGCGCGGGTCATGCCGACAAGATCGACAATGCCTGCGCGGATGGCATGGCGGGCGGTGGCGGTGTCGCGGATGCCCCCCGCGTGGATCAGCGGCAGGGTCACTTCCTTGCGGAACTGTTCGACCGACGACAGGTAGGGCGCATTGGGTTGAAACATGCCGGGCATGTTGTCCTCGGACAGGATCAGGTCGCTGTCCATCCGCCCGTAAATCGCATCAAAGAAATCCAGCAGCCCTTCGCGTTCGAACATTTGCGCCAGTGCGATGCCATCGTCGGCGGTCAGCCCGCCGGGCGTGCCTTCGTCGATGACCAGACGGATGCCAACGGCGAAGTCGGCCCCGACAGCGTCGCGGATTGCTTCGTGTACCATCAGCCCGAAACGGGCGCGGCTCTCCAGCGATCCGCCAAATGCGTCGGTGCGCTGGTTGGCAAGGGGCGACATGAACTGACCGATCAAGTGGCCCCCGCACAGGGTTTCCACACCGTCCAGCCCGCCATCCTGCGCGCGTCTGGCGGCACTGGCGTAATCGGCGATCACCCGGTCGATGTCGTCACGGTCCATCTCGCGGGGAAAGCTGCGGCTGCGCACTTCGCGGATGGGCGAGGGTGCGATGACGGGGGTCCAGTCCCCGTGAAACGCATTGGCGCGGCGGCCCAGATGCGAGATCTGGGTCATCACCGCGGCCCCTTGGCTGTGCACCCGCGACGACAGGGTTTGCAGGTAGGGAATGATCCGGTCGCTGCTGAAATCCAGCTGCCCGCCGCCCCAGCTTGAATCGCGTGACACCATGGCGCTGCCGCCGATCATCGTCATGGCCAGCCCGCCGCGCGCCTTTTCCTCGTGATAGGCCTGATAGCGGTCGCCGGGCATACCGCCGTCGTCATTCATCGACGCGTGGCTGGTGCTGACGATCCGGTTGCGCAAATGCACCTTGCCAAACGTGAACGGGGACAAAAGCGGATCGTTGGACGTGGGCGCGGTCATGGCGGGATTCCTGATGTGGCAACGATCAGCATGGCCCTTTTGGTGGGACCCATAAAGCTTGAAAAAACAGGAAAGCCCTATACGCTCAGCGTATGACCGAACTGGCCCGCCTGATCACGTCGCCCAAGTCGCTTTTGGTGTTCGAAACCGTTGCGCGGCACGGCAGCTTTACCCGCGCGGCCAAGGATTTCAACATTTCGCAGCCCTCGATCAGCCGCAACATTGCGCAGCTTGAACAGGACATCGGCCAGCCCCTGTTCGTGCGCGGCGCGGGCGGTGCACGTCTGACCGATGCGGGGCGCGTGCTGTATGCTGCCACTAGCGAGGGGCTGGGACGTATCAGCGAAGCGGTCGAAACCTTGCGCGCGCAAGCTGGTGCAACCGGGAACGAGGTGGTCCTGTCGCTGTCCAACGCCTTTGTCACCAACTGGCTGGGGGCAAGGCTTGCGGCCATGTCCGAGCAATTTCCCCAAGCGGTTTTGCGCTTTGATCTGGTGGCAGGCACGCGCAAGTCCGTGGCGGGCGAGGTGGACCTGGCCACCCTGATCACCGAGGCCGGGCCAGATGACATTGTTCTGGCGCCAGAGGTGATCGTGCCGGTTTGCAGCCCCGAGTATCTGGCGTCACATGGCGGGATGTTGCCCGAGGACCCTGCGCGGCTTAGGGCGGGTCATACGTTTTTGCATCTGTCGGATCATCCGCGCACGATATGGGACCCGGTTCTGGGCAAGAACGCCATGGCGCGCGGCGAAGCGGTCTGGCACGGGTTTTCGGACTATGCCGCGATCATTCAGGCCGCGACAGACGGCACCGGGATTGCATTGGGCTGGCTGAACGTTGTGGCAGGCAGCCTGCGCAGCGGCCGGCTGGTCCCTGCTTGGCAAGGGCGCTGGATCGAGACAGGGCGCGTGATCCGCCTGCAATCAACGCGACCGGGGCCGATGCGACCGATGGCACGCGAGATCGCGCGCTGGCTGTGTGATCGTATGGCCGAAGATCTGGATGCGGTCGCAAGTCTGGGCGCGGGCCCGGAAATCCTGCGTCAAAGCGCAGCAGATTGTGTCATTCAAGACCGGTATTCGGTAGAATAAACCATAAACTTCGGACCATAATGGCAGCGGCACGAAGCATGTTCCTCGTGTCTGTTAAAGTTCAGGACAGGAAGCGTGACATGCAGGCCAAAAGCGGCACCATGAACGAACAGATGGTAAATAGGTCTTCGGGCAGCGCAACCAGTGCCGCGCGGTACAAGGCGTTCATGTCACGATCCATGCCCGCCGACGAAGAGCGGTTGATGCTGGACACTTACGAGGCGACGATCCGCCCCATCACCCTGGCCGATCGCCCGTTGATGCACGAGCTGACAGTGGCAGTGTTCTGGCCGCATCGTGCGCATGATCTGGATGCGTTTTTGTCGTTGGGTAAGGGATATATCGCGCTGGATGAAATCGGCCGCCCGATCGGCTCTGCGATGTATTTCCCGATGGGGTCTGACTTTGCGATGTGCGGCATGATGGTGACGACACCACGCTTGCAGGCTCTGGGTGCGGGCCGTCGGTTGTTGCGGCGTATCTTGAAGGATTGCGAAGGTCTGGACCTGCGGCTTTCAGCGACAAAGTCAGGCTTTTCCCTCTATGAATCCGCCGGGTTCGAAACCGTCGGTGCCATCTGGCAGCAACAAGGCGTAGCGCGGCCTATTCACATGCCGGACCTTGCGCAGGGTCTGACCCTGCGCCCGCTCGAAGCATCGGACCGCGGGGCGATCCATGCCCTGGACAGCCATGCATACGGGGCGAACCGGCCCGAGGTTCTGGATGCCATGGTCCATCTTTCGACAGGTGTCGTGGTGGAGCGCGATGGCGCGGTTTGCGGTTTTGCGATGATGCGTCCCTTTGGCAAGGGGATCGTGATCGGACCGGTTGTCGCAGAAGACGACCAGATGGCGATGTGCCTGTGCGCACCGCTGATCCAGCAATGCGAAGGCCGCTTTGTCCGTTTGGACACGCCCCAGCAGAGTGAGCATTTCAAGGCGTTCCTGTCCGCTGCGGGCATGGGTGTTTACGACACGGTGACCGAAATGCATCTGGGCGGGTTTCGACGTGCCACGGAAAATGCGCAAACATACGGCCTGTCGTCGCATTCCCTGGGCTAGGACAGGGGCGCGTGCCGCCCCCGTCGGTTTTCAGGACAGACGGTCCTTCAGGCCGAACCACAGTCCCACCATTGGCAGAAACCACGGCTTGCCGCTGTGCATCGGGATGCTGGGCCAGTCCAGACCGGCCAGCGGATTGGTGTCTTGCCGTCCCATTGCCATATCGGCCAGTGACTGACCGATCAGCGTCGACATCTGCGCGCCATGACCGGAATAGCCCATGCCATAGATCATCCCGTCTGCTTCGCCCGCGCGGGGAAAGCGGTCTTTGGTCATGCCGACAAGGCCGCCCCAGCAATAGTCGATTTGCACGTCGGCCAGATGTGGGAAAATCTGCGCCATCGAGCGGCGCAGGATCGCGCCGGACTTGGCATCTGACTGCTGGTCCGACACCGCCGAGAACCGCGCACGACCGCCAAAGATCAGGCGGTTGTCCGGCGACAGGCGGAAATAGTTGCCGATGTTCAGGGACGTCACACACGTGCGGTTGCCGGGCAGGGTGGCTGCGATTTCATCCGGCGTCAGCGGACGCGTGGCAATGATGAAAGACCCCACCGAAATGATCCGCCGCCGGAAATAGGTCAGCGGCTTTTTCGCATAGGCCCCCGAATAGGCACCCGTCGCCGCGATGACGCGGTCGGCGGTGATCTTGCCCTTGGGCGTGGTCAGCTCCCAGCGTGCCCCGCTGCGCTGGCGATCGGTGACTGGCGCGCGGTCCCAGATCATCGCGCCGTGGCGGTGCGCGGCATCCGCCAACCCGTTCACATAGCGCCCCATGTGCATCATCGCGGATTTTTCGTAGATCATCGCACCGTGAAAGGCGTCAGATCCGATTTCCCGTGGCAGGTCCGCCTTGTCGACCCAGCGTGTGTCTGGGTCGACCTCGGCGTTCAGTTGCTCAAAGCTGGCGCGCAGACCGGCGACATGCGACGGTTTTGACGCCAGTTTCAGCTTGCCCGAGCGGCGAAAGTTGCAGTCGATGTTCTCCTCGGCGATGACATCCTCGATCATGTCGATCGACCGGTCGTATGCCTTGTAGATCGCATGTGCGCGGTCCGCGCCAAAGAAGGCCTTGGCCTCGCCATATCCGTGCGCCATGCCATTGTTCAGGTGGCCGCCATTGCGCCCGGACCCGCCGGCACCGATGTGATCGGCTTCCAGCAGGGCGACACTGACACCTTCACGCGCCAGCTTGCGGGCGGCATTCAGCCCGGTAAACCCGCCACCGATCACGGCCACATCGACATGGCCGGTGACAGGGCCGGTTTGCGCATCTGCAAAGGGCGCAGATGTGTCGTGCCAGTATGACATGTACTTCATGATATGTTCCGGTCCCTTACAGGCCGACGACGGCGGCCAGCCCCGAGACGTCCTTGATTTCTGTATAGCCATAATAAGGGTTCGCCGGCTCGTGGCCGCGGTTCACCCAAACCTTGTTTTTGATGCCGATGTCATGCGCGGTCATCAGGTCATAGCGAAAGCTGGACGAAACGTGCAGCACATCTTCGGGACCGCAGCCCAGCATGTCGAACATATACTCGAACGCCTGCATCTGCGGCTTGTAGGCCCCTGCGCTTTCGGCTGTGTAGACATGGGCGATGGGCGCGCCCAGCTTTTCGATGTTGTGCGGGATCTGGTCGTTCATCGAGTTGGTCAGCGCCACCAGCGGGATCTTGTCCGCGATCTTCGCCAGACCTGCGGGCACATCTGCGTGCGGACCCCATGTTGGCACACGCGTATAGATATCGGCGGCAACCGCAGGATCAAAGGTGACGCCGTTGCGTTTGCAGGTGCGTTCCAGCGCGTTATGGACGAGTTCCGCGTAGGGCTTCCAGGCACCCAGCACCTCGTCCAGCCGGTAGGCCGAGAAATCAGCGATGAATTTGTCCATCTGCTCGGGTGTCAGGGTGTCGGCATAGTGCGCGCGCGCAGCACCCGCCATGTCAAAGTGAATCATGGTGCCGTGGCAGTCAAAGGTGATGAATTTGGGGCGAAAGGTCATGTCGGTCTCCGGGCTTCTGTTCGCATCATGATCACCCGCAATACGCCACAGCGCTTGCCGCGTTTCGGGTTTTCAAAGCACGAAATAGCGAATGTGGCGCGGCGGGCGGCACGACCTGCCGCAGGGTGCGTATCTTTGGTCACGATGGCGGTGCGGGCAGTGGCACTTTATCGGCAATACCCGCAAACGCGCCACCTGCGCTCTGTCAGAAAGACCCAGCAATGCCCCATATCGTTCCCATCCCCAACGCGCCAGATTTCACCCCGCGCAAGGATGTTGCCGCCCCCGAACGCCTGATCGAAGGCGCGCCGTCCTTTCAGACCTGGGAATTGGACACGGCGCTGGCCGAGGCTGCCAAATGGGGTCAGATCAGAACCGGCGTGTGGGAAGCAACGCCCGGCACGACCATTTCGATCAAGGGGGACACGTTCGAGTTTTGTCATATCCTGTCAGGCCGGGTCGAGATCATCGAAGACGGAGGCGACGCATTTCCTTTTGGTGCCGGTGACAGTTTTGTCATGAAGCCGGGCTTTGTCGGTCAGTGGAAGACCATCGAAACCGTGCGCAAGATCTACGTTATCGCATCCTGAGTCTGATCAATGACACTGGACCTGTCCCCCGCTGATCTGCTTGACCGACTGGTCGGATTTCCCACCGTCGTGGGCACGCCCAACGGCGCGTTGATGGCGTTTGTCGCGGATTACCTACGCGCGCATGACGTCCCCTTTACCTTGCTCAAGGGGCCGGAAGGTGACCGGTACAATCTGTTTGCGACCATCGGTGATGCCTCGGTGCCGGGCTATATCCTGTCAGGACATGTCGATGTCGTGCCCGCGCAGGAACCTGAATGGCAAGCCGACCCCTTTGTGATGCGGCGTGTCGACGGACGGCTGATCGGGCGCGGGTGCTGTGACATGAAAGGCTATGTCGCGGCGGCTCTGGCCGCAGTGCCTGCGCTGCAAAAGATGAACCTCTCTGCGCCGGTGCACATTGCCCTGTCCTATGATGAAGAGGCCGGATGCCGTGGCGTGCCGCACATGCTGGCGGCACTGCCCGATCTGTGCGCGGCCCCCTTGGGCTGCATCGTGGGTGAACCGACGGGGCTGGTGCCGGTGCTGGCGCACAAGGGCAAGGCGGCGCTGCGGTTGGTCGCTGCAGGGCGCGCGGGGCACAGTTCGCGCCCCGATCTGGGGGCAAACGCGATCCATGCTTTGTTGCCCGCGCTGCTGGCGGCCACGACGCAGGCCAAGGCGCTGGAGACCGGGCCACAGGACACACGGTTCGCGCCGCCCTACTCCAGCCTGCAAATCGGCACGATCAAAGGGGGGCAAGCGATCAACATCATCCCCGAGGCGGCCCAGGCAGAGATTGAAGCGCGCGCGATTGCGGGTGTCGACCCGCAGGCGTTGCTGGCGCCGGTTCTGGACGCGCTGGACGATGGCGTGCGTGGCGAATGGATGTCGACATATCCGGCACTGGCGCTGGATGCGGATCACCCGCTTGCGAAGGTGGTGGCAGACATCTCGGGGCAGACGCCCTTGGGCGCTGTCAGCTTCGGCACCGAGGCGGGTCTGTTCCAACAGGCGGGTGTGCCGTCGATCATCTGTGGCCCCGGCGACATCGCGCGTGCCCATCGCCCCGAGGAATACCTGACGCAGGACGAACTTGGGGGCGCGGTCGATATGATCCTGTCACTGGGCCGGACCCTGTCCACGTAAACACCCAGAACGCAAAGCGGCATATCCTGCGGCGATGCCGCAGAGATGTGATCGAAACTGCTGCCTGTCCAAGTGAACAAGACGAAACTGCCAGCTGCGCGCCGCTAAGCTAAGCCTGAACAAAACGGACCATCCCATGACCATTGCCAAATCCGCCAGCACGGCGTTGCCCCAGACAAACATCACCTTTGCCCCTTTCACGCAGGACCATTTGGCCGACGGCCTGCGCATGTCACAAGCGGTTCAGTGGCCGCACCGCGCCGAGGACTGGGCGCTGACACTGTCTGTGTCAGATGGCGTTGTGGCAATCGCGGACGGTCAGGTTGTGGGCACGGCGCTGTGTTCCGGCTTTGGCGCGGTGGCGACGATGAACATGATTATCGTCGATGCCGCCATGCGGGGGCGCGGTCTGGGGCGGGCGCTGATGGAGCGGGTCATTGCCCTTGGCGGCACACGTGAGCTGCGGTTGGTGGCGACGGCGGATGGCTTGCCGCTGTATGAAAAGCTGGGGTTTCAGGCCACAGGCCGCATCCTGCAACATCAGGGCATTGCGCGGTCGGCAAAGCCCGAACTGCCAGTGGCGACCGGCACGACAGACGACATCGCGCGGCTGGTCCGGATGGATACGGCGGCCTCTGGCCTGTCGCGGGATGCGTTGCTTGCGACCATTGCCGCCGGGGGCGAGATCCTGACACACCAGGACGGGTTTGCCATGGTTCGCAGTTTTGGACGTGGCAAGGTTGTTGGCCCGATCGTGGCCAAAGACGCCGCCACCGCGCGGGCGCTCATGGCCGAAGCGGCCAGCCGTTGCGCAGGCCAGTTCCTGCGCGTCGACCTTGTCGAAGAAAGCGGGCTTGCAAGCTATGCGCAGGACCTTGGGCTGGACCATGCGGGCGGAGGGATCGCCATGCGCCGCGCACAGGCCCCCGCATCCGCGCGTTCTACTGATTTCAAAACCTATGCCCTTGTGTCGCAGGCACTGGGCTGACCCTTTCGGAGACTGACATGCTGACCAATTCCCTTGTCGAGCTGGACCGCCAGCACCTTGTTCACCCGGTATCGTCCTTCCGCGGCCACGAGGCGCGCGGCGTGCGCGTTCTGAAATCTGCCAAGGGCGCGACCGTCACCGACGCCGAAGGCCGCCAGTTGATCGACGGCTTTGCAGGGCTGTGGTGTGTGAACGCAGGCTATGGCCACGAAAGCGTGGTCGAGGCCGCTGCCGAGCAGATGCGTCGCCTGCCCTACGCCACCGGCTATTTTGATCTTGGCTCCGAGGCACCGATCCGGCTGGCCGCTGAATTGGCCGAGCGTAGCCCGGGCGATCTGAACCATATCTACTTCACCCTTGGCGGCTCGGACGCCGTCGACAGCACGATCCGATTTGTCCGCTATTACTGGCATTCCAAGGGCCAGCCCCAGCGCGATCAGTTCATCTCGGTCGAACAGGGCTATCACGGGTCCACCACGATGGGCGCGGGCCTGACCGCGCTGCCGGGGTTCCACGACGGCTTTGGCGTGCCTTATGCGTGGCAGCACAAGATTTCGTCGCACTACCTGTATCGCAACCCGCTGGGTGACGATGCGCAAACGGTCATCGACGCGTCGGTTGCCGAATTGCGCGCCAAGGTGGCCGCGATTGGCGAAGACAAGGTCGCCGCATTCTATGTCGAACCGATTCAGGGCTCGGGTGGCGTTCTGGTCCCGCCAAAGGGCTGGATCAAGGCGATGCGCGACGTCTGCAAGGAGCTCGGCATCCTGTTCATCGCCGATGAAGTCATCACCGGCTTTGGCCGCACCGGCCCGATCTTTGCCAGCGCCGAAGAAGACATCGTGCCCGACCTGATGACCTGCGCCAAGGGGCTGACCTCGGGCTATGTGCCGATGGGGGCCGTGTTCATGTCCGACCACGTCTATGACACCATCGCCGACGGGGCAGGGGCCAAGGCCGTGGGCCACGGCTTTACCTACTCCGCGCATCCGGTTTCGGCTGCCGTCGCGCTTGAGATTCTGGCGCTGTATGAAGGCGGCCTGTTCGACAACGGCATCAAGGCCGGTGCGCGCCTGATGGCGGGGCTGGACAGCCTGCGCGATCACCCGTTGGTGGGTGATGTGCGCGGACGCGGGATGCTGGCGGCTGTTGAACTGGTGACGGACAAGGACAAGAAAACCCCGTTGCCTGCCGCCGTCCAGCCCGCCACGCGGCTGTTCGACCGCGCATGGGATCAGGGGCTGATCGTGCGGTCGTTTGCGCAAGGCATCTTTGGCTACGCGCCGCCGCTGTGCTGCACCGACGGTGAGATTGACGCGATTGTCGAACGCACCGGCACCGTGCTGGACCTGACGCTGGAAGATCCCGAAATTCGCGCGGTGTTGCGCTGATGGCGTTCCTGTTTCTCTCGACCCCCGAGCGGGCTGCCGTTTGGGGACCGATGTTTCAAGAGGCGGGCGAGCCGTTTATCGTGGGCGAGGACGCGGTGACCGATCCGGCGGCAATCACACATCTGATGTGCTGGCTGCCGCCAAAGGATCTGGGGCGCTATCCCAATCTGAAAGTCGTCATCGGCTCGGGGGCAGGTGTGGACCACATGCCCAAGATGCCCCAGGGCGTCACCTTGGTGCGCACGCTTGCACCGGGGATTGACGAAATGGTGCGCGATTGGGTGGTTATGGCCACGCTGATGTTGCACCGCGACATGCCGACCTATGTGCAACAGGCGCGCGCCGGACAATGGAAAGGCCACGCGGTCCCACGTGCGCGCGGCACGCGCGTCGGTATCATGGGAACGGGCCGTATCGGCGCTTTGGCGGCGCGGACACTGGCGGGCATGGAGTTCGGCGTGGCAGGCTGGTCACGATCCGGAAGGCCCGTCGAGGGGATCAAGGTTTTTGCCTCTGACGGGTTGGACGACTTTCTGGCGCAGTCCGACATTCTGATCTGCCTGCTGCCCCTGACCGATGAAACGCAGGGCATCTTGAACGCAACGCTGTTTGCCAAGCTGCCCCATGGCGCGCGTCTGGTGCATGCGGGGCGTGGGGCGCAGCTGGATATGGATGCGCTCAAGCAGGCGCTGGACGATGGCGTTCTGACCTCTGCGATGCTGGACGTAACCGACCCTGAACCATTGCCCGAAAACCACTGGGCTTGGCGTGATCCACGCGTTTTCATCACACCGCACATTGCCGCAAATACGGACGCTGTCGAGGGCGCACGTCATGCTCTGGCGGTGGTCCGCGCCAGCCGTGACAACGCCGAATTGCCCGGTCAGGTCGATCAGGATCGCGGGTATTAAGGGGAAAATGGCAGATTGCAGGGAAATGCCGCTGTTTTCCCGAATACAGTAGAATCTGCCGTGCTCCTGCCCACATTCGGCGTTTTGCAGAGCCTGTTTCAGGGGAACCTGAAGGTAGAAAACGTGAAAGCCGGTTCCGAAACACCGCTCTCGAACATTGCGAAAATCCGCTCCTATGCACTGAGGATATCAGAGATGACGACGACAACCGATGTGAAACCCCTGACAGAATTCGGTTACGTCAGCTTTGATGTGGTCGGCACACTGATCGACTTTGAAGGTGCGATCAAAGGCGGCCTTGCAGACATCGCAGCGAAAGAAGGCATTGATCTGAACGGCGAGGCTGCGCTGGCCGTATACCGCGATGCACGCTACGAGCCTGACGCAGGCCTGTTCCCCGACGACCTGGGCCGCTGCTATGGGCGCATTGCCGAGGTGTTCGGTCTGCCCGACACGCCGGAATACCGCCAGTACATGATCGACGCCGTGGGCGAGGCCGAACCCTTTGCCGACAGCGTCGAAGCGATGGCGCGGCTCAAGGCGCGCTACAAGCTGATTGCGATGACCAACGCGCGGCGCTGGGCGTTTGACAAATATTCCGCCAAATTGGGCAATCCGTTCTGGGCCGGTTTCACCACCGACGACACCGGCACGGAAAAGCCGGACCGCGCCTATTTCCAAAAGGTATTCGCCCATGTGGAGCGTGATGGCGGATGCAAGGACGACATCCTGCACACCGCGCAAAGCCAGTACCACGACATCGGAATTTCGCGCGCGTTGGGCATGACGAACGCCTGGATTCAGCGGCGCCATGCGCAGGACGGATACGGCGGCACCATCGCGCCCAAGGAGTTCACCGTGCCGGATTACCATTTTCACGCGTTGATCGAACTGGCCCAAGCGGCCGACGATGCCTTTAGCGCGTGATCTCAGCGGCCTGAAGCGACGACAAGATCGCTAGGGTTAAACTTTCACAACACCAGGGAAACTAGAAATGACAAAAACACCCACAAACTGGACCAGCCGCGATGATGCAGCGGTTGAACACATGATCCGCCGCGGCGCATCGCGTCGCGAGTTGCTGAAAATGCTTATGGCATCGGGTGTGGCCGTGGCCGCAGGTGGGACGCTTTTGTCCCATGCAACAGCCGCCGTTGCCGCAACGCCGACAACGGGCGGCACGCTGAAAGCCGCAGGTTGGTCGTCGTCCACCGCCGACACGCTGGACCCGGCCAAGGCGACACTGTCCACCGACTATGTCCGCTGCTGCGCCTACTATAACCGCCTGACATTCCTGGGCGGTGACGGCAATGTGCAGATGGAGCTGGCCGACAGCATTGAATCCGATGACGCGCAAACCTGGACCATCAAGCTGAAGCCCGGCGTACAGTTCCACGACGGTAAAACGCTGAGCGCGGATGATGTCGTGTACTCGATGAACCGTCACCTTGACCCGGCCGTGGGCTCCAAAGCCAACTCGCTGGCCAAGCAGATGGCCGAGATCAGCAAGGTCGACGACCTGACCGTCAAGATCGTTCTGGCCGAGCCGAACGCCGACCTTCCCACCATCCTGTCGCTGCACCACTTCATGATTGTCGCTGACGGCACCACCGATTTCACCACTGCCAATGGTACGGGCGCTTTCAAAAGCGAAGTGTTTGAACCCGGCGTGCGGTCTATCGGCGTGCGCAACGACAACTACTTCAAGCCCCAAGGCGCCTATCTGGACAGCTTTGAGTTCTTCGCGATCCCCGACAACAACGCGCGCGTCAATGCTTTGCTTTCGGGCGACATCCAGCTCGCGGCGGCGGTGAACCCCCGTTCCTTGCGGATGGTTGAAGGGAATGACGCGGTGCGCACCAGCATCTCGACCGCTGGCAACTACACCAACCTGAACATCCGGCTCGACGTTGCACCGGGCGAGCAGATGGATTTCGTCGAAGGTATGAAATCGCTGATCAACCGTGAAGCGATCCAGAAATCGGTTCTGCGTGGTCTGGCGGAAATCGGCAACGACCAACCCGTGTCGTCGGCCAACCGTTACCACAACCCCAACCTGGCACCGCGTGACTTTGACCCTGAAAAGGCCAAGTTCCACTTTGAAAAAGCGGGTCTGCTGGGTGTCGAGATTCCGATGGTTGCCTCCGATGCGGCCGGGTCTTCCGTAGACATGGCGACAGTGGTCCAGCAAGCAGGCGCGGAAATCGGCATGAACCTGACGGTCGACCGTGTGCCGTCGGATGGCTACTGGTCGAACTACTGGCTGAAGTCGCCGGTTCACTTCGGCAACATCAACCCGCGCCCGACACCGGATATCCTGTTCTCGCTGCTGTACGCGTCCGATGCGCCCTGGAACGAAAGCCATTACAAGTCCGAGAAATTCGATAAGATGATGATCGAAGCGCGCGGCGCACTGGACGAGGAAAAGCGGACGGCGATGTATTGGGAAATGCAGGAAATGGTGGCCAACGAAGCAGGCACAATCATTCCCGCCTATATCTCCAACGTCGACGCAGTGACATCCAAGCTGGGCGGCCTCGAGGCCAACCCGCTGGGCGGCATGATGGGCTATGCCTTTGCCGAATATGTCTGGCTGGACGCGTAATCGATTTACGCTGAACATAAGGGTCGCGCGGTATCGCGCGGCTCTTCAGACGTCCATCAACTGATACGAGGTGCCTTTTGACCCGATCACTTCTGCCATACATTCTCGTTGCGCAAAGACTGGGCATCGCATTCGTGACATTGATCATCGTGTCCTTCGCGGTCTTTTTCGCGACGGCGATGCTGCCCGGTGACGTGGCAGAGATCCTGCTGGGCCAGGCCGCGACGCCCGAAGCTGTCGCGGGTCTGCGCGAGGCGATGGGGCTGAACGAACCGGCGCTGTCGCGTTTCGTGCATTGGCTTTTGGGGTTGGCCCAAGGCGATATGGGCACGTCCTATGTCAACAATATGGAAGTTGCCGAACTGATCGGCGGGCGTCTTCTGAACTCGCTGCGTCTGGCCGGTGTCGTGACGCTGGTGTCGGTGCCGGTCGCGCTGACGCTGGGGATCTGTGCGGCCATGTGGCGTGGCTCGATCTTTGATCGTCTGGTGTCCTTGCTGACAATCTCTGTGGTGTCGGTGCCGGAATTCATGGTTGCCACATTGGCCGTGCTGGTCTTTGCCGTCTGGCTCGGCTGGCTGCCTGCGCTCAGCTACGGCGTCGAACTTGACAGCTGGTCGGCCATGCTGCGCGCCTACGCCATGCCGGTGATCTCCTTGTCGCTGGTCGTGTCGGCGCAAATGATCCGCATGAGCCGCGCCGCGGTGATTGAAACCATCAACACGCCTTACGTGGAGATGGCGCTGCTCAAGGGGGCGTCCCTGTCACGCATGGTGCTGCGTCATGCGTTGCCCAATGCATTGGGACCCATCGCCAACGCGGTCGCGCTGTCGCTGAGCTACCTGGTGGGCGGGGTCATCATCGTCGAGACGATTTTCAACTATCCGGGTGTTGCCAAGCTGATGGTCGATGCGGTCTCTACCCGCGACCTACCGCTGATCCAGTCCTGTGCCATGATCTTTTGCGTCAGCTACCTGTCGCTGATCACTCTGGCGGATCTCATTGCAATCCTGTCAAACCCGAGGCTTCGTTGATCATGGCCGATACCGTGTCTCACCCCTTGTCCGAAGATAAGGCTCCCGAAGGTCCCAAGTTCGTTTTCAACTGGGTTGGACGTGTCGGGCTGGCGGTGATCGTCTTTTGGGCCATCGTCGCCATTGCCGGGCCGTTCCTGGCACCGCATCCTCCGGGCGAGATTGTGGATTGGGACTATTTCGGTCCGGTCACGTCCGAATTCTGGATGGGCACCGATTATCTGGGGCGTGACATCTTTTCGCGCATCATCATGGGCGCGCGCTATACCGTGGGCATCGCCCTGGCCGCCGTGACGCTGGCCTGCACCATCGGGGTTCTGCTGGGCATGATTGCAGCCGTGGCCGGGGGCTGGTTCGACATGATCCTGTCGCGGCTTCTGGATGCGTTCAACGGTATTCCTTCGCTGCTGTTCGGACTGGTGGTCGTGGCGGCGGTCGGCTCGTCCATCCCGATCCTGATCATGACCCTGACGGCGATCTACATGCCGGGGTCCTACCGCTTTGCGCGGGCGCTGGCGGTGAACATCAACACAATGGATTTCGTGACCGTGGCGCGGGCGCGCGGCGAGGCGACGCCCTATCTTATCCTGCGCGAGATATTTCCGAATATCCTGGGGCCGGTTCTGGCCGATCTTGGCCTGCGTTTCGTCTTTATCGTGCTGGTGTTGTCGGGCCTGTCGTTTCTGGGCCTTGGCGTGCAGCCGCCGAATGCCGACTGGGGCGCGCTGGTGCGCGAGAATATCGAAGGGCTGAGCCTTGGCGCGCCGGCGGTCGTATTTCCGTCGATCGCCATCGCGTCGCTGACCATCTCGGTGAACATGTTCATCGACAACCTGCCGACCCGTATCCGCGACAGGAGCGAATGATGTCCCAGACACCCCACGATACACCGCTTGTCAGCGTCCGCGATCTGAAGATCGGCGCGGTCACCGATGCGAACCGCAAGGTCGAGATCATCAAGGGCGTCGATTTCGACATCGCACCCGGGGAGATTCTGGCGCTGATCGGGGAATCCGGTTCGGGCAAGACCACGATTGCGCTGTCGCTGATGGGGCATACGCGGCCCGGCTGTTCGATCAACGGTGGACGCATCCGCGTGGGCGACAACGATGTCACCGCCATGACCACCCGCCAGCGTGCGGCGATGCGCGGGACCGAAGTCTCTTATGTGCCGCAATCGGCGGCGGCGGCGTTCAACCCGTCGCAGCGGATCATGGATCAGGTGATCGAGATTTCGACGATCCACAAACTGATGCCAAAGGCCGAAGCCCGCGCCAAGGCGGTTGAGCTGTTCCGTGCGCTGGCACTGCCCGACCCCGACACAATTGGCGACCGCTATCCGCATCAGGTGTCCGGTGGCCAGCTTCAGCGCCTGTCGGCGGCAATGGCGCTGATCGGTGATCCGCGTCTGGTGATCTTTGACGAGCCGACAACAGCCCTCGACGTGACCACCCAGATCGAGGTGCTGCGCGCCTTCAAGTCGGCGATGGCCGCAGGCGGCTGCGCCGGTGTCTATGTCAGTCACGATCTGGCGGTTGTCGCGCAAATCGCGGACCGCATCGTCGTGTTGCGCGGCGGCGAGGTGCAAGAGGTCGGCACGTCCGAGCAGATTCTCAACGCCCCTCAGAACCCCTATACCAAAGAGCTTCTGGCCGCCTTTGACCCCGCAGGCCGCACGCCGCAGCCGCTGTCGGCAGCGGACAGGAAAAAACCGATACTCGAGGTAACCAACCTGCACGCAGGCTATGGGCCGATCCGGAACGGTGAACCGGCGACGAAGATCCTGAAGGATGTGAACTTCCAGCTGGAACCGGGCCGAAATCTTGGGGTGATTGGCGAATCCGGCTCTGGAAAATCGACATTGGCCCGCGCGATTGCAGGCATCCTGCCGCCCTACAAGGGCAGTGTCCTGGTGGACGGTCGGGAATTGAAACCCGATCTTGCAAGCCGGTCCAAGGAAGACCTGCGCCGCACCCAGATTGTTTTCCAGCTGGCTGATACCGCGCTGAACCCCGGACATTCCATCGCCAATATCATTGGCCGTCCGCTGACGTTCTACAAGGGTCTGCGCGGCAAGGCACGTGACGCGCGGGTGATCGAACTGCTGGACATGGTCCACCTTCCTGCCAACATGCGCCACCGCTTGCCCAGCGAATTGTCCGGCGGGCAAAAGCAACGGGTGAACCTCGCGCGTGCGCTTGCTGCCGAACCCGAGCTGATCCTTTGTGACGAAATCACGTCTGCGCTGGATACCGTCGTCGCGGCAGCCATCCTCGAACTGCTCAAGGAACTGCAAAGCGAACTGGGCCTCAGCTACATGTTCATCAGCCACGACCTGTCCACGGTCGAGGCGATTTGCGATGATGTTCTGGTGATGCACAAGGGCGTGGTCGTCGAAGCACTGCCCGCCAGCAAGATGTCAGAATGCGCCACACATCCCTATTCGCGGTTGTTGATCTCTTCGATCCCCAAGCTCGACACCGGTTGGCTGGCGTCACTGGAACAGGACCCGGAACTGATCGCGCAGTTTTCTGATCGTTGATGCGGTCAGATCCGGTCTTCGAACAGATCCGTCAGGGGCAGTTGCGTTTTGACAAAGGGCGTCTTCATCACGACAAAGCTGAAATATTTGTCGATCCCGACGCTGCGGTCGATCAGGGCTTCGATCACGTTCTGATAGTCGGCGATGGACGACGTGACAAATTTCGCCAGATAGTCGTAACCACCTGATACCAGGTGACATTCCACACAGGACGGGACTTTTTCCAACGCTTCCTGAAACCGGGCAAAGTCGATCTGGCGATGGTTGGTCAGGGTGAATTCGGTGAACACCGTCAGCGTATCGCCCAGCTTGGCCACGTCGATCTGGGCGGCGTATCCGACGATGTACCCGGCCTTTTGCAGCTTTTTGACGCGCATCAGGCACGGCGATGGCGACAGGCTGACCAGATCGGCCAGCTCGACATTCGTGATACGTCCATTGCGCTGAAGCTCGGCCAGAATCTTCAGGTCGATCCGGTCCAGCTTATAACGGGTTGTCATCTGCTATCCTTCGGAGTCTGCACGCCATGTATCCCCTTGTGAACGTCAGCCACCCTTTATAGTCAACTGCATTCGATATGAAATGCTGTTTGCAGGCCGACATCCGGCACAAGTGGTTGAACAGGGTGGCGTAAGTTTTGGCAACAAATCGGAGAACTTCATGCCCGCGCCCTTGATGCACATAGAAACACACGAAACTTTGCCCGAACATGCCGATTGTGTGGTGATCGGCGCCGGCATTGTCGGGGTCAGTGCCGCCTATTGGCTGTCGCGCGCCGGACTGCGTGTGGTGTTGCTGGAAAAGGGGCGTGTCGGGGCCGAACAATCCAGCCGCAACTGGGGCTGGTGCCGTCAGCAAAACCGTGATGCGCGGGAATTGCCGCTGTCGACCAAAAGCCTGGGGCTGTGGGAGGAGATGGCCGAAGACATTGGCGATGATTTGGGCTTTCGGCGCTGTGGCTTGCTGTATCTGTCCAATGACCAGTCCGAACTGGACGGTTGGGCCAACTGGGGCCGCTTCGCGCGCGGCGAAGGTGTGGACACGCGTATGCTGGACCGCACCGAGGCGACGGCGCGCGGGTCTGCGACAGGCCAGTCGTGGCTGGGCGGTGTCTGGTCGCCGACGGACGGCATTGCCGACCCGTCGCGCGCCGCACCGCTGATCGCCCAAGGGGCCATCAAGCACGGTGCGACAGTGGTTCAGAATTGCGCCGCGCGCGGGATCGAAACCAGCGCGGGGGCGGTGTCGACGGTTGTGACCGAACGCGGCACGATCAAGACATCGAATGTGGTGCTGTCGGGCGGCGCATGGGCGGGCAGCTTTCTGCACCAGTCGGGCATTTTCTTCCCTCAGGCCTCTGTCCGCAGCTCGATCCTCTCGCTGAACCCGGTGCCCAAGGATTTGCCCGATGCGCTGCACACGGCGGCAGCGTCGGTCACGCGCCGAAGTGACGGCGGCTATACGGTGGCCGTGTCGGGCCGCAGCCATTTCGATCCGACGCTGCGGATGATCGCAGGCGCCAAACATTTCCTGCCGATGTTCGCCAAACGCTGGAAGTCCCTGTCGCCCGGTGGCCTGCAGGCGTGGAAGGCAGCATTCGAGACCCGCGCGATCTGGGCGCTGGATCAACAGACCCCGATGGAACGCACCCGTATTCTGGACCCGCGCCCGTCCAAGGCACATGTGGACGAGGCGTTGCGCCGCGCCCGTGCCTTGTTGCCTGCATTGAAAGATATCGGGATGCGTCAAAGCTGGGCGGGTTACATCGACAGCACCCCCGACGGAGTGCCGGTGATCGATCCCGACATCGGCGTGCCGGGGTTGACGCTGGCGGCGGGCCTGTCGGGCCATGGCTTTGGCATCGGCCCGGGCGTGGGGCGTTTGGTGGCTGATCTGGTGCTGAATCGCGACCCGATCACCGAAACCGTGCAGTACAAGCTGAACCGCTTTGACAAATCGCAATGGGGCAAGGTGTCGAAATTCTGACATCACGCCGCAAACCGCTTGATATCGAAGGGCGCCAGCGGCGTATCGCAGGTGCCCGTCGCGATCAGCTCGGCCATCGCATCGCCAACGCCGGGACCCAGCTGAAACCCGTGGCCGCAAAAGCCGAAGGCGTGGAACAGTCCCGGCGTCGTGCCCGATGGGCCCATGATCGGCAGATCATCCGCGACATACCCTTCGCAGCCGGACCATTGCCGGATCACGGCTACGTCCCGCAGGGCAGGAACCAGACGGACAACCGTTTTCAATTGCTGCGCCAGCAGGCGCGGATCTGCCTTGGCATGGCCTGTAAGCGGATCAACCGACGTGCGGGTCACACCGCCGCCAAAGACGACATTGCCCCGTTCGACCTGACGCAAATAGGCTCCTATGTCCTGCGACCACATTCCCACAACCGGCAGGATACGGTGGGGCAGCGGTTCGGTCACACCCATTTGCGGGCCATGCATGGTCAACGGCACGTCTTCGCCGAACTGCGCGGCAATTGCCTTGCCCGATGCTCCGGCACAGTTCAGCAATATCGCGCTTTCCAATGTGCCAAGGCTGGTCTGCACGGCAAAACCGGTATCAGTCCTGGCGATCGCCTGCACCTTTATGTGTGGCAGAATATGCGCCCCCAACCGCGCAGCCGCATCGGCAAAGGCCGGCGCGACCAGTCGCGGGTTGGCCGACCCGTCATTTGGCGAGAACGATGCGCCGATGGCATCCTGACCCAGGCCTGGAAAGCGGCGGCGCAGCTCTGTGGCGTTCAGCTCTTCCAGCGTCAGCCCCCAGGGCGCGGCGGCCTCTGCAAACCGGCGCATGTCGGCACGGCTTTTATCATCAAAGATCAGGCGGACGTGGCCGGTGGCGCGAAATTCGACATCGCGGCCCAGCAATGTTTCGGTTTGCGCCCACAGCGCCCGCGACCGATGGGCCAGCGGCAGTTGCGGCAGATAGCGCCCCGTGCGCCGGATATTGCCAAAGGACGCTGTGGTGGCACCCGCGCCGATGGCGTTGGGCTCAACCAGCGTGACAGCGATGCCGCGACGGGCCAGGAAAAACGCGGCACTTGTGCCCATCAACCCTCCACCCAAAACGATCACATCCACGGCTTGCCCCTTTTCACGACTTGGTTTCAGCATCAGACCGCATGGGGTGGCTCCGCGTCAAAGACCGGATATGATATAGGTCATAAGTCGAACTTATGGGGGTGCCATGCGCGCACGACAGCTTGAAGTGTTCACCGCCGTGATGCGGGTGGGAACGGTGACCGGGGCAGCGCAGTCGCTGAACATCTCACAGCCCGCGCTCAGCCAGATCTTGCTGCATTGCGAGGACGAACTGGGGTTCAAGCTGTTCGACCGCGAAAAGGGCCGGCTGCGACCCACCGCCGAGGCGCTGGAAATCCACGCCGAGGCCGAGCGGCTGTTTGCGGGTCTTGAAGGGCTGCGGCGCAAGACGCAGGACTTGCGACTGGGACGGGCGGGGGTGGTGCGGGTCGCCGCGTCGGTGCCGCCTGCGATGTCGTTGCTGCCCGATATTCTGGCCCGCTACCGTGCCGGATATCCTGACGTTCTGCTGCGCTCGCACGTGGCTCCCATCACGTCGCTGATCGCGTTGTTGCGCGCGGGCGATGCGGCCTTTGCGATGGCGATGGACGACCAGATGACACCCGACATCATGGTCGAACGTCTGGGCGTCACCACCTTTTGCTGTCTGCTGCCCAATGACCATCAACTGGTCGACCAGGACACGGTGTCCTTTGCAGACCTGCAAGCGGAAACGGTTATCTCCTATCGCAGCCCGACCCGTCCAAGGGTCGAGTTGGACAAGGCCGCGCGGGCGCAGGGGCTGGATTTTTCTGCCCAGCTCGAGATCGAGGTGTCGATTTCGGCGGTGGGTTTCGTTCAGGCCGGGTTGGGCGTTGCAGTGGTCGATGCGCTGATGCCCTGGCACCAGTTCCAGGGCGTCACCAGCCGTCCGTTGAAAGACAGCCCAAAGCTGCCTTTGTCCTTGCTGACCTTGACCGGCAAAACCCTGTCGCGCGCCGAAGAGGGAATGCGCGACGAGATTCGCAAAGTTTGCGCAGAGCGGCTGCCCTCCAAGTCATAAGTCCGACTTATGGTCTGCCCCTGCATAGGTCTTGGACCCCTGCCGCACTTTCTGATGGTTTGAGCGGGAACGCATCGAACCTGACGAAAGGACGTTATTATGGATGGCGCAACACAGCCCAAACCCGATTGGAAGATCGGGGTCGATATCGGCGGCACTTTCATGGATTTCTGCGCGCTTGAAACCGTGTCAGGCCGCGTTGCGTCGCTCAAGGTGCTGACGACACCTGATGATCCGGGGGCCGAACTGCTGGACGGCCTGCGCCTGCTGGCCGAACGCGAGGGGCTGGACCCGGCATATGTCACGCGGTTCGTGCACGGCACCACGGTCGGGATCAACACGATCATCCAGCGCAAGGGCGCCAAACTGGCGCTGATCACCAATGCAGGTTTCGAAGACGTGATCGAGCTGGCGCGGTTGCGGATGCCGGATATGTATTCGCTGTTCTGCCACCGGCCCGATCCGCTGATTGGCCGTGACATGGTGTTCGGCGTGCCGGTGCGGATGCGCGCCGACGGGTCCGAAGCGCTGGCGCCCGATGCCGCCTCGGTCGCCGACGCCGCGCGTCAGGCGCAGGCAGCCGGCGCGGATGGCGTGATCGTGGCCCTGTTGCACAGTTGGCGCGACACCACCCAAGAGGCAGCGGTCAAGGCGATGATCGAAGTGGCCACGCCCGAGATGTTCGTTTTCACCTCGTCCGAGGTCTGGCCGGTGATCCGCGAATATGAACGCACCTCGACCGCGATCCTGAACGGCTATGTGCACCCGCGCGTTGCGGGGTATCTGACCGCGCTGGAAAGCCGACTGGACGCTCAGGGCGTTCCGGCCAAGGCTATGCTGACACGATCGAACGGTGGTTTGATGAGCGCGGGGCAGGGGCGGCGCGACTGTGTGTCAATGTTGCTGTCCGGCACCGCCTCGGGAGTTATCGGCGCGTCGTGGCTGGCACGCCAGGCGGGCGAAGCGCGGGTGCTGACGCTGGACATTGGCGGCACCTCGGCGGACTTTGCGCTGATCGTGGACGGCGAAGTGCAATATGGCACGGATGAACAAGTCGGAGAATTTCCGCTGCACATCCCGTCGGTCTCTGTCAGCTCGATCGGCATCGGCGGCGGGTCGATTGCCACGCTGGGCGCACTTGGCGTGTTGCGCGTCGGTCCTGAATCCGCGGGATCAAACCCCGGTCCGGCCTGCTATGGCCGTGGCGGCACCGATGCAACGGTGACCGATGCACTGGCGGTGTGCGGCTGGCTGGGGCATTCGGAAATGGCCTATGGCCAGTTGCGCATGAACGTCGATCTGGCGCGTCAGGCCGTGGGTGTGCTGGCCGACCAACTGGGCCGCAGCGTCGAGGAAACGGCACAGGCGATCATCGACATCGCCGTGTCCGAAATGTTCGTCGAGGTGGAAAAACTGTGTTCGCGCGCGGGCGTGGATTTGCGGGACTTTGCACTCATGCCCTTTGGTGGCGGCGGCCCGATGCTGGGCGCGTTTCTGGCACAGGAACTGGGTATGTCCCGCGTGATCGCTCCACGTCGCCCCGGTGTGGTGTCGGCGCTGGGGGGTCTGGTGGCCGACCTGCGCGGCGATTTCATCCGCACGGTCTATGCTCCGCTTGAGGCGGCGACGCTGCCGCAGCTCAAACAGGACTTTGCCGCGCTGGCGGACGAAGGCCGCGCATGGCTGGCCGCTCAGGGTTTTGATGGCACAGCCGATCTGCGATTGTCCGCAGACATGCGCTATGCAGGCCAGAGTTTCGAGATCGAAGTGGCGCTGTCGCCCGACTGGCTGGGCTCGGTCGACCAGATCGCGGCGGCCTTTCACGAAACCCACAAACGCATCTACGACTTCGAAGACCCCGACGGAAAGGTCGAGCTGGTCAACCTGCGCCTTTCCGCACTCGGGGGCGCGCCAAAGCCCACGTTCCCGGTGTCGCAAGCCACGCATGAACAGGCCACCGCGGACCGTCATGTGCCGGTCTGGATCAACGGCTGGCGTGATGTCCCGATCTACAACCGCGCCCAACTGGGCGGCGGTGCGGTGTTCGACGGCCCCGCAATTGTGGCGCAGGAGGACACGACCTTTGCCGTGCCGCCGGGCGCACGCGCGCACGTCGACGCCCATCTGAACATTCACCTTAGCCTCGTGGAGCAATCCGATGTCTGACCAAATGACCCTTCAGGTGCTGGCCAACCACGCGCGCGCCGCTGCCGAAAACATGGCGCACACCCTGCACCGCACCGCGCATTCCGCCTTTGTCAAGGAAACGCAGGACTTTACGGTCCTGTTGATGGACAGGATCGGTGAAACCTTTGCCGTTCCGATGGATCTGGGTGCGACGTGGTATCCTGGCCTGTCGCACGGACCGGCTATTGAAATGGTGGACGACTACCGCCCCGGCGATGTGGCGTTTACCAATGATCCCTATTCTGGCCATGTGGCCACCCACACACCGGACACGCACCTGTGGCGTCCGATCTTTGACGGTGACGAAATCGTGGCCTTTGCGGGCGGGCACATCCACAACACCGACATGGGCGGTGCCGTGCCTGCATCGCTGTCCCGTTCGCTGACCGAGATTCATCAGGAAGGCATCCGCTTTCCCCCGATGAAACTGGTGAACGAGGGCGTCTTTGATCCGCAAATCCTGCGGATCATGGAAACCAACGTGCGCAAGCCCGCGCTGAACATCGGTGACATCAAGGCACTGGCTGGCGCGCTCAGCACCGGCGAACGCAAGGTGCAGGCGATGATCGCGCGCTTTGGCAAGACCGGGTTCCTGCAAGGCGTCAGCGCGCTGATGGATCAATCCGAAGCGCAGGCGCGTGACATTCTGCGGGCAATCCCTGACGGCGAATATGTCTTTGCCGACTACGCCGACGAAGACAGCGACGAGGCGAACCCCTGCCGCCTGAAGCTGACGCTGCAGATCACCGATGACAGCGCCGTGCTGGACTTTACCGGATCGGACCCGCAACTGGCGTCGTCGCTGAACGTGCCGTCGGGCGGCAACCCGCGCCACACCATCCTGCTGGTGGGGGTCTATTATGTGCTTTACACGCTCAACCCGCGTCTGTTGCTGAATTCGGGCATGACGCGGCCCTTTACCTGCATTGCACCCGAAGGCACCGTTCTTAACCCGGTTGAACCTGCCGCCGTGGGGATGCGGTCGCTGACCTGCGCGCGACTGCGGTCGGTGATCTTCGGAGCGTTCTCGCAGGCTGTTCCCGACCGGATGCCCGCAGCGCCTGCTGGCAACAACTGCATCGTCAACGTGATGACCCGCGACGAGCGTACGCAGAAGACGGTGATTGCCGCCGTCAATCCGGTGGTCGGTGGCGGTGGCGGGATGCCGCATCGCGACGGATCGAACGGGTCGGGTGCGGATGCCGCTTACCTGAAAAACACACCCATCGAGATCACCGAGACCGAGGTGCCGGTAGAATTCGTGAAATACGGTCTGGCCCAGGACAGCGGCGGGGCAGGGTACTGGCGCGGCGGGCTGGCGACCGAAATGGCGTTCCGGGTCTTTTCCCCGGACACGCGCATCACCGCACGCAACCGCGACCGGTCGTTCTTTCGCCCGTGGGGTACTCTTGGCGGCCATGCGGCAGGTCTGTCCGACATGATGATCAACCCCGGCACGCCACAGGCGCGGCCCTTGGGCAACGTCGATACCGCAATTCTGGAACCGGGCGACGTGCTTGAAATCCGCTCGGCCGGTGGCGGCGGGCGGGGTGATCCGCTGCAACGGCCTGTGGAACGGGTCGCGCGGGATGTCGTCGGCGGCTATGTCTCGGTCGATGCCGCGCGCCGCGACTATGGCGTGGTCATCACCGACGGCGTGGTGGACGAGGACGCGACCACAGCACTGCGCGCGTCCATGACGCCCCACACCCAGCATTTCCACTTTGGCCCCGAGCGCAACGGTTACGAGGCACAGTGGACCGATGCGGCCTATGACCTGTTGACGCAAATTTTGGCGGACCTGCCGATCCACTGGCGGTTCTTCACCAAGACCGAGATTTTCCGCCGGATGAAAGGCCGCAGAGGGCCCGAAGGTGTCACTGCAGCCTTCGCCGAGGTCTGCGAACGGTTCCCCGCGTTGCCCCATGCGGCCCCCCGCAAAGAGGCCGCAGAATGACAGGACGGCTTGTCCGGCTGGCCGAGGCATCGCGCCCGAAGGTGTCGTTCACCTTCGACGGCGCGGTGTTGACGGGGCTGGAAGGGGACACGGTGCTGACGGCGATTCTGGCGGAACGCGGCGCCTTGCGACAGGCCGAATTCGGCCCCGAACAGCGGTCCGGCTTTTGCCTGATGGGCGCCTGTCAGGACTGCTGGATATGGCAGGAGGACGGCGTGCGCCTGCGGGCGTGCTCGACCGCGCTGCAAGCGGGCATGCGTCTGCGCTCCGCCGCGACGGATGCATGGCCCGCAACCGGTGACGCGCCATGACACGGGTGCTGATCGTCGGCGCAGGCCCCGCAGGTATCCGTGCGGCGCAGCGGCTGGTGGCAGCGGGCTTGCATCCCGTTGTCGTGGACGAAGGTACGAGGGCCGGTGGCCAGATCTATCGCCGCCCGCCCGAGGGGCTCAAGCGGCCGCCGCAGACCCTGTACGGGTCAGAGGCGAACAAGGCCGTCGCCCTGCACGGCTGTTTCGACAGCATGCTTGAGGCGGGGCAACTCAGCTATCATCCGCGCAGTTCCGTCGTCGCATTGGAAGGGCAGACGGCGCAGGTAATGGGGCCGCAGGGTGTCGAGACCATTGCATATGACAAGCTGATCCTTGCGACAGGTGCCACCGACAGGCTGGCACCGGTTCCGGGCTGGCAAAGCGCCGGCGTCTATTCACTGGGCGCGACGCAGATCGCGCTGAAATCGCAGGGCGTGGCGCTGGGGCGGCGCATGGTTCTGGCCGGATCGGGACCATTGCTGACGTTGGTTGCATCGCAACTGCGCAAGGCAGGTGCGCAGGTTGTGGCGGTTCTGGACACCGCGCCGCTGACCACACAGGCGGCGGGCGCCTTTGGCATGGCGCTGGCGCGTCCCCGCGTCACTTTGCGTGGTGCGGTGATGCGCGCGGGACTGGGGCGCAGCTATCACGCAGGCGTCACGCTGACGCGGATCGTGACGGACAGCACGGGGCCGACGGCGATCCACTGGCAGGATGCGCGGGGGCGTGACCACGCGACGCCATGCGATATGGTGGGCCTGGGCTGGCATCTCAGAGCCGAAACACACCTCACCGATCTTGCAGGTGTTTCAATGGCTTGGGATCAGGTGTATCACCAATGGCTGCCCGAAGCAGATGCCATGGGCCGTGCCGCTGCGGGCGTGTATCTGGCAGGTGACGGGATGCGGATACTGGGCGCAGATGGCGCGGAACTGGCCGGAAAAATCGCTGCCAGCGCCTGTTTGCAGGACCTCGGGATGGCTGCCCCCGACACGGGCCGCGCGTTGAAGGAATTGCGCCGGATGCAACGCTTTGCCAGCGCCATGCAGCGGGCGTTTCCGTGGCCTGCGCAGATGGTCCGTGCGTTGCCCGCAGACACGGTCCTGTGCCGCTGCGAAGGCATCAGCGTGGGCGACCTGCGCACAACCTTGTCCCTGTCCGGCCCCGAAGCGAACCGCGCGAAATCCTTGTCGCGTGTCGGCATGGGGCGGTGTCAGGGGCGCTATTGCCAGCTTGCCGGAGCCGAGGTCCTGGCCGCCGAATCCGGCGTTCCGGTCGACAGGATCGGTCGGCTGCGCAGCCAGCCACCCGCGCGTCCGGCGCCGATCAGCGCCTATCTGGACAAGGGACCGGATGCGCGCACGAAATAATCTGCTGCCGCCGACAGTCTGATGGCGGATGATGCCGGGCAACCGGCACTTTCGGCACCCGTTTGTACATACTCCCGGCGATCATGTACGTAATTCTAGCAACACGAGGTGCCCGATGTCCTTTGCCTATGACCCCAGCGGTCTGACCCTTTCGAATGCGCATTTTATCGGCGGAGAGTATGTTGCGGGCGCGGCGGCGCTGAATGTCGTGTCGCCGTCGAACGGGACGCTTATCGGTGAAATCCCCTGCGCTGATGCGGATGTGGTGGACCGCGCTGTTCAATCTGCGCGCACGGCGCTGGCCACGTCGAACTGGGGCGGGATGCAGCCCCGTGACCGGACGCGCGCCCTGTGCGCCTGGGCCGATCTGATGGAGGCCGAAGCCGAAACGCTGGCGGGACTTGAAGCCATCTGTTCGTCACGTCCCTATGCACACGTGCTGACAGGCGACATCGTGGTGACGGCTGAACAAATCCGGTTCTTTGCCGAGCTTGCGGACAAGGAATGCGGCGCGCTGGCGCCGGTGTCGGACAGCCACTTTGGCTATATCGCGGATGAACCTTACGGCGTGATCGGCGCCATTACACCGTGGAACTTCCCGATCTCGATGGCGGGCTGGAAACTGGGGCCAGCCTTGGCTGCGGGCAACGCCGTGGTGTTGAAACCTTCCGAGATGACGCCCTATTCCACCTTGTTCATGGCCGAACTGGCCATCCGCGCGGGCATCCCTGCGGGCATTTTCAACGTGGTGCTGGGCGATGGTCCGACCACGGGGTCCGCCATCACAGGACACGCGGGCATCGACAAGGTGTCGTTCACCGGATCGACCCGCGCGGGCGGGGCCATCATGGAGAACATCGCGCGCACCGGCATCAAGCCGATGACGCTGGAGCTGGGTGGCAAAAGCCCGATGGTGGTCTTTGCCGACGCCGATCTGGATCTGGCGGCGGATTGCCTGGACCGCGGGATCATGTCCAACGCGGGCCAGGCCTGTGTGTCCGGGTCACGGATGATCGTGGCGCAGGAGGTGGCTGACGAACTGGCGGCCAAGCTGACCCAGCGATTTGCGCGCTACCGTCCGGCAGACACTTTCGCAGCCGAGCCGGGGTTTTCCCCGATCATTTCGGAAACGCAACTGCGCCGGATCGACGGCATCGTGCAGGCAGCGGGGGCGCAAGGTGCCGAGATGCTGTGCGGCGCTGCGCGATTTGACCACGAAGGCAGCTATTACCAGCCGACGTTGATCACCGGCGTGGATGACACCAACCCAGCGGTGCGTGAGGAGATTTTCGGCCCCGTGGCGACGTTCCAGACCTTCGCTTCCGAAGACGAGGCTATGGCTCTGGCCCACCACGCCACCTATGGCTTGTGCGCAGGCCTGTTCACACGCGACCTCAGCCGTGCGATGCGGCTGACACGCAAGCTTGAGGCGGGGACGGTCTGGGTGAACAGATATGGCCGCTCGCGTGATCACATACTGCCTACGACCGGCTGGAAATCCAGCGGGCTGGGCCACGACCTGGGTCGCGAGGCCTATCACGCCAACCGGCGCAAGAAATCGGTGCTGATCGACCTGTAATGCGGATCGGGCACTCTGAAGGAGAACGACATGAACACTTACAAACTCGCATTGATCCCCGGTGACGGCATCGGCGTTGACGTGACCGACGCGGCGATGACCGTGCTGGACGTCGCGGCCAAACGGTTCGGCTTTGCGCTGGAACCGCAGACCTTTCCGTGGTCCTGCGACTATTACGTCAAGACCGGCGCGATGATGCCTGCAGACGGGATCGAAACTCTGCGCGACTTTGATGCGATCTTTCTGGGCGCTGTTGGCTGGCCCGACACGGTGCCGGATTCCGTGTCGCTGCACGGGCTGCTGCTGCCGATCCGCAAGGCGTTTGACCAATACGCCAACATCCGCCCCCACCGTCTGCTGGCGGGGGTCGAAGGGCCGTTGAAGGCGTCCGAGTTCGACATCCTGTGCATCCGCGAAAACACCGAAGGCGAATATTCCGGTGCCGGCGGGCGTGTGCATCAGGGCAAGGGCAACGAGGTTGCTGTTGAGACATCCGTCTTCACTCGCGTGGGCGTTGAACGGATCCTGCGGTTCGGCTTTGAACAGGCGCAGGCGCGGCGCAAGCATCTGACGTCGGTGACCAAATCGAATGCACAGAAATATTCGATGGTGTTCTGGGACGAGGTCACGCGCGAGCTGGCCGCCGAATACCCCGAGGTGACCGTCAGCCACATGCACATCGACGCGATGGCGGCCAAGATGGTGATGAACCCGCAAGATCTGGACGTGGTCGTGGCGTCGAACCTGTTTGGTGACATCCTGACCGATCTGGGGGCTGCCATTCAGGGCGGTCTGGGCTTTGCTGCTTCGGCCAACATTTGCCCCGACCGCTCTGGCCCGTCGATGTTTGAACCCGTGCACGGGTCGGCCCCCGATATTGCGGGCAAGAACATTGCCAATCCGATTGCCGCGATCTGGTCCGGTGCGCAGATGCTGGAGCATCTGGGCGAAACGGACGCCGCCGCCGCCGTGCTGGGTGCGATCGAAGCCGCGACCGCCAAGGGGATCGGCACGCGTCAGGGCCAGAACACAACCGATGAAATAACAGCGGCCATTTGCGCCGCGCTGGAGGCTTGAACATGACCGTGCACCATCCCATCACCGCCGACCTGCGCAGCCGTCTGGCTGACCCCGATCTGTTCCGCGAGGCGGCGCTGATCGACGGCAAGTGGATTGCCCGCGCCGATATGCCCGTCACCAACCCTGCGACAGGGGACGTGATGGGGCATATGCCCGATAGCACCGCCGAGGAAACCACAGCCGCCATTGCCGCCGCCGAAGAGGCGATGAAAGGCTGGCGGGCACGCACGCACATCGAGCGCGCGGATATCTTGATGAAGTGGTATCAGCTGATGCTGGATCACGCTGACGATCTGGCGTTGATCCTGACCGAGGAACAAGGCAAGCCGCTGGCCGAGGCCAAGGGCGAGGTGATCTATGGCGCGTCCTTCGTGCGCTGGTTCGCGGAAGAGGGGCGCCGGATCAACGGGCACATCATCCCGTCGCCGGTCGCGGGCAAGAAGCTGTTTGCGATGAAGGAACCTGTGGGCGTCTGTGCGATTATCACGCCGTGGAACTTTCCCATCGCAATGATCACCCGCAAGGTGGCGCCGGGGTTGGCGGCAGGCTGTACGATGGTCATCAAGCCGTCTGATTTCACCCCCTATTCGGCGCTGGCGCTGGCTGTGCTGGGCGAACGCGCGGGTCTTCCTGCCGGTGTGCTGAACATCCTGACAGGTCGCCCCGAGGTGATCGGCGCGACGCTGACCGCATCATCGGTGGTGCGCAAACTGTCGTTCACCGGATCGACCCGCGTGGGGGCGCTGCTGGCGGAACAATGCGCGCCGACGTTGAAGAAAATGTCGCTGGAGCTGGGTGGCAATGCACCGTTCATTGTTTTCGACGACGCCGACCTGGACACGGCGGTCGAGGGCGCGATGCTGTCGAAATTCCGCAACGGCGGGCAAACCTGCGTTTGCGCAAACCGCATTCTGGTGCAGTCGGGCATTCACGATGCCTTTGTTGCGGCACTGGCAAAACGTGTGGACGCGTTGACGGTTGGCCCCGGCACGGCAGAGGGGACGATGATCGGCCCGATGATCAACGCCGCGGCCATCGCCAAGATCAACGCCCATGTGGACGACGCGCTGTCCAAAGGGGCCAGCCGCGCGACAAGGACCCGTGATCTGGGTGCGCATTACGCCGATCCTGTTGTGCTGACCGGAGCGACCACCGACATGCAACTGGCGGGTGAGGAAACCTTTGGTCCCGTTGCTCCGATCTTCAAGTTCGAGACCGAAGCAGAGGCGCTGGAGATTGCCAACGGCACGCCCTTTGGTCTGGCGGCCTATTTCTTTACCACCAACATGGCCCGCGCCTTCCGCTTTGGCGAGGCGTTGGAAGTGGGGCTGGTTGGGCTGAACACCGGAGTTGTCAGCCACGCCGAAGCACCGTTCGGGGGCGTGAAATCCTCGGGGCTGGGCCGCGAAGGCGCGCAGGAGGGGATCGAAGAGTACCTTGAAACCAAATCCTTCCATTTTGGCGGGTTGGACGCCTGAGGTATCAGGATCGCTGAGAAACGAGGGGCGAGGACCGAAAGGCTCCTTGCCCCTTTTGCTTTAGGGCGCTCTGTTCTTGCGGTATGTGCCGTGCTTTGAAATGTGTGTTTTTCGCCTTCGGCGAGGATATTTGAGGCCAAAAGAAACAAAGGGGCGTGGACCATGCCGGATTTTTCATTCGAGCTTGAGATCGGGGGCCGCGTGGCCGGCGTGGACGAAGTGGGTCGCGGGCCGCTGGCGGGGCCGGTGCTGGCCGCCGCCGTGGTGCTGAACCCCGATGATATCCCGGACGGGCTGAACGATTCAAAGGCGCTGAGCGCGAAGCGGCGCGAGGCGCTTTATACCGAGCTGATGGCGCGGGCCGATGTGTCGGTGGGCAGTGCCTCGGTCGAGGAGATTGACGAACACAACATCCTGCGTGCTTCGCATATTGCCATGATGCGCGCGATTGCGGGCCTGTCGGTGCAGCCCGATCATGTGCTGATTGACGGGAACATGGTGCCGCGCGGACTCAACCTGGCGGCGACTACAGTCATCAAGGGCGACGCCCGGTCCCTGTCGATTGCGGCGGCCTCAATTGTGGCAAAAATCAGGCGCGATCGGCTGATGGTGGATTTGGCGCAACAGCATCCGGGCTATGGCTGGGAAACGAACATGGGTTATCCGTCAAAAAGCCACAGAGAGGCGTTGCAGATAATTGGTGTGACCCCACACCATAGACGTTCGTTCAAACCTGTACACAATATCTTGTATCAAGAGAAATAGTTAAGCAATTGATTCAATAAAGAAATTGACCGCGAATCAGCTTTGACTCATCTTTGTCCACAACCAACGAGCCCAAAATGGGCCGCGGATAGAGGCAGATATGATGACAAAGACCAAGAGCGCCGTGGCGCTTCCCTTGAATGAAATCATTGCGGGCGATTGCATTGATGTGATGAACAGTCTTCCGGCAGAGTCGGTGGACCTGATCTTTGCTGATCCACCCTATAACCTGCAGTTGCGTGGTGACCTGCACCGGCCCGACAACTCCAAGGTGGATGCGGTCGATGATGCCTGGGACCAGTTCGACAGTTTCAAGGTTTACGACAAGTTCACCCGCGCCTGGCTGAAAGCCGCGCGCCGTCTGTTGAAGCCCAACGGCGCGATCTGGGTCATTGGCAGCTATCACAACATTTTCCGCGTCGGCACGGCACTGCAGGATGCGGGCTTCTGGATTCTCAACGATGTGGTCTGGCGCAAGTCGAACCCGATGCCCAACTTTCGCGGCAAGCGGTTCACCAACGCCCACGAGACGATGATCTGGGCCGGCAAGGACGAGTCCAGCAAATACACTTTCAACTACGAAGCGCTGAAGGCGCTGAACGACGGCATCCAGATGCGCAGCGACTGGGTTCTGCCGATCTGCACCGGCCATGAGCGTTTGAAAAACGAAGAGGGCGACAAGGCGCATCCGACGCAAAAGCCCGAGGGCCTGCTGCACCGCCTGCTGGTCGGCTCGACCAACCCCGGTGACGTGGTTCTGGACCCGTTCTTTGGCACCGGCACCACCGGCGCCGTGGCCAAGATGCTGGGCCGCGAATTTATCGGGATCGAGCGCGAAGAGGCGTACCGCAAGGTCGCCGCGAAACGCATTGCGTCCGTGCGCAAGTTTGACCGCGAGGCGCTGGCGGTCAGCACCTCGAAACGCGCCGAGCCGCGCGTGCCCTTCGGGCAGCTGGTCGAGCGTGGGATGCTGCGTCCGGGTGAACAGCTGTATTCGATGAACAACCGTCACAAGGCCAAGGTCCGTGCCGATGGCACGCTGATCGGTGACGATGTCAAAGGGTCGATCCATCAGGTCGGTGCCCATCTTGAGGGCGCGCCCAGCTGCAATGGCTGGACCTACTGGTGCTTCAAGCGCGAGGGCAAGACCGTGCCCATCGACGTGCTGCGCCAGCAGATCCGGTCGGAAATGCACGACTGATCCCTGCGGGGTCGCTTCACTACAGTTTTACCAACACCGCTGGTGCCCCCGCGACTTTCACCCATTGTCGCAATCACATGGGGCACTCACCTATGCCCCGCCTTTATGGCGGGGCTTTTTTCGTTTCCGGATGGGGGTTTAGCGCGGGCGCGGGTTGGTTGCCTTGTTGTAGGCGGTCCAGTCCGTGATCTCGGGGTAATACATATCCCGCCACGCCCGCACGCGCGGGTGCATGATGCGCTTCCAGACACGCGGCAGCATCGCCGCCATCGTCATCACCGGATAGCCATAGGGCAGCTGCGGCGCGTCGGCCTCGGTGTGGTTTTGCAGCACGGGAAAGCGACGGTCGGGTTTGTAATGGTGGTCCGAATGCCGTTGCAGGTTGATCAGCAACCAGTTCGACGCGCGGTGGGTCGCGTTCCAGGAATGGCGCGGGTGGACGTGTTCGTATTTGCCGTCCCCCAGATGTTTGCGCGTCAGCCCGTAGTGTTCGATGTAATTGACCAGCTCAAGCTGCCAGATCGCAACACCCGCCTGCATCAGGAACAGCCCCAGCCCCGCCCAGCCGCCAAGGGCAAAGGCCAGCACCAGAAACGTGCCTTGCAGGTACCAGTACTTGAAAAACGGGTTCGACATATCGCTCCACGGCAGGTCCTTGCGGGCCAGCATGTCCTTTTCGGCATTCCACGCGCTGATCAGCGATTCCTTCAGCACGCGGGGGTAAAACCGGTAAAAGGTTTCGCCCATGCGCGCGGTGACCGTGTCGCGCGGGGTGCCGACATAGCGGTGGTGCACCAGCATGTGCTCAGAGCGGAAATGCGAATACAGAACCATCGCCAGCAGCACGTCGGCACACCAGCGTTCCAGCTTTGACCGCTGGTGCATCAGCTCATGGGCATAGTTGATGCCCACGGTGCCGGTCACGGCGCCGACGCCAAAGAACAGCACCAGCTTTTCCAGCACGCCCAGATGGTCGGCGGGGGCCACGTACCAGATCAGCGCAAACAGGTTGATGAATTGCAGCGGTGCCCAGGCGATGGTGATGGCGCGGTACCAGAACATATCGTCGTCGTCGGTGTCCGGGTCCGCGTTGTCGGGGTCCAGCCCCACGGCAAAATCCAGCGCCACGAACAGATACCATGTGAACAGCGGCAGCAGGATCACGGTCCAGCCGCCGGTCACGGCACAGGCCCAGGCCAGCGGAAGCAGCAGCACCGACAGCGCATAGGGCGCGGCGCGGGTCAGCTTGGCCATGTCAGCGGCGGGGACGTAGGGCGATGATGTCATGATACACACTCGGCTGGGCGGTTGATTGCCTCGAATATAGCGCAGCGTGCCTATGAACCAAAGAGTGCTTAATGCCGCGTCAGGTCAAAGGCCTTGCGCATCACGGTGGGCAGGTCCGAGGGGCCGAACTCGGCCTGGGTCAGAAAACGTCCCGTGTCGGGTTCCGCATCGGTTTCGGCCAGCATCACGGTCAGGATCAGGTGGAAATGGGTAAAGGTATGGCGCACCTCGCCTTGCAGAACAGTCCAGTCGGTTTTGACCGGCGGCGTGCCTGCGGGACGATCAAGGCTGACATCCACCCAATCCGATCCGGGCCAGCCCAGCATCCCGCCCAACAGGCCCCGGTCGGGGCGGCGTTCCAGTAGATAGGCGCCATCCGGGCGGCGCGCGACATAGACCGTGCCGTGACGCACCGGCTTGGCTTTTTTCGGGGTTTTCCTGGGCAGTTCGGGCGCGGTGCCGCGCTGGCGGGCCAGGCAGGGTGTGCGCCAGGGGCAAATGCCGCAGGCGGGCGATTTCGGCGTGCAGATGGTGGCACCCAGATCCATCACCGCCTGAGCATAGTCACCCGGTCGCTCCACGGGCGTCAGCGCCTCGGCGTGGGCCATCAGGATGGGTTTGGCGGCAGGCAGGGCTGTGTGTTCGTCGTAGATTCGCGCCATCACCCGCTCGACGTTGCCGTCCAGCACCGCATGAGGCAGGTCAAAGGCGATCGAGGATATGGCGGCGGCGGTATAGGGTCCGATGCCCGGCAAGGCCAGCAGCGCCGCATGGTCGGCGGGAAACTGGCCGCCATGCTCGGCCACCACGGCACGGGCACATTTCAACAGGTTGCGGGCGCGGGCGTAATAGCCCAGCCCCGCCCATTCGGCCATCACGTCGCCGTCCTCGGCGGCGGCCAGATCGGCAACCGTGGGCCAACGTGTTGTGAAACGGGTGAAATAGTCCTTTACGGCGGCAACGGTGGTCTGTTGCAACATCACCTCGGACAGCCAGACCGCATAGGGATCGGGGCGCGTGCCCGCGCGTTTGTCCGCAGGCGGGGTGCGCCAGGGCATCACGCGGGCGTGCGCGTCATACCATTCCAACAGCTCTGCGGCGCGTTCACGCAAGATTTATGCCCTTCTCTGGCGGCTATGTCTGGCAGCGGGCGCGCAAACCTTTATGATCCGCACCAACCTTTGGGGGAACATAGTCATGGCGCGGCGTCCTGCCACCACAAAAGGGTTCAAACGAACCTCCAGCTTGCTCACGGGGCGCATTCGCACCGCAAGCGAAAGCCGTGGCTTCGCCCAATCGCGCCTTTTGACCCATTGGGCCGAGGTGGTCGGCGACGACATTGCCGCCATCGCCCACCCGGTCGAGGTCAGCTATGCGCGCGGGGGAATGGGGGCGACGCTGACGCTTTTGACCACCGGCGCACAGGCCCCGATGCTGGAAATGCAAAAGGAACAGCTGCGCACCAAGGTCAACAGCGTCTATGGCTATAACGCCATTGCCCGCATCCGCGTGACCCAAACCGCGCCCACCGGCTTTGCCGAGGGGCAGGTGGCCTTTGGCCATCGCAAAGCGGACGCGCCGAAAGAGATCGACCCCAGCCTGAAAGCCAGGGCCGTAGAGACAACCGCCCCCGTGGCCGATGAGGGCCTGAGGGCCGCATTGGAACGTCTGGGCACCAATGTACTGACAAAAGCAAAACGCTAAGAGGTAAGTTTCATGAAAAGATTGATCGCAATTCTGGCCGCCGTCGCGGTCGTCGCCGTTGCGGCATGGTTCGTTGTCGGCCGCACCGCGCAGACCGAACCTTCGGCCACGCCGCTGGCCGCGACCGTGACCACACAGCCCGCCGAAGGCGAAAGCGCCATCGACATTTCGGACGTGCAGGAGATGCAGCAAGGCAACCCAGACGCGCCGGTCACCATGATCGAATATGCCAGCTATACCTGTCCGCACTGCGCTGCCTTTAACACCGGCCCCTACAAGCAGTTGAAAAAGGACTATATCGACACCGGCAAGATCAACTTTATCTACCGCGAAGTCTATTTCGATGGTCCCGGCGTGTGGGCGTCGCTGCTGGCGCGCTGTGCGGGTCCTGAAAAGTTCTTTGGCATCACCGACCTGCTTTATGCCAGCCAGTCCAACTGGGCCAACGCCGGTGGGCGTGATCCCGTGGCGATCTCGGCCGAGCTGAAAAAGATCGGGCGTCTGGCGGGCATGGACGGCGACAAGATCGACGCCTGCATGCAGGACGACGATCAGGCCAAGAAAATGGTCGAATGGTTCAAGGTGAACAGCGCCAAAGACGACATCACAGGCACGCCCAGCTTTGTCATCAACGGCAAAACTTACAGCAACATGTCCTATGCCGACATGAAAGAGATCCTTGACGCGGCGGGTGCCAACTGATGACGGCACCGCTTGCTGGTCTGAAAGTTGTAGAATTGGCACGTGTTCTGGCCGGCCCCTGGGCCGGTCAGACGCTGTCGGACCTGGGCGCAGAAGTGATCAAGGTCGAAGCCGCGGCAGGCGACGACACGCGGCAATGGGGCCCTCCTTTCGTCACCCGCGACGATGACGTGTCTGCCTCGTATTTCCACTCGGCCAACCGGGGCAAGGCGTCGATCATTGTCGATCTGCGCAGCGCCGAAGGGCAGGCGCGCCTCAAGGGGCTGCTGGCCGATGCCGACATCATGATCGAGAACTTCAAGGTGGGTGGACTGGCCAAATACGGGCTGGACTATGCGTCGCTCAAGGATGAATTCCCCAAGCTGATCTATTGCTCGGTCACCGGCTTTGGCCAGACGGGGCCCTACGCGCATCGCGCAGGCTATGATTTCATCATTCAGGGCATGTCGGGTCTGATGTCGATCACCGGCGAGCCGGACGGCCAGCCGCAGAAATCCGGCGTGGCGATCACCGATATTTTCACCGGCGTCTATGCGACCACCGCGATTCTGGCCGCCGTCCACCAGCGCAGCCAGACCGGGAAGGGACAGCAGATCGACATGGCCCTGCTGGACGTGGCCGTGGCGATCACTGCCAATCAGGCGATGAACTACCTGACCAGCGGCACCCCACCGGGACGCATGGGCAACGCACACGTGAACCTGACGCCCTATCAGGTGTTCGATTGTGCCGATGGGCATATCATCATCGCCACAGGCAACGACGGCCAGTACCAGCGCCTGTGTCGCCTGCTGGGTCTGGACGATATGGCGACGGCCCCCGAATTTTTGAAAAATTCGGACCGGATCGCGAATCGTGACGTAATGACCCGCAAGCTGACCGCCGCGACCGTATTGCGCGCGCGGGATGATCTGCTGGCGGCCTGCGAGGCCGAAGGCGTGCCTGCAGGGCCGATCAACGACATGGCCGACGTGATGGCCGACCCGCAGATCGTCGCACGCGGGATGCAGATCGAGCTGGACGGCGTTCCCGGTGTGCGCACGCCGATCGTGTTTTCGGATGCGGAACTGTCGCTGCACCGGCCTGCGCCGAAGCTGGGCGAAGACGACAAACGGTTGTAAGTGCGTCGGGGGCTCTGCCTCCGGCGCAACCGTGCAGTCCTCCGGGATTTTCTGAACCAGAGAAGACAGCTAGGGCTGCGGCAGCGCCTTCAGAAGGGTGTCCAGCGCCGAGGCATCCTCGAAGTGCAGGCGCACGGGCAGGGTGATGACCCGCGACCGGAAGGCCGCAGGCAGGCGCGCCGCGTCTTTTTCCGTTGTGACCAGCTGCGCGCCACGGGCGCGGGCATCGGCGTCCAGCCGTGACAACAGGGCAGTCGACAGGGTCTGGTGATCGCCCAGGGGTTCGGCGTGGACGATGGTGGCCCCCAGATCCCGAAGGGTGTCAAAGAACTTCTGCGGGCGGCCAATGCCCGCAAAGGCAAAGACCGGCGTGTCGGTCCAGTCCATACCGGTTTGCAGCGGCTTCAGCTCGGCGCGGACATGGGGGAGGGCGGTGTCCGGCTGAAAGGTGGCCTGATCGCCGGCGTTGCCGATGCTCAGCAGGATGTCGGCACGGGCCAGCCCGGCGGCCACAGGTTCACGCAGGGGACCCGCAGGCAAACAACGCGCATTGCCAAATCCGGTGGCCGCGTCCACCACGACGATGCTGGCGTCCTTGGCCAGATCGGGATTTTGCAGCCCGTCATCCATGATCACCACGGTTGCTCCGGCCTCTTGCGCCGCACGGCCCCCGGCGGCGCGGTCGCGGGCCACCCAGACCTCGGCAAAGGCGGCCAGCAGCAGCGGCTCGTCGCCCACCTGTTTCGCGGTGTGGCGGGCAGGGTCCACGCGCACGGGGCCAGTCAGCGACCCGCCATAGCCGCGCGTCACGATGTGGGGCGTGTGGTAAAGGTCGCGCAGCTTTTCGGCCACGGCGATCACCGTGGGTGTCTTGCCGGTGCCGCCTGCATTGATGTTGCCGACGCAGACCACCGGAATGTCCAGCCGCAGCGGCGTGCCCTTGGCCAGCCTGCGGGCGGTGGCGCTGGCATAGAGATGGCCCAGCGGCGCCAGCAGGCGGGCCTGCCATGCGGGGCGGTCGGGCGGTGTGTTCCAGAAATCGGGCGCGCGCATCAGCTTAATCCATCCTGTCGGGCATCAAGGCTGTCATTTAACAGGGTGATGATCCGCTCGACCGTGTCGGCCCCTTCGGTCACGACGTCCCAGCCCGCCATCGCCATCTTGGCGGCCTGATCCGGTGCGATCAGCCATGTCACCGCAGCGCCCAGGCTTTCGGCATCATTTACGATCCGGGCCGCGCCTGCATTGGCCAGCCTGCGATAGGCGTCCAGATGCTTGCCGACGCTGGGACCATACAGCACCGCCGACCCCAGTGCCGCCGCCGCGAACGGATCCTGCCCGCCCTGGCCCGTTTCCAGCGAGCCGCCAAGGAAGGACACCGGTGCCACGCGGAACCACAGCCCGGTTTCATCGGGCAGATCGGCCAGCAGCACGGCAGTGTTGTCGTCGGGATAGGTGCCTTCGGACCAGCGCACCATGCGCAGGGCGTCCAGCACGCATAAGTTGGCGGCAAACGCATCGGCGGCGGCGTCGCGCGGGTTCAGGATCAGCAGCAGCCGGTGCGACAGGCGCTGGGCGCGGCGGTGGGCCGTCAGCACGGCAGAAACCTCGGCGGCCGTCACCCCCGAAGCGAACCAGACCGGGCGACCGGAAAGGGCTTGGGACAGGTCGTCCACATCCTGCGGCGACGCAGGCAGCGCCTGACCGCCCGGCACCAGCGGCGCGGTGCGGTCGATCTTGGCCTCGGGCACGCCCAGCTGTCGGACCCGCGCCTCGGCGGCATCGCTGCGGGCCAGCACGTTGTCGAAAAGCGCCAGCAACTGGCGCGGCACCTCGGTCAGCCAGCGGTCGCGGCGGGTGTCAAAGCCGTCGGCGCCCGCATCAATCAGAAACATCGGATGGCCCAGGGCCGCGGCGGCCTCAACCAGATTGGGTTGCAGCGCCCCCCATGTCCAGATCACCGCATCGGGTTTCCAGTGGGCGACAAAGGCCGCCGTGGCCGCGGGATGTTCGGGCGGCAGGGCGGCGGTCAGCAGGCAGGGATCGTCGCAGGTCGCAGGCTCGGTCGGGGCGGTCAGCAACACGTGCAGACCAAAGCGTGCGGCAATCAGGCGGCGCGCCAGATCGCGCACCCGCACCTCGCTGCCCGGCTCGGCGGCGTGCAACCAGACCAGCTCGCCCTTCGGGCGCGGTGCATAGTCGGGCAGCTTTGGCACCGGCCCGCGACGGGTCAGCGCCCTGTAGGCTGCAAATCCCAGCGAGCGGGCCATGGGTGCGGATCAGCCCAGTTCTTCGGTGGGCGTGGCGGCGTTTTCTTCGTCACGCAGGCGGTGCAGGTGGGCGATGTAATACCGCATATGCGCGTTGTCGACGGTGCGCTGGGCTTCGTTCTTCCAGGCGTCATAGGCGCTGGCATAATTGGGAAAGATGCCCACGATGTGCAGGTCGTCGACGTTTTTGAACACGTTCTCGGAAGGTGTCACAAGCTCGCCTCCGAAAACGAGGTGCAGGCGTTGGGTCATGGGATGGGTCCTTTGTTCGGGCGGCATGTCTGGCCGGGTGCAGTGTGCGCAAGGCCGCGTGTCGGGGTCAAGGTGATGGTGGTTTCAGGGCTGCAAACAGGCCTGCGTGCACCGCAGGCGTCGCGGCGATCACACCGTCCAGTGTGGGGTGCGGATTGTTGAACCGCAAGGGCAGGCCCGCGCGGTCGGTGATGGTGCCGCCCGCCTCGCTGACGATCAGAGCGCCGGCGGCGATGTCCCATTCCCAGCTGTCGCGCAGGGTCAGCATACCGTCAAAGCGGCCCTCGCCCACCAGCGCCAGCCGGTAAGCCAGCGACGGGCGGTGCCCGCGTTTCAGCGCCGGGGGCGTGCCGCCGCGCCAGTGGTGCGGTTGCATCGCGGGCTTGGTCACCAGAACGGAACAGTCCTGCATCCGCTCGGTGTCCGAGACGGCCAAGGGCGCGCCGTTCAGCGCGGCCCCCTGTCCCAGACCCGCCGTATAAAGCTTGTCCAGCATCGGCAGGTAGACGGCGGCGGCGGTGATCTGCCCGCCCTCGGCCACGGCGATGCTGTGCGCCCAAGTCTTGCTGCCTTCGACAAAGCTTCGGGTGCCGTCGATCGGATCGATGATGAACACCGTGTCCCGTCCCAGCCGGGTCGCGGTGTCCTCGCTTTCCTCGGACAGCCAGCCATAGCCGGGCCGCGCAGTGCACAGCATGTCGGTCAGCATGTCGTTGACGGCCAGATCAGCCTCGGTCACCGGACCTGCACCGCCGGGTTTGTCCCAGCGTTGCGCGTCGGGGCCGGTAAAGCTGGTGGCGATCCGACCTGCCGCACGCGCCGCGTCGATCAGCAGGGGAAGATCAGCTGCCGGCAAGGGTCATTCCCGGAACCAGAAGCGATGGCACAACGCGGCTCAGGTGCGTGCGCGCATCATTGGCGGGCACGATGGCGCGCAGCATGTCACGCAGGTTGCCCGCGATGGTGCATTCGTTGACGGCATGGGTGATCTCGCCGTTCTCGACCCACAGACCCGCCGCGCCGCGGGAATAGTCGCCGGTGTTGGGGTTGATGGTCGACCCGATCATCGAGGTGACCAACAGCCCGGTGCCCATGTCGCGGATCAGATCGTCGCGGCTGGCGGTGCCTTGGGTCAGTTCCACGTTCCAGATGCTGGGCGAAGGACCCGACGAGGTGCCGCGCGCGGCGTTGCCGGTGGAGGGCATCCCCAGCTTGCGGCCCGTTGCCAGATCCAGCGTCCAGCCGGTCAGCACGCCACCGTCCACGATGGCGCGGCGGGTGGTTGGCAGCCCCTCGGCATCAAAGGGGCGCGAGGCCGAGCAGCGGGGGCGGTGCGGGTCTTCGATCAATGAGAGGTCGTCGGGCAGGATTTTCTCGCCCAATGCGCCCAGCAACCACGACGACCCGCGCGCGATGGCGGCACCGTTGACGGCAGACAGAAGGTGGCCGATCAGGGTCGAGGAGACACGTTCGTCAAACAGCACCGGATAGGTGCCGGTGCGCGGCTTGCGCGGGTTCAGGCGGGCAATGGCGCGTTCGGCGGCCTCGCGGCCAATCTCTTCGGGGCTGCGCAGGTCGGCCTGAAAGATGCGCCCGTCGCCGGAATAGTCGCGCTCCATCCCGGCACCCGTGCCCGCGATGGCCACGCAACTGATCCCGCGATCGGTGCGCGCATAGCCACCGGCAAAACCGTTGCTGGCCGCGATATGCACCTGCCGCGCGCCGTAGGCTGCAGAGGTCTGCGACACCTGGCTGATACCGTCCTGTTCCAGGGCTGCGGCCTCGGCGCGGCGGGCGTTGTCTTCCAGCGTGGCAGCGTCGGGTTCGGGCGTGGGATCGGCCAGTTCCAGTACATCAACGTCCCAGTCTTGTACCAATTGTTCGGGATCGGCGAGGCCCGCATAGGCATCTTCGGGCGCTTCGCGGGCCATTGCCACGGCGCGCACGGCCATTTCGGAAATCGTCCGCTCCGAGATGTCCGATGCCGACACATTCGCCACGCGCCTGCCGACAAAGACCCGCAGACCGATGTCCACGCCTTCGGACCGTTCCGCATGTTCCAGCGCGCCGGCGCGCACGTCGACCGACACCGAAGTGCCCTGAACCGCCATCGCGTCGGCGGCGTCTGCGCCTGCGTCGGCGGCGGCTTTGAGCAATTGGTCGGTCAACGCATCAAGGGAACGGGTCATGAAAATCTCCGGCTGAATTGGCCATGAGGTAGCCCCCGCGCCCGCTGCGCACAAGGGGGCGGGCCTGTGGCGTCCGAAAAAGACGCGGCAAATGCGCGTGATGTCTGCGGATCGGGCAGAGGCGGAAGAGGGGCGGATATCCGCTGTAAGCAGGGGCTTAAAGCAGCCGAATAAGCGGGGGCGCAATGGTGCGGATGCCCCGATGCGCTCAGATCAAGGCAAGACGACAGCATCCGTTGCCGTTCTTATCAACCTTCAAACCGAAAACGAGGATACCATGCGTAAAATTGCTCTGATCACCCTTATGGCCTTTGCCGCCCCTGCTTTTGCCGCCGACCTGACCGCAGATACCATGCTGGGCAAAACGATGGACGAAGTGAAAACAACGCTGACCGACATGGGTTACGAAGTGCGCAAGGCCGAGATGGAAGACGGCAACATCGAGGTCTATTTCGTCAAGGACGGCAAAATGGGCGAAGTCTATGTGGCCCCCGAAACCGGTGCGATCACCAAGCTTGACTGGAAGAACTGACCGTGTCGGTTGGTACGCAACTGGAAAGCGGGCGCGAAGGCGCCCGTGACGTGGCGGTCTGGGACCCGTTGGTCCGGTTGATCCACTGGTCGCTGGCGCTGATGATCCTGCTGAACGGTGCCTTTACCGATGACGAGGGCATGGTTCATCAGTGGGTGGGCTATGTGGCGCTGGGGCTGGTGGGCATTCGCGTCGTCTGGGCCGTGGTCGGCCCCCGTCATGCGCGATTCGCGGCCTTTCCGCCCAATCCGATGCGGGCGCTGCGCTATCTCAAGGCGGTGCGGGCGGGGGATCGTACCGTGCATCTGTCCCATAACCCACTGGGCGCGCTGATGGTGTACAACCTGTGGCTGACGGTCATCGCCATGGGCGTGACCGGCTATATGATGACGACGCTGCGGTTCTTCGGCATTGATTGGGTGAAAGAGGCGCATGAACTGGCGTTCAACTGGCTTATGCTTTCCGTGGCCTTGCACGTGGCCGGTGTGGCGTTCGACACATGGCGATCCGGTGTCAATCTGGTGCGCGCCATGCTATTGGGACGCAAACGTATTCCCAAGGGAACAGCAGTGGAATGAAGCGACCCGCGCGGCCCGCAAAGGCAAAGGAACGACGCGCCACAGCGCTTGCGGGGATTATCATCCTGCAAGCCTTGTGCGCGATCTTTTTCATCGGCGACGTGCTGACCGACATGCGCGAGGGCGCGCATCTGAACGATGTTCTGCTGGCCGCCGAGTCCGTCGCCGCAATTGCCTTGATGGGTGGTGTGATCTTTCTGATGATCGAATTGCGCCGCCTGCTGAACCGCATGAGCGATATGGATGCAGGGTTGAAAGTGGCACAGGGACAGTTGGCCGAGGTCATGGACGGCTTGTTCGACGACTGGAACCTGACAGCGGCTGAACGCGACATCGCCATCATGATCTGCAAAGGGCTGGACAATGACGAGATTGCCCGTGTCCGGCAGACGGCGGCAGGCACCGTGCGTGCGCAGGTCACCAGCGTTTATGCCAAATCGGGCGCACACGGGCGCAGCCAGTTCGTCAGCCTGTTTCTGGACGAACTGATGTCGGGGGATTTCGGCGGAACTGGGCCGCAGGACGCGCCGACACAGCTACCCTGAGACAGCAAAAAGGGGCAGCGCCTGCGCGCCGCCCCCTCTTTGAAAACGTGGTGAGGTCGGTTACTTCAACCGCTGGCCGTTCGCCAGAACATGGCCCTCTTCGTTGATCTCAAGCTTGGACTTCAGCGAATCCGGCCCGTCTCCCGGTACGGTAAAAAGCCCCATCATCATCCGCGCGCCCATAGCCTGTTCCTCGGGCAGCAGGCCCATCGCCACCAGCTTGTCGATCAGCCCGTTGCCACCGACCAGCGTCAGATCAAGGCTGCCCGTCGGCTTGGGCATGCCATCAAAGGTGGTCATGTCGGTGTTGTCAAAGGTAAAGGCCCCCGAGCCGTTCAGCTTGGCACCTGCGGCCTCGACGGTCACATCCTTGACATCCAGCGCGTTCAGCTCACCCGGTGCCTCTTCCGATGCTTCCATCGCGGCGGCCTCTTCCGGGTCCATGTAATTGACCAACAGAGTTGCCTTGCCCGCCAGATCGACGGCGACAGTGGCCGGATCGCGCGGCAGCTGTGCCTGCGGATCGAACATGCCCCACAGCACGTCGGACATTGTGAACCCTTCCAGCGCCAGCTTCAGGCCGAAATCCTGCTCTTCGTCGGACTTCTGCACGGGGAGCATCAGGCCGAACACCATGTTTTCCATGTTCAGATCAATCGGGATCGGCATCTGGGACATCAGCGCCTTGATCGCCAGACCCGATTGCGAACCGGAATAGGACAGTCCGTCCTCGGACATGCCCACGGTCAGCGCGCCGCCTGTCGACGAGGTGTTCACCGTGCCGCCGCCGTCGGGCCCGTCAAACTTGATGTCTGTCTTGCCGTTGCCATAGGTGAACTCGCCCTCAAATCCGAACCCGGCGTCGATCATCGCATTCACGTCCGAGGGATCGTCGACGGTGGGGATGTTGCCGCCACCTGTGAACGACATGCTGTCCAAGCCGCCGGTGAGGGTGGCCGATCCGTCATCCTCTGGGCTGGCAAAGGCCATGTCATAGGTCACGGGACCGGTTGTCATCGTCTGGCTGACATTGCGCAGATTGTCTTGAAGAATCCGCGACACGCCGCTGACATCGGCCAGCGATACATCGACGCGGGCGACGTCGGAACCGATGGGTTTGCCATCAACGGTCAGTTTTGCCAGTTTCATTCCGACGCTGTCGGCGGAGTAGGTATAGGTCAGGTCATCGGGGTCGCCGGTGACGACCATGTCAAAACCGTTCTGGAGATAGTCGATGGCCAGATCAAACGGCTTCCCGTCAGCAGGAGTGCCGTCGACCGTGATCGCGCTGGTTTCGGGGACCTGGATTGACACGCTGCCATCGCCCACTTCGGTAAAGATCACGCTGTCCATGGTCACCGCGGCTTTGACCGTGTCCACGTCGGTGGACAGGTCGATTTCCATGCGCACGTCGGACACGGTCAGCGTGTCGCCCGACTGGGCTTCGGTGCCGGTCACCTCGTAGCCCATATCGCTCATGTAATCGCGCCAGTTGTTCCAGACGTCTGCGGCGGACACATCGGCATATGCGGCAGAAGTCCCAAGGCAAATGGCAAGGGCAGTACTGCTGGAATAGCGGGCAAAACGGGTCATGAAATGAATCCTTCAAGGGGTCGGTTGAACGCGAGGTTGCACTATCGTGTTGCAGGGCCGTGTGCGCGTCAAGGGGGAGCAGGGTCGGGATTCTCCCCACTGGACGCGGGCCTTGTTGCGCACTACGCCTTGGGCGCAAACAAATAAAGGACCCGGCAAATGGACATGACAGGACAAGTGGTGATGATCACCGGCGCGAGCCGTGGCATCGGGGCCGAAACCGCGCGGATTTTCGCCGGCGCGGGGGCCAAGGTGGCGCTGCTGGCGCGCAGCGAGAACGATATTGCCGAGCTGGCAGGCGAGATTGGTCCGGCGGCGATTGCGATTCCCTGCGATGTCAGCCGCTATTGGGAGGTCGAGGCGGCGGTGAATGCCACGGTCGAAACCTTTGGCGGGCTGAACGTGTTGATCAACAATGCCGGCGTGATCGAACCCATCTCGCATCTGATCGCAGCCGATCCTGCCGAATGGGCCAAGGTCATCGACATCAACCTGGGCGGTGTCTTTAACGGAATGCGCGCAGCGGTGCCGGTGATGATCAAGGGCGGCGGCGGTTCGGTGCTGACCATCAGTTCGGGCGCGGCCCATGGGCCGGTCGAGGCCTGGAGCCATTACTGCGCATCCAAGGCCGCCGTTCACATGCTGACTGCCTGCCTGGACAAGGAAAACGCCGCCGACGGCATCCGCGCCATGGGCCTGTCGCCGGGCACCGTCGCCACCCAGATGCAGCGCGAGATCAAGCAAAGCGGCGTGAATCCGATCAGCAAGCTGGACTGGTCCGACCACATCCCCGCCGACTGGCCTGCCAAGGCGCTGCTGTGGATGTGTTCCAAGGATGCGGACGGCTATTGCGGTCAGGAAATCTCGCTGCGCGACGAAGACATCCGCGCCAAGGTCGGCCTGTCATGATCGAGCTGGCCAAGGATGGCGGTGTCTGGACGGTTACGATCAACCGTCCGGACAAGGCCAATTCGCTGACGCCGGACATGCTGGCCGAACTGGCGGACATCGCCGAAAGCGCCACTGAGGCCCGCGCCCTGATCCTGACGGGGCGGGGCAAGGTGTTCAGCGCCGGTGCCGATCTCGATGCCGCGCGCGCGGGCATGGCCACCTCGCCCGATTGGGAACGGCTGTCGTCGGCCATTGCGCGGCTGCCGGGGCTGACCATCGCAGCGTTGAACGGGACGCTGGCGGGTGGGTCCACAGGCATGGCGCTGGCCTGCGATCTGCGCATTGCCGTGGCGGGGGCCAGGTTCTTCTATCCGGTGATGAAGCTGGGGTTTTTGCCGCAGCCGTCTGATCCGGCCCGCATGGCGGCACTGATTGGCCCCGCGCGGACCAAGCTGATCCTGATGGGCGGCCAGAAAATTGAGGCCGACACTGCCCTTGCCTTCGGCCTGATCGACCGCATCGTAAGCGATGACGTCCTTGTGCAAACCGCAATGGACATCGCTGCCGACACGCTTGCCGCAGATCCTGCCATCGCTCGCCAGATCAAGAAGATGTGCAGCCCCGGCTGACCCTTCATCTTGCCTGATAAACTCCGGGGGAGGCGCGCCAGCGCCGGGGGCAGAGCCCCCTCTTGTCCGCTGATGCCTCTCGCAATGCCCTGCGGGCTTGATCCCGGACCCGCCTACAGGCAAGACGGGGTGTTCGCGAAAGGAAATGACCTTGCAACACGATCTGTCCACAAAAACCGCTGCCGTGATCGGCGCAGGTCCCGCGGGGCTGATGGCGGCAGAAGTTCTTGCGCAGGCAGGTGTTCAGGTCTGCGTCTATGACGCCAAGCCGTCCGTGGGGCGCAAGTTCCTGATGGCGGGCAAGTCGGGGTTGAACCTGACCATGGATGCGCCGCTGGACGTCTTTGTCCCCCACTATGCCGAGGCCGCTGACACTCTGCGCCCGATCTTGCAGGGCTTTGATGCCGCTGCCGTTCAGGACTGGGCGCGCGGGCTGGGGCAGGAGGTGTTTACCGGCTCATCGGGTCGAGTGTTCCCCCGTGCAATGAAAGCCTCGCCGCTGTTGCGGGCCTGGCTGGTGCGGTTGAATGATTTGGGTGTGCGGATGCAAACCCGCTGGCGCTGGACCGGATTTGATGGCGACGCGCTGATCTTCGATCAGGGCCGCGTGACTGCGGATGTGACCGTTCTGGCGCTGGGCGGTGCCAGCTGGGCGCGGCTGGGATCGGATGGGGCATGGGCGGACATCCTGCGCGGGCAGGACATCGCCGTGGCCCCCTTTGGTGCGGCCAATGTCGGGCTGCAGGTGGAATGGTCGGCGCATATGACGCCGCACTATGGCCAACCGGTCAAGGCGGTCGCATGGCAGGCCGGCGACACCACGTCACGGGGCGAGGCGATCCTGTCGGCCAGGGGGCTGGAGGGGGGTGGCATCTACGCTATCGCCCGCGCGGTGCGCGAGGGGGCGGCGCTGACCGTGGACCTGATGCCGGACCAGACGGTGCAGCAGGTGGCCGCGCGGCTGGCGAAAAAGCGCGGCAAGGAAAGCCATGCAAATCACATCCGCAAGACCTTGAAGCTGGAGCCGCTGAAGCTGGCGCTGTTGCAAGAGTGGGCGCGGCCCTTGCCGCAGGACCCGCAGGCGCTGGCGGGCGTGCTAAAGGCTTTGCCGGTGGCCCACATCGGCCTGCGTCCGCTGGACGAAGCAATTTCAACCAGTGGCGGGCTGTCCTTTGACGCGCTGGACGAGGCGTTGATGCTCAAGGCGCGACCGGGCACCTTTGCGGCAGGCGAAATGCTGGATTGGGAGGCGCCCACGGGCGGCTATCTGATCACCGCCTGCATGGCGACGGGGCGCTGGGCGGCGCAGGGGGCCGTGGCCCACCTGCAAGCCACCTAGTGTTTCAGGGCTGCGTGAAACGCGGGACGGGCCCGCATCCGTTTCAGGTAATCCTGCAATTTGTCGTCCAGCGGCGGAAAGCCTGCGCTTGCCCCCCAACCCATGCAATGTGCCGCCAGAATGTCCGTTACGGTCATCTCGTCACCCATCAGGAACTCTGACTGCAACCGGTTCGACAGGATCTGCATGGATTCGGCGTAATGGCCGTGCATCCGCGCCTCGAGCCCCGGAACCGCGTCCTTGTGGCGTGTCGATGTCCACAGCGTCGCGTCGACCTCGTCGATCAGCCAAAGGGTCATGGCATCCTGAAGTGCGCGTTGCGGCGTGCCTGCGGGGGCGGTGAACCTGCCGTGCTTGTCGGCAAGATAAGTCATGATCGCCACGCTGTCGGTCAGCGTGTGACCGTTGTCGACCAGCGCGGGTATCTTGCCCAGCACATTGTATTTCAGCGCGCTGTCCGAATTCGGGGCGGCGGGGTCCTGATCATAGGTTTCGCCCAGTTCCTCAAGCAGCCACATCACGCGCAATGTGCGGGTCCTGGTGGCGCCGATGACAGTGTACATGAAGGGGGCTCCTGAATGTGTTTGGGCCGATCCAAAGGGTTTTCGACTGGAGTATCAAGGGGCCAAACGCTGACACGGCCATGTTTCAGGGGTCTCGGTGGGGTGCTGACAGGAATTGTCATCAAGCCCGCCTAGGGTGTCGCCATCACATCAAGGAGAGAACAGATGGCACGAACAGGGTCCTGCAATTGCGGCGCGGTCCGTTATCGCATCACGGCGGATGTCCGTCACACCGGCGCCTGTCACTGCGGCATGTGCCGCAAGTGGTCGGGAGGCGTTTACCTGGGGGTAGAGGTGGCGCCCGCAGATATGAGCATCGAAGGGCTGGACAGGCTGACCACCTACACTTCGTCCCCCTGGGCCGAGCGGGCGTTCTGCGGCACCTGCGGGTGCAACATCTTTTACCGTGTCACGGCCCCCGGTCCGCATCAGGGCACCTATCACGTCGGATTGGGCACGATGGATGACACAAGCGGGATCAGCCTGACCGAAGAGATTTTCATCGACCGCAAACCGCAGGGCTATGCCTTTGCCGGTGACACCCGCAAAATGACCGAGGCCGAGGTGATGGCCATGTTCGGCCCGGATTAACGCGCGGCTAGCATCGCCAGCCGGATAAAGGCGCGTTCGACCAGCGCCATGGCGGGTGCGTGCTGTCCGGCCGAGCGCAGGGCAAGGTCGGTGTCGGTCAGCACCGTCAGCGCGGTTTCCAGCTTGGCCGGTCCCCAGTTGCGGGCCTGCGCCAGCATCTTGTCCCGGTTTGGCCCCCAGATTTGCGGACGGCCCGACGTATCCACGGCGGCGCGGTGCAGGTTGCGAAAGTGACGCATCGCGCCGATGCACAGGGTCACGGCGGTCACGCCCTGCGCCTGCAACTTGCGCATCACCGGCCCGATGTCGGCGGCACGGCCATCGCCCACCACCAGCAACACGTCGTCCACATCCGCCTCGGTCGAGGTGGGGGCGTTGGCGACGATGTCCTCGGCGGTCAGCGGCGTGCTGTCGCCGTGTTTGTACAGGCTGATCTTTTCCAGCGTCTGGCGGAAATCGCCCGGGTCCAGCGCACGCGCCAGATCGCTCAGCATATCCATCACCGCGCGGTCCGGGGCTGTTACGCCCGCCTCTCGCAGGGATGTCTCGATCTCGTCGCGGGTTGGCGGGTTGTCATAGATGCCGACGGCCAGCGCCGATTTGTGTCCCTCAAAGGCCTTGCGCAGCTTTGACGTGGGCTTCAGCGCCCCTGCCGATACGATGATCTGGGCATCGCCTGCCTGCCAGTCCTTCAGCGCCGCGATGATCGTCTCGGCGGTGTTCTCATTGGCATCTTCGACAAAGGCGGCGCGCGGACCGGGGAAGAACCCGATGGCCTTGATCGCGTCCAGCAGCATTGCGGGGTCCTTGCGCAATTCGGCGGCGGGAATGCGGGTCAGGCGCATTTCCTCTTCGCCCTTGTCGCCGATCAGCGCCTTGAGCAACTGCTGACGTTTCAGGGCCACACGCATGGCGTCGGCCCCGTAGATCAGGATGCCCGTGCTGTTCGGGTCGGGTTTGGCGAAATAGCCGTTCGCCTGTGCGCCGGCCAGTTTCATAGCTTGGTGGCAAGCAGCCGGTCGACGACCATGTCACCCAATGTGGTCATCAACCGCTTGCGGGCGTCGCGTTCGGCCGCCAGCGTCGCCACGGTGGTGCCAGTGGCAGAGTAGCCGGTAAAGTTGGTGACCGTGCCCGTGCCGACAATCGAGCCGTTTGAGGTGTTGGTCAGGATATAGGTGGCCGTGCCCAGCAGGTTATAACGGTCGATGTCGCCATCGGAGTCGATCGCCAGCCCTTCCTGCGTGACGATCAGGTCGATGCCCAGGTCGAATGAAGCATCGCCGGGGCGACCCAGTCGGCGTTCAATCTGTTGCAACATGAGCTGGTCGTCGCGGGTTTCGGGCGCCTCGACCAGCACCCGGCCCTGCAAGGCCGTACCTGCCCCTTGTGGCCCGTAAACCGGCGTAAAGCCGCAGGCCGCCAGCAGGGGCAGCGCAAGAAGCGTTTTATACAACGACATTTACGATCCGTCCCGGCACCACGATCACCTTTTTCGGCTGCCCCCCGTCCAGGGCCTTTTGAACAGGTTGGCTGTCCAGCGCCAGCTTTTCAACATCTTCCTTCGACATATCCGCAGGAACGGTGATTTCGCCGCGCCGTTTGCCATTGATCTGGATCGGCAGGGTCACGGTGTCGTCCACCATCATCGCCTCGTCCGCTTTCGGCCAGTCGGCCAGCGTGATCAGGCCCGCGCCGCCCTGATGCGACCAGATCGCCTCGGCCAGGTGCGGGGTCATCGGAGCCATCAGTTGCGCCAGCGTCATCACGGCAGTGCGTTGCGCCGTGTGGCCTGCCTTGGATTTCTGCAAGGTGGCGGTAAAGGCGTAGAGCTTGGCAATCGCTGCGTTGAAGCCAAAGGATTCAATCGCAACGGTCACGTCGTGGATGCATTTGTGCATGGCGCGCAGCAGATCGTCGTCGCCTTCGCCGGACGCGTCGTGATCCATGTCGGTGATCCGGTGCGAGATGTTCCAGACCCGGCTGAGGTGCTTGTACGCGGCTTCGGCCCCCGAGGCGGTCCATTCCACGTCGCGTTCGGGCGGGCTGTCGGACAGCACGAACCAGCGCGCGGTGTCGGCGCCGAAGGATGAAATGATGTTCAGCGGGTCGACAACGTTGTTCTTCGACTTGGACATCTTGGCAGAGGGAATGATTTCCACCTCGGCACCGCCGTCTTTCAGGAACGCGCGTCCGTCTCGCAACTCCACCTCTTCTGGATAGTGATAGATTGACTTGGAGTACGCAGGCAATCTTGCGTTGGGATCACGGGCCTCTTTATCGGTGCCCTTGTGGAAGACACTTTCTGTCGTTTTGTAGATTGCGTGGGTCACCATCCCTTGCGTGAACAGCGCATCAAAGGGTTCGATGGCACTGGCCGGCAGGTGGCCGGTGATCTGCATCGCGCGGGCAAAGAAACGCGAATACAGCAGGTGCAAAATCGCGTGCTCAACCCCGCCGATGTACTGATCGACGTTCATCCAGTAGGCCGCATCCTCGGCCACCGTGGGTGTGTCTGCGCGCGGCGCGGTGAAACGGGCAAAATACCACGACGAATCGACAAAAGTGTCCATCGTGTCCGTTTCGCGCTGTGCCGGTGCGCCGCATTTCGGGCAGGCACAATCGCGCCAGGTGGGGTGGCGGTCCAACGGGTTACCGGGGGTGTCAAAGCTGACGTCATAGGGCAGCTCGACCGGCAGGTTCTCTTTCTTCTCGGGCACCACGCCGCAGGTGTCGCAATGCACGACCGGAATCGGGCAGCCCCAATAGCGTTGCCGCGACAGGCCCCAGTCACGCAGGCGGTATTTGGTCACGCCCTGACCCACGCCGTTGGTTTCGCAGGTTTCAATGGCCTCGATGATGGCGGCATCGCCGGTCATGTCGCGCGGCTCGCCGCCCAGCGGGCGCACAAAGTGCACGGTCACGTCCTTGCCGGGGACAAAGGCAGCGCCGCCGTCCTCGGGGGCGGTGAACCCTTCGGTGTTGGTGGGGGCAAAGGTGGAGGTTACCGGCAGGTCGTATTTGCGGGCAAACTCCAGATCGCGCTCGTCATGCGCGGGGCAGCCAAAGATTGCGCCAGTGCCGTAATCCATGAGGATAAAGTTGGCGATGTAGACGGGCAGTTCCCACGATGTGTCAAAGGGGTGGCGCACGCGCAGACCGGTGTCAAAGCCCAGTTTTTCGGCGGTCTCAATCTCGGCGGCGGTGGTGCCGCCCTTGCGGCATTCGGCGTTGAACGCGGCCACGTCGGCGTTGTCCCGCTCCAGCGTCTTGGCCAGCGGGTGATCTGGCGAGATGCCGACAAAGGACGCCCCGGCCAGCGTGTCGGGGCGGGTGGTGTAAACCTCGACGCGGTCAAAGCCGTCGGGCGCGGGCGCGCCATCGTCCGGTTCACCGATCAGTGAAAATGCAAATTGCAGCCCGCGCGATTCGCCGATCCAGTTTTCCTGCATCAGCCGCACCTTGGCAGGCCAGTTGTCCAGACCGTCCAGCGCGTCCTTCAGCTCTCCGGCCATGTCCGAAATCTTGAAGAACCACTGGGTCAGCTCGCGCCGTTCGACCTCGGCACCCGAACGCCAGCCCTTGCCGTCGATCACCTGTTCGTTGGCCAGAACGGTCATGTCGACCGGGTCCCAGTTCACCTGGGCGTTCTTGCGATGCACCAGACCAGCGTCGAGGAAATCAAGGAACAGCGCCTGTTGCTGGCCGTAGTACTCGGGATCGCAGGTGGCGAATTCGCGTGACCAGTCGATGGACAGGCCCAATGGCTTCATCTGGCCGCGCATGTCCTTGATGTTGTTGTAGGTCCAGTCGCGCGGGTGGCCGCCGATGGCCATCGCGGCGTTTTCCGCAGGCATCCCGAAAGCGTCCCAGCCCATCGGGTGCAGCACGTTGTGTCCCGTGGCCATCTTGTAGCGCGCGACCACGTCGCCCAGCGTATAGTTGCGCACGTGGCCCATGTGGATGCGCCCCGACGGATAGGGGAACATTTCCAACACGTAATACTTGGGGCGGCTTTCGTCGCGCTTGGCCTGGAATATTCCGGCCTTGTCCCATGCATCCTGCCAACGGGCTTCAATATCGGAGGGGGTATAACTGGGCATGTGCTGCTGTCCTGTATGACACGAAAACGCCGGGCGAATGGCCCGGCGCAACTGTTAAAGTGATTTGTCCGGCGCTTAAAGCCTGTTGTCGGAAATCCGAAGCTGGCGCGCACGGGTCAGGATTGCGTCCTCGATCGCCCGCGTGGTGGCGGCACTGGCCGGACCGCCGCGGGTTTGCAGCGCCACGTTCAGCGACCGCGCGTCCAGCGCAGGATCCTTGATCAGCACGGTGGCGCGGTAGGCCTGTCCGCCGCCCGGAGGTGTGCCGTATCCTGTGACGATGACGCCTGTGAACGGGTCAACCGTCTGAACGGGCAGGAAATCCAGAACTTCCAGCGAAGCCTGCCAGATATAGCGGTTCACCAGAACCTCTGTCTCGTTCGACTTGCGATTGAACGCGGTCCAGATGGTGTTCTCGGTGTCGATGTTGTTGGGGTTGTTCGGGTTCGAATACTGCGACGGACGGTCGGTCGCGGGTTTGCCGAAGCGGCCGATTGTGCCGCACGACGCCAAAGCGCCCAAGGCCACCAGGGCCACAGCGAAGTTAAAGTAGGATTTGAGCCGCATACCTGCACACCTATGCCTGTTTGGCACTTGGTCTACCCAAGCGACCGTGTCGGGGCAAGGTCTATGTCGGAAACTGCCATGTTTGAAGCAATTTCTTAGTGCCATACACTATAATAGAAAAACCGGATGACAGCGGTTTGGGGGCATGGGCGGCGGGTGCGGGCGAAAAACGGGTGTGGCAAAGGTGCATCAATGATCGAACACATTGTGTCTGCCGAGTGCACATTGCTTGCCAAGTCGGGGGCAAAAGTTGGAAACACCCTTCATACCCTCATCGGATTCCCCGACGTGGGCATGTGAAATTTGAAACTCGAGGGACAACTCATGAAAAAAGTTCTCTTCGCCACGACTGCCCTGGTCGCCACCGCTGGTGTCGCAGCTGCAGACGTAACTTTCGGCGGTTACGGCCGTTTCGGTATCATCCACGTTGAGGGTGCAGCCAACGAAACAACCATCACAAGCCGTTTCCGTCTGCAAATCGACGCGACAGCCGAGTCCGACTCCGGTATCGTTTTCGGTGCCCGTGCACGTATCCAGCAGGACAACGACGGTGACTCGAACGGCGCCAACGTTGGTGAAGATGCAAGCTCGATCAGCGGCATCTACCGTGCCGACCGTATCGAAAGCGGCATCAACGGCGTTCGCTTCTTCGCTCGCTCCGGCGGTCTGGAAGTCGGCGTTGGCAACATCTTCGGCGCCATCGACTCGATGCCCGGCATGTACCCCACAGAGCTGGGTCTGACAGGTCTGAGCTATGACTACATCCTGAACGGTGCCGGCGCTTTCTCGTCGACATATGACTCGGATGGCAACGGTGCGGCTGGCCGCAACGGCATCGAGATCATGTACTCGATGGGCGACCTGAGCGCACACCTGTCGTACCAAGAGCTGGACACAGTTCCCGGCAACGGCATCATGGACGGTGACCGCATCGAAGGTTACATCGCCTATACATTCAGCGGCTGGACCGTTGCTCTGGGTCTGCAAGACTCCGACATCGCGACAGACACCGAGCTGGCTCTGACAGTTGGCGGTTCCGTCGGCATCGCAGACCTGACATTCGGTTACGCTGACAACGGCACACAAGGCGACGCATTCGCAATCACAGCCGGCTTTGACGTTGGCGCAGCGACACGCGTAAGCGTTGTGGTCCTGGATCAAGACAACTACGCAGACACAGTCTACGGTGTTGGCGTGAACCACGACCTGGGTGGCGGTACCTCCATCCGCGGTGGTATCCAGAACAACCGCAACGGCGCAACCGTTGCCGACCTGGGTGTTCGCTTCAACTTCTAAGTTGATCGACATCTGACGATTTGGGGCAGTCCTTCGGGCTGCCCCTTTTCTTTTGCGCCCCCTTTTCTTTTGCGCCCCCTTTTCTTTCTCCCCCGCGCATTGCTATCTGAGAGGCAGCGCAAGGAGAGACGCATGGGACTTCAAGACATTCAGGACCGGATCGCCAAAGCCTGCGCCGACGCAGGCCGGGATGCGGCATCGGTCAAACTGATTGCGGTCAGCAAGGTGCAGCCGAACGAACGGGTCCGCGCCGTGCTGGAGCAGGGCCAACGCTGTTTCGGTGAAAACCGCGTGCAAGAGGCGCAAGGCAAGTGGCCCGATTTCCGCGAAAGCTTTGACGGGATCGACCTGCATCTGATCGGACCGCTGCAAAGCAACAAGGTGCGGCCGGCTTTCGGATTGTTTCAGTCCATCCATTCCGTTGATCGTCCCAAGCTGGCCACGGCCATTGCCCGGATCGCGCAGGAAGAGGGGCATTGCCCCGATCTGTTCATTCAGGTGAACACCGGCGAAGAAGACCAGAAGGCAGGCGTTCTGCCCGCACAGGCGGATGACTTCATCGCGGAATGCCGCGCAATGGACCTGCCCGTGCGCGGTCTGATGTGTATTCCGCCCGTGGACGAAGAGCCGTCCCTGCATTTCGCCCTGTTGGCCAAGATCGCCGAACGCAACGGGCTGAGCGGTCTGAGCATGGGCATGAGCAGCGATTTTGAACGCGCCGTTGCGCTGGGGGCGACACATATCCGCGTGGGGTCGGCCATTTTCGGCGACCGCGTCCCGACCTAAGACGGAACGATCAGGCGCGTGCCGATGTTGATGCGGGCGGCGACCCGCGCCAGATGATCGGGGCGCAGGGCCACGCAGCCCTCGGTCGGAAAGCCGGGCCTGCGCCAGCGGTGCATGAAGATGGCAGAGCCGCGCCCCGCCTTGGCATCGGGCCAGTTCCAGTCCAGCACGATCACCAGATCATAAAGCGGGTCGGCGCGGCGCAATGTTTCGTGACTGTGGGCATAGGGCGCGCGGACGTGGTGGTTATAGTCCGGTTGCCCCGAGGCATCGGACCACAGATCGCGCGGCCCGATGGGCGTGGCCCAGGGGGCCGGTGCCGCGATCCGGTCGGGGCGGTACAGCATTCCAACCACGTTGTGAATGCCCACGGGCGTCGCCCCGTCGCCTTCGCGCTTGTTATGCGACAGCCCGCCTTTGCCGATGGTGCAGGGATAGACCTGCCCGCCAAAGCGCAGCCCGCGCGGGGTCAGGACCATGTCGGCAGGGGTCACAGCAGATGCCCCGACTTGCGCGCCTTGGTTGCCAGATAGGCGGTGTTGTGACGGTTTTCACCGACCTTCAGCGGCACGCGTTCGGTGACCGTGACGCCGCAGGTGGTCATCATGTCGACCTTTTTGGGATTGTTGGTCAGCAGGCGGACTGCGGAAAACCCCATGGATTTCAGAATGTCCGCCCCCAGTCGAAAGTCGCGTTCGTCATCTTCAAAGCCCAGGCGGTGGTTGGCCTCTACCGTGTCAAAGCCTTGATCTTGCAGGGAATAGGCGCGCATCTTGTTGGCAAGGCCAATGCCACGCCCTTCTTGGTTCAGGTACAGCAATACCCCGGCACCCTGCGCGCCCATCTGCGCCAGTGCACCGCGCAATTGCGGGCCGCAGTCGCATTTCAGCGATCCCAGAACGTCGCCGGTGAAACAGGCCGAATGCAGCCGTGCCAGCACGGGCTTGCTGCGGTCGGGGCGGCCGATTTCGATGGCATAATGTTCCTCGGCGCCATCTTCGGGGCGGAAGATGTGCAGGCGCCCAGCCTCGGTCGCCTCCATCGGCAGGCGTGCTGCGACAATCGGGTGCAACGGGCTGGCCGAGCCGATGTGATCGGCGAGCCGTGACAGCGGCAGCGTGGTCAGCGCGTGTTGGGCGGCAAAGGTGCCGGCATCCTCCAGCGGCAGCACAACGGCAGCAGGCAAAAGCCGCGCCGATTTGCACAGGGCCAGCGCCGCGCGATGCGCCAGCGCATCACCGTCGCGGGCGGATATCAGCGGCCCCTTCATCGGACTGCGCAGGTCGTCGGCGGGGTCAGCGATGGCCTGAACCCAGGACAGCGAGGCATCCACGGGCAACGTCAGCCGCGCCAGATCGCCGTCATAGGGCCGCGCCTTCAACGTCTCGGCGCGACGCGCGGTGATCGCCAGCACCGGTGCGCCGCCCAGAGCCAGCACATCGGCCAGACGTTGCGGTGTCAGTGTCTCGGCCGCCAGGATCAACGCGGCCCCGTCGCCGGTCACCACCACGGGCACGCCCATACGCAGATCTGCCCGCGCCCGCGCAAGCTGTTCGATGATATCGGGGGTTAAGGCCATATGCCGCGTCCTGATGTTTCTTGAGGTGTGATGTAAGCTATGCGAACCGGAAATGAAACATTTGCCCTGTTTGACACACGACCGCGTGAGAGAACTGTCGCAAATCTTGTCAGGAACGTGATGCAGGCTCATCTGAACATGCAGAACACAGGAGGCCCGAGATGCCACAACTGAAAAAAATTCTGCTGGTCGACGACGACGAAGATCTGCGCGAGGCGCTGAGCGAGCAACTTATCATGACCGAGGACTTTGACGTCTTTGAGGCAAGTAACGGGGCCGAGGCCATGACCAAGGCCAAGGAAGGCTTGTACGATCTGGTTATTCTGGACGTGGGCCTGCCCGACACCGATGGCCGCGAGCTGTGCCGTTTGATGCGCAAACAGGGTGTGAAAGCGCCCGTGCTGATGCTGACCGGGCACGACAGCGACGCCGACACCATTCTGGGTCTGGACGCTGGTGCAAATGATTATGTCACCAAACCGTTCAAGTTTCCGGTGCTGTTGGCCCGTATCCGCGCACAATTGCGCCAGCATGAACAGTCCGAGGACGCGGTGTTCCAGCTTGGGCCCTATACGTTCAAGCCGTCGATGAAGATGCTGATGACCGAGGACGACAAGAAGGTGCGTCTTACGGAAAAGGAAACCAATATTTTGAAGTTCCTCTACCGCAGCACCGACGGCGTGGTGGCGCGTGATGTGCTGCTGCACGAAGTCTGGGGCTATAACGCTGGTGTCACCACGCACACGCTTGAGACTCATATCTACCGACTGCGTCAAAAGATCGAACCCGATCCCTCGAACGCGCGACTTTTGGTCACGGAATCTGGGGGCTATCGCTTGATGGCGTAGTGAGGTATTCTCTTAATACGGGAATTTCTGCGGGAACTTTTTAAACTGCGCAGAGTTTCCAAATTATCCCGCTGCATGTCCGGGTTAAACATGCACCTCCCTGTTGGACTTGGCCGGGCCTTTGTGCCCGGTCTTTTTTTGTTTGGACACTTGTATTTGTGGCTGCCGCGGGGCTGCGGCCGCCCCCGGGATTTTCTGAACCAGAGAAGACGCGCGGGTTTTTGGGTGGCGGCGGCGCTTTGGTCGGCATAGGGTCCAGCCACTGCAAATATGGGGGCACCGATATGACATTTTCTCTGGCGACCTGGAACATCAACTCGGTCCGGCTGCGCGAACCGATCGTGCTGAAGCTGTTGGCGGAGCACGGACCGGACGTGCTGTGTTTGCAGGAATGCAAAAGCCCCGTAGACAAAATTCCGCGCGAAGCGTTCAACGCTGCGGGCTATACCCACATGGTGGCGCGCGGTGACAAGGGGTACAACGGTGTTGCGATCCTCAGCCGACTGCCGATTGAAGAAGTGGGCGCCGAGGATTTCGCCGAATTGGGCCACGCGCGCCATGTGTCGGCCCGTTTGGAAAACGGCGTGACCGTCCACAATTTTTACGTGCCCGCAGGCGGCGACGAGCCGAACCGCGAACGCAATGTGAAGTTTGGTCAAAAGCTGGATTACCTGACCGAAATGCGCGACTGGTTCCATGGCCAGAAGCCGGAAAAGTCGATCATGGTGGGCGATCTGAACATCGCGCCCCGCGAAGATGACGTGTGGGATCACAAGAAGCTGTTGAAGATCGTCAGCCACACACCGGTCGAGGTCGAACACCTGGCACAGGTGCAGGATGCGGGGAACTGGGTGGACATCACGCGGCAGGATATTCCCGAGGGCTTGTTGTATTCATGGTGGTCCTATCGCGCCAAGGATTGGGATGCCGCCGACAAGGGCCGCAGGCTGGACCACATCTGGGCCACGGGCGACATTGCACAGGCGGGCCATTCCAGCCACGTGCTGCGTGCCGCGCGCGGATGGGAAAAACCCAGCGATCACGCCCCGGTCTTCGCAACCTTCGACCTTTGAATTCGGCGCGACAGCGCACATATAGACGACAAACACTGATGCAAGGACGGATGAAATGGAATTGAACCTGAGTGCAGCAGCGCCGCAAGCGGCGGATCTGATCAAGGACGTGTCCGAGGCAACCTTTATGGCCGATGTGGTCGAGGCCAGCCAGACCGTGCCGGTGATTGTGGATTTCTGGGCGCCGTGGTGTGGCCCGTGCAAGACGCTGGGCCCGATGCTGGAGGACGCGGTGCGCGCCGCCAAAGGTGCGGTGAAGATGGCCAAGGTCAACGTGGACGAGGCGCAGAACATTGCAGGGCAACTGCAGATCCAGTCGATCCCCACGGTCTATGCCTTTTACAAGGGCCAGCCGGTTGACGGGTTTCAGGGTGCTTTGCCCGCGTCCGAAGTCACCGCCTTTGTCGAACGTGTGATCAAGGCAGGCGGCGGTGAATCCCCCAGCGACACGTTGAACGACGCCGTCGTCGCGGCGGACGAGATGCTGGCCGAGGGTGCCTTTGATGACGCGGCGCAGACCTTTCAGGCGATTCTGGAAGAAGATCCCGCACATGCCGGGGCCTATGGCGGTCTGGTGCGCACGCACATTGCCAAAGGTGACCTGGACCACGCCGAGGCTGTTCTGAACGGTGCGCCCGTCGAGATTTCCAAAAGCCCCGAGCTGGAAGCCGCCCACGCGCAGCTGGAACTGGCGCGGCAGGCTGCGAACGCGGGTCCGGTGGACGAATACCGCGCGGCGGTCGAGGCCAACGCAGACGACCATCAGGCGCGTTTCGACCTGGCACAGGCGCTGCATGCGCATGGCGACACGGAAGGGGCGGTTGCGGAATTGCTGGAGCTTTTCAGACGCGACCGCGAGTGGAATGACGGTGCGGCCAAGGCGCAGTTGTTTACGATTTTCGACGCTTTGAAGGCCAATGATCCGGTCGTTCTGAACGGGCGGCGCAAGCTTAGCTCGATGATATTTGTCTGATCCGCGCGTCGGACTAGGTAAGGGTTATGCGCAACGCGGTTGATCTTCCTGACACGATCCCTGTCTTCCCCTTGCCCGGGGCGCTGTTGTTGCCGCGTGCGCATCTGCCGCTGCATATTTTCGAGCCGCGCTATTTGCAGATGCTGACAGATGCGCTGAAAACCGACAGCCGGATCATCGGTATGGTCCAGCCCAATCCGGTGCCGGGACGGTCGGAAACGGCCTTGCATACCATCGGTTGTGCGGGCCGCGTGACCCAGTTTTCGGAAACCGAAGATGGCCGTTATATGGTCACGCTGACGGGCCTGTCGCGGTTTCGTGTCGTGGAAGAGGTCGAGGGTTTCACGCCCTATCGCCGCTGCAAGGCGTCCTGGGCGGGGTTCGACCGTGATCTGGGCGACAGCGAAACCGATGACACGCTGGACCGGGGGCCATTCCTGTCGCTGCTGGGTCGGTACTTTGATGCGCGTGATCTGTCTGCCGATTGGGACACGCTGAAAGAGGCCGACGATGAATTGCTGGTCAATTCGCTGTCGATGATGCTGGATTTCCAGCCCGAGGACAAACAGGCGCTGCTCGAGGCGCCATCGCTGGACACGCGGCGCGAGACGCTGGTGACCTTGATCGAATACGCGCTGCGCGGTGGCGGGGATGGGGAGTTTTTGCAATGACCGGAAATGCGATTGAAACCGACCGCAGAATGCTCGAGGCGCTGGTGTGCCCGCGCACTCAGGCGACGCTGCGCTATGACGCCGAGGCGCAGGAATTGATCTCGGAGGGGACCAAGCTGGCTTATCCGATCCGCAACGGCATTCCGATCATGCTGGACAGCGAAGCGCGCGTGATCGACTGATTTTCAGTAGGGCAGGGGGGTCGTCACAGCGGTTTGCCTTGCATCAGTCGCGGCAGTTCTCCGGTCAGTCCCGCAGCCTCGCGGATGGCACCACGGCGCAGGCCGGGCAGCGCACCGATCACCCCCATGCCAATGTCGCGCCCGATCCGCAGGATGGGGTTGTCGTTTGAAAACAGACGGTTGAATGCGTTCGTCGCCATCGCCAGAGCGGTGTTGTCGAACCGCCGCCATTCCTGATAGCGCGCCAGCGTGGCCACGCTGCCGATGTCTTCGCCGCGCCGTGTGGCGTCGGTCAGCACTTCGGCCAGTGCAGCGATGTCGCGCATACCTGCGTTCAGGCCCTGACCTGCAATCGGGTGCACGCCATGTGCCGCATCGCCGATCAGCGCGACACGGTCGGCCACCATTTCGGTCGTCAGCGACAGGCCCAGCGGATAGGTCCAGCGTTTGCCGGTCAGACGGATGTCGCCCAGAAAATCGCCAAAGCGCGGGCGCAGCATGTCGATATAGTCCGCATCCGGCAGGGCGTTGAAAGCGCGCGCGTTCGCGTCGGTTTCCGACCAGACGATGGAACTGACATTGCCGGGCAAAGGCAGGATCGCAAGCGGCCCCTGCGGCATGAAAAACTGGTGCGCGATGCCGTGGTGCGGCAGGTCGTGTTCGATGGCGCAGACCAGCGCGGTTTGGTCATAGGACCACGCGATCCGCTTGATGCCCGCACGCTGCGCCGTGCCGCTGGCGCGCCCGTCCGCCCCCACGGCCAGCCGCGCGGTCAACAGCTTGCCGTTGTCCAGCGTCAGGGTGATGCCCGCCGGATGGGCGCGCTGGCCGGTGACAGCATGGCCGGACAGTTGGGTGATATGGTCGCTGGCATCCATCGCATCGATCAGGGCGCGGCGCAGGTGCCGGTCCTGAACCATGTAACCCATTGGACCTTCTTCGATTTCCGCATGATCAAAGTGCATGAAAAATGGCGATGGCCCTTCACCCGCACGCCCGTCGGTCACCTTGATTTCCAGCATTGCCTGCGCGTTGTCCGCCAGTTGGTCCCACAGGCCCAACCCCGCCAGCAGTCGCTGCGATGTCAGCGCCACGGCATAGGACCGCCCGTCGAAGGCGGCGTTCTTGCGCACGGATTGCGCGGTGGCGTCGATGACGGTGACGCGGTGGCCTTGGGACGCCATGGCAAGCGCCAGAAGGGGGCCGTTCAGCCCGCCGCCGATGACGGCAATATCGGTATCTGTGTTCATGACATCCAATATGAGCGCGCAGCAGGGATTGTCCATGCGCCGAGGCGTCGCTACCGTCGCGAAAATGCAAAAGGAGCGGTGCGATGCAGGACTGGTTGTGGATGACGGCAAGCGATTTGGGGCGCGGGATCGGCGCGGGCGAGATTGACCCGGTGGCGTTGACGCAGGTCTATCTGGACGCCATCGAAGGCCACGACCTGCGCGACCGCATCTATGCGCGTGTCACCCGGGAACGGGCGCTGGCCGAAGCCGGGGCCGCCGCCGCGCGTGCGGCCAGCGGAAATCGCCTGTCCTTGCTGGACGGGGTGCCGGTCAGCTGGAAAGACCTGTTCGACACGGCTGGCGTGGCGACCGAAGCCGGATCAAAGCTGCTCGCGGGTCGTGTGCCGGATCGCGATGCGGTTGTGCTGGAGGCTGCGACGGCGGCCGGGCTGGTTTGCCTGGGCAAGACGCATATGAGCGAACTGGCGTTTTCGGGACTGGGCTATAACCCGTCGACGGCAACGCCACCTTGCGTGAACAATGCCGATGCGGTGCCGGGTGGATCGTCCTCGGGGGCGGCGGCCTCGGTGGCCTTTGGCCTGGCAGCGGCGGGGATCGGGTCCGATACCGGCGGATCGGTGCGCATCCCGGCGGCGTGGAACGATCTTGTGGGGCTGAAAACCACTTCGGGCCGGTTGTCTCTGGAAGGGGTCGTGCCGCTGGCGTTGAAATTCGACACCATCGGCCCGCTGGCCCGCAGCGTCGAGGATTGCGCGCAGCTTTTGGCGATTCTGGAGGGCGGCAAGCCTGCCGACCTGACAGGGGCCAGCCTGAAGGGGCGGCGGCTGGCGATTGTGAAAACCGCATTCCTGCAAGACGTGCGCGAGGCACCGCTGGCGGCCTTTGAAAGTGCCGTCGAGCGGATGCAGGCGGCAGGTGCCATCGTCGAGCGGATCGAGGTGGACGCGGTCCAGGAGGCGCTGGATTGTGCCGGGCCGCTGATCCCGACCGAGGCTTACGGCCTGTGGCGCGATGTGATCGAGGCGAACCCGGATGCCATGTTCTCGGAAGTGTTGAAACGATTCCGTCTGGGGGCCGAAGTCAGCGGGCCGGATTATGTCGCGGCCTGGGCTGCGCTGGAGGCGGCACGGTTCGGGTATGACGCGGCCGTGGCGGGATACGATGCGGTGATTGCACCGACAGGGGCAAACCTGCCGCCCGATCTGGAACGGTTGAACACCGAGGATGATTATTACCGCACCGAGAACCTGTTGACCCTGCGCAACACGCGCATTGGCAACCTGCTGGGGCTCAGCGCGCTGACCTTGCCAACAGGTGTCCCAAGCTGCGGCGTGATGCTGATGATGCCGCCCGATTGCGAAGAAGCGCTGTTGCGGCTGGGCGCTGCGGCAGAGGCGGCGCTGGCGTGATCTGAGGGCGTGCATCCGGGGGCTTTGCCCCCGCCCTGCGGGCGCCCCCAGGATATTTTTGGCCAAAAGAAATCCACACAGTGCGCGAATGCCACAAGTTGCCGCTTTGGCGCGGTTTTGGTGGACGAGTTGGGGCGGCTTGCGCTATCCTTTGGCAAACGGGGCGATAACGATCCCGATCCGAGGCAGTTTTATGAATTTTCCCGAGCGGTTCTCGAACCTTCCGGCCTATGCGTTTCCGCGTTTGCGCGCGCTGTTGGACCATCACGCCCCCGGCGGGGACGTGGTGCATATGACCATTGGCGAGCCGAAACATGCGTTTCCGGCCTGGGTCACGGATCTGATTTCGGAAAATACGGGCGGATTTAACTCTTATCCGCCGAACGAAGGCACACCCGAGCTGCGGCAGGCCTTTTGCGAGTGGGTGGCGCGCCGCTATGACGTGACGCTGGACCCGGAAACGAATGTCCTGCCTTTGAACGGCAGCCGCGAAGGGTTGTACAACGTCGCAATGGCGCTGTGCCCCGAGAGCAAGAACGGCCAGCGCCCCGTGGTGCTGATGCCGAACCCGTTCTACCAGGTCTATATGCTGGCGGCGATTTCGGTGGGGGCTGAGCCGGTGTTTGTCAGCGCCACCGAGGCATCGGGGCATCTGCCCGATTACACCAGCTTGCCCAAAGAAGTGCTGGATCGCACGGTGGCCTGTTATATCTGTTCACCTGCCAACCCGCAGGGGGCCGTGGCCGATCATGCCTATTGGTCCGATCTGATTGCACTGGCGGAACAGCACGATTTCCAGATTTTCGCGGACGAATGCTATTCTGAGATTTACCGCGATGCGCCCCCTGTGGGTGTCTTGCAGGTGGCGCGCGATGCGGGTGCGGACCCCGAGCGGGTTGTCGCATTTCATTCGCTGTCGAAACGGTCGAACCTGCCGGGCCTGCGGTCGGGCTTTGTCGTGGCCGGGCCGCAAAGCACGGCGCGTATGCGCCAGTTGCGCATGTACACGGGCGCGCCATTGCCCTTGCCGTTGCAAGCGGCCGCCGCAGCCGTATGGGCGGACGGGGCGCATGTGGACGACAACCGCGCGCAGTACCGCGAGAAATACGACATGGCTGACCGCATCCTGGGCAATGTTCCGGGATACAAGGGCCCCGAAGCGGGCTTTTTCCTGTGGCTGCCTGTCGAAGATGGCGAAGCAGCGGCGCTGAGCCTGTGGCAGGCGACCGGCGTGCGGGTGCTGCCCGGTGCGTACCTCAGCCAGAACGACGCATCGGGTGTGAACCCCGGCAAAGGATATATTCGGGTCGCCCTGGTGGCCCCAAAGCCGGATGTGGAGCGGGGCCTGACGGCCATCCGTGACCACCTTTACGGCACGCAATAAAGAGGGACGAGAGCAATGGCATATCAGACACGCGGGCGCGATCCACTGTTGGATACCAACATGGCGGAGGCGATCGAAAAACGGGGCAAGGAGCTGGTTGGCATTGCCCTGTTGGTGGCCGGTCTGATGGCGGCTGCGATGATCGGGTCCTATACGCCGGACGATCCCAACTGGATGATGTCGACCGATGCGCCGGTGCAAAACTGGCTGGGCCGCACGGGCGCGTCGATTGCGGCACCTTTGTTCATGATCGCAGGCTGGGGCGCGTGGGGCATTGCCGCCGTGCTGCTGGTCTGGGGTGTGCGCTTTGCCTTGCATGCGGGTGACGAGCGGGCCGTGGGCCGTTTGATCTTTGCCCCGATCGTGGTGGCCTTTGGTGCGATCTATGCCGCGACGCTGGAACCTGACGTCGAATGGTTGCGGACCCACTCCTTTGGTCTGGGCGGTCTGTTCGGTGATACGGTCATGGGGGCGATCCTGACGATCCTGCCGCTTGGGTCGGCCTTTGCGGTCAAGACGATGTCGTTGCTGATGGGCGTCGGGATCGTGGTCCTGTCTGCCTTTGTGATGGGCTTTACCATGCCGGAACTGAAGCGGATCGGGCGGTTTTTGCTGATCGGTCTGATCATGGTCTATGCGTGGACGATGACGCTGTTGGGTCGTGGGGCCAGCGGCGCCGTGCAGGGCGCGCGTGCGCTTCAGGCCCGGACGGCTGAGCGGCGCGAACAAAAGCGCATCGAGGCGGAGGAAAACGCAGCCTTTGAAGCACAGCAAAGCTTTGCCCAGCCCATCGCGGCCAAAGCGTCTGCGCCGACCATGTTCCGCACCGATACCGCCCCGAAATCCGGGTTGCTGGCGCGGATGCCCGGGCTGGTCAAACGCCCCGACGCGCAAGCCGAACAAGAGATGCCAGAGCCTGAGCTGATCGAAACCTATAGCACTGCTGACGTGGGAGAAGGCCCCGGCGACGACCGGATCAAGGCCAAGATCGCCGACGTGATCAAAAGCCGTGTGCGCCAAGTTCCGGTCTTGCAGGCGGAGACCACGCCAAAACCACTGACACATGGTCTGGCTGCAAGCCGCCGCCCCGCGCCGCTGGTTCTGAACACCACACGCCCGGCGGCTTTGCCGCCCGAGCCTCCGGTGACAGCGCCTGCTGCCGCGCCCGCGATGCGGGCCGAGCCGCCGTTGACGGCGTCGCGTGACTACTTCTCGAAACCGATGACAAAGCCCGTCGCGGCCCCGGCGGTGACGCCTGAGCGCGCGCCTGCGCCGGAACCGATGGCCTATGCCCAGGCCGAGGAATTCGACGATCAGATGATCGAGGACCCCTACGCCGAGGCGGAAGAGGAACATTTCGAGGCGCTGGCGCTGCAACAGCCCGAGGCGCAAGCACCCGTCATTCCCGTGGCCGAACCGCGCAAGGTCGTGCAACAGCCCGTCCGTCGCGTCGTCCAGCCCAGCAAACAGGCCCGCGCCGAAGCGCAGCCCGCGCTGTCCTTTGAGGACACGCACCCAGGGTTCGAGCTGCCGCCGCTGAGCCTGCTGGAAAGCCCCGAAACCGTGCAGCGTCTGCACCTGTCGGACGAGGCGCTGGAAGAAAACGCGCGGATGCTGGAAAGCGTGCTGGACGATTATGGCGTCAAGGGCGAGATTGTCAGCGTGCGTCCCGGTCCCGTGGTCACCATGTACGAACTGGAACCCGCGCCGGGCTTGAAAGCCAGCCGCGTGATCGGCCTGGCCGACGACATCGCCCGCTCGATGGCGGCGCTGTCCGCACGTGTGTCGACTGTTCCGGGTCGTTCCGTCATCGGCATCGAACTGCCCAACGAGCACCGCGAAAAAGTGGTCTTGCGTGAAATTCTGGCCAGCCGTGATTTTGGCGACAGCAACATGCGCCTGCCGCTGGCACTGGGCAAGGACATCGGCGGCGACAGCGTCGTGGCCAACCTTGCCAAGATGCCCCACCTGCTGATCGCGGGGACCACCGGGTCTGGTAAATCCGTGGCCATCAACACGATGATCCTGTCGCTGTTGTACAAGCTGACGCCACAGGAATGCCGCCTGATCATGATCGACCCCAAGATGCTGGAACTGTCTGTCTATGACGGCATCCCGCACCTGCTGTCCCCCGTTGTGACCGACCCGAAAAAGGCGGTTGTCGCGCTGAAATGGACCGTGGGCGAGATGGAAGAGCGCTATCGCAAGATGTCCAAGATGGGCGTGCGCAACATCGAAGGCTATAACGGTCGCGTCCGCGAGGCGCTGGCCAAGGGCGAGATGTTCAGCCGCACGGTCCAGACAGGCTTTGACGACGACACCGGCGAGCCGATGTTCGAGACCGAAGAGTTCCAGCCCGTCGCGCTGCCCTATATCGTCGTGGTCGTCGACGAGATGGCCGACCTGATGATGGTCGCGGGCAAGGAAATCGAGGCGTGCATCCAGCGTCTGGCACAGATGGCGCGTGCCTCCGGTATTCACCTGATCATGGCGACACAGCGGCCTTCGGTCGATGTGATCACCGGCACGATCAAGGCGAACTTCCCCACGCGGATCTCGTTCCAGGTGACCTCGAAAATCGACAGCCGCACCATCTTGGGTGAAATGGGGGCCGAGCAACTGCTGGGCATGGGCGACATGTTGTACATGGCGGGCGGCGCCAAGATCACCCGTTGCCACGGCCCCTTCGTCAGCGACGAAGAGGTCGAGGAGATCGTCAACCACCTCAAAGCCTACGGCGCGCCGGATTATGTCAGCGGCGTGGTCGAAGGGCCGGACGAGGACAAGGAAAGCAACATCGACGCGGTTCTGGGCTTGGGTGGCAACACCGACAGCGAAGACGCGCTGTATGACACCGCAGTGGCCATCGTGGTCAAGGATCGCAAGTGTTCCACCAGCTATATCCAGCGCAAGCTGGCCATCGGTTATAACAAGGCCGCGCGTCTGGTCGAACAGATGGAAGATCAGGGCGTTGTCAGCGCGGCGAACCACGTGGGCAAACGCGAAATTCTGGTGCCGGAACAGTAACCGGACCAAAATTCGGAACCGGGGCGGCCTGTGCGGGGTTTGGGACTGACACCAACCGCAAGGGCCGCCCCAGTCATGTCTGCCATAACCCGTTTACATTGATTGCGACTCCCCGGACGGTGGCGGTCTTTGGCCCGTCATGCGGCAAGGAACGGCGCTTGTTATCGCATATCAAGGATGCCCTCCCTATATCTGTCTGCAATGAACACTTGGAAATACGAGGCAAACCAACATGCTGAGCTTGAAAACATTCCTTCCCGCCTGTGCCATCGCGCTGAGCGTGGCAGGTGCCGCGGCGGCGGACAAACTGCCGCTGAACGAGATTTCCCAATACCTGAACACCCTGCGTACCGCACAGGGCGATTTCACGCAGATCAACGACGACGGGTCGATCAGCACCGGCGAGATTTTCATCAAGCGCCCCGGTCGCGTGCGATTTGAATACAACGCCCCCGAAACTGCGCTGGTCGTGGCCGGTGGCGGCGCTGTGGTGATCTACGATTCGAAATCCAACGCCCCGCCCGAAACCTATCCGCTGGCAAAAACGCCGCTGTCGATCATTCTGGCTGACAATGTGAATCTGGGGCAGGCGCGGATGGTCACTGGGCACGACTATGACGGCACGGCCACCACGGTGACGGCGCAGGACCCTGCACACCCCGACTATGGCAATATCCAGCTGAAGTTCACCGGCAACCCGGTGCAGCTGCGTCAGTGGGTGATCAACGACAGCAGCGGTTCCAGCACGACAGTGGTGCTGGGCGACCTGAAAGTGGGTGGCACGCTGGCCAACAGCATGTTCGACACAGGCAGCCCGGGCAAAGCACCGGGCCGCTAAGGACCGACCGTCAGCGGCGGCAACCGGCCAGCTGGGTGGCGTACATATTGGCGCGGGCATCAACGTTGCCCGCGACCTGCACCAGCCACGTCTTGCTGTTGTAGCTGCCGCGCGCAAAGCCTGTCTGCCCTTCGTGATAGGCCAGATACTGATTGCGCGCATCGGTCAGCGCCACGCTGTTCCGCTGGTTGGTGGTGTTCATATACCAGCCCATGAAATCGGTCGCATCCTTGATGCGGTCGCGGCGGGCGCGGTGTTTTCCGGTCTCGCGCTGGTATTCTTCCCAGGTTGCATCCAGCGCCTGCGCATAGCCATAGGCGCTGCTCTGGCGGCCCATGGGAATCACCCCGGCCGCATAGCGGAAGGGCGTGCGCGCGTTGGCGATGAATTTGCTTTCCTGGTGGATCGTGGCCATCTGCACGTGCACCGGCACGCCCCAACGGCGTTCGGTGGCGCGGAAGGCCCGCATGTATTCCGGACGCTGCTGTGCAATGACACAGGCATCGTCCAATCCGCGTGGCGCAGTCGATTCACCGCCCCCACACGAGGCCAACACCAACAGCGCGATCATAGCTCGCAAGGTTCTGCTCATTTTTTGTCACTCTGCCTCAGGGTTCCACCACATTGAACGGGCGGATTATTTTGACTCAATATAGCCGATTTTGTCGCTCGGGGAAATCCTCTTTGCGCAGATCGGCGGGTGACCGCGATTTGATGCCGCGCCACCACTGTTATAGGGGATGCCACAAACTGTTTCTGTGCTCAGGATCGCAGTTTCGTGGACAAATCCTGCTTGAAAAGGCTAGGTTCCAACGATAGGGGCTAAAACTTATGTTGAGATTGCGCGCCAAATATCACCTCGGACAAGTTGTCCGTCACAAGAAACACCCCTTTCGCGGGGTGGTTTTTGACGTGGACCCCCAATTTGCAAACACCGACGAATGGTATGAAGCGATTCCCGAGGACAGCCGTCCGCGCAAGGAACAGCCGTTCTATCATCTGCTGGCCGAGAACGACCAAAGCTATTACGTGGCCTATGTGTCCGAGCAGAACCTGGTCGCGGATTATTCCGGCGAGCCGGTGGATCACCCGGACATCCCTGACCTGTTCGGTCCGTTTCAGGACGGCGCCTATCCCCTGCACTTCCAGCTGAACTAGGCGACGTCGGGCGCGCGGTATGACCCGCGCACCCCGTCTGTATCAGTATCCCAGCGCACAGCCGTCCTTGCGGGGATCGCTGGCTCCTTCCAGTACGCCGGTGTCATGCACCTTGATCGCCTGCGCACCACCAAGGGCCGAATCGGGAATTTGCACCGTGTGGCCCATGTCGGACAATTCCTGGCGTACGGCGTCGGAATACCCACGCTCGACCTGCAACACGCCTTTTTCGGGAAAGCTGCGCGGCGCGTCGATGGCCGACTGTGGGTCCATGCCGAAATCGGTCAGGTTGGTGGCAAAGCGGGCGTGGCCTGCGGGCTGGTACTGACCGCCCATCACCCCGAATGGCATGATCGGCTTGCCGTTCGACCGGATGATGCCCGGAATAATCGTGTGCATGGGGCGCTTGCCGCCTTTCAACTCGTTCGGGTGCCCTTCGGCCAGCGAGAAGCCCGCGCCACGGTTCTGGAACAGGATGCCGAACTTGTCCGTGGCGATGCCCGAGCCGAAACCGTGGAAGATCGAATAGATCAGCGACACGATCATCCCGTCACCATCGACGACGGTGATATAGATCGTGTCCTTGTGCACCGCTTCCGAGATTTCGGTCGCACTGGCCATCGCGCGTTTGGGGTCGATCAACGCGGCCAGCTTGGCGGCCGTGTCCTCGGACAGCAGGTGGTCCAGTTTGGTCATGTGATCAGGGTCCGCCAAAAAGCGGTTGCGGGTGTCATAGGCCAGCTTGGCGGCCTCGGCCTCGATATGGGCGCGCTGGGCGCCGAAAGGGTCCATCGACGCGATGTCAAAGTTCTTGAGGATGTTCAGCAGCAACAAGGCCACCGCACCCTGACCGTTTGGCGGATGCTCGACCACTTCGATGTCTTTGTAGGTGCCGGCCACGGGGCTCGTGTCGGTGCAGGCGGCGTTGGCAAAGTCCTGTGCCGTGTGCACGCCGCCCATCGCGGTCAGCGTGGCGATCATGTCGTCGGCCACTTCACCGGTGTAGAACGCATCGCGTCCGTCCTTGGCGATGCGGCGCAGCACCTCGGCCTGTTTGGGGGCGCGGAACATCTGGCCGGGCTTTGGGACCTGACCGTTGACCATGAACGTCTCGCGGGCGGACCCTTGCAGGGCCGCGGCGCAGGGAATCCAGTCCGCGGCCACGCGCGGGGCCACGGGCACGCCTGCTTCGGCGTAATGGATGGTGGGGGCCAGCAGCGCATCAAGGCCCAGCTTGCCCACGCGCTCGGACAGGGTGCAGAACGCGTCGATTGCGCCCGGCACGGTTACCGCATGAGGGCTGCCCAGCGGGACGGTGTCGTGGCCTGCGTCGCGCAACAACGCGGCGTCCAGTCCGGCAGGCGCGCGGCCCGATCCGTTCAGCGCGTTGACCTTGGTTTCACCGGGCATCGACCACAGCACAAAGCAGTCGCCGCCGATGCCTGTCATCTGCGGCTCGCAAATGCCCAGCAAAACAGCCCCCGCAATCGCGGCATCCATGGCGTTGCCACCGCGTTTGAGAATGTCGATGGCAGTGGCTGCGGCCAGCGGGTGCGACGTTGCGCACATTCCGTTCGTGGCCATGACGGGCGAGCGGCCCGGGAAGTGAAAATCGCGCATGGTGGCTCCAGTTGTATCTGACAACAGATACCTAACGGGGCAAATGCCAAAGGCCAAGTGTGCAGCGATGTGGGAAAGTAGGTCCTCGGTGCCGTGCACTGGGTGGGGGCTGTTACACACGACACCGAGGGAAGCTATATGCAGCTACAGGTGCATGTTTGCCCGTTGATCAAGGCGGGAATGAGGAGCCATTCAGGCCCTTTTGGGATTTGCGTGAACAGTCCTGCCATATTTGGCAAATTCCCCGGAAATATCAGAGCTCGCACGCATTTTTCGACAGGGCCATGCGCAGCGACAGATGGTTGACCTGCCCGCGCCGGTGATAGGTTACATCCTTTGCCAGGTCCTGGATCAGGAACCAGCCATAGCCGCCCTCTGGCAGGTCCACCAGGTCGACATCCACGTTCACGGGCAACCCCAGTGGCGTGCCTTTGCCCGGTATCGGCAGCCCCAGATCGGTAAACTCGAAGTGCAGCCCGTCCCGGCGCAGGTGACAGCACAGATGTATCGGCCCCCTGCGCTGGCCATTGGCATAGGCGTGTTCGACAATGTTGTTTACCACCTCGGCCAGCACCAGTTCGATCGCGGCCAATTCCTCCACGTCCAGCGCAAGGTCAGCCAGTCCTCGTTTCAGCAGATCAAAGGCCTGCCGCGCAGCCATTGGCCCGCTGTCGACCTGAACACGCACCTTTTGCAGGGACGGTTGTGCCGGATGAACCCGGCTGTCGTTCAGAACCATGTCACGCCACCAGCGCGATGCGCGCGTCATCCAGCGTCGGGTACAGGCTGAACACGGAATCCATACGAGTCAGCTTGAACACCTTGTCCACCGTGGGGGTCAGCCCTGCCAGGGCCAGCCTGCGTTGCGGGGCCAGGTGTTTCATCGCGGCGACAATTGCACCCAGCCCGCTGGAATCGATAAAGTCGACCGCCGACAGGTCCAGTATCACCAGATCGGAGCCATTGGCGGTCTCTGCCCGCATCGCATCCTTGAATTCGATGGCCACCGCCGCGTCGATCCGCGTGCCAAGGACCGCAACAATCTGTACCTGGCCTTCTGTTTTGCTCGACAGTTCCATAGTATTCCCTAACGTCTGACGCTCGGGCACATATTAAGGACGCAAGTCTTACCAACTCGTAACCACGGGTAGAACAAACAGAAGGTGATATATGACTGAAGTGATCATTGCCGGCGCGTCGCGCACGCCGATGGGCAGTTTCCAAGGGGCGCTTTCGGGTCTGTCTGCGTCCGAGTTGGGCGGCGCCGCGATTCGCGCGGCTCTGGCCGGTGCCGGTACTGATACGGTGGACGAGGTCCTGATGGGCTGTGTGCTGCCCGCAGGACAGGGGCAGGCCCCCGCGCGTCAGGCCGGTTTCGCCGGCGGTCTGGGCAAGGAGGTGCCTGCCACCACGCTGAACAAGATGTGCGGATCGGGGATGAAGGCGGCAATGATCGCCTTTGACCAGATCGCGCTGGGCCACACCGATCTGATGATTGCGGGCGGCATGGAAAGCATGAGCCAGGCACCGTACCTGTTGCCCAAAATGCGCGATGGCGCGCGTCTGGGGCATGGGCAGGTGATCGACCATATGTTCCTTGATGGTCTGGAAGATGCCTATGACAAGGGGCGCCTGATGGGCACCTTCGCCGAAGACTGCGCCGAGGCGTTCCAGTTCACCCGTGAAACGCAGGACAACTATGCGCTGGCCTCGCTCAGCCGCGCGCTCGAGGCGCAGAACAGCGGTGCTTTTGCCGATGAAATTGCCGCCATGGACATCACGTCGCGCAAAGGCTCCGTCACTGTCAGCGCCGACGAACAGCCCGCCAGCGCCCGGCCGGAAAAGATCCCTCAGCTCAAGCCTGCGTTCCGCGAGGGCGGCACCGTCACGGCGGCCAATTCGTCGTCAATCTCGGATGGTGCTGCGGCCTTGGTCCTGAGCTCGGCCGAGGCGGCCAAGGCACGCGGACTGACCGTGCGTGCGCGCATACTGGGCCACGCCAGCCACGCACAGGAACCGGGCCTGTTCACCACGGCCCCGGTGCCTGCCGCGCAAAAGCTGCTGGCACGCATCGGCTGGACCAAGGAGGACGTGGACCTGTGGGAAGTGAACGAAGCCTTTGCCGTCGTGCCGCTGGCCTTCATGCACGAAATGGGGCTGAGCCATGACATTGTGAACGTCAACGGCGGCGCCTGTGCCTTGGGGCATCCCATCGGCGCATCGGGCGCGCGGATCATCGTGACGCTGCTGAACGCGCTGGAAAAACGCAACCTCAAGCGTGGCGTTGCCGCAATCTGCATCGGCGGCGGCGAAGGCACGGCCATCGCCATCGAGCGTATTTGATCGCGTCTATTGCATCCCGAGAAGGGCCGCGTTCTGTGCTGAATTGACAGGGCGCGGTGCCTTCCACCAAGCTGGTGCCCTGGCGGAACAGGAGCATAGCAATGGCACATTCGGGCAATAACATTGGCATTATTGGCGGCGCGGGCATGTTGGGCAGCGCGATTTCCAAAGCGCTGCTTGCAAGCGGCGCGGTTGATCCGCACCGGTTCTGGGTCTCCAACCGCACCGGAGCCGCGCCGGACTTTGGGCAGTCGTCGGGTCTCAACGTCACCACGGACAACAAACGCCTGGTGGATGCATGCGATACGATCGTCCTGTGCGTGCCGCCTGCCAGCTTTCCCGGCATCCAGATTGACGCCACCAACAAGCTGGTGATTTCGGTGATGGCCGGTGTGACCTCGGACAGGATTGCATCACAGACAGGGGCCGCGCGCGTGGTGCGCGCCATGAGCAGTCCCGCCGCGTCTCTGGCGCTGGCCTATTCCCCGTGGTTCGCCAGTGACGCCGTGACGGTGCAGGATCGTGAGGTCGTCCGCCGGCTCCTGGAGGCCTGCGGCGCGACAGATCAGGTGTTTGAAGAAAGCCAGATAGACCATTTCACGGCAATGACAGGCCCTGTGCCGGGATTTGTCGCCCTGTTTGCGCAGTGCATGGTGGACCACGCCGAACGACAGGGCATTGACCCGCAGGTGGCAGACCGCGCTGTGCGCCAGCTTTTCCTTGCAGGGGGCACCATGCTGGCACAGGACAGCGCGCGGCCTGCCGATCAAGTCAGATGGATGATTGACTATGCGGGCACAACAGCGGCCGGATTGAACGCAATGATCGACGCCGACATATCGAAAACGATCAGCGACGGGCTGATGGCAGCGGCTGACAGGGGCAAGTCACTTTAGCCGTCTTCCGGTTTGCGCAGCCGCTACTGCCATTTTGTCCGCGTGAAATTTTGCCTTGATTTTTCATTTGCAACGGCGCACCGTGAAATCCAGGCCTAATTTTTCACCGCGAGTCGCATATGATGCAATCTGCCCCCGACACTGCCAAAACGCTGGGCGCCGATCTGCGCGCCCTGCGCAAGGCGCGGGGGATCACCTTGCAGGACATGGCGGATGAGCTGGGCCGTTCGGTCGGGTGGCTCAGCCAGGTCGAGCGTGACCTGTCCGAACCTTCCATCACCGACCTGCGCCACATCGCAGCCCATCTGGGCGTATCGGTGTCGATGTTGTTCCGCCACGCTGCCGCGCCCGCCCACGAGGCCGGATACATCGTGCGCAAGGGGGCGCGCCGTCCTATTGGTTCACCCATCGCGGGGCTGGTCGAGGAACTGCTGTCCCCCGATCTGACCGACGATTTTGAAATGGTGCATTCTACCTTTGCGCCGCGGTCCGAAATCATCCATCCGGTCACCCGCCCCACGCAAGAGGTCGGTTACCTGATCTCGGGTGCGCTCGATCTGGAGATTGCAGGCACGCGTTACACAATCCACCCCGGCGACAGCTTCCGTATCCGGGGCGAGCCGTTCCGCTGGATCAATCCCCATGACGCGCCCGCCGTGGCGATCTGGGTCATCGCACCCCCTGTCTACTGATGGCCAAGGCAAAGGAGTCCCTCAAATGCTGACCGGAAGCTGCCTGTGTGGCGGCGTGACCTTCACCGCCACCGCCACGGCCAAAGACCCCGCCGCCTGCCACTGCACGCAGTGCCGTAAGCAATCGGGTCACATCTGGGCCTCGGTTCAGGTCCCGCTGTCGGCCTTCGAGATGCAAGGCGACGTGCGCTGGTTCGAGGCCAGCGACACCGCCAAGCGCGGCTTTTGCCCCACCTGCGGGTCGTCCTTGTTCTGGAAAAGCCATGCCGAGGATGAAATCGGCGTCGCCATGGGCGCGCTTGACGCCCCCACGGGGCTGACCCTGACGCGCCATATCTTCACGCAGGACAAAGGTGATTATTACCAGATCCCCCCGGCACAGGACCCCGACGCATGAGCACATTCCCCACAACGGCCCGTGTGGTCATCATCGGTGGCGGCGTTGTCGGCGCCTCGTCGCTGTACCATCTGGCCAAGGCAGGGTGGACCGATTGCGTGCTGCTGGAAAAGAACGAACTGACCGCAGGCAGCACGTGGCACGCCGCCGGAAACTGTCCCAGCTTCAGCACGTCGTGGGCGGTGATGAACATGCAACGCTATTCGCTGGGCCTGTATGCGGGGCTGGCCGAGGCGGTGGATTATCCGATGAACTATCACGTCACGGGGTCGGTGCGCCTGGGCCATTCCCGCGAACGGATGCAAGAGTTTGAACGCGCCCGTGCGATGGGCCGCTATCAGGGACTGGACCTTGAGATGATGGCGGTGGCGGACATCAAGGACCGCTATCCATTCATCGAAACGCATGATCTGGCAGGGGCGCTGTGGGACCCCGATGATGGTGACATCGACCCCGCGCAATTGACGCAGGCACTGGCCAAAGGAGCGCGTGCCATGGGCGCGCGCATCGAACGGTTCTGTCCAGCCACCGGCGTCAGCCGTCAGGGCAACGAATGGATCGTCCACACCGACAAGGGCGACATCCGCTGCGAAAAAGTGGTCAACGCCGCCGGATATTACGCCCAGCGTGTCGGTGAATGGTTCAAACCCTACGGCGGGCGCACTGTGCCGATGACGGTGATGAGCCACCAGTATTTCCTGACCGAGGAAATCCCCGCACTGGCCGACTGGACCCGCGACAATAGCCGCAAGGTGCCGCTGCTGCGCGACGTGGACAGCTCGTATTACCTGCGTCAGGACAAGAATGGCCTGAACCTTGGCCCCTATGAGCGGAACTGCCGCGCCCATTGGGTGACCCCCGACGATCCGATGCCCGAGGACTTCAGCTTTCAGCTTTACCCCGACGATCTGGAGCGGCTGGAATGGTACATTGAGGACGCGATGGCCCGTGTGCCGATCCTTGGCACCGCCGGCGTGGGCCGGGTGATCAACGGCCCCATTCCCTACGCGCCTGACGGCCTGCCGCTGATCGGCCCGATGCCCGGCGTGCCCAATGCGTTCGAGGCTTGCGTGTTCACCTTTGGCATCACCCAGGGCGGCGGTGCGGGCAAGGTACTGGCCGAATGGGTGACCGAGGGGCAGACCGAATGGGATATGTGGTCCTGCGACCCGCGCCGCTACACCGATTACACCGATCAGGATTATTGCAATCAAAAGGCGCTGGAAACCTACGGCCACGAATACGCCATGCACTTCCCCCACCACGCCTGGCCCGCTGGCCGCGACCGCAAGCTGTCGCCTGCCCACGATCAGGTGCTGGCCAAGGGCGGTGTCATGGGTGCCTATAACGGCTGGGAGCGCGCCAACTGGTTTGCGGCACCCGGCGACGACACCAGCGAGGCGGCCACCCAGACATGGGATCGCAACGGCCCGTGGGCGCTGCGCGTGCGCGAAGAGGTCGAAGCGGTGCGCGACGATGTGGGCGTGCTGGACCTGCCCGGCTTCTCGCGGTTCAACCTGTCAGGGGCAGGAGCCGCCGAATACCTGCGCAGCAAGATAGCGGGCGGCCTGCCCAAGGTCGGGCGCATGAACCTTGGCTATTTCCCCGACAGCCGGGGGCGCATCCTCACCGAAATGTCGATCCTGCGACACGACGAGGACGCCTTTACCCTGATCACCGCAGCTACGGCGCAGTGGCACGACTGGGACGTGTTGCACGGCGACCTGCCCGAGGGGCTGACGCCGACAGACCATACGAAAGAGTACGGAACGCTGATCGTCACCGGACCCAACAGCCGCGCCCTGTTTGAACGTCTGCAGACTCAGGCCGACTTGACCGCCCTTTGGCTGACCCATCAGGCAGCAACCGTCGCGGGCAGGCCCTGTGCGTTGGCACGGGTGTCCTTCGCAGGCGAGTTGGGCTGGGAAATCCACGCGGCCAACGCGGACATTGGTCCGCTGTACCAGGCCGTGACCGAAGCAGGCGCCAAACCCTTTGGCATGTACGCCCTGAACGCCATGCGTATCGAAAAGGGCTATCGCACGTGGAAGGGTGACCTCAGCACCGATTACACCCTGTTCGAAGGCGGCCTTGACCGTTTCATCAAGCTGGACAAGCCACAGGAGTTCCCCGGCAAGCAAGCATTGCTGGCTGAACACCAGCGCGGCCCTGCCAAACGGTTCGTCACCCTGATCGTCGACGCAGGCGATGCGGATGCGCCCTATATGTCGACGCTCTGGCATGACGGTGCGGTTGTAGGGGAAACCACCAGCGGCGACTGGGGTTACCGCGTGAACGCGTCCATCGCGCTGGGCATGGTGCGCGCCGATCTGGCGGTGGCAGGTACGGAACTGCAGGTCGATATTTTCGGCACCAAACACCGCGCCGTGGTGCAGCCCGAAGGGCCGCTGTGGGACCCGCAGAACACCCGTTTGCGGGCCTGAAACACTCATCCTTGGAACACATGAAATGACACAAATCATCCTTCTCGACGGCGGCATGGGCCAAGAGCTGATCCACCGTGCAGGCGACAGGCCCACACCGTTGTGGTCCACCCAGGTGATGATCGACCACCCGGGACTTGTGGCCGAGGTGCACCGCGATTTTGGCGCCGCAGGGGCGACCGTGGCCACAACGAACACCTACGCCATCCACCGCGACCGCTTTGTCGGCACCGACGTGGAGGGTCAGTTCCAGACCCTGATGGACCGCGCATTGACCGAGGCGCGCAACAGCAAGGCGCCGGTGATTGCAGGCTCTATCGGTCCGCTGGTTGCCTCATACCGGCCTGACCTGCACCCTGATCCCGCAACCGCGATCCCACTTTACACCGAAGTCGCGGGCCTGCTTGCGCCCTCTTGCGACCTACTGATCTGCGAAACCGTGGCCTCGCTGGACCACGCCAGCAGCGTGCTGGCGGGGGCTGCCACCGCGGGCAAACCTGTCTGGCTGTCCATCACCGTCGATGACCGCGACGGCACCAAATTGCGCTCGGGTGAAGCGGTGGCAGGCATATTGCCCATCGCTGCAGGGCAGGCCGTCGCCGTTCTTGTCAACTGCTCTGCCCCCGAGGTGATCCCCGCAGCCCTCGCCATCCTGTCGCAAGGCACATTGCCTTACGGCGCCTATGCCAACGGCTTTCAGCGCATCACCGAAGAATTCCTGCAATCGCGCCCCACCGTCGCTGACCTGCAAACCCGCCACGATTTCACCCCTGCAGCCTATGCCGATCACGTCATGGCATGGGTCGACGCAGGGGCCACCATCGTCGGTGGTTGCTGCGAAGTCAGCCCCGCCCATATCGCTGAAATTGCCCGCCGCCTGACAGCATCAGGTCACACCCTCACCCGCCCCTGATTTCTTTTGGCCCCAAATATCCCGGGGGTGCAGGGGCTGGCCCCCGCTGACCCCGCCCAATCCCGGAGACCGCCATGCCCGACCTGCCCACACATGCCCGCGTTGTCATCATCGGTGGCGGTGTCATCGGTTGCTCCGTCGCCTATCACCTGACGCAACTGGGGTGGCGAGATGTCGTGCTGTTGGAACGCAAACAACTTACATCAGGCACCACATGGCACGCCGCAGGCTTGATCGCCCAGCTGCGCGCGTCGGCCAACATGACCAAACTCGCGAAATATTCGCAGGAGCTTTACGGCAATCTGGAAGCCGAAACAGGCGTGGCAACGGGCTTCAAACGGGTTGGCTCGATCACCGCCGCCCTGACGACCGAGCGTCTGGAAGAGCTGCACCGGCAGGCGGCCATGGCCCGTGCCTTTGGCGTCGAGGTGCAGGAAATCAGCCCCTCCGAGGTCAAGGTGAAATATGAACACCTGAACATCGACGGTGTTACGGGCGGTGTTTACCTGCCGCTGGACGGGCAGGGTGATCCGTCCAACATCGCGCTGGCGCTGGCCAAGGGCGCGCGGCAGCACGGGGCGCACATCCATGAACGTGCCGCCGTTACCAACATCACCCGCGCAGGCCGTCGCGTGACAGGCGTGGACTGGCAGGGCGCGGACGGCAGCAACGGTCACATCGCCTGCGACATGATCGTGAACTGCGCGGGCATGTGGGGCCATCAGGTCGGGCGGATGGCTGGGGTGAACGTACCGCTGCAAGCTTGCGAACATTTCTACATCGTCTCCGAAGTGATCCCCGGCCTGACCCAGATGCCGGTGCTGCGCGTCCCCGACGAATGCACTTACTTCAAGGAAGACGCGGGCAAGATCCTGCTGGGCGCTTTCGAGCCGGTCAGCAAGCCCTGGGCGGTGAACGGCATCCCGCACGACTTTGAATTCGACCAACTGCCCGAGGACTTCGACCACTTCGAACCGATCCTTGAAGCCGCCGTAAACCGCATGCCGATGCTGGCGGATGCGGGCATCCATACCTTTTTCAACGGCCCCGAAAGCTTTACCCCCGATGACGCCTACCACCTTGGCCTTGCGCCCGAGATGGACAACGTCTGGGTCGCGGCGGGCTTCAACTCGATCGGCATCCAGTCGGCAGGTGGCGCCGGTATGGCGCTGGCGCAATGGATGGAGGCGGGCGAAAAGCCGTTTGATCTGGGCGATGTGGACATCGCGCGGATGCAGCCGTTTCAGGGCAACAAGACCTATCTTGCCGCCCGCTCCACGGAAACGCTGGGCCTGCTTTATGCCGATCACTTCCCCTATCGCCAGAAGGCCACCGCACGCGGTATCCGCCGCACGCCGTTCCACCATCACCTGCTGGAACAGGGCGCTGTCATGGGCGAACTGGCCGGGTGGGAGCGGGCCAACTGGTACGCCAACCCCGGCCAGACGCCGGAATATGCCTACAGCTGGAAACGGCAGACCTTTTTTGACAACATCGCCGCCGAACACCGCGCCGTGCGCGAGAATGTCGGCATTTACGACATGTCGTCCTTTGGCAAGATTCGTGTCGAGGGGCCGGACGCCTGCGCCTTTCTCAACCACATCGGCGGCGGGCAATATGACGTGGCCGTGGGCCGTATCGTCTACACCCAGTTCCTGAACCCGCGCGGCGGGATCGAGGCGGACGTGACCGTGACCCGTCTGAGCGAAACCGCCTATCTGGTCGTGACCCCCGCCGCCACGCGGCTGGCCGACCAGACATGGATGATGCGCCACAAGGGGGATCACAACGTTGTTCTGACCGATGTGACAGCAGGCGAGGCGGTGCTGGCCGTCATGGGCCCCAACGCCCGCAAGCTGCTGCAGATGGTGTCGCCTGCCGATTTCAGCAACGACATCAACCCGTTCGGCACCGCCCAAGAGATCGAGATCGGCATGGCGCTGGCCCGTGTGCACCGCGTGACCTATGTGGGCGAACTGGGTTGGGAGGTGTACATCAGCGCCGATATGGCAGGCCACGTGTTCGAGGTGCTGCACGCCGCAGGTCAGCAGATGGGGGCCAGGCTGTGCGGGATGCACATGATGGACACCTGCCGGATGGAAAAGGGTTTCCGCCATTTCGGCCATGACATCACCGCCGAGGATCATGTTCTGGAAGCGGGCCTTGGCTTTGCGGTCAAGCTGGACAAGCCGGCCTTTGTCGGGCGTGAAGCTGTGCTGCGAATGAAAGAGGCAGGGCTGGAGCGTCGTCTGGTGCAATTCCGCCTGACCGACCCCGAACCGCTGCTCTATCACAATGAGCCTGTGCTGCGGGATGGCAAGATCGTGGGACAGCTCAGTTCGGGGGCGTATGGTCATCACTTTGGTGCGGCCATGGGCATGGCTTATGTGCCTTGCGGGGGGCAATCCGTGGCGGATGTGCTGGCCTCGTCTTATGAAATTGACGTGGCGGGCCGGCGTTACGCAGCGGAAGCTTCGCTGAAGCCCTTCTATGATCCGACAGGCGCGCGTACCAAGGTCTGACGGCTCTGGCGCACCCTGAAGGCGGGTGCTAGGCAACAGGCACACCATCAGGACATACCCCCATGCGCACGCCTCCCGCTCCGAATGTAAACCCTGCCAGCGGGGACACGGCCCAGGGCCTTGGCTTCGCGCTCGGTGCCTATGTTCTGTGGGGCTTTCTGCCGCTGTACCTGAAGGCTGTCAGCCACGTGCCTGCCGCCGAAATTGTCGCGCACCGGATCATCTGGGCGGTGCCGATTGCAGGTGCGCTGCTGATCTTCCTTGGCCGCACCCGTGACATCCGCACTGCACTGCGCAGTCCGCGTACGCTGGCGATGGGCTGTGTCACTGCCGCGCTGATCACTTTTAACTGGGGCATCTACGTCTGGGCCATCGCAGCAGACCGGACGCTGGATGCGGCGCTGGGCTATTACATCAACCCGCTGTTCAGCGTGGCGCTGGGCGCTTTGCTGCTGGGTGAAAAGCTGGACAAGCTGCAACTGGCCGCGGTGGCGCTTGCGCTGTGCGCGGTTGTGGTGCTGGCGACGACGTTGGGGGCGGTGCCGTGGGCGGCCATTGGTCTTACGGTCAGCTGGGGCTTTTATGCGTTGGCCAAGAAACAACTGCCCATCGGGCCGAACCAGGGGTTCCTGCTGGAAGTGTTGATCCTGCTGCTGCCTGCACTGGCCTATGTGGGCTATCTGACCGCCACCGGCCAAGGTCATTTCATGGCGGGCAACAGCACCGACACATGGCTGCTGCTGGGTTGCGGCTTGGTCACGGCGGTACCGCTGATTCTCTATGCCAACGGGGCAAAAGGGTTGCGTCTGACCACCATCGGCGTGTTGCAATACATTGCGCCGACGATGATCTTTCTGGTGGCGGTCTTTGTCTTCAAGGAACCTTTTGGTCAGGCGCGGATGATTGCCTTTCCGATGATCTGGGGCGCGCTGGTGCTTTATACCATCTCGATGATCCGGCAGATGCGCGGCCGCCGCGCCTAGCTGATTGCCTCGCGAAAGGTGGCAAAGCTGGGGTCCTTGGCGATCCGCGCCATCATCGCCTCGCGCAGCGCTCCGACCGTCTTGTATGGGCGCATCACCACCTCGAATTCCTGCACCAGCCCCTCGTCATTCAGCGTGATCAGATCAACACCCACGGCGTCCAGCCCGTCGACCTTGCACTGAAACTCCAGCATCCAGTCGCGCCCTTCGCCCAGCACGCGGCGATAAGAGAAATCGGTGAATACCGCGTTCACATGGCCCAGTACCGCCGCCACGGCCGCACGCCCGGTCCACGTCTTCCAATAGGTCGGCGGCATGAACCGTATGTCTTCGGCGAACAGCGGCAGGATCGCGTCGTCGTCCTTGGCCAGAACCGCATCGTGGAATGCCTGAATGGTCGCGTGCATAAGGGGGCCTTTCATCATGGGTTGAAACCACAGCCTACATCTGGAAAGCAGCAGCATGGAAACTGTTTATGCGCCCCCGACCGATCCGCTGGTCTTTTTGCACGACGATGCGGACATCGTCGTCGTCGACAAACCTGCGGGCCTGCTGAGCGTGCCGGGGCGCGGCGACCATCTGGCCGATTGCCTGATCACCCGCGTTCAGGCGGTTTTTCCGACGGCGCTGGTGGTGCACCGTCTGGACCGCGACACCAGCGGCGTCATGATCTTTGCCCTGTCGCCCCACGCGCAGCGCACCCTGTCGACACAGTTCGCCGAACGTAAGACGCAAAAGGCCTATGTGGCGCTGGTGCAGGGCGAGCCGGAGGATGACAACGGCACCGTCGATCTGCCGGTCATCGTGGATTGGCCGAACCGCCCGCTGCAAAAAGTCTGTCACGAGACGGGCAAGCCCGCCGTGACCGACTGGCGCGTGGTCAAGCGGTACGGTGACAGCGCGCGTATGCGGCTGGTGCCGCACACGGGCCGCACCCATCAGTTGCGCGTGCATATGCTGGCCTTGGGCCATCCGATCCTGGGTGATCCATTCTATGCCCATGGGGCCGCCGCCGATTACCCACGCATGATGCTGCACGCCGAGGAACTGCGCGTGAAGCACCCCGAAAGCGGAAAATCGATCCGCTTTCGCGCCAAGGCGCCGTTTTAAGCTGTTGTGCCGACGCTGATCCAGCGGGCGGGCAGGATGTCGGGGTTGGACATGGACGTATCGGCAAACCACCGGGCAGGGCCTGCCACGATGCTGTCTGGCGTCTCGCCCAACCATGCCGCCCACCAGCTGAAGGAAGAATTGGCGATGATGTTGTGCTGGCACAGGGTCATCAGGCGCAGGTCTTCGTAGTCGGCATCGGGTCCGTTGAAATCCACCACAACCTTGTCGAAAGGCAGCTTCAGATTGGCCTTGGCCCAGTCGGGATCGTCCGAGAAGACATATACGGTGGGGTCGGCATCCATACGCAAGCGAATGGCGGCAAGTGCCGCGTCGTAATAAGCCTGATCGCACAGCGCCATGGTGTTGACCTTAACATAGTCCCCACGCCGTACGTGCAATGCCACCGACGGCCCACGGGCGATACGCGCGGCCATGTCCGCGTTCTGCGCCGACATGGGCGTGCGAAAGACATAGGCGCTGCGCAGCGTGTCCGCGATGTCGGCAAAGTACTGCTCCGACTGCCAGTAGCCGTGCAAATAGCTGTCGTCTGCCCAATGTGCGAAGTCCGGGTTATAGCCCAGTCCCTTCTCACGTCGAATGCGCGGCCGCTTGCCCAACCCGCGCCACGCCGCGTAGGCGAGCGGCTGCTGGTGTTTCACAGGGGGCAACGGCGCCTCAGCCAGATCGGGCAGGTCGAACACCCGCAACAGCGTGCCGTCACCCTTATGCAGCGCCGTGCGATCGTCCAGCACCACGCGCGTGCACTGCCGTTCCGCCAACGCGCGGGCGGCGGCATATTGAAACATCTGGTTGCCCAGACGTCCGTGCAGGCGGGAAAAAATCATGACGTTGCCCCGGTTAACGGTTATCTGTCTGTGATGCGTACGTGAATTTGCGAAACCGGGCCAGATCAAAGGGACGAACATGACGATCAAGAGTGAACTGATCAAACTGTGGAACATTGCGACAAGCCCGTCGTATCGCGCAGCGCGTGCGCCCTATCGCGCCTTTCGCAAGGCGCACGGGGCCCACACGCCCGCGCAGTTTCCGCAGGTTCAACCCGGTGATGTGGTGCTCGACATAGGCGGCTATCTGGGTCAGTGGTCTGATGACATGATCAGCCGCTATGGCGTCGTGTCCCATATTTTCGAGCCACACCCGAGCTTTGCCAGTGCAATGGCAGAACGGTTTGCGGACAACACAAGCGCCCATGTGCACGCCTATGCGCTCGGCAGCGCCGACGGCGTACTGGAAATGTCGGATCAGGCCAACGCCTCGTCGGCACTGGTCAGTGAGGGGCCAACGGTCACTGGCGTGGTCAAGGCACTGGGACCTGTGGTCGAAGGGTTGGGGCTGACTGATGTCGCTGTAATCAAAATGAACATCGAAGGGGGCGAATATGATCTGCTGCCTGCGATGATTGATAGCGGGTTCATGGCCCATGTGGACCAGCTGGTGGTTCAGTTCCACAAATACAGCGCTGACGATGTGGCGCGGCGGGACGCGATCCGCGAAGGGTTGTCGCGCACCCATGATTGCGAATGGGTCTATCCGTTTGTCTGGGAACAGTGGGCCAGAAAAACACAGGGCGAGGGATAACCCCCGCCCTGTGTGTGCATTGAGTGTGGAGGGCTGATTATTCAGCCGCCCAGCCAGAGACTGCCTTGACCTCGAGGAAATCCTCGATGCCCCAGACGCCGCCTTCACGACCGTTGCCCGATTGCTTCATGCCGCCAAAGGGCGAACCTGCCGCGCGGCTGGTGCCGTTCATTTCGACCATGCCCGACCGCAACTGTTTGGCCAGACGGTTGGCGCGCGTGCCGTCCTGGGTCTGGACGTAGTTGGTCAGACCATAGACCGTGTCGTTGGCAATCTCGACCGCCTCTTCTTCGGTGTCGAAGGGGATGATCGACAGCACGGGGCCAAAGATTTCCTCGCGCGCGATGGTCATGTCGGGGTTCACGTCGGCAAAGACGGTCGGTTTGACATAAAACCCGCGGTTCATCCCTTCGGGACGGCCCGTGCCACCGGCGATCAGGCGGGCGCCTTCGTCGATGCCCTTCTGGATCAGGTCCTGGATCTTGTTCCACTGCACTTCGTTCACCACGGGACCGATGTGCTTGCCCTCTTCCGAGGCGGGACCGACGGTAACCTGATTGGCCACGGCAGCAGCCTCTTCAACCGCGCGGTCGTAAACGCCGCGCTGGACCAGCATACGGCTGGGCGCGTTGCACGATTGGCCGGTGTTGTTCATCATGTGCAGAACGCCGCGTTTCACGGCCTTGTCGTCGGCATCGTCAAAGATCAGGTTGGCGCCTTTGCCGCCCAGCTCCAGATGCACACGTTTCAGCGTGTCGGCGGCGTTTTTCGAAATCAGCGTGCCCGCGCGGGTCGAGCCGGTAAAGCTGACCATGTCGACATCCTTGTGGCCGGTCAGGGTGTTGCCGACACCTGCGCCGTCACCGTTGACCAGGTTGAACACACCGGCGGGAAAGCCTGCCTCGTCCATCAACTCGGCAAAGATCATCGCGTTCAGCGGGCTTTCTTCCGACGGTTTCAGGACCATGGTGCAGCCTGCAATCGCAGCCGCGCCCACCTTCAGCGTGACCTGGTTCATCGGCCAGTTCCATGGCGTGATCAGCGCCGCAACGCCAACCGCTTCATAGATGATCCGGTCGTTCGGCGCGTGATCGCCCAGCGGGCGGACAAAATCGAACTTTTTCGCAGCCGCGATAAAGTTGGACAGATGCCAGGTGCCCGAACCCACTTGCGATGTTTTCGACATGGAAATGGGCGCGCCCATTTCGGTGCTCATGGCGGCGGCCAGATCGTCGGCGCGGGCCTTGTAGACCTCGACCAGCTTTTCGACCAGCGCGATGCGCTCTTCTGCAGGGGTGGCCATCCAGCCCGGCAATGCGGCCTTGGCTGCGGCAACGGCAGCGTCGGCATCGGCCTTGCCACCCAGCGAGATTACAGCGCAGGGCTCTTCGGTCGACGGGTCGATGACGTTGTGGTCCTTGCCCTCGATCGGAGCAACCCATTTGCCATTGATGTAAAAGTCGCGTTTCTCCAGCATGATAATGCCTCCATTGCGGATCATGATTTGCGCGCACTGTGTCACCGGACCAAATGACACGCAAGTCAGGGGATGCAACGCGAGCAAAGCCACACTACATTGTGCAATAGAATTCAAACTAGGAGGACCATTCATGTCCCTGCGCATCAACGACACCATTCCCGACCTGACCGTCGAAACCGACCAGGGCAGCTTTGGCCTGCACGACTGGATCGGCGACAGCTGGGCCATCCTGTTTTCGCACCCCAAGGATTTCACCCCCGTCTGCACCACCGAATTCGGTGCGGTTGCGCAGTTGTCCGATGAATGGGCCAAACGTGGCACAAAGGTGATCGGGGTCAGCGTCGACGGCGTTGAAGATCACAAGAAATGGAAGGGCGACATCGAATCCTCGTCGGGCGCCGAGGCCGGTTTCCCGATCATCGCCGACAGCGGTCTGGAAGTGTCCAAAGCCTTCGACATGCTGCCCGCCGAGGCCTATCTGCCCGACGGTCGCACCCCCAATGACAGCGCCACGGTGCGGTCGGTGTTCATCATCGGCCCCGATAAAAAGCTGAAGCTGTCGATGACCTATCCCATGACCGTTGGCCGCAACTTTGCCGAAGTCTTGCGCGCGCTTGACGCCCTGCAAACATCGACCGGCCATGGTGTGGCGACACCTGCCAACTGGAACGTAGGCGATGACGTGATCATTCCGGCATCCGTCTCCAACGAGGATGCCAAGGCCAAGTTCGGTGATTTTGAGACGGTCCTGCCGTACCTGCGCAAGGCACCGCTGCCCAAGTAATCTCAGGTTTGCGGTCGCGCAGCCACTGCGCGGCGATACCGCCAGCGATTGATCTCCCGCATCAGCTTTCCGCTGGTGCGGGTTTTCTTTTGGATGGTCGAGCCGCCCAGATCCGCCGTCAGTTCCCGCACACCGTTGGGCAGGATGGTGTGGACAGGCTGGCCATGAACCCAGTGCATCTGCAGGAAAGTGTCCACAGGGCGGTCCAGCACTTCGGTCGCGGCCAACAAACGTTGCGCGGCATTCCGGCCCACCAGTTGAAACACGGTTTGCAGGCCGATCACGCGGGGCAACATCAGCGTGCAAAGGCCATCGCTGGCCACCACCTGTGCTGCTGTCTCGCGGGTCTTTGCCGGAATGCGGAAATAACTGTCAGCGGTGGCGTGACCGGCAATCAGCGACTGGACATGCGGCCAGTGGTCTGTGTCCAGCGCCAGATCATCCTCGGCGATCAGGGCATAGTCCCAGCCTTGGTCCACGATCCGCTGCCAACAGGCGCGATGCGACAGGAAACAGCCGACTTCCCCCGCGCCGATGGGAAATGGATAGCGCGGATGGTGGATGTCACCGTTCGCGGGTGTGACCCCTGCCTCGGCACCGCGCACGGCCTCGATCACCTGCGCATCGGGTAGGGTCTGCATCAGCTCTGCGACATTGGCGCGGCGCTGGGTTGCGCTGGACATATGGATAATCAGCGAGTGCATGGTAGTATCGCTAGCGCGAAAGCTTGTCCTGTACCAGCGGTCACAGCGGCAGCTCGGTCGTCGATTTCAGTTCCTTGAGCACGAATGACGACTGCACCTCGCGCACAAAGGGACTGCGGAGCAGGGTGTTCGTCATGAAATGCTCATAGGCTTCCACGTCCGCCACCCGTACCTTCATCTGGTAGTCCGCCGCCCCCGAGGTGGCCAGACATTCGACCACTTCGGGATGGCCCGCGATCAGCGCGGCAAAGCCGGACACCGTCGTTTCAGCGTGATCGCGCAGGGTGATGGCGGCCAGAACCGTCAGCTTGCAGCCGACATGTGCAGGGGACAACAAGGCAACGCGACCCAATATGGTGCCTGACGCCTCAAGGTCCTGAATCTTGCGCCAGACCGTGCTTTGCGCCATTCCGCAGCTTTCGGCAATTTGTGCCAGGGATTGGCTGCAATCGCGTTGAAGTTCTCGCAGCAACGTCTTTTCGGAAGAGGAATATTTCAAAAATCACCCCTGTCATGGATTCTGGTGCTTATACAAAGCGTCCTGTTCAAAAGCCAAGCCCTAACTGTGCGGCAACGAACGGAACTGCCATTGAACGCAGACGTTGGAGTAATGAGATATATCAAATGACATTCCAAACATATGGAGACTTCTGACATGGCTGATGTTCCGGCACACGCCCCGCTGTTCAAAGAGTTAAAGCTGGGCCGCATCACCGCGCCCAATCGCATCGTGATGGCCCCGCTGACGCGGGCGCGGTCCACGCCGGGCGAAAACGTCCAGACCGACCTGCACGCGGTCTATTACAGCCAGCGCGCCGGTGCCGGGCTTGTGATCACCGAGGCGACCAACATCAGCCGTCAGGGGCAGGGCTATGCCTGGACCCCCGGCATCTTCAGCGATGCGCAGGTCGACGGCTGGAAGCCCGTCACCGACGCAGTGCACGCGGCGGGCGGGCGCATCTTCTGCCAGCTGTGGCACGTCGGCGCGATCAGCCACAACGTCTTCCACGACGGTGCGGCTCCTGTGTCGTCCAGCGTCTGGACCCCCAAGGGCGAAGCCTTTGTCGGTGACCTGCACCCCGATGGCCCGACCGTGGCCCACCCTGAAGCCCGCGCGCTGTCGGTGGACGAAATTGCTGGCGTGATCGAAGACTATCGCCATGCGGCCAAATGCGCCGACAAGGCAGGCTTTGACGGCGTCGAATTCCATGGGGCAAACGGCTACCTGATCGACCAGTTCCTGCGCTCCTCGGTCAACTCCCGCGACGACGCATACGGGGGCTCGGTCGAAAACCGCGTGCGCCTGTTGGTCGAAGGTGTCGATGCCGTGATCGACGTGCTGGGCGCGGACCGCGTGGGCGTGCGTCTGTCCCCTGCAGGCGGCGCAGGCGGGTCCAAGGATGAAAACCCGATGGAAACCTATGTCGCCGCTGCCAAGGCGTTGTCGGGCAAGGGGCTGGCCTATCTGCACGTTGTCCGCTCGGGCGATCCCGAGAACACCAAGGTCGTGGACGCCATGCGCAAGGCTTTTGACGGTCCGTTCATCGTCAACGGCGGCTTTACCCCCGAAGAGGCGGCAAAATGGATCGAAGACGGGCGCGCGGATGCCGTCGCCTTTGGCAAGCTGTACATCGCCAACCCCGATCTGACCAAACGCATTGCCATGGACGGCCCCTATAACGATCCGAACCCGGATACGTTTTACGGTGGCGGGGCCAAGGGCTACACCGACTACCCGATCATGGATGGCACGGCCCAAGCCGCCGAGTAACGCAAACCACAAACGAAAAAAGGCCCCGGTAGCGATACCGGGGCCTTTTCTATTTCAGAAAAACAGAAGCGCCTTATTCGGCGTCTTCTTCTTTCTTGATTTCTTCACCGGTTTCCTGATCGACGACTTTCATCGACAGGCGCACCTTGCCACGGTCATCAAAGCCCAACAGCTTCACTTTGACCTCTTGGCCCTCTTTCAACACATCCGACGGATGGTTCAGGCGGCGGTTTTCGATCTGGCTGACGTGAACCAGACCATCGCGCTTGCCAAAGAAGTTCACGAAGGCGCCGAAATCGACGATCTTCACAACGGTCCCGGTGTAAACGGCACCTTCTTCCGGCTCGGCCACGATCGACCAGATCATGTCATAGGCTTTCTTGATCGCTTCGCCGTTGGGCGACGCAATCTTGATGATGCCGTCGTCGTTGATGTCGACCTTGGCGCCCGACACTTCAACGATTTCACGGATCACTTTACCGCCCGAACCGATGACTTCGCGGATTTTATCCGTCGGAACCTGCATGGTTTCAATACGCGGTGCGTGCACCGAGAAGTCGGCCGCGCCGGTCAGGGCTTTGCCCATTTCGCCCAGGATGTGCAAACGGCCCGCTTTGGCCTGCGCCAAGGCTTTTTCCATGATCTCGGGCGTGATGCCTGCGATCTTGATGTCCATTTGCAGCGAGGTGATCCCGTTTTCGGTGCCTGCCACTTTGAAATCCATGTCGCCCAGATGGTCTTCGTCGCCCAGGATGTCCGACAGGATCGCGTAGGAACCGTCTTCTTCCAGAATCAGACCCATGGCCACACCGGCCACGGCCGCTTTCAGCGGAACGCCCGCGTCCATCATCGACAGCGAACCGCCGCAGACAGATGCCATCGAGCTGGAGCCGTTCGATTCAGTGATCTCGGACACAACGCGGATGGTGTAGGGGAAGTCGGTGGATGCGGGCAGAACCGCCTGCAACGCACGCCATGCCAGCTTGCCGTGGCCGATCTCGCGGCGGCCCGGACCTGCGACGCGACCCACTTCACCAACCGAATAGGGAGGGAAGTTGTAATGCAGCAGGAAGTTGGATTTGAAGTTGCCGTGCAGCGCGTCGATGAACTGTTCGTCATCGCCGGTGCCCAGCGTGGTCACGACCAGGCCTTGCGTTTCACCACGTGTGAACAGAGCCGAACCGTGTGTCCGCGGCAAGAAGCCGGTTTCGCACACGATGTCGCGGATCTCGTCGGTTTTACGACCGTCGATACGCTTGCCGGTTTTCACCACGTCGCCACGCAGGATGGACGCTTCCAGTTTCTTCAGAGCGGACCCAAGGTTCGCATCTTCTTTTTGCTCGTCCGACAGCGCGGCCATGATGGTCTCGCGGGCGGCGGCAACGGCTGTTGTGCGCTCTTGCTTGTCGCTGATCGCAAAGGCTGCGCGCATTTCGGCTTCGCCGGCCGCTTTGACGGCTGCGGACAGTTCCGAATAATCGGCAGGCTGGAAATCGAACGGCTCTTTCGCGGCACTTTCGGCCAGGTCGATGATCAGGTCGATAACCGGCTGGATCTGCTCGTGTGCAAATTTCACCGCACCCAGCATCTCGGCTTCCGATAGCTCGTAAGCTTCGGATTCAACCATCATCACGGCGTCTTTGGTGCCGGCAACAACCAGATCCAGACGTTGATCGGGGTTCAGGCGCAGGTCCTGCATGTCGTCGACTGTGGGGTTCAGGACGTAATCGCCACCTTCAAAGCCCACGCGGCAACCGGCGATCGGGCCCATGAAAGGCGCACCCGAAATGGTCAGCGCGGCGCTGGCGGCGATCATCGCAACCATGTCCGGGTCGTTGACCAGGTCGTGCGACAGAACAGTACACATCACCAGAACTTCGTTTTTGAAGCCGGGGACGAACAGCGGGCGGATCGGACGGTCGATCAAACGCGCGGTCAGGGTTTCTTTCTCGGTGGGGCGGGCCTCACGTTTGAAAAAGCCGCCGGGCACTTTGCCCGCAGCATAGTATTTTTCTTGGTAATGGACGGTCAGCGGGAAAAAGTCCTGACCGGGTTTTTGTTTCTTGGCAAAAGTTACGTTTGCCATAACCGAAGTTTCGCCCAGCGTGGCGATCACCGACCCGTCCGCCTGACGGGCCACTTTTCCGGTTTCCAGTGTCAGCGTCTCTTCGCCCCACTGCATTGATTTGGTCGTTACGTTAAACATCTACGTTCCTCAGGTTGGCCACATCGGCCATTTGCTTAGGGGCCGTATTGCCCCTGACTCCGGTATCTTCTTTTCGGGCGCTGGAGTCCGGGCGCCGATCTCAGATTGGCGGGGCATACAGTGTTTTGCCCTATATGGAAAGCCTTTGCTGCTATGGCGATATTGCGTCTGGGTCCCCAAAACGAAACAGCCGCGCCCGGCATGTGCGGGGCGCGGCTGCAAGTGTCTGAGGGTGCGGGCGATTGGTCCGCCCGCACCCGGCGATCAGTTTAGTTGAACTTGGTGATCACGCCGGATTTCAGGCGGCTGGCATAGGAATTCAACTCGGCCCGCACGATCCGCATCAGGAAATACAGCGCAAAGATGTTGACCACCGCCATGGCAAAGATCGCCGCGTCCGAGAAGTCGATGACAGGGCCCAGGCTGGCCGCCGCACCGATCACGATGAACACGCAGAAGATCAGCTTGAAGGTCAGCTCGGATGTCTTGCCTTCGCCAAACAGATAGGTCCACGCCTTCAGCCCGTAATACGACCACGAGATCATGGTGGAGAAGGCGAACAGGATCACCGCAACCGCCAGAACATAGGGGAACCAACTGATGCCCGACGCAAAGGCCGCCGATGTCAGCGCCACGCCGGTGTTGCCGTCAACGGTCGCAATCGCCGTGCCCGCTTCGTTCAGCACGAAACGTCCCGTGTCCGGGTCAACGATCAACTGCTGCGAAATGGTGATGACCAGCGCAGTCATCGTGCAGATCACGACCGTGTCGATCAGCGGTTCCAGCAGGGATACGAACCCTTCGGTGATCGGCTCTTTGGTGCGCACCGCCGAGTGGGCGATGGCCGCCGAACCGACGCCCGCTTCGTTCGAGAAAGCCGCCCGTTTAAAGCCCTGGATCAGCGCACCGACCAGACCGCCCGCAACACCCAGCCCGCTGAACGCGCCTTCGAAGATCTGGCCAAAGGCCCAGCCGATCTTGTCATAGTTCACCACCAGGATGATCAACGCCGCACCGACGTAGAGGATGCCCATGAACGGCACGATCTTTTCGGTCACATTGGCGATGGATTTGATCCCGCCCACGATCACGGCAAACACGATGGCGGCAAAGATGACGCCGGTGATCCAGCCCGGATAGTCGCCGATAATCCCGGCAAGCTGCGCGTGCGCCTGGTTGGCCTGGAACATGTTGCCCCCGCCAAATGCGCCCAAGATGCAGAAGATCGAGAACAGAACCGCAAGGAACTTGCCGCCGGGTAGGCCGAGTTCGCTAAAGCCCTTGGAAATATAGTACATCGGGCCGCCCGACACGGTGCCATCGGGGTATTCGTTGCGGTATTTCACGCCCAGCGTACACTCGGTGAACTTGGACGCCATTCCCAGAAGACCCGCAAGGATCATCCAGAACGTGGCCCCCGGCCCGCCGATGCCGACGGCCACCGCCACCCCCGCGATATTGCCCAGGCCGACCGTCCCCGACAGCGCCGTGGCCAGCGCCTGAAAGTGGCTGACCTCGCCCGCGTCATTGGGGTCGGAATAGTCACCTTTGACCAGTGCAATGGCATGGCTGAAGAAGCGGAACTGCACAAAACCGAAATACAGGGTGAAAACCGTTGCAGCCACCACCAGCCACATGACGATCCACGGAAAGCTGGTGCCCGGGAAGGGGGCAAAGATCAGGTTGACGAAAGGGCCGGTAAAGGCCGCAAAGGCTTCGTTCACCCGCGCGTCCAGGCTGCCCGGTTCCTGCGCCAGTGCCGGAGCCGCCGTCGCCGAGAAGACCGCAAGGGTCAGGGCCGTTTTTTGCATGATGTTCATGGGGGCTCTCCTTAGTTCACAACCGTCACGGGCACGTTTGCACCCATGACCAGATTGGCGGTGGAGCTGCCAAAGATGCGCTTGCTCAACCCGGTTTCGGTGGACCGTCCGACAATGATCTGCGACGCGTTTTGCTTCGCAGCAATCGAATCCAGCGAGTCGGCGACGTTGCCATGGCGCACCATGCCCTGGGCTTTGATGCCAGAGGCTTCCAGCCGGGCAAGGGCCGGTGTCACCACCCGCTCCATCGCCGTCGAGATTTCCTCTTCGCGGCGTTTGTGGCGTTCGGCGTTCTCCTCGGGTGTCTGGAACGAATAGGGCGACCATTCGATCACATAGACAACCAGCAGCTCTGCCGTTCCGATTAACTTGGCAAGGTTCTCAGCAAAGGCCAAAGCACGGTCACCCGAGCTTTGACCGTCCAGCCCGATCAACAATTTCGTCGTCATAAGGGCATCCTTCTGTCGGTGGTCCGGGCGCTGTTGCGGTTCGGAAGGGACCAGCCCATGAAGATGGGACCGATTTCGCGCCAGGGTTGTTGTTTTTTGGCCCCTTGACCGGGAATGATACCCCTAGATTGTAAGACAAAGGGACCAAAACCGACCCGGATGGCAGGCGAACGACCCAAAACTGGCCGATTTTGCGAGAAATGTGGACAGTTTGTCGCAGGGGTGCTGAAATTGTTCGATTGTTTGAAACCGTAAAGGTCGAACGCAAAACGCCCGCCGGTGAGGGCGGGCGTTCTGATCCGGCGCAGCACGATGCCTGCGCCGGGATGGAAACAAATACTTAGCGGCGGATGCCCAAGCGTTTGATCAGGTCCAGATAGCGCGCTTCATCTTTGCCTTTCAGGTAGTCCAGCAGCTTGCGGCGCAGGGCAACCATCTTCAGCAGACCACGACGACCGTGGTTGTCTTTTTTGTGGGTCTTGAAGTGCTCTGTCAGGGTAGAGATGCGGCTTGTCAGGATGGCAACCTGCACTTCGGGCGAACCTGTGTCGCCTTCAGCAGTTGCGAATTCTTTCATGACGCGTTGCTTTTCTTCAGCAGTAATCGACATCGGGGTCTCCTTTTCAAAAAGGTTAAGGTGATGGCGCAAGCCGGGATGTCGTCCAGCAGGGCCCATGGAGAGTGTCGCACCAGCCACAAAGGGCGGGCGCGATGGGAGCGTATAGGGGGATTCTGTCACGAAGGCAAAGATTTATTCGCGCGGCCAAACTGGCGGGCTTACAGACCGGCAATCCCGCTGGTTTGCGCCGCGCTCAGCGGGATCAGGGCGATGTCGCCCAGCGTCAGTGTCGTGCCGCCTGTCACATCGGCCACGGTGACGCCATCCATCAGCACATGAACGATGTCGGCATCGGTGGGGTCCGGTTGCAGGGTGATGACCGGTTCCGGCCCTGCATCGCTGTCGTTCCAGACCAGCACGATGCTGTCGTCCGTGGCGTCGAAATCCATGATCTCGACCGATTTTTCGTCCTCGATCCAGTCGCCCATGACAATCGTATCGGCACCGTCGCCTGCGGTCACCACATCCTCGGACCCGGCCACGATCAGATCGTCACCGCCACCACCGTTCAGGAAATCCTTGTCGTCGCCATCGTTGATTTCGCCAGTGTCCGCGTCGTGGTTCAGGCCAATCACCACGTCATCGCCCCAGCCGCCAAACAGGGTGTCCTCGCCCGCGCCACCATCCAGCGTGTCGTCGTCCAGTCCGCCGTGCAGCGCGTCGTTCCCGTCGTCCCCGGCCAGCAGGTCATCGCCCTGCGACCCCTGCAACATGTCATTGCCATCATCACCCGACAGCGTGTCGTCGCCGTTGTGGCCATACAGCGCATCGTCATCCGACCCGCCATGCACCAGATCGCGCCCGTCGCCGCCATGCAACGTGTCGTCGCCGGCATCTCCGTCCAGCGTATCGTCACCGTCCATGCCGTAAATGTCGTCGTCGCCGCTGCCGCCATGAATGGTATCGTCGCCGTCATAGCCGCCGATCTGGTCGTCATCTTCGGTGCCGGTCATGGTTTCGGTAGTATCCACACCCACAAGAATCGAGGCATCAGAGGTGTTAACATCCGGTTCAGCCGGGGCGGTTGCGGTCAGGTCAATATCTTCGCCAATGCGCGGCGCGTCCTGCGTCATCGACTCCAGCGGGTCAGCATCGGCGTCGGTGTCGTCCTCACTCCCGGACATGTCCACGAAGCTGACCGCGCCAACAGCCATCAAACCCATCAATCCCGCCAACCACAACATTCGCGACCTAACTTCCTACAGATTGCTCCATAGGAATAAGGCCATAGGTCGCCTGAATTTTCAAAGCCATTTCAACACTATGGTTAATCCCGGGCTAACATCGGGTCCGCCGGATGCCATGGCTCGGGCGTCTGGGTGTAGGGCAGGTACAGCGGGTGTCGCGGGTGGCCGGCCTTGGACAGGCCCAGGTGAAACAGCGGCTGGCCGGACTGTGCCAACAACCGCGCCACCTGCGGGCCACGGTCCAGATGCGCCCCATGCGTGCCCCAAGCGGCAATCACCACATCGGCCCAGTCTGCGGCCTGCACGATGGTCGCGTCGTTCTGCGGCCCGACCGGATCGGCCGCGGCACGCATCTTGCGCGGGTCGGTGTCGCGCCAGGCAAAGATATTCGTCACGCAAAACGCGCCATAGCCCAAGGCCCGCGCCCGCCGCTCGCAGCGTTCCACCGTGGGGTCGTTCTGGACCTCTGTCGCAGTCGACGGGTTCAGCATGACAAAGGTCACCCGTGCCGCATTGCCGTCCCAGACCCGTGTCAGGCTGTACCGATAGCGTTCGCAATCCGAATAGATCGCTGTCGAAGGGGCATCGCCCTTGGTGTGTGTGCGTGTGATCATGCCGCCGTTATGCGGGGCCACGGGGGCCAAGGTCAATCAACCGGCCCGTATTCTCCGGTTCCGACAATCCCCGCCGGAGGCTCCCGCCCCGAACGGCCCGCGCGGTCAGTGGTTGAACACGCGCGCCGGGTGCACCTCGCCCGCCTTATAGCGGCCCACAGCCACGGCCTTGCCCTCGAAAGACACCCAGACCTCGTCGCCGTATTCCACGTCCGACGGCAGCACCATGCCGGGGTTCCCGTTGCGCAGACGCACCGCGCCCTCGGCGGTGGCTTTCAACTCTGGCAGATCGGCCAGCCCTTCCTCGACCGGGCGCAGATGGGCGTCCAGCGCGGGGTCACCCGCCATCGCCTCGACCTGCTCCATGGTCAGCCCGTCCGCAGCGTCAAAGGGGCCGGACCAGATGCGGCGCAGCTCGCGCACGTGGGCAAAACAGCCCAGCGCCGCCCCCAGATCGCGGGCGATCGACCGCACATAGCCGCCCTTGCCGCAGGTCATTTCCAGCGTCACGTGATCCGCGTCGGGCCGCCCGACCATCAACAGCTCTTCGACCCACAGGGGGCGTGCTGCAATCTCCATCTCTTCGCCGTCGCGGGCGCGCTTATACGCGCGCTGTCCGTCGATCTTGACCGCCGAGAACTGCGGCGGCACCTGCATGATGTCACCCACGAACGCGCCCAGCGCGTCCTTGATCTGGTCGTCGGTCGGGCGCTTGTCCGATTGCGCGATCACTTCGCCCTCGGCGTCGTCGGTGTTGGTGGCCTGACCCAGCCGCACGGTGAACGTATACGCCTTGAGCGCGTCCGTGATGTAGGGAACGGTCTTTGTCGCCTCACCCAGTGCAATCGCCAGCACGCCGGTGGCGTCGGGGTCCAGCGTGCCGGCATGGCCTGCCTTCTTGGCGTTCATCGCCCAGCGCACCTTGTTGACCACGGTGGTCGACGTGGGGCCGGCAGGCTTGTCGATGACCAGCCAGCCGGAAATGTCGCGTCCTTTGGATCTGCGGCCCATGGTGTCCCCTTGCGGATCGTCGTGAAAATCAGAGCGTGCGGCCTAGCCGAGCGCGTCTGTGCTGTCAATTGATGCGCCTTACGGTGCCTTGCGCGCCACGGTGCCGATGATCGGCCCCAGACGGCGGCCCGGATCGTGCCGTCCCAGATCCGGCGCATACAGCCGCGAGATATTGCCGTCGAAATACAGCGCCTGCGGCAGTTTCAGCGCGTCACGGAAAAAGCTGCCGAATTCATGGAAGGTGACAAAGGCGTTCGAGATCACAAAGACGGCCTTTCGACCATCCGCCGTCGTGCCAACCCCGTTGCGCACATAGCGCGAGGTGCTGTCGACCAGAAAGCGCGGGTGCAGTTCGCCGTCGATCACCAGCATCGGGCCGGACTGCGTCGCACCGGTACAGCGCGGTTTCTCGCGCTCAAACCGCAGCGTTTCGATCACATCGGCCCGACCCTTGCGCAGACACAGCACACCATTGGGCAATAGGCCAAAGTTGCCCGGCCCGGCGGATGTCACCAGCCCCATCTCTTGCTTGCCATCCTCAAGGAACAGACCCACCGGCGCGCGGTCCTCGTGGTACATGCCCGCGTTCATGGCAAAACCCAGCGTATTGCCCGCAGCAGCCAGCGCCTGGTTGATCGCGTTAAAGCTGCCGTAGATCTTGCCGTTGTCGTCGCGCAGAAACAGCTTCAGCGTTTCCTGAGTCAGATCGACGGTGCACACGGTATAGGACGTGCCCAGATAGCGACGGTTCTCGCAGTCCGTCGCCCAGACCGGCCCGCAGGTCAGCCAGACCAGCACGCCAATCAACAGCGCGCGCATCAGTTTTCGGTGTCCCGGCGCACCGCGTCCTGGTTCAGCATCCGACGGGTGTCGTCCATCTGGTCAAAGGTCTGATCCAGCTGGAACCGCAGATCGGGCGCAAATTTCAACGCCAGCTTCTTGCCCACGACATGCCGCAACTCGCCCTTGTTGCGGGCCAGCAGCTTCAGCACCTCGTCCTTGCCGTCGCCACCCAGCGGCAGCACATAGGCCGTGGCGATCCTCAGGTCGGGCGATGTGCGCACCTCGCCCACCGTGATCGACATACGGTTCAGCTCGGGGTCGTGCACGTCACCGCGTGCCAGCACTTCGGACAAAGTGCGGCGGATCAATTCACCAACCCGAAGTTGACGTTGGGACGGACCGGCGCCGTCAGGGGACTTGTTCTTTGCCATACTCCCCATCTAGGACAGCCCGGACGCTTTGCCAAGCCGCCCCGCACAGGCTAGACCTGCGACAAACCGCTTATTCAGGGAAGACACCCATGGACGACACTATTGGAATTGCCGTGACCGGAGCCTCTGGGCGCATGGGTCAGATGCTGATCCGCACCATTGCCGAGACCAAGGGCGTGCATCTGGCGGCTGCCATCGAACGCAGGGGCCACGATTGGGTCGGGCAGGACGTGGGACAGGCCATGGGTGGTGCGGCCAGCGGTGTGGTTGCAACGGATGACGCGGCCAAAGCCATTGCGGCGGCGGATGTGGTGATTGATTTCACCGCCCCCGAAGCGACGCTGGCGTTTTCAGCGCTTTGTGCCGATGCAGGCGTGGCCCATGTCATCGGCACCACCGGCATGACCGACGCGCAGATCGCCGAACTGCAGCCCGCATCGCAAAGCTGCGTCATCGTGCGCGCGGGCAACATGAGCCTTGGGGTCAACCTGCTGGTGCAATTGACCAAACGCGTGGCCGCCGCACTGGACGAGGATTTCGACGTCGAAGTGATCGAGGCGCACCACCACCACAAGGTTGACGCGCCCTCGGGCACCGCGCTGATGCTGGGCGAGGCGGCCGCCGAAGGCCGTGGCGTGGCGCTGAATGACGTGCGCGACAGCGGGCGCGACGGCATCACCGGCGCGCGCAAACGCGGCGATATCGGGTTCAGTGCGATTCGCGGTGGGGATATCGTGGGCGAACACGATGTCATGTTTGCAGGTCCGGGCGAACGTATCGTGCTGCGCCACATGGCGACCGATCGCGTTCTGTTTGCCCGTGGCGCGATCCGTGCTGCGAAATGGACGCAGGGCAAGGCACCTGGGGCCTATGACATGATGGACGTGCTTGGTTTGAACGACTGAGGCTATTGGTCAAAAAATTCTCGGTTGAGTGAACCAAAGTGCGGCCGCGTCCGTATCTCTTTGTGTATCTCAGTTCAGCCGAGACTTTAATCATGTCCTTCAAGCTTGGTATTTGTACAACTCTCGCGGCCCTGACTCTCTCCCTGCCTGTGCAGGCCGAGCAGGATATCGTGACTTCGCAGGCAGACTTTATCAAGCTGGTCAACGGCAAGACCCTGACCCGCCCTCTGGTCAAGCTTGAGGTCCGCCCCGATGGCAGCATCACCGGCAAAGGCGCGGCCTGGGATGTGACGGGGACATGGAAATGGCAGGGCAATTACTTTTGCCGCGACCTTTATTGGGGCGGGGACGCTCTGGGGTACAATTGTCAGGAGGTCCGGGTCGAACCCGGACGCATCCGGTTCACCTCGGACAAGGGGCAAGGCGACAGCGCGGCGTTTCGCCTGAACTAGAGCCTTGTGGCGACGATAAACCGGTTAAAGCTTTTGCCGTGTGTCTCTGCCACCTCGATCTTAAATCCCGCTTGCGCGATGGTTTGCTCCAGATGGGGCGCGTTGAATTTGCCCACATAGGGTGCCTTGCACAGACGTTGCATCACCCAGATCAACGGCGGCATGAACACACTGCCATCACGCAAACAGGCGGATTTGCTGATAAACCGTCCGCCGGGGCGCAACAGCGTGTGGATGCTGCGCAGCGTTTGCGGCAGGTCGGGCACCAGATGCAGCAGGTTGAACGCCAGCACGACGTCAAAGGGGGCGTCCCCCGCCAGTGCGGCATCGCCGGGGATGCCAGTGGCAAATCGCAGGTTGGCGGGCGCGGTTTTCTCTTGGGCCACGGCGATCATGCCCTCGGCGATGTCCGTGGCCAACAGGCTTTTCACGTCCCCCGCCAGTTTCAACGCCGTGGTGCCCGTACCACAGCCGATTTCCAGCGCCTTGGCATCGGGCGGCAGAAACGCACGGGTGCGCGCAAGCGTGTGTTCATAGGTCGCCAAGTCACTGATGGGCGACTTGGCGTATTTCGGTGCGGCTTTGGTCCAAAAGGCGGCGGCGCTGGGCATGGGGTGTCTTTCTGTTCAGGTTGACGCAGAGCTAGCGGGGGGCTGCTTAAAAAGAAATTGCCTGAATCTGTACTTTGATTATGCATAAATGCATGGATAAGAACATCGACTGGACACAGGCGCGCGGATTTCTGGCGACGGCGGAGCATGGGTCGCTGTCAGCGGGCGCACGGGCGCTGGGGCTGACACAGCCGACTTTGGGGCGGCAGGTCGCGGCGCTCGAGGCGGCGCTGGGCGTGGTGTTGTTCGAGCGGGTTGGCCGGTCGCTGGTGCTGACCCCTGCAGGGCAGGACATGCTGGCCCATGTGCGCAGGATGGGCGCGGCGGCGGATGCGCTGGCCATGGCTGCAGCGGGGCGTTCCGACAATCTTGAAGGGCGGGTCAGCATCACCGCAAGCGATGCGATGTCCGCCTATTGGCTGCCCGCCGTTCTGGTTGACCTGCGCAAGACCGCCCCCGGCATCATCGTCGACGTGATCGCCAGCAACGCGGTGCGCGACCTGCAACGCCGCGAGGCGGACATCGCCATTCGTCACGTGGCCCCGAAACAGCCAGAGCTGATCGCCCGCAAGCTGCCAGACGTGCCAGCATATTTGTACGCATCTGCGGATTATCTGTACGAAAAGGGCACGCCGCAGACGCTGGCCGATTTCCAGCAGCTGGATTTCATCGGCTTTGATGCGGATGCGTCGGGGGTCGATGCGCTGAACCGGCACGGCCTGCCGGTGACAGCGGCGATGATACGGGCCACCTCGGCCAGCGGTGTCGCGGTTTGGGAAATGGTGCGTCAGGGATTGGGCGTGACGGTTATGGTCGAAACCGTGGCCCGCAACACGCCGGACGTGGTGCGGATCATGCCGCAGATCGCACCGGTGATGGTGTCCACATGGCTGACGGTGCACCGCGAGGTGCAGACGAATCGCCGGATCAGGCTGGTTTATGACCTGCTGGCCGAGGCGCTGGAACGCGCCTGAGCCTCAGAAGTCGATCGCCAGACCCTTTTTCTCCCAATCGCCATAGCGCACAGGTTCCAGACCGTTGATACGCCCGCCGTGTTCGGTGGGCAGGTCCAGCGGTTCGGCAGCCTTGCGACGCGCTTCGGCTTCGGCCAAGGCGCGTTGGGCGGCGGGGGGCAAATCGGGGGGCAGGTCGGATTTCGGTTCGTCAGTCATCGTATGGGTGCTTTCCCTGTCTCACCCCTTGATATACCCCCGTTGGGGAACAGAACAACCCGCGAGGGCGCGACATGGCAGACAACAGCACACATGAGGCGGGCAAACCGCAGTCGGGGGTGCCCGCACGGCGCAGTGCCATCTGGCTGCTGGACCAGATTCAGGACGATGGCCGCCTGATGGCCGAGCTGATCGGCGCGGGACAGCTGGACCGTCTGGACGCCCCCGACCGCGCAAGGGCGCAGCGGCTGGCCACGGATACGCTGCGCGGGATGGAACGCGCCGACCGTGTGCTGAAGAAACACCTGAACAAGGTCCCGCCGCTGACCGTGCTGAACGCGCTGCGGCTGGGCGCGGTCGAGCTGTGCAATGGCGGGGCGGCGCATGGGGTGGTCAATGACCTGGTGCAGATCATCAGCCGCCACAAACGCTATGGCCACCTCAAGGGGCTGGTGAACGCGGTCCTGCGCAAGGTGGCCGACACCGGCCCTGCGCAATGGGAAGCCCTGCGGGTGCCGCGTCTGCCGAAATGGCTGCGCAGCCCACTGGCCGAGGCATGGGGCAACGAGGCGATGCCGGCAATGGAGGCCGCGCATTTCGCGGGCGCGCCGCTGGATCTGAGCGTGAAGGGTGATGCAGAAGCGGTTGCGAAAGCCGTTGGTGGCACCGTTCTGCCGACCGGATCGGTGCGCGTGGCGGATGCGGGGCAGGTGTCGGCGCTGGCCGGGTTCGAGGCCGGCGACTGGTGGGTGCAGGATGCCGCTGCCGCCATCCCCGCGCGGTTGTTGCAGGCGCAATCCGGCACACGCGTTCTGGACCTGTGCGCGGCACCGGGCGGCAAGACGCTGCAACTGGCCGCGACGGGGGCAGAGGTGACGGCCGTGGACATCTCGGAAAGCCGTCTGGGCCGTCTGCGCGAAAACCTGACGCGCACGGGGCTGAAAGCAACCGTGCAGGCTGGCGATGTGCTGGAGTTGCAAGGCACCTGGCCCGCGATCCTGCTGGATGCGCCCTGTTCCGCGACCGGCACGATCCGGCGGCACCCTGACCTGCCCTATGCAAAGGACGGCAGCGAATTCGGCGGCCTGATCGACCTTCAGGCACGGATGATCGACCACGCCTGGGGGCTGCTCGAAGCGGGCGGGCGGATGGTCTATTGCACATGCAGCCTGTTGCCGGACGAGGGAGAGGTGCAGATCATCGAGGCGCTGGAACGCCACGGCGATATGGCCGTGGACCGCGCGGCCCTGGACGTGGCGGGCATCGACACGGGCTGGATCACCGAAGAGGGCGGACTGCGCCTGCGCCCCGACTATTGGGCCGACCTGGGCGGCATGGACGGATTTTACATCGCGGTGCTGCGCAAAGAGCGGTGACTCAGGGCTTCTTACGGGTTATCATCTGCTGCAAGCGCCATCAGAGCGCACCGCCACAGTGCACGAGGCAGCGAGACAGACCCCATGACGGGATATACCCATGTCTGAACCCTTGGGGTTCACCGCGCGAAAGACGCGTTTTCTCAACCGGTTGCATGCCCGGTTGGCGACGCGCGCGCGGGCGGCAACGGCTTTTGTCTCCTCTCCCGAACCCAAAACCATCGGCAGCTATGCGCGCGGGCGGCAATTGTCAGCGGGCAATTACCTGTTTGCGGGGCACCTGATCGCAGCGCCTGATGTGGGCCTGTGGGATCTGACTGTGCCCGATGCGGCCTTTGCGGATGAACTGCACGGCTTTGCATGGCTGGACGATCTGGCCGCCGTCGGTGACATCGCCACGCGCGAGGCGGCACAGCGGTGGCTGTGGGGCTGGATCGACCGCTATGGCCGCGGATCGGGCGCAGGCTGGACGCCGGACCTGACGGGTCGGCGGTTGATCCGGTGGATCAACCATGCACTGTTCGTTCTACGCGGGCAGGACAAGGCGCTGGGGGATGCGTTCTATCTGTCGCTGGCCCAGCAAACGCGGTTCCTGTCGAAACGCTGGCATTCCGCCGCGCCCGGCCTGCCGCGGTTCGAGGCGCTGACCGGTTTGATCTATGCGGGCCTGTCGCTGGAGGGGATGGAGCTGCTGGCCGAGCCTGCGATCAAGGCGCTGGCGCGGGAATGTCAGAACCAGATCGACGAACAGGGCGGCCTGCCCACCCGCAACCCCGAAGAATTGCTGGACGTGTTCACCCTGCTGACCTGGGCCGCCGCCACGCTGAGCGAGGCAGGACGCGAAGCCCCTGCCGCCCATCTGGACGCCATCGAACGTATCGCACCCACCCTGCGCACCCTGCGTCATGCAGACGGCGCGCTGGCGCGGTTTCACGGTGGCGGGCGCGGGCAAGAGGGCTGGCTGGATCACGCGCTGGCCGCCAGCGGGATCAAGACACGGCAACCGGACGGGCTGTCGATGGGCTATGCCCGGCTGAGCGCGGGACGCACCAGCGTGATTGTCGATGCCAGCCCGCCCGCCAGTGGCAAGGCGAGCCGCAATGCCCATGCCTCGACCCTGGCCTTCGAACTGACCTCGGGGCGGCGTCCGCTGATCGTGAACTGTGGTCCCGGCGGATCGTTCGGGGCGGAATGGCGACGGGCGGGGCGTGCAACGCCGTCGCACAGCACGCTGGTGCTGGACGGCTATTCCAGCGCGCGGCTGGGCGATGCCGACAGCTCGGGTGCCACGGAGATGCTGGTGGATACGCCGCAATCGGTGCCCATCGAGATGAGCCAGGTCAACGACGGCATCCGGTTTCAGGGCGGGCATGATGGTTTCGTCAGCACCCATGGGCTGACCCATGCGCGCACGCTCGAGCTGACCTTTGACGGGCGCGGCATGGCGGGCGAGGATATGCTGCTGGCGCTGGATGACGCCGACAAGCGCCGTTTCGACCGCGCGCTGGATGCGGGCAAGCTGCAAGGCGTGCCTTTCGCGATCCGGTTTCACCTGCACCCCGAGGTCGATGCGACCCTTGATTTGGGCGGTGCGGCCATCTCGATGGCGCTGAAAAGCGGTGAAATCTGGGTTTTTCGCCATGATGGCAATTATGAATTGCGTCTTGATCCAAGTGTTTACCTGGAAAAAGGCCGATTAAAGCCACGTGCGACACAACAGATTGTTCTCATGGGGCGCGCAATGCAGTATGCCACGCGCATTCGCTGGTCCTTGTCCAAGGCGCAGGAGACTGCCATTGGCATCAGGGACCTGTCCCGAGATGAACTTGATATGGCCGACTAGGCCGCAAAAAGGCTGCTGATTACCATGACCACCGACCTCTATCCCGTGCGCCGCGCGCTGATTTCCGTATCTGACAAGACCGGCCTCGTGCCATTCGGTCAGGCCCTGGCCGCGCGGGGGGTCGAATTGCTGAGCACCGGCGGCACCGCGGCGGCGCTGCGGGCGGCTGGTCTGGAGGTCAAGGACGTGGCGGATGTCACCGGCTATCCCGAGATGATGGACGGGCGGGTCAAGACGCTGCACCCTGTGGTGCACGGCGGTCTGCTGGCCCTGCGTGACAATGCCGACCACCGCGCGGCGATGGACGCCCACAACATCGGTGCGATTGATCTGGTGGTGGTCAACCTTTACCCCTTCGAGGAAACCGTCGCCAAGGGCGCGGCCTATGACGAAGTGATCGAGAACATCGACATCGGCGGCCCTGCGATGATCCGGTCGGCGGCCAAGAACCACGGATTTGTGAACATCGTGGTCGACGTTGAGGATTATGACGTGGTGCTGGCCGAGCTTGAGGCCAACGACGGTCAGACCACCTATGCCCTGCGGCAGCGTCTGGCCCAGACGGCTTACGGGCGCACTGCGGCCTATGACACCGCCGTCAGCACATGGATGGCGGCGCAAGTTGGTGGCACGCCCCGCCGCCGCAGTTTTGCAGGCACGCTGGCGCAGGGTCTGCGCTACGGCGAGAACCCGCATCAGGGTGCAGCGTTCTACACCGATGGCAGCGCGCGTCCCGGTGTCGCCACCGCCAAGCAGCATCAGGGCAAGGAGCTGTCCTATAACAACATCAACGACACCGATGCGGCGTTCGAGCTGGTCAGCGAGTTTGATCCGGCCCAAGGCCCCGCCTGCGCCATCATCAAACACGCCAACCCCTGCGGCGTGTCGCGCGGTGCGACGCTGAAAGAGGCCTACAACCGTGCGTTCGACTGCGACCGCACCAGCGCGTTTGGTGGCATCATCGCCCTGAACCAGCCGCTGGACGCCGATACGGCGCGCGAGATCACCGGTATCTTTACCGAAGTTGTGATCGCGCCCGGTGCCAGCGCCGAGGCAATGGATATTTTTAGCCAAAAGAAGAACCTGCGTTTGCTGACCACCGACGGTCTGGCCACTGCGGGCGCCGCTGCACTGGCTGTGCGGCAGGTGTCGGGCGGGTTTCTGGTGCAGGACAAGGACGTCGGCCGGATCACCCGCGAGGATCTGAAGGTCGTGACCAAACGCGCCCCGTCCGAGCAGGAACTGAACGATCTGTTGTTTGCATGGACTGTGGCGAAGCACGTCAAATCCAACGCGATCATCTACGTCAAGGATGGCGCGACCGTGGGCGTCGGTGCCGGCCAGATGAGCCGCGTGGACAGCACGCGCATCGCCGCGCGCAAGGCGCAGGACATGGCCGAGGCGCTGGGCCTGTCCGCTCCGTTGACGCAAGGGTCGGTCGTGGCATCCGATGCGTTTTTCCCTTTTGCCGACGGTCTGATCACCGCTGCCGAAGCTGGCGCCACGGCGATCATCCAGCCCGGCGGCTCGATGCGCGATGACGAGGTGATCGCGGCAGCGGACGAGGCGGGTCTGGCGATGGTGCTGACCGGCATGCGTCACTTCCGGCACTGATCATGCGTCTGGTTGCCATATCGGCGTTGATCGCCCTGCTTCTGGATCAGGTCAGCAAATATGCCGTCGTGCACGGCATGGAGCTGGCACGGGTGCGGGCGATCGACGTGCTGCCGCCGCTGCTGAATTTTCGCTATGGCGAAAATCGGGGCATCAACTTTGGCCTGATGGACGGTGACGGCGATCTGGCGCGCTGGGTTCTTGTGGTGCTGGCGCTGCTGATCTGCTGTGCCGTGCTGTGGTGGCTGCGCGGCGCGCCCCAGCGGCCCATCGTTTTCGTCAGCGCGGGCCTGCTGATCGGCGGAGCGCTGGGCAATGTCGTGGACCGTGTGTTCTATGGCTATGTTCTGGATTTCCTGAACATGTCATGCTGTGGCATCCGCAACCCGTTTGTCTTTAACGTCGGGGATATCTTCATCTTTGCGGGTGCAATCGGGCTGGTGTTTTTCGCGCAGGATAAAAAGCGGGCGTGACATTGCCCCGCCTGCTGCGATAAGTCAGTGGGCAAAGGCCTGTTTGGGCAATTGGTGGGAGACGGCGATGCGCCTGATACGCGGACTGATGGCATTGACGGTGACGCTGGCTTTGGGAGCCTGCGCCAACACAGGCCTGCGCGATCTGCGTGGCACATCGGACGGGCCGGATGAATTCATCGTGACCCCGTCAAAGCCGCTGGAAGAGCCTGAAAGCTATGCCGCTTTGCCGACGCCGACCCCCGGTCAGGCGAATCTGGTCGATCTGCGACCCTTGGACGAGAGTGTCGACAAGCTGGGCGGCCGCCGCGGCTCGCCCACGGCTGCCATTCCTGCCAGCGACGGCGCGGTTGTGAACCATGCCAGCCGCTTTGGCCGCACGGCGGACATCCGCACGACCCTTGCCGCAGAGGACGAAGCGTTCCGCAAGCGTCGGGGCCGCTTTACCCAGTATCGCATCGTGCCGGTCGACCGCTACAATCAGGCCTACAAACGTCAGGCGATTGACCCGCAAAAGGTGGCTACGGCCTATCGGCGCGCGGGCGTTCCGACACCGTCTTCGCCGCCAGCGAACACGCGTTTCGGCAACTAGGTCACAAAGACGGCACCACGGTTGATATCCGGACAGTGTCATGACCATCTGTCATCGTAATTGCGACCGGAATAGGATTACAGATGACTCATCTGCGCGCCGTCATGGCACTGATCGCGGCCCTTTTGCCTATGGCGGCCTGGGCGGCAAACGAAAACGTCACAACATTCGAATTGGAAAACGGCATGCAGGTCGTGGTGGTCGAAGACCACCGCGCCCCGGTCGTCACGCATATGGTCTGGTACAAGGCCGGATCGGCGGACGAGCCCAAGGGGTCGTCAGGCGTGGCGCATTTCCTGGAACACCTGCTGTTCAAGGCTACCGACAACATGGCCGCGGGCGAGCTGTCGGCCACGGTGGCCGCCAATGGCGGTCGGGACAACGCCTTTACCAGCTATGATTACACCGCCTACTACCAGCGCATCGCAGCCGACCGGCTGGGGCTGATGATGAAGATGGAGGCGGACCGGATGGAGAATCTGCGTCTGACCCCTGAAAACATCGAAACAGAGCGCGATGTGATCATCGAAGAACGCAACATGCGCACCGAGAACAATCCGCGTGCGCTGTTCGGCGAGCAGATGAACGCAGCACAGTACCTGAACCACCGCTACGGCGTGCCGGTGATCGGCTGGATGCACGAGATGCAGGCGCTGGATCTGGACGACGCGCTGAACTTTTACGACATCTATTATTCGCCCAACGATGCGATCCTTGTGGTCGCGGGCGATGTCGACCCCGCCGAGGTCAAGACACTGGCCGAGAAATACTATGGTGTGATCCCCGCCGAGCCGAACCTGCCCGAGCGTGTGCGCACCCAGGAGCCGCCGCAGACGGCCGCCCGCCGCGTGATCTTTCGCGATCCGCGCGTGGCACAGCCCTATGTGAACCGGTCCTACCTTGCCCCCGAACGGGACGCGGGTGACCAGAAAGACGCGGCTGCGCTGACCATCCTTGCCGAGATTCTGGGCGGCGGCACCACCTCTTATCTGGCGGAAAAGCTGCAATTCGACACGCAGGTGGCGGTCTATTCGGGCGCTTTCTACAGCGGCGTTTCGCTGGATGACACGACCTTTGACCTGATCGTGGTGCCCGGACCGGATGTCAGCCTGCAACAGGCCGAGGATGCGATGGACGCGGCGCTGGCCAGCTTCATGAAGGACGGCGTGGATGCCGAGCAGCTGGAGCGGATCAAGCTGCAATTGCGCGCGCAGCAGATCTATGCCCGCGATGACGCCGACGGCGTGGCGAACCGCTATGGTGCGGCGCTGGCCTCGGGGCTGACGGTTGCGGATGTGCAGGACTGGCCCGATGTGCTGCAGGCGGTGACGGCTGACGACATCATGGCCGTGGCGAAAAAGGTGCTGCGCATCGAAGGATCGGTCACCGGCTGGCTGGCGAAACCCGTGGAGGCAGACCAATGAGATATATCCTTGCATTGATGATGACCGTGGTGCTGGCGCTGCCCGCCCGCGCTGAGGTCGAGATCACCGAAGTTGTCAGCCCCGGCGGGATCACCGCATGGCTGGTGCAGGAACCGTCGATTCCGTTCACGGCAATGGAGCTGCGGTTTCGCGGCGGTGCGTCGCTGGATGCGCCGGGCAAGCGTGGGGCCACCAACCTGATGACCGGATTGCTGGAAGAGGGTGCGGGCGACCTGGACGCGCGCGGCTTTGCCCGAGCGCTGGAAGGGTTGGCGGCATCGTTCGGCTATGACGTGGGCGACGATTCGCTGGCCGTGTCCGCACGCTTTCTGACCGAGAACCGCGATCAGGCGGTGGACCTGCTGCGCGCCTCGTTGCTGGAGCCGACATTCGCCCCCGACGCGGTCGAGCGGGTGCGCCAACAGGTGTTGACCGGGATTGCGTCGGACGACAAGGACCCCGACGAACTGGCCAGCCGTGAATTCGACAAGCTGGCCTATGGCGACCACCCCTATGCCACCTCATTCCGTGGCACGGCTGAAAGCGTCGCGGCGCTGACCCGCGAGGATCTGGTGGCAGCGCATCAGGCGGTGTTGGCCAAGGATCGCCTGTACGTCGGCGTTGTGGGCGACATCACCCCCGAGGAACTGGGCCCGCTGCTGGACAAGCTGTTGGGCGATCTGCCCGAGACCGGAGCACCGATGCCTGAGATGGCAGAGGTGAACATCCCCGCAGGCGTGACCGTGATCGACTATGACACGCCGCAATCCGTGGCGCTGTTCGGACAGCCGGGCATGGCGCAGGACGACCCCGATTTCTTTGCGGCCACGGTGCTGAACCAGATCCTGGGCGGCGGGTCGTTCGAAAGCCGTCTGATGACCGAAGTGCGCGAAAAGCGCGGGCTGACCTATGGTGTTTATTCCTATCTGGTGCCGCGCGACTATGCGGCGGTGTACATGGGTCATGTCGCTTCGGCCAACGACCGGATTGCCGAGGCGATTGCCGTGATCCGTGACGAATGGGCCAAGGCTGCTGCTGAGGGCGTGACCGAGGACGAGCTGCGCGACGCCAAGACCTTTCTGACCGGTGCCTATCCGTTGCGCTTTGACGGCAACGCGCCGATTGCGCAGATCATGGTGGGGATGCAGATGCTGGGCCTGCCGATCGATTATATCGCGACGCGCAATGACAAGGTCGAGGCGGTGACGCTGGCCGATGTGAAACGGGTTGCGGGCGAATTGCTAGACCCTGAAGGCTTGCAATTCGTGGTCGTGGGCAAGCCTGTCGGGCTGGAAACCGGCCCGCTGCCTGAGTGATACCCGCGCAGTGATCGGAAAATGAGACCCTGACGGGTCGTGCGATGTTTGCGCCCGCCTTTGGCGGGCGCTTTTTTTGAGGCTCTGCCTCAAACTCCGGGATATTTGGAGCCAAAAGAAACCCGTTATTCGCCGTAGGGAATCCAGATGTTTTTGACTTCTGTCGCGGCGGCAAGCGTGTCCTTGGTTGTGGGCAGGCTGGTGCCGATCCATGTGCGTTTCAGGTTGCTGGACGATCCCTTGCGGATGGTTTCCGACAGGGCCGGGTCCGAGAAGGACCAGACCGCGTCGATATCCATATGGCGGGCCATGGTGTCGGCCAGCGCCTCGTGCGGGCCGGTCAGGATGTTGACCACGCCCGCAGGCACGTCCGACGTGTCGAGGATCTGGTAAAAGTCGGTGGCCACCAGCGGGAAGGGTTGCGAGGCACCCAGGATGATGCGGTTGCCCATGGCGATGGCGGGGGCTATCAGCGACACCAGCCCCAGCAGCGGGTGCGCGTCGGGGCACAGTGCCGCGATCACGCCGGTGGGTTCCTTCATCGCCAGCGCCACGCCGCGGATCGGGACGCCGTGGGCCTGGCCATCGTATTTGTCGGCCCAGGCTGCGGCGGTGAACAGGGTATTGATGCTGTCTTGTACCTCTGTCGCACCGTGACGGCCCCCTTGCAGGGCGTTCAGGCGAGATTCGAATTCGTCGGCGCGGGCGTACAGATTTTCGCCGATGTAGTACAAGATTTGCGCCCGCAGGTGGCCGGTGGTCTTGCCCCAACCCTTGGCCGCCTGTGCCGCTTCGACCGCGTTGCGCAGGTCCTTGCGGTTGGACTGGGAAGCATGGCCCAGAAGCGTTCCGTTCTTGCCATAGACCGGCGTCGAATAGCCACCGTCGGGGCGCGCCTGTTTGCCGCCGATGTACAATTTCGCGGTGCGGTCGATGCCGTCGGCGGGGCCTTTGTCGCCCTCGAAGGGGGCGATTAGCGACAGGGGTTTCTTTGCGTCTTTGGGTTTGGTGTAGGCAGCCAGCCCTTCCCAGCCGCCTTCACGGCCAAAGCCGCTTTCGCGCACGCCGCCAAAGCCTGCGGCAGCGTCAAAGAGGTTGGTGGCATTGGTCCAGACCACACCGGCGGCCAGTTTCGGGGCCACGTCCAGCGCAAGGTTGATGTTTTCGGTCCACAGGGTCGCGGCCAGCCCGTAGCGGGTGTTGTTGGCCAGCTCGACCGCTTCGGATGGGGTGCGGAAGGTGGTGGCGACCAGAACCGGGCCAAAGATTTCCTCTTGCATCAGCGGGTGCGCGGTATCGAGGCCGGTGATCAGTGTCGGCGGGTAGAAACAGCCGCGTGCGGGCAGGTCACAGGCCGTCTGGTGCATGTCGCCATCGCTGTTGGCGGCGACCATGTCGGTGATGGTTTTCAGTTGGGTCGCATCGACGATGGCGCCCACGTCGATGCTTTTGTCCAGCGGGTTGCCGATGCGCAGTTTGTCCATGCGGGCGCGCAGTTTGGCATAGAACCGTTCGGCCACGGGTTCATGCACCAACAGGCGCGAACCAGCACAGCAGACCTGTCCCTGATTGAACCAGATGGCATCAACCAGCCCTTCGACAGCCGAATCCAGATCGGCGTCGTCAAAGACGATGTAGGGGGACTTGCCGCCCAGCTCCAACGTCAGTTCCTTGTCGGTGTCTGCGGTCGCCTCGCGGATGCGGCGGCCCACGGCGGTGGAGCCGGTAAAGGCGATCTTGTCCACATCGGCGTTCACGATCATTTCGCCCACCGCCCCGTCGCCGGTCACGATGTTGACCACGCCCGCAGGCAGGCCGGCCTGACGGCAGATGTCGGCGAACAGCAGCGCGGTCAGCGAGGTGTATTCTGCCGGTTTCAGCACCACGGTGTTGCCCATGGCCAGCGCGGGCGCGATTTTCCATGCCAGCATCAGCAGCGGGAAGTTCCACGGGATGATCTGGCCACAAACGCCCAAGGCCGCGCGGTCGGGCAGGGCGTCGTCCATCAGTTGCGCCATGCCGGCGTGGTAATAGAAATGCCGCTGCGCCAGTGGAATGTCGATGTCGCGGCTTTCGCGGATCGGTTTGCCGTTGTCGAGCGTTTCCAGCACCGCGAACAGGCGGCTGTGTTTTTGCAGCAGGCGCGCGATGGCATAAAGGAAACGCGCACGGCCCGGACCGCCCAGTTTTTCCCACTTGGGCTGGGCCTTGCGTGCGGCGGCCACGGCCTTGTCCACGTCGGATTGCGTGGCTTGTGTCAGGGTGGCCAGTGCCTCGCCCGTGGCGGGGTTGGTGCTGTCAAATCCTGTCGCGGGTTTGGTGAACTGGCCGTCGATGAAATGGCCGAAACGGCTGCCCTGATCGACAAGCCATGTCAGGGCTTCTTCGGCGGATTCGGGAGCGGGGCCATAGTCCATCGTCTGAAAAATCTCTTTCACGGTCATGATTTATCCCATCGGATGGCGGTGAGTGGCGGAATAGTTGCCGGTGACGTGGTGTTCGAGCTGGCGTTCGATGTCGCCCAACAGGGACGACGCGCCAAAGCGGAACAGGTCGGGTTGCAGCCAGCGTGCGCCGAGCTCTTCCTTGATCAGGGCAAGATAGGTGATCGCGTCCTTGGCCTTGGAAATCCCGCCCGCAGGTTTGTAGCCGACGTGGATGCCGGTGGCGGTGTGATAGTCGCGGATCGCGCGGATCATGGTCAGGCTGACGGGCAGGGTGGCGTTCACGCTTTCCTTGCCGGTGGATGTCTTGATGAAATCGGCGCCGGCCATCATGCACACCAGCGAGGCGCGGGCGACGTTGCGCAGTGTGCCCAATTCGCCCGTGGCCAGGATCGCCTTGACGTGGGCCTCGCCGCAGGCGGTGCGCATTTCGCGCATTTCGTTGTAGAGCGCCTGCCAGTTGCCTTCCAGCACGTGACGGCGCGAGATGACTATGTCGATTTCGGATGCCCCCGCGGCGACGCTGCGGCGGATTTCCTCGATCCGCAGATCGAAGGGGGACAGGCCCGCAGGAAAGCCGGTGGAAACGGCAGCGACTGGAATGCCTGACCCCTCCAGCGCGGCCACAGCAGTTTCGACCATCTCGTGATAGACACAGACCGCGCCGGTGGTGATGCCCGGCATATCCAGTGCTGCCAGCACCTGCGCGTTCACCGGCTGGCGCGCCTTGGCGCACAGGCGGCGGACACGGGCGGCGGTGTCGTCGCCTGACAGGGTGGTCAGGTCGATGCAGGTCACCGCCTTGAGCAGCCAGGCCGCCTGATAGTCCTTCTTGACCGATCGGCGGGCGGGCAGTGTCGCGGCACGGCGTTCGATGGCCGAGGTGTTGGCCTGCACCGCGCGGACCCAGTTCATATCCAGATCCATGCCCGGATTGCGGGTCAGGGTCAGTTGCGGCAGGTGCGCGTCCTGCGATGTGGTTGCGGGTTGAAGCATGGGGTCACCTTCAAAGGAACAAGGTCTGAAAACTGGCACGGGCGTGGTTCAAGCGCAAGATGCGGCGCGGCGTCAGCCTTTGCGCAAAAACTGCACAAACGGCACGCGGGGCTTGCGCGAATGCTTTGGCATTGAAGAGGCAGAAAAAATGACTTGAGAGGCAGGACAGATGAAAACGGCAATCATGCGCGGCGTGCCGCTGGCGATGCAAAACGATGGCTGGTGGCTGGAAGGCAGCAACCCGCCCTCGCCACGCAAGAAGATCGGGTGGCAAGGCGACCGAACGGGACCGGTGAGGCTGGCGCTGCTGGTGGCACTGATCGCGCTGTCGGATGCGCTGGTCTGGCAGGTGTCGGCGGGTGTGTCGCTGGCGCTGTTCTGTGCGATTTTGGGCGGTGTGGCGATCTGGCTGGCAGATGTGCCCGCGCGGGTTGCATGGCAGGCAGGCGGTGGCGTGGCGCTGGCGGTGCTGCCGCTGGTCGAGCTGGTGCAGCCGCTGTCGGTGGTGATCAGCATGATCGGTCTGTCGCTGGTTGTGGTCTTTGTCGCGGGGATCAGGCGTGCCGCGGTGATCCGCAGTGCGCTGCGGTTGTGGTGGGTCGGTCCCGTGGCCACGGTGCGCGACGGGGCGCAGGCCGCGCGGCAAATGGTGTCGGTAAAGCCGTCTGGCTGGGATCTGGAGCGACTGGTCATGGCCTGGGCCGTGCCGGTGATCCTGGGCGGTGTCTTTGCCTTGCTGCTGCTGGAAGCGAACCCGGTGCTGGATCGCTGGTCGCAAAGCCTGAACGATCTGCGCCTGCCCGATGTGAACCTGTGGCGCGGGGTGTTCTGGGGATTGATGGCGCTGCTGATCTGGCCCTGTCTGGTGATTGCGCGCCTGCACAGCAGGCTGATGCCCGCCCCCGCGCGCCACACGGTACGGCATGTCGGTGTGATCAACGCAGGTTCGGTCGCGCGGTCGCTGGTGCTGTTCAACGCGATGTTCGCGGTGCAGACGGTGATGGATATCGTCATGCTGTATGGTGACGCGGGCCTGCCCGAGGGGATGAGCCATGCGACATATGCCCATCGCGGCGCCTATCCATTGCTGGTGACGGCGCTGCTGGCGGGGTTGTTTGCGGTGATGGCGCGTCCCTTTGCCGAGGAGAAGCCGTTGTTGCGGGTCTTGCTGCTGGCGTGGCTGGCGCAGACACTGGCGCTGGTGCTGGCGTCGGTGGTGCGGCTGGACACCTATGTCGATGTGTTCGGGCTGACGCGGCTGCGGGTGTCGGCCTTTATCTGGATGGGCGTGGTCGCTGCGGGGCTGGGTGTCGTGGTCTGGCAGGTTGCGGCGCGCAAGGACACCGGCTGGATGCTGCTGCGCTCGGGCGGCATTGGCGTGGTGACCCTCTATGTCTGTGCTTTCATCAACTTTGACGGGATCATCGCGCGCCACAATCTGACGCAAGAGGTGGTAAAGGATTCCTGGTACATCTGCCGCTACCTGGGTGAAGGGGCCTTGCCCGCCGTCACCAGACACGAGGCAAAAACAGGGTATCCGTTGTGTCCGATGCTGCAGCCGGGCATCGGGCCGGAGCTGTTCGAACCTGCGGACTGGTGGGAATGGGGCTTTCGCAACGCGCGGCTGCGCCGTAGCTTGCAGGCCATTGAAGCAAAGCAGTTGACCCAATGAGCACCCAGACCATTCTGATTGTCGATGATGATGCGCAAATCCGCGATGTGTTGCGCATCGCACTGGAACAGGCCGGGTTCCGCACCGAGGCTGCAGGCGACGGGGCTGAAGGGTTGGCCAAGGGCCGCACCGGGCGGTTTGACCTGATCGTGCTGGACATCGGCCTGCCCGAGATGGACGGGCTGGCAATGTGCCGCGAACTGCGCACCACGGATCAGACGCCGGTGCTGTTCCTGACCGCGCGCGAGGACGAGATCGACCGCGTGCTGGCCTTTGAACTGGGCGGCGATGACTATGTGACCAAGCCGTTCTCGCCCCGCGAACTGGTGGCCCGCGTGCGTGCCATCCTGCGCCGCAGCAGCGTTGTGCAACAGGGGACGACACGCACGCGGGGTGTTCTGGAGGTGGACGCGGCCCGCCACCACTGTGCCGTTGCCGGCGTGCCGCTGGCGCTGACCAACCGCGAGATGGCGCTGCTGGATCACCTGATGCAACGGCCCGAGCAGGTCGCCTCGCGGCCCGCGCTGACCGATGCGATGTATGGGGCCAACATCCATGTCAGCGACCGGACCGTGGACAGCCACCTGCGCAACCTGCGGGCCAAGCTGGCCGAAGCGGGCTGCGCCGATGCGGTCGAGACGGTGCATGGTGTTGGCGTGCGGATGGGCCCATGTCGCGGATAAAGGCAAAGTGGCGTCCGCCGCTGGCCTTTGTCATCGGCGGGACGCTGGCGGCGGTTCTGTGTCTGCCGCTGATCGGGATCGTGTGGTTCCGGCTGGCAGGTAACATTCTGGGCTGGGGCGAGACCGGGTGGTTGCTGTTCTGGATGGCGGTGGTGTCGACCGCCGTTCTGGCGTTTTTGCTGTGGCGGTTGGTGCTGCGGCCTGTGGCGCGGCTGACCACCTATGCGCGCGCTGTGCGCGAGGGGCGCAGCGACGCCACTCCGCCCACGCATTTCGGCACGCCCGAGTTCGGCGCGTTGGGGGCCAGTGTGATCGCCATGGGCGACACGCTGCAATCGCGGGCGGCCAGCCTGCGGGCCTATGCCGATCATGTCACGCACGAGCTGAAATCGCCCCTGACCAGCCTGCGTGGCGCGGCAGAGCTGTTGCAATCGGACCTGCCTGCACGCGATCAGGCCCAGTTGATCGACACGATCGAAGCGTCTGCCGCGCGGATGCAAGCTCTGGTGACACAATTGCAGCGCCATGCAGCGGCCAGCCAAAGCAGCGGACCGGGGCAGACCCAGCTGCAGGCATTGCCTGCCAAGGTTGGCGACGTGCAGATCATTGTCGAACAGGATGGCACGGTGCCCCTGTCGCTGAGCGATCTGACCGTGGTGATCGACCAGATGGCGCAGAACGCTGCCGCGCACGGGGCCACGCGGCTGATGCTGGCCTGTCGGGGGCAGTCGTTGCACATCGTGGACGATGGCCGCGGCATCGGCGCGGGCAACGCCGGGCGCATTTTCGATCCGTTCTTTACCACCCGCCGCGATGCGGGCGGCACGGGTATGGGCCTGACAATCGTGCAAACCCTGCTGTCTGCCCACGGTGCCCGGATCACGCTGGACGACCAGAACGCCACGGGAGGGGCGGCATTCGTGATCTCTTTCGACTGAAAAACAGGCACTTTGGGCGCCTTATTGCGAACCATTCTCAATTATCTTGACTTGTTGCGAATGATTCTCATATTTGGAGCCATGACACATAAAACATACACACATTCCATGTCCCGCCGTGCAGCCTTGGGTGGTTTCGCTGCCCTGACCGCCAGCGTGCTGGCCCGCCCGTCCTTTGCCGCAGCCCCGCTGAGCGTGGTTGCCACCACGGGCATGATCGCAGACGCCGCCCGCGAAGTCGGCGGCGACGCGGTAACGGTCAAGGCGCTGATGGGGCCGGGGGTCGATCCGCATTCGTACCGCCAGACCCGCAGCGACATCGTTGCCATGACCCGGGCCGACGCGGTCCTGTGGCATGGTCTGTACCTTGAGGCGCAGATGGAGGAATTCTTCCACACCCTCGCGCGCCAACGTCAGGTCTTTGCCGTGGCCGAGGCGCTGCCGAAAGAGCAGCTTCTGGCCCATGCAGATTATGAAAATCGCTATGACCCGCACGTCTGGATGGCACCAGAGCTGTTTACAGGCGTGGTGACCGAGATCGGCCGCGTGCTGGGCGAGGTGCGCCCCGAGATGGCCGATGTCTTTGCCGCCAATGCGCAGGCCTATGCCGCGCGACTGGGGGAGCTGGATGTCTATGCCCGTCACACGCTGGAACAGGTGCCGCCCGAACAGCGGGTGCTGCTGACGGCCCATGACGCCTTTGGCTACTTTGGTCGTGCCTATGGGTTCGAGGTCATCGGCATTCAGGGGATTTCCACCGAAAGCGAGGCCGGATTGCACCGCGTCAGTGCGCTGGTTGACACCATCGTGACACGCGGGCTGAGCGCGGTCTTTGTCGAAAGCTCGGTGTCGGATCGCAACATGCGTGCGCTCGTTGAGGGGGCTGCGGCCCGTGGCCACGACGTGCGTGTGGGCGGCGAGCTGTTCAGTGACGCCATGGGGCAGGATGGCACCTATGAGGGGACGTATATCGGCATGATCGACCACAACGTGACCACCATTGCCCGTGCGCTGGGTGCCGACGTGCCCGCGGGCGGGATGTCCGGTCAGTTGAATCAGGGAGCCTGAGCCATGACAATCACATTGGCACGGGACAAGGACGCGCCCACCGACGCCGAACGTCGTCTGGCCAGCCCGCTGGCGATACGCGGGCTGACGGTGTCTTATGGGCAGAAACCTGCGGTGTTTTCCGTCGATATGACCGTGCGCGCAGGTCATATGACGGCGATCATCGGGCCGAACGGGGCCGGCAAGTCGACCCTGCTCAAGGCTGCATTGGGTATCCTGAAACCGCTTGCGGGTACGGTGACCGTCCTGGGACAACCGATGGCATGGCAGCGGGACCACATCGCCTATGTTCCGCAACGGGCCAGCGTCGACTGGGATTTCCCGACGCGTGTGATCGACGTGGTGTTGATGGGCATGTACGGCCAGTTGGGCCTGTTGGGACGGGTCCGCGCCAAACATCGCGCGCAGGCCATGGATTGCCTTGAGCGTGTCGGCATGACCGATTTTGCCACCCGCCAGATCGGACAGCTTTCGGGCGGACAGCAACAACGGGTGTTCCTGGCGCGTGCATTGGCGCAGGGGGCGGACCTGTATCTGTTGGACGAACCCTTTGCGGGGGTCGATGCGGCGACAGAGCAGGCGATCATCAACGTGCTGAAGGGCCTGCGCGATGCGGGCAAGACGGTGGTGGCGGTGCATCATGACCTGAGCACTGTGCGTGATTATTTCGACGATGTGTTCCTGATCAACACACAGGCCGTTGCCGAAGGGCCGGTCGCGACGACCTTTACCCAAACGAACCTGCAAACCGCCTATGGCGGGCGGCTGGCGGGCGCGCAGATGGATGCGCTGGCTGATACGTTGATCGGTACAGGGACCGGGGCCGCCGCGCGATGATCTGGGACGCGCTGCTTTTGGGGCTGGGGTATAACGCGACGCTGGTGACGCTGGGTGCGGGCATTCTGGGTATCGCGGGTGGCGTCGGCGGATCGTTCCTGTTCCTGCGCAAACGCGCATTGGTCAGCGATGCGGTCAGCCATGCCACCCTGCCCGGGGTCGGGCTGGCCTTTGTGCTGATGGTGGCCATGGGCGGGGACGGGCGCAACCTGATCGGCCTGCTGGCAGGGGGTGCGGTTTCAGCGGCCATCGGTTTGCTGTGCGTGAACTGGCTGAGCACCCGCACGCGGCTGGCCGAGGATGCGGCGATCGGGGCGGTGCTGTCGGTGTTCTTCGGCTTTGGCATCGTGGTGCTGACCTATATCCAGACCATGTCCAGCGGTCGACAAGCGGGGCTGGAAAGCTTTCTGCTGGGCTCGACCGCAGGCATGCTGCAATCCGATGCGCTGGTGCTGGTGTTGGCGGCGGCGCTGACGCTGGCGCTGGTGCTGATCCTGCGGCGACCGCTGACGCTGGTCGCTTTTGATCCCGACTTTGCCCTGGCGACAGGACGGAATGTGAACCGGATTGATCTGGCGATGATGGGGATCGTTCTGGCCGTAACGGTTGTTGGGCTGAAGATCGTTGGGCTGATCCTGATCGTGGCGTTGCTGATCATCCCGCCCGTGACGGCGCGGTTCTGGACCGAGCGTGTGGACCGTGTGCTGTTGGGGGCGGGGATTGTCGGCGGGCTGTCGGGCTATGTGGGCGCTGCGATTTCGGCAGCGGTGCCGGATGTGCCGACGGGGCCGATCATCGTGCTGGTCAGTTTTGCCCTGTTCATGATTTCGCTGCTGTGCGCGCCGGGGCGGGGCGTGGTGTCATCGGTGGTACAGCACCGCCAGTACCAGCGCCGTGTTCACCTGCGACAGGGATTGCTGGCGCTGGCCCAGGGGCAACCGATCTATGAACGCCTGACACAGCGGCTGATGGAACGGGGCGGGCTGATGCGGGGCGATGGCGTGGCGACCGACAAGGGGCGCGCCCATGCGGCCCAGGCGTTGCTGGACGAGGCCCGCTGGCAGGTTGTGCGCAGTGATCAGGCCTATGCCGCCGCGGCCCTGCGCTATGACGGGTTGACCGAGATGAGCAGCGTCCTGACCCCCGATCAGTTGAGAGACATCGACGCGCGGTTGCCCGCGCCGCAAGGGGTAACACCATGACCGGTTCCGAATTTGTCCCGCTGTCGCTGGTGCCGATGCTGATCGGCATCTGTGTGGCTGTTGCCTGTGCCTTGCCGGGGAATTTCCTGCTGTTGCGGCGGCAGGCACTGATTGGGGATGCGATCAGCCATGTGGTGCTGCCGGGGATCGTGGTGGCGTTTCTGGTGACGGGACTGGTGGCCAGCGTGCCGATGTTGCTGGGTGCTGCGGGGGCCGCACTGGTGGCCGTGGCGGCCATCGAGGCGATCCGGCGGCTGGGCAAGATCGAGCCGGGCGCGGCCATGGGTGTGGTGTTCACCACCATGTTCGCAGGCGGTGTTCTGTTGCTGGAGATGTCGGACACTTCCAGCGTGCATCTGGACGTGGAACATGCGCTGTACGGCAATCTGGAAAGCCTGATCTGGCTGGATGCGACCGGCTGGTCGTCGTTGTGGGACCCGCAGGCGCTGGCTTATCTGCCAGTTGAGCTGCCCCGGATGGTCGGGGCGCTGGTGGTGGTGGCGCTGTTTATCGCGGTGTTCTGGCGGCCGCTGAAAATCTCGACCTTCGACGAAGGCTTTGCCCGCACAATGGGCCTGCGCACGGGGCCGCTGGGGCTGGCGCTGGTGGTTGTGGCGGCGGTGGCTGCGGTGGCGGCATTTGACGCGGTTGGCAGTATCATCGTGATTGCCATGTTCATCTGCCCGCCCGCGGCGGCGCGGCTGATGACCAACCGGCTGGAGACCCAAATCGCCTGGTCGGTGTTGTTTGCGACGCTGGCGGCGGTGATCGGTTATGTTTTGGCCGGCTATGGCCCGCTGTGGCTGGGCGCGCAGGATTCGGTCAGTGCGGCGGGGATGATCGCCACGGTGTCCGGTGTGTTGGTTGCGGGTGCGGCACTGGTAGGGCCGGCGCGCAAATAGCGTCCCTTGCAGGGGGGCGCTGCCCCCGGCGCTTTGCGCCTCCCCCGGAGTTTATCTGGCAAGATGAAGGGGCTTAGCTGCCGCGATAGGTGGAATAGCCGAAGGGCGAAAGCAGCAGCGGCACGTGATAGTGCGCGTCGATGTCCGAGATGCCAAAGCGGATCGGGATGCGGTTCAGAAAGCGTGGACTTTCGGCGGGCACGCCGATGGAATCGAAATAATCGCCTGCCTCGAATTCCAGTTCATACAGGCCTTCGCGAAAGCCGTCCTCGGGCAGGATCGGGCTGTCGGTGCGGCCATCGGCATTGGTGACCATGTGGGACACCTTGACCTTGGCGGTCGCTTCGAACCGGTAAAGGGTGACGGACAGGCCGACGGCGGGCTTGCCGGTGCTGGTGTCCAGAACATGCGTTGTCAGATATCCCGAGGCCATTGCATTCTCTCCTGATTTTGGCACAGCATGACCACAGCGGTGCCCGAAGCGCAAAAGGATTTCCGCAGGCCTGCCCCTTTGTCTGCGCCCGTATTGTTGGCAGTTTCCGGGTGCAGCGCCGCAGTTGTGACCGTGCAAGAGGTTTTGCTTGATCGGTCCCGTATCGAGGCCGCATAGTTTTTCATGAGCCGCATCAAGACGGCCGTATTCAACCGTGTAGGGACAGCCAACAATGAGCGATATTTCACAAGGGGCCTATGCGGACCCCAACGAGACCCCTCCCATGGTCCAGGCGATTCCGCTGGGCTTTCAACACGTTCTGGCGATGTTTGCCTCGAACGTCACGCCGTCGATCATCGTGGCCGGTGCGGCGGGGCTGGCCTTTGGCGGGCCGGAGCAGGTCTATCTGATCCAGATGGCGATGCTGTTTGCAGGGATTGCGACGCTGTTCCAGACCATCGGGTTTGGCCCTGTGGGGGCGCGGTTGCCGATCATGCAGGGCACCAGCTTTGCCTTTGTCGGTGTGCTGGCGGGCGTTGCCGCGACCCAAGGGATGGGCGTGGCGCTGACCGCCTGCCTGATCGGGGGCACTCTGCACTTTTGTCTGGGGGCCTTTATCAAAAGCCTGCGGTGGCTGTTCCCGCCGCTGGTCACGGGATTGGTCATTCTGGCGATTGGTCTCTACCTGATCCCGACCGCGATCAAATACGCCGCAGGCGGCGCAGCCGATTTCCAGATGGCGGCGGAAAGCTTTGGGTCGCTTAAACACTGGGCCGTGGCGCTGACCGTGGTTGTGGTGGCGTTAGCGGTCAAATTCTTTGCCAAGGGGTCGCTCAGCAACTCGGGCATCCTGATCGGGTTGCTGGCGGGCTATGTGCTGGCGTTCATTCTTGGCATGGTCAACTTTGCCGCCGTGGGCAAGGCCGCGTGGATCACCGGCATCACGCCGATGCCCTTCGGCTTCGAGTTCAATCTGGGTGCCGTGATTGCCGTGACGCTGGTGTGTGTGGTCTCTGCGATTGAGACCGTGGGCGACACCTCGGCCACCACCAAGGCCGGCGCGGGGCGCGATGCGACGGATGACGAGATTGCCGGTGCCACATATGCCGACGGGCTGGGCACGGCGGTGGCGGCGGTCTTTGGCGGTTTGCCCAACACATCGTTCAGCCAGAACGTCGGCATCGTCGGCATGACCGGTGTGATGTCGCGCCATGTGGTGACCATTGGCGGGCTGGTGCTGATCGTTTGCGGGCTGCTGCCCAAGATCGGGGCGGTGATCGCGTCGATGCCGCTGCCGGTGCTGGGCGGTGGGGTGATCGTGATGTTCGGGATGGTGGCGGCGGCCGGTCTGAACGTGCTGACCGAGGTCAAGATGAACCGCCGCAACATGGTGATCATCGCCGTGGCGCTGACGGCGGGCTTGGGTCTGAACCTGGTGCCGACGGCGGTGCAATATCTGCCCGGTGTCCTGTCGACGCTGGCGACAAGTGCGGTGGCGCCGACGGCGCTGGTTGCGGTTGTGTTGAATCTGGTGCTGCCTGAGGAGATTTGACAGCGTTCCGTAAGTCGGCCCTTCGGGTTGGATTTTAAGAACCAGAGAAGGGGCGGGGCGCAGCGGGCGGCTTGCCCCTTTTTGACAGGGTGGGGCCTGGAAAAGGGCAGTGGATAACTCAGGCTTCACGCTTTCAGAATCGGGCCCGGCCATGCTAGATATCGCGGTATGGCCATAGTAGACAACAATATCAACGATTCACGCCCGGTGATCCGGCAGTTGGACGAGGGCGCGATCAACCGCATTGCGGCGGGCGAGGTTGTTGAACGGCCGGCCTCGGCGGTCAAGGAACTGGTGGAAAACGCGCTGGATGCGGGCGCGCGGCGTGTGACCATCGACATTGCGGATGGCGGCAAGACGCTGATCCGCGTGACCGATGACGGTTGCGGGATTGCCGGGCACGATCTGGCGCTGGCGCTGAGCCGCCATGCCACGTCGAAAATCGACGGCTCCGACCTGTTGAACATCCACACGTTCGGCTTTCGCGGCGAGGCGTTGCCCAGTCTGGGCGCGGTGGGCCGTCTGAGCATTGCCAGCCGCGTGCCGGGGGCCGAAGCGTTCCAGATCAAGGTCGAAGGCGGCGCAATGGGCAAGGTGCGGCCCGTGGCGCTGAATGCAGGCACCGTGGTGACGCTGGGCGATCTGTTCTATGCCACGCCCGCGCGGCTGAAGTTCATGCGCACCGACCGCGCCGAGGCGCAGGCGATCACCGACATCATCAAGCGGCTGGCGATGGCCGAGCCCTTTGTGCGGTTCGAGCTGCGCGACATCAGCAACGACAGCCCGCGCACGGTGTTCGTGGCCGAAGCGCAGACGGGCGATATGTTCGACGCGCTGCACGGGCGGCTGGCCACGGTGTTGGGGCGCGAGTTTGCGGACAATTCATTGGCGATTGATGCTGAACGCGACGGGCTGCACCTGACCGGCTATGCGGCCTTGCCGACCTATTCGCGTGGCTCTGCCGTGGCGCAGTATCTGTTCGTGAACGGGCGGCCCGTGCGTGACAAGCTGTTGGTGGGGGCGCTGCGCGGGGCCTATTTCGATTTCCTCAGTCGGGACCGGCATCCGGCGGCGGCGCTGTTTCTGGATTGTGATCCGACGCTGGTGGACGTGAACGTGCACCCTGCGAAATCCGAGGTGCGCTTTCGCGATCCGGCGCTGGCGCGGGGGCTGATTGTCTCGGCGCTGCGTCATGCGCTGGCGGGAGCGGGGCACCGCGCGTCGTCCACTGTGGCGGGGGGCGTGATCGAGGCGATGCGGCCTGAAGGGGCAAGCGTCGATGCGGGCGCACCGCGTGTTTATCAGATGGACCGGCCCAGCCTTGGGTTGCGGGCGGCGCCATATCAGACACCGCAGCAGACCACCGGCTTTGCCGAGATGGCGCGGGACTACAGCGGGCAGGTGGCCGCGCCCGAACCCGTGGCCGAAAGCGATCCGCAGGACCTGCCGCTGGGCACCGCGCGGGGGCAGGTGCACGAGAATTACATCATCGCGCAGACCGCCACGGGCATGGTGATTGTCGACCAGCATGCGGCGCATGAACGGCTGGTCTATGAAAAGCTGAAACGCCAGATGGCCGACAACGGGGTCGCCGCGCAGGCGTTGCTGATCCCCGAGATTGTCGAGCTGAGCGATGGCGATTGCGCCCGTTTGTTGGAGTTGGCCGAGGATCTGGCGCGGCTGGGGCTGGGGATCGAAGCCTTTGGTGGCGGGGCCATCGCAGTGCGAGAGACGCCGGCCATTCTGGGCGAGGTCAACGCCGAGGCGATGATCAAGGATATTCTGGACGAGCTGGATGACATGGGCAGCAGCCAGACCGTGCAGGCGCGGATCGAGGCGATTCTCAGCCGCGTGGCCTGTCACGGGTCGATCCGCTCGGGGCGCTGGATGCGTGCCGAAGAGATGAACGCGCTGCTGCGCGAAATGGAGGCAACGCCACATTCGGGCCAGTGCAACCACGGGCGGCCGACCTATGTGGAGCTGAAGCTGGCCGATATCGAACGGCTGTTCGGGCGCACATGATCGAGATTGCGGGGCAGTCCTATGCGCTGAGCGATCCGCTGGTGTTGGCCGCTGCGGGGGCGGGCGCTTTGCTGTTGTTGATCGTTATTCTGCTGATCGCCACGGTGCGCGCGGCGGGGCGTTCTGCGCGGATGGCGATGCCGCTGTCGCAGCAGATGCAGGTGTTGGGGCAGAACGTGCATCAGCTGGGCATGGGGCAGGCGCAGCTGCAGGGTGGTTTGCAGACCGTCAGCGACACGCAGGCACACGCCCAGGCGCAGATGATCCAGACCGTCGAGGCGCGGCTGGCCCATGTGCAACAGCAGATGCAGGACCGGCTGGCCGACAACGCCATGCGCAGCCAGCGTGCGCTGACCGAGATGCAGGAGCGGATGCGCGAGACCCTGCACGGCTCGTCGAAACAGACCACCACCAGCCTGACGCAGTTGCAGGAACGGCTGGCGTCCATTGACAAGGCGCAGGACAATATCACCAAGCTGTCGGGGGACGTGCTGTCCTTGCAGGACATCCTGTCGAACAAGCAGACGCGCGGGGCCTTTGGCGAAATCCAGCTGACCGACATCGTCAGCAAGGCGTTGCCGCGTGACAGCTACCAGATGCAGGCGACGCTTTCGAACGGGCGGCGGGCCGATTGCCTGATCCACCTGCCGAACCCGCCCGGCCCCATTGTGATCGACAGCAAATTCCCGCTGGAAGCCTATGAGGCGCTGCGCAGGGCCAAGACCGAGTGGGATCTGAACGAGGCGGCCAAGGCGATGCGTGTCGCGGTCAAGAAACACATCAACGACATTTCCACCAAGTATATCCTCGAAGGCGAAACCGCTGACGGTGCGCTGATGTTCCTGCCCTCCGAGGCCGTCTATGCCGAATTGCACGCGAATTTTCCCGAACTGGTGCGCGCAGGCTTTGACGCGCGGGTTTGGATCGTGTCGCCCACCACCTGCATGGCCACGCTGAACACCATGCGCGCAATCCTGAAAGACGCGCGGATGCGCGAGCAGGCGGGGGCCATTCGCACGACGCTGCGCCAGTTGCACCGCGACGTTGAGATCGTGGTCGAGCGGGTGGACAAGCTGAACCTGCATTTCGGGCAGGCCCGCAAGGATCTGGACGGGATCAGTACCGCCGCCGAACGGGCTGGCAAGCGGGCGGCGCGGCTGGACAACTTTGATTTCGAGGAAATCGACGAGGCCCCCAGCACGGTCGTGCCGCTGACCACACCCGAGACATGAACGCAGGCTTGTGAAGCAACGCGGTTTGCGGCATAGGCAGCCATCCCCCAGCCGAGAAAGGCGACCCCCGTGGATTACAAGAAATCAGGCAATGCCAAGGTTGGCAAGAACGCGCCCCGTCACAGCGAACACAACGCCAAGGGCAGCGACAAGAATCCCTTTGGCAAAGGCACCGACAAGGCCGCCCTGCTGGCCCGGATGAAGGCTGCTGCCGAGGCGAAGAAGAAACAGGGCTGAACGCCCGGGCTCTGACAGGTTTGCATCCGCATTCACAGTTTTGAAAACGTGGATGCGGGGCGCACATGCGCCATCTGACTTTTATTTTGACCCGGAACGTGCGTATCACTGCGCCTTGTGCAGGCAGTGCAAGGTGTTGATATGGGCGGACAGATCATATTTCTTCACGGGCCATCCAGCAGCGGCAAGTCAACCACCGCGAAGGCATTGCAAGACGCAATCGAACTGCCGTTCTGGCATATTTCCATCGACCACCTGCGCGACAGCGGCGTGTTGCCTGACAAGCGCATCAGGTCGCGCGCGTTTCAGTGGTCGCAGATGCGCCAGCCGTTCTTTGACGGGTTTCATGCCTCGCTGGCGGCCTATGCCCATGCGGGCAACAATCTGATCGTCGAACACATCCTGGAACAGCCCGAGTGGATTGCCGATCTGAAACGGATGCTTGGCCCGTTCGATGTGTATTTCGTGGGATTGCATTGTGATTTGAACACGTTGAACCGACGTGAAACCGCGCGTGGGGACCGCCCGGTGGGCAGTGCCTCGCAGGATTTTCATACCGTTCATGTCGGGCGAACCTATGACATTGAACTGGATGGCACTGCGGATACGGCGGCGAACGTGTCGGCGCTTTTGGAGGGTTGGCGGTCAGGCAGGCGTGTGTCCGAGTTCGCCTCGCCCGCTTCGTGATCAGATGCGGATGAAGCGCTGGAAGATCTTCAGAAACAGCCCCTTGAACCGCAAGGGCGCATCGGTGACGGCCAGACAGATGCAATCCTCGTGGATGTCGGCGACAGGTGTGTGGTTCACATCCGCGTCGGCGGTCTCCACGTCACCGCGCGCGAAATAGCCGTCGTCGTCCTGAAAGGCGCCTTGCAGCACCAGCGTCATTTCGGTGCCGTTGTGGCCATGGTCGGGCATGGCGACGCCGGCGGGGATGTGCAGCAGACGCGCCGTTGCATCCGCCGAGGTGGGCAGGATCGCCTGCCGCACACCCATCCCGATGTTGCGCCATTTCACGCCGGACAGGTCGTTGCCGATATAATCGCTGAGCGGTGCAGGCACGGTGTTGTTGCGGGCCGAAGGCGCGCGTTCCGTGGCGCCCGCTGGGCAATCCTCAAGCCGTTCCATCACGGCGGCGAGGCTGCCTGTGTCCATTGTCGCCAGTGCGTCGTTGTCCGCGCCCAGCATGGCACCGCCGATGCTGTCGTAACTGGCCAGTTGCGCGCGGCAATCGTCGCACAGCGAAATATGGGTCGCCACGAGGATGTTGAACGCCTCGGGCAGGGTGCCTGCCGAATAGCCCATCAGCATCTGGTCCGTGATGTGGTGTTTGATATCGTTTTTCATGGCTTCTACTTCATTGCGTGGCGCAGTCGATCCAGCGCCAGACGTATTCTTGATTTGATCGTGCCCAAGGGCAGACCGGTCTGAGCGGCGATTTCGCTGTGGGTCAGATCCCCGAAATACGCCTTTTCCAACAATGCGCGTTGTCGCGCCGGCAGCTCCGCGATGGCGCGGGCCAGTGATTCACTTTCCTGCTGCAGGGCGATCACATCCGCCTGCGCCGGTTCTTCTTCGGGGCCCCATGTCAGCTCTTCCGGCTCGGGGCGGCGCTGCTTGCGCAGCGCGTCGATCTTGCGGTTCCGGGCAATCGTGAAGATCCACGTCGCCACCGATGCCCGCGACGCATCGAACAAATGAGCTTTGGCCCAGACGGTCACCATGACCTCTTGGGCGCATTCCTCGGCCAGGGACGCATCCGCCCCCGATTTGATCAGAAACCCCTTCACCCGCGGCGCGAAGTGGCCGTAAAGCTCGGCAAAGGCAGCACGGTCCCGTGATGTGTGGATGCGCACCATATGGTCCACCCACAAGGATCGTTTCTCGGCCTTTTCGCGCGTGCTCACTTTTGTTGTTCCTGTCGCAGGGGCAAACCCCGTCCCCTTGTCATGTGGGTAAACCCGCAAAGCGGGCGTCTGAGTGTCGTGACCTGCGAACATACCCCTGTTACGCGTCCGGTCACCAGTTGGATCACAATTTATTTTTTTGAAGCAATTTGAAACCGAAAGCTGATTTGTCCCGTACGTATGGCATAAGAACAAACACGGCCAAGGAAACAAAAACACAATGCCATTTGAAGCCCCCCGCGCCCACAGCGCCTCCGGCCCCAAGAAAATCGCAGTCATCGGCGCAGGTATTTCAGGGATGGGCGCAGCCCATATGTTGGGTGACCAGCACGCAGTCACCTTGTACGAGGCCGAGCCGGATCTGGGGGGGCACGCGCGCACCCGCATGGCGGGCCGCAAGGGTGATACGCCGGTCGACACCGGCTTTATCGTGTTCAACTATGCCAACTATCCGCATCTGGCGGCCCTCTTTGCAGAGCTGGAGGTGCCGGTGGTGCCCTCGAACATGAGCTTTGGCGCGTCTATCGGTGGCGGGCGGCTGGAGTACGGGCTGGCGAGCCTCGGCGCGCTGTTCGCGCAGCCACGCAATGCGGTTGATCCGCGGTTTCTGGGCATGGTTCGGGATGTGTTCCGGTTCAACAAACGGGCCTTGCGGCTGGCGCAGGCGGATCGGCAGATGACCGTGGGTGCGTTCCTGAAATTGTTGGGGACAGGCAAGTGGTTCCGCGATTATTACCTGTTGCCGCTGTCCGGTGCGATCTGGTCGACGCCGACGGAAAAGATCATGGATTTCCCTGCGCACGCGATGATCCAGTTCTTTGAAAACCACGCCTTGTTGCATCACACTGGCCAGCACCAATGGTACACGGTCGAGGGCGGCAGTCGTTCTTATGTCACACGGCTTGAGGCCGCATTGCGCCGCAACGGGATCGACATTCGGCTGAAATCCCCCGTGCAATCGGTGCGCCGTACAGCGGCGGGTGCGCAGGTGAAGGCATGGGGCGGAGAGTGGGAGACTTTTGACGAGGTGATCTTTGCCACCCATTCCGACGACACGCTGAAGCTGTTGGAGGATCCGTCCGAGCAGGAACAATCGGTGCTGGGCGCTGTGGCCTATCAACCCAACGACATCGTGCTGCATTCTGATGAGACCATCATGCCGCGCCGTCGTCAGACGTGGTCGTCGTGGGTTTATACCGAGGCGGCAGACAACGCGTCCGAGCGGATCGACCTGACCTATTGGATGAACTCGTTGCAGCCGTGGCTGAAGGGCGAGCAATTTTTTGTCACTCTCAACAGCCGACGCGAGATCAACCCCGATTTGATCTGGGATCAGGTCACCCTGCGCCATCCGGTCTATGATCTGGCAGCACTGGCAGCACAAAAGCAGGCGGCGCTGATGAACGGGACCAACAACACATGGTTCTGCGGTGCGTGGATGAAGAACGGCTTTCACGAGGACGGGCTGTCCTCGGCCTTTGACGTGGCACAGCGGTTGCTGGCCGTGCCGGACGTGCTGGCGGCGGAATGACATCTGCCATTGACCATATCGCGGCGCAAACCTTTCACGGGCGCAAGGGGGCGATTGAAAACGCCTTTCGTTATTCGGTGGACTATGTGCTGCTGGATGCCGAAGCCGATGTTCAGGGCCCGTCCCTGTTCACCCGCAACGGGCGCGGGCTGGCGGCGCTGGACGATGTGGATCACGGCGGTGCGCCAGAAGACGGGCGTGGTGCTGCGTGGGTGCGCGATGTCTTGCGCGACTGGCAGGTGCCGAACGTGGTCAAGGTCGAGCTGCTGGCCCAGCCGAAGCTGCTGGGTCATGTGTTCAATCCGGTCAGCTTCTGGCTGTGTCGCGGGGCCGACGGGGCGCTGTTGGCGGTGATAGCCGAGGTGACGAACACCTTTGGCGACCGCCACAACTATCTGATCCACCACGCCGACCATCGCCCGATTGCGCCCAGCGACCGGATGCAGGCGACCAAGATTTTCCACGTCTCGCCGTTCCAGCCCGTAGAGGGCGGGTACGAGTTCCGCTTTGACATCCGCGACGACCGCATCGGGATCTGGATCGACTACAGCCGGGGGCAGGGCGGATTGATCGCCACGTTGACAGGCCGCCGCGCCCGCATGAGCAACGGGTCGATCCTGCGGGCATTGCTGCGCCGCCCGTTCGGGTCGCGCCGGGTGCTGGCGCTGATCCATTGGCAAGCGTTGAAGCTGTGGATCAAGCAGGCCACCTATCGCGCCCGCCCCGCTCCGCCCGCCAAGGATGTGTCGCGGGGATGAGCCGCACGCCGCGCCTTCCGGCCTTTGCTGTCTTTGCAGCACTGCTGGCGGCGGCGGGTCTGCCGATCTATATCCATGCGCCCAAGTTCTATGTCGATGAATACGGCGTGTCGCTGGGCGCTTTGGGGGCCGTGCTGTTTGGCCTGCGGCTGCTGGACGTGGTGCAGGACCCGCTGTTCGGCCGGCTGGGCGACCGGTTGCGCGACAGGCGCGGGCTGGCGGTTGCGGTGGCCGCTGCGGTGATGGCACTGGCGATGGTGGGGCTGTTCGCAGTGCCCCCAGTCGGGCCGCCGCTGCTGTGGTTCGCGGCGATGCTGACGCTGGTGTTCTCGGGCTTCAGCTTTCTCACGATTGTCTTCTATGCCCAAGGGGTTCTGACCGCAGATCGTCTGCAAGGTCAGGGCCACCTTCGGCTGGCCCGCTGGCGCGAGACGGGCGCGTTGCTGGGGGTCTGTGTCGCAGCGATTGCGCCGGTGGGTCTGGGGGTCTGGATGCAAACGCCTTTTGCCGGATTTGCTGCGGGGTTTGCCGTTCTGGCGCTGTTGGCGGTGATGATGATGCGGCGCGAATGGTCAGGGGTGGGCTTGCCCGCCTCGACCGGATTGCGTGCGGTGTTGCGGGACGGGCTGGCACGGCGGTTGTTGCTGATCGCCCTGCTGAATGCCGCCCCGGTGGCGGTCACCAGCACGCTGTTTCTGTTCTTTGTCGATGCGCGGCTGGATGAAGGCGGCAAGGAAGGGCCGCTGCTGTTGCTGTTTTTCCTTGCGGCGGCCTGTGCGGCGCCTGTCTGGGGGATTTTGGCCGAACGCCACGGTCCCAAGCCTGTGCTGCTGGCGGCGATGACATTGTCGATCCTGTCGCTGGGCGGCGCGGTGTTTCTGGGCGCAGGCGACTGGCTGTGGTTTGCGGTGATCTGTTTGGCGTCTGGCGCGGCATTGGGTGCGGATCTGACGTTGCTGCCCGCGATCTTTGCCGCGCGCATGGCGCAGATTTCACCGGGAGCAACGGACGGGTTCGGCCTGTGGTCCTTCGTGTCCAAGTTCACGCTGGCCTTTGCCGCTGTCACCCTGTTGCCCGCCTTGCAGTCCGCCGGGTTCGACAGCACAGGGGACAGCCCCGCATCGGCGCTCACGCTGTTGGCGGTGTTATATGCGCTGGTGCCTTGCGGGTTGAAACTGTTCGCGATGGCATTGCTGATCGCAACACCGATCAGGGAGGCCTTGTCATGACGGTTGCGCTGATATTGCTTGCCCTGATCCTGGCGCTGGTCTGGGCACGCCGACACTGGGGTGGCTTCGCCGCCCAGCGGCCCAGCGATTATGCCGGGGCTAATGGCCCGGTCTTTGACCTGCGGACCCATCTGAACGGTCCGATGATCTGCGAAGGTGTGATTTACGGCCCCCTTGGTCGCGTCACCAGCCGTTTTCAGGCACAGATCCAGGCCACATGGGACGGCGACACCGGCAGGATGGAGGAATTGTTCACCTATGACGACGGCACCACACAGTCCCGCGCCTGGGCGCTGAGCTGTCACGCAGACGGCCATCTCAGCGCGACGGCGCAGGATGTGGTGGGCACAGCCCAAGGGATCACCAGCGGCCCGGCCTTGCAGATGCGCTACCGGATCAGATTGCCCGAGGCGCAGGGCGGGCATGTTTTGCGCGCCGTGGACTGGATGTATCTGACGCCAAACGGAACCATCACCAACCGGTCGCGGTTTTACAAACTGGGGATATGCGTGGCCGAACTGGTCGCCACCATCCGGCCCGCAGACGGCGCGGCGCAGATCAAACTGACAGGGAGTAAGACATGAATTGGCACGGCAAACGTTATTGGCTGGTGGGCGCAAGCGATGGGCTGGGGGCGGCACTGGCCCGCAAGCTCAGCGCGCGCGGTGTCGAGGTGGTCTTGTCCGCCCGCTCTGAGGACAAGCTCAGCGCGCTTGCCGACGAATTGCCGGGAAAGGCGTCAATCCAGACCGTTGATATTGCCGACCAAGACAGCGTCAAGGAGGCCGCCAAGGCGGTGGGCCGGATCGACGGGCTGGTGCTGCTGGCGGGGGTCTATTGGCCGTTCGGGGCCAAGGAGTGGGATGCGGATCAGGCCGTTGCCATGGCCGACATCAACTTTACCGGGTTCATGCGCGTGCTGGGGCAGGTGGTGCCTGACTTCGTGGCGCGCGATGCGGGGCATATCGTGATTACGTCCAGCCTGACGGGGTTTCGCGGTCTGCCCGGTTCCATCGGATATACCGCCAGCAAGGCGGCGACAATGTCGCTGGCGGAATGTATGCACGCCGATCTGCGCAAGACCGGCGTGTTGGTGCAGGTGTGCAATCCGGGATTTATCAAGACGCAGCTGACCGACAAGAACGACTTTAAAATGCCGATGATCATGCAGCCCGAAGAGGCCGCGCAGCATATGGTCGAGCACATGGAAACAGATCAGTTCAAGACCAGCTTTCCCTGGCTGTTCTCTTTGGTGTTTCGCGGTGCGAATTTCCTGCCGGACTGGCTGTATTACCGGATTTTCAGTTAGGGCGTGTCAGGCGGCAAGTGCCAAGCGAAAGCGGTTTGAATTGGACCTTTGACCCGGCGAGGCCGTGCGCCGAAAGTCGGGTGTGCGGGACTTAGCTGCCATTCGCGAAGCCGCGCATCGCCGTGCCGGCGGGCGGCCCGGCGATGCGCGGCGGCCTGCGGCCTTGATTCCGCGCGGGGGAATGCGGAATGGGCTCGAACCGGACCTTAGCTGCGCCTGGCATGAACGACCGCTTTTGCGCTCCGCTGCGGTGATCTGGGTCAGGAATGTGACACTGTAGCCGGTTTTCCTGACACCTGAAGATCAGGGCAACATGCCGTTGGCACGCACCGCCTTGACCGAGGCGCGCGATTCCATTGCGGCCATGAACGCCGAGATGCGCGGATAGTCTGCGGGGTCGACCTCATCGCCCTTCAGCCAGTTGCAGACCACGAACAGGTAGGGATCGGCCAGCGACAAGGTATCGCCCATGACAAAGGGACCTTTGAGCGCGTGATCTTCGACATAGCGTGCAGAGGCGGCCATCGTCTGCGGCACCTTGGCTTTCATGTCGTCAAAGCTGGATTGCTGGTCGGCCCAACGGCTGCCGCGCATCTTGTGGGCGTGGTTGATGTGCATCGTCGAGGCCAGATAATACATCACGCTGCGCATGTGGGCCGCATCCAGCGGATTGGCGGGCACCAGACCGGCCTGCGGGGCGCTGGCGGCGATGTAGTCCAGCAGCGCGCCGGTTTCTGTCAGCATCTGACCCTGTACCTCAAGCGTCGGCACGCGGCCTTTGGGGTTCTTGGCCAGATAGGGTTCTTTGGTCTGCTCGGCGTCGGCAAAGCTGATCCTGGTGGTGGTATAGTCCAGCCCCGCTTCTTCCAGTGTGATGGCCACGGCAATCGAGATGGTGCCTGGGGTATAGTACAGATGCATGATCGTGCCTTTCTGAAAGGGTCAGACGTGGGTTTGGGCGTGATGCCGGTCTGGGTGCTCCAGATGCGGCACGGCGTTGAACAGGACCGGCGACCAGATGCCGCCGACCGGGAACAGCCGGTGCTGCGAGGTGTTCATGATCGCCAGCGCCAGATTGGCCATGGCGCGGATGTCCAGCCCCATGTGCTGACGCATCGCCATCGAAATCAGCCCGCCGGATGTGACCACCAGCGCAGGCCCGTCCCCTTCGGCAATCTCGGTCAACGCCTCGCTGACGCGGGTTTCGAATTGTTCAAAAGTCTCGGGCACATTCACGATCTCACCGTTCTGCCAAGCCGCAAACACGCGGGGCAGGTGGGCCGTGAATTCGGTCTGCTCGGTGGGGATCGGTATGCCTTGTTCGTCGCGCAGGGCAGCGGCCAGATTGAAATACTCCAGCTCGTTCAGCCGTGCATCGCGGATCGGCGTCAGCCCCGTCTCCATCGCGTCGGCGGTCTCGATATGGCGGCGCAATGTGCCGGTATAGAGCCGCATATGGTGCTGGCCGGTGTCGCGCATATGGGCACCCAGCCAGGCGGCTTGCTGAAAGCCCAAGGGAGACAGACGGTCGTAGGATTCTTCGTCGGTGGCACCGGAATTGGCCTGACCGTGGCGGATGAGAGTGATGTGGGACATGACAGCCTTTCGCGCTTTGGTGCCGTTGTAGGCGAGGGGCGCGGGCGTGGAAAGTGTCACGCGGCGCCGCGCAAACCAAATTCGGGTAAATTGTGGCTTGATCTCAAGTAGGGTTGAGCAATTACATAGGTCATCGTCAGTAGGAGAAGACGATGACCCAAGCCCCCGATATAGTCACCACATCTGCGCCGGATGCCTATGTTTCGTGGCGTGAATTTCTGACCGGCGGGCACACGGCCGCGCTGGTTCTGGTCAGCCTTGCGGTGATGCTGCACGCCGCCGACAGTTTGATTGTGGCCACGATGTTGCCGTCGATTGTGGCCGACATCAAGGGCGCGTCGTTGGTCGGGCTGGCGGTGTCGCTGTATGAGATGGGCTCGATCGTGGCGGGCGCTGCCAGCGCGATCCTGACGATGCGGATCGGATTGCGGCATCCGATGGCGCTGGCGGCGGGGATGTTCGGGCTGGGCTGTCTGGTCAGTGCCGCTAGCCCGACGATGGCCCTGTTTCTGGTCGGACGCACGATGCAAGGGCTGGGCGGCGGCGGCATGGTGGCGATGTGCTTTATCGCCATCAGCGTGCTGTTCCCCCGCCGCTATGCCGCGCGGGCGCTGGCCGTGGTATCGACGATCTGGGGCGTTTCGTCCTTTTTAGGGCCGCTTTTTGGCGGTGCCTTTGTGGCCTATGCGACCTGGCGCTGGGGGTTTGTGTGCTTTGGTGCCGTGGCGTTTGGTCTGGGTGTATGGATTTTCATGCGCCCGCAAAGCGAACCTGCACCGCAGCAAAGCGCCGGGTCCGTGTTTCCGTTTCGCCGGCTTATGCTGCTTTGCATTGCCATCCTGCTGATCGCGGCCAGCGGGGTCAGCATCGCGCCCCTGCGCAGCGGTGTGACGATCCTGTGCGGGATCGCGGCCCTTGGCCTGTTCCTGTGGCTGGACGCACGCGCAGGCGACAGCAGGATGTTGCCGCATCGCCCCTTTGATCTGCGCACGCGGATCGGGGCGGCGCTGGTGATGATTGTCACGCTGTCCATGGCCACCATCGCGATTGCGGCCTTTGGCCCGTTGCTGATCACCGCGATTCACGACGCGCCCGCGCTGACCGTCGGTTACGTGGTCAGTTGCGGGTCGATTGGCTGGACGCTGGCTGCGATCCTTGTCAGCGGCTTTTCCGAGCGGACCGACAGGCTGATGATTTCGCTGGGCATGGGACTGGTGGCAGCCAGCGTGCCCGGAATGCTCTACGCTGTCCCCTACGGGCCGCTGTGGCTGATCGCGCTCGTTGCCCTGATCGAAGGGATCGGCTTTGGCATGGCGTGGACCTTTGTCCTGCGCCGCACTGAAACATTGGCATCGGCGTCAGAGGTCCAGCGCATTGCGGGCGCAATCCCGACGGTCCAGCGTTTGGGTTATGCGCTGGGCGCGGTCTATGTCGGGTTGGTGGCGAATGCGGCGGGCATCCTGACCATGACCACGGGCTCAAGCGCCATTGAGGTCGCCCAGTGGGTCTATGTCTCGTGCCTGCCGCTGGCCGCACTTGGGATGATCGCAACGCTGGCCTTTGTGCGCAGGTGAGAGGCGCGACCGCTATCGGAAACGCCGGTGGCGCAAATTCGGGTTCGGGCGTCGGGAATAGGAGTCCCCTAGCGCTTCGCATCTTGATAGAAGGAGAAGAGTAGTTTGGGAGACAGCAGTGATGTCGGATGTGGTCAAGTTTGTACTGGATGGACAAGAGGTTGAAGCCGAGGCGGGTCTGACCATCTGGGAAGTGGCCCATGGTCGGGGTCTGGTCATCCCGCATCTGTGTCACAAACCCGCGCCCGGCTATCGCCCTGACGGCAACTGTCGTGCTTGCATGGTTGAAATCGAAGGTGAGCGGACACTGGCCGCGTCCTGCATCCGCGAACCCAGGGAGGGCATGGTTGTCACCACCAATTCCGCCCGCGCCGAAACCGCGCGCAGGATGGTGGTCGAGATGCTGGTGACCGACCAGCCCGCCCAAGACGTCGCCCACGACAAATCCGCCCACCTGTGGGACATGGCCGCGCTGAACGGTGTGACCCACAGCCGTTTCCCCAAGCTGGAGGAAGGCCGCATTCCGCTGCTGGACGACAGCCATGTCGCGATGCGCGTGAACCTGGATGCCTGTATCCAATGCGGGCTGTGCGTGCGGGCCTGCCGAGAAGTGCAGGTTAACGACGTGATCGGCATGGCCGGTCGCGGGCATGATGCCTATCCCGTCTTCGACATGGCCGACCCGATGGGCGACAGCACCTGTGTGGCCTGCGGCGAATGTGTGCAGGCCTGCCCGACGGGGGCGTTGATGCCTGCAACGGTCGTCGACGCGGATCAGGTTGGTGACAGCGCCGATTTCGACGATGAGGTTGACAGCATCTGCCCCTTCTGCGGCGTCGGCTGCCAGATCAGCCTGAAGGTCAAGGACGGCAAAGTGAAATACGTCGAGGGCATCAATGGCCCCGCGAACGAAGGCCGCCTGTGCGTCAAGGGGCGCTTTGGCTTTGACTATATTCACCACGACCACCGCCTGACCAAACCGCTGATCCGCCGCGACGATGCGCCCGCCAAGGGGCTGAACGTGGACCCCGCCAACTGGCAGACCCATTTCCGCGAGGCGTCATGGGACGAGGCGCTGGATTTTGCCGCCGCCGGCATGAAGGGGCGGGGTCGCGAGGTGGCCGGGTTCGGCAGTGCGAAATGCACCAATGAAGAGGCCTACCTGTTCCAGAAGATGATCCGTCAGGGCTTTGGTCATAACAACGTCGATCACTGCACGCGGCTGTGCCATGCGTCATCGGTGGCGGCGTTGATGGAGAACGTGGGCAGCGGTGCCGTCACGGCCACGTTCAACGAGATCGAGAACGCCGATGTGGCCATCGTGATCGGGGCCAACCCGATTGAAAACCACCCCGTTGCGGCGACCTATTTCAAACAGTTCACCAAACGCGGCGGCAAGCTGATCGTGATGGACCCGCGCGGGCAGGCGTTGAAACGCTTTGCCAGCCACATGCTGCAATTCCGCCCCGGCGCGGATGTGTCGATGCTGAACGCGATCATGCACACGATTGTCGAGGAAGGGCTGTACGACCAGCAATACATCGACGCCTATACCGAGAACTGGGAGGCCGAGAAGGCGCATCTGAAGGATTTCAGCCCCGAGAAGATGGCGCCGATGTGCGGCATCGACGCCGAAGTGCTGCGCGATGTGGCGCGGACCTTTGCCGGGGCCAAGGCCGCGATGATTTTCTGGGGCATGGGCGTGTCGCAGCACATTCACGGCACCGACAACAGCCGCTGCCTGATCTCGCTGGCGCTGATGACGGGACAGGTCGGGCGGCCCGGGTCGGGGCTGCACCCGCTGCGGGGCCAGAACAACGTGCAGGGCGCATCTGATGCCGGGCTGATCCCGATGTTCCTGCCCGACTATCAGGACGTGACCGACGAAGGCGTGCGCCGTGCCTTTACCGAGGTTTGGGGCACGGAGGATTTCTCGGCCGAGAAGGGACTGACCGTGACCGAGATCATGGACGCGGTGCACGCGGGCGACATCAAGGCGATGTATGTGCTGGGCGAAAACCCCGCCATGTCCGACCCCGACGTGGAACACGCCCGCGATGCGCTGGCCAAGCTGGACCATCTGGTGGTGCAGGACATTTTCATCACCGAAACCGCGAACTATGCCGACGTGATCCTGCCGGCATCGGCCTTTGCCGAGAAAACCGGTACTGTGACCAACACCAACCGTCAGGTCCAGATGGGCCGCGCGGCTGTCGCCCCGCCGGGCGAGGCGCGCGAGGACTGGTGGATCGAGGTCGAACTGGCCAAGCGGCTGGGGCTGGGCTGGACCTATACCAACCCTTCCGAGGTCTTTGCCGAGATGGCGCTGAACATGCCGTCGCTGGACAACATCACGTGGGATCGGCTTGAGACACAGAACGTCGTGACCTATCCGTCGCTGTCTCCGACGGATCCGGGGCAGGCCATCGTTTTTGGCGACGGGTTCCCGCGCAAGGACGGGCGGGCGAAGTTTACCCCTGCGGCGGTGATCGCGCCCGATGATGTGCCGGATGCGGAATATCCGATGATCCTGACCACGGGGCGGCAGTTGGAGCACTGGCACACAGGGTCGATGACCCGCCGCGCCACGGTTCTGGACGGGATCGAACCCGAGGCAAACTGTTCGCTGCATCCGTCCACCCTGCGCAAACTGGGTGTGGCGGCGGGCGGGCACGTGCGGCTGACCACCAAGCGGGGCAGCATCACCGTGATGGCGCGTGAAGACCGCGCCGTTGCGCCGGATATGGTGTTCCTGCCCTTTGCCTATGTCGAGGCGGCGGCGAACATCCTGACCAATCCGGCGGTGGACCCCTATGGGAAAATCCCCGAGTTCAAATTCTCGGCAGTAAGGGTCGAGGCGGCGGAGGCTGTGGCCGCCGAATAGGCGGCGGGCATCAGCTGTATTTGTCGGCCAGGAAAAGGACCACGGCGAAAACCGCTGTGAGTGCAAAGGTGCCCAGTTTGCGGAATTCTGCACTGGTGTTCAGTTTCTGCGTGGTCGCGGGAAAGGCCCAAGCGGCCAAGCGTACCGCGGGGCCAGACAGTCTGAGCGTGCGGGCCAGTTTGGAAATGACGGCAATCCCCAGCATGGTCAGCCAACGCAGGAACATGAAAAGGACCGCCAGAGCGATGATCTGGATAAAATAATCTTCTGGACCGCGCATTTTTTGCACGCTCAGCGACAGCAACCAAAGCACAGCGAAGATAGCGGCCTTGTGCCAGATGTATTTTTCCTTGTTCTTAGAAGTCTTCGTGCTGACGGGCCTTGAGGTTTGCGGCACAGACCGCGCGTGGCCATACATCAGCAGTTGATAATCGGGCCGCCGTCCAAGCCGTTTGCTGGCACCGACGCCGTCGGTGGCCCATTGGAAATGGGTTTCGATGACACTGGCCATTTCGGTGGGATAGCCCGTTTCCGGATCGTTTAGCCGCGTTTGAAGCGTATCATAAAGTTGCGCTTCAAGAGAGCGGCGCAGCGTCAGGTCATGGGCCATGTCCAAAGACAGCAGCGCATCCAGAGCTTTGGTATCCCAGTACGTGTTGCGCAGCGCGTCATTGAATTTGGTCTGGAATATCGACTGTGCCTTGGCCGGATCCTCCTGGGCCAAGGCGTCAAGCTGGCCAATGGCGATACCCCACGGTTGCGTGGGTTTGCGCAGCGCGGGTTCGGGGGGCGGCGGGGGGAGGTCGGCGAAGAGGTCCTGAACATCGGGTTCAGGGTTTTGGACTGGATCGACCGGCGTGTCGGGTTCTGTCGCGGTGTCCGGCACGTGGGTTTCGGGTTGGACGGGTGGCGGCCTGAGCGGCTCTTGCAGGCTTATGGGCGGTGCATCATCCGGTGCGGAATCCACTCCGGTGCGCCCTTCTGCAATGTCGGCCATGCGCGGGCGCTTGGGGGCAGCCTTGTCTTTCAGCGCACCGTTCTTTGCTGCTGAAAAGGCATCGCGCAGCGCACCAAAAGCTGCGGGATCATTGCGGTCGATCTGTTTCAGCCGCGCGGCATAGGCGCGTTTGACCTCGCGTTCGGTCGCGCGTTTCTCAAGGCCCAGTTCGGACCACGGCCACCTAGGAGACATAATAGTCGTCGATCCGGTCCAGCGTTTCGCCCATGTCGCCGCGCATCCGCGAAATCTCGGCGGGGTCCTGCCCTTCAAGCGCGCCTTCGAATTCCATCAACATGCCTTGCAGCAGGTGCCGGTCGTCGCCGCTGGCCATTTCGTACAGGCGGCGAATGCGGGCCAGAAAGGCGGTGTTTTCCTCGTCCTCGCGCGGGTGCATCTTGAACGTCTGCATTTGTTTCAGCCGTTTGGCGATGTCTGCCTCGGTCAGGTTCGACACGTTGTCGCGGATCACCAGCCCCGCTTTTTTGCCGGTGCTGATCGACGTTGCCTCGACCTCGATCAGGCCGGAGGGGTCATAGGTGATGCGCACGAACATACCCTCGTGCCCGGCCTTGCCTTTGGGCACGTCCAGTTTGAACTGGCCCAGATGCACGTTATCGCTGACCTTGGGGGCCTCGCCCTGATAGATATCGACGCGCAGTTGGGTCTGGTTGTCGTCCATCGTTGAAAAGCTGTCCTGCCGCGACGCGGGCAGGGGTGTGTTGCGTTCGATGATCGGTTGGAAGAAGCCGCCGATGACGGTGCCGTTCTTCAGCTTGGTTGCGGTTTCGATGCCGACGGAAAAGGGCGAAACATCGGTCATCACCACGTCGTCCAGCGCGCGGTCTTCGGCCACGAGGGCGGCCTGCACCGCAGCGCCAAGCGCCACCGCATGATCCGGGTCGATGGTCATCTCGGGCAGCCGCTTGAACTGGCGGGCAACCATCTGGCGGATCATCGGCATACGGGTGGCACCACCGACCAGAATGACGCGGTCCAGCGCGTCGGTATCAAGGCCGGTGTCGTAGAAACACCGCTCGATTGGGCGGTGCAGGCGTTTGATCAACGCGGCACAGGCGGTCTCGAAATCGGCGCGGCTGAGGCTGAGGGTGTGGTGCGCGTCGTCCAGTTTCAGCCGCGCTTCGAAATCATCCTTGCCGCTCAGGTGACGCTTGGCCACATCGGCTTGCAAGCGCAGCTGTTGCTGGGTGTCCTTGCTCAACTTGGCCCACGGGGTTCCGATCTGGTCGGCCATCGCCTTGGCCAATGCTTCCGAGAAATCCTCGCCGCCCAGAAAGGCATCTCCGGAAGAGGCTTTGACCTCCATCACGCCGTCGAAATGTTCCAGCACGGTCACGTCAAAGGTGCCGCCGCCAAGGTCGAAAACCAGAAACTGACTTTCGCCATCGCGGTCCTGCAAGCCGTAAGCCAGCGCCGCAGCCGTGGGTTCATTTACCAGCCGGACCGCGTTCAGGTCGGCCATGGCGCAGGCGGCCATGGTGGCCTGACGCTGGCCCTGATTGAAATAGGCAGGCACGGACACGACCACATCGCGGATGGTCTGGCCAAGGGCCGCCTCGGCGTCGTCCTTGAGTTTGCGCAGCACCAGCGAGGACAGCTCCTCGGCCCGCAACTTCTTGTGGCCCAGTTGAAATGTCGTGTCTGTCCCCATGGCGCGTTTGAACGCGGCTGCGGTGTCCTTGGGGTGGGTCGTCTGACGGTCGCGCGCGGCCTCGCCCACCAATACCTTGTCCCCGTCCAGTGAGACCACAGAGGGCGTCAGCAAATGCCCCAGCGCATTGGCCAGCAGGCGCGGCGCGCCATCCTCGAACACGGCGATCAGGGAATTGGTGGTGCCAAGATCAATACCAATGATGGGCTGGGCCATGGACTTATTACCTTGTGGCAGGGCATGTTGCCCACGTTATTTCGTGGGCAAGGGCGGTGGTCAACCGCGAGGGGATGAATATGCAGGTAGACGGTCAGCGGTTTCTGAAGGATTTGCACGCATTGCGCCGCTTTGGCGCGCAGGGAGCGGGTGTGGTGCGCCCTGCCTATTCCGAGCCGGATGTGGCGGCGCGTGCATGGTTGGCCGATCAGATGCGCGATGCGGGGCTGCGGGTCGAGATGGACGCGATGGGCAATCTCTTCGGGCTGGCCGATGGACCGTCGATCCTGTTGGGATCACACAGCGACAGCCAGCCGACGGGCGGCTGGCTGGATGGTGCGCTGGGCGTGATCGCGGCGTTGGAAATTGCCCGCGTGGCGGGTGGCGGTGTGTCGGTGGTGTCGTTTCAGGACGAAGAGGGCCGGTTCGGCGTGACCACGGGCAGTGCCGTCTGGTCGGGCAATCTGGCGCAGGACAAGGCGGACGGGCTGGAGGATCACGCAGGCCAATCGCTGGCCGAGGCGCGGCAGGCCATGGCGGAGATGGTCACGGGCCCCGTCGATCCGGCGCAGTTCACCGGATATATCGAGATGCACATCGAGCAGGGGCCCTATCTGGAGGCCAACAACGAACAGATCGGCGTGGTGGAACATATCGTGGGCATCCGCGACATGGTCATCACGATGACCGGCCAGCAGAACCATGCGGGCACCACGCCCATGCACCTGCGTCAGGATGCCTTTCAGGCGCTGAGTGCGTTCAACACCGCGCTGAACGACCGGCTGCGCAATGTGGTGACGCCCAGCACGGTCTGGACCATCGGCCATGTGTCGCTGTCGCCCAATGCCTCGTCCATCGTGCCCGGACAGGTACGGTTCTCGATGCAGTGGCGGGATGGTGAGAGCGACCGGCTGGTGCGGATGGAGAAGATCATTCGCGACCTGGCCGAAGAGATCGCGGCAGAGCGGAACATGAAGCTGTCCTTCGGTCCGATGCTGGGGCTGGAGCCGGTGCAGATGGATGCCCGCCTGCGTGGCGCGCTGGAGGGGGCCGCCGAAGTGGAGGCGCCGGGCAAGTGGCGTATCATGCCTTCGGGCGCGTTGCATGATGCCACCAACGTGTCACAGCTGATGCCGGTGGCGATGCTGTTCGTGCCGTCGATTGGCGGGATCAGCCATGCCTTCGAGGAGGACACCGCCGAGGAGGACCTGGTTGCGGGGCTGCGCGTGATGGCGCGGGCCGTGGAGCAGGTGCAGGCGGGCTAAGGGGCGCTGCCCCTCGGCCTGCGGCCTCACCCCGGAGTTTGTTTGGCAAGATGAAGGGGGACGGTGTCGCGTATGTATCCGCGTTGCAGGGCGCGCTGGCGGTAGGTATCGGCCACCTGAGAGGCCGCGCGCAGGTCAGTGTGGCACGAGGTGATCGTACGCGGCGTGCCGCCAACCGCGCCCCATTCGCGGGTCACGGACGCCTCTTCGAACAGGTTGCGCGAAATTTCGACGCGGTAGAACAGCGGGCGGGCCTTGCCGGTGCGGTAAAGAAGGGCTTGCAGCATCGTCAGCTCCAGTGAACGTCACCCAGAAAGATATAACCTGCGCCGTAGATTGTCTTGATCAATTGTGGATTTTTCGGATCTTCGCGCAGTTTTGTGCGCAGCCGCGAGATGCGCACGTCCATGGCCCTGTCAAAGCTTTCTCCGGCACCGCCGCCAAGCGATTCCTGCATCTGCGCCCGCGAGATCAAGCGGCGCGGGCTGGACAGGAACAGCCGCAGCACTTCGCCCTCGGCGTGCGAGAACGTGGTCTCCCCGCCCGCATCGTCGACCAGCGTGTAGCGGTCGAACAGGGCAGTCCAGCCCTGAAAGCGCGCGGTGTTGCCGCTGTGGGTGGGCTGATGGTTCGACCGCAGGCGGGCGCGCACGCGGGCGACGACCTCGGCGGGGTCGAAGGGTTTGATGATGTAATCGTCGGCCCCCAGTTCCAGCCCCGTGACCTTGTCCTGCACCTGGGCGCGGCCCGAGATGATGATGACCGTCGCCCCCTGTTCCAACGCCAGGCGGTGCACGATGGTCAGCCCGTCGGTGTCGGGCAGGCCCAGATCGACAAGGCACACGTCGGGCTGATGGGTTTTCAGCGCCGCCTCGAAGGCCGAGGCGCGCGCAAAGCTGAGGGTTCGAAAGCCCGCCTCTTCCAGAGCGTCAGCCAGCATGGTGCGGATGGCGGGTTCGTCATCCAGAATTGTGACAAGGGGGCTGTCGGATTTGGTCATTGGGCGGCCTGCGGCATTAAGAGTGCGGCAAGATCATCCGCGGAAAAGGGTTTTTGCAGCACCGGCGCGCGGGTCAGGGCGGCGCGGTGCATCGGGTCGGTCACGGGCAGCGAGGTCATCAGGATGATCGGCAAGCCTGCGTCTTTCAGCCGGTCCACCAGATCAATTCCCGAAGCTGCGCCCAGCCGGATGTCGCTGAGGATCAGACCGATGTCGGGCAGGGCGGCGGTCAGTGCCGTTGCCTCGTCGACGCTGGCGGCCTCGATCACGGAATGGCCCAGGTCCATCAGCATGTCGCGGTACAGCGCGCGCAGGTCGTCGCGGTCTTCGACCAGCAGGACCATGCCGCCCGTGACAGGCGCAGGGCGGTTCAGCGGCAGACGCAGGCGCACTTCGGCGCCGGTGAGGGTATTCCTGAGCCCAAGGTGCCCGCCTGCGGTCTTGGTCATGTCATAGACCATCGGCAGCCCCAGCCCCGAGCCTTCGCCGCCCTTCGTGGTGAAAAACGGATCGCAGGCCTTGTGCAGGGCTTCATCCGAAAAGCCGGGTCCGGTGTCGGTTACTGTGAATTCCACCCAGGTCTCGCCAATCGCGGCCGCGGTCAGGGTGATCGTACCCTTGGCTCCGCAGGCGTCGCGGGCGTTCAGGATCAGGTTCAGCAGACTGTCCTGTACGATGCCGGTGTCCAGCAAGAGCGGTCCCGGTGGCAGGGTGCAATCGACACGCAGGGTTTGTCCCGCAGGCAATGTGGGCGAGGCCAATGTGGCCACGTCTGCAAGCAATCCCGCGACTTCGACGGGGCCGGGACGCAGCACGCGGGCGGCGGTGGCGTTGGCGATCCCGTCCAGCAGGTGCCCGCCACGACGCGCGGCGGCGCGGGTGCCTTCGATCAGGGGGGCGGCCCCCTCGGGCAGGTCGTCCATCCGCTCGAGCTTGCTTTGCAGACCCAGGATAATCGTCAGCAGGTTCGAGAAATCATGCGCCAGACCGGATGTCATCTGCGCCGCGAGCGCCCGCTTGCGGTTTTGTTGCAGGGCGACGCGGGCCTGGGTTTCCTCGGTCACGTCCATGGACAGGATGTAAGCACCCTGCGCCGTGTCCGGGGTAAAGGCCGCGCGGATGCGGCGGGCGCTGGGGCCGTCGGTGAACTCGAACACGGACGGGCGGCCTTCGTATGCGGCCTGAAGATGCGGCGCGATCAGTGCGTAATTGGTAGGCCCCAACGCATCAGAGATATGCAGGCCCATCAGGTCGCTGGGCCGGTCGGGCAGGATGCTGGAGAGGCGGCGGTTGGTATAGGTGTAGTGGCCGGTTTCATCGACGTGGGCGATATGCGCAGGCATCATTTCGGTCACCAGCCGGGTGCGCGCTTCCATCTCGGTCAGCTCGCGCTTGGCCTCTTCCAGTGCGGCGACAGTGGCCGAAAGCTGGCGGTTTGTCGCGGCCAGTTCTTCCGAGCGGGACAGAACCATATCGGACAGCGCATCGGACCGCGCGCGCAGCATGTGTTCCTGATCCTTGGTGCGGGTGATGTCGGTATAGACGGTGACCCATCCCCCCTGCGGCAGCGGTGCCCCCTCGACCGAGATGGTGCGCCCGTTGGCGCGGGTGCGTTCCATGTAATGCGGCTCGAACGCGCGGGCGGTGCTGACGCGCTCTGCGACAAAGGCTTCGATGTCGTCGATGGGGCCGTATTCGCCCTGTGTGGCGATATGACGGATGGTGTCCTCGAATGTGGCACCGGGCTGCACCAGCGCATCGGGCAGCCGGAACATCTGTTGAAAGGCCACGTTGCAGACCGACAGGCGCAGGTCGCTGTCATAGATCGACAGCGCCTGGGCGATCAGGTTCAGCCCGGCGGTTGTCAGCGCCCTGTTCTGGTCGTCATTTCTTGGCACGTGGCGATCCTCCGCCGATGGGGGTAGCATCGCGGACCGCAATCGCAAAGGGGTGGTTTGCGCGGGTCCGCGAAGATGGGTACAGATTGCGCCATGAGAACCCTTGCCGCAATCGCGTTGATCTGCACCGGCCCTGCCGCGCAGGCGCATCCGCACATCTTCATTGATGCGGGCCTGACTGCGATCGTGGACGAGACCGGCAGGTTGCAGGCGATCAAGGTCACCTGGGCCTATGATGCATTCTATTCCCTGCTGGTCACCGAGGACGCGGGACTGGACGCTGATGGCAACGCTGTCCTGACCAGGGACGAAGAGGCGCAGTTGCGCGGCTTTGATATGCAGTGGATCGAAGGGTACAACGGCGATCTGGTCGCACGGCTGGACGGACAGCCGCTGGAGCTGTCCGGACCACGTGATGCCACGCTGATCATGCGCGAGGGGCGTCTGGTCACCACGCATGTGCGCGACGTGGTGGGGGCGCCGGTGCTGGTCGGGCACAGCTTGTCGATGAAACCCTATGACCCGACCTATTACACCTCTTACGATGTCACCCTGAATGTGAATGTTCAGGGGCTCGACGGTTGTACCATCGCACGCAACCTGCCTGACCTGGATGCGGGGATGAAAGAGTTGCAGGGGGCGCTGTCCAAGCTGGGGCGTGATCAGGATGCCATCGAGGAAGGATTTCCCGAAGTGGGCGAAGTCTTTGCCACCGAGGTTGAAATCACGTGCGCGCCCCGCTGATCGTCCTGCTGGTGCTGCTGGCCGTGTTGGGCTGGTGGCTGTGGCCTGGTGGCGGGCTGGGGCAGATCGGTCAGATGGCGGCGGGCTATCAACGATCCTTTCAGAACGAGATGGCCCTGACCCTGCGCGCCACCAAGGCGGGCAACGCGGGCGCGTTCTGGACGCTGCTGGGTGTGTGTTTCGCCTACGGGTTCTTTCATGCGGTGGGTCCGGGGCACGGCAAGGTGCTGATCGGCGGTTATGGGCTGGGGCGTCGGGTGACAGTCTGGCGGCTGGGCATGATTGCGCTGCTGTCGTCGCTGGGTCAGGCGGTAACGGCAATTGTGCTGGTGCAGGGCGGGCTGTGGCTGTTTGCACTGACCCGCGAACAGATGGTGGGGACGGCCGAGGATATCATGGCCCCTGTCAGCTATGGGGCGATTGTGTTGATCGGGCTGTGGTTGCTGGGGCGTGGTGCGCGGCGGATGCTGCGGCGTCCTTTGGGGCACGACCATGACCACAGCCATGACGACGGCACCTGCAGCCATTGCGGGCACCGACACGCCCCCAGCGTCGAGGAGGTCGCAGGCCTGACATCGCTGCGCGAGGCGCTGCTGTTGATTGCAGGTGTGGCGATCCGGCCCTGCACGGGGGCGCTGTTCGTGCTGGTGATCACGCATGGCATGGGCATTGCGGGCGCGGGTATCGCCGGTGTCTTTGCGATGGCGGTTGGCACGGCGGTTGTCACCGTCGCCGTGGGCACAGGTGCCATTGGCCTGCGCAGCGGCCTGCTGGGCAGCGCGGCAGGTGGGCCATGGGCCACGCACCTCTTGCCCTTGGTCGAGATTGCCGCCGGTGCGCTGGTGGTCGCAGGCGCGGGCGGATTGCTCTTGCGGGCAGTCTGACGCGCATTCCGCCTTGCGTGTAACAATTCGTTAGAATCCAGCAAACATCCCGAAAAAGTTGACCGCGAGTGTGCAGCCAGCATGATTTGCGAGGAGGATTCGCAGGTCACGCGAAAAAGGCCTGTCGCGACAACGTCGGCGGGTTCGGGAGGAGAACACATTGACCAAGACGCTGGAAGGCGCCGAAGGACTGCGGTCCGTACCGGCGTTGCTGCATCGCAATGCGACCCAGTTCGCAGATGCCCCCGCCTATCGTGAAAAAGAGTTTGGTATCTGGCAAAGCTGGACCTGGTCGCAGGCGCTTGAGGAAATCGAGGCGCTGGCGCTGGGGATGATCGACCTGGGCGTGGCCGAGGGCGATTTTGTCGCCGTGATCGGACGCAACCGGCCCCGGCTGTACTGGGCAATGATGTCGGCGCAGATGTGCGGCGCGATTCCGGTGCCCCTGTACAACGACGCTGCGGCGGAAGAGATGGCCTATACCCTTGGGCACTGCGGCGCGAAATACGTGGTCGCGGGTGATCAGGAACAGGTCGACAAGGTCATGGAAATCCAGGACCAGTTGCCCCAATTCGAAGAGATGATCTATCTCGACCCGCGCGGCTTGCGGAAGTACGACCACGAAAAGCTGCGGTCCTACGAGCAGATCCAGTACAACGGTCGCGCCAAGCGCGAGATGCTGGTCGCCGAAATGAACGCCCGCATTGCCAAGCTGGACTACGACAGCACCGCCGTGATGCTGTACACCTCCGGCACCACCGGCAACCCCAAGGGTGTGGTGCTGAGCAACCGCAACGTGATCGAAACCTCGCGCACCAGTTCCGAGTTCGACGGGCTGCGCCAGACAGATGATATCCTGGCCTATCTGCCGATGGCATGGGTCGGCGATTTCATCTTTTCGGTCGGACAGGCGCTGTGGACGGGCTATTGCACCAACTGCCCCGAAAGCCCCGAGACGATGATGACCGACCTGCGCGAGATCGGGCCGACCTATTATTTCGCCCCGCCGCGCGTGTTTGAAAACCAGTTGACCAACGTGATGATCCGTATGGAGGACGCCAGCCCGCTGAAAAAGCGCATGTTCGATCACTTCATGGCCCATGCGCGCAAGGTCGGGCCGGATTTGCTGGATGGCAAACCCGTGGGGCTGATGGACCGGCTGAAATACAAGCTGGGTGATCTGCTGGTATATGGCCCGTTGAAAAACACGCTGGGCTTTACCCGCGTGCGCGTGGGCTACACGGCAGGCGAGGCGATCGGGCCGGAAATCTTTGATTTCTACCGCTCGCTGGGGATCAACCTGAAACAGCTTTACGGTCAGACCGAAGCCACGGTCTACATCACCGCGCAGCCGGACGGACAAGTGCGCAGTGACACGGTGGGCGTGGTCTGTCCCGGAGTTGAGCTAAAGATAAACGACACCGGCGAGGTCTATTACCGCTCGCCGGGTGTGTTCGTCGAATACTACAAGAACCCCGAAAGCACCGCCGACACCAAGGACGCCGAAGGCTGGGTGGCCACGGGGGATGCGGGCTTTATCGAGCCTGATACAGGCCATTTGCGCATCATCGACCGCGCCAAGGATGTGGGCAAGATGGCGGACGGGTCGCTGTTCGCGCCGAAATACGTCGAGAACAAGCTGAAGTTCTATCCCAACATTCTGGAAGCCGTCGTGTTTGGCAACGGGCGCGATGAATGCACGGCGTTCATCAACATCGACCTGACGGCGGTCAGCAACTGGGCCGAGCGCAACAACATCGCCTATGCGTCCTATCAGGAGCTTGCAGGACACCCGCAGGTGCTGGCGACGATCCAGAACCACGTAGAAGAAGTGAACCGTTCAGTGGCCGAGGACGAGATGCTGTCGGGCTGTCAGGTCCATCGCTTTGTCGTGCTGCACAAGGAACTGGACGCCGACGACGGCGAGTTGACCCGCACCCGCAAAGTGCGTCGCAAGAAGATCGAGGAGAAATTCCACGACATCATCACGGCGCTTTATGACGGGTCCGAGCAGATCAGCACGGTGACCGAAGTGACCTATGAGGATGGCCGCAAGGGCGCGATCAAGGCGACCTTGGAGATCCGTCATGCGATGGTCCAGCCTGTCGCCACGCGGATGGCGGCGGAATGATGGGGTTTGCATCTGTCGGCCCTAAGGCCGTGGCAAGCTGGCCCTCCGGGGGCGAATTTTTTGAACCAGAGAAGCAGGGGGACGTGTGATGCTGGATCAGGCAGAAGGCTACACAACCGCGGACGGGCGCAGGATTGGCCCGGTTGTGATGGAGATGAAAAACATCACCCTGCGCTTTGGCGGCGTCGAGGCGATCAAGGACATCTCGTTTGACATCCGCGAGGGCGAGATCCGGGCGATCATCGGGCCGAACGGGGCGGGCAAGTCGTCGATGTTGAACGTGATCTCGGGGTTTTACGTGCCGCAAGAGGGACAGGTGTTCTATCAGGGCCAGCCGCGTCCGCCGATGAAGCCGTTTCAGGTGGCGCGTCAGGGCATCGCGCGCACGTTCCAGAACATTGCGCTGTTCGAGGGCATGAGCGTGCTGGACAACGTCATGACGGGACGTTTGACCCACATGCAGACCGGCCTGTTCTGGCAGTCGATGTGGAAGGGCAAGGCCGAGCAAGAAGAGACCGCCAACCGCGAAGTTGCCGAAAAGATCATCGACTTTCTCGAAATTCAGGCGATCCGCAAGACGCCTGTGGCGCGTCTGCCTTATGGTCTGAAAAAGCGGGTCGAACTGGCGCGGGCGCTGGCGGCCGAGCCATCGTTGCTGCTGCTGGACGAGCCTATGGCGGGCATGAACGTCGAGGAAAAAGAGGACATGAGCCGCTTTATCCTGGATGTGAACGATGAATTCGGCACCACGATCGCCCTGATCGAACATGACATGGGCGTGGTGATGGACCTGAGCGACCGCGTGGTGGTGATGGATTACGGCAAGAAAATCGGCGACGGCACCCCGGACGAGGTGCGCAACAATCAGGACGTGATCGACGCCTATCTGGGGGTGGCTCATGACTGATGCAAAGATTTGGAATGTGAAGGAACTGCGCGATGTCTGAGGCTTTTCTCTATACGGTCGAGGTGTTCCTGAACGGGCTGATGGCGGGCGTTCTCTATGCGCTGGTCGCGCTGGGCTTTGTGTTGATTTACAAGGCGTCAGGCATTTTCAACTTTGCCCAAGGGGTCATGGCGCTGTTTGCGGCGATGACGCTGGTGGGCTTTCAGAACGGACAGGTGCCGTTCGCGCATCTGATCAACGCAACCTTCGGGCTACATGTCACCAACTTTGGTTGGAACCTGCATTCGGTTGTTGCGGTGTTCCTGACCGTGCTGGTGATGATCTTTCTGGCATGGGCCGTGCAGCGGTTCGTGTTCCGGCATCTGGTGGGGCAAGAGCCGATTATCCTGTTCATGGCGACCATCGGTCTGGCCTATTTCCTCGAAGGGTTCGCGGACCTGATGTGGGGATCCGAGATCAAGACGCTGGATCTGTGCTGGTCCGCAGGGCACTGCCTGCCGCAGGGCGGAAACTTCTGGATCGAGGACATGACCGCCGGTCTGGGTGGCGAAGGGTTCTATGGCTTCTTTATCGACAGCCTGGATATTGTTGCGGCGGTTGTGGCGATGGTGCTGGTGGCAGCGCTGGTGGCCTTTGCCCAATACACCAAACAGGGGCGCGCAATGCGCGCTGTGGCGGATGACCATCAGGCGGCGCTGTCGGTCGGGGTGTCGCTGAACTTTATCTGGATCCTTGTGTGGTCGCTGGCGGGCTTTGTTGCCCTTGTGGCGGGCATCATGTGGGGGGCCAAATCGGGTGTTCAGTTCTCGCTCTCGCTGATCGCGCTCAAGGCGCTGCCGGTGCTGATGCTGGGCGGGTTCACCTCGATCCCCGGTGCCATCGTGGGCGGGTTGATCATCGGTGTTGGCGAGAAGCTGTTCGAGTTCCTGATCGGCGCGCCCTTCCTGGGCGGGGCGACCGAGAACTGGTTCGCCTATATGCTGGCGCTGTTGTTTCTGGTGTTCCGTCCGCAGGGTCTGTTCGGGGAGAAGATCATTGAACGTGTTTGATCTGACCGAAGCAGCAGCGGGGGCCAGCCCCCGCACCCCCGGGATATTTACAGCCAAAAGAATGAAAAGCCTGCGGGCTGTGGGAGTACTCTGATGTTTTATCGTGAAGCGGGCGAATTTCGCACGACCTACAAGGAAGACAGCCAGACCTTTCCGATCCGGTTCGACCGGTGGCGCTATTACTTTGTGCTGTTCGTGGCGATCTGTGTCATTCCGTTCATGGTCAACGACTATTGGGTGAACTCGATTTTCCTGCCCTTCCTGATCTATGCGATTGCGGCGATCGGGCTGAATATCCTTGTGGGTTATTGCGGTCAGGTGTCGCTGGGCACCGGCGGGTTCATGGCGGTGGGGGCCTATGCCTGCTACAAGCTGATGACGGCCTTTCCCGATGTGAGCATGTTCATTCATGTGATCCTTGCCGGGGTGATCACAGCGGGCGTGGGCATGTTGTTTGGCCTGCCATCGCTGCGGATCAAGGGGTTTTACCTGGCCGTGGCGACGCTGGCGGCGCAGTTCTTTCTGGTGTGGCTCTTTAACCGCGTGCCGTGGTTCTACAACTATTCCGCCTCCGGCCAGATCAACGCGCCCGAGCGTGATACCTTTGGCATCCTGATCACCGGACCGAACACCGAGGCCTGGGCAACCTATCTGTTCTGCCTGATCTTCACGGTGGTCAGCGCCATTATCGCGCGCAACCTGACGCGCGGGTCGGTGGGGCGTAAATGGATGGCCATCCGGGATATGGACATCGCGGCCGAAATCATCGGGGTGAACCCGCTGACCGCCAAGCTGAGTGCCTTTGCAATCTCTTCGTTCTTTGTCGGCATCTCGGGCGCGTTGTTCTTCAGCGTCTATCTGGGCGCCGTCGAAGTCGGCGAAGCCTTTGGCATCAACAAGTCGTTCCTGGTGCTGTTCATGATCATCATCGGCGGGTTGGGCAGCATTTTCGGCAGCTTTGCCGGGGCTGCGTTCCTGGTGCTGCTGCCTGTGGCGCTGAAGGTTGTGGGCGTGGACTGGTTGGGCTGGCCCACCGACATCGTGGCGCATTTGCAGCTGGTGATCGTCGGGGCGCTGATCATCGTGTTCCTGATCGCCGAACCCCATGGCATCGCGCAGCTGTGGCGCGTGACCAAGGAGAAACTGAGATTGTGGCCGTTCCCGCATTAACGGGGACGGTCGCCAAGACCGGCGGGGGCCTACAATCCCGCACTGCGCTGGTTCCGCGAGGGGCCACATCGGAAAAACCAAGGGAGGAAACACCGATGAAGATGAAGTTTGCAACAATGGCTGTTGCTGCTGTTATGGCGGCAGGCCCGGTTATGGCGGACCTTGTGTTCCCATCGCTGAGCTACCGGACCGGGCCTTATGCGGCCAGCGGCATCCCGTTTGCGGATGGCTATGCCGATTACTTTACCCTGCTGAACGAGCGGGATGGCGGCATTGGAGGTGCCAAGATCCGTGTGCCCGAATGTGAAACCGGCTATAACACTGAAAAAGGTGTGGAATGCTACGAATCCACCAAGGGCGAAGGTGCGTTGGTCTATCAACCGCTGTCCACCGGCATCACCTATCAGCTGATCCCCAAGGCGACAGCGGACGGTATTCCGATCCACTCGATGGGCTATGGCCGGACATCGGCAGCCAACGGCAAAGTGTTCCGTGACGTGTTCAACTATCCGGCCAACTATTGGGACGGTGCATCGGGCGCGATCAACTATCTGCTGGACGAGAACGGTGGCGACATCAAAGGCAAGAAGATCGCCTTGGTCTACCACAACTCGGCCTATGGCAAGGAGCCGATCCGCACCCTGGAAGAGCTGCAAAAGACACACGGTTTCGAGCTGACATTGCTGCCCGTTGACCACCCCGGCCAAGAGCAGAAATCGCAGTGGCTGCAAATCCGCCGTGAAAAGCCCGACTATGTGATCATGTGGGGCTGGGGCGTGATGAACCAGGTCGCGATCCAAGAGGCTGTGAACATCCGCTATCCGATGGAAAACTTCATCGGTGTGTGGTGGTCGGGTTCCGAAGCGGACGTGATCCCCGCCGGTGCGGCGGCCAACGGCTACAAGGCGCTGACGTTCCACGGTGTTGGCAAAGACTATCCGATCTATGACGATATCCAGAAATACGTTGTGGACACGGGCAAAGCCGCCGGTGCGGGCGACCAGATCGGGACGGTTCAGTACAACCGTGGCATGTACGCCGCGATGCTGGCCGCCGAAGCTGCGAAAACCGCGCAGGAAATCCACGGCACGCCGGATATCGACGCCAAGATGATGCGCGACGGTATGGAAGCGCTGGAGATCACCGAAGCGAAGATGGCCGCGCTGGGCCTTCCCAACTTTGGCCCCGAGTTCAAGGTGTCGTGCGAAGAGCACGGTGGTCCGGGCCTGGTGGGTGTGACCCAGTGGGATGCAGCCGCAGGCAAGTGGAATGTCATCTCTGACTATAAACCCACCGACCGCGAGTTGATCGGCCGTCTGGTGGCCGAAGATTCGGCAGCTTACGCGGCTGAAAACAACATCGAACCCGGCTGTAACTAAGTCGAACCCTCCGGCGGCGCGTCCGCGTCGCCGGAGTTTTCCCAAACACCACCAAACGGGGCAGGTTGACCATGCTGGATGCCGGAAAAACTGACGAGACCTTGCTTGAGGTCAACAACATCGAGGTGATCTACAATCACGTCATCCTGGTGCTGAAAGGTGTCAGCCTGTCGGTGCCCAAGGGCGGGATCACCGCATTGCTGGGCGGCAACGGCGCGGGCAAGACCACGACGCTGAAGGCCATCAGCGGCTTGCTGGCCTCGGAGCGGGGCGAAGTCACCAAGGGCTCGATCAAATACCGCGGTGATGTGATCCAGCACACCGACCCTGCCGAAACCGTGAAGCGCGGTGTGGTGCAGGTGATGGAGGGCCGTCACTGTTTTGAGCACCTGACCATCGAGGAAAACCTGCTGACCGGCGCCTATACGCGCACCGACGGCAAGGGCGCCATCGCGGCGGATCTCGAAATGGTTTACAACTATTTCCCGCGTCTGCGAGAGCGGCGCAAATCCCAGGCGGGGTACACCTCGGGCGGGGAACAACAGATGTGCGCGATCGGTCGCGCCCTGATGAGCCGCCCCGAGACGATCCTGCTGGACGAACCCAGCATGGGTCTGGCGCCGCAGTTGGTGGAACAGATTTTCTCGATCGTGAAATCGGTGAACGAAAACGAAGGCGTGTCCTTCCTGCTGGCCGAACAGAACACCAACGTGGCGCTGCGGTTTGCGCATTACGGCTATATTCTGGAGTCGGGCCGCGTGGTGATGGACGGCCCCGCCGCCGAGCTGCGCGAGAACCCGGACGTGAAGGAATTCTATCTGGGCATGTCCGACGAAGGCCGAAAATCGTTCCGCGATGTGCGGTCCTACCGCCGGCGCAAGCGTTGGCTGAGCTGAGCAAGACCGATCCGCGCAATTTTTGAACACACCAACAGGACATTCTCCGATGCCGCACACAGCGTATTTTGACGATCTGGAAACCCGCAGTGCAGACCAGCGGCAAGCTGAACAGGCCGCGTTGCTGCGCACGCGGCTGGCGTCGATCACCCATGCGCCTGCCGACTGGCGTGACGCGGCGGCGTCGGTGCAGGGGCCTGATGATCTGGTAAAACTGCCGGTGATGCGCAAGTCCGACCTGTCGGCGTGGCAAAAGGAGAACCCGCCTTTTGGTGGCATCGCCGTCAGCAATGTGGCGCATGTGTTTCAGTCGCCCGGACCGATCTATGAACCCGGCGGGATCAGCCACGATTGGTGGCGGATGGGTCGTTTTCTGCACGCGGCAGGCATTGGCAAGGGTGACATCGTCCAGAACTGCTTTGGCTATCACCTGACGCCTGCGGGGATGATCTTTGAATCCGGCGCGCGGGCGGTGGGTGCGGCGGTGCTGCCTGCGGGCACAGGGCAAACCGAACTGCAAGTGATCGCTGCACGTGATATTGGCACCACGGCCTATGCGGGCACGCCGGACTATCTGAAGGTCATCCTGGACAAGGCCGCCGAGATGGGTGTGACACTGAAGTTGTCACGCGCCGTCGTGGGCGGTGGGGCGCTGTTCCCCAGCTTGCGTCAGGAATATGCAGATCGTGGCATTGCCTGTTTGCAGTCCTATGCCACCGCCGATCTGGGCAACATCGCGTATGAGAGTGCTGCGATGGAGGGGATGATTGTCGACGAAGGCGTGATCGTCGAGATCCTGACCCCCGGCACCGGCAATCCGGTCGAGCCGGGCGAAGTGGGCGAGGTTGTCGTGACTTCGTTGAACCCTGACTATCCGCTGATCCGTTTTGCCACCGGCGACATGAGCGCGGTGCTGGCAGGGCAAAGCCCTTGCGGGCGCACGAATATGCGCATCAAGGGCTGGATGGGCCGCGCCGATCAGACAACCAAGATCAAGGGCATGTTCGTGCGCCCCGAACAGGTGGCCGCCTTGGTCGCCAAACACCCCGAGATTGCGCGTGCCCGTGTGGTCGCCAAACGCGATGGCCAGCAGGACGCCATGACGGTGCAGATCGAGGCCGAGGGCGGCGATGTGCAGACCTATGCCGCCAGCGTGGTCGATACGCTGAAGTTGAAAGGCGCAGTCGAGATCGTCCCGGTTGGCAGCCTGCCACGTGACGGGCTGGTGATCGAGGATCAGCGCACTTACGACTGATGCGGGGTGGGGGCGCTGCCCCCGCGCCTCGCGGCGCTCCCCCGGAGTTTATCTGGCAAGATGAAGGGTCAGCCGATGATCAGGCGGATCAGCATCCATGTGCCCATGCCCGCCATGGCAAGGTTCTCGCTGAGCGAGATGAAGCCAAGTGGCACGTTGTCGTTGCCGCCTGTGCAAGCGCATTTCAGATCTCGTTTGTCGATGTAGACAGCCTTGATCACCGAGATTGCGCCGACGGTTCCGACAAACAAGGCGAGCGGCGCGGCCAGCCACAAGGCGACACCTGCCAGCATCAACACCCCCGCGACGGCTTCGGCATAGGGGTAGATATAGGCGTAGGGCACCCAGCGCCGCGCCAACAGGTCATAGCCCAGGAACATGGTCGAGAATTGTTCGACGTCTTGCAGTTTTTGCAGCGCAAGTATGGTCATGGCGGTGGCGACGAACCACGGTATCACCGACCAGCTGAGCGGAGTGCCATGGGCAATCACCGAGATCGCCAGCGCGATCAGAAAAGAAATCGCAAAGATCACCAGCACGGGCCGATAGGTTTTTTCGTCGCCGTCCCCCACATGCTGGCCAAAGAACCGGCGCAGATCGTCGTGGCCGCCGATCCTTTCGTTTCCGATAAAGGTTTGGGGGGTGGTTTTCACGTCATGCTCGGCCTTGAATGCGTCGGTTTCCGCGCGATTGGTCAGGTGGTGGTCGAGAATGACATAGCCGTGACGTTGCAGAAGGGATTTTGACTTGAGGCCGTAAGGGCACAGGTGGTCGGGCATGACCATGCGGTAAAGATGGGCTGTTTTCTGGGTCATGTATTGGTCCTTTGCGTTTGCCAGCCGCGGTAGAATTTGTACGGGCCATAGGAAAAACGGGTTTCCAGGGCGGGAAGGTTCCAAAGTTTCTTTCCCAGCTGTTGTAATATTGTGATCTCGGGCGGCTGGCGGATGCCCTGCGCTGCGGCTAGGACTGCCGTTTAGGGATCAATGGGCAGAGCAAGGGCGCGCGCATGCGGATGGTACGGGTTTTGGTTTTGGCGGTCTGCGGCCTGCTGGCGGCGTGTGGGCCAAAGCCCGAGGGGGCTGATGCGCCAGTGATGCCGTTGTTGTTCAACGCGGCTGATATCCAGAAGCAGGACAAGCTGCTGATCCTGATACCCGGATCCATGACGCCGCTGGGCATCTTTGATCCGGTGGTGGAGTGGCGATCCAAGGGCTATGCCTTTGCCGCGTATCGTTTTCCTGGCATGGATGGTCGGCCGTTGGACGGACCGCTGGACATCGCCACCGCGGCGCAGACCATCGTAAAGCTGGCCGAACGTTTTCCCGACAAGCAGATCAAGCTGTTGGGTTTTTCCACCGGCGCGCCGATTGCCATGCTGGCGGCCAAGCAGATCGGTCCGCGCGCGCAGGTGGCTGGCATGTCCAGCGCGGTCGAATTCGGCGGTGGCGCGCAGACAGCACTGCGCGGCGTCGATGACATTCTGGTCGCCGCGGCGCGGGCGCAGTCGGTGAACACGCGCAAGGTGTGGGAGAATTATTTTCCCGTGCTCCTGTTCGGACGTGCGGGCGCGCGGTCGCCCGAAAGGGCCGACGATATTGCCCGCATCACCAGCCGTCCGAAAAAGATCGTGGTCGAGCCGTCGTTCAACATCTTCAAGGCGCACACCATGGCGCTGGTGGGCTGGCAGATGCCCGAGGGGTTCACCTTGCCGCCCGAACAGGTGCACCTGTACGCAGGCACCGCAGACACGGTGTTCCGGCCCCGCCAAGTGCGCCGGTTTGCCAAGAGCATCGGCGGCGCGCCGATCACCTTCTACCCCGGTCTGGGCCATCTGCTGTATGTCGCAGAACCACGTGTGTTCGATGATATTCTGGCGTTCTTCGAGCAAGGATAGGGGGCCGCGCGTGGTCTGGTCATTCCGACAGAAATGATCGACATAAGGGCTATGAGCGATCAGTCGATACATACCGTGGGACAACCCGCGCCTGCGCGGCTGGCCCCAAAGGGGCTGGCGACGGTGGCGTTGCTGGCGGCTGCAGTGTGCCTGTTGCCGATGGTTGCGGTGTTGCTGGCGTCCTTTGGTGGCGGGTTCGACACGGTGCAGCACCTGATGCAGACCGTGCTGCCTCGCTATATGGGCAATACGGTGGCGCTGGCGCTGCTGGTGTCGGTGGGCACTTTCATGGTCGGCGTCGGTGCGGCGTGGCTGGTGACGATGACCCGTTTTCCGGGCGTGCGCCTGTTCGAGATCGCGCTGGTGCTGCCACTGGCCTTTCCGGCCTATGTTCTGGCCTATGCCTATACGCATATTCTGGATCACCCCGGAATCGTGCAATCGACCTTGCGCGGGGTCATGGGGTGGGGGCCGCGTGACTATTGGTTTCCCGAGATCCGCAGTCTGGGCGGCGCGGCGATGATGCTGGTGCTGGTGTTGTACCCTTATGTCTACCTGCTGGCGCGGGCATCCTTCCTGCAGCAATCGGGCACGACCTTTTTGGCGGCGCGGGCCTTGGGCAGCTCGGTCTGGGGGGCGTTCTTCAAGGTCAGCCTGCCGTTGGCGCGGCCTGCGATTGCGGCGGGGGTGCTGCTGACGGTGATGGAGACCATCGCGGATTTTGGCACGGTCGCCTATTTCGGCGTCCAGACCTTTGCCACCGGCATTTATACCAGCTGGTTCAGCCTGGGTGACCGCACGGGCGCCGCTCAGCTGGCGCTATGCCTGCTGGGGTTTGCGCTGCTGCTGGCGATGCTGGAGCGGGCGCAGCGCGGGCGGGCCAAGTATCATGACCCGTCGCGGGGTGGCAAAGGCAGCAACCCGCCGGTTCAGTTGTCAGGCCTGCCGGCGGGGCTGGCGATGCTGCTGTGCGGTGTGCCGGTGCTGTTGGGTGCGCTGTTGCCGATTGTGGTGCTGGTGGTCATGGGGTTGGGGTCCGAGCAGGATCTGACCAGCGCGCGGTATCTGGGTTTTGTGCAGAACTCGCTGACGCTGGCGGCGATTGCGGCGGCTCTGACGCTGGGCGCTGCGATTGCGGTCGGCTTCTACAACCGCATTCAGCCGGGCCGCTTGGCACGCGCCGCGGCCTATGTGGCGCGGTTGGGGTATGCGGTACCGGGCGGCGTGATTGCGGTCGGGCTGATGGTGCCCTTTGCCGCTTTTGACAACCGGCTGGATGCCTGGATGCGCGCGACCTTTGATGTTTCGACGGGCTTGCTGATCACCGGGTCGATCTGGTTGCTGATCGCGGCCTATATGGTGCGATTCCTAGCGGCGGCGCTGGGGGCTTATGAAGGCGGACAGGCGCTGGTGCACGTGAACATGGACGCGGCCAGCCGGTCGCTGGGCAAGGGGCCGATGGCCACGCTGCGCCGTGTGCACCTGCCAATCCTGACACCCAGCCTGCTGACGGCGGCGCTGATCGTGTTCGTGGACGTGATGAAAGAACTGCCTGCGACGCTGATCATGCGCCCGTTCAACTATGACACGCTGGCGGTACAGGCGTACCGCCTGGCCAGCGACGAACGGCTGGACGGGGCGGCGGTGCCGTCGCTGGTGATCGTTGCGGTGGGGGTGTTGCCGGTCATCCTGATCTGTCGTCAGGTCGGACGCAGCCGGTAAGCGCGGGCAGCCCCGAAGGGCCACCCGCAGCGTTGCCTGTCAGCTTTCGCTGTCGTCGCCGATCTTGTCCCATGTCCGGGTTTCGAAATCCGATGCGTCGTGACGTTCACGCAGCTGGAATTGCGGTTCGCCAAAGGCACGGTTGACCATGCGGCCACGTTTAACGGCGGGGCGTTCGTCGATCTTTTTCGCCCAGGCCATCACGTTGGTATAGCTTTCCACATCCAGGAAGGTTGCAGCGTCGTACAGGCGGCCCAGAACCAACTGGCCGTACCAGGGCCAGATCGCGATGTCGGCAATCGTGTATTCGTCGCCTGCGATATAGGGATGATCGGCCAGTTGCCGCTCGAGCACGTCAAGCTGACGTTTGGCTTCCATGGTGAAGCGGTTGATCGGGTATTCCCATTTTTCCGGCGCATAGGCGTAAAAGTGGCCAAAGCCGCCGCCCAGATAGGGCGCGCTGCCCATTTGCCACATCACCCAGTTCATCACCTCGGTGCGGGCCGGGCCGGAAGCGGGGAGGAATTCGCCGAACTTCTCGGCCAGATGGAACAGGATCGACGCGCTTTCGAACACGCGCACCGGCGTGTCGCCCGAGCGGTCCATCAGGGCGGGGATTTTAGAGTTCGGGTTGATCTCGACAAAGCCCGAGGAAAACTGTTCGCCTTCTCCGATGTTGATCAGGTAGGCGTCGTATTCCGCGCCCTTGTGGCCTTTTTCCAGCAACTCTTCGAGCATCACGGTTGCCTTGACGCCGTTGGGCGTGGCGAGCGAGTGCAATTGCATCGGGTGTTTGCCGACGTCCAGCTCTTTGTCGTGAGTCGGGCCTGCGATGGGGCGGTTGATGTTGGCGAATCGCCCGCCACTGCTTTTGTCCCAGGTCCAGACGTCGGGGGGCGTGTAGGTGTCGGTCATTCTGAATGCCTTTCGGTCAGGGGTTTGGGGACAACTTATGGTCTTGTGCGGAAGGCGCAAGGCCGTGTTGGGGGCGCTGCCCCCGGCGCTGGCGCGCCTCCCCCGGGATATTTGCGGCCAAAAGAACGCGGACATGGGGATTTCAGGCAATAAAAAAGCCGCCCCGAAGGACGGCCTTTTTGAAATTGATCTGGCGTAAGCCTTAGCCCTGGCGGGCTTTGAACCGGCGCTGCGTCTTGTTGATGACGTACACACGGCCTTTGCGACGCACAACGCGGCAGTCACGGTGCCGGTTTTTGAGCGAGCGGAGCGAGTTGCGAACCTTCATGGCGCTTCTTCCTCATGTTTCATGGCGCGAAGCAGCGCCGGGGTTGCGGGTGTCCGGGCAGGGTGCCCGAACTGTGAATAGAATGGTGGGCGATACAAGGATCGAACTTGTGACCCCTTCGATGTCAACGAAGTGCTCTACCGCTGAGCTAATCGCCCACTCTGGCCTTCACGAAACTATGCCCCAAAACAAAAATGGGGCGCGAGATTTCGCGCCGGTAGGGGGGCGTATAAAAGGAGTCGGAAGCGGGATCAAGGGCTTTTGATACGTGTATTTCCTGCGCTATGTTATTTCCATGAGGAGAGCCGATGCCCAAGCTTGCTTACGAAGTCCTGCACCCTGACAGGAATACGTCCTGTGTGGTGTTCGCCTCGCCCCATTCGGGGCGCGATTATCCGTGGCGATTCTTGCGGACGACGGTGCTGAACGAGCATCAGGTGCGGTCGTCGGAAGATGCCTTTGTCGACAAGCTGTTTGATTGTGCCCCCCGGTTCGGAGCGAGCTTTCTCAAGGCCGGCGCGCCGCGCGCTTTTGTGGACCTGAACCGTGCAGTGGACGAGCTGGACCCCGCGTTGATCGAAGGGGTGCGTCCCAAGGGGCACAACCCGCGCGTGGCGTCGGGGCTTGGCGTGGTGCCGCGCGTGGTGGCGAATGGCCGTGCGATCTATCGCGGCAAGCTCAGCCTTGCAGAGGCCGAGCGGCGCATTGATCTGTATTGGCGACCCTACCACACGATGTTGCAGCAATTGCTGGACAGCGCACACCGCCGTCACGGGCAGGCGATTCTGATTGATTGCCATTCGATGCCGCACGAGGCGATGGACAGTGTCGTGCGTGGCGGGATGAAGCGGCCTGATGTGGTGTTGGGTGACCGCTTTGGCGCGGCGGCAGCGGGCGAGGTCGTGGACCGGATCGAGGCCGCCTTTGTGGCTGCCGGGTTTGTCGTGACGCGCAATGCGCCCTTTGCCGGGGCCTATATCACGCAGGCCTATGGGCGTCCTGCGCGGGGGCAACATGCGGTTCAGGTCGAGATCGACCGGTCGCTGTATATGAACGAGGCGCTGGTGCGGCCCAACGGCGGCTTTGACGACATCCGCGCACGGCTGGCGGCGGTTGTGGCTGACGTGGCGCAGATCGGTCAGGGGCGGATGCCCCTGGCAGCCGAGTGATCTGACGTCCCGTTACGCTGGTCTCCGGGGCGATTGCAGGTAGCGTTGCCTGAACGGTACTCAGGGGAGAGAGAGCGATGGACCTGGAACAGGCAATGTCCGAGCGGCGCAGCATTCGGGGTTTCAAACCCGATCCGGTGCCGCGCGACCTGTTGGAAGAGATTATCGCGCTGGCCAATCGCGCACCTTCGTCGATGAACACGCAGCCCTGGCATTTTCATGTGCTGACCGGTGCGCCGCTGGAAGCTGTGCGCGCGGGCAATTCCGAGCGGATGCTGTCCGGCGTGCCGCCACAGCGCGAGATCGTGGATCATGGCGCCTATCAGGGCGTTCACCGCGACCGGCAGGTTGAGATTGCGATCCAGTTGTTCGAGGCGATGGGGATCGAGCGTGACAACAAGGAAAAGCGGCAGGACTGGGTGATGCGCGGCTTTCGCCAGTTCGATGCGCCGGTGTCGGTGGTTGTGACCTTTGACAGGGATCTGGACGGCGGGACGATTGCGCATTTCGACTTGGGCGCCGTGACCTATGGGCTGGTGCTGGCAGCATGGAGCCGTGGCCTGGGGGCTGTGATCAACGGTCAGGGGATCATGCAGTCGCCGGTGGTGCGCGAACATGCGGGCATTCCCGACGATCAGGTGATTCTGACCTGTGTGGCGCTGGGCTGGCCGGATGAGGAGTTCTCGGCCAATTCGGTTGTATCGCGGCGACGGGATGTGAGCGAGATGGCGCGGTTTGTCGGGTTCGACTGAGGGCTAACGCAATGCTCGGCCCTTGACGATGGCATCGGGGCCAAAGCGGCTGCGGATTTTGTCGGTGGCGCGTTCGGCCTGGGTGCGCTTGGTCTTGTTCGGGTCCAGAAGATCGCCCTCGGTGTCGGCCTTGTCCGCATTTGTCAGGTCGGAAATGCCACAGCCCAGCAGCCGGTAGGGGCCTTCGTTGCCGACCTGATCGAACAGGGCACGCGCGGTGCGATAGATGGTGTCGGCCATCTGCGTGGGACTGTGCAGCGATACGCGTCGCGTCAGGGTGCTGTGGTTCGCGCGCTTGAGCTTCAGCGTGACGACGCGGCCCGCCATGTCCTTGGCCTTGGCGCGGTCTGATACTTTTTCCGCCATGCGCCACAGGTGGCCGTCCAGAATATCGGGATCGGCGGTGTCATCGTTGAAGGTGGTCTCATTCGAGATGGATTTCATCGGCTCGTGCGCCGTCACCCGCCGTGCGTCAATGCCGCGCGCCAGATGCCACAACCGGTCGCCCATCGCGCCGAAGCGGGCGATCAGGTCCTGTTTGTCCCAGCGTTTGAGGTCGGCAAAACTGCGGATACCTGCCTTGTCCAGCGAGGCCTGCGCCGCACTGCCCACACCCCAGATCAGCCGCACCGGCTTGTCATGCAGAAAGCTCTCGGTTTCGGCCTTGCCGATCACCGAGAATCCGTGCGGCTTGTCGAGGTCCGAGGCGATCTTGGCCAGAAACTTGTTATGGGACAGCCCGATAGACCCGGTCAGCCCCAGTTCGCTGCGCATCCGTTTGATCAGGCGTGCCAGCATCACTGCGGGCGGTGCGCCGTGCATCCGTTGCGTGCCGCTGAGATCCATAAAGGCCTCGTCCAGTGACAGCGGCTGGATGGCGGGTGTCAGGTCCTCCATCATCGCGCGGATGGCCCGCGAGGCATCGACATAGGCGGCCATGCGCGGTTTGACGATAATCGCGTCCGGGCACAGTTTCAGCGCCTGGAACATCGGCATCGCGGAGCGCACGCCGCGAATTCGTGCGACATAGCAGGCAGTGGACACCACGCCACGCCGTCCGCCGCCGATGATCAGCGGTTTCCCCTCTAACGCGGGGTTGTCGCGTTTTTCAACCGAGGCGTAGAAGGCATCGCAATCCATGTGGGCGATGCTCAGGCTGTTCAGTTCGGGATGGCTGACGACACGCGGACTTGCGCAGGCCGGACAGCGGCGCGCGGTGTCGAATTGGTGCAGGCAGTCTCGGCAGAGGGCAGGCATGGCTTTGCATCTGTGCTAGAGTGGGGATCAGTCTAGCGCGGGGATGCGGAAATGAACATGCCATTTGCAGGCGCCAAGCTGGCGCTTTTTATTGGCACGCGGGTGGCGGTGATCCGGCGCGATGACATCGCGGGGATTCCATGGCCTGACTATCTTGACCTGCCTGGCGGCGGACGCGAGGGGGATGAAACGCCTTTGGCCTGCGCCTTGCGCGAGACACGCGAGGAACTGGGGTTGGTGGTGCCCGTGCCGGTGGTGACCTGGGGGAAGCGGTTTACCGAAGGAGGTGGCGACAAATGGTTTTTTGCCGGACATTTGCCCGAGGAAGTCGCGTCTCAGATCGTTTTGGGGGACGAAGGCCAAAGCTGGCAACTGATGGCGCCGCAGATGTTTATTGCCCATCCCAAGGCGGTTCCGCACTTTCAGACCCGGCTGGCGCTGTATCTGTCGGGCGTGTCTGGGGATGATTTTGCGGTTTGAAATCCGGTGCTTTCAAAAGAAAGACCCCCCGCAAAACAAGCGGGGGGAGGTGACGAACTTCAGGAAGAACCAGTTCGTCGGGGAGTATCACCTGTCTTTTAACATAGCCGAATTTCGCCTTTCAGGCGAGTAAGGAAATCCAGACCCAACCTATATGCGGTGGCCTGTGCCAATTTTCCCACATCCTGTGCGATCAGGGCAGGCTGGCGAGGATGTCTTTTGCTGCCTGTGTGGGGTTGGCAGCAGCCCAGATCGGGCGTCCGACGACGATGTGATCCGCGCCGTCGGTGATGGCCTGCGCCGGTGTCGCCACCCGTTTCTGATCGCCCAGATCAGCCCCTGCAGGGCGCACGCCAGGGGTGACGATCAGGCGGTTCGCGGCCTCGGGCAGGGCGCGGATCATCGCGGCCTCTTGCGGCGAGGCGATGATGCCGTCGGCCCCCGCGTCAAAGGCGCGGCTTGCGCGTTCGACCACCAGATCGGCGGTGGCCCCGTCCTTGATCAGGCAGGCATCCAGATCGGCGCGGTCCAGTGAGGTCAGGATGGTGACGGCGAGGATTTTCATGTTTGACCCTGCAGCCCCCTCCTTGGCGGCACGGACCACGTGGGGGTCGCCGTGCACGGTCAGGAAATCCAGATCGAACTGCGCCAGCCCGCGCACCGCTGCCTCGACCGTGGCACCGATGTCGAACAGTTTCATATCCAGAAAGATGCGCTTGCCCTGTTCCTGCTTCAACTCGTTGGCCAGGGCCAGCCCGCCGCCGGTCAGCATCCCCAGTCCGATTTTGTAAAAGGTGACAGCATCGCCCAGATCCTCGGCCAGTTTCAAACCGGCAACAGCATTGGGAACATCAAGGGCAACGATCAGGCGGTCATTTGGGGAATGGGTCATGTGCGGGCTCCTTTGCGCTGGCATGCGCTTAGCGCGAATGGGCCTGTTGCGGCAAGTCCGGGGTGCGGTGGGGCTATGGGCAAAAAAAACGCCCGGATGGCACAGGGGCACATCCGGGCAGAGCATCAGAGACCTAGCAGGCAGGCACGTGTCTCTGGTTGTGCGGCGTCATGAAGGATCGGGGACAGAAACGACCTTCAGAATGTGCCGCGATGCTATGCTGCGAGGCGTCGCAACATGGCAATGGGGTCCATCGAAAGCTTGCGGCGCACCTTGGTCGCGCCGGAGCGGGCGCGGGCCTGGGCGGCGGCAAGAGCGGTGGAAGACGACAACCCGCCGCGCCCGGCATGGCGCCGCAGCGCCTGCGTGGCGAGGCCAGAGGCCGCGTCGGAATAGGTCATGGTGATCGGCGCATCAATTGCGCAGGCATATTTGCGCGCGCCCTGTGGTGCATGTACCGTGACCAGAGCTTCGAAGCTTTGTGTCGTCGCGTTGTAGATCACACTGTTCAACTCAACGGGATACTGTTGCATTTTGACACCTATTTGTTGTCGTCTGCATAATAAACGTTTGACATGCTTCTACGGTTTCAAATTTAGTTAACGATTTTTTGACACATTGATTTTTAACGATTTTTTATGAGGGAATTGCACCCTATGGGAGAGTTGCCCGCTTTTGGCCCGAATCACACCGGCCTGTCTGTGCAATCTGCCAGTCGACGGCGGCCGATTGGCCTCGGGGCAAGGAAACCCTGTCTTAGCGTCGAAAGAGACAGATTGTGGCGATTGAAATCTTGAACCCGAAGCTGCCAGAGCCCACCTAGTGATCAAGGCCCTTCACCGTCGTGTGTGCTGCAAATTCAGGCGCGCGATATCATCAGGGCGCTTTTGAAAAGGAGACTATCTATGGACTTGTCCAAGTTCACGGAGCGGTCGCGCGGCTTTGTGCAAGCAGCGCAGACGATCGCCACACGGGAAAGCCATCAGCGTTTGGCGCCCGAGCACATACTCAAGGCATTGATGGATGACGAACAGGGGTTGGCCAGCAACCTGATCGCACGTGCAGGCGGCAATCCCGCACGCGTGACCGAGGCGCTGACCCTGTCGCTGGGCAAGATGCCCGTCGTCACGGGCGATGCGGCACAGGTTTATCTGGACAACACAACTGCCAAGGTTCTGGCCGAGGCCGAGGCTCTGGCCCAGAAGGCTGGCGACAGTTTCGTGCCGGTCGAACGCATCCTGATGGCCCTTTGCATGGTCAAATCCGGGGCCAAGACGGCGCTGGAAGCGGGGTCCGTGACCGCGCAGGCGTTGAATTCCGCGATCAATGACATTCGCAAGGGACGCACAGCCGATTCCGCCAGCGCAGAGGACAGCTATGAGGCGCTGAAGAAATACAGCGCCGACCTGACCGAACGCGCCGAACAGGGCAAGATCGACCCGATCATCGGCCGCGACGAGGAAATCCGCCGCACGATGCAGGTGCTGAGCCGTCGGACCAAGAACAACCCCGTTCTGATTGGGGAGCCGGGCGTGGGTAAAACCGCGATTGCCGAAGGCTTGGCCTTGCGCATCATCAACGGCGATGTGCCCGAAAGCCTGCGCAACAAGAAACTGCTGGCGCTGGACATGGGCGCGCTGATTGCCGGTGCGAAATACCGTGGCGAGTTCGAGGAACGTCTGAAGGCGGTTCTTAACGAAGTGACGGATGCCGCGGGCGAGATCATTCTGTTCATCGATGAGATGCACACGCTTGTGGGCGCGGGCAAGGCTGACGGTGCCATGGATGCGGCGAACCTGATCAAACCGGCGCTGGCGCGGGGCGAACTGCACTGTATTGGTGCGACCACGCTGGATGAATACCGCAAATATGTCGAGAAAGACGCGGCTTTGGCCCGCCGGTTCCAGCCCGTGATGGTGCAGGAGCCCACAGTCGAGGATACGATCAGCATTTTGCGCGGCATCAAGGAGAAATACGAATTGCACCACGGGGTGCGTGTCAGTGACAGCGCGCTGGTTGCAGCGGCTACACTCAGCCATCGTTATATCACCGACCGTTTCCTGCCGGACAAGGCCATCGACCTTGTGGACGAAGCCGCCAGTCGGCTGCGCATGGAGGTGGACAGCAAGCCCGAAGAGCTGGACGCCATCGACCGTCAGATCCTGCAATTGCAGATCGAGGCCGAAGCCTTGCGCGCCGAGGATGACACGGCCAGCAAGGACCGTCTGGGAGCCCTGGAAAAAGATCTGGCCGACCTGCAGGATCGCAGTGCCGAAATGACGGCGCAATGGCAGACCAACCGCGACGCCATCGCCTCGGCGCAGGGCATCAAGGAGCAACTGGACCGCGCCCGTGCCGATCTGGACATCGCCAAGCGTGAGGGCAATCTGGCGAAAGCCGGTGAGCTGTCCTATGGCGTGATCCCGCAGCTGGAGCGTCAGCTTGAAACGCTGGACGCGACCGAGGCGGATGCCAAGACCGCCGACACCGTGCGCCCCGAGCAGATCGCCAGCGTCGTTGAACGCTGGACCGGTATCCCGACCTCGCGGATGCTGGAAGGCGAGCGGGACAAGCTGTTGCGCATGGAAGAGCAGTTGCACAGCCGTGTGGTGGGCCAAGACAGCGCCGTACATGCGGTGGCCAACGCGGTGCGCCGTGCGCGGGCCGGTCTGAACGACGAAAACCGTCCCTTGGGCAGTTTCCTGTTCCTTGGACCAACCGGCGTCGGCAAAACCGAGCTGACCAAAGCCGTGGCGAACTTCATGTTCGACGACGACAACGCCATGGTGCGTCTGGATATGTCCGAGTTCATGGAGAAACACAGCGTCGCGCGTTTGATCGGTGCCCCTCCGGGCTATGTCGGCTATGACGAAGGTGGCGTTCTGACCGAAGCCGTGCGGCGCAGGCCTTATCAGGTGGTGCTGTTCGACGAGGTCGAAAAGGCGCACCCGGATGTGTTCAACGTGCTGTTGCAGGTGCTGGATGATGGTGTGCTGACCGATGGTCAGGGCCGCAAGGTCGACTTCAAGCAGACGCTGATCATCCTGACCAGCAACCTTGGGGCGCAGGCGCTGAGCCAGCTTCCCGAAGGCGGCGACATGGCAGGTGCCAAACGCGATGTGATGGACGCGGTGCGGGCGCACTTCCGCCCCGAGTTCCTGAACCGTCTGGACGAGACGATCATCTTTGACCGCCTCAGCCGTGACAACATGGATGGCATCGTCGATATCCAGATGGCCCGCCTGCTGAAACGTCTGCAAGCGCGCAAGATCACGCTGGATCTGGACGACAGCGCCCGCAAATGGCTGGCCGACGAAGGCTATGATCCGGTGTTCGGGGCGCGTCCGTTGAAGCGGGTGATCCAGAACACGCTGCAAAACCCGCTGGCCGAGATGTTGCTGGCCGGTGACGTGATGGATGGGGATTCCATTCCCGTGACAGCAGGCAGCGAGGGGTTGATCATCGGTGACCGGGTTGCGGGCACCAACCGGCCCAGACCGGATGATGCCGTCGTGCACTGAACCACATAATGAAGCTGCAAGGGGCGCCCGCATCGGGCGCCCTTTTGTGTTTGTGATGGCGATTGATGCCGGGGCGGGGTTTGGTAAACCTGCTGTGTTGGAGTGAGGGATATCAATTGAAACGTCGCTGGTTTTTTCGCGTTCTTCTGATGGTGGCGCTGATGGGCGTCGCGGTGCTGGGCTACACCAAGGTGATGGCGCGGATTTCTCTGGCAGAGCCGCCGTTGCAGGCTGCGGACGCGCTGTTGGCGGATCACCTCATCGTCTCAAAGGCCGACAGAAGGCTTTACCTGATGCAGGACGGCAGAGTGCTGCAATCCTATGATATCGCCATGGGTGCACGCTGGGACGGTGGGCCCAAGCAAAGCGAAGGGGACGAGCGTACGCCGGAGGGTGAATACCGGATTGACTGGCGCAATCCGCAGTCGGTGGCGCACCTCAGCTTGCATATCTCTTATCCCGATGCCGCCGATCAGGTGCGTGCGGCGCAGGGTGGGTACGATCCCGGCGGTAATATCATGATCCACGGATTGCCGAACGGATGGGGTGCCATCGGGCCGCTGCATCTGCTGATGAACTGGACGGACGGCTGCATTGCTGTGACCAACAGTGAAATGCGCGAGATCTGGGCGCGCACGCCGGACGGGACGCCGATCACGATCAAGCCCGAGTGGACCCCCGAGGCTTAACGTTGGTTTAACTCTGGGCGCGTGCCTGTTGGGCCTCTGCAATGCGCGGCATCGACACTTCGATCCAGTCGGCCAGTCTGCGCACCTTTTCCGCCACCTCTCGGCCCAGTGGAGACAGGCTGTATTCCACATGCGGCGGCACCACGTCAAAGGACACGCGGTTGACAAAGCCGTCGGCGGTCAGGGCTTGCAGGGTTTGGGCCAGCATCCGCTCGCTGACGCCGCCGATCTGCTGGCGCAGGGCGCTGAAACGCAGCGTGCCGTCCTCAAGCGCCATCAGCGCCAGCACGCCCCAGCGGCTGGTCACATGTTTCAGCACATCGCGCGAGGGACATTGCGCTGCCATCAGATCGCCGCGCCGGACACGGTCCGACAGCGGCTCGGGCGTCAGGGCAGGGGGATGTTCGGTCATGGATGGCTCCGCAGGTCAGAAATTTGTCACTTACATTTTTGTACGTACTTACCATTCGTAAGTAAAGGGTCTAGCTCTTTTGGCAGAACATGACGTTTTGAAAGGACGATCCCATGACAGTTGCAGTAACAGGCGCCACCGGACAGCTGGGCCGATTGGTCATTGCAGGCCTCAAGGACAAGTTGGAAGCGGGCGACATCATCGCGCTGGCGCGCAGCCCCGAAAAAGCCGCCGATCTGGGTGTGACCGCGCGCGAGGCGGATTACGATGCGCCCGAAACACTGGCCCCCGCACTGGCGGGTGTGGACACGCTGCTGTTGATTTCCGGCAACGAGATTGGCCAGCGCACAGCCCAGCATCGTGCGGTGATCGAAGCGGCGAAATCAGCGGGCGTGGGACACATTGTCTATACCAGCCTGCTGCGGGCCGATACCTCGCCCATGTCGCTGGCGGTCGAACACCGCGAGACCGAGGCGCTGATCAAAGCCTCGGGCCTGACATACACGATCCTGCGCAATGGTTGGTATACCGAGAATTACACCGGGTCCGTGCCGGGGGCCGTGCAGGCGGGTGCGTTGGTCGGCTCTGCGGGTGACGGACGTATCAGCTCGGCCGCACGTGCGGATTATGCCGATGCGGCCGTCGCGGTGCTGACGGCAGGTGATCACGTGGGCAAGACCTATGAACTGGCGGGCGACGCCGCCTATACGCTCAGCGATCTGGCCGCAGAGATCAGCGCGCAGACGGGAAAGACGATCCCCTATCAGAACCTGCCACAGGATGAATATGCCAAGGTTCTGGTGTCTGTCGGCCTGCCCGAGGGATTTGCGGGCGCTTTGGCAAGCTTTGATGTCGATGCGTCGCAGGGCGCACTGTTCCATGACGGCAAGGATCTGTCGGACCTGATCGGACGGCCCACCACGCCGCTGTCGACATCGGTGTCTGAAGCGCTGGCCTGACATCTCTGGGGTGCCCGTGACAGGGCGCCCCTAGCGCATGATCCGTGCCGCGACCGAGGGCAGCAGGCGGTTCAGAACACGCAGCATCTTGGCCTTGCCGACCCAGACCTCGGGCTGTCCACGTGCCAGCCCGGCGATCACCTCGGTTGCAGCGCGGTGGGCCGTGATTTTCCCCGATCCGCGTCCTGCGGTCATATCTGTGTCCACCAGCGCCATGATCGCCTCGGTCACCATGATATGCGGGGCGTTGTCTTCGCATTGATAACGCAACGCCTGGCTGAACGCGCGCGTGGCGGCCTTGGTGGCGCAATATACCGGCGATGCAGCCTTGGGGGAGATGGCAAGCCCCGAGCTGATGTTGACGATGGCTGATCTGTTCTGGGCCGCAAGAGTTGGCAGCACTCCCAGGGTCAGGCTGACCAGCCCGTCCAGATTCAGCGCGATCTCCTGACGGGCAGAGGCGATGGACGTCCCGACGGGATCGGCAAACAGGTTCATCTCCTGCTGGAGGCCCGCATTGTTGATCAGGATGCTGAGGTCGCGATGCTCTGCCGCGATCTGCGCGATCAGCCTGTCGATCTCTGCCTGTCGGGACAGATCGGCCTGCACCGTGATGACATTTGGCCCGCCCTCCGATTTCAAAGCGTCCAGATGCTGCATGTTGCGCCCCACGGCGACAACCGCGCAGCCTTGCGCGATCAACTGGAGGGACAGTTCCAGACCGATCCCCCGCGCTCCGCCGGTGACCAACGCGCGACGGCCTGCCAACGCGTTGCTCATGCGCTGGCCTCTCGTTGAAAGGTCTGATGGCCGTTTTCCAGCGCAGGAATAATGTCGATGACATCAAAGTAGGGCTTGCCGAACAGGGGTGTGTTGCGCAGCCGTTCGACGACAAAGTAGTAGGCCCGCAGATCGCGGGTCTCGAACACCGCCACGTCCGAGCAGGTGCCCGAAAACGCCTCGGCGTCATAGAAACGCATCGAAACCTGATCGCCCAGGCCCGCCTGCGCCAGACAGTCGGCTGCGATGCTGTCGCGTTCCGTGATGGTGTGGCCCAGCCAGTGGGGCGTGGCCCGCAAGAGCATGAAGATTGTCCAGATCATGTCGAATTTCCTTTGCGTTGGAGGACACTCACGCAATATTCGAGCGAATACTCACATTTCTCAACTCGCATTCAGGCGGCAATGAAGCAGGCACAGATCAACCCAAGAAAGACACCCAAACAGGCGCGCGCCAAGGCGTCGGTTCAGGCCATTCTGCAAGCGGCCGCTCATATTTTGGAACGCGGTGGATTGGAGACACTGACGACAAATTACGTGGCCGAAGTTGCTGGCGTCAGCATCGGCACACTGTACCAGTATTACCCGTCGAAAGAGGCGATCCTGACCGACATCATCCGTCAGAAGCGCGCCAGACTGCTGGAAGATTTGCAAGCTGCCACGCTGGCAATGCGAAACGAGTCCTTTGACGCGACCCTGGCCAAGCTGTTGCGTGCCGCCGTTGAAAGCCAGTTGCACTGGCCGAAGCTGTCCAAGGCGCTGGAATATGCCGAAAGCTTTTTGCCGCTTGAGCAGGAGACCCGTGTCCTGAATGAGCAGATCAACCAGACCATCGTGGCGTTTCTGGAGCATCATCAGGTGGCCGGCGCCCCTGTGGCTGCGCGCGATCTGGTGTCAGCCTTGCGTGGCATGATCGATGGCGCCGGGCTGGCGGGAGAGACCGATGCGCAGGCGTTGTTCGAGCGGACGCTGAGACTGGCCAAGGGCTATCTTGCCTGAGGTGCTGCCGTTGGCGGATACAAAAAGGGACGTTCGTTTCCGAACGCCCCTTTCCGCAGTCAGACTTTGGAGGTCATCAGGTGAATGGCACCGGTTCGGTGTCAAAAATAAAGTCACTGGCATCCAGATCGGCCACTTCGACGTTCTGCAGCAGCAGGCTGTCGCGGTCGGTGAACTGGATGAACACGTCGTCACCGACCTGTTGGAAAGTCATGTCATCGACGCCGGTAAAGCCCCAGGCGGTCATGTCCAACCGGTCCTCGCCATCGGTAAAGTCGGTGATGGTGTCGGCACGCATCCGGTCGTCGAAGACAAAGATGTCAGCGCCTGTGCCGCCGGTCAGATTGTCGTCACCCCATCCGCCGTCAATCGTGTCATCGCCGTCGCCGCCGTCGATCTGGTCCTTGCCGGCACCGCCTGAAATCAGGTCGTTGCCCGCGCCGCCCCAGATATTGTCGTTGCCGTTTTCGCCGTCCAGTGTGTCATTGCCGCCCGCGCCGTAGATGCGGTCATTCTTGTTGCCGCCGTTGACATAGTCGTCGCCGGTGCCGGCAAGGATCAGGTCGTTGCCCGCATCGCCGTAGATCACGTCGTTGCCTGCATCTCCATAAAGCCGGTCGGCCCCCGAGCCACCCTGGATCAGATCATTGTCATCACCGCCCTCAATGGTGTCCTTGCCTGTGCCGCCCATGACGGTGTCATCACCTGCGCCGGCGCGAATTCGGTCGCTGCCGCCCATCAGGTCAATGGTATCGGCAGCCTCGGTGCCCCACAGGTTGTCGCCTCCCTCGGAGGAGACCATTTCAGGGGCTTGATCCAGGATAAAGTCGGCGTTGGTCAGGTCGTCTGCGTTGACGCCGGTCAGCTCGACATATTGAAAATCACCAAAGTTGATGCGGGCATTGTCGCCCACCTGGGTGATGGTCAATTGGCTGATGTCCCAGATGTCCAGCTTTGACACATCCAGCCGGTCTTCCCCGCTGGTAAAGTCGGTGATCGTGTCGCAACCCATGTCGCTGGCATAGCGGAAGATGTCAGCGCCGGTGCCGCCGGTCAGCAGATCGTTTTCCTTGCCGCCGTCGATGTCGTCATCGCCTGAACCGCCGTCGATTGTGTCGTTGCCTTTTTCACCGATCAGCGTGTCGTTGCCTTCGTTGCCCCACAGCATGTCATCCTGGTTCTGGCCGTTCATGCTGTCGTTGCCGATGCCGCCCCACATGCTGTCGCGGCCATTGCCGCCCTCGATTGTATCGTTGCCGTCTTCGCCCCACAGTTTGTCGTTGCCGCAGACGCCGTTGATATAGTCGTCGCCCAACCCTCCCCAGACCTGATCCGAACCGCCAAGCGCGATGTAGGTGTCATTGCCGCCCAGCAGATTGACGCGGTCGGAGGTCATGTTGCCGACGATATAGTCGTCGCCTTCGGTCGGAATGCTGGGGTCGACGATGTCTTCTAGCGAAATAGAGTAATCCGCGGTGCCACCGGTTTGCGAGACAGTGAAATAGGCGGTTTCGGTCGCCTCTGCGGTAAAGGTTATCGTGACCTCATAGGTGCCATCAAGACCCGCAGCCGTTTCCGTCTGATCGCCAAATCCGACGGCGAATGCGCTGTCGGCATTGGCGGTGTCGACCACGACAACGAAAGTATAGGTGAACCCCGCGGTCAGGTTCAGCGCAATCGCATCCGACGTGTCGGTCTGCGCCGCCCGTTGCAGGCCAAGGCTGCCATTGATGTTGTCGAAAAGGGCGATGTCGATGGGCATGTCATTGTTGAAACTTTCAGCAAAGCTGTCGGTGTCGAGTTCAACGGTCTCTGTGTACGTGGTCGGCATGTGTGTCCCCATTGTCTTGTCGATGTTCTTGTTGCCACAACGTTATCATGCCCGCCCTCTAAAGGTATGTGTAAACAGAGTTTTGTCTGGGGTATTCCCGTGGTTTTGGCGGGCGGACTTGGTACATTGTTGACCAACCAAGCACCAATGGCGCTCCGCGAGGTGCTTCTGTTGCGGGTTCGGCGCTTGGCCCGACGAATCCGCGCCACAGTGTGACACCGGCGCGCCCTTGCGTTGGCGTGTATGTGGCTTAACTGTGCGTTAAACCTTGGAAACAGCGAGAATACGACATGTCCTCACCCCTGACCGTTCTGGAAGTCCTGGCTTTTGCGTTTATCGGAGTGATCGGCGTCGGCCTGTTGTGTGTCGTTGTTCTGTTCGCGATTGACCGGCTGCAGACCGAGGACGCGATACGCCGCAACTATCCGGTGATCGGACGGTTCAGGCATATCTTCTCGACGCTGGGCGAATTTTTCCGTCAGTATTTCTTTGCCATGGACCGCGAAGAGCTGCCCTTCAACCGTGCACAGCGTGACTGGATCAAACGCACGGGCGAGCCACACAGCAACACGGTCGCCTTTGGATCAACCCGTAATCTTTCGATTGTCGGCACCCCGATTTTTGTCAACGCTGCCTTCCCGCCGCTGGACGACCAGTTCGCCAGTTCGGAACCGATGGTGATCGGCGCGGGCGCGCGCATGCCCTACACGGCGCATTCGTTCTTCAACATTTCAGGTATGAGCTATGGTGCGCTGTCGCGCCCTGCGGTGCGTGCGCTTAGCCGGGGGGCGGCCAAGGCCGGCATCTGGATGAACACCGGCGAAGGGGGCCTCAGCCCGTTTCACCTCGAAGGTGGTTGTGACATCGTTTTCCAGATCGGCACGGCCAAGTTCGGTGTGCGCAACGAAGACGGATCGCTGAACGAGGACAAGCTGCGCAAGATCGCCGCCAACGCCTGCGTCAAGATGTTCGAGCTGAAACTGGCCCAAGGGGCCAAACCGGGCAAGGGCGGCATTCTGCCCGGCGCCAAGGTCACCGCCGAGATTGCCGAGATCCGGGGGTTGCGGGAAGGTGTCGATGCCATTTCGCCCAACCGGCATGTCGAGATCGACGATTGGGATGACCTGCTGGATATGATCGTGCGCTTGCGTGACATCACGGGGAAGCCGGTGGGCATCAAGACAGTGGTTGGCGACAGGGAGTCGTTTCGTGACCTGATGCAGACCATCAAGAAACGGGGCGACGACTGCGCCCCAGACTTTATCACCATCGACGGGGGAGAGGGCGGCACGGGCGCGGCACCGATGCCGCTGATTGATCTGGTCGGGATGTCGGTCCGGGAATCTCTGCCACTGGCTGCCGACCTGCGCAACGAGGCGGGATTGAAAGACCGCATCCGGCTGGTTGCCAGCGGCAAGCTGGTCAATCCCGGCGACGTGGCATGGGCGCTGGCGGCGGGTGCCGATTTTGTCACCTCGGCGCGGGGCTTCATGTTCTCGCTGGGCTGCATCCAGTCGTTGAAGTGCAACAAGAACACTTGCCCCACGGGCATCACCACCCACAATCCCCGCCTGCAAAAGGGGCTGGTGGTCGAGGACAAGGACCAGCGTGTTGCGCTCTATGCCAAGGAAGTCATTCACGAGGTCGAGATCATCGCCCATTCCGTCGGCGTGGCCGAACCACGCCTGTTGCGGCGCAGGCATGTGCGGATCGTGCAGGACAGCGGCCGGTCTGCCCCGATGAATGAGATCTATCCCAGTCTGCGCGCCGACGGCTGACGGCTGCCACCCAGCCCGTTTGCAATTGTTACACGGGGCCAACTTCGCGTGATCTGGCTGGCCTGAGCGTTTGTTCGTCCCACATTCTGTGCATAACGTTGTGAAACGGATGAGGAGACGATCCAAATGGCCAACCGCTGGACGAACACATTGACCGAACGGGATGTCACGCCCGAAGCCGCCTTTTTGAACCGGCGGCAGCTGATGGCTGGTGCGGCGGGGCTTGGTTTGGTCGGCCTGGCGGGAACCGCCCGTGCGGCGCAGGAGACGCTCGAGCCGAACGTCTGGGAAGATATCACCCAATACAACAACTACTATGAGTTCGGCACCGGAAAGGAAGACCCGGCGGAATATGCCGGCGCTTTGACGACCAAGCCCTGGACCGTGAAAATCGACGGCATGGTCGACAAGCCTGCCGACTATGCTTTGGAGGACATCCTCAAGGCGATGACCATCGAGGAGCGCATCTATCGGTTCCGCTGTGTCGAGGCCTGGTCGATGGTGGTGCCGTGGAACGGGTTCGAGCTGGCTGACCTTTTGAACATGGCCGGTGTGCAGTCGGGTGCGAAATACGTGGCCTTTGAAACCGTGCTGCGCCCTGACGAGATGCCCGGTGTGCGCTATCCCGTGCTGGACTGGCCCTATGTCGAAGGGTTGCGCCTGGATGAGGCCATGCACCCGCTGACGATCATGGCGACCGGCATCTATGGCAAGGACATCCCGAACCAGAACGGTGCGCCCATGCGTCTGGTGGTGCCGTGGAAGTACGGGTTCAAGTCGATCAAATCGATCGTGCGGATCACGCTGACCGACAAGGAGCCGCCGACCAGCTGGAACAAGGCGAACGCGCGGGAATACGGGTTCTACAGCAACGTGAACCCCGAGGTCAGCCACCCGCGCTGGTCACAGGCCACCGAACGCCCCTTGGGCGGCGGATTGTTTGCCCGCCGTGTCCCGACGTTGATGTTCAACGGATATGAAGACGAGGTGGCCAGCCTGTACGCAGGCATGGATCTGAAAGCGAATTACTGATCCTGTCAGCCACCGAAAAACACCGCATGCATCACGCGGCCGGGCAGAAGGGTAAAGGCGCCGGGCACCAGAAGGCCGATAAAGAAAAGCATGCGCATCATGCGGCGGTGTTTGTTGATGTTGCCCTGCCGCGCGGCGCGCACGGCAAAAGGCAGGCTGACCAGCGTGATAGCCGACAGGATGTGGATGGGACTGAAAGGACCGAACAGGCGAAACTCGTGGATCCAGAAGCTCGACAGCGCGACGATGGCCATGATGCCCACCCAGACGCGCCCAATGAGGCGATGCTGCGGCGTGCCTTTGGTCGCCAGCATTTGCCATATGCCCAGAACCAGCGCGCCGATGGCAAGGGTTGCGTGAATAAAGATCGTGGGGCCTGCTTGAACCAGGGGCTGCACGCTAACGCTCATAATGCACCTATCAGTATCGCGGCGCGTCAAGCCCCGCAGGGAAAGAGTTAAGTTTGTGATGACAGCCTTTGTGAATCGTATCAACAGTGCAGCGCGCAGTGTCCCCACATGGGTCGTATATATAGTGTTGCTGCTGCCGGCGCTGTTTCTGGTCTATCAGGCGTTTTTTGGCGGTCTGGGCCGCGATCCGGTCAAGGCGCTGGAGCACGAGCTGGGGCAATGGGCGCTGAAGCTGATTATCGCAGGGCTGGCGATCACGCCGCTGCGGCGGTTCGCAGGCGTGAACCTGATCCGCTTTCGCCGTGCCGTGGGGCTGATGGCTTTCGCTTATGTCTGTCTGCACTTTGCCGTCTGGCTGTTCCTTGATGTGCAGATCTGGAGCCAGATCTGGGCGGACATCGTCAAACGTCCCTATGTGACCATCGGCTTTGCCGCCTTCGTGCTGCTGATTCCGCTCGCCGTGACTTCGAACAACTGGTCGATCCGCAAAATGGGGCCTGCGTGGCGCAAGCTGCACAAGCTGGTCTATGCGGCCGCAGTGCTGGGTGGGGTGCATTACATATGGCTGGTCAAAGGCATCCAGATTGAACCGCTGGTCTATATGGCAATCATCGTGGGGCTGCTGGCTTTGCGCCTGCGCTGGCCCAAACGGGCAGCTGCGTGAGGGCAAGAGAGAGCTCTGACCGGTGATTCATGCGGAATCGGGCGATTTGTTCTCGGTTTGCTCATCGAAGAGGCAGCTGAATCGCCCCTGAGCTGCGTTTCACAGCGCTTATCAAAGACGGGAATCGCCGAAGTTCCGCGAAAAAAGCGGTGAAACGGTGGAATCGCTGCCCGCGACTCGCGTGAATCGCGGGGGCGGGCAAAGAAATTTCAAAGAATCTGCTGCAGAAACCGCGCTCGGCACCCCGAAATTGCGATTCCCAGGCGACGAGTCGGCGCTATTGCTGGTGCGAGTCTGTGGATAAGTCGCCTGAAGTGTTGTCTCGCGCTAACATGATGGGCGGGATCGGGTAATAATCGACCGATCTGACCCGGCCTCCGCGAAATATTGCGAACCCAAGGGCATGATTTTCTTGGGAAATTCGGTTTTTTTCAGAAAACTGTCATATTGCTGAAAAAAGGGGTTGCGGGTTTTGGGCGTTAGACTTAGAACCCCCTTCACCGGCGGCGCAGTGATGCACCAACGGGGCGCCAGACGGGCCGGAGCGGAGACGCGGTGGCAACGAGGCGGAAGTAAAAACAGAGATAGAGCAGGCGGGGCGCGCCAAGAAGTTAGGGCGCATCACGGTTTGTTTTTGTCTCTACGCTCTTTGAAATTGATAATATCTGAAGAGATATGTGGGCGGTTTGGTTCATTCGATGGATCAACGTCTGTATATCGCGCTCTTAGGGAATGGGATTTATCTCGCTACCGATTATAGAGTGTCAGCTTCACTGTTTGTACGGCTTCTGGTTACTTTGGTAACTGCAAGCACAACAAACAGAAAAGACGCCTGTATCATTCAGTAAGTGATGCAGGTCGATGTGCAGAGGTTCGACGTCAAGGATAAGCAAGCAATTGCTTTTCAACTTGAGAGTTTGATCCTGGCTCAGAACGAACGCTGGCGGCAGGCCTAACACATGCAAGTCGAGCGCACCCTTCGGGGCGAGCGGCGGACGGGTTAGTAACGCGTGGGAATGTACCCTTCTCTATGGAATAGCCTCGGGAAACTGAGAGTAATACCATATACGCCCTTCGGGGGAAAGATTTATCGGAGAAGGATCAGCCCGCGTAAGATTAGATAGTTGGTGGGGTAATGGCCTACCAAGTCTACGATCTTTAGCTGGTTTTAGAGGATGATCAGCAACACTGGGACTGAGACACGGCCCAGACTCCTACGGGAGGCAGCAGTGGGGAATCTTAGACAATGGGCGCAAGCCTGATCTAGCCATGCCGCGTGTGTGATGAAGGCCTTAGGGTCGTAAAGCACTTTCGCCAGGGATGATAATGACAGTACCTGGTAAAGAAACCCCGGCTAACTCCGTGCCAGCAGCCGCGGTAATACGGAGGGGGTTAGCGTTGTTCGGAATTACTGGGCGTAAAGCGCACGTAGGCGGATCAGAAAGTTGGGGGTGAAATCCCGGGGCTCAACCCCGGAACTGCCTCCAAAACTCCTGGTCTTGAGTTCGAGAGAGGTGAGTGGAATTCCGAGTGTAGAGGTGAAATTCGTAGATATTCGGAGGAACACCAGTGGCGAAGGCGGCTCACTGGCTCGATACTGACGCTGAGGTGCGAAAGTGTGGGGAGCAAACAGGATTAGATACCCTGGTAGTCCACACCGTAAACGATGAATGCCAGTCGTCGGGCAGTATACTGTTCGGTGACACACCTAACGGATTAAGCATTCCGCCTGGGGAGTACGGTCGCAAGATTAAAACTCAAAGGAATTGACGGGGGCCCGCACAAGCGGTGGAGCATGTGGTTTAATTCGAAGCAACGCGCAGAACCTTACCAACCCTTGACATCCTAGGACAACTCCAGAGATGGAGCCTTCCTTCGGGACCTAGTGACAGGTGCTGCATGGCTGTCGTCAGCTCGTGTCGTGAGATGTTCGGTTAAGTCCGGCAACGAGCGCAACCCACATCTTTAGTTGCCAGCAGTTCGGCTGGGCACTCTAAAGAAACTGCCCGTGATAAGCGGGAGGAAGGTGTGGATGACGTCAAGTCCTCATGGCCCTTACGGGTTGGGCTACACACGTGCTACAATGGCATCTACAGTGGGTTAATCCCCAAAAGATGTCTCAGTTCGGATTGGGGTCTGCAACTCGACCCCATGAAGTCGGAATCGCTAGTAATCGCGTAACAGCATGACGCGGTGAATACGTTCCCGGGCCTTGTACACACCGCCCGTCACACCATGGGAGTTGGTTCTACCCGACGGCCGTGCGCCAACCTTTCGAGGAGGCAGCGGACCACGGTAGGATCAGCGACTGGGGTGAAGTCGTAACAAGGTAGCCGTAGGGGAACCTGCGGCTGGATCACCTCCTTTCTAAGGATGTTTCTAGTATCTCGAGCTTGCTCTTGATCGTGAAACACTTAGCAGGACAGCAAACAAAGCTGTCCACATTGAAGGCATCGCAAGATGACCTTTCGGACCGAGCCGTCCTCATATCTCTTCAGAAACGTAGGTCCCGCGCAGCTGCGTAGGGTTCCAAAGCATGGGGCCTTAGCTCAGCTGGGAGAGCGCCTGATTTGCATTCAGGAGGTCAGGAGTTCGATCCTCCTAGGCTCCACCAAGCCTTTTGCAGTGCAGAAGGTAAAAGCTTAGGCCCGTACAAGATGGGTCGGTAGCTCAGGTGGTTAGAGCGCACGCCTGATAAGCGTGAGGTCGGAGGTTCAAGTCCTCCTCGACCCACCAACACCTCGGTGTTGGTTTTGACAATGCCTTTCATTGGAAGGCATGAGAAAACACCATCTTGTAGAACACATCTTCAAGCATTCGCTGAATGTTTGAACGTCTGTTCTGCAGACGAGGATGCCAATTCCAACAGGAATTGCATCCGATTGACATCGTATAGAGAGATACAAGTTACTTTGAGAGCAATCTTGAAGTAACAACAACACCGTTTGATCGCCATAAGTAAGTGGATGATCTCGGGTTGGTGCTTGCACCTTCGGGTTCAAGCGAGCGTTTGCATGGACTGTTTCCTCGGTCCCCCAGACGTCTGCCATCCGAAACGAACGATGTTGTCCAAGTCAAGTACACTAACCAGAACGGTTCTGTTCACCTCCTGCACGGATGGTGGACGTTCCAGAGCCGTTCATTGTCAGCATGCTACAAACATGCTGGCGGGAAAAAGTATACTTTTGATCCCAGGAGAAGATCGGGTTTAGTTACCAGCTGCCCGGTCGCGATTGACGCAAAGGTCCTCAAGTAGCCGCAAGGCGATAGGACGGCCTTCAAGTCTTTCTTTTTCTGGATCAAATCAAGCGCGAAAAGGGCGTTTGGTGAATGCCTTGGCAGTAAGAGGCGATGAAAGACGTGATACTCTGCGATAAGTCATGGGGAGCTGAGAATAAGCTTTGATCCATGAATTTCTGAATGGGGCAACCCACCTGATACTTTGTTATTACTGCACTTCGGTGCAGCTAATAATGAGGTAAACCAGGTATTTCTAGACTGAATACATAGGTTTAGAAAAGCAAACCCGGGGAACTGAAACATCTAAGTACCCGGAGGAAAGGAAATCAATTGATACTCCCCTAGTAGCGGCGAGCGAACGGGGACCAGCCGAGCCTTGAATGTGAATAGAATGGTCTGGAAAGGCCAACCATAGTGGGTGACAGTCCCGTATATGAAGCACGATAGGACGTATTAAGTAGGGCGGAACACGTGAAATTCTGTCTGAAGATCGGAGGACCACCTTCGAAGGCTAAGTACTCCTTACTGACCGATAGTGAACCAGTACCGTGAGGGAAAGGTGAAAAGCACCCCGACGAGGGGAGTGAAACAGTACCTGAAACCGAACGCCTACAATCAGTTGGAGGGCCCTTGAGGCCTGACAGCGTACCTTTTGTATAATGGGTCATCGACTTGGTCTCACGAGCAAGCTTAAGCCGTTAGGTGTAGGCGCAGCGAAAGCGAGTCTTAATAGGGCGTCGAGTTCGTGGGATCAGACCCGAAACCGAGTGATCTAGGCATGACCAGGATGAAGGTAAGGTAACACTTACTGGAGGTCCGAACCCACACCTGTTGAAAAAGGTCGGGATGAGTTGTGCCTAGGGGTGAAAGGCCAATCAAACTCGGAGATAGCTGGTTCTCTGCGAAATCTATTTAGGTAGAGCGTCATCCGAATACCCTCGGGGGTAGAGCACTGGATGGGTAATGGGGCCCCACAGGCTTACTGATCCTAACCAAACTCCGAATACCGAGGAGTACTAGATGGCAGACACACGGCGAATGCTAACGTCCGTCGTGAAGAGGGAAACAACCCTGACCTACAGCTAAGGCCCCTAATTCATGGCTAAGTGGGAAAGCAGGTGGGACGACCAAAACAACCAGGAAGTTGGCTTAGAAGCAGCCATCTTTTAAAGATAGCGTAACAGCTCACTGGTCTAATCAAGTTGTCCTGCGGCGAAGATGTAACGGGGCTCAAGCCATGAGCCGAAGCTTAGGATGCACTTAGTGCATGGTAGCAGAGCGTAGTGTGACATAACTCCATGTCTCCTTAACCACTTCGGTGGGATTGGAGACGCGGAGTTTTCTGTGAAGCCGGCGCGTGAGCGATCCGGTGGAGAGATCACTAGTGAGAATGATGACATGAGTAGCGACAAAGGGAGTGAGAGACTCCCTCGCCGAAAGTCCAAGGGTTCCTGCTTAAAGCTAATCTGAGCAGGGTAAGCCGACCCCTAAGGCGAGGCCGAAAGGCGTAGTCGATGGGAACCAGGTTAATATTCCTGGGCCAGATGGAAGTGACGGATCTCGAAGGTAGTTCATCCTTATCGGATTGAATGGGCTGCTGAGAGGTTCCTGGAAATAGCTCCATCGCTAGATCGTACCCTAAACCGACACAGGTGGACTGGTAGAGAATACCAAGGCGCTTGAGAGAACTATGTTGAAGGAACTCGGCAAAATACCTCCGTAAGTTCGCGAGAAGGAGGCCCGGTTTCTAGGCAACTAGAGGCTGGGGGCACAAACCAGGGGGTGGCGACTGTTTATTAAAAACACAGGGCTCTGCGAAGTCGTAAGACGACGTATAGGGTCTGACGCCTGCCCGGTGCCTGAAGGTTAAAAGGAGGGGTGAGAGCTCTGAATTGAAGCCCAGGTAAACGGCGGCCGTAACTATAACGGTCCTAAGGTAGCGAAATTCCTTGTCGGGTAAGTTCCGACCTGCACGAATGGCGTAACGACTTCCCCGCTGTCTCCAACATAGACTCAGCGAAATTGAATTACCTGTCAAGATGCAGGTTTCCCGCGGTTAGACGGAAAGACCCCGTGCACCTTTACTACAGCTTCACACTGGCAATAGGTCAGGCATGTGCAGGATAGGTGGTAGGCTTTGAAGCAGGGACGCTAGTCCTTGTGGAGCCACCCTTGAGATACCACCCTTGCCTCGCTTGTTGTCTAACCGCGGTCCGTTATCCGGATCCGGGACCCTGTGTGGCGGGTAGTTTGACTGGGGCGGTCGCCTCCTAAAGCGTAACGGAGGCGCGCGAAGGTTGGCTCAGAGCGGTCGGAAATCGCTCGTTGAGTGCAATGGCAGAAGCCAGCCTGACTGCGAGACTGACAAGTCGAGCAGAGTCGAAAGACGGCCATAGTGATCCGGTGGTCCCAAGTGGGAGGGCCATCGCTCAACGGATAAAAGGTACGCCGGGGATAACAGGCTGATACTGCCCAAGAGTCCATATCGACGGCAGTGTTTGGCACCTCGATGTCGGCTCATCTCATCCTGGGGCTGGAGCAGGTCCCAAGGGTACGGCTGTTCGCCGTTTAAAGAGGTACGTGAGCTGGGTTTAGAACGTCGTGAGACAGTTCGGTCCCTATCTTCCGTGGGTGTAGGATACTTGAGAGGAGTTGCCCCTAGTACGAGAGGACCGGGGTGAACGATCCACTGGTGGACCAGTTGTCGTGCCAACGGCAGTGCTGGGTAGCTATGATCGGACAGGATAACCGCTGAAGGCATCTAAGCGGGAAGCCCCCCTCAAAACAAGGTATCCCTGAGAGCCGAGGTAGACCACCTCGTCGATAGGCCAGAGATGTAAGTGCGGTAACGCATTCAGTTGACTGGTACTAATTGCTCGATAGGCTTGATTTGATCCAGTAGAAGAAAGACTTCACACATAACACTGTGAATGAAACTTCGAACGACAATCAAAAGCATACACATCAGTATAGATGTACTTTGACTTGGACAGATGTTGTGATTGAACGCGACGGTGTCGGAACGCGTATCCTTTGGATACGCTGCCTCCGACCAGTTGTGTTTTACCTTCGGTAAAATCACAACGTAGAGGTTTTTCTTGGTTTGGTGATCATAGCGCAAGCAAAACACCCAGCCCCATCCCGAACCTGGCAGTTAAGTGCTGTAGCGCCGATGGTACTGCGTCTTAAGACGTGGGAGAGTAGGTCATTGCCAAACCTAGTAAAACCTCTACAAATCGTATCTCTCTAAACGATCTCCTAACACCATCTGGCGCGGGATGGAGCAGCCCGGTAGCTCGTCAGGCTCATAACCTGAAGGTCGTAGGTTCAAATCCTACTCCCGCAACCAACGCTAATTCTTCATTATATTCAAAGGCTTGAGTTCCATCGCTCAGGCCTTTTTGTGTTTTGACCCCCGAGCCAAGACGCAAGAGCGCGGCCAGAGC
>NZ_JIBC01000004.1 GCF_000620505.1 Sulfitobacter sp. 20_GPM-1509m | reverse complement strand
GGTTTTTTTCAGAAAACTGTCATATTGCTGAAAAAAGGGGTTGCGGGTTTTGGGCGTTAGACTTAGAACCCCCTTCACCGGCGGCGCAGTGATGCACCAACGGGGCGCCAGACGGGCCGGAGCGGAGACGCGGTGGCAACGAGGCGGAAGTAAAAACAGAGATAGAGCAGGCGGGGCGCGCCAAGAAGTTAGGGCGCATCACGGTTTGTTTTTGTCTCTACGCTCTTTGAAATTGATAATATCTGAAGAGATATGTGGGCGGTTTGGTTCATTCGATGGATCAACGTCTGTATATCGCGCTCTTAGGGAATGGGATTTATCTCGCTACCGATTATAGAGTGTCAGCTTCACTGTTTGTACGGCTTCTGGTTACTTTGGTAACTGCAAGCACAACAAACAGAAAAGACGCCTGTATCATTCAGTAAGTGATGCAGGTCGATGTGCAGAGGTTCGACGTCAAGGATAAGCAAGCAATTGCTTTTCAACTTGAGAGTTTGATCCTGGCTCAGAACGAACGCTGGCGGCAGGCCTAACACATGCAAGTCGAGCGCACCCTTCGGGGCGAGCGGCGGACGGGTTAGTAACGCGTGGGAATGTACCCTTCTCTATGGAATAGCCTCGGGAAACTGAGAGTAATACCATATACGCCCTTCGGGGGAAAGATTTATCGGAGAAGGATCAGCCCGCGTAAGATTAGATAGTTGGTGGGGTAATGGCCTACCAAGTCTACGATCTTTAGCTGGTTTTAGAGGATGATCAGCAACACTGGGACTGAGACACGGCCCAGACTCCTACGGGAGGCAGCAGTGGGGAATCTTAGACAATGGGCGCAAGCCTGATCTAGCCATGCCGCGTGTGTGATGAAGGCCTTAGGGTCGTAAAGCACTTTCGCCAGGGATGATAATGACAGTACCTGGTAAAGAAACCCCGGCTAACTCCGTGCCAGCAGCCGCGGTAATACGGAGGGGGTTAGCGTTGTTCGGAATTACTGGGCGTAAAGCGCACGTAGGCGGATCAGAAAGTTGGGGGTGAAATCCCGGGGCTCAACCCCGGAACTGCCTCCAAAACTCCTGGTCTTGAGTTCGAGAGAGGTGAGTGGAATTCCGAGTGTAGAGGTGAAATTCGTAGATATTCGGAGGAACACCAGTGGCGAAGGCGGCTCACTGGCTCGATACTGACGCTGAGGTGCGAAAGTGTGGGGAGCAAACAGGATTAGATACCCTGGTAGTCCACACCGTAAACGATGAATGCCAGTCGTCGGGCAGTATACTGTTCGGTGACACACCTAACGGATTAAGCATTCCGCCTGGGGAGTACGGTCGCAAGATTAAAACTCAAAGGAATTGACGGGGGCCCGCACAAGCGGTGGAGCATGTGGTTTAATTCGAAGCAACGCGCAGAACCTTACCAACCCTTGACATCCTAGGACAACTCCAGAGATGGAGCCTTCCTTCGGGACCTAGTGACAGGTGCTGCATGGCTGTCGTCAGCTCGTGTCGTGAGATGTTCGGTTAAGTCCGGCAACGAGCGCAACCCACATCTTTAGTTGCCAGCAGTTCGGCTGGGCACTCTAAAGAAACTGCCCGTGATAAGCGGGAGGAAGGTGTGGATGACGTCAAGTCCTCATGGCCCTTACGGGTTGGGCTACACACGTGCTACAATGGCATCTACAGTGGGTTAATCCCCAAAAGATGTCTCAGTTCGGATTGGGGTCTGCAACTCGACCCCATGAAGTCGGAATCGCTAGTAATCGCGTAACAGCATGACGCGGTGAATACGTTCCCGGGCCTTGTACACACCGCCCGTCACACCATGGGAGTTGGTTCTACCCGACGGCCGTGCGCCAACCTTTCGAGGAGGCAGCGGACCACGGTAGGATCAGCGACTGGGGTGAAGTCGTAACAAGGTAGCCGTAGGGGAACCTGCGGCTGGATCACCTCCTTTCTAAGGATGTTTCTAGTATCTCGAGCTTGCTCTTGATCGTGAAACACTTAGCAGGACAGCAAACAAAGCTGTCCACATTGAAGGCATCGCAAGATGACCTTTCGGACCGAGCCGTCCTCATATCTCTTCAGAAACGTAGGTCCCGCGCAGCTGCGTAGGGTTCCAAAGCATGGGGCCTTAGCTCAGCTGGGAGAGCGCCTGATTTGCATTCAGGAGGTCAGGAGTTCGATCCTCCTAGGCTCCACCAAGCCTTTTGCAGTGCAGAAGGTAAAAGCTTAGGCCCGTACAAGATGGGTCGGTAGCTCAGGTGGTTAGAGCGCACGCCTGATAAGCGTGAGGTCGGAGGTTCAAGTCCTCCTCGACCCACCAACACCTCGGTGTTGGTTTTGACAATGCCTTTCATTGGAAGGCATGAGAAAACACCATCTTGTAGAACACATCTTCAAGCATTCGCTGAATGTTTGAACGTCTGTTCTGCAGACGAGGATGCCAATTCCAACAGGAATTGCATCCGATTGACATCGTATAGAGAGATACAAGTTACTTTGAGAGCAATCTTGAAGTAACAACAACACCGTTTGATCGCCATAAGTAAGTGGATGATCTCGGGTTGGTGCTTGCACCTTCGGGTTCAAGCGAGCGTTTGCATGGACTGTTTCCTCGGTCCCCCAGACGTCTGCCATCCGAAACGAACGATGTTGTCCAAGTCAAGTACACTAACCAGAACGGTTCTGTTCACCTCCTGCACGGATGGTGGACGTTCCAGAGCCGTTCATTGTCAGCATGCTACAAACATGCTGGCGGGAAAAAGTATACTTTTGATCCCAGGAGAAGATCGGGTTTAGTTACCAGCTGCCCGGTCGCGATTGACGCAAAGGTCCTCAAGTAGCCGCAAGGCGATAGGACGGCCTTCAAGTCTTTCTTTTTCTGGATCAAATCAAGCGCGAAAAGGGCGTTTGGTGAATGCCTTGGCAGTAAGAGGCGATGAAAGACGTGATACTCTGCGATAAGTCATGGGGAGCTGAGAATAAGCTTTGATCCATGAATTTCTGAATGGGGCAACCCACCTGATACTTTGTTATTACTGCACTTCGGTGCAGCTAATAATGAGGTAAACCAGGTATTTCTAGACTGAATACATAGGTTTAGAAAAGCAAACCCGGGGAACTGAAACATCTAAGTACCCGGAGGAAAGGAAATCAATTGATACTCCCCTAGTAGCGGCGAGCGAACGGGGACCAGCCGAGCCTTGAATGTGAATAGAATGGTCTGGAAAGGCCAACCATAGTGGGTGACAGTCCCGTATATGAAGCACGATAGGACGTATTAAGTAGGGCGGAACACGTGAAATTCTGTCTGAAGATCGGAGGACCACCTTCGAAGGCTAAGTACTCCTTACTGACCGATAGTGAACCAGTACCGTGAGGGAAAGGTGAAAAGCACCCCGACGAGGGGAGTGAAACAGTACCTGAAACCGAACGCCTACAATCAGTTGGAGGGCCCTTGAGGCCTGACAGCGTACCTTTTGTATAATGGGTCATCGACTTGGTCTCACGAGCAAGCTTAAGCCGTTAGGTGTAGGCGCAGCGAAAGCGAGTCTTAATAGGGCGTCGAGTTCGTGGGATCAGACCCGAAACCGAGTGATCTAGGCATGACCAGGATGAAGGTAAGGTAACACTTACTGGAGGTCCGAACCCACACCTGTTGAAAAAGGTCGGGATGAGTTGTGCCTAGGGGTGAAAGGCCAATCAAACTCGGAGATAGCTGGTTCTCTGCGAAATCTATTTAGGTAGAGCGTCATCCGAATACCCTCGGGGGTAGAGCACTGGATGGGTAATGGGGCCCCACAGGCTTACTGATCCTAACCAAACTCCGAATACCGAGGAGTACTAGATGGCAGACACACGGCGAATGCTAACGTCCGTCGTGAAGAGGGAAACAACCCTGACCTACAGCTAAGGCCCCTAATTCATGGCTAAGTGGGAAAGCAGGTGGGACGACCAAAACAACCAGGAAGTTGGCTTAGAAGCAGCCATCTTTTAAAGATAGCGTAACAGCTCACTGGTCTAATCAAGTTGTCCTGCGGCGAAGATGTAACGGGGCTCAAGCCATGAGCCGAAGCTTAGGATGCACTTAGTGCATGGTAGCAGAGCGTAGTGTGACATAACTCCATGTCTCCTTAACCACTTCGGTGGGATTGGAGACGCGGAGTTTTCTGTGAAGCCGGCGCGTGAGCGATCCGGTGGAGAGATCACTAGTGAGAATGATGACATGAGTAGCGACAAAGGGAGTGAGAGACTCCCTCGCCGAAAGTCCAAGGGTTCCTGCTTAAAGCTAATCTGAGCAGGGTAAGCCGACCCCTAAGGCGAGGCCGAAAGGCGTAGTCGATGGGAACCAGGTTAATATTCCTGGGCCAGATGGAAGTGACGGATCTCGAAGGTAGTTCATCCTTATCGGATTGAATGGGCTGCTGAGAGGTTCCTGGAAATAGCTCCATCGCTAGATCGTACCCTAAACCGACACAGGTGGACTGGTAGAGAATACCAAGGCGCTTGAGAGAACTATGTTGAAGGAACTCGGCAAAATACCTCCGTAAGTTCGCGAGAAGGAGGCCCGGTTTCTAGGCAACTAGAGGCTGGGGGCACAAACCAGGGGGTGGCGACTGTTTATTAAAAACACAGGGCTCTGCGAAGTCGTAAGACGACGTATAGGGTCTGACGCCTGCCCGGTGCCTGAAGGTTAAAAGGAGGGGTGAGAGCTCTGAATTGAAGCCCAGGTAAACGGCGGCCGTAACTATAACGGTCCTAAGGTAGCGAAATTCCTTGTCGGGTAAGTTCCGACCTGCACGAATGGCGTAACGACTTCCCCGCTGTCTCCAACATAGACTCAGCGAAATTGAATTACCTGTCAAGATGCAGGTTTCCCGCGGTTAGACGGAAAGACCCCGTGCACCTTTACTACAGCTTCACACTGGCAATAGGTCAGGCATGTGCAGGATAGGTGGTAGGCTTTGAAGCAGGGACGCTAGTCCTTGTGGAGCCACCCTTGAGATACCACCCTTGCCTCGCTTGTTGTCTAACCGCGGTCCGTTATCCGGATCCGGGACCCTGTGTGGCGGGTAGTTTGACTGGGGCGGTCGCCTCCTAAAGCGTAACGGAGGCGCGCGAAGGTTGGCTCAGAGCGGTCGGAAATCGCTCGTTGAGTGCAATGGCAGAAGCCAGCCTGACTGCGAGACTGACAAGTCGAGCAGAGTCGAAAGACGGCCATAGTGATCCGGTGGTCCCAAGTGGGAGGGCCATCGCTCAACGGATAAAAGGTACGCCGGGGATAACAGGCTGATACTGCCCAAGAGTCCATATCGACGGCAGTGTTTGGCACCTCGATGTCGGCTCATCTCATCCTGGGGCTGGAGCAGGTCCCAAGGGTACGGCTGTTCGCCGTTTAAAGAGGTACGTGAGCTGGGTTTAGAACGTCGTGAGACAGTTCGGTCCCTATCTTCCGTGGGTGTAGGATACTTGAGAGGAGTTGCCCCTAGTACGAGAGGACCGGGGTGAACGATCCACTGGTGGACCAGTTGTCGTGCCAACGGCAGTGCTGGGTAGCTATGATCGGACAGGATAACCGCTGAAGGCATCTAAGCGGGAAGCCCCCCTCAAAACAAGGTATCCCTGAGAGCCGAGGTAGACCACCTCGTCGATAGGCCAGAGATGTAAGTGCGGTAACGCATTCAGTTGACTGGTACTAATTGCTCGATAGGCTTGATTTGATCCAGTAGAAGAAAGACTTCACACATAACACTGTGAATGAAACTTCGAACGACAATCAAAAGCATACACATCAGTATAGATGTACTTTGACTTGGACAGATGTTGTGATTGAACGCGACGGTGTCGGAACGCGTATCCTTTGGATACGCTGCCTCCGACCAGTTGTGTTTTACCTTCGGTAAAATCACAACGTAGAGGTTTTTCTTGGTTTGGTGATCATAGCGCAAGCAAAACACCCAGCCCCATCCCGAACCTGGCAGTTAAGTGCTGTAGCGCCGATGGTACTGCGTCTTAAGACGTGGGAGAGTAGGTCATTGCCAAACCTAGTAAAACCTCTACAAATCGTATCTCTCTAAACGATCTCCTAACACCATCTGGCGCGGGATGGAGCAGCCCGGTAGCTCGTCAGGCTCATAACCTGAAGGTCGTAGGTTCAAATCCTACTCCCGCAACCAACGCTAATTCTTCATTATATTCAAAGGCTTGAGTTCCATCGCTCAGGCCTTTTTGTGTTTTGACCCCCGAGCCAAGACGCAAGAGCGCGGCCAGAGCGATATGTAGGTCCAGCGGCGACATCCTGCGATTGCCGCCCGCATCCGCCTCGCAAGCAGGCAAGTTGAAATTTCAGGATTCGGCTCGGGTTGGCGTCTTGCCTGGTGTGTACAAGCCTCACAAACTTACAAAGTGTATTGGGATTTTCAGCAGCTTCTCCGCGCCTTAGATCAGAGAAGCAAGTGGTCCGTCGCATCGAATACCGCTGACGCACAGCCCACGAAGGGAGTCCAAAAGTGCTGTGTATCTCATCCCGTTGCGCCCCGTTGTGCAGCGCATTGGGGGAATGGTCGGATGGCTCTGATCTCGGAGTAAATCATATCGCTGTCCGGTTCATTTTGTCCGGAAATATACAATTTAGGGTTTAATTCCCTGACGGTTCATTTTTGCATTCAGGGTCCGGCGTGGGATCCCTAACTGAGCCGCCGCGCGGGCGGTGTTTCCACGGCATTGGTCAAGGACACGCATAATTTCCAACGCTTCGAAACGCGCTACCCGATCTTTCAACGTGCCGGTCACGGCCAGATCACGGGTGTCCGTGACCCCATCCAGCCCTAGTATTCTTCGATGCGCTGCTTGTCGCAATTGGTGCGCGTTACCGGGCCAGTCATGGCTTTGCAGTGCCTTTCGCTCGGCAAAGGCTATCTCGGGCACGGGCACACCATGGCGCGCGGCGGCTTGGGTGAGGAAGTGCACGAACAAAATCGGGATATCTGGCGTAATCTGACGCAAGGGGGGCATATCAATTTCGACACCTGCCAGTCGGTAATACAGGTCTTGTCGAAAGGCCCCTTGGGCAATCAATTCTCTCAGGTCTTTGCTGGCCGACGCAACCACCCGCAAATCAACTTCGATGGGCTCCCGTCCTCCAACCGGTTCGATCTGGCGCGATTGAAGCAGGCGCAACAACAGCGGCTGCAATTCAAGCGGCATCACATCGATCTGGTCAAGAAACAGCGTTCCGCCCTCTGCCAGGCCAACGCGTCCCGGCTGCAGGGTGCCGGACCCATCAATGCGACCGAACAGATCCACGTCGATGCCGCTGTTGGGAAGAGCGGCGCAATTGATCGTGACAAAAGGCCCGCTGCGGCCGGACTGAGTGTGCAGACTGCGCGCCGCCAGTTCCTTGCCGGTTCCGGTTTCGCCTTGCAGGATGACATCGACAGGCAGGCTCGCAATCTCGGTCAAACGCGCGCGGACGGCGGCGATTGCGGTGGTGTCCCCAACCAGATCAGCCCCCTCGACTTTCAGACGCTCGCGCAGCATCCGGACTTCCGCGTGAAGACGCCCGGCGGCCAGGCTGCGCTCCACAACCGTCAAGAGATGGTCGGCGTCATAGGGTTTTTCCAGAAAATCCTGCGCGCCGCGTTGCATCGCACGCACCGCTTGCGTGACATCGCCGTGCCCGGTCAACAGGATCAGCGGAAGATCGGCAGCAACGGACCGCACAGCTTCCAGCACACCGATCCCGTCAAGACCGGGCATACGCAGGTCCGACAAGATAAGGTCAGGCAGCGGACCAGCCAAAGCGTCGCGTGCGGCAAGACCTCCTGACAACGGGATCGGGCGATGCCCCGCCGCCGCAATCAGATCACACAATCCCTCGCGGTGATCGTCGTCATCATCGACCACCCAGATATTGGCCGGGCTCATGCCGCAGACTTTCGGTTGCGCTGTTCGGCGCGGGGCAGTGTCACAGTCGCACAGGTGCCCTGACCCAGAGAGGCGTCGTAATGCAGTGTTCCGTGAAAATCCTGGACGATGGACTGGCTGATCGCCACGCCCAGCCCCAGCCCCTCGCCGTCCTGTTTGTGACTGAAGAACGGTTCCCCGATTTTGGCGATTGCCTCGGCGTCGAGTCCGACTCCATTATCCTTTACCGTCACAATCACGGCCTCTGGCGTGACCTCGCGCGTGACCACAACCTGACCCGCTGCGCTGGCCAACACCGCGTCCAGTGCATTCAGCAGCAGATTGACCAGCACCTGCTCCAATCGCACCATTCCGCCCATCACCGGTGGTGCGTCACCGGGGCAGTCACAGGTCAGTTGCGCACCGATGTCATCTGCACGGTGGCGAACAAGCTCGATGGCGTTTTCGATCACCCGGTCCATGTCCACCGGGGTCAGGGTGCCGGTATCCTTACGGCTGAAGCTTTTGAGGTGCTTGATCGTCCGCAGCATCCGCCGGATATGTCCGCGTGTGGTTTCTATCCGTTTTGCGGTTCCGCGGTGGTCCCGCGTCCCGCCAATGGCAGCAGCGGCCAAGGTCGCCTCCATCGCGGCAAGTGGCTGGCTGATTTCGTGGACAATGGCGGCGGACATGCGGCCGAGCGCGGCCATCTTTTCGGAGTGGATTAGCGCGTCCTGGGCACGGGTCAGCTCGGATTCCGCAGCAATGCGGGTTTCGATCTCGGCAGCCAGCTCGCGTGTCCGCCGTTCGACCTGTTGCTCCAGCAACCGGCTTTGCTGCAATCGCATGCGGATCATCCGTCGGCGCTGTAGCAGCGTCTGCACCAGCAATGCCGCGGCCAGTGTGGTCAGCCCGAGGATCGCTGCCGTTGCGAGTGCCGTCAGCCGTGCGTCGGCAACCGGGTTGGCCTGGATCACCTGCCAGTCGTCTTGTTCCATCGGCAAACGACGCAGCAACAGCGACCGTCCGGCAAGATCCACAGGCTGTACATCGGTCAATGACGAGGGAGGAGCGGCCAGAAGGGCCTTGGATGAATCGAAATCGACCCCTTCGTAACTTCGGGTCACCGCGATCTGTGCGCGGGTTCGCGCATCCAAGGCAAACAGAGGCCGATATAGCCATTCGGGCTGACCTGACAGAAAAATGATGCCGTCTGCATCGGCAATAGCCGTATCGACCGCGGCCAACCGCCATGTTGCCTGTAAAGGTGTGAGGTCAATTTTGACCACCAGAACGGCGATATCGCCGCCCCCCAGTTCCACGCGCGACGACAGGAAATATCCCGGTCGTCCGGTTGTCACCCCGATCCCGTAGAACCGACCGGTGCCCGTCTCGATGGCATCGCGGAAATAGGGTCGGAAGCTGTAGTCTATTCCGACGAAAGTATCCGGCGTGTTCCAGTTGCTGGCGGCGATAGCGATGCCCGACTGGTCCAGCAGGTACAGCTGATCGGCGCCGGACACGGCGGCAATGGTCTCAAGATAACGGTTCGCGTCGGCAACGGCCTTGGCATTCTGCGGTGCCGTGACCGCCCGACTGATCCGAACGTCCTCTTCCGCCACCTCGGGGAGATAGCGGAACCGGTCGATCTCGGTCTCGATGGATCGACGCGTCAGAGTCAGCGACTGATCCAGCGTTTCGGCCAGGCGTAAAATCTCCATCCGATATGCCATGAGGCCGCCAAAGCCCGCGACCAGCAGTGCAAGGCACAGCATGAGCGAGAAGGTGCGTATATGGCTGGTGCGGATCATGGCTCTTAGTCTGGCATGGGTTCGGTCCGTTTTACAGCCTCCCTTTTACAAGGCGCGACCTTGATTGGCGCGGCGCGGTCGGCGCCGATGACCCGGCATTGTCCGTCCGCGCATAACGTCCAGCCTGCGCCCGTTGCTCCCGAGGCCGCCAGCATCAGTGCTGGCACCTCAAGATGGCCGGCAGAAACCCACCAGCCATCTTTCAGAACCGCATCAGGTCCTGGCTCCATACCCGCGCCCGAGCCCTTGAGGCGCGATCTTTCGAGGGTCAGCATGTGACCGTTGATCCGCCAGTCTTCTTGCCAGGCGACGTGTTCGACCGAATGGGTCCAGCTCAGTGTGAAGGACCCCAGCGCCAGGTGCAGCACTGTGGTCCCCACGGTCAGACAGCCGGTCACGCAACAACCCTGCGCCGTGTGAGGACGACGCCGCCGACAAAGAGCGCCGCCAGGGCAAAGCCGATCTCATCGGTGGCAGGCAAGGCCGCGATCAGCGTTGCCGCCGCGACGACGCCCAGGATGCGCAGTGGCCATCCCAGCGGTTGGCCCAGCCATCCGATTACCGCAGCTCCCCACATGCCGATGCACAGGATCGTCTTGAACACGATATAGGCAACGGCAGGCCAATAGCCGATCGCCTCTGCCAGAGGGCCCCCCGCCTGCAACATCAGGGCAGGCGTGTAGACCGCCATGAAGGGAATGACGAAACCTGCCGCGGCGACCTTGATCGCCTCGATGCTGATCTTCAGCCCACTTTCCTTGGCAATCGGTGCGGCTGCAAAACATGCAAGGGCAACAGGCGGCGTCAGATCGGCAAGGATGCCAAAATAGAAGACAAACATGTGGCTGACGATCAACGGCACGCCAAGCTCAAGCAATGCCGGTCCGGCAATCGACGAGGTGATGATGTAGTTGGGGATCGTGGGGATCCCCATGCCCAGCAGGATACAGGTGAACATTGTCAGGATCAGGCTGAGCAGCAGGCTGCTTTGCCCAACGGCCACGATAAACTGGCCAAATGTGTTGGCCGCCCCCGTCAGGGTCATCGTACCGATGATGATGCCCACCAGAGCGCAGGCCACACCAACCGGCAACGCGGTTTTGGCCCCTTCGGCCAGAGAGTCCCGGCACAGGATCAACGTAGCGCGTCCGCCGCGTGACAGGGCACACCACAGGACAAGCGCCACCAACGCCGCGATCAACACGTTGATGCCAAACTGCAGGAACCCTGCGGCGACCAGCCCCAGACACATCCAGAACACCACGCGCATCGCCCCTGCCGGAAGGTTCAACACGGCTGAGCCGCCCAGGATTAACAGAACAGTCAGTCCCAGGCCGATGGTCCCGGCAAACAGCGGTGTGTAGCCCCCGAACAGCAGGTAAACCAGCACACCCAGCGGCACGAGCAACATCCAGTTTTCCCGGATCGCCTTGCGGGCGGAAGGCAGCTCTTCCTTGGTCAGGCCGCGCAAGCCGTGGCGACCGGCCTCAAGATGCACCATCCAGAAGGCCGAGGCAAAATACAGCATCGCGGGGATCAGCGCGGCCTTTACAACCTCGACATAGGCCACGTCCAACGTTTCAGCCATGATAAAGGCAACAGCCCCCATCACTGGCGGCATGATCTGCCCGCCCATCGACGCAGTGGCCTCGACACCCCCGGCAAAGGCGGGCCGATAACCGAACTTCTTCATCAGGGGGATGGTGAACTGACCTGTGGTCACCACGTTTGCAACGCCCGACCCCGAAATCGTCCCCATCAGTCCCGACGACACCACTGCGACCTTGGCTGCCCCGCCCTGCCGCTGGCCGAACAGACCCAACGCGACATCGGTGAACAGCCGGATCATCCCGGCGCGTTCAAGAAAGGAACCGAACAGGATAAACAGGAAAATATAGGTCGAAGACACATAGGTCGGGATGCCATAGATGCCTTCGGTTCCATAAGCCATGTGGTCGATGACCTGCGAGAAATCGTAGCCGCGGTGGTTCAGCGGCGCCGGAAGATATTCCCCGAACAGGCAATAGGCGAGAAACATGCCTGCGATCAGCGGCAGGGCAAAGCCCATCATCGTCCAGGCCGCGGCAAACACGACGACCAGTGCCACGACACCGACGACGATATCCTGCGTCAGGGGACGCCCGGCGCGCAGGATGAGCGGCTGGTATTCCCACCACTGATACAAAGCGACAGCAACGCCGGCCAGGGCAAAGGCCCAGGCCAGAGCGCGCAAGGGGGCAGACATACTGCGGCCATAGGCGATTAGGGGAAAGGCCAGCAATGTCAGAAAACCGACATGCACCGCACGGGTGACCTGGCTGGACAAATCGACAAGATGCGCGGCGGTAACAATCTGAAAGACCGAGAAGACGACCGCGATCCAGAACAGCAGGCGGCCTATGGGACCTGAGCCGAATGACAACTCATGCCCCTCTTGAGGGCTGGGGGGCGAAACGGGATTGGACATGTGAACACCTGACAAGCGTTGGATAACCGGATGGGAGCCGCCAACGGGGCGCTCCCATCCTTGTGACGACAAACGGGCTTGGGTTACTTGAGAATGCCCATCTCGCGGTAATACCGCTCTGCACCGGGATGCAGCGGGATCGGCATACCGTCCAGTGCCTTCGTCATGTCAATCTGCGCCGCAGCTTTGTGCGCAGAGACCAGCGTATCAAGGTTTTCGAACAACTGTTTGGTCATCTGATATGCCAGTTCGTCACTGACATCTTCGTGGGTGACAAGAAAGTTCGAAACAGCAACGGTCGGCACGTCTTCGGTTTGGCCATCATAGGTGCCGGCGGGTATTGTGGCCACGACATAGGGCGCGCCCAGTTTTTCGGCCACCTCGGCAGGGATCGCGACAACATTGATTGGCAGTGAAGATGCCAGATCGCGGATCGACGCCACCCCAAGGCCTGCAGATTGCAAGGTTCCGTCCAATTGGCGGTTCTTGATCAGCTCGACTGATTCCGCGAAGGGCAGGTATTCAACCTTGCCAAGATCCTCATAGGACATCCCCATGGCACCAAAGATCGCCCGCGCGTTCAGTTCTGTACCGGATGCAGGCGCGCCCACAGACAGGCTTTTGCCTGCCAGGCCGCTGAATTCGGTAATGCCGCTGTCTGCGGCAGCTACGATCTGAATGTAGTTGGGATAGATCGCGGCGATGCCGCGCAGCTTGTCCAGCTTTTCGGGAAAGCCCGCATCGGCGTTGCCTTCCCAGGCCATCGCAACACTGTCACCAAGCGCAAAGCCCAGTTCACCACGGCCGCTTTGCAGTAGGTTCAGGTTCTCGACGCTGGCCTTTGTGGACTGCACCTGTGTGCGTGCACCTTCGATCTTTTCGCCGTAGATATTGGCCAGACCTGCACCCAGCGGGTAATAAACGCCCGAGGTGCCCCCGGTCAGCACGTTGATGAAATCTTGGGCCTGTGCCGCGAAAGGCACCGTGGCCAATGTCGACACCAGCGCACAACCGCGAAGTGCGGATTTGAGATTGATCATGATTTTTCCTCCCAGAAAAGTTCTGCGGTCCGTCGGACCAACGTAGGCAATAGTGGGATTTGCCGCGCCTGGCTGACAAGAACATGCGCGCAAACACACCGATAATATCTGGCAGTAAATGACCAAGAGGCTGGCCAGAAATGGCCAGCGTGTGAACGGGCAGGCAAATGGGATTTTCCAACGATCGCGCTTTGCATAAGCGTGACGGGCGAAGTCAAAGGGAGGAAGCTGTGACGACGTCTGTTCAGAAACGTTTCTGAGAAATCAGGTCACGAAGGTCCTTTTTCATGACCTTTCCCATGGAGTTTCGAGGCAAGTTGTCGATCGTGACAATCTCTTTGGGTAGTTTGTACTTTGCCAGAGACTGGGCCAGCACGTTTTTCAACGCAACCGGGTCAACCGCACCTTTGGTGGTTTCAACGACAATTGCGATCACGCGCTCGCCGAAATCGGGATCGGGCAGGCCGATCACCGCGCTTTCGTCCACCTCGGGTTGCGCGTCTATGACCGTTTCAATTTCTTTGGGATAGATGTTCAGACCGCCCGAAATAATCAGGTCTTTTGAACGTCCCACGATGGTGACGTATCCGTCGGCGTCGATCTCACCCAGATCACCGGTTCGGAAATAACCGTCTGTCGTGAACGCGTCGGCGGTTTTTTCCTTTAGCCCCCAATACCCCTTGAACACATTCGGGCCTTTGACCTGAATCTCTCCCGCCGCGCCCGCTTCAGTGCTTTCAATGCGCAGATCCACATCGGGCAAAGGCATGCCAACGGTTCCCGGTTTCCGAACCCCGGTTAGCGGGTTTGATGTGTTCATCGAGGTTTCGGTCAATCCGTATCTTTCAAGAATTCGGTAACCAGTGCGGTTCTCAAACGCCTGATGTGTATGCGCAAGCAAAGGTGCGCTGCCCGAGATGAACAGGCGCATGTTCCTGCTGGCCTCAGGTGTGAATGCAGGCGACGCCAACAGGCGTGTATAGAACGTGGGAACGCCCATCATCACGGTGCAGTCGGGCAAGGCAGAAATCACACGATCGGGGTCGAATTTTGGCAAGTAGACCATGCGCGCACCGGCCAGAAGGCTGACATTACACGCCACAAACAGCCCGTGGCTGTGATAGACGGGCAGTGCATGCATCAAGGTGTCCGCTTCGGTCATCCCCCACAGATCGACAAGGGCTGCCGCGTTCGACAAAAGGTTGTCGTGACTCAGCATTGCCCCCTTGGGGCGACCGGTCGTGCCCGAAGTATACAGGATCGCGGCCAGATCATCACCGGTGCGCTCTGCCTTGACCGGCAGTGCGCGGGTCTGTTCGGATTGCCAGCTTCCTGTACCATCTGCGGCCATCGTCACCAAACGCGCCGACATCCGTGCCACGATACTTTCAAGATCCGGTGCCCGCGCGGGATCGCAAAACAGAGCCGATGCCCCACAATCCTGAATGAAGAAAGCAACTTCCTGATCGGTATAGGAGGTGTTGAGGGGCAGGAAAACCGCGCCCACGTGCAGACAGGCCGCATAAAGCGCAAGTGCGGTTGGCGATTTTTCCACCTGTGCGGCGACACGGTCACCCGCTTTGACGCCAATGGCGGCAAGGGCTGCAACAAGACTGGCGACGGTGCCCGCAAAGTCCTGATGCGACAGGGTTGTGCCCTCAGGCAGGTGCAGAAACGCGGTGCTGGATGCTGCGTGCGGTTCAAAGATGGCGTCGTAAAGGTGGTTCGCCATGTCTTTACCGGCCTTTGAACACGGGTTTGCGCTTTTGCGCGAAGGCGGCTCGGCCTTCGGCATAATCATCGCTTTGAAAGCAGGCCGATACCGCTGCGTCGATATCATCCAAGCCTGCCGGGGCGGCCTGTTCCAGCGCGCCGCGAATGGCCATTTTGACAGCCTTCATGGTCAACGGGGCATTCTGCGCGATTGTGCGAAGATAGCTTTCGGCGGCATCGTCGAACCCCTCAACCGGCAGGATTTCATTGATCAACCCCATGCGCTGCGCCTCTTGCGCGTTGTATTGTTTGGCGGAATAGAAAATCTCGGCTGCATTTGCGGGACCGACAACATCGACCAATGTCTTGACCCCGGCGTAGCGATAGCCAAGCCCCAGCTTTGCAGCAGGGACGGCAAAGCGGGTGTCTTCCGCCGCGATCCGCAAATCACAGCCCAAGGCGGTGCCCAGTCCGCCACCGACGCACCAGGTGCGTATGACGGCGACAGTGGGCTTTAAAAGCCCCGCGATCGCAGCGCCTGCTTCCTTGCCTGCAGCGTCGTATGTTGCCACCTGCTCGGGCGTGTTGCGTTTTTCTGCGAATTCGCTGATGTCGGCACCCGAGATGAACGAAGACGTGCCTTCTCCGCGCAATGCGACGACCCGCACGTTGGCGTCTTGTTCGAACTGTTTGATGATGCCCGGAATCTGAAGCCACATGTTATAGGTCACCGCATTGCGGCGGCGTGGGTTGGAAAAAACCATCCAGCCGATGCCGTCCTTTACGTGTGATTGGACCTGCGGCGTGTATCCGTCTGCTTCGGCGATGGGTTCAACGGGTGTCATACGACTTTCCTTTCTTTCAGCGCAGCGACTTCGTCGGTCGACAGGCCAAGTTCTTGCAGTATCGCGTCGCTGTGCTGGCCTGCGTCCGGCGTTGCGGAATGCATAACAGGTGTTGCACCGGACAGAACGATCGGTTGGCCCAGCACGCGCTGGGTTCCTCGCTGGGGATGCTCTACTTCAACCACCAAACCAAGTGCATTAACTTGCGGATCGGCGAAAACGGCATCAATCTTGTTGATCGGCCCACACGGAATCCCCGTCGCTATCAGGGCGTCGGTCAAATCGGCACTGGTGCGGGTGCGGGTGATGTCGAACAGCAGCGCGTTCAGTTCGTCCCGGTGCTGGAATCGCAGGCGCGCCGTGGCAAAGCGGGCATCGTCGGCCAGGTCTGTCCGGTCGATGACGGTGCAAAAATCCTGCCACATCCGGTTTCCCGTTACGGCGATGTTCATGCTGCCATCGGATGTGGGATAGACGCCCATCGGCACCGCAGTGGGATGGTTGTTGCCCGCCTGCTCGGGGACCACGCCGTCGATCAACCAGCGCGCGGCCTGAAAATCCAGCATCGCCACCTGTGCCTGAAGCAGGCTGGACTGTACCCATTGTCCGAAGCCTGTGCGTTCGCGGTCGAGCAAAGCCATGAGAATGCCAGTGGCGCAGAACATACCTGCGGTCAGGTCCGCGACCGGAATGCCCACGCGCACCGGGCCTTGCCCCGGCAAGCCTGTGACGGACATCAACCCGCCCATACCCTGCGCGACCTGATCAAAGCCCGGGCGCTCTGCATAAGGACCGGTCTGGCCAAAGCCGGAGATCGACCCCAGCACCAGTTTCGGGTTGCGGGCGTGAAGGCTGTCCCAGTCCAGTCCCAGACGCTTTTTCACACCAGGTCGGAAATTTTCGACCAGTACATCGGACTTGTCGACAAGGCGCATCAGGATGTCGCGCCCATCGGCGCTTTTGAGGTCCAGCGTCAGGCTGCGTTTGTTGCGGTGCAGGTTCTGAAAATCCGAACTGTCGCGATCTGCATAGCCACTGGCGTCGTCCGGCGGTTCGATCTTGATGACATCCGCCCCCCAGTCGGCAAACTGTTTAACGCAAGTTGGGCCGGACCGGATACGGGTCAGGTCAAGAACGCGGAATCTGTCTAGAGGTCCGATCAGATGATTTGTCATTATGCACCCTCCACCGGAATGATCCGGCTTTCCTGAATCGAGATCCAGACTGGTGCGTCCATGTCAAAAACCTGTTCAGCGGGTGCCGCCGCACGCAGGCTCATGGCGCGGCCTTCCAGCGCCAGCCCGTAGTCCCAGCGTTCCCCCAGAAAGATCCGCTCGTCGATGCGCGCCGCAAGGTGCAGCACGCCCTCAGCCCGCTCGGGTTTGTCATTGCCCCGCAAGCTGAGTTTCAGGTTTTGAGGTCGGACAGAGGCAAGCACGCCGCCCGACCTGACTTCGGCTGACGGTACGGAGAACCCCTCGAAGTGCATTTCGCCCGCCTTGGCATGGCCTTCGATCAGATTGGTGCGGCCGATAAACTCGGCTGCGAACCGTGTGCGGGGGCGTGCATACAGACGATAAGGCTCGTCGATCTGCTCGATGCGCCCCGCCTTGATTACGGCGACACGGTCCGAAATGGCCATCGCCTCTGATTGGTCATGGGTTACGTAGACGGTTGTGATGCCAAACTCGACGTGCATCCGTTTGATCTCGGTGCGCATTTCCTCTCGCAGGTTCGCGTCGAGGTTCGAAAGCGGTTCGTCCAGCAGCATCACCTTGGGCTGCACTGCAACCGCACGGGCCAACGCCACGCGTTGTTGCTGTCCGCCCGACAATTCGGAAGGATAGCGTTCGGCCAGATGGTCAAGCTGCACGACGCCAAGGATTTCCCCGACCCGTTTCTTGATCTGGTCCGCAGGCAGTTTTTTCATGCGCAGGCCAAATCCGACGTTCTGGGCCACTGTCATATTGGGCCAGATCGCGTAACTTTGAAAAATCATCGACATGTCACGGTTTTCAGGGGCGACGACGCCCTTGGGCGACGAAATTTCGCGGCCGTCCAGTTCGATGCGTCCTTGGGTCGGGGTGATGAACCCGGCGATCATGCGCAGCGTCGTGGTCTTGCCGCAGCCTGAAGGTCCCAACAAAGACAGGAACTCTCCGTCTGCGAGTGTCAGCGAGATATTATCTGCCGCACGGAACCCGCCGTAGTCCTTCACCAGGCCGTCCAGTATCAATTTGGTCATTTCAGTTCCTTCTCAGCATGAAGTCGCGTCCAAGCAAACGCATGCCGATTGCGACGACGGTGGAGGTGACGACAAGCAGCACCACGCCCATGGCGGCCAATGTTTCGTAATCACCCTGTTCGCTCATATCGAGCGTCAGGATCGATATGACCCGGTTTTGATGACTGGTCAGGAACATCGCGGTCGACAGTTCGCGAGAGCAGATCACGAACACCAGAATCCAGACGCCCATCAAGGATTTCTTGAGCACCGGAGCAACCACTTCGACCATGGCACGCATGCGCGATCCTCCATGAATCCGAACCGCTTCTTCCAGCTCGGGGTTCAGGCTGCGGATACCTGATGCGCAAGACACAAAGGCGATGGGCAAAAAGCGGGTGATAAACGCAAGGATGATGATCAGGCTGGAGCCGTAGAGCGAAAAGGGCGGGCCTGCGAAGGCTGCATAGAAACAGATCGCCAATACGATCCCCGGCACCGCCACGGGTGCGACTGCCAGAAAGGCCAGCGCGGACGAATAGGGGATCAGCTTTCGGATCACCACATATGCTGTCAGGAATCCAAGGACGGTACAGGCCGTGGCCGATGCCAGCGCAAAGTAAACGGTGTTGAACATCGCTTCGCGCACTGTGGCCTGCTCGAACAGGATGGCCCGGTAATTGTCCAGCGTCAGGTTCGACAGAACAGGCGCCTTGGCCCAGGCGATCTGGAAGGACGTAGATACCAGGATGCCTGCGGGCAAGATGACAGCAAGCAAGGTCACAGCCACCCCATGCGCAAGGAACAACCATTTCCAACGTCCCACGCGCATCGCGGTACGCGCACCGCCCTTGCCGCTGACAGCCACGTGGCCGCCGCGCAACAGCAGCCGTTGGGCGCCCAGCAAGACGATCGTTATCAGAACCAACGGTACAGAGAACGCCATCGCCAGCTCGATTTTCGCGGGATATTCAAAAAAGGTGGTAAGCTGCGTGGTGGCCACGTTGAACCTTGCGGGGATCGCAATCAGCGCAGGCGTTCCATAAAGGGCAATTGTCTCAAGAAACACCAGCATGATCGCCCCCAGGATCGCGGGTAGCGCGAGGGGCAAGGTGATGATCCAGGTTGTCCGCATTGGTCCGGCTCCATGGATCGCGGCGGCTTCCTCCATCTCGGACGAGATGAGATCAAGCGCAGAAGTGGCAAAGATGAAAATCAGCGGAAAGACATTCAGGGCGATGACAAAGGCCAGCCCCCAAAGGCTGAAGATGTTCACCAACGGGTCTTCGATGCCGGTCAGTGACGTCCATATCTGATTGATCCAGCCCGCGTTGGGGCCGGCCAACAGGATCCACCCGATTGCGCCCAGAAACGGCGGCATGATGAACGCACCCAACGTGCCGAAGTAGAATAGTGACCGGCCCGGAATGTCGGTGCGGGACACGACCCACGCCATAGGCAAGGCCATTGCCACCGACATAATCACGGTAACGACGGCCAGTTGGACGGTGTGCCAATAGGCAAGTAGATAGCGGCTGCGACGTGCCACATCGAAAAAGTTCGCGACAGTGAAGCTACCCGTTTTCGGGTCGCTGAAGCTTTCTATAAGCAGACGGGACATCGGGTAGACAACCAGTCCGACCAGAATGGCCGTCAACAGTCCGAAAACCACCAGCGACCAGTCGAATTTTGGTCTGCGCGCCAAAGGGCGCAGACCATTAACATTTGCGATATCCGTCACTGTCAGATTCCGAACGTGTCACGGAATTTTTCAGCAAGCACGGGAATGTCGTTTACAATCTGATCAGGCGTTGCCGTGATAACCTTGATCTCGTCCAGTGCGGGGACACCCGGTTGCAGCGCAATGCCTGCTCTGATCGGCGTGCCGAACTGTTCTGCGATGACTTCATTGAATTCGGCGCCCAAGAGGAATTCCGAGAACAATTTAGCAGCGTTGGGGTGGGGCGCATTTGCCAGAATGCCGCTTGGGGACGTGATGATAACTGTCCCATCGGTCGGATAGACGTTGGCGATGGGGTTGCCTTTGGACGCAGCGGCCAACGACGACGCTGCAGGACCCGCGCCAACGATGGTTTCGCCCGAGACTGTTGTGGTGACCACATCAATCGAAGATCGGCCGATGTAAGGGTTCTGGTCCAACATTTTTTCAAAGAACTCGTATCCATAGAGTTCTTCCATCTTCACGCCCCAGATGCCGACGTACCCGGAAAATCCGGGATGACCGATGGCAACCTTGTCTTTCCACTTGGCGTCCAGCAGATCCGGCCAGTTCTTCGGAGCATCTTCTTCGGCCACCTCATCGGTGTTGTAGACGATGCACATCGGACCCGCAGTCGTGACGTGGTACATATCGTCCGCGTCCAGGTTCTGAAATTCGGGAATGACTTCCATCTTGCGCACCGGCGCATAAGCCATCAACAGGTCACGTGATTTCAGGTCAATTGCGTGCGCAATGCTGGACGTGGTCAGGACGTCGCAATTGGCAACGCCGGAATCGATGTCCTGGTTCAGCCGCTGGAACGCCACGCCTGCAGTCGAGCGCACGACGTTGACTTTTATGCCGGGGAACAACTCGGTGAATTTCTGGCCGACAATCTCGGCGCTTTCCGAAGCCAGCGGCACGACGTACCACGTGATCTCTCCTTCGGGCTTGGCGGCCTCGTATAGTGCTTGAATAGCGTCCTGCGCCATTGCCAGCCGTGGCGCCAGCGCAGATGCGGCAAGTCCGGTGACCACAAAGGTTCTTCTGTTAATCGACATCGTATTCCTCCCAGAATTGTTGATGTGAAACGCGGTCCCTGCCAAAGGGCATTGCGACCGTGACACGTCTTGAAATCGTCTTGCCGGGCAAAAGAGCGTTGTCGATTGACCGGATCTTAGTCGGTGTTCTCGCTCTCCTTTTTGTGGGTCATGGTCGCAACAAGGTCCGCATAGACCCTGCCGCCCGATAGAATGTGATCACGCATCGCGGCCTGTGCTTCTTCGGGGTCGCCCTTCTCGATGGCTTTGACGACGTTGCCATGCTCGACCCACGACCGTTCAACACGAGACCGTTGGTACAGGCTGGACGTGTGATAGTACGCAAGGCGGCTGCGGGTCTGCCGGATCAGGTCCGCGATGTAAGTGTTGCGCGCACCTTTGTAGATCAGGCCGTGAAACCGTCCGTTACATTCGATGTAACTTTTGCTGTCGTGGCTGTGTGCTGCGGCTTCACTTTCGGCGTGAACCGCGATCAATGCTTCCAACTCTTCTTGCCGGATGCGCTGGGCGGCCAGCGCGGCAGCTTCTGACTCCAGGCAGGCCAGGGTCTCCAGCATCGCAACGGCTTCGTCTGCGCTCAGCTCACTGACAACGGCACCGTGACGCGGTCGCATCTGCACAAGACCCGTTGCGGCCAGTTGCATGATGGCTTCGCGCGCAGGTGTGCGGGACACCTGAAATCTTTCAGAGAGCATTTTTTCGTCGATCAGGTCACCAGGGCGTAGCTTCCCACGGCTGATCTCCTTTTCGATTAGTCCTCTGACGGTATCGCTGGCACGTGCCATAAGATTCTCTCCTCGGCTTTAATGTATACGTAGATTCTTTGTCCGTATGCAATATAAAACTTTACGCGTACGTACTGCCGTTATATTACAACGGAAGTTTCGCCCGATTCAATATCTTGCATAGGAATAACCTCATGAAGACACAGGCTGTACGTATACACAGACATGGCGGACCCGAGGTGATGCGGCTGGACGAGATAGACTTGCCTGATCCGGCAACCGGGCATGTGCGCATCAAGAACACCTGCATCGGCGTCAACTACGCCGATATCTACGAGCGCGAGGGAGATCACGGGGGACCGCATTCGGCCAAGGAAATGCCGATTACGATGGGGCACATGGCGGTGGGCGTCATTGATGCCGTCGGCAAGGATGTAACCAGCCACACCCTTGGTGCGCGTGTCGGTTATATCGGGCCGAACAGCTATGCCACGTATACGAACATGCCCGCAGCAAGGCTTTTCAGCTTGCCAGACGCTGTCACGGATGATGTCGCGGGCGGCTATCTGTTGCGTGGCCTGACGGCTGAATACCTTCTGCGGCGTCTCTATAAGGTCGGGCCGGGGACGACGGCGCTGGTCCATGCGGCGGCGGGGGGCATGGGGCTTATCCTTGGGGAATGGGGCCGTCTGTTGGGCGCACGTATGATCGGAACGGTCAGCAGCGAAGCCAAGGCCGAAGTCGCGCGCGCCCATGGCTATGATGCGATCATTAACTATTCATCCGAAGACTTCGTCGCGCGCACCCTGCAAGAGACCGATGGCAAAGGTGCAGACGTTATTTATGACGGCGTCGGAAAAATGGCCTTTTTGAAGTCGCTGGACTGTGTCCGGCCCCGTGGCATGGTCATCAGCTACGGCACCGCATCAGGCAATGTCGGTGCGTTCGATTTGCAGCGCCTGCATTCAAAATCCATTATCGTGACCCGCCCGACGCTGCGCAGTTGGATTGCAGACCCGGATGAGGCTGCGGCGGCATCGAAGGCGCTGTTCGACGTGCTGTCAGGTGGACAGATACAAACGCCCCTCGGTGCCCGGTTTCCGCTTGCGCAAGCCGCAGAGGCGCACCGCCAGCTTGAAAGCCGCAGCGCCACCGCGCCGATCATACTTATCCCATGAGGTTCCACCATGACTGACCCGAGCTTCCCACCTGACTGGGCGCCTGACACCACATTTGCGGACGGCCGCATCGGCTTGACCGTGCGCGATGGCATTGCCGTTCTTGCCGTGCAGATCCCACAAAAGATGAATGCATTGGATGTCCATGCCACGCGCGGGATGGTTGAAGCGCTCGAGGCTGCACAGGACCAGGCGCGGGTTTTGCTGTTCACCGGTGCAGGTGGCAAAGCTTTTATCTCCGGTGCAGACATCGGCGGGTTTGATGATGATAAACAGCAAGGCAGCAGCTTTTTGGAGCGGCAGAAAATCCTTGCAAACTATCCGCTTCCCACCATAGCGGTCATTCGCGGCTATTGCATTGGTGGCGGGCTGATGACGGCGCTGAACTGTGATTTCCGGCTTGCTGGAACCGACGCGACCTTTGGCATTCCGGCTGCAAAACTCGGCATCTCCTACGGTTTTGACGGCCTGTCCCGTCTGGTCCAGGTGGCCGGTCCCGCACGCACCCGCTATTTGCTCTACACAGGCGACCGGGTGGACGCGCAGACGGCCCTGACGTGGGGGCTGGTCGAGCAGGTCCACGACACCGGCATGCTTTGGGACGAAGCGATGACGCTTGCACGCAGGATCGCCGGAAACGCCCCGCTTTCCATTCGCGCGACGAAAGAAACCGTGGCCCAGATCACCCGCGATCCTGCTGATCGGGACATGCAGGCGATTGTCGATCTATCGACACTTTGCCAACAAAGTTCGGACTTCCGCGAAGGACGCGATGCGTTTCGCGAAAAGCGCTCGCCTGTGTTCACAGGTCAATGATGGATCTGTTCCTGTACCATGCCTGGAAATCCAGCGCCTCGCGTCGAGTCCGTTTCTTCCTTGAAGAAAAGGGGCTTGATTATGTTGCTCACGAAATCGACCTGTCACGACAGGAACAGCATCAACCGGCCTTCTTGAAGGTAAACCCTTTGGGCGTCGTTCCCGCGTTGATACACGATGGGCGCGCGTTGCACGAAAGCGGCACGATATGTGAATATCTCGAAGCTGTGTGCCCCGAACCGCAGTTGTGCCCGAGTGATCCGTACGACCTCGCGCAAATGCGGAACTGGGTGCGGTATGTCGACGGTCTGATCGGAAACCTGATACGGTTCAACTGGCGGTACACGATCCAGGACCGCGCGGCGAAACTGTCGGAAAGCGAACTTCAGGCGTTGCTGGACAAAATCCCCAGTGCGGAGCGGCGCGAGGCGTGGCTGAGAGTGGCCCGTAAACCCTATACTGCTGAAGAGCTGGATCAGGCACGGGACAATTTGGTCGCGATGCTGGACCGGATGGAAGAGATGATGGTGGATGGCTGGCTTGTCCGGGGTGGCTTTTCTCTCGCTGATATTGCTGTGGCTCCCTTTGTGAAACGGATCAGTGAAGAGATTGCCCCTGACGAGCTGCTACATGAAAAACGCCCCAAGGTGACGGACTGGTGGGCGCGGCTGCAATCCAGGCCAGCTTACATCAGGGCCAGATTCGACCCGTTTTTAAGCGTTGATCCTGACCCGTCTCGATAGCGCTTTCGTTCTGGAGTTTGCGATTAAAGGGGTTCGCAGACCTCGATCCATCGACGACCTGACCAAGACACCCCCCTGTGTCACGCCAATGCGGTCAATCAGGCCAGTGCGCAGCATTTTGCGACCGTGTCGGGCGCGTTCACGATCATGCCCGCCACAGTTGTCGACGAACGCACCTACGCCAACTTTCAGGCGTTCGAAGCCAGCATGCGCAAGGCTTTGTCCCGCGGAAGTCGACACTGCAGAGTTCAAAGGGATCTCATGCAAACCCGAGGGTTGGTATTCCTGGCCTTTCTCAACGAATGCGGGTCACCCGGCGCGCTGTTTTTCGAGTGCCAGCCCCTGAAGCCCGGTCTGATCCTGCGACACCGCGGCGGGGTCCGGATCGTGCAGATCAAGGGTCGCCTGTACGATGGGGGCAAAGGCCGCCACGCTTTGTTGTCCCAGCATATCATCATGCCCGCAATCGACCTCGATCCTCTGTGTTCCGGCCCGTGTAAAGCGATCCCACGGCGTGCCGCGCCATTCCAGCACTGCGTCAAGCGCGGCGGGTTTTCCCCGGGTTGCACTCACGTCAATGATCGGCGTGTTGATCTGCGCCGGCATATGACGCTGTGCGAGGTCAAGATTGGCCTCGATCATGTCACGAAAACGCCCGCGCAGTCCGTCAAAACGGTCTTTGCCGATGGTCGTGCGCAGGGCGTTAATCTCGGGCCGGGTGACCAGTTTTTCGGCCAGCGCATCCAGCGTGTGCAGGGCGGGGTCCGGCGGCTCGCCAAGGAAGGCCAGCGCCTGCTGTACCTGTGTTGCTTCGGTGTCGGCGTCCATGCGGGATTGGAACGGATAGGCGTCGAGCAGGCACAGGCAGGCGATCTGGGCACCCTGCGCCTGTAGCTGACCCGCGATTTCATGGGCAAGGAGGCCGCCAAAGGACCAGCCAACAAGATAGTAGGGACCATGGGGCTGAATGGCGCGGATGCGGGCCACATAGTCACGCGCCATAGTCTGCATGTCGGGCCAGGTGTCGGGTTCGGTCAGGGCGGAAGATTGCAATGCACAGATGCCCACCCGCCGGGGCAGCGCTTGCGCCAGTGCGGCATAGCCCCAGCCGATCCCCATGATCGGGTGCAGGCAAAAGACGGTTGGCGCGTCGGTATCGGCCTTGCGCAGGTCAAGGACAGGGCCCAGCGGATCAGCCCCGCTGGCGTGGTCCAGTTCGGCTGCAAGGCGGCGCAGGCTGGGGTTGGAAAATACGGTGGTCAGCGCAATATCAGACCCGTAGTCGCGGCGCAAAACGGCGATCAGCCGCGCGGCCGTCAGGCTGTTCCCTCCGAGTTGGAAGAAATCGTCGTCTATTCCGATATCCTGATTGTCCAATACCGTGCGGACCCGATCCAGCAAGTGGTGTTCGGTTGGCGTCAGCGGATCCGTTGCGGCTTGAGTGGCCCTTTGTGCCGGGCAGATGTCGGCAGGCCAGCGGGCCGGCGCACCGTCAAGACTTGTGGTGTCCAGCGTCAGGCTTGATACCCCGCCCGTGGTTTCGGCATCACTCCGGTCGGGAGAGGCCAGCACAAGCGCGGGCGTGGCGGTTTGCAGGATCAACGCATTGCGTTTTCGGGGGGCATGCGGGCGGGCCACCATCTCGCGCAGGAACCGGAGCAGACGGTCAAGGTGCCGGTCAACTTCGATCTGGGAATAGAGCCCCGGATTGGCGTTCAGTGTCAGGGTCAGCCCTTCACCGTCACCGCGGTCAAAGACAAAGGCCGTGAGATCGTCAACCGACCCGTTTGACAGGTTGGTCACCTTGGCGGCGACAGGTCCGAAATGCAGCGCATAGTCGAAAGGTTCAAAATTGACAGCCATGCGCGCGACCTGCTGGTCGGCCCGCGTCAGGCCAAGATCGTGGCGGACATGTTCAAAGCGGTACTTCTGATGGCGCAGCGCACTCATCATGGTTTGGCCGCCCTGGCGAACCAGGTCCGAGAAGCTGATTTCGCCGTTGAAATCAAAACGCAGCGCGACGGCATTGGCCGCCATCATCGCCACCGCACGTTCGCGCCGCGACAGCCGCCCCAGCACGGGCATGGCCAGCACCAGATCGGCAACGCCGGTCATTCTGTGCACATAACCGGCAAAGGCCGAAACCATCACCTGTGGCAGTGAAACGCCCGATTGCGTGGCAAACCTGCGCAGCCGACCGCTGTCATCAAGGTTCAGCTGACGGCTTGCGCTGACCACACCGCCGGTGCGGGTGCCGCCGTTTGACAGGGTCACGGGATCAGGCACCGCTGCCAGCTTTTCGCGCCAATAGGCGCGGTCACGTCCAGCGCGCGGGCTGTTCTGATAGCTGTTTTCTGCCCCCAGCAGGACTTTGGCTGGCGCTATTCCAGAAGGCGGCGGCGTGTCGCCAAGTAGCCGTGCGGTGTATATTTCGGCGCAGCGACGGGCCAACAGGCCGCCGGAAAATCCATCAAGCAGTACATGGTGGGCACATTGATACCACAGGTGGTGACGCGGGTTCAGGCGGATCAGAGCGGACCGCCACAACCCGCGTGAGTGATCCGCAAGGTCGGATTGCATCCACGCAAGGGCCGCAGCCATCGGATCGGCCTCGTGACCGAAATCGATCAGCGGAATGTCCCCTTCGAAGTGCAGGGTGATCTGGATCTGCAATCCGGTTTCATCCGGGGCAAGATTGGCGCGCGAGGCCTCAACCTCGTTGGCCAGCCAGTGCAAGGTCTCTAGAAACACCGCGGTATCAATATCGCCTTCCAGCGACAGATATTCAGCGAGGTTGAACATATAGCCTGCCGGGCTGAGCTGTTCCGCGAACCAGATCCCGTTCTGTGCGGCATTTGCCCGAAGCGTTGTTGTGTCAGTCGGGATCAGGTTTTGCCTATCCAAAAGCATAGTACTTCCTTTTGTGATCTGGGGGAGTGTCCGTTGCATCGCGCACCCGGGAACCATCCTGGGCTTGCAATCGCCCCAGCATCTGCACATCAAGATTTCTCAGAACCTTTTGGGATGTCGGGGCGCGAAGACAGCTGGGGTGTCGTGTATCTGATTGGAAAGAATGATCTTTCTTTCGCCCTTCAAGGCGCGCAACACTGGTTTCCTCAGGGGGCTGCACATGTGAACTGGGTGTGCTCATGAAACCATCGGTCCAAGTTTTTCGTAGGATGCCTCTGGCTGGCGAACAGCCAAAATTCAACCTAAGAGGGAATATTTTGGAACCACAGATACATACGAAAGTTTCTAAAATACATATCAAAAGTTGGTTTTTACAATAAATTCAAAAAGGGCGTCTAAAAATTGGGCGTTGGTCACCCAGCGTTCAGCGCCTGATTGACCCGCACCACCAAGCCGACACGCCAGGTGTAGAGCCCGGAGAGGAATCCTGGCTTTTGTTTGCTGGCCTTCGAAGGTGCCAAAGCTGTCCGGCAGTTGGACACCCGCACTTCTGATCTTTCCAGATCACGTCTGATTTCAGCATCATTTATCCAGGAGGAGCTGCTATGCTGGATCAACACAAACACCCACGTGCGGAATACGATGTCGATCTCTATTCCGACGACGCGATCCTTGATCCTTATGATCACTACCGGGAAATTCGCGACCGTGGGCCGGCGGTCTGGCTGCCGCGTCACGATCTTTGGGCCATCGGGCGGCATGCGGATGTGCGCGCGGCGCTGGCTGCGCATGACGTGCTGATTTCCGGCCGGGGCGTCGCCGCCAACGACGAGGTCAACAAGATTGCCAACAACAACATCCTTGCCACCGATGAGCCGGCACATGGCAAGTTGCGAAAGGTCATCGCGGCACCTGTGATGCCTCGTGGTCTGGCTGCGGTAAAAGAGCGTATCGTCGTAACAGCGCAGGAGATGATTGCTCGACTGGTCGAGCAGGGCACTTTTGACGGCATGCGCGATCTCGCCCAGACTTTGCCACTGACGGTCGTTTCTGAACTGCTTGGCCTGCCGGAGTCGGGAAGGCAGAACATGCTGCGTTGGGCCGCCGCCTCCTTCGATGCGCTTGGCGGAGCCAACGACAGACGCGACGCGGCCTTTCCGACGATCCTCGAGCTGCGGGAGTTCTGCAACAACGGGGCCACGCGCGATGCGGTGAAGCCCGGCAGCTGGGTGGCCGGGCTTTATGATGCCGCGGATGCCGGTCTGATCGACCCGGATCTCGTGCCGCAGTTCACCCGTGATTACATCGCTCCCAGCCTCGACACGACGATCTTTGCCACCGGCCACCTGATGTACCACCTGGGACAGAACCCGGATCAGTGGGGCACGTTGCGCGAAAATCCCCGCCTGATCGGCAACGCAATCAACGAGGCGATCCGGATTGAGGCGCCGATCCGAGGTTTCACCCGCTACGCGGCCACGGACTATGACGTCGACGGGACCACCATCCCAAAAGGCGACCGGGTGATTGTTCTCTTTGCCTCGGCCAACCGGGACGAACGGCATTGGGACCAACCCGACCGGTTCGACGTGCACCGCGTCGTGACCGATCATGTCGGCTTCGGCCATGGTGTGCATCAGTGTATGGGCATGCAGCTTGCCCGGCTCGAAATGCGGTCCATCCTGGAGGCAATGATAGAGCGTGTCGCGCGGATCGAAACCGGCGCGCCGGTGTTCGAGATCAATAACGTCCTGCGCGGATACCGGCAGTTGCCGATGACGTTTCATGCGGCGTGATGCCATCGCGATTGCGCCATCCGATGACCGCTGACGCTGGAAGGCCGTGCCCGTGCTGAGGTTCTTTCACTCTCAGGACGGTCTCTTGGATGGCATCCTTTGTCCGTCCAGTGAACAGCTTTTGACCGTCCGTGGACCGACGCCTCGGGAAAGGCTGAAAAGACCCGCGTCGCGTTCCACGAACAATACGAAAGGTTAAGAGATGTCACATTTCCCGAGCGAGGTTCCGGTGGTGATCGTCGGCGCCGGTCCGACCGGACTGACGGCTGCGAACCTGCTGGCGACCTATGGCGTCGATTGCCTGCTGTTGGAACGCGATGCCGGGCCGATGAACCTGCCGCGGGCCATCGTGATCGACGACGAAGGCGCACGCACCTTGCAGGTGTTCGGACTTGATCGCAGCTATCTCTCCAATCCGATGGAGGGGAACGGGTCACGCTATTACGATGATGCCGGCCAGTGCTTTGCCGAGACGGGGCAGGGGCCGCGCAACTTCGGCTTTGCCAAGCGGAACTTCATCTTCCAACCCGAGCTTGAGGCGGCGTTGCGCGCGCGGCTGAATGAACTGGCACCCGCCACGCTTTGCTTTGATGCAGAAGTGACCGCGATTGAGCAGGCTGAAGGGCACGCGACAGTGGCCGTGGCCGGGGCCGACGGTCAGTTCCACCACATTCGCACCCAGTGGGTTCTGGCCTGCGACGGCGGACGCAGCCCGATCCGCGAAACCCTTGGCATCCCGATGTCGGGGAACACATATGAAGAAGACTGGATCGTTGTCGATACGGTGAACGATCCCGACGACACGCTGTTTTCCAAGTTCTTCTGCAGCGATGTGCGTCCCACGGTCAGCGTACCCGCACCGAATGGCGGCAGACGCTACGAATTCATGCTCTTGCCGGGTGAAACACGTGAACAGGTGCTGGCAGATGATTTTCTGGAAACCCTGATGGCGCCGCTGCGTCCGTGGCGTCCGGCGGACATACTGAGGCGTACGGTCTATACCTTTCACGCCCGCATGGCCGAGCGGTTTCGGGACGGGCGCGTCCTGCTGTTGGGGGACGCCGCGCATCTGACGCCGCCCTTTGCCGGGCAGGGGATGAACGCCGGGCTGCGCGATGCACACAACGTGGCGTGGAAGCTGGCCTGCATGGTCCGAGGGGGCGCCGGTGATGTGCTGGACAGCTACGCGGACGAGCGTCGCAAGCCCGCTTGGGACATGATCCAGCTGGCGGTCGCCATGGGCAGCATCGTGATGCCTGCGGGGCGCGATCAGGTGACGTTTCGCGATCTGCTGCTGAGGGCGCTGGAGCCTTTCCCGAACGTCCGCGACTACCTGATCCACATGCGGTTCAAACCCAAGCCACGCTATGAAACGGGGCTGTTTCTGGGACTGGAAGCACCGGAGTTCGATGCCTCACTGGTGGGCGAGATGATCCCGCAACCGTTGCTCACCGCTGGTGGGCGGCTGGACGACCGGCTTGGGCAGGGGTTTGCGCTGATCGCGCAGGACGCAGCGGGTGCGGCGGCGCTTGAGACCATTAAAGACGACAGTTTTCTGGGTCTGCCGCTGGCAAAGGTGCAACTCGATACAGGTAGCACTGGTGTCGGTCTGACACTGGCCGATCCGGCTATCGCCCGGCCGTTGCGCACGCATCGCGACCAGGTGTTGCTGGTGCGACCCGACCGCTATTGCGCCGCAGCCTCTGTGCCGCGCGCTGTCGACAAGATGCTTGCAGATTACACGGCGCAGTTTGCTGGCGCGCAGCGGGTGGACAAGGATCGCGTGCCTGTCTGAGCCGCGCACCGCAGGAATGAATCTTCAAAGCGCGGAGGGAGATCGCGCCAGAGAAGAGAGAATAGGGAGAAGATTATATGACTTGGGTTTGGAAACGGTCATTGGGGCTGGCGCGTGCGCTGGCTCTGGTGGGCTTCACCGGTCTGCTGATACTGGCCCTGATGACCTCGCTCGACGTTTTACTGCGCTGGCTGTTCAAGGCCCCGTTGCAGGGGGTGAACGACGTCAGCTCCGTCGTGATGGCGGTGGTGATCGCCGCCTGCATCCCCGCCAACCTCGCGATGAAACAGAACATCCGGGTCGAGGTGTTCGGCGCAATTGGCGGGCGCATGGTGCACAATATCCTGGAAGTCCTGTCGAGCAGCCTGACGCTGGTCTTCATCCTGATGATCGCCTGGCAATTTGTTCCCTTTGCTGCCTCGCTCAAGGCGGGCGGAGACAGGACATGGGTGCTGGGCTGGCCGGTCTGGCCGTGGTGGAGCGTGGCCGCCGTGATGATGTGGCTGGCCGCTTTTGTGCAGGCAATGGTTCTTGTCATTGACCTCATCGCTCTTTTTCACCGGACCGACGATCCGCTGCCGCATGACGATACGACGTCCGCAGCGTGACCGACCCCAGTATTTTGGAAGACTGACATGGACCCTCTGATTCTCGCCCTGCTGGGCTTTTGCGCCATGATGCTGCTGATCGCACTGCATGTGCCGATCGGCATCTCGATGGCGCTTGTCGGTGTTGCCGGCTTTGCGCAGGTCGTAGGCTGGGGGCCGGCGCTGTCGCTCATGGCCAGCGAACCGGCCTCGGCGATGAGCTCGCTCGACCTTGCGGTCATTCCCCTCTTCATGCTGATGGGCAGCCTTGCCGCCGCCGGAGGGCTGGCGACGGATGTTTACGATATGGCGGGGGCGCTGTTCGGGCACCGGCGGGGCGGGCTGGCAACGACAACAATTGTCGCAAGCGCAGGTTTCGGGGCGATCTGCGGATCGGGTGTTGCGACGACAGCCACTTTCGGTCGGGTCGCAATGCCCGAGATGTTGTCGCGCAACTATCGACCCAGCCTTGCCTCGGGCGCCATCGCGGCGGGCGGAACACTTGGCATTATCGTGCCGCCTTCGGCGATGATGATCCTCTACGCGGTTCTGACAGAACAATCGGTGCTGGAGCTGTTCAGCGCCGCGATCATTCCCGCCATGCTGGCCGTGGTGTTCTACGCGGTCGCCGTACAGGTCACGGTCTGGCGCGATCCCGATGCCGCTCCGAAATCGGAAAAGCTGCCGTTGCGCGAAAGGCTTGCGGCCATTTGTCGGGCATGGGGGGTGATCCTGCTGGCTGTGGTGGTCTTGGGCGGGATCTATTCGGGCATCTTCACTGTCAACGAGGCGGCGGCTATTGGAGTCGTCATCGCCTTCTTCTTCGCGCTGATGCGCAAGCGGCTCGACCGGGCGACGTTCCTGAGGGTGATGGCCGAGGCCAGTGGATCGACGGCGATGATCTACCTGATGGTCTTCGGCGCGACGATCTTTTCCTACTTTGTCTCGGTGACGGGCGGCGCGCAGTTCATCGTGTCATTGATCTCCGAAAGCTCCATTTCACCGGTCGCCGTGATCTTCTGCATCCTGCTGCTCTACATCTTCCTTGGCGCGTTCTTTGATGAGGTCGCGGCGATGGTCATCACGCTGCCTTTCGTGATCCCGGTGATCCAGGGCTTCGGCTATGATCTGGTGTGGTGGGGGATCATCAACGTCGTGGTGATCGGCATCGGCATGATCACACCGCCGATCGGGATCAACGTGATGCTGCTGAATTCGATGTATCGCGACATCCGCATTACCACGATCTACCGCGGCATCGTGCCCTTCCTGGTGGCGGATCTCGTGCGGCTGATCGTGCTGGTTCTGTTTCCCCCGCTCACGCTCTGGCTGCCTTCTGTCATTGGATGACACCCTGTCCAACAGCTGGACAGTTTCGCCTCGACCGTCGCCCGCCCAACGGGTTGGGGACATCGTGAAGGATACAAAAACCAAGGAGGAAACCATGAAACTCATTAACATCGCCTTGGCGGCCGCGATTGCGGTCGGGCTGGCGGTCCCGGCCCGTGCCGAAGTGCTACGGTTCTCGAGCTTCGAGCCACCGGTGGCGCATATCACCAAGAACATCCTTACGGCCTGGGCCGCGGATGTCTCCGCTGCCTCCGAAGGGGAGTTGGATGTCCAGATGTTCCCCGGCGGGACATTGGGGCGGAACCCGGCGCAGCAGCTCAAGCTGGTCGAGGATGGGGTGGCGGATATCGCCTGGGTAATTCCCGGCTATACGCCCGGTCGCTTTAACGAGGGAACGGTGGCCGAGCTGCCATTCCTTGTGAAGGATTCAACGACCGGATCGGCCGCAATGTGGGCGCTGTACGAGGCCGGGCTGCTTAAGGGGGATTACGAAAACTTCAAGCTGATCGGGGTCATGTCATCGTCGCCGAACGGGCTGGCGAGCACCGTGGACATGCGCGAACCGGCGGAACTGAAAGGCCAGAACATCCGCGCACCGGGTCCAACCATGCTGTCCGCCATCAAGTCGCTCGACGCGGTGCCGGTCGGGGGCATTACGGGTCCGACCATGGCCGAAAGCCTCAGTCGCGGGTTGATTACCGGAACCTTCACACAGTGGGGGGCGGTAGAGACCTTCAGCGCTGGCGGGGTCGTGAACCACTTTCTCGAATTGCCTCTCGGGGCGACGCCGATGCTGATCATCATGAACAAGGCCAAATACGAGGGCCTGTCGGACAAGGCGAAGGCGGCTATTGATACACAGTCCGGCGCGGCGTTTTCGGACCGCTTCGGTCGATCCTTCGATGAATACCTCTCCGAGGCGAAAGACCGCATCCTGGCCGCGAACGAGATTACGGTCATTGATCCGGATGAGGCGTTGACCGCGAAATGGCTGGAGGCGATGTCGGTCGCGACACAGGACTGGATCGCGCAGACCGAGAACGGCCAGGCCATTTATGACGCCTTCAAGGCCGAGCTTGAGAAGGCCGAAGCTTCGAACTGAAACCTGTGCGCGACGCATGGACTTCCCGTGCGTCGCGCACTTTCTCACGGTGCACCATGACTGGCCAGACGGCGGATATGATCTGCGACAGCACGCCCGGATCGGGCGACCTGCTGCCTGTCACTGGCTCGCATGTGCAGGCTGATCTAGAGCGCTTCTTTCTCGGCCAGTTCGCGGGAGATGCGCCGCGTCGTTTCCAGAAGCCTGTCCCGATAAAGCCTGATTGCATCATCAAAGGTCAGCGCACTGCCGGTCCAGATGATTGTCAGGCAGGCGACCACCTGGTCCCCGCTGAATATGGGGGCAGAGATGCTTTTGGTCGCTGACCGAAATCCCTCTTTGCGAAATCCGACGCCCAACTGGCGTGCCTGCGACAGGATATAGTCCAGCGAACCGTCTTGCAGGATGATCGGCCGCCTGAGGCCAAGCTGTGCCTCCAGTCCGGCCAGAGTGCGTTCGCGTTCCGCCTCGGGCGAAAACGCCAGATAGGCCCGTCCGCCCGAAGTTTCGAGCACAGGAAGCTTCAGGCCGACCATGCCATGATCGATGGAATAGGGGCTGATGTTGTGCGTCGACTCGCGGATCTCCATCTGGTGATCGTTGAAGGTGACCAGATCAAGCGGCCAGAGGATCTCCCTCCCCAGCCGGACCATCTCGGGCACCACGCTTTGCGCAACCCAGTCCTTGTCACGGAAACCCGAGCTGAGCGACTTGGACTTCAGCGTCGGTCGCCATTTTTCTGACGAATGATCGCGGCTGACAAAACCCAGCCCTTCCAGCGTTTCCAGCAGGCGGTAGACCGTCGGTCGGGGAATACCGGTTTCGGCGGCCACCTCAGCGGCTTTGAGGCCATCACGCTGGTTCACGGCCTGCAGCACCTGAAGGCCCCGTTCGAGCGCTCTGACAGATCCGAACCCTGAAATGGCGGTGCCTCCCTCTGGCTGGTCGTCCACTTTGGTAGAAGCGTCGGGGTGGTCTGGCAAGCCTGTTCGCGGCGCACTGTCCGCCAAGCGGACAATTGCAGAGCGGCACGCGCCCACGGGTTTTTGCCGCGATAAGAACAGTTCGAACAGTCAATCAGGAGCGAGCACATGCGCATAGCCTCATATATCACGTCCGACGGTATCGCATCGTACGGCGTTGCGGAGAACGGACAGCTGAAGGACGTGGGCGCGGCGTTCCGGCAAAAATATTCTGACCTGCGCGCGGTTCTCGCCGCCGGGGCGCTGGGCGATCTTGCCGCCGCCGCAGGGCAAGGCGGCGCGCTGGCCGAGGGCGATGTCACGCTGATCTCACCGGTGCCGAACCCGGACAAAATCATCTGCATCGGCCTGAACTACATGACCCATATTCAGGAGACCGGGCGCGACAAACCCGCGAAGCCGTCGATTTTCACGCGCTATCCGTCCTCTGTCACCGGGCACGGCCAGCCGATGATCCGGCCCAAGGCCTCGGATTGGTTCGATTTCGAGGGCGAGTTGGCGGTGATCATTGGCACAGCCGGACGTGATATCGCCGAAGCGGACGCCATGCAGCACGTCGCGGGTTACAGCTGTTTCAACGACGGGTCGATCCGCGACTACCAGCGCCACACCTCGCAATTCTGGGCCGGCAAGAACTTTGTCGACAGCGGCGCCATGGGCCCCTGGCTGGTCACGACGGATGAGTTGACGGACCCGGCGGCGCAGACCATGGAGACGCGGCTGAATGGCGAGGTCATGCAATCGACGCCGATCAGCGACCTGGCCTTCAACATTCCCGAACTGATCGCCTACCTGTCCATCGTGACCGAACTGCTGCCCGGCGACGTGATCGCCACCGGCACCCCAAGCGGTGTAGGCCTCTTCCGCGAGCCCAAGCTGTTCATGAAGGACGGTGATAACGTCGAGGTCGAGATTTCGGGGATCGGCACCCTGTCGAACCCGATCCGCGATCAGGTCTGAGGCGGGCACCCGTCCGGATAGAAGGGGATCTCGGCATGATCAAAGTGACGTTCATCGAATATGACGGAACCAGGACGACCGTCGAAGGCCGCAACGGCGACAGTGTGATGAGCCTTGCCGCTGCCCAGGGCATCGACGGCATCGTCGCCGAATGCGGCGGCGGGATGATGTGCGCAACCTGCCATTGCTATGTCGATGATAAATGGTTCGCCAGGACCGGGCCACGGTCGGACGACGAGGCTGATATGCTGGACTGTGCGGTTGCCGAGGTCCGTCAGACTTCGCGCCTGTCCTGCCAGATCACGCTGAGCGACGCGCTCGACGGTCTTGTCGTCCACCTTCCAGAGACTCAAGTGTGAACGACGGGCATGTGGTCATCGTCGGCGCGGGGCAGGGCGGCGTTCAGGCGGCGCTCTCTCTGCGGCAGGAAGGGCATGGCGGAGCGATCACGCTGATCGGGGACGAAGAGGGCCTGCCCTACCAGCGGCCGCCCCTGTCAAAGGACTATCTCAAGACCGGACAGGCCGAGAGGCTGGCGCTGCGTCCTGCAGATTATTTTGACCGCAAGGCGATCAACCTGTGGACCGGCAGGCGCGTCGATGGCATCGACCGGGCGGCCAGGCGGGTCCATGTGGGGCAGGACACTCTGACCTACGACAGGCTCATTCTCGCGACCGGAACGCGCAACCTGATCCCGCCGATACCGGGCATCGGGCGGGCCTTCGGTCTGCGAACCCTTGCGGAGGCGAAAGGTCTGCGCGACGCCCTGAACGGAACACGCCGCATTGCCGTGATCGGTGGCGGGTTCATCGGGCTGGAAGTTGCCGCTGTGGCGCGGGCTGGCCGGCATGAGGTGCATGTCGCCGAGGCGGCGCCGCGCCTGATGTCTCGGGTTCTGTCGCCCCAGATGTCCGAAAGGTTTCGGGCCAAGCACGAAGCGCTCGGCACCCGGTTCCATCTTGGCAATGGCGTGACCGAACTGCGCGACGGCTGCATTGTTTTGGCCAGTGGTGAAACGATAGACGCGGACCTTGTGCTGTTGGCCGCCGGTGTGCGTCCGAACACCGAACTGGCCGAGGCCGCAGGGCTTGCCGTCGACAACGGCGTGGTGGTCGATCCTCTCCTTCGGACCTCCGATCCGGAGATCTACGCGCTTGGCGATTGCTGCGCCTTTCCCGACCCCGAGTCCGGCAACCACGTGCGCCTTGAAAGCGTGCAGGCGGCGACGGATCAGGCCCGCGCCATTGCCCGGACCATCGTCCACGGTGCGCAGGAGCCTTACGCGAAGGTGCCGTGGTTCTGGTCCGATCAGGCGGACTGGAAGTTGCAGATCGCGGGGCTGGCCGATCCCGACGCCACCAGTGTCACCGTGGGCGAGGACACGGTTTTCAGGTTCTCCGGCAACAGGTTGTGCGCGGTTGAGACAATCAACAATGCCAAGGTCCACATGCAGGCGCGCAAGCTTCTGGCCCGGCGGCCTGCTCCGGCTTACGATGATCTTGCGCGGTGCGGCTTTGACCTCGGACGCGAAACAGAGAAGGACAGAGTTTGATGAAACGGATGCTCACCTGTGCCGTGCTGGGCAACTTTACCAGCCGCGCCATGAACCCCAACCTGCCGATTACCCCGGCCGAGATTGCAGATGACTGCCTTGCCGCTGCCGAAGAGGGTGCGGCGATTGTCCATGTGCATGTCCGCGACCCAAAGACGGAACTTCCCTCGATGGAGGTCGCGCATTACGCCGAGGTCGTCTCGCGCATCCGTGACGTCAACGCGGACCTGATCATAAATCTGACGACCGGCAACGGCGGACGGTTCGATCCGACGGACGGCGATCCGGTAAAACCCGGGCCAAAGACCAACCTTCTGCCTCCCGACGCACGCGTGCGGCATATCCAGGAGATCAAACCGGACATCGCGACGCTCGACCTGAATACGATGGTGTTCGGCGGTGAGGTCGTCATCAACGCGCCCGCCTCCATCCGGCGGATGGGTGAATTGATCATGTCAGCGGGCGTAAAGCCCGAGATCGAGCTGTTCGATTCCGGTGATATCGCCCTTCTCAAAGCCCTGCAAAAGGAAGGCCATCTTCCCGCCGCGCCGCTTTGTTCCATCGTCATGGGCGTGCAATTCGGCTTTGCGCCGTCGCCCGAAACCGTTCTCTATGCCCGCGGCCTGCTGCCGCCCGGTGCGCATTGGACGGCCTTTGGCACCGGTCGCTTCGCTTTTCCGATGGTGGCCCAGTCGCTGCTGGCGGGTGGCCACGTGCGCATCGGATTGGAGGACGCGACAAAGCTGGACGCAGATACGCTTGCGCCGTCGAATGCAGCAATGGTCGCAAAAGCACGGCGCATGATGGAGGATTTGGGCCATCCCCCCATGTCTGCGTCCGAGGCGCGGAAATTGCTGGCTCTTTGATCCGGTTTGCCCTGCACCTCGTCCGAAGCGCTCCGCGTGCACAGACAAGGCGATCTCGATGTCCGGTCCTGTGCGGTTGCTTTTTATCAAAGGACACCGCGCGTTCTTTGGGCAATGCCGTGCGATAGGCGCCAGATCAGCGCATAGCTTGCGCATGATAACACGCTGCCAGTGATGTACTGCCGTCTGCTTGGCGCAGGATCGCCAAGATCTGGGGTTCGTTACTCTCCGCATGTAACTTGCTTTCGGCAAGACCGCGGTTCTCCTCCACAAGGCGCGGGGAGGTCCAAGTGCCAGATCCCGGCAATAGCCGCATGGGAAAGGCTCCTCAGATGAGGCCTTCCAACTGCATGGCCTTTTGCGCCGCCGGTCGCGCGGACATACGTTCGAAATACCGGATCAGGTTCGCGGGCAAGTCCAGCTTCAACCGCGCGACGCCCCAGAACATCGTATAGAACAATGCGGCATCCGCGATGGTCATGCGTTCGCCCATGATAAAGGTATTGTCGCCAAGCTGCGTCGACAGGAAACCCGCCGCTTTCATCACGATGTCCTTGCCATAGTTCTGCACCCAAACAAGGTCGCCATCGTTCGGCGTGAACTTCTGTGGCCGCAGAATCCGCGTGAAGCCCTGCATGTGCATCGTGGCCACGATGTAATCGAGGGTCTCCTTGATGCGCAGTTCCTGTTCAAAGCTGTCCGGTTCGAATTGCTCCCTGGCGTGGGTCTGGGTCAACCAGTGGGCGATGACTCCGAACTCGGTCAGCAAAGAGCCGTCGTCGCGCAGGATCGCAGGGACCTTGGATTTTGGATTTATCTGAACGTAGGCGTCCTTGAGCTGGTCGCCGTTCTGGATGTGGATGGCGACGCCTTCATAGGCGATGCCGATTTCCTCAAGCAGAAAGTGAATGCCGAGCGAGCACGCTCCGGGGGAATAATAGAATTTCATGGGGTGGCTCCCTTGTTCGCGTCAGTCGTGTTCGACCTTGAGCATGATTTTCCCGATATGTGCGTTCTCTTCCATCGCGACATGCGCCTTGGCTGCGTCCCGCAGATCGAACGTGGCAGCTATCGTCGGTCGCACCTTGCTGCCCAGCAAGGGCAGGACATCCCGCCGAAGGTCCTCGGCGACCGCGGCCTTGCGGTCGAGCGGAAGCGGACGCAGCAGCGACCCGGTAATACAGAGCCGTTTGGCCATGATATCACGCAGCGGGATCGCCAGATCTGCGCCGCCCCCACCGGACAGGTGCGCAATCTGGCCGTCGGGGGCCATCATCTGGATATCCTGTTTCAGATGCGACCCGGCGGAGACGTCGAGCAGGGATGAAATCCCCTGTCCCCCGGTCGCCTCCATAACCTTTGCGGCCAGGTCTTCGTCGCGGTACGAAAATGCGTCATGAGCCCCAAAGGCCTTTGCCGCGGCGACCTTGGTTTCGGTCCCAGCGGTTGCGATGACGCGATAGGCAAGGGCCGACATCGCCTGAAGCGCGATGTGGCCGACGCCGCTGGTCCCGCCGTGGATCAGGGCAAAGCTGTCTTTCCTGCATGTCATGAGGTGGAAGAAATTCCACCATGTCGTGAACGCGGCCTCGGGAAAACCTGCCGCTTCGATATCCGAGAGCGTGTCGGGCGCGGGCAGGACCAGTTGCTGGTTGGCCACCACATACTGACCATAGCCGCCTCCCTGAACCAGTGCCATGACACGCTCTCCGATCCGACCCTGATCGACACCGGCTCCGACCGAGACGATTATACCGCAGACCTCAAGCCCCGGCACCGCGGTGCCGTCGCTGTGCCGACCGCCCGCCCGTTGGTGGACGTCATGCCGGTTGATGCCCGCGGCGCTCACCCGGATCAGCATCTGGCCGCAACCCGGCTGTGGAACCTCGACCGTTTCCGGTTCCAAGGCGTCGGGTCCTCCAGCCTTGGTAATGACAATCGCGGTTTGGGTTTCAGGTATGGGCATCGCCTTGGAGGTCCTCGTTTTGATCATGCAAAGACGGTCGCATCGGACCGTGAAACGGCGCGCGCGAGGGCGTCGCGCAGGTCACCAAATGTGCCTGCTCGGCGCGCCGCGATCATTCGCTGTGAATGACGCGATCCAGCCAGGCGCAATTCGGTTGGGGATCGGGTGCGCGGAACCCGGTGCGGGCAGTCTCGTGGCGCATTTCCCGCATCCTTTTGCGCACCGCGTCATCCTCTGGAAGATACAGGCGTTCATGCCCCCAGGTTGACGGGCCTTCGGTTGTCTCGAACGGTTGCCAGGTGTCCGGATCGACGATCTGCGCGCCCCATCCGTATTCAACGAAAAACTTCGAAGGGGTATTGGTGTAAAAGCTCATCATGTGATCGTTCGAGTGCCGCCCCAGTGAATAGGCGACCCCTTCGTCCCGCTCCTGCGCGATGTCATACCCCTGTCCGACATCGTCCAGGGACAGCAGTTCGACCATGAAGTGATGGATGCCCTTGCGGCCCGATCCCACCATGGCAAAGCTGTGGTGCCGCCCGTTCACGTGGAAGAAATAGAGAGGGTAGGGTGTCAGCCCATAGTCGGTGACCTTAAAGCCCAGAATGTCCCGGTAGAAATGCAGGATGCCTTGAACGTTTTCAACATGCAGGACTGCGTGGCCCATACCCAGTGAACCTGTCTTGAAGCCGGAAATCGGTCGCCCGGACAGGAACGGGTCGCTGGCGATTTCAGGTCCGCTGAAGGCTTCGAGCCGGTTGCCGTCCGGATCACAGAAAGAGATCAGCCGGGCGACATGGCGCTGATCGGCGAGAGACGCGCCATGCCAGGTGACATTGACGCCGTGGTTCTCCAATCGCGACGCCAAGGCATCGAGATCGTCGGGCGTGTCCACTTCCCATCCCATAAAGGCCAGGTCCTCTTCGCCCTCGCCTGTGACAATCAGCCGTTGCTTTCGGTCATCCATGCGGAACAGTCCGGAGTTTCCACCTGTGTCGACCTTCTGCATTCCCAGCAAACTGGTGGCGAAATCGTCCCAATCGTTCAGTTTTTTTGAGTTGATTCCGATATAGCCGAGCGATGTGATTGACATGGGTGTGCTCCTCTCAAGCTGGTGTATCGGCCCCGATCGGATGCTTCGCTTTGCCAACCTGACCAAGGCGGCCCACGCAGGTAACCGCTACACAGTTGCCCGAATATCTAACCTCGCTCGCCGGTCCGCGCTTTTGCAAACTCATTCCTGTTCACCTGTCGAACAGGCTGCGCTGTAAGTGGCTCGGCGCTGCTTGCCCGGCTGAGATCGGGAGCGGTGATTTCCGTACAGAAATCTGTAGATGTCGTACAACTTTGACGCTGATCGGCGTGACCGGACAGCAGATCGCAGCTCACGCCGGTGTCCGGTTTCAGAAGACAGCCTCTGGCTGGTCGACCAACAGTTCCCTGAACACCGCCAGCAACGCGGTGCCCCATTCCGTATGGCTGAGAGAAAGCGTGTGACCTTGGTCGGCCGCATTGCGAGACAATGTCCGTATCAGTTGGTCATCGTGCGCAAGCCATTCCAGCATATCGACCAGCCCGTCAAAATGACCGGCAGTGAAACTCATGCCCATTTCCGCCTGTTGAATTGATTTGGCCAGTAACATGCTGTCGGACAAAAGCACCGGAATGCCCGACAACAGTGCCTCGGCTGGCGCAAGGCCAAAGGGTTCGGGGCCCAAGGTGGGCGATACCAACAGGCGGGCATCTGCCATGGCTGCGGCAAGCCCCTCACGGGTCTGCCAGCCGTCGAAACGGTGTTCAGGGTAGGCCGCGCGCAGCGCTTCAAGGTCCTGGCCAGCGCCAAGAAACCGTATGCTCAGCTTTGCATGACGTCCCGCACGGGCAAGCAATTCGACGCCTTTGTAGGCATGGATATCGCCAACATATACCAGGTCGTGATTGTCTTCGGCGTGGATCGGTGATGGCAGCAGGGGTGTCGCGGGGTTGGGGATGACGCGGATGCGTCCCTTTGTATCGCGGGGAAACAGGTAGCGTTCCATATCGCGGTGTATCAACAGGGTCGTGGCTTCGGGCAGCAGGCGGGCGCGGGCGCTGTTCTGGATGCTTTGACGCGACACCCGCCATAGTTTTTGAGGATAGTTTCGCTTGTCACAATGACGCGTCACGCACGACATCGACAGCGGCTGTTTCGTGCAGGTTGTCGAAGACTGGAAATCGAAAAACGCTCCGTTGGGGCAGGCGAGGAAATAGTCATGCGCATGCATGACCACACGTGCCCGAACCCGCGACAGTGGCCCCAGAACCGACGGCGAAAGCGTCTGTTGATAGCCATGAACATGGTAGATCGTTCGCGGCGTGTCATTGACGCCTATCCAGTCACTCAGGATCCTGTGCGCCGTGCGATTCCATAGCCCGTTGACTGCGGCGGCGGCCTTGCCGGCTTCAAGCAACGTCTTCCCGTTCAACGCCACGGCTTCGACGCCCGCTGGCAGGTCACCGACGTCATCTCCGCAAAAGAAGGTGACAGGCACACCCTGCGCGACCAGCAGGCCAGCCTCGGTCACGGCAAGCTTGGACGCGCCACCCCGGACGTGGGAAAAATCGCTTATTATGACGACCCGATCGGGCAACACGCGGGTCACTTGAACTTCAACACCCGCTCGGGGGCCATACGCCCCAGCAGCATGTCACCGATGGCGCTCAGGTTGCCGCGCAAACGACCGCGCCGGTCAATCTCGGCCTCAGGGCGCAGGGATTTGACAAGGTTGCTTGCGAGGTTGCGACACAGGATGTTGAGCGCGCGCGGCCATGACATCGTGCCCTTGGTGATCAGGTAAAGCGGGTTGGCGATCTGGACATAGCCGACCCGCAGACCGCTACTGCGCCCGACCTTGGTGCCAAGGTGTACGCCGCGCATCGCAGTGGATTTGACGATTCGGCCATGGACAGCCATCTGTCTGGAAAAATCCACATCTTCCAGCCAGGCGTAAAGCTTCATGCGGGCATCGAAACGTATCCGGTGGTCATTCGCAATGTCTGTACGAACGGCCATATTGCATCCGTAACAGTTGTATATCTCTTCGGCCCGCGGTGGCAGTGATGGCGCCGGTGCGCTGGCGATTTTATAGCCTTCACCATGCAGCAGACCCGGCCCGTGAATGCCGTCGGCCAGCACGGTGCCTGTGGCCATCACGACATCTGACTGGCTTGCAAAAAGGGTTTCCATGTTGGCCAGATAATCCGGAGCCATCAGAAAATCGTCATCCAGGAACAATGCGATATCGCCTGTTGCCATAAGATCGAGCGCAGCGTTGCGTTGCAGGGTCGAGCCGCGCTCTCCGGTCACGATCTGGACGGGGAACGGCAGGTCGCCCAACTGACCGGGATCAATGTCATCTGCCTGGGCGATGACGATCAGAACCAGATCCGGCAGGCGGGTCTGTCGGGCAATATCCCGCACTGTCGGGGCAATGACCTGTCGGCGCCCTGCTGTCGGAATTGCCACAATCAGGCGCATTTCTGGGTATCCTGCGTTAAATTGGCTTCAAGACAGCCTTTAAATCTTTCTTTCATTCAAAGTTCCCTGCTATACCGAAGGCTAAACTTAAGTTGGGGCGACACAGATATTGACTATGTACCGTGGTAACGATCTCGGCCTGAAAGCGCAGTGCAAACAGTTTATTTCGTCAGTTCCCAAGCCGGTGTTAAGGCTTACTGTGATTGCAGGCTGTCTCGCGTTCTGGGTCGCAGCATATTTCCTGTTCGTCGCCTGAAAGGTCAGCCAGCGCCTTCCAGGGTCACGACTGCCTTTACTGTTTTGAGGACGATCACAGCGTCTTTCAAAAAGCTTCGGGTTTGCACGTATTCAACATCCAGTGCGACACGTTCGTCGTAGGTCGTGAGACTGCGGCCACTGACCTGCCACAGGCCGGTGATGCCGGGTTTGACCGATAGGTAGGCCGAAAGGTGGTTGCCATAACGGGGCATTTCGTCGGCCACGATGGGTCGCGGGCCAACCACAGCCATGTCGCCTTTCAGAACGTTCCAGAATTGGGGCAGTTCGTCCAAGCTGGTCTTGCGCAAGAACTCACCGACGCAAGTTATGCGCGGATCATTGTCCAGCTTCTGATTTTCTTCCCATTGCGCGCGTGCCTCGGGATTGTTGGCCAGATGTTGTTCAAGTTGATATTTGGCGTCCAGGCACATCGTTCTGAATTTCAGGCAGCGGAATGTCCTTCCGTCCTTTCCGATTCTTTCATGCGCGAAGAAAACCGGACCCTTTTCGGTGAAAAGAATGATCGCCGCGATGGTGGCGAAAAAAGGCAGGAAGAACAAAAGCATCAAAAGGGAGAACACCCGGTCCACAAGGGATCTGGCCAGATTGTTCAGTTTCGATGGTTCCGTCAGGACCGATTGGGCTGGGGTTGCCGAAACAGGCTTTTCAATAGTTACAGGTCTATAGGTTCTCCGGGCCGAACCCGGAGAGTGATTAATATCGGAAATCATTGCACAAGCTCTTTTTAGAAAAAAACGAGAGTTATTAAAAAAATTACGAATCGTGCTATCAAAAAAGTATAGGCGAATTTGTCAGAAATGTGGCAAATAATTTACCAAATGTTAAACTACTACCTGAGAGGGAAGATTCTGCCCTCTGTGTGCTTCTTTGTTGATTCCATGGAAACAATCAGGCCGTTATGCCGCCCGCATACTGATCGCCGGTGACACATAGGGCCCTGTCTTGGCCTGTTCCCGGGCGATGACGCTGACGCAAACAGTGGCCATCAACAGCAGGGTCGGGTCAGGTCCGGTTGCCGATACCATCATCGATCCAAGCAGCGTCAACGCTGACACGCGACCAGCGTAAAAGCTGGATGCCTGCGTAGGCGTGCAAGCCGAAATAGGCTTTCCGATGCCGTGCCACAGGTACATCACAAAGGCGATCGTTCCCGGCAAGCCGACATTGCCCAACAGCACCATCGCAAAGCCGTTCGAACGCAGTGATCCCGCACCGGCGCCCAGACCGTAGGTCTGAATGAACGCATCCAGACCGCTTTTCGCCCACGCCGAACGCTCCAACCCCGACATGGAGTTGCCCTTTGAGAATAATAGTGAATCGAGCATGCGCGCGATAAATGTCTCGGCCGGGGTCAGCATAAGTACAAGGCAGATCACGATGATCAGGCCTGACAGTGCGATCACCACGTGGTGTGCGAAACGGCGTGAAATACCTGGTCTGAGGTAAATGTGCGCGTGCATCAGGATCAGCATAAACGCAAAAGCAATCGCCAGGATGGCTGTGCTTGATACAGCCAGCAGGGCACAGCACAGGTTGGCGAGTGCCAGCAACCCCTCGCGGCTCTTGTTCGTGATCAGATAGGTCATTGCAAAATAAGCAAAAAGGGCGGCAGACACCGAGCCAAAGGCCGCTGCTTCGGAGTAGCCGCCGATGACCCGCGAGAGACCTCCCAACATATGCTCGTTGTTCAGCGCATAGTCCGCGGTGCGCACGAAGCTCAGGATCGGGTCGAGCTGCAGCAAATCCATGAGGCCTAGAAGGGCGTTCAACCCCGCCGCCCACGCCAGCCCCTTCGTGACAAATTCAAGCCCGCGCCGTCGTATGACCAGAACCAGGGCAATAAAGAACATGGTCGACAGCACGATGAAAAATGTCTGCGATATATTCGAGCTGTTCGGCGCCAGCGGGATCATCGTTGAAGGATAAAAGGTGCTTACAAGAGTGCCATGGAATGTCACGCTGAGCGGGAACACCAGAAATTGCCCCTGAAAAAGGCGAACCAGAATCAGGCCGGAAAACAGGGAGTAGATTGCAAAGATTGAAAGATAGATTGCCGAAGGTGGCAGCCTTGTCGAAGCGTGGGCGTGCCGGGTGCTGAGGGCGCGGGTCAAAAGCGCACCGATTGTCAGCACGACCAGAAAATGCGCCAGGATCATCGAAAGACCGCCCGCAACAATTGCGGCGAACATGCCAAAGGGGATAACGGCAATTGCCATTAACAGCCCATTGTCAGCGTTGCGAAGGGTCAGCAGCAGCCAGATCAGCAAAAATATTGCCGCTGCCGGATAAATTGCCATGGGTAATATCCCAAATATGTCCCGCCTATTCTATCGCAATTATAAAAAAGGCCAACATATTAGCGCGAGCGTGGTGGATTATGCTTTGTCTGGCGCGCCGCCTGTTTGATACTGCAACGTATTCTAAGGCAAGATTGGGGCGGCATGTATGGGTATCAGACAAGTGGCCAAGGCGTCGCGAGCGGCAGTCGAGAAGTCAATTGGTATCCCTCTGGCGACAGGTTGGGGACGATTTATGGCCCTGGGCATCAGGCCACCCGCCTTTGTCGGAGCCTATCCTGATTATGCGACCGCAAAAGCGCAGGCCCCGCGCGATACGCCGAATTCCTACGACGACGATCAGGTTGCGCCGCTGAATTTCGAACTGATGTCGCAATTGCACATCTGGGATTACCCGGTTGTTTTCTGGCTGGGTAAATTGATGCAACCGGGTCTGCATGTGGTCGACGCGGGCGGGCATTTTGGTACCAAATATATCGCTTTTCGCGATCTGCTGCCCTTGGCCGAGATGCGGTGGAGCGTGCAGGATTTGCCCGCTGTCATCCGCGCATCCCGCGCGGCACAGCAGCGCGGCGCGGTGCCTGCCGAGGTGAACTTTATCGACACACTGTCAGACGGGGGGGGGGCAGATGTCCTGCTGGCATCAGGTTTGCTGCAATATCTCGACCGCCCACTGGCAGAGATGGTGGCAGAGTTGCCCGGCCCGCCGCGCCACATCCTGTTGAACAAGGTGGCAACGCGCGAAGGTGCCACCGTGGTCACGCTGGAAAAGATCGGACCCGCGCGTCTGCCATATCAGATCCGCAACCGAGCGGCCTTCGAGAGGGAACTGACCGACATGGGGTACACGATCCGCGACAGCTGGGTGATCCCGTCGTTGTCACGCCGGATCGGAACGCATCCCGGCCTCGGGGCCAGCACGAGTATGGGGTATTTTCTTGAACAGGTCGGCTGAATGTTCTTTAGCCTATGGTGCGCCACCGCACTTGCACCGGCGTGCCGTAGTTCTGCATCGCCAATGCCGCCATGAAACCCGGCCCCGCATCAAGGGCTGTCAGATGCCAGTCTTTTGCCATACCGCCTGCTATCCGGGTCAACGCGGCGGGGACGTCGGGTGCCAGTGTGACGTCGAAACTGTCCAAAGGCATCGACAGGCCCTGACCAACCGCTTTGATCACCGCTTCCTTGCGCGTCCAGCAGCGGTAGAAACCGTTCAGCCATTCGTCAGGTGCGAGGGACGCAAGCGCGGTATTCTCGCTGGCAGAGAAAAACCGCGTGGCCACCTCTTTTTCGACAGGGCGTATTTTCTCGATGTCGATGCCCGGAACGCCGGTTTCGCAGACCGCAAGCGCGGCCATTCCGCCCGCGTGGCTCAGGTTGAACGCAGGGCCGTTTTGCAAAGAGGGCTTGCCTTGGGGGCCATAGACGAACGTCAGGTCGGCAGGCGCGCGTCCGGTTTCGGCTGCCAAAATCCGGCGCAGGCGGCTGCGCCCGGCGATATAAAGGGCTGCATCGCGGGCTTTGACAAAGCGGTCTGCGCGCGCGCGTTCATCGGGCGACAACAGCGCGCGGTCTGCTTGCGTGTCTGCCTCGAGCGACCAAAGCCACAGATCGACCTTCATGTGGGGACCCTTTCGCCCAGATCAAGCCAGCGTAGCTGTCGCGGTCCAACCGGTAAAGGTGTGTCATGAGGCCTCGCCGGGTTGCACAGGTCGTGGTGCTGACGGTGCTTGTCCTTGGTGTGTTGATCACGCCGTGGCGCGGGCTGGGAAGCCGCGTCAAGAATTTTGCTGCTTGGCAGGTACAGGCGGGCACGCCTGACCAAACCAACCTGATGATCGCGATGGCCGATGGCGTACGGCTGGCGACGGATGTGTATCTGCCCGGCGCTGATGCGCCGCTGCCTACGGTTCTGATGCGTTTGCCTTATGGCAAGCGTGACTATGGCGAGGTGCGCTTTTGGGTTGATAAGCTGGTGCCGCGTGGTTTCGCGGTGGTGGTTCAGGATATGCGCGGGCGGCATGGATCCGAAGGCGTGTTTGCGCCCTATCCGAACGCTGGACCCGACGGAGCGGCGACGCTGGATTGGATCGTGGCGCAGCCATGGTCGAACGGTCGGGTTGGCACGTTGGGCTGCTCTGCTCTGGGTGAATCGCAGCTGATGCTGGCGGCGCAAGGTCATCCGGCGCATCGGGCAATGGTGCCGATTGCTTCGGGTGGTGCAATCGGCAGTCTTGGGGGCAGTTATGGATACTTCGGCGCGTTCGAGGGCGGGGTCTTTGGCCTTGCCGCCAGTGCTGGGTGGTTTGGCGGGGCTGGCGGCAAGACCGCCGCGTTCTCCGGCCATCATCCGGTTGAACCCGCAAGCGCGCTGCCCCATCTGCCGTTGATCGATGTGGTGGCCCAGATGCGTTCTGACCCAACTGATTACGAGGACTTCCTCAGAAACTTTGGCGACGCAGACTATTGGCGCAAGGCGGGATATGTGACCGGCCAGGAACCGTTTGCCACGCCTGCGTTGTTTATCGACAGCTGGCACGATCCTGGAATCCGTTCGACCTTTCTGTTGGCGAAAGCGGTCGCGGATCGTGGGATCGAAACGCATATGATTGCGACCTCGGGGACACATTGCGGGTATCTGGGCAGCGACCAGGACACGGTCGTTGGAGACTTGCCCGTTTCGCCGCAAACCCGTTTGGGGTTCGTCGAAACAATCATAGGGTTTCTCGATCAGCATCTGGCTGACGGGCCGGTTCAGGACCTGCCGCGGCTTTCCTATTACGCATTGGTCGAGGACCGGTGGCGCACCGCTGATGCATGGCCGCCCGCAACTGCGAAACAGGTGCAGTTTTATCTGGTCGAAGGAAAGTCCCTGTCACAAATCCCGCCAACCGCTGCGCCCGCGCGATGGTCTCTTATATCCGACCCTTTCGATCCGGTGCCTTCTATCGGTGGCGCGCTGTGCTGTACCGGCGACCCGAACGAATTGAGTGGTCCGGTGTTTCAGAACACCATCGAAGACCGTGCCGATGTGTTGGTATTCACCTCCGCGCCGTTGAGCGCACCGATGCTGTTGGCCGGCCCGATCTGGGCCGATCTGACGGTGTCGGCGGATGTGCTCGACACCGATCTGGTGTTGCGGGTGACGGATGTGGACACTGAGGGGCGGTCACTGCTGTTGCAGGAAGGCGCCTTGCGGTTGCGATACCGCAATGGGATCGAGCAGCCCGCGCTTTTGACCCCGGGGCAAAGCTATCAGGTGCGGATCGAACTGCGCGACATAGCCTATTTGCTTGCATCCGGCCACCGACTGCGGCTGGGTATCGCTGGCAGCAGCTTTCCGAGGCTCGAGCGGAACCTGAACACCGGCGGGCGCAATTACGACGAGACAGAGGGGCAGGTGGCCCATGTTACATTGTCGTCCGGTGTGGCGGGACAGTCGTCTGTGACGGTTCATGTCCTGAGCGACTAATCCGCGAGCACCTTTTCGACCACTGCCGAAAACTCGCGGCGGAACCGTTCGGCTCCGAAACGGGTGGCATGGGCGTGAATGGCCGCCGCATCAAAGCTGTCTTCCATGGCTTCGAAACGCGTAATCGCATCGCGTAGCGAAGCCACATCCTGACGGTCAAAGAACAGGCCTGTCGTGCCCTCGACCACACTGTCCCGCGCGCCGCCGCGGCCATAGGCAAGCACCGGTGTTCCGCAGGCCATTGCCTCGACCGGGACAATGCCGAAATCTTCTTCCGCAGGGAAAAGCAGTGCGCGGGCGTTCTGATACAGGCCCGGCAGGTCTTCGTTTGACACCCGGCCCAACAGGGTGACGTTGGGCGGCAAATTCTTCTTGAACTCTTCCCGCTGGCTGCCGTCTCCGACCACCAGAAGTGGCCGGTCCAGCCCGCGAAATGCCTCGATGACAAGATCAGCGCGCTTGTAGGGCACCAGTTGCGAGACAAAGATGTAGTGTTCGCGTTTGGAGGCCACGTCGGGTAATTTATAGGCGCCAAGATCGACGGGGGGATTAACGACCGTCGCATCGCGGTTGTAATACGCATCAACTCGACGCGCGATAAAATTGGAGTTGGCGACGAAGTGGTCGACCCGCGCAGCAGAGGTCACGTCCCAGATACGCATGCGGTGCGCGAGCCGGGAGAAGTAGGCGCGCTCCAGCCAGTTCAACCTGCTGGTATAAGACGGGTAGTGATCCCAGATGTAGCGCATCGGCGAGTTGATATAGCAGATGTGCCGGGCGTGAGGTGGCACGATGACACCTTTGGACGGGCCGCTTTCGGACGAGATCACCAGATCGTATGCGCTTAGATCCAGTTCTTCCAACGCGCGCGGCATGAAGGCGAGATACTTTTGATAGTGCTTACGCGCCCCCGGCAGCCGTGCCACGGAGGTTTCAAAAATGCGCTGTCCTGCCAGCAACGGCGACAACGTCGAACGGTCAGCGACATGCGTGAAGATATCAGCGTCCGGATACAGCCTGACGAATTCCTCCACCACCCTTTCACCGCCGCGCATACCCACCAGCCAGTGATGAATGATAGCCACCTTCATTGGGTCAAACCTTCAATATCCATAAGCGTACATATCTGTCTGACTTGCTGCGAGGTCGGCACGCCGCACCATCGTGAAGACAGTTCCGACAACGTCCGCGCCACCTTCTTCCAGCCGGCGGACCGAGTTGCGCACCATCCGCGCCCGGGTGTGGCCGCATTTCACCACGAACAACGTGGCATCGGCATGCTGGGCCAGCACCAGCGCATCGGCCAGATGCAGAACGGGTGGGGCGTTGATGATGATCAGATCATAAATTTCGGACATCTCGGACACCAGTTCGTCGAACCGGGGCGACAGCAGCAATTCGGCGGCATCGCGGGTCGAGTGTCGGGGCGAAATGACATCTGCTCCGGCAAGTTCGGACGTGACCGGCAACACATTCGCTTCGATCGTACCTTGGAGATATTCCAGCAGGCAGGGTGAATCTTCTGGCAGTTCCAATGCCTCGCGCAGATCCGGCCTGCGCAGGTCTGCGTCAATTACCAGCACAGACCGTCTGGGATTGCAGGCAATGCGGCTGAGTGCGCAGCACAGCGAAGATTTGCCTTCGTTGGGCACGGATGAAGTCACCAGCAAAACCTTTGGTTTCTGCATGCGGCTGACATCGAACAGAGCCGTGCGCACCGCGCGAACGTGTTCCATATACGTGGTCACGCCGCCTCCGTTCAGTTCATCGCGCAGCCATTTGAAGCGGGACAGGTAATTCCTGACATAAGGCAGGATTGCCAGGTTGGGCACGCCGGTCACGGAGGACAGCTCTTCTGGTGTGTGGACGGGGGACAAAACCAGATTGCGGATAAAGACATAGGCTATCGTGCCTGACATGCCCAGGAACAGCGCAGTCAACAAAAGCAAGGACTTGCGTGGGGCAGACGGCGCCGAGGGTATTTCGGCGCGACCGATGATACGTGCCTCGGGTGTCTGGAAATCTGCCTGTGCGCTGGTTTCCTTGAAACGCGACAGGAAGTTTTCGTAGACCAACCGGGTCGCGTCCGCTGTGCGTTCCAATTGGTTGAGCCGGACCGACGCCTTTGCAAGGGAATCCGCACGGTCTGAAATTTCCTGGATCTGACTCTGCAATGCAGCTTCTCGGTTGCGGGTTACAATGACTTCGCTGCGCATCGCTTCCAGTCTGCGGCGCAATTCGCCCTCAAGGCTGCGGTTGATGTCGCTGATCTGGGCGGCGATGCGGATCATGTCAGGGTGGCGCGGGCCATATGTGCTGGCCAGTTCCGCCTGCGACGCAGCAATCTCTGCATACTGGCGTTGCAACGTGTCCAGCAGCGGCGAGGTTACAACATCCGCAACCATGCTCAGTCCGCCGGATTTCATCAGTGTCTCGACCTGGGTCAGCCGCACTTCGGCATCTGCACGTTCCGTCGAACTGGTAACCAGCTTGGTGTTCAACTCTGCCAGCAACTGGTTGATGCTTTCGGTGTTGCCGTTCGCGATCTCGATCATCTGCGCCTTGAAGCTGACAACGTCCTGATCAGCAGCTTCCACCTGTACGCTCAGCTCGTCCAGTCGGTCGGAGAGCCATGCGTTTGCACGCGAGGTCGCTTCGGTTTTTGCGGACAGCTGGCTCTGGATATAGGCCTCTGCCACTGCGTTGGAGACCTCAGCGGCCAACACGGGGTTGGTGCTTTGAAAGCTGACACCGATGGCATAGGACACGCCCAGCTGAGAGACAGAAAGCCCCCCGCGCACGTCGTTGATCACCCAGGAGCGGAGGGTCTCAAGCGGCATACGCGCAGCATATTCATGCGGTTTCTCGCCACCAAGCAACCCGCGCTTGATCTTTCTAAGCAGACCTTCGCCGCGCGGCACACGGGGGTCAAATTCGGGGACGTTCACCAGATCGAGATTGTCCACGACTTCGCCCAAAAGAACATTGGAGCGGATCGTGATGACCTCGCCCGCCAGAACGGCTTGGGTCAGGTCAAGGTTGGACACCACGCCCTCGACAGGTGTCATGCGCTCTTTGCGCGTGTCGAGCATCAGCTGTGAATTGGCGGTATATTGCGGCGGCACGAACTGCAGGAACAACAGCATCGCCAGAACGCTCAGGACCATCACAATCACGATGAGCCGCGCTTTGCCGCGCAGGATCGAATAGAGATAGACGACATCGACAGGCGGCAGAAGGTGTTCACGCATAAAGGTGCGGTCCATACTGACAACGGACATATTGTGCTCTGGTGGGCTGATCCTGTTCATCCGGGTTGCCCTAACGCTTCAGGTGGCTTCACCACGATCACCAGCAGATCCCCTGGCAGGACTTCGTCAAAAGGTTTGACCACGATGTTTTCGGTCTTATCGCCACGCCGCCGGCGGATCTGATATTCCAGCAGCAACTCGGTCTCCAGTCCGGCAGCCGCGCTCATCCACTGGCGCAAAAGCCGTGTCCGGTCTTCCAGCGAGGCGCGCGTCGAAAGGGCCTTGTTGATCTCGCTGAGGGTGCGCTGGGCTTCGGTCAGAAGCTGCTTTTCCAGCTCGGTGTCGAATTGAGACAGACGGCTGCGCAACTCGGCTTGTTCGATCTTGGCGGCTGATGCCTGTTCGCGCAGTTGCAAAAGCTGGGTCTGCGCCTGTGACACTTCCAGCTCTTTTGCGTTCAGACTATTTTTGGGGATCAAGCCGCGGTCGGCCAATGCGGTTGCGCGTTCCACTTCTGAGCGCGAGCGTTCCAGCACCGAGCTTTGCACCTCGCGACGCTCTTCCAGCAGTCCGATCCGAACCTTGGTTTCCTCGACGGCATCGGTCAGCAGTTTTCGACGTGTCGCTGCGTCCTGCGCCTGAAGGGCGATAATGCGGTCTTCTTCGGTGCGATGTTCTTCAAAAATCTCGCGGCTGATGGCGCGGCGGATCTGTGGGGGGACCCCTTCCCAGACCGCGCTTTCCTCATGCTTCAGCTGCGCTTGTGCGCGGGCATATTGCGCGGCCAGAAGCGCCAGCTCGAATTGAAGGCTGTTCAGCGATCCTTCGAGCGTCCGAAGCTCCAACACACGTGCTTCTTCGTTATTTGCCGAGATAGACGGCCCGCCGGCCATCCCGACAGCTTGTTCGGCGGTCATCTGTGGCTGGTAGTCAAAGTTGCCGGGGTTCTTCACATCGCCAAGAACCGAAATCGGGCGGAAGCTGCCGATCGACAGTTCGATCTGCGGGTCGACAAAAATTTCGCGTTGGACATAGGTGCGCTGGATCAACTGTCGTGCATCGCCCACCGACATGTCGTGGACGACCACCCCGCCAATGAAGGGCAATTGCACTGCCCCCTCGCGACCGACGACAAACCGCTGGGGCGGGTCATTGTCATCCAGAATGTCAAATTCAAGCTCGTCCCCGACGCTGATCATGTATCCGTCGGGTGACGCCGCTGTGGCGCTGCCAATCGGTGAAAAGGCTGCCATTGCGACAGCCAGCAGCATGGTACGACACAAAAACAGGACATTTATGTGCGGAAAATAGCACATCAAAACAACCATCTCGAATCACTAAATTAAAAAATAACTTGTGGGCATCATAGCAGCTTCAACAGCCCGCCGTAAAAAAACTGACAACTTTTTGTCACATTTGAATCTTGCCAATAAACTTGAATATCAACGGATTAGCTTTTGCGAAAAGCGGCAGTCAAATTTCCCTTATCGCGGGAAAATTGTCGCTGCCTTGTGATGGCAAGCTTCGAGAGAGGGTTTTATTTGACTCGTTTGCCAATCGGGATGAGAATGTGAAAAAGCCCATATTCAAAAACTCGGCGCATTTATTTTTTGCGCGTTTGCGTATTCCAGTTTGTCATTAAATTTGCTGTTGGACACCGTTCCGATTGGCCGTCCAAAGGACATTCCATGATGAGAGATTTATCCGAAGTCGAAGCTATTTCTACATTTCCCACCTCGATCGGCCAGAAACGCTGCTGGTTCATGGAGCAGATACATCCGGGCAACCGCGGCCTTAATCTGGCGGTGCGCTGGGAACTGCGCGGACCCGCGACCAGCGAGATGGTCCAAAGCGCGTTTAACCGGATTATTGCCCGTCACGAAATCCTGCGCACCCGTTTTGCGGAGCTGGACGGTGAGCCGGTCCAGGAGGTCGTCGACCACGTCGACTTCAAGCTTGATCTTGTCGATGTGCGGACGCTGGATAAAAAATCTTGCGCGGATCGCATCACCGCCATTGCAATCGAACATGCCGAACAGCCCTTTGACCTGGGCACTGCCTGCTTGCTGCGGGTTGTGATGATACGCAAATCGACCGACCGGGCCGAACTGCTGATCGCGGTGCATAACGCCGTCTTCGACGGCTATTCGATCGGCGTTCTGGGGCACGAGCTGGGCCAGATCCTCGACGCGACGATACGTGGGGTCGAACCCGAGCTGCCGGAACTGTGCCTGCAATATGGCGATTATGCGCTATGGCTTCAGGACTATGAGAACAGTGGCGCATTGGCGGAAGAAGAGGCCTATTGGACTGAAACATTGCGCGGCGCGCCCTACTTCGAATTGCCCGCCGACCGTCCGCGCACCGCAGGAGAGGTCAAGACAGCCGCCTGCATCCGTGCCTTGCCCGCCGATTTCGAGGATCGTCTGGCCGTTGCTGCCAAATCGCTGGGCACATCGGTTTTCGCGTTGGGCACAGCGGCCTTTAGCGCGGCACTGGGGTTATACTCCGGCACCCGTGATCTCAGCTTTGCTGTGCAGGTGGCGGGGCGGATGGACGTTGATCTCGAACCGCTGATCGGTATCTTTACCAACCCGCTCGTGCTGCGGTTCGACGTGGACGAAACCGCGACGCTGGGCCGTCATGCAGAAGCGACGCGCGACATCGTCAATGGCGCATTGGCGCATCAGATGCTGCCGTTCGACAAGCTGGTGCAGGTGATCAACCCAGTGCGGGACCCCCTTCGCATCCCGTTGGTGTCTATCATGTTCAATCTGCAAAAGGCCTTTTTGAAAGAGGGCAGCTATGGCGATATTGAACTGGTGTCAGTGCCTTCGCATTCGCCAGCCACACTTTATGACCTGAGTGTTAACATCGTGGGCCGCAACGCGGGTTGGCGTCTGATGATCGACTACAATTCGAACCTGTTCGATGCCGCGTCGATCGAGGTGTTTTCGAACCTGCTGGTTGATGTCTTTGCGCGGATCACAGAAGCCCCTGATACGCGTCTGTCCGACATTCCCGCCCGTGGCGCGGCGGTTTTGCTGTCCAGCGATCACAGGGTGCTGGAACCGGAACCCGTCACGCCCATCGCTACAAAAAGCGGGGGGGCTTTTGATGGACATGAAGACCTCCGTGCGCTTTGGGCAGAACTCCTTGTTCTGCCGCCGGAACAGATCACGCCCGACGGGAATTTCTTTGATCTGGGGGGCCATTCGGTTCTTGCCCTGCGCATGCTTGCGCGTGTCGGGCAGATTTTCGGGACACGTCCCAGTCTTTACGCCTTTCTGAATGCGCCCACGCTCGGCGGACTTGGCGAATTGCTGCAACCTGAAAAAAAGCCAGCGCAGGCAAAGCGGACGAAACCTTTGGCGCCCTCGGGTATCTGGGATTTGATTGAACTGCGCTCGGGCTCGGACCTTGCGCCGGTGCTTCTGACCGTGAACCAGCCTTTTATGTATCATGCCCTCGCCCGCGAAATGGGGGTCGACTGCACGGTTGCCAACCTGGGCGTGCCGGACAAGGCAGCACTGTCCAGGCTGCGTGAAAGCGGGTTCGATCCGGCGATTGCAGCGGCCACACAGGTGGTTCGTGCCAGATATGGTGACAGGCCACTGTTGCTGTGCGGGCTTTGTGTTGACGGACGCGTGGCACTGCGGCTGGCGCAGACCTTGCGGGCCGACGGATCGCAAGTGGCAAGCGTTGCGATGATCGACACGTGGGCCCCCGGTGCGGTCAAGGCGTTCTCGGGCATGGCGTTGATGCGCGACAGGTGGCGTATCAGGTTGCGGCGTCTGCGCTATTATCTTGGTCTGCGGGCGCGTGGTGACATCATGTGGCGCGACGTATTTTCGCAAAACAGCTTTGTTGCCGGGACCCTGCGCAGGCTTGGCCTGCTTGCAAAGAGGGGCGACGTCGAAGTTCTGGTGGATGCCACCGTTGATTGCCTCGTCTCGCAGACACGCAGATACTCTTTCAAGCCCTACGACGGTGAGGTCGCGCTGTTTGTCACAAGCTCGCAAGGGTTGGTCCCGCGTGACGGAGTGTTGGGATGGTCTGGCAAACTGGCACGTGATGTTGCGGTATACCCGGTCAATGGCTGGCATGGCGATGCGCTGACCCGGTCCGGGTTTGATCGCGTGTTCGGCGTGCTGGAAGAAAAGGTAAAAAGGCTTTCTGCACAGCGTAGCCGCTAATGGATCGGGTTCCGCACCGTCCGCTGCGTGTGCTGATTGTCAGGGCCGCGAGCGATCCGATTGCTGACTGGCAGGCAATGCTCTTGGACCGACTGGCTGTCGATCCACTTGTCACGCTTGTCGGTATGGTGGCAGGGCAGGGCGCACGCACCGACCGGCCAGGCGGCACGTTGCTTGGCGGTATCCTTTCAATTGAACGTCGGCTCGTCGCGGGGCAGCTGCGCTGCTATGACACGTCAGGCGCGCGCGCAATTTTGGCCGGACTGTCTCAACGCGGGACGCCACAAGACAGTGACAGCGCCGACCTGGCCATCGTTCTGGGCGCTCGGGATCTGTCGGATGATCAGTTGCACCTTGCGCATCATGGTTCATGGTCTGTGCGCTTTGCCGGTGCTGCATCCGCAGTTTGGCCCGCCGCAACTGTAACACAGCGCGCAAGCCCCCGGATGCCGGTGGAAATCCTGTCCAGGACCGTTCATGCGCCAGGCAACGTTTTGGTGCGTACGGCGTCTTATAACCTGAAACCCGGGGCGGTGTTGACGGGCGCGTTTGTCGAGGAAAAATCGGTGCTTCTGATCCTGCGGGCGCTGCATGATCTGGCCACTGGACAACTTTGTGCACCACCTTCGGCTGACATGATCCCCGCGCCTGTCCAGCCAACTTTGCTTGAGGCCTTGGGCTATGCGGTGGCATTTGCCAAAGCCGCGGCGGTCAAGCTACACCACAGGATGCGGGCACGCCGTGGCAAGGGGCGGTTGTTCTGGCGACTGGCTGCGGGCGCAGGCCCTGTCACCGATATGAATCTGGCTGCGTCGGCGATCCTGCCTGCGCACAATCATACGATGGCGGACCCGTTTCTTTTTGAACATGATGGCACGTCCTGGGTGTTCTATGAGGCAATGAACGCGGATGACGGCGCGGGCTGGATCGAGGCGGCTCGGTTGACGGAAGATGGACTGGGCGCACCTGTCACCGCGTTGACGTGCCCCTATCACCTGTCATTTCCCTTCGTGTTCCGGGATGGTGACGAGATATTCATGATGCCGGAAACCCAACAGTCACGTCGTCTTGAGGTCTGGCGCGCTACGGATTTCCCGACCGGCTGGACCCTGCACGCAACGGCATTCGAAGGTATGTATCTGGCCGATTCAATCCTATGGCATGCAGAAGACGGGCAATGGTGGTTGCTGACCAACCTTTCGGATCATTTTGCGTTTCAGGACCACTCAAGCGAGCTGTACCTTTTTTCTGTAGACGGTCCGTCGCTGACGGGGCTGAAGCCGCATCCGCGCAATCCGGTGGTCATCGGGGCGGAGCATGCGCGCAATGCAGGCGCGCCAATCCTTCAGAACGGCCGGCTCTTTCGCCCCTCACAAAACAACAGTTACGGGGTTTACGGCTATGGGCTGAACCTGATGGAGATCAGGCGTCTGGATGACAAAAGCTTTGAAGAGGTTTTGCTGCGGCGGTGGACACCCGACGATCTGCCTGGCAGCCGGGGCATTCATCACCTCAGCGTCCTGAATGACCGATATGTCTTTGACTGGAGCGGATCATGATCCGCTGGTTGATACAGGGCGTAGCGTTTGCCGCATTTCAGGCAGCCCCGGCCATCGGCCAGCAGGACAATGCTTTCGTACTGGGCGCGCAGACCCACTTTAAACAAGGCTGGTCAATTGATCTGCTGGACAAGGCCGACAGCCTGAGCGCAATGGCGTTGCGCGACGAAATCGACTGGGCGCGGGTCGAGCGCGAAAAAGGCGTCTATGATTTTTCGGCGGCAGATGTCTATATGCGCCCCATGCTGGATCGCGGCTTTCGACCGCTGCTGGTGATCAATGAAACGAACCCGCTTTATGATCTTGGCGAGACCCCGCACACCGACGAAGGCCGCGCGGGGTTTGCGGCATTTATCTCTGCAATCCTGTCGCATTACGGCGTGGACAAGGTGCGGATCGAAATCGGCAACGAAGTGAACTCGAAGGACTTTTTTGGCGGGCCCGCCGCGGCAGACCCGCCGCGCTTTTTTGCGGCCATCACGCGGGCGGTTGATGCGCGCCTGCAGGAAGATCATCCCGGCGCTCGGTTCAGTTGCAGCGGTTTGAACGTGGTGGCCATTGGCTATTATCGTGCATTTTTCCGCTATGGTGGCCTGCTGTCGTGTGATGCAATTTCCGTGCATCCTTACCGTGACCACCCCGAAACATTGCGCGCAGAACTGGACCGCCTCAAGGCGCTGATGCGCGAGTTTGGCGGCGAGAAACCCATTGAGGTGACTGAATTCGGGCATTGGTTCGATGATCCGCAAGCCGCGCCCGATTATATGTTCAAGATGGTCAGCGCGATGGCGGCCGCGGATGTGACGTCAGCCTATTGGTACGCGCTGCGCGACGAGGAATGGTGGCCCAACATGGGGTTGCTGACGCTGTCGGGGCAGAACCGGAAGCCTGCAGCAGCGGCATATTCATTCCTGCAGCAAAAGATACTTCCGCTGGGCCGTCCGGTGCGCCTGGGAAATAATCCGACAGTTCATATCTATCGCTTTGGCGCAGGACAGGCGCATGTGGTTTGGGGCAGTGGCGGCGCATTCTCTGTCGAGGGTGCGGTCAGCTTTTTCGACACGCAGGGGCGCGAGATTGACCCTGTCACCACGCTTTCGGACACTCCGGTCATCATCTGGGGCGAAGGGGTGACCTTTCGTGTCCCGCAACCTGTCCTGATCGCAGACAACATGTACGAATATGGCCAGCACCCGTGGAGCTATTATGCATTGCGCCCGGATGTTGGCCTGACGCCGCTTGAAATCGTGGACGGAAACTGGACCAGCACACGTGGTGCGCCAGATTTGTCACCGCTTCAGATCGGGGATGTCTGGGTCACGACAGCCCGGTTCGCTGGCGTTCCCTTTGCGGCGGTTGAAAGGTTCACGGCCTCTGCATCGGGCACCTACCGGATCGAAGCCAACTGGCAGGTTCCGGGCGAGGACGACGAACCGCAGTTGCGCATATTACACAATCGCACTCAGATCATGGCGGAAAAGCTGACGCGCAGCGGTTTGGTTATCACCGACATGACCGTGACACTTTCGGCCGGAGACACGCTTGATTTCGAAGTCGCCCCGGCGGAGCCCGATGGCACCGGTGCCGTGCAGCGACGTATAAGGGTTATCGGCCCGTCAGCGTCAAACTGAGCGGGCCGGTTTGACCTCAGGCACTGTTCGCGGCGGTTCTGCGATAGGCGCGCAGCGATGGTTTTTTCGGACCTTCCGTGCCACCTTGTGCCATGCGCTGATCGACGAACTCGGCCAGTCGGGCAATCGACGGATACTCCAGCAAGTGACGCGCTTCGATGTTCACATCTGCATCCATCAACCGTGCCGCGATGCGGAACACCGTCAGGCTGTCTGCCCCCAATGCAAACAGCGTTTGCGATGTGGATACGGTTTTCAACCCCAGCACTTGTTCCCAAACCTGCGCGATCTTGCGCTCGGTCTCGGTGTTGGGCGCGGTATGAAGCGCGGTCACATCGGCGGTTGTGTCGGGGTCGGGCAGGGCGCGGCGGTCCAGCTTGCCGTTGGCCGTCGACGGCAGTTTGCTCAGGAACGCCCAGGCGCTCGGCACCATATAGCCCGGAACCTTGTCGGCCAATGCACGCGCGAGGGTTTCGGCCTGTAATTCGGTCCCTGTCTTGCTTACAACATAGCCCACCAACTGATCCCCTCCGCGTGGCGAAGGTCGCAGTGCCACTGCTGCGGCGGACACCTCTGGCAGGGCGCGCAGGTTGCTTTCGATCTCGCCCAGCTCAATTCGGAAACCGCGCAGTTTCACCTGCGCGTCGGCGCGGCCCAGCACTTCAATCCGGCCATCGGCCAGGCGACGGGCCATGTCACCGGTCTTGTAGAGCCTGCGTGCCTGCCCCAGCAGTGTCACGTCGCGAAAGGCGGCCTGCGTCAGATCGGGCTGTTGGAAATAGCCATGCGCCAAGCCAATCCCGCCGATGTTCAACTCGCCGACTGCGCCCACTGGCAGCAGCACGTCGTCGCGGCCCAAGACATGCATTTCGGTATTTGCGATGGGGCCGCCGATGGTGACAGGGTCGCCGGGGGCAAGGTGCGCGGCAGCGGACCATATGGTTGTCTCGGTCGGGCCGTAGACGTTCCAAAGTGTCGATCCACCTGCTGTCAACTTGTCCGCCAGATCCTGTGCCAACGGTTCGCCGCCGGCCAGCAGGGTCAGGCCCTCAACCGGCTCAAACCCGGCTTCCAGCATCATGCTCCACAGGGTCGGCGTGGCTTGCATGTGGCTGATGTCGCCCTGCTGGATCCGTGTGACCAGCCGGAAGCCGTCAAGAACATCATCATGCGAAGCAATCACTGTGCGCCCGCCGCTGATCAGCGGCATAAACAACTCAAGAACAGAGATGTCGAACATGATCGTTGTCACCGCAAGCAGGCTGCTCTCGGCGCCAAAGTTCGTGTCACGCGCCATGGTGTCCAAAAGGTTGACGACGGCAGCATGACCGATCTCTACCCCTTTTGGTGTGCCGGTCGAGCCGGATGTGAACATGACATAGGCCGCAGTGTCGCCGTCCGTTTCGACCGGTTCGGGCGTACCCGCTGTCGGCATTGTATCAAGTGAAAGTGCCGGAAGGTCCAACCCGCTGGCACAGTCAGGCGTCTTGGAGCCGTCATGCAAGATGGCGCTGACGTCGGCTGTCTTCAGGATCATGCGCAGCCTGTCGGCGGGCTGCGTCTGGTCGATGGGCACGTAAGCGGCCCCGGCTTTCATCACGCCCAGCAAGGCTGCGACGCATCCGGCTGAACGGGGCAACGCGACGGCCACTCGATCGCCTTTCCGGACGCCCTGCGCTTGCAGCGCTGCCGCGATGGCATCGCTGCGGGCGGCGATGCTGGCATAGCTGTGCTGCCCTTCGCTGTCCTCAACGGCGGCGCGGTCTGCGTGCCGGGCACAAGCTTGCGAGACACGCGCATGCACCGTCTGCGCACCTGTGACTGGCACCTGCGTGGCATTCAGCGTCTCGGCCAGCCAGACCTGTTCATCCTGCGAGGTGATCGGAAGCTGCGCCAGCGGGCGCGCGGTGTCGGCTGCAAGCTCGCCCAACACGGTCTCAAGATGGCCAACCCAGCGCATCACCGTATCGGCGTCAAAGACGTCGGTGTTATAGTCTACATCGACCCGCAGCCCGTCCTTGCGTTCGACCACATTGAAAAACAGATCGAAATTGACCGCACGTTTGGCATTGGGGGTCATGGTGACCTTTAGCGGGCCCATTTCGAGGCCTTCGCTCAGGCGTTCCAGATTGAACTGGATCTCGGTCAGGGGCAGGCGGTTGAGCGATCTTGGAATGTCGAGATCACGCACCAGAGTGCCATAGGTGTAATCCTGATTGTCAAAGGCATCCATCACCGTCGTGCCGACCTGAGCCAAAAAGGTCGAAGTCTGCATGTCCGGTTCCTGCGCGACGCGGATCGGTAGGAAGTTAACGCAATGCCCGACCATCGCCTGATTTTCCAGCAAGGCCTGTCCGCCTGTCGGCACGCCGAGAACGATGTTGTCGGAGCCGGTCAGTCTGGCGACAGTGATATGCAATGCGGCAAAGAGTGTTGAGAACAGTGTGCAGCCTTGCGCCGCACCGGCCTTGCGTGCTGCGCGCATCACGTCGCCGGAGATAAGCGCGGTGCATGTGGCACCTGCAAAGGATTTGATCTCGGGGCGCGCGCGATCTGTGGGCAGCTCGGGCAGATCCGGCACATCCTTGAACCGGTCGCGCCAGAATGCGAGCGTTTCGGGTGCGGATGCTGCCACAGCCTTTTCCCTGGCGAAAACCGCAAACGAAGGTGCATCAGGCAGATCGGCCGGCGTGCCGTTCACGGCTTGGGTGTAAAATGCGGCCAGATCCTGAGCGATGACGTTAAAGGACCAGCCGTCGCAAACAATGTGATGTGCATTGAGAACAAGCAGATGTTTGTCAGCAGTCCGGCGCACCACAAAGGCGCGCAGCGGTGGGCCTGCGACAATGTCGATTTCGGTCGCAGCATCCTCGGCCAGCAGCGTCTCAACTGCGGCATCGTCTGCATCGCTCAGATCATGCAGTTTCAGCGGCAGCGTGTAGGGATCGAGAATGTCAAAGGTTTCGCCGCTGCGTGCAAAAACCATGCGCAGCCCGTCATGGCGGGCAATCACCTGATCCAGCGCCGTTTGCAATGCATCCAGGTCCAGCGGTCCGCTGAGCTCCAGCGAGCCACTTTCATTGAAACAGCATGACGCAGTCCGGCCCAGCTGTGCCGTCATCCAGATTTCGCGCTGGGCTTCGGTGAGGGGAATGCCTTTGGTTGGCGCAGGCGCCTTGGCCACGGGGGGCAAGGCAACCGGCATCGATGTGCCGTTTCCAAGGATGCCGACCGCACGCAGCGTGTCGACCGCGTTTTCAAACGCGGAGACCACAGTGTCGGCATCGTGCTGCGTGTGCGCCGTGGTGAAGATAAAGGCATAGCCGACCTGCACATGCACACCGGCCATGCGCATCAGCGGGTAAAGCAGCACAGCGTTCGGGTCCAGATCGGTAACCTGCGGGACCAACCAGCTTGAATAGCTTTCGACCACTCGGCCAAGGCCGCGTGCTTCGAGAATGTCATTTAGCCGCCGGGCGGTGTCAGCGGTCAAATCCGCGGTCCGTTCCCACAGGTCGGGTCCATGCGCATCAATGTGATCCATCGTGGCTTCCATCGCGGCAAGCACCAGCGGATGGCGCACGAAAGTGCCGGCAAAGAAGGTCGGCGACGCCTCGGGAACCGACGAGTCACCGAACTGCCATTGTCCGCCATCCAGCGCGTCCATGAACTGCTTGGACCCTGCCAGCATGCCGATGGGCATGCCGCCCCCCACGACCTTGCCATAGGTCGCCATGTCGGGGGCGATGTCCCATACGCCCTGCATGCCACGTGGTCCGACACGGAAGCCGGTCACGACCTCGTCCATGACCATGGCGGCCCCGCCATCGCGCGTAATCTCGCGCACCGACTTCACAAATTCACGCGGACGCAGATCGGGATGACGGCTTTGCACCGGCTCTACGATCACGGCGGCAATTGTCGTGATGTTGGCGGTCAACCAGTCCAGGCTGGCTTGATCGTCATAGGGCAGGACAATCATCGACGACAGGCTGGACCGGGGGATGCCGGGTGCCAGGGGCAGGGCGGTAGGATCGTTCAGGCTTTTCTTGCCTTTCACCAGCACCTCGTCGAACTGGCCGTGATAGTCATTGCCAAAGACCACGATCCTGTCACGCCCGGTCACCGTGCGCGCGACGCGCATCGCAGCCATCACCGCTTCGGATCCGGTATTGCAGAACGCTGCGCGATCGTGACCCACAAAGCGCGCAAAGCGTTCCGCGATCGGGCCTGCCATGTCGCTTTGTGGCCCGATGGCAAATCCACGCTCCATCTGTCGGGTGATCGCCTCGACCACGAAATCAGGCGTATGACCAAAGGCGGTCTGCCCGAATCCGCTTACCAGATCGATGTATTCATTGCCGTCGATGTCCCAGATGCGCGACCCTTTGGAGCGGTCGCAAACCACGGGGAACACAAGTTCCTTCCATTCGGCGCGAAAGCCTGCGGCGGTGCGTGGATCGGCCATCGTCGGGCGATAGGTTTCGACATATTCTTTTGTTTTCGGGCTCTTGGCGCTGTAACGCGCAGCCAGATCGCGGACAAAAGCCGACTGTTCAGGTGTCAGATCGCCGCCGCCCGCGTTGGTGGCGCGTCCGATGGAAAAGGTCGAGTTCGCCTTTGTGGCGACCGTCGCGGCTGGTTGTGGCTTTGGCAACGGGATGACATCCGCCTGTGGTGTGGCGGGGGCTTGCGACGCGACGGGCTGTGCTGGCGCTTGCTGCACAGCGGCAGGTGCGCCGGAAAGCGTCGCCAGTTGCTGCGAGAACAGCCCCTGCATCGCGGCGATCTGGGCCTGCATCACGGACGTGGCTGCGGTGTCGGTGACCGCCCCAACCGGTGCGACAGCCGGGGGTGTTGCCGCGGCAACCGGAGAAGGTGCAATTGCGGCCTGTTCCACCACCGGAGCAGGCGCCTCCACCACATCGGCGGGAAGTGTTTCATCCAGCAGACCGGCAACGGCAGCGACCGTGGGGTATTTGGCAAGAAGCTCGCGGAAGGTCACCTCAAGCCCGTATTCCGCACCCAGCTTTTGCGCGACCTGCCCAAGGAACAGCGAGTCAAAGCCCAGGTCAAGAAATGTCGCCTCTGCGTCATCAGGTGTAAGTTCTTCGCCTGAGACATCGCTGAGCAAGGCCAGCACCTCGGTTATCAGCCGGGGTTTGCGATCAATCGGGTGTTGAATGGACGGCGCGGTCATAATCGGGGCTTCCTTTTGCGGAGCGGTCGTTTGAGGGGAAACCGGAGCGGCGGCTGGTGAGTTTTCGGTGGAGGCGAGGTCGACCCAATGAAGCTTGCGTTGGAAAGCATAGGTTGGCAGCTCAACCCGACGGTGTCCGCGTGGGCCCAGCTTGGCCCAATCTACAGATCCGCCTGCGGCCCAAATACGGCCGAACCCGTTCGCCATTGCGATGGTGTCGCTTTCGGGCCGGGTGTGATCGGGCAGCGATTGTACAACTGCAACGGCAGCATCGCGTGGCAGGGTCTGGCCGCAGAACGACGACAGGGTGTTTCCGGCCCCGACTTCGAGCAGGATCGCGGGTTCATCCGCCGCAAGCACGGTAATGGCGTCGGCAAAGTTGACCTGCGCACGCGCCTGATGCGCCCAATAGGCAGGGTCGGTGCATTCGTCATCGGTGACCCACGTTCCGGTGACGCAGCTCACGTAAGGGATCCGGGGTGCGGCCAGCGGCATGTCTTTCAGCGCCTTGGCCAGCCCTTCGCTGACAGGGTCCATCATGGCCGAATGGAACGCATGCGAGGTGTGCAGCCGGGAACAGGCGATATCAGCCGCCTTCAGACGCTGTTCCAGCTGGTCGACAGCGGCAGTTTCGCCCGCCACCACGTTCAGCCGCGGGGCGTTGTGCGCGGCGATATCAAGACCGGCTTCGAGGTGGCCTGCCAGTTCGTCCAGCGGGGCGCGCACCGACAGCATCGCGCCGCCGGGCTGGTCCTGCATGAGTTGCCCGCGCTGGCTGATGATGTTCAACCCGGTTTCAAAGCTGAACACGCCCGCGAGGGCCGCGGCGGTGAACTCGCCCACCGAATGGCCGATCATCGCCACAGGCTGGACGCCACGCGCCATCCACAAACGCGCACAGGCGTATTGCGTCAGGTAGAGGGCGGGCTGCGTCAGCCGCGTTTCGCGCAGGGCGGCGGCAAGGTCCTTGTCAGACGGGTCACCGAAACACAGCATCGTTTTGACGTCGAGACCGAGGATCGGTTGCAATATCTCTGCGCCTTGGTCGATCCAGCGCGCGAATTCCGGCTCTGTCTCATACAGCCCGCTGCCCATGCCGGGGTATTGCGACCCTTGACCGGGAAACATGAATGACACCCCAGGATCACCTTGAAGTGCCGCGCCACGTGGCAGGCTGGCAGCGCGGAGAGAGGCCGCAACCGCTTTGGGGTCGTCGCCTGACACCGCAAGACGCATGTCATAAGCCGCGCGGCCGTCTTGCAGGCTAAAGGCGATGTCGGCCAGCGCGGGCGCGTCTGACGCCTCGACCGCGTCGGCCAGCGCATCTTTCATCTCGGCCAGCGCCTCGCGCGATTTGGCCGACAGTACCAGTGTCTGAACGCCGTCAGCGGGGGCGATAGTGTCAGGCAGCGGCGCTTCTTCCAGCACCAGATGCACGTTGGTGCCGCCCACGCCAAACGAACTTACTCCTGCCCGCAGGGGATAGGCCGCCGTCCAGGGCGCGCCCTGCGCCTGAATGCGGAACGGGCTTCCTGCAAGGTCGATGCGGCTGTTCAGTTTTTTGAAATTCGCCAGTGGCGGCAGGGTGCGGTGGGTCATCATCAGGACGGTTTTGATCACCCCGACCACGCCCGCCCCGGCATCCATGTGTCCAAGGTTGCCCTTGACCGATCCCAACGCGCAACTTTCCTCGGGCAGGCCCGGCCCGAAGGCCTGGCGCAGTCCGCTGACTTCGATGGGGTCCCCCATGGGCGTGGCGGTGCCATGACATTCCACATATGAAATCGTATCAACGGGGACGTCAGCATCTGCATGGGCGCGGCGGATGGCGTTCGCCTGCCCGCCGACGGTGGGCGCGGTAAAGGCGATCTTGTCCGCGCCGTCGTTGTTGATTCCGACACCACGGATCACCGCATGAATATGGTCCCCGTCTGCAAGTGCATCCTTCAGCCGCCGCAGAACCACTACGCCGCCGCCGTGGGAAAACACCGTGCCGGATGCTGCCTCGTCAAAAGGCCGGCAGGTACCGTCATCCGAGGCCAGCCCGCCATCCTGAGCCATATAGCCGCGTTTCTGCGGGAAGGTGATCGATACCCCCCCGGCCAGCGCGATGTCCGCTTGCCCGGCCCGCAGGTTCAAAATCGCCTGGGCAATTGCCGTCAGCGAGGTCGAACAGGCTGTTTGCACGGTCATGGCAGGACCGCGCAGGTCCAGCTTGAAGGCCACGCGGGTGGCCAGACAGTCGGGCATGTTTCCGGTGATTTCGGCGAATTTGCCGGTTTGGTAGTTCGACGTGAACGCCTCGATCTCGGCGCGGTCGCCCAGCATGTTTTGCATCACGTAGGAGTTCATCGAACAGCCCGCAAACACGCCGACGCTGACGTTGTCGCGCTGGGCAGCGTGGCCGCTGCGTTCCAGCGCCTCGTGCGCCATTTCCATGAACACCCGCGCTTGCGGGTCCATCAGGGCCGCTTCGCGCGGGTACATGCCAAAGAATTTCGCGTCGAACATGCCTGCATTTGCAAGCTCCGGGCGCGCTGGCACGTAAGCAGCCGAGGCTCTTTCAGCCACGCTGTAGCTGTCTTGTGCGTCTTCAGCCGCGAACGGGCGGATCAGGTTTTCGCCGTTGCACAGATGTTGCCAGAAATGGTCGAGATTATCGCTTTCCGGCAGGCGTGCGGCCATGCCGACGATGGCGATGGCGGTATCGGGCAGGTTGTCGTTCACAGGCGCGGCGTCTGCTTCGGTGGGCGTATCGGTCTGCGGTACTTTTGGCGGGGCTTTGACCACTATGTCTGCCAGCTTGCTTGCCAGTTGCCCCAGCTTGGGCGCTTCGAACATCACCATGATATCGAAGGAAACGCCCAGATCCTTGATCAGCCCGGCGTGCACGTCGACCAATTCAAGAGAGCTGCCGCCCGCGTCAAAAAATGTCGTGTCATGTGAGGGATCGATATCGCCAAGCGCCTGTTTCCAACGCGCGACAATCAGCTTTGATATTTGGTGCGCGCTGGGCGTTTGTGCGATACTGGTCGCCTGCTCAGGCGTATCTGCCGTGTCGGGTGGGGTCTCTTTGCTCAGCAGATCCAGCAGCGCCTTGCGGTCGATCTTGTTGTTCGCTGTCAGGGCAAAGTCATCAACGACCCTGTTGATGCGCGGCAACATACCGTCGTGCAGTTTCTCGCCCAGGGCAGATAACACTTCACGGATAAATCCGGTGTTGTCGCCGTCAATGTTACGTGCCGGTTTGATGAATGCCGCGATCCGCTTGCGACCACCCTTGTCGGTGGCAAGAACGACGGCGGCATCGGTCACCATCGGCAGCTCCCGCAGGTGGTGTTCGACCTCGTCCAATTCGATCCGGCGACCGCCCAGCTTGACCTGTCGGTCGGCGCGTCCGAAGAAATCGTAAATGCCGCTGTCACGGCGTTGCGCGAGATCACCGGTCAGATAGACCAGCCCCTCGTGGCCGGGACGCGGATCGGGTATGAACGCCTCAGCCGTCTTGTCCGGCTGGTTTAGGTATCCCAATGCCACCCCCGGGCCTGCAGCAACCAGCTGACCCAGCGCGCCGTCGGGCAAAACCTGTCTGTCTTCGTCGATGACGAAACAGTCGCAATGACCGGTGGGAATGCCGATCGGGATCGGCCCTGTCACAAGATCTTCGGGCGTTACCTTGTGCATTGTGGTCAGGACCGAATTTTCGGTTGGACCGTAGCAGTTGATGACATCGATGCCGGGATAGGCCTCGGTCAACTTTCGGATGTGCGACGTCGACATGACGTCCCCGCCCGCTCCGAACAGCCGCAAGCCACCCAGATCGTCAAGGTGATGTTCGATCATCAGATGCGCGAGGCCGGTGTAAAAATAGGTGACGGTTACCTTCTCGTCGCGGATGACACGCGCCACTTCGTCCAGAGCGGGCTTGGGCTGCGTGACCAGTGCGACGGTTGCACCGTTCAGCAGCGGTCCCCAGATTTCCCACATCGAAGCGTCACAGGCGATTGTCGAATTGGCCAGCGCCACGTCACCGCGCAAAACCTGTCCGGTGGGCTGATCGTATCCCAAACGCAGGATGGCGCGATGTGGCAGGACAACGCCCTTGGGTTTGCCGGTCGAACCCGAGGTGTACATGACATAGCAAGGATCATCGCCGTGCAGCGTTGGAAATGCCTCAGTCCCGTCCACGGCAGTGTCCAACGCATGTTGAACGCTCAGCCGGGTGACCTTTTTGGGGCACAGGGATCGGGAAAGGTGCCCATAGGGGGTGTCCCACAGGATAACCCTGGGGCGGCTGTCTTTGATTATATAGGTTAATTGTTTGGAATCGTAGGCAGGATCAAGCGGGACATAGGCCGCGCCTGCACGCATGATCCCCGTCATCGCCAACACGGCGTTTGCCGTGCGGTCTGAAATCAGAACAACATTGTCACCGGGTTTGACACCAATCGCCATAAGATGCCGCGCAATCCTGTCGGATGCTTTGGTCATTTGAGAATAGGTGTAAAGGGAATTGCCACTGGCAAGTGCCACCGTGTCAGGCACGGCAGCACTTGTCCTGGCAAAGCCATCTATAAGGCTTTGATTTGCGTCATAAAATATCGCAGTCGGAATCGACTTTGATTCATCAACCGACATGTGAGGTCCTTAAGCAAATTATCGGAACTGATTAGAAATTAGGGCCTGTGCTCTGATTGAAATTTAGCAGCAGGTCAGTCCGACTATTTAATAGCAAGTTTAAAAATTTAGACGTTCTATTAAGGCCAGAATAAGGCATTATTTCTGAATGGCCAAAGCTAATTTTTTAACGCCTGCAGCCGCGCCGGATGGAACTTCAATCCAGGATAGAGAATGAAGTGATCGCGCCACAAATAGTAGTATCCGCCCGTCTTGGCGGTACCTCATGTTGCGTCTGACCTTGGGTAAAGAATTTTGGAGCGACCAATCTGGACCGCTCTTGGGTAAGTCAACAATGGCTTACCTACGGTGGAATTAGCGCAAGTTTTTGCAACTTATGGGTGGAGCAACGGAATGAATGACAGAAATGCAGCCCAAAACAAGACGCAGAACTCGACCACGATTCGACGCAGATTCGCATCTCTGCAATGTGCTAGGGCCATTTTGAAATTTCGCCTCCTATGTTCACCGAACTTCTCCGGAAAGTACAAATAAACTGGTGTCGTTGCCTAACTAACATCGTGCAAAGTTGCAAAATTGCAAATTTCGTAAATTACATGAGAGAATTTTCACTGGTTTTGACCCTATTGAGCCAATCTCCGCCGAAAAACCGTCATTTTTCACATCAAACGTCATCAAATTTCTCCGCCTGCATGGAGTTTGATGACTTCAAAAGATGAATTTCTGGTTAACCGGAACGGCAATCCGGGGCGAATTCTAGCCAGAATCGCGCCCTGAAAGACGTGACCACAATGTCCTGTCGCACAGTGTCAGGGTGGGGAGGTAGACGATGATCATCGCCATCCCAAGCATCAGAAAGCGCAGCAGGGGGTGTATCTGTGTCAGCAGCTCATACCGGTCTGCGACAAGTGGCACAGCGATTGACAGGGCCAAGGCCGGAAGCGCGGGCCAACTGGACGCAAAAATGAAAGTCCATCGCATGCCGGTGTGGTGCTGCATGATCTTTGCGCTGATCGCAAAGACCGCCAATGCCGCCACAACCTCGGAAACCGCCGTGGCGATCAGGCCGAACATCGCACCGACCGCGATACAAGCCAGCGTCACTACTGCGTAGATCAGCATGTAGCGTGGCAGGAGTTTGACCTTGCCCACCAGAGACAGGATCGGGATTGATGCGGTGCCAGAGGCGCGTATCAACGCGGCAATCGACAAAATCTGCACCACGGGCACCGCAGCGTCCCAATCCGGGCCAAGGATGCCCCGCACCAGATCATCGGCCATGATCGCGATCCCCACGAACAGCGGGGCGCTTGCATAAATGAGGATGGGAAAGAAACGGTCCGCTGCCGGTCCGAACGTTGCATGGGTGGGTTCGGATCGGGGCAGTTTGCGGAAAAAACTCCAGGTCAGCACCCGAACCGGTTCGCTCACAATTTCCTCGAACGCACCGATCACCCGTTGGGCGGCGCGATAATAGCCCACTGCGGCGGGGCCCATCAGACCACCAACAATCAACGTTGCGCCATAGGCGCGTGCCGCGCTGAGCAGCCGTGTGAGGGTGATGTTCCAGGAATAATGGCCGATCTCGTGATAGATAGATCGCTGAGGCGCGATTGCGGGGGCGACGCGTGCGATGGCAACTGCGGACAGGCAAAAAACGACGGCACCGGCCAGTCTGCCATAAGCCAGCGCCATGATACCCTGACCGGACAGCAGTGCTGGAATGGCCACGGCAAGATTGACGACCTCGCCCAGCAACGGGCAAATGGCGGATGCGGCAAGTTTGTGCTGCCAGATCAGCACGCCTGCATAGGCCGAGGCGACGGCGGCAAAGAACACGGACATGGACAGGATACGCGCAAGCGGCGCGGCATTGGGTTGCTCGAACAGCATCGCAATCGGCAAGGACATCACAAGCCCTGCAACCGCAAGCAAAGCCCCCGCGACACAGGCCACGAACAACGCATGGCGCAGTCTTGCAACCTCGCCCTGCCAGTTCAGGATGTATTCGGACCATCCGGCAATCGCGAGTTGGTTCAGGAAAACGATCACCGCCGCCACAAGTGCAAAGATGCCAAATTCGGCCGGTTGCAGAATCCGCGCAGCCACCATGAAGATCACGAACTGGATCAGTTGTGCCAGGACCCGCGAAACCGTGACCCAGATACCGCCGCCCAGAGATGATTTGGCAGTCGTCATACGTGCAGTCCGGTGTTGGAAGGCGCGTTTTTCCGGGCGAACTGCCCTGTCGGAAGAAACATTAAAAATAGTCCACTATTGAAAGCGAGAATGGTGTAAAAATTCTAAAATCGATTTTAAGAATGGTATGAAGCATAAAGCATTGGACAGGCGATTGGCGGGTCCAAGCTCTGCAATGTTACGCATTGCCACAATTATATCAACGACCTATCGTCACGCCATTGAAAGAAATCCTGATTTAAGAGGTTCATTGTGACTGCAAAGCTGAGTTTTGATCATCTTGGGATTGTATGTGCCGATCTGGCCGAAGGCCGTGCATTTTTAGGCGATACAATCGGCATTTCCGGCTGGACGGCGCCTACAATGGACCCGATCCAGAAAGTGCATGTGCAGTTTGCCAAGGACGCCTGCGGCATGATCTATGAACTGATCGCACCCAGCGCCCCGGAGTCGCCTATTTCACAGGCATTGAAGTCAGGTAAGAATATTCTCAACCACTTGGCCTACATCACCCCTGATCTGGGCGCGGCTGCGGCTCACCTCGAAGCGCAAGGGTGTATTGCGGTCTCGGTGCCTGCACCTGCAGTGGCATTCGAGGGCGCGCTCATACAGTTTTTCTATGCCCCGCTCGGGTTTTTGATCGAGCTGATCGAACAGGAAACAACGACATTGGTTTTTTCCTGAAAGTTTACACCAATAAGATGAGTGCTTTCCCGCAGGGGTAGAATACCTATTTCTCTTTTCCGAATCAGCTCGTGCTCTTATGCTGATGTCATATTTCGCGCAGATTTTCCTGCCGCCACATGCTTTTACGTTTCTGCGACGCGCCAAATCGTTCTGTTTCCGTAGGACTGAACTAATTTCTTGGCCGGATCGCAAAATTTTTGAATTTTATACTGCTGCCAATTTTTTGGAGTTATTTTGTGTCTCTTTTTTCGCCCGCATTTCTGGGCCTATCGCTTCTCTTTGTTCTCTTATTCCGGTTGCAATCTCATAACATCGGGAAATCAGCGGTCCTGTTAGGGGCCAATCTGCTGTTTCTGGTGGGCGTCTTTGCGTCACCTATCGGGGCCTTGCCCTTGGCGGGCTTTCTCTTGTTGGGGTTCTGCGCGATCAAAACCGTGCAACGGCACCCGTCGCGCCTGTTGTGCTGGACCTGGGTTACCGTGATCGTCGCGCTGTTCATCTGGCTTCAGGGTTACGCACTTGCCGCATTCTTGCCCGAGGTGCCGATTGTATTCTCCACCCTGGGTCTGTCCTACATTCTGTTTCGGATCCTGCACATGATCTATGACGGTGTTGAAGAGACGCTGGAGTATGAGGTGCCGCTGGTCGACTACTTGAATTACACGACACATTTCCTTGCCTTTGTGTCTGGCCCCATCGACAGGTATCAGAGCTTCAAGGCGAATTTCTTGTCGCCGATACCGGCGCAGACGCCGATGATCCGCGCGACCCTGGTCCGTATCGTCAAAGGATATGCGAAGGTGCTGATCCTCGCGGCCAGCGCCCTTTACGTTTTCGACAACGTGACGCCGCAGCTTTTTGCACAAGACAGCGTCGCGCTGCCCAAGATGGTGCTGCTCTTTAGCGTCGCGGCCGCCTGTTACACATTTTACCTCTACATGAACTTTTCCGGCTACATGGATATTGTAATCGGAATTGCCCGGCTTGCGGGGCTGGAACTGCCCGAAAACTTCAACCGTCCGTTCCTGTCGCGCAGCATGCTCGAATTCTGGAGCCGTTGGCACATGACGTTATCGAACTGGTTCAAACAATATGCGTTCAACCCGATCATGGCGGCACTGCTGACACGTTGGCCGTCGTCCGGGATGGCACCCTTTTTTGGTGTGCTGACCTTTTTCTTTGTCTTTACCGTACTCGGGATCTGGCACGGTACGACGCCCATCTTCATAGCATACGGGTTGATGCTGGGCTTTGGCGTCAGCATCAACAAGCTGTGGCAGGTCGCGCTGACGGCGCGTCTGGGTCACAAGGGGATGCGCGCGTTGGCGGCGAATCCGCTTTACACTTATGCCGCACGCGGGCTGACCATCGGCTTTTTCGCCATCGCGCTCTTGGCGTTCTGGATGGACATGTCCGACCTTGTCGCGATCACGCGCGAATTCGGCGTGGTTGGCTGGCTGATGGCGCTGGCGGTGCTCAGCTTTGGCTGGATCATCTGCGTGGCCTTTCAGGACCTGATCACGGCCCGGTCGCGCTGGACCTTTGAGTGGGCAAAAGCACCAGCCTTGGTGTCCTATGCCAGCATGGCGGCGGTCATCTACATGTGTATCACGACACAGACAATCCTGAACAAAGGTGCGGGGTTTGTTTATGCGGATTTCTGATATGTGGGCCGTGTTGCGGCAGATTGGACTGCTGGCGATCAGTTTCATCGGGGTCAGCGCCTTTGCCTTACTGGTGTCCCTGGTTGTTTTCCCGCCCCCCGGCGACACGTCGCCGATCGACACCTTCCGGGCATCCGAGACCGTCTATGCCACATCGCCCAGGCTGATCTATTACGGTCGGAAAAGCTTGCGTGTGCCTGGTGAGCGCGTAATCCTTCTGGGGTCCAGCAACGTGCAGGTCGGTTTTGACCGTGACGCCATTGCGGACCGTCTGCCGCGGCGGGCGGTGCATAATCTTGGCATCGGGGATGCCAACGTCACGGAGATCGGACAGATTGCCGACCTTGCGCTTGCTTCTATCGGCAAGAGCGATCTGACCGGACAGACGTTCGTGATCGGTGTCTGGTACGCCACGTTCATCGACAATCAGTCCCGATGGACGGGTGCGAAGGCTGACAGCTTTACCACGGATATCGACACCGAGCGGTTTCGATACGGCTTTCAGAAACCGACCGAGTCCGGCCTGAGTGTTCGGATATCTGATCGGGACGCCGACATGGCCGCGATCATCGTGCATCCGTTCATCGCCCTGGAAAAGGGCATGCGTGCGCTCACCGCCGATCTGCGCAGCTTGTTCTTTGTCCGGCCGCCCCGGATTGACACGCAGACCCGCAACACGATGGTTTTCGATGCGGGCCAACGTGCGGACGCACTGGTTTATCGCGCGCACTATATGAAATCACAGCACCTGAATGGCGAGCAATACGCAGCGCTCGAGGCGCTGGTGCAGCGGCTGACAGGGAAGGGCGCGCAGGTCATCGTCGCAGATCTGCCGATCCCTGCCTGGCACGCAGAGGGCGTGCCCTACGACGCAGACCACCGTGACCGGATCGCTCAGTCCGTTGCCCGCATGTCGCAACTGGCGAGGTTTGAATACCTCGACATGCGCCAGCTTAACGACAATGCCACCTTCTACGACGACGCCCATGTGCGCCCCAAATCACGGGGCCCTTGGGTGGACGCATTGCTGCACCACATTCCGGCGACATCTGATGTGCGCCTGACCTCCATATCCGAATAGGGAAAACCAACATGAACGAGACACAAGTTTACACCAAGCTTTACGACGTATTTGACGAATTCTTTGGCCTCGAGCAGTCCGAGGTCGTGCCCGAATTGACCGCCGATCAGGTCGATGGCTGGGACAGCCTGAACCACATCCGGCTGATGCTGAAAATCCAGTCGGAATTCGGGGTCAAATTCTCCTCCGGGCAGATCAGCAGCCTTCAGAACGTGGGCGAGTTGGCAAATATTCTCGTCGCCAAGACCTGACAGGAGGCTCCGGCCATGAGCACGTCACTTTATCTCGATCTCGAATGGCTGCCGAAACCGCCTGCTGACATTTCAGCCCGGTTCAAGGCATTGCGGGCACAGAGCGCGCAAAGCGGGGCCGAACTGCGCCATCTCGCTGGCTTTGGCCTGAGCGAGCTTCAACTGACCCGTCTGGCCTCTGCGCTTGACAGGGCCATTGAGACAGGCGCGGACCTCAGCCCGCTTGCACCGCTGAAGGTGGCGGTGGTCAGCAATACCACCACGGAGTTTCTGAATCCGGTGATCGCAGCGACAGGGTTGCGGCACGGGTTTGCGCTTTCGGTGGTTCCGGTGCCCTTCGGTCAGGTGATGCAGGAACTGCTTGATCCGGCGTCATCCGTTTACGCCGCCGACCCAGACGTGATCCTGCTGGCTCTTGACCATCGTGGCTGGCCGCTGGCGGCCGCTCACGGCGATGCCAAGGAAGCAGAGGCGGCGTTGACCGGATCGCTTGCGCAACTGGATACGATAATCGCCAGCGTCGAACAGAACAGCCGCGCCGTGCTGATGGTTCAGACCGTCGTGCGCCCCGCCGATACGGATTTCGGATCGCTCGATCTGGCCGTGCCGGGCACGTGGCGCAGACAGGTCGGTGCCTTCAATCAGGCGCTGGCCGACCGTCTTGCGGGCACGCCCCACCTGTTGCTGGATGTCGCGGGCATTGCCGAGACCATCGGGCTTGCCAACTGGCATGATCCCGGGATGTGGCATCTGGCGCGCGTGTCCTGTGCCAACCGTGTGCTGCCGCTTTATGCGGATCACGTTGGCCGTGTTCTGGCCGCGTGGAAGGGCAAGGCGCGGCGCTGTCTGATCCTTGATCTGGACAATACCGTCTGGTCCGGTGTGATCGGCGACGACGGGCTCGACGGTATCCGCCTTGCCGAGGGCGATGCCGTGGGCGAGGCGCACCGCGACGTGCAGGATCGTGCCTTGCAACTGCGGGCGCGCGGTGTTGTCCTGGCGGTGTCCTCCAAGAACGACGATGCCGTGGCACGCGCCGCCTTCCGGGACCATCCTGACATGCTGCTGCGTGAGGATCACATTGCCGTCTTTCAGGCCAACTGGCGTGATAAGGCAACCAACATCACGGCCATCAGCGACGAGATCAGCCTTGGCCTCGATGCAATGGCGTTTCTGGATGACAACCCTGCCGAACGCGGCCTGGTTCGGGAAGCCTTGCCCACCGTAGCGGTGCCGGAACTGCCTGATGATCCCGCTTTGTATGTCCGCACGCTGATCGCAAGCGGCGTGTTCGAAGCGACGACATTTTCGGAAGAAGACCGCCGTCGCGCCGACGATTACCAAAGCAACGCCAAACGCGTCGCGCTTCAGGCCAGTGTCACCAATATAGACGACTATCTGCGGTCACTCGACATGGTCTTTACCATGCGCCGTTTCGACGCGACGGGACGGGCGCGCATCGCACAGCTGATTTCCAAGTCGAACCAGTTCAACCTGACCACCCGCCGCTATTCCGAAGCGGACATCACCCGCATGGAAGCTGACCCGACCATTTTTGGCATGCAGGTCCGGCTTAAGGATCGGTTTGCGGACAACGGAATGATCAGTGTTGTCATATGCCGTTCGGAGGGGGCCGAGTGGGATATCGACACATGGCTGATGAGTTGCCGGGTTCTGGGGCGCGGCGTGGAACGCGCGGTGCTGCAAGTCCTGAAAGACGTGGCTGGCAAGTCCGGTATCAAGGCGATCACTGCCAGCTATATCCCGACCGCCCGCAACCAGATGGTCGCCGCGCATTACGAGGGGCTGGGATTTGAACAGACTGGCACCCTGCCTGATGGCACCACCCGCTGGCGTATCGCAGTCGCCGATATTCCCGAGCAGGTGGTCCACGGTGAAGTGACCGTTGAGGTCGATACGCCCGGTCGCCGTCAGTCGGAACAGGCAGGACGTTCAAATACCGACGCGGTTTCTGTTCCCTCCGTGACCTGATCCAACAGAAAAACAGCCGTCACTTCAGGTTGCGCGCCGGATTCCGGCGCGTCCATCATTCCGCGTTCACGTCGGCGTGTGGACGGCAGTCCGGTCAAAGCCCCCGCGCCAATTCGCGCGTCGCATCTTTTGCTGCAAGAACAGAGCGGTCATGGCGCACATCCTTGAACTCTTGATATTCGATGGCGACGGTGTGGATGTCCGCTGCATCTACGCCGAAATAGTGGGCGCAGGCGGCAATCGCAGGGTCGAGCGCGTTCAGATGCGCCCGTGGACCGCCGGGTGCAAACCCGAACTCGCCGCGCGATGACAGGACGACCAGCTGCTTGCCCTTCAGGATCGGCTCAATCGGCACATCGCCGCGGGCCAGGTCGAAAGAAAAGGTCCGCCCGATCCGGGCGATGTGATCAATCCAACCCTTCAGGGCAGCGGGCATCCCGTAGTTGTACATCGGTGCGCCCAGCACGATGATATCTGCCGCCTCGACCTCGTCGATCAGCCGGTCTGACAAGGCCAACCGCTCGGCCATCCAGTCTTCGCGGGCCTCAGGCGGGGTGAAGGCCGCGTGGATAAACCGGTGATCAATCGCCGGAACCGGGTCTTGCCCGATGTCGCGGGTGATCACCTTGGTGTCCGGGTTGGCCGCCAGAAATTCGGTCGTGAACAGCGTCGTCAGCATACGCGTTAACGAGCGGTCTTCCAGCTGTGCGCTGGCATCAATGCGAAGCAAGGTGGTCATGGCGTTCTCCTGTGTTGGGGCCGGTATGGCCCCGTCGCAGCAGGAGGTAGCAATGGCCAAAACCTTTGGCCAAAGCGAATATTTCAGGCATAAGATGAATGAGATTCACCCTGCGGGACACCCATGCGGAAACTGCCACCTCTACATGCCCTGCGCGCCTTTGAGGCCGCTGCCCGGCATCTGCATTTTGCCGATGCGGCAGAAGAACTGGGCCTGACGCCGACCGCGATCAGCCATCAAGTGCGGCAATTGGAAGACATTCTGGGGGTGACATTGTTCCATCGCTTTCCACGGCCCGTGCGTCTGACGGCAGCGGGGGAAAAGCTGTTTCCGGTGCTGCGTCAGGCGCTGGACCAGATTGCAGGCACAATCGACCAGTTATCTGTCACCACAGCCGAGACTCCGCTGCGCCTCTCGGTGACCATGGCCTTTGCCAGCCGCTGGCTGATGGCGCGCCTGCCGCGCCTGCGTGCAGAAACGGGGCTGAAAATCACGGTAGAGGCTGCCGACCTGCCCGCTGATCTTCGTGCATCGGATATCGATATGGCAATCCGCTATGCGGGCCAGCCCGATGACCGGGCAGAATGGCACCGGCTGGTTGACGATGCGATCATTCCGGTCTGTGCGCCGGATCTGGTGAACCTGCCGCTGTCGCCTGAGGGCATCTTGGCGCTACCCTTGCTGGACTACCGCTGGAAATCCGCCTCGCAGAATGCGCCCAACTGGCAGCGCTGGCACGCCCGCGCAGGCGTCAGGGCATCCCTGCCTGCTGTGGCCCAGACCTTCTCCGAAGAGATCCACGCGATTGACGCGGCGGTGTCAGGGCAGGGCGCGGTGCTGGCCTCGCAGTTTCTGGTGGCGGATCTGGTCAACGCAGGTCAGCTCGTGCAGCTTTCTGACATCGCCTTGCCCGGCCTGACCTATTGGGCGGTGTTCCTGTCCACGCATCCGGATCAGGACCGGCTGGCGCAACTGTTGGGCTGGTTGCGCCAGCAAAGCTGAATCAGGCGGCCGAGACAGAAACGGACAGGCTGCGCGGCACCGCATCTGCGCCATTGATCGGCAACAGATCCATCGGACAGGCCGAGGCCACGGCGATCAGGTCCATTTCGGCCCGCGAAACGCCCCGCAATGCCAAAGCCACCCAGAATAAATCTGTTCACCTTATTGAGTGATTTTTACCTTTGAGGCGTGGCCCGGTCTATCATGCCGTTACAGGCCTATGGTGTTGGTCCACCCGACCATTCCGCACCAGATATTCGACAACGGTCGAAACACGCGCCGGAAGCGTAACGGACTTGCCAAGATAGACGACATGGAACTCTTCGCGGACGATGGGGCTTTCGGTGACTATCCGCATTTGCCCTCTGGCCAGTTCTTCTTTCACGATAAAGCGCCCGACCCGTACCGTGCCGTTGCCATGCAGGGCCAGCGCGGCGAGGGTGTTGCCATCTGTCGCCCTCACGCGGGGTGCGCCCTCTTTCCAGATGGGATCGCGACGGGCATAGGCAAAGCCAAGATTGCCCGGCATGCCATCGGGCGCGCGGACGGTGATGACGTCAGAGACGCCAAGGGAACGTATCATCATGGCCGAATTTGGCAGTGGCCCGGCCCTGACAGCCAGATCAATAGGTTGCCCGCCCATATCCACCAGCCCATCGCCGATCACCAGTTCGATCTCCAGATCCGGGTGGTGTCGCAACAGGTCCGGCAGGATTGGCGCAAAGATGTGGTTGGCATAGGCCGAACTGGTTGCGATCCGCACGATGCCCGCAACCGGACCACAGCCGACCTCGCGTTCGGCCTGATCAAGGGCTGCAAGAATGGCGCGGGCCGAGCGGGCAAAGGCGTGCCCTTCATCCGTGATGTGTATGTTTCGCGTGGTCCGTCGCATCAAAGAGACACCAAGGCGCTGTTCCAGCCGCGTCATCATCTTTGAAACTGCAGAGGGCGTCATCCGCCGCGCGAGGGCAGCAGCAGAAAAGCTGCCCTCGTCCACGACGGCCACAAAAACCTCCATTTCCTGCAATCGGTTGAGTTCGCGCATGGGCTCATTTGTGATTTGAAATCATGAATGATGTTATGATTGGCCAAATTATTCTGCAATGAAAAAGCTGCCATGGTCTCCGCAATCAAGAAGGAGACACCTGGATGACAAGTCTGTCAGATACTGAAACCTTGCGGCCGCGCACACGCGTGGCACCTCTCGTTGCCCTTGGAATTGGTGCCTTTGGCATCGGGTTGACGGAATTCGTCATCATGGGGCTGCTGCCACAGGTCGCGCAGGACCTGGGCGTCAGCCTGCCCTCGGCGGGGCTGTTGATCACGGGCTATGCCCTTGGTGTCACCTTTGGCGGGCCGGTGCTGGCCATCGCCGCCAGTCGCCTGCCGCACCGCGCCGTGTTGGTGCTGCTTATGGCGATCTTCACGGCTGGGAATATCATGTGCGCCGTCTCTCCCGGCTTTGGCCTCGTGCTGGCGGCACGGGTGATCACCGGCTTTGCCCACGGGACGTTCTTTGGCACCGGTTCGGTTGTGGCGCAGGCCATCGTGCCGCCGCATCGAAAGGCTTCGGCCATCGCCATCGTGTTCACGGGGCTGACATTGGCCACGGTACTGGGGCTGCCCTTTGGCACCTGGTTGGGACAGATCTTTGGCTGGCGTGCGACCTTCTGGGCCGTTGCCGGGATTGGCGCGGTTGCATTTGCAGCCATCGCTTGTTTCGTGCCGCAAACGGCGTCGAATACCCCTTTGAGATTTCGCCAATTGGCCCTTTTCATCCGCCCTGCACCTTTGCTGGCGCTTGTGATGACGGCAATGGGCTATGCGGGCGTCTTCATGGTCTTTACCTACATCACCCCGCTTTTGACCGATGTTGCAGGCGTGCCGGAAGCGCGGGTGGCGCTTTACCTCTTGCTCTTTGGCCTTGGGATTGTCGGTGGCAATCTGCTGGGCGGTCGGCTGGCGGACCGTTGGCCCGGCCCCGCTGTGCCGATTGTGCTTCTTGGTCTGGCCGCTGGTTTGCTGGCCTTGCGACTGGGGCTGGCTGTGCCCGTGTTGGCGGCACCGGCGATACTGCTGCTGGGCCTGCTGGCGTTCGCCACCCTTGCCCCGCTTCAGGCCCGGATGATGGCACGTACACCCGACGGGGCTGAAACACTGGGCGCCACGCTGAATATCTCTGCCTTTAACCTGGGCAATGCGATCGGTGCCTGGCTCGGGGGGCTGGTGCTCTCTGCCGGGTTTGGCCTGCCCAGTCTTGCGCCACTTGCCGCAGTCCTGCCCTTGGCCGCGCTGGCCTTGGCATTTCTCCCTGAAAGGAATTGATATGAGACAGATCATACGCACAACGGCCACGCTGGTGGCCATGGCCATCGCGGCACCGGGGCTTGCGGAAAACTGGGTTCCGGCCTGGATGGCCAGTCCGCAAGCTGTATGGAGCGACACGACCGTGTTTGCCACAGGACTGCCAGAGCAGATCGCCGGGGCGACCATCAGGCAGCCGCTGACGCTGGCGTTCCCGGCAAATCGCATACGGCTGGTTTTGTCGAATGTGCACGGCACGCGTCCGCTTCCGATCACTGCGGTGGCGGTGGCGCACAGTGCCCCCGATGCACAGACCGAAGACGCGCAGGAGGTTCTGTTTGGCGGTCATGCAGGCACAGTCATCGCGCCGGGCGCGCAGGTCGTTTCCGACGCTGTCGTCTTTCCGGCTGAAGCCGGAGCCCGGATCGCCGCCACGCTCACCTACGGGGCGGACGCGGTTGCAGAAGACTTCCATTGGGACGCACGTGAAACCAGCTATCTGATCGATGCCGACACACCGGAGCCCGAGGTATTGCAAGAGCTTCCGGCCCGTCTGACCCTGAGCATGGTTTTGTCCGACATCCCCGCGCGGCTGGGCGTGATCGCCATGGGAGATTCCATCACCGACGGCAACGGCGCACCGATGGACGCCATGGTGCGCTGGCCTGATCTGCTCGCCCGTGCCCTCGCCGCAGAGGGGGTCGCGGTGGTCAATGCCGGGATTTCTGGCGGTCGCCTGCTGAGCGACGGGATGGGCCGCAGCGTGTTGGCCCGGCTTGACCATGACGTGCTGGCCGCGCCGGGGGCAAACGTGCTGGTCCTGCTGATCGGCACGAACGATATTGCCTGGCCCGGCACACCGTTTTCACCCGAAGAAGCCCCCATGACCTTGGACCGCCTGCAACAAGGCCTGATGCAGGTTGCCGCACGCACCCGTGCGCAGGGCATGCGGCTGGTCATTGGCACAGTTCCCCCTTTTGAAGGGGCGCTGCCGGATACGCCAATGGAAGCAACCTATTGGAGCCCCGGGAAAGACGCACTGCGCAGGGCGTTGAATGATTGGTTGAGAGGGGCAGATTTCTATGACGCGCTGGTGGACTTTGACAGCGTGCTGAGCGCTCCGAAAGACGACATGCGCCTGAACCCGCTTTACGACAGCGGCGATCATCTGCACCCGGGAGGCAATGGAAATCAGGCTATGGCCGATGCCGTGGCACAGGTTCTGCGCAAGGGTTGGCAGGATTGAGGATGGCCCTGTCAGCGCGGTTGGGGCGGGACGGGGCCTAATGCAGAAGGCGCGGGCGAATGGCCGTGGTGGACGCCTTGCGCCCGCACCATTTGCAAGAGGGACTGGGGCGACAGCCGTAAATGTGCGCAATTTTCAGGCAGCACGGTGAATAATGTATCGCCGGACCATCGTTCAACATTGCCAATCCTGCCGGGGTTTGTTGACGGTTCATTGATGCAGCGACTTCTGAAAATCACAATCGTGGAAAGCGATCCGGCGCGTGCGGCGTTGATCGAGGAAAGCCTGTTGCGGGTCGGGCAATACGAACTCAACATCGTTGACGACATGACGCGGCTGAACTCGGCGATCAAGGAGATCAACCCGGACATTGTCCTGATCGACCTCGACAATCCATCGCGCGATGCCCTGGAGGAGCTGACATTGGCGACGGCCCCGCTGGAGCGACCCGTCGCGTTGTTTGTGGATCAGGGGGACGCGAACCTGACCAAACTTGCGATCGAGGCGGGCGTGTCGGCCTATGTCGTCGACGGGCTGCGTGCCGACCGCCTCAAGCCGATCCTCGACGCTGCTGTCACGCGGTTCAACATGTTCCGGCAAATGCGTACGGAATTGGCTGCAACCAAACGCGCCCTTGAAGAACGCAAGGTGATTGATCGCGCGAAGGGCATCCTGATGAAGGCAAAAGGGATCGACGAGGAAGCCGCCTATGCCCTGTTGCGACGCGCCGCGATGGATCAGGGACGCAAAGTCGGCGATGTGGCCGAGGCATTGGTCAGCACCGCAGGGTTGCTGTCATGACGGCAACCATTCCCGTTGGTTTCGTTCCGCTGATTGACGCAGGACCGTTGATTGTCGCTGTCGAGATGGGGTTCGACCGGGCCGAAGGCATCACGCTGGACTTGCGGCGCGCGAATTCATGGTCGGCGCTGCGGGACATGGTGTCTTTCGGACAGGTCACCGCGGCACAGATGCTGTCACCGATGCCCGTCGCCACAGCGCTTGGACTGGGCGGGGCCGGTGCGGCGCTGGCGGCCGTTGCGGTCCTGTCAACGAATGGCGAGGTGGTGTGCGTCAGCGCGGCCATGGCCAAAAGGTTGCGCGAGGCAGGTCATGATTTCGGTTTCGACGATGCCCATGCGGCAGGCCGTGCGTTGATTGCCGCAGCAGACGGGCCGCTGCGCATCGCGGTGCCGTTCCCGTTCTCAATGCACGCAGAGCTGTTGTATCACTGGCTGACGGCGCTGGGCCTGCCTGCGCCATCGGGGATTGATATCCGCACGGTTCCGCCGCCTCTGATGGCGGCGGCCCTTGCAGCAGGTGAAATTGACGCTTGCTGCGTGGGGGAACCCTGGGGGTCGATGGCCGTGGAAAGAGCCGTGGGGGCGTTGCTGCTGCCCGGCTCCGCGATCTGGCCCGGAATGCCGGAAAAGGTGCTGGGCGTGCGGGCCGATCTCGCCGACAGCGACCCCGAGCCCCTGCGCGCCCTGATCCGTGCCTTGTGGCATGCGGGCCAATGGCTGAACGATCCGCGCAGTCGGGTGACCGCCTGCGAGATGTTGTCGGGTCGGGATTACCTTGACGTGCCGACCGAGGTCATCGACCGCGCTTTGTCGGGGCATCTGACAATCTCTGCACGGGGCGACAGCCGTGTCGTTCCGAAATTCGTGGATTTTGGTCACTTTGCACCGCAACAGGCCCATGCGGCATGGATCGGCGGGCGGCTCGCAGCACGGCTAGGATTGGATCGCGGCACCTCTCAGGCCGTGGCCCGCGCGACCTATCGCACCGATCTGCATGAGAATGCGTTGCAGTCGATTCCCGGTTACACGCCGGAGCCTGCGTCATTCGAGCGTTCATTCGATGGTCAGAATTTCACCCCCTTGCCGCCGGAGTGATCAGGAAATCAGCACAAGTATGCCGCAATGCAGAAAAGTGACCCGCTGAGGACGAAAATACTGATTTTTCGTTGATTACACCTCGGGATTCGACCTTGATAGACGACAGGCAGACAATGGCGTCCGCCTGACCCCATTCCCAAAGTCCGGGTAATCCGAGCACAGCCGCTCGACCCTTCATGCCGACGCATGAGGTTGGTCAGCGGCTATTTTTCGTATGTCCGGGCGTCTGTCCCGGACCCTAAAGGGACGACAACATGAAACATTTCTCTGCCTTACTTCTGACGACGACACTGCTTGCCGCCCCGGCCTTTGCCGAGATGCTGGAGCTGGAAAAAGACGAACTCAAGTTCGGCTTTATCAAGCTGACCGACATGGCGCCGTTGGCGGTCGCCTATGAAAATGGCTATTTTCTGGACGAAGGGTTGTTCGTCACACTGGAGGCACAGGCGAACTGGAAGGTTCTTCTGGACGGTGTGATCGGCGGTCAGCTGGACGGCGCGCATATGCTGGCCGGGCAACCGTTGGCGGCGACCATCGGCTACGGCACCGAGGCGCATATCATCACGCCCTTTTCGATGGACCTGAACGGGAACGGGATCACCGTGTCCAACAGCGTCTGGGAACAGATGAAGCCGAACATTCCGACAAATGCCGATGGTCTGCCCCAGCATCCGATCAGCGCCAGCGCCCTTTTGCCCGTGGTCGAAAGCTATCGCGCCGCCGGCAAGCCGTTCAACATGGGCATGGTTTTCCCCGTCTCGACCCACAATTACGAACTGCGGTATTGGCTGGCGGCCGGGGGGCTGAACCCCGGACTTTACAGCCCCGCGGACACCTCTGGGCAGATTGGCGCGGACGTATTCCTGTCCGTCACCCCACCGCCGCAAATGCCCGCAACGCTCGAAGCCGGTACAATCGACGGCTATTGCGTGGGCGAGCCGTGGAACCAGCAAGCGGTGGTCAAGGGCATCGGCGTGCCGGTGATCACCGACTATGAGCTGTGGAAGAACAATCCTGAAAAGGTGTTCGGCATCACTGCTGAATTTGCCGAGCAATATCCCAACACCACGCTGGCCCTGACCAAGGCGCTGATCCGCGCCGCCATCTGGCTGGACGAGAACGAGAACGCCAACCGCGAGGCCGCGGTCGAGATCCTCAGCCGTCCGGAATACGTAGGCGCCGACGCCGACGTGATCGCCGCCTCGATGACCGGCACCTTTGAATATGAACCCGGCGATGTGCGCGACGTGCCCGATTTCAACGTCTTTTTCCGCTACAACGCCACCTACCCGTTCTATTCGGACGCGGTGTGGTATCTGACGCAGATGCGCCGCTGGGGCCAGATCGCCGAACCCAAGGACGACGTATGGTTCGATGAAACCGCGCGTTCGGTTTACCGCCCCGACATCTATCTGGACGCCGCACGGATGCTGGTGGACGAAGGCAACGCGACCGAGGCCGATTTCCCCTGGGACAGTGACGGCTACAAGGCGCCGACGCCCGCCGCAGATGTCATCGACGGCATCCCTTTCGATGGCAAAGCGCCCAATGCCTATATCGACAGCCTGCCCATCGGTTTGAAATCCGGCGAAGTCGTCGGCGGCTGACCTTTCCGCACCGTCCTGCCTGCGGGGCGGTGCATCTTTCCCTTCTTAGTACCGGAGACCGCAATGACAGTCGTCGATCCCGATCACCTGGACACCAAGCACAAAGAGGCGCGCCGTGCCGTCTGGTTTACCCGCATCAACAAGGCGGACGCCTGGTTTTCCGTTCTTGGTCTTGCCTGGCTGACCCCTCTGCTCAAAGCCGCAGCGGGCGACAACCCGCGCGGACAGATGCGCGATGTCTGGCGGCTGCTGGGTGTGCCGCTGTTGTCCATCATCGTCTTCCTGATGCTCTGGGCCACCCTCGCCCCGCGTGTCGTCACATCACTGGGCGCGATCCCCGGCCCCGTTGCGGTCTGGGAACAGGCCAAGGAACTGAACGCGGATGCCATCGACAAGCGCGCCAAGGCAGCAATGTTCCACGAGCGGCTGGACCAGCGCAATGCGCGGCTGATCGAAGCCGGGCGCGCGGATGAGGTCAAGCAGATCGCCTATACCGGCGCACCCAGCTACTACGACCAGATCTGGACCTCGATCAAAACCGTGTTCTTCGGCTTTCTGGTGGCCTCGGTGGTCGCGATCCCGCTGGGCATTGCTGCGGGCCTATCGCCCACGGCCAATGCGGCCCTGAACCCGCTGATCCAGATTTTCAAACCGGTGTCGCCATTGGCATGGTTGCCGATTGTCACCATGGTGGTTTCGGCAGTCTATGCCACCAACGACGGGATGTTTTCCAAATCCTTCCTGGTCTCCGCGATCACCGTGACATTGTGTTCCCTCTGGCCCACGTTGATCAACACCGCGCTTGGCGTCGCCTCCATCGACCGCGACCTGATCAGCGTCAGCCGGGTGCTGAAAATGAGCCCCTACGCCAAGATCACCAAGCTGGTTCTGCCCTCTGCGCTGCCGCTGATCTTTACCGGCCTGCGGCTGAGCCTTGGGGTGGGCTGGATGGTGCTGATCGCGGCGGAAATGCTGGCGCAGAACCCCGGCCTTGGCAAATTCGTCTGGGATGAATTCCAGAACGGATCGTCGCAATCGCTGGCCCGTATCATCGTCGCGGTTCTGACCATCGGCATCATCGGCTTCCTTCTGGACCGCGTGATGTTTGCCCTGCAGTCGTTCTTTACCTTCTCGGCGCAGCGGTGAGCGGCATGGGTATTCTTGAATTCAAGGACGTGAACAAAGGCTTTGGCGAAGGCACGCATCGCGCCGAGGTCCTGAAAAACATCACCCTGAGCGTGAAAGAGGGCGAGTTCCTGGCCATCCTGGGGTTCTCCGGGACCGGAAAATCCACGCTGATGAACCTGATCGCCGGGCTCGAGATGCCGGATAGCGGCGCGCTGACCTTTCGCGGTGCACCCATCGCAGGCCCCGGCCCCGACCGTGGGCTGGTGTTCCAAAGCTACAGCCTGATGCCCTGGCTGACGGTGCGCGGCAACATCTTGCTGGCGGTCGACGCTGTGCACGGCAAGCTGACCAGGGTGGAAAAGACGGCCAAGGTTGATCACTATATTGCCATGGTCGGCCTGACACACGCGGCCCATCGACGCCCCGCCGAACTGTCGGGGGGGATGCGCCAGCGGGTTGCCGTGGCGCGGGCACTGGCAATGGAGCCTGACCTGCTGCTGCTGGACGAGCCGCTGTCGGCGCTGGATGCACTGACGCGGGCCAATCTGGCCGACGAAATCCTTGATATCTGGGAGGAGGACAAAAAGACCTGCGTCCTGATCACGAATGATGTCGACGAGGCGATCTTGCTGGCTGATCGCATTATCGTACTGAACCCCGACGGGACGCTGGCCGATCCGGTCCCCGTGACCATCCCGCGACCGCGCAACCGGGACGCCATGAACCACGACGCGGCCTTCAAGAGCTTGCGCGCGCAGGTCACGCAATACCTGATGGATGTGGGCATAGCCGCCAAGGTTGAAGAAACCCGACACCTGCCGAACGTCACACCGATCCACCAGACGCTGCCTGCCGTGGTCAACGAAGCGCGGGTGGGCATGATCGAAGAGCGGTTTCTGGACTTCTCGCAACTGCACAAGGTCTATCCTACGCCCAAAGGTCCGCTGACCGTCGTCGAGGATTTCGACCTCAAGGTGAACCAGGGCGAGTTTATCAGCCTGATCGGCCATTCAGGTTGTGGCAAATCCACAGTGCTGACCATGGCGGCCGGCCTGAATGCCATTTCAAAGGGCGCAATCAAACTGGACGGGCGTCACGTCGAAGGTGCCGATCCGGAACGCGCCGTCGTCTTTCAATCGCCCAACCTGTTCCCCTGGCTGACCGCCAAGGAGAACGTCGCGATTGGCGTGGACAAGGTTTACCCCCGCGCGAGCCAGACCGAAAAGCAGGAGGTGGTCGAATACTACCTTGAACGCGTGGGACTGGCCGATGCGATGGACCGTGGTGCTCATTCCATGTCGAACGGGATGAAGCAACGTGTCGGCATCGCCCGTGCCTTTGCCCTCAGCCCCAAGCTGCTTTTGCTGGATGAACCTTTCGGGATGCTGGACTCGCTCACCAGGTGGGAACTGCAAGAGGTGCTTATGGAGGTCTGGTCGCGCACCAAGGTCACCGCGATCTGTGTCACCCACGACGTGGACGAGGCGATCTTGCTGGCAGACCGGGTGGTCATGATGACCAACGGCCCACAGGCCACCATCGGCAAGATCACCCAGGTCGACCTGCCGCGCCCGCGCACACGAAAGGCACTGCTGGCGCATCCTGACTACTACACATACCGGCAGGAGGTTCTGGATTTCCTGACCGAATACGAACACGGCGCAAAGCCCGCGCCAAAGCCAAAACCCCTTGCGGCGGAGTAAGTCATGACCAGAAATCTGATTGTTATCGGTGCCGGAATGGCCTCGGGCCGGATGCTGGAGCATCTGTTCGAAACCCAGCCCGGCGCATGGAACGTCACGCTGTTCAACGCTGAACCGCGCGGCAACTACAACCGGTTGATGCTGTCGCCTGTGCTGTCAGGGGAAAAGACCTATGCGGAGATCGTCACCCACGATGCCGATTGGTACGAAACCCACGGTGTCACCTGCCGCTTTGGCGAAAAGGTGCTGCGGATCGACCGGGAGGCGCAGGTCGTGGTCGGTGAAAACGGCGCGGTGCCCTATGACCGTCTGGTCATCGCCACCGGATCGAACCCCTTCATGATCCCGCTGCCCGGCCATGATCTGGAAGGCGTCATTCCCTACCGCGACCTGGACGACACTCAGAGGATGATGGCCCTTGGCGCCACGCCCGGCGCGCGTGCCGTCGTCATTGGCGGTGGCCTGCTGGGTCTCGAGGCTGCGGCAGGGATGAAGGCGCAAGGCATCGATGTGACGGTCGTTCACGTCATGGGCCACCTGATGGAACGGCAGCTGGACGAGGCGGCAGGCTATCTGCTGAAAAAGGCGCTTGAGGCAAAGGGGATCAAGGTTCTGACGGGGGCGAACTCCAAGGAAATCCTTGGCACCGACGGGCGCGTCAGCGGCTTGCTGCTGGACGATGGCACCGAAATTCCCTGTGATCTGCTGGTCATGGCGGTGGGCATACGCCCGAACGTGGCGCTTGCGCAGGACGCTGGTCTTGCGGTCGGGCGCGGCATTCATGTGGACGATGCCATGGTCACGTCTGACGGGCATATTCTTGCCCTTGGCGAATGTGTGGAACATCAGGGCGCGGTGTTCGGGCTGGTGGCCCCGTTGTACGATCAGGCCAAAGTGGCCGCCGACACCTTGGGCGAAACCCATGCCACCTTCACCCCGAAAGAGGTGGCGACCAAGCTGAAGGTCACAGGCTGCGACCTGTTCAGCGCGGGCGATTTTGCCGAGGGCGACGGCCGCGAGGACATCGTGTTCCGCGACCCCGCACGCGGTGTCTACAAGCGGCTGGTGCTGCAGGGCACCCGGCTGATCGGCGCGGTCATGTATGGCGACACCGCAGATGGCGCGTGGTTTCACGGGCTGATCAAGGACCACAGCGACGTGTCCGACATGCGCGATACGTTGATATTCGGCCCGGCGTTTCAGGGGGGTGCCCCCTCGGACCCTTTGGCAGCCGTTGCAGCCTTACCGGGTAACGCAGAAATCTGCGGCTGCAACGGCATTTGCAAATCCACCATTGTCGACGCGATCAATGGCGGAGCCACCACCCTGTCCGACGTGCGCGCGCAGACCAAGGCCAGCGCCTCCTGCGGGACCTGCACCGGGCTGGTCGAACAGGTCATGGCGCTGACCCTTGGAGACGGGTTCGAGGCGCAGACCGTCAAGCCGATGTGCCCCTGCACGCCGCTGACCCATATGGACGTGCGCCGCCTGATCAAATCGCGCGCGCTGAAGTCCATGGCCGCCGTCATGCAGGAATGCGGCTGGACCACCTCCTGCGGCTGCGCCTCCTGCCGTCCGGCGCTGAACTATTACCTACTGTGCGACTGGCCCGGCGAATATCAGGACGACGATCAAAGCCGTTTCGTGAACGAGCGAATGCATTCCAACATCCAGAAGGATGGTACCTATTCCGTCGTGCCACGGATGTGGGGGGGGATCACCACCCCGGACGAACTGCGCGCGATTGCGGATGCGGCGGATAAATACGCGGTGCAGACCGTCAAGGTGACAGGCGGCCAGCGCATCGACCTGCTGGGTGTCAAGAAACAGGACCTGCCCGACATCTGGGCCGATCTGAATGCCGCAGGCATGGTCAGCGGTCAGGCCTACGCCAAAGGGTTGCGCACGGTGAAAACCTGCGTCGGCAGCGATCATTGCCGCTTTGGCACACAGGACAGCACCGGCCTTGGCATCCGCATGGAAAAGGCGCTTTGGGGGTCGTGGACCCCGGCCAAGGTCAAGATGGCGGTGTCGGGTTGCCCGCGCAACTGCGCCGAAAGCACCTGCAAGGACGTGGGCGTGATCTGTGTCGACAGCGGCTATGTGCTGCACATCGGCGGCGCTGCGGGGCTGCATATTCAAGGCACCGAGGTGATGTGCACCGTCAGGACCGAGGACGAGGTTCTGGAATACACCGCCGCGGTGGTTCAGCTCTACCGTGAAGAGGCCGCCTATCTCGAACGGATGTACAAGTGGATGGACAACGTCGGGCTGGATCACATTGTCGAACGGGTTGTAACGGATGCCGACAGCCGCCGCGCGTTGGCAGATCGTTTCTATTACGCGCAAAAGTTCATGCAGCAGGACCCCTGGGCAGAACGGACCAAGGCAAGCTACCGCGCACTTTATGCGCCGCTTGTCGATTTGACATTGGAGGCTGCAGAATGACCGACTGGACCGATATCGGTGCGTTGACCGACATTCCCGAACGCGGTGCCCGCGTGGTGAAAACGCATTTGGGCTGTGTCGCCGTGTTCCGTACCGTCAGTGACGAGGTTTTTGCCATCGACGATGCCTGTCCGCACAAGGGCGGCCCGCTGAGCGAGGGGATCGTGCATGGCCGTTCGGTCACCTGTCCGCTGCACAATATGGTGTTGCGGCTGGACACGGGGCTGGCGCAGGGCGCGGACGAGGGAGCGGTGAGCACCTATGCCGTTCGCGTGGAGAAGGGCCGGATCATGCTGGACACCACACGCCTGCGCCGCGGGCAGGTGGCGTGATGGACGGCGCGCCGCAGGTGCCGGAAATCCGCACCACCTGTGCCTATTGCGGGGTGGGCTGCGGTGTCCTGGCCCGGCCTGACGGTGCGGGTGGACTGACGGTGCGGGGCGATCCGGACCATCCCGCGAACCACGGGCGGCTGTGTTCCAAGGGTTTTGCATTGGGCGAGACGCTGTCGCTGGACGACCGGCTGCTGACCCCCCGTGTGTTTGGGCAGGACACGAACTGGGACGCGGCGCTGGATCTGGTCGCTGACCGGTTCCGAAAAGCTGTGGCCAAGCACGGGCCCGAGTCCGTGGCCTTTTATGTCTCGGGTCAATTGCTGACCGAGGATTACTATGTCGCCAACAAGCTGATGAAAGGCTTTGTCGGGTCCGCCAACATCGACACGAATTCGCGTCTTTGCATGGCCTCGACCGTGGCTGGGCAAAAGCGGGCATTTGGCGCCGATACCGTGCCCGGCACCTATGAGGATCTGGAACTGGCCGATCTGGTGGTGCTGGTGGGCAGCAACCTCGCGTGGTGCCATCCGGTGTTGTACCAGCGTCTCGCCACAGCCAAGGCCGCGCGCCCCGCGATGAAAGTCGTGGTGATCGACCCGCGCCGCACAGCCACCTGTGATCTGGCCGATATGCATCTGGCGCTGGCCCCCGGCAGCGACGTTGCCCTGTTCAACCGGCTGCTGGTGGAGATCGACAAAGGCGGTGCGGTCGACGTGGACTATTTGCGCCACGTCAACGGGTTTGATGAAACGCTGCGGGCGGCGATGGCACAGGAGGGCGGTGTCACCGGCCTTGACCCTGCGCAGTTGGCTGCATTCTGCAAGATGTGGGTGGGCACAGAAAAGGTCGTGACCGTCTTCAGCCAGGGCGTGAACCAGTCGTCTTCGGGCACGGACAAGGTCAATGCGATCCTCAACTGCCATATTGCCACGGGCCGCATCGGCAGGCCGGGCATGGGGCCGTTTTCCGTCACAGGTCAACCCAATGCCATGGGCGGGCGCGAGGTTGGCGGTCTGTCCAATGCGCTGGCCTGTCATCTGGACATCGAGGATGCCGGTCACCGCGATCTGGTCCGCAGCTTCTGGCAGGCGCCGACGATGGCCAAAGGCGCGGGGCTGAAAGCGGTGGATCTGTTCGAGCGTGTCCGGACGCGGCAGATCAAGGCGCTGTGGATTGTCTGCACCAACCCGGCGGTGTCCATGCCGGATGCAGATGTGGTGCGCGACGCGATTGCGGCCTGCGATTTTGTCGTGGTCAGCGATGTGATTGCCAACACCGACACCGCACGTCTGGCGCATGTGCTGTTGCCCGCGACCGGGTGGGGCGAAAAGGATGGCACGGTCACCAACTCTGACCGCACGATCAGCCGCCAACGCGCCGTGCTGCCCGCGCCAGGTGCTGCCCGCGCCGATTGGGCGATCATTTGTGACGTGGCGCGACGGATGGGGTTCGGGTCCGCGTTCGATTATGCCTCGCCCGCCGAGATTTTCGAGGAGTATGCCACGCTGTCGGGATTGGCAGCGGCGGTGGGGCGCGACTTTGATATTTCCGGACTGACCGGATTGGGGCAGGCGGGCTATGATGCGCTGCCGCCAACCCGTTGGCCGGTTGCCCCGCAGGGGCAGACTGAGCGTTTCTTTGCAGACGGACAGTTCTTTACCAGCGATGGCCGCGCCCGGATGGTGCCCGTCACGGCACGACCGCCCGCTGCCCGCACTGGCCCTCGCTATCCTTTCCGTCTGAACACCGGACGTATCCGGGACCAGTGGCACACGATGACACGCACGGCCAAGGCCCCCCGCCTGAACCAGCATCTGGGCGAGCCGTTCCTTGAAATCCATCCCCATGACGCGACTGTACTGGGCATAGCACCCGCCACACTGGTGCGCGTGACCAGCCCAACGGGCACTTGCATCCTGCGGGCGCTTGTCACGGACCGTGTGCAGCCGGGACAGATCTTTGCCCCGATGCACTGGACGGCTGAAACGGCACCCTCAGGTCGCATTGACGCTCTGGTGCCGGGAATTGTCGATCCGCTGTCAGGCCAACCCGAAAGCAAAGCCGCCGTGGTGGCCTTGGCACCCTATGACGCAGGCTGGTTCGGGTTTGCCGTCAGCACGGGGGCGATGTCGCTCGACTGTGCCTATTGGGCACGCAGCAGGGTTGAGGCCGGCTGGCGGGCGGAACTGGCGGGGCTGGAGATGGCACACGACTGGGAAGCCGAGGCGCGTCGCCTGTTCGCCATGCCCGACGCCCACTGCCAAAGCATCCATGATCCTGCCAGCGGCACGGCGCGCATTGCCTTTCTGGACGGTGACCGTCTGCTGGCCGCTTTATTCGTGGGACGCGCGCCTGTCGCCCTGTCGCGGGACCATCTGGCATCGCAACTGGGACAGATTGCCAATGCCCCCTTGTCGGGGCGGCCCAGTGCCGACATGCCGGACCCCGGTGCTGTGGTCTGCGCCTGTCTGAACGTGGGGGTGAACACCATCGGCGCGGCCATCGCAAGCGGACAGGCCACCACTGTGGCACAGGTCGGCACCTGTACCGGAGCGGGCACCAACTGCGGATCGTGTCGCCCGGAAATTGCTGTGTTGCTGGCCAGGGCGCAAAGGCTGGAGGCGGCCGAATGACCCTCGCACCTTACGTTGCCATTCTGGGGCGGGGACAAGGCCGCGCGCGGTCACTGACGATGGACGAAGCGCGCGCAGCGATGGAGATCATCCTGTCCGGGGAGGGCGCGCCCGAGGCTATCGGCGCGATCCTGATGCTGTTGCGCATGAAGGGCGAGGTCGCGGAAGAAATCGCCGGATTTACAGCTGCTGCCCGTGCCGCGCTGCCGGTGTGGCAAGGCGCGCGTCCTGCCGTGGACTGGCCATCCTACGCGGCCGGTCGCACGCGCGGCCAACCGTGGTTTCTGGCGGCTGCGAGATTGGTGGCGCAGGCCGGGCACCCCGTCCTGCTGCACGGCTGGAACTCGCATCAGGCCACCGGGGCGTCGGTCCGTGCCGCGCTGGGGGACGTCGGTATTGCACAGGTCGACTGGGATGCAGCACCGGCAGAGCTTGCACGGTCCGGCATCGCCTATGTCCCGCTGGAAAAGATGCACCCGCGCTTGATGGATCTGTTGCGATTGCGCGACATCTTTGGCTTGCGGTCATGTATCAACACGGTGCTGCGGATGTTGAATCCGGCCATCGCCCCGGTGGCGTTGCAGGGCGTATTCCACCCATCCTACCGCGAACTGCAACGGGACGCGGCGTCACTGCTGGGGCAACCCACCCTGCGTGTGCTCAAGGGCGGGGGCGGTGAATTCGAACATCACCCGGCCAAGGACATTACCCTGCATGGTTTGAACCGTGGCGAACTGTGGGAAGGACCGACAGGCGCACCGATGACGGGCCATCACCGTCTTTCCGACACCGACAGCACCCTGTCCGACGTGTGGAATGGCGTCGTGCAGGACGATTTTGCCACCGCCATCATCACCAGCACCGCAGCACTCGCGCTGGCCGCGCTGGGTGTCGCCGATGCCGGGCACAGGGCGCAAACACTCTGGCAATCTCGCCTTCACCCTCGCGCCGCCTGAGGAGACCACAGTGCACAGCTTTCCGATGTTCATCCGCACCACCGGCCGCCGGGTCATAATCGCAGGCGGCTCAGAGCAGGCCGCACAAAAGGCGCGGCTGATGCTGAAAACCGACGCCGCACTGGTGCTGTTGGCCCCGGAACTGGATGCAGAGCTTGGCGATCTGGTGGCGACGGGGCGGGCGACGCAGGTCACGGGCGCGGTCACACCAGACAGCTTTCGCGACGCTGCGCTGGTGTTCATTGCGACAGGCTGCCCCGGTCTGGATGCCGCGCTTCATGCGCTGGCAAAGGCCGGAGGGGCGCAGGTGAACGTCGTGGACCAACCGGCACTGTGCGACATGACCACACCGTCCCTGGTGGACCGCGATCCCGTGGTTGTTGCGATTGGCACCGAAGGAACGGCACCGGTTCTGGCCCGGCAGATCAAGACGCAGGTCGAGCAGATGCTGGACCCCGCGCTGGGGACCTTTGCAGCCCTTGCAGGGCGTCTGCGGGGCGCAGTCGCTGCAAATGTGCCCAAGGCCGAGCGCCGTGCCTTCTGGCGCTGGGCCTTTGCGGAAAAACCCTGGCAGATGCATCGAAGCGGTCAGCAACGCGCGGCCGCCGATTTGCTGAAACAGGCCATAACCACCCGCGACACGCCCCAACCGCAAGGCCATATCGCCCTGGTCGGCGCAGGTCCCGGTGCCCGTGATCTGTTGACCCTGCGGGCCGTGCAGCGCCTGCAAGAGGCCGATGTGATCTTCTATGATCGCCTCGTCGATCCCGAGGTGCTGGAACTGGCCCGCCGCGACGCCGAGCGTGTATATGTCGGAAAGGTTGTTGGGGCGCACGCCTGGCCACAGGAGCGGATTTGCGCATTGATCGTGGCCGAAGCCGCGCGGGGGCGGCGCGTTGTGCGGCTGAAGTCGGGCGATCCCGGTATTTTCGGGCGTGCGACAGAAGAGCTTGACGCAGCTCGTGCCGCAGGTATCGCCGTTGAAATCGTGCCGGGCGTGACAGCCGCCAGTGCGGCTTCGGCTGCACTGGGGCAATCTCTGACGGTGCGCGGCCAGACGGATACGCTGGTTCTGACGACGGGACGGCACTGCGACAGCGATGCGCTCGAAAGCTGGGCGGACCATGCTGTGCCGGGGACAACACTGGTCTTTTACATGGGCGTCGGAACTGCGCCCAGGATCGCTAAGTCTCTGTTGTGCAAAGGGCTGCGCTCCGACACCTGCGTGACAATCGCCGCGGATGTCAGCAAGCAAGGGCAGCGTACTCTGACGACGACGCTAAAGGACCTGCCAAAAGACGTCGCGCGTGGCGGGATCACGGGAAATGCGCTGTTCATCATTCGCATCCCGCTTTGCGAGGCGTCGGTTCAGCGGGTGCAGCCAAAAGCGCTTGTCCGATTGGCATAGCGTCCCCGCTCCCTGTTCGGCGTTTCAGATGAAACAATCCGGCTCATATGTTCCACCGGGGGATTTGCGCGTCAAAGACCATTCCAGATCTAAGAGTGCCCCCACACCCGGAGGCTGCGGCGGCGCGCGGGGGATGCATGTTCATGCGGCGTTTGTCGGGGAGGGAGGCACGATATTTGGTCAAATCCCTTGCCGTGCGGCGATTTTTGGAAAAGGCTGAAGGGGCATAATAATTATAAACGATGAGATAAACTGATGACCAATTCCTCCACGGGCCTCGCGCCCGTTCTGGCCGTGCGCGACCTTTCGGTCGCTCTTCCCGGAAAACACGACCGACCCTATGCGGTAAAGGATGTCAGCTTTGACCTGATGCCGGGTGAAATCCTGTGCATCATCGGTGAAAGCGGCTCTGGCAAATCCGTCACTGCCAGCACCATCATGGGATTGCTGCCCGAAGTGATGTCGGTGGAAGCCGGCAGCATCATGTTCAAGGGTGACGACCTGACCAAACTGTCCGACGGTGAATTGCGAAAGCTGCGCGGACGTGCGGTGTCCATCATCTTTCAGGACCCGCTGTCGGCGCTGAACCCGCTGATGACCATCGGCGACCAGATCCGCGAGGTTCTGAACGCCCACAACGTCGGGACCAAGGCGAGCCGCGCTGACCGCGTGGTCGAGATGCTGTCCGAAGTGGGCTTGCCCGATCCGATGCTGATCCAGCACCAATACCCGTTCCGGCTGTCCGGTGGACAACGCCAGCGGGTGATGATCGCGATGGCCCTTGCACTGGCCCCCGACATCCTGATCGCGGATGAGCCGACAACCGCGCTGGATGTGACCACGCAGGCACAGATCCTGTCGTTGATCAGCGAGATCCAGAAAAGCAAGGGCATGAGCGTGATGTTCATCACCCATGACTTTGGCGTTGTGGCCGAGATTGCAGACCGTGTTGTGGTGATGGAGCAGGGGCTGGTTGTTGAACAGGGCACGGCCCGTCAGGTGCTGGATGCGCCGGAACACCCCTATACAAAGAAGCTGATCGCCGCCGTTCCCAAGATGCGGGAAGAGGACCGCAGCCGCGAACAGGACAAGACCGCCGTCCTCGAGGTGCGCAACCTGAACAAAACCTACCGCACCCGCAGCGGGTTTCTGGGCCGGATGCGCGAAGTCCATGCGGTCAACGACATCTCGTTCACCCTGCACAGGGGGGAAACGCTGGGCATCGTTGGCGAATCCGGGTCGGGTAAGTCCTCGATGGGCAAGGTGCTGATGAAGCTGATCGACGCCGACAGCGGCCAGATCATCTTTCAGGGCAAGGATACCCTGCCGCTGGACAAAGAGAGTTTTCGCCCGCTGCGGGCACGTATCCAGATGATCTTTCAGGATCCCTATGCGTCATTGAACCCGCGCTTTACCATCGGCCAGGCGCTGACCGTGGGGCCGGTGGCGCACGATCTGGTCACGCAATCCGAGGCGCGCAAACTGGCGCAGGACACGTTGGAGCTGGTCGGGCTGGACCCGTCGGCCTTTGACCGCTACCCGCATGAATTCTCGGGCGGACAGCGGCAGCGGGTGGGGATCGCACGGGCGCTGATGTTCGATCCCGAAGTGATCGTCGCAGACGAAGCCGTGTCGGCGCTGGACGTGTCCATTCAGGCGCAGGTGCTCTCATTGCTGGACAAGATCCGCCACGAGCGCAAGCTGGCGATGGTCTTTATCACCCACGATCTGCGCGTCGCCAGCCAGATCAGTGATGAAATCCTGGTGATGCACCGCGGCAAGATGGTGGAGTACGGCCCGCCCTCGCAAATTTTCCACAACCCGCAGCACGACTACACCCGGTCGTTGGTCGATGCGATCCCGGGTGGCAAGGCGGCCTGATCACGTCTGAAAAATCGGGAGAGCAGGTAAGAAGGGGCGATTCGATCCGCCCCTTCTTGCTGTTTGGTGGGATGAAATCGCCTGAAGTTTACGTTCGGACTGCTCAAAAACGCGCTGATAATTGTAAATTGCAATCAAAATAATTGTATTTTGCAACTTTGTCTTGCCGCAGGGGAAACTCGGTCCTCTACTTGTGGCACAGACAAAGGACGACAGCTTTATGACAAACCGCGCGGCGGCCCCGAAAATTCCCGAAGACGAAACTGGCGATCCGCACATCGAGATCGGCGGGATGCGGATAGATATCCTCGAAGGGGCCTTCAGCTATTACATCCGGTCGCTTGATGCCGTCGTGTCGCGTGATCTCGACAGGCGCATGGCCGATCTGGAAGTGGCCAAGGGCAAGGGCAAGATCACCACGCTGTTTCTGGTTGATGACTATCCGGGGGTGCGCCCCTCGCAGATTGCGGACGTTCTGATGCGCGATCGCCCTGCCACCGGGCGGATCATCGACCGTCTGGTCGCAGCAGGTGACATACGGCGCGAAACATCGACCGAGGATCAGCGCGCGCAGGCGCTGTACATCACCGACAAGGGGCACGCACTGGCCGAAAAAGTGCGCGGCATCATCCGCGCACAAGAAGCGGAGTTCTTCGACTTTATCGCTCCGGAAGATCGCGACCAGTTCATGCAGATGCTGAAGCGGGTCTATCTGAACATGAGGGCAAAATGGGACTGAACGCACATCGCACTGCACTGATTTCCGGCGCCAATCGCGGCATCGGTGCCGCCGTGGCAAAACGGCTTTTTGATGCGGGGTGGGCCGTGTCCCTGGGGATGCGCGCGCCCGAGATGCCCGGCTGGGCCAATGCCGCGCCCGAGCGGGTGCACCTTTTTGCCTATGAGGCGACGCAGGCGGATGCAGGCACGTCCTGGGCCTCCGAGGTGACCGACCGCTTTGGTTGCATCGATGCCGTCGTGGCGAATGCGGGCATCATGATCCCCGAAACAATTGTCGACGTGTCCGACGCGGACATGGCCCGACTGCTTGAAATCAACGTACAGGCGCCCCGCCGCCTTGCCGCTGCGTGCTGGGATGCGCTGGGCGCTGCGGGCAACGGTCGGGTGATCCTGTTGGGGTCGCTGTCGGGCAAACGGGTCAAGTCGGCCAAGTCTGGCTCTTATTCCGTGTCGAAGTTCGCGGTGATCGGCATGGCCCACGCACTGCGCCATGCAGGGTTCGACAAGGGTATTCGTGCCACCGCCGTCTGCCCGGGTTTCGTGGCCACCGACATGGCAATGGCCATCACCGATCGCGCGGCTGACGCGATGACCCAGCCGGAAGATCTGGCCCGCGTCATCGAGATGCTGATCGACCTGCCGAACGAAGCCAGCGTGGCAGAATTCTGTGTGAACTGCCAGCTTGAGGAATCCTTCTGATATGCCCGGACCTTTTGTCGTTCCAGTACATGGTGATCTCGACCTGCCTGCAAAGGTGGATGTGGTCGTGATCGGTGGCGGGATCATCGGATGCTCGACCGCGCTGGAACTGGCCGAACGCGGAATGACCGTCGCCCTGTGCGAAAAGGGGGGGATCGGTCACGAACAGTCCAGCCGCAACTGGGGCTGGGTGCGCATCACCCGCCGTGATCCGCGCGAGGTGCCGTTAATGGCCGAGGCGTTGCGGATCTGGCCCGACCTGGCCAAACGCACGGGGCGCGATCTGGGGTATACTCGGGCTGGCGTCGCCTTTGCCTGTGCCAATGACACGGAATTCGAAGAACACGAACGCTGGCTGGAGAACCTCAAGGACTACCAGATCGACAGTCGCATGGTGTCGGGGCGCGAGTTCCGCGAGCTGTTCCCCGGCTCGGAGATGGACGTCAAAGGCGCGCTGTTCACCGCCGTTGACGGACGCGCCGAGCCGCAGCAAGCCGCCCCCGCCATCGCCGAGGCGGCGCGGGACCTGGGTGTTCATGTGCTGACCGAATGCGCCGTGCGCGGCATCCAGACCAGCGCGGGACACGTCAGTGGCGTCGTGACCGAGCGGGGCGAAATTGCCTGCGAACAGGTGGTTCTGGCAGGGGGCGCATGGTCCAGCCTCTTTGCCCGCAACACGGGACTGCGCTTGCCGCAACTCAAGGTCAAGAACTCGGTCATCCGCACCAAACCGCTGCAAGGCGGTCCCGAAAGCGCGATCTGGTCGAACGGGTTTTCAATACGCAAGCGTATGGACGGCGGTTATACCGTCGCGGACGGGTTCCGGAATATCGTCGATATCGTTCCCGACAGCTTTCGCTATTTCAAGGATTTCCTGCCAGCGCTCGGCTCGCAATGGAAATCGCTGATGCTCAGCTTTGGCGGGCGTTTTCTGGACGAGGTGCGGGTGCCGAACAAGTGGTCGATGGACGAGGCCAGCCCGTTTGAATACTGCCGCGTTCTGGACCCCAAGCCCAGCTTTACGCTTCAGGACAAGGCCTTGCAGAACCTGCGCCGCGCCTTCCCGGTCTTTGAAAAAGCCGAAGTGGCGCAGCGTTGGGCCGGCGCGATTGATGTCACCCCCGATGCGATCCCCGTGATTTCGGGCGTTGATGACATTCCGGGTTTTTTCATTGCGACGGGGTTCTCGGGCCATGGCTTTGGCATTGGCCCCGCTGCGGGCCGTCTGGCCGCCGATCTGGTCTGCGCCCGCGCGCCGGTGGTGGACCCCGCGCCCTATCGTTTCAACCGCTTTTCCGATGGCTCCAAGATCGAGATCATCAGCGGTTTCTGATTGGCCGGCGCCCCTTGCGGGGCGCGGCACAAGGCGGCGTGTGAAACGCAAGCACACGTTGCTCTCGACCCAACTTGCGACAACAACAGGAAGCTCAACATGACTGATGACAAGACGCAAAAAGCACATCTCAGCCGTCGCCAGACACTGATGATGATGGGGGCCGCCGGTGCGGCCGGACTGATGGGGCCCGCGGCGATTGGCCGGGATCAGGCCTTTGCTGCCAACGCTGACGCAAACGGCCAACTTATCCTGGCCTTTTCGCAGGAACCGACGGTGTTCAACCCGTTGATGCCGCACATCGAAGTGGATGAAGGCGTGTACTACGCCGTGTTCGATCCGCTTTTCGATTTCGACCCGGATGGGGAATATTTCCCGATCCTGGTGGCAGAAGTGCCCACCGTGGCGAACGGCGGTATCTCCGAGGACGGCCTGAACTGGCGCATCAAGCTGAAGGAAGGCGTGACATGGCACGACGGCACGCCCTTCACCGCCGAAGATGTCAAATTCTCGCTTGAACTGACGATGGACCCGGACTTCCGGTCCTTCCGGTCCACCGGCTACAAGTTCATGCAAAACATTACGGTCGTGTCCGACACGGAACTGACATGGGAAATGTCCGAACCCTTTGCGCCGATGGCGGCCATTCTGGCGTCGACCTACATCATTCCCAAACACGCCTTTGACGGTGTCGAGGACAAGAACAGCGCCCCCTTCTCGAACGCGCCCATCGGGACGGGGCCGTTCAAGTTCAAGGAACGCATGGCGGGCGACCACATCGAGCTGGAAGCGAACGCCGACTATCACATGGATGGTCCGCACCTGAAGACGCTGATCATCAAATACGTGCCCGACCTGAACGTGATGTACACCCAGTTCAAATCGGGCGACATTGACGTGATCGGCCTGCAATACATCTCGCCGGATCACCTGGCCGAAGCGGAAAAGCTGCCGAACAAGATCGTGACCGTTGCCGGCACCGCGACCTTTGAATCCATCGGCCTGAACATGACACGCCCGCAGTTTCAGGAACTGGCCGTGCGTCAGGCGCTCTATGCCGCACTGGACAAGACGTCGATCATCGACGCGCTCTATTACGGCGTGCCGACACCGACCGAAACCTATATGCCGCAGCAGTCCTATTATTATGAACCGGACCTGCCCAAGCATGAGTTCAGCCTCGAGAAAGCGCGCAAGCTTCTGGACGATGCCGGTTGGGTGCCCGGTGCGGATGGTGTTCGGGAAAAAGACGGCGTGCGCCTGTCCTTCACCAACTCGACCACCGCGGGCAACCACCTGCGCGAACAGGCCCAGCAGTTCATCCAGCAGACGTTCAAGGAAGTCGGCGTCGAGATGACCATCAAGAACCTGCCGCCCGCCGTGATGTGGGGCGACTACTGGATGAACTCCGGTTTTGACTCGGTTGTCGTGGGTCTGAACACCCTCTCTGGGGCCGATCCGGACACCTCCGATTACTTCATGTCGACGATGTCGCCCGTACTGGGCGGTTCGGGGCAGAACACCTTTGCCTATCAGAACCCCAAGGTTGACGAGTTGCTGATCAAAGGGGCGGCCAGCTTTGTCCCCGAGGACCGTCGCAAGATCTATCAAGAGCTGCAGCGCGTGATCCGTGACGACCTGCCGTTCCTGCCGGTGTTCCAATATGCCGTCATCAAAGGGCGCAAGGACGACGTCGACGGTCCGGCGCCGAACGTGAACAACCGGATCGAGACCTGGAACGTGCGCGACTGGAAACGGACCTGATCGCGCACCGGTCATCCTGAACCATGGACGCGGCGGGACCCTCTGCCGCGTCCGCCAGGTATCGCGCCAGGCGATGCCTGAAATGTCAAATTCGTACAAAGAGGGCGCCCCGCCATGCTGCGCTACATCTTATCCCGTTTCGGCCAGAGCCTTTTGCTGTTGCTGATCGTCTCCTTTATCGGCTTTGCGGTGCTGAACCTCGCACCGGGCGGCCCGCTGTCGCAATTCGCGCTCAGTCCGGGCATGACCCAAGAGCAGATCGACAAGATCGCCGCGCAAATGGGGTTGGATCGACCGCTGATCGTGCAGTATTTCGACTGGTTGCGGCACATGCTGGTTGGCGACTGGGGCACGTCGTACCGCGACGGCCAGCCGGTTCTGCACGTCATCGGAAGCCACCTGTTCGCCACGCTGCTGTTGATGGGAACGGCCACGTCGATCTCGATCACGTTGGGCAGTACGATCGGGATTTTCAGCGCCCTGCGCCGCCGGTCGGTGTTCGACTATGCCATGACCGTGGCGTCGATGGTGGCCCTGTCGATCCCGACGTTCTGGTTCGGGCTGATCGCCATCTACATCTTCGCGCTGAACCTTGGGTGGCTGCCTGCGGGCAACATGTACACGGTGGGCGACGGATCGGTTCTGAACTACCTCAAACACCTGATCATGCCGGCCTGTGTTCTGGCGCTGGTCGATGTGGCGGTCTGGAGCCGGTACATGCGCACCTCGACCCTGAACGTGATCAATCAGGATTTCGTGCGCACCGCACGGGCCAAGGGGCTGACCCGGCGGCGGGTGCTGTTCAAGCATATCGTGGGCAACTCGCTGGTGCCGATGATCACGCTGGCGGGCCTGCAGTTGCCGATGGTGCTGGGCGGCGCGCTGGTGACCGAAACCGTGTTCACATGGCCCGGCATGGGGCGTCTGTTTCTCGATAGTCTGGGGTATTCGGATTACCCGGTCGTCATGGGCCTGCTGATGGCCTCGGCCATGCTGGTGCTGATCGGCAACCTCGCTGCAGACATCGCCGTTGCGCTGATTGATCCGCGCATCGCTCTGGAATGAAGGAAAGGTCCTGACAATGACTGCTGCAACAACGACACCTCCGGTCCGCCAGCCCTTGATCAAGTCCCGGGCACTGCGACGGTTTCTAAGTCACAAGCTGGCGATGATCGGCCTTTTCATGGTGCTGGGGCTGACGTTTGCCTGCTTTGTCGGGCCGTACCTGCTGCCCTATGACGAGCTTTACATCGACCTGCGCGCACGCTTTGCGCCGCCCGGCACCGGCGGGCACATCTTTGGCACCGATCCCCTGGGGCGTGATCTGGCGGCGCGGCTGTTCCACGCGGGACAAATCTCGATGGCGGTGGGCTTTGCCGTGATGGTGATCGCCACGACTGTCGGCTCTGTCGTGGGGGTTGTTTCAGGCTACTACGGCGGCAAGATCAGCGCCGTTCTGATGCGCGTTGTGGATGCGTTCCTGTCGTTCCCTTCGGTGTTTCTGCTGTTGGCGCTGGCTGCCTTTATCCAGCCCGGTCCGGTGATGATCGCGGTGATCATCTCGGCCACCAGCTGGATGGAAGTCGCCCGCATCGTCGAGGCCGAGGTGAAATCGCTGCGCAATCAGGATTTTGTCCAAGCGGCGCATATGCTGGGTCTCTCAGGCCGCTGGATCATGTTCCGCGAACTGCTGCCCAACGCCATCGGCCCGATCATCGTGGCCGCATCGCTGACCGTGGCGCGCGCGATCCTGCTCGAGGCCTACATCAGCTTTCTGGGCTACGGCATCCAGCCGCCGCTGCCCAGTTGGGGCAACCTGCTGAATGGCGCGCAGCAATACCTTGGGTCGGCCCCGTGGCTGGCCATCGTGCCGGGCCTCGCGATCACTATCGCGGTGACCGGGTTCAACTTTATCGGTGACGGTCTGCGCGATGCCTTCGACAGCCGTGCGCAAGGGCAGTGAGATGAAACCGAGATTTTCCGAATTCAAGGACACCCTTTGGTACGCGACCGCCCCCCAAGGGCCGGAAACGCAGACACTTCAGGGCGAGGTCACCGCTGATGTCTGTGTGGTCGGGGCGGGCTATTCGGGGCTGACCACAGCGTTGGAACTGGCCCGCAAAGGCGTCAGCGTCGTGGTGCTGGAGCGTGAGGAAATCGGTTTTGGCGGATCGGGGCGCAATGCGGGGCACTGTACGCCGACCTTCACCCATTACAGCCTGCCCGAACTGCGCGAAGTCATGGGCGCGCCGTATGCCGAGCGTCTGATCCACCGCCAGACCCGCGCCAACGATGTGGTCGGGCAGATGATCGCGCAATACGACATCGACTGCGAATGGGAACAGAACGGATATGTCCAAGGGGCACTGTTCCCCTCGCATCTGAAAAAGCTTCAGGCGAATATGGAAAACTACAACGCCGCAGGCGCGCGCACCCGGATGCTGGACCGGGACGAAGTGCAGGCGGTTACCGGATCGTCACGGTTCTACGGCGGCTGGCTGCACGAAGAGGCGGGCGGGCTGAATGCGCTGGCCTATGCCCGCGGGCTGGGTCGCGCGGTGCTGTCCGAAGGTGGGCAGATATTCACCGGATCGGGCGTGACGGGGTGTGAGCGCGTCAACAACGCCTGGCAGGTGCGCACGGCGCAAGGATCGGTGCGGGCGGAAAAGGTGATCTACACCACGGGCGCCTACACCGTCGCAGGCTGGCCCAAACTGGACCAGACGTTCCGCATCATGCGGGTTTTCGTGGCCGCGACCCAGCCGTTGTCGGCGGCCTCGCAGGCCGTGGTTCTGCCGCAACGCACAACCATTCAGGACGGGCGCGGCGACATCTATGTCTATAAGTACAACAGCCAGAACCGGATTGTGGCCTCGATGTTCCCGATGGGCCAGCGCGGGCGCGATCCGGCCTATACGCGGCAGGTCCTCAGCGACCGGTTGAAATGGTTGCACCCCGACCTGCGCGAAGACTTGCGCTGGGAGTTTTTCTGGTACGGCGAACTGGACATGCAGCGCAAAACCATCCCGCGCCTATATGCGCTGGCCCCCGGTGTCGTCGCCATGACGGGCCTTTCGGGGCGCGGCGTGCCAACAGGCTCAATGATCGGGGGCATCCTGTCCGATTGGGCGATGGGCGTGGCCGAGGCCGACCTTGATCTGCCGATCGAGCCGCTGCAATCGCAGCCGCTTTATATGTCCGTGGCCCCGCAGGCAGCCCTGCGCGGCTTTCGTCTGCGCGACAACCTGCGCGCCCGCCGACAGGGCGCGCCCTTGCCACCCCACGCCTGAAACATTCATAGACCAGACCGGCCATATGCGCCGCACCAAGGAGACCACCCATGCCCGGACCCAAGCTGGACCCCGTTGTCAGCGACAGTGTTTTGCCCATTTCCGTCGATGTCGTCATCATCGGCGGCGGCATCGCGGGCGTGTGCACGGCACTTGAACTGGCCGACCGGGGCCTGAAGGTCGCAATCTGCGAAAAAGGTCAGATCGGCGGCGAACAGTCCAGCCGCAACTGGGGCTGGGTGCGCCTGACCCATCGCGATCCGCGCGAACTGCCGTTGATGATTGAGGCGGTCAAGATCTGGGAAGGGCTGGACAAGCGTATCGCCGGGAAAACCGGGTACAGCCAGTGCGGATCGACCTATGCCATCGCCAGCGATGCCGCCCTTCAGGCCGAACGCAAGGCGCAGGAGGAATTAGGGGGCTACCAGATTCCCACACATCTGATGAACCGCGAAGAAGCTTTGACGCATTTGCAGGGTTATGACCCTGACGCCCAAGGGCTCATCGGTGCGCTGCATTGCCCACGCGACGGGCGCGCCGAGCCGCAGATGGCGGCGCCGGCCATTGCCCGTGCGGTGCAGGACCGCGGCGGCACGGTGCACCAGAATTGCGCGGTGCGCGTGGTCGAAACCTCCGCAGGCAAGGTGTCGGGCGTGGTCACCGAACAGGGGCGCATCGCCTGTGACGCTGTGCTGGTGGCGGGTGGCGTCTGGTCGCGGTTGTTCCTGCGCAACATCGGCATCTACCTGCCGCAATTGCGCACCCGCAACACCGTGTTGCGCACCGACGCGGTCGAGGCTGGACCGCAAAGCAACCTGAAAACCACGTCCTTTGCCATACGCAAACGTATGGATGGCGGCTATACCGTCGCCTCGGCCGTGCCCAGCCGTTACCAGTTGACGCCCGACAGTTTCCGGCTGTTCACGGCCTATCTGCCGACGTTGAAAAACGAGTGGCGGTCGATCCGGTTGGGGCTTGGCCCTGCGTTTCTGGACGCATTGCGCACGCCGCGCCATTGGACCGGCGACGACGTGACCCCGTTTGAAAAGACCCGCATTCTGGACCCCGAGGCCGACGCGCCCTACATCGACAAGACACTTGCCGTGGTCAAGAAAACCTTTCCGGCGCTCAAGGATGCGACCGTCGCGCAGCGATGGGGCGGATACATCGACGTTCTGCCGGACCTGATCCCCGCGATTTCATCCACCGAAGGGGTCAAGAACGGCATTCCCGGCCTGTTCGTGGCCACAGGTTTTTCCGGTCATGGCTTTGGTCTGGGCACCGGGGCAGGGCGTCTGGCAGCCGAGCTGATCACCGGACAATCGCCGGTGGTCGATCCGACGCCCTTCCGCCTGCACCGTTTTACCGACGGCACCAAAATCTCGCCCATTCCGGTGATCACCACGCCGCAGTAAGGGCTGGTTGGCTTTGGGACGCGGGCTGCTAGACTGTCCGTGCCCCCAATCGGTGAACTGACGCGACATGGACGATCTGGACGACCGGGACATATGGATGCAAGGCGCGGACGCGCCCGCCTACGCCGCGGGCACTATCGGGATGCGCCTGATACCAGAGGGTGCCGGCTGGGCCGAATTCCAGCTTGAGATCGACGATATGGTCTATCTCGCCCGTGTCTCGATGGCCTTGGGCAATCCGCGCGGTCAGATCCGGGGCTTTTTCGACGCGCTTTGTGCAGGCACTTCGGCGCGCATGGAACTGTGCGACGAGCCGGGCGAGACGGTTGTGATTGCACAGGCTGCCGATGCGCGCGGACGTATCACGCTGGAATGCTGGAACCACCACCCGACCCATGCGCCCAGACGCGAGGTTTATATCACCTGCCCTGCAGATGACCTGAGCGTGTCGATGTTCCGCAACTTCGACGCCCTCAGAAAACCAAAACCGACGCCGGCGAAACGCCCCGTTTGGGTTCTGCCTGTTATCACCGCCGTTGCGGGGCTGGTTGCGGGCGTCCTCCTGTCCAACGGGGGCGGCGGGCCCTAGTCCGAAAACTCCTTTTCATCCGCGACGGCCGCCGCGCGCAGATCGGCCAGAAAGCTGGCGTCGGCCGAGTGGACACGGTTCCATGTCGGGATGAAGGGTGTCTCGTGCGGGTTGTCCAGAAACGTCTGGCCCGCGCGCATGATGTTTTCGGCAAAGAGTTCAATTGCCAGCTCTTCCTTGTGCCGGTCGATGGTCAGCCCGTTCATCTGCGCATCGGTGTAATAGGCCTCGAGCAGGTCCAGCGCGCAGCGGTAATAGGTCGCTTTCAGCGTGCGGAACACATTGGGTGTGAACACGGTACCATCGGCGGCCAGCTTGCGGAAGATCGCCTTGCAGATGTCAGTCGACATACGGCTCAGGCCTGCACTTGCGTCTTCGGGGCTCAGGTCCTGATGCTTGTGGTCATAGTTGTCGGCAATCTCGACCTGGCAAACCGCCTTGGGGGCCAGATTGCGCCAGGCTTCGGACAGCACGCCGATTTCCAGCCCCCAGTCTGACGGAATGCGCAGGTCGGGCAGGATGCTGGTGCGCATGGCGAATTCGCCGGACAGCGGATAGCGGAAGCTGCGCAGGTAATCCAGATAATCGCGGTCGCCGATCACCCGTTTCAGCGCAATCAGCAACGGGCTGACCAACAGCCGCGTGACGCGCCCGTTCAGCTTGCCCTGACCGACGCGGGAATAGAATCCCTTGGCCACCTGATAGGGAAACGTCGGGTTGGCCACCGGATAAACCAGCCGCGCCAGCATTTCGTTGGTATAGGTGACGATGTCGCAATCATGGATCGCCATCACCGAACTGTCCTCGCAGCCGATCAGATAGCCCAGCGACGACCACACGTTCTTGCCCTTGCCCTGTTCCATCGGCGCAAGCCCCAGCGCATCCAGTCGCGCGCCCAATGCTTTCATGCGGGGGCTGTCGTTCCAGATCACGATGTGGTTCTGGTTCAACCCTTTGAAAAACTGCTGCGCGTGGCGGAACTGGGCTTCGTCGGCGCGGTCCAGACCGATGATGATGCGGTGCAGGTACGTGACCTTGGCCAATTCGCTCAGGATCAGCGGCATGGCATCGGTTTCCAGTTCGGAATACAGACACGGCAGGATCAACGAGATTTTGCGCGACTGGGCAAAGGTCTCAAGCTCATAGGTCATCTCATCCAAAGAGCGGGTGCGCAAATTGTGCAGCGTCGCCACGTTCCCGTTCTGGTGAAAATCTGTCATGGGTGGCGTCCTTGTTCAGGGGGCAATGAGTCAACGAAATCCAGCACCGCGCGGTTCCAGCCGTCGGGACCGGACAGGGTGGTGCGCGTGATACGCCCCGCGGCTTCGGCGTCCAGCGGGGGCAGGGGCGTGCGGTGCGGGTTGGCTATGATCACGCCGTGGTCGGCGGTTTGCAGCATCTCGATGTCGTTCGGCGCGTCACCCAGGGCCAATGTGACCTGTGGGCGGTATGTGGCAATGATCTGTGCCATCCGGTCGGCCTTGGTCTGGCCAAAGGACAGCGTCAGGAACCGCCCACCTTCGCGGGCGGTTATGCCGTGCTGCCCCAGCGCTTCAAGAAACGCGGTGCGTTGGGCATCGGTGCCGTGCCACAGCCCCGGTTCGGAAAAGGCCCGCGTTTTGGCGTTTTGCGCATCGGCGGGGGGCAAACCCGTTAACTTCGCCACCCCCGCAACGTCCAGATCGCCAAAGCCCTGAAACAGCCCGCGCAAGTTATCGGGCAGTTGGTTCAACGCGGACCGCAAGCGCAGATACTCGGTGTCGGCTGGCGTGTCCGTGGCCTGTGCATCCAACACGCCCGCGCCGTTCTCAACGATGGCCGGCCAGTCCTCCAGCCCCATCTGCGCGCGCAAGCCGATGATTTCCGGCGCTGTTTTGCTGCTGGCCAGCACCACGCCCGCACCGATGCCGCGCAGGTGCGCCAACGCAGGGCGGGCGGCATCCCACCGGTACGTGTCGTGCGAAATCAACGTGCCATCGAGATCGCTGAAGACAAGAAGAGGAAGCGGTTGCTGCATTTGGGATCAGTCTGGGACTTGCCCGTCCCGGTCGCAACCCGCCGCGGTACCGATGCCTGTTTTTTAGGCAGTCAGGTGAACTTGCGGAACAGCTTGGTCTGGTCGAACATCGCTTCCAGCTCTTCCATGCGTCCCTTGGTGTCGTCCCAGCGCAGGTTTTGTACTGCTGAAATCATCGTTTCGGTCAGCAAAAGAGTCGTGGCTGCTGAATCCCACGCCGACGGCACCACGATGCGACTGCTAAAGCTGATGTCGGCCAGCTGATGGACGGGCGAGCGCCATTGATCCGTGAACAGGATGATCTTTGCGCCCTGTGCATGGGCCATCTCGGCCAGTTTCAGGGTATTGTTCTCGTAACGGCGCACGTCGAAGATCACGAAGACATCGCCCGGTTTCACGTCCAGCAGATAGTGCGGCCATGCGTTCGACGTGGATTGCACGTGGGTGATGTTAGGGCGGATCACCTGCATGTGCAAAAACAGGTATTCCGCCAGCGTGTGCGTCACCCGTCCGCCGACAATATACAGGTGATGTGCGGGATCACCAACCAAAGCGCATGCTTTATCAAAGGCTTGAGGATCAATCTGGCCCAGCGTGTGCCGGATGTTGTCGATCACGGCGTCGGTAAAGGTGTTCAGGATATGCCCCGACGGCGCGCTGTCGGCCCATGTGTCGTGTTTGGCAATCGGCCCTTTGACCTTGGCGCGCAGTTCCTCGCGCAGTTCGGCCTGAAACTCGGCATAGCCCTTGAACCCCAGCTTTTGCACCATCCGCGCCACGGTGGGGCCGGACACATTGGCATCCAGCGCCAGTTCGGTCAGCGGCCCCAGCCCAGAGATCGGGTAGTTTTCCAGGATGGAATGGGCCAGTTGACGTTCGGCACGGGTCAGATCGTCCAGCTTCTGCTGGATGCGGTCGGATATCGTAAGCGCGTCTGACGACACGGGCGCCTCCTGTTTGATCGAATATTTTTCACACCAAGTTTGGCTGATGGATATTTTCACAATTCTGTTGACAGATGGCCGTCGAGGCAAGCACTTTGTGAGCGCAGGGGGTGCCATGACAGACGCAGACGCAACTCAGATACCAATCGCACAGACAATCAATTCCTCGGGCACTTCGTCCGTTGTCTTGGTCTGCGAACATGCGTCGTGCTTTATTCCCGAGGCACTTGAGGGGCTGGGCCTGTCCGACGCGGCCAAGGTCAGCCATGCCGCATGGGACCCCGGCGCGCTGGGTGTGGCGCGGCAGATCGCCAAACGTCTGGATGCGGTGCTGGTGGCCAGTTGCGTGTCGCGGCTGGTGTATGATTGCAACCGTCCGCCCGAGGCACCGGGGGCCATGCCCGCCAAAAGCGAAATCTTTGATGTGCCCGGCAATGCGGCCCTGACCCCCGATCAGCGCGCGGCCCGGGCGGCGACATATTATGTACCGTTTCGCGACCTTCTTGTACAAACTGTTGCAGCCAGACCGGCGCCGGTGCTGGTCACCATCCACAGCTTTACCCCCGTTTACAACGGTACGCCCCGCGCGGTCGAGATCGGTGTTCTGCACGACGCCGACACGCGGCTGGCCGATGCCATGCTGGACATTGCGACCGCCCACACCTCGGCAGACGTGCAGCGCAACGCGCCCTATGGGCCCGGCGACGGGGTAACCCACACCTTGCAGGTTCACGGGACTGCCCACGGCCACCCGAACGTGATGATCGAAGTGCGCAACGACCTGATCCAGACCGAGGCGGAACAGGCACAGATGGGCGACATGCTGGCCGAATGGCTGAACGATGCCTGTGGGAAACTCAACGCTCAGGGGGTCGCATGCAGCGCATGATGCGTGGATTTATTCGCGGGGTTGATGCCGTCAACTACCGCCTGGGCCGGGTCATGATGTACGGGATTTTCGTGCTGATGGGCGTGCTGCTGTGGTCTTCGGTCAACAAGGTCTTTTTCCTGCCGTCGCTTTGGACGCTGGAAATGGCCCAGTTCATTATGGTCGGCTACTATATCCTGGGCGGGCCCTATTCGATGCAGATGGGCGACCATGTGCGCATGGATTTGCTCTATGGCGACTGGTCGATCCGCAAGAAGGCATGGGTCGATATGTTCACCGTCCTGCTGCTGATCTTCTACCTTGTGGTCCTGCTTTATGGCGCCATCAGTTCGACCGCCTATTCGCTGGGCTACTGGCAGACCGAGCCGCTGAGCTACCTGTTCGGCGTCGTCACCGGCACCGAGGAAATCGGGCGGCTTGAACAATCCTCGTCCGCCTGGCGGCCCTATCTGTGGCCCGTCAAAGTCGTGATGATCGTGGGCTTTTTCCTGATGATTTTGCAGTGCCTTTCCGAGCTTTGCAAAGATGTGCTGCGGCTGAAGGGCCATGAGATCTGATGTCATATGAATTGATCGCCACCCTGATGTTCTCGACGATGATGCTGATGCTGATGACAGGTCAGCGTGTGTTCGGCGCCATCGGTTTTGTCGCTGTCGTCGCGGCCCTGCTGCTGTGGGGCGACAAGGGCGGCTATGACATCGGCTTTTCCGCCGCGATGAAGCTGATGAAATGGTATCCGCTGCTGACGCTGCCGATGTTCATCTTCATGGGCTACGTTCTGTCGGAATCGAAGATCGCCGATGACCTCTACAAGATGTTCCACGTCTGGATGGGCGGCCTGCGCGGCGGTCTGGCGGTGGGGACCATCGGGCTGATGGTGCTGATTTCCGCGATGAACGGGCTGAGCGTTGCCGGCATGGCCATTGGCGCCACCATCGCGCTGCCCGAACTGCTGAAACGGGGGTACGACAAACGCATGGTCACCGGGGTGATCCAGGCGGGGTCGTCGCTGGGCATTCTGGTGCCGCCGTCGGTCGTGCTGGTGCTGTATGCAATGATCGCGCGGCAACCGGTGGGCCAGCTTTGGCTGGCGGGGGTGGTTCCGGGGCTGATGATGGCGGCGATGTTCATTGCCTACATCACCATCCGCTGCTGGCTGAACCCGTCGCTTGGCCCGGTGCTGAGCGCCGAGGAACGCGCGATGCCGCGCCGCGAAAAGCTGGCGTTGCTGCGCGCGGGGCTGCTGCCGGTGGTGATCTTTGCGGTGATGATGTTCCCGTTCGTCAAAGGCTGGACATCGCTGGTGGAAAGCTCGGCCATCGGGGCGATTGCGGCCTTTGTCGCGGCCATCCTCAAGGGGCGCATGACCCGCGAAGTCTTCGAAAACTCGGTCCGCAAGACGCTGGGCATCACCTGCATGTTCATGTGGATCATTCTGGCGGCACTGGCCTTTGGCGCGGTGTTCGACGGGCTGGGCGCGGTCAAGGCGATCGAGAACCTGTTCACCGAGCGGCTGAACCTGAGCCCGTGGGTGATCCTGATCCTGATGCAGCTTAGCTTTATCATCATGGGGACGTTTCTGGACGACACGGCCATGCTGGTGATCGTCGCGCCGCTGTATGTGCCGCTGGTAGGCGCGCTGGGCTTTGATCTGGTGTGGTACGGTATCCTTTACACGATCACCTGCCAGATCGCCTATATGACGCCGCCCTTTGGCTATAACCTGTTCCTGATGCGGGCTATGGCCCCGCCCGAGATCACACTGCGCGACATCTACGGGTCCATCGCCCCCTTTGTTCTGGTCATGGTGGGGGCGCTGGTGATGGTGATGGCCTTCCCCCAGATCGCCCTGTGGCTGCCCAATTACGTCTACGCAAACTGATAACAGACACCGCAAACGGTGCACCCCAACTTAACAAGGAGAAGAGACATGACGACGAGACGCAATTTCATCCGCACCGCAGCCCTTGGCGGCGCGGCCAGCCTTGCCGCCCCTGCCATCGTCCGGGCACAGGACACCATCAAGTGGCGGTTCCAGACCTATGCCGGCGCCGCGCTGGGCGAGCATGTGACCAAGCCTGTCATCGACTACATCAACACGGCTGCCAACGGCGAGCTTGAGATCGAGCTGTTCTACGCCGACCAGATCGTCCCCACCGGCGAGCTGTTCCAGGCCCTGCAACGTGGCACCATCGACGCCGTACATTCGGACGACGACAGCATGGCGTCGCCCACGCCCTTGCAGCAGTTCGGCGGTTATTTCCCGCTGGCCACCAAACATTCGCTGGATGTGCCGGTGCTGTTCAACCAATACGGTCTGGCCGACATCTGGCGCGAGGAGTACGCCAAGGTCGGCGTGACATGGCTGTCGGCGGCGGGGCAGGACCCGTGCAACTTCAACACCAAGAAAGAGGTCACATCGCTGGCCGATCTGGACGGGCTGAAGCTGTACACCTTCCCCACAGCCGGCCGTTTCCTGACTCAGTTCGGCGTCGTGCCGGTTTCGATCCCCTATGAAGACGCGGAAGTTGCGGTTCAGACGGGCGAGCTGGACGGTATGGCGTGGTCCGGCATCACCGAGGATTACACCGTTGGTTGGGCAAACGTGACCGACTATTTCCTGACCAACAACATCTCGGGCGCATGGATCGGGTCGTTCTTTGTCAACGAAGGCCGCTGGGCGGATCTGCCCGAGCATCTGAAAGCCATCGTGATGGCGGGGATCGAGGCCGGTCACACCTATCGCAACCAGTGGTATTGGGGCGGCGAGGCGTCGCTGCGTGCCAAGGGCGACAAGCTGCAATTGCGCTCGATCCCGCAAGAGGAATGGAAAGTCGTCGAAGACGCGGCCAAGGTCTTCTGGGACGAGGTGGCGCAAGAGGGCGAAGTGAACGCCAAGATCGTCCAGATTTTCCGCGATTATAACGACGTGATCGACAAGGCGGGCCCGCCCTACAGCTTCGGCTAAGCCTTTCTGTCCCACAAATACATGCGGGCGGTCCATCGGGTCGCCCGCCACACGCACTTTAACCACAGGACACCGACATGCCCGGCAACCTAAGCTTTGATGACCTGAAATCCCGCGTCACCGACGGCAGCATCGACACGGTGCTGGCCTGTTTTGTGGACATGCAGGGCCGTTTGATGGGCAAGCGGTTTCATGCGGTCAACTTCGTGGAAACCTCGTTCAAAGAGACCCATTGCTGCAACTACCTGCTGGCCACCGATCTGGAAATGGCCACGCCTGATGGCTACGCCTCGACCAGCTGGCAAACCGGCTATGGCGACTATGTCATGGCCCCCGACCTGACCACGCTGCGCACGGTGCCGTGGCTGGAGGGCACCGCACTGGTGCTGTGCGATGTGCTGGACCATCACACCCACGCCCCCGTGCCCCATGACCCACGCGCAATCCTGAAAAAGCAGGTTGCGCGGCTGCGCGATCTTGGCTTTGACGCGATGATGGCGACCGAGCTGGAGTTTTTCCTGTTCGAGAAAAGCCTGGATGAAATCCGCGCCGGCGGGTTCCGCGACCTGACGCCAATCAGTGGCTATAACGAAGATTACAACATCTTCCAGACCACCAAGGAAGAGGGCGTGATGCGGCCGATCCGCAACCACCTGTATGCGGCCGGCCTGCCCATCGAGAATTCCAAGGGCGAGGCCGAGGCCGGGCAGGAAGAGCTGAACATCCGCTATGCCCCCGCACTGGATTGCGCCGACCACCACAGCATCGCGAAACACGCGATCAAGGAAATCGCCTGGCAAAACGGTCGCGCGGCGTCGTTCCTGCCCAAGTGGCACCATGACCGCGTCGGCAGCTCCAGCCACGTGCACCAATCGCTGTGGCAGGGTGAGACGCCCGCGTTTTTCGACAAGGACGCCGATCTGGGCATGTCCGAACTGATGAAAAACTATATGGCCGGGCTGATCGCCTATGCGCCGGATTATACGTTTTTCCTCGCTCCTTACGTGAACAGCTACAAACGCTTTGCCAAAGGCACCTTTGCCCCCACGAAAACCGTCTGGTCCGTCGACAACCGCACTGCGGGTTTCCGCCTGTGCGGGGCCGACACCAAGGGGGTGCGGGTCGAATGCCGTATCGGCGGTTCGGACCTGAACCCCTATCTTGCGCAGGCCGCGATGCTGGCCGCCGGGATCAAGGGGATCGAGGACAAGATGGAACTGTCGCCGCCGACGCGTGGCGACGTGTACGAAGACGCCAAGGCCGCCGACATCCCGCAGACCCTGCGGGCGGCGACCGAGACCTTGCGAAAATCCGCTTTCCTTCGGGAGGCATTCGGGGACGATGTGATTGACCATTACACCCGATGCGCCGAATGGGAGCAGGAAGAGTTTGACCGCGTCGTGACCGATTGGGAAATCGCGCGCGGATTTGAAAGGGCCTGACCATGATTACCTGTATTTCGCCGATCGACGGATCGGTCTACGCCGAGCGCACGCCGCTGGGCGCATCTGACGCTGCGGCCGCTGTCGCGCGGGCGAAGGCTGCCCAAGCCCCATGGGCCGCACGCCCGCTGGCCGAGCGCATTGCGCTGGTCCAGGACGGTGTGGCCCGTGTGGGGGCAATGAATGACGCCATCGTGCCGGAACTGGCGCACCAGATGGGCCGGCCCGTGCGCTATGGCGGTGAATTTGGCGGCTTTAACGAACGCGCCACCTATATGGCCGACATCGCGCAGGACGCGTTGGCCGATCTGGTCATCGAGGACAGCGATACATTCCGCCGCGTGATCAAACGGGTGCCGCATGGTGTCGTGCTGGTCGTGGCGCCGTGGAATTATCCCTATATGACGGCGATCAACACCGTCGCGCCCGCGCTGATTGCGGGCAACACGGTGATGCTGAAACACGCGAGCCAGACGCCGCTTGTGGGTGAGCGTATGGCCGAGGCGTTCCATGCCGCCGGGATCCCTGACGATGTGTTCCAGAACGTGTTTCTGGACCACCAGACCACATCCGACCTGATCGCGGCGAAATCCTTTGGGTTCGTCAACTTCACCGGTTCGGTCGGCGGGGGGCGCGCCATTGAAACGGCTGCCGCAGGCACGTTCACCGGCGTCGGGCTGGAGCTGGGCGGTAAAGACCCCGGCTATGTCTGCGATGACGCTGACGTGCAGGCTGCTGCCGATACGCTGATTGACGGTGCTATGTTCAACTCGGGCCAGTGCTGTTGCGGCATCGAACGGATTTACGTGGCAGAGGCATTGTTTGACGACTTCGTCGCCAAGGCGGTCGAGATCGTCAAAGGTTACAAGCTGGGCAATCCGCTGGACCCGGAAACCACCATCGGCCCGATGGCACACGTGCGCTTTGCCGACACCGTGCGCGAACAGACCGCCGATGCGATTGCCGCAGGGGCCACGGCCCACATCGACCCCGCAGATTTCCCGCAGGATGGCGGCGCCTACCTGATGCCGCAGATCCTGACGAACGTGACCCACGACATGCGCGTGATGCGCGAGGAAAGCTTTGGTCCCGTGGTCGGCATCATGGCCGTCAAGGACGACGCCGAGGCGATCCGCCTGATGAACGACAGCGACTACGGGCTGACAGCATCCGTCTGGACGCAGGACGCCGCGCGCGCCGAGGCGATTGCCGACCAGATCGAAACCGGCACCGTGTTCATGAACCGCGCCGATTACCTTGATCCGGCGCTGTGCTGGACCGGCTGCAAGGACACCGGTCGCGGTGGCGGTCTGTCGGTCATCGGCTATCACAACCTGACCCGTCCCAAATCCTACCATCTGAAGAAAGCCTGATCCCATGACGCTGACTGCAAATTGGTCCTACCCCACCGCAATCCGCTTTGGCGCGGGGCGCATTTCCGAGATCGCCGAGGCTTGCATGGCCGCAGGCATCACCAAGCCGCTGCTGATCACAGATCGCGGGCTGGCGGGCATGGACATCACCCAGCGCACGCTGGACCTGATCGACGCCGCCGGTCTGGGCCGCGCGATGTTTTCCGAGGTGGACCCGAACCCGACCGAAGTAAACGCGCAGGCGGGCGTCGCGGTTTACCGCGAGGGCGGCCATGACGGCGTGATCGCCTTTGGCGGCGGCTCGGGCCTGGATCTGGGCAAGGTCGTGGCGTTTCTGGCGGGCCAAAGCCGCCCGATCTGGGATTTTGAGGATATCGGCGACTGGTGGACCCGCGCCGACGCCGACGCCATTGCCCCCATCGTGGCCGTGCCCACCACCGCAGGCACCGGGTCCGAAGTGGGCCGCGCGTCGGTTATCACCAACTCGGAAACCGCCGAGAAAAAGATCATCTTCCACCCCAAGATCCTGCCGCGTGTCGTGATCTGCGACCCCGAACTGACCGTGGGCATGCCGCCGTTTATCACCGCGGGCACCGGCCTTGATGCCTTTGCCCATTGCGTCGAAGCGTTCTGCTCGCCGCATTATCACCCGATGAGCCAGGGCATGGCGCTGGAAGGGATGCGGTTGGTCAAGGATTACCTGCCGCGTGCCTACAAGGACGGCACCGACATCGAAGCGCGCGCGCAGATGATGTCGGCGGCTGCCATGGGGGCCACCGCGTTCCAAAAGGGGCTGGGCGCGATCCACGCCTTGTCGCACCCCATTGGCGCGATCTACCACACCCACCACGGCACCACGAACGCCGTCTGCATGCCCGCCGTGCTGCAATTCAACCGCCCCGAGATCGAAGCCAAGATTGCACAGGCCGCGCGCTATCTGGACATCGACGGCGGCTTTGACGGGTTCTGCGCCTTTGTCGACGATCTGAATGCGTCGATGGGTATTCCCAAGACGCTGAAGGGTCTGGGTGTTGAAAACCCCGACGTGGACCGCATCGTGGCAGGCGCACTGATCGACCCCAGCACCGGCGGCAATCCGGTGAAAATGACCGAAGAAAACACGCGCGAACTGCTGCTGAATATCATCGGTTAAGCCTGTCCCTAAGCAAAACGCCGCGTACCGCCCGACATGCGGTACGCGGATGATTGCGTGTGTTCACCTTTGCGTTAGGGTAATGCCCAAACAAGAATGGGCAGGGCAGAAAAATGATCATCACACGACGCAATTTCACACTTGGGCTGACCGCAGGGCTGGGCCTTGCAAGCTGTGGCACTTCGATGCCGGGCATCCCGTCGGTTTCATCGGGCGGCTTGCCCGATGACCTGCGCCCGGTGCCCAATGCCGGGTGGAGCCAATGGGTCGCATCGTTCCGCGACCGCGCAGGCGCACAGGGCATTTCCGACAGCACGCTGAATGCAGGCTTTCGCGGCGCAGGCTATCTGCCCGGCGTGGTCAAACGCGACCGCAACCAGACCGAGTTCAGCCGCACGCTGGAAGATTACCTTGCCATCGCGGCCTCCGACGAACGCGTCACCAAGGGCCGCGCCGCCTATGCGCGCCACGGCAGCACGCTGAACGCGCTTGAGGCGAAATATGGCGTCGATAGCACCATCATCTGCGCGATCTGGGGGCTGGAAAGCTTTTTCGGTGAACGCAAAGGCGATGTGCCGGTTGTCTCGGCCACATCGACGCTGGCCTATGACGGGCGGCGCGGGGAATTCTTTGAAAAGCAGTTGGTTGCAGCCCTGAAGATCATTCAAAGCGGCGATATCACTGCCGACCGCATGGTCGGAAGCTGGGCCGGGGCCATGGGCCACACCCAGTTCATCCCCACATCCTATCAGGCCTTTGCCGTCGACTATACCGGCGATGGCCGCCGCGACATCTGGTCGGCGGACCCCAGCGATGCGTTGGCCTCGACCGCCGCGTACCTGCAACGCAACGGCTGGTCGCGTGGCACCCGCTGGGGCGGCGAGGTGGGCAACGGCGCACCGGCGGGCAGCATCATCACCCCGCAACCGGGCGGTCCAAGCTTTGCCGTCACATCGAATTTCAACGCGATCAAACGCTACAACAACTCGGACAGCTACGCGATTGGGGTGGGCCATCTGGCCGATCGCATCGGCGGCGCAGGGCCGCTGCGCGGGTCGTTCCCGCCCGACGCCAACGGGCTGACCAAGGATGATCGTATGGCGCTTCAACGCAAACTGACTGCCGCAGGCTTTGACACGGACGGGGCCGACGGCGTTCTGGGGCCGAAAAGCAAGGCCGCGATCAGCGCCTATCAGTCCAGCCGCGGGATGGCGGCCACCGGCGTGCCCTCGCAAGAATTGCTGCGATCACTGGGCTAGACCCCACAAAACGTGCCCGTCGCGCGGATTTCCCCCGCGCGACGGCCCGCGCGGCTTGACTTCCCACCCTATGGGCGGTGTATCTGCCCCGATCATCAGCCCAGAGAGCGGGAGCCTATTATGCACGCCTATCGCAGCCACACCTGCGCCGAACTGACCGCCGCCGACGTCGGCAAAACCGTCCGCCTGTCCGGTTGGGTCAATCGCGTGCGCGATCACGGGGGCATCCTGTTTGTCGACCTGCGCGACCACTACGGCGTGACACAGGTTCTGTGCGACCCCGACAGCGCCGCCTTTGCCGACGTGGAAAAGCTGCGCAGCGAATGGTGCATTCGCATTGACGGCGAAGTGAAGGCCCGCGCGCCCGAACTGGTCAACGCCAAGATCCCCACCGGCGAGATCGAAGTGTTTGTGCGCGAGGTCGAAGTGCTGGGCCCCGCCGCTGAGCTGCCGCTGATGGTGTTTGGCGATCAGGAATACCCCGAGGAAACCCGGCTGAAATACCGCTATCTGGACCTGCGCCGCGAAAAGATGCAGGCCAACATGAAGCTGCGCTCGGACGTTGTTGCCTCGATCCGCCGCCGGATGTGGGACGCAAAGTTCCGCGAATACCAGACGCCGATCATCACCGCGTCGTCGCCCGAAGGCGCGCGCGACTTCCTGGTGCCGTCGCGTCTGCACCCCGGCAAGTTCTATGCGCTTCCGCAGGCCCCCCAGCAGTTCAAACAGCTGTTGATGGTCTCGGGCTTTGACAAATATTTCCAGATCGCGCCCTGTTTCCGCGACGAAGACCCGCGTGCCGACCGGTCGCCCACCGATTTCTACCAGCTTGACCTTGAGATGAGCTTTGTCACCCAGCAGGACGTGTTCGACACGATCCAGCCCGTGATCGGCGGCATTTTCGAGGAATTCGGCGGCGGTCGCAAAGTCGACCAGACATGGGAGCAGATCAGCTATCGCGACGCGGCCCTCTGGTACGGCAGCGACAAGCCCGACCTGCGCAACCCGATCAAGATGCAGGTCGTGTCCGAGCATTTTGCCGGTTCCGGTTTCGCCATCTTCGCCAAGCTGCTGGAACAGGACGGCACCGAAGTGCGCGCCATTCCCGCGCCCACAGGCGGGTCGCGCAAGTTCTGCGACCGCATGAACGCATTTGTCCAGAAGGAAGGTCTGCCCGGCATGGGCTATATCTTCTGGCGCGAGAAAACTGCCGATGCCGTGGCTCAGGAACTGGGCATCACTGTGAAAGAGGCCCAGGCCAAGCTGAAATCCGGCGAAGTCGAAGGCGGCATGGAAGCGGCCGGCCCGCTGGCCAAGAACATCGGCCCCGAGCGCACCGAAGCCATCCGCCAGCAGCTGGGCCTTGGCATGGGCGATGCGGCGTTCTTCCTGGGCGGCAAGCCGAAACAGTTCGAAGCCATCGCGGGCCGCGCCCGTAACATCATCGGTGACGAACTGAACCTGACCGACAAGGATCGCTTTGCCTTTGCGTGGATCGTTGACTTCCCGATCTATGAAAAAGACGAGACCACCGGCAAGATCGACTTTGAACACAACCCGTTCTCGATGCCCCAGGGCGGCATGGACGCCCTGCAAGGCGATCCGCTTGAGGTCTTGGGCTATCAGTATGATCTGGCCTGCAACGGCTATGAACTGGTGTCGGGTGCCATTCGGAACCACCGCCCCGAGATCATGTTCAAAGCGTTTGAAATCGCAGGCTATGACGAGGCCGAGGTGCGCAAACGCTTTGGCGGTATGGTCAACGCATTCCAATACGGCGCACCGCCGCACGGCGGTTGTGCTGCCGGGATTGACCGCATCGTGATGCTGCTGGCGAACGAACAGAACATCCGCGAAGTGATCCTGTTCCCGATGAACCAGCGCGCCGAAGACCTGATGATGAACGCACCGTCTGACCCCACCAGCGATCAGCTGATGGAGCTGGGGCTGCGGGTCATTCCGCAAGACTGACGCACATTTGGGCGATCCGTCGCCTGCAATGAAAAAGTGATGGGGCGCGCCGATGCAAATGGGCGCGCCCCTTGCTATATTGCATCCATGATCGGCAAGGGAGTTGTCCGTGCGCGCATTCCAACCTGAGTTTGCAGAAATGCGATTTGGCTGCGGCCTGTCGCCCGTGATCGCCCCCATAGCGTCGGTCGAGGCAATGCTGGCCGGTATCACCGCCCCCGACGCGATGGCGCAACGCTTTCCCATCGAGCCGTTCAGCACCTTCCGCGAACGCATGGTTGCCAGTGACGAGCTGCGTACCACCCTGCGGGCGAACCGCGGCAAGCCCGAAGCGAAAGAGGCCCAAAAAGAGCGCAACCTGTTGAAGAAACAGGCCCGCATCGACATGACCCACTGGCTGGGGCTGTCGATGCTGCGCCGGACCTATACCGAAACCGGGTTCTTTGAACGGCTGGTCTATTTCTGGGGTGACCATTTCACCGCCACGGGCAAGGCGGGCGTGGTGAAGCGCGCCACGTCACCCTACATCGAAGATGGCATTCGCCCCTTTGTTGGCGGTCGTTTTGCGGATCTACTGATCAGCGCCGTGACCCATCCCGTCATGTTGCAATTTCTGGATCAGGACCGGTCGATGGGGCCGGGCAGCGAACGCGCGCAGAAGCGCGGCAAGACGGCGGGGCTGAACGAAAACCTGGCGCGTGAAGTGATGGAACTGCACACGCTTGGGGTCGATGGCCCCTATACGCAGGACGACGTGCGCCAACTGGCCGAGCTGTTTACCGGCCTGTCGTTTCAGCCCAAACAAGGCGCCAAATTCCGCAAGGATTATGTCGAGCCGGGGGCCGAGACGGTGCTGGGCGTGACCTATGACGATGCCTATTCGATCAAGCCGGTTCATGCGGTTCTGGAAGACCTCTCCGTGCATCCGGCCACCGCGCGGCACCTGTCGTGGAAGCTGGCGGTGCATTTCGTATCCGACACACCCGACCCCGCGCTGATCGACCACGTGACCGCGCGTTATATCGAGACCGAGGGTGACCTGATGCAGGTCTATGCCGCGTTGCTGGAACACCCCGCCGCGTGGACGTCCGAGGGCGCGAACATCAAACCGCCGGTGGAATTCGTAGGCTCTGCCATGCGCGCGCTGGCTGTTGATCCGGCCGTGGTGGCCGAAATGCCAGAAAAGCGCGTGCGCAATGTGTTACTGACGCCGATGGCGGTGATGGGCCAGACCTGGCAAAAGTTTTCGGGGCCGGACGGCTGGCCCGAAGAAGATGACGCATGGCTGACGCCTCAGGGGTTGTCGGGCCGCGTGCGCTGGGCAATGGCGGGGCCGGAAATGCTGCGCCCCGATCTTCCGGACCCACGCGCCTTTGTTGATACGGCGCTGGGCAGCTTTGCCCCCGAAGATGTGAAATTCGCAGCCGGTGCCGCCGAAAGTAAATCCGAAGCCATCGGCCTTGTGCTGATGTCCCCCGCGTTCCAGCGCCGCTAGGAGTAGCCGCCATGACCGATCTTACGCGCCGCTTTTTTCTGACCCGCTCTGCGGTTTTGGGCTGTTCGCTGGCGGCCAGCCCGCTGCTGACGCCGGTCACCTTTGCCGCGGCCCCCTGGGACACGCGGCTGATTGTCATCATCCTGCGCGGGGCGATGGACGGGCTGGACGCGGTGCAGCCTTATGGCGACGCCAGCTATGCGGGCCTGCGCAGCAGTCTTGCGGGCGGTCCGCAGAACGGTGCGATGGATCTGGACGGGTTCTTTGCGCTGCACCCGGCGATGGCGGCACTGGCGCCCATGTGGAAGGCGGGCGAGCTGGGCTTTGCCCATGCGGTCAGCACGCCATACCGCGACAAGCGCAGCCATTTCGACGGGCAAGACGTGCTGGAAGCAGGCACAGACACGCTGCAAGGTGGTGTGCGCGACGGTTGGTTGAACCGGATGCTGCAAGAGGTGCCGGGTGTCGAGGCCGACACCGCCTATGCCATCGGTATGAGCGAAATGCCGATCCTCAAGGGCAAGGCGCCCGTGGCGAACTGGACCCCCGAGGCGACGCTCAGCCTCAGCCCTCAGGCAGAACGCCTGCTGGGCATGATCTCGGAAAGCGATCCGGCGATGCATGCGGCTCTGGCCGAGGCGGCGTTGTTGTCTGCGGCGGATGCGCCTGCGATGTCGGGCAATATGGCGCGGGATATGCAGGAAATCCGCAAGGGCGGCCAGCATCTGAAAATCGCAGAATTCGCCGCCAAGCGCCTGCGCGAGGATGCGCGAGTTGCGTCCTTTTCGCTGAACGGCTGGGACACCCACCGCTTTCAGGAACGCGGATTGAAAGCGGCCTTGGGCGAGCTGTCCGATACGCTGGTGCATCTGAAACAGGAACTGACCGGCCCTGTCTGGGGCAAGACCGCTGTCGTTGCGATGACCGAGTTCGGCCGCACAGCGCGCGAGAACGGCACCGGTGGCACCGATCACGGGACCGGCGGGCTGATGGTGATGGCGGGCGGCGCGATCAAGGGTGGCAAAGTCTATGGCGACTGGCCGGGGCTGAGAGAATCGGATCTGTACGAAGGCCGCGACCTGATGCCGACCCGTGACGTTCGCGCCCACGCTGCATGGATCATGCAGGCGATGACCGGTCTGGACAAAGCCACGCTGGAACGGGTGATTTTTCCGGGGCTGGATATGGGCAGCAATCCGGGGATCGTTTTATAAGGATCAAATCCCGCTTGGCGGTCGGCTGTGTTCCGCCTATAGATTCGGGATATGAACACACGCCCTTCAGACAGCCCGCAATTCGGCGCTCCGGTGCCAAACTGGACACCGCCCGCCACGCCCGAAGGGGCCGTGATGACCGGGCGTTATGCTGCCCTTGAACCGCTGAACGCGGAGAAACACGCGGCCTTGCTGTTTCGCGCCTACGAGGGCGAGGATCATGTCTGGGATTATCTGCCCTACGGGCCGTTTTCATCCTCTGCGCAGTATCATCGCTGGGTGCACAGCGTGACGGACAAAAGCGATCCGGTTTTCTTTGCCGTGCGCAATCTGGCAACGGGGCACTTTGATGGCGTTCTCAGCTTGCTGCGCATTGACCCCGCCGCCGGTTCCATTGAAGTGGGGCACATCAATTTTTCCCCGGCTTTGCAGCGCACGCCCGTCGCGACCGAGGCATTGTTCCTGACAATGCAATGGGCGTTCGAGGCAGGCTATCGCCGGTTCGAGTGGAAATGCGATGCGCTGAATGTGCCGTCGCGACGCGCCGGGCAACGGTTGGGGCTCAGCTACGAAGGCACCTTCCGGCAGGCGACAGTCTACAAGGGGCGCAATCGTGACACCGCCTGGTTTGCTGCGATTGACAAGGAATGGCCCGCGTTGAAAGAGGCGTTTCGTGTCTGGCTGGACCCGTCGAACTTTAACGAAGAGGGTCACCAGATTGAACGTCTGTCGGATCTGACGGCATTGGTGCGTGTGGCAACTGACCCCACGCTTTAGGCGCGCGACAGGCTAAAGTGTCCAAAGTGCCGGTTTTGTCCGACCATCGGCCACCCGCACCTGCTTAGATGGCAACGCGCTGGTTCAGGCGGTCCTGAACCAATCCCGCCAGAACAGCCGCCTCGGACATGGCGGGCTGACCCGCGGCGCGTTTCTGTGCCAAAGCTTCGGCAGCCTTTTGCAATGGGCCGTCCTTGGCACTGCGCGCCACGCCGGACAGGAATTGGGCGACATAATCCAGCGTGCGGTCGTCTTCGCGATCCTCCAGCACGTCGGCCACATGGGCCAGGTCATCCTGCAAGGCAATCGGGTCAGGGTACACTTCCTCCATGGACACGGTGCGCGGTCCATCGGGGCGGCGTTCTGCCGGCAGCAGTGACAGGATCTTGCTTTGGAACAGCCCCAGTGAGGTGATCGGCTTTTCGATAAAGCCGTCCGCACCGGCCGCCATCGCCTCGGCCTGACCAAAGTTGTCGCCGGAGGTGCCGAGGATCACCTCGGGGCGGGGGGCGGCGGTGGACAACCCTTGTATCAGGTCCACGCCGTTGCCGTCCGGCAGGCCCAGATCAATGATCACCACGGTCGGACGATAGACCCGAAGGTGACGCCGCGCCGCGCGCAAGCTGTCGGCACGCCGGATGCGGGCCCCGCTGCGCAGGCACAACAGGCGCAGCGCCTCGCAGGCGAAACGGCTGTCTTCAACGGCCAGAACGGTCAGCCCCAACAGCGGGCGCGCGGTCGTGGGGGCGGGCAGGTGCGGTTTGAAAGGGTCGATGGTGTCCATGACGGCGGTCCTTTGATTGCTGGACCGAGGCTAGCGCGACTTGCCTAACAGGCCGTTAACGCAGGGCGGCCCCCTGCGTCGGTGCGTCGCTTGCACCCAGCAGCCAAGCTGCGCATAACAGCAGCCAGCATCATACGGGAGATTTGCCATGATCGGACGCCTGAACCACGTTGCCATCGCTGTGCCGGACCTCGAGGCCGCGTCAGAGCAATACCGCACCGCGTTGGGCGCCAAGGTCGGCGCGCCACAGGACGAACCCGATCACGGCGTCACGGTCGTGTTCATCGAACTGCCGAACACGAAGATCGAATTGCTCTACCCCTTGGGCGAAAACAGCCCGATCCAGGGCTTTCTGGACAAGAATCCCTCAGGCGGCATCCATCATGTCTGCTACGAGGTGGATGACATCATCGCCGCCCGCGACCACCTCAAGGCCAGCGGCCTGCGGGTTCTGGGCGATGGCGAACCCAAGATCGGAGCCCATGGCAAGCCGGTGATCTTCCTGCATCCCAAGGATATGAACGGCACCCTCACAGAACTCGAGCAAGTCTGATGGGTCCCGTTTCCGGTCTCGTTCTGTTCGCAGTGATCTGGTTCATGACCTTCCTGATCGTCCTGCCGATTCGCGTTCAAACCCAGGGTGACGTGGGTGAGATCGTGCCCGGCACCCATGCCGGCGCGCCCGAGGTTCACAACCTGAAGAAAAAGGCGTGGATCACCACAGGTGTCGCCGCAGTGATCTGGGCCATCGTTGCGACGATCATCCTGTCCGGGATGATTACCTTGCGCGATATTGACTGGTTCGAGCGGATGGCCCCGCCATCTGCAACCGATGGAACAAATGGGTAAAGGTCGCGGCGCCCAGAATCGGGATCAGCAGGTTCACCAGGGGCACTGACAACGGAATCGCCATCAGGAAACCTGCGATAAAGATGGTTCCGCTGTGCTGGCTGCGCATGTCACGGGCCCGTTCGCGCCCGATCCGGCGCATGGCGGCCAGTGTGAAATATTCACGCCCCAGCAGATAGCCGTTCAGCGCCCAAAAGACGACGGGCGTCAGGAAGGGCATCAGCATGAGGGTCAGTATCACATAGACAATGATCGCCAGCAGGTTGGCACCGATCAGCACCCCCAGAAAGTTGACCGTATCGCGCACCGCGTCGCCAAAGGGCACGTTTAACGCAGGCGGCAGGTCGGGATAGTGTTCGTCCTCGACCGCCTGGGCCACTTCGTCCAGAAACATCGACGTGATGGCCGAGGCGACGGGTACCATCAGGAACACCGACAGGATCAGCATCAGCAGCACCGAACCCCAGCTCAGGATGTCGTCCAGCCATGTGATCTCGCCCACGATCGGGGCATCCACGCTGTCCGCGGTCAGGGCATCGACCAGCCAGACCAGCCCCGTGGTAAAGGCCACCAGCAGCACGATCGTCAGCGCGATCCCCAACAACAGCACCCGGCGAAAGCGCGGGTCGCCGATCTGCCCGAGGGCGGCAAAGAAAGACGCGAAAATCATTCGGACAGCCATGTGGTCTTGGCCGCTATGTCCGGGCGCGGACGCTCGGGCGGTGCGGTGGTTTCGGTGCCAATGTGGATCAGCCCCGCGATGCGTTCGTTGTCTTTCAGCTTGAAGGCTTCTTGCATGAACACACGGTCATGGCTGGGCCAGCCCGACAGCCAGTTGGCCCCCCAGCCCGCTGCCAGCGCCGCGTTCAGCAGCGACAGGCACACGGCCCCGGCAGAGTAGGTCTGTTCCAGCGCCGGGATCTTGGGCGAGGGCACATGCACCTCTATCACGGCGACGGCCAGATGTCCCATGTCGAACTGGCTGCGACCCTTGCCGATCTGTTCGTCGTCCAGCCCCAGCACCTTGCCCCGCGTCTCGGCCAGATCGGCAAGGCGTGGCATCGCGGTTTTTTCGATCACGATAAACCGCCACGGCTCCAGCTTGCCATGGTCCGGCGTGCGGGCGGCTGCGGTCAGCAGCTCATCCAAGGCGGCACGGTCAGGCACCGGCGTTGTCAGCGTCTTGGCCGGGCGGCTGCGGCGGGTCAGCAGGAAATTCAGGGCAGTGAGATCAGATTCGGGCATATGTTACGATCTTTTACATTCGTCAGGTTGCATGTCGTCATTGCAGGCCGCGCCGTCAAGGGCTGCGTGCGGATTAAAGGCCCAGTTCGTCCGCCATCCGGTCGATCTCGGCGATCAGGAAGGCATCGAAACGCGCGCCCGGTTGGCGCACTTCAAAGGTCACGCCGAAGGGATCCGCCAGTTTGATGGCACTGCCTGACATGGCCTCGATTGCGGCATGGGCGCAGAAGGGGACGTAAACCTCGGAATAGCCGCCCTCGTGGACCAGCACCAGCTTGCCATCGCAAACCTCGGCGGCCAGGTCTTTGACCTTGTGGGTCATCTGCCGGTAGGTGTCCGCCGTTGCAATCATCCGCGCCAACGGATCGACCGCCGAGGCGTCATAGCCGCTGGCGATGATAATGATATCAGGCGCAAAATCGCGGATTGCAGGAATGGCCACGCGGTCCATCGCGTGCAAATAGGCGGTATGACCCGCCCCTGCAGGCAGTGGCAGGTTGATGTTATACCCTTCGCCCGCACCCTTGCCACGGTCGGCCAGCGCGCCGGTGTCCAGCGGATAGTTGCCCTCCTGGTGGAACGAGAGTGTCAGCACGTCGTCGCGGTCATAGAAAATCGCCTCGGTGCCGTTGCCGTGGTGCACGTCCCAGTCCAGCACGGCGACGCGCCCCGCCAGTCCCTTGGCCTTGGCGGCCTCGATGGCGATGGCGATGTTGGCCATCAGGCAGAAGCCGTTGGGATAATCAGGAAGGCAGTGGTGCCCGGGCGGGCGGCTGAGCGCATAGGCGTTCTGCACATCGCCCGTCAGAACCGCCTCGACCGCGGCCATCGACAGGCCTGCAGACAGGGCCGCCAGTTCATAGCCGCCACGGGCGAACGGCACGCGCAGGCCCAACTCACCGCCGCCGTTGTCGGACATTTCCTTGAACGTATCCAGATAGCTTTGCGGATGGACGCGCAGCAATGCCTCGGTCGGGGCTTCGGATGCAGTGCGCACGTCCAATTCGCCCATCAACCCGGTGACGTTCATCAGGTTGACCAGCCGCCGCTTGGTCTCGGGGCTTTCGGGTAGGCCGCCGGCGGCCAGCGGCTGTATCAGCCCGCCGACGGGCAGGGTAAAGGCATAGTTGCCGCCCCCGTGCCAGAATGTACGTTCGTCCCAGAAAAATCCCGTCGCCATTTGCTGTCTCCTGTTTTGCCGCAGGGTGGCCGAGACCGTCAGGATTGTCGATGCACTGGCGCGGAAAAATGCACGCTCAGGCGGCTTCGGCCAGCAGGGCGTGAACATCAAGCGGGCTGTTGACCATTTTCAACCGTCCCTCGGTATCACGCGGCCAGTCGGCCGGATCGCGGTCGCGGTACAGCTCGACACCGTTGCCATCGGGATCGCGCAGATAGACGGCTTCGGACACGCCATGGTCTGCGGCCCCGTCCAGCGGAATTCCCGCCTCGACAACACGTTTCAGCGCTGCCCCCAGACTGGCCCGGTCTGGAAACACAAAGGCCGAGTGGTATAGACCCGGCGCGCGGTCCGGCGCGGGACCGGACCCTTTGGAGTGCCATGTGTTCAGGCCGATGTGGTGGTGATAATCGCCTGCCGCGAGAAAGGCCGCTTCGGCGCCATAGCGTTGGGTCAGTGTAAAGCCCAACACATCGCCATAGAAGGCAATGGCCCGATCAAGGTCGGAAACTTTGAGATGGACGTGGCCGACGCGGGTGTCGGCGGGAACTTTGCCGGGCATGGGTGCCTCCTGAGACTGTGGTTGACCTACAAATAGACTGCGCCTTGCCCGCACAAAAGGCGAGACCGCGCGCAGGGTCGGTGCACAGATGCGCAAAGGGCGGATGCCGCAGCACCCGCCCTTTGTGATTTGGACCTGTCGTGGAAGGTGGCTCAGGCGCCAACCAGTCCGACGATTTCATAGGTCTTTTTCAGGATCGGCACCGTGATTTCGCGCGCCTGTTCCGCACCGCGTGCCAGAATGCGGTCGATCTCGGCGGTGTCATCCAGCAACCGCGCCATCTCGGTCGAGATGGGCGACAGCTTGGCCACGGCCAGATCGGCCAGCATCGGCTTGAACTCTCCGAACTGCTTGCCGCCCACCTCTGCCAGCACCTGATCGACGGTCTTGTTGGTGAAAGCGGCATAGATATTGACCAGATTGCGCGCCTCGGGACGGTCTTCCAGCCCCTTTGCCTCCGATGGCAGGGCGTCGGGATCGGTCTTGGCCTTGCGGATCTTCTTGGCGATGGTGTCGGCATCATCGGTCAGGTTGATGCGGCTGGCGTCCGACGGGTCCGATTTCGACATTTTCTTGGACCCGTCGCGCAGGGACATCACGCGGGTGGCCGCCCCTTCGATCACGGGTTCGGTCATCGGGAAAAAATCGACACCATAGTCGTGGTTGAACTTGGCCGCGACGTCGCGGGTCAGCTCGATGTGCTGTTTCTGGTCCTCGCCCACGGGCACGTGGGTCGCGTGATAGACCAGAATGTCGGCGGCCATCAGTGCGGGATAGGCGAACAGCCCGAGCGAGGCTTTTTCGGCATTCTTGCCGGCCTTGTCCTTCCACTGGGTCATGCGCTGCATCCAGCCCATGCGGGCCACGGTGTTGAAAATCCACGCCAGTTGCGCGTGCTCGGGCACGGCGGACTGGTTGAACAGGATGGATTTTTCAGGATCGACGCCCGAGGCGATAAAGCCTGCGGTCAACTCGCGCGTGTTGTGGCGCAGCTTGTCGGGGTCTTGCCAGACGGTGATCGCGTGAAGGTCGACCATGCAGTAGATGCAGTCGCGGCCTTCGTTCTGCATTTCCGAGAAACGCTTGAGCGCCCCCAGATAGTTACCAAGTGTCAAACCGCCCGACGGCTGGATGCCGGAGAATACGCGCGGTGTGAATTGCGATGCAGGAGCGTCAGTCATTTGGGTTCCCCTCTGGGCATTCGTGCGTGGCTGGCTTACCCATGCGCCAAAGTCCCGTCAAGGAGAGCCACCGATGCACGCCGATATGCAACCCCCCGTAAACCCCTTGCCGCCCGTCGTCTGGGCGCTGTTCGCCGCCATCATGGGGGTAGAGGCGGTGCTGTCGCTGGGATCTGCCGGTGTCATCGGCGGCCCGGGTGCCGTGGGCTGGCGGCTGGCGGCGCTGCGCGATTACGGGTTTTCGGGCATCGCCTTTGACTGGATGGTGGCCAACGGGATTTTCCCGTGGGAACACCTGTTGCGTTTCATTACCTATCCCTTTGTGCACTCGGGTTTCACCAGCACGCTGTTTGCGGGCGTGATCCTGTTGGCGCTGGGCAAGCTGGTGGGCGAAGTCATGGGGCAACTGGCGGTGCTGGTGGTCTTTTTCTTCTCGGCCATCTTTGGCGCCGTTGTGTACGGATTGGTTACGGATGCGCCTTGGCTGATCGGGGCGTTTCCCGCCGTTTACGGGTTGATCGGGGCCTATACATTCCTGATGTGGCAAAGGCTGGCAGGCACCGGGGGGCAGCAATTTCAGGCGTTCTCGCTGATCGGCGTCCTGATGGGGCTGCAACTGTTGTTCGGTATCTTCTTTGAAACCGGGTACGAGTGGGTTGCCGATCTGGCGGGCTTCGCCTGCGGTTTTGTACTGTCCCTGGTCGTGGTGCCGGGCGGCTGGATGCGGTTGCGCGCGATGATCCAGCGGCGCTGAGGCGGCTTCGGGGGCGCTGCCCCCGCGCCTCGCGGCGCTCCCCCGGAGTTTGCCCGGCAAGATGAAGCAGTCACCTATTTGCGCTTGGCCGCGCGCTTGAAGTCCGAAAGCTTGAACGCTCCGATCAGGTGGCCTGTGCCAAAGTAGCTGACGGCTGCGGCAAGGATCAGGATCAGCAAGGCGATATACCGCAGCCCTGGGGTGTCCAGTGGGCCCGCCAACGCCAGCGCCATCGCCCACAGGCACGCGCCCATCACGACAGAGGCCAGAATGATACGCCAGATGCGTTTGCGAAAGCGGTCGTCAAATCGGGCAACCTCGCCCATCGGGCGGGTGCCATGGCGCAGCATCAGGACCATGGCCCAACCGGCCACCGTGGTGGCGATGGCGGGGGCAAGCCAGCCGATCACCGGGGCAAGGCCGACGGCCAGCACCGCGTTCACGCCCATCGTCCACAGCGCATAGCGGAACGGGCTGCGGGTGTCGGACCGGGCAAAATAGAGCGGTTGCAGGAACTTCTGGATCACGAAGGCGGGCAGTCCCAGACCGTAGATGGCCACGGCCACGGCGATCGCCGCCACATCGTCCGGCCCGGTTGCCCCGCGTTCGAACAGCACCGAGGTCAGCGGCAGCGGGATCACCATCAGCGCCACGGCCGACGGGATGGTCAGCGCCAGCGATATCTCGGCGGCACGGCTCAGCGCGTTGCGCGCACCCGCGTCGTCGCCTGCCTTGAGCCGGCGCGACAGGTCCGGCAGCAGCACGATGCCCACTGCAATGCCGACCACGCCCAGCGGCAGCTGGTACAGCCGATCCGCGGCGAACAGCCAGCTTACGGCCTTGTCGAACTGCGAGGCGACGACCTGACCCACCACAAGGTTGATCTGCATCACGCCGGTGGCCAGTGCCGCAGGCACCGCAACGATCACCATCTTGCGCATCTCGGGCGTCCAGCGTGGCAACCCGGGTCTCAGCGAAAAGCCCGCGCGCGATGCGGCGGTCCATGTCAGGGCCAGTTGGGCAATGCCGGCCAGCGGAATGGTGTAAACCAGCCAGATCACGGCTTCGCCGCCGACCTTGCTGGCGATCAGCATGGCGATAATCACGAAGATGTTCAGCAGCACAGGGGCCGCTGCTGCCGCCGCAAAGCGCCCGGTGGCGTTCAATATGCCGGAGAACAGCGCCGACAGCGACATGAAGAAAATATAGGGAAAGGTGATCCGCCCAAAGCCCACGGTCAGATCGAACCGCTGTGCGTCGAACCCGCCCGCCGTGGCCCAGACCAGCGCAGGCATGAACACCAGCCCCAGCGCCGTCAGCAGCAAGGTGACGAACATCAGCCCGTTGAGCGCATCATTGGCAAAGCCGCGCGGATTGTCCTCGCCTTCAAGCCGGGCCGAGAACATCGGAACAAAGGCCGCGTTGAAGGCACCCTCGGCAAAGAAACGGCGGAACATGTTGGGCAACCGGAACGCCGCGACAAAGGCATCCATCAGCGGGCCGGGTCCGATCAGCGACAGGATCAGGATCTCGCGCACAAAGCCAAGGACGCGCGACAGGAGCGTCCACATTCCGACAGTCAGAAAGCCGGACATAAGGCGGATGGGTTTCACAGGGCGGGCCTTTCGGGATGCAGGTCTGGATCAGGGCCTAGCGGGTCAGGCGGGGGCGTGACAAGGGGCTGTTGCCGTGATGACCGCGCGCCGTGCAGATGGGGCACGACACTGCGGCAGTTTTTGCGCAGTTTCCTGCCGGACTGGCCCGGATGTGCATAAATGTGGTTTGTTGATGTCATTGTTGCCCCTGGCGGGACGCAACAGGCGCAAAACTTGAGTTTGTCTGGAAGATCGTTTTGATAGATCGGAACGCATCGCAAAGGACGCTTTATGCCCGAAGCTGACACCGCCCACCTGTCTGCAGAGATGACCGCATGGCGGCATGATTTCCACGCCCACCCCGAGCTGGGCTTTGCCGAGACACGCACCGCCGCGCGCGTAGCCGACCTGCTGGAAAGCTTTGGGCTGGAGGTGCATCGCGGCATTGGCCAGACCGGCGTGGTCGGCGTGTTGCAGCGGGGCAATGGCACGCGGGCGGTGGGGCTGCGGGCGGACATGGATGCCTTGCCCATCCGCGAGACCTCGGGCGCGGCCCATGCCAGCGTGACCGGCGGCGTGATGCACGCATGTGGCCACGACGGGCATATGGCCATGCTGCTGGGCGCGGCGAAACATCTGGCGGCGCATGGGCAGTTCAACGGGCGGGTGGTGTTCATTTTCCAACCCGCCGAGGAACACGGCGAGGGTGCGCAGGCCATGATTGCGGACGGGCTGTTCGAGCGGTTCGCAGTGGATCAGATCTTTGCCATTCACAACATGCCGGGATTGGCCGTGGGGCAGATGGAAACGCGTGCGGGGCCGATGACGGCCTCCGAGGCACTGTTCGAGATCGGTATTCGGGCACGTGGCGGCCACGCGGCGCTGCCTCACCTGGGTGTAGACGCCATCGTTGTGGGCGCGCAGGTCGTGGGCGCGCTGCAAACCATCGTATCGCGCAAGCTGGACCCGGCGCAGAATGGCGTGGTTTCAGTCACCGAATTCATCGCGGACGGTGGGCGCAATGTGTTGCCCGGAAGTGCGATCCTGAAAGGCGACGCGCGGGCGCTGTCGCCCGAAACGAACACGACAATCGAGGCGCGGATGCGCGAGTTGGTGGCAGGCACATGCGCCGCCCATGACGTGATGGGCGAGGTACTCTACGAGACAATCTTTGCGCCCACGATCAACGACGCCGAAGCGGTCGAGGCCATAGCCCGTGCCGCCACCGCGGCGCTGGGTGCCGCGAATGTCGATGCCACCTGCTTCCCCAAGCTGTTCTCCGAGGATTTCGCCCATATGGCGATGGCGCGTCCGGGATGCTTTTTGCTGATGGGCAATGGCACCGAGGGTGCCGGCGCCCGCCCCCTGCATGCGTCCGATTATGATTTCAACGACGCGGGGCTGGTCCCGGGGGCCGATGTCTGGGTGCATCTGGTACAGGATGTGCTGCGGGCCGCGTGACGCCGCCCGCATCCTGTCATAGTGGCCAAGAGGCCTGTATCACTGCTCGGCCCGTTGCGCGCCTTCGACGATGGCGGCGCGCAGCCGCTTTTCCAGCGTCCTTTGTTTGCTGGGCGTGTAGTATTTCAACCCGAACATATCCTTCACATAGAAGGTATCGACACATTGCTCGCCATAGGTCGCGATGACCGCGTTGGCGACATAGACATTGGATGACGCCAGCGTGCGTGCCAGATCGTGCAGCAGGCCGGGGCGGTCGCGGGTGTCGACCTCGATGATCGTGTAAATATCGGAGCCGTCGTTGTCGAAGGTGATATGCGTCGGGACGCGGAACACTTTCTCGCGCTTCTTGACCTTGTCGCGGTCCACCATGGCCTCGCGGGTGACAACCTCACCGTGCAGTGTGCGTTCGATCATCTTGCGCAGGCGGGGCAGGCGGCTGGCGTCATAGGGCGTGTCGTCGGCATCCTGAATCCAGAAAGCATCGGTCACATAGCCGTCCTTGGTGGTATAGCTGCGGGCATCCACCACGTTGGCCCCGACCAGCGCCAGAGCACCGGCCAGCCGCGCAAATATGCCCGGATGGTCCTGCATCACGAAACAGACGCGCGTGGCGTCGCGGTCTTCGTCGGGGTGCAGGTCGATCCGAATTTCGTCATCGCCAATTCCGCGCAGCAGGTTGGCAAAGACCACATGGGCGGTCTGGTGCAAACCTTGCCAGTAGGGGTCGTAATGGCGGCTTGTCTCGGTCTGCAAATCCTTGCGCGGCCAGTCCACGAGGGCAGCGCGCAGGGCCTTCTTGGCCTCGGCGCCCCGGTTCTCGCGGTTCAGCGCCTCCATGCCGTCTTCCAGCGCTGTGCGGGTCTGGCGGTACAGTGCGCGGATCAGCACGGCCTTCCAGTTGTTCCACGTGTTCGGCCCAACCCCGCGAATGTCGCAGACCGTCAGCACACACAACAGGTCCAGCCGTTCGACGGTGCGCACCGCCTTGGCAAAGTCGCGCACGGTGCGCGGGTCGGCGATGTCGCGTTTCTGCGCCATGTCGGACATCAGCAGGTGATAGCGCACCAGCCATTCCACCGTATCCACCTCGTCGGGTTTCAGCCCCAGGCGGGGGCCGACCTTGCGGGCGATCTGTGCCCCCAGGATGGAATGGTCCTCTTCGCGGCCCTTGCCGATGTCATGCAGCAGCAACGCTGCATAGAGCACCCGCCGGTTCACCCCGGATTTCAGGATCGAGGTCGCGACGGGCAGGTCTTCGACAAGGTCACCATTCTCGATCTCGCTCAGGCTCATGATCGTCTGGATGATATGCTCGTCGACGGTGTAGGAGTGATACATGTTGAACTGCATCATCGCCACGATCGGTTTGAATTCGGGGATGATGGCGCCCAGAACACCCAGCTCGTTCATCCGCCGTAGCGCCCGTTCGGGGTTGCCGTGTTTCAGCAACAGATCCATGAAAATGCGCTGCGCTTCGGGCGTGTTGCGCACCGTGTCGTCGATCAGCTTCAGGTTCGATTTGACCAGACGCATGGCATCCGGGTGGATCAGCATGCCGGTGCGCAGGGCCTCTTCGAACAGACGCAGGATGTTCAGCGGATCGGCCAGGAACGCGGCATCGTCGATGATGGCGATGCGGTTGTGGATCACCTCGTAGCCGGATTTGATCTTGCGACGGCGGCCCAGCAGACGCTCCAAAAGCGGCTCGGCCTTCAGGTGATCCGCTTCAAGCCCGGTCAGGAAGATGCGCGTCAGATCGCCCACTTCGGTGGCATGCAGGAAATAGGCCTGCATGAACACTTCGACCGCGCGGCGGCCCGCCTTGTCCTCATAGCCCATGGCCTCGGCCACCTGGACCTGCATGTCAAAGGTCAGCTGCTCCGTCGGCCGCCCCGTCAGCAAATGCAGATGGCAGCGCACGGCCCACAGAAAACTTTCCGCGGCGGCAAAGCTGGCAAATTCGTCTTCGGTAAAGACACCCAGTTGCACCAGATCGGCGGTGTCCTGAACGCCGTGAATGTATTTCGCGATCCAGAACAGCGATTGCAGGTCGCGCAGGCCACCCTTGCCTTCCTTCACGTTCGGCTCGACCACATAGCGTTGACCCTGCCGTTTGTGACGCTCGTCGCGCTCGTGCAGCTTGGCCTCGACAAAGTCGCGGGCGGTGCCGGAAAACAGCTCGTCCCACAGACGCTTGTCCAGCATTTCGGCCAGCGCGTAATCGCCGCCGATAAACCGGTGTTCCAGCATGGCGGTGCGGATGGTGAAATCCTCGCGGCCCAGCCGGATGCAATCCTTGACCGTGCGGGATGAATGGCCAACCTTCAGCCGCAGATCCCACAGCATATACAGCATGGTTTCGATCACGTTCTCGGCCCAGGCGGTGATCTTGTAGGGCGTCAGAAACAGCAGGTCGACATCGGAAAACGGTGCCATCTCGCCCCGGCCATATCCACCGACCGCGATCAGCGACAGCCGTTCGCCCGCGGTGGGCGAGACATTGGGGTGGATGACTTCGGTGGCCAGCGTCATGGTCGCCTGCACCAGCTGGTCGGTTAGATAGGTATAGGCTGCCGTCGTTTCCCGTGCGGCAAAAGGGCGCTTGGCAAAGGCTTCGGCAATGGCGGCGCGGCCTTGTTTCTGGGCCTGTTGCAGCCAGCCGACAATGGTGTTGCGGACATCCATCGGCGCGGCATCGTCTTGCTGCGCCCTGATCAGCGCCTGTGCAAAGGCAGCCGCATCAAAAATCTCCTCTGGCGGACAGATCGTGTCGACCGCCAGAGGTGCAAGCTGGTGTGTGTCTTGCATGTTTTATCAGAATCCGGCGCCGCCAAAGGATTGCGGTGCCGCGTCGATCACAACGACCTGGTTGTTGCGGATGGTGGCAATCGCCAGCCCGCGGTCGTTGGTGCCGTCGCTGCGCAGGCGGAAAATGCCCGAGGCGCCCTGAAAGCCTGCGCCTTGCGTCAGAGCCGCTCCGGTCAGGGCGTTCGAGTTGCCCTTGGCCACCAGCGCGCCAACCGCCGCGATGCCGTCAAACCCAAGGCTCGCGATGGGATGCGGGGTGCTGCCGTAAGCGGCCTGATACTTGGCGCTGAACGCGGCGCTGCGGGCCGGGTCAGGCAGGGCAAACCAGCCGCCTTGCAGGCCGGGCAGCGACAACGTGGGCGACGGAATGTCCCAACGGGTCAGGCCGATGTATTGGGTGACCGTGGGCTGAATGCCAGCCTCGGGCAGCAATTGTGCCAGCAGCGGCAGGGCCGAAGCAGTGGACGAGGTCATGAACACCGCGTCGGCGCCCGAGCTGTCCACGGTGGATTTGATGCGCGGCACAGCGTCGATCACGCCCTGTTGCGACAGGGGATAGTCCACGGAACCGGCCAAAGTCGCACCGCTGCGGGAAATGGCGTTCTGGATCGAGGTGCGGCCCAACTGGCCCGCTACGTCCTGGGCACTGACCACGACGATACGCGATTTGCCTTGGCTGGCGGCATAGCTGACCAGACGGTCGGCGGTGGTCTGAAAGGTTGGCCCAAGCACAAAGACGTTGCCGCCCGCGATCGTGGTGTTGTTGGAGAACGCCAGCACGTTCACGCCTGCACCCGCCGCTGCCACGCCTGCGGCATTGGCCGCTTCGGCATAAACCGGACCGATGATGATCTTGGCCCCGTCGTTCACCGCTTGGGTGGCGACGCTGGCCGCAGTGGCCGCATTGCCCGCCGTGGCATAGACCCGCAGGTCAATCGCCACACCGCTCAGATCGCGCATCGCCAGACGCGCGGCGTTTTCCAGGCTGTTGGCCAGCAGATCGTCCGAGGCAGAGCCGCCGCGCGGCACCAAAAGGGCCACGGGCACAGGTTTCGAGGTGTCAACAGAAGGGCCACCTCTGCTGACGCCCCCGGTCATTCCGGCGTCACAGGCGGCCAGCGCCAGTGCGAACAGTGACAGTATCAACAGGCGCAATGCCTTGCGGGCGGGTTGTAAAAACGCGAACATGGTCCAGAGAACTCCCTCGGGTCTGGGCGGCGCAGAAGCCGCCTTGATTTGGCGAAGATCATAGAGGTCACGAAAGGCGGGTCCAGCGTTGAATTTCCAAAAGGTTTCGTTACCGCAAGGCATCCACCTTGTCGGCGTCCCCATCGGCACGGCCCGCGACATCACGCTGCGCGCGCTGGACGTGCTGGCCTCGGCCGATGTGCTGGCCGCCGAGGACACCCGCAGCCTGCGGCGGCTGATGGATATCCACGGCGTGCCCTTGGACGGACGGCACATCCATACGCTGCATGATCACAGTACAGACAAGGTTGTGGCGCAATTGCTGGCCCGTGCGGGCGAAGGCGGGTCGGTGGCCTATGCCTCCGAGGCAGGGATGCCGCTGATCGCCGATCCGGGGTTCGAGTTGATCCGCGCGGCGCGCGACGCTGGCGTGCCGGTACATTGCGCGCCCGGACCCAGCGCCGTTGTGACCGCATTGGCCGTCGGCGGATTGCCGACGGATGCGTTTTTGTTCGGCGGTTTCCTGCACAACACCAAGGCCGCGCGGCGTTCCGGGCTCGAAGGCTGGGGCAATGTGCAGGCGACGCTGGTGTTTTACGAATCACCCAAGCGGCTGGCAGCGATGCTGGCCGATGCGGCCGACGTGCTGGGCGGCGAGCGTCAGGCCGCGGTGTGCCGCGAACTGACCAAGAAATTCGAGGAAGTGCGCAGCGGAACCCTGGCGGAATTGGCCGATCACTATGCCGATGCATCGGTGAAAGGCGAAATTGTCGTGCTGATCGATCGCCGTTTAGAGAAAATTAGGGAAGATGATATTGAATCAGACCTGATTGAAGCGTTGGGGCATATGTCGATGCGCGATGCGGTGGATGCTGTATCGGCTGCACACGGCGCGCCCCGTCGCAAAGTGTACCAACTGGCGCTGACCTTGCCCAAGGGGGGCAGTGGCGCATCCTGAGGATCGCTATGGACCAACTGGCTTTTGATTTTACGCCGATACCTGCTGTGACGGCGGCCGCTGTCGCAGCACCGGCGGTGCGGCCCGCTGCAACGGACAGGCGCCGTTTGCGCGGGGCGATGGCCTATCAGGCCGGTGCGTCTGCCGAGATGCGGATTTCCATCGATTACGAACGGCGTGGTTTTCCCGTGGTACAGCACCGCTGGCGCGGCAAAGGCGGCGAAATTGACCTCATCGCGCAGGACGGCGACGGGCTGGTGTTCATCGAGGTCAAACACAGCAAGACATTCGACCGTGCCGCCGCCCGCCTGACGGCTGCCCAGATGCGACGCATCTATGCATCTGCCGAAGAATACCTTGGCCGGATGCCGCGCGGCAGCCTGACCGAGGTACGCTTTGACGTGGCGCTGGTGAACGGGCAGGGCGAAACACGGATCATAGAAAACGCGTTTGGTTTGGACTGACCCATTGCGCCTTGGCCATTGCTGATCCATCAAGGAGCCTCAGCAAAGCGAGGTGCCGCGATGAAGATCGCCTTTCAGATGGACCCGATCGGGGACGTGAATATCAACGCAGACAGCAGCTTCCGTCTCGCCGAAGAGGCACAGGCGCGGGGCCATTCGCTGTTTTTCTACACGCCGGACCATTTGGCCTATCAAGAGGGGCGCATCACCGCACGGGGGCAGGATTTTACCGTCCAGCGCGTGCAGGGGGATCATGCGCAGCTGGGCGACATGCGCGAGGTCGATCTGTCTGAGTTCGACGTGGTCTGGCTGCGGCAGGACCCGCCCTTTGACATGCATTACATCACGTCGACGCACCTGCTCGACCGTCTGAAAGAGACGACTTTGGTGGTGAACGACCCGTTCTGGGTGCGCAATTTCCCCGAAAAGCTGCTGGTGCTGGATTTCCCGCAGCTGACGCCGCCCACCACGATTGCCCGCGATCTGGACACCATCAAGGCGTTCAAGGCCAAGCATGGTGATGTCATCCTCAAGCCGCTTTACGGCAACGGCGGTGCAGGCGTGTTCCGGTTGGACGCCAACGACCGCAACCTCAGCAGCCTGCACGAGCTGTTCACCGGCTTCAGCCGCGAGCCGTTGATCGTGCAGAAATTCCTGCCAGCGGTCAGCAAGGGCGACAAGCGGGTGATTCTGGTCGACGGCGTGGCTGTCGGTGCGATCAACCGTGTGCCGGCCGAGGGCGAGACCCGGTCGAACATGCACGTGGGCGGGCGGCCCGAAAAGATCGGCCTGACCGACCGCGATCTGGAAATTTGCGCGGCCATCGGTCCCCTGCTGAAAGAGCGGGGGCAGGTCTTTGTCGGCATCGACGTGATCGGCGACTACCTGACCGAGATCAACGTGACCTCACCGACCGGCATTCAGGAGCTGGAACGGTTCGACGGCGTCAACATCGCCGCCAAGATCTGGGAGGCGATCGAGGCCAAGCGCGCGTGAGCTGGCAACGGCCCCTGTTGAACGGGTGGCTGCGGCGGGTTGAAAAGCCGCGCCTTGCCCACGCCACCTCGCACGACAGTCTGCGCCGCCGGTTGGAGCGCAACGCGCGGTTCTTCTTTCGGGGCCCGCGTGACGTAACCCAAAGCTGGCGTGACCTTGGCGATGGCGCTGCCTTGTGGCTCGAGCCTGCCGGGGCGGATCGGGGCCGGGTCCTGCTGTATTTCCATGGCGGCGCCTATATCTTCGGCAGCCCGCGCACGCACGCGGCAATGGTCGCGGTTCTGGCCCATGCGGTGCATGCCTGCGCCGTGTTGCCAACATACCCGCTGGCGCCGGAACATGCCTTTCCTGCGGCTCTGGACCGTGCCGAGGATGCTTATCACGCGCTTCTGGCGCGAGGTGTGAGGCCCGAAAACATCATGCTGGGCGGCGACAGCGCGGGTGGTGGGCTGGCTCTGGCGCTTTTGGCGCGGTTGATCCGCGCGGGGGCTGTGCTGCCGGGCGGTCTGTTCGCGTTCTCGCCCCTGACCGACCTGACATTCTCGGGGGCCAGCTTGCATGTGAATGCGGCGCGTGACGTGATGCTGCCCGCCCTCCGCGTGTCCGAGATGGCCGGGCATTACCTTGCAGGGGCAACCGCCGACGACCCTGAGGCCAGCCCGTTGTTTGCGGATTTCACCGGCGCGCCACCAGTCTGGATCACGGTCGGTGATACTGAAATCCTGCTGGATGACAGCCGCCGGATCGTCGGCCGAATGAAAGCGCAAGGCGTATCGGTTCAGATGCACATTGCCTGCGATTTGCCCCACGTCTGGCCGATGTTTCACAACATGTTGCCCGAAGCGCGCGCGACGCTGAACGATCTGGCGGGCTGGATCAACTCCCGTTGGGATGCGGCACCCGGTAGCTGACGGCTTCGGCGACGTGGCGGTGGCAGACGTCCGCTGATCCGTCCAGATCGGCGATGGTGCGCGCGACACGTAAGACGCGGTGATAACCCCGCGCCGACAGAGCAAAGCGTTCGGCCACGCGGCTGAGCAGGGCGCTGCCTTCGGCGTCGGGTGTCGCGATTTCCTTGAGGATTTCCCCTTCTGCATCTGCGTTTGACCGCATGTCGGTGCGGCCTTCGAACCGTGCAATCTGGATGTCGCGGGCCGCTTTGACGCGTGCGGCAATCTGCGCCGAGGTGTCGCCCGATGCGGGCAGGTCCAGGTCGGTGTAGCGCACGGGCGGCACATCCACGCGCAGGTCGAACCGGTCCATAAGCGGGCCGGAAATGCGCCCCATGTAATCCTCGCCACAGGCCGGCACCCGGGCACAGGCGCGGTCCGGGTCTGTCAGATAGCCGCATTTGCAGGGGTTGGCGGCGGCGACCAGCATAAAGGCGCAGGGGTATTTCACGTGGGCATTGGCGCGGGCGATCATCACTTCGCCGGTCTCGATGGGCTGGCGCAGGGTTTCCAGCACGGTGCGGGGGAACTCGGGGAATTCGTCCATGAACAGCACGCCGTTGTGGGCCAGCGACACCTCGCCCGGCTTGGCGGTGCGTCCGCCGCCGATGATTGCGGCCATCGACGCGGTGTGGTGCGGTTCGCGAAAGGGGCGGGCGCGGGAAATGCCGCCCGCGTCAAGCAGCCCGGCAAGCGAATGGATCATCGAGGTTTCCAGCGCCTCGGAGGGGGTCAGCGGCGGCAGGATGCCCGACAGCCGCGCGGCCAGCATGGATTTGCCCGAGCCCGGCGTACCGACAAGGATCAGGTGGTGCCGCCCTGCGGCGGCGATTTCCAGCGCCCGTTTGGCACGTTCCTGCCCTTTGACATCGCGCATGTCCTTCAGAGGATCATCTGGCGTGACCTCGCCCGGGCTGCTGGGTTCGATCAGCGACTGACCGGTAAAATGGCGCACGGCCGCCCCTAGGTCGGGGGCGGCGATCACCTTGGTGGCAGAGACCCAGGCCGCTTCGGCACCAGAGGCGGCGGGGCACAGCAGCGTGCGGTCGTCTGAGGCGGCGGCCATGGCGGCGGGCAGGGCGCCAATCACGGGGATCAACGTGCCATCAAGGGACAACTCGCCCAGGGCAACGACAGATTCCGCGGTGTCCTTGGGAATGATGTCGAGGGCGGCCAACAGCGCCAGGGCGATGGGCAGATCGAAGTGCGACCCTTCTTTCGGCAGGTCCGCAGGTGACAGGTTCACGGTGATCCGGCGCGACGGCAGGGCTATGGCCATCGCACCCAGCGCCGCGCGAACGCGGTCGCGGGCCTCGGACACCGCCTTGTCCGGCAGGCCGACGATGGAAAAGGCCGGCAACCCCGGAGACAGGGCGCACTGCACTTCGACGGGGCGGGCCTCGACCCCCTGAAATGCCACGGTATAGGCGCGTGCGACCATTCTGTCCCTCTACAATATGGTTAATCGGTAGAGGGTCCGCGTTTACGAATGGTTAATGCCCGCCGAGGGGAGGCGGGCATCGGGATCGGATATTTAGGGCCAAAAGAAAGATCAGGGCCAGTCTGCGATCGGTGTGCCCATATCATAGGGGAACGGATCGTATGTGGTCTTCAGCCCCTCCGCGCGCCAGGCCTTGAACGCAGGATCGGCAAGGGTTGTGGCACAATAGGCGCGGGCGGCCTCGGACACGGGCAGATCATAGCCGATGATGCGGGCGCAGACCGGCGCGTAAAAGGCATCGGCCAGGCTGTAGGCCCCGAACAGCCACGGACCGTCTGAGGCAAAGCTGCGGGCGTGGGTCCACAGGGTTTCGATGCGGTCCAGATCGGCGCGGGTCGCCTCGGAGGGTTGAAAGCCCGTGTTGACGTGTTGCAGTTGCATCGGGCACTGGTTGCGCAATGCACCAAAGCCTGCGGCCATTTCGGCACAAAGCATCCGCGCGGTGGCGCGGGCGGCGGCATCGGCGGGCCACAGGCCTGCGTCGGGGTGACGCTCGGCCAGTGTCTCGGCAATCGCCATGCTTTCGCCCACCACCGTGCCGTCGGGCAGTTGCAGGGCAGGCACCAGTCTCGCCGGTGCCAGATGGGCCATATCAGCGGTCATCGTGCCGCCATAAAGGCCAACAAGGTGCGTGCGGAAGGGCAGGCTGAATTTCTCGAGCATGAGCCAACCGCGCAGCGACCAGCTCGAAAATGTGCGGTCACCGATATAAAGATCATATGTCATGAAGCGCAGGTTAGCCGCAGAAATCCTGACGGGTAAATCGCTGTTTTGTGCGGATATCCATCACGGAAGGTGATTGAGCAGCGGTACAGGGTTTTCCGCATCCGCCCCGTCGATGCGGGTCACCGACAGGTTGTCGATCTTGTGGGCCAGCGCCTGTTTCGGCGTCCAGCCCATCGCCGCCTGAACCTGCGTCAGGATCACGCCGATGTGGGCCACGGCGATGATGTGCCGCGCGGGGTGCTGCGCGCTGATCCGGCGCACGGCGGTGGCGACGCGGGCAGCGGCCATGTTCCAGCTTTCACCACCGGGGGGGACGATGTCGCCCGGATTTTCCCAATAGGCGCGGCTGAGGTCGGGATAGGCATCGCTGACCCGTGAGAAATGCCAGTTGTCCCAGGCACCAAAGTGAAATTCGCGCAGCATCGGGTCCGAGCGCAGGCGTGTGCGTCCGCCCGCAATCGCATCCGCCGTGGCATGCGCGCGGATCAGGTCCGAGGAAATCACCAGCGCGTCCTCCGGCAGGAAGGACTGAATACGGGCGATTTGCGCGCTGTCGGACAGATCGGCGGGCACGTCGCGCCAGCCGACAAAGGTTTTCTGATGGGTTGGCCCGTGGCGCACCCAGTGCCAGGTGGTCATAGGCTGCCTTTCAGAACATTGGGCAGACCCGCAACGACCTGAATGGCAGTGTCGGCACGCGCGGCCAGTGCGATGTTCAGGCGTCCCTGCGCCTCTCGAAAGGCGCGGGTGTCGGCATCTGCGGGGACGATGCCCTGACCCAGTTCGTTCGACACGATCACCACCGGCGCCGCGCATTCGTCCAGCGCCTGCATCAGCGCCGCCTGCGCCTGTGCCAGATCGCTGCCGTCCATGACATGATTGGTCAGCCACATGGTCGCACAGTCGATCAGAACCGCTTCGCTTGCGTCGCGTTCGCACAGAACATGGGCAAGATCATGCGTGGCCTCGAAGTTGATCCAAGCGGCATCACGCCGATCCCGGTGCACTTGCACGCGATCTTTTATTTCGGCGTCCCAGATGCGTGCAGTCGCCAGATAGACAGGGATTAACCCGCTGTTAATAATTACATTTTCAGCGAATGCCGATTTTCCGGAAGCCGCGCCACCTAAAACGAATGTCATTGAAGGCAACATTTTTTTCATCTTTCGAATGAACCGAACCCTGTGCTGATGCGTAATAAAGTCAACACCGCATAACAAGTAATGATCGGGGAGATGTGACAATGGCACTGGATAACGTACGGGAAGTTTCACTCTCACGCATTGCGATGAAAGCGGAATTGTTGGACGCCGAAACCGAGCTGAAACTGGCCTATGCCTGGCGCGACGAGCGGGACGAGGCGGCGCTGCACCGGTTGATCACCGCTTATATGCGGCTGGCAATTTCGATGGCATCCAAGTTCAAACGCTACGGCGCGCCGATGAATGATCTGATTCAGGAAGCGGGCCTTGGGTTGATGAAAGCTGCCGACAAATTCGACCCGGATCGGGGCGTCCGCTTTTCGACCTATGCGGTCTGGTGGATCAAGGCATCGATCCAGGATTACGTGATGCGCAACTGGTCCATGGTCCGCACCGGCTCGACCTCCTCGCAGAAATCGCTGTTCTTCAACATGCGCCGGGTTCAGGCGCGGCTCGAGCGCGAGAGCGCCTCGGCAGGCGAGACGCTGGACGGACATCAGCTGCGCCAGATGATCTCGACCGAGATCGGCGTGCCGCTGCGGGATGTGGAAATGATGGAAGGCCGCCTTGGCGGGTCCGACTATTCATTGAACGCGACCCAATCCTCCGAGGATGAAGGCCGCGAATGGATCGACGCGCTGGAAGACGATGGCGTGCAGGCGGCCGAACAGGTCGAGAATGAACACGACACCGCGCAATTGCGCGAATGGTTGCTGATGGCGATGAATGCGCTGAACGACCGCGAACGGTTCATCATCCGCGAACGCAAGCTGCGCGATGACGCGCGGACGCTGGAAAGCCTCGGGCAAGAGCTGTCGCTGAGCAAGGAGCGGGTGCGACAGCTGGAAGCTGCCGCTTTTGCCAAGATGCGGAAATCGCTGGAGACTCAGAGCCGGGAAGTGCATCACTTCCTCGTATGAGATACATGATTCCCGCACTGCTGTCGTGGGCCGTCCTCTCGGGGGCGGCCTTTGCTTTTGAACCTGCCGATGTGCCCCCCGCCGATATCGTGATTGTGGGCGAGGTGCATGACAATCCGGCTCACCACACGGCGGAGGCGGCGGTCGTGGCACAGGTGCAGCCCAAGGCGATTGTCTGGGAGATGCTGCAGCCCGCGCAAGCGGGGCTGGTCACGTCAGAGCTGATCGAAAACGCGGACGCCATGGCCGAACGGCTGGGCTGGACCGAGGCGGGTTGGCCTGATTTTTCCATGTACCACCCGATTTTTGCAGCAGCCCCCGATGCCATCAGCTACGGCGCTGCGGTGCCACGCGAATTGGCGCAGGCCGTGATGCAGGAACCCCTTGGGGCCGCCTTTGACGCTGCTGCGGCATACGGGCTGGACCGGGACCTGAGCGATGCAAATCAGATTGCGCGCGAGGACTTGCAACGCGTTGCCCATTGCGATGCGCTGCCCAAGGAGCTGTTGCCCGCCATGGTCAAGGTGCAGCGGTTGCGCGATGCCACATTGGCGCAAGCGGCGGTCAGGGCCTTGGCCGACACCGGCGGGCCGGTGGTGGTGATCACCGGCAACGGCCATGCCCGCAAGGACTGGGGCGTGCCCAGCTATCTGGCGCAAGTCGCCCCGAAGGCGCGCGTCTGGTCCATCGGTCAGGCCGAGGACGGCAACGCCCCGGACGGCGGGTTCGACGTGGTGTGGGACGCACCGGCACAGGACCGGCCCGACCCCTGCGCTGCGCTCAGATAGCGGCCTGCTTACGGGCTGGCAGAATGCGCGGGCGCGGCCTATGGTTGGGCGAAAATGACGACAGCGGGAACGCAGGATGCTGAACGGCAAAAGAATTCTTCTGATCATCGGCGGTGGAATCGCGGCGTTCAAGTCGCTGGACCTGATCCGGCGCTTGCGTGAACGCGGCGCATCGGTGACACCCGTGCTGACGCAGGCGGGGTCCGAATTTGTCACCCCTCTGTCCGTGTCCGCGCTGGCTGGGACCAAGGTCTACCGCGATCTGTTCGATCTGACGGACGAGGCCGAGATGGGGCACATACAGCTGTCGCGTTCGGCGGATCTGGTGCTGGTTGCGCCCGCGACGGCGGACCTGATGGCAAAAATGGCGCAGGGGCTGGCGAACGATCTGGCCTCGACCCTGCTGTTGGCGACCGACACGCCGGTGATGATCGCGCCCGCGATGAACGTGCGGATGTGGGACCACCCCGCAACCCAGCGCAATCTTGAGACCCTGCGCGGCGACGGCATTGCGGTGATCGGGCCGAACGACGGCGACATGGCCTGTGGCGAGTTCGGACCGGGCCGCATGGCCGAGCCGCTGGAGATTGTCGCAGCCCTTGAGGGCGCGCTGGGCGGAGGGCCGCTGGCGGGCAAACGGGTGCTGGTGACCTCGGGGCCGACGCACGAGCCGATTGATCCCGTGCGCTATATCGCCAACCGCTCATCCGGTGCGCAGGGCACGGCGCTGGGCGCTGCATTGGCCGCACTGGGGGCCGAGGTGGTCTTTGTCACCGGACCTGCCGACGTGCCCCCGCCTGCGGGCGTGCAGGTCGTCAAGGTGCAGACCGCACAGCAGATGTTGCAAGCCGTGCAGGCCGCACTGCCCTGCGATGTGGCGGTCTTTGCCGCAGCGGTGGCCGACTGGCGGGTTGCGTCAGCCTCGGATCGCAAGCTGAAAAAGACCAAGGACGGGATGCCAAAGCTGGAGTTCGCCGAGAACCCCGACATTCTGGCCGCCGTGTCGCAGATGACAGAGGGGCGGCCGGGGCTGGTTGTGGGCTTTGCCGCCGAGACGAACGATGTGATCGAACATGCGACCGCCAAGCGCGCGCGCAAGGGGTGCGACTGGATCGTTGCGAACGATGTCTCGCCCGAAACGGGGATCATGGGCGGCCACGAAAATGCGGTGCATCTGATTTCGGACGCGGGCGTCGAGGATTGGCCGCGCATGGGCAAGGATTCCGTGGCACAAAAACTGGCGGCGCGGATTGCGGCGGCGTTGAGCTGAACTTTAATGCCTCCGGCGGGAGTTTTCTGGCAAGATGAAGACCGATACAGTCACAGTGCAGTTTCTCTGGGATACGGGCGCGGACACCGCGCTTGGCCTGCCGTCCTATGAAACATCCGGTGCTGCCGGTGCGGATGTGCGGGCGAACTTTGCCGATCGCAGTGCAGTGGTCTTGAAACCCGGTGCGCGGGCGCTGGTGCCGACGGGGTTGCGCATGGCGATTCCACAAGGGTTCGAGGTGCAGGTGCGTCCGCGTTCAGGGCTGGCGCTGAAGCATGGTGTGACGCTGGTGAACACGCCCGGCACCATCGACAGCGATTATCGCGGGCCGTTGGGGGTGATCATGATCAATCTGGGGGCTGACGATTTCGTGGTCGAACACGGAATGCGCATCGCGCAGATCGTCGTGGCCCCAGTGGTGCAGGCGCGGTTTGATCTGGTCGATGTGCTGGATGACACCGCACGCGGCACGGGCGGCTTCGGCTCGACGGGCGCGCAATGATTCTGGTTCTGGCCCTTGCTGCCGCGCTGTGGGGCGTCGGGGCCATGATGGGCGCGCCGCGCGCGGTGCGGTTGAACATGGTGCTGCTGTTGTATGTGGCGGTGCTGGCGCTGCATCTGGTGCTGCCGGACGCGCATCCGTTGCGCATGGCAACGGGCGAGAGTGCGGCGCTGTGGCTGATCCTTGGCGGCTTTGTCGTTCTGGTGCTGGCCTACCGTTGGGGCCTGCGCCGGTTAAAGGCGAAGGCAGCAGGCGAACAGGCCGAGGTGCCGCAGCCGCAAATCGGGCCGATGACCGAGGTCGAACTGAACCGCTATTCCCGCCACATCGTTCTGCGCGAGATCGGCGGACCGGGTCAGGTGGCGTTGAAAAACGCGCGCGTGCTGGTCGTGGGGGCGGGCGGCCTGGGCGCGCCTGCGTTGCAGTATCTGGCAGCGGCGGGGGTCGGCACGATCGGCGTGATCGACGCCGATGTGGTCGAAGGCAGCAATCTGCAACGGCAGGTGATCCACACAGATGCGCGCATCGGCATGCCAAAGGTGTTCTCGGCCCAAGCCGCGCTGGAGGCGTTGAACCCCTTCATCACCGTGCGCCCCTATCACCGCCGCTTTGACGCGGACATCGCCGCCGAACTGGTCGCGGAATACGATCTGGTGCTGGACGGCACCGATAATTTCGACACCCGCTATCTGGTCAACCGTACGGCGGTCGCGGCGGGGGTGCCGTTGATCTCGGGCGCGCTGAGCCAGTGGGAAGGGCAGCTGAGCGTTTTTGACCCCGCCCGTGGCGCACCGTGCTATCAGTGCATTTTCCCGCAGGCCCCCGCCGACGGACTGGCCCCCAGCTGCGCCGAAGCGGGCGTTCTGGGCCCTTTGCCCGGTGTCGTGGGTGCAATGATGGCGGTCGAGGCGGTCAAGCTGCTGACCGATGCAGGCACACCGCTGCGGGGCGAGATGCTGATCTATGACGCGCTCTATGGCGAGAGCCGCAAGATCACGCTGGCGCGGCGCGGCGATTGTCCGGTTTGCGGCGACAAGGGGTGATTTCCTGCGCCAGATCGGGCGGATGCGATTGCAAGTGGCGAGGCAAGGTTTAGGTTGAGGTCAAAGGAGACCCCACATGACCAACCCCTTGCTTGCCGAATGGGATACGCCGTTCCAGATCGCCCCGTTTGATACCATTTCCGACGACGACTTTACCCCCGCGCTGGATCAGGCGCTGGCGGCACACAACGCCGAGATTGACGCGATTGCAGGCAATGCCGATGCGCCGACCTTTGACAATGTGATCGGCGCGCTTGAGGCCGCCGGGCGCGATCTGGACAAGGTTCTGGGCGTCTTCTTCACCGTTGCAGGCGCGGACAGCAATCCGGCGCGCGAGGCGTTGCAGCGCGAATTCTCGCCCCGGCTGGCAGCGCATTTCTCCGAGATTTCGGCCAACACCGCGCTGTTTGCCCGCGTCGCCGCCGTCTGGGATCAACGCGACAGTCTGGACCTGACGGACGAACAGGCGCGGGTGCTGATGCTGACCCACCGTGGCTTTGTCCGCGCAGGGGCCGCCCTGACCGGGGCCGAGGCCGCGCGGATGAAAGAGATCAAGGGGCGTCTGGCCGTTCTGGGCACCGAGTTCACCCAGAACCTGCTGGCGGATGAGCGTGACTGGCACATGGATCTGGCCGAAACCGATATGGCGGGGCTGCCGGATTTCGTGATCCGCACGGCGCGCGAGGCCGGCAAGGAAAAGGGCGCAGATGGGGCCGTGATCACCCTGTCGCGGTCGCTGATCGTGCCGTTCCTGCAATTCTCCACCCGCCGCGACCTGCGCGAGATTGCCTACAAGGCATGGGCCGCGCGGGGGGCAAACGGGGGCAAGACCGACAACCGCGACATCGCTGCCGAAATCCTGAAACTGCGCGAAGAACGGGCCAAGCTTCTGGGTTATGAAAACTTTGCCGCCTACAAGCTGGAAACCGAAATGGCGGGCGACGCGGCATCGGTGCGGGCCCTGTTGATGCAGGTCTGGGAGCCGGCCAAGGCACAGGCCGAGGCTGATGCCTGGGTGCTGGCCCAGATGATGCAACAAGACGGCGTGAACGGCGAGTTGCAGGCCTGGGACTGGCGGTTCTATTCCGAACGCCGCCGCCAGCAACTGCACGATCTGGACGAGGCCGAGCTGAAGCCCTATTTCCAGCTCGACCGGATGATCGAGGCGTCGTTCGACTGCGCGTCGCGGCTGTTTGGCCTGTCGTTCGAACCGCTGGACGTACCGCTCTATCACCCCGATTGCCGCGCGTGGAATGTGACGCGGGGCGGTGAGCATATCGCAGTGTTCATCGGTGACTATTTCGCACGCGGCTCGAAACGCTCGGGCGCGTGGTGTTCCGCGATGCGGTCACAGGCGAAACATCCGCAGGTGCAGACACCGGTGGTGATCAACGTGTGCAACTTTGCCAAGGGCGATCCGGCGTTGTTGTCCTATGACGACGCGCGCACGCTGTTTCACGAATTCGGCCATGCGCTGCACCAGATGCTGTCGGATGTGACTTATGAAAGCGTGTCGGGCACATCCGTCGCGCGTGACTTTGTCGAATTGCCCAGCCAGCTTTACGAACACTGGCTGGACGTGCCCGAGGTGCTGGGCGCCTTTGCAACCCATTCCGAGACCGGCCAGCCGATGCCACAGGTGCTGCTGGACAAGGTTCTGGCGGCGGCGACCTATGACATGGGGTTCCAGACGGTCGAATACGTCGCCTCGGCGCTGGTCGATCTGGAATTCCATGACGGCGCAGCGCCCGCCGACCCGATGGCCCGCCAGGCCGAGATCCTCGAGGAACTCGGGATGCCACCTGCCATCGGGATGCGCCATGCAACGCCGCATTTCGCCCACGTGTTCTCGGGTGACGGATATTCCTCGGGGTATTACAGCTACATGTGGTCCGAAGTGATGGATGCCGATGCCTTTGCAGCCTTCGAAGAGGCCGGAGGCGCATTCGACGAGACGGTGGCCAAGGCGCTGGAGGAAAACATCCTCAGCACCGGCGGCAGCCGCGACGCGGCAGAGCTGTACACGGCGTTCCGTGGTCGTTTGCCGGGAGTCGAGGCCTTGTTGAAAGGGCGCGGTCTGGCTGCGTGATACATCTGCCGCCGCTCAATGGGGGCGGCGGCATTGGTCAGGAACACTTGCTGAAAGACATGTAACCAAATGCGGAGCACCGAATGACAAAAGATCCCTATGCTGCGCTTGGTCTGACCAAAGAGGCCAGCGCAGACGACATCAAAAAGGCCTATCGCAAGATTGCGCGCACCGACCACCCCGACCTGAACCCCGACGATCCCCGGGCCGAGGCGCGGTTCAAAGCGGCGGGGCAGGCCTATGACCTGCTCAAGGACCCCGAACAGCGCCGCCGCTTTGACGCGGGCGAAATCGACGCATCGGGAACCGAACAGGCGCCGCGCGGCTACTACCGAGACACGGCACGTGGACCGGAAAACCCCTATACCCAAAGCCGGACCTCACAGGGCAACCCGTTTGAGGGCGGCTTTGATGCGGACGATTTCTTTGCTAACTTCGCCCGCGGGCGTGGCGCGGGTTTCAGCCGGGGCGCGCCGGGTGATGTGCCGGGGCAGGATGTGCAATACCGTCTGGGCGTGCCCTTTCTGGATGCAGCCCTGGGGACCAAGACACGGATCACCCTGCCGGATGGCGGCACGCTCGAGGTCAAGATCCCCGAAGGTGCGCGCGACGGCCAGACCCTGCGGTTGCGCGGCAAGGGAACGCCGGGCCATGGCGCTGGCCAGCCGGGGGACGCCTTTATCACGCTGGATGTGATCCCCAATCCGGATTTCGAAAGGGACGGGGACGATATCCTCGTAACCTTGCCAATCACCATCGACGAGGCGATCCTTGGCGGCAAGGTGCCGGTGCGCACCGTCTCTGGCACGGTCAAGGTCAGCGTGCCTGCCGGTGCCAGCTCGGGCCAGGTGCTGCGCCTGAAGGGGCGCGGCGTCAAGGGGCGCAACGGCAAGGGCGACCAGCGCATCACGTTGCGCATCGTCAGCCCGCCAAAGATCGACGACGCGCTGAAGACCTTCATGGAGGACTGGCGGACCACCCATGCCTATGACCCGCGCACAGGAAAGGAAACGAAATGACCGATGCATATGCACCCGATCAGGTGATCGCGCGCGTCACCTCGTTGACCGCCGAACGGCTCAGCCACTTTGAACGCCTGCGCATTGTCACACCGGTGACCACCCCCGACGGGCCGCGCTACCGCACGCTGGACATCCGCCGGATCACCCTGCTGTGCGAACTGACCGATGATTTCGAGGTGAACGAGGATGCGCTGGTGATCATCATGTCACTGCTTGACCAGTTGCACGGCGCACACAGCAAGCTGGAACAGGTGATGCAGGCGATCGGCGCCGAGCCATCCGAGACCAAGCTGCGCCTGTCGCGGCGGCTCGCGGGGGAAGACTGACCCGTTAGCCTGCCTTCAGCAAGGCCTGTCGCAGGGCGCTCTGATCCAGCGGTGTCCCTGAAAACAGCGCCCATGCATGGACGCCTTGGTAAAAGAACAGCTCCCACCCTGAAATGATGTGCAGCCCTTCGGCGGTGCAATCGGTCAGAAACTGCGTGTTCGTCGGCGTATAGACCGCGTCAAAGGCCCAGGTCGCACCACCCATCGCGCTGCGGGGCAGGGGCGTGCCGTCATAGCCGACCATGCCCACCGGGGTGCAGTTGATCAGGCCGGTCGCGCCGATGGCCGCCTCTGCGGCGTCGGTGCTGACGATGACTGCGACGTCGGGCGCGCTCGTGGTCAGGTCGTGGGCCAATGCCTCGGCCTTGGCCCGGTCCCGATCGACCAGCCGCAGTTCTGACACACCCAGCCCACCAGCCCGAACGCAACAGCGCGTCCCACGCCACCGGTGCCGATCATCAGAACCGTGTCGGGTGCCTGCGTCCCGCGTCCGGCCTGATAGGCGGCCATGAAGCCCGAATAATCGGTATTGAACCCCTGTGGCCTGTCGCCGTCAAAGATCACCGTGTTGATCGCCCCGATGGCGCGCACCAACGGGTCGGTGATGCGCGCGCGCGCCACCGCCTGTTCCTTGTAAGGATAGGTGATGTTGATCCCGCGAAAGCTGGACCTCGCACAATGGTCAAAGACCTGGTCAAAGCTTTCGCCCCGCGCTGGGGGCACCAGACGGTCGTAGCGCACCGCGATACCGTTCTGATCGCCCGCCAGACGGTGCAGCAGCGGCGCGCGCGATTGCGCGATATTGTCGCCGATCAGTCCCAGTTGCAGGGATGTATTCCGCGCCACTGCCCTTGGCCTCAGTAACCGGCGGACCGGTCCACCAGATGCAAAAGCGGCGCGCCCGCTTCTCCGCGCCGGATATTTTCCGCAATGGTCAGGGCGGAATATTTTGGCCGCGTCTCGGCCGCCACATGGGGCGTGACGGTGACGCGCGGGTGGTGCCAAAAGGGGTGCGCCTCGGGCAGCGGTTCGACGCGGAACACGTCCAGCGTGGCATGGCCGACCTGGCCCGTGTCCAGTGCCGCCAGCAGCGCGTCGTCGTCGATCAGCGGCCCGCGTCCGGGGTTGATGATGCACGCGCCCTTGGCCAGCAGTCCCAGCGTTTCGGCGTTCAGTGTGTTCTCGGTGGCAGGTGTGTCAGGCAGCAACAGAACGACGATCTCCGCCCCCGTCAGCGCCTTGGTCAAACCCTCTTCGCCGGACAGACAGCGGATGCCGTCGAGGTTCTTGGGACTGCGCGACCAGCCGGTCACGTCAAAACCGGCCAGCGCCAGCATCTGCGCACAGGCGGTGCCCAGCTCGCCCAGCCCCAGCACGGTCACCTTGCGGTCCCATGCCAGCGGCGGTGGCACGTTATTCCACACACCGGGGGCGCAGTTGATATGCGCGTCAATGCCCAGATGATGGCGCAGGGTGTGGCCGGTGACCCATTCGCACATGCCCTGGCTCAGGCCCGGATCAACCATCCGTGTCAGCGGGATCTTCAACGTCTCGTTGCCCACGATCTTTTCAACACCGGCCCACAGGTTCAGCACCGCCTTGGCCCGCGTATAGGGCGTGAAATCCTGCAAGGGCGAATTGGGGGCATAGACGATATAGTCGACATCGGCCGGCGGAATGTCGGTGGCCAGATTGGCCTCGACCCCGGCATTGGCGATGGCCTGTTTCAGTGGTGTTTCATAGCTGGCCCAACGGTCGGGGTGGGCCGCGAAAAGTACGTTGATCATAGTTTACCTTGGTCGGTGGATGTGGGCGCTTTGAACAAAGCCAAAGGCGAGCATGAGAACAAGCATCGCAGAGCCACCATAACTGACCAGCGGCAGAGGCACACCCACAACCGGGGCCAACCCCATGACCATCGACATATTTACCGAGAAAAAGAGGAAAAAGTTCAGCGCCAGCCCCAGAATAAGCAGCGATGAAAACCGGTCGCGGTTGTTCACGGCCGAGACGACGCAGAAAAAGATGATCAGCGTATAAAGCACCAGCAACGAGAACCCGCCGACAAAGCCGAATTCTTCGGCCAGCGTGGTAAAGATAAAGTCGGTGTGCTTTTCGGGCAGGAAGTTCAGCCGCGATTGCGTGCCCTGCATGAACCCGCGCCCGGTCCAGCCGCCCGACCCCAGCGCAATCTTGGATTGGGTGATGTGATAGCCTGCCCCCAGCGGGTCAGACGAAGGATCCAGAAACGTGTCGATCCGGCGGTACTGGTAATCCTTGATCAACTGCCACGGCGTGCCGCGCGACTGGAACACCGCAGCAATCAGCCCGATGCCTGCCGCCAGAACCGCCGCAAAATAGGCCCAGTGCACACCGGCCAGAAACATCAGCCCGCCCCCCGCTGCCAGCAACAGGATCGCCGTACCAAGGTCGGGCTGGCCCAGCACCAGCGCGGTGGGAACCAATATGATCACCACGGGGATCAACACCCAGAATGGGCGCGACTTCTTGGCCGGCGGCAGCCAGTCGTAATAGGCCGCCAGAAACATCACCAGCGTGACCTTCATCAGCTCGGACGGCTGCAGCCGCATGAACCCCAGATCAATCCACCGCTGCGCGCCCATCCCGATGGACCCGAACAGCTCAACCGCGATCAGCAGCATCACCGACACGCCGTAGGCCACCGAAGACACCGACCGCCAGAACCAGATCGGCACCAGGCCCACCAGCACCATCAGCACCAGCCCGACGCCAAAGCGTTCCATCTGCGGCTCGGCCCAAGGCATATAGGACCCGCCCGCGACGGAATAGAGCATCAGGAAGCCGACACCGGCAACCGAAGCAAGCAGGATGGTCAGCGGCCAGTTCAGGTACAGGATCTTGCGAAAACCGGTTGGGACGGATTTGACCGTATACTCAAGATAGCTCATGCCTGATCAGACCCGCCCAGATCCGCCAGCGGGCGCACCGCCTGCAGTTCTTCCTGCTGGGCCTTGATGCGGCCACGGTCCTTGGACGGATAGGCGTCCAGCGGGGGCGGCCCGCCATACAGTGCCTGAAGCGTGACATCGCGTGCAATCGGAGCCGCCGCAGACGACCCGCCGCCGCCGTGTTCGACGATGACCGATACGGCATATTTGGGGTTTTCCATGGGGGCAAAGCTCACGAACAACGCGTGGTCCCGCCGCTCCCACGGCAGGTCGTTGTTGTTGACAACGCCGCGTGCGCGTTCGGCGGCAGTGATGTTGCGGACCTGGCTGGTGCCGCTCTTGCCTGCCATGCGCATGCCTTCGGTGATGATCCGGCTGCCATAGCCCGTGCCGCGCCGGTCGTTCACCACGTCATACATCGCGCGGCGCATCTTGCGCAGGTTGTTCTCGTTCAATCCCATGCTTTCACCGGCACCCGACGGCTCTTCGATGCCGTCCACCGATTTCACCAGCCGTGGGGTCACGTTGCGACCCGTCGCAATACGGGCGGTCATCACCGCCAGCTGCAGCGGCGACGCCAGCATATAGCCCTGACCGATGGACGCGTTGACCGTGTCACCGATCACCCACTCCTGCCCGTGCACGCGGCGTTTCCAGTCCTTTGTCGGCGTCAGCCCCTGCGAGATTGCCGACATCGGCACATCGTGGCGCACCCCAAGGCCAAAGCGCTGCGCCATGGCCGAAATCTTTTCGATGCCGACCTTCAGGGCCAGATCGTAATAATAGACGTCGCAGGACTGTTTCAGACTGTTCTGCAGGTCGACATAGCCGTGCCCGCCCCGCTTCCAGCAGTGAAAGCGGCGGTCGGCCACTTCCAGATAGCCCGGGCAATAGACCGTCTCGTCCGGTTGGGCCATGCCCTCTTCCAACGCCGCCAGTGCCGTCATCATCTTGAAGGTCGAGCCGGGCGGATAAGCCCCCTGCACCGTTTTCGACGCCAGCGGGCGATAGATATTCTCGGTCAGTTCCTTGTAGTTCGCGACCGAAATCCCGCGCACGAACAGGTTGGGATCAAACGACGGTGCCGAGGCAATTGCCACCAGATCACCGGTCTCACAGTCCATCACCACCGCACTGGCGCTTTCCTGTCCCAGCCGCGCCTGAACGTAGTTCTGCAAGTTCGCGTCAATGGTCAGCTGAATATCCGCACCCGGACGCCCCTCGCGCCGGTCCAGCTCGCGCATCACGCGGCCCGTGGCGTTGACCTCTTCGCGTTTTACACCGGCCTTGCCGCGCAGACGGTCCTCTTGCTTGGCCTCGATGCCGACCTTGCCGATCTGAAACCGGGGGATCAGCAGCAACTGGTCCGGGGCTTCCATCTGTTCCAGGTCATAGTCGCTGACCGGGCCCACATAGCCCAGCACATGGGCAAAGTCCGATCCCAGCGGATAGATCCGGCTCAGGCCAACCTCGGGCGTGACGCCGGGCAGGGCGGGCGCGTTCACGCTGACGCGGCTGATGTCTTCCCACGATACGTTTTCGGCAACGGTGATCGGATGGAACGGGGCCGAGCGTTTCATCTCGATCATCGCCCGTTCCAGATCGTCCGGGTCCAGCCTGACCACACGGCCCAGCCGTTCCAGCGCCTCGTCCACATCGCCGATGTCCTCGCGCTTGACGATGATGCGGTACGAGGGAACATTCTTTGCCAGCTGCACGCCGTTGCGGTCGAACACTTCGCCCCGCGCAGGCGGGATCAGGCTGTCCTTGATGCGGTTGTCTTCGGCCAACAGACGAAACTGGTCGGCCTGATCAACCTGCAAGAAGTTCATCCGCGCGGCCAGCCCCCCGACAAAGGCCAGCTGCAGCCCGCCCAGAACTGCGGCACGGCGCGAAATCGTGCGGTTGCCGGCTTCGGCATCAGCGCGGGTGCGTTTCATATGCGGCCTCCTGCCGTTTCCAGATCGCCCGGCCCGGTCTTGCGGACACGCATGATGCTGTGCGTGACCAGTACCACCAGCGGATAGCTGAGGATTGTCAGCCCCAGTTGCAAGAGTGACAAGCCCATTGGCGCTGTATCAATCAACATAACTTTGTGAACCAGGCGGTAGGCCACAGCCACGGCAACCATCAACATGGCCACGGTCACAAACTCTGCCACCAGCGTCGAGGCGCGCAAGGCGCGGGCGCGCCCCTTCAGATTCTCGCTCGCCATCAGAACCAGCGCCGCATACAGTCCCGGCGGGCGCTGCAACAGCAGGTCGGCCAGCATCAGCAGGACGGCCAGCATCAGCGGCGGCACATATTCAGGGCGGCGCACCGACCACGCAAAGACAAAGCCGATCAGCAGGTCGGGCGGGGCCCATTGGCCGGGCTGGGTCTGCAGCGGCAGGATCTGGAAGAACAGGATCACCAGAACCAGCAGGCAAAAGGCGGCGCGCATCACCCAGACGTGGAGTTGTGACTGTTCGTTCATTCCCCCACCCTGGTCACAGGTTGGTCAGGCGTGATGATATGTGCGGTGTCGCTGACCGGCTCGTTGCCATAGTGGCGCAGAACCCGCAGGAATTCGAGCCGCTCGTAATCCGCGGCAAGCCGGACACGCAGCCGCCCGCCGGGGTCTTTGACAACCTCGCCGATCAGCAGCCCTGCCGGAAACACACCCCCGTCGCCCGAGCTGAACACACGGTCGCCGGGGCGCACAAGGTCGGGGTTTTCCAGAAAATCCACCGGCGGGTTGGCGCTGTTGTCACCTGCGACGATGGCGCGCTGTCCCGACGGCTGGATCGTTGCGGGAATGCGGCTGGACGCATCGGTCAACAGGATCACCCGCGCCGTGTTCTCGGCCACGCCGGAAATGCGCCCGACCAGGCCGATGCCGTCCATCGTGGCCCATCCATCGACCAGCCCGTCACGCGCGCCGACGTTCAGCAGCACCGACTGGCGAAAGGGCGATCCGCTGTCGGCCAGTACCATGCCCGAGATCACAGTCAGGCGCGGGTCCAGCCGCACGTTGTTCAGATCCAGCAGCCGCGCGTTTTCCTGCTCAAGCTGGACGGCGGCCTCTTTCCACGCCTGCATCTTGCGCAACTCGCGGCGCAGTTCGGCGTTCTGTTCAGCGATCCGCTGATAGCTGCGGAAGTTGCGCACCAGGTTGATGGTGCCCGTGACCGGGGCCATGGCCCAGTCGAAATTCGGCACGATCCGGTCCGTCACCTGCGCGCGGAACCGCTCCACCCGCGGGCTGTCGATGCGCCAGACGATAAAGGTGGCGATCAACGCCAGCGCCAGCACAGCCGTCAGCAGCCGCCGGATCGGAGCGACATAATCAGATGAAGAAGAACGGTCTTTTGCCAATGTGAAGTCTCACCTGCGGTTTGGTCGGCGCGGCGATGGTGCTTCAATTGTGCCGCAACGGGCCCCTTCTTGCAAAGGGGCCTTTGGCTTAGCTGTCGTAGTCGATGGCGTGGCGCAGCTGTTTCTCGAACTCCAGCGCCTTGCCGGTGCCCAGTGCCACGCAGTTGAGCGATTCGTTCGCGATGGACACGGCCAGGCCTGTCTGCTCGCGCAGCGCCAGATCCAGATCGCCCAGCAGCGCACCGCCACCGGTCAGCATCACGCCACGGTCAACGATGTCAGCCGCCAGATCGGGCGGGGTGGTTTCCAGCGCGGTCATCACCGCTTCGCAGATTTGCTGAACCGGTTCGGCCAGCGCCTCGGCGATCTGCGCCTGGGTCACTTCGATTTCCTTGGGCACGCCGTTCAACAGGTCGCGGCCCCGGATCTGCATCGACGTGCCGCGCCCGTCGTCGGGCATGCGGGCGGTGCCGATGGTGGTCTTGATGCGCTCGGCGGTGGTTTCACCGACCAACAGGTTTTGCTGGCGGCGCAGATAGCTGATGATCGCCTCGTCCATGCGGTCGCCGCCGACGCGGACCGAACGGGCATAAACGATGTCACCCAGCGACAGGACGGCAACTTCGGTGGTGCCGCCGCCGATGTCCACGACCATGTTGCCGGTGGGGTCGGTGATGGGCATCCCTGCGCCAATCGCCGCCGCGATGGGTTCCGCGATCAGACCGGCGCGCCGTGCGCCTGCGGACAGAACCGATTGGCGGATCGCGCGTTTTTCAACGGGGGTTGCGCCGTGGGGCACGCAGACGATGATCTTGGGCTTGGAAAAGGTCGATCGCTTGTGCACCTTGCGGATGAAATGTTTGATCATCTCTTCGGCGGTGTCAAAGTCGGCAATCACGCCTTCGCGCATCGGGCGGATCGCCTCGATGCTGCCGGGCGTCCGGCCGAGCATCAACTTGGCGTCTTCGCCCACGGCGAGCACCTTTTTGACACCGTCCTTGATGTGATAGGCGACAACAGAAGGTTCGGACAGGACGACGCCCTTGCCTTTTACGTATATCAGAGTGTTAGCCGTTCCGAGATCAATGGCCATATCCGAAGAAAACAGACCACCCAAATTTCCAAACCACGACATGCGCGTACCCTTCGTCAATACGTTTTGGCCCGCGAGTCATGATTGCTGCGGGCGCTCGACTTATAGGGATGTGTAGAGCGGGACGAAAGGGCCGAATGGAACTTGGTTACGCGGGTTCCCGCGCAGCTTGATAAATGGGCGACTTTGGCCGCAGATCGCAAATGGGCGGTCCGGTCAACAGGATATGGCGCACAGAGCGTGCCGTGCTAGGTTCCGGGATGAAAAAGGGAGAATAACCATGCGCAAACTTCAGGTTCTGGGCGTTCATCACATTACCTTGACCGGCGCCGACCGGCAGACCACGATTGATTTCTGGGAAGGTGTGCTGGGCATGCCGTTCATCTTCGATCAACCCAACCTGGACGATCCCGACCAGGGACACCTGTATTTCGATCCCGGCGACGGGCGGCTGATCACGATCTTTACCAATGACAATCGCAAGGCCGACAACCGCCGCACCCCGATGGACGTGGGCTGTGTCCACCATCTGGCCTTCGAAGTGGACCGCGCCACCTTCGGGCAGGTGCCGGACCGGCTCAAGGCGCGGGGCATTGGCAATTCGGGCGTAAAGGACCGTGGGTTCATGGATTCGATCTATTTCAAGGACCCCTGCGGCCTGCTGATCGAACTGGCCTGCTACAAGTTCATCCCCCCGCGCGGGTCCAGCCATGCGGCCGTTCTGATGGAAGCGCACAAGATTCGCGTCGCCGCAGGTGACGATCACATCGCCGAGGTACACTTGGCCGACGCCGTTGAGCGTATCGTCGAGCGGTCGCAAGAGTCGCTGAGTGAAAATAGAGCGCCCAAAAATCCCTATTAGACGCCACTCAATTGTAATGCTTTGTTAAATAAAGGTTAACCGCAGGAAGAATACGTTCGGAAATTTATGGTTTGTGGCGGAAACGCCACAAGCTGACGCCATGTCATGACGGCGTTCGCTTCACCTCTTCGCGCAGTCAAATCAGAGGCGTATAGCCGCGGCATCAAGCAGCATAAAAGAAACGAAGGTATATCATGTTCCGCACAGCTCTTATCGCCACTGCAATCTGCGCAACGGCTTCGGTCGCCGCCGCAGGCGAACTGACCTATGGCAACGCATTTATCAAACAACACCGTCTGGACGCGGACGGCGCTGGCGCGCTGGACCTGACCGTTCTGGGCGGCGGCATCGAATACACATACGACGCATGGACGTTCTCGGGCGAACTGGCGCACTTCGACATCGAAGGCACAGACATCGACTACGGTTCGGTTGCCGGCGAATATCGCCTGAACAACGGCGTCTCGATGGGTCTGGACTACACATCGCTGGATTTCGGCGGCGCTGACATCAGCCTGACATCGGTATTCGCCTACTACGACATGGGCACATATGCTCTGGGCGCCGCGATCGGTGACTCGTCCGACCTGAACGACACTGTCTACACCCTGTTCGGGTCGTGGGACGTGGCCCCCACCGGCACCGTTGGTCTGGATATCATCCGCATCGAAGGCCAAACGCTGTACGCAGGCTTTGCCGACTACGACATGGACATCTACAACGTGCAGGCCGACGTGATCACAACAGACGGTCTGGACCTGGTTTCGGTTGCAGGCGGCTACAGCTTCGGCAACGGCTTCTCGGCCATCGGCTCGCTGTCCTACTTTGATCTGGCCGGCACAGACGGCACATCGGTCACCGTTGGCGGTCAGTATGAGTTCGTCGAAGGCGCGAATGTTGAACTGGCCCTGGGCCGCATCAACATCGAAGGTGCACCGAACATCGACCAGGTCAGCTTTGGCGTGAACTACGAAATCGGTCGCCGCACCTCCTCGCGTCGCACACTGGGCAACGTGATCAGCAGCGCGACAGGTTCCTTCGCAGGTCTGACCAGCTTCTGATCTGTCCAACAGATTACCTGATACCGAAACGGCCGGATGGAAACATCCGGCCGTTTTTGTTTGTGCGATCCATGTGCAGGCCACGAAAAAGGGGCAGCGGAATGTCCCGCTGCCCCTTTAACAATTCAAACTGACCGAATGGGGGTCAGTGCACGTCCTTGTAGTGGATCTCGCGTTTGTCGGTGCCGCCCTTTTCACGACGCACCAGCAAACGGTTCAGCGCGTGGACATAGGCCCGGACCGACGCGACAACGGTGTCGGTGTCGGCGGACTGGCCGGTCACGATGCGTCCGTCCTCTTCCAGCCGCACGGACACGGTTGCCTGTGCATCGGTGCCTTCGGTCACGGCGTGAACCTGATACAGCTGCAAGCGGGCGGTGTGGCTGACCAGGGCCTTGATGCAGTTGAACGACGCATCCACCGGACCATCGCCGGTCTGGCTGGTCTTGTGCTCGGCCCCGTCAACCTCAAGCGTCATCTCGGCCTGTTGCGGCCCCTCGGTGCCGCAAACAACGCGCATCGACACCAGCTTGATCCGGTCCTCTTCGGGGTCGATCGTGGTGCGCATCAACGCGATCAGATCGTCCTCGTAGATTTCCTTCTTGCGATCGGCCAGTTCCTTGAACCGCACGAACACATCCTTCAGCTGGTTGTCCCCCAATTCGTACCCAAGGTTCTCCAGCTTCGAGCGCAACGCCGCGCGGCCCGAATGTTTGCCCATGACGATGTTGGTCTCGGTCAGGCCCACATCCTCGGGACGCATGATTTCAAAGGTTTCTGCGTTCTTCAACATGCCGTCTTGGTGGATACCGCTTTCGTGGGCAAAGGCGTTCTTGCCGACGATGGCCTTGTTGAACTGAACCGGGAAACCGGAAACAGCCGCCACCCGGCGCGAGATGTTCATCAGCTTGGTGCTGTCCACGCCGGTCTGGAACGGCATGATGTCATTGCGCACTTTCAGCGCCATCACGACCTCTTCCAGCGCCGTATTGCCCGCGCGTTCGCCCAGACCATTGATCGTGCACTCGATCTGGCGCGCGCCTGCCTCGACGGCGGCCAGGCTGTTGGCGGTCGCCATGCCCAGATCGTTGTGGCAATGCGTGGCAAAGATGATCTCGTCCGCGCCCGGCACCCGTTCCAGCAACATGCGGATCAACGCTGCACTTTCGCGCGGGGCGGTATAGCCGACGGTGTCGGGGATGTTGATCGTGGTGGCCCCCGCCTTGATCGCGATTTCCACTGTGCGGCAAAGATAATCCGCCTCTGTGCGGGTCGCGTCCATCGGTGACCATTGCACGTTGTCGCACAGGTTGCGCGCGTGGGTGACGGTCTGGTCGATGCGTTCGGCCATCTCGTCCATGGTCAGGTTGGGGATCGCGCGGTGCAGCGGCGAGGTGCCGATAAACGTGTGAATGCGCGGTTGGGCTGCGTGTTTCACCGCCTCCCAGCACCGGTCGATGTCGGGCAGTTGCGCCCGGGCCAACCCGCAGATCACCGAGTTTTTCGAGTTCTTCGCAATCTCGGACACGGCGGCAAAGTCGCCTTCCGAGGCGATGGGAAAGCCTGCTTCGATGATATCGACGCCCATTTCGTCCAGAAGGCTGGCAATCTCCAGCTTCTCGGTGTGGGTCATCGTGGCGCCGGGCGATTGTTCGCCGTCACGCAAGGTCGTGTCAAAAATGACAACGCGGTCTTGTTCTTGGGTCATGTGAGATCTCTTTATTGTCCTAAAGCCTGTGGCGCGCGGCACTCCCCTCTGAGCGGGCGCGCCGAAATGGCACGCTCAGAGGCGGATTAGGATCAGTAGGTCGCGCAGGATCGCACGCGAAGCGCGGGCAGTGGGGATATGTGCGACCTGTGTCATGGAGAAAACTTATACAGGCCTGTGAATGAATGAAAAGGGGGCAGAATTATTATTTGCAACAGGCCGCCGCGGGGCGCTGTGCCTCTGGCGGGGATCTTTTATAGCATCAGCCGATGGACGGGCGTGCGCCGGGCACTAGGTCCGCTGGCATGGCAGAAGTCTTGATATTGGGCGCCTCGGGCGGGATCGGCGCGGCGCTGTGCGCAGCGCATGAGGCGCGGGGCGATGTGGTGACGGGGCTGTCGCGGTCGGGTGACGGGTTCGACGTGACCGATCCGGCCTCGGTCGATGCGGCGCTGACGGGGCTGGGGCCGTTCGACCGGGTGATCGTGGCGACGGGTGCCTTGGAAATCGCCGGGGCCGAGCCGGAAAAGACGATTCGTGCGGTGACGGCCAAGGCGATGGCAGACCAGTTCGCGGTCAACGCCATCGGGCCTGCGCTGGTGCTGGCCCATGCCCATCAATTGCTGAAACCCGACGGCATCCTGGCCGTGCTCTCGGCGCGCGTAGGATCCATCGGAGACAACCGCATCGGCGGCTGGATCAGCTATCGCAGCGCCAAGGCCGCGGTGAACCAGATCGTGCATACGGCTGCGATTGAACTGGCACGCACGCACAAGGGGGCGGCGGTGGTGGCCCTGCACCCCGGCACGGTGGCGACGCCGTTCACCGCAAAATACCTGGGGCGGCATCCGTCGGTTTCACCGGACGCCGCCGCAGGCAACCTGCTCGCGGTGATGGACGGGCTGACCGCTGACCACTCGGGACGCTTCTTTGACTGGGCGGGCAAAGAGGTGCCGTGGTGAGCCGTCTGGTCCTGATCCTGGGCGATCAGCTCAGCGAGGACATCGCGGCGCTGGCCAAGGCCGATAAGGCACGCGATGTGGTGGTGATGGCCGAGGTCCGCGACGAGGGCACCTATGTCCGCCACCACCCCAAGAAGATCGCGCTGGTGCTGGCGGCGATGCGCAAGTTCGCCGAACGGCTGCGCGATGCGGGCTGGACGGTCGACTACACCACGCTGGACGATCCCGACAACGCAGGCAGCATCGTGGGTGAACTGCTGCGCCGTGCCGAGGAACGGGGCGCGTCCGAGGTGATCGCCACCGAGCCGGGCGAATGGCGGCTGATCGACAAGCTGCGCTATGCGCCGCTGAAGGTCCAGATTTGCGACGACGACCGCTTTATCGCCAGCCACGCCATGTTCGAGGGCTGGGCCGAGGGGCGCAAGGCGCTGCGGATGGAATATTTCTACCGCGAGATGCGGCGCAAGACCGGGCTGTTGATGGACGGCGATGATCCGGCGGGCGGGCAGTGGAATTTTGACCATGACAATCGCAAGCCCGCCCCCGACGACATCCAGACCACAGGCCCGCTGACCTTCGACCCGGACCAGACGACACGCGCCGTGCTGGACCTTGTGGCAGCTGAATTCGGCGACCATTTCGGCGACCTTGAGCCCTTCGGATTTGCCACCGACCGCGCGGGCGCGCGACAGGCGCTGGCGCATTTCGTCGAACACGCCCTGCCGTGCTTTGGCGACTATCAGGATGCGATGCTGGACGGGGAGCCCTATCTCTATCACGCGGTGCTGTCGCCCTACATAAACATCGGCCTGCTGTCGCCGCGCGAGGTCTGTCAGGCGGTGCAGGATGCCTATGACGCGGGCGACGTGCCGATCAACGCCGCCGAAGGGTTCATCCGCCAGATCATCGGCTGGCGCGAATACGTGCGCGGCATCTATTTCCTGGAAGGGCGCGACTATACCGACCGCAACGTGCTGGCCCACAGCCGGGATTTGCCCGGCCTCTATTGGGGCGCGGAAACCAAGATGCGCTGCCTGCGCCAAGCGGTGGCCCAGACCAGAACGCACGCCTATGCCCACCACATCCAGCGGCTGATGGTGACGGGCAACTTTGCCCTGCTGGCGGGCGTCGATCCGGCACAGGTGCACGACTGGTATCTGGCGGTCTATGCCGATGCCTTCGAATGGGTCGAGGCTCCGAACACCGTCGGCATGAGCCAGTTTGCCGATGGCGGCGTGATCGCGTCCAAGCCCTATGTGTCCTCAGGGGCCTACATCAACCGCATGTCGGACCACTGCAAACAGTGCAGCTATAAGGTGACGAAAAAGACGGGCGAGGGGGCCTGTCCGTTCAACCTGTTGTATTGGGATTTCCTGAACCGCCACCGCGCGCGGTTCGAAAACAACCCGCGTATGGGCAATATGTACCGCACATGGGACCGGATGGACGACGACCGCCGCAAGACTGTGCTCTCGGACGCAAAACGGTTCCTCAAGCGGCTGGACGCGGGCGAAGTGGTTTAGCCGCCCTGACCAGGTGTCTGTTCCGCAGCCGGTTCCGGCTGGGGTGCTGCCGCGCCCTCTGCTGCCGCTTCCTCTTTCAGCGCGCCGTTGTCCCAGTCGCCGGTGGCTTCTTCTCCGGTGGCATAGCGCATGGTGCCGTTGCCCTGACGTTTGCCCGCGCGGAAGGTGCCCTCGTAGACATCGCCGTTCACATATGTCGCGGTGCCCGCGCCGCTGATCTCGCCGCGCACCCATTCGCCTTCGTAGATGAAGCCGTCCGCCATCACGATCTTGCCGGTGCCGTGACGCTGGCCGTCCTCAAAGTTGCCTTCATAGACCGTGCCATCGGGATAGGTCGCCTTGCCCGGCCCCTGACGCTGGCCATCCTGCCAGCCACCCTCGTATTTGTAGCCGTCGGCATAGGTCATCACACCCTGACCGTCGTTCTTGGCGTTCTTGAAGCTGCCTTCGTAGACGACCCCGTTGGGATAGGTTGCCTTGCCCTCTCCCTCGATCACGCCCGCGGTCCACTGACCCTCATAGGTCGCACCGTCCGCATAGGTGATCTTGCCCGTGCCATCGGCCAGATCATCGCGGAAATCCCCCTCGTAGACGGACCCGTCGGGATAGGTCACGCGGCCTTTGCCCTCGATCTGACCCTCGACCCAGTTGCCGATATAGGTATAGCCGTCGTTGCCGATGAACGTGCCGGTGCCGTCGCGGCGGTCATCCTTGAAATCGCCCTCGTAGACATCGCCATTGGCATAGGTCACGCGACCCTTGCCCTCGCGCCGCCCGGCGACAAGGTCGCCCTCGTAGACGTCGCCGTTGGGCTGGGCCAGCTTGCCGCTGCCGTCGATCTGCCCGTTCACCCATTTGCCCTCATAGACCAGACCATCGGGCATGGTCAGCGTGCCGGTGCCATCGCGTTCGCCATTGGCAATCTCGCCGTCATAGACCGCGCCATCGGGATAGGTGATCGTGCCCACACCCTGTTTGACACCGTCCACCCAGTCGCCCTTGTATTCATAGCCGCCCGGGCTCTGCATGACGCCCTTGCCGTGGTGCTTTGCATTGCGAAACGCGCCTTCGTAGCGCACGCCGTTGGCATACAGCGCCACGCCATTGCCCATGATCGCGCCGGCCTGCCAGTCGCCTTCATAGGTGCCGCCATCGGCAAATGTGATCTTGCCAAATCCGTCGGGTTTGCCCTTTTCAAAGTTGCCCTCGTAGACAGACCCGTTGGGAAACCGCGCCACGCCTTCGCCCTTGATCTCGCCGTCGACCCAGGTGCCGGTGTATTCATAGCCGTTGGGCAGCCGATAGGTGCCGGTGCCGTTTTGCAGGCCGTTCTTGAACGTCCCTTCATAGATGCCGCCGTCGTCATATTGCTTGGTCAGGACCTGGCCGTCCTGCGCATGGGCGATGGCAGGAAGCAGGGCGAGGCAAAAAATCAGGCTGCGTGTGGACATTTGGCACCTTTGGCGATGAAGGGGAGGGCCCCGTGGATCGTGACCAAAGGGTAAAGAAACCGCGAGGGGGTCGCAATGGCTTTGCCGCCCCATAAGGCAACACAAGCGCGTGGTCGCCGCGATTTGGCGGCTGGGGTCTTTCACGCCGCGCGGCCAGACCGTATAGGGGCAATCAAGCAATTTTCGGAGTGCAGACATGGCCGACACTTTTCGTATCACCCTGGGGCAGCTGAACCCCACTGTCGGTGACATCGACGGCAACGCCGCCAAGGCCCGCGCCGCATGGGAGGCCGGCCGCGACGCCAAGGCCGATATGGTCGCACTGCCCGAGCTGTTCATCACCGGCTACAACGCGCAGGACCTGATGATGAAGCCCGCGTTCCACACCGCAGCCATCGAGGCGGTCAAGGCGCTGGCGGTGGACTGTGCCGACGGGCCGACGCTGGCCATCGGCTGCCCCTGGGTCGAAGGGACCGAACTGTTCAACGCTTACCTGATCTGTCGCGGCGGACGCATCGTCAGCCGCGTGCTGAAGCATCATCTGCCCAATGAGACCGTCTTTGACGAGGTGCGCGTGTTTGATGCAGGCCCCTTGGGCGGCCCCTACAGCGTGGGCAACGCCCGCGTCGGCAGCCCGATCTGCGAAGACGCATGGCACGAGGACGTGGCCGAAACGCTGCAAGAGACGGGGGCCGAGTTCCTGCTGGTGCCGAACGGATCGCCCTATTACCGCGACAAGATGGAAACGAGGCTGAACCAGATGGTTGCCCGCGTGGTCGAAACCGGCCTGCCGTTGATCTACCTCAACATGGTGGGCGGTCAGGACGACCAGGTCTTCGACGGCGCGTCCTTTGCGCTGAACCCCGGCGGCAAGCTGGCGATGCGGATGCCGGTGATGTCCGAGGCAATCACCCATGTCGATCTGGAACGCACCCCCGATGGCTGGCGCGTGGTCGAGGGCGAGATCGCCCCGCAGCCCGACGCATGGGAGCAGGATTATCACGTCATGGTCCTGGCACTGCGCGATTACATGGCCAAGACGGGCTTCAAGAAAGTGCTGCTGGGCATGTCGGGTGGCGTCGACAGTGCGCTGGTGGCGACCATTGCCGCTGATGCCATCGGCCCCGAAAACGTGCGCTGCGTGATGCTGCCTTCGGAATACACCAGCCCCGAAAGCCTCGAGGATGCCGAGGCCTGTGCCAAGGCGCTGGGCTGTCACTATGACTATGTCCCCATCGCCGAAGGCCGTGCCGCGATCACCAACACGCTTGCGCCGCTGTTCGCGGGCATGGAGCCGGGTCTGACCGAGGAAAACATCCAGTCGCGCCTGCGCGGGCTGCTGTTGATGGCGATGAGCAACAAGTTCGGGGAAATGCTGCTGACCACCGGCAACAAATCCGAGGTCGCGGTGGGCTATGCCACGATCTACGGCGATATGGCGGGTGGGTACAATCCGATCAAGGATCTGTACAAGACGCGGGTGTTCAAAACCTGCGAATGGCGCAACGTCAACCACCGCGACTGGATGATGGGCAATGCGGGCACCGTGATCCCGCAGCGGATCATCACCAAACCCCCCAGCGCCGAACTGCGCGACGACCAGAAAGACAGCGACAGCCTGCCCGACTATCCCGAACTGGACGCGATCCTGGACATTCTGGTGGATCAGGACGGCAGCATCGCCGATTGTGTCGCCGCAGGCTTTGCCCGCGAAACCGCTCAAAAGGTCGAGCGGTTGCTGTTCCTGAGCGAGTACAAACGGTTCCAGTCGGCGCCGGGTGCACGTCTGACCAAACATGCCTTCTGGCTGGACCGGCGCTATCCCATCGTGAACCGCTGGCGCGACAAAAGCTGAACGGGTTCCCGGGAATTTTGGCATAGGTCGGTTTTTGCCGACGAAATCAGGGCCTTGGCGAATTTCTGCGCAAAAGGGTGCGAACCGCCTCGCCCGCCCTGATGCCGACGCGGAACAGACGCCGGTGTGCGCCGTTGTACCTCCAGTCGAGCAGCGGGTCACAGGTGGCATCCATAACGGAGCCCAACCGCTGCGGAGGAACGAACATGAGCATTACCAAACTTGGAATGGCGTCTATCATCGCTCTGACAGCAGCCGCCCCCGCATTTGCCCAAAGTGCAGAGGCGATTGCCGCCACAGACCTGAACATCCGCAGCGGCCCCGGCCCGCAGTATGAAATTCTGGGCGTGATCCCCGCCGGTCAGTCCACCGCCGTTGATGGCTGCCTGGCCGAGGCATCGTGGTGCAAGGTCATGTTCGATGGCAAGGCAGGCTGGTCCTCGGCCGATTATCTGGCCGTAGGCGTTCAGGATCAGGCCGTCGCCCTCAGCACACGCCCTGCGACAGTCGAAGTCAACAGCGTGACATATGAGAACACCGCCAAAACGCAGGCTGACCAGAACGCCGGCGCCGCAGCCGGTGCCACAATCGGTGCCCTGGCAGCCTATGCCGTGGGTGGCCCGATCGGCGGGATCGTTGCCGGTGGTATTCTGGGTGGTGCAGCAGGCTCCGCTGCGGTTGAGCCGACCAGCGAAACCATCACCTATGTGACCACCAACCCCGTCGAAACCGTCTATCTGGACGGCGAGGTTGCCGTGGGCGCGGTCGTGCCCCAGAACGTGACCACATACGAAGTGCCGCAAGACGGCCTGCGCTATGCAACCATCAACGGTCAGGCCGTCGTGGTCGACACCCAGACCAACGCCATCGTGCAAGTCATCCGCTAAAGGCTGACCTGCCAAAGACGCAAGGCCCGGACCGCGTGTCCGGGCCTTTTGCGTCCTGACACCTGTTTTCCGGCTGATCTGGACAAATCCTGCGCCCTGTGACACTTCGGCGGCAACAGGAGAGCGCCCATGTCCAATCAGATCACCACCCGTTTTGCCCCGTCGCCCACTGGCTATATCCACGTCGGCAACCTGCGCACGGCGTTGATGAATTTCATGATCGCACGCAAGGCAGGCGGCACGTTCATCCTGCGGATCGACGACACCGACCCCGAGCGGTCGAAACAGGAATACGTCGACGCCATCAAACAGGACCTTGAATGGCTGGGCCTGCACTGGGACCGTGTCGAACGCCAGTCCGAGCGTCTGGACCGTTACGAAGAGGCTGCCGACAAACTGCGCGCAGCGGGTCGCTTCTACGAGGCGTTCGAGACGCCGACCGAACTGGACCTGAAGCGCAAGAAACAGCTGAACATGGGCAAGCCGCCCGTCTATGACCGCGCCGCACTGGCGCTAAGCGATGCCGAACGCGACGCCCTGCGTGCCGATCGCGGGAATGGCGTGTGGCGGTTCAAACTGGACCAGGAGCGGATCGAATGGACCGATGGCATTCTGGGCGACATCTCGATTGATGCGGCCAGCGTGTCCGACCCGGTGCTGATCCGGGGCGACGGGCAAATGCTGTATACATTGGCATCCGTGGTGGATGACGTCGAGATGGGCGTAACCAACGTGGTGCGCGGGTCGGACCACGTGACCAACACCGCCACCCAGATCCAGATCATCAAGGCGCTGGGCGGCACACCGCCCGCCTTTGCACACCATTCGCTGCTGACCGGCCCGCAGGGCGAGGCGCTGTCGAAACGTCTGGGCACCCTGTCGCTGCGCGACCTGCGTGCGGCGGGCGTACAGCCGATGGCGCTGTTGTCGCTGATGGCGCGTCTGGGCTCCTCTGATCCGGTCGAACTGCGCACCGACATGGGTGCGGTGATCGACGGCTTTGACATCAACCGCTTCGGCTCGGCTCCGACCAAGTTCGACGAGGCGGACCTGTACCCGCTGACCGGCCGCTATTTGCAGACGCTGGCGTTGGAAGACGTGCGCGCGGACATCGAGGCACTGGGCGTGCCTGCGGACCTGGCTCCGGCGTTCTGGGCCGTGACCCGCGAAAACATCAACACGCTGAACGATCTGGACGCGTGGTGGGTGATGTTCCGCGACGGGGCAGAGCCCGAGATTGACGCCGAAGACGCGGATTTCGTGGCCCAAGCGATGACATTGCTGCCCGAGGGTCCGTTTGACGAAACCACATGGGGCACATGGACTGCTGCCGTGAAAGAGGCCACAGGCCGCAAGGGCCGCGGGCTGTTCATGCCGCTGCGCAAGGCGCTGACAGGGCAAAGCCACGGGCCGGACATGTCCGCCGTGATGCCGCTGTTGCAGGTCGTCAAAGCCCGCAAGTAAGGCGTTTGAGGCCAACCGACCCTCCGGGGGGAGTTTTCGGGCAAGATGAAGATGAGGGCTGCGCCTCTGCGCGGCCCTTTTTTATATTACAGATCCGCTTTGACGCGGGCGACGTGGTGATCGACCAGGGCCATTTCGGCCGTGCTCAGCACTTGCGCGCGGGGATAGAGCGGCTTGTCGCGGTCATCCAGAATGGGCGTGTCCCAGCCCGAGGTGGTGGCAAAGAATTCGGCCACGCCGTCTTCCCCGAACTCGTTGAGAAACCCCTGCACGACCACATCCAGATAGCTTTGCAGGATGTGGTGCCGGCCTTCGTTGAGCATATCGGTGGGGTCGATGGCATAGACGGCGATGGATTCGGCATCGGGCGCCCCGTGGGTCACCGCATCTGTGGCCTCGCGGCGGCGGTAGCCGGTTTCGCGCGCGTCCAGCGCCGCCCAGTCGGCGTTCGGCACCGCTGCGATCAGGCCGGAGATTCGCGCCGTCGGATCGGGCACAGCCGTCAGGAACACCAGATCGTCCCGTTCGCGCGCGCGCACCCAGGCGCGACGCCAGCCGGACAGGGTTGCGGTTTGCGCCTGCGGATAAGCGTGCGTGGCGCGGTTGACGAGGCTGCCGTAGCCAAAAAAGTATGGTGCTTTCATGGGCACTGGTGTCATTCGCTGCGCCCGCAGTGTCAAGATGCAGCATCGGCTATTGACTGTATCCGACGCTCTTGGCTACTTATCCGACATCGACATGGGAGAACCGGCCTCAAGTGCCGGTGCCGAAGGAGCAACCGCCCCGGAAACTCTCAGGCAACAGGACCGTGGCGATATTGAGGACTCTGGAGAGTGGTGCCGCGTGCACCCGCCGAAGGGATAACGATCTCAGGCGACAGGACAGAGGGGGCATCGCAGGCGCAGCCATTGGGGCGCGTCATATGATGCCGGCCTGTTTTTCCAAAAACGGACCCGGTCGAAGGAGAGACCGATGTCCGATGATCTGCGCACGCCGCTTTATGATCTGCACGTGGAACTGGGCGCCAAGATGGTGCCCTTTGCAGGCTACGCCATGCCGGTGCAATATCCGATGGGCGTGATGGGCGAACACAATCACACACGCACCGCGGCCGGCCTGTTCGACGTCAGCCACATGGGGCAGGTGATCCTGTCTGGCGCGTCGTGGGACGCGGTGGCACAGGCGTTCGAGACGCTGGTGCCACAGGACGTGCTGGGCCTGGGCGACGGGCGGCAACGCTACGGGTTTTTCACCAATGACGCAGGCGGGATCGAGGACGATCTGATGTTTGCCCGCCGGGGCGACGATCTGCTGGTGGTGGTCAACGCCGCGTGTAAGGGCGCGGATATCGCCCGGATGAAGGCCGCCTTGGCGCCATCTGTGACCGTCACCGAACTGGCCGACCGCGCGCTGGTCGCGGTTCAGGGGCCGGGGGCCGAGGCGGCTGTCGCTGCGCTGGACGCGCGTGCCGCGGACATGCGGTTCATGGATGTGGCTGATCTGACGCTGGACGGTGTTGACGTCTGGGCCTCGCGCTCGGGCTATACCGGCGAAGACGGCTACGAGATTTCGGTGCCCGCGGCGGACGCCGAGGCGCTGGTGCGCACCCTGCTGGCACAGGACGGCGTCGCCCCCATCGGCCTCGGCGCACGCGATTCGCTGCGGCTCGAGGCGGGCTTGTGCCTGTATGGCCACGACATCAACACCACCACCACGCCCGCCGAAGGCACGCTGATGTGGGCCGTCCAGAAGGTACGCCGCCCCGGCGGCGACCGCGCAGGCGGCTTTCCCGGCGCGGACAAGGCGCTGGAAACACCCGCCCGCAAGCGCGTCGGCCTGCTGCCCGAAGGGCGCGCGCCCATGCGCGAAGGCGTCGCCATCTATGCCAGCGAAACCGCGACCGACCCTGTGGGCCATGTGACCAGCGGCGGCTTTGGCCCCACGGTCGGTGGACCTGTGGCCATGGGCTATGTCAATGTCGATCATACCAGCACCGGCACCCCCCTGTGGGGCGAGGTGCGTGGCAAACGGATGCCGGTCCAAGTGGCGGCTTTGCCCTTTGTGCCTGCCAACTTCAAAAGATAACCCTTCAGGAGACGACCCAAATGATTTTCACAGAAGAACACGAGTGGCTGCGCGAGGAAGACGGCGAAATGGTCGTGGGCATCACCATCCACGCCGCCGAACAACTGGGCGACGTGGTGTTCGTTGAACTGCCCGAGGTTGGCACCACCGTCAGCAAGGACGACGAGATCGTCGTGATCGAATCGGTCAAGGCGGCCTCGGACATCCTGGCCCCCGTCGACGGCGAGATCACCGAAGTGAACGAGACGCTGGTCGACAACCCCGGCAAGGTCAACGACGACCCGCAGGGCGAAGCCTGGTTCTTCAAGATGACCGTCAGCGATCCGTCCCAGCTCGAAGAGCTGATGGACGAGGCCGCCTATCAGAAATTCATCGCCTGATACCTTACCGGCTGCCCGCATCAGGGCAGTCGCATGACCGTAACACCAACGCAGGGGACGTATCCATGTCGTTCACGCCGACCGAATATTTGCCATATGATTTCGCCAACCGCCGCCACATCGGCCCGTCACCGGAAGAGATGGCCGATATGCTCAAAGTGGTGGGTGCGCGCGATCTGGACGCGCTGATCGACGACACGCTGCCCAAGGCGATCCGGCAAAAGGAACCGCTGGATTTCGGCAAGGCGAAATCGGAACGCGAACTGCTGCACCATATGGCCGAGGTCGCAGGCAAGAACCGCGTCCTGACCAGCCTGATCGGGCAGGGCTACTATGGCACGGTGACGCCCCCCGCGATTCAGCGCAACATCCTGGAAAACCCCGCCTGGTACACGGCCTACACGCCCTATCAGCCCGAGATTTCCCAAGGGCGGCTCGAGGCGCTGCTGAACTTCCAGACCATGATCAGCGATCTGACGGGGCTTGAGGTTGCGAACGCATCGCTGCTGGACGAATCCACCGCCTGCGCTGAAGCGATGACCATGGCACAGCGGGTGTCCAAGTCGAAAGCGCGCGGGTTCTTCATCGACCGCGACTGCCACCCGCAGAACATCGCGGTGATGAAAACCCGGGCGGCGCCGCTGGGCATCGAGGTGATCGTCGGCAAACCCGAGGATCTGGACCCCGAGGTCGTCTTTGGCGCGATCTTCCAGTACCCCGGCACCTACGGCCACGTGCGCGATTTCACCGCGCAGATGGACGCGCTGCACGGGTCCAAGGCCATCGGCATCGTCAGCGCCGATCCCCTGTCGCTGACCATCCTGAAAGAACCCGGTGCCATGGGCGCGGACATTGCCGTGGGCAGCACCCAGCGCTTTGGCGTGCCCGTGGGCTATGGCGGCCCGCACGCCGCCTATATGGCCTGCCGCGACGAGATGAAGCGCGCCATGCCGGGCCGGATCGTGGGCGTCAGCATCGACAGCCACGGCAACCGCGCCTACCGCCTGTCGCTGCAAACCCGCGAACAGCACATCCGTCGCGAAAAGGCCACGTCGAACGTCTGCACCGCGCAGGCGCTGCTGGCGGTGATGGCGTCGATGTATGCCGTGTTCCACGGCCCGCAGGGGCTCAAGGCCATCGCCCAACGCATCCACCGCAAGACCGTGCGCCTGGCGCGCGGGCTGGAAGCGGCAGGCTTTGCCGTCGATCCCAAGGTCTATTTCGATACGGTGACGGTGGACGTGGGCCCGCTGCAATCGGCAGTGATGAAATCGGCGGTGGACGAGGGCATCAACCTGCGCCGCGTCGGTGAAACCCACGTGGGCATCAGCCTGGACGAACGCACCCGCCCCGCCGACATCGAAGCGGTCTGGCGCGCCTTTGGTCTGGACGCCAAGGACAGCGACTATGCCCCCGAATACCGCGTGCCCGACGATTTGGTGCGGACATCCGATTACCTGACGCACCCGATTTTCCACATGAACCGGGCCGAAACCGAGATGATGCGCTATATGCGCCGTCTGGCCGACCGCGATCTGGCGCTGGACCGGGCGATGATCCCGCTGGGGTCCTGCACGATGAAGCTGAACTCGGCCGCCGAGATGATGCCGGTGACGTGGGAAGAGTTCTCGCTGCTGCACCCCTTTGTCCCTGCCGATCAGGCCGCGGGCTATGCCGAGATGATCGCAGACCTCAGCGCCAAACTGTGCCAGATCACCGGCTATGACGCGATCTCGATGCAGCCCAACTCGGGCGCGCAGGGGGAATATGCGGGTCTGCTGACGATTGCCGCCTATCACCGCGAGAACGGACAGGGGCACCGCAATATCTGCCTGATCCCGATGAGCGCCCACGGCACCAACCCCGCCAGCGCCCAGATGGTCGGCTGGAAGGTCGTCCCGATCAAATCCGCCGCCAACGGGGACATTGATCTGGACGACTTCAAGGCCAAGGCCGAACAGCACGCCGACAACCTTGCCGGTTGCATGATCACCTATCCCTCGACCCACGGCGTGTTCGAGGAAACGGTCACCGAAGTCACGGCCATCACGCACAAACATGGCGGTCAGGTCTATATCGACGGGGCCAACATGAACGCGATGGTGGGCCTGTCGCGCCCCGGTGATCTGGGCGGTGACGTCAGCCACCTGAACCTGCACAAGACGTTTTGCATCCCGCATGGCGGCGGCGGCCCCGGCATGGGTCCGATCGGTGTCAAAAGCCACCTTATCCCGCATCTGCCGGGCCATCCGTCGACAGGCGGCACCGAGGGTCCGGTCAGCGCCGCGCCCTTCGGCTCGCCGTCGCTGTTGCCGATCAGCTGGGCCTATTGCCTGATGATGGGCGGGGATGGTCTGACACAGGCGACGCGCGTCGCGATCCTGAACGCCAACTACATCGCCAAGCGGCTCGAAGGGGCGTTTGATGTGCTGTACAAAGGGCCCTCGGGCCGTGTGGCGCACGAATGCATCCTGGACGTGCGTCCCTTTGACGATGCAGCCGGTGTGACGGTGGAAGACATCGCCAAACGCCTGATCGACTGCGGGTTCCACGCGCCCACGATGAGCTGGCCGGTGGCAGGCACGCTGATGGTCGAGCCGACGGAAAGCGAGACCAAGGCCGAACTGGACCGTTTCTGCGATGCGATGCTGGCGATCCGCGCCGAGATTGACGACATCGCCGAGGGGCGGATTGATGCGGCCAACAACCCGCTGAAAAACGCACCGCACACGATGGAAGATCTGGTGCGCGACTGGGACCGCCCCTATTCCCGCGAACAGGGCTGTTTCCCGCCGGGTGCGTTCCGTGTGGACAAATACTGGCCCCCGGTGAACCGCGTCGACAACGTGCACGGCGACCGCAACCTGATCTGCACCTGCCCACCGATGGAGAGCTACGCGGAAGCGGCTGAATAAAGCACTTCTCGGAATACATGATACACAGGCCATCACTTAACGCGTTGAAATCTAAGATTTCAGGCAGCGTTAAGTGAGTCAGGTTTTTTCGAAAGTGCTATAGGGGGCTTTGCCCCCGCGCCGTGCGGCGCTCCCCCAGGATATTTGGGGCCAAAAGAAAGATGGCCAAAAGAAAGATGGCCAAAAGAAAGACGGCCAAAAGAAAGACGGGGGGTGTTGATGCCAATACCCCCCGCCCGAAACGGTAAGTCGTTTCTTCTGGCACGGCCATCGGCGTCCCCGCCTGTGCCGTGCCCGATACTCACCCGGAAATGGTTAATAATTCATGTCTTCTTTTGGCAGGAAATATCCCCGCCGGAGGCATAAAAGTTCTACTCCCGCGCCCGCAGCACATGGGCCGGTCGCGCAGCAAGCGGCCCCCAGGCAAAGGCCAGCCCCGCCACCAGCGTCGCCACGATTCCGCCCGCGATGATCGCCAGCGCCGAAGGCCAGATCACCTGGTAGCCCGTCTCCATGACAAAGCGCGACACCGCCCAGCCGCCCGCAATTCCGGCCCCCAGGGCCACCAGCCCGGCGGCAAGGCCCAGCAGGGCCGCGCGCAGGGCAAAGCTGATCAGGATGCGCTTGCGCGACGCCCCCAGCGTTTTCAGCACTGCCGCCTCATAGGTCCGCGACTGCGTGCCCGCCGAGGCCGCGCCGATCAGTACCAGGAAGCCGGTCAACAGCGTCGCCGCCGCCCCGTACGAACTGGCGGCGGCAATGCCCGCCAGCACCTCGGCGACGCGGTCGATGGCATCGCGCACGCGGATCGCGGTGATGTTGGGAAAGGCGTTGCCCAGATCGCGCAGGATCGCCGCTTCGGCTTCGGGTTCGGCGTAGACCGTCGAGATATAGCTGTGCGGCGCCCCCGACAGCGCGGCGGGGTTCATCGTCATGACAAAGCCGATGCCCGCGTTGGAAAAGTCGACCTCGCGGAAGGACGCGATGGTGCCGGTGATCTCGCGGCCCAGCACGTTGATGGTCATGGTGTCCCCCAGCTTCAGACCCATTTCCGCTCCCTCTTCGGCGGCAAAGCTGATCAGGGGCGGGCCTGCATAGTCGGGCGGCCACCATTTGCCTTCGGTGATCTTGGTGCGCGCGGGCAGTTCCGTGGCATAGGTCACGCCCCGGTCGCCGCGTGTGACCCAGTGGTCGCCTGCAACCTCGCGCGCGGGGCGGTCGTTGATGCGGGTGATCACGCCGCGCAGCATCGGCGCGCTGTCGACGCGCCGCACGGCGGGGTCGTTCTTCAGCCGTTCGTTGAACCCGTCCATCTGGTCTTTCTGGATGTCGACAAAGAAATAGGACGGCGCGACCTCGGGCAGATTGCCCGCGATGGCATTGCGTAGGTTGCCGTCGATCTGGCCCACGGCGGCCAGCACCGACAGCCCAAGGCCCAGCGACAGAACCGTTGACGTGGCCCCCTCACGCGGACCGGAAATCGCCGCCAGCGCCCACCGCAGGGCAGGGTGCCCCTGCGCCAGCCGCGCACCCCGCCGCGAGGTCCAGCGGATCACCCAAGCGGCCAGCGCCAGCAGCACCAGTGCCCCCGCAATGCCGCCCGCCATCCACAGCGTCAGCCGCCATGTCCCCGAAAACAGCCCCGCCAGTCCCACCAACAGCGCCAGCCCCACGCCCACGGCGACGACATAGCGCGCCTTGGGCAGCAGGGCCGTACTGCCAAGCGCATCGCGGAACAGGGTCGCGGCGCGCACGTCTTCGGCGCGGGCCAGCGGCCAGAGCGTAAAGATAAACGCCGTCAGCAGCCCGTAAATGCCCGCCTCGACCAGCGGACGGGGATAGACGGCGATGCTGGCGGGGATCGGCAGGCGCGCCTCGATCAGCGGCGCCAGCAAAAGCGGCGCGACAGCGCCCAGCACAAGGCCGATGAAAATGCCCAGCAGCGACAGCGCACCGATCTGGAGGAAATAGGTCTGAAAGATCGTCGACCGTTCCGCCCCCAGCGTGCGCAGGGTGGCGATCACGCTGGTTTTCTCGGCCAGATAGGCCCGCACCGCCGCCGACACGCCAACCCCGCCCACGGCCAGACCGGACAGACCGACCAGCACCAGGAACGCGCCCAGCCGTTCGACAAACCGCGCCACGCCGGGTGCACCGTTGCGCGAATCGCGCCAGCGCATGCCTGCGTCGCCGAACCTGCTCTCGGCCGCCTGCTCCAGCGCCTCAAGGTCCGCTGTGGGGGGCAGGGTCAAGCGGTACTTGGTGTTGAACAGCGTCCCGGTTTCCAGCAGCCCCGAATTGTCCAGCGCCTGTGTGCGCACAATCGTGCGCGGGCCCAGGCCAAAGCCTGCTCCGGCGCTGTCAGGCTCGCGGGTCAGCAGGGCGCTCAGACGGAAATCCTGCGTGCCCAGCCGCAGCGTGTCGCCCGTGGCCAGCCCCAGCCGGTCGGCCAGCACCTGCTCCATGATCGCACCGGGCAGGCCGTCCTGATTCCCCAGCGCCTGCGCCAGGGGGATCTCGGGGGACAGCCCCACGCTGCCGATCAGCGGATAGGCATCATCGACGCCCTTGACCTGTGTCAGCCCGCGCTCCGTCTCTCCATCGCGGGCCACCACCGCCATCGAGCGGAAATCGACAACTTGCGAGACGTTCTGCGCAATTTGCGCCATCCACGCGCGTTCTTCATCGGTGGCGAACCGATAGGTGAAATCCATCTCGGCCTGCCCACCCAATAGCGCAGCCCCCTCGCGGGCCAGCCCCGCCTCGATGGCCGACCGGACCGAGCCGACGGCGGCGATGGCGGCAACCCCAAGCGCAAGACAGGCCAGGAAAATGCGAAAGCCGTGCAAGCCGCCGCGCAGCTCGCGGCGGGCCAGGCGGGCAGCAATGCGCAGGCTCATGCAGCGGCCCGTGTGGCGATGCGGCCATCCACCAGCCGCACCACGCGGTCACAGCGTTCGGCCAGCGCGTTCGAATGGGTCACCAGCACCAGCGTCGCCCCGTGCCGGTCGCGCAGGTCGAACAGCATGTCCATGATCGCGTCGCCATTGGCCAGATCCAGATTGCCCGTAGGCTCGTCCGCCAGCAGGATACGGGGCCGCGTGACAGAGGCGCGCGCCAGCGCCACCCGCTGTTGTTCGCCCCCCGACATCTGCGAAGGGTAGTGCCCGCTGCGATGGGCCAGCCCCACGGTGGCCAGTTCCGCCTCGGCCCGGGCAAAGGCGTCTTTGACACCGGCCAGTTCCAACGGCGTGGCCACATTTTCCAGCGCGGTCATCGTGGGGATCAGATGAAAGGACTGGAACACCACGCCCATGTTGTCGCGGCGAAAGCGGGCAAGGGCGTCTTCGTCCATCTGCGTCAGGTCGTTGCCCAGTGCCATCACCGACCCGCCGGTGGCCCGTTCCAGCCCGCCCATCAGCATCAACAGCGACGACTTGCCGGACCCCGACGGGCCAACCAGCCCAACCGTCTCGCCTGCGTCGATTTGCAAGCTGATGCCGTGCAGAATTTCGATGCGTCCGGCATTGCCATCCAGCGCCAGTGTTGCATTTTCAAGGGTCAGGACTGGATTGGACATGCATGCGTGCCTTTATAGGGGGTACGCTTGGATATGGAGGCTGGATCACGATGCGCAAGGCAATCGTTGGAATTCTTACGGTTTTATCGGGCCCTGCGCTGGCCGATCCGGTCGTGATCGCGGCTCTGGGTGACAGCCTGACCCAAGGCTACGGGCTGCCGCAAGAGGACGGCTTCGTGCCGCAACTGGAAAGCTGGCTGCGCGAACACGGTGCCGATGTGCAGGTGCTGAACGCAGGTGTGTCCGGCGATACCACCGCCGGTGGCTTGTCGCGTGCGGCGTGGACGCTGACGCCAGAGGTGGACGCGATGATCGTCACACTGGGCGGCAATGACCTGTTGCGCGGCATTGATCCGGCAAACAGCCGCGCCAATCTGGACGGTATATTGCAAGCGGCGGCCAACGCAGATGTCAAAGTGCTGCTGGTGGGGATGCAGGCGCCGGGCAACTACGGGCCCGAGTACAAAGCATCCTTTGATGCGATGTATCCCGAACTGGCCGCGCAATACGGCACGCTTTATGCGCCCAGCTTTTTCGAAGGTATGGGCGGCGCGGACACCGATCCCGCAGCGGTGCGCGACCTGATGCAGGCGGACGGGATTCACCCGAATGCGGACGGCGTTCAAAAGGTTGTGGAAGGGCTGGGGCCCCAGGTGCTGAAGCTGGTCGGGCAAGTGCCGTCGGGCTGATTGGGCAGCGGGCTGACGCGCGGGCCGGAGTGACCTTGCCACACAAGGGCAGCGTCCGACCGTTGCACCAAAGGTGCGCCTTGCGGCGAAGGTCGGCTTGGAGCCCGGAGTTTCGGATGCTGCGCGTCGAGTGAATGTCTGCTAATCGCTAGAAAACTGAATCGCTGGAGATGGAAGATGATCAAGGTTTTTGGCAGACGGAACTCGTCCAGTGTTCAACTCGTCATGTGGGCCATTAACGAACTGGGTTTGGAACACGAACGCCTAGACTACGGGCACGGTCACGCCTCGACGCGCACAGACCATTATTTGAAGATGAACCCAATGGGCCGCGTACCCGTTATCGTGGACGGGGAGGTTTGCATTTTCGAGAGTGCAGCAATCTTGCGGTATCTCGGAGCCATGTACGGGTCCGACGCGTTTTGGCCAGCTGATCCTGCCCGCCGCGCGCCTTTGGATACTTGGGCCGAATGGGGAAAGGGCACGTTTACCGAGGCCGTTCTGGCGGTCTTTGTTTATGATGTGCGTCTATCGCCAGATACCCGTGATCCACAAATCTTGCGCGACGCGAGCGCAAAGCTGATCCCTCTGGCAGAAATGCTCGACCAACGGATTGGCAAAGGTCCATGGCTCGACGGCAATCTCTTTTCGTTTGCGGATATCGCATGCGGGCACATTCTTCACAGGTATTACAGTTTGGATTGGCAACGACCGGAGCTGGCGAATCTGAGCAAGTACTATGAGCGCCTGCAGAAAAGACCGGCCTACCGAGACCATGCGATGGTTTCCTATGAGGAACTTAGGGGGAGTTACTGAAAGCTGTCGTCGCAGATGCTGCGGTGGACGGCAGCTTCGTCCACTCATCTGCCCTCACCCCTCACCGTGCCAAGGTCCGGTTTGGGACAGGAATGCGTGACGTTTCAGCCAGTATTGTGTGGTGCCGCCCCGTGGGCAGATGCAGAAAATCAGCCCCGTTAAAGCGTCCGGCCTTTAGCCCAAGGCAATGCACATCACTTTTCGCGCCCCGCCGCAGGCGAATGCAGCATACAAGTGAGTCATGTTTGAGGTCGGGTGCTCTAGGTCAGAGATGCGCCAAATTCGCCAGCAGGGGCGCTGCGAATCGCCCTTTGCACAAACAAAAACGGACGCCGAAGCGCCCGTTTCATCTATCATATCAACAAAAAGGCTTATGCCAGTGCGATGTTGATCGCGCTTTCGCGGTTGTCGCGGCCATTTTCGATGTCGAAAGTGACTTTTTGGTTGTCGGCCAGACCGGTCAGGCCCGAACGCTCAACAGCCGAAATGTGCACGAACACATCTTTGCTGCCGCCATCGGGTGCGATAAAGCCGTAGCCTTTTGTTGTGTTGAACCATTTGACGGTGCCAGTAGCCATCGTCGTACTCCTTTTAATAACTGCCCACGGAATGCGGCAGGTCGGCAAAGTCTAGACAGATCGAGAGACTGAGCCCGAAAGAGGAGCAGTGTGGTCGATAGGTGTAACGTCGCAGTGTGAATATGCGCGCGAACTGTCCCGAAATCAAGTGAAATTCGACTCCGGGGCTTTATGGGCGCATCGGCGCCGATGATCTGCGGTGCCCTATTTTTGTGCGTCGCCATGGGAATGTCCATCCCTCCAGAGTCAGAATCTTTTTTTACCAGTTGATAAAAAAATTATTCCGTGAGAGCGTTTTTGCAAAGATGACAGCAAAATGTCTTGGGAGCGTGAAGATGGTTGATGATGTGTTTACACCGGGGATCAAGGCCGGACGGCTGGAAGAGGGCGCTTATGCGGCGCAGTTTTCAGACCTGCACCCGCCACTGGACCACCACGAGGCGCTGGTCGCGGCGGATCGCTGCTATTTCTGCCACGACGCGCCGTGCATCACCGCCTGTCCCACGGACATCGACATCCCACTTTTCATCCGCCAGATCGCCACGGGCACGCCGGATGCCGCGGCCAAGACGATCCTGGGGCAGAACATCATGGGCGGCATGTGCGCCCGCGTCTGCCCGACCGAACAGCTGTGCGAACAGTCCTGCGTGCGCGAGGTGGCCGAGGGCAAGCCGGTGCTGATCGGCCAGTTGCAACGCTATGCGACCGATCATCTGCAACAGCAGGGCATCCATCCCTTCACCCGTGCCGACGCGACCGGCAAGACCGTCGCGGTTGTCGGTGCAGGCCCCGCGGGTCTGTCCTGTGCGCACCGGCTGGCGATGCTGGGGCATGACGTGGTGGTCTATGACGCGCGGCCCAAGGCGGGCGGGCTGAACGAATTCGGCATTGCGGCCTACAAGACCCCGAACGGCTTTGCACAGGACGAGGTGGATTGGCTGCTGAAAATCGGTGGCATCTGCATCGAGACCGGCAAGGCGCTGGGCGAGGGGCTGACGCTGGACGCATTGAAGGCGAAGTTTGACGCGGTGTTTCTGGCCATCGGTCTGGGCGGCGTGAACGCATTGGGGGCGCAGGGCGAGGACAAGGACGGCGTCACGGATGCCGTCGATTTCATCGCCGAGCTGCGCCAGTCCAGCGACTTGACCGCGCTGCCAATTGGCCGCGACGTGGTGGTGATCGGGGGCGGTATGACCGCGATTGACGCCGCCGTGCAGGCCAAGCTGCTGGGCGCGCTGAACGTCACGCTGGTCTATCGCCGTGGCCGTGACCGGATGAACGCCAGCCCGTTCGAACAGGATCTGGCCGCCAGCAAGGGCGTGCGGATCGTCACCCATGCGGTGCCCGTGGCCGTGCACGGCAACGGTGCGGTCCGCGAGATCGAGTTCGAATATGTCGATGGCGCGATGAAAGGCACCGGGGAAATGCTGCGCTTGCCTGCGGACCAGGTCTTCAAGGCCATTGGCCAGACCCTGCAGGGCGACGGGCTGCCCGATCTGGAGGGGCGCAAGATCGCCGTGACCGGCGCGGGGCGCACCAGCGTCAAGGGTGTCTGGGCCGGGGGCGACTGTGCCTCGGGCGGGGACGATCTGACGGTGACGGCTGTTGCCGAAGGCCGCGACGCGGCGATGGACATTCACGCGGCGCTGACCGCATGAGGTTTCGTGGCGAAACCTTCTTTATTAACAAAGGGTTAATCGAAACCCATGGCGCCCGGTCGAACCGTGCCCGCATATCCAACAACGGGAGGCCCTGAAACATGGCTGATCTGACTAGCGAATTCGTAGGCATCAAATCCCCCAACCCCTTCTGGCTGGCCTCGGCGCCGCCGACGGACAAGGAATACAACGTCCGCCGCGCCTTTGACGCGGGTTGGGGTGGTGTGGTGTGGAAGACATTGGGCATGGAAGGCCCACCCGTCGTCAACGTCAACGGCCCGCGCTATGGCGCGATCTGGGGCGCGGACCGCCGTCTGTTGGGGCTGAACAACATCGAGCTGATCACCGACCGCCCGCTTGAGGTGAACCTGCGCGAGATGAAAGCGGTCAAGCGCGACTATCCCGACCGGGCGCTGATCGCGTCGATCATGGTGCCTTGTGAGGAAGAGGCGTGGAAGGCGATCCTGCCCCATGTCGAGGAAACCGGCGCGGACGGGATCGAGCTGAACTTTGGCTGCCCGCACGGCATGGCTGAACGCGGCATGGGCAGCGCCGTGGGGCAGGTTCCGGAATATATCGAAATGGTCACCCGCTGGTGCAAGATGTACACGCGGATGCCGGTGATCGTGAAGCTGACGCCGAACATCACCAACGTGCTGTACCCGGCCGAAGCCGCCAAGCGCGGCGGGGCCGACGCGGTTTCGCTGATCAACACGATCAATTCGATCACATCCGTGGATCTGGACAATTTCGCACCCGAACCGATGATTGACGGCAAGGGCACGCACGGCGGTTATTGCGGCCCTGCGGTCAAGCCCATCGCGTTGAACATGGTGGCCGAGATCGCCCGCAACCCCGCCACTGCCGATCTGCCGATCAGCGGCATCGGCGGGGTCACCACATGGCGCGATGCGGCCGAGTTCCTGGCGCTGGGTGCCGGCAACGTGCAGGTCTGCACGGCGGTGATGACCTATGGGTTCAAGATCGTTCAGGAAATGATTTCGGGTCTGTCCGAATATATGGACAGCAAGGACATGACCTCGGTTGACCAGCTGGTGCGCAAGGCGGTGCCGAATGTGACCGACTGGAACCAGTTGAACCTGAACTATGTCGCCAAGGCCAGGATTGATCAGGATGCCTGTATTTCCTGTGGCCGTTGCTTTGCCGCCTGCGAGGACACCTCGCATCAGGCGATTGCCATGTCCGAGGATCGCACGTTTACCGTGATCGACGAGGAATGCGTGGCCTGCAACCTGTGCGTCAATGTTTGCCCGGTCGAGGATTGCATCAGCATGGTGCCGATGGAGGCAGGCACAACCGATCCGCGCACGGGCAAGGTGGTGGATCCCGCCTATGCCAACTGGACGACGCACCCCAACAACCCGTCGGCGACGGCGGCGGAGTAAGCGATTCTCTTGCTGTTATACATCAGGCGACATTGACCTTTGCGTCAAAAGCTGGCCTGAAAGGGACAGCCGGACCTATCCGCAGATGATAGCGAAGGTCCGGTTCGAGCCCTTTCCGCATTCCACCCGCGCGGAATCAAGGCCGCAGGCCGCCGCGCATCGCCGGGCCGCCCCCCGGCACGGCGATTTGGCTTCTGTAGTGTCTGACAGATAGTTAGGATGTGCTTGGCTGCCATAAACTGCCAGTCACTGAGGTCGGATCGCCGCACCACGGCCCGTCGACGCGCGGCTTCGCACTCCATTTCAAACGGCAGCTTGGTCCGCACTGTTGACCTTGCCCCAAGCTGTTCCGAAGGACCGCTTTAGGTCAGAAATGCTTGGCAATAGGGCCAATATTGCCTGACGCGGCCCATTGATTTGGGCCGGAAAATCAGTGGCATCGAGTCAAAGGCGCGCGACGGTCAACACTTACGCCGGGGTGCTGTTCTGTCCCGGTGTCAGCAGGTTCCGAAACATGGTCTGCAGGAATTGCGCCGCGGTGTCGGTCGGTTCCTGTCCTTCCAGCAACACGTCGATCTGCGCCTGAAAGTCGGCGTAGTGCTGTGTGGTGGCCCAGATCGAGAAAATCAGGTGGCGCGGGTCGACCTGTGCCAGTTTGCCCGCGTCCATCCACGCCTGAATCACTGCGCAGCGGGCATCGAACAGCGGCTTGAGGTCGGCGCGCAGATGCGGGTCCATGCGCGGCGCGCCTTGCAGGATTTCATTGGCAAACAAACGGCTTTCGCGGGGCAGGTCGCGCGACATTTCCAGCTTGCGTTGCACATAGGTCAGGATCTCGGTCAGCGGGTCGCCTTTGGGGTCCAGCCCCGCCAGCGGGTCCAGCCATGTCTCCATCAGCTGGCTGAGCACGGTGACGTGAATTTCCTCTTTGCCGTCAAAGTAGTAGAGGATGTTCGGCTTGCTCAGCCCCGCCTGTTCCGCGATCTGGTCCAGCGTGGCACCGCGAAAGCCGTGGGCCGAAAAAACGTCGAGTGCGGCATCCAGAATCTTGCGCCGGTTGCGCTGTTGGATGCGGCTGGGTTTCTTCTGGATTTGTTCGGCCAAAATACCCGCCCTTCGGCTGCTTCAATTTCGGGCAAATGCGCAATGCCTGCGCAAAGCCCCTCAGTCAGTTCTTGACTCAAAAGGGGCAGAGCGCAATCGTGTATTTACCAAATGGTCAAAAACAAGCGCCGCAGAGCGCGAGGGGGAGAGATATGGCAGCACCTGGGGAAAACCTGCGGATCGACGGACAACGGCTGTGGGACAGCCTGATGGACATGGCCAAGATCGGCCCCGGTGTGGCGGGTGGCAACAACCGCCAGACGCTGACCGATGCGGACGCCGAAGGTCGCGCGCTGTTCCAGTCGTGGTGCGAGGCCGCGGGCTGCACGATGGGGCTGGACCAGATGGGCAACATGTTCGCGCAGCGCGCGGGCACGGACCCGGACGCGCTGCCGGTCTATGTCGGCTCGCATCTGGACACGCAGCCCACGGGCGGGAAATACGACGGTGTTCTGGGCGTGCTGGGCGGTTTGGAAATCCTGCGCACGCTGAACGATCTGGACGTGAAGACCAAACATCCGATCGTGGTCACCAATTTTACCAACGAAGAGGGCACGCGATTTGCCCCCGCGATGCTGTCGTCGGGTGTCTTTGCGGGCATTCACACGCAGGATTGGGCCTATGCCAAGACCGACGCCGAGGGCAAAACCTTTGGCGACGAGCTGGCGCGGATCGGTTGGCGGGGCGACGAAGAGGTCGGCGCGCGCAAGATGCATGCGTTTTTCGAGCTGCACATCGAACAGGGGCCTATTCTGGAGGCCGAGGGCAAGGATATTGGCGTTGTTACCCATGGGCAGGGTCTGTCGTGGACGCAAATCACAGTGACGGGCAAGGATGCGCACACCGGATCGACGCCGATGCCGATGCGCAAGAATGCGGGGCTGGGCATGGCGCGGATTTTGGAAAAAGTCGACGAGATTGCCTGGAGCCATGCGCCGCATGCGGTCGGTGCTGCGGGCCATATCGATGTCTACCCCAACTCGCGCAACGTGATCCCCGGTCAGGTGGTGTTCACTGTCGATTTTCGCTCGCCCGACCTGTCGGTGATCGAGGATATGGAAGCGCGTCTGCGCGTCGCGGCGCAGAAGATTTGCGACGACATGGGGCTGGAGGTCGCGTTCGAGAAGGTGGGCGGGTTTGATCCGGTGGCCTTTGACGAGGGCTGTGTCACGGCGGTGCGCAATGCGGCCGAGCGGCTGGGTTATTCGCATATGGATCTGATTTCCGGTGCGGGGCACGATGCCTGCTGGGTCAACCGTGTGGCGCCCACGGCGATGGTGATGTGTCCTTGCGTCGACGGGCTGAGCCACAACGAGGCCGAGGAGATCACCAAGGACTGGGCCGCCGCGGGTGCGGATGTGCTGTTGCACGCGGTGGTCGAGACGGCGGAGATTGTCGGGTGAGGAAGGCGCTGCCATGATCGACCCTGACCTGAGCATTGCGGACCGGATCGGGCTGCTGGTTCAGGCTGAGGTGGAGGACGCGCCGGTGGACACGCCCAAGGACCGCGCCTATCTGGCGGCCTTTCGCGCGGCACTGGTGCGGCCCTTTGCGACCACGGTGAACTTTTCCGGCGGGCTGACGCAAACCTGCTGGACCGTGACGCGGACCGATGGCGATTACCGCGTGATCTACATGCCGCGTGCGGGGTATTTCGCGCTGTGTGTGGAGAGCGATTTCGGGCCGCTGGACATTGGTGTGCACGGGCCGGCGATGGGGTGCTTTGCCAGCGTGTGACGCGGGGCGCTGCCCCGGACCCCGGGATATTTAAGGCCAAAAGAAACAGGCCATACAAACGAGACGACAGGAGAGACGAGATGAGCAAGGTGATCAAGGGCGGCATGGTCTGCACGGCGGACCGGACGTGGAAAGCGGATGTGCTGATCGAGGGCGAAAAGATCGTGCGCATTGGCGAGGATCTGGTGGGTGACGAATACATTGATGCGGAAGGGGCCTATGTGATCCCCGGCGGGATCGACCCGCACACGCATCTGGAAATGCCGTTTATGGGCACCACCGCCGCCGAGACATTCGAGACCGGAACATGGGCCGCCGCCGTGGGCGGGACCACGATGATCGTGGATTTCTGCCTGCCGGGCGAGGATGGCAGCATCAAGAACGCGATCAACGAATGGCACCGCAAAAGCGCGCCGCAAATCTGTTCGGACATCGGCTATCACATGGCGATCACCGGCTGGAACGAGAACGTATTCAACGAGATGAAAGACGCCGTGGATATGGGCGTGAACTCGTTCAAGCATTTCATGGCCTACAAGGGCGCGTTGATGATCGAGGACGACGAGATGTTCGCGTCGTTCAAACGCTGTGCCGAACTGGGCGCGCTGCCGATGGTCCATGCCGAGAACGGCGATCTGGTGGCGGAGTTGCAGCAGAAGTATTTCGATCAGGGGATCACCGGCCCCGAGGGGCATGCCTATTCCCGCCCGCCCGAACTGGAGGGCGAGGCCGCCAACCGTGCGATCACCATTGCCGACACGGCCGGCGTGCCGCTGTACATCGTGCACGTGTCTTGCGAGCAGACCCACGAGGCGATCCGCCGTGCGCGGCAAAAGGGGATGCGGGTTTACGGCGAGCCGTTGATCCAGTTCCTGACGCTGGACGAGGGCGAGTATTTCAACAAGGACTGGGACCACGCCGCGCGCCGCGTGATGTCGCCGCCGTTTCGCAGCAAGGACCATCAGGACAGCCTGTGGGCCGGTTTGCAGGCCGGATCCTTGCAGGTGGTGGCCACCGACCACGCCGCATTCTCGACCGAACAGAAACGTGCGGGGCGCAATGATTTTCGCATCATCCCCAACGGGTCGAACGGGTTGGAGGAGCGTCTGGCGGTGCTGTGGACCGAAGGGGTTGAAACGGGCCGCCTGACGCCGAACGAATTTGTCGCCGCGACCTCGACCAATGTGGCGAAGATCCTGAACATCTACCCGCAGAAGGGCGCAATTGTTGAGGGTGCGGATGCCGACATTGTGGTGTGGGATCCGAAGATCACCAAGACGATCAGCCCGGCCAACCACCATTCGATCCTGGATTACAACGTGTTCGAAGGCTTCGAGGTGACGGCGCAGAGCCGTTATACCCTGAGCCGGGGCGAGGTGATCTGGGCCTGGGGGCAGAACAGCCAGCCGCAGCCCGGACGGGGCAAGTTTGTGCCACGCCCTGCCTTTGCCGCGCCCAACGTGGCGCTGTCGAAGTGGAAAGAGCTGACCAGCCCGAAGATGATCAAGCGCGATCCGATGAACATTCCGGCGGGGATTTGAGCTTGGCACTTATTCGTTCTCAATGGAGGAAACTTGAACCAGTTTCCGTGTCGCAAACAGATCGTGCAATAAGAGAGTGGCTCAAGGACTTAGACGAGACAGAAATTGAACGCGGCGTATATGTCATCAGGTTTGCAAGACCCTACTCCGTAAATTATCCTAATCGACCTTCTCCAGTCCTTTATATTGGTGAAGGAGACACTCTAAAGCGACTTCAAGGTCATCTTAAGAACTGGCTACGTGATCTATCTAAGACGATGCCGGGGGTTTGGATTGACGCAAGGGTCACCCAGCCACGCGTTCAAAGAAACGCAGAGGCGTATAAGGAAGTTGAGGCGGATTTGCTAAGTTACTTTTGCGAGGTGTATGGCGCGATGCCTCTCTTCAATAAGAACAAAGAATATTTCGGAACCTCCAACCAGTATACTCGTACATTTTTAAATGTTCTAAATCCAGGGTCAGGCAAAGGGTACAAGTGGGCAATATCACCACTCAGATCAAACGAGCGACAGTTGAAAATGTTTAAACCTTGGCGTGCGGTTGAGGTCGTTGCCAAATGACCGTCATTTCAGCTCAAAACCTCGACCTCACCTTTCAGACCAACGACGGCCCCGTGCATGCACTGAAAGCTGTGTCACTGGACATTGAAAAGGGCGATTTCGTCAGCTTTATCGGCCCCTCGGGCTGTGGCAAGACGACGTTCCTGCGGTGCATGGCCGATCTTGAGCAGCCCACGGGCGGGAGCATCACTGTGAACGGTGTCAGCGCCGCCGAGGCACGGGCGGCGCGGGCCTATGGCTATGTGTTTCAGGCGGCGGGTCTGTATCCGTGGCGCACCATCGGGGGCAATATCAGCCTGCCGCTGGAGATCATGGGCTATTCCAAATCCGACCAGCGCGATCGTGTGGCGCGGGTGCTGGAGCTGGTGGAGCTGGCCGGGTTCGAGAAGAAGTTCCCCTGGCAACTGTCGGGCGGGATGCAGCAGCGGGCGTCGATTGCACGTGCGCTGGCCTTTGACGCGGATATTCTGCTGATGGACGAACCTTTTGGCGCGCTGGACGAGATCGTGCGCGACCACCTGAACGAGCAGCTGTTGAAGCTGTGGGCGCGGACGGAAAAGACGATTGCCTTTGTCACCCATTCGATCCCCGAGGCGGTGTATCTGAGCACCAAGATCGTGGTGATGAGCCCGCGACCGGGGCGGATTACGGATGTGATCGACAGCCCGCTGCCCAAGGAGCGCCCCTTGGACATCCGCGAGACACCGGAGTTTCTGGAGATTGCGCACCGCGTGCGCGAAGGGCTGCGGGCGGGGTCCGAGGTATGACACCGCGTCGGGCCGAACCACGGGATGTGCCGGCGATGGCCGGGATCGTGAACGGGTGGATCGACGCGACCCCGTGGATGGAACGCGACCTGCCACCTAAGGACATCGAGGCGTTGATCGGCACGGGGTTGCCGCAGCGCGAGATGTGGGTGATCGGTGATCCGGCGCAGGCCTATATCTCGATCGAGGCCGAGATTGCCCATATCTGGGGGTTCTACTGTGCCCAGCCGGGGCAGGGGATGGGCAAGCGGTTGCTGGACCGTGCCAAGGAGGACCGCGATTTCCTGTCTTTGAACACCCATGTGCCCAATGTGGCCGCACAGCGTTTCTATGCGCGCGAAGGGTCCGTTCCGGCAGGTGAGGTCCCGCCGGGGCCGGTTTCGTCCGTGGCGGACACGCCGCAGCGGGTGCCGACGGGCATCCCGGAGTTGCGCATGGAGTGGCAGCGATGAAATCAGTCTTTCCTGTCCTTACGGTCGTCGCTGCCATTGTGGTGATGTGGTATCTGGCTGCCGTGCCGATGAATGCGCAATGGGCCTATGACCGGGCCGCGCGGGCCGATGTGGAGCTGACGTTCAGCGATCTGGTGGCTGACACATGGAGCCAGGAGAAACCCCGGCTGCCCGCACCGCATCAGGTCGCGGTCGAGGTCTGGCAGACCACGGTCGACAAGAAGATCACCTCGAAACGGTCGTTGATCTATCATTCGTGGATCACGCTGAGTGCCACGCTGGTGGGCTTTGCGCTGGGCACGACGCTGGGCATTCTGCTGGCGGTGGGGATTGTCTATAACCGCGTGATGGACATGAGCGTGATGCCCTGGGTCATCGCGTCACAGACCATTCCGATTCTGGCGCTGGCGCCGATGATTATCGTGGTGCTGAACGCGGTGGGGGTGTCTGGCCTGCTGCCCAAGGCGGTGATCAGCATGTACCTGTCGTTTTTCCCCGTTGCCGTGGGCATGGTCAAAGGGCTGCGCAGTCCCGAGGTGATGCAACTGGACCAGATGCACACATGGCACGCCAGCGCGTCACAGACGTTCTGGAAGCTGCGCCTGCCCGCGTCGATGCCCTATCTGTTCACCTCGCTTAAGGTGGCGATGGCGGCGTCGCTGGTGGGGGCCATTGTGGGCGAACTGCCGACGGGCGCGATAGCCGGACTGGGCGCGCGTTTGCTGGCGGGCAGCTATTACGGCCAGACCATCCAGATCTGGAGCGCGCTGATCATGGCGGCGGCACTGGCGGCTGTCATGGTGTCGCTGATCGGGCTGATCCAGCGGATCGTGCTGAAACGCATGGGGATGGCGACATGAGCGCGGTTGTGCAAACCAAGCGGCCCGCGTGGCTGGGCTGGGTGCTGCTGGCGCTGGTCTTTGTGCTGGCGGCGGCGGTGGACTGGCGGCTGGTGCCGGTTCTGGCGATCTGGGTTGCGGGCTGGATGCTGAACGCGCTGATCGCACGGCACGGCACATGGCGCTGGGGCGGCTATGTCATCCCGATCCTCTTTGGCGTTACGCTTCTGGCGATGTGGGAAACCGGCGAGCGGTTGTTCGAAATCTCGGACGTGCTGTTGCCGGCGCCATCCGAGATTGCCGCGCGGTTCTGGCTGTCGCGGGACATCCTGTGGGTGGATTTCGTGCAGACGGTGATCAAGGGCGCGCTGTCGGGCTTTTTGATGGGCTGCGGGGCGGCGTTCGTGCTGGCCGTGGTCATCGACCGCTTTCCGTTCCTGCAAAAGGGGCTGCTGCCGGTGGGCAACTTTGTCGCCGCGCTGCCGATTGTGGGGATGGCGCCGATTCTGGTGATGTGGTTCGGGTTCGACTGGCAGTCCAAGGCCGCCGTGGTCGTGGTCATGGTGTTCTTTCCGATGCTGGTGAACACCGTGCAGGGGCTGCAATCGACCGACAATATGCAACGCGACCTGATGCGCACCTATGCGTCGTCCTATTGGCAGACCTTGCTGAAACTGCGCCTGCCTGCGGCAATGCCGTTCATTTTCAACGGGCTCAAGATCGCCTCGACGCTGGCGCTGATCGGGGCGATTGTGGCCGAATTCTTCGGCTCGCCCATTCACGGCATGGGCTTTCGCATCTCGACATCGGTGGGGCAACTGGCGCTGGATCTGGTCTGGGCCGAAATCGTTGTGGCGGCCATCGTCGGTTCTGCCTTTTATGGCGGCATCGCGCTGTTGGAACGGCTCGTGACATTCTGGCACCCTTCACAGAGGGGCCGGACATGAGAATAATAAACCAAGAAGAAGACCAACAAGGAGTATCAAAATGAAAACGTTTACTTACGCGGTCACAACCGCTGCACTGGGCCTGATGGGCACCGGTGCGATGGCAGCGGACGATGTCACGCTGCAACTGAAATGGGTCACGCAGGCCCAGTTTGCAGGCTACTACGTGGCGCTGGACAAGGGGTTCTACGAAGAAGAGGACCTGAACGTGACGATCAAGCCGGGCGGCCCGGACATCGCACCCGTGCAGGTGCTGCTGGGTGGCGGTGCCGACGTCATGGTCGACTGGCTGCCCTCCGCGCTGGCGGCACGGGAAAAGGGCGCGCCGATTGTGAACATCGCGCAACCTTTCGCCAAATCCGGCCTGATGCTGACCTGTTTGAAAGAGCACGGCATCACCTCGCCCGCCGATTTCCCTGGTCACACGCTGGGCACATGGTTCTTTGGCAACGAGATTCCGTTGCTGAGCTGGATGGGCAAGCTGGGCTATTCCACCGATGGCTCTGACGGTGGCGTGACCATCCAGAAGATCAACTTCAACGTCGATCCGCTGCTGCAAAAGCAGGTCGAATGCGCCACGACCATGACCTACAACGAATACTGGCAGGTGATTGATGCCGGTCTGACGCCCGAGGATCTGGTTGTCTTCAAATACGAGGACGAAGGCATTTCGACGCTTGAAGATGGTCTTTACACCACCGAAGAGAAGCTGGCCGATCCCGAGATGAAGGATAAGCTTGTCCGTTTTGTGCGGGCGTCGATGAAGGGGTGGAAATACGCTGAAGAGCACCCCGATGAGGCGGCCGAAATCGTTCTGGAGAACGACCAGACCGGTGCCCAGACCGAAAAGCACCAAAAGCGCATGATGGGCGAGATTGCCAAGCTGACCGAGGGCAGCAACGGGGCGCTGGACGAGGCGGCCTTTGACCGCAGTGCCGCGATCACCATGGAAGGTGGCATGATCACCAAGGCGCCCGAAGGCGCATGGACGCACGAGATCACCGACGAAGCGCTGAAATAAGCCGCTTTGCTGGATGGAACATGAAAGGGCCAGCGCGATGCGCTGGCCCTTTTTCCGTCTGGTGGAAGGAGCGGGAAGGTGCCGCGCAACCCGTAGGGGACGGGTCGTGCAAGGCTATGAGGGCCTCATCAATTCGAGGGGGAAATGGGCCCTCTCATCCGTCATCCGTGAGTGCCAGACGAATTTCGTGTGTCGATCATGCCTGCACTTTCAAGCATCTGAGCCAGGTCTTTGGCCGCGTCCAGATCCTCGATCGTGGCAGCTTCGGCGATCTGGTCGTCGCAGTATTCTGCCAGCAATTGACGCATACGCGTGTTGTGGGTCACGGCTGCCACCTTCGGGGCAGGAACGGTTTGAGTGTGGTCGTCCGACAGCTCGTAGGCGCGCTGGTCGGATACGAACATGTCGCCCTCGATCCCGGCAAAGGCACGGATCTTGGCGATGCGCTCGTCCGAACAATCCAGCAGGGCGGCCATTGCTGACACCTTGCCCATCGGCTTGGTCGATCCGACATAGCCATAGGGTGCGCAATCCGACCGTTTCAGGACACGGTTCATCACCGGGTCAATCACGGTCACGATGTCAGAGATGCCCGAATTCCTGGCATATTCAAGGGATGCTGCCATCAGCTCGCAGGTGGCATAGCTGACCGAATTGCGCGAATTGCCGCGATCCAGAATGTCGGTGTCGACACAGAAGCGTGTCGATTCCCACAAGGTGGCGCTGCGCAAGGGCGGTTCGCCGTCCAGAATGTCGTGGAACACGTCGGACAGCATGTGCGGTCCCGTGGTTTGCAAGGCACGCACACAGGATACAACGTGCCCGTCGTCGTTCAGCCCAATAACATAGGCAGGGTCAAGGGCGTCGAACTGGTCGATTTCCTTGCCGTCAATAATATCTACCTCCCACCCCAGACGCTGACCGAAAACACGTGCGCGCAAGGCGAACATTTCGTCGAGAAGGCGGCTGTAGCGCTGCCGGTTAAGGCCGTCGATTACAATGATCATGTTATTCTCCGCTACTAGATCGCTGAGAATACCATCAAGGTTTTGGGAAATAGCGGCTATACGGGAAATCCCGTAGGAGGCAGGTTACTCGGGGTGAATGAGACCCAGACCAATTGCGCGGCCCACGGCCTGGGGCGTGGTCAGCGCGCCCAGTTTCGAGCGGCCCGACCGCAGGTGTACCTCGACCGTGCGGTTCGAGATCGACAGGATGTCTGCCACGTCCTGCTGGCTTTTGCCTGCTGCGATCCATTGCAGGATTTCAACCTCGCGTGCCGACAGGCTGGGATGGTGCAGTTTTCGGGTCAGGGCGTGAGAGTGGATGACGTTGTCATGCAGGTGCACCGCCGCTGTCTGCAGTTCGCCGAGGATCTTGGCCTTGAGCAGGTCCCATTCCCGGTCGGAACAGTTGCGGGTGACGCTGAACAGGCCGACATCCCCGTAGGGTCCGCGCACCGGCACGGTCAGCCCCTGTTCCGAGATTCCGTGATCGCTGGCGGCGCGGAAAATATCCCGGAACGTGCGTTCGCCACGCAGGCGCTGCCAGTCGACGGGGGCGATGCTGCGGCTGGCAAGAAGCAATGCGGGATCGCGGTACTGAAAACCTTCCTTGACGTAACGGGTCTGCCATTCGTCGGGATAGTTTACGAATCCGTGCACCGTTTGGGCAATCGGGTCCATGCCGGCGTAGGCCGCAAAATCCAGTTCATGTGTCTCACAAACCGAATCCAGAAAGGATCTCAGGTTGTTCCCTGGAAACGGCAGGTTGCTGAGATCAATGACGGACAAAGAGTACCCCTTTTGGGACAACACTGAGCATATTTTACGCAAGAGTTCACGTACAAGTTTCCTTCCGCGCGCGCGATAACGCAACTGGAATTATAAAAATAAGCGGATCGGGTCAAAAGGTCCGGTCCAAGCCGCTGGCTGGAAACCTTGGTCTGCGCGTGGTGCCGCGGTGCAACGTCGTGTCGTTCGGGGGGCTGCCGGAGGAGGCCCGGCAGCGTCGTCAGCCGTTTACAGGACGGTCACGACCGTACCGATGGGCACACGTCCGTAAAGGTCGATCACGTGTTCGTTCAGCATGCGGATGCAGCCGTTGCTGACCGATTTGCCGATGCTGTTCGGTTCGGTAGTGCCGTGGATGCGGAAATAGGTGTCCTTGCCGTTCTGGAACAAATACAGCGCCCGCGCGCCCAGCGGGTTCGAGGGGCCGCCGGGCTGGACATAGTCGTTGTCCTTGAACTTGCCGTAGGTTGACGGGCTGCGCTCGATCATCTCGTCGGTGGGGCGCCAGGTGGGCCATTCCTTTTTGACGTCGATGGTGGCGGTGCCGGTAAACTCGAGCCCGGCGCGGCCCACGCCCACGCCATAGCGGATGGCGGTGCGCGGCTCGGTCACCCAGTACAGGTAGTAGCTGCGCGGCAGGATCAGAAGCTGACCGGGGAGGAATTCTTTTTTGATGTTGACGATCTGAGGGGTCGGATCGAACACGACCTGCTGGGCCACAGCCGGAGCCGCAAGTTGGACCGCAACGGGGGCGGCGAGGGCAGAGGCAATGAAGGTACGGCGGTGCATGGCAGGCTCCTGAAATGTCACATAGAGAATTGTACCACTTTTGTCGGTTTTGGTACGGATTTCAAGAGGTCACGAGGGGCGCGCGCCTTGAGTGACGTCGGGGTACACCACGATGCACCCCGACATTGGCTTAGCGCATGAACTTCTTGTGCTTCAGGCGCTTGGGTTCCAGCGCGTCGGCACCGAGGCGGCGTTTCTTGTCTTCTTCGTAGTCTTCGAAGTTGCCCTCGAACCATTCCACATGCGCCTCGCCTTCGAAGGCCAGGATGTGTGTGCAGATCCGGTCGAGGAAGAAACGGTCGTGCGAGATGACCACGGCGCAGCCGCCGAAATCCACCAGCGCATCTTCGAGCGCGCGCAGGGTTTCGACGTCCAGGTCGTTGGTCGGTTCGTCGAGCAGCAGCACGTTGCCGCCCTCTTTCAGCAGGCGCGCCATGTGGACGCGGTTGCGTTCACCGCCCGAGAGCAGCCCGACTTTTTTCTGCTGGTCGCCGCCCTTGAAGTTGAACGACGAGCAATAGGCACGGCTGTTCACTTCGGCGTTGCCGAGCGAGATCAGTTCCGCCCCGCCCGAGATCGCCTGCCAGACGTTGTCGTCGGCGTTCAGGTCATCGCGGGACTGGTCGACATAGGACAGCTCGACCGTGTCGCCGAATTCGATGGTGCCTTCGTCGGGCTTTTCCTGACCTGTCAGCATCTTGAACAGGGTGGATTTACCCGCGCCGTTGGGGCCGATCACACCGACGATGCCGCCGGGGGGCAGGGAGAAGTCCAGCCCGTCGATCAGCTGCTTGTCACCCATGTGCTTTTTCAGGCCGCTGACCTCGATCACCTTGTTGCCCAGACGGGGGCCGTTGGGGATGACGATCTGGGCATAGGCCAGTTTTTCGCGCTCGGAGGTTTCCAGCAGGTCGTTGTAGGAGTTGATCCGCGCCTTGGATTTGGCCTGACGCGCCTTGGCGCCCTGCCGCATCCACTGCAATTCGCGCTCCAGCGTCTTTTGCTTGGATTTGTCTTCGCGCGATTCCTGCTCAAGCCGTTTGGCTTTCTGTTCTAGCCATGCGGAATAGTTGCCCTCGTAGGGGACGCCGCGGCCACGGTCCAGTTCCAGGATCCAGCTGGTGATGTCGTCCAGGAAGTAACGGTCGTGGGTGACGATCAGGATCGTGCCCTTGTAGTTGATCAGGTGCTGTTGCAGCCAGGCGATGGTTTCCGCGTCCAGGTGGTTGGTCGGTTCGTCCAGCAGCAGCATGTCGGGCGCTTCGAGCAGCAGTTTGCACAGGGCCACGCGGCGGGCTTCACCGCCCGACAGGTCGCTGATTTTCGCATCGTCCGGCGGGCAGCGCAGCGCCTCCATCGACACGTCGATCTGGCTGTCCAGATCCCACAGGTTTTCGGCGTCGATCTGGTCCTGAAGTGCCGCCATTTCGTCGGCGGTCTCGTCCGAGTAGTTCATCGCCAGTTCGTTGTAGCGGTCCAGCTTGGCCTTTTTGCCGGCAACACCCAGCATGACGTTTTCACGCACGCTGAGGCTTTCGTCCAGTTTGGGTTCCTGCGGCAGGTAGCCCACGCGCGCGCCTTCGGCGGCCCAGGCTTCGCCGGTGAAATCCTTGTCCATGCCTGCCATGATCTTCAGCAGGGTGGATTTACCCGCGCCGTTGACCCCGACAACGCCGATCTTGACGCCCGGCAGAAAGTTCAGGTGGATGTTCTCGAATGTCTTCTTGCCGCCCGGATAAGTCTTGGAGACCCCGGACATGTGGTAAACGTACTGATAGGCCGCCATGGGACCCTCCTTGCCGATGCGTGGAATTGTCTGGTGTCTTAGGCTGCGGCGCGCGACTTGGCAAACAGGTTTGATGTATGGGCGCGCAATCTAGTCGGTCTGCGGGGCCAGCCAGATTTCCAGCAGGTTGGGCTGAGCGATCAGACCCGCCTGTGAAAAGTCGTTCACCAGGATTTCGGCCCCGTCCAGCCGCGCGGACAGATCGCGGGCCAGCCAGCGCGCGTTTTCCGCGTAGTCGGCGCTGTAGTATCTGATCTGGGTTCTGGAGGGGCCGCGCCTCACCTCTTCGCCGCCCTGATTGCCGCCTGCGACATCCCAGCCGTTGTCGGCAAGGTCGCGGGCAATCTCGCGCGATGTGGTGCGGGTGACAGGCGGGGTGAATTGCAAGTGGATCACCGGCGGTGCGGGGGCGGGACCGGACACGATGACGGGCGCGTCCGTGACCGGTGTGCCGCTGATCTCGCTGGTGTTCCCCGCGGGTGGGGCGGGCAGATCGGGTGCGTCCGAGGACACGGCAAAGCTGTTGCCTTGCTGGCCGTTCTCAAAGCGTGCCTCGCAGATCCGGGGCGGTTCTTCCAGGATGGTGCGCCAGCAGGGCGGCGACGGGGTGCGTCCGGTGATCTGGATCACGCTGTCGAAGGCACAGAACAGGATCACCCCGAAGACCACCACAAACATCCACCCCAGCACGGTCTTCATCAGCGGGTTCGAGACGACAAAGGTCAGTAGTGCTGCGATCAATCCAAAGCCGAGGATGTAGAGCGCCAGCGTGATCACGTTCTGCCCGCCGCCCATCCAGCTGACCGCGATGGCCGCCGCTGCGACCACGCCAAGGCCGGTCATGATCAGGATTGCGCCGCCGCGATTGAGCTTGAGAAGGGATTGCAGGAATTCTATCGGGGTCACGGAAAAGTCCTTGGGTCAAATATGTTGCCGTAAGGTAAAGCACTTTATACGGGAGGCGTTAGTGGTTTTTACACATGGCGGCAGGGTGCTGAAATGCAGGTGATGGCCGATTTGCTGGCGCGTCATGCGCAGAGGGCGCGTGTTGACTGGATCGGTCTGCGCCCCGCGCGGCGGGCAGAGGTGCAGGCCGTGCCACGTGTGCAGGTCGGGTTGTCGGGGTTGGACGGAGACCGCGCGCGGGCGGGCAAGCGGGCGGTGACGCTGATACAGGCCGAGCATTTGCCGGTGATCGCGGGGCTGTTGGGTGTGGATGTCGTGACGCCGGATGCCCTGCGGCGCAATCTGGTGATCTCGGGCATCAATCTGGGTGCGCTCAAGGGGCGCGATATTGCCGTGGGCGGGGCTGTGCTGCGGCTGACGGTGATCTGTGCGCCGTGCAGCCGGATGGAGGAAACCTTTGGGTTCGGGGGATATAATGCGGTGCGCGGGCATGGCGGGTGGTGTGCCGAAGTGGTCACGCCCGGTCTGGTGACGCGCGGGGACGTTGTACGTGTGGTTGATTGACCCCGCACAGTCGGGCAACAAGCGATGATGAACAGCGCACGCCCCTTTGTCCGGCCCGGCCAGACCATTGGCCTGTTGGGCGGATCCTTTGATCCGGCCCATGCGGGGCATGTGCATATCACCCGCGAGGCGCTGAAGCGGTTTGATCTGGACCGTGTCTGGTGGCTGGTCAGCCCGGGCAATCCGCTCAAGGCACACGGGCCTGCACCGCTGGAGAAGCGGATGGCGCAGGCGCGGCGGGTCATGCAGCACCCGCGTGTGACGGTGACCGACATCGAGGCGCGGCTGGGGACGCGATATACGGCGCAGACGCTGAAGGCGTTGAAGGCGCAGTACCGGGGGGGTCGGTTTGTCTGGCTGATGGGAGCGGACAACCTGGCGCAGTTCCATCTGTGGCAGGACTGGCAATGGATCATGGCCAATGTGCCGGTCGGAGTGCTGGCCCGCCCGGGTGACCGGATTTCGGCACGGATGAGTCCGGCGGCGCGGTTGTTTGCGCCCTACCGGATTGCCGGGCGGCATTCGCATCTGTTAGGTCGGTCCGATCCGCCTGCGTGGTGCTTTGTCAACGTGCCGATGGTGGCGCAATCGTCCAGTGCGATCCGTGCGGCGGGCGGCTGGTCAGCCACGTAGGCGGGCCGAGGCCAGACCCGCGCCCACGATCAGCGCCAGCCCGAGCCACGTCAGCGCATCGGGCAGGGCACCGAAGATGGCCCATCCCAGGGCGACCGCCGCGATCAGCTGGAAATAGACGAGCGGGGCCAGTTGCGTGGCGGGCGCGATCCGGTTGGCATAGAGCAGCAACAGGTTGCCCAGCAGCGAGCCTGCCGCGCTGAGCACCGTCAGCCCCGCCACGGCGGCCGTGGCGGGCGGCAGGTTGGCCAGCCCGAAAGGCAACAGGGCAAGGGCGGCGATCCCGAACTGGGTAAAGGCCAGCGCGACCGGCGATCCGGCGCCCGCCAGCCAGCGTGTCGCGGTCAGGAACAGCCCGTAGAAGCTGCCTGCGGCCACGGCCCACAGCAACCCCGCGCCGCCGCCAAAGCCGGGACGGACCACGACCAGAACACCCGCAAATCCGCAGGCGATCAGCACCGCGCGCAGCCCCGTCACCGGCTCGCGCAGGAGCAGCGCGCCCAGGGTGAAGCTGATCAGCGGGCCGATGAAGAAAGCTGCGAACACATTCGCCACGTCCTCTGTGCGCAGGGCCATCTGGATGCAGGTGATGCCCATTGCCAGAATCAAACCCCGCAGCCAGATCCGCCAGTTGCGCAGCAGTGCAAAGGTGCCGCGTGGCGCAAAGGGTGCAATCATCGCGGCGGCCAGAAAAAACCGGGATGATGCGACCCACAAGGGGGATGCACCGTGGACCGAGGTCAGCAGTTTGCCTGCGCTGTCTCCCAATGGGATCAACGACATGGCGACAAACATGATGAGGGCGGCGCGTTCCATCAGCGGGCTGCTAGCACGCGGGGGGCGCATATGGAATGCACCACGTTTCTGTGACCGAAAACGATCTGATTGCGGCTTGTCCATTTCTTTGCGGCAAGGTTATTCTGCGCCCCATGTCATACCCAGTTTCCAGACGTTTCTTTTTGTCCGCCACGGCGGCCACCCTTGCCACCGGGGCATTTGCCGATGCGCCCGACGGGTCGCTGCGACCGCGTTTGCGCGGCGAGGGCATTGCCAAGAAGGCTGTCGCGGGCCCCGAGGTCATCGTGGCCAACGCCAAGCTGGGCGGGCAGGTGTGTTATTCGGTGGCGGATGCCAAGACCGGCCTTCGGCTTGAAGGTATGAACCCGCAGACCAACACGCCGCCGGCCAGCACGGCCAAGGCGATCACGGCGCTTTATGCGCTCAAGGTGCTGGGCAGTGCGCACCGGTTCGAAACGCAGGTTGTGGCGACCGGGACTGTCACGGACGGCATCGTGTCCGGTGATCTGGTGCTGACGGGGGGCGGTGACCCCAGTCTGGACACCAATGCGCTGGCCACGCTGGCGGCCAACGTCAAGGCGGCGGGCATCCGCGAAGTGCGCGGGGGGCTGGTGATATATGATGGCGGGTTCCCGCATGTCCGCACCATCGACCCCGACCAGCCTGCGCATCTGGGGTACAGCCCTGCCGTTTCGGGGATCGCGCTGAACTACAACCGGGTCCATTTCGAGTGGAAGCGCGAGGGCGCCAACTATGCGGTGACCATGGATGCGCGGTCGGACAAATACCGTCCCGACGTGGTCATGGCGCAGATGCGTGTCGAGGACCGCACGGCCCCCGTTTACACCTATGCCGAAAGCGGCGGGCGCGACGACTGGACCGTGGCGCGCGGCGCGCTGGGCACGGGCGGCGCACGCTGGTTGCCGGTGCGCAACCCCGCGCTGTACGCGGGCGACGTGTTCCGCACGATGCTGCGGTCGCAAGGCATCGACGTGTCTGCGGCCAAGGTGACGATGGCCCGTCCTTCGGGTCAGGTGGTGGCGCGGCAGTTCAGTGACGAGCTGCATGTTCTGCTGAAGGATATGCTGAAATATTCCACAAACCTGACGGCTGAAATGGTCGGGCTGGCGGCCACTGTCAAACGCGGTGGCACACCGCAGACGCTGAAAGAGTCCGCCAGCGCCATGAACGATTGGGTGCGCACGGATCTGGGCGCGCAGGGCATCGAACTGGTGGACCATTCGGGTCTGAGCGAGGACAGCCGGGTGACGGCGGACGGGATGGTCGGGGCGCTGGTCAAGGTTTACGGCGACAACGAGCTGCGTCCTCTGTTGAAGGAAATCGCGCTGCGCGATGCCAAGGGGCGGCCGATCAAATCCGGCCCGATCACGGTGCATGCCAAGACCGGCACGCTGAATTTTGTCTCGGGGCTGGCGGGTTATATGACGGCGCATGACGGCACCGTCATGGCGTTTTCGATCTATGCCGCGGACGAAGACCGCCGCGCGAAGCTGACGCGCGCGCAGCGTGAAAGCCCCGAGGGCGCGCGTTGGTACAACGGACGCGCCAAGAACATGCAGCAAGAGTTGATCGAACGCTGGGGCGCGCTCTACGGAAGCTGAGTTACAGCGTCATGTGCCGCGCCCGTGCGCCGCGTTCGATGGCAGCGGCGTGCAGGCGGTCAAGGTTCAGCTCGTAGCGGATTTCCTCGAGCAGGCGCAGTTCGCCATCGCTGAGGTATCCGTTCGAGGCCGCCACATCGCAGGCCAGAGCGTAGGCGGTTTCGAACAGACGCTCGGGCAGTGCCTCGCGCACCAGACCAAAGAGCGCGTCCAGCCCGTCCTCTTCGTCGAACAGGTCCAGCACGACCTGGCTGACGGTCGACAGACGGTCGACGTCATAATCTGCAAAGACGGGCAGATTGTTGATGGCCGAGTTGATCTTGATCAGTTCGGCGGTGTCCATTTTCGAATCCGATGCGGATACGGCGATCATCACGGCGACCAGCGCGTCCTGTTCGGTCATTGAATGCTGGGTGTCTTGGGGCACGGGCACCGTCCTTTGGTCTGCGTGTTGCAGGTGCAGAATATTGACGCGCTTGCCTTTGCACAATAGGTAGCGGCGGGATTGCGCGGTTATGCGCGACCGATGTTAAGGATATATGACATGGCGAAAATGACGGAAGCTGGCATGACCAGCAAAGCGTGGCCTTTCGAAGAAGCGCGCCGCATCCTCAAACGCTATGAAAAGGCGCCGCCCGAAAAGGGATTTGTGCTGTTTGAAACCGGCTATGGTCCCAGCGGCCTGCCGCATATCGGCACCTTTGGCGAGGTGGCGCGGACCACGATGATCCGCCGTGCCTTTCAGGAAATCAGCGACATTCCGACACGGTTGATCTGTTTTTCGGACGATCTGGACGGGATGCGCAAGGTGCCGGGCAACGTGCCGAACCCTGATGCATTGCAGGAGCATCTGCAAAAGCCGCTGACATCGGTGCCGGACCCCTTCGAGAAATTCGAAAGCTTTGGCCACCACAACAACGCGATGTTGCGCCGGTTCCTTGATACCTTCGGGTTTGAATACGAGTTCATCTCGGCCACGGAATTCTATGCCTCGGGCAAGTTCGACGAGGTGCTGCTGCGCGCCGCCGAGAAGTACGACGAGATCATGGCGGTGATGCTGAAAAGCCTGCGCGAAGAGCGTCAGCAGACCTATTCGATTTTCCTGCCGATCCACCCGGAAACGGGCCGAGTTCTGTATGTGCCGATGAAAAAGGTGGATGCGGCCGAGGGCACGATCACCTTTGACGATCCCGAAAGCGGTGCGGAAATGACGCTGCCGTTGACCGGTGGCAATGTGAAGTTGCAGTGGAAGCCTGACTTTGGCGCGCGCTGGGCCGCTCTTGAAGTTGATTTCGAGATGTACGGCAAGGACCACAGCACCAACACGCCGATCTACGACAGCATCTGCCGCATTCTGGGGTGGAAAGCGCCCGAGCATTTCACTTACGAGCTGTTTCTGGACGAGAACGGTCAGAAGATTTCCAAATCTTCCGGCAACGGTGTCAGCATCGACGAATGGCTGACCTATGCCAGCGCCGAAAGCCTGTCCTATTTCATGTATCAAAAGCCGAAGACGGCCAAGCGGATGCATTTCGACGTGATCCCCAAGGCGGTGGACGAATACCACCAGCAATTGCGGGCCTATGTGGATCAGGACGACAAGGCGCGGCTGAACAATCCGGTGTGGCACATCCACGGCGGCGACGTGCCCGAGTCCAAGATGCTGGTGCCGTTCTCGATGCTGTTGAACCTGGCGTCGGTGTCGCAGGCCGAGGACAAGGACCAGCTGTGGGGCTTTATCCAGCGTTATGCGCCCGATGCGACGCCGCAGAGCAACCCGGATATGGATCAGGCGGCAGGCTTTGCCGTGCGCTATTTCAACGATTTCGTGAAGCCCAAGCGCACCTTCCGCCTGCCCACCGACCTTGAGCGTGAGGCGCTGGAGGCGTTGCGGGACGAGTTGAAGGCCTATGATGGCGCGCTGGACGACGAGGCACTGCAATCCATCGTTTATTCCGTCGGTCGCGACCGGTTCGACCCGCTGCGCGCGTGGTTCACGGCGCTGTACGAAGTGTTGCTGGGCGCGAGCCAGGGGCCGCGTTTCGGCGGGTTCATTGCGCTCTATGGTGTTGATGAAACCGTGGCGTTGATTGATCAGGCCCTGGCTGGCGATCTGGTCAAAGGCTGAGCATTGCAGGGATGCGGGCGGGGGCGACCCTGTCCGCATTTTGCCGTTTGATGATTCTAGGCTAGTTTACCTCTCGTGTGTTCATAACGAGGTAAGCCATGTTCAGATTTATCCTGCCTGCCCTGATTGCCCTGACACTGTCCCTGACCGCGCCCGTGACCGTGCAGGCCCAAGAGGCCGCGATCACCGACACGATCAACCGCCAGATCGAAGCCTTTCAGGCTGATGATTTCACTCAGGCGTTCGGGTTTGCCAGCCCGTCGCTGCAAAGCATGTTCCGCACGCCCGAGAATTTCCGGCAGATGGTCACCCAAGGCTATCCGATGGTCTGGCGCCCCGCGCGGGTCGAGTATCTGGACCAGCGGACCGAGGATGGAACGGTCTGGCAAAAGGTCATGATCACCGACCAGAAGGGCGGTGTGCATGTGCTGGATTACCGGATGCTGCAAACCGAAGAGGGTTGGAAAATCAACGGTGTGACCCTGTTGGACAGCAGCGCGGTTGCAGTCTGAGACCGACCCACCGTGACGGTGCTGTGAGGCGCTGTTAACCCCGTGTTGATACATCCTGCCGCCGGAACGGGTGGCATCGCCCCTGTCAGGTCAACACCGGCGCAGGCACGGGGTCATTCGGGCCTTTTGCCGCGCTGCGGGAAAGGGTGATTTTTATGAACAAGGCAATTACCGATGGCGTGCTGTTGATGCCGCCACCGTTCGCAAACGGTTTGGATGTGTATTCCAGCGGCGACGGCACACCGGGGTCGGACACTTATGCGAGTGCTGCCAATGCGGCCTTTGTCCCTGCCGATCAGGATTTTGCCGGCTGCCTTGAGGTTCAGAAGAACGCATCGACGACCAAGGTGCGCTATATGGGTGAAACGCCCATGCTGCCCGGGTGCTATCTGCGGGTGACAGTGCGGGTGAAAGCGGTCAGCGGCAACCTGCCCTCGGTTCGGATCGCGGGCTATGCGGCGGCGGCGGGCGGTGGCAACGTGCCGGGCGTGGATCAGACCGGCGACAGCGTGGCGCTGACGACGTATGGCGAGGTGGTCGAGGTCAGCGCGATCATCGGCACAGGCGACCGCAACGGCGTTGATCTGGTCTGGGGCACGCAAGCGATCTATGGCCATTTCGGGCTGGACCTGACGGGGCCGAACGGTGGCGTGGTGCGCATTGATGACATCGTGATCGAGGACGTCACCTCGGTCTTTCTGCGCGATATGCTGGCGCAGGTGGATGTGCGCGATTATGGCGCGATTGGCGATGGGACGACCGATGACAGCGCGGCCTTTGATGCGGCCAATGCCGCCGCAAACGGGCGCGTGGTGCTGGTGCCTGCGGGCACCTACCGGCTGAACAGCGATGTCACCTTTGACACCCATGTGAAGTTCGAAGGCAAGGTCACCATGCCGCCCGAGGCTGTTCTGTTGCTGCGCCGTGATTTCCATTTGCCCGCCTACATCGACGCCTTCGAGGACGAGGAAGAGGCATTCAAGAAGGCGTTTCAGGCGCTGCTGAACAATGCCGATCATGAATCGCTGGACATGGGCGGGCGCAAGGTGGCGGTGACGGCGCCCATCGACATGATCGCAACCGTACCCAGCAAGACCAGCTATGCCACCCGCCGGATCATCCGCAACGGCCAGTTCGAGGCATCGGGCACAGCCCCATGGGAGACCGAAACCATCACGTCGCAGGCCACCTATGACCCGGGCAATGCGACCCGGCTGGACAATGTGGTGAACGTGGCCAACATCCCCGTCGGCAGTCTGGTTCAGGGCAACGGCGTGGGGCGCGAGGTTTACGTGCGCTCCAAGAACGTGGCACAGCAGCGGATTACCCTGTCGGCGCCGCTGTTTGATGCGGATGGCACGCAGAACTTTACCTTCAAGCGGTTCAAATACCTGCTGGATTTCAGCGGCTTTTCCAACCTGGCGAAGTTCGGCCTGGATGGCATCGAGTTCCAGTGCAACAACGTCTGCTCGGGCATCCTGCTGGCGGAATCCGGTCTGACGTTCACGGTGCAGGACTGTTTCATCTCGCGGCCCAAGGATCGTGGCATCACCTCGCACGGGGGCGGTTGTCAGGGCATGATCATCGACCGTTGCCAGTTCCTGTCCTCCGAAGATGGCGCAGACGTGTCTGACCGCGTGTCGATCGGGTTCAACACCAACGCCAACGACGTGAAGATCCGCAACAACCGCGCCACCAAGTTCCGCCATTGGGCGGTGATCGGTGGCGGGTCGTCGATCATCATCGGCAACCATTTCTTTCAGGGCGACACGGTCAATGGCGGCATCCGCAGCGCGGGCATCGTGATGGCGAAACCGCACAGCTCGGGGGTGATTTCGGGCAATTACATCGACAATTGCTTTATCGAATGGACCAACGAACACGATCAGGCGCCGGATTTCAGCAGCGAATTTTCGTTCAGCGCCCTCTCGATCACCGGCAATACCTTCCTGTCCGGCAGCGTGGCGCCGTGGTTCAGCTATATCGTGGTCAAGCCGCACGGGGCGGGGCATTTCCTGTCGGGCGTGTCGATCACTGCGAACAAGTTCCGCTCGATCAGCGGCAACATCGACCGGGTGGAACGGGTCGACACATCCTTTGCCGATCTGGACCGGGGGCGGTTCAAGGACGTGGAGTTTCACGGCAATTCGTTCCACGGGGTCAATACGCCGGTGTCGAACCCGCTGCGCGTCCGTCATGGCGAGACCACGACGGCGCAAACATGGGTGATCGATACCAACGGCGAGCTGCCATTTGAAGGGTGGGCGACGCAGGTGGTTGCCGTCACCGCCCATGGCCGGTTGCGCAATGACAACAACGTCACGAAGTTCGATTTCCCCTATACCGACCCCGAAGAAGGCCCGAACCGCGATCAGGTCCATCTGGGGTGGGACCAGCCGATGAAGGGGACAGTGAACCTGATTGTGCGTATGGACAATTAAGCCCGCCGCCCGTTTCAAGGTCCAAGGCCCGCGCCCGCTCCGGTGCGGGTCTTGTGCCGTTTGGGGTCAGAAGTTGTGCCACAGCCCCAGCTTGATGCCATAGCCGGTGCGGTGGCTTTGGGTGGCCTCGACCCCGACCAGATAGCTGAATTTGCCGCGTTTCGGGGTGTAGACGTAGGACGTGGACAGGGTGGCGGCGCTGTAGCCTGTGTTCGTGCCAGTCCAGAACATCTGGACCATCGCCTTGCTGCGGTCGCTGAAATTCAGACCGGCGACCGCGTCGACCTTGGCCGTGCGCAGGGCGGTGCCAAAGTTCCATTGCAGCGCGGTGTCAACGCCCAGCCACCCGTCGTATCGCCCCAGCTTGATGCCGCGCCCAAAGCTTAGCCCCAGTCGCGCCAGTGGTGTCACCGCGATCCCGTCGAAATCCGCGCCCAGGCCAATCTGATAGGCCCAGACGGACCGGTCACCACCGAAGGGCAGGGCGCGGCGGGCAAAGACGCGACCGTTGCCAATCTGGCCCCATCCGGTTGCCATCATGTCGACGTCCAGCCCGATGGTGGTTTTGGCGGTTAACCCGTATTCAAAATAAAAGCTGTTCTTGGTCACGAGCTGGTCGGTCAGCGTCGTCGTGGTCGCGGTGAAGCCACCGCCCTTGTCGCGCAGCCATGCACCGGCTGTGGCGGGCGTGGCGGCAAGACTGCTGCATAATATGGCGACCCACAGGCGCACGGCATCCCCTTTGGCTGTGGCAACAGACTGGGGGGCGCGTGGTTAACAATTGGTTACGACCGGGTGGCGGGTGGTTACGACCGGGTGGCGGGTCACATTGGCAAAAGCCGGACACCCCTTTCGGGCTGCCCGGCTTTTTTCGGCTGTCGGTTTAAGGCTGTGGTCTTAGATGTTGACCGAGCTGCCACGCGGTCCTGCGACCAGCCAGGCGATGAAGCCCAGAACCGGCAGAAGGACGATAACGATGGTCCAGATCAGTTTTGCACCGGTCGAGGCCGACGAGGTCAAAACCTGATAGATCGCGTAGATATCGGCGATCAGGACCAGCAGTCCGACTAATGAATATCCCATGACGTATTCCTTCATTGCTTAACATAATTTCTGCTCAACCAACCGCAGACCCGGCGTAAAGGTTCCGTCAAAGCCCCAAACTAATTCTTGGAACAAATCGCGGCAAAGGCGTGTTGTCTGGGTGCAAACACAGAAAATTGAAGATGAATTGAAGGAGACTATAATGAAAACCGGAGCCACAATCGCCATTGCCGTCGTTGCTGTTGCCGCCATTGCCGCAGGTATTTACATGATCGACGTGGATCAGACCGAAGAGGCACGGCTGCCTGACGTTGAGCTGAACGTCGAAGGGGGCAACCTGCCGAAATTCGACGCCGAGGTCGGCTCGGTTGAAGTGACCGAAGAAGACGCCACCGTGAAAGTGCCCGATGTGGACGTGTCGATGGAAGAAACCACCGTCACAGTTCCCGGCATTTCGGTGACGCCGCCGGAAGAAGAACAAGCCGCATCCAACTAAGCGATGCGTGATCGTGCGATGGGGCCTCTTGCAGTAATGCAAGGGGCCTTTTGCATTCGCTGACTTGCATTTGTGCAGGGCAGGAGTGCACCGGCGCACGTTGAGAGACACCACGCGCTGTGCTAGGCAAACGCCATGATAAAACCTGCACATCCTCTGGCGCTGGACCAGCGCGACGGCCTGCCCGACAGCCTGCGCGTGCTGGCTGATGCCTATCCGCGCGGGACGTGGGAAAAGCACGAGAACTTCAACCAGATGATCCAGTTCTGGATGCAGCGGCATATGATGTTCCGGCAGTTGATGGAGCTGTTGAACACCGACGCCGAGCGGCTGATGGATCGCAAGATCGGCTTTCAGGACTATGCCCCGCGTCTGTCGCACTATGCGGGGGCGTTGTTGAACGAATTGCACGGGCACCATCACATCGAGGACGCCCATTATTTTCCGCAACTGATCCAGTTGGACGGGCGTATCGAAAAGGCGTTCGACCTGCTGGAAAGCGATCACCTGGCGATGGACGGGCTGCTGCATGGCATGGCCAATGGTGCCAACGCGGTGCTGCAAGGCGGAGAGATCGGCACATTCCGCGACACGCTGACAGAGTTCGGCACGTTGCTGGAACGGCACCTGACCGACGAGGAAGACATCGTCGTGCCGGTGGTGCTGGAGACAGGGTTTCAGGGGTAGGGCGCGGCCCTACCGCTTCCCCCCGTACCGTGATTTCCCGCCGCGCATGCCGCCACGTCCGCCGGTGCTGCGGCCGGATGCCTTTTGCGCGTCGCCCACGGCCTTTTCCACCGCGTATTGCCGCGCCATCGGATCGTCGGCCACCACCAGATCGACCGCTTCCAGCCGTTTGACCTCGTCGCGCAGGCGGGCGGCTTCTTCAAATTCCAGGTTCTCGGCGGCCTTGCGCATGTCGGTGCGCAACCCGTCCAGAACCGCCTGAAGGTTGCCCCCGGCCAGCGATTTGTCGATCTTGGCGGTGACGCGGGATTGGTCGGTGTCGCCCTTGTAGAGACCGGCCAGGATATCCTCGACGTTTTTCTTCACCGTGGCGGGGGTGATCCCGTGTTCCTTGTTATAGGCCAACTGCTTGGTCCGGCGGCGTTCGGTTTCGCCCATCGCGCGTTCCATGCTGCCGGTGATGCGGTCGGCGTACATGATCACGCGCCCGTCGGCGTTGCGCGCCGCACGCCCGATGGTCTGGATCAGCGAGGTTTCCGAGCGCAAGAAGCCCTCTTTGTCCGCGTCCAGAATGGCCACCAGCCCGCATTCGGGGATGTCCAGACCCTCGCGCAGCAGGTTGATCCCGATCAGCACGTCAAAGGCGCCCAGACGCAAATCGCGCAGGATTTCAATGCGTTCGATGGTGTCGATGTCGCTGTGCATATAGCGCACGCGGATGCCCTGTTCGTGCATGTATTCGGTCAGGTCTTCGGCCATGCGCTTGGTCAGGGTGGTGCAGAGGGTGCGCATCCCTGCGGCAGCCACTTTGCGCACCTCGTCCAGCAGGTCATCAACCTGCATGTCCACGGGGCGGATTTCGATCACCGGATCGACAAGGCCGGTGGGGCGGATCACCTGTTCGGTGAACACGCCGCCGGTCTGCTCGATCTCCCAGGCGGCGGGGGTTGCGCTGACGAAGACCGATTGCGGGCGCATGGCGTCCCATTCCTCGAACTTCAGCGGGCGGTTGTCCATGCACGACGGCAGCCGGAACCCGTGTTCGGCCAGTGTGAATTTGCGCCGGTAGTCGCCTTTGTACATGCCACCGATCTGCGGCACGCTGACGTGGCTTTCATCGGCAAAGACGATGGCATTGTCGGGGATGAACTCGAACAGGGTGGGGGGCGGCTCGCCCGGCGCGCGGCCTGTCAGATAACGCGAATAGTTTTCGATGCCGTTGCAGACGCCGGTCGCTTCCAGCATTTCCAGATCAAAGTTGGTGCGCTGTTCCAGCCGTTGCGCCTCCAGCAACTTGCCGTCGCCGACCAGCTGGTCCAGCCGCATCCGCAGTTCTTTCTTGATGCCGATGATGGCCTGCGACATCGTCGGTTTCGGCGTCACGTAGTGGCTGTTGGCGTAGACGCGGATCTGGTCCATCGTCGCGGTTTTCTCGCCGGTCAGCGGGTCGAATTCCGTGATGCTTTCCAGTTCCTCGCCAAAGAACGACAGCCGCCATGCGCGGTCATCAAGGTGGGCGGGGAAGATTTCCAGCGCATCGCCGCGCACGCGGAACGCCCCGCGAAAGAACGCCTGGTCGTTGCGTTTGTACTGCTGCGCCACCAGATCCGCGATCACCTGACGCTGGTCGTACATCTGACCGACCTTCAGATCCTGCGTCATCGCGCCATAGGTTTCGACCGAGCCGATGCCGTAGATGCACGACACAGAAGCCACGATGATCACATCGTCACGCTCCAGCAGCGCCCGCGTGGCCGAGTGGCGCATGCGGTCGATCTGTTCGTTGATCTGGCTTTCTTTCTCGATGTAGGTGTCGGACCGCGCCACATAGGCCTCGGGCTGGTAATAGTCGTAGTAGCTGACGAAATATTCGACCGCGTTGTCGGGAAAGAAGCCCTTGAATTCGCCATAGAGCTGCGCCGCGAGCGTCTTGTTCGGGGCCAGGATGATCGCCGGACGCTGGGTTTCCTCGATCACGCGCGCCATGGTGAACGTCTTGCCCGTGCCGGTCGCGCCCAAGAGCACCTGATTGTGCTCGCCCGCCAGAACGCCCTCGGTCAACTCCTTGATTGCCGTGGGCTGGTCGCCTGCGGCTTCGAATTCGGTTTGCAGCCGGAACCGCTGGCCGCCCTCAAGCTTGGGGCGGTTCTTTACGTCCGGCGCAGGGTTCGACAGCACCGGCGCGGAGGAGTCGGAGTGGGCGTAGGGCATGGCAGTCTCGCTTTCACCTCCCAACTTGGTCCGTTTGACGGCAGACGCAAGGGGGGCAGGGGGCGATGCTGTCAGAATTTGTCAGCAGCGGGCAGGGCCCCGCTGTCACAAGGGACGGATTCCGGTCAGGGAAATGTGGAATTTCAAAAACGCCTGCATTAACCTGTTGGAGATTTTACCGGAAGATTGCCATGCGCCTGTTTTCACTGACCCTTGTTGCCCTCTCCCTTGCCACCAGTGCCCTTGCACAGATCCCCGACGGCTATTGCACCGTCGTGCTGTCCTCGCGCCCGACGCTGGCGCAGGCAGCGGAGGACGTGCGCGCCCGTTGGTCGGACCGCGACACCACTGTCTACCTGTCGCAAAACGGCTGGTACGCGATCACTGCCCAGGTGGTGCGCAAGGACCGCGCGGACACGGTTCTGGCGCAGGGCAAGGCGGCGGGCCGGCTGCCCAATGACGCGCTGTGTTCGGCGGGCAAAAGCTATACCCGCGTTGCGGCGCGATTCGATGCAGCGGCCACAGGTGAGAACATCATCTGGCAGGCAGTGGACGCGTCGCGCATGGGCACGCAGGACAAACGGTTCATCCAGCTCGCATTGGCGTTTCAGGGCGATTACAACGGTTTGCTGGATGGAGACTGGGGCAAGCGCAGCCAGCAGGCGCTGGAAGCCTATGCCTTTCGCGAAAGCGGGCAGGGACCGGCCAACTGGCACCTGTCGGGGCTGGCATTCGATCTGGTCGAGGAAATGGACCGCGGCGGCTGGCAGATGTATTACAACGCGCTGCTGGGCATGAGCTATCTGTTCCCGACGGCACAGTCGGAAGAGGCGGGTTCGGATTCCAATTTCACCAATTGGGAACATACCGCCAGCAGCCTGCGCTATTCCTTCACCACCAGCGATCAGGACCGCGCCCAGAGAATCCACGATTTTGTCTATGGCGAAGCGGCGCCCGGTTCAGACCCCTATTCGCTGCGCAAGGACGATTTCGCGATCACGGCGGTGCAAAAGGCAAACGGCCGCCACCTCTATGCACGTTCGCATTTCCTGCGCGGTCAGTGGTCCACCGTCATCCTGTCGGCAGAGGATCGTGACGTGCATCTGGTGCGTGCGGTCACGGCGTCGATGCAGCAGGGGCAGGCGACGCCGATCCGCTTTCAGGAAGGCGGTTTCCTGGACCGTAACATTCAGGCGACGCTTGATTTCATCGATCGGCAGGAGGAGGAAAACCCGCCCGTCGCTGCACCCTCGGCGCCCGTGGCGGCGGCCAGCGGTGGCGACAGTGTGAACCGCCCGCGCACGTCGCAGCCGCAACAGGTTGCCGTGGCCCCGCCACAGGCGCGCCCGCAACCGCCCGCCAGCACGGGCGACAGCGTCAACCGTCCCCGTCGCACGGCAGAGCCTGCGCCGACACCTGCACCGACACCTGCGCCTGTCACCCGCCCCGAACCCAAGCGCAGCGCCAGCAGCTCGGGCACCGGGATCGTCGTGCGTTCGGACGGGCTGGTGCTGACCAACGCCCATGTGGTCGACGGCTGCACCGACCTGCGCATTGACGGGCGCCCCGCGACCCTGCGCAATGTCTCGGACACCTACGATCTGGCGCTGTTGTCGATCGACGCGGCCAAGGCATTGCCCTACGCCGCCTTCGCCCCCGAAGCGGCGGGCCTGAACTCGGACGTGACCGTGCTGGGCTATCCGCTGAGCGGCCTGTTGGGGGGGCTGAACGTGACCCGCGGCGCGGTGTCGGCGGTGACCGGCCTGAGCGGCGATTCCATCACCATGCAGATCACGGCACCGGTGCAGCCGGGCAATTCGGGCGGTCCCGTCGTGGATGACAAGGGGCAGGTCGTGGGCGTCGTGGTGTCCAAGCTGGACGCTCAGCGGCTGGCCGAGCGCATCGGTGACATTCCCCAGAACGTCAACTTTGCCATTCGCGGGGGCGTCGCCAAACGCTATTTGCGGATGAACGGCGTGCGTCACACCGAACAGTCGGGTGCACAGGTGCTGTCGCCAGTGTCGCTGGCGGAAACCGCCAAGGCCTTTACGACGTTCATTGAATGTGACTAGCGGGACCCGCGTCAAAACGCATCTTGCCCCACGGGGCGAAATTGCCGATATATCAACCCGCAACCTCAGGAGCCTGTCCATGCGCGCACGAATCTACCAACCCGCAAAAACCGCCATGTCGTCGGGCACGGCGCGCACCAAGGGCTGGGTGCTGGATTTCATCCCTGCCACCGCACGCACGGTTGATCCGCTGATGGGCTGGACGTCCTCCGACGACACCCAGGCTCAGGTGCGCCTGCGCTTTGACACCCGCGAGCAGGCCGAAGATTACGCCCGCGAAAACGGCATCGATGCCGTGGTCCAGGACCCCAACAAGCGCAAAGCCAACATCCGCCCCGGCGGCTACGGCGACAACTTTGCCACCAACCGGCGCGGTGTGTGGACGCACTGAGGTTGTGTAAATCGGGTTAAAGTTGTCTCGGAATCGGGGCAAAGATTTCGCGAAACTCGAAGTTGAGCTATATATAGGGGGCCCAATGGGCGCCTTTTCCATATGTTGATACGGGGTCCCCGATGGCCAGCAAGGCACTCAATAAAGCCAAGCTGATGACTCTCGACCACACCCTTTCCTGGATTAATGGGTCCTGACCCCAGGATCCCGTGAAGCCAGGCGCGCCGAGATCGGCGTGCAACTGCTTCACTATCGCTTGGGGAGCTCAGGGGTTGATTGCAAAGCGTATCGCGTAAGCAACGATGCCGAGGGCAAGCACACTCATAAGCCAAATGGCGATGAACCATCCGATTTTTCGAAACGAGTCAGGTCGCATCAGTGATACCCTTCAGCCGGATCAATTTTTCCACGAAAGACCCAATAGGCGTAGGCCGTGTAGGCAAGGATCATTGGTACCAGAACGACAGTGCCGACCAAGGCAAAGCGCAAGCTTTTGTCAGGTGCTGCCGCCTCTGCAATTGTAAGGCTGGGTGGCACAATATTGGGATAGAAGCTGATCCCGATGCCGATGAAACACAGCACGAAGATGCTGATTGCCGCCAGAAATGGTTGACCATCCTTGCCTGCATTCAATCCTGTGAACAGCGCCCAAGCCGCGGCCAGAACCGCCGCCGGCATCAACACGCTAAAAATACTGCCCGGCAGGTTCAGCCAGCGGCTGAAGTATTCCGGGTCCTGAAACGGGGTCATGATGCTGACGATCCCGATAAAGCAAAGTGTTCCTACCCCGAGCCACCACGCGAGGTTCTGCATCTGACGTTGCAGGCTCCCTTCTGTCTTCAGGATGATCCATGTGGCGCCCAGCAAAGCATAGCCGACAACGACGGCTAACCCGGTCAGGATAGAGAACAGGCTCAACCAATCCCACCATCCGCCCGCATAGGCACGGTCCGCCACTTCGATCCCCTGAACCAATGCCCCCAATGCGATCCCTTGCATGAACGCAGCAACTATCGAGCCGCCGAAAAATGCGATGTCCCAAATTGGCTTCCATCTTTCGGTGCGCCAACGGTATTCGAAGGCGACGCCGCGAAAAATCAAGGCCAGCAACATCAGGATGATCGGCATATACAATGCCGGCATGACGACCGAGTAGGCCAGCGGGAAAACGGCAAACAGCCCTCCACCACCCATCACCAACCAGGTCTCATTTCCGTCCCAGATGGGCGCGACGGAGTTCATCATCATCGCCTTTTCCCGCTCGCCATCGGCGAGAGGGAAAAGGATGCCGACCCCAAGGTCGAACCCGTCGAGGATCACGTATGTCAGGACTGCGAAAGCAATGATTCCAGCCCAGATAAAGGAAAGTTCAAACATGGTAGTGCTCCTTATTCGCCTGGAATGGCATCAGGGTCGGTCTGCATGATGGGCGTAATCCCAGCTGTCCGGATCGGGCCATCCTTGAGACCAAGATGTACGGTTCCGGCTGGTTTGTTCATCATGCGCAGCAGATAAAACGTGCCCGCGCCAAAGACGAAGAAATAGACCAAGATGAAGGCCAGCAGGGATGCAGCCACGGCTGGTGCCGCGACAGGGGCCAGACTGTCGCCGGTGCGCAGCAAGCCATAGACCGTAAAGGGTTGGCGTCCGACTTCTGTTGTGATCCAGCCCGCCAAGACGGCGACAAAGCCCATAGGTCCCATCACCATGGCAGCGCGGTGCAGCATTGGCGTGTCATACAGTCGCCCGCGATAGCGCCGCCACGCGGCCCATGCGCCCAGTCCCAGCATGGCAAACCCAAGGCCGACCATCACACGGAAACTCCAGAAGACAATCGACACTGGCGGCTCATTTTCGTCCGGAATTGTGTCCAGCCCGTCGAGCGGTGCGCCCCATTCGTGTTTCAGGATAAGGCTTGATACTTGGGGGATCTGCAACGCGTAGTCGATCCGCTTTTCACCAGGATTCGGGATGCCAAACAGGATCAGTGGCGCGCCATCGGGATGACTTTCATAGTGCCCTTCCATCGCCATGACCTTGGCGGGCTGGTGCTCTAGCGTGTTGATCCCATGAAAGTCACCCGCAAGGATTTGCAGCGGAGCCACGACGATCAGCATCCACATCGCCATTGAGAACATGCGACGCGCGGGCGCATCTGCGCGGTTGCGCAAAAGGTGCAGGCCTCCGACACCGCCCACAACAAGGGCCGTCGTCAGATACGCGGCCAGAACCATGTGAACCAATCGGTAGGGGAAAGACGGGTTAAAGACGATCTGCCACCAGTCTTCCGGAACAAATTGTCCAAGGTCATTGATGCTGTACCCAGCAGGCGTCTGCATCCAGGAATTGACCGACAGGATCCATGTGGCGGACATCAGCGTGCCAAAGGCGACCATCGCCGTGGCGAACATGTGCAATTTGTCACCGACCCGTTCGCGCCCGAACAACATGATCCCGAGAAACCCGGCCTCGAGAAAAAACGCCGATAGCACTTCATACGCCATAAGCGGTCCAAGAACCGGTCCGGTTTTGTCCGAAAACACCGACCAGTTGGTGCCGAACTGGTAGGACATCACAATGCCCGACACGACGCCCATGCCGAAGGCAACTGCAAAGATTTTCTTCCAGTAGTTGAACAAGGTCAGATAGGTATCGTCCCGCGTCTTCAGCCATAGACCGTTCAGAACGGCCAGAAAGCTGGCCACTCCAATCGAGAAAGCGGGAAAGATGATGTGAAACGACACTGTGAATGCAAATTGCATTCGGGCGAGTGTCTCTGCGGTCATACCGTCAAACATGGTGTCTTCCTCGTTAGATTGTCGGGCACTCTAAACTGATCCATAGCGCCGCTAAAAACTGTTAGTTTCTCTGCGGAGCGAAATCGGGGGCGATGATCTCGCCATCACGATCTACTTGAGCCACGGGATGTAATCGGTTCCAATCCAGTCGTGAAATTGGATGGGACCAGTCGTTGTCTCTGCCGAGACGTCTGGGGCCGTGTCCCCGATTCTGAAGCTCATGATGATTATCCTATATTCAAAATAGTGGTTTTAATGGCGTGGGTAGCCCAGGTCATTTACAAAAGCAATACTTTCAATATATCTTTAAGGTGCGACAACAGGATGCACCATGAAATTGACCAGTTATACCAACTACGCCCTGCGATCCCTGCAGCTTGCAGCACTCAAATCGCCTGATCTTGTTCGCGTAGACGATGTGGCCAAGATCCATAACCTATCGCGCCCCCACATCATGAAAATCGTGCATGAACTGGGCCGGGCTGGCTACCTTGAGACCGTTCGAGGGCGCGGGGGTGGCTTTCGTCTTGCCCGCCCACCCGAAGACATCATCGTCGGCGATGTGGTAAGGATTACGGAAGGTCCCCTTGACGTCGTCGAGTGCTTTAACCCCGAGAAAAACACCTGTCCGCTGATGGGGATCTGTATCCTGTCGCGGAAAATGCAGGAAGCTACAGCAGCTTTCATGGCTGTCCTGGACGATCTTACGATAGCGCAAATTGCGTCAAACCGTGGCCAACTGATGGAACGGATTGCTCCGCTGGAAATACCACGAACGGAGACCACTTCACGATGACCGATGCGCAGAAATGGGTGGAGCGTTTTCCCGGTCTGTCTCGTCTGGAGCCAACAATCAAACAGGTCCTGCTCTCTCGGAGCGCCATCATTGAGGTTCCAAAAGGGGTTACAATCTTTGGCCCCGGGAACTCGCCCGAGAACATGCTGTTTCTTCTGGATGGAACGGTCAGGGTCCAGCAGGTGTCTGACACCGGGCACGAAATTGTACTTTACCGGATTCAGGCCGGAGAAAGCTGCGTTCTGACAACGGCCTGCCTTCTGGCCTTTGAGAACTATTCGGCGGAAGGCATCTCGGAAACCGCCATCCAGGCCGCTGCCATCCCGCGTGAGGTGTTCGATCAACTCGTTAGCCAGTCGAAATCGTTTCGAGACTTCGTGTTTGCCGCATTTTCCAAGCGTATCACCGATCTGTTCCTGATGATCGACGAGGTTGCCTTCCAGAGACTGGACGTCCGGCTTGCCGACAAATTGCTCAGTCTGTCGGATGGGCAGGATACCATCATCACAACGCATCAAAAGCTCTCGGTGGAACTTGGGACGGCGCGTGAAGTGATCTCGCGCCAGCTTCAGGAATTCCAGCGTCGCGGCTGGATCGAGCAGGCCCGTGGCAGCGTGAGCTTGCTGGATCGTGCGCGGCTGGAAAAACTGGCAGATCATAATTCATAGCAGGCTGACCCAGGTTGGTGACAATGTCACCAAGAACTGCGCCGATAAGAGCTATATTGAATGTAGCTTTTATAGGAGGCAATGAAATGACAACGAATCTTGGAACAACAGACAGGGTTTTCCGCCTTTTGCTTGGCATCATCCTGCTGGCCGCTCCGTTTGTAAGCGGTCTGACGATGTTTACGTCCAGCACAGCAACGATCATTTCCGTCATCGCGGGCCTCGTGCTGGTCGGGACGTCGGCCATGAAGTTCTGTCCGCTTTACCGCATATTCGGCATCCGGACCTGTAAAGTATGATCGAGACCGTCTTTACGCCGTTTCAATCGCTTGGTGGCGGGGCTTTGATCGGTCTTGCCTCAGTTCTGCTCATGGCAACACTGGGTCGTGTCATGGGGGCGACGGGCATTCTGGCCGGGCTGATGCAACCCGCAAACCTTTCTGACTGGTCGTGGCGCGCCGCCGTGTTGGGCGGCATGATCAGCGGCCCAATTGCAGTGCTTCTCATGACGGGACAACTTCCAGCAGTGCAGGTGCCGGTCTCGACGACAATGCTCGTCGTCGGTGGCTTTATCGTTGGAGTGGGCGTCACTTTCGGGTCGGGATGCACCTCGGGTCACGGGGTCTGCGGAATGGCGCGGCTGTCACCACGCTCTATCGCGGCAACACTCACCTTCATGCTGACAACCGGCATCACAGTTTTTGTGGTCCGCCACATATTGGGAGCATAAGCCATGCGCGTTCTGACCTCCTACCTGATCGGTCTCATCTTCGGTGTCGGGATTTCGATTTCGGGGATGGCCAACCCTGCCAAAGTTCTGAACTTCTTCGATGTTGCAGGCACCTGGGATCCAAGCCTTGCCTTCGTCATGGGCGGAGCCCTTGTCGTGACCTTTATTGGCTATCGCTTCATCTTGAAGCGGTCTGCCCCGTTCCTGTCGGCACGTTTTCAATTGCCGACCCGCCGCGATCTGGATCTGCCCTTGATCGGTGGGTCTGCGGTCTTTGGTGTCGGCTGGGGGATCGCCGGTTTTTGTCCAGGTGGTGCGCTGCCCGCTTTGGGCACAGGTCGAACCGACGTTCTTGTCTTTGTCGCTGCACTGCTCGGCGGGATCATCGCAGCCAAACTGCTGCAGGCGAAACTCACCAACCGGGCGCAAGCCCAAGCCTGATCAACTGGAGGAAAACAGATGACCTACCCTGTCGATATGTCCGTCAAACCTGAGGTGTCCGCCCATTTTGACGAGGCCACCAACACCATCACCTATATCGTCAAAGACCCAAACAGCGATCATTGCGCCATCATCGATAGCGTCATGGACATCGACTATGCCGCAGGTCGGATCACATATGACGCGGCGGACGTCCTGATTGCAGAAATCCAGGACCGCGGGCTGACGCTTGACTGGATCATTGAAACACATGTCCATGCCGATCATCTGAGCGCGGCACCCTACCTTCAGCAAAAGCTGGGCGGAAAGATTGGTGTCGGCGACAAAATCATGGTCGTCCAGGAGACGTTCGGCAAAGTGTTCAACGAAGGCACAGAGTTCCAGCGCGACGGATCGCAGTTTGATGCGCTGTTCAAAGACGGTGACACCTACATGATCGGGACCATGCACGCCTTTGCGATGTATACGCCCGGTCACACACCCGCATGTATGGTCCACGTTATAGGAAACGCCGCCTTCGCGGGCGATACGCTGTTCATGCCAGACGGCGGCTCTGCGCGCGCGGATTTCCCCGGCGGGGACGCGGGCGTCCTTTATGACAGCATCCAGAAGGTTCTGTCGCTGCCCGACACTATGCGTCTGTTCATGTGTCACGACTACGGCCCCAACGGACGCGCGATTGAATGGGAAACAACAGTGGCAGAGCAAAAAGCCAACAACATCCACGTCGGTGGCAGCAAAACACGCGAAGACTTCATCAAATTCCGCACGGAACGCGACGCCCAGCTTGCCATGCCAAAACTGATCATCCCGTCTTTGCAGGTCAACATGCGTGCCGGAGAGGTCCCAACCGACCAGGACGGCAACCCGATGCTTAAAGTGCCGATCAACGCCATCTGATCACGGAGAGAACCATGGACATCAAATCACTGACTGCCGAGCTATCCGTGAGCAAACAGATCTTGCCCGAAGATATGCAAGCCATCAAGAACGCAGGATTTCGCGCCATCATCTGCAACCGCCCTGACGGCGAAGGGGCTGACCAGCCGACATTCGAGGAAATCTCGAAAGCGGCGCAAACAGCCGGGCTCGAGGCGGCCTATCTGCCAATCGTGTCAGGCAAGGTCACCGATGAAGATGCCGTTGCCTTCGACAAAGCGCTGGCCCAGTTGCCCGGTCCGGTGCTGGCCTATTGCCGAACGGGCACCCGGTCCGCAACCCTGTGGTCGCTTGCACAAGCCGACCAGCGTAGCCTTGCTGACATCCTCGCCGCAACCAAAGCCGCAGGGTATGACATGGGAGGCGTCGTCCGGCGGATCGTCAACGGGGGCAAAACCCCCACCGATACCGGCGACGCGAGCTATGAGATCGTGATCGTGGGGGCTGGCGCTGGTGGTATTGCCGCAGCTGCAAGCCTGAAAGCCCGCAAACCGGAACTTGAAATCGCAATCATTGATCCCGCGGACATCCACTATTACCAGCCCGGCTGGACGATGGTCGGTGGTGGCATTTTTGAAGCCGAGCAGACGTCGCGCACAATGGGCTCGTTGATCCCCAAAGGTGTACATTGGATCAAGTCGGCCGTTGCGGCATTCGAGCCCCAGAACAATGCAGTGATCCTGGATGGCTGCCGGGTGGTGAAATACAAGCGTCTCGTCGTATGTCCCGGGATCAAGCTGGACTGGAACAAGATCGAAGGTCTTGTCGACACGCTTGGCCAGAACGGGGTGACATCGAACTACCGCTATGACCTTGCGCCCTACACGTGGAAGCTTGTCGAGGGCATGAAACAAGGCCGTGCAATATTTACCCAGCCCCCCATGCCGATCAAATGCGCCGGCGCGCCGCAAAAGGCGATGTATCTGTCGGGTGATGCGTGGTTTCGGCGTGGCGTCCTCAAGAATATCGACATTCAGTTCAACAATGCAGGCGGCGTGCTCTTTGGCGTAAAGGAATACGTCCCCGCCCTGATGGACTACGTCAGGAAATACGACGCCCATCTCAACTTTTTCCACAATCTCGTCGCTGTGGATGGTCACGCCAAAAAGGCGTGGTTCGACGTCGCCAAACCCGACACACCGGTCGAGCGGATCGAGATGGAATTCGACATGATGCACGTCTGCCCGCCGCAGACCGCCCCCGATTTCATTCGCGTGTCTCCGCTTGCGGATGCAGCAGGTTGGGTCGACGTGGATCAAGCCACCTTGCGCCACAAAACCTACGACAATGTGTGGTCCCTGGGTGACGTGATGAACGCGCCCAATGCCAAGACGATGGCCGCCGCCCGCATTCAGGCGCCCATTGTCGCCGAAAACATAGTGGCCGACATGCGCGGCGGATCGCCTGTGGCACAATACAACGGCTACGGCTCCTGCCCGCTGACGGTCGAGCGCGGCAAGATCGTTCTGGCAGAGTTCGGCTATGGCGGAACGATGTTGCCCAGCTTCCCGAAAGCCATCATCGACGGCACCAAACCCTCCCGCGCGGCATGGTTTCTCAAAGAAAAACTGCTGCCCCCGATTTATTGGCAAGGCATGCTCAAGGGGCGTGAATGGATGGCGAAGCCCGAAAAAGTAACGGTCAAATAGACAGCGATAACAGCCCCCGCACACCTTTTGCGGGGGTCACTCAAATTCCCAGAGAACACAATGAAAACCGATATGACGCGCTATTTGCCCATTCTGACGTGGGGACGGGCCTATAACCGTTCTGCCCTATCCAGCGACGTTGTTGCCGCGTTGATCGTGACAATCATGCTGATCCCACAATCGCTGGCCTATGCCTTGTTGGCGGGGCTGCCGCCCGAGGCGGGGCTTTACGCCTCAATCGCGCCGATCATGCTCTATGCGGTATTTGGCACCAGCCGCGCTTTGGCGGTTGGCCCCGTTGCGGTGGTCTCCCTGATGACCGCCGCGGCGCTGAGCAATATCGTTGAACAGGGCACGATGGGGTATGCCGTTGCCGCCCTGTCGCTTGCGGCACTCTCAGGCGTTATCCTGCTGGCCATGGGGCTGTTCCGCCTTGGCTTTGTCGCGAATTTTCTGTCTCACCCCGTCATTGCGGGCTTTATCACCGCGTCAGGCATCATCATCGCGGCCAGCCAACTCAAGCACGTCCTCGGGATTGATGCCGAAGGCAACAATCTGCTGGAGCTGGTCATTTCCATCACGGAGCATATTGCCGAGACGAACTGGATCACAGCCATCATCGGCATCCTTGCGACCGGATTCCTGTTTTGGGTGCGTAAGGGATTGAGACCTTTGCTCAAGCGGTTTGGTCTCTCGGATGGGCTCACGGGTGTTCTCGTGAAAACCGGTCCCGTGGCTGTTGTGGTCGCTACGACTTTTGCGGTGTGGGCCTTTGGTCTTTCTGCCAAAGGCGTCAAGATCGTTGGCGAAGTGCCCCAAAGCCTGCCGCCGCTGACACTCCCTTCGTTCTCGCCGGAACTGCTTGGACAGCTTCTGCTTCCTGCGTTTCTGATCTCGATCATCGGTTTTGTGGAATCAATTTCTGTCGCCCAGACCCTCGCCGCCAAGAAACGCCAGCGCATCGATCCTGACCAGGAGTTGATCGGGCTGGGGGCCGCCAATATCGGGGCCGCGCTGACGGGCGGCTTCCCCGTGACTGGCGGATTTTCACGATCTGTCGTCAATTTCGATGCCGGGGCCGAAACCCCCGCCGCAGGGGCCTTCACTGCTGTCGGTTTGGCGATCGCCGCCCTGGCCCTGACCCCGTTGATCTATTTCCTGCCCAAAGCCACCTTGGCCGCAACCATCATCGTCGCAGTTTTGAGCTTGGTGGATTTTTCAATCCTGAAGCGGAGTTGGGACTATTCCAAAGCTGATTTCTCAGCCGTTTTCGCGACAATGATCATCACCCTTGCGATAGGCGTCGAAGCTGGCGTTTCGGCTGGTGTCGGCTTGTCAGTCCTGTTGCATCTCTACAAGTCATCAAAACCGCACATTGCTGAAGTTGGGCAGGTGCCGGGCACAGAACACTACCGCAATATACTGCGACATGACGTGATCACCGATCCAAGCATCGTTTCCCTGCGCGTTGATGAGAGTCTGTATTTCGCCAATGCCCGCTATCTGGAAGACAATATTCACAACCGGGTGGCAGGTGACAAAAACATCCGCCACGTCATCCTGCAGTGTTCAGCAATCAATGACATCGACCTCAGCGCTCTGGAATCTCTTGAAACCATCAATGCGAGGCTGCATGAAATGGGCGTGAAGTTGCATCTGTCCGAAGTCAAAGGTCCTGTGATGGACCGCTTGAAACGGGCACATTTTTTGGCCGAGTTAACTGGTGAAGTGTTCTTGTCGCAATTTGAGGCATCAAGCACCTTAAAGCAAATGTAGACGGGTGCTTTTTCAGAGGTCTGGCAGAGGTGGTGATTTGTCCTGCGGGGCAAACATCTTAGCCAATCTCTGAAAATCAAAGCCCAGGACATCCCTTCGATATCGCCGGGCGATGAACTTTGGCGGCGTGCGGTCTTTTGAAATCTGTCACGACAATCCGTGAAGGTGGATGTAGCGCAGGAATGTCGATGCCAGATTGCTCTGGTTGTCGCCATGCCAGATCATTTCGACCACGTGCTCGGCATTGGCGTCGTCCACTTCGATATAGATGACATCGGCCATGGAAGACCGCGACAGCGATTGTGGCACCAGCGAAATTCCCATGCCCTGCGCGATAAGGGCAATCACCGTAAACCAGTGCTGCACGTCAAAAAGAGCAGAAGGTTCCACGTCGGCCCCACGCAGCAGGCCGACGATGCGGTCGTGATAATGGGGGGCGAATTCGCGCGCGAAGACCAGCACTTTTTCACCGGCCATCTCTGATATCGCGATGCGGCTGCGACCGGCGAGGCGATGCTGGCGCGGCACACAGCACATCAAACGCTCGGTTTCGATGCGGTGGGATTTGATCTCTGGCGGCAGCGGTACGGCGTGAATGAAGCCGATATCCATCTTGCGCTGCAACAGGCTGTCAACCTGGCGCTGCGTGTTCATTTCGTGCAGGGACAGTTCCGCTGCGGGATAGAGATCTTCGAAATTCCGGAGCGATCTGGGCAGGTTGCGAAACAGCATTGAAGGGACGAAAGACACCGAAATACGCCCCGCCGCGCCTTTGGCCTTTTGTTCCGCCAGAGCCCGCGCTGAATCAAGTTGCCCCAGAATTCGGGCGCAATGATCGGCGAATATCACCCCTGCCGGGGTCAGCCGCACACCGCGTTTCCCGCGATCCAGAAGCGCAAAGCCCAAGTTTGCTTCGAGCTGTTTCATGCTGGTGCTGAGCGGTGGTTGCGAGATGTTCAGCAGCGTCGCCGCACGCCCGAAGTGCAGCTCTTTGCTGAGAACAAGAAATTGTTCGAGCTGTCGGAACGTGATGGCCATGGCGCTGATCCATTTGCTTTTTGCTATCGCGAAATACGAAACTAATATTGGTATTGGAATTGCCTACAGGTCAAGGTCCGGCGGTAAATGCGCAGGCCGGAACGTGTCTGCTTATGACGACCCGAGGAGACGACCAGATGCCGACCATTCACAAGAACATCCCCGACAGCGCCGGTTTGAACGCCTTTGCGGCCGATACTGCGCTGCAGGACCTGACCCGGCTGTATCTGGGTCAGGACGCACGTTACCTTGCTGAACTGGACCGCATGGGCGCCCTGGTCGGCAGCGCGTTGGAAAAGCTGGCGCTGACGGCGGACAAGAACCCGCCAACCCTGCAAATTCGCGCCCGCAATGGTGCCGATCTGGAGGCAGTGCACAAACACCCTGCCTATGTCGAACTGGAACGCTATGCGTTTGGGGAATTCGGCCTTGCCGCGATGTCGCATCGTGCAGGGGTGTTCGGGTCCGAAACCACGCTGCCGCCGATGATGAAATACGCGCTGGTCTATTTGTTCGTGCAGGCTGAGTTTGGTCTGTGCTGTCCGTTGTCGATGACGGATTCTCTGACCCGTACATTGGTCAAATTCGGCTCCAAAGAGCTGATCGACACCTATTTTGACCAGTTGACCAGCCAGGACATGGACGAGGTTTTCCAAGGCTCGATGTTCATGACCGAACAGCTTGCCGGATCGGATGTGGGGGCCATCGAAACCACGGCGAAGCTGGTTGATGGCGACTGGAAGCTGTCCGGCGACAAGTGGTTCTGCTCCAACCCCGATGCCGCGCTTGGCATGGTGCTTGCCCGGCCCGAAGGTGCAGCCCCCGGCACGGGCGGATTGTCGTTGTTCCTGCTGCCGCGGATTTTGCCGAACGGGACCAGGAACGCCTACCGCATTTTGCGGCTGAAAGACAAAATGGGCACCAAGTCCATGGCCAGTGGAGAGATCGCCCTGGAAGGGGCCACGGCCTATCTGGTGGGCGATGCCGGGCAGGGGTTCAAGCAAATGACCGACATGATCAACATGTCGCGTTTGGCCAATGGCGTGCGCTCAGCGGGGTTGATGCGGCGCGCGGTGTCCGAAGCCTTGTTCATCTCGCAGAACCGGACCGCCTTTGGGAAGCAGTTGATCGACCTGCCGCTGATGCGTCGGCAGCTGATGAAAATGCTGGTCACCGCCGAGCAAGGGCGTTCGATGGTCTTTCATACGGCACGCGTGTTGCAGGCCGCAGATGCGGGCGACGCCGAGATGGCCAAGGTCCTGCGCATCCTGACGCCGTTGATAAAGTTCCGCACCTGCCGTGACGCGCGCAAGGTCGCGGGCGACGGCATGGAGGTGCGCGGCGGCTGTGGCTATATCGAGGAATGGTCGGACGCGCGGGTTCTGCGCGATGCCCATCTCGGCTCGATCTGGGAGGGCACGAGTAACATCGTGGCTCTTGACGTGGCGCGCGCGGTGCGTCGCGCCGGGGCGTTGGATGCCTTGCGGGCCTATGTCGGAACGCTTTTGGAGGACGCCCGTGAGGCGGGCACCGAGGTTGACCAGGTGGTGTCCTGCTTTGACCGCGCCGCCGACCTGCTGGATGGCGTTGCCAATGACCGTGCGCGCGAAGGCGAGGTGCGCGCCGCTGCCAGCGCGGTTTACAATGCCACCTCTGCGGCGATCATGGTTTGGGAAGATGCAAAGCTTTCGGGTGATGCCGGGTATTCCGGCGACCGCAAGCGTTTGGCGGATGCGGTGATTGCCCACAAGCTGACCGCGCATGATCCTTTGGCCGCACCGGCCGCCGGATCATCCGAAAACGATGCCGCCATTGCGGCGCTGTTGAACCGCGCGCTGGTCAGCGATGTCACACCGCAAACGCAGATTGCTGCGCAATGACGGCGGTTCCGAACACAAGTGCGCTTGATGGCTTGAAGGTCGTCGATCTGTCGCGTGTGCTGGGCGGGCCGATCGCCGGGCAGATATTGGGCGACCATGGCGCGGATGTGATCAAGGTCGAGCCGCCCTCGGGGGATGAAACCCGCGAGTGGGGCCCTCCGTTCCAAGAGGAAACCGCATCCTATTTCATCGGCATCAACCGCAACAAGCGCGCGCTGGCGCTGGATTTGCGGCAAGAGGAAGGTCGCGATGTGCTGATGCGCCTGTTGGCGGATGCGGATGTCGTGCTTGAGAATTTCAAGACCGGCACGATGGAACGCTGGGGCATAGGCCCCGAGGTTCTACGCGAACGGTTTCCGGCCCTGATCTATTGCAGGGTCAGCGGATTTGGGGCCGACGGACCAATGGGCGGTTTGCCCGGCTATGACGCGATCCTGCAGGCCATGGGCGGTCTGATGAGCGTGAACGGCACCGAGGAGAGCGGCCCGACACGGGTGGGACTGCCGCTGGTTGATATGGTCACGGGCATGAATGCGGTTCAGGGCATTTTGCTGGCGCTGCATCATCGCTCCAGGACCGGAATGGGTCAGTTCATCGAGGCGGCACTGTTTGACAGCGCGTTGTCGCTGTTGCATCCGCATGCCGCGAATTATGCCCTGTCGGGAAAACTGCCAAAGCGCACCGGCAATGATCATCCCAATATCTCGCCCTATTCGGCCTATGCAACGGGCGGGCGGCCGATTTATCTTTCGGTTGGAAATGACCGTCAGTTCGCGCGGCTGTGTGAATTGATAGACGCCCCAGACATTGCAACCGATCCACGGTTTTCCTCCAATGGAAACCGTGTGAAAAACCGCGCGGCCTTGCGCGAGGTTCTCGAGGCGGTTCTGGCCAGTCATGACGCCAATACGCTGGCCACAAAGCTGATCGAAGGCGGTGTGCCGGCGGGGCCGGTTCTGGACGTGGGCGAGGCCTTGGCGCATCCGCACACTGCACACCGGCAGATGCGGGTCAGCATCGGGGACTACACCGGGTTGGGCGCGCCGGTCAAAGCGGCTGCCACGCCGGCCAGCTATCGGCGCAAGCCGCCGAAGTTCGCAGAGCACCGCGAGGAGATTCTGTTAGAAGCAGGGTTTTCTGCCGATGACATTTCGGCACTGACCCAGAAAGGGATCACACCCGACAAACGCAACATCTGAGGTCCAGAAGGACAGCAGACGGATCGAACGACATTCACAGGGAGGAACCTACATGTCTAACATTTTGCTCAAAACACTTGGTGCGACGGCGATTGCCATCGCGTCGGTCATGCCGGCCGCGGCGCAGGAAACAGAGCTTGCACGCTCAATGCTCTGGTCGACGTATGACGTCGGATCCAGCGGCTATACCGAAGCCTCTGCCGTGGCGGATGCTTTCGGCAAGAAGTTCGACACGCGGGTGCGGATCATGCCCTCCGGCACCTCCATCGGGCGCCTGCTGCCGCTCAAGACAGGCCGCGTGCAATACGGCTGGCTTGCCAACGAAGTCTATTTTGCGACCGAAGCGCTTTATGATTTCTCGGTGCAGGAATGGGGACCGCAGGATTTGCGCATCGTCGCCGGGCGGCCGTCGACCTTTGGCATGGCGATTGCGACCGACAGCGGGATCAAGACCATCGCGGACATTCGCGGCAAGCGCGTGCCTCGGATCAAGGCGAACCCGTCGATCAACATCAAGGTCGAAGCAATGCTCGCCTTTGCGGGTCTGACATGGGATGACGTGCAGGTCGTCGAGGTTCCATCCTATGGCGCGGCGCTTCAGGCGCTGGTCGATGGTCAGGCAGATGTTGCAGGCACCACACCAACCGCGGCCACTCTGTACGAGCTGGAAGGATCGTCGCGCGGATTGAGCTGGGCGCCCCTGCCGGAAGACAACGCAGAAGGCTGGGCTGCGGTGACAGATGTCGCAAGTTTCTTTGCCCCTGCGACCGTCACCACCGGCGCGGGCATCTCGGAAGACAATCCGGCACAGATTTTTGCCGTGCGCTACCCGATGATCACGGTTTACGCCGATGCCGATGAAAACGAGGTCTACAACTTTATCAAGGCGCTGGACGAAAGCTTTGATATCTACAAGGACGCAACATCAGCGATGCCGAACTGGGCCATCAGCGAGGCCGGCACAACACCGCAGGACGCGCCGTTCCATCCCGGTGCCATCCGGTATCTGAAAGAGATCGGCGTGTGGACGGACAAGGACCAGGCGTGGAACGATGCGCGGCTTGCCCGGCTTGAAAACGTGATGGCCGCATGGGAGACCGCGACCGAAGAGGCGATGGACCAAAACATCTCTTCCAAGGACTGGCCGACGTTCTGGGAAGAGCACCGGGCCGCAATCGAAAAATAATGTTTGTCCCCGTCCTGAAACAATGGACGGGGACCATTTTCCTGACCGCTGACCCCGAGGTATCCAAATGCAAGCGTCCAACGAAGGCCCGATCGAGCGACTGAACACCCCCGCCCGCATATCTGTGGGCATCCTTGGGGCAGCAGGCCTTGTCGGCATTGTTCTGCAAACCTTCAATCTTTCGTTGTTCGGGGTCTTTCCGCTGTTGTCGAACAGGTACTATTACCTGTTGATCGGGATTTTCCTTGCGGCGGCGTTTTTGTTGCTGCCGCCGCGCACCGGAGCCATGCAGATGCGTGTCAATCTGGTGGACTGGGTGCTTGCTGCGCTTGCTTTGGCGTCCGGGATCTATTTTGCGATCAATGCCGAGCTGATCTTGACGCAAGGATGGGACGTGGTGGCGCCGACTAAGGCTGCGGCCGTGTCGATTGTGATGGTGCTGCTGTCGCTTGAGGCGCTGCGCCGGTCCGGTGGCACGCTGCTTTTGGTGATTTGCGCATTCTTCGCCACCTATCCGCTTTTTGCAGAGCATATGCCCGGATTTCTCTGGGGGCCGTCTTTGTCGCTGACCGAAACTGCGGCGGCGCATGTGATGGGGGTGGAAAGCCTGATCGGAATTCCATTGCGCGTGGTGGCGGATACGCTTGTCGGGTTTATCATCTTTGGTGCTGTGCTGAACGCCGTTGGCGGCGCGCAGTTCTTCATGGACCTGTCCATGGCGCTGATGGGCCGCCGGCGTGGCGGGTCGGCCAAGGTCGCAATCATTTCAAGCGCGCTGTTCGGTTCGCTGTCCGGTTCGGTGATTTCCAATGTGCTGTCCACGGGCCGCATGACTATCAGTTCGATGAAGCGTGCCGGATACCCTGCGCAATACGCGGGCGCAGTCGAGGCCTGTGCCTCGACAGGGGGGACGTTGATGCCGCCGGTCATGGGGGCTGTTGCCTTTATCATGGCGTCATTTCTGGACATGCCCTACACGACGATCATCGTCGCCGCGATTGTGCCATCGCTGCTGTATTACATCGCGCTGTTGCTGCAGGTTGACCTGTTTGCCGCGCGCAAGGGCATCGTCACTCCTGCAGATCAGGTACTCCCGATCTTGCGCGAGGTGGTGATGCAAGGCTGGCACCACCTGTTTTCGCTGGCGGCGCTGGTTGTGCTGTTGTTCGCGGTCAGCCCGTCACGCGCGGCATATTACGCCACCGCAGCCATGCTTTTGGTTGCACTGCTGCGCCACCGGCAGATCCCCAAACTTGCCGCGGCGCTTGGCCTGGTACAGGGGGTCACACGTGACATCGCCTATCTGATCGCCACGCTGTGCGGGATCGGGCTGGTTGTTGGATCGCTTGCCATCACCGGCGTGGGCGGTGCGTTTTCGCGCGAGCTGGTTCAATATGGCGGGCAGAGCACGCTGTTGTTGCTGGTGCTGGGGGCGATCACCAGTTTCGTTCTGGGCATGGGGATGACCGTGTCGGCCTGTTACATCTTTCTGGCCACGATCCTTGCGCCTGCACTGGTCAAGCTGGGGCTGTCGCCCATCGGATCGCATTTGTTCGTGCTGTATTGGGGCATGCTGTCCTATATCACACCACCGGTCGCGCTGGCCTCGATCACTGCGGCGCAAATCTCGGGGGCGAACGGCATGGCGACGGGGTTTACGTCGATGCGACTGGGGACGCCCCTGTTCATCCTGCCCTTCGTATTCGTGTACGAGCCTGCATTGCTGCTGCAGGGCGGGGATGTGGTTGCCATCGTCATGGCGATCAGCACCGCTATTGCCGCGCTGGTTGCCTTGTCCTGCGCGCTTGAAGGATATGTCTACGGGGTGGGCCGGATCTATCGTTTCGAGCGGCTTATCGTGGGCATTGGTGCGATTGGATTGATGGTTCCGGACCGGTATTTTGAGCTGGCCGGGGTCGCGGTTCTCTTGCTGGGTCTCGCCATAGCATGGCAACGCGGAAAATCCGTTCTCGCAGGTCAGTGAGGTATCTGAGCCAGTGAAGGGTCAGGGCGCCAAATGCCCTGACCAGGCTGGTGCTGTTCGCGTGAGTTGAAGGCAATCCGCCATCAAGGTTGAAAAGCGGGTTTTCGTAAACTGGATTTCCGCGCTTCTCGGTCCAGAGCCTAGCCCACGACAGGTTTGACCGTGTCGCTAAGCCGAAGCGGTTCGGTGCAGACACAGCACACTTCTGCGTCCTGGTCTCCGGCGCTGACATATGCGTGGCCCATTGTACTGTCGAGATAGATGCTCTCGCCGCGGCGTAGGATGACTGGCGCATAAAACTCGGTATGAACTTCGACGACGCCGTCCAGAACGATCAGGAACTCTTCGCCTCCATGTCGTTCCAGCGGTCCGAACTCCTGCAAGCCGGACGCCTTGATGCGGGCATGGATCGGTATCATCTGCTTGTTTGTAAGCTCGGCGCAGAGATACCTGTACTCGTAGTTTTGTGTATCAATCACAATGCCTTCGCCTTCGCGAGCTGGCAGAAATCGACTGTTTGGCGGACGTTTGTCGCCTTCGATCTGTTCCTCGCCGATCAGCTGGCCGATGGACAGTTCCAACCCGTTTGCGAGCCGCAATACTTTGTCCAGGGTCGGGGACAGTGCGCCGTTCTCGATCTTGGAAATTGTGGAAACTGCGACGCCTGACAGTTTGGCGAGAGCGTTCAGTGTGAGCTGTCGCGACTTGCGCAGATGCCTGAGCCGCGCGCCCAATTCGTGTGCCGCTGTCATTGGCCAGGTGCCTCCAGTTATTGTTGGATCAATTTATGCACATTCGTCAGAAAAGGGAATAATTTTCGTAAAAGAAAATTTTTAGTTGTGATTCGAAAATATTTGGTTAGCGTTTCGGACGTGGAATCAACTCCATCGGAGGGACGCGTTGCAGGAATTGGATGATATGGCCGACGCTGTCGTGATTGGTGCCGGGATTGCCGGTGCCTCTCTGGCGGCTGAACTTGCCGGCAAGATGCGCGTCATCATGTTGGAGATGGAACGCCATCCCGGCTATCATACGACTGGACGGTCAGCCGCTGTTTTTGCGCCGAACTACGGTCCTGCGGGTGTGCGTTCCCTGACCCGGGCATCGCGGGCGTTCTTTGATGCGCCACCTGCAAATTTCGCTCGGGCACCGTTGCTGACGCGGCGGGATATCCTGATGATTGCGCGCGAGGACCAGACCGACCCGCTGGCGGAGTTGTTCAAGGAAGCCTGTGTCGTGACGTCGGTCCAAATGCTGGACGCCGAGGCACTGCGCGAGCACCAGCCCTTGCTGCGCGAGGGCTATGCCGCGGCGGGTATGCTGGATGTCGGCGGCCAGGACATCGATGTCGCGGCCTTGCATCAGGGATACCTGCGTCAGTTCAAGGCACGCGGTGGCACGCTGATCACGGACGCGGAAGTCCGCGCGCTGTTGCCTGAGGGCGAAGGCTGGGTCGTCGAGGCGACGCAGGGCAGCTTTACAGCGCCGGTCGTGGTGAATGCTGCCGGAGCCTGGGCTGATCAGATCGGGCAGCTGGCGCAGGTCGAGGCGATCAACCTTGTGCCGAAACGGCGCACGGCGATGGTGGTGGCAGAACCTGATGGCTTTACCGGTCGTGATGGACCGATCACCGTCGACATAGATGAGAATTTCTATCTCAAGCCGGATGCGGGGCGTCTTTTGATTTCGCCTGCAGATGAAACACCTGTCGATCCTTGCGACGTGCAGCCGGACGAGCTGGATATCGCGATCTGCGCGGACCGGATCATGACGGCCTTCTCGCTGGACATCAGGCGCATCGAGAATAAATGGGCCGGCTTGCGCAGCTTTGTCGCCGACAAGGAGCCTGTCATTGGCTTCTCCAAGGTTGCGCCCGGATTTTTCTGGATGGCGGGGCAAGGGGGCTATGGCATCCAGTCCGCTCCGGCGGCGGCGGAAATGGCTGCAGCCCTTGTTCAGGGCCTGCCGGTTCCAGGTCACATAGTCGACCATGGTTTTGATGTGGCACGCGTTGCCCCCGACAGAGAGGCGCTTGCCGGATGATCTGGATCGTTCCCATAGTAGCTGGGGTCTTGCTGGCCTCGGGTCTGGCGCTGGCCTATGTCATTGGCGGCGCGGCTGTGCTGACCTTTGTGCTTTCGGACAACACGCGATACCTTGCCGTGCTGCCGCAAAAGGTTTTTTCGCAGATTTCCGTTTTCTCGCTGTTGGCGATGCCGCTGTTCATTCTCGCCGGTGAGCTGATGAACCGCGGTGGCGTGACCAAGTCGTTGATTGATCTGTCGATGGCCCTGATCGGGCGGCTGCGTGGTGGTCTGGGCCATGTGAACATCATGACATCAGTATTTTTTGCGGGCATTTCGGGGTCTGCCGTTGCGGATGCGGCGGCCTTGTCGAATACCCTGGTGCCCGCGATGCGCGAACGAGGCTACACTGCTGAATATGCAGGGGCCATCACCGCCGCTTCGTCGATCATCGGGCCGATTGTCCCGCCTTCGATCATACTGATTTTCTATGGGGCACTCATGCAGACTTCGGTCGCGGCGTTGTTCGTGGCCGGGATCATGCCGGGTCTTTTGCTGGCGGCGGCCTTGTTTGCAGTGAACGGGTTCTTTGCCTGGCGGGACGACCACCCCCGGGTGGAGAAAGGTGATGCGCCCAACCTGTTCGCCGCCATCTTTGCCGCTTTGCCTGCGCTGTGCCTGCCGATCATTATCGTGGGCGGGATCATCCTGGGGTGGATGACGCCCACAGAAGCGGCCGCTGTTGCGGTGCTGGCGGCTGTGGTTGCTGCGTTCTTCTATTCGCCGCTGACCCTTGCGGATATCTGGGAAAGCTTTTCACGCACAGCGATCCTGACCGGTTCGATTTTCATGATCCTGTGCGCGGTCGCCGCATTTGGCCACCTTGCCGCACTTGAACGTATCCCACAGGCGATTGCGGGGCTGGTGGATCAGATTGGCCTTGGGCCGGTCGGGTTCCTGCTGGTGATGAACCTGATCTTCATCCTTGCGGGGATGGTGATGGACGTGCCGGTGGCGTTGGCCTTGCTGGTGCCACTGCTTGCTCCGGTGGCGTTGGCGAACGGTGCCGATCCCGTGCACCTTGGCATCGTCATTTGCTTTAACCTGTGTATCGGGCTGGTCTCTCCGCCACTTGGCGGGTGCCTGCTGATCGTGTCGACGGTGACCGGCGTAAATTACTGGAAGCTGGCACGCGCTGTAATGCCATTCGTTTTTGCGGAACTCATCGTTCTGGGCATCCTGGTGTTTACACCGGAAATCAGCCTGTGGCTGCCCCGTACGCTGGGTCTGTGGAAGTAACCAAAAACTGAACAATCAGGGAAGGAAAGAAAATGAAACTCACTTCAGCATTTGCAGCCTCTGCGCTCGTTGTCGCATTGGCAATGCCCGCCGCCGCACAGATCAAGATCGCGCTGGACAGCCCGCCGGACCTCGAGAAATCGGGCACCTATGTCTGGGCCCATACCTTTGGCAACTACCTGAACGAAAACGGTATGGACGCCGAAGAGTACGAGCGCAATTCGCTGGGCGAAGAAGCCGAGCGGCTTGACCAGGTCAGCCAGGGACTTCTCGAAGTCTCGATGTCTGATGCCAAATCCGCGGGCACGTTGGACGGCACGATTTCCGGCGCGTCGATGCCTTATTTCTTCGACGATCTCGCACAGCTTGATATGGCGCTGGAGCAGGGCGGCATGCTTGAGCGTATCAACGCGGGCACCACGCCCAAGGGCGTGCGTGTTCTCGATCTGGTCATGACCGGGACCGCGACGGGAATTTTCACAACCGAAGTGCCGATCCGCAAGTTTGAAGACATGCAGAACGTGCGGATGCGCGCATTGGACGAAGTGCAGATCAACACGTTCGAGCAATGGGGGTCCAAGGGCACAATCGTGTCATGGTCCGAAGTGCCAAACGCGCTGCAAACCGGTGTTGCAGGTGGGTACATCAACCCTGCATTCGTGCCGCTGACATACGGGCATACTGCGTTCATCAACTATTTCACCAACGCTGAGATGAGCCCCTCGGTGCGCGTCGCGATTGCGTCGGAGGATTGGTATCAGAGCCTCTCGGATGAAGAACGCGAGATTGTCACCAAAGCGGTGAAAGCAGCCCATGATGCAAACCGCAAGCTGGTTTCGGATGATGCTGCCGTGCTGAAACAACTGGAAGAAGCGGGTATCGAGGTGATCGAACTGTCGCCGGAAGAACGTGAAAAGTTTCGCGCCGCCAGCCAGCCTATCTACGAAGCGACAGATATGCCCGAAGGGGCGCTTGACGCTTGGAACGCAGCGGTAGGACGCTGAGCGATGCGGGCGGTTTCCGATATGCTGAACAAGCTGTCTGACGGTCTGAACCGTGTGGCACTGGTGGGGGCGGCTCTGGCCGTCGCCATCATGCTGGCGGCAGCCGGCTGGCAGGTCATCGCCCGCTATCTTCTGAACCAACCGCCGATCTGGACAGAGGAGCTGGCACGGTTCTCGATGGTCTGGGGCGGGTTGCTGGGCGCATCCTGTGCCTTTCGCCGACGGCTTGATCCGACACTGTTCCCCGAAGCCCTTTCGGCTGTGGGGGTCAAAGGCGTGGTGTTTACGCTTTTCCGGGCGTTCGGGGTGTGTTGCTTTGCCTTGCCGATCCTGTGGTTCAGCTTTTTCGGGCCGGGTGCCAACCCGGCGCGTGGCTATCTTGCCCGTCTTGCGGGACGGCAGACCGAAACGATGGACCTGCCGATGGTGGTTTTCGGCATCGCCATCCCGCTCGCCTTTACACTTATTCTCCTGCACGTCGTCGCAGATGTGGCCAGAGCGTTAACCGAGTCCAAGGAACTGAAATGAAACTGTTCATGGCGTCGCTTGCGACCGAAACCAATTCATTCTCGCCCATTCCAACCGGGTGGAGCGGGTTCAGGGAACACCTGCACACCAAAACTGCATCGCGGGGCGAGGCGGGGCTTTATGCGGCGGCCGTCACTGTCTGGCGGCAGCGGGCCGAAGCGCTGGGGTGGGAGGTCGCCGAAGGGTTGGCAACCTACGCCCAACCGGCCGGTCCAACAGTGCGCGAGGTCTATGAGACCATGCGCGATGACATTCTGGATGACCTGCGGGCCGCGATGCCTGTCGATGTGGTTTTGATGTCGATGCATGGCGCGATGATCGCCCAAGGTTATGATGACTGCGAGGGTGACATGATGGCCCGTATGCGTGAGATCGTCGGGCCGGATGCCACAATCGGGCTGGAGCTGGACCCGCATTGTCACCTGACAGAGCAGATGCTGGACAACGCCACCGCGATCATCTGCTACAAGGAATACCCCCACGTGGACGTGGTGGAACGCGCCCAGGAGTTGTTTACGGTCTGTGCGGATGCAGCCGCCGGTGAAACGCGGCCTGTCATGCGGGATTATGACTGCCGCATGATGGCCATGTATCACACGCCGTTCGAGCCTGTGCGCAGCTATGTCGACCGCATGTCGGCGATGGAGGGCAAGAACGGGGTCCTGTCTGTCTCGTTGGTGCACGGGTTCCCGTGGGGGGACAATCCCCGCTGTGGCACGCGCACCTTGGTTATCACGGATGGTGATCCCGATTTGGCACAGCAACGCGCCCAAGAACTGGGGGCCGAGCTTTGGCAGATGCGCGGCCAGTTGCGGACATTCCCCGGTATGGACGAAGGGTTGGACCGCGCTGTGGCCCTGAGCCAAGGGCCGGTTGTGCTGGCCGATTTTGCGGACAATGCGGGCGGGGGGGCACCGTCGGATTCAACTTTCGTTCTCAGGGCCGCATTGGACAGGGGGCTGACCGATATCGCGCTTGGCACATTCTGGGACCCTGTCCTTGTCGGGATGTGTATGGACGCAGGCGTGGGCGCCGAAATGCAGGTGCGCATTGGCGGCAAGATCGGTCTGATGTCGGGGGATCCCGTCGATATGAACGTAACGGTGCGCGGTATCGCCCGCGATGCGGTGCAGCATCTGGGCACGGCAGCAATGAACATGGGCGATTGTGTCTGGCTGGAAAGCGATGGCCTGCACGTCATTGTAAACACCAAGCGCACCCAGACGTTCCATCCGGAAGCCTTTGAAAATACGGGCATGGATCTGACGCGAATGAAATACATCGTCGTCAAGTCGTCGCAGCATTTCTACGACGGCTTTGCGCCGATTGCGGCTGAGGTCATCCATCTGGGCACGCCAGGTGCGATCACTCCCGATTTCACGATTGTGCCCTTTACAAAGCGGGACGGGAATTACTGGCCCAAGATCGAAAACCCCTTTGCATGACAAGGAGCCTGTGATGGCCGACGCATTCGATATCATCATTCGTGGGGGCCGCGTGATGGACCCGGAAACAGGCTTTGACCAGACCTGTGACGTTGCCATCAAGGATGGGACCATCGCCAGGATTGGCACCATCGACGCGAACTGCACCCATGAGATCGACGCAACCGGTCTGATCGTGGCGCCCGGTTTTCTGGACATTCACGCCCATGGCCAGTCGGTGGCTGCCGACAGGATGCAGGCCTTTGACGGTGTCACCACCTCGCTCGAGCTTGAAGTGGGTGCCTTGCCGGTTGCGGGTTGGTACGACCGGCAAGCCGAAATCCCGCGCGCGTTGAATTATGGGACTGCGGCGGCCTGGATATTCGGGCGCAAGGCGGTCATGGGGGCCATTGAGCTGGATCCGTCGGTCCATCCCATCGACCAGATGGGGGCCGGGGCCGATGACATGCGGTGGTCAACCGAGGCTGCGGACCCTCAGCAGACCAAAGAGATCGTGGCCCATGTGCGCCAGGGGTTGGACGAGGGGGCTATCGGCATCGGCCTGCCCAATGGTTACGCGCCGGGCGCAGGCGTGAAAGAGATGAGCGACATTTGCGACCTGGCGTTCGAATACGGCACGCCGACCTTCACCCACATCGCCTATCTCAGTAATATCGATCCGCAAAGTTCGGTCGACAGCTATGTGCGCCTGATCGGATTGGCGGGTGCGACCGGCGCGCATATGCATATTTGCCACCTGAACTCCACGTCGTTGATGGACATCGAACGGGTCACCGAACTGGTGGCCAAAGCACAGGAACAGGGGCTGCCCGTCACGACCGAGGCTTATCCCTATGGCACAGGTGCCACGGTGGTCAGCGCGGGGTTCTTTGTCGATCCCGATTTCACCAAACGGACAGGCAGCGAATATTCCAACGTCGAACTGGTCCACAACCACCACCGTTTTACAGGCCGCGAAGATATCGAACGGGCAAGGGAAGCATCGCCGACCGATCTGGTGATGTGGCATTATCTGGATGTGGAAGTGAACGAAGAGCACCGCCGCCTGTTGGATATGTCGGTGACCTTTCCTGCAGGGTCCATCGCGTCGGATGCCATGCCTTGGGTCAACGCGGATGGCAGCATCTATGAGGGACTGGACTGGCCCTTGCCCGACGGTCTTTCTGCGCATCCCAGGTCATCCGGCACGTTTACGCGGTTCTTGCGGGAATATGTGCGCGAACGGGGCGTGATGACCTTGATGGAGGGGTTGAAGAAATGCACGATCCTGCCCGCGCGGGTGATCGAAGGTTGCGCGCCGCAGATTGCCAGAAAGGTACGCGTGCAGGAAGGCTGTGATGCGGATCTGGTTGTCTTTGACATGGACACGCTGACAGATCGCGCCGACTTTGTTGAGATGAACCGCCCGGCAGAGGGTGTGCGGTATCTGTTTGTCAATGGGGTTGCCGTTATCGCCGACGGACAGCTTGAGACCTCGGCTGCGCCGGGCCGCCCGATCCGCCGCAGCGTGGCATGAGCGTTCCGGTTCTTCTGGTCACCGGGTTCCTGGGGGCTGGAAAGACAACCTTTATCAACCAGCTTTTGCAGGCTGAACACGGATTGCGTATCGCCGCGATCGTGAACGATTTCGGCTCGATCAATATCGACGCGGCTTTGCTGGATGCTGCCGCCGACGGCGTCATAGGCCTCAAGAACGGGTGCATCTGCTGTTCGCTTCAGGGCGATCTCTTGCGCACATTGAAGATCGTTCTTGGCCAAAACCCGCATCCGGAGCTGATCGTGATCGAAGCCAGCGGCGTGGCCGACCCCGCTGGTGTCATCCAGTCGCTGATTGATCCGGTTTTGTGGGATCAGGCGCGGCTGGAAACGGTTGTCTGCGTGATTGATGCACCAGATGTGCCGGATCGGTCGGGTGACCCTCTGTGGCGCGCCCAAGTCCGCGAGTCGGATTTTCTCTGTCTGGCCAAGACCGAGGGGCTATCCGCAGATGCCCTGGCCGCAATTCACGCCGGATTCGCAGTCCAGAGCAAATATCACGTGTTTGACCTTGCGCTGCCCGTGCCGATTTCTGCGTTTGTCGGTCGTGACACGCCAGTCGCGCGCGACAGCACCCGTGCGCCGTTGCAAGACGACCGGTTTGCCTATCTGGAATGGCGTCATGGTGGGGCGATAGAGCTTCAAGGGTTTCAGGCAGTGATGTCGCAACTGGCACCGAGCCTGTTGCGGGCCAAAGGTTTTCTGAGCTTCGAGCAGCATCAAAGCCGGATGCTTTTTCAACTCACCGGGACCCGCGCGACGTTGGCACGTGCGCCCAAGACGGACGACGACGGTTGCCAGCTTGTGTTGATCGGAGACCGCAAAGTCTTTGACGCCACCCACGCGGCAGCGGCGCTTGACGCGTTGACGCATCGCTGAAGGGTCAAGTTATGGCCGCGATCTGCCGTTGGGGGATAGTTTGCAGACAGGGGTATTCCAGCCACCAGGGCTGCGCATATGCTCTTGTTCGCATATGCCCGACCGGCACGGGTTCTCTGCCTTGCGAACCCGTACCGGTCGGGCACGTCGTTATGCCGACGCCCCAGAGTTGATGGGCAGACGCTGACGCACGAGCGTGGTCCAGTAAGAGCAGCCCCACGCAATGACATCATCGTTAAAGTCATATTCAGGGTGGTGCAGCCCTGCGGATGGGCCGTTGCCGATGTTGATCATAGCGCCCGGCACTTCGTTCAGCAAGAACGAGAAATCCTCGCCGCCCAGAACCGGCGGCATGTCGAGCGAGACATTCGCCATGCCTGCAACCTCTTGCGCGGCATTGGCGGCCAGTTCGGTTTCGCGTTCGTGGTTCACGGTGACGGGGTACATGCGGATGTAGTCCAGCGTGCCCGTCGCGCCATAGCCTGCTGCGATCTGGGGCACCAGTGCTGTCAGCTGGGCTTCGATGTGGGAACGGACCTCTTCGCGCAAAGTGCGCACGGTGCCGGTGATCTCGATCTTTTGCGGGATCACGTTGAACGCATTGCCTGCGTGGATCGTGCACAGCGACACCACCGCATTGTCCATCGGGTCGATGGTCCGCGAGGTGATGGTCTGGATTGCCTGGATCAAGGCTGCTGCAATCGGGAAGGTGTCGATGGTTTCGTCAGGGCGGGCGGCATGGCCCCCGCGGCCTTCGATGGTGATGCGCACCTCGTCGACCGAGCCCATGATCGGCCCGGACGCAATGGTGAATTCACCAACAGGCATGTTGGGGCGATTGTGCATCCCATAGACTTCGTTGCAGGGCCAGCGTGTGAACAGGCCATCGTCGATCATTGCCTTGGCGCCCGCACCGCCTTCCTCGGCAGGTTGGAAAATGACGATGACGGTGCCGTCGAAGGCACGGCTTTCCGCCAACTGGCGGGCTGCACCCAGCAGCATGGTGGTGTGGCCGTCGTGGCCGCAGGCGTGCATTTTGCCGTCTACCTTCGACGCCCAGGGTTTGCCTGTGGCCTCGACGATCGGCAAAGCGTCCATATCCGCCCGCAGGCCGATTGTCCGGCCAGATGTGTTTGTCTGACCATGGATAACGCCAACGACGCCAGTGCGTCCGATCCCCTCGACCACTTCGTCGACGCCAGCGGCGCGGAGCGCATCGGCGACGGTGGCCGCCGTGCGGGTCACATCATACAGCAGTTCCGGGTTCTGATGCAGATCGCGGCGGAATGCGGTCAGGGATTCGACATGTTTGGCGACCCAGTTTTCAACGGCCATGGCTCAGGCGTCCTTGTTCTTCATGCGGTAACGGAAATCACAATGGCTTGCGCCTTTCATGATGGTCTGGGTGCGGGTCAGTTCCATGTCGGGATTGTAGCCGATGCAGAAATCGCCGTCGCGGTTGCACGACAGCAGGTGGCCAATGTCGCCCAGCCCCATTTCCTTGTACATTTCAGAGTAGCGGCAGCGGGTGACGTTAAAGTCCAGCGCCTCTTCGGTGGCGTTCAGCGTATCAATCCGCAGCGCATCTTCGCGGGTCCAGTTCGGCTGGATCGCGGCGAAATCGGTCAGGTCGGGTGTGTGGCCCAGGGCATCCGCCAATTGCTTGCCCTGCTCGATGGCCGAGCGCGAGCAGGTCTCGCCGATGACGGCTTCGGCCTCGGCGCGGTCGGTGCGGTCGGTGATCACCTCCAGCACATGCTTGAGGATCATTGCCTCGATCTTGCGGCGCAGCAGGATCGGAACGCTGTTCACGTCCAGACCGTCAGAGGTGTTGGTATCGGTCATCGTCGGGTGACTCCTTATTGTTTGGGCTCGCTCAGGTCTTTGCGTTTCAACCATGCGAGATAGGTGGGTGCAACGCGGCGGGCGATGCTGTGAATGGGGAAGGGGCGCGGTTCGGTCACAGGCAGGGCGAGTTCGTTTTCACTCGTACCGGTGGCCGCTCGGGCCAGCTCGCGGCCCATTGCCGTGCCAAAGGCCACGCCGCGGCCGTTGCAGCCGATCCAGGCCCAGCCATCTGTACCAAGCCGGTGAATGCGCGGGAAACGATCCCAGTTCATGCCGATGTAGCCGGACCAAACGTGGGTCATTTCAGGCGTGCCCAGTTCGGGGAAGGCTTCGCCCAGACTGCGTGCAGCCTTGGCGCGGACGCGATTGACCACGTCATGGCTGCCCATGACCGCGCCGCCTGTGATCAAGCGGTTGCGGGCGTCGTAACGGAAAAACCGCAGATCGCCACGGGTGTCGGACACAGCCTGCCGACCGGGCAGGATGGTTCGGCGCAGGTTGTCGCCCAAGGGCTGCGTGGCCATCTGCCAACTGAGCACCGGGATGATGGATTTCGCCAGTCGCGGCGCCAGCGATGGCACCAGTTCTCCGGTATAGGCATTGGTTGCCAGGATCAAAGCGCGCGCCTTTACAATGCCTGTGGCGGTGCGAATGATCCACTGCGCACCGACGCGTTCATAGCTGGTGACAGCCGAGTTTTCATAGACTTTGGCGTTCAGCTCTTCCGCCGTTTTGGCCATGGCACGGGCCAGCGCGAGCGGGTTGATGTGCCCGCCGGTCGGGTTCAGCATCCCGCCGTACCAGAAATCGCTGCCCAGGATTTCGCGTGTCTCTTCGGCGGTTTTGAACTCGGCCGGAAAGCCGTGGCGTTGCCATGTGTCGACCCGTGTCTGGCACAGTTTCACGCGGCCCGGGCTGTGGGCGGGCTGGAACCAGCCTGTCTGTTCGGCTTCGGCCTTCATGTCGAATTCGCGGACCAGATCGAACAGGATGCTGGCCGAGTTGCCGATCAGCTGAACCATCCGTTCGCCTGCGGCGCCATATCGTTTGATCCAGACAGCAGGCTCGGCAGAGGTGAGGATCGGGATGACTTGCCCGTTGTTGCGCCCCGAAGCGCCCCAACCGACGGCCTTGCCTTCCAACACGGTGACCGATCCGCCGTTTCGGGCCACTTCAATGGCTGCTGAAAGGCCGGTGAAGCCGCCGCCGATTACGGCCACGTCTGTCTCGACCGTGCCTTCCAGCGATGGGGCAACAGCGCGCGGCGGCGCTGTGTCAGCCCACAGCGAAGGCGGGAAAACCACGTCGGTCACAGGGCTGACTCCTGATTGGGTTGCGTGGACGGTGCAATGTCGTGAGGCATCCAGAACCAGCGCAGGGTTTCTTCTTCGGGCAACATTTCCAGAGGTGGCGCACCGGGAAGGTCGGCAGCCGCATCCGCAAGATCGCGGGCATAGTTCAGACACCCCTCAAAGGTGGGGGCGGTGTCCTGCGGGCGGTCTTGTGCATTCCACAGGTCCGACAGGGAGCCTACGGCTTTGTCCTCAATCTTGCGCTGTGCGCGCCAGACGCCTGCGGTCAAATCCAGTCTGTAGTAGGGCAGCAGGTCCAGCCCACGTTCCGCGATCAGAGCCAGCGCGGCCGCGATGCGGTCGGTGTCGGTGTCGTCGAAGAACCAGTTGACCCCGAGCCGCGCCCAGCCGGGCCGGAAGGCCGAGTGGCCCAGTTCCACGGCGCGCTCGTGGCACTCGGCGGTTGCGTCATCAATGCCCAGCAGCGCGTGGCCGTAAGGGCCGGCACAGGAACAACCACCGCGCGCCTGAATGCCGAACAGGTCGTTCAGCAGGGCCACCACATAGTTGTGGTGCAGCAGTTTGCCCGCGACGCGGATGTTGAAGGAAAACACCCCGATGCGCGGCACGTTCTGCGGCCCGAGGATTTCGACCCCCGGAATGGCGCGCAGGGCGGCTTCCAGTCGGTTGGTCATGGCCTGCTCGCGGCGTTCGACCTCGTCTTCGTCCATGTCCGCCTTCAGCTGCAGAACCATACCTGCCCGTATGTTCTCGACGATAGAGGGCGTGCCCGCTTCTTCGCGACGCTCGGGGTCCGAGACGTAGTTATGGCGCAGTGCGGTGACATAGGACACGGTGCCGCCGCCGGTGATGGTGGGGCGCAGGCTGTCCAGCATACGGCGGTCGGCAATCAGGATGCCCGAGGCACCAGGACCGCCCGGAAATTTGTGCGGTGACAGGAATGCCGCATCAATGCGATCATCTGCACCGTTCTCTGATGCACTCAAACGCACCGGGATATAGGGCGCTGCGGCGGCGAAATCGGCCACGCACCAGCCACCCTGCGCATGCACCAGACGGGCAATCGCCCGCAGATCGGTGCGCACACCGGTGACGTTCGAGGCTGCCGAAAAGGCTGCGATCTTCAAAGGTGCATCAGCGTGTTGTTTCAACGCGCTTTCCAGTGTGCTCAGGCAGATGCTGCCCGCGTCGCTCAGCGGAATGCGCACGATCTGCGCCCCGCTTTCGCGCCAGATCAGGTCGTTCGAATGATGTTCGTAAGGGCCGACAAAGACCACCGATCTGTTGTCCAGCCCCTGCAGGGTCAGCGCCCTGACCAGCTTGTCCGCCGCCCCCGTGGCGCCCGAGCCTGCAAAGATCACAGCGTGGTTCGCATCCGCGCCCACGGATTTGCGCACTGTCTCTCGCGCCAGTTCACGCAGTTGCGTCGACCGCCGACCGGTAAAGGACGTTTCGGTGTGCGTGTTGCCATAGAACGGCAGCACATGTTTGCGGATCGCATCCTCGATAAATCCGATAGAGCGCCCCGAGGCGACGTAATCGGCATAGATCAACGCGCGCGGTCCGAAGGGGCCGGGGATCGTCGTGCCCTCACCAATAATGGCCGTGCGGATGGTGTCGAACTGAATAGCCATTGGGTTTCCTCAAGCGGCGTCTGTCTTGCGATACGGGGGCGTCCATGTCCGCCCCGGGATCGATGCAAGCAGGTTCTGGGTGTAGGGATGTTGCGGGTTGGCAAAGACCTCGGCGGTAAAGCCGGCCTCGACCACTTCGCCCTTTTGCATCACGATGATGCGGTCGCACAGCTGCGCCGCGACGCGCAGGTCGTGGGTGACGAACAACAGCGACAGGTTCATGCGGTCCCGCAGGTCGGCCAACAGTTTCAGCACTTGCGCCTGTACGCTGACATCCAGTGCCGACACCGGCTCATCCGCGACGATGACCTTGGGTTCCATCGCAAGCGCACGGGCAATGCCGATGCGTTGCCGCTGGCCGCCCGAAAACTCGTGCGGAAAACGGTTGGCGGCGGCGGGTGACAATTCGACCAGTTCCAGCAGATCGCGGGCACGTGCGCGCGCCTTGTCAGGGTCTTCGCCATGCACGATGGGGCCCTGGGCGATGATGTCCACCACCCGTTTGCGCGGGTTGAGCGAGGCCATCGGATCTTGAAACACCATCTGGATATGCTTGCGCATGCCGCGCAATTCGCGCGGGGTGCAGGCCAGCAAATCGGTGCCGTCAACCTCGACCGCACCGGCATCCGCGTCCAGCAGACGGGTGACCAGACGCGATACGGTGGTCTTGCCCGAACCGGATTCACCCACAACGCCCAGCGTTTCCCCCTGATGCAGCTCGAAGCTGAGGTCCTTGACCGCGACAACCGCCTTGCGCTTGCCCGTCAGCAACCCGCCGCGCGCGGCAAAGGTTTTGCGCAACCCGGTGCCTTTCAGGACAACGGGAAGCGTGGTGACCGGTTTGGGCGGGGGTGGCAACAGATCGGGGACCGATGCAATCAGCGCCTGTGTGTAGGGGTGTTTCGGATCGTTCAGCACCTGATCGGCGGGGCCTTGTTCGACCACTTCCCCCTGACGCAGCACAATCACATGATCGGCGATTTCTGCCACGACACCAAAATCGTGGGTGATGAACAACACGCCTGCGCCGTCTTCTTTTTGCAGGTCGCGGATCAACTTGAGGATCTGCAGCTGTGTGGTCACGTCCAATGCGGTTGTGGGCTCGTCCGCGATCACCAGCTTGGGCGACAGCGACAGGGCCATCGCGATCATCACGCGTTGCCGCTGGCCGCCGGAGATTTGGTGGGGATAGGCGTTATAAGCGGATTCCGGGTCCGGGATATGCACACGTTTGAGCATCTCCAGCGCGTGGGCCTGCCGTTCCTTGCGCTTGGCGCCCATGTGCAGCTTCAGAACTTCGTCAATCTGCCAGCCCACGGTTTTCTGCGGGTTGAGCGCAGTCATCGGTTCCTGAAAGATCATCGAGATCCGGTTGCCACGCACCTTGCGCATTTCGGCTTCGGTCTTGGCCAGCAGGTCTTCGCCTTCGAAGATGATCTTGCCGCCCGCGACATGCACGTGGGGCTCGGGCAGAAGGCGCATGATGGCACCCGCCGACAGCGATTTGCCCGAGCCGGATTCCCCGACCATACAGACGATTTCGCCGGGGTGGACGGTCAGATCCAGACCTTGAAGGGCAAAGGGCCGGTCGGCGCCCTCGGGCAGGGCGATGCGCAGGTCACGGACCGTGAGGATTGGAGCTGTATCAGCGGTCATTGTTTCTGCCTCGGGTTCATTGCGTCGTTCAGGCCTTCGCCCAAGAGTGAGAAGGACAGGACCGTCAAGACGATCGCGATACCCGGAATGGCCGAGCAGTACCAAGCTGTGCGCAGTACGGCGCGGCCCTGGCCGATCATGTTGCCCCAGCTGGCATAGTTCGGATCGCCCAGACCAAGGAATGCTAATGCGCTTTCCAGCAGGATCGACAGCGCCATGATGACCGATGCGTAGACGATGATCGGCGGCAGGGCGTTGGGCAGGATTTCACGGAAGATCAGCGAGGTGTTCGACACTCCCAGATTGCGCGCGGCATCGACGAATTCGCGGTTGCGCAGGGACATGAACTCGGCCCGCACCATGCGCGCAGGGGCGGTCCAGCTGACGATGCCGATGGCCAGTGTGATCCATTCGATCTTGGAGCCGAGGATGGCCACAAGGGTCAGCAACAGCACAAAGTTCGGGATGGTCTGGAAGGCTTCGGTAATGCGCATCAGCAGGTCATCGACCCAGCCGCCGAAATAGCCGGCCAGTGCGCCGATCACGATGCCGATGATGATCGACACCAGCGTGGCGACAACGCCGACCAGCAGCGAAATCCGAGCACCATAAAACAGCTGCGACAGGATACTGCGGCCCAACTGGTCGGTGCCCAGAGGATTTGCAGCGTCCACGAAGGGCGCGAGCAGCGGCAGACCAGCACGGCGCAGCGGGTCGCCGGGATCAACCAACCCTGCGGTCAGCGCCATCAGCACAACGATGGCGAACAGGCCCAGCCCGAGAAGTGCCGCGCGGTTGCGGCGGTAACGCTGCCAGAAGACGACATAGCGGGGCGGTTCTGCCGGTCGCAGATCGGTATCAAGTACAGTCATGAGAGTTCAATCCGGCTGTCGAGACGTGCGTAAAGCAGGTCGGTTAGAAAATTGACGAGGATCACGATGATCGAACACAAAAAGATGATGCCCATCAGCGTGTTCATGTCGCGTTGGATCACCGACTGATAGGCCAGTTGCCCCAGCCCCGGCAGGGTAAAGATGGTTTCCACCACCACCGATCCGCCCAGCAGGGTCGAGAATTGCAGGCCGAACAGGGTGACGGCAGGCAGCAGCGCGTTGCGCATGATGTGATGAACCATCAGCCGCGTTTCCCCAGCGCCTTTGGCGCGTGCGGTGCGCACGAAATCCTGGTCCGCGACCTGTATCACCGACGACCGCATCAGCCGCAGATAGAACGACAAATAGATCAATGACAGGGCCGCTGTCGGCATGATCAGATGCCGGGCCACATCCACGACGTGATCCCAGCCGGTGTAAAACCCGGCAATGGTTTTGATCCCGCCGACCGGCAGCCAGCCCAGCTTGACCGAGAACAGCAGCATCATCATCAGCGACAGAAAGAAGCTGGGGGTGGCATAGAAAACCAGACCCAGAGTGGAAATCAGGTTGTCGGTCAGCGAATAGGCCCGCCGCGCGGCAAAGGCGCCCAGCGTGATCCCGATCGAAAAGGCAAGGCTGAGCGATGTCGCCATCAGCAGCAACGTGGTGCCAAGCCGGTCCATCAGGACGGTCGCCACGGGTTGTTCGTAGACGAACGACTGTCCCATATCAAATGTTGCCAGCTTGACCATATAGCGCCACAGCTGCACCCAGACCGGTTGGTCCAGCCCATATTCAGCTCGCATTCGTGCGATAAAATCCGCATCCGCACCGCCCATGTCACCGACCAGCGCATCAACAGTGTCGCCAGGAGTCAGTTTGAGCAGCAGGAAAGTGCCGATCATAATCAGGATAATGACCGGAATGGCCTGCAGAAGACGCCTCAGGGCGTAAATCAGCATCGGGGGTATGGTGGGTTTCATCGGAGATTTCTTTTCTGGTGCGCGCAGGTGAGTGGGAGGACTGCGGTCTTTGGGCGGGCAGGCCGAAAGGGGCCTGCCCGAAGGTCAGATTACTCGTCGAGCCAAAGGTCGTACCAGCTGGAGGAGTTCCAGCGTGGTGTGTTGTGGTGGTTCTTCAGCTTCTTCGAGGTGACCGAGATGAAGGGATGCTCGATCGCGAAGATCACGGGGATTTCTTCCATCTCTTTGCGCTGGATCGCGTGATACATTTCAGCACGTTTCTCCGGATCAAGCTCGGAGGCCGCGTCGTCGATCATCTGGTCCATCTCTTCGCTTTTCCAGCCGAACTGGTTGGTCCAAGGCGTCCCTTCGGGCTGGCCCGAGCGCAGCCAGACAGTTGTCGACACCGCAGGGTCGGACCGGAACTGGTGCCAGCCGTTCGCCGTGTCGAAATCGTGGTCGCGGTACACGCCGTTCAGGAAGCCGGGCGCGTCGTTGGTCAGGATTTCAACGTCGATGTTGATCTCTTTCATCGCCTGGGCAAAGTATTCGCCCCAAAGCTGGGTGTATTCCCCCCAAGGTGCGGGACGGTGACGCAGCTTGAAGCGGAAGCCGTCGTCTTTGACGGGATAGCCTGCCTCGTCCAGCATCTTTTTCGCCAGCTCGACATCATAAGCATAGGTTTTCACGTCGTCGGTATAGTTGGCGCCACCGGCTTGCGGGACGGGTCCGCGTCCGGGGGCGGCAAAGCCGCGCATGATCGTGTCGATGGCGTAATCAATGTCCAGCCCGTGATAGATGGCCTGACGCACCTTCAGGTCCGCAAGGATCGGATTGCGGTGGTTGAATTCGACTGTCGAGTGGGCGACGTTGTTTTCGTAGCCTTGGGTGCCGACATCAAACCGGTCGTCTTCCGAAAGACGGACCACATCGGCCATCGACACTCCGATAAAGCCGGATTCGTGTACTTCGCCTGCTTCCAGAGCGGCAGCGGCAGCCGATTTATCCTTGATAAAGCGCCAGACGATCCGGTCGAGGTAGGGATAGCCCTCGCGCCAGTAGTCTTCATTCTTTTCCGCCATCACATACTGACCGCGTTCGTATTCGACAAACTTGAACGGACCAGTGCCCACGGGCGCGGTGTTGTAGGGGTTGTTGGGAATGTCGGTGCCCTCGTACAGGTGTTTGGGCATCGGGTGTCCAAGGTCGGGCATGGCGGCCACGAACAGATCAAGTGGCATCGGCTTGGAATAGTTGAACACGGCGGTGTGCGGATCGGGGCAATCGACGGATTCCAGGTTTGCCTGCAGGGCCGAGGAATAGTTCAGCAGCTTTTTCCACATCTCGATGGCGGTAAAGGACACGTCATCACAGGTGAAATCCTCGCCGTCATGCCAGCGCACGTTTTCGCGCAATTTGACAGTGATGGTCAGACCGTCATCCGAACCGGACCATTCGGTCGCCAGAACGGGCACGTAGCCGTCATAACTTTTGTCGATCAGGGGTTCGACGATTTTGCCGCTGATGTTGTAGACGCCCGTAGACGCACGCAATGCGGGGTTCAGGATCCGTTGTTCGGAGATCATGTGAATGATGGCCGTGCCACCCTTCTTGACCTCTTGTGCCGAAGCGACACCGGCCGTCAGTGCGGTACTTGCGGTCAAGCACGCGATGCCAAGACCGATCAGTTGTTTCTTCATGTTTAAAGCTCCCTTTCTGTCGGACCCCTTCGTGGAATCGCGATATTGCTTTCGCTGGTTCATCACTGCGCAAGACGTTGATGTAGTCAATATGTTTCCTATATTGTTTTCATAAAAGAGAAAAAATTACTAGTTTATTGACCCAACCTAGGTTAAATTTTTACCATAGAGAAACTCTGAGGCTTCAATATGCAGAAGACAGTTTGGGTTACCGGCGCAGGATCCGGCATAGGCGCTGCTGTTGCGCTCGGCTTTGCCGGGGCAGGCTTTCGTGTTGCTCTGACGGGGCGTGGAGCGCAAGCGCTCGAAGATATTGCCGCTGCGTTCCCCGATAGGAAAATGGCCTTGGTGGTCGCGGGTGATGTGACCGACCGTCAAGGCATGGCAGATGCTGCACAGCAAATTGCCGCTTGGGGAGATGGTCTGCATATCTTGTGCAACAACGCAGGTCTTAACATTCCACGCCGTCGCTGGGCGGATCTGGATTGGGAAAGCTGGGACAACCTTCTGAATATCAACGTGACCGGTGCGCTGAATGTGATAGCCGCCTGTCTTCCTGTCATGCGCGCGCAACGTGATGGCATCATGATCCACACTTCAAGTTGGGCGGGCCGGTTCCATTCTCCCAACGGTGGCGTGGCCTACGGCGCTTCGAAACATGCGCTGTCCGACATTTCCGCGAGCCTGAATGCGGAAGAGGGGGCGAACGGCATCCGGTCGACGGCGCTGTGCCCTGCCGAGGTTGCGACGCCATTGCTGGCCAAAAGGCCCGGATTTGATGTCTCGACCCTGGCGGACATGATCCAGCCCGAGGATATGGCGCAGACCGCGCTTTACGTGGCGAACATGAACCCTTCGGTCGCCGTGCACGAAATTCTTCTGGCTCCGGTGCGCAAGTAAGCTTGCCCCAGCTCAATATCTGAAAGGAAACTGAAATGTCTCACCCGGTCAAAGGTATAGATCACTGTTTTGCTCTGGTTCAGGATCTGGACAAGGCCGCCGAACAATACGCGGCGCTTGGCTTTACCCTGTCACCGCGCGGCCTGCACTCCGAGGCCAAGGGCTCTGCCAATTATACCATCATGTTTCCTGACGATTATTTCGAACTGTTGGGCCTGTTGCGTGCGACACCGCTGAATGCGGCGCGGGGCAAGGCGCTGGAGGATCAGGGGCAGGGCTTGCATGCGATTGCCTGTCGTATCGGCACTGCCGAAGCCGCGGCATCCCAACTGGCGGAGCTTGGCATCGGGACACACGGCCTGGGCAGTTTCGAACGCCCCGTACCGCTGCCCGACGGCGGCTCTGCCGTTGCAGCCTTTTCAACAGTGGTCTTTGACCCCGCTGAAGTGCCCTTCGGTTCGGTCTTTATGTGCCAGCACAAAACCCCCGAAACCGTCTGGTTGCCCGAGTTGCTGACCCACTCCAACACGGCCTGCGGCCTTGATGCGATCCTTGCGCTGTCCGAAGATCCCGATGCAGATGGCAAGCGGTTTGCGCGGCTCTGGGCCGACGGCGCGACCCGTGCGTCCGGCGGTGGCGTGGCGGTGAGCACAGGTGCGAATTCTGCGCCGCTGGTTCTGTTGCAACGGGAGGAAATGCAGGCGCTTTATCCCGATGTTGATCTGTCCCTGACCCCCAAGGGCGCCTTTACGGCTTTGCGGATCAAAGTGTCTGACATGAACGCCGCGCGCCAATGTCTGAAAGATGCCGATATCACGCCAATCACGACGCTGACGGGGCTGGCTGTTGCCCCCCAGCACGCGTCGGGTGTCATCGTCGAGTTCGTGCCCGCATGACGGAAAAGCTGCGCAAGACGGGCGTCAAGTCGATCGACACGATTACCTTTGACGACATCGACCAGCAGATTCTGGATATTCTGCAGCGCGACAGCGACACGGTGATCAGTGCGATCTCTGACGCGGTCGGGCTGTCGCCGACCCCCTGCTGGCGGCGGATCAAGCGGATGGAGGAAGCGGGGCTGATTAAAAAGCGCGTGGCGCTTGTCGATCAGGTGCGCGCCAATGTGCCGATGACGATCTTTATCGGCGTCACGACCCCGCGCCACGAGATAGGCTGGTTGCAGCGCTTTTGTGATCTTATCGATGAAATCCCCGAAGTGGTCGAAGCCTATCGGTTGACGGGTACGGTAGATTACATCCTGAAGGTCGTTGTGCCGGACATGAGTGCCTATGACCTTGTCTACAAGAAGATGATCGAGCGGCTGGAGTTCAGCCAGATCAATTCGATGATCTCGATGGAAGAGCTGAAGTTTACCACATCGATTCCAACCAAATATCTTTGATCAACAGGTGTTTCTGACCCGTTGGAATGGGCGCCTGCGGACCTGCGAGCGGGGCGTTGGTTCCGCAATGTCACAGGTACGCGCCTGCTCAGGCTGAAATGGCCGCCCAGCTCATCTGGGCGATGTTGTCCCTTTGCGCATCGGTCAGCTGGTTTTGGATTGCGCGGTGCCATTTCAATGCGTTGCGAATGCCGCCGCCAACAAAACCGGCCATTGACCTAGGTGCAAAGGATTTCAAAACGCCCTGCTCTTGGGCTTCGGTTCAAGGTTTGAAATCCGGTTCTCACCGCGCGATTCCATGCTGTTCGATGCGAAGGGCGACGCTGTGACGAATGCATTTGCCTGAGGATGGTTCATCTGTTTTCCGACGGGAGCAACACCGGAGGCGACAGTTCTGTGCCGAGTGCTTTGGCTGTCTACCTTGTGTCGCTCCAGGTGTTTCAGAAATCCCAATCCTCGTCTTCCGTCATCACAGCCTTGCCGATGACATAGCTGGACCCCGAGCCGGAAAAGAAATCGTGGTTTTCGCTGTCGGGGGACAGTGCGGCCAGGATCGCCGGGTTGACCTCGCAGGCGGCGGGCGGGAACAGCGATTCATAGCCCAGGTTTTGCAGCGCCTTGTTCGCGTTGTAGTGCAGAAAGGCCTTCACGTCCTCGGTCAGCCCGATCCCGTCATAGAGCTCGGCGGTATAGCGCGCCTCGATCTCGTAGAGGTCGAACATCAACGCGAATGCATAATCCTTCAGCTCTTGCTGCCGCGCTTCGGGCTCGCGTTCCAGCGCGCGCTGGAACTTGTAGCCGATGTAATAGCCGTGCACCGCTTCGTCGCGGATGATCAGGCGGATCAGGTCGGCGGTATTGGTCAGCTTGGCGCGGCTGGACCAGTACATCGGCAGATAAAAGCCCGAATAGAACAGGAAGCTTTCCAGGAAAACCGATGCGATCTTGCGCTTTAGCGGGTCCGCGCCGGGGGCGTAGGTTTCGATGATCAGCCGCGCCTTGGCTTGCAGGTGCGGGTTGTCTTCGGACCAGCGGAACGCTTCGTCCACCTCTTTCGTCATGCACAGCGTCGAGAAGATCGACGAATAGCTGCGCGCGTGAACCGCCTCCATAAAGGCAATGTTGGTCAGCACCGCCTCTTCATGCGGGGTCTGCGCATCGGGCAAAAGCGCGGGCGCACCCAGCGTGTTCTGCACCGTGTCCAGCAGCGTCAAGCCGGTGAACACCCGGATCGTCAGCGCCCGTTCCTCTGGGCGCAGCGTCGCCCAGGATTGCACGTCATTGGACAGCGGCACCTTTTCCGGCAGCCAGAAATTCACCGTCAGGCGGTTCCAGACCTCCAGGTCCTTGTCGTCTTCCAACCGGTTCCAGTTGATTGCACGTGGCACGCTCAGCAGGGGCATATCTTTCATGGTCATTCTCCTCAAAGCGCGCAGGACACGCAGCCTTGCACCTCGGTCCCCTCAAGGGCCGTTTGACGCAGGCGGATGTAATAGATGGTCTTGATGCCCTTTTTCCAGGCGTAGATCTGGGCACGGTTGATGTCGCGGGTCGTCGCCTCGGCGGGAAAGAACAGCGTCAGCGACAGGCCCTGATCGACGTGCCGCGTGGCGGCGGCATAGGTGTCGATGATCGCCTCGGGGCCGATCTCATAGGCATCGCGGTAGTATTCCAGGTTGTCATTGGTCATGAACGCGGCCGGGTAATAGACGCGCCCGATCTTGCCCTCCTTGCGGATTTCCACCTTGGACACGATCGGATGGATCGACGAGGTCGAGTTGTTGATATAGCTGATCGACCCGGTTGGTGGCACCGCCTGAAGGTTGCGATTGTACAACCCGTGCGCCATCACATCGGTCTTGAGCGCGGCCCAGTCGTCGCGCGTCGGAAGCGTGATGCCCGCGAACACCCGCACGACATCGGGCAGGGTGGGCAGCCAGTCCTGCGAAAGATAGGTCTCGAAGAAACTGCCATCCGCGTATTTCGAATCTGCAAACCCCTTGAAGCTTTCGCCATGCTCGCGCGCCAGCAGGTTCGACGCCCGCAGCGCGTGATAGGCAACAGCCGCAAAATAGACCGACGTGAACTCGACCCCGGCATCGCTTCCGTAATGGATGCGCTCGCGTGCGAGGAACCCGTGCAGGTTCATCTGTCCCAGCCCGACCGCGTGGGCCTCGTCATTGCCGCGCCGGATCGAGGGGACCGAGGCGATAGAGGACATCTCGGACACTGCCGTCAGGGCGCGGATCGCGGTTTCAATCGTGTTGCCAAAATCCGGGCCGTCCATCGCGGCGGCAATGTTCAGACTGCCAAGGTTGCAGGAAATATCGCTGCCCAGGTGGGCATAGCCCAGGTCCTCGTTGAACTCGGACGCCTCGTTGACCTGAAGGATTTCCGAACACAGGTTGGACATGGTGATCCGCCCCGCAATCGGGTTGGCACGGTTCACCGTGTCCTCGAACATTATATAGGGATAGCCGCTTTCGAACTGGATCTCGGCAATGGTCTGAAAGAAATCCCGCGCGTTGATCTTGCGTTTGCGAATGCGCTTGTCGTCTACCATTTCGGCGTATTTCTCGGTGACGGAAATTTCGGAAAACGGCACCCCGTAGACCTTTGCCACGTCATGCGGCGAAAACAGGTACATGTCCTCGTTGCGCTTGGCCAATTCGAACGTGACATCGGGGATCACCACGCCAAGGCTCAGCGTCTTGATCCTGATCTTCTCGTCCGCATTCTCGCGTTTGGTGTCCAGAAATTGGAGAATATCGGGGTGATGCGCGTTCAGATAGACCGCGCCCGCACCCTGCCGTGCGCCCAGCTGGTTGGCATAGCTAAAGCTGTCCTCCAGCAGTTTCATCACCGGAATGACGCCCGACGACTGGTTTTCGATCCCCTTGATGGGGGCGCCAGACTCGCGCAGGTTGGTCAGCATCAACGCCACGCCGCCGCCGCGCTTTGAGAGTTGCAGGGCGGAATTGATGCCGCGCCCGATGCTCTCCATGTTGTCTTCCAGCCGCAGCAGGAAACACGAAATCAGCTCGCCGCGCGACGCCTTGCCGGCATTGAGAAAGGTCGGCGTCGCAGGCTGGAACCGCCCCGACAGCATCTCTTCCATGAACCGCATCGCCAGCGCCTCGTCCCCGCGCGCCAGCGTCAGGGCGACCATCACCACCCGGTCTTCGTACCGCTCAAGGTATCGCTGCCCGTCGCGGGTTTTCAGCGTGTAGCTGGTATAATATTTGAACGCGCCAAGAAAGGTCTGAAACCGGAACTTGCGCGCAAAGGCGGCCTCCCAGATCGCACGATGGAAATTGCGGGAATACTGATCCAGCACCGCCGCCTCGTAATATCCTTCCTCGACGAGATAGCCGAGTTTTTCGTCAAGGCTGTGAAAGAAAACGGTATTCTGGTTCACGTGTTGCAGGAAATACTGCCGCGCGGCCATCCGGTCCGCGTCAAACCGGATGTTTCCGTCCCCATCATAAAGGTTCAGCATCGCGTTCAGGGCGTGGTAATCCAGCGCGGGGTTTACAGTGTCAAGCATTCGGAACTCCAAAGGGTGTCAAGACCCGCACGGACGCGGGCGATATCGGTCGGCGTTCCCGCCAGCTCGAATTTATACAGCACGGGTACACCGCATTTCGCGGCGATCACATCGGCGGCGCGGGCATAGGTCTGGCCAAAGTTGCGGTTGCCCGCACCGATCACGCCGCGCAGCCTTGCGCGTCGGGCGGGGGCGTTGAGGAAACGGATCACCTGTTTGGGCACCGCACCACGTCCCGCACCATCGGCATAGGTCGGACAGATCAGCACATAGGGGCCATCGCAATCGGGGAAGGGGACCGCGTCGTTGATCGGAATGCGGTCCGCCTCCAGCCCCAGCCCCGCGACAAACCGTGCAGTATTGCCCGAGGCCGAGGAATAATAGATCAGCCCGCCCACCGGATCAGGCCAGTTGACCGATCATGTCGGGCCGGAACCCGGCCCAATGCGTGTCGTCCGCAATCACCACGGGGGCCTGCCGATAGCCAAGCGCGGTGACATGCGCCATCGCCGCGGAATCCTGCGTCAGGTCAATCACGGCATAGGACAGCCCCTTTGCGTCCAAAGCGCGGGTCGTGGCGGTGCATTGCACGCAAGCGGGTTTTGAATAAACGGTGATGGTCATGCCTGTTGTTCCTTTGGTTTGTGCGGGAACAGGCACGGGGTATGGGGCAGGGCATTCCTGTCCACACCACGCCCCCGTGCCCGCCGCACGGTTTCGTCTTGTCGTTGTCAGGCAGGTCTCCTGGCTTGCGGGTCGAAACTTGGCTGGCCTTCCCGGGGTTTTCCCAGTGGCATCTCAGCGTCGCTCGCCGCTTACAGTTGCGGGGGCAGCGCCGGATTTGGTACATGCACCGCACCGGCTTCCCTTTTCACTTCCGACTCGCATCGGAAGAACCATGACACAACAGTTAGTGGTTGAATGCGGAATTTCTGTCAAGATGTTGATGTCGTGGTTTTTGATCCGGTGAGATCTCTGCCCATCTGACCCGCAGAACACAGGGCTTTCCACAAGCGGATTTAGCGGCTTTTCTTGCAGGAAAAGACGTGCGTAATCTGCATCTGAACAAGGGATCTGTCGGGTCAGACTGACGGGAATACAGCCTGATCCCGCGCGTCAAAAATGCAACTTAAACGATTTATTGAAATTAAATTTCTCATCTTAAGATTTGCCGCGCCTCCACGTCTTGGCCCGCCTCACGCGGTCGTGATAGGGCTGGCAAGCTGGCCACGCAACGCCCGCAGCAGGGAGCGGACCGCACGTCCAATCCGATACCCAAAGCGCGGCCACAAGGTCACGAATCTCCAGTAAGGCGTAGCCATGACGATCAACCACCTTGTTACCCATTCCGGCGGCTTCCATGCCGACGAACTTCTGTCCTCTGTCATCCTGACACGACTGTTTCCGAACGCGCAGCTTGTGCGCAGCCGGGACAAGGCGTGGATCACGCCGGACACGGACCGTATCATCTATGACGTGGGTGGGCAGTTTGATGCGGCAGCGCAGATTTTTGACCATCACCAGCGTCCCAACCCGCTGCGCGAGGATGGCCAGCCATACAGCTCGTTCGGTTTGATCTGGGCCCATTATGGCCGCGATTACCTGACGGCGATGGATGTGCCGCATCAGGACGTCGAGACGGTCCATGCAAGCTTTGACCGCAGTTTCGTGCTGCCGATCGATCTGTTGGACAACGGCACGGTGAACGCCTCGGAGGCGGGGCCATTCGTGGGACTGACGCTGCCGGTGCTTCTGGAAAGTCTCAAACCACAGTTCGACGATCACACCGAGGGTGCCGACGACCGTGCATTTTTGGATGCCCTGTCGATTGCGCGCGCGCTGGTCGAGGCGCAGGTGCACCGCCGCGCCGCGAAACTCCGCGCCGAGGCGATGGTGCTGGCCGCCATCGAGCAGGCCGCAGAGGGACGTATTCTGGAACTGCCGATGGGCATGCCGTTCCGCGCAGGCGTCGAAAAAGCGGGCGCCGATCACTTGCTGTTCGTGGTGCACCCGCGCGGCGAGGACTGGACGCTGACCACCATCCGCACCGGCGAAGACACATTCGAGGCGCGCGCCGACCTTCCTGCAGCATGGGCGGGCTTGACCGACGCGGCGCTGGAAGCGGCATCCGGCGTCAAAGGTGCCAAATTTTGTCACAACGGACGCTTTATTGCCGTGGCCGACAGCCGTGATGCGATTTTGGAACTGGCGCGTCTGGCCGTGGCCGAGGCAGAGTAGGGCGCAACACCCACAACGTCAGAGCTGTCTTATGCCTCTTACCATCACGACCGCCACCGCAGATGATGTCCAGGTCGGCGCGCTCTTGCTGCGTCACATGCAGACGATGCAGGCGGAATCGCCGCCCGAAAGCTGCCACGTGATGGACCCCGAAACGCTTTTTGGCGCGGGGGCGGTCCTATTGGCGGCAAGGGACGGGGACGCCGTGCTGGGTGTCGGCGCGCTGAAACCGCTTGATGCGCAGCATGGCGAGTTGAAATCCATGCACACCGCCGCAGAGGCCCGCGGGCGGGGTGTCGGAAAAGCGGTCTTGCGCGGGCTGATAGATCTGGCCCGCGCCAAGGACATGCAGCGGCTCAGCCTGGAAACCGGCACGAGCGATCTTTTCGCTCCGGCGCGCGCAATGTACCGCGCCCAAGGGTTCGAGGTATGCCCGCCCTTCGGCAGCTACCACCTCGATCCCCTGAGTGTCTTCATGACACGAACGCTCTAGCGTCAGCTCGCGGGTTCGAACACACCGCAGGCAATGCGCGATCCCGCGTCACCCGCAGGTTGCGAGGTGTAATCATCCGCACCCGAGTGGACGATAAACGCAGCGCCGTCGTCATCCATGATCATGCTGTCCAGATCCAGCGTGCTCAGGAACACATCCGCCTTCAGGATGCCGTCGGCGCCGACGGTCATGTTCGGCATGTCACCGGGATGCGGCCCGCCCTCGCTCAGGATACCGTGGGTCTGGTCGCCCGGAATGTGCCCGCCCGCCGATTTGAAATCGGCTGCAGAACAATCGCCTGTCTCATGCAGGTGCACGCCATGCTCCCCTTCGGGCACACCGGTCAGGTCGATCTGAACCAGCGTCATGCCCGACGCGGTCCGGTTCAGCGTTACCGTCCCGGACAGGCCGTCCTCGGCGCCTTTGACATCCGCCCTGGCGGCCGGGGTCATGTGCCCGTCGGCAAATGCAGGCAGCGCCAGCGGCAGGCAAAGCGCGGAGGCGAGTAGGGTTTTACTCAGTTTCATGATGGGTCTCCTTCTATCACATGGTCTCAACCCGCCCTTGTTCGGATGGTTCCTTTTGCGGCTGTCGAAACCCTGTGTGATACCGTGGTCCGTCTTTCCGGTCTTCCGCTTGGCGACCAAGTTGACAAAGCGGGGGAATTGGCTAACACAGCCGCAATAAGCGCGGGCCGTTAGCTCAGCTGGATTAGAGCAGGGAACTTCTAATTCTCAGGTCGGGGGTTCGAGTCCTCCACGGCTCGCCATTTTCCCCTCCATTTGTGCCAATGAAGCATAAGCTTGCACGATTTGGCGGCTTTCATGCACACCCTGTATCAAGCGCTTTATGCGCCGACGCAGGGTGGGGCTCGGATTTTTGTTCGCAACGACGCAGATTGGGAATGAAGCACGAAGCTGACGTTCGTGCTGTGTGCAGCGAAAGTCTCAAATGAGCCCTTTCCGCAGTAAGCTCGCGCGGAATCAAGTCCGCAGGCCGCCGCGCATCGCCGGGCCGCCCCACGGCACGGCGATTTGGTTGCTGTTGCGAGTGACGGATAGGTGGGATGTGCTTGGCTGCCATAAAGTGGCATGCACGACGGTCGGATCGCCGCACCTCGGCCCGTCGATGCGCGGCTTTGAGAGCGGCAGAAAAGTCCGCTGAGCCGCCATTCACGACGACCACGATCAATGTCCCGAAACACCCGATCTGTGCATGCTTATGCGTGCAGTGTGCAAACTTATGGTACATTGGCATCTCCATACCTGCCACCGGACGCAAGTAGCTGCTGTTCCAGCAGAGTTTGCCCCTCTCATGCCCAATACAACCGTGGGTTTGGTTGTCCGCAGAGTTGAGACAAATAGTTCAAGAAACCATCACGGAACTGTCGCACAGCACACCGATAAAGCGCCGAAACCAGCCCCGACCTGTGGGGCTGATATCTGCAAAGGTCTGCTTCATGCTTATTCATCGCCGCCACGCTCTTGGACTTTTGGGGGCCGCTGCCGGCTCTCTGGCTTTGCCGGTACTTTCGTTCGCGCAAAGCCAGCGCCGCACCGTCACCATCGCCGTGCAAAAGATCACCAACAACAACACGCTGGATGTCTGGAACGAACAGTCCAACGTCGGTGAACGCGTGTTCTTCCCCAACCTGTGGGAAGGTCTGATCAACCGCAACTGGATGGGCGATCAGGGTGGTGTGCCCGGTCTGGCGACAAGCTGGAAGCGGCTGGATGACAAGACCATCGAGCTGAAGCTGCGTGAAGGCGTGAAATTCCACAACGGCGACGAAATGACCGCCGACGATGTGGTGTTCTCTTTCTCGGACGAACGCGTGTTTGCAGGCACCCAGCCCGATGGCGGCGAAACGCTCTATGCGGACAACTTCAAGCCCAAGACGGACAAGGAGCTGCCCGCCGGTGTGCCCGGTGTCGGCCGCCGTCTGTGGCCGGCGCTGCGCGGCGTCGAAGCGGTGGACAAGTACACCGTGCGGTTCCACAACGCATCGCCCGATGTGACGCTCGAAGGGCGGATGATCGCCTTTGGCTCGCAAATCGCCAGCCGCCGCGCTTGGGACGAAGCTGCGACCTATGCGGACTGGGCCAACGCGCCCGTGACCACCGGCGCCTATAAGGTGCAGGAATACCGCCCCGACGTGTCGCTGACACTGGTCGCACACGATGACTATTGGGGTGGCCGCCCGCCGCTGGCGGAAATCCGGTTCCTGGAAGTGCCCGAAGTGGCCAGCCGCGTGAACGGTCTGCTGTCCGGCGAATACGATTTTGCCTGCGACCTGCCGCCCGACCAACTGGACGCCGTGCGCAACACCGCCGGGCTTGAGGTGCAGGGTTCGACCATTCTGAACCACCGCATCCAGGTCTTTGACAAGGTGCACCCGGTCCTGTCCGACCCGCTGATCCGCCGCGCCATGACCCATTCCATCGACCGCCAGCTGATCGTCAATGCGCTGTGGGATGGCCAGACCAAGGTGCCCGCAGGTCTGCAATTCGAATTCTACGATGACATGTTCATCAAGGGCTGGACCGCGCCTGAGTTCAACCTGGAAATGGCCCGCGATCTGGTGAAACAGTCCGGCTATCAGGGCGATGCGATTCCCTTCCGCGTGCTGAACAACTATTACATCAACCAGGTTTCGAACGCACAGATCATGGTCGAGATGTGGAAACAGGCGGGCCTGAACGTCGAAATCCAGATGGTCGAAAACTGGGGCCAGGTGCTGGAAGACAACGACACACGCGGCATCCGCGACTGGTCGAACTCGGCCACGTTCAACGATCCGGTGTCGTCGATTGTGGCGCAGCACGGGCCGAACGGTTTGCAGCAGCAGCGCAACGAATGGACCAACGTCGAAATGAACGAACTGTCGAACTTCATGCAGAAGTCGACGGATCGCGCGGCCCGCAAAAAGGCCTTTGCCCGGATGCTGGAGATCACCGAGCGTGAAGATCCAGCGTTCCAGGTCCTGCACCAGAACTGCGTGTTCACCGGCATGAAATCGGACCTGAACTGGAAGGCCGCACCGGCCTTTGCGATGGATTTCCGCGCCGACAACTGGAACGCGTCCTGATCCGAACCCGATACCTGTGGCGCAGCAATCCTGCTGCGCCACAGGCTATTTGAAAGCCTGAAATGTCTTATGTTTCCATACGTGACCTGAAAGTTTCCTTTGATGGGGTTCAGGTTCTGCACGGCATCAATCTTGATGTCGCCAAAGGCGAGGCGCTGGGGCTGGTGGGTGAATCCGGCTGTGGCAAATCGGTGACCTGGCTGGCCGCTCTGGGCCTGTTGCCGGGCAAGGCCACGGTCAGCGGTTCGGTGACCGTCGAGGGCCAGCAGCTGATCGGGACCGCACGTACCGCCGTCGAAGGCGTGCGCGGCGGCAAGGTCGCGATGATCTTTCAGGACCCGTCCTCCTCCTTGAACCCGGTGCGCACCGTGGGCCGCCAGATTTGCGAAAGTCTGCGATTGCATCGCGGCATGGACCAGCGTGCGGGCCGGATCGAGGCTGTGCGCCTGCTGGACATGGTCGGCATTCCCGATGCCCGCAAACGGGTCGATCTGTACCCACATGAATTTTCCGGCGGCCAATGTCAGCGGGTGATGATCGCAATGGCGCTGGCCGGTGCGCCGGACCTGCTGATCGCAGATGAGCCCACGACGGCGCTGGACGCCACCATTCAGGCGCAAATCCTTGACCTTCTGGCAATGCTGCGCCGCGAGACCGGGATGGCGATGGTGTTCATCAGCCACGATCTGGGCGCGGTTGGTGCTATCTGTGACCGTGTGCACGTGATGTACGCAGGCCGGATCGTCGAAAGCGGTGCCATCGGCCCGATGTTCGATGCGCCCCGCCACCCCTATACCCGTGGCCTGTTCGACGCGATCCCGCGTCTGGATGGTGCCCGCAACCGTCTGATCCCGATCCACGGCACGGTGCCCGATCCCAGCCATATGCCCCCCGGCTGCGCCTTTGCCCCGCGCTGTGCCAAGGCGCAGGCCTTCTGCCACAGCGACGCGCCCGCGTTGATGCCGCAACCGGACGACCGGCAACTGGCCTGTTTCTATCCGGTTTCCTCCAACGCCACCGGTGTTGCCGCTGACGAAAGGTTGCCCGCATGACCCCGCTGTTGCAGGCACAAGGGCTGGTCCGCTGTTACGAGGGCCAGAAATCCCTGTTCACCAAACCGACCTCGGTGCGGGCGGTCGATGGTGTCGATCTGACCCTGAATCCGGGCGAGACATTGGGCATCGTCGGCGAAAGCGGCTCGGGCAAATCGACGCTGGGCCGGATGCTGCTGGGGATTGATGCGCCGACCGAGGGGCAGGTGCGCTTTGACGGCCAGCCCATGCCCGCACTGCACAGCGCGCCGTGGCGGGCGCTGCGGGCGCAGATGCAATTTGTCTATCAGGACCCGCTGGCCGCCCTCGACCGCCGCCTGACCATTGCCAGCCAGATCGGCGAGCCGCTGGAGATTCACGGGCTTGCCAAAGGCGCCGAGTTGACCGAGCGCGTGGCCGAGTTGATGGCGCAGGTGGGCCTGCGGCAGGATCAGGGCGCGCGCTTTCCGCACGAGTTGTCGGGCGGGCAACGCCAGCGGGTCATCATCGCCCGCGCGCTGGCCACGTCGCCCCGGCTGCTGGTCTGCGACGAGCCTGTCTCGGCGCTGGACGTGTCCATTCAGGCGCAGGTGGTCAACCTGCTGCGCGACCTTCAGGAAAGCCACGGCATCGCCATGGTGTTCATCAGCCACGACCTGAAAGTGGTGCGCAATATCTGTGACCGCGTCGCGGTGATGTACCTTGGCCGGATCGTGGAAGAGGCCAGCTCGGACGAGATTTTCGCCCGGCCCGAACACCCGTACACACAGGCGCTGGTGTCGTCGGTGCCGGTGCCGGGCAAACGGCTGGAAGGGCGTATTCTGCTGAAGGGCGAGCCGCCCAACCCTGCGCAACGCCCCTCGGGCTGTGCCTTCCATCCCAGATGTGCGGTAGCGCTGCCGATCTGCGCGCAATCCGTCCCGCCCTTGCAAACCACCGCCCCCGCACGCCGCGCCGCCTGTCACCTGCTGGACGCAACCCGCGCCGGGCAGGCGGCCTGATGGCGCGCGCCATGACCCCGAAAGCCACGCGATGCTGAACTATTTTGTGACCCGCCTTTTCCGCGCGGTGCTGACGATCCTGTTGGTGATGACCTTTGCCTTTGTGGTGTTGCGCCTCTCGGGTGATCCCGCGTCGATCCTGCTGGGACCGGACGCGCCCACCGACAGCATAGCGGCGTTCCGCGCCCGTTGGGGTTTGGACGATCCGCTGTGGAAACAGTATCTTGCCTATCTCAAATCCATCGCCCAACTGGATTTCGGCGTGTCCATGCGCGACCGCTCTCCGGCGATTGATCTGGTGCTGGAACGGGTGCCCGCCACGCTGGCCCTGACGGTGCCGACGCTGTTGATCCAGCTTGGCGTCGGTATCCCTGCAGGCGTCTACGCCGCCCTGCACCGTGAATCCGTGGCGGATCGGGGTGTGATCATGCTGTCGATCTTCGGCTTTACCATTCCGTCCTTTGTCATGGGGCTGGTGCTGGTTCTGGTCTTTGCCGTCACATTGGGATGGCTGCCGTCCGGCGGGCAGGACAGCTGGCAGCACGCGATCCTGCCGATTGCCACCATGTCGGTCGGCGGCATCGGCATCCTCGCAAGGTTCTCACGCTCGGCGATGATCGAGGTCATGGGCCAGCCCTATATCCGCACCGCCATGGCCAAGGGGCTGAGCTGGCGCGATGTCGTCTGGAAACACGCGTTGCCCAATGCCTCTGTGCCGATCGTGACCATCGTCGGCTTCATGGTCGGTTCGCTGATCGCGGGGGCCGTGGTGGTCGAAAGCATTTTCTCATGGCCCGGCATCGGTCGGCTGCTGATCGTGTCGGTGTCGAACAGGGATCTCGCAGTGGTGCAATGCCTGCTGCTGGTGATCGCCTCGACCATGGTGATCGCCAACCTCTGTGTCGATTTCGCCTATGGCCTGCTGGACCCGCGCCTGCGGGCCAACGCCGCCGCGCACTAAGGAGAGTGACATGACCGCTCAGGCAACAAACATCACCGCGGCCCCCAGGTTGATCCGGCGCTTGCGGTTCAAGCTGCCGTTGCTGGTGGCCTTCGGGCTGGCGTGGCTGGGGCTGATGGTGTTCACCGCCGTTTTTGCCGACCTCATCCGACCCTATGACGTGACGCAAATGGACCTGTCCGCCCGGCTGGTCGGCCCGCTCAGCCCCGGTCACCTGCTGGGCACGGACGAGCTGGGCCGCGATGTGCTGTCCCGCCTGATCCAGTCGATCCGCGTGTCGCTGGTCATCGCCTTTGGCGCGACGCTGTTGTCTGCCTTCTTTGGCACAACGCTGGGCTTTATGGCCGCGCAGTTTCGCGGCGTGGTCGAACACCTGATCCTCGTGCTGGCGGATTTTCAGGCGGCACTGCCTTTCCTGATCCTGTCGCTGGCGGTTCTGGCCTTCTTCGGCTCTTCCATGGTGCTTCTGGTCGGGCTGATGGGCTTTTACGGCTGGGAACGCTACGCGCGGATCTCGCGCGGTCTGGCGATTTCGGCGGGGGCGCAGGGCTATGCCTCGGCTGTGGTGCAACTGGGCGCCAAGCCATCGCGGGTCTACCTGCGGCATATCCTGCCCAACGTCGCATCCACCCTGATCGTGTCGATGACCCTGACCTTCCCCGAAATCATCCTGATGGAAAGCGGCCTGTCGTTCCTGGGACTGGGCGTCCAACCCCCCGAAAGCTCGCTGGGGAACATGGTCGGATTTGGCCGCGAATACCTGACCCGCGCGCCGTGGATCATGCTGGGGCCTGCCTTTGTGATCATGATGACGACGCTGTCGATCTCTCTGGTCGGTGACTGGCTGCGCGACAAGCTTGACCCCACCATTCGTTGAATAAGGACGCGTGACGTGACCCAAATCATAGCGCATCGCGGCGCGCGCAATCTGTGGGCCGAAAATTCACTTCAGGGGTTCCGCAACGTGGTCGCCCTTGGCGTCGGTGCGGTCGAGTTTGATCTGCATCTTGGGGCAGGGGGCGAGATCCTCGTGATCCACGACGCCACGCTGGACCGCACGACCACCGGCACAGGACCAGTGCGTGCGCTGACCGAGGACAGCCGCCATGCCCTGCGCCTGATCGGTCCCGACGGCGAGATTGACGAAGGCGTGCCGACCCTGTCCGAAGTGCTGGACATCCTCGCCCCCGTGCCGGGCCTGCGGCTGTTCCCCGAGATCAAGGCAGATGAAAACGGGGTCTATGATCCTGCCCTGGTCATTGGCACCATCGAAATGCTGCGCGCCTACGGGCTGGCGCCGCGCACGGTTCTGCACAGCTTTGACACTGTCGTCCTGCGCATGATCCGCGCCGCCGCGCCGGAATTTGCACGCAAGGTCTCCGTCAACAGAGATTGGGCCGAACGGCAGGGCGGCATTCGGGCTTTCTGTGGCGGGCTGGGAGATCTGGTCGGCATGGTGGCTGTGCACCACGAACTGCTCGAGGTGGAACTCGAGGCTGTCTCCAGCCTGTTTCCATTGCAGAAAATTGGCGTCTGGACCCTGAACGACCCGGACCTGATCGCCCGGTGGCTGCGCCGTGGGGTCGGCTTTATCACCACCGATGATCCGCGAATGGCCAAGGACATCATGGCGCAGGAGATGGCGCTGTGACCGCGATTAAACTGGTCATCTTCGATTGCGATGGCGTGCTGATCGACAGCGAAGCGATGGGGGCCACTGCCTTGGCCGGCGCCATTTCCGATGCGGGCGTGCCGATGACGACGCAAACCGCCGAGGGTGCGTTTTCCGGCGCAGGACGGGATGAAACCCACGCATTGATCGACGGGCTGGGGCTGGATGCAACGCACGTCCTGACCGACGCCGGCGCACGGCTTGGGACCTTGTTCGCCCAAGGCGTCCCGCCGGTGCCCGGAATGCTCCGCCTTCTGGCCGCGCTGGATGTGCCGGTCTGTGTCGCGTCTAACAGCAGCGTTGATCGTTTGCGCGCAAGCCTTGGCCGTACCCCGCTGGCCGCCTTTTTCGGCCCGCACATCTACAGCGCCGAACATGTCGCGCACAGCAAGCCGGCGCCGGATCTGGCACTGCACTGTCTGGCGCAGATGAACACCGCCGCCGACCATGCGGTGTTTGTGGATGACAACATTCACGGCATCCGCTGTGCCCGCACGGCGGGTGTCCTGGCCATCGGCTTTGTCGGACCTTCGGATCACCGTCCGGGCCATGCCGACACATTGCGCGCGGCAGGGGCCGATTACGTCGTTCACGGCGCGGCAGAGCTTGGGACACTTCTGGCCCGCCTGACACAGCTCAGCGCCGAAGCCGTCCCCACACCATAACCTTCATGCAAAAGCCAAGGACCACACCATGACCGATCTTCCGCTGCTGGGCGCCGCCATGCCGACCGCCACGCTTGAGACGCTTCAGGATTTCATCCTGTCCGAAAACCGCGACCTGGAAATTCAGGATTTCTGCGACGGCGACCTGCTGAATGGCGACTGGAAAACAGTGGCCGACCACACCCGCAGCCTGCTAACCGGATACACCGGACGTCTGGGCATTCACGGGCCGTTCTGGGGCCTGAACATCGCCAGCCCGGACACCGAGATGCGTGCGCTGAACAAGCGCAAGCATTTGCAGGGCATCGAGGTCTGCGAATACCTGGGGGCCACGCAAATGGTCATTCATAGCCCCTACACCACGTGGAGCTTCAACAACCTGGACAACGCGCCCGCGCGCAAGGAATACGACCGGCTGGTGGACAACTGCCACGACACGATGGCTGAGGTCGTGAAACGCGCCGAGGATTGCGGTGTGACCATGGTGATCGAGAACATCGAGGACATCGACCCCGACATCCGCTGCGCGCTGGCCGACAGCTTCAACTCGCCCGCCATGGCCGTGTCGATCGACACCGGTCACGCGCATTACGCGCATGGCACGAATGGTGCGGCTCCGGTGGATTACTATGTGCGCCGCGCGGGTGACAGGTTGCAGCACATCCACCTGCAGGACGCGGACGGCTATGCCGACCGTCACTGGTCCATCGGGCAGGGCACCATCCGCTGGGAGGCCGTCTTTCGCGCACTGGGCGAGTTGGGCAGCAACCCGCGCCTGATCCTGGAGCTGCGCGACAAGGACGGCATTCTGCCTTCGGCGGACTATCTGCAATCGCTGGGCCTTGCCCGCTGAGCAAGGATCGCCCCCCGTAGCCGCAGCGCGGGGGGCACCGCTTTTCAGGTCTCCGGTCTGGATCTGATTACGGCAGACCCTACCGACAGCCGAACTCCGCCTTCAGGTCCCGCACCCGCGCCAGCGACGCAGGCGTGCTTTGGCCGCAAAGCTTTTCGCAAGGCACCCCGTCGTGATCGCCATCCGCACGGGCATAGCCGCAGACGCACCATTGATAGACAGCCTCGCGGCAACTGCCGACCTGACCGCAGGTCCGCCCGCAGGAATAGGACTGTGCCACCTGATATGTGTCAGGAAGGGGGGTCGAAAGCTGTTGTGCAAAACAACAGACAGGCAACAGCATCACCAGACATGCGATTGCGGCATATGCTTTGGCGGGCACGGCTGTTGTCCTTTGATGGTCACGCTTGCAGGGGCGTATTTGTTGCCTGCATTTACCATCTGTTAACGCTTTTGCGCCTAAATGAAAGGGCGGGACGCGTTCGTACAGGCAGTTCAGCCCACCCTGTCCGGGCAGCCCGCAAACCTTGGCACCCGGGGTCGGCCGTCTAAAACGCGGTTGCCTGATCCCATGACACGGCGGAACTGACGTTCATGATCGCGGCCTGCGTGTTGTCGCCGCTGATGTTCAGCTTGGGGCCCATCGGGACCGCGCTGAACCCCAGACGCGTCATCCACCGCTGGAAAATGGCGGGGACAATGCCGATCACGAACTTTGCACCCTGGGCATTGGCCGAACTGGCCATCGCCTGCATCAGCTTGGTCTGCACCAGCATCCGTCGCTCGGCTGAAACATCGGGCGTGATGAAAAGCCGGGTCGCCTCGATCACATGGGGCGCAACGGGCGCTTCCTGGTACAGAACCGTCTCCGGGATGTCCTGCAACAGCCCGCGCTGCGCGTCCTTCAGCATGTAGGTATAGCACCCGCAATACGCCGTGGTCGGCAGCAAACGGACACCGGCCAGCACCCGCCCGAACTCATGCACCACCACGGCCGAGCTTTGTGGCGTATCGTATTGGTCGAATTCCATGCCGTCGGTGTTCGGCAGGTCCCATTTCTTGTGGTCGATAAAGACACGTTTCCTGGCCCGCAGGAAATCGACATAGAGCTCGCCGAACCGGTGCTGGTTGGCGACGGATAGTGTCGTCGCCATGATCCGGTTGGCCGGCAGGTTCACGGCTTCGACGTTCAGATATTCGGATCGAGGCTTGAAAGACCGGTCATTTCCGGCAGGTTTCTCTGGAGCCTGCGGACGTAGACCGGGGAAATGAGCGGCCGCGGTTCCGTTGTGTGCAGAGGATTCCATCGTCTCGTTTGCCTTTTAGATTGAGTAGTTTTATCAAATACAACTAGTACGATTAGACCCATATTTTGCCACGTTGCTGACAATATTTCCCGTTAGGGTGGTTTTGTTGACCTTTTTGCAACAATAGTGGGCGCGCTCCGGCGCATTAATCGAATATGGAAATGACAAAAATTGTTGTTCCTGACACGCCGCTCGGGCTGAGAGCACATGTAACCTGGGCCGACAGGCACCGGCTGCGGGACTACGCTCAGATCGGCCAAAAGCTGTTTATTCAGCGTTTCGTCATCTATTCGGCGGCCATTCTGCTCACGGGTTTTTACTATGACTGGGGCACTGCCGCGTTCTATTTCGCTGCGGTAATTCTGTGCGAACTCTTTGATTTCAAAGTGTTTCACAGCGTTCTGAAGCGCAAGTCCCTGACGCCGCGCGTGTTCCGCAAGGACATGGCACAGGTCTATATCGGCACTTTCTTCAGCGCTCTGACAATCTCCATGTTCTGCGTTTCAATCGCCCGGCTTCAGGGCCTTGGCGGCGGGCATTTCTTCCCGCTGTTCATGCTGGTGTCGGCCTCGATTTTCGCGGCCATGAACAATCACCACTTTCTCCTGGTACTCGCCTTGCGATTGTTCATTTACGTGGCGGCAATCTTGTACATACCGATTCGCGATGTGGTCATAGTTCAGCCCCCCCTGACCTCGGAAATCTGGATGAGCCTGTTCACGGTGCTCTTTGTCCTGGGGTTCATCGTGGAACTGGCCCGGAATTTTCTGGTGGGCTATTCGGTTCAACTGGCCAGCCGGATCGAGCTTGAGAACGAACACAAACGGGCGCTGTCTGCCATCGACGCGAAAACCCGCTTTCTGGCGACAGTCAGCCACGAACTGCGCACGCCCCTGACCTCGATCAAGGGGGCACTGGACATGATCAATTCGGGCGTTCTGGGCAAACCGCCTGACAAGATGGGGCGCCTTCTGGAAATGGCAGGGCGCAACAGTGATCGGTTGGGAGATCTGGTGGGCGACCTGCTGTTCCTGCAATCTTCGGATGCAGGTCATATGACCTTGAACAAGGAAAGATTGGACCTTGGCCGACTGGCGCATGATGCAGTCGAGCAGACCTTGCCTTATGCCCAGCGGGTCAACGTCACCATCCGCGTCGATGCCACGCTGGATGAACATTGGATCGAGGGCGACAAGAAGCGGATTGAACAGGTGCTGCTGAACCTTTTGTCCAATGCCGCCAAATTCTCCAATGCCGGCGGCGACGTGCGCGTCACTGTCGAGACATTGGACGATGAAGTGTACCTGCGGGTCAGGGATGAGGGCATCGGCATTCCCAAAGGGACCGAAACCCATATCTTCGAGGAATTCTTCCAGATCGACAGCCAGGACGACCGCCAGTTCGAAGGCTCGGGTCTGGGGCTCAGCATCTCCAAGCGCATCGTCGAGGCGCATGGCGGCCAGATCACCTATGACAGCGAACTTGGCGTCGGAACCACATTCGTCGTGGTCTTTGATGCGGCTGAAACCGCGCCGTAAACCTGTCCGTCGCACCCCTTTGCAGTTTCATACATTTAAGTAAGCTTCGGACAAACTGGGGGCCGGACCTCTCCGTCATACCAAACTCAAGATGTATCGCCGTTTCACGCGATGCCAGATGGAGTTTGATGCGATGGCAGAAATCAAGGAACATATCGTCCTGGTCTTGCAGGGTGGCGGGGCGCTGGGCGCCTATCAGGCCGGAGCCTATCAGGCACTGGCGGACTCCGGTCTCAGGCCGGATTGGGTTGCCGGCATTTCCATTGGTGCAATCAACGCCGCACTGATCTGCGGCAACGAACCGGAAAAGCGGCTCGCGGCGCTCGAAGGGTTCTGGGATCGCGTCACCTCGCGGCTGGCCATTGCCCCGTGGCTCGCAGGCCCATTCGGCCGGATGATCTACGGCGAGGCGGCCGCAGCCACCGTCATGGCAACGGGTGTTCCGGGCTTTTTCAAACCACGCCCGCCTGCTGCGTTCATGCCGCTTTCCCACCACACCGCAATCAGCGTCTACGACACCACGCCGCTGCACGAAACACTGCTGGAGTTTGTGGACTTCGACTATCTGAACACCTCGGGCCCGCGTCTCAGCGTCGGGGCCGTGGATGTCGAAACCGCAAACTTCGTCTACTTCGACAGCGCGAAAACGCGCATCACCCCCGAACACATCATGGCCAGCGGCGCCTTGCCGCCGGGGTTCGCCCCGGTCGAGATCGACGGGCGGTTCTACTGGGATGGCGGGCTGGTCTCGAACACGCCGCTGCAGTTCGTCATGGACAACCTCGGTGTGGACCCGGCGCTGATCTTCCAGATCGACCTGTTCAGCGCCCGTGACACGGTGCCCACCGCGATGACCGATGTGGCACAGCGTCAAAAGGACATCCAGTATTCCAGCCGCACCCGCCTGACCACCGACCGCTACCGCCAATTGCACGACATCCGCATGACCGCGAACCGTCTGGCCGCCGCGCTGCCGCAGGATCTGCGCGACAACCCCGACCTGCGCGCCCTGCAGGCCACGGGCCCCGACTGCCCGATCACATTGGTCGAGCTGATCCACCGCAAGCAGAGCTTCGAGGGCGGTGCCAAGGACTATGAATTCTCGCGCCTGTCCATGACCCAGCACTGGAACGAAGGCCAGCAGGACGTGGACCGCACCCTGAACCACAAAGACTGGAAATCGCGCGTTGCAGGACAGGACGGTTTGCAACTGTTCGACCTCGGCGCACCCGAAACCCCCACCAAAGGATAATCGAAATGAAAGTTACAGATGTCACCGCCCGGGCCTTCTCGATGCCGCTCACCAGCCCGTCCTATCCGCGCGGCCCCTACCGCTTTGTGAACCGCGAGTTCCTGACCATCACCTATCGCACCGACATGGACGCGCTGCGCGCCGTGGTGCCCGAACCGCTCGAGGTGACGGACCCGCTGGTCAAGTTCGAGTTCATCCGAATGCCCGATTCAACCGGCTTTGGCGACTATACCGAAGCGGGGCAGGTGATCCCGGTCACCTACAAGGGCCAAAAGGGTGGCTACGTGCATGGCATGTACCTGAACGACGACGCGCCCATCGCGGGGGGCCGTGAAATCTGGGGCTTTCCCAAAAAGCTGGCCGAACCCGCGCTGCGTGTCGAAAGCGAAACGCTGGTCGGCACATTGGACATGGGATCGGTGCGGGTGGCGACGGGCACCATGGGCTACAAGCACAGTTCGCTGGACCATGACGCGGTGCTGAACAGCCTGACCGCCCCCAGCTTCCTGCTCAAGATCATCCCCCATGTCGATTGCACGCCGCGCATCTGCGAACTGGTCCGCTACTACATGACCGACATCACGCTGAAAGGCGCATGGGAAGGTCCGGCCGCATTGGACCTGCATGCCCACGCACTTGCCCCCGTCGCCGACCTGCCGGTGCTCGAAGTCGTCAACGCCGTGCATCTGGTGGCCGACCTGACGCTGGGTCTGGGCGAAGTTGTCCACGACTATCTGGCCAAACCCTAAGACCTGAAACCAACAAGACAAAGGCACATACCCATGTTCGAACTCATTCAACCCACACCGCCAAACCTCATCGCCGTCAAAGCCGTCGGCAAGATCGAGGACACGGATTACAAAACCGTTCTGGCCCTGGCCGTGGACAAGATGGTGGCCGAGCAAGGCAAGGCGCGACTGGTCTTTGAAATCGGAGACGAATTCGACGGCTTCACCGCCCATGCCGTTTTGGACGACGCGGCGCTGGGCATCGAGCATTGGCGCGATTTCGAAAAGATCGCGCTTGTGACGGACCACTCATGGATCGCAGGCGCGGTGCGAATGTTCGCTCCCTACATGCCTGCCCAGGTAAAACTCTTCGGCTTGCCCCAACGCGATGACGCGCTGGCGTGGGCTGCCAACTGATCAACATGCAACCGAAAGGAACCAAATCATGAACCTCAAAGACAAAGTCTGCATCATCACCGGCGCCGCCAGCGGCATCGGCCTTGGCATCGCCAAACGCTACGTGGCCGACGGCGCGCGCGTCGTCATTGCCGACCTCAAGCTGGACGTGGCCGAAAAAGTGGCCAAAGACCTGACCGCCCAAGGCCCCGGCAAGGCGATGGCCGTGGAAATGAACGTCACGGATGAAAAGCAGGTGAACGACGGCGTGGCGCAGGTCGTCAAAGCCTGGGGCGGCGTCGATGTGCTGGTCTCCAACGCCGGCATCCAGATCGTGCACCCCTTGCAGGACTTCCCCTATGACGAATGGAAAAAGCTGCTGTCGATCCACCTCGACGGTGCGTTCCTGACCTCCAAGGCGTGCCTGCCGCATATGTACAAGGCGGGCAGCGGTTCGATCATCTTCATGGGCTCGGTCCACTCGAAAGAGGCATCGGCGCTGAAATCGGCCTATGTCACCGCCAAACACGGCCTGCTGGGGCTGGCCCGCGTCATCTCGAAAGAAGGCGGCGAAAAAGGCGTGCGCGCCAACGTGATCTGCCCCGGCTTCGTGAAAACCCCGCTGGTCGAAAAACAGATCCCCGAACAGGCCCGCGACCTTGGCATTTCCGAAGAGGATGTCGTGAACAAGGTCATGCTGGGCGAAACCGTGGACAAGGAATTCACCACCGTCGAGGACGTGGCAGATGTCGCCTGGGTCTTTGCCGCCTTCCCGACCAATGCGCTGACCGGTCAGTCGCTGAACGTCAGCCACGGTTGGTCGATGACCTGACCGCACTGGCCTGACACTGCAACTGAAACCGCAATCTGAACACGAATGGAGAGAGAAAATGAATGAACTGATCGTCATCGGGTACGACACCCCCGAAGCCGCCGAAGCGGCCCGCGCCGAACTGTTTGGCATGTCCAAGGAATATCTTGTCGAAGTGGCCGACGCCGTCGTGGCCACCGCCGATGCGGATGGCAAGATCAAGCTGAACCAGATGGTCAACACCTGGACCGTCGGCGCCACCGGCGGTGCCTTCTGGGGGCTTCTGGTGGGCCTGCTGTTTTTCAACCCGCTGCTGGGCGTCGCCGTGGGGGCAGGGGCCGGCGCGCTGTCGGGCGCGCTGACCGACTATGGCATCAACGACGACTTCATGAAGGACGTGTCCAAGGTGCTGCAACCGGGGCAGGCGGCCTTGTTCATGATGATGCGCTCCGAAGCCAGCGACCGCGTGATCAAACGTCTGGGGATCAAGGGCGGGCATATCCTGCGCACCAACCTCGACCGCAGCAAGGAAGAGCACCTGCGCCGCGCCTTTAACGAAACGCACGCTGGGATCAGCGCAGAGACCGCGGTCTGATCCAATCAGGCGGGGCGCACCAAGCGTCCCGCCAGACAACAAAAAGCCCGGGCGAGCCGGGCTTTTTCTTGGGTGGATGGGATATCATGCCCGGCGGATCAGCCGCAGCAGCAACAACAGGATCACGGCACCGATGGTGGCATGAATGATCGACGCCAGAATGCCGCCGCCCAGAGCCAGGCCAAACATCGGAAACAGCAGCCCCGCGATAAAGGCCCCAAGGATACCGACCGCGATATTACCGATCAGGCCAAAGCCGTAGCCGTCCACCAGCAAACCGGCCAGCCAGCCCGCGATTGCGCCGATCAGCGCGATGACAAGAAGTGATTGCAGTGCCATGACGAACCCCTTTCAAGGATGTGTTGCAATGGCTTCAATCCTACACCCGCCCGCGTGCCTGCAGCTGTCTTAAATCTTACAAATCGGACAATTATTCCGCACCCGTGCGCGGAAACACCACCCGCACCCGCAGCCCCGGGTCATTGTCGGCCAGTGTGACCGTCGCCCCGTGCCGGTCGGCCACGCTTTTGACCAAGGTCAGGCCCAGCCCGTTGCCATCCGTGCTGCGGGCCTCTTCGGCGCGGAAAAAGGCGTCGAACACTCGTGCCTGATTGGCCTTTGCGATGCCGGGTCCGGTGTCGGCCACCTCGAGGGCGGGGCCCTGATCCGTGTCGCACAGGCTCAGCGTGATCTGGTTGCCGTCCTGCCCGTGGGTCACGGCGTTCTGCAGCAGGTTGGCCAGCATCTGCGCCACCATACGCGCGTCGCCCTGTATCACCAGCGTGGGAACATGCGGCAGCGACAGCGTCATCGCCTGTCCGCTTTCCTCGGCCACCACCTGATAGGTTTCGGCAATGTCGCGCACGACCTCGACCAGATCCACATCTCTTGGCTGTGCCATCCCCTGATCCGCATCAATGCGCGCGATCCGCAGGATGGCGTCGAAAATGCCGTTCAGGTTGGTCAGCTCCTGCAGGCTGTCCTCCAGCGCCTCCTGCGGCACATGGCCCTGCTCGGCCAGCGTCAGCGCATGTTCCATCCCCAGCAGCGCCCGCGCCAGCGGCCGCTTCAGGTCATGGGAAATGGCAACGGCGCTGGTGCGCGTCTCGGTCATCAGCACCGACAGCCGGTCCAGTTGCGCGTTCATCGTCTGCGCGATCCGGTCCACCTGGTCGTTGCTGGTGGCCACCGGCAGCCGTGCATCGGTGTCGCCCCCCGCAAAGGCGCGCAAGGCCTGCCCCATCCGCTCCAGCTTGCGTTGAACGCTGCGGCTGGTCAGATATCCCAGCGCGATAAAGGCCAGCGACAGCACGCCCCCGATGATCATCAGCGTGCGGATGAAAATGATCTCGACCCGCTCCAGCGGCGCCAGCGCCTCTCCGATGACCAGGCGCATTCCGCCGATCTGCTCAACGCTCAGGTAATAGGACGCGTGGCCCCCATCGGTGGGGATCTCCTGCACCTGCCAGCCGCCGGGGGGCAGAGACAGATCAAACTGCCCGGCAATCTGCGCGCCGCTTGCATCGCGCACGCTCAGCAGCCGGTCGATCGTTCCAGCCAGCCCCGCCGTCTCGTTCAGATGTGCGGTCACTGCGGCGTCCCCCCCGCGCGCCTCAATGTCACGGTACATCTCGATCACCGGTGCGGCGCGGGCGCGAACCTGTTCGTATTGTTCGTCCTGCAGATAGGTGTATCCGGCAATCGCCGTGGCGACAAAGACGATGGCCAGCACCAGCGTTGCATAGACCGTGACCCGGAACGCCCCGCCGGAAAAGACGTTACCGCGGTCCATGCATCGAATACCCGGTGTTGCGAATGGTGTGGATCAGGGGCACGTCAAACGGCTTGTCCACCTTGGACCGCAGGCGGCTGATGTGGGTTTCGACCACGCTGGTGTTGGGATCAAAGTTGAAATTCCACACCTTTTCCAACAGCATCGTGCGGGTCACGATCCGCCCCGCATTGCGCATCAGGATCTCCAGCAGCGCGAATTCCTTGGTCTGCAGCTCGATCAGCTGGTGTTGCCTGCGGGCGGTGCGTGCCAGCAGGTCCAGCGTCAGGTCATGCACCTCAAGCTCGGTCTGGGTGACATGATCCGTCCGCCGCCGCGTCAGGGCCAGAACCCGCGCCAGCAGCTCGGAGAAATGGAACGGCTTGGCCAGATAGTCGTCCGCACCCGCCTGCAACCCCTCGACCCGGTTGTCCACATCGCCAAGGGCCGTCAGCATCAGCACGGGCATGTTCTGGCCCGCCGCCCGCAAGGCCTTGAGCACATTCAACCCGTCCATGCCCGGCATCATCCGGTCCAGAACCGCAACCTCGCATTCGTTGTACATGCAATAGCTCAGCGCATCGCGCCCGTCGGTGACATGATCGACGCTGTGACCGCTTTCCTCGAACCCGGCGATGATGAATTTCGCGACCTCGGCATCGTCCTCGGCCAACAGGATTTTCATGTGATGTCGCTCCTAATTCAGCCCGGCCCTTGGTGTCGCCTGTCGCCCAGTGCCCCGATCATCCGCGGCACAGAGCCATGTGGCAACCCCGCATGACTTTTCTGAAAAATATGTAAGGTTCGCACAAGGGTGGGGCGGGACAGCGCGCCTAAAAACACTGCAAGAACCACAACCCCGTCAAAGGACAGTTTCATGCTCAGCCGACCCCACACCCCGACCTCCCCCGCCAGATCCTTTCGCACGGTCGGCATTGTTTTTGCCGGTCTGGGCGCCTTTGCCATTCTGGTCCCTGCCGCCGCCACGGTGATCGTCGAACAGCTGGTGGCTTGGCTGATGCTGTTCTGGGGCATCGCGGGGCTTTTGTTCGCGCGGTCGTTCCGCGCCTTTTCGGAATGGAAAATCGTCGCCGCTGGCTTTGCCGTTGTGGCGCTGATCGGGCTGTTCTTCGTGATCTATCCGGGCACAGGGGCGGCGTTCATGACCGCTATCCTGATCGCCGTGTTCCTGATGGAGGGCATCCTGTCGATCCTGCTGGGCCTGCGGATGAGCGGTCAGGTCGCGCACTGGCAGTGGATCGTGGCCAGCGGCGCCTGTTCGTTCATCCTGGGTGCTGTGATCCTGTCGCAATGGCCACAGACCACCAATTGGGTCGTGGGCTTTCTGGTGGGCCTGAACTTCCTCAGCACCGGCATCGCGATGCTGCTGGTGTCGCGGGCGGCCCGCAGTTGATGCCGCATTGCGCTCGCGCCAAATCACTTGGCTGCGGGCCGCAAAAGCGGTGATACTAGCGCCACCGGCTCGAAAGCAACGCAGGGGGACACCATGATCGAACGCTATTCGGAACACGCCTCGAACGAACGCACCTTCCTGTCGTGGGTCCGCACGGTGATCGCCATCGTGGGCTTCGGTCTGGGGGTGGCACGCCTCAGCCAGACCCGCGCCGACATCTGGTCCGAAGTGGCGATGCTGGCCGCGGGCGCGCTGGTGATCCTGCTGGCTTTCCTGCGTATGCGCCACGTGCGCCGCAACATCGCCTCGGCCGAACCGATCGACGACACCGCCCTGACCGCCGATGCCTTCCTGCTGGTGCTGGTCGCGGCCCTGTTCGGGCTGATCGCGGCCTTTGGCATCCACGTGAGCCCGCAATAGGGGCTGCGTGGCCTGAACCGCTATTCCGAGACCAGCGGTTTCGACATCCGGAAGTTGGTCAGCCGGATGCCTTCCTTGACCACGGTCTGTTCGGCATCCACCTGCCACCCCAAGCGCGCGAAGAATGGCTTGGCCTTCTTGCTGGCCTCGGTGGTCAGCCGCGCAATCCCCTCGGCCCGTGCGCGTGCTTCGATCCGGTCGTAGATCGCGCGGCCAACACCGCGCCCCGACAGGTCCGATCTGACAAAGGCAAGGTCGATATGGCCCGCTGCATCCAGGGTCATGAACCCCGCCATCACCCCGTCAACCTCTGCCGCGACACCTGAAACATCCGCAAACCTCCTGCGCCAACGCGCAGGGCTAGGGGCCGCTCCGGCCCATGCCCGGCGCTGGGCTGCCGAATAGACATCAGCCGCGCCCCTGTGCACCGCGTCAAAGAAAATCGCGGCGGCGGCTTCGCCGTCTTCGGCGGTCAGGGGGCGGAGGTGTATTGCCATGATCTTTCCGTTCAACCTGCGCGGTTAAAACCCCACCGCAGCCCCGTCTTTGCGCGGGTCCGATCCGCCCGCATAACCGCCTCCCGACAGCCGGTGGATCAACTGCGCGCCGCCAAAGCCGAACGCGTTGTCGGGCGCCTCCAGCGTGATCTGGTGCCCCAGATCGCGCAGCGCCTGCAAGGTCGCGGCGGGCAGGGTGGTTTCGCAAGCGACGCCTAGACCTTCCGTCACCCGCCAACGCGGCGCATCGGCGGCCATCTGCGGATCGTTGCCCCACACCTGCGTGCGCAGCACCATCTGAACATGCCCCTGCGCCTGCATCGGCCCACCCATCACGCCAAAGCTCATGCGCGGCCCTTCCGGCCCCATCAGGAACGCCGGAATAATCGTGTGAAAGGGCCGCTTGCCACCGGCCACCACGTTCGGGTGACCCGGGTCCAGAACAAAGCCCGCACCACGGTTCTGCAAGGCCACGCCGGTCCCCGGCACCACCACGCCCGAGCCAAAGCCCGCATAGTTCGACTGGATGAACGACACCATCATCCCCGACGCATCCGCCGCCGCCAGATAGACCGTGCCGCCCCGCTTGGGCGCGCCCGCGCCAAAATCCTGCGCCCGTGTGGGGTCAATCAGCGCCGCCCGCGCCGCAAGATAGCCGTCGTCCAGCATGTCCTGCGCCGTGACATCGACCATATGCGCAGGATCGGCCACATAGGCCTCGGCGTCGCGCAGCGCCAGCTTCATCGCCTCGATCTGCAAGTGCAGCGCCTGCGGATCATCGGCGGCCATCTCGCGGATCGGCGTGTGGGACAGAATGCCCAACCCCATCAGCGCCGCGATCCCCTGACCGTTGGGCGGAATCTCGTGCAGCGTCGCATCGTCGAATGCGGTGCTGATCGTGCCGCACCACTCGGGCCGGTGGCTGGCCATATCCGCAAGGCTCAGCGCCGCGTCATGCTCTTTGGCATAGGCGACAATGGCCTCGGCAATCTCGCCTTCGTAAAAGGCGCGGCCATTCGTCTGCGCAATCGCCCGCAGGGTGCGCGCATGACCCGGCGTGCGAAACCGCTCTCCGGCGTGCGGGGCGCGGCCATCGGGCAGGAAGGTCTCGGCAAATCCGGGCTGGTCGCCCAATTGCTCCGCCGCCCGCGCCCAAAGCGCGGCGATCACCGGCGACACGGCAAAGCCGTCCTCGGCATAGCGGATGGCAGGGGCAAACAGATCGGCAAAGGGCAGGGCGCCGAACCGCTCGGACAGCGCAACCCAGGCCGACACGGCACCGGGCACCGTCACGCTTTCCCAGCCGCGAAAGGGCATCTCGACCCGCCCGGCAAAGCGCTGGGCGTTCCACGCCGCAGGTGCCGCCCCCGAGGCGTTCAGCCCGTGCAATTCCTGCCCGTCCCACAGAATCGCAAAGGCATCGGACCCCAGCCCGTTGCCCGTGGGTTCCAGCACCGTCAGCGCAATCGCGGTGGCCAGCGCCGCATCGACCGCATTGCCGCCCTGCGCCAGCATCGCCAGCCCGGCCTGCGCCGCCAGCGGCTGCGAGGTCACCACCATATTGTCCGCCAGCACCGCCGAGCGGCGTGAGGGATAGGGAGAGTGGGCGGCGATCTGCATGGGCTGTCCTTTCTGGCTGCGATGACCGGGCCATCGCGTCTGTGACAGCGGTGTGACACAGCCCCTGCGCTCTTGGCAAACCCTGTGTCTTTTGCCATCAGTCGGGCACCGCGCATGAAAGGCTGCCCCATGTACCACCGCTATGCGATCTACGTCACCGCCGCCCCCGACACGGCGCTCGCGCGTTTCGGGGCCGCATGGCTGGGCTGGGACAGCGCCACCGGCACAGCCGTCCCGCAGCCGCAGGTGCCGGGGCTGGACATGCCCGCGATCACAGCAGCGCCGCATCCTTACGGCTTTCACGGCACGATCAAACCGCCCTTCCGGCTGGCCGAGGGCAGCACGCCCGACGCGCTGCTGGCAGATCTGACAGCGCTGTGCTCGCAATTGCCTGCGGTGACGCTGCACGGGCTGGAACTGGCCCGGCTGGGCGGCTTCTTTGCGCTGGTGCCACAGGGCGATGCTACGGCCCTTGCCGATATGGCAGGGCAGGTGGTGCAATCGCTGGACCACCACCGCGCCCCGCCGACCCAGGCCGAGATGGACAAACGCCGCGCCGCCCGTCTGAACCCGCAACAAGAGGCGCATCTGCAGCGGTGGGGCTATCCTTATGTGATGGACCAGTTCCGCTATCACATGACCCTGACCGGACGGCTGGAAGCGGACACCCGCCCGACCGCACAGGCTGCAATGGCCGACCGTATCGCGGCACTGCCGCTGACCCCCTTCACCATCGACGCACTGACACTGCTGGGGCAGGACGACGCGGGCCGTTTTCACCAGATCGCCCGCCTGCCGCTGGCGGGCTGACCAAACGGAATCACAACGCCTGCAATCAACGGAAGCCTGCAAAACCCTTTGTGATGTCAACCTTGGGTGGAGCCGCCCGAAAAAATGTCCTTACCTTTCAAGGAACCTCCCGGTTTATTGTTTCGTCAAGCTTGCACGAATCCGACCCTCGCCGTAATTTGGGCGCAATATTTTCAGAACACATTTGATGCATCTTGATAGGACTGCGCACATGGCACTCTACACCGGAACCCACCCCACAACCTATATCGGCTATGACACCGATTTGAACGACGACGATCAAAACACCGACGCGCAGATTAATGGCACCACGTGGGATCTGTCCAGCACGCGCACCCTGGCCTTCAGCTTTCTCAAATACGAGGAAGAAAAGCACTATTCCGACAGCGCTTATAACGAAACCGAATTCACCGAGGTCTGGAAAACCCAGGCCCGCCTGGCCTTGCTGGAATTCACCAAGGTCACCGACATCAACTTTGAGGAACAGGCGCAGCCCACGGACGTGACCGATGCCATCAACAACGGCTCGGACGGGGTGTTGCGCTTTGCCACAGCCGACGGCATGGGCACGGCGTTCGGCTATTATCCGAACTCGGGTGAATCCGGCGGCGACATGATGTTCAACTATTCGAACTATGACGACGACGCGAACATCGGCACCTATACCTATGCCACGATGATGCACGAGATCGGCCACACGATGGGTCTCAAGCACGGGCATGAAACAAACGGCCCCGGCAGCCTGACCGCTGACAAGGACTCGATGGAATATTCCATCATGACCTACCATTCGCACACCGGTGATCCCGCGCCGTTCTACACCAACGCCGACGGACACTACGCCCAGACGCTGATGATGTATGACATCTCGGCCATTCAACGCATGTACGGCGCCGACTTCACCAAGGAAGCAGGGGATACCGTCTATACCTTCAACACCACCACCGGCGAGATGTTCATCAACGGTGTCGGTCAAGGTGCCGCGCGCGACGATTCCAACAACCTGTCCAACGTGACCTTCCGCACCGTCTGGGACGGTGATGGCAAGGACACCTATGACCTGTCGAACTTTACCAACGACCTGTTGATCGACCTGACACCGGGCGGCTATTCCGACTTTGACGTGAACGGCAATGACCTGCGGGCCATGCTGAACCAGGGCTGGGACCAATTTGGCAACTACGTCGGCGCGTCGGCAATCGAATATGCGCGCGGCCACCTGTTCAACGCCCTGCAATACGAAGGCGACGCGCGGTCCCTGATCGAACGCGCCATCGGCGGCACGGGTGACGACACGATGATCGGCAACGTCGCCAACAACAAACTGTATGGCGGCGAAGGCGACGACCAATTGTTCGGCAACAACGGCCGTGACGACCTGCGCGGCGATGCAGGCTCGGACATCATCTATGGTGGCAACGGCTATGACTTTATCCGTGGCGGCAAGGACCGCGACTATATCTATGGTGACAACGGCAACGATAAGATCGACGGCAACAAGGGCCGCGATATCATCACCGGCGGCAAGGGCGATGACACCCTGACCGGCGGGGCTGGGGCCGACAAGTTCAAGTTCTCCAAGAACGATGGCAACGACCACATCACCGATTTCGAACTGGCCTTTGACACGCTGGTCATCGACATTGACAAATCGGCCAGCCCGATCTCCGGCATCACGGTGGGCAGCGATTTCGTGATTGATTACGGCTATGGCGAAACGATCACGCTCGAAGGTCTGGCTGGCATCACGCTGAATGACATCGACATCGTCCTGACCTGATCCGGGCCAGAGCACACAAACCAAAGCCCCGCGCGTCACCCGATGCGCGGGGCTTTTTCATGCGACGAAAGCGGGGCCTAAACCGTTTCCGGTACACCTTGCAAACTGCGCAGCGCCTCGGCGGCAATTTCGAACGACCGCACCCGTGCGGCGTGATCGTGGATCATGCCGGTCACCATCAGCTCATCCGGCTGGTGTGCCTCGATGATCCGTGCCAGCCCGTCGCGCACATTCGCAGGCGACCCTTGGGCCGAACACGACATCGCCTGTTGCACCCCTGCCATCACCTGCGGCGGGATCTGTTCCTCGACGTTTTTCACGGGATAAGGCAGCTTGCCGGGACGCCCGGTGCGCAGCCGCGCAAACGACAGCAACTGCGACGACCGCAGGTATGCGGCCTCGGCATCGGTCTCAGCCGCGCAAACCCCCGCCGCGACGATCACATAGGGCTTGTCCAGCCACGCCGACGGCTTGAAGTCCCGCCGGTAGATCGCCAGCGCCTCGTCCAGCATCGCAGGCGCGAAATGCGAGGCAAAGGCATAGGGCAGCCCGAAATGCGCCGCCAGTTGCGCGCCATACAGCGACGACCCAAGGATCCAAACCGGCACCTTGGTGCCTTCGCCCGGAAAGGCCCGCACAGCCGCGCTGCCGTCGCCGTCTTCCATATACTGGATCAGCTCGGCCACATCCTGCGGAAAGCTGTCCTCGGGCGCCATGTACCGGCGCAGCGCGCGGGCGGTGGCCATGTCGGTGCCCGGCGCACGGCCCAGCCCCAGGTCAATCCGGTCGGGGTAAAGCGTGGCCAGCGTGCCGAACTGTTCGGCCACCATCAGCGGCGCATGATTGGGCAGCATGATGCCGCCCGCGCCGACGCGGATGTGTTTCGTGGCCCCGGCCACATGGCCGATCACCACCGCGGTGGCCGCACTGGCGATGCCCGGCATGTTGTGATGCTCCGCCAGCCAATAGCGGTGATAGCCCGCAGCTTCGGCCGCCTGCGCCAGCTTGACGGTGTTGGCCAATGCATCGGCGGCGGTGGACCCTTCGGGCACGGGAGAGAGATCAAGAAGCGAGAAATGTTGCATATCGGAAGATACCTTTCGTTGGTATCAATCTAGGTATCCGCACCGTCGGAACCAACCACCTCTTTGCATTCGACCTGTGGCAGCAGCACCGACACCGTCGTGCCACGCGCGCCCGACCGGATCAAAACGCCGCCACCAAGGCCTTGGGCGATGGAAAGCACCATCGCCAGCCCCAACCCGGTGCCCTTGCCTTCGGGCTTGGTGGTAAAGAACGGCTCGACCACCAGCGCCAGATGTTCCGCAGGAATCCCCTCGCCGGTGTCGCGCACGTCATAGCTGACATAGCGTCCCCGCGGCAGGGAATGGCCGCCTGCAACGTTCAATGGCGCGCTGATGGTGACCAGCCCCGCCCGGACAATCACCGTGCCGCCCTTGGGCATCGCATCATTCGCATTGACGATCAGGTTGAGCAACGCGGTGACAATCTGCCTGCGGTCCGCCTGTACGCATGTCGGATGTTGCAGGAACCCGACTGTCATCTCGACATCGCGCGACAACAGACGCCGCGCCAGCAGGTCGATGTCGATCAACGGTGCGTTGGCTTCAAGGTTGACCAGCCGCATCGGCGTTCTGCGGGCAAAAAGCAAAAGCTCGTTGACGATCAACGCGGCCTGATCCGCAGCCGTCCGCGCGGCATCCAGACAATCGGCACGGCCCTTGGGGTCTTCCAGATCGTCATACAGCTCAAGGCTGCCGCTGATCACGGTCAGGTGGTTGTTGAAGTCATGGGCGACACCGCCTGCCATCTGCCCGACCGCCGCCAGCTTTTGCGCTTGCGATGCATTGTCGCGCGCCTGTTGTTCTGCCAGCTTCAACGCCCGGCTCTGCAACATGGATTGTGCGAAATAACTCACCAGCGCCATCCAGCAGACGACCAGCCCGATGCGGCTGACCAGTCCATTGAAGTCCGGCAGGACCTTGATCAGAACACAGGTCATTGTCGCCCAGATCACCACGATCTCGCTGACGATCACATAAAGCGATACGTCATTGCGCCGGATCAGATAGACCAGCACGCAGCCGAACAACCCGGCACCGGACAGGCTGACGGCACGGCTGTCCTGGGCGACCATCCAGGCGGGTGCCCAAACGAAGCTGATCAGGACCACCAGGAACAGGGTCTGCGCGATGCGCAGCTCTCGCATGGTGGCGGATTTCAGATTGCTGCGCAGAAACAAATAATAGACCAGATGCGCCAGCGCATAGCCCACGCACCACAGCAACACAGGGGATTTGTGCGTCAACTGGGCCAGCAGCACACTGCCAAGCGTAATGCCGAACAGACGCGCAATCCATTCGGGCTTGTCTGAATATTCCAGATTAATCAGACGTGATATTTCTTCGGTTGGGTTCATTTGCCAATAATGTACATCGTAATAGCCAAAGGTCACCGAATTTCCGTCTTTCCATAAGCGAATTGACACCGGTGCCGCGACTTTGCGCTGCTTGCAGCGGCAGCAGTCTACAAGGGCGATTCGCCGCAAAATCAGGCGCTACACCAGTTTTCCACTCTTTCACAGGGGCACGGGTTGCACCCGGCGAAGCAGGCTCCATAATCGGGGGACTGTTCGGGCGGCCCACGCTCAAAATGTCCAAGTCGCAGGGATTGCGATGACAGGCAGACGCAATGCCAAGTTCGAGAGCGTAGCCAGATGAGCCAAAGCACCCAATCCCTCAGCCGTCGCATCCAGGATCTTGTTCAGCAGATCTATCCAGACCTTGATGCCACGATCCTCGCCAGCTTGATCATCGACGCCTTCTGGCCCGCGGGCACCCAGCGCCGCAAACGGGCGCGCGTGCGCGGCAACACCCTGTGGTCGGAACGCGATGCGCTGGTCATCACCTACGGCAACTCGATCGTGGACGGCGCGCACAAGCCGCTGGACCTGCTGAACGATTTCCTGCACCGCTACCTGCGCGGCGCGCTCAACAGCGTGCACATCCTGCCGTTCTTTCCCTACACATCCGACGACGGCTTTGCCGTGTCGGACTTTCGCGCGGTGAACCCGCAGCTGGGCGACTGGGCCGACATCAACCGCATCGCCCGCGATTTCAAACTGATGTCCGATCTGGTGCTGAACCACGTGTCCAGTCAGGGCAACTGGTTCAACGCCTACCGTCAGGGGCAGGCCCCCTTTGACAAGTTCTTTTTCGAAGCCGACCCGTCCGACGACCTCAGCATGGTCGTACGCCCGCGCACCACGCCGCTGCTGCGCCGGGTCGATACAACGAACGGACCGCGCCATGTCTGGTGCACCTTCAGCCATGACCAGATCGACCTGGATTTCCGCAACCCCGAGGTGCTGCTGGAATTCCTGCGCATCATCCGCCTGCATGTGGACAACGGGGTTGAGATCATCCGTCTGGATGCGGTGGCCTTCCTGTGGAAGGAAATCGGCTCGCCCTCGATCCACCTGCCGCAGACCCATGCCGTTGTTCAGCTGATGCGCCTGCTGTGCGACTTTGCCAGCGAAAAGATCATCCTGCTGACCGAAACCAACGTGCCCAAGGCCGAAAACCTCAGCTATTTCGGGCAGGGCAACGAAGCGCACGCGATCTACAATTTTCCGCTGCCGCCGCTGATCCTTCACGCGATGATGTCCGGCTCGGCGCAATACCTGCGCCGCTGGCAGCGCGGGATGCCGCCCGCACCGATGGGCTGTGCCTATCTGAACTTCACCGCCAGCCACGACGGGATCGGAATGCGCCCTGCCGAAGGTCTCTTGCCCGAACACGAGAAACAACAGGTCATCGACACGGTGCGCGCCACCGGCGGGCTGGTGTCCATGCGCACGATGCCGGACGGCAGCCACAGCCCCTACGAGCTGAACACCACCTTTTACGCCGCGATGGAGCGCACGTTCAAAGGGGCGGACCAGTACCATTTCGAACGGTTCATCTGCTCGCAAACCCTTGTCATGTCGCTCGAAGGCATCCCCGCCTTCTACATCCATTCCCTGCTGGCCACGCCCAACGATCACGAACAGGTCGAGCACCGTGGCATGAACCGCGCCATAAACCGCCACCGCTGGGACTATCCGACGCTGCGCGGCCTGCTCGACGATCCCGCCAGCCCGCAGGCACGGGTGCTGGAGGCGCTCACCGGACGGCTGAAGCTGCGCGGCAAACAAACGGCCTTTCACCCCAACGCCACCCAGTTCACCGTGAACATGGGCGACGACCGTATATTCGGCGTCTGGCGGCAAAGTCTGGACCGTCACCAGTCGATCTTTGCCCTGCACAACATCAGCGACGAAACCGTGACAATCTCTTCCGAGGCGCTGAACCTGATCGAAGACGTGGACTGGTGCGACCTGCTGTCCGGCGAGGCGGTCGATCCGCTGGCCGCGCAGATCACGCTGACCCCCTATCAATGCCGCTGGATCAGCAACCGTGCCTGAGGCGCAGGCCATGAATGCCCGCTATCGGCGAAATTGTGCCGGCCACAGGCCATTGCCTCGAACCCCGCGCGAACTACGTACAAACTCCACACAGGGGCATCGCTGAGATGTGCCCAGATTTAGTGTGAATACCGGATGGTGACCCGCTTGGCGGTTGGTTATGGTCTCTTCAAATGCCCTGTCATTCTGTGGTTGGTAAAAACGTGACGAAACTCCTCTTCAAGGCAACCATAACTGCGGTTTCGACCGTCCTGGGCTTGGTCCTGCCTGCCGCCGCACTCGAAATCGGCAGCTTCAACGTCTCCACCACCGACAAGGATCTGCGTGAGGCGCTCATGCAGGCCTCGTTGACCGTGGCGGCTGCGGACGATGCCGAAACCACCCCGCGCGGTGCGCTGGCCGCCGCCAATGCCGACTATGCCCGGCTGGTGCGCACGCTTTATGCGCTGGGCTATTACAGCGGTGTGGTGACCATCAAGCTGGACGGCCGCGAGGCCGCGTCGATCCCCACGTTCAACCTGCCCGCACAGATCAATCAGGCCACCGTGTCCGTTGACCCAGGCCCGCTGTTCTCGCTCGGGGTGGCACAGATCGCCCCGCTGGCGCCCGGCGACACCCCGCCCGAAGACTTCCGCGCAGGCCAGCCCGCGCGCAGCACCGTCCTGCAGGAAACCGTGGACAGCGGCGTCAAAGGCTGGCGCGAAGCCGGCCATGCCAAGGTTGCCCTGTCCGAACAAAGCGTCACCGCCAACCACAGCCAGAACACGCTGTCGGTGCGTCTGGGGCTGGCCCCCGGCCCGCGCGTCACCTTTGGCCGTCTGGTCCAGACCAATGACAGCGCCGTACGCTCCGCAAAGATCGCCCGCATCGCAGGTTTTCCCGAAGGCACCGTATTCTCGCCCGAAGAACTGGAAACCGTGGCCAAGCGTCTGCGCCGCACTGGCGCCTTTTCCTCGGTGTCCCTGACCGAAGCCGAGACCCTGCGCCCGGGCGATGTGATGGACGTGAACCTGGCACTGGTCGACGAAAAACCCCGCCGTTTCGGGTTCGGCGCTGAAATCTCGTCTTTCGAGGGGGTGACCCTGTCCAGCTACTGGATGCACCGCAACCTGTTTGGCGGCGCGGAACGGCTGCGCATCGACGGCGAAATATCGGGCATCGGCAGCCAGACCGGCGGCATCGACTACAGTCTGGCCGGACGCCTGAACAGCCCCGCCTTTTTCGGCACCGACAACGACGGATTTGTCTACGGGTCGATCTCGGACGAGGAAGAAGAAAACTACGACCTGCAACAGGTCCGCATCGGTGGAGGGGCGTCGCGCATCTTCTCCGACCACCTTCAGGCCGAAGCGGCGCTGGAACTGCGCTATGTCAACACATACGACGACTTTTACGGCGAACGGGACTTCTTCTTTCTGAACCTGCCCGTGTCGGCCACGCTGGACCACCGCGACGACGTGCTGAACCCCACGACGGGGTATTACATCAAGGCCGAGGCCATGCCCTTTGTGCGGCTGGACGACTCGGACGTGGGCCTGCGGTTCTTCGCGGACGGGCGCATCTTCCGTTCCGTGGGCGAGGCGAAAAAGCTGGTCTTCGCGGGCCGCTTGCAGATCGGCTCGACGCTGGGGCCTGATCTGGCGGACCTGCCGCCCGACTTCCTGTTCTACTCGGGCGGCGGCGGCACCGTGCGCGGACAACCCTACCAGTCGCTGGGCGTCGATCTGGGCGGTGGCACCCTTTCGGGCGGCAAATCCTTTGTCGGTGTCTCGGGTGAGGTGCGTGCCTCGATTACGGACTCCATCGGCATTGTCGGCTTTGTTGACGCGGGCATGATCTCGGCGGACACCCTCTTTGCCGAAGCGGGCGACTGGCACGCGGGCGCGGGCGTCGGCCTGCGCTACAACACCGGCATCGGCCCGATCCGGCTGGACGTGGCGGCCCCCGTGGGCGGCGACACCGGCGACGGGGTGCAATTCTACGTCGGCATAGGACAATCGTTTTGAAACATCTGCTTATCCTTCTGTCCGCCGCTTTGTTCCTGTGCCTGCCACACGGCGCCACCGCACAGGAAAACGACGACCGCGGCTACCTTCAGGCCTTTCTCGAAGACAGCCTGTCCGGTGCGGGCCGTCAGGTGCGCATCGTGGGCTTTGCCGGTGCGCTCAGCTCGCGGGCGACGATTGACGAACTGACCATCGCCGACGACGAAGGCATCTGGCTGACCCTGCGCGACGTGTCGCTGGACTGGAGCCGCTCGGCCCTGCTGACCGGTCGGCTTGAGGTGACGGAACTCTCCGTGGCCGAGGTGCTCTTGCCGCGTAAGCCGGTCACCCCCGACACCATCGACGTGCCCGCCCCCGAGGCGTCGGGCGGCTTCTCCATCCCCGACCTGCCCGTGTCGGTGAACATCGAACAGGTCAAGGCCGGCCGCGTCGAGATCGGCGAGCCGGTCTTTGGACAGGCGGCGGTGATCACCTTGAACGGCTCGGCGCAACTGGCTGACGGCGAAGGCACCGCCAAGATCGAGGTCAACCGCGTGGACGGCACCAAGGGCGACGTGACCCTTGCCGCGACCTATGCCAATGCCACGGATGTGCTGGACCTGGAACTGACCGTGTCCGAGGACGACGGCGGTATCCTGTCCAGCCTGATGGCGCTGCCCGACAATCCGTCGATTGATCTGACCGTCGCAGGCTCGGGTCCGCTGGACGATTTCGTGGCCGACATCACGCTGGCCACCGACGACACCCCGCGCCTTGACGGATCGGTCACGCTCAAGGGCACGCCCTCCGAAACCGCCGCACCCGCCCCCGGCGACGACGGTGCCACCACAGCCCCCGCCATCGACCGCAGCTTTGCGCTGGACCTGGGCGGCGACATCGCTCCGATGTTTGCCCCCCGGTACGGCGCGTTCTTTGGCGATGACATCACGCTGAAATCCTCGGGCACGCTCTTTGCCGATGGCCGGCTGACGCTGGACACGCTCGACCTGAACACCCGTTCGCTGACGCTGACCGGCAATCTGGCGCTGGCCTCGGGCGGCTGGCCTACGGTCATTGCACTGGACGGGCGCATCGCCGACGCCGAAGGCACGCCGGTCCTGCTGCCGCTGCCGGGTGAACAGACCCAGATCGACAACGCCACGCTCGGCGTCCGCTTTGACGCGGCTTCGGGCGACGGCTGGGACGCAAACATCGCGGTCAACGGGCTGAACCAGCCGACGCTGAAACTGGGCAACCTCACCCTGAAAGGCGAGGGCACCCTTACCCAGGGCGAAGGCACGAGCCTTGGCGGCGTGATGGGACAGCTGACCTATGCCATCGACGGGATCGAACTGACCGACACCGCTCTGGCCGAAGCGGTCGGCCCGCGCATCGACGGCGGTCTGAACTTTGACTGGACCGAAAACGCACCGCTCAAGCTGAGCAAGATCGACCTGACCGGGGCCGACTACGGGCTGACCGGACAGGCCCAGCTCGAAGGGATGACCCAGGACCTGAACCTGTCGGTCGCGGGCAACATGACCCTGACCGCCGCCAACCTCGCGCGGTTCTCGGAAATCTCGGGGCAGGACCTGCAAGGCGCCACCAAGTTCGACGCAAAATTCACCTTTGCCCCCATCTCCGGCGCCTTTGACGTGGACCTTCAGGGCACCGGCGACAATCTGGCCGTGGGCATCCCGCAGGCCGATCCGCTGATCGCGGGCCAAAGCCGCCTGACCCTGACCGCCGCCCGCGACGAAACCGGCACCCGCATCGACAATTTCGAGATCGCCACCGACCAGTTGAACGCCACCGTCAGCGGGACGCTGTCCTCCGATGCCAGCGACCTGCAAGTCGCGGCACGCGTCAATGAAACTTCGCTGGTCCAGCCCGGGCTGAACGGTCCCGCAACGTTGAATGGCTCCATCCGTCAGGCAGGCACCGACTTTACCGTCGACGTGCGCGCCACCGGACCGGGCGGGGTGGACCTGAGCGTGGACGGCACGCTGGCACTGGTCGAGGGGGCCTTGGGCCGCATCAACGCGGACATCAACGGATCGGTGCAATCGCTCGAACCCTATTCGCAACTCGCGGGGCGCGCCCTGTCCGGGTCCGCCAACATCACCTCGCAAGGCTGGGTCGACCTGCGCGACTATACCTTCGATCTGAAAACCGACCTGACGGGCCGGAACCTCTCTGCCGGCATCCCGCAGGCCGACGGGCTGCTGCGCGGCGACAGCACGCTGAACATTGTCGCCCGGCGCGACGGCACCGTGACCGATATCGAAACCTTCCGTCTGGCCTCGGACCACATCACCGCCAGCGTCACCGGCACGCTGGGCACCGACGACGGGTCCCTGCGCGTCGATGCCCGCGTGCCTGATGCCTCGGTCGTGGCTCCGGCCCTGACCGGCGCGGCGACGCTGAACGGCACCCTGCGCCAGACCGGCACAGACTGGGCCGTGGACATGCGCGCCACCGGACCCGGCCGCGCCGATGTGCGCGTGGCGGGTGTGGTGCCCATCGTCGACGGCGCGCCCGGGCGCATCACCGGCACCGTGCAAGGCGCCGTGCAATCGCTGTCGCCCTATTCCGCGCTGGCGGGCCGCCAGCTTGCCGGTGCGGCCAACGTGACCGCCGAAGGGTGGTACGACCCGCGCGACGCGACCTTTGACATCACCACCGATGCCACCGCGCAGAACCTTGGCACAGGCATCCCGCAGGTGGACCAGCTGCTGCGCGGCGCCAGCTCTCTGGACCTTGCGGCGCGCAAAGCGGCAGACCAGCCGCTGATCGTGGACCGGCTGAACCTGAAAACGTCGCAGCTTCAGGCCGCGATCACCGCTTCGACTTCGGGCGCAGACACCACGTTGAACTTTGACGCCAGCCTGCGCGACATCGGCCTCTTTGCAACGGGCATCAACGGCCCCGCCACCGCCAAGGGCACCGCCGAGCAGGTGGGCGACAACTGGCGCGTCAACATCGACGCCACCGGGCCCGAAGGCACCACCGCCACCGTGCGCGGTCAGGTCGCCACCGACGCCAGCCGCGCCAACATCGACGTGACCGGGGCCGCGCCCATAGGGCTGGCCAACACCTTTATCGCCCCCAACATCGCCGCCGGACAGGCGCGGTTCAACCTGTCGCTGAACGGCCCGCTGGCGCTGGGTTCGGTCTCGGGGCGGATCTCGACGGACAATGCCCGCCTTGTGCTGCCCGAGCAGAACATCACGCTGGCCCCCATCGTCACAACCGTGAACCTGACAGGCGGCCGCGCCACGCTCGACACCACCGCAACCGTATCCAGCGGCGGCACCATCCGCGTCAGCGGTCCGGTGTCGCTGGACGCGCCGAACACCGCCGATCTGGCGATCACCGTCAACAACGTCCGCATCACCGACCCCAAGCTTTATGACACCACCATCAACGGCACAGGCTCGGTGCAGGGCGCGCTGACCGGCGGGGCCGCGATCAAGGCCGACCTGACGCTGGGCACCACCGAAATCCGCGTGCCCGAAGGCGGCGCCGAAGCAGCACCGCTTCTGGACGGGCTGAAACATGTGAACGAACCCGCAGACGTGCGCGCCACCCGCGCCCGTGCCGGGCTGATCGAAGAACCGGGTGCCGGCGCATCCGGCGGCAGCAACAGCAGCGTCGCCTTTCCCATCGACATCACCCTGCGCGCGCCCGCACGTATCTTTGTGCGGGGCCGGGGGCTGGACGCCGAACTGGGCGGCACGCTGCGCATCACCGGCACCACCGCCAACGTGGTTCCCATCGGACGCTTTGACCTGATCCGCGGCCGCTTTGACATCCTGACCAAGCGGCTGGACCTCGTCGAAGGTTCGGCCCAGCTTCAGGGCGGGTTCGATCCCTATATCCGCTTCGTCGCGGAAACCACCGCCTCGGACACCACCATCCGCATCACCGTCGAAGGCCTGGCCTCGGCGCCCGAGATCACCTTCACCTCGACCCCGGACAAACCCGACGACGAAATTCTGGCACAACTGCTGTTCGGGCGCGGTCTGGACAAGATCTCGCCCCTGCAGGCGGTGCAACTGGCCGCCGCAGTGCGCACGTTGACCGGCAAGGGCGGCGGCGGGTTGCTGAACGGCATCCGCGAACGCTTTGGGCTGGACGATCTGGACATCGTGACCGACGAGAACGGCGAAACCGGCGCGCGCGTGGGCAAATACGTGACCGACAACATCTACACCGACGTCACCGTCGGCGCGAAGGGCGACGCCGAGGTCAACCTGAACCTCACGATCTCCCCCTCGCTCACCGCACGGGGCAGCGTCGCATCTGATGGGGAAACCGGTCTGGGGCTGTTCTTCGAGAAGGATTATTAGGGGCGGGCCTGACTCCCCTGCGCCATTTCCACCGCGGTGTATTCGGTCACGCCCTCGTCCGTCCCCTGCGCAAAGCAGGCCACAGTCACAGGCACGGGCAGGTCGGGGAAATGATACACCGCGTTCACGCTGAACGGGCCACCGCCCGAATGACCCTCAGCCGCTCCGGCACCCGCCATCGTGCCCGCCATCAGGCCCAGCCCATAGCCACAGCGTGTCCAGGGACGGCCCGCAATCGCGCCGCCCAGCGGGTGCGCCGCGCGCATCTGTGCCAGCGTGTCCGGCAACAGCACCGCGCCGCCCATCAGCGCGTGCAGCAACCGCGCCGCATCGGCCGCCGTACCGGTCAGGCAGCCATGGTAAACCCAGCCCGGATCATACCGCTGCGCCGCGGTCCAATGGACCGGTGCAAACTGCGCAGGCGTCTCGGCCAGCGTGATCGACCCCAGCCCCAGCGGCGCAAACAGCAGTTCGGTCAATGCATCCCCCAGCGACATCCCCGTCGCCGCCTCGATCTGCGTGCGCACCAACAGGTAGCCGACGTTGGAATAGGCCCAGCCTTCACCCGGCGCGAACAGCCTCCCCTGTGCCAGTGCCCGCCCCAGCAAAACATCGCGCGGCCAGGCCGCGTCGCCGCAGGCCACCGCTTGCACGTACTCCGGCAAGGTGAAGTAATCCGGCAGCCCGGTGGTATGTGCCAGCACCTGCCGCAGGCTGAACCGGTCTCCCGCCAGCGGCGCATCCAGCGCCAGCGCGCCGGCTTCCACCAGCTTCAGCGCCGCGACCGCAATCGCCGTTTTCGTGAAACTCCAATAGGGGAATATCGCATCTGCCACGCCCTCATGGCCCGCGCGACCGTCCGCCGTGATCCAATGGGCGTGCAGGCGCGGACCGTCTTGCGCCATGCCGCCCCCTAGAAATCCAGCCCAAGGTCCAGCGTCTGAGCCGAATGCGTCAGCGCCCCGGACGAGATGTAATCGACCCCGGTCGCCGCCACTTCGGCAATCCGCTCCAGCCGCATGTTGCCCGAGGCTTCCAGCGTGATACGCTTCGCTGCCATCGCCACGGCCTCGCGCAGGGTGGGCGTGTCCATATTGTCCAGCAAAACGACATCCGCGCCACCCTCGTCCAGCACCTCGACCAGTTGGTCCAGCCGGTCCACCTCGATCTCGGTGCGGATCATATGCGACGCGCCGGCCTTGACCGCGCGCAGCACCGGACGAATGCCCCCGGCGGCAGCAATGTGGTTGTCCTTGATCAGGATCGCGTCCGACAGCGAAAAGCGGTGGTTGAACCCGCCGCCATGCAGCACCGCCTGTTTCTCCACCAGCCGCAGCCCCGGCGTGGTCTTGCGGGTACAGGTGATGCGCGTTTCTGTCCCCGCCGCTTCGGCAACAAAGGCAGCCGTCAACGTCGCGATCCCGCTCAGCCGCCCGGCAAAGTTCAATGCCACCCGCTCGCCTGACAGGATCGACGCGGCACTGCCTTCGATCTCCATCAGCAGGTCACCGGCGGCGATGACACTGCCGTCGGGACAATGACAGGTCACCTTCAGCTGCGGATCGACCAGCCGAAAGGCAATCTCCGCGATCTGCATCCCCGACACCACACCCGGCTCCCGCGCCCGCAACTGCGCGACATACCGCGTGCCCGCCGGGATCACCGTGCGCGTGGTGATGTCGCCATAGGTGCCCAGATCCTCCATCAGCGCAGCGCGGATCAGCGGTTCCAGGATCAGGTCGGGCAGGGGAGGCAGTTGGGTCATACAAGGTCCGGTTCGTATTGAGCGCGCAGGGCCAGCGCCTGCGTCAGGGTCATGCGGGACCGTGCGCCCACGGCGCCGTCGGTCTGGGGAAAATCGGCGCGGAAATGCGCGCCACGGCTTTCGGTCCGCAACAGGGCTGCGGTGGCGATCAGCGTCGCGGTGGCGGTCATGTTGTGCAGCACCGTACAGGCGGGCTGCGCTGCCTCAACGGTGGCAATCTCGGCCAAGCAACGGGTCAGCCCGGCGGCATCGCGGATCACGCCCGCGCCATCGGTCATGGCCTGACGCAACCGCGCGACCAGCGCGGGGTCGGGTGGCGTATCGGCGGCGAGGGCGGGCAGGGTGACAGGCTCGGCATCGGCCCAAGGGTCCAGTGCGGCTTCAAGGTCCAGCGCACAGCGGCGCGCATAGACCAGCGCCTCAAGCAACCCGTTCGACGCCAGCCGGTTCGCCCCGTGCAATCCGGTCGACGCCGCCTCGCCACAGACCCACAGCCCGCCCAGCGTGGCGCGTCCGTCTGCGTCCGTCTCGATTCCGCCCATGTGGTAATGCGCGGCTGCGGCCACCGGGATGGGGTGCGTCACCGGATCAATGCCCGCCTGCGCACAGGCCAGGGCGACGGCCGGAAACTCCTCCAGCACCCGCGCACCCAGCGCCGCGCGCGTGTCCAGCATCGGCGCCAGCCCCGCCTGCGTCTGCGCATAAACACCCCGCGCCACAATATCGCGCGGGGCCAGCTCTGCGTCAGGATGCAGCCCGACCATGAACCTCACGCCGTCCCGGTTGATCAGAACCGCGCCTTCGCCCCGCAAGGCCTCGGTCGCCAGCGGCGCGGGATCGACCCCGCTCGCCACTGCCGTGGGGTGGAACTGCACGAATTCCGCGTCCGCAATCACCGCACCGGCGCGCGCCGCCATGCCGATCACCTGCCCGCGAATGCGCGGCGGGTTTGTGGTCAGCGCATAGAGCCCGCCCGAGCCGCCTCCCGCCAGCAGACAAGCCGCGCCACGCAAGCGAATGGGCACACTCAACCCCTCGTCACACCGCGCCACGTCCACAGCCGCAACGCGCCCGTCCTCACAGTGCAGGCCAACCGCCAGCACGCCCTCAAGCACCTGTATCGACGGCATTGCACGCACTTCGGCAATCAGCGCGCGCATGATCTCGGCCCCCGCCTGATCGCCGCGCACCCGCACCACCCGCGCATAGCTGTGCGCCGCCTCGCGCGACATGACGTAACCGCCGTCCGCCGTGCGATCAAAAGGTGTGCCCAGCGCCGTCAGGTCCAGAATATGCGCCCGCGCCTCGGCGGTGACCTGATCGGCCACGCCTGCGTCCACCGTACCCGCCCCGGCCCGCACCGTGTCGGCGGCATGCGCCTCGGCGCTGTCGGCGGCGTCCATCGCGGCAGCCACCCCGCCTTGCGCCCAGGCGGAACTGGCCCCTTCGCCCAAGGTCTCGGGCGAGATCATCAGAACCGGACGCGGCGCCAGCTTCAGCGCCGCATAAAGCGCGCCCAGACCGGCCCCGACAATGATGATCCGACCGGTTTCAATCTCTTGCATCGCGGTCAGGCCGCCTGTGCGCGCGACACGTCGATCATCCGCTGCACCGCCACCCGCGCACGGTCAGCGACCTGCGGGTCCACCTCGACCGCACCCTGCATGCTGTGCAGGGTCCACAGCACCTTTTCCAGCGTGATCATCTTCATGAACGGGCACATGTTGCAGGGCCCGACAAAATCCACATCCGGCATCGCGTTGGCAATGTTGGACCCCATCGAACATTCCGTCACCAACAGCGCCTTTTCAGGCCGCTCGCTGTTCACATAGTCGATGATCCCGCTGGTCGAGCCGGAGAAATCCGCCTCGGCCACCACATCGGGCGGGCATTCGGGGTGCGCGATGATCCGCGTTGTGGGCTCAGAGGCGCGGAAATCGCGCAGGTCCTGTGCGGTGAACTGTTCATGCACGATACAGGCCCCGTCCCACCACACGATCCGCTTGTGCGGCACGTCCTTGGCCACGTTCTGCGCCAGGTACTTGTCCGGCGTCATGATCACCGTGTCGCTCTCCTGCGCCGCCACGATCTGCGCGGCATTGGACGAGGTACAGCAAATGTCCGACGCGGCCTTCACCTCTGCGGTGGTGTTCACATAGGTCACCACCGGCGCACCGGGGTATTTCGCCCGCATCTCGGCAATGCCCTCGGCGGTGATGCTTTCGGCCAGCGAACAGCCCGCGTCCATGTCGGGGATCAGCACCGTCTTGGACGGGTTCAGGATCTTCGAGGTCTCGGCCATAAAGTGCACGCCGCATTGCACGATCACATCCGCCTCGACCTTGGTCGCCTCGATGGCCAGCTGCAGGCTGTCGCCCACCACGTCGGCAATGCCGTGGTAAATCTGCGGCGTCATGTAGTTGTGCGCCAGAATGACCGCGTTGCGCTCTTTCTTCAGGGCGTTGATCGCCTTGATGTAGGGCGCGTAAATCGCGAAATCAGGGGGCGAAACCACGCGGTCCATCCGCGCGTAAATCTCGGGCATTTCGGCAGCCAGGTCGACAGAAGGGGCCAGATCATAGTGATTGCCCAGTTCGGAGCGGATGTCGGTCAGGTCAAGCATCTGTGCAGCCTCATTTTGGGGCGCGCCACGGAACGCGGCGACAAGCTGGCACTTGTTAGCCACCTGCGTCAGTGGTGTCCAGTCGGGCGCTTACCCTAGGTAAACCCCTTTCTGCCCTTGTTTGCGCTACCAACCGCAACAATCGCCTCCGCCACGGCGCATGGACTCCCGCGCATCAGGGAGCCTGAGCCAAACCAACCCTTGCTTTCGGCGCGGATTTTCCATAAGTCTTTGTTTTGAAAAGCCGCATCGCGGCGTGCGACCGTCCTTACGATCCGCCAAGGCATCATCGGCCCGGCCCTCTGTCACGGGGCGCTGAAATCCCCGCCGCCTTTCGCGCCAGACCACAACATCACGCGACCCCTGCCACCGATCTGACGGCCCCCCCTGTGCGCGCCCCTCGACATCGCAGGACCGCCGCGCCCCCCAAGGCCCGCGCGCGCTTTTCGACCACAGACCCATTGCCGCCCGACCCCGCGGCCCGAAAGGACGAAACACATGAGCAACGACATCAAGCGCGCGCCCGTGGCCGTGATACTGGCCACAGGCACCGGCGCGCATTTTGGCGCGGCAGCCGACAAAAGCCCCGCCTGCCTGCGCAGCGTCGGCGGTTCGGTCATTCTGGAACGCACCCTGCGCAACTGCCTCAGCTGCGGCATCTCGCAGTTCGTGCTGGTGCTGGGCCACCGCGCCGATGAGATCAGACAATTCGTCGACAAAACTTTCCGTGGCATCCGCGTCACCTATGTGACCAACACCCGCTATGACAACAGCGGCTCCGCCCAGGCGCTGCTGCTGGCCCGCCAGGCCATCGGCATGTCCGAATTCGTCAAATTCGACGCCAACGTGGTGTTCGAAGTCCGCATTCTGCGGCGGTTGCTGGACAGCAATGAAACCAATGTCCTGTGCATGAACGGCACCACCCCCTCTGCCGACAACACGGTCAAGGTGATCACGGACGATCCAGCGCCGGATGCCGAAGCGGACCGGACCATCACGCCCGAACTGGCCTTTGCCGCCGCCATCGGCATCGAAAAGATCGCCGCCAAAACCGGTGCGCGGTTGTTTGCGGAACTGGCGCAGATCATGGACGACCCGATGCGCTCGAACGACCCCGACACCGTGGCCTACGCCCGGCTTTCAGCGGCCGGCACGCCCTTTCATGCGCTCGACATTGCGGGGCTGAACTGGGTCCGCATCGACACCAAGGCAGATTTTGACGCGGCCAACGCGATGTTCGGCTCTCCGGTCACCACCGTGTCACGCGGGCAGGAACGCGCCATTGATGCCGCCACGCACAAACATACAGAATCGCTGTAGCCCCGCGATAGCAGGCCCCACACGGGTCGCGGCGGCCAACCGCGGCCCGTGCTGTGCCGGTCCTTCTCACCATCGGACCCAAGCGTCCGCACTGTCCTATCGACAAGGCCCGGCATCCCTGCCAAGCCTTGCGCGAACCACCCCTCCATCTCAGGACGCCGCCATGACCGACGACCCAGAAAGCGCCTTCAAGGTCCACTACATCTGCCAGACCTACACCGAGAAAAAGACCGGCCGTTCAGGGCAGGTGGCCTTGGTGATCGACAAACAGTTTCAGTACACCACCGCCGAACAGGCCCGCGAACGCGCCGAACGCGAATGCCGTTCGGACGCCTGCGCGGGTGCCGACGCCTACAGCGTCACCGAAGATGCAGGCTCGGGCGAGGTGTCGGAACCGACATTCCTGGTCCGGCTGGGCAACGTGCCCGAGTTCGACGCCTTCTAACGCGTCCCGCCTTTAACCCCGGACAGATCACATCGCCAATGGCCCGAGAGCGCGTCGCGCGGCAGGGTATTGGCGATGCAAGTGTAAGGCGGGGCGCTATAGGGGGCTGACCTCCAACACAGCATCGCGCAGGCCTCAGGCCCGCGCGATGACTTTGCCGATCAAGTCCCGCTCAGCTCAGTAGGCCCGCGCGACGTCCTTGTCGAAGTTCAGATCCGCATAGCTCAGCGTCCCGGCACCGGGCACGGTCGCGATGACCCTGTCGAACAGCAGAATATTGCTGCCCTCGCCATTTTCCCAAGGCTCAACCGTAACATCCTCGCTCGACGGTCCCGAAAAGCCGGAAAAGTCGCCAAAATATGCGATGTTGATCACGTCCTCGGTCGGGTCGAAATCCGTGATCTGGACCGGCTCGGGGAACAGGTTGTCGCCATCATAGGCGTCATTGTCCACGTAGCGCATGTTGTGGTTGATCACGAACACATCCTCGCCTTCACCGCCGGTCAGAATGCCGCCATCGTTTGCAACCAGCGTATCGTTCCCTTCGCCGCCGTTCAGCGTGTCGACGTGCAGATCGTGGACAACCTCGATGGGCGAGGTGCCATCATTATACGCCGTATAGGTGGCACTATCGGCGACGATGTAATCGTCCCCGGCACCGCCATTCAGAACGTCGCTGCCACCGTGATAGTTTTCGCCCGCGTAATCGCCACCGACATAGCCCGCGAAGATACTGTCATTGCCATCCCCGCCGTTGATCACATTGTCGGAATGGTTGCCCTCGATGATCGAACCGGCATCGCCGTCGGTGTAATCAACGTCGCCCGCATTCTGTTCCAGAACGAAAGCAACATCCAGATCATCAAGCGTCATGCCCTGACCGCCGGTGATTTCCGCCACCAGCGTGTCGCCCATGTACACCTCGGCACCCGTGCCATCCGCCGTGTCCTGAATGGTCAGCGGGCCGGTGTCGCCTTCGCTGATGACGATGCTGAAGGCCAGCGTGTCCTGTCCCTGGACAAAATCGGTGATCTCGGTGACCCCCTCTTCGCCAATGTCGGCATGGACGAAAATGCTGTCATTGCCGTCCCCGCCGGTGATCGTGCTGCCGCCATCGACACGGATGTCGTCATCGCCGGCACCCCCATCCACGACCGAGCCGTTTTCGATGCCTTCGTTCCGGCTCAGGTCATAGTCAACGATCAAATCGTCGCCGTCGCCCCCGTTCAGGGTGTCGACACCGCCGCCGCCATACAGCTGGTCATTGCCCGCGCCGCCATCCAGAAAATCCGCACCGTCCGTCTCCGACGACGTGCTGATCTGCGCCGCATCTCCGTACAGTATGTCGTTCCCTTCTCCACCGTACAGGCTGTCCGCACCGCTGTTCCCAGCGATGTCATCCCTGCCGAACTGCCCAAAAAGCTGATCATCGCCGTCGGCACCGCTCAGCGTGTCGCTGCCCGCACGCCCGTACAGGGTGTCATCGCCTTCTTCTCCCAAAAGAAGATCCGCGCCGCTTGTCCCTTCAAGGGTCAACGACGGATCAGGGATCGGGTCAACGGGATCAACAGGGTCCGTGGGCGTTTCAGGCGGAAGCGGATCAGATGTATCGTCCGTCTCCGTCGCAGAATCGTCATTGTCAATAAATGCGACAGCGCCGAACATTGCCGCCATCATAAACAAAAGGCCCATGGTATTGCTCCGGTCAGAAAGGATCGTAATAGGGTTCTAATATATGCAGAAACATTTCTACTATGGGTTGGCGATATTTGGTTGTCCATAGACCCGTGAATTAAATGCCAATTGAATCACCAGACCCGACCCGCGAATGTCGCAAGCATCGCCGTCGCCCCCTGCAGAGCCGCAAAAGCAAGCAGCCCGCGCAGACGGATGCACCGCACGTCAGTCGAGAGACCACCGCCGCCAGATGCGCAAACATCACTGATGGGAAATCACACATGGTGCTGCTGGAGAGAGCAGAGCGAACGCACTTAGCGTAGGGCGCAGCCGTGCGTATCTGTCAAGTCAACCGCGCGCTGGTCCGACGGTGATTAATGCGACGGCGGGCCTGTTAACCCGTCAGGCACGAAAAATTAACCAACAAGGTTGACAGCTCGAGCGGCACACCACATATTGCGTGGTGAACCACCAGGAGACCAACCATGACCACAGAAATCGGGAAGGAGCTGCGGAAACTGCGAATTGATGAGGATGAACGACTGTTGGATATGGCCGCAAGGCTTGAGAAGTCCTCAGCGTTTATCTCCGCCGTAGAGCGGGGCACCAAGACCCCGCCCGAAGGCTTCGTTGAGCTTGTGATCCGGGCCTACAGGCTGGCTGAGGATGCCGCAGCATCTCTCCGCCGGGCTGCCGACAGATCACGCAAAAACTTCACTCTGGAGGCCGACAGCCTCTTGGCGAGGGACACCGCAGGGCTGATGGCCCGCCGGATGAATTCGCTGTCCGAGGATGAGCTCAACAACATCTTCCAAATCCTCAGCAAGAAGGACGCGAAATGACTGAGACGAATGACTTCATAGTGCCGCCGCGCCGCTGGGCTGAGATCGGCGGCATCGCGGACAACCTCCGCCATCAGCTCGGGCAGGCACAAACGCCCCGCGTGCCGGTGATCGAGATCATCGAGCGAGTGCTGGACCAGCGGCTCGGGCTCCTCAACTTCGAGGTCGGCAGCCAACAAGAGATGGGCCGGGCCGAGGGCTACACCTGTCCCAAGGGCGAATTCATCATGCTCCGCGAGGACGTATATGAGGGAGTTTGGGCGGGCGAGGGCCGCGCCCGGTTCACGACCGCCCACGAGCTGGGCCACTGGGCGATGCACACCAATATCCCACTTGCCCGGGCGCGGAAAGGGGACGGCACCCCGTCCTTCCGCTTGGCCGAGCCGCAGGCGAACCAGTTTGCCGCAGAGTTCCTGATGCCGGAGTGCTTCATTGACGCTCTGGACGATGAGGATGACCTGATCCAGCGCTTCGGCGTCTCGTGGGAGGCGGCGCGCAACCGGCTGCGCTACCTCCACAAGAACGGGAGGCTCTAACGAAAGAAGGCTCAGGTTGGCGCCCGAGCCTCCTCACAGATTTCTTCATCGTGCATCAGGGGCTTGACGATGCAGAGCCTCCCGGAAGCGCAAATCAGTCTCCTAAGCAGGACTGCACATAGCGCAATCTGGGTTCAAAGGCAAGATACGCCCCGAAGTGGAGAGTGTAATGACCAAGCGTCACACACACCCTCCGCCGGGATACCGGTATGTCTTCCGCCCTTGGCGGACATGCCCGAAGACCGGCACCCGGCTCTACGCGAAAGCGTTTGGGCTGCGGGCGTGGCCTATTCTGATCCCGGAATAGACACCCCACCCAGATCAACGGGGAGCGCGATGAGCGCGCCTCCCACCCTCAATGCAACTATGAAAGCAGAACAGATGAAATCGAAATCGTTCAAAGTTGGCCGCAGCGCAAAGACTGGCCGTTTCACCACAGTCAAGAAGGCGACGCAGCGCAAATCCACCCACGTGGTGGAGACCATCAAGAAGAAGTAACCCCTATCGTCGTGCCCCGCAGCAGCGCTCGCGGGGCACGACATCTCAGAGGAGATCAACATGGTAGAACACACCGACCTGCCGCCGGAGGCGGCTGAGCTGATCCAGCGCCAGTATGACATTGACCGCGCCGACGCCGGACCCAAGGCCCCGGTGTTGGGCTTTCGCTACCGGGGCGTCCAGATTGAGAGCCGGTGGGCGGTCCTGTCAGAGCTGGACACCATGCGCCGGATCATCGACGCCATGCCCGAGCTGCTGGCGCGCCGTCTCGAAATGATCTGGTGCGATTCAAACGCCGGGGCCTGCTACACCGTGACCGTGCGGCCCGGCCTCTGGGTGCCCGACCTCCGCTGGGCAATCGCTGACGCAGTGATGGAGGCCGGGGGAGGCCACAACGGCATCATGGTCGAGGCGGACGGCGGCAACGGCTGCCACATCGACCCCGACTGGGGTGAGGATGGGTGAATCGGTTTGGGGTGGCTCCGGGGTAACGGAAGGCCGACGCGCTGCCGGTTCCGTAAGTACTTGATTTCTTAGGGATAGTGGTGCTGCTGGAGAGAATTGAACTCTCGACCTCTCCCTTACCAAGGGAGTGCTCTACCTCTGAGCTACAGCAGCGCCAGTGTGCGGGGTGATTAGACGCAATCGCGCGCCCGTGCAACCCCTTATGACACCAGAAATGCAACCCATTCTGGACGCCCCCGCGCCCCTGCGCTAACAAGGCCGCATGGCAGAAAACAACCGCACCAAACCCCAACAGCCCAACGCGCGCGAGGCGCGGCTTAAAGCGGCGCTCAAGGCCAATATGGCCAAGCGCAAGGCACAGGCCCGTGCGCGGGCCACCACGGGGCAACAGACGGCGCAGGCAAAGGACAAAGACTGATGGATTCGATTCTCGTACGGGGCGGTGGACCGCTCAGGGGGCAGATCCCCATCGCCGGCGCCAAGAACGCCTGTCTCACCCTGATGCCCGCGACCTTGCTCAGCGAAGAACCGCTGACCCTGACCAACGCGCCGCGCCTGAGCGACATCAAGACAATGACCGCATTGCTTGGCTCGCTGGGGGCCGAGGTCACCAGCCTGCAGGACGGCAAGGTGCTGGCCATGTCCAGCCACAACATCCACAACCACACCGCCGACTATGACATCGTGCGCAAGATGCGCGCCTCGATCCTGGTGCTGGGCCCGATGCTGGCCCGCGACGGCCATGCCATCGTGTCGCTGCCCGGCGGCTGTGCCATCGGCGCGCGCCCCGTCGACCTGCACCTCAAGGCGCTGGAGGCGATGGGCGCCGAGCTGGAGCTGAAAGACGGCTATGTCCACGCCAAGGCCCCCAAGGGTCTGCGCGGCGGCACCATCGACTTTGCCTTTGCCTCGGTCGGGGCCACCGAAAACGCCCTGATGGCCGCCACGCTGGCCAAGGGCACGACCATTATCAACAACGCCGCGCGCGAGCCGGAGATCGTCGATCTGGCCGAATGCCTGCGCAAGATGGGCGCGCAGATCGAGGGCGAGGGCACCTCGACCATCACCATCCAGGGCGTCGACCGTCTGGGCGGGGCCACGCACCCCGTGGTCACCGACCGCATCGAACTGGGCACCTATATGCTGGCCCCCGCCATCTGCGGCGGCGAGGTCGAGCTGTTGGGCGGGCGCATCAACCTGGTCCAGGCCTTCTGCGAAAAGCTGGACGCCGCGGGCATTTCCGTCAGCGAAACCGCGAACGGCCTGACCGTCAAACGCAACGGCGGCGACATCAAGGCCGTGGACGTGACCACCGAACCCTTCCCCGGCTTCCCCACCGACCTGCAAGCGCAGATGATGGCGCTCTTGTGCACCGCCAACGGCACCTCGGTGCTGGAAGAAAAGATCTTTGAAAACCGCTTCATGCACGCCCCCGAGCTGATCCGCATGGGCGCCGACATCGAGGTCCACGGCGGCACCGCCACGGTCAAGGGCGTCAAACGGCTCAAAGGCGCGCCGGTGATGGCCACCGACCTGCGCGCCTCGGTCTCGCTGATCCTCGCGGGGCTGGCGGCCGAAGGCGAAACCAAGGTCAGCCGCGTCTATCACCTGGATCGCGGCTATGAACATGTCGTCGCCAAACTCTCGGCCGTCGGCGCCGACATCGAACGGGTCAAGGACGCATGAGCGACGACGCAACCTTCGAGGACGGCGCCGAACGCCCCCTCAACCTCGGCGCGCTGGACGAAGGCGACCTGTCGGTGATCTCGTCACTGGCGCAGGACGCCGTGTTCCCGATCACCGAAATGAAATGGGCCATCCGCCAGCGCCGCTTTGCCATCCTGCTGAACCGCTTCCGCTGGGAAGACGCCGCCACCCGCACGGAACGCGTGCAGGCGGTGCTGTCCTTTGACACGGTGCTCGAGGTCGCAAGCCAGGGCATCGACCGCAGCGACCGCGACACGGTGCTGTCACTGCTGTCGGTCACGTTCGAGCCCACCAGCGACGGCGCGGGCCACATCCTGCTGACACTGGCCGGCGACGGCGTGATCCGCCTGACCGTCGAGGCCATCGAAGCCACGCTGAAAGACGTCACACGCCCCTACCTCGCCCCGTCGAAAAGCACGCCCAAGCATCCCGATTGAGGGCAGGGGGCTGACCCGACAACACAGGGCAGCGCCCGACCGCAGATAGCCAACGAAACCTCTCCCAAAGGGCAACGCCCGACCGCGGGTGGGGATCACAACACCCGTTAGCACCACTTTATCTCAATGTTTTGGCGTGAGGCCGAAGAGGCGCAAGCCGGTGAGAAAGCGCCCGCCCATGGGGCGGTCGGGCGCTGCCCGGCGGTGCTACGCACCTTGACTCCGGGCTTTGGTGGGTGTGGCTGGTGTTAGGTGAGGTTGCGGCGAAGGTCGGGTTTGAGGCCAACATGAATGATGCTACATTGCCGACAAAGCGCCACAATGCGCAGGAAGCGTGTTTTGCTAGTTTCCCCTCACTCGGTCTTGGTATTCATCTTCCATCATCTGATCAAAGTAATTTTGCTGCTCTAACTCGTAGATATGCTGTTTGATTTCAGCAACGCATTCTGGGCAGGCTTTATGAAAGTCGTAACCATAGTTGTAGAACACGTCGTGACGACCTTCTGAGTAGTCGGCTTGGAATGCATCAGAGAAGTCTTCTAATTCTTCTTCCAAGAAACTCTCCCCACAGTTTTGACATTGCACTGATGGTTCGAGATGATGGCAAAGATAGCAACGAAAACCGTCGATCTCTTCGACGAAGGTGTCTTCCGTGCAATAGCTGCAACTGCGCAGAGAATGCGCCTCAATCCCTTCATCTTCGAGGCGCGTTCTGGCGCGTAACAACATCTCCTGATGGTGCTTTCGGTTGTCAAGAAACGCGACGAGGTCAGCGGCATCTATGATTTCGTCGATGTTCGTTTCTAGATGACGCCGATTAAATTCAGCCAGAAATGCGAAAACTTCATGGAAGTTTGCCTCAACTTGCGAAAAATTAAGTGAAAAATCAGAGTGCGTAATTTCGTTCCTGATCGCTATGGCGCGGTCAAGACGCTTCTTGTCTTTGATAGTAAATTCGATCTTACCAATGCTCTTATTTGTTAATCGGCTGATAGCTATTCCGATGGTCACTGAGCGTTTCGGATTGTCTATGTTCTCGTAGATTAAGACGGGATGTATGTCGGCCAAGGCTGCTTTAAGAGCTAGTTCGACGGACTGAACCAAGGCCGAAGCGGCGAACATCCATTCATCTGGCTGGTCTTCGGCCAAACGTGCTTTTTTTGCGGCCTCGCACAGGAAGCGATGGCTGTTCTCTAATAATCCAAGTTGGAGAGTCTTCTCCATTCAAATTGTCCTTTTGCGCCCGTGTGCTCGCTCACGGGTGATCATATAGGACACATATATGTGTTGTTTTCTAAGCTTCGGCAATGTCCGCTTCAGATTGGCTGTCGTCATTGCCAGCAATGTTACGAGCGGCAACTTTCTCCCACACATCCGCCATTCAATACCCCCCCTTCATCTTGCCCCCTAAACTCCGGGGGAGGCGCGCCAGCGCCGGGGGCAGCGCCCCCATCCCCCGCTTGAGCCTGCCGCCCGCGCCCGCTATGTCACGACCGACACTGCAAGCGAGCCAGCCATGCCCCAGTTCCTCGATCACGCCGATGCCGACTTTGAAACCCGCTTCACCGCGCTCTTGAATGCCAAGCGCGAGGACAGCCCCGATGTCGACGCCACCGTGGCCGACATCATCGCGCAGGTCCGCACCCACGGCGACGCGGCTGTCATCGACCTGACTGCGAAATTCGACCGGCTGACGCTCACCCCCGCCACCCTGCGCATCACCGATGCCGAAGTGGACGCCGCCATCGCCACCGTCAACGCCGCCGACCGCGCGGCCCTCGAACTGGCCGCCGACCGCATCCGCGCATACCACGCGCGGCAACTGCCCGCCGACGACAGCTGGACCGACGACACAGGTGCCACGCTGGGCTGGCGCTGGACGCCCGTGTCGGCTGCGGGCCTTTATGTCCCCGGCGGGCTGGCATCCTACCCGTCCTCGGTGCTGATGAACGCCATCCCCGCCAAGGTCGCGGGCGTGCAGCGTCTGGCCATCACGGTGCCCACGCCCGACGGCATCCTGAACCCGCTGGTGCTGCTGGCGGCGCGGCTGGCCGGCGTAGATGAGATTTACCGCATCGGCGGCGCGCAGGCGATTGCGGCGCTGGCCTACGGCACCGAAACCATCCCGCCGGTGGACAAGATCACCGGCCCCGGCAACGCCTTCGTCGCCGCCGCCAAACGCCGTGTGTTCGGCAAGGTCGGCATCGACATGATCGCTGGCCCCTCGGAAATCCTGGTGATCGCCGATGCCGACAACGATCCCGACTGGATCGCGCTGGACCTGCTCAGCCAGGCGGAACACGACGAAAGCGCGCAAAGCCTGCTGATCACCACCGACGCCGCCCTTGGCCAAAAGGTCGCGCAGGCCGTCGAAAATCACCTGCAAACCCTCGAACGCCGCGCCATCGCGGGGGCCAGCTGGCGCGACTTCGGCGCGGTCATCACCGTGCCGGATCTGGCCACCGCCGCCACCCTCAGCAACCGCATCGCGCCCGAGCACCTCGAGCTGATGGTCGCAGACCCGACAAAACTCAGCGCACAGATCACCCACGCCGGCGCCATCTTCCTGGGCGCCTGGACGCCCGAGGCCATTGGCGACTATGTCGGCGGCCCCAACCACGTCCTGCCCACCGCCCGCTCGGCGCGGTTCTCGTCCGGCCTGTCGGTGATGGATTTTGTCAAACGCACCACGCTGGCGCAGATGACGCCGGATGCCCTGCGCGCCATCGGCCCCGCCGCCGAAACGCTGGCCACCTCGGAAAGCCTGCAGGCCCACGGCCTGTCGGTCACCGCCCGCCTGAACCGCCTGAACCGTAAAACCTGAAACATGACGCAGTGCAGCGATTGAACCCGTCGCCCTCCTTGGGCTAACCTGCCGAGACTCACACGCAAAGGATGCGATATGTCCCGCATCACCCACATCGACCTTGACGACGGCAACCTGCCGCCTCCCACGCCCGAAATCGAACAAGAGCGCAAGGTCGCCCTGTTCGACCTGCTCGAAGAGAACAGCTTTGCGCTGCCCGCCCGCGATGACCGCGACGTGCCGCCGGGGCCGTACCACCTTGGGCTGGCCATCCGCGAAAACCGGCTGGTCTTCGACGTGACCACCGAAGAGGCCGCAAAGGCCGCCGAATTCCACCTGTCGCTGGGACCGTTCCGCCAGGTGGTCAAGGACTACTTCCAGATCTGCGAAAGCTACTTCGAGGCGGTCAAGAAACTGCCCCCCAGCCAGATCGAAACCATCGACATGGCCCGCCGTGGCATCCACAACGAAGGCAGCCGCGTCCTGCAAGAACGTCTCGCGGGCAAGGCCGACATCGACGAAGGCACCGCGCGCCGCCTGTTCACCCTGATCTGCGTCCTGCATTTCGGCGGTTAGGATGGTCGCACCCTTGCCCCAATCGGTACTGTTTTGCTGCGACCACAACGCAGTGCGCTCTCCGATGGCCGAGGCGATCATGAAAAAGTTTTATGGCACCGGCACCTACGTCCAGTCCGCCGGGGTCAAGGCCGACATGGAAATCGACGGCTTTTCCATCGCGGTCTGTCAGGAAATCGACGTCGAACTGTCGCGCCACCGCTCGCGCAGCTTTGACCAGATGGAAGACTGGGGCGACGACCTGGGCAGCTTCGACCTGATCGTGGCGCTCTCGCCCGCCTCGCAACGCCGCGCGCTGGACCTGACCCGCTTTTACCACCTGGAAATCGCCTACTGGCCGATCATGGACCCCACCGGCCTGGGCGAAACCCGCGAGGCCAAGCTGGTCAACTACCGCAGCGCCCGCGACCAGATCATCGACCACCTGCACGACCGCTGGGGCCCGCCCACCGTGCTGACCTGAAGGAACCTGCCATGACCGTGGTGAACCGCTATTTCGACGCCTTCAACGCAGGCGACACCGATGCCATGCTGGACTGTCTGACCGACGACGTGGCCCACCACGTGAACGAAGGGCAGATCCGCACCGGCAAGGCGCTTTTTGCCGAGTTCTGCGCCCATATGACCCGCTGCTATGCCGAAAACCTGACCGACATGCAGGTGTTCGTGAACGCCGACCAGACCCGTGCTGCGGCCGAATATGTGGTCAACGGCACCTATCTGCAAACCGACGCAGGCCTGCCAGAGGCGCGGAACCAGACCTACAAACTGCCCGCAGGCTCGTTTTTCGACCTGAAGGACGGCAAGATCGCCCGCGTCACCACCTATTACAATCTGGCCGACTGGACGGCACAGGTCGCGTGACCCAGTGCCACGTGCTGACCGGCGCCGCGCTGGACGCGGCGCTTGGCGATGTGGCGCGCCTGCGCATCGCGGTGTTCCGCGACTGGCCCTACCTTTATGACGGCGATCTGGACTATGAACGCCGTTACCTTGCCGCCTTCCGCGCCTCGCCACAGGCGGTCGTGGTCGGGGCCTATGACGGCAACACGCTGGTGGGGGCCGCCACCGCTGCCCCCCTCAGCGATCACGCCAACGATTTCGCGCAGGCCTTCGACGGCACCGGCGTGAACATCGGTGATGTGTTCTATTGCGCTGAAAGCGTGCTGCTGGACGACTATCGGGGGCAGGGGATCGGGCACCGGTTCTTTGACGCCCGCGAGGACGCCGCCCGCGCCTTTGGCTACAGCAAATCCGCCTTTTGCGCCGTGCAACGCCCCGACGATCACCCCTTGCGTCCCGCCGACTACCGTCCGCTCGACACCTTCTGGCGCAAACGCGGCTATGCCCCGCTGGGCGGGGCCAAGGCGCAGTTCACGTGGAAAGACGTGGACGCAGACGCGCCCACGGCCAAGCCGTTGCAAGTGTGGATCAAGGACCTGTAATCAGCCGCAAAGCTGTCCGGCCTGATCGCCAAACGCCTTCCAGCGTTTCCAGAACGCCTCGTTGCTCGAGGACGCAGAGGTGCGCATCTCCTGCGCGCTGTGTGGATCGTTAAAGAACCCAACCCCGCGCCGTTGGTCCGCATTGCTCAGCGACATGTCTGCCACCGCCTGCACACAGCCACAGCGTTCCCGGTTCGCCTGTTTGCGCCCCGAAGCCTCGCAGGCATTGGCAATCGGCCCCCGCGCAAACAGCTTGGGCGCAGGCTGGCCCAGGGGCGTGGACATGCGCGCACCGGGGGACTGATAGGTCGTTGCATTGTAACTGGAATATCTTGTGCCCCCGCCGCCACAGGCAGCCAAAAGGGCCAGACACGAGAATAGGGCCGTCAATCGGATCATGGTTTCGCCTCACACCATCGCGGCATTCTTTGGCCGCTGCTTACTGCTGGGCGGATTATGCCGCAATTCGGGGCAGGGGGCAATTCACGAGTGTGCGGGCAAACCGTCGCGGGGTGTAGGGGCGCGGAGCCAGAAAGCCCGGACCCAGGCTGCACAGCGCCCGACCAGCCGTCGCACCAAAGGTGCGCGTTCTAAGACCAAAGGTGCGCGGTCTAAGAAAGCAGACGCTCGGGGTCACGACCCACTTTTGTCGGGGTGCATCTGCAGCGAAGGTCGGCAGTGAGCCCTTTCCGTATTCCCCCCGCGCGGAATCAAGGCCGCAGGCCGCCGCGCATCATGCCTCAGGCATGTCTGCGACATGACGGGCCGTCCCCCGGCACGGCGATTTGGCTGCTGTTGCGCGGGACGGATAGCTGGGATGTGCTTGGCTGCCATAAACTGCCAGTCACAGAGGTCGGATCGCCGCACCACGGCCCGACGATGCGCGGCTTCGCGTTCCATTTCAAACGGCAGCAACGTCCCACTCAGCAGCCCTTGCAATCCCGGCATGTCTCGCAAGCGCGGCGAAGGTCAGCCCCGGGCCAGTCTAAACCAGCTTTTCGGCACTCATCAGCACGCCGTCGGCATCAGCGTAGACCCAGTTTCCCGGAGCGATCCGAACGCCGCCCAGCTCCACCGTTCCGCCAACTTTACCGAGACCGTCCTTGGCGCTTTTTACAGGCGAGGTGCCCAATGCGAAAACCAGCGTATCCAATGCGGCGATTTCGGCACTGTCGCGGATGGCGCCGTTTATGACGAGACCTGCCCAGCCGTTTGCAATCGCAAGTTCGGCCAGCATGTCGCCCACCACCGCGATCCGGGTCGATCCGCCCGCATCCACAACCAGCACACGTCCCTCTCCGGGTGTCTCCAGCTGGGCACGCAAGATCGTGTTGTCCTCGAAACATTTCACGGTCTGCGCCGGACCGCAGATATAGGCCTTCTGGCCATAATGACGGAACGGAAGATGAACAAGCCGCAACCGGGCGGCATGGTCGTCGATGAGGTCGGCAGTTTTCATTGGATAGGCCTCTGCGCAGGGTCGCCAGCATAATTGCGACGTATACCGGACATTTTGGCACGGGCTGAAGTCAGCTGCCACCCGTAATTGCCTGTCCCAACGAACGAACAACGACACTGCAAATGGCCGGAAGGATCACGCGGGTGCGAATGCAACGGCCACCGCTGCCCGGTGTCCGACCCCGCTGCGACAGCGTATGGCCCATGGGGACCGGACGGCGCGCCCGGCAGACCTTAAATCTTGCCGCGCAGGCGATAGCTCACACCCTCAGGATTGTATTCGATGTTTCCGGTGCCAAAGAAATAGCCGGGCCCAACCTGATGAAGCAGTTGAGAGCCAAACCCGCGCGACGTCGGCGGACTGACAGTCGGTCCGTCGCTCTCCTGCCAATCAAGCGTGAACTCTCCGTCGTCCGCGCAGGTCCAGCAGATACCGACGCGACCGTCCTGCAGGGACAGCGCACCATATTTGAGGGCGTTGGTTGCCAGCTCGAACAGGATCAGCGACAGACCAAGGGCCTGATCCGGTGCCAAAACAATCGGCGGACCCGTGAGAGAGAGCCGCTCGTCGCGATCCAGGTGCGCGGTCAGGGAACGATTGATCACCTCGGTAATGTCAATCGCCGCGTCCGCTTGCAGCAACTGTTGGGCCTCACCAAGCGCCCGGATCCGCGCCGCCACGGTTTCACGTGCGTGCTGCAGGTCCGGCGAAGCGCGCAGGCTGGAAGAGACAACCGAGGATGTAACTGCAAGCATGTTCTTCATGCGATGGGACAGCTCTGTCCGCATGGCATCCTGAAGCGCCCGTCCCTCGACATTCTGGGTTTCGTCGACAGCAACATTGATCATCCCGCAGATCGTACCGTCATCGTCGTAAAGCGGGCTGTAGGAAAATGTCCAATAGGTTTGCTCATCATAGCCATTTCGCGTCATGGTAAGCGGCAGTTCCTTGAAAAAGGTCCCTTCGCCATCCAGTGCCTTTTCGACAAATGGCAAGATCTCCTCCCAAACGTCCGGCCACACCTCCTTGGCAGGTCGGCCAAGCGCATCGGACTGACGCGCCCCAAGGATCGGTGCATAGGCGTCATTGTAGAGCAGCGTCATGTCCGGACCCCAGAAAATGCAGGACGCATGCTGTTGGCCAAGCATTATTCGAACCGCTGACAGCAGCGACACCGGCCAGGTCTCAATCGCGCCCAACGGCGTCTTGCACCAATCGAACGCAGAAATATGACGCGCCATCAGGCCGCTGCCGATCACCGGCAAGCACCGTTCAGAAGGCCGAAGGTCGTGCGACATTTATCCAGCCCTTTCATGTGACAACACTTAGGTTTATCCGCATTTCCGACAGGTTGAAAAGTCTCTTTCTGAGGTCTCTTTTTCCCCCCGCAGCATGGCTGCAATCCGATCTGAGCGCGGGCAGGGGCCTAACTGCGTTTCTTCGTAAACACGCCCTTTGGGCTGGTGGCCACCAGACGTTCGAACACCCGCGACACAAAGGGCAGGGACGACAGGTTAAAGACCCGGGCCCGCAGCCAGACGCGGAACGGCGAATGCGGCACAATCCAGTCGGCGGCCTTGCGCCCAGCGGCCTGTTTTTTCACCACTTCGGGGCGCAGGATGGCGTCGTATCGGGCAAGTGCGGTTGGAACATCCGCCTGCGATGCAAGCTGTTGCGCCAGAACATGCGCGCCGCCAATGGCAAGCGATGCCCCCTGACCCGCCAGCAATGACACCGCAAAGGCAGCATCGCCCAGCAAGGCCACGCGCCCGTTGCACCATTGGTCCGCCTCGATCTGGGCGACCACATCATAGTAGATTTCAGCGTTCGGCGGCATCGCCGCCAGCGTTTCGGGCACCAGCCATCCCAGATCGCCAAAGTTCTCCCGGATGGCTGCCCCCGCATCATCCGCGCGTTCAGGTCGCGTATCGCGCCAGATAAAGTAGACAGCAACGCTGTCGCCCTCCATCCGGTAAAGACCCGCCTGCCGGTCGGGCAGCGACAGCATCAGGAACCGGTCCTGCACCGCCTTGGCCACGGCGTCAGAGCGGAAGATATAGGCGGCCGTGTGATAGCCCAGATATCTGAGCACGCGGGGTTCGGGTGTAAACAAGTGCGCCCGCAGCGGGGAATGTATCCCGTCGGCACCGATCAGCACATCGCCCTGCAACCGATCCCCTGCCGAGGTGACGATGTCGACCGACGCGGGGCCATTGTCCACGGTTTCGATCCGGGTGCCAAACCGCAGATCGACATTAGGCCCCAGCGCGTTGAACAGCACCCGCTCAAGATCGCCGCGCATCAGCGAAAACAGACGCCCACCCAGCGGAGCGGCGAAGGATCTGTAGCTCATGTAACCCTGACGCGACCCGTCAGCATTGACCAGCTCGACGCCTTCGACCTTTCTGGCATGTCGGGCAAAGGCATCCAGCAACCCGTTGGCTTCGGCGGCGTCATAGCCGGGGCCGAAAAAGTCGATCATATAGCCGCCATCGCGCAGGCTGTCGGCTTTTTCAAGCACCACGACATCCCACCCCGCGCGGCCCAGTTCATAGGCCGCCGCAAGTCCTGCGATGCCCGCGCCGGTAATTATCGCTTTCATCTGCCTCTCCTTTCCACACTCAAGGGCTACGCGGCGCTGCCGTTGCGTAGCCCTTGAGTGTGAGATGAAAAACAAGATGAAATCAACGGCTGTGCTTTGCCCTCAAGCATCTGTCAATTGCCATGCAAAACCGACTTTTGTGTCACACCGCTGACCCAAAGCGCGGCGCTACGTCCGCAGGGCGGGGCAGGGCCATGCGGTCATTGGTGAAAATTGCAGCGAACGGCGGGTTTGAGCCCTTTCCGCATTCTACCCGCGCGGAATCAAGGCCGCAGGCCGCCGCGCATCATGCCTCAGGCATGTCTGCGACATGACGGGCCGTCCGCCGGCACGGCGATTTGGCTGCTGTTGTGTTTTACCGCCAGCTAGGAATGTGCCTGGCTGCCATAAACTGCCAGTCACAGAGGTCGGATCGCCGCACCACGGCCCGACGATGCGCGGCTTCGCACTCCATTCAAAGGTCCGCTCTGTCCGCTGACCGACGATCTCGTCGCCAAAATCCTGCGCACAGCACGAATGGCAGCAATCCGAAAGCTGCACCGCAGCGCCGGACTGCCAAGGCAATGTCAGCTCTCGGCCGAAAGCCACCCTTCCCCCAAAAACCACCCCATCCCCCGTGTCCCCCGAAACCCAACCCACACAACAATCCACCGCCCCCTCCATGCTCACTTGACCAAGCCCCAAATCCCCTACATATCCAGCCCATGACACCGCTCTCACATATCCGCAATTTTTCCATCGTCGCGCACATCGACCACGGGAAATCCACGCTCGCAGACCGTCTGATCCAGTCGACCAATACGGTTGCCGACCGGGACATGAAGGCGCAGATGCTTGACGCCATGGACATCGAACGCGAACGCGGCATCACCATCAAGGCCAACACCGTCCGCATCGACTATGTCGCCGACAACGGCGAGGCCTATGTGCTGAACCTGATCGACACCCCCGGTCACGTCGATTTCGCCTACGAGGTCTCCCGCTCCATGCGCGCGGTCGAAGGCTCGTTGCTGGTCGTCGACTCCACCCAAGGGGTCGAGGCGCAGACCCTCGCCAACGTCTACCAGGCCATCGACGCCGACCACGACATCGTGCCGATCCTGAACAAGATCGACCTGCCCGCCGCCGACTGCGACCGTGTGGCCGAACAGATCGAGGACGTGATCGGCATCGACGCCTCCGGCGCCATCCGCGTCTCGGCCAAGACCGGCATCGGCATCCACGAAACCCTCGAGGCGATCGTGCACCACCTGCCCGCGCCCAAGGGCGAGGAAAACGCCGACCTCAAGGCGATGCTGGTCGACAGCTGGTACGACAGCTACCTCGGCGTCATCGTCCTGGTCCGCATCATCGACGGCCGCCTGAAAAAGGGCGACCGCGTCAAATTCGTGTCCAACGGCACCGTGCACCACGTCGACCGCATCGGCGTGTTCCGCCCGCAGATGCAGGTCATCGACAGCCTCGGCCCCGGCGAGATCGGCTTTCTGACCGCCTCCATCAAACAGGTCCGCGACACCCGCGTCGGGGACACCGTGACCCACGACAAGAAAACCGTCACCCCGCTGCCCGGCTTCAAACCCGCACAGCCGGTGGTCTTCTGTGGCCTCTTCCCCGTCGACTCCTCGGAATTCGAGGACCTGCGCGACGCCATCGACAAACTGGCCCTGAACGACGCCTCCTTCAGCTTCGAGATGGAAACCTCCGCCGCCCTCGGCTTTGGCTTCCGCTGCGGTTTCCTCGGCCTGTTGCACCTCGAGGTCATCCGCGACCGGATCGAGCGCGAATATGACATCGAGCTGATCACCACGGCCCCCTCGGTCGTCTACCACGTCTATATGCGCGACGGGTCCATGCAGGAACTGCACAACCCCGCCGACATGCCCGACCTCAGCGTGGTCGACCACCTGGAAGAGCCGCGGATCAAGGCGACCATCCTTGTCCCCGACGACTACCTCGGGGACGTGCTGAAACTCTGCCAGGACCGCCGCGGCGTGCAGCTTGACCTGACCTACGCGGGCAGCCGCGCCATGGTCGTCTATGACCTGCCGCTGAACGAGGTTGTCTTCGACTTCTACGACCGGCTGAAATCGGTGACAAAGGGCTATGCCTCCTTTGACTACCAGCTGACGGGTTACCAAACCGATAACCTGGTGAAAATGTCGGTGCTGGTGAACGACGAACCCGTCGACGCCCTGTCGATGATGGTCCACCGCGACCGCGCCGAAATGCGGGGCCGCGCCATGGTCGAAAAGCTCAAGGACCTGATCCCGCGCCATATGTTCAAGATCCCGATCCAGGCGGCCATCGGCGGCAAGGTCATCGCCCGCGAGACCCTGTCGGCCATGCGCAAGGACGTGACGGCCAAATGCTACGGCGGCGACGCCACGCGCAAACGCAAGCTGTTGGACAAGCAGAAGGCGGGCAAGAAGAAGATGCGCCAGTTTGGGAAAGTGGATATTCCACAGGAAGCTTTCATTAGCGCACTGAAAATGGACAGCTAAAACCACACTGCGAATGTTCAGCGTTAGCTGGACTTTCGCAGTGTGCGTGCGCGAAAGCGTTTGGCGCAGCCAAGCGCGCAGCGGCACTCGGTTGCTATTTTTATGCTAATGAAAGACGGTGGGGTGAGAGTCCCGCGCAGCGGGGCGCGGCCCCACACGGTTGTGTGGTGTGGGACAAATGAATTTTTGAACGAAGGTATTTGTCCATGGTTAAAACGCTCTTTGTTGACACAAACGTCTTTCTCTCTATGCCTTTAGTGATGAAGATATAGAACAGTTTCGAAATCTTTTTATCCTATCTCAGGAAGGCGAGATTGATTTTCTGCTAACACAGCAAGTTATAGATGAGTTTTGGAGGAATAGAGAGGCGAAGATTTCAGAAAGTATTGTGTCGATTAGGCAAAAATCAAATTTGAAAATGCCTGCGCCGGTTCGCGAACTTCCCGAAGCTACATTGCTCTTGAAGTCGCATAGGGATTTTGAAGACAAAAGACAGGCTCTTGTGGATGCGTTTTTGAAGAAGGCAGCGAGTCACAAGCTTAAAGCTGATGAGCTAATTGTAGATATTTTTAAAAAATCCACCGTACTTGAGGTCACTGAAGATATTTTAGAAAGAGCACGCAAAAGGGTGGTTCTTGGTAACCCTCCGGGAAAGAGTGGCAGCTATGGAGATGCAATAAATTGGGAATGCATACTCGAAAAAATTGAGATTCTTGATGATTTATATTTTGTGTCAAGGGATAAAGATTACTCAAGTTCGCTCCATGAGGGGAGATTTAATGAGTTTTTATCTCGTGAGCTTTCAGATAGTAGGGCTGCTCTCATTTTCTATTTTGGATCTCTGCGGGCTTTTATGGATGAAGAGTTCCCTAAGATAGAAATTGAGGCTTTTAATGCTGCTTTGGATGCTGTTCAGAGTTTGGAAAGTAGTGGATCTTTTTTAAATACCCATATAGCCATTTCTAAGTTGGCTGCATGTGACAATTTTTCGACTAATTTAGTGAAGCGGATGATTGTGGCGGCAGAAGAAAACTCACAAATCAGTTCGATAATTCAAGACGTCGATGTGCAACAGTTTTATGCTTCACTCCTAGAAGAGTTTGGCACAATGCTTGGATCGAACTGGACTAAGCGCCTTAAGTCCGTGATCTTTGCCTCTGTGGGTGATGAGGAAACTAATCTGGATGAAGTACCATTCTAGATTGCCAAACCCCCAAGGGGTTTGGCAGCGCCCGAACCGCCCCCACGGGGCGGGCGCTTCGCACCAGCCCCTCGGTCCGGGCGCGGCATATCTGATAGGGCACCACCCCAATCAACGCCCCCTGGGCTCCGCCCGTCGTCCCCTCAATTGATCCACCGGACCCATTGCCACGCCGCGCGCGGACCGGGGACGACCCCCCACCCACTCACTCCTCCACCCGCCGCCGCACCTCTTCCTTCGGCCACTTCTCGTCAAACCGGTTCGCCCGCCCATAGGCCTCTTCCATGATCGGAAAGGGCCACGCCTCGGGCACCACCTCCAGCCGGTCAAAGGCGTTGTCCAGCCTTGCCGCCGCAACCTTGCGGTTGGCCTCGACCTGCAGCTGGTGGATGATCTCGTTCACGTTCCGCCCCTGCACCGATCCCAGCACATGGGCGTCGCGCATCGAGATCACCGCGCAGACCGGACGGCGGTAGCGGGTCAGCCACAGGTTGCCGTTGCCGTGGGTCACGAACCGCATCAGCGGACCCGTATTCGCGCGGAAATCTGAAAAAGAAACTGTGTGAATTGCCGGCAGCATAATGTCGCACCTCGCGGGCCTGTTGCGTTTGGTACGCATCCGCCGCGAATATGTACAACACGGGCCAAACCGGGGGAAAACCGCCGTTCTGGCCCTTGTCTGTTCTGTACCGGACGGGGCGGAATATGTACGTATTCCACCCTACAGCACGGCGCCCAGCGTCCGGTTAACCCGCCGCGCGCCCTGTTAGATCAGTGACCGAAGGCCCCGTTTTCCATCCACTCGGGCGCATCCTGTCCGGCCCGCATATGCAGGCACGCAGACCCCGTGCGCTGGAAATAAACCGCCTCCAGCGCATACCAGCCGGCCTGGGGCACATTGACCTCGACTGCTTCGGATTCCTCGCAGGGATGCCGCCCGTCAAAGAACACCACTTCCTGCCCGCCGATGCTGGCTTTCAGCCCGTCATTGCTCAGGAAATCAATGACATAGGTGCCCTCCGCATCAAAGCGGACAAAGCCGGAAATCCCCGCCACAACATGGTGCGCGCTGGTCGAGGTCAGGGTCATATCCCCGTCCGCCGTGTCGCGGTAATCCAGCCCCTCCAGCGGCGTGCCGGGCTGTGCGTCGGACAGCAACGCTTCGGCCTGCGCCAGCGTTTTCACATCCGGCGGATAGGCATAGCGCACCGCCAACCCGTCGTTCAACGCCGTCGGCTGCGGGTCTGCAGGGGTCAGTTCCAGCGGCGCCGCCCATGCCGGAACGGACAGGCAAGCAGCTGTAATCATTGGGATAATCAGTTTCAAGCTGGGCTCCTTTTCAGGCGGATTCTGTCCCAGACTAAGCACTTGGCGCAGACACGCAAATCAATTCTTCAAAGCTGCCCCGATGTCATGGGGCACCGCCCCGCCGTCCTGCATCTCTGCAATGAACCGCGCGGAAAAATCCCAGACTTCGGGGGTATGCACCAGGTGATGCGTCAACAGCCCCAGCGGCTCGGATGTGCCCGAGCGGATGTGCGCCACGGCGCTGTCGATCAGCCACTCCGTGTCCGCCAAGCCTCTGTTTCCGCGCCAGAAAATCGGGTCGACATGGGTGTTGATCACGGTCAGCCCGTGCTCGGTTTCCGCCCCCCGCGAGCCGAATGTCGACAGCCCCCGATACCCCTGCGCGGCCAGTTTTGCCACCAACGCGTCACTTATCCGGTTCCACGGCGGCACGAACATCGGCACCAGCGCAGGCCCGAACAAGTCCCGCATCCGCGCCAACCCCTGCGCGGTCTCTTCCGCGGCCTCGGGACGGTCCCGCTGAAACTCGGATTTCTTGGCGTCCGGGGCCGATGTGTCGGCATGGGCCCAGCCGTGCACGACGGGGATCAGGAACTCGGAAGCCGTTGAAATATCAGCCAGTTCCGGCGTCGCATGGGCGGGAATTACGGCGATGTGCACGGGCACTTGCGCGTCTCGTGCCAGCCACTCCAGCCGGTCCAGCGCAGGCGTCGGGGCAATGGCATCATCGTCCCGCCACCAGAACCGCACAGGCCGTTCCGCCGCGCGCAAGGCCGCGCGCAATGGGGTCCAGTCAACCTGCATGGCGGTCCTCCACAATCCGGCGCGCAATCCGCACGGTCTCCGCCGCCCCGTCCACGCCATCCACCAGCGGTACACGTGGGCCTGCACCTTCGACGCTGCGCAGTGCATCGACCAAACCCTGCGCCGTCAAATCCCCCGCCCGCAGCACCGCGATCCCGGCCTGCACCGCCAGCGCATCGGCCCGCAATCCCTGCTCGACCTCGTCGCCTGCGTCAAAGGGCACGAACACCGCCCGCACGCCTGTTTGCAGCACGTCCAGCGCGGTATTATAGCCGCACATCGACACCGAAACCGCCGCCCCGCGCAGCATCTGGCGAAAGTCGGGGCGGGCGGCTTCGACGGTGCAATTTTCAGGCGCGCGCGCGCGCAGATCGGCCACGCGTGCCGCACTGCCACCGACCAGCAAACGCCAGCGCCGCCCGTGGTCCAGAGCCGCCGCACCCAGTGCCGCGTCGAACAGATGATCGCCCACGCTGCCACCGCCCGCGCTGACCAGAACCTCGCCCACACCAATGCCATCCGGTTGAGCCACAGGTGCCGCTGGGGCGACGAAACCCGTGTAATACAGGCGTTTGCGCAAGGCATCCGAGACCGGCCAGCTCAGCTCAAGTGCCGCGATCTCCTCGACCGAATGCACCAGAACCCCGCTGTAAAAGGTTGTGATCAACGCCTCGGCCATCGCCGCTTTGGCGGGTTTCGATGGTGGCGCAAGGATGTCACGGATGGATGACAGCACCGGCACTTTGCCCGTTTGGGCCGCCAGCAGCAGGGCGGTGAACTCGGCCCGCAGAATGCGGCGGCCAAAGGGGAACAGCTCGGTGATCAGCAGGTCGGGGCGACTATCGGCAAAGGTGTCCAGCAAGGCCCCTTGCCGCGCCTCCAGATAGGCCGCATCCGCAACCACACCCTCAGCCGTCAGCACGCGGCTGAAATCCACGCCGTCCGATTTCAGCGGCGGCAGTTGCACCAACTCCACGCCGTCAAAGTCCAGATGCCCAACGGGCACGCCACCGCTGACCAGAACCACCTGATCGCCCGCATTGGCAAAGGCGCGTCCCAGCGTCAAGGCGCGGGTCAGGTGGCCGGTGCCCAACAGATGGGTGACGACGATCATGACTTTCATGGGCGTGCCTCCAGCCGCACGGGCGCGCTGTCGAAAGACCATACGCCATCGGAAATGTTGATAATAAACAGCCGGTTGCGCTTGACTGCAAAGGGTGCGGGGCCGTCAAAATTCCATCCCGTTGCCTGTGCCAGCAGCACCCGCATCACGCCGATATGGCAGACCGCGACGCTGTCACGGGTCAGTGCCTCGGCCCACGGCACCAGCCGCGCGCGCAACTGCGCGGGGCTTTCACCGCCCGGCGGGGCATAGTCCCAGCTCCAGTCTTCGATGTCGCGAAATCCGCTGGCAGGATCGGCACGCAGGTCGCTGCCATGCTGGCCTTCCCAGTCGCCCCAATCCATTTCCATCAACGCCGGATCGGTCCGTGGCATCCGTCCCGCGACCAGTTCGGCGGTATGGGCGGCCCGTTGCAGCGGGCTGGACCACAGCTGAGCGCTGTCCCACGGGGCGGGCAGGCGCAGTGCGCGCAAGCCCGCAACCGCCTGATCGTCCAGCGGAATATCGGTGCGCCCCTGAATGCGGTGGGCGCGGTTCCATGCGGTGTGGCCGTGGCGCAAGAGGGCAAGGCGGATCATCGGGCGCAGTCCTTCAGTGCCTGTGCCAAGGTGCGGGCGGCGGCAGGCAGCAGGTGCAGTTCGGCCACCTGCGCGCGGGCGGTGGCCCCGGCGGCGGCGCGGGCGACAGGGTCGGACAGCAGGGCGTCGATGTCGCGGGCCAGCGCCGCTGGTCCCTCTTCGGGTGTGGGATGCACCCCCGCCACTACGTCGCGCACGCCGTCGCGGTCTTGGGCGACGACAGGGATGCCAGCGGCCTGCGCCTCCAGATAGGTCAGGCCAAAGGCCTCGTTCACACCGGGCCACAGCAGCAGGGACGCGTGCGCGTAATAGGTCTCCAAGGCATTGCCGGTCTGCATGCCGCGCAATTGCACACGGGTTCCAAAGGGGGCCATCAGCGCCGCCACATCGTCGCGCGCAGGGCCGTCGCCGACGATGTCCAGTTGCCAGTCGGCCGTGACCTGTTGCAGCGTCTCGGCGATCAACCGGTAACTGGCCAGCTTGTCGCCGTGGCGCATCATGGCGACCGACAGCATCGGGCTGGACAGGTCCGATTGTGGTGGCAGGTCGGCGCGCGCCAGAAACGGGTGCAGGTGGATCAGCCGTTGTCCCTCGGGCGCATCGCGGCGCAGGGCCTCGCTGTCGCGTTCGGTCAGGTACAGCACGGCGTCGGCGGCATCTGTGGCGGCTTCGGCGGCGGCGGCAAAGCTGGCCCACGGGCCGGTCAACCGCTTGCGGGCGCGGGTGGATTCGACCTGTAGATAAGGGATGCCAAGCGCGCGGCAGACCACAGGGCCGATCAGGTCGGGGGCCTTGTAATAGTTGTGATAGGTCAGCCAGTGCGTCCAGCCTGCGGCGTCCTCCGAGGCCAGCAATCGGTCCACTTCCATCTGCGCCTTGGCCATCAGGTTGGCCTGCAAACCGCCATCGCCGCGCCCGTCATAGATGCGCAGGCCAGAGGCCACCTGCGTGGCGTATCCGGCCAGTTCCAGCGCCGCGATCAGCGCACGTGCCATGGCGCGGTCGCCCGAGGGCACCGGATGGTCGGGCGCCTTGAGCGGTGCATAGACCGCGACGGTCACGCGCCCCCCGACAACAGTGCGTTCAGGCGTTTCGCCAGATGGTCGATGCCGGGTTGCATGGTGAATTCGGCGTGCAGACGCGCATGCGCTGCCTCGGCCATTTGCGGCCCCAGCGCGGGGTCGTTTGCCACGCGCTGCATCGCATCGGCCAGCGCCTGGGGGGCGTCATCGCTCAGGATGCCATGGGTGCCGTCGGTGATGAACTCGGGGATGGCCGACACCGGCGTGGACAGGATCGGCAGCTTTTGACTGGCCGCCTCCATCAGCACATTGGGCAGCCCGTCGCGGTCGCCGTCCTCGGCCACGCGGCTGGGCAGCACGAACAGGTCGGCATCGCGCATGGCGGCGATCACCTCGGGCTGGTCGCAGGCCCCGCGCCACGTAATCCGGTCGGCCACGCCTGCGGCCTCGGCCTGTGCGCGCATCACGTCTTTCAAATCGCCGCCGCCGATATGGGTCCAGTGCCACTGCATCCCGTCCGGCAACAGCGCCAGCGCCGCGATCAGCCGGTCAAAGCCCTTCTTTTCGACCAGCCGCCCGACGCTCATCATCCGCAGCGGTGCATCGGCATTGCGCGGGGGGCGGTCGGGGGCAGGGGGGAAGCGGTTCAGATCCAGCCCGTGATAGACCAGATCGACAGGGGTGCCCGCCGACAGGCTGTTCAGATGGTCCGCGCCAAAGGCGGTGCAGGTCGCACCGAAGGCCGCACCATGGGTGGCGGGCGACAGCTTGTCCCGCAGGTCCCATTCGGGCGATGTCCAGATGTCCTTGGCATGGGCCGAAAAGCTCCACGGCAGGCCACGCAGGATGGCGGCATAGCGGGTGACGGATGCGGGCGTGTGCAGGAAATGCGCATACAGAGCACCGGTGTCACGGGGCAGTTCGTGCGCCATCACACAGGCCTGACCAAAGCGGCGGATGCGGTTGCGCGTGCGGTCGCGTTTGTAATCGGCGCGGAACGCGGCCCATGCGGCACCCCATCCCGGCAGGCGGCGGGCGTGCAGGACGGCGCGTGCCACGCGGGCAGGTTCATTGCGCAGGTATTCGGGCAAATAGCGCACCGGTCCGGTGAAGCGGTCGTGCAGCGGGTGGGTTTTGGTGTCGGTGGGATGGCGCAGCGACCAGATGTCAAGGCGCAGGCCAGCGGCCTCGAGCGCCACCAGCTCCTGCGCGATGAACGTCTCGGACAGGCGCGGCCAGCCTTTGACCACCACCGCAAGGCGGGCAGGCGTTTGGGTCATTCCGCAGCGGTCCGTTTATAGGCACGTGACATCAGGATATGGGCGCGTTCGTTGACACACTCCAGCCCGTCCAAGAGCCCGTCGGCCCCCGCATCCGACGGTTTGCCCTGCGTGGGCAGCGCGCGGATTGCGTCGATCATCGACTGCGTGGTCATGCCGTCACGGTTCTCGTCCAGCATACGGACCAGGCCCAGTTCCTCGGCGCGACTGGCGCGGATCCATTGTTCCAGACGCGGCACCGTGCGCGGCACGATCACCGCGCGTTTGTCAAAGGACAGCACTTCGCAAAAGGTGTTGTAGCCGCCCATGCAGACGACGCCATCCGCCTTGGCAAACAGCGCCTCGATCCGGCTGTCAAAGCCCAGGGCGGTCACGCGCCCGTCCAGCTTGTCCACCCGCGCCTCGAAATCCTCGCGCACTTCGCCCGACAGGAAGGGGCCGTAGACCAGCATCGCGCGCGGCTCCAGCGCGGGGTCCTGTTCGTATGCGGCCAGCACAAGGTTGACCATCGCGGCCCCGTCGCCACCACCGCCGGGGGTGATCAGCACATAGGGCGCGTCCGGCACTTCGTCGGATTCAACCTCGTCGCGGCGCAGATAGCCGGTCCAGTACATCCGCGACCGCAGGTCGTCGGACAGGGCCAGCCCCTCGGTCGGGTCATAGACGGATTTGACGCCATAGACCCAGACCTCGTCATAGAACCGCTCGGCGGCATCCAGCGCGCCCTTGCGGTCCCATTCGGCGGCCAGCACTTCGGGTTCGTCCAGAACATCGCGCAGGCCCAGAACGGTGCGGGTGTGGCCGGTTTTCTGGATCAGCTCCAGCGTCGGCAGCAGTTCACCGCGAAAGCCGGTGGGTTCCTTGTCGACGATCAGCAGGTCGGGGTCATATTGTTCGATGGCCGACCGGATCAGCGCGGCGCGCAGATTGGTGGTCTCGTCGATGTCCAGTCCCAGCGTCTGGCTGACATAGGACCCGTCGGCCAGCTTGGTCACGCCGGGAAGGCGGATGTGGTCGACCCGTTCGGGAAAGGTGAACCGCCCTGCCACCGGGGACCCGGTCAGGATGATCGCAGAGGCATCGGGATTGGCCTGCGTCAGGGCTGCAGCCAGCGCGCGCGAACGGCGCAGATGCCCCAGCCCAAAGGTATCGTGGCTGTACAGAACGATACGCCGCGGGCGGTCGGGCGATCTGTTTCTTGCCGGAGCCAGTGTCGTGTCGTGCGCCATCATGAGACACCTTTGATCTTTTGTTGCTACAGGCGCAAGTCGCTTCCGGTCCGGCCAAACACCCCTTTTATGTCATAGACCAATGCGCCCGCTTTGCCAAAGGCGCGGATGCCATCTGCGCCCAATTCGACAAACTCGCGGTGTCCAACGGCCACAATGACCGCATCATAGGCACCTTTTTCGGGGGTGGCGACGGTTTCGATCCCGTGGCGGGCGCGCATTACGTCGGCGTCCACCCAAGGCTCGTGTACATCAACCTGCACCGAATAGTCCTGCAACTCGGCCACGATGTCGGCCACGCGGGTGTTGCGGGTGTCAGCGCAGTTTTCCTTGAACGTATAGCCCATGATCAGAACCCGCGCGCCCTGAACGCTCAGCCCACGGCCCAGCATCGTCTTGATCAGTGTCTGGGCCACATGCGCGCCCATGTGGTCGTTGATGCGCCGACCGGCAAGGATCACCTCGGGGTGATAGCCGACCTGCTGCGCCTTGTAGGTCAGGTAATAGGGATCGACCCCGATACAGTGCCCGCCCACCAGTCCCGGGCGGAAGGGCAGAAAGTTCCACTTGGTGCCCGCGGCTTCCAGCACCTCAAGCGTGTCCAGACCCAGCCGGTTGAAGATCAGCGCGAATTCGTTGACCAGCGCGATGTTCAGGTCGCGCTGGGTGTTCTCGATCACCTTGGCGGCCTCGGCGGTGGCAATGGACGACGCGCGGTGCAGGCCGGCCTTGACCACGGGGCTATAGATTGCGTCCAGACGGTCCAGCGTTTCGGCGTCCTGCGCGGCGATGATCTTGACCACGTTTTCCATCGAATGTTCGGCGTCGCCGGGGTTCACCCGCTCGGGGGAATAGCCCAGCTTGATCTGCGTGCCGACGGCCAGCCCGCTGCCCGCGGCCAGGGCGGGACCACAGACCTCTTCCGTCACGCCGGGGTAGACGGTGCTTTCCAGCACCACCAGCGCGCCATCGGTCAGATGCGGCGCGATGGTGGCACAAGCGCCCAGCACGGGGCCAAGGTCGGGGGTTTTGGCATCGGTGATCGGCGTGGGCACCGCGATGATGAAGTTGCGCGCACCCTTCAGGTCGGCGGCATCGGCGCTGAACCGTGCGGTGGTGCCGGCCAGCGAGGCATCGGCGACCTCGCCGTTGGGGTCGTGCCCGGCGCTGAGGGCGGCGACCATGTCCGGGTCGGTGTCCAGCCCCAGCACGTCAAAGCCCGCGCGCGCCAACGCCAGTGCCAGCGGCAGCCCGACATAGCCAAGCCCGAGAATGGCGATACGTCCCGTCTGTGCGGGTCCGGTTTGGGGGGCGTCTGTCATGGCGGGTCCTTCGGTCTTTGTCTGCGGGCTGCCGTTTCCGGTCGGACGCATTGAATATCTCTGGCGTAAACATTGCCAAGGACCACAATTGGGGCCTGTATGCGCGAATTGCAATAAAATGCAGCCTCGGCTAGCGTGATCGTCAACAAAATGAAGAAAAGGCGACGTGATGCGGTTTGTGTTCTGCGTTTGGCTGTGTGTTCTGATGATCATCGGGGCCGCGCCACCGCCTGCCGTTGCCCAAAGCCTGTTTTCCACCACCACGTCGGACACCGCGTCCCAGGCCGCGCCGCAGGACGATGCGCTGGCCGAAACCCTGCGCAAGGCGCGCGAGGCGGGGCTGAGCGTGATTGTCGTGGACGCCCAGGGCAACCTGATCACCCAGCCTGCAAGCAGCACAGTCGATACAACTGCACCGGATGGCGCGCCGCTTAACCCTGAGGGTTCGGCGCTGATGCAGGCGCAAAAACGTGGCGCCAAATTTCGCGAGACCCTGAGCGAGCGGCTGGACGCGTTGCCGGATTCGTTGAACGAAGTCCGCTTTATCCTGCGCGCCACCAGCCCCGACGGGCGCATCATGACCTATGTCGAGACCCTGTTGATCAGCGCGCTGTTGCTGTTCATCGGCAGCCAGACCATGCGGCGTTTGATTGGGCCCTATGTTCTCAAGGGCTACGTCACCGGACGGATCAAGGAGAACCCGCAGGGCTACCGCGAAAAGATGCCCTTTCTGGTCTTCCGGTTTTTCGTCGGTGTTGGCGGCTCGTTGATTGCGATGGCCATTGCCTATCTCTTGGGCCTTTTGTTCTTTGAGCCCGTCACCGATACATCGCTGCAAGTCACCATCCTGGCGATCAACGCGGCCTTTCTGGCGTGCCGGACGGTGGGCGATGTGTGGCGCATGGTGCTGTCACCGTTCCTGACGCAATACCGCATCCCGCGGTTTTCCGACCGTGACGCCAAACGGCTGTACCGCTGGGCCTTCTACGTGGGGTCGCTGGACATCTGCGTGGTGACCTTTGCCACCTGGCTGGAAGACTTTGGCCTGAACTACAACGTCTATGCCATTGTCTTTGGCATTCTCAGCCTGACGATGGCGTTGATCAACATTCTGGTGCTGGTGGTGAACCGCCACGCCATCTCGAACGCCATCCGCAACGGGCGCAGCAAGCTGGACGTCGCATGGATCCTGCGCGCGGTGTCGGTGTGGTGGCTGCCGGTGGTGGTCGTCTATATCATCTTTGGCTGGTTGGAACTGGCCTTTGACCTGGTGCTGGAGATGCCCACCTCGATCCCGCTGATCGCGGGGGCATATGGCGTGCTGCTGACAATTCTGGTGGTTTACGGTGTCATCAACTACCTGAGCGAAAGCTATTTCGAACGGGCCCGCCAGATCGAGCTCATGAACGCACAGGCCGAGGCCGCCCCCGAGGATGGCGCGGCAGTGTCCGAAACAGACGGCATACCCGAGGACGACGAACCCGCCCCGGCCTTTGCGCCGCGCCACATCATGTACACCTATGAGCAGCTTGCCCGGCGGGTGGCGGGAATCCTGGCCTTTGTCGCGGGCAGCTATGCGCTGTTGCTGATCTGGGGCAGTGCCACGGAAATGGTCGAGGGCAACATCTTTGGCCAGTCCTTGCTGGACATCATGGTGATCGTCTTTATCGGCTACATCATCTACCACGCCTTCCGCATCTGGATCGACCGCAAGATCGTCGACGAACAGGGCGACGTGGTCGAGGCCGAGCTGGGCGACGAGGGCGGCGGTGCCAGCAGCGCCAGCCGTCTGGCCACCCTGCTGCCGCTGTTTCGCAACGTGATGCTGATCGTGGTGGTGGTCACGATCATCCTGATCGTCCTGCTTGAGGTCGGCGTGAATGTCGGCCCGCTGTTCGCCGGTGCGGGCTTTGTGGGCGTTGCCATCGGCTTTGGCAGCCAGTCGCTGGTGCGCGATGTCTTTGCCGGTGCGTTTTTCCTGTTCGACGATGCGTTTCGCAAGGGCGAATATATCGACGTCGGCGGGGTCAAGGGCACGGTCGAGAAGATCAGCGTGCGGTCGTTCCAGTTGCGCCACCACCTGGGGGCGCTGCACACCATGCCGTTTGGCGAAATTCAGGTCATCACCAACTATTCGCGCGATTGGGTGATCATGAAGCTGCCGCTGCGCGTCACCTATGACACCGACGTGGAGAAGGTGCGCAAGCTGATCAAGAAGCTGGGCGTCGAGCTGCTGGACGATCCGGTGATCGGCGAAAACTTTATCCAGCCGCTGAAGTCACAGGGCGTGATCCAGATGGAAGACAGCGCCATGATCATCCGGGTCAAGTTCATGACCAAACCCGGCGACCAATGGCTGGTGCGCAAGAAGGTCTACGAGGAAATCCGCGCCCTGTTCGAACGCGAAGGCATCCGCTTTGCCCACCGCGAGGTGACCGTGCGGCTGGCCGATGGCAAGGTGTCGGATCTGGACGAGGACCAACGCGAGGCGGTGACCGCCGCCGCACAGGCGGCGATCGACGAGGACATGCACGACGCGGCGCAGCAGGAGACAGGGGATGACCGCTAGGCCGACACCGGCACAGGGGATAAGGTATCGTCTGGGTCAGGTACTGGATTACCTGCCCAACCGGGTGATTCCGGTCCTGATGGCGCTGATTGTCTGGCTGGTTGCGGGCAGTGCCAATTTGCAGGTGGTGGCCCTGTTCACCGATGCCACCAGCCCGCTTGCGCTGTATGGGCCGGCGGTGCTGTTGGCGGTGGCGGCGGTTTGCCTGTTTGCCATCCGCTCGGGCACGGACAATCGCGCCAGCCTGGCCGCTGACGTGGTGCTGTTCGCGCTGCCCGTGGCCATCATCGCCCTGCGCCCGCCATGGTCCGAGGCGGCGGGGCCTGTCTGGGGCGTCGCGCTGATCTGGGCGGTGCAGCTGTTCGCGATGTTCCTGCTGCTGCCGCGCCGGGATTGGGACAACGAAGTCGCCATGCAGCGGCTGTTTGGCATGACCATCGGCGTGTTCATCGTGCTCTATGTCCTGCTGTCCTGGGACGGTGTGGGCTTTGCCCGTTTCATGGGGTCGCTGTCGTTGTTCGCCGTGTTCCTCGGTTTGCTCATGGTGGCCCTGTCGATCCTGCGACGCTGGCGGCGGATGGCTTGGGCGGTGGCTGCGGCGGTGGTTGTCAGCATGGTGTTTTTCGAATTCCAGCACGAGGCGGTTTACCGCAACCGCGTGCCGGTGAACGTGGACAATGAAGCATCAGCCGATCCCTTTGCCCTGTGGTTGTTCGATCGTGCCGATGCCGCGTATTACCGGCGCTATGCGATGCCCTATCCGGTGATCCTGGCCGCGTCCGAAGGCGGCGGCGGCTATGCGATGGCGCATTCCTATGCCTTCCTGTCAAAGATGACGGAACGCTGCCCCAACTTTGCGCAGCACCTGTTCGCGCTGGTGGGGGTGTCCGGGGGACAAATCGGCAATACGCTGTATCAGGCCAACCTTCAGGCCACCAACCCCGCGCAGGTGTCGCAATGCGGGGACGATGCGGTGTCGGATCATGCCGAGTATCTGGCAACCGACCACCTGTCGCCGCTGCTGGGGCATCTGATGTTCGTGGAAATCCCGCGCAAGCTGCTGTTTCTGGGGGCCGCTGCCAAGGGGCGGACCCGTGCCCTGCTGGAGAGCCTGAACAGGGCCCCTGCCGATTATGCGGGGGTGCCGGATGTGGCCTATTCCGATCATTTCTGGGAACGCAGCCCTGACGGTGGGGCCTTTGCCTATCAGTTGAACGGCAAGCCCGCGCTGGTCTCGGTTACGGCCAATGTGCAGACGGGCAATCGCTTTGTCTTTTCACCCTTCGAGTTCGAGACCCTTGCCGAGACCAACTGGGAGTTCTTTCGCGGTTCGGGAGACATGCAGACCGGCACCCATACGCTGGTCGAGCCGGACCTTGGCAGTGTCACACTGGCCTCTGCCAGTTTTCCCTGGGTGACGCCGTCGCTGCGGTTCACCATGCGGCGCGGGTTCAACCAGTATTTCGACGCGGACCCCGATGATCTGCCCGTGGACGGGTCCGACCTGACGGGGGCGGCGGTGGAACATGCCGTCAATCTGGTCGATGGCGGATATTTCGAGAATTCGGGTGCCGAAACCCTCTCCGAGATCATGGCGTCGATCAGCCATGAAACGGGCACCTATCTCCAGCGCGACCGCATCAATCAGGACGCGGGCCTGCATTGGTACGGGGCCAATGACGATTACGCCCACCGCGCCTTTGCCTCAGTGGATGGCTGCGACAGCCTGGAGGCGCGGGCGGTGCCTTTCATGCAGGCCGGTGTGGAATGGGGGCCATGCGAAATGCCGTTTTTCGTAATCACCGTCCTGATCCGCAACACCCCGCAACGCCCGCAAAGCGGCGCACCGCAGTCGTTCCTGCGCGATCCGGTGACAACGCTGTTGCAGGCGCGCAGCGCACGCGGCGAACTGGCGATTGCCACGCTTGAGGAGCGTCGTTGCGGCTTCGGGGAAAGCTGTGCGCTGACGCTGGACACCGTCGGCAGCGGCGATCCGAACCCGCAGATCTACGCGGGTATGTTCCAGTCGCTGGTAGACAGTGCCGCGCAAGAGCTGCCATTGGGATGGAACATGCCACGTCCCAAGGTCGCCGCCATCGGTGATTGGGTGGTGCCGCGCGCCGAAGTTTGCGCGCAATTCGAGGGGTTCGAAGGGGCGACAGATTTCGAAACCCCCTATGGCGAAAACGCGCTGCATCCCAAGGCTTTGGATTTGCTGGTGAAACGCAATTGCAGCCATCTGCGTCAGATGTCCAAGTTCTTTGACGCGCCCGAGATGGCCAAGGCACTGGAATGGCGGCCCTGAAAGGGGCTATACAAGTGCTGTCAAAAGGCATAGGTCGCGTGCCTTACGCAAACGAAAGCCAAAACCTTTGAAACAGAGCCTTGCCGATGCGCTGACCCAGCGCGGATATGAAACCCTCACGCCCGTACAGGAGGCCGTGACAGACCCGGCCCTTGAAGGGCAGGATTTGCTGGTGTCCGCCCAGACCGGATCGGGCAAGACCGTGGGCTTTGGCCTGGCGCTGGGCTCGACCCTGCTGGGCGACGGCGAAAGCTTTGATCCTGCAAACGCGCCGCTGGCGTTGGTGATCGCACCGACCCGCGAGCTGGCGATGCAGGTGAAACGCGAACTGGCGTGGCTGTATGAAAAGGCCGGCGTCGTGATGGCGTCCTGTGTGGGTGGCATGGACATGCGCGACGAACGTCGTGCGCTGGACCGTGGGGCGCATATCGTTGTGGCCACACCGGGCCGCCTGCGCGACCACATCATGCGCGGCTCGATCAACCTTGAATCGATCCGTGGTGTTGTTCTGGACGAAGCCGACGAAATGCTGGATCTGGGGTTCCGCGACGATCTGGAATACATTCTGGGTGAATGCCCCGAAGACCGCCGCACGCTGATGTTCTCGGCCACGGTGCCGAAATCCATCGCCGGTCTGGCGCAGAAATACCAGCGCAACGCGCAGCGGGTCACGACCCTGTCGGGCACGTCGCAGCACGCCGATATCGAATACCGCGCCATGTCCGTGGCCAACCACGACGGCGAAAGCGCCATCATCAACACGCTGCGGTTCTTCGAGGCGCCCAACGCCATCGTGTTCTGCAACACCCGTGCCATGGTCAACCGGATCACCACGCGCCTGTCGAACCGGGGTTTCTCGGTCGTGGCGCTGTCGGGCGAGTTGACGCAGGCCGAACGCTCGCACGCGCTGCAAGCGATGCGCGACGGGCGTGCGCGTGTCTGTGTGGCCACGGATGTGGCTGCGCGCGGCATCGACCTGCCCAACCTTGATCTGGTTGTGCACGCCGAACTGCCGTCGAACCACGAAACGCTGTTGCACCGCTCGGGCCGGACGGGTCGGGCAGGGCGCAAGGGCGTCAGCGCGCTGATCGTCACCGCCAAGGTGCAGTCGAAAGCAACACGCATCCTGAAAATGGCCCAGCTCGAGGCGACATGGGGCGAAGCGCCCAGTGCCGACGCCGTGCGCGCCCAGGACGAGGCCCGCCTGCTGGCCGATCCGATGTGGTACGAACCCATCGAGGAAAGCGAAGCCGGTCTGGTCGCCAAGCTGGCCGAGATGTACACGCCCGAGCAACTGGCCGCCGCCACCGTGCGCGTGCTGGCGCAACGCTATACCGCGCCCGAAGACCTGTCGGCTGCCACCAACGAAGCACCGAAACCGCGCCAGGCCTTTGGCCCCAGTGTCTGGTTCTCGGTCTCGGGTGGTCGCAATCAGGGCGTCGAAGTGCGCCGCCTGCTGCCGATCCTGTGCAAGGCCGGTGACGTGACCAAGGATGACCTGGGTGCGATCCGCATTTCGGACGACGCGTCCTATGTGGAATTGCTGCAATCCAGCGCCGACGCGTTCATGGCGGCCCTGGGCAATGACATGACCGTCGAGGGCGGGCTGAAGCTGGAGCGTCTGGCGACACCGCCCGCCGAGGCCAACCGTCCCAAGCCTGCGTATAAACCGCGCGATGACCGTGGTCCGGCCAAGGGTGGCAAGCCGCCTTACAAGGCCCGCGAAGGCGGCGAACGCGCACCGCGTCCGCCGCGCGACGACAAGCCGAAAAAACAGTGGGATGATAAGCCCAAGAAACAGTGGGACGACAAGCCCCGCGCCGAACCGGCCCTGAGCCGCGCGCCGGAAACCCATGCCGCGCCGAAATCCGACAAGCCCGCGTATAAATCCGCGTCCAAGCCGGAGTACAAGGCCAAGGCCGAGTACAAGGGCAACGCGGACCCCAAGCCCAAGTCGGACTATAACCCCGACGACAAGCCCGCGCGCAAAGGCCCGCCCAAATCGGCAGGCCCGATCGACTGGAACGATACCTCGACCCCGCGCCGCAAGAAGCCGAAAGGCGGCAAGCCCGCGACCCCGCACAGCGCGCACAAGAAAAAGCCGCGCTCGACCATGGATAACGCCCGCGCTGATGGCGCCGTGACCACACCGCGTGGTGCGGGGGCCGGTGGCAAACCCAAAGGCAAAGGCGCACCAGCGGGCGGCTTCAAAGGCAAACCAGCGGGCAAGCCATCCGGCAAACCCGCAGGCAAGCGCGGCTTTGCCGGACCGGGCGGCAGCCAGCCGCCGCGCAAACCGCGCGGCTAAGGGCACTTAAGACTTGTAAGGGTCCAGGCTGTCCCGCAGCCCGTCGCCCAGGAAGTTAAACGCCAGAACCACGATAATGATCGGCAGCATCGGGATCGCCGTCCACGGATAGATCTCGATGCTGGCCAGGTTCTGCGCATCGTTCAGCATCACGCCCCAGCTGACCGCTGGCGCGCGCAGCCCCAGCCCCAGAAACGACAGGGCGGTTTCGCCCAGGATCATCGCGGGGATCGACAGCGTGGCACTGGCGATCAGGTGCGACATGAAGTTGGGCAACAGATGCCTGCGGATCACGCGCCCCGGCTTGGCCCCCATCATTTCAGCGGCACGCACGTATTCTTCCTCGCGCAGGCTCAGGAATTTTGACCGCACCGCCCGCGCCAGCCCCGGCCAGTCGAGAATGCCGAGGATGATCGAAATGATGAAGAACACCGCCACCGGCCCCCAGTTCGACGGCACCGCCGCCGACAGCGCCAGCCACAGGGGCAGTTCGGGCAGGCTGCGCAGGATTTCGATGGCGCGGTTGATGATCCAGTCGGTCTTGCCGCCGAAATAACCCGCGATCGAGCCGAAGAAGATGCCCAGGACAAACGACACGGTGATGCCGATCAGCCCCACGGTCAGCGACAGTTGTGCGCCATAGAGGATACGGCTGAACACGTCGCGGCCCAGCCGGTCGGACCCCAACAGGAACACCGTCGCCCCTTCGGGGGCGCAGAACAGGTGCGTGTCTGACGGGATGAACCCCAACAGCTTGTATGCGCCACCCTCGCAGAACATCTGCAGCCGCATGGGCCGGTCGGTGTCGGTTTCATATTGCCAGCGGAAATTGACCAGATCCGCCTGACCCGTGGTCGGATAGACAAAGGGTCCGATCAGCGCACCCTCGTGGAACAGATGGATCGCCTGCGGCGGGTGATAGAGGTACTCGGCGCTGCGTTCATTCGCCGTATAGGGCGCGATAAAGCCCGCGACAGGCAGCAGCAGGTAGCTGACCAGCAGAAACAGCCCCGCGATCAGCCCCAGCTTGTGCCGCCGGAACCGCCGCCAGACCAGCTGCCAGGCGGGCGCGTCCATGTCCTTGCGGTCCAATGCGCTGAGGTTCTCATCGGGATCGTAGGGCGCGTCGTCGATATAGTGGCCGTTTGGCAAAGTGGTCATCCCTCGCGTGCTCCGTAGCGGATGCGCGGGTCAAGCAGCACCAGAAGAAGGTCGGAAATCATCGTCCCGATCAATGTCAGCAGCGCCACGAACATCAGCACGAAACCGGCCAGGAACTGATCCTGCGATTTCAGCGCGGTCAGCAGCGCGGGGCCAATCGTTTGCAGCCCCAGCACCACCGAAACCAGAACCGACCCCGACACCATTGCGGGCAGCAGGTTGCCGATGTCGGCGACGAATGGGTTGAACGCCATACGCAGCGGATATTTGGCCAGCAGGCGGGTGGGGGACATGCCCTTGGCCCGGGCAGTCTCAACATAGGGTTTGCTCAGTTCATCCAGCATGTTCGCCCGCAGCCGCTGCATCATCGCCGCGGCACCGGACGTGCCGATGACGAATGTGGGGACGATCAGGTGCACAAGGATCGACTGCACCTTGGCGGGGCTCATCGGCTCGCCTTCGAATTCGGGGGCCATCAGCCCGCCGATGGGCAGACCCATGTATTTGTGCCCGTAATAGAACAGCATCAGGGCCAGCAAAAAGTTCGGCGTGGCCAGCCCCAGATAGCCGACAAAGGCCGCAGAATAGTCCACCCATGTTTCAGATTTCGCCGCCGCCAGCACCCCCAGCGGCAAGGCGACGACATAGACAAAGATCACGGCGGCAAGGTTCACCAGCACGGTCAGCCACAGGGCATCGCCCACAATCTCGGCCACGGGCTGATCGAACTCGAAAGACCAGCCGAAATCGCCCTGCAACAGGCCGCTGAACCCTTGCGGGCCGGGGGCGGCACCGACCCAGATCAGGTATTGCATCCACAGGGGCCGATCCAGCGCGTATTCGGTGCGCAGAAACTCCGCTTTGGCGACGCCTTCGGCCTGGCCCGTGGCGCGCAGTTCCGCGATCTGGTTGGACAGGTAGTCACCCGGCGGCAGGTTGATGATGGCAAAGATCAGGATCGACACCACCCCCAGCGTCAGAAGCATCGTCACCAGCCGATAGGCCGCGTATTTGAGAAACATCATTCGCTCACCTGTGCTGTCTGCGCAGGCAGATCGAACCAGAATTCATCTATCCGGTGCACGCCGAAATGCGCCCCCGGCTCCCACGCCCATGTGGCCACTTCGGGCACATTGCGCAGGGCGTTGTTCACCACGATGGGCTGCGGTGCTTCGGACAGGATGCCGATGCCATATTGCTCGCTGGCGTGAATTTCCAGCATTTCGCGCCAGATGGCGCTGCGGGTTTCCGTGTCGGTTGCGGCGCTCCAGTCTTCGGATAGCACCAGCAGCCGTTCGGCCTGTGGCATGTCCACCGGTTCGCCTGCGGCGCCACGCGTTTGATAATACTGGCCCCACATGGGCCAGGCCATAAAGTCCTGTTCGGTCGGGGCCAGATAACCGGGTGGTGTGTAGGGCTGGGGCAGCCCGTTGTCCCAGCCGTACCAGACACCCGCCATGCTGACACCCGCGTACAGACGGTTGCGCAGGATGTCGCGGTCCAGCGGGCGCATCACCAGCTTGATCCCAAGCTCGCGCCATGTGTCGGTGATGATGGCCAGCGCGTTTTCAACCTCTTGCCGTTCGCCGGCGGTTTCGATCACGAACTCCATGGGCCGCCCGTCCGGCAGCTTGCGCAAACCGGCGGGCGTACGCTCGGTCAGGCCCATGTCGTCCAGCAGCGCATTTGCGGCATCGGGGTCGTAGCTGGCCCAGGCGTGCAGGTTCGCCTCGCTGAAAAAGGCGCTTTCGGGCAGGGCGGTCATACCGCCTTCCATCGCCAGCCCGAAATACAGCGCGCGGTTGATCATGTGCCGGTCGATGCCCATCGACAAGGCCCGCCGAAAGCGCACATCGCGCATGACCTCGCGCCAGACGGGATCGGCAAAGTTCAGGTTGGGATAAATCGCGATCTGGCTGGCGGCCCCGTTGCCCCACAGCAGCGTGTGATAGTTCCCGCCGTCGCTTTCGCCCTTTTTCAGGACCGACACGTCATTGAAATCCAGCCCCCGCGCCTGCAGGTCCACCTCGCCCGCGTTGGATTTCGCCGCGACCAGCCCCGCCCCTACCACGGTCATTTCCACCACGTCGATATAGGGCAACTGCACGCCGTGTGCATCGACACGGTGAAAATACGGATTGCGCACGTAAAGCTGGCGCGAGGTTCGGTTTGGGGTGGCGTTCATCCACGGCTGCAATGTCGGCAGGTCGGGATTGTCGAACTTGTACATGTTGTCGATGCGGTTGTGCAGGGCGGCCCAGCCACGCACGCGCTGCCGGTCGATCTCTTTTTCCAGCACGTCGGGGTCGGCGTAATCGACGTGGAAGTTCTTGAGATAGGTCGAGGGCCGGTAAATGAACGGCGGTCGGGCCGCCGCGAGCTCTTGCAGAAACTCGGGGTTGGCCACGGGCCATTCCACCACCACCGTCCACGGGTCGGGAAAGGTCATCGTGGCCAGTTGCCCGCGCACCCGCATGACGTCGGGCGGGCCGTTCGGGGTCAGCTCGGGGTTGTTGGCGACATCGTTCCACCAATAGGCAAAATCCGCCGAGGTGAAATCCGATCCGTCCGACCATTTGTGCCCCTTGCGCAGATGCAGGGTAAAGCGGCGGTCGTCCTCGACGGTCACATCGCGCAGGATGTCGGGTGTCAGGTTGTAATTCTGGTCATAGCCGACCAGCCGGGCATAGCCATAGACGACCATTTGGCGGACGTCCTTGGACCGTGAAATCATGGTGCGCAGGGTGCCGCCCTGTTTGCCGAAGCTGCGGCCCTTGGCTTCTAGGTCGACGATCAGCGGTTCCTGTGGAACGCGCTGGGCGGCTGGGGGCATCGCGCCACGCGCCACCTGGTCGGCCCAAAAGCTGCTCTCCTGCACGGGCAGCGTCTGCGCCGCCAGCGGGGCGGCCAGCGCCACGGCAGCAGCCAGCAGCAGGGGGCGCAGGTGTCTAAACATGGCAGCGCACCTGATGACCGGGGTTCACTTCGACCAGCGCGGGGGCGGTTGTGCCCTCAAACCGGAACATCTCGGGCCAGGACGCGGGCGAACCGGCCCCCTTGGCGACCAGTGCCAGATCAATCGGGCGCGACAGGTCCGGTTCGGGCTGGGCCGCGATCAGCGCCTTGGTATAGGGGTGCTGCGGGCTGTAGAACAGCGTGTCGGGCGGGGCTTGTTCGACGATCACGCCCTGACGCATGACGGCGACTTCGTCGGCAATGCGCGACACCACGGCTAGATCGTGGCTGATGAACAGATAGCTCAGCCCCATGCGTTCCTGGATGTCCTCGAGCAGCGTCAGGATCTGTTCCTGCACGCTGACGTCCAGCGCCGAGGTCGGCTCGTCACAGACCAGCAGCTGCGGGTCCAGCGTCAGGGCGCGTGCGATCGACAGGCGCTGGCGCTGGCCGCCGGAAAAGGCGTGCGGAAAGCGGCCCAGCATGTCGGGCGACAGACCGACCCAGCGCAGCATCTCGGCGGCCTTCTCGCGGCGGTCGGCGCGGGTGCCGAGACCGTGGATTTCCATCGGCTCGGTCAGCGCCTCCTGAATGCGCATACGGGGGGACAGGGATGAATAGGGGTCCTGGAACACCATCTGCGCCGCACGCTGGAAACAGGTGCGTTGGGCGCGGTCCATGGCGTGCACCGGCAAGGCTTCTTCCGCGCCCTTGGCGCGAAACAGCACACGGCTGCCGGCGTCGGGCACTTCTGCGCCCAAGGCAATGCGCGCGCAGGTCGTCTTGCCCGAACCGCTTTCGCCCACCACGGCCAATGTGCGGCCACGGGGCAGGGACAGGTTTACGTCGATACAGGCGCGCACGCGGATCGGAGCTTTCCAGCCGCCCGCGCGCACCTGATAGGTTTTGCTGACGTGCTGCATGTCGAGGATCAGGTCATCGTAGACGACCGGATCAGAGGGAGCCGCGACTTGAGGGATCATCGGCGCGGCGGCGAACAGCTTTTGCGTATAGCCGTGTTGCGGTGCGCCCAGCACGGCCGCGGCGGGGCCGCTTTCCATCACCATGCCCTTGTTCATCACCACGACCTTTTCGGCCATGTTGGCGACCACGCCCAGATCATGCGTTACAAGAATCACCGCCATCCCGGTGTCGCGCTGCAATTGCTTGATCAGGCCCAGCACCTGCGCCTGTGTGGTCACGTCCAGCGCAGTGGTCGGTTCGTCCGCGATCAGCAGATCGGGGCGTGCCACCATCGCCATGGCGATCATTGCCCGCTGGCGCATGCCGCCCGACAGCTCGAACGGATAGGCGCGCCAGACGCGTGCGGGATCGGCAAATCCGACCTGCTCGAAAGTCTCCAGCACCTGCTTTCGCGGGTTGGCCCCGGTTTTCGACTTGTGCAGGCGCAGCACCTCTGAGACCTGATTGCCGATCCGGTGCAGCGGCGACAGGGATCGCATCGGTTCCTGAAAGATCATCGAGATGTGGTTGCCGCGAATGTCGCGCATCTGGCGGGCGGGCAGGGTCAGCAGGTCCTGAACCGCACCCGCGCGGGCAAAGCGGATGCTGCCCGACAGCAGTTGCGCGGCACCGGGCAGGATGCGCAACACCGACCGGCAGGTCAGGGTCTTGCCCGACCCGCTTTCGCCCACCAGCGCAAGGGTTTCCCCCGGCATCACGGAAAAGCTGACGCCCTGCACCACGGGCGGCGCCGTGCCGAACCCGATGCTTAGGTCTGCCACATCAAGAAGTGGTGTCATGTTTTCCCCTGTTGCGCGTTGTTTGCGGCGCAGTGTTTGAACCAGTGAAACCCGATTCCGCCCGATAGGTCCAGTGATGGCGCTTTTGTGTGCCACTTACCCTACACATTGAGGGCTTTGTGTCCCATGTAGGATAGAAATGCCCTGGTAAGAAAGCTTTCTGCATGAGCCGACTGGATTTGTTTATTGACCGGATGGTGTCGCAACGCGCCTGTCTTGAACACGCTGCCGCCTTGGTGGCCTATATGGACGGCCCCGCGTTCGAGTTGGGTCTGGGCAACGGGCGGACCTATCACCACATGCGCAAAGTGCTGGACCCGCGTGAGATCTACGTGTTCGAACGTGCGGTTGCGTCGCACCCCGACAGCACGCCGCCCGATGACATGCTGTTGCTGGGCGATGTTTATGACACCCTGCCACAGGCGCTGGAACGGTTCGGGCCGGTTGCAGCACTTGTGCACGCCGATCTGGGGGGCCACAACCGCGCCAAGAACGACATTTTCGCCCGCAACATTTCGCCTTATGTGCAGCCGCTGTTGGCGCCGGGCGGCGTGATGGTGTCGAGCGACAAGATGTATTTTGAGGGGTTCGAGGAGCTGCCCTTGCCGGAACATGCGGTTCCGGGGCGCTGCTTTATCTATCGCGCACCGCGCTAGGCACACATCCGCTGCCTTGCGGCGGCGGGTCGTTTGTGACGTGGCGGCGTTTTACACAGCGTCTATGTTCTTCTTGCGGGCCTTGGCCCCTTGTGGCTATCTGACCGCGCTGGCGCGGAATGCAGTTTCGCATCCCGAAACTGTGTGCCGGCGCGCAAGACAGCCGACCCGGAGGAGAACCCAGTCATGAGCGACAAGATTGCATATTCCCGTCATGGTGACATCGCCGTGCTGACGGTACAAAACCCACCCGTCAACGCACTGAGCCAGGCCGTACGCCAGGGCCTGTGGGATGGCATGGACCGTGCCGAGGCCGACGACGGCGTCAAGGCCGTTCTGATCGTGGGCGAGGGCCGTGCGTTTTTCGCGGGTGCCGACATCACCGAGTTCGGCAAGCCGCCGATGGAGCCGCATCTGCCCGTACTGATCAACCGCATCGAGGCGTCGCCTCTGCTGGTGGTCGCGTCCATGCACGGTGTCAGCCTGGGTGGCGGGCTTGAGGTCGCATTGGGCTGTCATTACCGCATCGCCGTGCCATCCGCCCGTGTCGGTCTGCCCGAAGTGCATCTGGGCCTGATCCCCGGTGCCGGCGGCACCCAGCGTATGCCCCGCCTGACCGGCGTCGAGACTGCGCTGGACGTGATGACCACAGGCCGTCAGGTCAAGGCTGATGAGGCCGCCAAGCTGGGCCTGATCGACGAGGTCCGCGACGGTGACCCCAAACAAAACGGCATCGACTATGCGCAATCGCTGCTGGGCGCAGGTGCGCCGCGCCGCCCGGTGTCGGAAATGGACCCGCCCGCCGCAATCGACTGGGACAGCGCGTTCGAGGCCATTCTGGCCCGTGGCCGCGGCCAGATTTCCCCCGCATGGTGCGTGCGTGCCGTGCAGGCGGGTGTCGAGAAACCCTTTGCCGAAGGTCTGGCCGCCGAGCGCAAGATCTTCATGGACCTGATGGCCACGGACCAGCGCCAGGGCATGATCCATGCGTTCTTCAGTGAACGTGCCGTGGGCAACCTGCCCGAGCTGAAAGGCGTTGAACCCCGCAGCCTGCAACACATCGGTGTGATCGGTGGCGGCACCATGGGGGCGGGCATTGCCACGTCGGCCCTGTTGTCGGGCTTTCAGGTGACATTGCTGGAAATGACACCCGAAGCGGGCGAAGCCGCGCACAAGCGCATCGCGGGCAACCTGAGCGGTGCCTTGAAGCGGGGCAAGATCAGCCAGGAAAAACACGACGCGATCCTGACCAGCATCCTGACGGTTGTGACCAACTATGACGCGCTCTCGGACGTCGATCTGGTGATCGAAGCGGTGTTCGAAGAAATGGCGGTGAAGAAAAAAGTCTTTACCGAGCTGGACCGCGTTTGCAAACCCGGCGCGATCCTTGCGTCGAACACATCCTATCTGGACGTGAACGAGATTGCCGCCTGCACCAAGCGTCCCGAGGACGTGATCGGGTTGCACTTCTTCTCGCCCGCCCACGTGATGAAACTGCTGGAAATCGTGGTGGCCGACAAAACCGCAAAGGACGTGGTGGCCACCGGGTTCGAACTGGGCAAACGCATGAGCAAGATCAGCGTGCGCGCGGGTGTCTGCGACGGGTTCATCGGCAACCGCATCCTGTCGACCTATCGCACCGCCGCAGATCACATGATCCTGGACGGCGCGTCGCCTTACGAGATCGACAAGGCGCTGGAAGACTTCGGTTTCGCCATGGGCCCCTTCGCGGTGGCCGACCTTGCCGGTCTGGACATCGGTTGGGCCGTGCGCAAACGCAAACGCGCCGAGGGCATCGACCCGCGCGCGCGTGACAGCTCCTACGCCGACAAGCTGTGCGAAGACGGCCACTTTGGCCAGAAGACCGGCAAGGGCTATTACGACTATTCCGCCGGCGCCAAGGCACGCGTGCCGAACCCGGACGTGATGCCGTTGATCGAAGAAGAACGCGCCAAACAGGGGATCACCCCGCGTGATTTCACCTCGGAAGAGATCGTGCGCCGTTACATGGCCGCGATGGTCAACGAAGCGGCCAAGGTCGTGGGCGAGGGCATTGCCCGCCGTCCGCTGGACGTGGATATGACGCTGCTGTTTGGCTACGGTTTCCCGCGTTATCGCGGTGGTCCGCTGAAATGGGCGGACATTGTGGGCCTGCCCGAGTTGCTGGCCGACATGAAAGAGTACCAGAAGGAAGATCCGTATTTCTGGCAAATTGCGCCGCTGCTTGAAAAGCTGGTGGCCGAAGGCAAGACATTCGACGACCTCAACAAGGCCGCTGCGGCCTGATCCCGATAAGGAGACCGGATATGGACCTGAGCTATACCGACGAAGAACTGGCATTCCGCGACGAGGTTCGCGCATTCATGCGTGACGAACTTCCCAAGGAAATGTCCGACAAGATCCGCCTTGGCGAAGAGCTGGGCAAAGAAGGTCAGGAAAAATGGCACGCCATCCTGAACAGCAAGGGCTGGCTGGCGCCGAACTGGCCGAAGAAATTCGGCGGTGCCGAATGGAACGCGGTTCAGCGGCACATCTTCGAAGAAGAGGCCGCCGCCCATCACGCGCCGCGCATCGTGCCGTTCGGCCTGTCGATGCTGGCGCCGGTGCTGCAAAAGTTCGGCTCGAAAGAGCAGCAGGACTATTGGCTGCCGCGCATTCTGGACGGGTCCGACTGGTGGTGTCAGGGCTATTCCGAGCCGGGCGCCGGCTCTGACCTTGCGTCGCTGAAAACCCGCGCAGTGCGCGACGGCGACCACTATATCGTCAACGGTCAAAAGACCTGGACCACGCTGGGCCAGCACGCCAACATGATTTTCTGCCTGGTGCGCACCGACCCCGACGTGAAACAGCAAGAGGGCATTTCCTTCCTGCTGATCGATATGAACACACCCGGCATCGAGGTGCGCCCGATCATCCTGCTGGATGGCGCACATGAAGTGAACGAAGTGTTCTTTGACGATGTCAAAGTGCCGGTTGAAAACCTTGTTGGCGAAGAAAACAAGGGCTGGACCTATGCCAAGTATCTGCTGACCCACGAGCGCACCAACATTGCGGGCGTCGGGTTCTCGCAGGCCGGTCTGAACACGGTCAAGCGCATTGCCCGCGCTGAAATGGCCGGTGGCAAACCGTTGATGGCAAACCCGCATTTTGCCGCGCGCGTCGCACAGGTCGAGATTGACCTGAAGGCGATGGCAACCAGCAACCTGCGCATCATCTCGGCCGCAGCCGCAGGCGGCGCGCCGGGCGTCGAGGCGTCGATGCTGAAGGTCAAGGGCACGATCATCCGTCAGGAAATCAACGATCTGGCCCGCCGCGCGGTCGGCCCCTACGCGATGCCCTTTGCCTCGGAAGCGATCGAAGGCAGCAACGAAGCCTTGCCCGATCCGCACGAGGCGGGTCCGGTCGCGGCGCAATATTTCAACAATCGCAAGCTGTCGATCTTTGGCGGCAGCAACGAAATCCAACGCGGCATCATCGCGAAGGTCATGATGGGAGGCGGCAAATGAACTTTGAACTGACAGAAGAGCGGCAGATGCTGCAAGACAGCCTGCGGCGTTACCTGCGGGACAAATATTCGACAGCCACGCGCAACGAGATTCTCGAAAGCGCGGATGGCATGTCGACAGAAGTCTGGACGCAACTGGCCGAACTGGGCGTGATCGGTGCGATGTTCACCGAGGATCAGGGCGGCTTTGGCGGTGCGGGTTTCGACATCGCCGTGGTGTTCGAGGAACTGGGCCGCGCGGGCGTGGTCGAACCGTTCATGGACAGCGCGCTGATCGGGGGCCGCATCCTGGCCGCCTGTGACAAAACCGATCTGGTCGAAGAGATGATCGGTGGCGGCCTGCAACTGGCCGTGGCCCATGGCGAACCCACCAGCCGCTACGACATGAGCCATGTGCGCACATCCGTCGACGGCGGCAAGCTGAACGGCCGCAAGGCGGTGGTGATGAATGCCGAAAACGCCGACCATCTGATCGTGTCGGCCCGTGCGTCCGGCGACGTCGCGGACGAGGCGGGGATTTCGCTGTATCTTGTGCCCAAGGACGCGGCGGGCCTGACCATTCAGGCCTATCCGCTGCTGGCAGGCGGTCGCGCCGCCGAGGTCACGCTGGACGGTGTCGAGGGCGAATTGCTGACCGAAGACGGCTTTGCCGTGCTGAGCGATGTGATGGCGCTGGCGACAATGGCGCAATGTGCCGAAACGCTGGGTGCGATGGACACGGCCACGCGCCTGACCAACGACTATCTTGGCACGCGCAAGCAGTTTGGCCGCCCCATCGGGACCTTTCAGGCGCTGGCGCACCGTATGGCGGACATGCTGATCGAAATGGAACAGGCGCGCAGCGCCGTCATCAACGCGGCGGGCAACCTGAACGAAGAGACCCGCATTCGTGACATGAACATTTCGGCGGCGAAAAACCTGTTGGGCCGCGCCGGTCGTCTGATCGCCGAAGAGTCGATTCAGATGCACGGTGGGATCGCCATGACGCAGGAATACGAACTGGCCCATATCGCCAAGCGTATCATCATGGCCGATCACCGCTTTGGCGACACGGACCATCACCTGGAACGTTATATCGCGCTGAGTGCTGCGTGATATGACGGACGGGCCGGGAATTATCCGCGACGAGACGGGCGCGCAAACGCTCTTGGGGTATGTGGTTGATGTATCGGCCAACGATGGCAAAGCCCGCTGCGTGCTGGATGTCGGCGCGCAGCATGGCAACCGTCATGGCGCGTTGCATGGCGGGATTATCGCCTGCATTCTCGACAACGCCATGGGCTATGGCGCTGCGATCCATTCATCGGGGGATGGCAGCGACAAGTTCCTGACCATTTCGATGAACACGCAGTTTATCGCGTCGTCGAACAGTGGCCGTGTCACCGCCACGGGCAAGGTCACCGGCGGCGGGCGCAACCTGATGTTTCTCGAAGGCGAATTGCACGATGAGGACGGGCGCCTGCTGGCCACGGCCACCGGCGTTTACAAGAAAGTGCGGGAGGCGCAGCCATGAGCGATCCATATCTTGAGGATGCAGGCGACCGCCTGATTGTCTGGAACGGCAACGCGCACATGCGCGGCGCGCTGTCGCCCGAGCTGTATGCGGTGATCCAGGACGCCTTTGCCAAGGCGCAGGAGCCGCGCATTCGGGCGGTGGTGCTGACGTCAACGGGCGGCTTTTTCTGCGCGGGTGGCAACCTCAACGTGCTGATTGCGCGGCGTGACATGGCCGAGGATGCACGGCGCGGCAAGATTGACGAATTGCACGATCTGATCCGCCTGATCCGCAGCAGCCCGGTCCCGGTGATCTGCGCCGTCAAAGGCGGTGCGGCGGGCGCGGGCGCGTCCATTGCGCTGGCCTGTGACATGATCGTAGCAGAGGAAGGTGCGAAATTCACCGCCTCTTATGTCAATGCGGGACTGGTGCCGGATGGCGGTCTGACCGCGCATCTGGCCCGAATGGTCCCGCGGCAGCTGGCGATGGAGATGTGCGTGCTGGCGCAGCCGGTGACGGCGGAACGGATGCAGGCGCTGGGTGTCGTCAGCCAGCTGAGTGCGGCGGATGATGTGGTGCCTGCGGCGCTGGCCATCGTGGACCGCATTGCCAAAGGTCCGCGCGTCGCCCAAGGGCGCATCCGCGAGATGGTCGCGCGTGCCTACGATCAGGACGAGGCGGCGCAACTGGATATGGAACGCGACGGTATGGCCTGGGCCGCAGGCGCGGACGAAGCCGCCGAGGGCATCGCGGCCTTCCTGGAAAAACGCGCGCCGGAGTTTGGCAAATGACCGCCCGGGTCGAGGACTATCTGGCAACGCAGGTCGCCACCCGCCCGGATGCGCTGGCCTTCGAGGACAACACCGGTGTGCGTGTGACCTACGCCGAACTGGACGCTGCCGCCGACGACATCGGCGCGCGGCTGACCGGTCTGGGCGTCGTCGCGGGCGACCGTGTTCTGATGCTGTCCGAAAACTGCGTGGCCGCCGTGGCGCTGCTGTTCGGCGCATGGAAGATCGGCGCAACCGTGGTGCCGTTCAACGCACGCCAGACGGCGGGCGAGGTACAAAAAATCATCGACCACGCCGAACCCAGCGCACTGGTCTGCACCAGCGCCGCGTCGCCGGATGCGGCGGCCCATGGCGAACGGTTTGGCGCTGTCGAGGTGACGGGCCTCTATGGCACGCTGTCGTTCGCAGCGCTTGAGGGCGGCGAACCGGATGCGGCCACTGACGTGGCGATCCTGCTTTATACCACCGGCACCACCGGCACGCCCAAGGGTGTGATGCTGACCCATGACAACGTCCGCTTTGGCGGTCTGACCTCGTCCAACCTGCGCAACATGACACCCGACGACGTGATCTATGGCGTGCTGCCGATGACCCATGTGTTCGGCATGTGCTCGGTCATGGCGGCGGCGGTCTATACCGGCGCGCCCGTGCGGCTGGCGGCGCGGTTCGATGTGGCGGCGACCTACGAGGCGTTGAAAACCGGTGTGACCCTCTATTCCGCCGTGCCGCAGATGCATGCGCTGTTGATGGCTTACACGCGCAAGATGGGCTACACGCGGCTCGACAGCCCGACGTTGCGCTATGTCTCCTCCGGGGCGGCCCCGCTCGACCCCGCGTGGAAACGTCAGGCCGAGGCGTTCTATGGCGTGGCTCTGCAGAACGGTTACGGCATGACTGAAACCAGCGCAGGCACCGCCGCCACCACCAATGCGATCGGTGACCCGGACATTTCGGTTGGCCCCGCCCTGCCGGGGGTCGAGGTGGCGCTGGATATGGACGCGCCCGGATCGGGCGATGGCGTGGGCGAGGTGATCACCCGCGGCCCGCAGATCATGAAGGGCTATTACAAGAACCCAGGAGAGACGGCCAAGGTTCTGTCTGCCGATGGCTGGCTGCACACCGGCGATCTGGGACGCATCGACGAAAAGGGGCACCTGCACATCGTGGGCCGTTCCAAGGAGTTGATCATTCACGGCGGGTTCAACGTCTATCCGCCCGAGGTCGAGGCGGCGCTGAACGATCACCCGCAGGTGATTCAGGCGGCGGTGATCGGGCACAAGGTGGACGGCGACGAAAAGGTGCTGGCCTTCTGTCAGGTGGCCGATGGCGACGATGTCAGCATTGACGACCTGCGCGCCTTTGCCGCCGAGCGGCTGGCGGGCTACAAACGGCCCAGCCAGATCATCCTGGCGTCGTCCTTGCCCGCGGCACCCACGGGCAAGATCCTGAAGCACAAGTTGTTGGAAGCCTTTGCCGATCAGATCGGCTGAGGCGTCGGGCCTCTATCAGGCCCATACACCTTCGGCAGCGGCGCGGATGGCGCGGATGTTCTCGCCGTAAGGCGCGGGGTTCTGGACCGAACCGCCCTTGAACACGGCAGAGCCTGCGACCAGCACATCGGCCCCCGCCTGCGCCACCAGCGGCGCGGTCTTGGGATCGACACCGCCGTCGATCTCGATGTGCACGGGCCGGTCACCGATCATGCTGCGCAAGGCTTTGATCTTGGTGGTCATGTCGATGAACTTCTGCCCGCCAAAGCCGGGGTTCACCGTCATCACGCAAACCAGATCGACCATATCCATCAGATCCTCGACCGCCGACGCAGGCGTGCCGGGGTTCAGCGCCACACCGGCCTTGCACCCGGCCGCGCGGATCGCTTGCAGGGTGCGGTGGATGTGCGGGCCGGCCTCGATATGCGCGGTCAACACGTCGGCGCCGGATTGCGCGAAAGCGTCGATATAGGCATCGACCGGCGAAATCATCAGGTGCACGTCCATCACGCCCTTGATGTGGGGCCGGATCGCCGCACAGGTGGCGGGGCCAAAGGTGATGTTGGGCACGAAATGCCCGTCCATCACATCCACATGAATCCAGTCCGCGCCCTGCGCCTCGGCGGCGGCGCATTCGGCACCGAAGTTGGCGAAATCGGCGGCAAGGATGGAGGGTGCAATTTTGATCGCGCGGTCGAAGGTCATGAGGGCAGCCTTTGGGTGTTGGGGTCGGGCTGTCTATAGCGGGCTGCGCGCTTCGTGGAAAGTGCGGGAGCCTCCGGCGGGAGTTTATTTGGCAAGATGAAGGGTCAGGTTTGGTAATAATCGCGATACCATGCCACGAAGGCGTCGATGCCGGTCTGGATCGGGGTGGCGGGGCGTTTGCCGGTGAGCGTTTCCAGAAGGGTCGCGTCGGCCCATGTGGCGGGGACATCGCCGGGTTGCATGTCCTTGAAGTTGATCTGCGCCTTGGTGCCGCAGGCGGCCTCGATCGCGGCGATGAAATCCATCAACCTGACCGGCGCGCCGTTGCCGATATTGACAATGCGGTGCGGGGCGACGGGGCTGAGGCTGTCGCCGGTCACGGGATTGTCCCGTTCGGGCACCGCTTCGATCAGGGCGCTGATGGCTGCGGTCAGGTCGTCGATATAGGTGAAATCGCGCATCATGTCGCCGTGGTTGTAGACGTCGATGGGGTCATTGTTCAGGATCGCGCGGGTGAATTTGAAATGCGCCATGTCCGGGCGGCCCCACGGTCCGTAGACGGTGAAGAATCGGAACATGGTGATCGGCAGATCATAGAGGTGTGCATAGCTGTGGGCCATGTTCTCGGTCGCCTTCTTGGTGGCGGCGTAGAACGACATCTGGCTGTCGACCTTGTCGGCCTCGGTGTAGGGCATCTGTGTGTTGGCGCCGTATACGGAGGAGGTCGAGGCCAACAACATATGCGCGGGCGGAACGGCGCGGGCGGCTTCGAGCAGCTCGAAGGTGCCGACGAGGTTCGCCTCGACGTATGAACGCGGGTTGTCGATGGAATAGCGCACGCCGGCCTGTGCAGCCAGGTGGATGACCGCATCGGGGCGGTGTTGGTTGAAAAGGTCCAGCAGCACGCCGGGCGTCTCAAGCCGTTCAGTCACGGCGGTGAACCCCGCACTTTGGTTCAGCATCGCGTGGCGTCGTTCTTTCAGCGTCACATCGTAATAATCGGTCATCGCGTCCAGCCCGATCACACGCCAGCCCTGATCCAGCAGGCGGCGGGCGGTAAAGTATCCGATGAAGCCGGCCGAGCCGGTGATAAGTGCAGTGCGTGTCATGGGGTGACCTTGGCTCAGGGCGGGTGCGATTGCCAGCGTCCGCTATTAGTTTGACAATCAAATTTAGTCGGGGTCAGGATGCGGCAAGGGAGATTTGCTATGTATATCGGTCTGGATCTGGGCACGTCGGGCGTGCGCGCGCTTTTGGTGGACGAGGGCGGTGCGCCATTGGGCGCGCAAGAGGCGCATTATCAGGCGGCGCATCCCGCGCCGGGCTGGAGCGAACAGGATCCGGCGACGTGGGTGGCGGGATGCCAGACGGCGCTGGCCGCGTTGAAGGCGGCGCATCCGGCGGAATATGCCGCTGTGCGGGGCGTCGCCGTGGCGGGGCATATGCACGGGGCGGTTCTGCTGGACGATGCGGGCGAGGTGCTGCGGCCTTGCATCCTGTGGAACGACACGCGCAGCCATGCCGAAGCGGCGGTGCTGGATGCCGCCGACGACGTGCGCGAGATCAGCGGTAATATCGTCTTTCCCGGCTTTACCGCGCCCAAACTGGCATGGGTGGCCGCACACGAGCCGGATGTGTTTGCCCGCGTCGCCAAGGTTGTCTTGCCCAAGGATTACGTCAGCCTTTGGATGACCGGCACCTGCGCCAGCGAAATGTCCGATGCGGCCGGCACCGCCTGGCTGGACGTGGGCGCGCGCGATTGGTCCGACAGATTGCTGCAGGCCGGCGGGATGCGCCGCGACCAGATGCCCGCACTGCATGAGGGCAGCGGCGTGATCGGTCCGCTGCGCGATGCGCTGGCCGATGAGCTGGGCCTGCCGCGCGGGGTTCAGGTGATTGCGGGTGCGGCTGACAACGCGGCGGCGGCTTGCGGTGTCGGCGCGCTGCACGAAGGTGCGGGTTTTGTGTCGCTGGGCACCTCGGGCGTTGTGCTGACCGCGCGGGGCGGGTTTGCCCCCGATGCGGCCAGCGCCGTGCACACCTTCTGTCATGCGGTGCCGGGACGGTGGTATCAGATGGGGGTGACGCTGGCCTGTACCGACAGCCTGAACTGGCTGGTGCGGATCACGGGGCAGGGGCCCGCGGCGCTGACGACGGCGCTTGGCGATGACGTGCGCGCACCGGGCAGCTTGCGGTTCTATCCCTACCTGTCTGGCGAGCGCACACCGCACAACGACGCGCAGGTGCGGGGTGGTTTCAGCGGCTTGGACATCGCCCACGACGTGCCGGACCTGACCCGCGCCCTGCTGGAAGGTGTGAGCTTTGCCCAGGCCGACAGTTTGATGGCACTGCGCGCAACGGGGGCCGATCCGCAAAGCCTGCTGGCGATTGGCGGCGGTGCCGCATCCAGCCACTGGGTGCAGATGCTGGCCAATACGCTGAACTTGCCGCTTGAGATCCCCGCGCGGGGTGAGTTTGGGGCGGCCCTGGGGGCTGCGCGACTGGCGATATGCGGTGTGACTGGCGCCGATCCGGTGGCGGTGATGACCAAGCCCGAAATCGCGCGGACGGTCACACCGGACGCATCGCTGGTTGACGCATTTGCCGAGGCGCATCAGGCTTATCGTGCAGCCTTTGCCGGTTTGAAAGCATTGCAGTGACGGGGTGAACGATCATGGGATGCAGGTTTTTCACGATCACTGGCAGTCTCGCGGCGCTGGCCGTCTGGGTGGGCGCCGCGCTGGCCGGTGACCTGCCTGCACCCGACGCAGAGTTTCCCGTGGTGGACATGCCGCAGGTCGAACTGGGGCGGTTGTTGTTTTACGATCCCATCCTGTCGGGGGGCCAGACCGTCAGCTGTGCCACCTGCCACCATCCGCGGCTTGCCACGGGCGACGGGCTGTCGCTGGGACTGGGCGACGGGGGCCATGGGTTGGGGCCTGCGCGGGTGGTTGATCCGACGAACCTGCCCACCCACCGCATTCCACGCAATGCGCCCGCGCTGTTCAACGTCGGTGCGCTGGAATACCGGTCGTTCTTTCATGACGGCCGGCTGGAACTGGACGAGACCCGGGCGGGCGGTATTCGCACGCCCTTGGGGGCCGAGATGGAGCAGGGCTTTGCCAGCCTGCTGAGCGCGCAGACCATGTTCCCCGTGCTGTCTGCCGACGAGATGGCCGGGCATCTGGGCGAAAGCGATGTGTCCAGGGCCGTGCGTCAGGGGCTGATGACCGGACCGGGCGGGGCCTGGGACATCCTGGCGCAGCGGGTGGCGGGTGTTCCCGAATACCGCGCGCGGTTTGACGAGGTCATCGGCGCAAAGCCGGTGCATTTCACCGATATTTCCGATGCAATCGCGGCCTTTGTCGCCTTTGAATGGCGGTCGACGGACAGCCTTTTTGACAGGTCGCTGCGGGGCGAGGCCGAGCTGACGCAAGACCAGACATTCGGGCGCGACCTGTTTTATGGCAAGGCCGGTTGCGCCAATTGCCATTCCGGCCTGTTCCAGACCGACCATGATTTCCACGCGATCGCCATGCCCCAGATCGGGCCGGGCAAACGCGCGATCTTTGAAAGCGGGGCGGCGGACGAGGGGCGGATGCTGGTGACGGGCGATCCTGCGGATGCGTTCCGGTTCCGCACGCCGTCGCTGCGCAATGTCGTGCACACGGCGCCCTATGGCCATGCGGGCGCCTATGCGCGGCTTGAGGATGTGGTGCGCCATCACCTGAACCCCGTCAAACACCTGACCGAATATGATCCGGCGCAGGCGCTGCTGCCGGACCTGGCGGGGTTGGTGGATACCACCGTGATGGATGACCCGGCCGAAGTGGCCCGCATTGCGGCGGCGAACGAGCTGCCCCCAAGCGCGCTGAGCAACGGGCAGGTGCAGGCGATCATGGCCTTTCTGGGGGCCCTGACCGATCAGGACAGCCTTGACGGACGTCTGGGCGTGCCCGCGACGGTGCCCAGCGGCCTGCCGGTGGATCAGTAGGCTTCGGGCGCGGCACCGGGGCGCAGGCGATAGCGTTGGTTGGTCTGCACCGTGGTCCAGCCCGATGCAGGCGCGTTGGGCCACAGCACACGCAGCTGCACCGTCGTGGCATCGCCCAGCCCGAAGTGCTGCGGCGCATCCGATCCGCCCGCGTGGCCGCCACCCACCACCAGTTCGCGCGATTGCACCGACGTGCCGTCGTCCACCTCGATCCACGCGCCGATGGCACGGGTGTTGGTGTCGGGCTGGTTCAGGTCCAGCGACAGCCAGTGGCCGGTGTCGGTGCTGGTGTTGTGCCAGACTTCCATCGGGGCGCGGCGGTTGACCACGGCCAGATCCAGCAGCCCGTCGTTGTCCAGATCAACCAGCGCCGCCCCACGCCCGCGATGCAGCGATGCGACGCCTGCGCTCAGGCCGGCCTCGATGAACGTGCCATCGGGCTGCGCGATCAACAGGTTGTTGGGGTCATCCATGGCCATCCCCGGCATCTGCTGCACGTTGCCCTTGGCGATAAAGGCATCGTCACGGCCGTCGTTCTGCACATCACCGAATGCGATGTGCCAACCGGTCGAGGGGCGCCCGTCGCCACCCGTATAGGGTCGGTGCGCCGTCGACCCGACGTCAAAGGGCACATCCACATAGCCCGGGCCGTCGCCGGTGGGCCGTTGCAGGCGCTGGTCGCCCATCGAGCTGAGGAACACCTCGTCGCGGCCATCGCGGTCCAGATCGCGGGTGGCAATGCCCATGCCCCAGATGTGATGTTCGCCCCAGCCGTCGGCTTCGGTATAGAGGCGCGGCTCGGGCGACATCTTCCAAAGCTGTTCCGCCCCGCCGGTGACATAATAGTGCCGGTCGTTTGACAGCCGCAGGTCGGCATGCCCGCTGCGCGACCAGTCGGTGAAGAGGGCGGAGAGCGGGCAAAAGCCGGGGGCAAGCACGGTCTGTTCCCAACCGTCGCCCTCGGGCCGCCACAGGCTGTTGGTGTCGCAGGCCTGAAACGGGCCGTCGGGATTGCTGCGGTCGACGTAATGGCCCATCGCCAGCGTGGGTCTGTCCTGACCCTGCTCCCATGTTGCGGAAAAGGCGGTGGTCCATTTGTCGGGAAAGTCGATCATGTCCGTGGGGGCAAAACCGCAGGCTCCGTCGCCCAGCCATATCTGGTCGGGACCAACGCGCAGCATCACCAGGTCAAGATGGCTGTCGTTGTTGATGTCCAGGGCATAAAGCCCCGTAGTGTCGCTGGCCGTCAGCGGCTCCATGCGCAGCCGTATGGCGCCGTCGCTTTCGTCGTCGCTTTCGTTGATAAAGACTGCCGCCGGATTGCTGCCGCCCGCTGCTGCCAGATCGGTGCGCCCGTCACCGTTGCAATCAAACGCCGTCAGGCCACCGCCGACGAAATGTTCCCACCCGCCGTCATATTGATGGTGGGGAACCGTGACGGGTGTGAACAGCGGCTCGGCCTGGGCGGCGCTGGCGCAGAGGAGGAACAGAACACTAAGCCGCATCGACACGCCCCTCTCGCGCCGCGCGCTCTTGGACAAACTCCAGCGCATAGGCGGCAGCACCGCGCGCCCACATCAGGTTGCCCCACTTGTGGATCACCACCTCGGGCGGTGCGGCGTCGACCTGAACGATGGACTTGCGCATTTCCGCAATGACTTCCTCGGCATAGAGATAGTCGAACTGCATCTGCTCACCTGCCAGAATGATCAGCTCGGGGTCGAAGATGTTGACGATATTGGCCAGCCCCATCGCAAACATCCGCCCCGCACGCGACACGATGGACGCCGCCGTGGGATCGCCCGCCTCGGCCGCGCCGAGCAGCCGCGCGATCTGACCGGACAGGGACGTGTCAGGGCCAAGGGCGGTGTCCGCCTCGCGCAGCAGGGCGTATTCGGCGACATAGGCCTCGAGACAGCCGCGCTGCCCGCAGCGGCAGAGCGCCCCTTCAAGCTGCACCTTGGTGTGACCGAATTCTGCGCCGCAGCCGCGCGTGCCGCGGTAGATCTCGCCGCCCAGAATGATGCCCATGCCGACACCGGCCTCGATGGTGACCACGATGAAATCCGACCGCCCGCGCCCCAGGCCGAATGTCTTTTCAGCCATCGCCACAAGGTTCGCGTCGTTGTCCAGATAGGTCGGCACGCCCATGCGTTCGGTCAGCATCGCCGCGAAATCCACGTTGCGCGCGTTCAGCGAGGGCGACCAGTGCACCGCGCCCGCACCTGCGTCGATGGTCCCCGCAAGCCCGACCCCCACGCCCGAGATCTGCGCGGTCTTTGTGCCGATCTTGGCGGCCAGTGCAGCCACCGCGTCACCGATGTAGCCGGCAAGCGCCTCCGGGCTGTGACGCCCTGCGCCCAGCGGCACCTCGTGTTCGGCCATCTGGCTGCCTTCGAAATCCATCAGCACCAGAGAAATCCGCGACCCCGACACTTTGACACCCGCCACCAGATGCGCCGCTCCGGCAATTTTCAGGTCAACGCGCGGGCGGCCACGGGTGCCGGCAGCGCCATCCTCGCGGGGAATTTCCTCGATCAATCCGTCGCGCAACAGGTCGGCGGTGATCGTCGTCACCGTCGCGCGGCTGATTCCCGTGCGCTCTGCCAGGTCGATGCGCGGGATGCGTCCCTCTTGTGAAATTTCACGCAACAGGATCAGGCGGCTGTCTTCGCGTTGGTGTCCAAATGCCATGCTATCTGTCGCTTTTCCAATGGGTTGCGCGGAAACTCCGCAGTCGTCTCAGGGGCAGAATGCCGTTGTTTTCAGGGCTTGTCCAATTTAATTTGCTTTCCGAATTTAAATGCATAATGATGATCGCAACCACCTGCACTCCGTGCCGCAGTTGGGCAAAAGTCTTGGGAGGACACAATGAAATTTATCAAAACGGTTGCCTTGGCGGCGACAATGACCGTGACGGCAGTCGCCGCATGGGCACAGGATGTGACGGTCGGCGTGAGCTGGTCGAACTTTCAGGAAGAGCGTTGGAAAACCGACGAAGCTGCGATGAAAGAAGCCATCGAAGCCGCGGGCGCCAAGTATATTTCGGCAGATGCCCAGGCCTCGGCGGCCAAGCAATTGACCGATGTCGAGGCATTGATCGCGCAGGGTGCAACCGCGCTGATCATCCTGTCCGTGGACAAGGACGCCATCGGCCCCGCCATCGATCAGGCCGACAACGAAGGCATTCCGGTCGTTGGTTATGACCGCCTGATCGAAGACCCGCGCGCCTTTTACCTGACCTTTGACAACAAGGGCGTGGGCCGCATCATCGCGCAAAGCGTCACAGCCGTGCAGCCCGAGGGCAACTTTGCCATCATCAAGGGCGACAAGGGTGACCCCAACGCGCTGTTCCTGCTGGAAGGTATGATGGAAGTCATCGGCGCGGACGTGGACGCAGGCAAGATCAAGATCGTGGGCGAGGCGTTCACCGATGGCTGGAAGCCTGACAACGCACAGCGCAACATGGAGCAAATCCTGACCGCCAACGACAACAACGTCGATGCGGTTCTGGCCGAGAACGACGGCATGGCCGGTGGCGCGATTGCGGCATTGCAGGCACAGGGCCTGAACGTGCCGGTGGGCGGACAGGACGGCGACCACGCCGCGCTGAACCGCGTGGCACGTGGCACCCAAACCGTGTCGGTCTGGAAGGACTCGCGTCAGCTGGGCAAGAAAGCGGCCGAGATTGCGCTGGCCCTGGCCGACGGTACGGCGATGGCCGATGTTGACGGTGCCGAAATGTGGTCCGGTGGCGAGAAGGGCGTGGAAATGACCGCGATCTTCCTGGCACCCACGCCGATCACAAAGGACAACATCTCGGACGTGATCGACGCAGGTCACATCGAAAAAGACAAAGTCTGTGCGGGTGCGATGGACGGCGTCAAAGGCTGCAACTAAGCCGGAAGGGCACCGGCGCACGTGCGACGTCGGTGCCCTATCATCTGATTTCATAAAACTTTCAGCCTGATCTGCTGCGTAACCTGCGCAAACGGGATCGGCTTATCTGACGGGTGCGGACATGACCGACATGAGCGAACACAGCGCAACACGCAACCAGCCGGGACTGGTCCAGCGGTTCATGCGCGACACGGAACTGGACACGCGGCTGCTGGGCATGCTGGGTGCGCTGGCCCTGATCTGGGTGGGCTTTCACGTTTATGGCGCACTCAGCAACGGATTTGGCGCGTTCCTGACGCCCCGCAACCTATGGAACCTGTCGGTTCAGACGGCATCCATCGGGATCATGGCCTGCGGCATGGTGCTGGTGATCATCACCCGCCACATCGACCTGAGCGTCGGGTCGGTGCTGGGGTTCTGCGCCGTCATCATGGGCATCACCCAGGTGTGGTTTCTGCCAAAGCTGGTGGGGCTGGAACATTGGAGCATCTGGATCATCGCCTGCGTCGTCGGGATGGTCGCGGGCACGCTGGTCGGGGCGATCCACGGCTGGCTGATTGCCTATCTGTCGATCCCTGCCTTTATCGTCACGCTGGGCGGCCTGCTGGTCTGGCGCGGTGCTGCGTTCCTGATCACGCGGGGCGAAACGATCTCGCCTCTGGACAGCACTTTCAAGCTGTTGGGGGGCGGGCCGAATGGCGCGGTTGGGGCCACCGGCAGCTGGATCGTCGGGATCATCGCCGCCATCGCGGTGGTTGCCATGATCATCATGGGCCGCGCGCGGCGCAAACGGTTTGATTTCCGGCTGCGCCCGATCTGGGCGGAGTGGTTCATCGGTATTATCAGCGTGGGTGCCGTGGTCGGCGCGGTGCTGCTGGTCAATGCCTATCCGTGGCCTACCGGGATCGTGCGGCGCTATGCGGCGGCGAATGACATCGAAATCCCCGAAGGTGGTCTGTTCATCAGCCACGGCTTTGCCATTCCGGTGCTGATCCTGCTGGCGGTGATCGTGGTGATGACCGTGGTGATGAACCGCACCCGCTTTGGGCGCTATGTTTATGCCATCGGCGGCAACCCCGAAGCGGCGGCATTGGCGGGCATCAATACCCGCTGGATGACAGTCAAGATTTTCGCCCTCATGGGGTTTCTCACCGGCCTGTCCGCCGTGGTGGCCTCGGCGCGGCTGGGGTCGGCCACCAACGCGCTGGGCACGCTGGACGAACTTTACGTGATCGCGGCCGCCGTGATCGGGGGCACCTCGCTCAGCGGTGGGGTCGGCACCATCTATGGCGCGGTTCTGGGCGCATTTGTCATGCAGTCGCTGCAAACCGGCATGGTGCTGATCGGCTTTGACGCGGCGGTGCAACAGGTCGTCGTGGGAGGCGTTCTGGTCCTTGCGGTCTATCTGGACAATCTCTACCGGAGGTCTTCGAAATGAGCAGTAAAACCAACACTGGCACACCGCTGATCGATATGCGCGACATCTGCATCAGCTTTGGCGGCGTGCACGCGGTCGACCACGTGTCGGTCGACCTGTACCCCGGCGAAGTCGTCGGCCTGCTGGGCCACAACGGTGCCGGCAAATCGACGCTGATCAAGATCCTGTCCGGTGCCTACAAGATGGACAGCGGCGAGATCTACGTGAACGGCGAACGGGCCGACATCCGCAGCCCGCGCGACGCGCGGCGCTATAACATCGAAACGATCTATCAGACGCTGGCGCTGGCCGACAATCTGGACGCCGCCAGCAACCTGTTTCTGGGGCGCGAGCTGACCTCGCCACTGGGGCTGGTCGATGATGACGCGATGGAAAGCGAAGCGCGCAAGATCATGGCGCGGCTGAACCCGAACTTTCAAAAGTTCAAGGACCCGGTCAGCGCCCTGTCGGGTGGTCAACGCCAGTCGGTCGCCATTGCGCGCGCGGTCTATTTCAACGCGCAGATCCTGATCATGGACGAACCCACGGCGGCGCTGGGCCCGCACGAGACGCAGATGGTCAGCGAATTGATCACGCAGCTGAAGGCCGAAGGCATCGGGATCTTCCTGATCAGCCACGACATTCACGACGTGATGGAACTGTGCGACCGCGCGTCGGTGATGAAGAACGGCAAGCTGGTGGGCACGGTCGATGTGGCGGATGTGACAGACGACGACCTGCTGAGCATGATCATTCTGGGCAAGCAGCCCGGCAAGGCGGCGTAACACATGCAATCGGTCGTGGCAGATGTGGGCGGCACCAACACGCGTATGGCCTATGCGCAGGGTGGCGTGCTGGTGGATGGTTCGGTCAAATGGTTTCGCAACGACGATTATCCGACCTTTGCGGATGTGTTGGCTGATTTCTGTCAGGGCGCATCAGTGGATCGTTTGTGCGTGGCGATTGCGGGACCGGTGATGCCGGGCCATGTGCGTTTGACCAACCGCGACTGGTCCTTTGATGCGGCCCAGTTGGGGGCGGCACTGGGTGGTGCCACGGTGCGGATCATCAACGATCTGGCGGCGGTGGGGCACGCATTGCCCTATCTGTCCAAGGACGCGGTGGCACCTGTGGTGGCGGGCCGTGCGGCCCCCGGCGGGCAGGCGCTGGTCGTCGGCCTGGGCACCGGGTTCAACGTCAGCGTGGCCCACGGCAGTGGCGTGATGCTGGCCGAAGAAGGGCACACCGGATTGCCCATCGGCGTCTACCGTGTGTTGCAGGCGCGTCTGGGCGACAAGGCGGCGGCGTTCGAGACGGTCGAGCAGTTGTTTGCAGGTGCGGGGCTGCGCGCGCTGCACCGCGCACTTGGCGGGGCAGAGAGGCCTAGCCAGCAGATCGTGGAACAGGCCGATGAGACGATGGCGGTCTATGTGGAGGCGCTGGCGGCGTTGTGCCGGGATATGACGTTCCAGTTCATGCCGCTGGGTGGCATCTATTTCAACGGCGGACTGGCGCGGGCGGTAGTGGGATTGCCCGGGACGGGCAAGGTTCTGGCGGCGGCGCGGGTGCAGGATATGTTCGAGGGGACCTTGTCGGATATTCCGATGTGGATCGTGACGGATGACGCGGCCGCCCTTGCGGGCTGTGCGGCCTGTCTGGATCAGGTTTAAAACGTGTACAAAAGTCCGGTGAATATGTACCGGATTGCCGTCACGCCGCGTTGCACTGGCCTAGCCAAACTGTAGATCAACCCTTCCAAAGCTGCCGAAGTCTGCCTCGATCCGCGTGCCTGCGGGGCACTCGATGGGGCGGATGAAGCTGCCGGACAGGATCACCTGACCCGCTTCGATCTGCTGCCCGTATTGCGCAATGCGCCGTGCCAGCCAGACCACGCTTTCGACCGGATCGTTCAGCACGCCGGCACCCAGGCCGGTTTCCTCGACCGTTCCGTTCGCGGTGACAATCGCACCCACCCAACGCAGATCGCTGTCCGCAGCGTGCCGTTCCGACCCCAGCACGATCCCTGCGTTGGCGGCGTTGTCAGCGATGGTGTCAAACACCTTGCGCGCGGCCCCTGTGGCCGGATCGGCGCGCAGGATGCGGGTGTCGAGGATTTCAAGCGACGGCGCCACATAGTCGGTTGCCGCCAGCACATCGGCGCGGGTCACCTCCGCTCCGCCAAGGGGCGATTTCATCACAAAGGCAATCTCGGCCTCGACGCGCGGCTGGATGAACCGGCCCGCAGGGACCGTATCGCCGGTGTCGAACCGCATCGACGAGGTCAGCACGCCGCTGTCGGGAATGTCGATGTTCAGCGCCTGCTGCATGGCGCGGCTGGTCAGGCCGATCTTCCAGCCGATGACGTCCTCGCCCTGCGCCAGCTTGCCCGCGACCACCTGTTTCTGGATCGCATAGGCGTCGTCCATGGTGATGTCGGGATAGGCAATCGAAAGCAGCCCGGTCTGCTGGCCCGTGGCCTCGGCTTGCAACAACGCGGCGGCGGCGGATTGGTGCTGTGCGGGGGTCATTCGTCGGCCACCGTGCAGGACAGGGTGCCGATGCCTTCGGCGGCCACGGTCACGGTGTCGCCGGGCACAAGGAACCGTGGCGGATCAAACCGCGCACCCGCCCCGGTGGGCGTGCCGGTGACGATGATGTCGCCCGGAACCAGCGTCGTGAAGGTCGAGATATAGGCGATCTGGCGGCGGATCGGGAACAGCATCCGGCTGGTGCGGTCCTGCTGGCGCAATTCGCCATTCACATGACACGTCAATTCCACGTCATCCAGTTGCGCCGCCGACGTGAAGGGCACCAGATGCGGGCCCATCGCGCCCGAGTTGTCCCAGTTCTTGCCTTGGGTCACGTTGAACTTGGCATGGCGTACCCAGTCGCGCAGCGTGCCCTCGTTGCACAGGGTCAGGGCCGAGATGTGATTGTATGCCTCGGCTTCGGCAATGCGTCGGCCACCCTTGCCGATGACGATGGCAATCTCGCCCTCGTAGTCCAGTTGCGGGGTTTCCGGCGGGCGGATCACTGTGCCGTTGTGGCCGGTGAAACTGCGCGGGAAACGCGGGAACAGCGACATGTTGGGCGGCGCGTCCTGACCGTCCTTGTATTCGGCGTTGCGGTCGGGAAAGTTCACGCCGACGCAGATGATCTTTTCGGGGTTGGGCACCGGAATGTCATAGCTGAAATCGGTGTGGCTGACGGCCAGGTCCTGCGCCTTGAGCGCAAGCTGGTTCAGCGCATCCGCCGCGATCACGTCGCGCAGCGTGGGCCAGTCGGGAAAATAGGGGCTGAGCGCGATCATCCCCGTGCCGGTGTCCACGCCGTAAAACTGCTGGCCTTGGGCGGTATAGGTGGCGAAATTCATCAGCGTCTCGCAATCTCGGTTATGGTGTCAAAGGCGGTGTCAAAGTCGCGTTCCTCGCAGTCGAATTGCCCTGCGGTGAAACGGATGACCTTGACCCCGTCCACAAGGGTTTGCGTCAGGTAAATGCGCCCGTCCGAGTTGATCGCCTCGACCAGTGCCTGTGTCTCGTCATTGCTGGCGCCGGCCACCTTGAACGTCCACAGCGACAGGATCGGGTCGGTCACAATCTCGAATTCGGGCAGGGCGCGCAGGCGTTCGCACAAGGCTTGGGACCACTTCACATGGTTGCGGATGCGGCCACGCAGCCCTTCCATGCCGTAGCTGCGCATCAGGAACCACAATTTCAGCGCGCGGAACCGACGGCCCAGCGGGATCGACCATTCGGAATAGTCGATGATGTCGCCCTGGGCGTGGGTTTTCAGATATTCGGGCCGGATGGCCAGCGTCTGGCGCAGCACGTTGGGGTCGCGCAGGAAATGGGCGGCGCAGTCGAATTGCGCCCCCAGCCATTTGTGCGGATTGAACACGATGCTGTCAAAGTGTTCGGCCCCCTGCCACAGCGTGCGGAACTCGGGGCAGATCATCGCTGTGCCCGCCCATGCGGCGTCGAGATGGGTAAACAGGTTCTCGGCCTTGGCGATGTTTGCCACGGCTTCCAGGTCATCGCACGCACCCATGCCGGTGGCACCGGTGGCGGCGATGATACCTGCGGGGACAAAGCCTGCGGCGCGGTCGCGGGTGATCGCGTCTTGTAAGGTGATGGGGTCCAGCCCGCGCAGGTCGCCGGTGCTGCGGATCTTGACCAGATTGTCCTGCCCGATGCCCGCCACCCAGATGGCGCGGTCAATTGACGTATGCACCTGATCCGAACAGTAAATGCGCAATACGGGCTGGCCCGACAGGCCCTGCACATTGCCCTGCCAGTTCAGTGCCCGTTCGCGCATGGTCAGCACGGCGGCCAGCGTGGCGCTGCTGGCGCTGTCCTGGATAACACCCTGATAGCCGGTGGGTAGGCCCAGTCCCTGCCGCAACCAGTCCAGCATCTTGGTTTCCATCTCGGTCGCCGCAGGCGAGGTCTGCCACAGCATACATTGCGGCGCGATGATCGAGGCGACGAATTCCGCCAGCACCGACGCGGGGGCGGCGTTCGAGTTGAAATAGGCAAAGAAACGCGGGTGCTGCCAATGGGTGATCCCCGGCATCACGACCTTTTCAAAATCGGCCATGATGTTGGCCATGTCGGTGCCGTCCTCGGGCGGGCTGTCGGGCAGTTGCGCTGACACTTCGCCGGGGGCGGTTTGCGCGCGCACCGGACGGTCGCGTATGGTCTTGTGATAATCCGCGCCCCAGTCGGCGACATCCTTGGCGTGGCTGGCGAAATCGTCCCAGTTCATGTCTGTCTGTCCTGTCTGCGTTATGGCGCGATGATCGGCTGCGCTTTCAGCGCAGGTTCGGCGATGGCTGTACCGTCAAATGTCGATCCCTTTTCAAACCAGCTGCGCGGTGCGGGCGCGCCCCACAGGGTCTGGCGCGACGGGTCTTTCAGGTCCCAGTGGATCGGTTCGTGATCGGGGTCGATGGTCTGGTAGTCCGAGCAATAGATTTCGATCCGGTGGCCGTCGGGGTCAAGGATATAGAGGAAAAAGGCGTTGGAAATGCCATGCCGTCCGGGGCCGCGTTCGATGTTGTCGCGCCAGCCGGTGGTGGACATCAGGTCCAGCAGGTCGATGATGTTCAGCGGCGTCGGCACCCAGAACGCCGTGTGATGCAGGCGCGGGCCGCTGCCGTTGGTAAAGGCAATGTCGTGCACGCCCCCCTTGCGGTGCATCCAAGCGGCCCAGACCTTTTGCGTCTCGGCGTCCTCGGTGTATTCGGTGACGCGAAAGCCCATCTGGTTGTAGAAGGCCACCGCCCCGTCCACGTCGGACGAAAACAGGTTGAAATGGTCGATGCGCAGCGGTTTCACCCCGCGATACAATGCATATTTCTGCGCGATGTTGGGCAGGCGGTCCATCTTGGCGTAGAACTCCAGCGGCACGCCCCAAGGGTCACGGGTTTGCAGCACGCGGCCCATGAAGGGGCGTTCGATCCATGCGGTTGGCAGGTCCTGGTCCTTGAACCACGCCTCGGCCTTGTCCAGATCCTGTTCGTCGAACAGCTTGAACCCCAAGCGGTGCACTTGGGCGCTGTTGGCCTCGCGCAGGATGATGCAGTGGTGACCGCGCTCTTCCATGGCGCGCAGCATCAACAGGCCGTCTTCCTCGTGGGTGATTTGCAGGCCCAGCGTGTCGACCCAGAACGCGCGGCTGCGGGCCAGATCGGTGACGGTATATTCCACGTGGCTGAGCCGCAGGATGTTGAACGGCGGATAAAGAACCGGTGCGGGGACGGGCATGATAGGCTCCTGTGCGGCGGTGCGCCGGGCGGCGCGTTGTTTTGTTTGGATGAGGGACGCGTCCCTCGAACTCTCTTGGATTTATCAGACCAGAGAAGGATCAGGCACCCAAGCGCGGGATGGCGTGGTGGCCGGTGGCAAAGCCCACGTGTTTGGTTTCCATGTAGAAGTCGAACGACCAGTCGCCGCCGTCGCGCCCGATGCCCGATGCCTTGACCCCGCCGAAGGGGGTCGGCAGGTGGCGGACGTTTTCCGAGTTCACCCAGATCATCCCAGCTTCGATGGCGGCGGTGGTGCGCATGGCGCGGGTGATGTCGTTGGTCCAGACATAAGCGGTCAGCCCGTATTGGGTGTCATTGGCAAGGGCGATGGCCTGGGCTTCGCCTTTGAACCGGATTGAGGTCAGCACGGGGCCAAAGATTTCCTCTTGGGCGACGGTCATGTCGTTGGTGGCGTGGGTGAACAGGGTCGGGTTGACGTAGTGGCCCGCTCCTTCGGGCACCGTGCCCCCTGCGGCGATGGTGGCGCCGTTCTGGCGGGCGATGTCGAAGTAGGATGTGACCTTGTCAAAGTGCACCTTGTGGATCAGCGGGCCGACTTCGGTCTTGGGGTCCAGCGGGTGGCCCACGGTGATGTTGCCCACACGCGCGGCCAGCTTTTCCTCGAACTGGTCGGCGATGCTGTCCTGCACCAGCAGGCGCGAAGAGGATGTGCAGCGTTCACCGTTCAGCGAGTAGATCATGAAGATCGCCGCATCCAGCGCGCGGTCCAGATCGGCGTCGTCAAAGACGATGACGGGGTTCTTGCCGCCCAGCTCGAAGTGCACGCGTTTCAGGGTATCGGCCCCTTGTTTCATGATCATCGAGCCGGTTTTGCTTTCGCCGACAAAGGCGATGGCCTTGATCGCTGGGTGTTCGGTCAGGGCTTTGCCAGCTTCCTCGCCCAAACCGTTGACCAGATTCCACACGCCCGGCGGCAGGCCCGCCTCTTCGGCGATTTCCATCAGGATGCGGGCGGTCAGTGGCGAAAATTCGGCGGGCTTGTGGACGATTGTGCAGCCTGCGGCCAAGGCCGGTGCGATTTTCCAGGTGGACAGCATAAAGGGCGTGTTCCACGGCGTGATGATCCCCACCGGCCCCAGTGGCGTGCGGGTGGTGACGTTCATCAGCGTGGCCGACGGCAACATTTGCCCGTCACGGGCGCCGGGTGCGCGGTCGGCGAAGAAACGGAAATTTTCGGCCCCGCGCAGGGCGGCCTTGGACATGAAACGCAGGGCCTGTCCGGTGTCCCAGCATTCGCACAGGGCGATTTCCTCGGCCCGTGCGACGATGCCGTCGGCGATGGCGTGCAGGATCTTCTTGCGTGCGGTGCCGTCCATATCGCGCCATGCGGGGAAGGCATCGGCGGCCGCGCGGGCGGCGGCGTCGATATCTGCGGCACCACTTCGGGCGACACGGGCGATATGGCTTTCATCGACGGGGCTGTGGGTGTCGAACCATGCACCGGACTGCGCGGGCACAGGCTGTCCGTCGATCTGGTTCAGGATGCCGGTGTCGGCATAGCGGATCAGGTGACGGTGCAGCTTGGCCAGATTTGTGTCGAGGTCTGACATGGTGTGATCCTTTACAGGTGATCGCGGATTGTGCCGGATTTGGGCGAAAGCTCGGGGTCGATGTCGCGCATTTCCATCGACAGGGCGATGGAGCGTTGTGCCATGACCGGCGCAAGAAAGTCGCAAGCCGCCTGAAACACCGCCTGTGTGGCGGCCTGTTTGGCGGCGGTGGTGCGCCCTTTGCGCAGGCGCACAGAGATGTCGATATAGCCGTGTTTGGCGTCACCGTCTGCGATGCTGACGTGCGTGGCGGCAAAGGCGCGCACGCGGATGCCTGCCATCGGAAACACGCCGGTGTCGATGGCCGCGCGGCGGATGTGGTCGCACAGCGCGGGTATGTCCACCGCTGCCTCCAGATTGGGCGAATAGTCGATTGTCAGGTGCGGCATTTCACGCTTTCGCAGGATTTACTTAACATCGCAATTATTGTCATGTTAAGTAAATGGACGCCGCCACGTCAAGGATTCGATTTTATGGCCCCCAAGCTTGTCAGTACCAGCCGTTCACTGCCCATCGCCTTGATGCACGCCCGCGAGGCCGTGATGGGGCCGATCCGCGAAATGCTGGGTGCGTCCGGCGTGACCGAGCAGCAGTGGCGCGTGCTGCGGGTGCTGGAGGAGGCGGGGGCGCTGGATGCCAGCACGCTGGCGCAGCGCGCGGCCCTGCTGCAGCCGTCACTGACACGTATCATCAAGGGGATGGTAGCCAAGGGATTGGTGACGCAGGTGCAGGGGGAGCACGACCGCCGCAGGCAAGAGGTGGCGATCACCGACACGGGCGTGGCGCTGATTGCGGCCAACGCGACACGTGCCGCTGAAATCGCCGAAGGCTGGCGCGCGCACCTTGGGGAGGACCGGTACGAGGCCTTGCTGGATCTGTTGGGGGATCTGGCGGACCGTGACGGGGTGCAGTAGGCCGATAAAGCGATCCCCGGGTGCAGCGGGGAACAGGCTGCGCCGCTCGCATGGAAGGTGCAATAGAGACACCTCGAATTGCCCGCGCGGGTCTGACGCCTACATCTGGCTGAGAAGATCCGAAAGGGGGCAACATGAAACGGCTGAAACTGGGTATTCTTCAGGTCAATCACGACCGCAGCGTCGAAGTGGGCGATGCCTTTCCCGATGATGCGCACCGCTTTCGTGACCTCTTTGACGCGCAGGAGCAGCGGTTCGATTACCGTGTTTACATGACGGTCGGCGGCGAGGTGCCGCAGGACGTGGACGAACAGGATGCCTATCTGATCACCGGCAGCCCGGAATCGATATTGCACGAACTGGCCTTTCTCGATCCGCTTTACGATTTTATCCGTCGCGCCGATGCGGCGGCCAAGCCGCTGTTGGGCGTGTGCTTTGGGCATCAGGCAATTGCCGCAGCGCTGGGCGGGACGGTGGAGCAGTCCGACTGGAATATCGGGGTCGAGACGCACACATTTCTGGAACATTTCGACTGGATGCAGCCCGCGCAAGAGGATGTGAACCTGCACAGTTTCCACCACGACACGGTGACGGTGCTGCCCGAGGGCTGTCGGCGCATCGCGGAATCGCCCGGTTGCGTCAACGCGGGCTTTGCCAAGGGGGATCACATCATCACGACCCAAGGGCACCCCGAGTTCACCGATCGTTTCATGGCGGGGATATTGGAGGCCACCAAACATGTCCTCTCTGCCACCGAGGTCGAAGTGGCCGAGGCGCGGGCGGGCATGTCATCTGATGGCGAGGTCTTCGCCGCATGGGCGACGCGGTTTTTCGGCGGCACGCCGTAACGTCCCTTGCCGGTGCAGGCAGAGGCTGCGCGGTGCTGGCAATTCGGCGCGGCGCAGGTAGTCTGTGGACCAGAGATTAAAGGGAATCAAATTGATGCGCGCGATTGTATACGACCGCTTTGGCCCGGCGGCCCAGGTCCTGAGCTTGACCGATATGCCCACCCCCGCACCGGCGGCGGGCGAGGTTCTGGTCGAGATGGCTTTTTCCGGTGTGAACCCCTCTGACGTCAAGGCGCGCGGCGGCACCCGTCCGGGGGTGACCAAGCCACCGTTTCCCCAGATCATTCCGCACAGCGACGGGACGGGGACGATTTCAGCCGTGGGCGCGGGGGTGGACCCTGCGCGCATCGGGCAGCGGGTGTGGATCTGGAACGGTCAGTGGCAACGCGCCTTTGGCACCTGCGCCGAACAGATTGCGGTGCCGTCGGATCAGGCGGTTGAACTGCCCGAAGGCGTGGACATGCAGACCGGTGCCAGCCTTGGCATTCCGGGGCTGACGGCTTGCCATGCGGTCTTTGGCGGCGGTGACGTGCGCGGCAAGACCGTGCTGGTGCAGGGCGGGGCGGGCACCGTTGGGTTGCTGGCGGTGAAGCTGGCGCATTGGGGCGGCGCGCATGTGATCGCCACCGCGCGCGGGGCAGGGGCGGACCATGCCCGGGCTGCGGGGGCTGCCGAGGTGATCGACTTTACCGCGCCGGATCTGGCCGACAGGATTCTGGCGGCGAACAATGGCAAGCTGGTGGACCGGATCATCGAGCCGGAATTCGGCGTCAACATCGGCACGGACATTGCGGTTGTGGCCCAGAACGGCACGATCGCGGCCTATGGATCGGCGGCCCAGCCCAAGGCCGACTTCAACTTCCTGGAACTGATGTTCAAGGCGGCCACGGTCGATGCGATCCTGATCTATCTGTTGCCGCTGGCCGAACGCCAAAAGGTCATCAACCGCCTGCATGTGGCTTTGGCGGAGGGGGCGCTGGACATTCCTGTTGCGCAGGTCTTTGCCCTGTCTGACACCGCCGCAGCCCACGAAGCGGTGGAACAGGGCGGGCGTCACGGCGCGGTGCTGGTGGAGATGGGCCAATGAGCTTGCTGCGCCGCCTGCTGGCCGCCCTGACGCTGGCGATGGCGCTGTGCGCACCGGTCCACGCCGAAACCGCAGGGCAGCCGCAGGGTGCGATTACCGTCGAGGACAGCGCCCAGCAGGATGCCGCCATCGCGGTGCGCATTCGGGACATCATGTCCGAACTGGATGGCTATGGAAACGTCACGGTCACGGTGACTTCGGGGATTGTGACCCTGCGCGGCACGACGCTGGATTCCGCAGCCTCGGACCAACTGAACGAACTGGTCGGCCGCGTTCAGGGCGTCGTGGCGATCAAGAACGAAGTGACGGAAACGACGGATGTGGTCGAGCGGCTGAACCCGGCCTACGAGCGGTTCAAGACGCGGCTGATGCAGGCCGTGGCGATGGTGCCGCTGTTGGGCGTGGCGCTGCTGGCCTTTGTGCTGGTGGTGCTTGCGGGGGTGGTGCTGGCGCGGGCGAAGTATCCGTGGGACCGGATCGCGCCGAACGCGTTTATCGCCGACATCTACCGCCAGATTGTGCGGTTGGTCTTTGTGGTGGCGGGCATCGTGATCGCGCTGGACATCCTGAACGCCACGGCGCTGTTGGGCACCATTCTGGGCGCTGCGGGGATCGTCGGTCTGGCCATCGGTTTTGCGGTCCGCGACACGGTCGAGAACTTTATCGCCTCGATCATGCTGTCGTTCCGCCAGCCGTTCCGCCCCAATGACACGGTCGAGATCGAAGGCGACGTGGGCAAGGTCATCAGCCTGACCAGCCGCGCGACGATCTTGCTCAGCTTTGACGGCAACCAGATTCGCATTCCCAACTCGATGGTCTTCAAAAGCCGGATCATCAACTACACCCGCAACACCGAGCGTCGCTTTACCTTTGACGTGGGTGTGGCCCCCGCCTCGGATCTGGCGGCGGCCAAGGCGCTGGCGCTGGAGACGATCAACAAGCTGCCCTTTGTGCTGGCCACACCGGCGCCCGCGATCTGGATCGAGACGATTGGTGACAGCACCATCGGCATTCGCGTGACGGGCTGGATCGACCAGCACGAAACCGGCTTTGCGCTGGCGCGGGGCGAGGCCATCCGGCACGTGCTGATCGCCTTCGACTCGGCGGGAATCGAAATGCCCGAGCCGACGTTCCGCGTGGTCTCATCCAGTGACAAGCCCGCGGCACCGGCGAAACCCGCCGTCGTCATCCGAGAGGTCGAAACAGAGGACGTGCAGTCGACGCAGAACGAAGCATTGGAGAAGATTGTCGACCAGGAGCGCGCAGAACGCGCGGACAAGGACCTGTTGACGCGGGAGGGCGAAGAAGAATAACGCCTCGCGCACGATTTGCCGGATTTTGGGCTTGCGCCTCCGGCAAGTGGGCATTAATTAGCGCGACACGTTGGGATGTAGCCAAGTGGTAAGGCAACTGTTTTTGGTACAGTGTACCGTAGGTTCGAATCCTACCATCCCAGCCACTTCACTCTGATAGCAAACAGCGATCACAGCCCCCCGGCACAGCCAGCGGTGTGGTTTCCCTATCCCTTTGGCGTCTGCGACAGCACGGATGCCGCGACTTCGCGCAGCAGGATCCAGTTGATCGGTTTCTGCAGGAACGGTTCGTTCCATTCCGTGCCGTCGGTCTGACGTTGCCGGATGGAATCATAGCCTGACATCAGCACCACATGCGTGCCGGGGAAACGGGCGCGAATCTCCTTGGCCAGGGCATGGCCCTGCATCGCGCCGGGCATCACCATATCCGTGATCACCAGATCGGGGGCGGGGCCGGTGCTCATGATTTCGAGGGCTTCGGCGGCGCTCAGGGCGACCTCAACCTCGTTGCCGTCAAGCTGAAGTTGGCGGGCCATGACGCGGGTGACCTTTTCGTCGTCATCAACCAGCAGGATGCGGTGCGCCGATGGCTTGACCTCGGTGGGCTGCTGCTTGGTTTCGGTGGCGACATTCGGGCTGCTGGGGGAAAGCGGGAAGAACATCCTTGCCGTCAGCCCATGGCCGGGCTCCGAGATCAATGTCAGCCCGCCGCCCGACTGGCGGCAGAACCCCGAGGCGACCGACAGGCCCAGCCCGGTGCCTTCGCCCACGGGTTTGGTGGTAAAGAACGGCTCGGTTGCGCGGGACAGTTCCTGTGCCGCCATGCCTGGACCTGCGTCGACAACGCTGACGCTGACAAAGGTGCCTGACAACAGCTGCTCGGCCCCGCCAAAGCCAGCGACCTGTTCGCGTCCCATCTCTTGTGCATCCGTGCTGATGACGATTTTGCCACCCTGCGGCTGGGCATCGCGGGCGTTGATCAGGATGTTCAGCAGTGCCTGTTGGAAATTGACCGGATCCAGCTCGACAATCAGGTCGTTCGCCGTCAGGCGCGTCGAGACGGTGATGTTGGCCGGGCACAGACGCTGGAACATGTTCAGGGTCTTGCGAACCAGATCGTCCAGGTTTGTCGGCACCGGTTCCAGCCGTGACTTGCGCCCATAGGCCAGCAGTTGCCGCGTCAGTTCTGCGGCGTTCTGCACCGCTTCCACGGCTTCGGTCAGATAGACAGGGTGCGCGGACTTGTCAGGGTCGGCCTGCAGCAATTGCAGGTTGCCCAGAACGACGGACAGGGTGTTGTTAAAGTCATGTGCGACGCCACCGACCAGCTTGCCCAGGGCTTCGATCTTCTGGCCGCGTTCCAGCGCCACTTCGGCCACCTGACGTGCGCGGTCGCTTTCGCGTTGCAGCTTTTCGGCCTGCGCTGCGCGTTGTTCGGTCTTGTTGATCACATGTGCGAAATAAAAGCCCGCAATGACCAGCATCAGGATCATCGTATAGGCCAGAACCGACGCCCGCAGGTCCGCCGAGACGTAGTTCAGGTTTGATGCAATCAGCGCCAGTCCGGTCAGCCCGACCGGCACCAAAACCAGAAACGGAAGCAGCTTGCGCAACATCTGGCTGCCCAACTCGGGGGCGGCCAGAATCCGCATCCAGCCAACTTCTGCATCGTTGATCAGAAATGCCACGAACAGAGATGTGAAACCAATGGCCGTGTGCAGCGCCATCAGCGTGTAGACGGGGTTCGCAAACAAGGCTTCGGAGTTGTAGAGGTAGCCGATGATCGGCACCATCGTAATGCTCAGCCCCACCGTTTTCGGGAGAAGCCGTGCAAGCGTCGACAAGCCCCTGACCGTTCGGGACCACAGGCAGACCGCGACCAGCAGGCACGCCATCGCCGTGGCGACTGACATGCCGTCGGGCATCACCTGAAAAATGGGCAACCGATAATTCGCAATGACATCAGATGCGATCACGACGCTGAACAGGCGCACCAACCAGGGATTGCTTCTTTTATGCAGGGCAATCAGGCCCAGACTTCCGAAGAGCAGGGAAATTGCGGTGCCGGGGACCATCGCCGGATATTCGGACCAGACCCGCAGAAAGAAGTCCAGACCGAAGCCCCAGCCAAGGATCAGGTTCAGCAGTGCCAGGGCCCCTGCGAACACTGCCAGATAAAAGGTGGCTTTGCTGTGCCAGGTGTTCGACAGAGGGGCATCTGGTGTCATGGCGTCGTCCCAAAAGGCTGACGACTCCGCGCAGGAAACGTTCAGGCCGCTACGTGAAGGCTTCGTTGAAATAACCTACACGATTCGCGAGAAATCCAAAACAGACAGTACGTTGCGGGCAAGATGGCCTTTGGCTCAGCGGTCGGGTGCGGCCATCACTGTGGCCGATGGCACTCCGCCGCCGCCGGATGCTCCGGGCGTGACGGGGTCGGGCACAAGGGGCGGCATCCGCTTGTAGATGCCATAGCACAGACAGGCCGTGGCGCCCATCATGGGGATCAAAAGGCCCATCGCAAACAGCGCATCCCCAAGCAGCGCGCCGATGCTGCCAACCACCAGGCCAGACCCCATCTGGATGAACCCCAGCAGGGACGCAGCGGCACCTGCCGCCTTGCCAAAGGGGGCAAGGGCTGCGGTCGACATGGAGGGCATGACAAAGGAGATCCCGAAGGAATAGATCGCCACGGGGATCATGACGTGCAGAAAGCTGGGCGGCCAGATCAGCAGGGTCGCCGTGCCAACGCTGCCCGTGGCAATGAACAGCAGCCCCGGCAACACAATCCGTTCCGACCCGTAAACGGTCATCAGGCGCCGGACCAGCAGGGACCCGGTGAAAAACGCGCCAGATTGCGCCAGCATCGACAGGCCGAACTGCGACGGCGACAGGCCGACATCACGCATGAGGATAAAGGGGAGGAATGTCGCCTGTGCGTAGATCGCTCCCAATGCGCCACCGATGACGAAAGAGGCGCTGAGAAAACGGCGGTTGGTCAGCAGCATGCGGTAGGACCCGGCCAAGGCCCGGAAATTCAACCGGCTGGTGTCGCGCACGACGGTTTCTTTCATGGAAAAGATCGCCACACAGATTACGATCAGACCCAGAACGGTCATCAGCACAAAGATCGACCGCCAGCCGAATACAGGCAGCATCAGCCCGCCGATGGTGGGGGACAGTGCCGGCCCCAAGGCAAGGATGATCCCGATCAGGTTCATGATCCGCGACGATTTCTCGCCTGTGAACAGATCGCGTACCAGCGCCCGGGAAATCGCCACCCCAACCGATGCGCCGACCCCTTGGGCAAAGCGCGCAAAGATCAGCGTTTCCACTGACTGCGACAGCGTCGCCAGGATGCTGGCCGCGCAATACAACAGCATGAACCCGATCGTCACAGGCCGCCGTCCCAGCGCGTCCGACAGGGGGCCTGCGATCAGCTGTGCACAGGCAAAGCCGCCGAAATACAGGGTCAGAGTGAGTTTTACGACGGTTTCAGCGGTGTCAAAGTGATGCACCATCTCGGTCATCGCAGGTGTGTACAGCGCCATCGAGATCGGACCGATGGCAACCAGCAAAGCGCCGATAATGCTGACTTTGCGTTCGGACATGATGGGCGTGGCGGTCATGATGCGCTTTCGGTGCGCGCGGCGGCGCGTTCGGTTTCAAGGTTTTTGCGAATGGCGATGGCAACGGATTTGAACGTGGCAACCTGTTCGGCGGTCAGACCGGCTGTGGCCTGTGCGCGGGCTTGCTGGCCTGCGATGGCGATGCGCTCCAGCAGGTCCTGCGCTGCATCGGTCAGCGTCACGATCTTGGCGCGCCGGTCGGCAGGGTCGGCCGCGCGTGCGATAAACCCAGAGCGTTCCAAATTGTCGAGATAGCCGGTCACGCTCATCGGGGCGAGCCCGAGGTTTTCCGCCAGAACGTTCTGCCGTGTCGCGCCGCAGCGCGCCATATGCACCAGCACGCGTGCCTCTGACGTGGTGACAGGCACGCGGACCTTTTCGATTTCACGTTCGAATGTGCCACGCATCAGGCGTGAGATATCACCGACCAAAAAGCCGAGACTGTCGGGATCAATGACTTTCGTTTCGGTTGATGAGGGTGGGCTGAGAACAGGCATTCGGGGTCCAAAAAGATATGGTTACCATATTATATTGCTTACTTACTACCTTGCAGGCCAAGGTCAATGGCCGGCCTTTGGTTTTTTCCCTTGGCCCGGCAGGTCTGGCGGGTGTGACTTGCGCTGCGCGAGCGCTGACAGCGACCTTTGCAAGACCACTGCCTGTTCGCGCTGACATTCCTCAAACCCCGCTAATCATGCCTGAAACCTGTCTATCCATGATCCAAGGCCTGTGCTTGAGTGACGCCTGTGGCTGTCTCGAAAGGAATTGCGCCCCGTGTCCCATGTATTTCCCCGCCATACCAAAGCCCTGCCGCCCACCGTTTCGCACGGGCAGGGGGTTTACCTTTATGATGCGGACGGCAAAGCCTATTTCGACGGATCTGGCGGCGCTGCCGTGTCGTGTCTGGGGCATGGCGACCCAGAGGTCACGGCCGCGATCAAGGCGCAGCTTGACGCGGTTGCCTTTGCCCACACCAGCTTTTTCACCTCCGCCCCCGCCGAGGCCTTGGCAGACAAGCTGATCGCGCACGCGCCCGAAGGGATCGACCGTGTGTATTTCGTCTCTGGCGGTTCCGAGGCGATGGAGGCGGCGTTGAAGCTGGCGCGCCAGTATTATGTCGAGATCGGTCAGCCCCAACGCCGCCATGTGATTGCGCGGCGGCAAAGTTATCATGGCAACACGCTGTTTGCATTGGCCACGGGCGGCAACGCATGGCGCCGCGCGCCTTTTGCGCCGCTGATGGTGGACACCTCGCACATCGCCCCGTGCTATGCCTACCGCGGACAGGACGCCGCAGAGAGCGCCGAAGCTTACGGGCAGCGTATGGCCAACGAACTTGAGGCCGAGATTCTACGGCTGGGTGCGGACACGGTCTTTGCTTTTGTGGCAGAGCCTGTCGTGGGCGCGACGGCCGGGGCGGTGCCGCCAGTGCCGGGGTATTTCAAACGCATCCGCGAGATTTGCGACCAATACGGCGTGCTGCTGATCCTGGATGAGGTCATGTGCGGCATGGGCCGCACCGGCACGCTGTTTGCCTGCGAACAGGACGATGTGCGTCCCGACATCATCGCGGTCGCAAAGGGGCTGGGGGCAGGGTATCAGCCGATTGGCGCGATGCTGTGTTCGGCGGACATCTACAGGGCCATCGAAGACGGCAGCGGGTTCTTTCAGCACGGCCACACCTATGTCGGTCATCCGGTGGCCTGTGCCGCTGCCTTGGCGGTGCTGACCAGGCTGACGGACGGCGGGCTGGTGGTGCGTGCGGCCGAGATGGGCAAGCGGTTGCAGGCGGCACTGGAACAGGCGTTTGGCCAGCATCCCAACGTCGGCGACATTCGCGGCAGGGGCCTGTTTCGCGGGATCGAATTCGTGATGGACCGCGAGACCAAAGAGCCGTTCCCGCCTGAGCGCGCGCTGCACAAGGCGTTGAAAAAGGCGACCTTCGAGGCCGGGCTGATCTGCTATCCGATGGGTGGCACCATCGACGGGCAGCGCGGCGATCACATCCTGCTGGCGCCGCCGTTCATTCTGGACGACAGCCACATTGACGAGATCGTGGCCAAGCTCAAGACCGCGATTGATATGGTGATCTAGCGACCTGAGGTCAGAGGATCGACGGCAAAACGCGCCATGAAGGGGGCGATGCCGCTGCCCGTGACCCGCGCGGTGATGCCTGCGGTGCCGGGGGTGATTGTCATCTGCGCCAGCCCGCGCGTGTCCAGCCGTGAAGCGGCGGCCTTTACCGCCGTAAACAGTTGGTCGCGCAGATGGGACGGAAGGCTGCTGTCGATGACAATGGCCTGCGGGTGCAAAAGCGCCTGCGCGTTGACGCAGGCAACGGCGATGGTTTGCGCGGCTTGCTCTGCCCATGACGCAAAAATCGCTTGCGCCGCAGTGTCCAGTGGATCGGCACCGTAAAGCATCTCTCGCGCAAGGCCCGCCGCTGTCAGGCGTGCTTCAAGCTGATGCAACGATGCCGCGCCGATCAGCTGTTGCGCGCCGCCGCCCAGCATCGACCCGACTGCGCCCGCCCGTCCGCCCCCGGTGAACAACCGTCCGCCCAAGGCGATGCCGCCGCCGATGAAGGTGCCGACATAGATATAGACAAAGCTGTCATACCCTCCGGGATTCCCGGTTTCCAATTCGGCAAGGCAAGCCGCCGCCACATCGTTCAGGGATGTCACGGGCAAGGCGAAGCGCTCTGCGATCTCGGCCCGCAGATCGGCACCGTGCCAGTCGGCCATCGCGCCCGTGGGGGCGTCGGAGACGTCCTCCCAGTCCGCCAGTTGGTCCGGCAACGCCAGTCCGATCCCGGTCAGATGCGCGCGCTGCGCAGCACCAAGACGGTTCATCACCGCGGTGATCGCGTCGTCGATCATGCCCCGGACCTCGGTCAGTTTCGGAAACGCATAGCGGTGGGTGACCCGTTCCAGAATACGGTAGTCGAACCCCATGCCGACCACCTCGAGAGACCGGCGCCCGACCTTGACGCCAAGCGCGGTCACGCTGTCGGGGTTCAGCCTGTAGGGTGTGGAGGGTTGCCCCACACGTCCGCGCACCGTTTTGCCGGGCTGCAACAGGCCCTGACCCACCAGACGGTTCACGATCACCGTCGCCGATTGTGCCGACAGCCCCGAGGCACGGGTCAGCTCGGCCTTGCTCAACGCGCCGGCGCTGCGCACCAGATGCAGGAACAGCCGGTCGTTGCAGGGCAATGCTGTGCCTGTAACCTCTGTCATCGGGCGCTCCTCTTTCACCGCGTGAAACAAGCGCAACAGAACCGGGCGAGTCAATATATAAATCAAGTTGAGTTAGTTATTGACACACAAGCTGATTCTGCCCTTTCTCAGGTCAGCACAGGCAAGGGAGGACAGGCAGGTGCAGGGCAAACCCGTGATCGCCATCGGCGGTGAAAATCTGATTGATTTCGTCCAGACCGGCGAGGAAGACGGCGCGCCGCTGTTTGATGCGAACCCGGGTGGGTCACCCTTTAACGTGGCGGTCGGACTGGCACGGCAAGGGGTTGAAACGCATTATGTCACGCCGATCTCACGCGATGCACTGGGCGATACGCTGGCCGAGCGTTTGACGGCATCGGGTGCGATCATTGCCGCGCCGCGCCGGTCAGAGCCGACTTCGCGGGCGGTGGTGACCTTGGAGCATGGCATTCCAACCTATGCCTTTCACCGCGATGGCACAGCCGAGCGGCAGGTGACCGCGAAAACTCTGTGGAAAAGCATCCCGAAGGATGTGGCGGCCTTGCATTGCGGGTCGCTGGCGCTGGCCGATGGTGCCGACGCCGATGCCTGGGTCGAGGTGCTGACCGAGGCTGCAACGCGCGGGATTTTCGTGTCCTTCGATCCCAATGTGCGCGAGTCGCTGATCTATGACCGCATGACCTATATCGAGCGCGTCAGCCGCGTGATGCAGGTGGCGCATCTGGTCAAGCTGAGCGACGAGGATCTGGGCTGGCTCTTCCCTGAAGAGACCGAAGAGGATGCCATCGCGGCACTCTTTGACGTTACCACTGCGGGGTTGGTGGTGCTGACGCGCGGGCCGAAGGATGCAACGGCTTTTTCCAACTCGGCCACCTGCACCGTGCCCGCGCCGCATGTCACGCGGCTGGTCGATACGGTTGGGGCGGGCGATACGTTCATGGCGACCTTGCTGGCGACATTGGCCGCACGTGATGCGTTGTCACCAGACGCTTTGGCGGCGATGGACGCGGATGACCTGCGGTATTTGTTGCGGCGGGCAGGGCAGGCGGCGGCGCTGAATTGTGAACACTCGGGGTGCAACCCGCCCTCGCGGTCGGATATCGACGTGGCACTGGCTGGCTGAGGATTTGCCGATATGGCGCTTTATCTCGACACTGCGGATGTGACGGCGTGGGAAACGCTCATGCCGACGGGGTTGTTTCACGGGATCACGACGAACCCCTTGCTGGCGTCGCGCGCGGGGCTGGACTATCCCGCAATCGACTGGGCGCAGATGGCCACTCGCGCCCGCGATCTGGGGGCGCAAGAGCTGCACGCACAGGTTTTCGGGCCGGTCGAGGGTTATGTCGACTGGGCAGGGGCGCTCTATGATGCGGGCCGTGCTGCGGGGATCGAAACGGTGGTGAAAATTCCGTTGGTCGAACCGGCCATCCGCACAACGGGGGCCATTCGTGCCCTGGGCGGGCGGGTGTTGATGACCGCCTGTTATGACGCGAAACAGATGTTTGTCGCCAATGCGCTGGGTGCCGATTTCATCGCGCCCTATTTCGGGCGGATGGATGGGCTGGGCATGGACGCCTATGCCGCGCTGGCGCAGATGAAGGCGATACAGGGCGCGGGCGACAAGCGCTGTACGATCCTTGTGGCGTCGCTGCGGTCGCCTGAACAGATGGTGCGGCTGGCCGCCGAAGGGCAGGACACGTTCACCATCAGCCCCGCCGTGGCGCAGGCGCTGCTGGACGACCCCAACACCGCTGCCGCCTATGCCGAGTTCGAGGCGACGGTCTAGAGTTTGACTGTCGCCCCTTCGGGCAGCGTGCGCGGCGCGGCGTTCAGCGTCTCGATGGCAAAGCCGGCAGCGGCCTTGTACTTGGCCATGAACTCTTGCCGTTCAGCGGGCGGGATCACGTCGTCGATGTCGTCGTATTCGCCGCCCGAACGCTCGTTCAACATGTTCAGCAGGCCGAAAGGCCCCGCACCCCGGTTACGCAGGATCAGCTCGGAAATCGGGCCGCACAGCTTGGCGTCATAGGCGGCGAGTGCGTCCGCATTCACCCCGTGTTCCACAAAGGTCACACCCAAGGCGCGCGCGTCGATGACCGCCTGACTGGCTCCGTTCGAGCCGGTGGGATACATGGCATGCGCCGCGTCGCCCATCAGGGCCACCGGGCCGTCGACCCAAGTGGACACCGGATCGCGGTCGATCATCGGGTTCTCATAGGCGCTGTCAGACCCGCGGATCAACGCGGGCACGTCCAGCCAGTCATAGACCCAGTCTTCGAAGTGGTGGATAAAGTCGTCAATCGGCACCTCGCGGAACCAACCGATGTCAGCGCGCTCGGACGGGTCGTCCATCGTGACCTCGGCGATCCAGTTGACCAGCGCAAGGCCGGTGTCAGGATCGGGATGCGAGATCGGATAGATCACCATGCGCTGCCGGTGCGTGCCCAGACCCACAAAGGACGAGCCTGTGCGAATGGGTTTCGCCAGCGCGGTTCCGCGCCACATCACGGCACCGCCCCAATGGATCGGTGGCTGGTCGGGGTGCATCTGTGCGCGCACGCGGCTGTGGATGCCGTCCGCTCCGATCAGCAGGGTGCCATCCTCGCGCGATGTGCTGCCGTCTGCGTGTTCAATCAAGGCGGTGACGGTGCCGTCATCGTGCTTTTCATAACCGGTGACCCTGGCGCCCAGCCGGATTGCGTCGTCGCCCGCGCGGTCCTGTAGCACACGCGCCAAGAGCATGTGGAATTCGCCACGGTGCATCGCGTACTGCGGCCAGTTGTATCCCGCCTCGAGCCCGCGGCTTTCGGCATAGATGTCCTGACCGTTCAGCCCGACCATTGCCCATTCGCGCGCGGGCACGCCGACGCTGTCCAGATCATCGGCCGTCAGCCCCATGTCGAACAGCTCGCGCACCGCGTTGGGCTGGATGTTGATCCCCACGCCCAAGGGCCGCAGGCTGCGCACGCTTTCGAACACGGTGCAGGGCACGCCGATCTGGTGCAAGGTCAACGCCAGAGCCAGCCCGCCGATGCCGCCGCCTGCAATCAGAACACGGGTCAATTCAACAGCACCGGAATTTGCACCGGACCGCGAAAGCCGAAGCCGCGCCAGATCACGTCATCGGTGTTCGGGATGCTCATGTTTGGAAAACGATCGAACAGCAGCGGCAGCATCACTTGCCCCACCGCGCGGCGCGCCACATGGGTGCCCTGGCAAAAGTGCGGGCCGTTGCCAAAGGCCTGATGCTGGTTCTTGTCGCGGTACACGATGAAATCTTCTCCGTTCTCGTACAGGTCCTCGTCACGGCAGGCGCTGGCCTGAATGGTCATCACCGTGTCGCCCTTTGGGATGTGATAGCCGCGAATTTCGGTATCTTCCAGCACCAGACGGGCCGAGGCCTGAATGGGGGCGACCCAGCGCACCCCTTCCTCGAAGGATTTGTCCCAATCGGCGTTGCGTTTGACCTCTTCCAACTGGTCGGGGTTGGTCAGCAGGCCGTAGATGATCGTGTTCAGCGCATCGCGCGGTTCGTTGATGCCGCCGCCGATGGCGATCTTGATGTTGGAATAGATCTGGCTCATTTCGATGGGATCATCCGCGTTCAGCATCACCGACAGGGCCGAATTGTTCGGGTCGGCACGGTGGCGGTCCTGCAAACTGTCCATCAGCGCGTTCATTTCGGTGTTGGCCTGATCGGAAATGGCAAAAGGTTCGTCCTTCCAGCCAAAGTTGCCGGCGCCGTTGATCAGCGCCTGGGACCAGTGTTGCATCTGGTCATCCGTGGCCTCGTCCAGACCCAAAAGCACCGCCAGACCGCGCGCGGCGTAGGGGCCGGAGAGGGCAGGAAACAAATCCACAACCTCGCCGCGCGGCAGGCGGGCGACGTACTCTTCTGCGATCTGCTGATAGCGCGGCATCCAGTCGTTCATGATCACCTTGGGCGCAAAGGCAGGGGCCATCGCCATCCGCTCGCGCTTGTGCGCCTCGCCGTCCTTGCGCATCAGCGTGTGGGCCTGAAAGGCGCGTTTCATCGGGGTGTTGGGATCATCCGAGCTGAAGATCTCGGGCGTGTCCTTGACGTATTTGGTGTCCTCGGCCTTGGTCAGCAGGGTGCGGCCGGCAGCCTTGACACGCAGCACCGGCGCTTCGGCGCGCAGGCGGCGGTAGATCGGGTAGGGATCGCGATCCAGCTGGTCGAGGGTGATCGTCTCGTCGAGGGGGGCAAGGGTGGTCATGGTGGACCCTTTCGCTGATGGAAACGACGCAGGGACCATGGCCCCTGCGCTGTGGTCTTCAAATCTATTCGCAGGTGAAGCTGTCCGCCGAGGCGGGATCGCTGCCGGTGTAGCGGGCAACCTGCGGGGCAGGACACAGCGGGCGCGAGATGCCGGCCATTGTCTCGGGCAGATCGCGGTTTGATGCGCGTGCGGTTGCCGTCACGGCCTGTGGCTCCGTGCCGTTTTCCACCCATGCGACCAGCTCTGCGAACATGTCAAAGCCCTCGACAGCAGGGCCACCGGAACAGTGGGTCATGCCGGGAACGGGATAGAACTTGGCAAATTCGCCTGCGTTGCCGCCGTTGTTGGCATCCAGCTTGCTGTACCAGTCCGCCGTGTCGTTGACAGAAAAGACCGGGTCCGATACGCCGTGAAAGACGATCATCTTGCCCCCGGCGTCACGGAATTCAGCCAGTTCGGGGTTGTCCGAGCCGGGCGGGGTCATAACCTCCATCGCGGATTCGGGGAAGGCATCGCTGGTGGCATAAATCTCGTCGGCGCGGGCGGTGAGGTCAAAATCCTTCAGGAATTGTTCCAGCGCGGCGGGATCGCCTGCCACTTCCGTCGGGGGCGTGGTGAAGATTTGCGCCAGTGACGCGGCACCCATCACAGCGATGATCGGTTTCTTTTCCCATGGCGGGATCGGGCTTTCCAGTTTCCAGAACCGCCATCCGCCACCGGCGATACCTGGGTCCCATGGAAAATCGCTGTAGAACGGCGTGCCACCATCGGCGGTGCCTGCGTGAATGATGTTCAGCGCCGTGACCTGTTTGGGCGACAGGCAGGCCGAATTCTGACCGTCCGTGCATTGCAGGGCAGCACTGTCAAAGCTGGCCTGACAGGCGGCGGTGTCCATCACCAGACCGTCCTCGATACCGTCCAGCGCATCGCAGGCCTGCAGGATGCCGTTCGCGACCGTGTGCAGATCCTCGGGGCTGAAGGCCGTGGCGAGATCGCCGGTGACCGCTGTCAGTGCCTGCACGTCAACTGCGTGTTGCAATGCGGCCTTGGGCAGGTTGTAGCCCGGCGCACCGGCCAGAAATCCGTCAAAGGCCTGCGGCATCCGCGATGCGGCAACCAGCGCGTGCCGCCCGCCGTTCGAGCAGCCGACACCATAGCTGTGGCCGATCTCATTGTCGTAATAGGTCTCGACGATCTGGCGCGCCAGCGGGTCCAGCAGCGCCACAGCCTTGTAGCCGTACATCTGCCGCGCTTCGAAATCGAACCCAAAACGCGCACCACCGGCAAGGCCTGCGTCCGTCACCGCCTTGCCATCATGGCCTGCGTCCGAGGAGACGACGGCAAAGCCGCGCGCCAGTGGTGTCTGTTCACCTGTGCCCGCGCCCATGCCGCCAGTGGCGGGTTTGACCTCGCCGTCGTTGCCGCCATTGAACTGATGGACATAATCGCCGTTCCAGACATCGGGCAGGGCCAGTTCGAACCGCAGCGCATAGTCGCGACCGTCGGCGCCGGTGCGTTCGGCGGTTGTGGCACGGATGCGGCATTGGGCGGCGGGACTGTCATCGCCTGCGGGCACCGCTGCCACTTCGGTAAAGGTGACGCCGCTCAGGCCCAGGGCCTCGGGCGTCAAACCTTCGCATTGCATTTGTGCCGCGGCCAGCGTGGCCGTGCTGCACAACAGTGCGGCCGTTCCCATTGTCTTGAACATCATAGTTTTCCTCCCAGATACTCTGTGCCTTATTCTTGCAAGCGCCTCAGACGGTTTCTCCCAAAAGGCGCATCGCATTTTCCTTCAGGATCAGCGGGCGCACTTCGTCCTTGAAGGGGGCCGCTTCGAAATCGGCCAGCCAGCGGTCGGGCGTGATCGCTGGCCAGTCCGAGCCGAACAGCATTTTCTTTTTCAGGATCGAGTTGGCATAGCGGATGAAGGTTTCTGGGAAGTACTTGGGCGACCAGCCGGACATGTCGTAATAGACGTTGGGCTTGTGCTGCGCGACCGCCAGACCTTCCTCGGTCCACGGGAACGAGGGGTGGGCCAGGATGATTTTCATGTCGGGGAAATCCACCGCCACATCGTCCAGATACATCGGGTTGGAATACTTCAGGCGCATTCCCATGCCGCCGCGCATCCCCGAACCGACGCCGGTCTGGCCGGTGTGGAACAGGGTGATCACCCCCTCTTCGGCGCAGGCTTCCAGCACGGTGTAACACGCCTCGCGGTCATTGGGGAAAAAGCCCTGCATCGTCGGGTGAAACTTGAACCCGCGCACGCCGAAATCGCGGACCAGACGGTGCACTTCGCGCGCACCGGCCTTGCCCTTGTGCGGATCGACCGAGGCAAAGGGGATCAGGATGTCGTCATTCTCGGCGCAGATGCCTGCAACCTCTTCGTTGGAATAGCGGCGAAAGCCAGTCTCGCGCTCGGCGTCCACCGGAAAGATCACCGCCGCGATGTTGCGTTCGCGATAATAGTTGGCGGTATCCTGCACTGTGGGCAACATGCCCTTGGCCCCTGCGGGATTCTTGAAATAGGCGGCCATGCCTGCCTGGAATTCGTTGTAACCATCATCACGGTGATCACAGCACGGCTCTTCCGCATGCGTGTGAAAATCGATCGCGCGAACGGATGCAAAGTCTACCAAGAATCAATCCTCCCTCGGGTTTTGACAAAACTGTAGCACGAAAAACGCTATGCTGTGTAACAATTACAGTCTATAACACTTTTAACATTATTTTTTACAGGAAGGGGATTCTCGTGGCCAAAGACTCAGCCAAGACGCACGTGACCCGCATCGAGATCGAAGACGACATCGCAACCATCATCTTTGACCGCCCTGACAAGCGGAACGCAATGAACGATGCGCTGGTGTCGGCGCTGGATGACTTCTTTTCCCATCCGCCCAAGGGCGTGCGCGCCGTGATCCTTTTTGGTGAAGGCGGGCATTTCTGTTCCGGTCTGGACCTTTCCGAACACGAACACCGCAGTCCGGAAGAGACAGTATATCATTCGCGCAACTGGCACCGTGTGGCTGATCTGATCGAATACGGCGGCTTGCCGGTGATCGCCGCAATGACGGGTGCCGTGATCGGTGGCGGCCTTGAGATTGCCACCTCGGCGCATGTGCGCATTGCCGAGCCGTCGGTGCGTTTCCAGTTGCCCGAAGGGCGGCGCGGGATCTTTGTCGGTGGCGGGGCCACCGTACGTGTGGGGCGGATCATCGGTGCGGACCGTATGCGCGAGATGATGCTGACGGGCCGCAACTACGGGGCCGAGGACGGTCTGCGTCTGGGGCTGGCGCATTATTCCGTGGGCGAGGGCGAGGCGCTGCCGCTTGCGAAAAAGCTGGCGCGCGAGGTGGCGGGTAATGCACCTTTCTCGAATTACCTGATGATTCAGGCCATCGGGCGCATTGGCGATATGTCCCGCTCGGACGGTCTGTTCACCGAAAGCCTGTCCGCCGCGATGTCGCAGACATCGGCAGGCGCACAGGAAGGTCTGCGTGCGTTCCTGGAGAAACGCCCGCCTGATTTCCACAAGAAATAATCCGGGAAAAACCGGTTCTGCGATCATCTTTAGGGAGGAAACAAGATGAAAAAACGGACACTACTGATCGGCGCGGCTGCGGCTGTTGCCATGTTGCCGGGGCTGGCGTTCGCGCAAGAGGTCACCTTGCGCCTGCACCAGTTCCTGCCCCCCGTGGCCACCGTGCCCGCAAAGATTCTCAAGCCCTGGGGCGAAGAGGTGACGGCTGCATCCGATGGCCGCATCGTCATTCAGCACTTTGACGCGATGGCATTGGGTGGGCGTCCGCCCGAACTGCTGGACCAGGCGCGCGACGGTGTGGTCGATCTGGCAATGACCGTCGTGGGGTATACGCCGGGCCGCTACCCGCGCACCGAGGTGTTCGAACTGCCCTTCATGATGAAAGATCCTATTGGGACCTCGCGTGCGTTCTGGGAAATGGTCGAAAGCGATTTTCAGGAAAGCGAATATCAGGACGTGAAGGTTCTGGGCGCATGGGTGCATGGTCCCGGTGTGATCCACACCAAGGACCCGGTGACCAAGCTGGAAGACATGAAAGGCAAGACCCTGCGCGGCCCGACCCGTGTGATCAACGACATGCTGTCCGAGCTGGGGGCCACCCCGGTCGGTATGCCGCTGCCCGCGATCCCCGAGGCGCTGTCCAAGGGTGTCGTCAACGGCACCGTGATCCCGTGGGAGGTGACCCCGTCGATTCGTCTGGCCGAACTGGTCAGCAACCACGCCGAATTCTCGGGTGACGAGGCGCTGTACACCGCGACCATCGTTCTGGTGATGAACAAAGCCAAATACGACGCGCTGCCGGATGACCTGAAGGCCATTCTGGACGAGAAATCCGGGGCCGCCCTGTCCACCTTTGCCGCAGAGGTGATGTACGAGTATGACAAGCCCGGCCGCGACATCGCCGTGGCGAATGGCAACACCATCGTGCAACTGGACGAAGCCGAGGTGGCCCGCTGGAAAGAAGCCGCGCAGCCGGTTGTCGCCCGCTGGGTGGCCGACATGGACAGCAAGGGCATCGACGGGCAGGCCCTGATTGATCAGGCCAAGGGGCTGATCGACAAGTACTCGAACTGAGGTTCGGCGCGGCGTGCCCCCAAGGTCGGGGGCGCGCTGTTGCCGCGTGCGGGGCAGTTTTCATGTATCTGACACTTTATAAATCCGCCGAGGCGCTGGCGCGCTGGATGGCGTTGCTGTCGGGGCTGGTCCTGATGGTGGTCGTCGCCTTGACCTGCGTGTCGATCGCGGGGCGTGCCTTGCTGCCGCTGGACATCGGCGTTGGTCCGATCAAGGGCATTTACGACATGACGGAAATCGGCGTCGGAGCCGCGATCTTTGGCTTTTTGCCGTGGTGCCAGTTGCAGCGCAGCCATGCCGCCGTTGATCTGTTCCAGCCGGTCTTTGGCGGTGCGTTGAACCGCGTGCTGAACGTGATTGTCGATCTGGGCATGTTGATCGCGGCGGTGCTGATTGCGTGGCGGCTGTATCTGGGCATGACCGACAAGCTGCGCTACGGCGAGACGACGTTCATCATGCAGTTGCCCGTCTGGTGGGGCTATGCCGCAAGCCTTGTGGGCGCTGTGGCCTTTGCCCTTGTCACGGCCTTTTGCCTGATCCGGTCGCTGCGTGCGCTGACCGGTCAGCCCGACCCAACCGAGGAAACCACCGCATGAGCAATTTTGAACTGGCGCTGTGGTCGTTCCCGGTCCTGCTGATCCTGATCTTTATCCGCATCCCGATCGCGCTGGCGATGCTGGCGGTGGGCTTTGGCGGGTCCTATATGGTGCTGGGTTCTCCGCTGATGATGATGAACCAGCTGAAGACGCTGACCTACGGGACCTTCTCGAACTATTCCTATTCGATCATCCCGCTGTTTTTGCTGATGGGCCAGTTTGCGACCCTGTCGGGCATGTCTGCATCACTGTTCCGCGCCGCCGAAAGCTTTCTTGGCCACCGGCGCGGCGGGGTGGCGATGTCGGCCATCGGCGCTTGCGCGGGCTTTGGTGCGATCTGCGGATCTTCGCTGGCGACGGCAGCGACAATGGGGCAGGTGGCCCTGCCGGAACTGCGCCGCTACGGCTATCCCGGTTCGCTGTCCACCGGCGCACTGGCGGCGGGGGGGACGCTGGGCATCCTGATCCCGCCCTCGGTCATTCTGGTAATCTATGCCATTCTGGCGGAACAGAACATTGAAAAGCTGTTCGTTGCCGCCCTGATCCCCGGCATTCTGGCCGCCGCAGGCTATATGATTGCTATCTCGATCTGGGTGCGCGTGTCGCCCAACGCAGCCACAGTGCGCCCGCGCGTGCCATGGTCAGAGCGGATGGTGGCGCTGGGCAAGGTCTGGCCGGTGCTGACGATTTTCCTTGTGGTCGTGGGGGGCATCTATCTTGGTTTCTTCACTCCGACCGAAGCTGCTGCCGTGGGTGCGGCAGGCACCGGACTGATCAGTGTCGCGTCGGGGCAGATGTCGTGGGACAAACTGAAACAGGCGATCCTGTCCACGGCGTCCTCTACCGCGATGATCTTTCTGATTATCCTTGGCGCGGGTCTGTACAACAGCTTTCTGGCGCTGACCCAGTTGCCGCAACTGTCGTCGGCCTGGGTGGCGGAACAGGGGCTGAACCCGTGGCTGATTTTGACTGCGGTGCTGGTGATGTATCTGGTCTTTGGCTGCATCATGGATTCGCTGTCGATGGTGCTGCTGACGGTGCCGATCATCTATCCGATCATGTCCGTGCTGGACTTTGGCATGTCCCCCAACGATTTTGGCCTGTGGTTCGGCATTCTGGTTCTGATCGTCGTCGAGGTGGGGCTGATCACGCCGCCAGTGGGGATGAACCTGTTCATCATCAACTCGATGGCGCGGGACATCCCCATCGGCCAGACCTATCGCGGCGCGATGCCCTTTGTGCTGACCGATATGATCCGCGTGGTGATATTGACCGCCTTTCCGGCCATAACGTTGTCGCTGGTCTGGTTGATTGATTATCTGGTGCCTTAGAGTGACGGCACCGATCCGCTAAACGCAAAACGCCGCGCTGGTGAAGCGCGGCGTTTTTGGTTTCTGGCGGCGTCGCTCAGGCTATGAACACGCGATCGCCCCCGGCATACAGTTTTTCGACCAAGGCCGAACGACCCGAGCGCATGGCACGCTGATTCAGTGACCCCTTCTCGGTAATCTCGCCAGCATCAAGGCTGGGCAATGCGTCTAGCACAATGGCGCGGCGGACACGGCTGGCAGAGCCGGTGGCATTGGCGGACGCTGCACTCAGATGCTCTTGTAATTGCTGTGTCAGGTCATCCGCATCCATTGCGGCCGCCTTGTCCGACAACCACAACAGCGCACCCAATTGCGCCTGATCCTCGCCCACGATGACCGCGTCGCGGATCAACCCCTGCATCGCATCGACCAACGCGGCACGCACAGCGCCCACCGCGACCCAGGTGCCGGTGGTCAGCTTGAAGTTCTCCGCCAGCCGTCCGTCGAAAAAGAACCCCTTGGAAAAGTCATCGGGGTCAGCAGGGCGCAGGGCGTCGCCAAAGCAGTAAAACCCCTCTTCGTCAAAGACCTCGGCGGTTTTGGCGGCATCCCCGAAATATCCGGGCATGATGTTCGGGCCTTTGACCCGCGCCTCAAGCTTGCCCGCGTTCGGCACCAGTTTCAGGGTGAGCCCACGCGCCGGCACGCCGATGTTTCCGGACTGGTCCTGAAGGTCGGTGATCGCCAGGGCAAAAGGCGAGGTTTCTGTCGCCCCCAACCCTGTGGCCAGCAAAACCTCGCGGCCCAGGACCTTGCGCCCCAACGCAGACAGGCGATCCCATGTGCGTTGGGACATGCTGGCACCCGCGTAGAACAACATGCCCAGATCAGAGAAAAACGTGCGCGCCAACTCCGGGTCTGCCTCGAGCGCGTCGATCAGCATGTCATAGCCGACCGGTACGTTGAAATACCACGTGCACGAGATTTCGCGCAGGTTCCGCAGCGTTTCATCGAACTTGCCCGGAACGGGGCGGCCATCGTCGATGTAATAGGTGCCGCCATTGGTCAGCACCAGATAGCTGACCTTGTTGCCCGCCGCCGTGTGGTTCCAGGGTGCCCAGTCCAGCACCACGGGGGGCTGGTCGGTCAGAAAGCGGTAACAGTCGCGCACCATCGCCTGACTGGCACAGATCATCGCGTTGGTGTTGATCACCGCCTTGGGTGATCCGGTCGAGCCTGAGGTGAACAGATATTTCGCCACAGTCTGGGGCGTCAGGGCGGCACGTGCGTCGATGGACCCTGCCGGGTGGTGGTCCAGAAGCGCATCAAAGGACAGCGCCCCTTCGATCAGGTTGTGGGCGTTGATGACCCTGCGATCGTCAGCGGAAATCGCCGCGATGGCCTTGGCATAGGCCGCGCCATCGTCGGCAAAGATCGCGCCGGGCTGCAAGGTGGCCGCAATGTCGCGCAGTTTGCTGTGATCCTCGGACACCAGCGAATAGGCCGTGGCCACAGGTGCATAAGGCACACCCACATAGATCGCGGCCATCCCCAGCAGAGCATGTTCAAGGCTGTTCTCGGACAGGATCAGCAAGGGCCTGTCCGGCCCCAAACCCATTTCAAGCAACGCAGCCCCCAGCCTGCGGCACATGTCCTGTGCAAGCTGGTACGAGATGTGCCGCCAGTCGCCGCCCTGCACACGGCGCGCGATCCACGTCCGGTCGGGGGCTGCCGCCGCCCAATGGTCCAGATAATCGGCCAACAGTTGCGGATGCGCAGGCAAGGCTTCGGTCTGGCGCATCAGGATGGTGCCGTCGGGGCGGCTTTCATAGTCAAAGGTCGGGGCCCAAAAGCGCGGCATGTTCATGCGCAGGTCCCTTAACGCGGTGCCATGCGGATTGCGCCGTCCAGCCGGATGACCTCGCCGTTCAGCATCGGGTTGTCGACGATATGGCACGCCAGCTTTGCGTACTCAGAGGGATGGCCCAGACGCGACGGGAACGGGACCTGTTTGCCCAGCGAATCCTGCACGTCCTGTGGCAGCCCTTCCAGCAAGGGGGTCAGGAACAGCCCCGGCGCAATGGTGCAGACGCGCACACCCTTGTCCGCCAGATCGCGGGCCATGGGCAGGGTCATGCCGACGATGCCCCCCTTGGATGCGGAATAGGCGACCTGGCCGATCTGCCCGTCAAAGGCGGCGACCGAGGCGGTGTTGATGATCACGCCGCGCGCGCCGTCGGGTGCGACGGGGTCGGCGGCGACCATGCGGGCCGCGACCTGACTGGCGCAGTTGAAGGTGCCGATCAGGTTGACGCGGATGGTCTTGTCGAACACCGCCGGATCATGCGCTTCACCGCGCGAGACGGTCTTGGCCGCGGGGCCGATGCCTGCGCAGTTCACCAGCACGCGGGGCGTGCCCAGTTCCGCCTGGACCGCATCCAGACCCGCGGTGACGCTGGCGGGATCGGACACATCCACGCTGTGAAACATACCGCCCAATTCGGCAGCCAATGCGGTGCCTGCATCCGTGTTCAGGTCGAACAGGGCCACTTTCATGCCTGTCTCGGCCAGTGCGCGCGCTGTCGCGGCCCCAAGCCCCGATGCCCCGCCGGTGACAACGGCAACGCTGTCGTTCCAAATGTTCATCTGATCACTCTCCAATTTCCCTGATCTTTTTCAGCAAATGCACAAGCTGTTCCCGCTCCTCTGCGTTCAGCATGTGCAGCATTCTGTCTTCGTGGTCGTTAATCAGCGCCAATGCGGCCTCATAGGCCTGCACGCCGGCCTCTGTGGGGGCCAGTGCCTGAATACGGCGATCCTGCGGTACGGCCACACGGTTCAGATATCCGCGCGCTTCCAGTTCATCGACAATGGCCACCAGCCCCGACCGTTCGATCCCCAGCCGCCGTGCCAGATCGCTTTGCGTGAGGTTCGGCATTTCGACAACAAATGTCAGGGCGGAAAACACCCGTGGGCTGAGGCCATGGTCTCCCATCACTGCGCGGTAGTCATTCTGCAGGACGACATAGGCCCGCTTGAGATTGTATCCCACAAGCGTTTCCAGAGCCATTTCAGACACATCCATCGCGTCTGCGCGGGCTTTCCGTTGGGTCCGTGTCATGGCATCCTCATTCTATGGGTCGTGGCGCTGCCGGTTATGGACAGACCTTAGATCGTTTACTAGGTTAACAATTATCGGAAGCGAAAGGCCCTGTCTATGAAATTGCTGACGCCCGTGCTGGAACACGTCTGTAGGTTGAATGTCGAACTGGGGCCGATCCGTGAAATGGGGCAGGGCCGGGCAGGGGCACGGCGGATTATCCCGATTATTGGCGGGACGGTTTCAGGGCCGCGCCTGAATGGCAAAATCCTCGATGTCGGTGCGGACTGGCAAACGCTGTTTGGCAGCGGCATGGCCGAGCTGGACACACGTTATGCCATGGAAACCGATGATGGTGCCGTGATTGAAATCATCAACTACGGCTACCGCGACGGCCCACCCGAGGTGCTGGCCGCGCTTGGACGGGGCGAGACCGTGCCGCCCCAGGACTACTATATGCGGACCCATGCGCGGCTGGAGACCGGGGATGAGCGCTATGACTGGGTGAACCGCACGCTGTTCGTCGGCACCGGTGCGCGTAATGCATCTTCGGTCAATGTGGACCTCTACGCACTGCGTTGACCGGCAGGTGAATCAGTCGCGAATCTCGTCAGGGGCCACGCCCCACAGCCGCGATTTCGGCGCCCAGCCCTTGTAGCCGTCGGCGTTGACCCAGCACCATTCGGGATTGCATTCGCCCAGCCGCGCGATCACGCCGTTCTCCAGCACTGCGGCCGTGGGCGCGTTCGGATCGGGGCGGGTGTGGATCGGCATCATGTCCTGTTCGATGATCACGGTCCGGGTGCCCGACAACAGTGAATAATGCACCCAGCCGCCCAATCCGTCACGGTCCTCGACGCGCCGCCAGTGGCCGTGTTCCGCGGTGATCTGCAGCGGCATGTCGCGGCGTTTGAACACCCAGTCGATGCGATGCGTCAGTGAGGGGCCGCGTCGCACGTTGCCTTCGGCGGCTTTCAGGGACACGAACCGGGGCAGAGGCAGGTTGGTGACCTGCCCTTTGTCCTGCGCGAGCGCACTGCCGGCGGTGGCCAGCGACATCAAGAAAGCCGCACAGACCACACCTGTTTGAATTCTTTTCAGGAATCCTGCCATTGCTGCCTCATATAGTGGGCGCGGGTTCTTGTGCCTCGCGCTCTCATCGGCCACCATAGCGCGGCGCGATACTGTGCGCCAAGTCCGGGAGGTGCCTAATGGCAAAGGAACGTTTAAGTGTTGTCGTTACGCGACGGTTGCCCGAAGCGGTAGAAGCACGCCTGAGCGAATTGTTCGACACAACTTTGCGTGAGAACGACACGCCGATGACGCGCGATGAGCTGTCCAAAGCCATGAAAAGCGCGGATGTTCTGGTGCCGACGATCACCGACCAGATCGACGCGGCCATGATCACGCAGGCCGGGGACCGGCTGAAGCTGATTGCGAACTATGGTGCCGGGGTCGACAACATCGACGTGGCCACCGCCCGCCAGCGCGGTGTGTTGGTGTCGAACACGCCGGGTGTTCTGACCGACGACACCGCCGACATGACGATGGGGCTGATTCTCGCCGTGACGCGGCGGATGCCCGAAGGGCTGGCCGTGATGCAGTCCGGCACATGGGACGGCTGGGCGCCGACCGCCTTGCTGGGCGGACGCATCGGGGGGCGCCGTCTGGGGATTCTGGGCATGGGCCGCATCGGTCAGGCCGTGGCGCGCCGTGCCGCAGCCTTTGGCATGCAGGTGCATTACCACAACCGTCGCCGTCTGCGCACCGAGACTGAGGAAAGCCTGCAGGCGACCTATTGGGAGAGCCTGGACCAGATGGTTGCCCGCATGGATGTGCTGTCGATCAACTGCCCGTCCACGCCTTCGACATTCCATCTGATGAACGCGCGGCGGCTGAAGCTGATGAAACCGGATGCGGTTCTGGTGAACACCTCGCGTGGTGAAGTGGTCGATGAAAATGCCCTGACACGGATGCTGCGTGCAGGCGATATCGCGGGTGCCGGGCTGGACGTTTACGAAAACGGCACCAACATCAACCCGCGCCTGCGCGAACTGCCCAACGTGGTTCTGCTGCCGCACATGGGGTCGGCCACGCTGGAAAGCCGGCTGGAGATGGGCGAAAAAGTCATCATCAACATCAAGACCTTCGACGACGGTCACCGTCCACCGGATCAGGTCGTGCCGTCCATGCTCTGAAATATCTCTAGGGGGACGTGATGCGTAAGATTTTGACAGTGATGGCCGCTTTGGCGGCAGTGCCTGCTGTGGCCCAACAGGCCGCTGATGCGGTGCAACCCGAAGCGACCACATCGGGCGGGTTTGCCGCCATGTCCCCGCAGGTGGCCGCAGCCTTGCAGGCCAAGGAGGACGGCGTGCCCGTGCAGGGCAAGACGTGGATGGTGGCCGCCGCCAATCCCCATGCCGTGCAGGCGGGGGCTGATGTGCTGGCCGCAGGCGGTACGGCTGCGGATGCGCTGGTTGCGGTGCAGACAGTGCTGGGACTGGTCGAGCCGCAAAGCTCCGGCCTGGGCGGCGGTGCATTCCTGGTCTGGTACGATGCGGCCAGCGGGCAGCTGACCACATTGGACGGACGCGAAACCGCCCCGCTGGCCGCGACGCCAAAGCGGTTCCTGGATGCGGATGGTGAGCCGCTGAAATTCTACGACGCCGTTGTCGGCGGCCTGTCTGTTGGTGTGCCCGGCACGCCTGCGCTGTTGGCCACGGCTCAGGCGAAATGGGGCAAGGGCGACTGGGCCGAGCTTTTGCAGCCCGCGATTACACTGGCGCAGGACGGCTTTGACGTGTCGCCGCGTCTGGCGGCATTGGTCGCAGAGGATGCCGAACGTCTGGCGCGGTTCGACAGCACGGCCAGCTATTTCCTGCCACAGGGCCAGCCCTTGCAGGCAGGCGCACGGCTGACGAACGCGGCCTATGCCGACACACTGCGGACGCTGGCGGATGATCCGCGCGCATTCTACACAGGCGCAATCGCACAGGACATCGTGGACACGGTGAACGCCGCCGTGCCTGCGGGTGGTTTGCTGTCAAAGCTGGATTTCACCCTCTACGCGGCCCGCGAACGCGACGCTGTTTGCGCCCCGTTCCAAGGGCACGAGGTGTGCGGCATGGGTCCGCCGTCCTCGGGTGCGCTGACCGTGGGGCAGATTTTGGGGATGCTGGATCACTACGACCTGAGCGCCCTTGATCCTGCGGACCCACAGGCGTGGCGGTTGATCGGCGACGCCTCGCGTTTGGCCTTTGCCGACCGTGGGCGGTACATGGCGGACAGTGATTTTGTACCGATGCCCACCGCCGGTCTGGTCGATCCCGCCTATCTGGCCGAGCGTGCCAAGCTGCTGGCGGGCGACGATGCCCTGCCCGAGGTCAGCCCTGGCAACCCCGCCTGGGATCACACGATGCTGCTGTCCGACGACGAAAGCATCGAGCTGCCCTCGACCTCGCACATCTCGATCGTGGACAGTTACGGCAATGTGGCGTCGATGACGACGACCATCGAGAACGGTTTCGGCTCGCGTCTGATGGTACGTGGGTTCCTGCTGAACAACGAGCTGACTGATTTCAGCTTTCGCACCCACAGCGACGGGTTGCCCATTGCAAACCGGCTGGAGCCGGGCAAGCGACCCCGCTCGTCCATGGCGCCCACAATCGTGATGAAGGACGGCGCGCCGGTTCTGGCCATCGGCAGCCCCGGCGGCAGCCGCATCATCGGCTATGTGGCGCAGGCGATCATCGCGCATCTGGCCTGGGGCATGGATGTGCAACAGGCGGTGGCGATGCCCCATGCGGTGAACCGCTTTGGCACCTATGACCTTGAGGCCGGGACCACCGCTGCCAATCTGCAAGGGCCGCTGGGCGACATGGGTTTTGAAGTGAAAACGCAGGATCTGAACTCGGGCCTGCATGCAATTGAAATAAGCGATGGCCTGCAAGGTGGCGCAGATCCGCGCCGCGAAGGCATCGCGCTGGGAGACTAAGAGACAATGGCAAAAGCGATCGACCTGCCGCGTAACGAAAGCGGTATCAAAACCGTTATGGGCGTTCTGAAACAGCAATTCGGCGACCGGTTCCAGACCAGCGCATCGGTGCGCGAACAGCACGGGCACACAACGACGTGGATCGCGAACCAGATGCCCGACGCTGTCGTTTTCGCCAAATCGACCCAAGAGGTGTCCGACATCGTCAAGGCCTGTGCCGCTCACAAGGTGCCGGTGATCGCCTTTGGCACCGGCACCTCGCTCGAAGGGCATGTGAACGCGGCCGCGGGCGGGATCTCGATTGATCTGAGCCAGATGAACAAGATTATCCAAGTGCACTCCGAAGACCTGGACTGTGTGATCCAGCCCGGCGTCACGCGTGAGGATCTGAACACCCACCTGCGGGATCAGGGTCTGTTTTTCCCCATCGACCCCGGTGCGAATGCGTCTCTGGGCGGCATGGCGGCAACGCGGGCTTCGGGCACCAATGCCGTGCGCTATGGCACGATGAAGGACAACGTGCTGGCGCTGGAGGCGGTCATGGCTGACGGCCGGATCATCCGCACCGCGCAGCGGGCCAAGAAATCTTCGGCGGGCTATGACCTGACGCGGCTGCTGGTCGGGTCGGAAGGCACGCTGGGGATCATCACGGAGATCACGTTGAAATTGCAGGGCATTCCCGAGGCCATCAGCTCGGCGCGCTGTTCGTTCCCGTCGGTCGATGCGGCGTGCCAGACGGTGATGCAGGTGATCCAGTTCGGCATTCCCGTCGCACGGATCGAGCTGTTGGACACGTTGCAGGTGCAGGCATGTAATGCCTATTCGGGGCTGGACCTGCCGGAAACGCCGCTGTTGCTGCTGGAATTCCACGGCTCGGACGCCGGTGTGGTCGAACAGGCAGAGACCTTTGGCGCCATCGCAGAAGAGTTTGGTGGCACCGGCTATACCGCGACCACCAGCACCGAAGAGCGCAACGCCCTGTGGAAGGCGCGGCACAATGCCTATTGGGCGTCGCTGGGACTGCGCCCCGGCGCCAAGGGGATTTCGACGGACGTCTGCGTGCCGATCTCGCGGCTGGCGGAAATCGTGGTGGCGGCGCAAGAGCGGCTGGAAGAACTGGGGTTCCTGGCGCCCATCGTAGGCCACGTCGGCGACGGCAATTTCCATTCGCTGGTGCTGGTCGATGAAAACAGCCCCGAAGAAATGGCCAAGGCCGAGGGCTATGTCAGCTGGCTGGCGGAAACGGCGATTTCGATGGATGGCACCTGTACCGGTGAACATGGGATTGGACAGGGGAAAATGCCCTATCTGGTCAAGGAACTGGGCGAGGCCACTGATGTGATGATCGCCATCAAACGCGCACTGGACCCCGACAATATCCTGAACCCGGGCAAGATCGTCACGGTCTGATCCCAAGGACGCTAGCGCGACGATGTTCTGTCAGGGGGCGCTGCCCCCTGCGCTGGCGCGCCTCCCCCGGAGTTTATCTGGCAAGATGAAGTCGATGGTCGCTTTTTTGCCGTGACGTGTCGGGCGGCTGACGCGGGGGATGCTGTGGCAGAGTAGAAGAGGGCAAATTGAGCGTTCAGGGAATCGGGTCATGAAAACAAACGTCAAAGCACTAGTGGTCGGCGGCGGAGCCGTGGGCACGTCGATTGCCTATCATCTGGCCCGCGCGGGCTGGGATGATGTCATGCTGTTGGAGCGGGACGAGTTGACCTCGGGGTCGACCTGGCACGCAGCGGGCTTGCTGCCCTATTTCAACATGTCCTTTGCGACGACCCACATTCACGACTATTCGATCCGCTTCTACAAGACGCTGGAAGAGGAAACCGGGCTGAATGCGGGCTTTGCCGTGGTGGGCAACCTGCGCATGGCACAGACCAAGGAACGCATGGACGAATATATGCTCTATGCGTCAACAGCCGAAACTTGCGGCGTGCCCTATACCTTCATGACCCCCGACGAGATCAAGGCCAAGTGGCCGCTGATCCGCACCGAGGACCTGGAAGGCGCGCTGTATCACCAGACCGATGGCTATATTAACCCCGCAGACGTAACCATGGCGATGGCCAAGGGCGCACGCCAGCGCGGTGTGATGATCGAGCGGAAGTGGCAGGCGGATGCGTTCCATTGGAACGGTGAGGCGTGGGAAGTGACCGCGACCAAGATGGTCGAAAAAGGGGGCAACCTGGTCCCTTCGGACGAGCAGATCGTGATCACCGCCGAACATGTGGTGACCGCCAGCGGCAACCACGCGCAGCGCACGGCGAAGATGCTGGGCATCAAGATGCCTGCCATTCCGGTCGAGCACCAGTTCATCGTGATGGATCAGGACCCCGAGCTGGTTGAATTCCGCAAGCAGCCCGGCAATGTCGAACACCCCGTTATCCGTGATGCTGATGCGCAGTCCTATGTGCGCGAAGAGCGTGGCGGCTGGATCCTTGGGGTTTATGAGCCCAACGCGCCCGCACGGTTCGAATACGGTGTGCCGGACAGCTTCCGCGCGGATCTGTTCCAGCTCGACCTGGACCGGATCGAAGATCAGTACATGGCGATGAACCACCGTATTCCGTCCGCCGAGAACTGCGGCCTGAAGGACGATTTCAACGGCCCGATCTGCTACACCCCCGATGGCAACCCGCTGGTGGGGCCTGCGCCCGGTCTGCGCAACATGTGGCTGGCCGAAGGGTTCTCGTTCGGGATCACGGCGGCGGGCGGCACCGGTTATTATCTGGCGCAACTGATGGTCGAGGGCGAGGCCGAGATCGACATGGCGTCGCTGGACCCCAAACGCTATGGCGACTGGATGACCACCGAGTTCGCCGCGCGCAAGAACGAGGAAGCCTACGAGCACGTCTATATCCTGCACCACCCTGACGAAGAGCGCCCCGCTTGTCGCCCTCTGCGCACGTCGCCTGCCTATGACCGGCAGGCCGCAAAGGGCGCGCAATTCGGCTGGGTCAACGGCTGGGAACGCCCGAACTATTACGCGCCCGAAGGCTTCAACGACCACGACGCGCGCAGCTTCCGCCGCGGTGGCTGGTGGCAATACGCGGTGGAAGAGGCAAAGGCGATCCGCGAGGGCGTGGGCCTGATCGACGCCACTGCGTTCACCAAGCATCTGGTCAAGGGCCCCGGTGCCACGCAATTCCTGGACTGGTTCACCTGCAACAAGCTGCCCAGCGTTGGCCGTATCAACCTGACCTATGCGCTGACGGGTGCGGGCACCACGCGCACGGAATACACCATCGTGCGGCTGGCACAGGACGAATACTACCTTGTTTCGGCAGGCGCCTGGACCGCTTACGACAGCGATTATCTGCGCAAGGCGATTGCCGACAAGGCGCCGGAATTCGGCTATATCGAATGCCATGATGTCACGACGCAATGGGGTGTGTTCGCCATTGCAGGTCCGAAAACCCGCGATGTGCTGAACACGCTGGTCAAGGATGCGGACCCGTCCACCGTTCTGTCGAACAAACGCTTCCCATGGTTGACCATGCGCAACATCGAACTGGGCATGTGCCCGGTGCGCGCGATCCGCGTGGCCTATACCGGCGAGCTGGGCTGGGAGCTGCACCACCCGATCGAGATGCAGAACTATCTGTGGGACCAGTTGATGAAAGCGGGCGAACCGCACGGGCTCAAGCTGGTTGGTGCGCGGGCGCAGAACTGGCTGCGGCAGGAGAAATCCTATCGTGCCTTCGGCACTGAACTGGGCCGCGACGCGACCCCGCTCGAGGCCGATCTGCCGCGCTTTGTGGACCTGTCCAAGGAGTTCCACGGCAAGGCCGAGATGGAGGCCAAAGGCGTGCGCGTCAAATGCGTGACGCTGTTGATTGACGGGCCGGACGACGCCGATCCGTGGGGCCGCGAGGTTCTGTACCACGGCGACACCCGCGTGGGGCGTCTGACCTCGGGCGGCTATTCGGTGGCCTTCGGGAAAAGCATTGGCATGGGCTATGTCAAACCGGAACACGCGGTGGTGGGGACCAAGTTGAAGGTCAAGATGTTCGACAAGCTTTGGGATGCCGAAGTGACCGAAGACAGCCCCTATGACCCGAAAAACGCAACGATCCGTATCGACGGATAAGCGCCGGACGCGATGAAACGACAAAAGGCGATGCTTGCGGGCATCGCCTTTTGTTTAACTTACAGCTTGTGCGAGGCGAGCCACGTTGCCCATTCGGCGCGGTTGCCCTGAAACACATTCAGGTCCACTTTGCCGACGATACCGGGAATGATGCCAGTGGATGAATACTGCCAGAACCGCCAGCGTTGCCCCGGAAAGGCCTCGGACACGTTCCGGGCCGTGGACCGCAACCAGAAGTCATAGCCGCGAAATGAACGCAGGCCGTTTTCTTCGAAGAATTTCGGCGTGGTGTAGATGATCGGGCGCAGCCCGTAGTGCGCCTCGACGATTTTGATCCAGCGGCGCATCTGGTCGCGCACCTCGCCTGCGGGCGGACGGACGTGGGCGCAGGTGGGCGAAAACGGGTTCCACTCCATATCCAGCACCGGCGGCAGCATACCGGGCGTGCGCGGCACGTTGCGGATGAACCAGCGGGCCTGATCCTCGGGCGAGGTGCAGAAATAATAGAAGTGATAGGCACCGCGTTCGACACCCGCGCGGCCCGCATCGCGCCAATGGTCTTTGAACGCCGGGTCCAGCAGGTCGCCGCCCTCGGTGGCCTTGAGAAAGGCAAAGTTCACGCCGTTGCGCCGTGCGGTGTTCCAGTCGATGGATTTCTGGAACCGCGCCGCGTCAATGCCCTGCACCGGATAGCGCTGCGGGGCCCGGCCATTGAAATCGACCGGATGCACGTCCGAGAAATTCGGCGCAAAGACGACACCGGCAGGGGCAGGCGGGGCGCTGGATTGCGGCGCGCCACAGGCGGCCAGAGCCAGCAGGGAAAGCAGGGCAAGACGGCGGGTCAGGGACATGGGCGATCCTTTGACAATTTACGGGTTAAAGCGGGCAGGTGACACGGACGCGACCGTGGCCGCGTCAATTTCGGGTGCTTGGCCTGTGACCAGATCGGCCAGCAATTGCGACGCAGCAGGGGCGGTCTGAAAGCCGTAGCCGCCCTGACCCGCGCACCAGACAAAGGCGGGGTTTATCGCATCGCGCCCCAACACCAGCGTGCGGTCGGGGGCAAAGCTGCGCAGACCGGCCCATGACGCGTCAAGCCGTGTAACCTCGGTCGTGACGTGCTGGCTGTAGCGGTCCAGCCCCTCGGCCAGCACCATATCGTCGGGCCATGCGTCGTGGGGCGTGGTGGCGTGTTCCTCGGCGGGCGAGACCAGCAGCGATCCTGCGTCAGGCTTGGCGTACCATGTTTCATTGACACCGAAGAAGATTGGCCAGCCGCTGATGTCATGCCCGCCCGGTGCCGGGATACGCGCCATCGAGCGGCGGAAGGGGGTGATGCCGACGGGGGACACGCCTGCCATTTCGGCCAACTGGTCCGCCCATGCACCGGCAGCATTCACCAGCGTTGGTGCCTGATGCTCTTGTCCGCCTGCGGTGACGGTCCAAAGACCGTCGGCAAAACGGATCCGGGTCACGGGCGCTTTCGTCAAGACCTGTCCGCCATTGCTGCGCACCTGTTTCGCAAAGTCCTGGATCATCCGGTCGGTGTCGATGTCATAGGCTTCGACGTGATAGGCGGCGCGGGTGATCCTGTCATTCAGGATCGGGACGATGGCGCGGGCCTCTTCCACCGAAATCTCGGGGCATTTCAGTGTGGCCGCGTCGGCTTCAAACCCCTCATCCTCGCCCGCACGCCCCACCAGCATGAAACCGCGCGGGCTCAGGTAGGGCTGGTGATAGGCGTCGCTGGCGTGGTTCAGGGCAATGACCGACGGCAGACCGTAGTTCTTTTCGAACAGCGCCGCCGAACGGCCCGAAGCATGATAGCCAAGCGCGTCTTCCGCCTCCAGCACGGTCACTCTGCCATGCGCTGACAGACGTGCCGCCGCAGAGATACCGGCGATGCCGCCGCCGATGACGACAAAGTCGGTCATCGGTCGTCCAGGCGGTCGGTGGCGGGGGGCGGGGTCTGCGACAGCGCGGTGATGCGGTCGTAAAGGGTGGCCCCCATGTCGAACCCTTCGGCGGCGAGCGAAGGTTGCAACTGGTCGACATTGCGCGCCGAGATGATCGGCCGCGGACGGGCAGGGTGGGCCGCGGCCCATGCCACGGCCAGCGTGGCGGGGGACACGTTCATATCGGCAGCCAGCGCCGCCAGATCGGCGGCGGTCTGGTGCATCCAGTGCTGACCATAGCGCATGGCATAGCGGTCGTCCGTGCTGAGCCTGCCAGTGCCACCGGCGGCATATTTGCCAGTCAGCAATCCGCCACCCAGCGGTGAATAGGGCACGACCTCGATGTGCTGATCGATGCTCATCGGGATGATCTCGACCTCGGCCTGACGTTTGACCAGGTTGTACATCGGCTGGATCACGTCGATGCGGGTTTCGAACCGGGCGGTGATGGCCTGGGCCTTCATCACCTGCCATGCGGCAAAATTGGACACGCCGATATAGCGGATTGCGCCCTGCGCTTGCAGATGGGCCAGCGTGTCGATGGTCTCTTCCAGCGGCGTGTCGGGGTCAAAGCGGTGGATGTACAGCAGATCGACCATGTCCAGTTGCAGCCGTTTGCGCGACACGTCGAACTGTTCAAGGATGTTGATACGGCTGGCCCCGCCCCCATAGCCAACCTTGGTGGCGATCAGTAGGCTGTCTCGGTCGCGCCTGATCATGTCGGCCAGCAGCGTTTCGGATTGGCCTTCGGTATAGACATAAGCCGTGTCGAAATGGGTGATGCCCGCCGCGCGGCAGGCATCGAACATGGCGCGCGAGGCGCTTTCATCGGCGGTGCCGCCGAACTGCATTGCGCCAAAGGTCAGGCGGCTGGCGGGGGTGCCATCGGGGGATGTCAGTTGTGTCATGACCCAAGGGTCGCATGGTCCCGACAACGGTGCAATGTGCCTTTTGGGGGGCATTGCCCCTTAGTCGGCACCCTGCGCGGTCGCTCGCTGATAGGCGGGGCGTGCGTGGATGCGTTCGACGAAATCGGCCAGCCTCGGGAAATCCTTGGCGCGCCCCTGCATCATCGCAATCTCGGCCGGAAAGCTGAGCATGATGTCGGCGGCTGACAGGTCATCCATCACAAAATGTCCCGACGGGCGCAGCATGTCGTTCATATAGCCAAAGTGCGAATTCAATTGTTCGTTGATGCGCGGGTGCAGCGGTGCTCCGGCCTCGCCCAGACGTCCGACATAGAGGTTCAACAGGATCGGCGTCATGGCCGAACCTTCGGCAAAGTGCATCAGCTCAAGGTGTTGGATATACGCGGGGTCATCCCGCGCGGGCACCATGTGCGGGGCATGTTTGGCGCAGATCACTTCGACGATCGCGGCGCTTTCGGTGATCAGACGGCCATCCATCTCGATCATGGGCGATTTGCCCAAGGGATGAATCGCGGTCAGTTCGGGTGGCGCGAGGTTGGTTTTCGCGTCGCGTTTGTAAATTTTGACTGTATACTCTGCGCCTGCCTCTTCGAGCAGCCACAAAATACGATGAGAGCGGGACCGGTTGAGGTGGTGTAATGTGATCATGAACGCAGGTTCGCATGGGGACGCGAAGTTGGAAACCGGTTTCGCATCCCTGTGACGTCAGGGGAGGTTTTGTGTGCAAAGGGCGGGATCAAACCCATCGCGCAGCCAGCCGCCGCTTTTGGCCACGAAGTTGCTGTCGGTTACCGTGACATAGCTATAGCCGTTCTGCGGGCTGTGGATGAAATAGATGTTGTCGCCGGTCTGGGCGGAACCGATCACCTGCGTGGCGTTGCTGGTCCCTGCATGAAGGCGTATCTGGCCGCCGGTCCAGCCGACGCAGCCCGAGGGGAATTCGTCCAGCACGGGTTGGACAGTCAGTTGCCGACGCACGGCCAGATCTTCCAGATCAATGCGGTGCGACGTGGTGTCTACCTTGCAGCCCACTTCCTTCTCTATCGCCTTTACCTGCGCCACGATGCGGCTTTGTTCCGGGGTCAAAGTGACCGTTTTACCGGTACAGTCCGCATTGTCGAACAATGCCTGGCCCAGGTTCGAGCCAAAACAATAACCTGCCTGGTTCATCGTCTGGTTCCGGCTGAACCACAGATCGGCACAAGGATCGGCAAGGGCGGGGCCACTGAAAAGGGCAAGGCAGAAGGTTAGTCTGATCATGCGGCCAGACTAGCGGGAGTATGCACAGCAGCACCAGCGGTTTTGCGCGAAGGGTTGGCAGCGCAGGTGCTGCTGTTTATGAAACTGCGTTCGCGCCGCACAGGAACCGCCATGAAACGCTTATTCGCCTTAATCCCCACGCTTTTCCTGACTGCACCCGCGGCGGCGCAGGTGCAGCCCGACGGTTGGAACGCCGAGAAATGCAGCCGCTATTCGGTGGCATGGGCGCAAATGACCGCAGGTGACATGACCGGTATCAGCACGCAATTCCTGGAGGATCACGCGGCCTTTCTGGCCTCGGGGTGTTTGCAGGGCAGGGTCTGTCCGGTCAGCGAGGCGGAATACCGGTTGGCAGACACGCTGGCGCTGATGGCCGTGGCCGAGGGCATGGCCGGATCGTTCCTGCCGTTTTCCTGCGCGGTGCCCGAATGAAGCGGTTGGCGCTGATCGCGGCACTGTGTCTGGGCGCAGCAGGGACGCAAGCCGCCGAGGTCTGCACGCTGGTTGCGGATGCGCACAGCGGTGCCGTGTTGTTCGAGCGCGGCGAGTGCGACAGCCGTGTCACGCCGGCCTCGACGTTCAAGGTGCCGCTGGCGCTGATCGGGTTCCAGACGGGGTTTTTGACCGATACGCAAACACCTGTGCTCAAGCCCCGAAAGGGCGATCCAGATTGGGGCGGTGACGCATGGCTGCAACCCACCACGCCCGAGCGTTGGCTGAAATATTCCGTGGTCTGGTATTCGCAACGGATCACGCGGGCGCTGGGCGCGGATGTGCTGCGCGATCTCGCGCTGGCTTATGGCTACGGCAACGGGGATTTCTCGGGGGACGCGGGCTATGACAACGGGCTGGAACGCGCGTGGATCGCGTCTTCGCTGAAGGTTTCACCGCGTGAGCAGGTGACATTCCTGCGCCGATTGGTGACCGATACGCTGCCCGCCGCGCCCCGCGCGATGGCGTTGACCCGCGATACAGTTGAAGCGCGCAAGGTTGGCGCGTGGTGGGTGAAGGGTAAGACCGGCACCGCTTTCCCGCGCCGCGCGGACCGGTCCTTTGACCGTGCTGCGGGCTGGGGATGGTTCGTCGGCTGGGCACAGCAGGGCGACCGCGTGCTGGTCTTTGCGACGCTGACCCAGGCCACCAAGCGACAGGGCGGATCGCCCGGAAACCTGACGCGCGATGCGTTCTTGAAGGGATGGCCCGATTTGGCGAAAACGCTTCCCGAAGGATGAAGGTCAAAAGGGATCGGCGAGATACGCACAGTGACAACCGTGAAACACATTAGTGTAACGAATACAGCCACATCGCCCCGCACACGCTGGCGGGGCAATGTGGCAATCGCTCTATCCGCTCCTGCAAGATGGCACGTCGGCCCCGATTAATGCGGCGCCAGACCGTGAGCGGGGACCAGACCGTGGAGCTAGGATGCCTTCAAGGCTCACCTTGCCATTTGCCGTCAAAGATCACGTCCTCAAGCGGCAGACGGCGGGACCAGCCTTTGACCTCCAGTTCGGGGCGGTCATAGAGTTCATCGGCATAGCCCAGACACAGATAGCCCACGATCTCGATCCGTTCGGGGATGCCCAGGATGCCGCGCAGGTCCGCATCGTGAAAGATGCTGACCCAGCCCAAGCCGATCCCTTCGGCACGGGCGGCCAGCCACAGGTTCTGGATGGCGCAGACGGTGCTGTAGACATCCATGTTCGGGTTGTGGGTTCGCCCCAACACCACCTTGCCGCCACGCGACCGGTCACAGGTGACGCAGATGTTGACAGGAGCCTTGCGGATGCCTTCCAGCTTCAGCGAACGATAGGTGTCGCGGCGGGTGCCCTCGAACATCTCGGCGGCTTCGGTGTTCGCAGCCTGAAAGGCGCGCCAGACGCGATCGCGGTCTTGTTGCGCGCGGATCACGATGAAATTCCACGGCTGGCTCAGGCCGACCGACGGCGCGTGATGCGCGGCCTTCAGCAGCCTGCGCAAGACGTCATCAGGCACCGGATCGGGGAGGAACTGATCCCGCACGTCGCGGCGGGTGTGGATCGCCTTGTAAACGGCGTCGCGTTCGTCAGTGGAAAAGGGCGCAGCCTGCGCCAGAGCGGTGGATGTCGTCATTGTTTGGTCCCCAACAACACGTATATGCGGCCACCCTGCCGTCCACGCGGGGCACACCGTGCTGTCTGGCCGGTCTTCTGACTTGGGATCGTCTGGCCCCCTGCGCCTTCCCGGAGTGATCCAGTGGCATGTGCAGCAGGCCATCCCCCTTACAGCGTTGGGCACGTGCCGGAGTTTCACCGGCTTCCCGATTCTCCCGACAGGCGGGCACCAGACCCGTGCAAGATGCACGGAAAACGCCGGGGAACAAAAGCCCCCCTTTAACGAAAAAAGGCCCCGGACAGTGCCGGGGCCTCTCAAATCCAGACGTCAGCGCGCCTTATTGCGGAATGTCGCCTTCGATGCCTTCGACATAGAAGTTCATGCCAGCCAGCGTGCCGTCATCGGCGGTCTCGCCCTCGGCCAGCCAGTCGCTGCCGTCCTGCTTTTTCAGCGGGCCGGTGAAGGGGTGGTATTCACCCGATGCGATCTTGTCTTTCAGCGCCAGCGCTTCGGCTTTGACCTCGGCGGGAACCGCGTCCGAAATCTCGCCGATGCCAACCATGCCCGGGCCAATACCGTCCCATGTGTCTGTCGACGCCCAAGTGCCGTCCATCACGGCCTTGGTGCGGGCGATGTAATAGGGCGCCCAGTTGTCGATGATCGAGGACACGCGCGGCATGGGTGCATATTGCGCCATGTCGGATGCCTGACCAAAGGTGATCACGTTGCCTGCCTTTTGCGCGGCAGCCTGCGGGGCGGTCGAGTCGGTGTGTTGCAGGATCACGTCGGCGCCCTGTTCGATCAGAACCTTGGCGGCGTCGGCTTCCTTGGCCGGATCAAACCAGGTGTAGGCCCAGATGATCTTGAACTGGACGTCAGGATTAACCTTCTTGGCGTGGATATAGGCCGAGTTGATGCCACGGATCACTTCGGGGATCGGGAACGACCCGATATAACCGACGATGTTCGATTTGGTCATCGCACCGGCGATGTGCCCCTGAATGGCGCGGCCTTCATAGAAGCGGGCCGAGTAGGTCGAAACGTTGTCTGCGCGCTTGTAGCCGGTGGCATGCTCGAACTTCACGTTCGGGAATTTGGCCGCAACGTTGATGGTCGGGTCCATGTAGCCGAAGGAAGTGGTAAAGATCAGATCGGCACCGTCCAGCGCCATCTGTGTCATCACGCGTTCGCTGTCGGGGCCTTCGGCCACGCTTTCCACGTATACGGTTTCGACCTTGTCGCCGAATTCTTTTTCCACGGCCAGACGGCCCTGGTTGTGCTCATAGGTCCAGCCGCCGTCGCCGACGGGGCCGACAAAGACAAAGCCAACCTTGGTCTTGTCCTGGGCAAAGGCGCCCGTGGCAAGGCCCAGCGTCAATGCCGCCGTGGCCATCAGTTTGGTGAAGGTCATGAGTGTTATACTCCCCGGTTTATTGGCCTCAATGCGAGGCATGGAAAATGCGCCCCAGAGAACCCGGTGCGCGGGATTTGTCAGCAGACAGGATCACCAGAACGATGATCGTTACGATGTAAGGTGACATTGCCAGATACTCGACCGGTATGGCAACGCCCGCGCCTTGCAGATTCAGCTGAAGCTGGGTGATGCCGCCGAAAAGATAGGCGCCCAGCAGGACCCGCCAGGGCTTCCACGAGGCAAAGACAACCAGCGCCAGAGCGATCCAGCCGACACCGGCGGTCATGCCTTCGGTCCATTGCGGTACACGGATCAGGGAAATATAGGCCCCGCCCATCCCCGCGCAGGCACCGCCGAACAGGATCGCAAGCGTGCGGATGCGTTTGACCTTGTAGCCCAGCGCATGTGCGGCATCGTGGTTTTCCCCCACGGCGCGCAGGACCAGACCGGCGCGGGTGAATTTCAATCCCGCCCAGACGCCCAGCACGATCAGCAGGCCGATATAGACCATGGCATCGTGGCTGAACAGGATGCGGCCCAGCACCGGAATATCGCTGAGCGGACCAAGGTCCAGATCCGCCATACGCGGCGGTTTCACCCCCACATAGCTTTGCCCCATCAGCGCCGACAGCCCCAGCCCGAACAGCGTCAGCCCAAGGCCCGAGGCCACCTGATTGGCCAGCGCCACCTGTGTCAGGAACACGAACAACAGCGACAGCACCGCACCGCCAGCCGCCGCCCCGATGAACCCCAGCGCGGGCGATCCGGTGTTCACGGCCACGATAAAGCCCGCGATTGCGCCGACGATCATCATGCCTTCGACGCCCAGGTTCAGAACCCCTGCACGTTCCACCACCAGCTCGCCCGTGGCGGCCAGAAGGATCGGGGTGGCCGCACTCATCAGGGCGGCCAGCAAAAGGATCGGATTGATAACAGACAGGTCCATCACGCCACCTCTGCCGCGCCGAAACGCAGCCTGTAATTGGTCAGCACGTCCAGCGCCAACAGGAAAAACAACAACATGCCCTGAAACACCTGAATCGCGGCGGCGGGCAGTCCAAGCTGCGATTGCGCGATGTCGCCGCCGATATAGGTCAGCGCCATCAGTGCACCGGCCAGCAGAATGCCAATGGGATGCAACCGGCCCAGAAACGCCACGATGATCGCGGTGAACCCGTAGCCCACGTTAAAGTCGATGGTGATCTGCCCCGCAGGGCCTGCCACTTCGAACATGCCCGCAAGCCCCGCCAGCATTCCCGATGCCCCCAGACAAAACAGCACCAGCCGCGCCGGGTTCACACCGCCGAACCGCGCGGCACGCGGAGCCTCGCCCGTGACCCGAATGGCAAAGCCCAACCGGTGCCGCGTCAGCAGCACATAGGCAAATATCACCGCAATCAGCGCAGCCACCACGCCCCAATGCATTCCCGATCCGGCAATGATCTCGGCGTTATGGGCGGACGCATATTGTTGCAGGTTCCGCGAGCCGGGAAAGCCGTAGCCTTCGGGGTTCTTGAGCAGCCCCAGCGACATCGAGGACAGGAACTGCTCGGCCACATAGACCAGCATCAGGCTGACCAGAATTTCATTGGTGCCGAATTTCACTTTCAACAGCCCCGGTATCATCGCCCACAGAAACCCGCCCAGACCGCCACAAATGACCATCAGTGGGAAAATCCACCACGCGTCCAGCGGATAGAACGCCAGCGCCACGGCGGCACCGCAGATGGCCCCCATGATGTATTGCCCTTCTGCCCCGATGTTCCAGATGCCCGCGCGAAACCCCAGCGCCAGACCCATGGCGATCAGCACCAGCGGCGCACCTTTGACCAGCAGTTGCGGTCGGTAATAGAACGCGAATTCGCCAAACAGCGGCTGCCAGAAAATCGTCAGGATCGATTGCACCGGGTCCTTGCCCAGCACGGCGAACAGCAGCCCGCCGAACACCATCGTCGCCAGCACCGCCAGCAGCGGTGTGGCCAGCGCCATCTGTCGGCTGGGTTGTGGCCGTTTCTCAAGCCGGATCATTGGCTGCCCCCAATTTCATCTTGCAAGACAAACTCTCCCCGAAGGGCCGGCTTGCCACATTTCCAAAGCTCACACATGGGCCACCTCCATCCCATGCGCGCCGCCCATCATCTGACCGATCTCGGCCACCGTCAGCCCTGCCGCGGGGCGCACCGCACTCAGCCGCCCTTCGTTCAGGGCCGCAAAGTTGTCTGAAATCTCCATCAGCTCGTCCAGATCCTGCGAAATCACGATGACCGCCGCCCCGTGTTCGGCCAGATCCAGCAGCGCCTGCCGGATTGCGGCGGCGGCAGAGGCGTCGACGCCCCATGTCGGTTGGTTCACCACCAGCACTTCGGGGCGTTGCAATATCTCGCGCCCGATCACGAACTTCTGTAGGTTGCCCCCCGACAGCGACCGCGCCGCATTGCCCGGTCCCGGCGTGCGCACGTCGAAATCGGCGATAATCTGGTTGGCAAAGCTGCGCGCTGCCCCCCAGTTCAGCAGCCCGTTGCGCTCCAGCCCCTGACGCGCGGCACCGGTCAGCATCGCGTTTTCGGTCAGCGACATGTCGGGGGCGGCGGCATGGCCCAGCCTTTCCTCTGGCGCGGTCAGCAACCCCGCCACGCGGCGCGCGTTCGGACCCAACCGGCCGACGTCGGCGCCCTTGAGGAAAACCGTGGCTGCGGGAACCTGAGCCTCGCCCGACAGGGCCGACAACAGCTCGTCCTGTCCGTTGCCTGCCACGCCGCCGATGCCCAGAACCTCGCCCGCGCGCACCGATACAGAAATGTCGCGCAGCGGCATCCCGAAGGCCGACGCGGGCGGCAAGGACAGTCCGCGCAGTTCCAGCAGCACATCGCCCACCGGACCCGCCGCCTTTTGCGGTGGTTTCAACGCGCTGCCCACCATCATTTCCGCCATCTCGGCGGCCGAGGTGTCACGCGGAATGCAATGGCCCACCACCTTGCCCAGCCGCAGGATCGTGGCGGCGTCGCACAGGCTGCGGATTTCTTCCAGCTTGTGCGAGATATACAGGATCGCCGTGCCTTCGGCGGACAGCTTGCGCAGGGTCTTGAACAGGATCTCTACCTCTTGCGGGGTCAGCACGCTGGTGGGTTCGTCCATGATCAGCAACTTGGGCTCTTGCAGCAGGCAACGAATGATCTCGACCCGCTGCCGTTCGCCCGCTGACAGATCGCCCACCAGCCGGTGCGGCGCCAGCGGCAGGCCATAGGTTTCCGACACCGCCTTGATCTGTGCCGCCAGTTGGCGCATCGGCGGGGCGTTCTCCATTCCCAGCGCGATGTTCTCGGCCACGGTCAGCGCGTCGAACAGCGAAAAGTGCTGAAACACCATGCCGATCCCTGCCGCCCGTGCAGCGCGTGGGTCCGCAGGAGCATAGCCCGCGCCGTTCAGCGACATCTGCCCCGCGTCCGGTTTCACCAGCCCGTAAATCATCTTGACCAGCGTCGATTTCCCCGCGCCGTTTTCGCCCAGCAGTGCGTGGACTTCACCCGGTTGGATGGTCAGGCTGACGTTGTCATTGGCCACCACGCCCGGATAGGCTTTGGTCACGCCGGAAAGGTCCAAAAGGGCAGTCATGCGGTCTCTTTCGTCAGGGCTGGCAAGGGCTTGCGCAACATTAGTAGCTGTGCGGCCACGCCAACGGCAATGGCTTGCGGATGTTTTCCAAGGGCCGGATCGCCAATCGGGCAGGTGATGTGCTCAATTCGGGCAGGTGAATGTCCCAACGCCGCCAGACGGCTGCGAAACCGTGCCCATTTGGTGGCCGACCCGATCAGGCCCGCAAAGGCAAAGTTGCGGTTCAGCAGGTGGTGGCACAGCTCCAGATCATAGTCGTGCTCGGGCGTCATGATGTAATGCGCCGCGCTGTCATCAGCAGTGGCCAGCACCTCGGTGGGCGCGGCATCGGTGCGGGCAATCGCATCGGGCAATTGCGCCAGTTCCCCGGCACGCACATCGCTGACCAGCACATCATATTGCGGCAAGGGGTTCAGCACGCCCGCCAGCGCCCGTCCGACATGACCCGCGCCGTAAATCACCACCTGCTGGCGCTCTTGCCACAGGGATTCCGCCATCCAGCCGCCCTGATAGATCGCACGCAGCGGCGCGCCGCCGTCAGCGGCCCGCGCACAGGCGCGTTGCATCGGTGCAGGCATGTCCTCGGCGCCAGCGACGCGCCGTGCCCAGACGCCTGCATAATCGGTCCCAATGGCCTGAAAGCGTGCCGCGTCAAACCATTCCAGCACAATCACCACGGCCCCGCCGCAGCATTGGTTCAGCGTTGGCCCCAGCGCCAGCTTTTCAACCCGCGCGGGCGGGGCGTCCTGTTCCAGCATTGCGCGTGCATGGCGGATCGCTTCCAACTCCAGCCGTCCGCCGCCGATGGTGCCGGATATTCCGTCCGCCCAGACCAGCATTGACGTGCCCGGTGTCCGCGGAGCCGAGCCGCGCACCTCGGCCAGCACGATCCGCACGACGCGGCCCTGCGCCTCGATCGCTGTGCCCAGAGCGTCCATATCCATCATGCGCCGCGCGCCCGGTGAATGGCCGCCAGAACCTGTTCGGCGGTGGCGGGCGCGTGCAGATCGGGATAGGCCTCGCCACAAGAGGCCACCGCATCCGACAGTGCCATCAAAGTGGCGATGCCCAGCATCAACGGCGGCTCGCCCACTGCTTTCGATTTGTAGATCGTATCGGCGCGGTTCTCGCCGTCCCAAAGTGCGACATTGAACACCTCGGGCCGGTCGCCGCAGGCGGGGATCTTGTAGGTCGACGGCGCATGGGTGCGCAGCGCGCCCTTGTCGTTCCAAACCAGTTCCTCGGTCGTCAGCCAGCCCGCGCCCTGAATGAACCCGCCTTCGACCTGTCCGATGTCCAGCGCGGGGTTCAGCGAGGCACCGGCATCATGCAGAATATCGGCCCGCAGCATCCGGTTCTCGCCGGTCAGCGTGTCCACCGCCACCTCGACCGCTGCAACGCCGTAAGCAAAGTAAAAGAACGGGCGGCCATGTCCCTTGATCCGGTCCCACGAAATCTCGGGCGTCTTGTAAAAGCCGGTCGACGACAGGCTGATCCGCGCCTGATGGGCCAGTGCCGCCACCTCGGCAAAGCTGTAGTCGGCGCCACCCGCCGTCACCCGCCCATTCTTGAACACCACATCGGCGGGCCTGCATTGATGCAACTGTGCCAGATGCAGTTCAATACGCTCCCGTATGGTGTCGCAGGCATTGCGCACCGCCATCCCGTTCAGGTCAGACCCCGACGACGCCGCCGTGGCGGATGTGTTGGGCACCTTGGCCGTGTCCGTCGCCGTGATGCGCACAGCCTCCATCGGCACCCCGAACCGGCTGGCCGCCACCTGCGCCACCTTCTGGAACAGGCCCTGACCCATTTCGGTCCCGCCGTGGTTCAGATGGATCGACCCGTCGGCATAGACATGGACAAGCGCCCCCGCCTGATTGAGGTGCGTCAGCGTGAATGAAATCCCGAACTTCACCGGCGTCAGCGCCAGCCCCTTGCGGATCACACCGCCGCGCGCGTTCCATTCATCCACCGCCGCCCGCCGCGCCGCATAGTCCGCAGTCTCTTCCAGCCGCGCCAGCATCTCGTGGCCAATGAAATCGTCCACCTCTTGCCCATAGGGAGTGGTCTGTATCTTTTGGCCGGAAATATCCCCGCCGGAGGCATAAAAGTTTGCCCGCCGCACCGCCGTCGGATCGGCGCGCAGGGCATGGGCCACGTGATCGACGATCCGCTCCATCCCCAGCATGCCCTGCGGGCCGCCAAAGCCGCGAAAGGCGGTGGCGGACTGGTGGTTGGTTTTCCAGCGGTGACTGGTGATGCGCACCGCAGGCAGGTGATAGGCATTGTCGGCATGCAGCATCGCGCGGTCGGCCACCGGCAGCGACAGGTCCATCGCCCAGCCGCAGCGGGTGTCATGGCGCACGTCCAGCGCCAGAATGCGCCCCGCGTCGTCATAGGCCACGTCATAGGTGATGCGGAAATCGTGGCGCTTGCCGGTGATGATCATGTCATCATCCCTGTCATAGCGCATCTTGCAGGGGCGGCCCGTCGCGCGGGCAGCAATGGCACAGGCCACGGCCAACGCGTTGCCCTGGCTTTCCTTGCCCCCAAACCCGCCGCCCATGCGCCGCGTCTCGACCCGTACGGCGTGCATGTGCTGGCCGATGGCCTCAGCCACCTTGTGCTGGATTTCCGACGGGTGCTGGGTGGATGAATGCACATGCATGTCGCCGTTGTCTCCGGGCAGGGCAAGGGCGGCTTGCCCTTCGAGGTAAAAATGTTCCTGCCCGCCGATCTCCATCACCCCCGACAGACGGTGCGGGGCGTCGGCAAAGCCCGCGTCCACATCGCCACGCGCATAGACGCGCGGGCCATCCTCGAACCGGCTGTCGGCGGCCTCGGCCTGTGCGATGGTCAGGATCGGCGTGGACTTTTCAATCGTCGCACGGCCCAGCCGCGCCGCACGGCGGGCGGCACCGTGGCTGGTCGCGACAACCAGAAACAGCGGTTGCCCGAGGTAATGCACAGCATCCGTCGCCAGCAGCGGCTCGTCATGGTTTGACGGCGACACATCGTTGTCAAAGGGCAGATCGGCTGCCGTCATCACCGCAACCACACCGGGGCTTTCGCGCACCGCGTCAAGGTCCAGCGCAGTCAGCGTTCCGGCAGCGGCAGGGCTGGTGCCAAAGGCCAGGTGCAGCGTGCCGCGCGGCGTGGGGATGTCATCGACATAGCGGGCGGCCCCCGTCACATGCAGGCGGGCGGCGTCGTGGGGCAGGGGTTGTGCGACACTCATGCGCGGACCTCCAGCACCGATGTTGGCGCGCCTTGGTCTTCGGACCATGCCCGCAGCAGCATGTTCTGCGCGGCCTCCATCCGGTAGGCGGCACTGGCGCGCATGTCGGAGAGGGGGGTAAAGTCTTGCGTCAGTGCGGCCATTGCGTCGCGGACAGTGTCGTGGCTCCACGGCTGGCCGGTCAGCGCCGCTTCGGCCTTGTGCGCGCGTTTCGGGGTTGCGGCCATGCCGCCAAAGGCAAGGCGGGCTGTCTTGACCGTGCCATCTGCAACCTCGATCCAGAAGCACCCGCAGACTGCCGAAATGTCCTGATCAAACCGTTTCGACAGCTTGTAGCACCGCAGGTGGTCTGCACCCCGTAGCAGGGTGATATGCGTCAGGAATTCGCCCTTTTGGCGGTCCTGTTTGCCGTAGTCGATGAAGAAATCCGCGATGGGCAGGCTGCGGGTGTCAGACCCGCATCGCAGGTGCAGCGTGGCGTCCAGCGCGATCAACGCGGGCGGCCCGTCCCCGATGGGCGAACCGTTGGCCACGTTGCCGCCAATGGTTGCGGCGTTGCGCACCTGTGCCGACCCATAGCGGCGGATCAGTTCGGCAAAGGCGGGGTGGTGTTCGGCCATGACGGGGTGCAGGTCCGATAGTGTGGTCATTGCGCCGATGGTGATGGTGTCATCGCCCACCGTCACACCGCGCAGGCCGTCCACATGGGTCAGGAACGCGGTCTGCCCCAGATTACGCATTTGCTTGGTCACCCACAGGCCCACATCCGTGGCACCCGCGATCAGCGTGGTGTCGGGGTGCGCGGCGTACCAGTCGGCAAAGGCGTCGAGGGTTGTGGGGTGGCTTGGGGGCTCTGCCCCCGCCTGCGGCTCCCCCGGGATATTTTTGGCCAAAAGAAGCGGGGTGTCGTGCATGTGGTCGGGGACGGGCGCGTCTTGCGCCGCTTGGGCCGCGCGGATGATCGGGGCATAGCCGGTGCAGCGGCACAGGTTGCCCGCCAGCGCGGTGTCATGGTCGGTGCGGCCGTTCAGGTGGTTGGCCGCCATCGTAGTGATAAATCCGGGCGTGCAGAATCCGCATTGTGATCCGTGGTGGTCGATCATCGCCTGTTGCACCGGATGCAGGGTGCCATCGGGGGCGCTGATACCTTCGACGGTGCGAATGGCCTTGCCGTGCAGTTGTGGCAGGAACAGGATGCAGGCGTTCAGCGGACGGGCGCCGCTGTCATCCGTCACGATGACCGAACAGGCCCCGCAATCGCCCTCGTTGCAGCCTTCCTTGGTGCCGGTCAGGCCGCGCGTTTCGCGCAGCCAGTCGAGAAGTGTCGTCGTGGGGGAGACATCTGTCGCCGTGACGTCCTCTCCGTTCAGACGAAAAGACACGTTCATGTGGTTCTGACCTGCCACCCTACCAATGCCCGACAAGGCGCGACGTCGATGTGGCGTAGACGGCGCGCGGGCGTGTTGACGATCAGCCTAGGCGGGCAAAGCCTTGCATTGCAAGAGTTTTGGCGCAGGACCCTGAAACAGGTGCCGTAAAGTGACGCAAAATGCGTCATCGCTCTGGCAGGGGATGCAGGGCGGGGTTAGGGTTGCGCCATGTCAAATGATCCCCGATTCATTCACCTGCGCACCCATTCCGAGTATTCCCTGCTGGAAGGCGCGCTGCGGCTGAAAAAGCTGCCTGACCTGTGCAAAAAGCACGACATGCCCGCGCTGGCGCTGACCGACACCAACAATATGTTCGCGGCGCTGGAATATTCCGTGACCCTGTCGGGTGCGGGCATTCAGCCGATCATCGGCTGTCAGGTGGATGTGACTTGGGTCGAGACCCGCCCCGGCGACCGTCCGCGCCTGCCTGCTGGGCTGGTGCTGCTGGCGCAGAACGAGACGGGTTACGAAAACCTGATGAAGCTGAACTCGTGCCTGTACCTGAAAGGCGACGGGCAACTGCCGCAGGTGACGCTGGACGAGCTTGAGGCATTGTCAGGGGGGCTGATCTGTCTGACTGGGGGGCCGGAGGGACCCGTGGGCCAGCTTTTGCGCGCGGGCCAGACCCCTGCGGCGCAGGCGATGATGGACCGGCTGGCCGCGGCCTTTCCCCAGCGACTGTACGTCGAATTGCAGCGCCATCCCGGACCGGATGGCCAGCCCGACGCCGAGAAACTGACCGAGCGGCCCTTTGTCGAGATGGCCTATGCGATGGAGTTGCCGTTGGTCGCCACCAACGACGTTTATTTCCCTGCCGCCGATATGTACGAGGCGCACGACGCGCTGATCTGTATCGCCGAGGGCGCCTATGTCGACCAACAGCAGGACCGCCGCCGCCTGACCAACCAGCACTATTTCAAATCGCAATCCGAGATGGTGACGCTGTTTGCCGACCTGCCCGAGGCGGTTCAGAACACCGTGGAAATCGCCAAACGCTGCGCCTTCATGGCCTATCGCCGCGATCCGATTCTGCCGAAGTTCGCCGACGACGAGGTGGTCGAACTGCGCCGTCAGGCCAATGAGGGCCTGCAAGCGCGGCTGGCGGTGATCCCGCACGCGGCCTCGGTCGAAGACTACCAGAAACGGCTGGATTTCGAGCTGGATATCATCGAGGGCATGGGGTTCCCCGGCTATTTCCTGATCGTTGCCGATTTCATCAAATGGGCCAAGGACGAGAATATCCCCGTAGGCCCGGGCCGTGGGTCTGGGGCGGGCAGCCTTGTGGCCTATGCGCTGACCATCACCGACCTTGACCCGCTGCGCTATGCGCTGCTGTTCGAGCGGTTCCTGAACCCCGAACGGGTCAGCATGCCTGACTTTGACATCGACTTTTGCATGGACCGCCGCGAAGAGGTGATCCGCTATGTGCAAAGGAAATACGGCCGCGACAAGGTGGGGCAGATCATCACCTTTGGCGCGCTGTTGTCAAAGGCGGCGGTGCGCGACATCGGGCGGGTGCTGCAGATGCCTTATGGGCAGGTCGATCGGCTGTCCAAGCTGATCCCGGTCGAAGGCGTCAAACCCGTCAGCATCGCCAAGGCGCTGATCGACGAGCCGCGCCTGCGCGACGAGGCGCGCAACGAAGAGGTGGTCAAACGGCTGCTGGATTACGGCCAGCAGGTCGAGGGATTGTTGCGCAACGCATCGACCCACGCCGCCGGTGTTGTGATCGGGGACCGTCCGCTGGACGCGCTGGTGCCGCTCTATCAGGACCCGCGTTCGGACATGCCCGCAACGCAATTCAACATGAAGTGGGTCGAACAGGCCGGTCTGGTCAAGTTCGACTTTCTGGGCCTGAAAACCCTGACCGTGATCCAGAACGCCGTGGACCAGATCCGTGGCGCCGGGCGCGACCTGCACACCTCGGCCGACGGCACGCAGCTATATGAACCCGCGCCGGGGACGGAGAACGACATCAACGCCATCCCGCTGGACGACGAAGCCTCGTACAAGCTTTATGCCGCCGCCAAGACGGTCGCCGTGTTTCAGGTGGAATCCAGCGGCATGATGGACGCGCTGAAACGGATGAAGCCGACCTGTATCGAGGACATCGTGGCCCTTGTGGCGCTCTACCGTCCCGGCCCAATGGAAAACATCCCGACCTATTGCGAGGTCAAGAACGGCCAACGCGAACGCGAGAACCTGCACCCGACCATCGACCACATTCTGGACGAGACCCAGGGCATCATCGTTTACCAGGAACAGGTGATGCAGATCGCGCAGGAAATGGCGGGCTACAGCCTTGGCGGCGCTGACCTGTTGCGCCGTGCGATGGGTAAGAAAATTCAGGAAGCGATGGACGCCGAGCGGCCCAAGTTTCTCGAAGGGTCCAAGGCCAACGGCGTCGACAAGGACAAGGCGATGGAGGTCTGGAACCTGTTGGACAAATTCGCCAACTACGGTTTCAACAAATCCCACGCGGCGGCCTATGCGGTCGTCAGCTATCAGACCGCATGGCTCAAGGCGAACCACCCGGTCGAGTTCATGGCCGGTGTGATGAACTGCGATATCCACCTGACCGACAAGCTGGCGATTTATTTCGAAGAGGTCCGCAAGGCGATGGGCCTGCCGTGGGTGCCGCCTTGCGTGAACCGCTCTGATGCGACGTTCAAAGTGGTCGACGGCGCGCTGGTCTATGCGCTGGGCGCGCTGAAAAATGTGGGTGTCGAGGCGATGAAGCTGGTGACCGAAGGGCGCAAGGTGGACGGCGTGGACAAGCCCTTTGCCACGCTGTTCGATCTGGCGCGCCGCGTTGATCTGAAACGTGTGGGCAAGCGTCCGCTGGAAATGCTGGCGCGCTCGGGGGCGTTCGACCAGCTCGACAACAACCGCCGTCGGGTGTTCGATGCGCTGGACGCACTGGTGCAATATTCCGCCGCGATCCACGATCAGAAGAATTCCAATCAGGTGTCGCTGTTCGGCGAGGCGGGCGACGACCTGCCCGAACCACGGATGATGCCGGGTGACGACTACATGCCCGCCGAACGGCTGAGCGAAGAGTTCAAGGCCGTGGGCTTTTACCTGTCGGGTCACCCGCTGGACGATTACGCCGGTGCGCTGAAACGCAAGGGCGTGCAGACGCTGGATGAGGTCATCGCCGATGTGGAACGGCGCGGCGCCAAGAACGCCAAACTGGCGGGCGTGGTTGCGGGCTGTCAGATCCGCAAGTCGGCCAAGGGCAACCGCTTTGCCTTTGCGCAACTGTCGGACACGACGGGCGCCTACGAGGTGACACTGTTTTCCGAGGCCTTGGAAAAATCGCAGGACTTTCTGGTGACTGGGGCCAAGGTGATCATCACCGCCGAGGCGACGATGGAAAGCGATCAGTTGAAGCTGCTGGCGCGGTCCGTGGCCCCGATTGATGCCGTGGTGGCGGACGTGGGCGGCATGGGGCTGCGTGTTTTCATCAACGACGCAGGCGCGGTCGGCTCGATTGCCACGGTGCTGGAAGGGGCCGCGCAAAGCCAGCGTTCCATCGGGCGCGGGCCGGTGCAACTGTGCCTGATGGGCGCGGGGCTGAACGGCGAGGTTGACGTGGAACTGGGCGATGATTTCCCGGTGAACCCGCAGATCAAGGGCGCGATCAAGAGCCTCGGTGGCGTGGTCTCGGTCGAGGAAATCTAGACACGCAATTGCCGGGTTCCGGCGAATTGGTGGACAGAAGCGCAACCCTTGCGTTACCACTTGCGCACGCAGATGCAGGAGGTGCGGCGTGCGCAAGGCTTTGACAGGATTGGCGATAACGCTTGCTATGACAGGCTGCGGTGATCCGCTGGACAAGGTCGAACACATCGGCGACGTGGAACTGGCCGATGATCAGGCCACCGCTGCCGCCTTGCCCTCGCCCGAAGAACTGGCCCGTGAGGGTGGCATTTTCGCGGGACTGTTCAAGGCGAAAGACACCGCTGCGCCGGAAGAGGTCCCTGCTGAAAACATGAGTGCCGAAGATGGTTCCGGCGATGAGCCGCCAATCGCTGAAACCGAAGCCCAGGCCGCCGAGGCCGAAACAACGCAAGCAGCGCCAGCGGTCGAGCCGGAAAAACGCCGTGGGGTGTTTGGCCTGTTCCGCGCAGGGTCCGCGCCGCAAGACAACGCCGATCAGGCTCAGGTGCAAACCGCATCGCTGTCAGCGGAGGTTCCCGAGGCTGCCCCGCAAGCACGGGTCTCTCCGGAAAAGCGTCACGGACTGTTCGGCGGGGGGCGCGCGTCCGGCCCGGACCAGATGGATGTGCCGCTGGGCGCGGTTCTGCCATATGGCACCATCGCACGGGTGTGTGACGCGAACCCCAAACAGCTGGGCACCAGGATCGACAAGGCTCCTGCGCGGGGCAATGGTTTCACGCTCTATGACAGCGACCCGCAAAGCACCGCGGCACGCACGTTCTATGTCACCGGATTTTCCGACGGCTGCCCGCGCCAGTTCACCGCCGCACTGGCCATGTTCGGCGCGCCGTCGATGCACGAGCAACTGCGCTATGGGCAGCCTTCGGATGAATACCCCTACAGCGACACCGACAAGGCCTATGAAAAGGTCAAATCGCAAGTGTGCCGCGTCGGCAAACGCAAACCCTGCGGCAGCGCCATCAGCCGACTGGAACGGGACACGGTGTTTATCAGCACTTACGAACACTTCGGCAACAACGCCCGCTGGTCCGACATTCTGTTGCATGATGGTCAGGTGATGGCGGCGGCGATCAAAACGCCCTGAGCGGCTTGGCGCCAGCCGACACTCCGGGCGGATTTTTTAAAAACCAGAGCAGCCATGAAGCGGTACTTGCACGCGCAGCCCTTGCTTCATCTTGCCCGATAAACTCTCCCCGAAGGGTCGGGCCGCCACTGGGCCGAAGCGCTCAGTAATGCGGCGGGCGTTCGTCGCCGATGACGGTGCCGCCAGTGGTCTGGGATTCGCGTTCGCCCTCGCGCTGCATCAGCATGTGAACGCGGCGGGTCAGCGTGGCGATCTCGCCTTCCTGGCGGGCGACGACATCCGACAGATCGTCGACGGTGCGGATCAGGTGGGCGATCTGTTCTTCGAGCTGTTCCATGCGGGATCTCCTTTGGTGCCCATGTGGGCCATACTGCCACTGCTTGCAATGGGGCGCGAGGTGCTTGCCCCCATCTGGCCCATATCGTAAGCCCATGCGCGAACGCTGACCCGATCGGAGCCTGTCATGGCAAAGCCCAAAAAGACCCCACGCCCCAAGGCGGAAACGCCCAAGGGCTTCCGCGACTATTTCGGAGCCGAGGTGACCACCCGGACCGAGATGCTTCAGGCGATTGCCGGGGTCTATCATCGCTATGGCTTTGACGCGCTGGAAACCAGCGCGGTCGAGACGGTCGAGGCGCTGGGCAAGTTCCTGCCCGACGTGGACCGCCCCAACGCGGGCGTCTTCGGCTGGCAAGAGGACGGCGAGGGCGACAAGCCCGGCGACTGGCTGGCGCTGCGCTATGACATGACGGCACCGCTGGCACGGGTCTATGCCCAGCACCGCAACGATTTGCCCAACCCCTATCGCCGTTATGCAATGGGCCCCGTCTGGCGCAATGAAAAGCCGGGGCCGGGCCGGTTCCGCCAGTTCTACCAATGCGACGCCGACACCGTCGGCAGCGCCAGCATGGGCGCAGATGCCGAGATTTGCGCGATGCTGGCCGACACGCTGGAACAGGTCGGCATCCCGCGCGGCGACTACATCATTCGCGTCAACAACCGCAAAGTGTTGAACGGCGTGATGGAGGTCGCGGGCGTGCTGGACCCCGCCAACCCCGACGCGATGGAACACGAGCGCGGCATCGTGCTGCGCGCTATCGACAAGCTGGACCGTCTGGGCGTGGGCGGCGTGCGTGCGCTGTTGGGGGCAGGGCGCAAGGATGACAGCGGCGATTTCACCGATGGCGCGGGGCTGAGCGATGCACAGGCCGACGTGGTCATGGGCTTCATGGAGGCCAAGCGCGACAGCGGTGCCGCCACCGTGGCGCGGCTGCGTGAACTGGTTGCGGGATCACAAACCGGCGAGGCCGGCGTGGACGAGCTGGAAGAGATCGCGGCGCTGCTGGCGGCGGGCGGCTATGGTCCCGACCGGATCGAGATTGATCCCTCGGTCGTGCGCGGCCTTGGCTACTACACCGGCCCCGTCTACGAGGCCGAGTTGACCTTCGAGATTTTCGACGAGAAGGGCCGCAAGCGGCAGTTCGGGTCGGTCGCGGGCGGCGGGCGCTATGACGATCTGGTCAAGCGCTTCACCGGACAGGAAGTGCCCGCGACGGGCGTGTCGATTGGCGTCGACCGTTTGCTGGCCGCCCTGACCGCCAAGGGACGGATGGAACGCGACGTGCAAGGCCCCGTGGTCGTCACCGTGATGGACCGCGCGCGGATGGCCGATTATCAGGCCATGGTGGCCGAACTGCGGCAGGCAGGTATCCGCGCCGAGGTCTACCTGGGCAACCCCAAGAACTTTGGCAACCAGTTGAAATACGCCGACAAACGCGGCAGCCCCGTAGCCATCATCGAAGGTGGCGACGAAAAAGAGCGTGGCGTGGTGCAGATCAAGGACCTGATCCTTGGCGCGAAAATTGCCGAAACCGCCACCCACGAGGAATGGAAGGACCGGCCCAGCCAGTTCGAAGTGCCCCGTGACCAGATGCTGGCCAAGGTGCGCGAAATTCTTGAAGGACAAGACACATGATCACCCGCGAAGGCCGCGCCAAGGCGCTCGCGTTGCGTGACCGTTTCGAGGCCGCAGGCGCGCAGGTGGTCGAGCCGCCGATGCTGCAAAGCGCCGAGTTGCTGCTGGACCTCTACGGCGAGGACATCCGCGCGCGGGCCTATGTCACAAGCGATGCATTGCGCGGCGAGCAGATGTTGCGCCCCGATTTCACGGTGCCGGTCGTGCAGATGCACATGGCGCATGGGGCAGACCCCGCGCGCTATACCTACGCGGGCGAGGTGTTTCGCCGGCAAGAGGACGACCCGGACCGCGCCAACGAATTCCTGCAAGTGGGGTTCGAGGTGTTCGACCGTGCCGATCCGGCGGCGGCAGATGCGGAAGTGTTCGCCCTGATGGCCGAGGCCGTGGCGGGGCTGAACCTGCGCGCGGCCACCGGTGATATCGGTATTCTGACCGCGGCGGTCAACGGCCTGCGCACCACCGAGGCACGGCGCGCCGCCCTGCTGCGCCACATCTGGCGGCCGCGCCGGTTCCGCGCGCTCTTGGACCGGTTCGCGGGGCGCACGCCCGTGCCCGCCAGCCGCAAGGCGCTGCTGGCCAACCCGCAGCCGCGTCTGGGATCGGCGCCGCTGATCGGTCTGCGCACCGATGATGAGATCGAGGCGCGCATCAGCGCGCTGCACGCTGATGCTGCCGCCAAGCCAATCAGTGACGGCGAGATGGACCTGCTGGATACGCTGCTGAACGTGCGTGAAACCGTGCCCTTTGCGCTGTCGCACCTGCGCGATCTGACCGTGGACATGCCGTCGATTTCAGACGCTGTCGAAGGGCTGGCCGCGCGCTCCGACGCGTTGGTGGCGCGGGGCGTGGACGTGGACACGCTGGATTTCGAGGCCAGCTATGGCCGCACGTCAATGGAATATTATGACGGTTTCGTCTTTGGCTTTTATGCCGCAGGCCGGGCCGATCTGCCTGCCGTTGTCAGCGGGGGGCGCTATGACGCACTGACCCGCAGGCTGGGCGGCGGCGCGGAAATTCCGGCGGTGGGGGCGGTGCTGCGCCCCGGCCTGATGGCCGAACTGGAGGCAGGCGCATGATCAAACTGGGTGTGCCGTCCAAAGGGCGGCTGATGGAAAAGACATTCGACTGGTTTGCCGCCCACAACATCCGGCTGAGCCGCACCGGCTCGGACCGCGAATACGCAGGCGCCGTGACCGGCATCGACGGCGTGTCGCTGGTGTTGCTGAGCGCGGGCGAGATCCCGCGCGAACTGGCAGCGGGGCGCATCCATCTGGGCGTGACCGGCACCGATCTGGTGCAGGACAAGCTGCCGCTGTGGGAACAGCAGGTCGAACCGCTGGAAGAAATGGGCTTTGGCGAAGCGGACCTGATCGTCGCGGTGCCGCAGGCCTGGGTCGACGTGGACACGCTGGACGATCTGGATGCGGCGGCGGCGGCCTTTCGTGCCACCCATGGCCACCGGCTGCGGATTGCCACAAAGTATCACCGTCTGGTGCGCGAATTCCTGCGCGACGCAGGCGTGGCCGATTATGCCATCGTCGACAGCCAGGGTGCCACCGAAGGCACCGTCGCCAACGAGACCGCCGAGGCGATTGCCGACATCACATCCAGCGGCGAGACGCTGCGGGCGAACCACCTGAAGGTTCTGTCCGACGGGTTGATCCTGAGGTCGCAGGCGACGCTGTGGCGGTCGCGGGTGGCCGATGTGGCGGATGAGGACCGTGCGGCAATGGCCGAGATATTGGCGCGCCTGGGCTGAGGCTTGCGCGCTTTGCCGGGGGCAGGAGCCTCCGGCGGGGATATTTTTCGCCAAAAGAAAGCCGGTTACAGCACGCCGATTTCGGCAAGGGCGCGATTCAGCTCGACGGGCAGAGGCTCTTCCGACTCGCGGCCCTTGGGCAAGTCGGGCGGTGCGTCGGCGGGCGTCAGGTAACGCCAGCCCTGAAAGGGGCGGCGCAGGCTGGTCTGGGTGCGGATCAGTTCTGGGTCCAGCACGATGGCGCAGCGGCGGATGCCGTCGCCGCCCATGACCTCGTCCAGACGCAGGATGCGTTGGCGGGCCTGAATGACGCCCTTGATCACCCAATAGATCGATCCGCCGTTCAGGATTTCGTCGACACGTTTGGGAAACATGCGGGTCACGTGGCGGGGCAAACCATCCGAGGTTTGCGCCCGTTTTCCGACCTGCCAGTTGGCCAGATCGTCAACGTTTTCGGTGCCGACGCTGAGCTTGATCAGGTTTACACACGGTTTGTTCACAGGTTTACCCACAGAATCATCTCTCCCACACTCTATGATGTGGCGCTTGTCGCGCGGACTTCAATGGGTAGTGGTTTGCTGGCAGATCAATGGTTGTGATTTGAGGACGGTTGCGTCATCTTGGTCATCTTTCCACCAGCCAGAGAATCGACGCCATGACACGCTTTGCTGCCCCGATCGCAGAACAAATTTGGGATATGAAATACCGGTTCAAGGCAGCCGATGGCACGCCCAAGGACGTGACGGTCGAAGACACCTGGCGCCGCATCGCCCGTGATCTGGCGCAGGTCGAGGCGGATCCGGCCACATGGGAAGAGAATTTCTATGGCGCGCTGGAGGATTTCCAGTACCTGCCCGCCGGCCGGATCACCGCAGGGGCTGGCACCGCGCGCAAGGTCACCTTGTTCAACTGCTTTGTCATGGGCACGGTCCCCGACAGCATGGGCGGCATTTTCGATATGCTGAAAGAGGCCGCGCTGACCATGCAGCAGGGCGGCGGCATCGGCTATGATTTCAGCACCATCCGCCCCAAGGGCGCGGATGTGCACGGCGTGGCCGCAGATGCGTCCGGCCCGCTGTCGTTCATGGACGTCTGGGACGCCATGTGCCGCACCATCATGTCCGCAGGCAGCCGCCGCGGTGCGATGATGGCCACCATGCGCTGCGACCACCCAGATATCGGCGATTTCATCACAGCCAAATCCGACGCCGCCCGTCTGCGCATGTTCAACGTCAGCGTCCTGATCACCGACGCGTTCATGGAGGCCGTAAAGGCCGATGCGTCCTGGGATCTGGTGTTCGATGGCAAGGTCTACAAGACCGTGCAGGCGCTGGACCTGTGGAACCAGATCATGCAGGCGACCTATGACTATGCCGAGCCGGGCGTGATCTTTATCGACCGGATCAACGCCGCCAACAACCTGAGCTATTGCGAAACCATCGCCGCCACCAACCCGTGCGGCGAACAGCCCCTGCCGCCCTATGGCGCCTGCCTGTTGGGCTCGATCAACATGGCACGGCTGGTGGCCGATCCGTTCGGCGCAAACGCCGGTCTGGACGAAGACAAGATGACCCGCCTTGTCGCCACCGCCATCCGCATGATGGACAACGTGGTAGACACGTCGAAGTTTCCGCTGCCCGAACAGGAACGCGAGGCGCAGCAAAAGCGTCGTATCGGTCTGGGCGTCACCGGTCTGGCCGACGCGCTGCTGATGGTCGGCCTGCGCTATGGCTCGGACGAGGCTGCGGCCCAGACCGAAGCCTGGCTGAAGGCGATTGCACGGGCCTCCTATCTGGCCTCGGTCGACCTGGCCAAGGAAAAGGGCGCCTTCCCGCTGTTCGACGCCGACGCCTATCTGGCATCCGGCAACATGATGAACATGGACGACGACGTGCGCGAGGCAATCCGCACCCACGGCATCCGCAACGCCCTGCTGACCTCGATTGCGCCCACCGGCACCATCTCGCTGTACGCGGGCAACGTCAGCTCGGGGATCGAGCCGGTCTTTGCCTATGCCTACACCCGCAAGGTGCTGCAAAAGGACGGATCGCGCACCGAGGAAGAGGTGGTCGACTATGCCGTCCAGATGTGGCGCGACCTGAAAGGCGATGCCGAACTGCCCGACTATTTCGTGAACGCCCAGACGCTGGCCCCTGCGGATCACGTCAAGATGCAGGCCGCGGCGCAGAAATGGATCGACAGTTCGATTTCCAAAACCATCAACTGCCCCGCCGACATCAGCTTTGACGCGTTCAAGGATGTCTACATGCAGGCCTGGGACACCGGCTGCAAAGGCTGCACAACCTACCGCCCCAACGACGTGACCGGCAGCGTGCTGAGCGTGTCGGAAGACAAGCAAGCCGCCCCCGAGGTCATCGCCAATTCCGACGCCGAGCCGATGCAGCCGCATGGCGACGTGATCTATATGGCCGATCCGCTGGACCGCCCCGAAACGCTGGAGGGCAACACCTACAAGGTCAAATGGCCCGACAGCGAGCATGCGATTTACATCACCATCAACGACGTTGTGATCGGTGGCCGCCGCCGTCCCTTCGAAGTGTTCATCAACTCGAAGAACATGGAGCATTTCGCCTGGACCGTGGCGCTGACGCGGATGATCTCGGCCGTATTCCGGCGCGGTGGCGATGTGTCCTTTGTGGTCGAAGAGCTGAAGGCGGTCTTTGACCCGCGCGGTGGTGCATGGATGCGCGGCAAATACATCCCGTCGATCCTGGCCGCGATTGGTGGCGTGATCGAACAGCACATGATCGTCACTGGCTTTATTGCGGGCGAAGGGATGGGCTTGAAATCCGACCCGACCGCGAAAGTGGTCGAACTGGAAAACGCAGCCCCACGCGGCAAGGCATGTTCCTCCTGCGGCAGCTACGAGTTGCGCATGGTCGAGGGCTGCATGACCTGCGCGTCCTGTGGATACAGCAAGTGCGGGTGAGGTTTGTCGCGGACGCGTTTGTGTAGCGTGTCACACGGCATGACCTGAACGTCTCAAAAGGTCATTTTGGCTGAGATGGTGAGAAAGCGGCCTCGGAGCAACCCGGGGCCGTTTGCATCTGTGGTGGGGACTGGGGAACGGCGATAGGGCTCGACTTGAGAAGCAGGAGAGCATCGACGCGGCGGGAGGCCGTCATTCGCTGCAGATGCGAACCGCGGAGTTCACCTCGGAGGAGCGGACATTCCTTTCAGCCAGGAAAGACTTCGTGTGCCGCCCGCCTCATCTGGCACAGCTGCGGAGCTGTCCGGGGCAACCCGGTCGGCATCGAAGTTTCCACGATCCGCAATGCCGTCGCTGTCGTCCGCTCGGTGACACTCGGCAGGTGGGCCCGCCAATTATCCTTTGAGGCCGTACAAGCGCTTTACCGCTTCGCGATCCGACATCTTTGCCCAGTGCGTGCTGAGCGCATGAACGCTGTCGTAACTGGCGCAGGTTTCATGTTGCGTGTGTGGCCAATCGCTGCCCCATACGACGTGGTTGTCGTCCAGCAGAGTCATTAGCTCTTGCGCGTGCGGCTGGACGTCAAACGGCACGCGGTAATGGGCCGCGAACTTGAAAAACAGGGCGCTGCGATCGGACAGTCCGCGGACTGCTCGGATCATCGGATCGTTCTGTGGTTGCGGTTCGGAGGGTAGGCCGAAATGATCAATCACCAGATTGATCCCCTGATCCGTCAACGCGAACAGCAATGGTGCAAGGCGCGGGCCTTCCAGGTGAACTTCAAGGTGCAAGCCCCTGTCCCGCAGTTTGCCGAGAAAGCGTTGAACCGGCTCTGTGCCCAGGTCGGGCACTGCCGCCCCGCGCACCAGGTTCCAGCGGACACCGCGCATCCCGGAGCGGACCAGCCGGTCCAGTTCTGCATCGTCCACGTCAATTGGCACCACGCCGACGCCCGCGAAACGGCTGCTGTCCAGCTGGGACAGGGCAGCGCACATTTGCGAATTGTCCGCGCCCAGAAAGCTGACCTGCACGATCACACCGCCGCGCAAACCCTGTGCCGCCTGAAGGGCCAGCCAATCCGCCAGAGGCGCGGGCGCCCCGGGAACATAACGCGCGCCGTCAACTGGCGTCACCGTTTCGTAGACATGCGCGTGACAGTCGAACTCTATCATGGGGCCTCCTCGTTAATTCATATATATGACTAGTTGACTAAATGGGTCAATATGCTTTAGGACTCATAACGGGAGGACGAAATGACCAACAGTTACGCGACAACTGATTCCAGGCTTCCGGCCTATGTCCGCCTGCGGGATACGCTGACGGCACGCATTGGTGCGGGGGACTGGACGCCCGACCAGCCGATTCCGTCCGAGGCACGCCTTGCTGCCGAATTCGACGTGTCCGTCGGCACGGTTCGCAAGGCGGTAGATGGCCTTGTCGACGAGGGTTTGTTGGAGCGGCGGCAGGGGTCCGGCACATTTGTGCGCGCACCTTCGTTTAATGCGACGCTGTTCCGGTTCTTCGCGATCCGCGAGTCAGATGGGGCACGTCCTTCGATCCCGTCCAGCAACGTGATCCTGCGCAGCATCGCCAAGGCCCCCAAAGAAGCGGCAGACGCTTTGGGCACCGACAGCACGATCAAGATCGTTCGCTTGCGCAGCCTCTCGGACCAGCCGGTTCTGTCCGAAGAAATCTATATTCCCACGTCCAGATTCGCGGGCTTCGAACAACTGCCCGACACGGCCTTTGGTCCGTTGCTGTACCCCGTCTATTTTGAACGGTTCGGGGTCATGGTCAAACGCGCCGTGGACGAGGTGTCCTTCGGGCAAGCGTCCGAGGCCATCGCGAAACAGCTTGGCATCACCATCAATGACCCGCTTGCGGTGATCCGCAGAACGGCCTTCGACGTCGAAGGCAAACCGGTCGAATGGCGTATCGCCAGCGGCAGCGCCACCGGGTTCCGCTATCGCAGCGAAATCAACTGACAGATCAAATCACAGGGAGAGAGACTATGACACTTAAGGCAACTTTCATCGGCTTGACGGCCGCAGCGGCAATGGCGGCACCCGCCTTTGCGGAATACCCCGACCGCACCATCGAATTGACCATTCCGGCAGGAGCGGGCGGTGGCACCGACACCAGCGCACGCAAGCTGGCGCTGCTGCTCGAAGAAAAGCTGGGCACGTCCATCGCCATTCTGAACGTCGGTGGCGGCGGTGGTTCGGTCGGCGCATCACAGTTCATGCAGGCCAAACCGGACGGTTATTCGTTGTTTGCCACATGGAACAGCCCGTTGACCACCGTACCGCAAGTGCAGGACGTGGCCTATTCGCTCGACAGTTTCACACCGATCGCGTCGACTTCGGAAACCGCCTATACGCTTTGCGTCAAGACCGATTTCCCCGCGACCACCGGTGCCGAATTCCTGGCCGAGCTCGAAGCCAATCCCGGCAAGTACACCTATGGCAATGACGGGATCGGCGGCACCATGCAGCTGGCAGCCGAACGTATCTTCCAGGCCAAGGGCATCGACGCCGTTGCCATTCCTTTCGGCGGCGCGGGTGAAACCCTGCAGAACTTCCTGGGTGGTCACGTGGACATCTACGGCGGGTCGATCTCGACCGTGCTGCCCTATGTCGAAAGCGGCGAGGCCAAGTGCCCTATCGTGACATCGGCTGCGGACGTTCCGGCACTTGAAGGCGCATCCGGCCTCGAGGCTCTTGGACTGGCCGACAAGGAAACCTTGCTGTGGCGTGCGATCCTTGGCCCGAAAGGCATGGACCCGGCCGTTGTCGAGATGCTGGCGAATGTCATCGACGAGGCCGTCAATGATCCCAGCTATGTCGAATTTCTCGCGACAAAGGGCGAAGTGCCGAATGTCGTGAAGGGCGACGCGCTCGGTGCGCGGCTTCAGTCGGAATATGACGCACTTGCCGAAGTGTCCAAGGCTCTGGGCCTGTAACCAATGGAAAAGCGTCAGGACATCGTGCTTGGGTTGATCTTTGTCGGCATCGGCATTTTTGCGGCCTGGATGGCAACGAGCTACAAGGGGGCAAGCGGAACCTATCCGATGGTGCTTGGCCTTGTCCTGACGCTCCTTGGTGCAACTGTTTCGATCAAGGCGCTGCGGCAACCCACGGACCAGCCGCGTGCCTTGGTCAACGCGCCTGCGAAACTGGTTACCGCTGCGCTGGTTTCCACGATCTACGTGGCGTTGGTGATCCCCTTGGGGTTTTACACCGCGTCTTTTCTTTTGGTGCTGGCCATGCCGCTGGCGCTGGGGTTCCGGCGTCTGGTCTATGCGCTCACTGTCGCGGTGGTGTTCATGTCGCTTATCTATCTCGTTTTCTCGGTCCTGCTTGAGAAACCGTTGCCGCGTGAATTGATCCTTTCCCTGAACGCCGTGGGAGGCTGAGATGGAGTTTTATACCAATGCGCTGTCCCACGTCCTGACCTTCGGCCCGCTGACGGCGATGATCGGGGCCACGCTGTTGGGCGTGTTCATCGGTGCGTTGCCCGGCTTGAACCCGGTCATGGCCATCGCGCTGCTGTTGCCGCTGACCTATTCGATGGACCCGTTGGTTGCGCTGGCCATGGTTGCAGGCATCTACAACGGATCGATGTACGGTGGCGCAATTCCCGCGATCCTGCTGCGCATTCCCGGAACGCCGGCCTCTATCGCCACCACCTTTGACGGCTTTCCCATGGCCGACCGTGGCGAGGCCTCGAAAGCGTTGAAAATTGCCTGCTGGTCCTCCGCCATCGGCGGTATCGCAAGCGCCATTGCCCTGATGACGATGGGACCGATGCTGGCGCGGGTGACCCTGTTCTTTGGACCGGCCGAGTATTTCTGGATCGCGATTTTCGGCATGGCATCTGTGGCCGTCATGGTCGGTTCCGATCCGGTCAAGGGCATCATGGCCGCCGTGCTGGGCCTGTTGATCGGCACAATCGGGATCGACAACCTGTCGGGGCAGGCGCGGTTCACCTTTGGGCAGACATGGCTTTTGGGCGGTCTTGACCTGATCGTCGTGCTTGTCGGTCTCTATGCGCTGCCTCCCGTTTTGCAACTGGCAGAGAAATGCGATCTCAGGGGGCTTTCGGCGGCGCAGCTGAAGCTGGCTGACGTTCCCTTCAAAAAGGGGGAAATCCGCGGACTGATCCCGACGTGGCTGCGTGCCTCTGGCATCGGCATCGGCGTTGGCATCCTGCCGGGGGCGGGGGGAAATATCGCCGCGTTCCTCAGCTATAACGCGGCCAAGAATGCCTCGGACGACCCCTCAAGCTTTGGCAAGGGCAACCCCCAGGGCGTTGCCGCCGCCGAATGCGGCAACAATGCAGACAACGCGGCGTCGATGATCCCGGCACTGGCTTTGGGCATTCCCGGCAACGTGGTCGCGGCGCTGGTGCTCAGCGCGCTGACCATCCACGGCCTGCAACCCGGCCCGCAACTGTTCCACCAGAACCCGACCCTTGTCGGTGGCTTCATGATGGAGATGCTGATCACCTCGGTCCTGATCTTCGCGCTTGGCGGTGCCGTGGCGACACGCGTTTTCGCGCAGTTCCAGCGGTTGCCGGGCGTTCTTTTGGTACCGACGATCCTGATCCTGATGTGTGTTGGCGTTTACGTCATCAATGGTCGTGCGATTGACCTGTGGGTGATGCTGGCCGCGGGCTTTGCCGGCTACTTTCTCGAAAAGGTCAACTTTCCGCTGGCGCCCGTCATTCTGGGAATGATCCTTGGGCCCATGGCCGAGCAAAGCGTGCGACGTGCGCTGCTCATCAGCCGCGGTGACGTCACCGAACTGGTGACGCGCCCGATCTCTGCCGTTCTGGCCGCGGTGACTGTGCTGGTGATTGTATGGCCGCTGGTCAAAATGGCGCGCCGCCGTCGGAAACCCGTTGAACACTGAGGCGGGTGCATCGCCGCTGCAAGGCCTTCGCCCGGTCACCGTCATCCGATAACGGATCAAGGGCCGGCCACCGCGAACCCTATCGCGGTGGCCGGTCCTGTGTCATTTGGTCAGGCCTGCCCAGACAAGAGTGCCGCGCCTCTCGCGGCCAAAGCGGTTTTGATCACCCCAACCCGGCTCTTTTGCGCAGCGGCGTGGAGGCGACAGATTTGTCAGGGCCGGGCGACGGTATCTCGATATTGATCTCAAGGCTGGATACGTCGTCGTTTCGCTCCATCTGGATGTCGACTTCGTCTTCCTTGATTTCCATGTACTTGCGGATAACCGCGAGAATATCGGCCTGCAGCAACGGCAGGTAATCCGGCCCCGCCGACCCATCGCTGCGCTCGTGGGCAAGCAGGATCTGCAGCCTGTCCTTCGCGGTCTTTGCGGATTTGGCGCGGCGCGGTCTGAACGAGAATCCAAACAGGCTCATGCTGGCGCTCCAAAGAGGCGGCTGAAGAAGCCGGGTTTCTTGTCCCGCTCTGTCTGCGTGTCGACCTCTTCGCCCAGCAGGCGCGCCACGGCGGCCTCGTAGCCCCGGCTTGCGGCAGAGGGTTCGTCCAGCACGATGGGCATGCCGACGTTCGAGGCGCGCAAGACCGCCGTGCTTTCTGGAATGACACCCAGCAACGGCACGGCCAGGATTTCCAGCACATCGTCGATCGTCATCATTTCGCCAGCGTCAATCCGGCGCTGGTCAAGACGGGTCACAAGCACTTGCGCCTTGACCTCTGCGCCCTCGTCTTCGGCGCGTTTGGTCTTGCTTGCCAAAAGGCCCAGAACCCGGTCGCTGTCACGCACGGACGACACTTCGGGGTTGGTCACCACAACGGCTTCGTCGGCAAAATACATCGCCAGCTGCGCGCCGCGTTCGATCCCTGCGGGGCTGTCGCAAATGATGTAATCGAACTGCTCTTTCAGCTCGTTCAGAACCTTCTCGACACCTTCCTTGGTCAAGGCATCCTTGTCGCGGGTTTGCGAGGTTGGCAGTATCCAAAGCGTATCAAGCCGTTTGTCCCGGATCAGCGCCTGTTTCAGGCGCGCTTCGCCCTGAATGACATTGATAAAGTCAAAGACGACCCGGCGCTCGCAGCCCATGATCATGTCGAGATTGCGCAGGCCCACGTCAAAATCGATCACGACTGTCTTGAAATCGCGTTTTGCCAATGCTGCGGCAATCGCCGCAGCAGAGGTTGTCTTGCCTACGCCACCCTTGCCCGAAGTGATGACGATCACTTTGCCAAGGGGCGCTTTGTCTTTCAGCTGTGTCATACAAGTCTCTCAATGTGGAGTGTTTCGTCTTCGAGAAAGGCCTGAACATTGCAACGGCGCAGGTCCGGGTGGATCGTCTCGCTCGTCTTGAAGAGCCCCGCGATGGCAAGAAGCTCTGCCTCGAGCTTGCTGCAGAAAATCCGGGCGCTCGTATCGCCTTCCACGCCTGCCATGGCACGGCCACGCAGGGTGCCATAGATGTGGATGTTGCCAGAGGCGAGGACTTCTGCACCCGAGGCAACCGACCCGATAATCGTAAGATCACCGCGTTCCGCCACGACCAACTGACCGGAACGGACATGCCTGTGTATGACCTTGTTTTCCGGCTGTGCCACAAGGCGCGACCGCCGGGGCGAGGTGGCGCGCGCCTGTTGGACGGGCGTGTCCCGGCCGACCAGAACCTGGATCAGGCCAAATTCTTCTGCCAGAGCCTGTTGTTCCGGGGTGGCGTTTTGCACCCCGAACAGCAAAAGCCCCTTTGCGCGGATTGCCCTGACCAGTTCGCCCAGATGACCCCGGCTTGCGAATCCCGGTACCTTTTCGAAATCCAGCAGGATCGGGGCCCCCACCATGAGATTGGCTGCACTTCTGATCTTTTCATCCAGCGCCGCAAAAAAGCTTGCGTCCGGGGTGTCGACTTCGATCCGGATCGCGATTGCCGTAAGAAAGCGACCGCGCACCTGAATGGGCTCTGCTCGCACCGGGCCACCTGTAGGCAAATGCCTTGCGTCATTATCCTGCACAGAAAAACTGCACTCCTGCTCTTTGAGTATTGCGTTCAAGCCTGCTGTTTTTGTCTTGCTTCTACGGATGCTGCCCGAGTGCGCCACAGGTATTTGTCTTTGCGGCGCGCACCGGCAAGCCTTCGCCGTCAATGGGCGGGTTTGTTCCGCTGGCGAGATTTCGCGCACTTTCGGGCGGTTTCGGCGGAAAATGGAACGTCTCTCAAGAAGTCAGGCCGCCAGCCGCCGGTCGCATGTCGCAAGCAACGCTGCGGTTGGGAGGTCAGCTAAAGCTCTTGAGGGTGGCCACAGTTGTGGCCTTGTTGTTTGTAAAGGTCAGCACGTGGCTGAAGCGGCGCCGATGGCCGTTCGCCATGATCGTTTCTCCGGTCGCGGTTCCAGCCCGCCCGTGTGAAATGGCATGTTCGATCACAACCTTCGTCGGCATCGCCCTTGCCTCAAGCGCCTCGATCAACGCCGTTCGCCCTTCGATCCGGTCGGTCGCGGATGTGTCCCAGGTTACCGTCGGAGCAAAGCTTTCCGGGTCGGCCTCGCCGGTCTCGAGTGCAATCGCGATGGTCTGCACAAACGCGTTCTTCGGAGAATTCCCACAGTCCGCGCTTTCGATGATTTGCACGCGTTGTCGGCTCATGTCGGGGCGCCCGAAACGCCCTCGCGGATGCGGATGATCTTGTCGAAATGGCTGTCGGGGAAGGTCTCGGCATAAAAGTTTGCCGCGGCTTCGGCATCGGAGTCGAACCAGAGAAATACAGCGGCCTTGTTTCGGGTCATTGGCTGTCTCCTTGCTGAGGGTTCAGTTCATCCGATCTGTTCGCGACGCAGCAAGATTACAGTGCCTGCCGGGTCTGATGTCCAGTGGCCGGTCACGTCGGTCAGCGGTTCCAGCTCATCCCGGCGGGGGCTGCCAAGGCGCGACAGCGCGGCTGTCGGATCGTCGTCGAACAGCTCGATCCACACATCCGTCTGGCTTTGCTGTGGCACGCGGTCGATCCACAGCGTCATGCTGCCAAAGTCAAAGCCCGTGCTGTTGTCCAGCTCGCGGCTGACACTCAGGCCCACCTTGTCGCGATAAAAGGCCACGGTCTCTTCCCAGCGATGCAAAGGCACCTTGATGGCGATGTTTTTACCCGGTTGCATGTGATGGCGCTCCTTCTGGGGTGTTTGAATTATTTGTAGAACCCGTCGCGCAGTTTGATCCCGTGCTCCATCCAGACCTTCATGGCGCACAGCATCCCGGTCCAGCCTTCGCAATTTCCCAGACACGAGGTCAGACCCGCCTCTGTGTCCGGCCAACCAAGCTCGCTGATCCGTACCAAGGTGCGGTTCGCGTCCAGCGGGGTGAATTCCATGGTCACGGTTGTCCATGTGGCGGTTTTGCGGTCCGCCTCCCATTGCAGCACGATTTTTTCGTTCTGCACGACTTCCTGCACGAGAACGGGAAAGGCACCGGGAAAGTCGTGGAAATCCCATGTCACTTCGGCACCGGTTTGCAGGCGCCCCTTTGCACCACCGGTGGTGAAGTACTGCGACAGGCTGTCAGGAGAGACCACGGCTTCAAAGACTTCATCGACCGGTTTGGATATGCGCCCCGCCACTGAGAATTTTAACTCCATGATGCGAATCTCCTTTGCGTTGCACTCTATAATGTTATAAAATTATAACATGTCAAATGAAGATAGATATGATGCCCTGTTCAAGGCGCTGGGCCATCGAGTGCGGCGCCGGATCCTTGATATTATCAAGGATCAGCCAAAGACGACCGGTGCGCTGTGCGCGGTGATGACGGATATTGATCGCTGCACGGTGATGCAGCATCTTTCGGTGCTCGAAAAAGCGGGTCTGGTGGTTGTCGAGCGGCGCGGCCGGGAGCGTTGGAACCACCTTGACGCGCTCCCGATATATGACGTCCAGAAACGCTGGATCGGGCCATATGCCGCGCATGCGATTTCGATGCTGGGAGAGCTGGAGGCACTTGCCGCGCCCGATGCATCAGCGCAGGCGCCCGTCGCGGTAAAGAATGCCTGAAGCCATTCAGGCTCTGGACCCGATGTGGCGCAGGGCCATCATTGCTCCGGCTGCACGTCCGGTTCGCCCTCGATGTCCCGGGCCACTTCGCGCAGATGCACGCCCAGCAGCGTCAGCCCGGGCCAGAGCATATAGGCCTCAATCTCCAGGTTCTCGCCAAAGGACAGCAGCACGATGGTCATCAGAATACCCATCGGCAACCGCCCACGCGGGTGGCGGGCGGCGTCGAGCATCGCAAAACAGGTGTGCCAGACCATCGGCACCAGAAGTGCGGCAAACCCCACCAGTCCCTTGACGAACAACAACCCATACCATGTGTGATGGCTGCCGATGGGCATATATTCCACCGCGTGCGATCCGGGGTGGATGGTGCCATGACCGAACCACACTGCCTCGTTCTGCCAGCGTTCATAGGCGATGCGTTGCAGGGTTTCACGCACCCGGGTGCTGTCGGCGCGCGCGCCCTTGAATGTGGCGACCGCGTCTTTGGCCAATGCAACCAGCGCCGTGCCCAGCACCGCCAGCGATGCGGTCAGGGTGGCGGTCACGTGCCACGCCCAGCCTTTCAGCAGCAGCGGCATCATGCGCGGCGCGATGGTGCAGGCCACCAGCCCGACCAGACCCATCCGCGACTTGGACGCAAGGATCATCAGGATACCCGCACCCACACCGGCCAGCATCCATTTGCGGTCTTTCTCCTCCAGCGCAAAAAGCACCATGACAACGCCCAGCAGCGCGGCAAAGGGCGACCAAGGCGCATAGAACTGCCACCGTGGTGTCCAGCTGGCCGGATCGTAAGTGAACAGGAACACCGAGAAATACTCAGGCCCCGGCCCGCCAACAGCCTTGAGCGGCGAGGTAAAAATGCGCTCGGGCAGGCCGATATAGGGCGCGATCAGCAACAGCGGTGCCAGCGCGAGCGTCCACGCGCCGATCACGCATTGCCCCCGGATCAACAGCGACCGCCGGATCGGCAGCACAGCGCCCACCAACGGGAACAGCGCCAGCAAGGCCCAGCCCTTGGCCCAGCCGATCGACGACTTGATCGTCTGTTTCAGCCCCAGCCCCCAGTCCAGATGCCCCACCCACAGGGCCACCAGCATCACGAACATGCCGATGAACCAGCACCAGACCAGCGGCGGCACCGATCCCGTCGCACGCAGGTCCGCGCGCATGGCAGGCCCCAGGTACAGCGCCAGCGCCGCCATGCCGCCCAGCACCCAGGCCAGCACCGGCCCGACCACATACAGCGCGCCCACGGCGTACAGCGGCCAGGTGTAGACCATCGCGCGGTACACCATGCGCTCGGCGGCGTTCTGCGGTGTCATGCTGCGGCCTTGCGCAGGCCGACCAGCCGCCCGATCAGCGCCGAACGCATCCAGCCCAGCATCAGGCCCAGCAACATCATCATCGTTGCAGCCCCGCCTGCAGCCACTGCCAGCTTGCGGTTGGGCGACGACGGGCGGTCGGGCAGGGACGGGTTCTCCAGCACCTGCACCAGCGGATAGGACGCGTAGACATCGGATTTGGTCGACTGGGTGCGCGCGATGGCGGTGGCAAAGACCGCCTCGGCCACCGAGAAATCGCGTTGCAGGTCCTGCAGCCGTGCAGCGGCGGCGGCAAGGGTCTGTTGTTTCGTCAGATCTTCGGCCAGCCGTGCCGAAAGGGTCGCGTGCTGTTGCACGATGCCTGCGCGCTCCGCATCCATCCGCACCAATTGCGCCAGCAATTCAGCCCGCGCGCCTGCGGGGGCCAGATCCAGCCCGCTCAGTTGGCTCTGATCCAGCCCGGTCACGGCAATCGCCTGCCGCAACGCGGCCGCCGTGGCTGCGGCATGGGCTGCGCGGGCATCCTGTACCTTCGGGTGACCTTCCCCGAACAGGGACCGCGCCTCGGACAGCTTTGCGGCCTGCGTGCCCACTTCTTCGGTCAGCGTCAGGAACTGCGCATCGGCATAGACCTTCAACGTGGCGGCAGCGGCACTGGCCGACAGGCCCAGAGTTGCCTCCAGCGACGCCACGCTTTGGGTCTTTTCGCTCAGCGTCGCCGCCAGATCCTGCACGCGGCTTTGCAACAGGCGGGTGGTCTCGACCATGGCATCATATTGCTCGCTGGACACCAGCCCCGTTTCATCCTGCAACCGCGCGATATCCGCACGGGTGGCGGCAACCGAATTGCGGTAATCCGCGATGGCGGCCAGACCGCTGTCTTCGCGGGTGTTCTGCTCATCGGCCCGCAGTGCATCCAGCTCGGCAAAGAACGCCGCCAGCAAGGCATCGCCGCGCGCCTGTGCATCTTCGGCACTGCCGCCGGTCATTTCCAGATGGATCAGGCTGGTCTGGTCCACCAGATTGATGCGCGGCTTGCCAAAGGCCTGACGGCTCAGCCCCATCGAGGTTGCCGCCGCCTCCAGAATACGATCCGCCCCGATCAACCGCTTGTAGGTCTCGGTCGGGCTGACCGAGTTGCTGGAAAAGGCCGAGTTGGCATAGGACGACGCCTGTCCGATACCGTTCAGGTTAAGCGAAGCCGACGCGCCCGAGCCGGGCAGGATCAGCGAGGTCTGCGATTTGAACGACAACGGCGCGGTGCGCAGATAGCCGGTGATCGGCGCCCAGATCAGCGTGCCGCCCATCAGCGCAAAGGCCAGGTAGCGCGGGAAACGACCCAGGTCGCTGACACGGCCCCCCAACAGGATACGGCGCATCGAAATGCGGCGTTTGGCGGGGGCAGGGGGGGCGAATGCTGTGGCGTCTTGATGTGTCATCGGGCGTCTCCTTTGCCCGTGACATTAACCAAGTTTTAACGTTAACGCGCGCACGCGCTTGGCTGGGCGCGGGGGCATTGGGGGCACAGGCCCTATCCGTCGGGATAGGTCAGTACAGCCCCGCCTCGCGCGCGATCAGCGCCGCCTGCGTGCGGTTGGCGGCCCCGACCTTGCGGTACAGCGTCTTCATATGCAGCTTCACCGTGGGTTCGGTGATGTCCAGATCGCGGGCGATTTCCTTGTTCGACTTGCCCTCGGTCAACCCTTTCAACACCTGCAACTCGCGCGGCGACAGTTTTTCGGCCAGCGGATGTTTGGCGGTTTCGTCGACGGCGGTCATAAAGTCGATGGGCGCGTATTGTTCGCCCATGGCCATGAACTTGACCGCGTTGATCATGGATTTGGCCGGCAGCGTCTTGGGCACGAAACCGGCGGCACCGGCCTCCAGCGCCTGTTCGGCGATGTCGCGCGTCGCCTCGCCCGACAGCAGCGCCACACGTTGCCCGCCATCCAGCGCCAGCGCGTGTTTCAACCCGTCCAGCCCGTTCATGCCGGGCATGTTCAGATCCAGCAGCACCAGATCAAAACGGTCCTCGTCCTTGATCAGCTTGCAGGCGCCCGCAAGGTCCGCCGCCGTGCGGGTTTCGATGTCGCCTTGCGCTTCGAGAAACAGCACAAGTGTATCGCGCAGCAAGTCGTGGTCGTCCGCAATCAAAACACGCATGTCGTTCTCCTTTAAGTAGCACAATGTCTAAACATGTATTGCGGACCTTGCACGCTGAAATTCAGGCATATTTGTGGCGGATGCAGGTCCCATCAGGATATCACCCTGTCCGACCGGATAGGCGTTAACTCCACTTGTAACGGTTCGTTAACCAAAGTGGCGTGCGACTGTCCGTCCGCTCCGTTGAGCGAAAAACCGGCATCGGTCACCTTGAGGCAACTTCTGCAACCTCAAGGACTTGCCCGATGAAACACGCTGCCTTTACCACCGACACATCGCTTTACATGCCCGCCGCTCTGGCCTCTTTGAAGACCACGCACCTGTCCGCCTTGGGGTTGGATCTGGTCGACGCGACCCAGGCGCAGGCCATCGCGGCGCTGCTGGCTCCGGGCCGTCGCCGCGCCTATTTCATGAACGCGCACTGCTGCAATATCCACCGCCGGGATGCAGCTTATGCGGAAGCGGTGGCCACCGCCGATATGCTGTTGCCCGACGGCATCGGGGTTGAGCTGGCGGGCCGCATGACCGGCAAACGGCTGACGGCAAATCTGAACGGCACCGATCTGGTGCCCGCGTTGCTGGCACAGGCCGCCAGCATGGGCAAATCTGTCTATCTGTTCGGCGGCACCCCCGGCACGGCACAGGCGGCCGCCAACCGTCTGGCCAACACCATTCCCGGTCTGCGCATCGCCGGCACCCGCGATGGTTTCGCCGGCGCCGCGGACACCGACGCAGTGATCCATGACATCAACGACAGCGGCGCCGACATCGTGCTGGTGGCGCTGGGTGTGCCGATGCAAGAGCTGTGGCTGCACGCAAACGCCCACCGGATCGACGCACCGCTGACGCTGGCTGTGGGCGCGCTCTTCGACTTTCTCGCAGGTACCGTGTCGCGCGCCCCCAAGGCGGTCCGCCGCGCGCGTCTTGAATGGGTCTGGCGTCTGGCGCAGGAACCGCGCCGCATGGCCAAACGCTATCTCGCAGGCAACACCAGCTTTCTGGCACACGCCGGCATCAAGGCCCTGGGCCAATTGCCCGTGGCCGATGTGCAACGCCGGTTCCTGGATGTGACCGTCGCAGGCAGCGCGCTGGTGCTGTTGTCGCCGCTGCTGGCCCTGACGGCGCTGGCGATCAAGGTCGACAGCCGTGGCCCGGTCCTGTTCAGCCAGACCCGCGTGGGCCGCGATGGCAAAGAGTTCCGCATTTTCAAGTTCCGCTCGATGACCACCGACGCCGAAACACGCCGCGACGCACTGCTGGCCTCGTCCGACCGCGAGGGCGTGTGCTTCAAATCCCGCCACGATCCCCGCGTCACAAGTGTCGGGCGCTTCATCCGCCGCTTTTCCATCGACGAGCTGCCGCAGATCCTGAACGTGCTGCGCGGCGAGATGGCCATCGTCGGCCCGCGCCCCGCACTGCCGTGCGAAGTGGCGGCCTATCCGGCCCGCGCGTTGGGCCGTCTGGCGGTCAAACCCGGCATCACCGGTGTCTGGCAAGTGTCGGGCCGCGCCACCATCGGCTTTGACCAGATGGTCGAAATGGACCTGTCCTATGCCGACAGCCGCACCCTGATGCTCGATTTCATCCTCATCCTGAAAACCTTTGGCGCGGTCACCTCCGGCCGTGGCGCCTACTGACTCACCCCAACCAAAAGGACCAAAACCATGACACATATTCGCAAAGCCGTCTTCCCCGTCGCAGGTATGGGCACCCGTTTCCTGCCCGCCACCAAATCCATCCCAAAGGAAATGCTGCCGCTGGTCGATCGCCCGCTGATCCAATACGCCGTGGACGAAGCCCGCGCCGCAGGGATCGAAGAGTTCATTTTTGTCACCGCCGCAGGCAAGGGCGCGTTGGAAGACTATTTCGACACAGCCGCCGCTCTTGAGCAGCGCCTGACCGCGAATGGCAAGACCTCGGCACTTGCGGCTCTCGAACGCACCCGCATGCCCGAAGGGGCACTGTCCTTTGTCCGTCAGAACAATCCGCTGGGTCTGGGCCACGCCGTCCGTCTGGCTGCGCGTCTGATCGGGAACGAACCCTTTGCCGTGCTGCTGCCCGATGACGTGATCCGCAGCCCCCAGGGCGCGCTGAGCCAGATGGTGGCAGCCCATGCAGAGCATCGCGGGCACATGGTCGCCACGATGGAGGTGCCCCGTGCTGCGACCTCGTCCTATGGCATCCTCGATGTCGCCCGGTCCCAGGGGCGTCTGGCGATGGCACGCGGTCTGGTGGAAAAGCCACGCCCCGAAAATGCCCCCTCGACCAGCGCCATCGTGGGCCGCTATATCCTTGAGCCGTCGATCTTCGACCGTCTGGCCGACATCGGTCCGGGTGCGGGCGGGGAACTGCAACTGACCGATGCGATCAGCGCGGATCTGGACCGCACCGGCGTCACCGGGTTCCGCTTTGACGGTACGCGATTCGATTGCGGCTCCGTGCAGGGCTTTGTGCAGGCCACCGTTGCCTTTGCGCTGGACCGGCCTGAACTGCAAAGCGAACTGGGCGTGTTTCTGAACGACTGCACCGCACCGATGTCCTACGCTGCCTGAACCGACACCTATCCCTTCGGATAGGTGCCTATCCCTCTGACCTGATGCGGACGGCGCAGTTTTCCGTCATACAGGTCCCAACACCACTCATGGGACGTTAATCATGCTTCGCCACCTCACTCACGCCACAGCCGCCCTCGCCCTCAGTGCGCTGCCGCTTTTCGCGCAAGACCTTGCAGCGCCCGAGGGCGATGTGATCTTGACCGTGTCGGGCCAGATCGCCACCACCAACGTGGACAACACCGCGCAATTCGACCTGGATATGCTGGAAGAGCTCGACGCCACCACGTTCGAGACCTCGACCATCTGGAGCGAAGGCACCCACACATTCCAGGGGGTGTCGCTCAAGGTGCTGGCCGACCGTCTGGGGATCACGGGCGAGACCCTGCGCGCCACGGCAATCAACGACTATGCCGTGGACATTCCGCTGACCGACGCTGTCGAGGGCGGCCCGATCGTCGCCTACAAGATGGACGACGCCACGATGTCGGTGCGCGACAAGGGGCCGCTGTGGATCGTCTACCCCTATGACAGCGATGCGGCCTACCGCTCGGAAGTGATCTATTCGCGCAGCATCTGGCAACTCGACCGGATCGAGGCATTGGACTAGACTTGCCTTAACCGGCGCGTTGCACTCTGACGACCTCCAACAACGGGAACATTGCTCTGCACCTCTCGAACAACAAGGGATACCGCGCGCGGCTGATCGCCTTCCTCCTCTTGGGGGCGATTGGCCTTGCCGGTATCGTCTTGTTGTCCAGCAATGTCACCCGCGACCTGAAGCTGCTGAACTCGGCCAGCTCGGACAACGTGCAATGGACCCTCTCGCAGGCCGAGGTGGAATTCCTCGAATTCCAGATGCACCTGTCCGAATCCACCACCGAACCCGTGCCGGACCTCAAGGTATTGCGGCGCGAGTTCGATATCTTCTACAGCCGGATCAACACGCTGGGACAGGCCTCGATCTATGCCAGCCTGCGGGACCTGCCCGAATTTTCCCGCAACCTGCGCATCGTGCAGACCTTTCTGGACCGCTCGATCAGCGCCATCGACGCCAGCGACCCGGACCTGATCCTTGCGCTGCCCGATCTGCTGGAACGGACGAACGCAGTGCGGCCCAACGTGCGCAAGCTCGCGAATTCGGGTCTGAACTACTTTGCCCTGGATTCCGACCAACGCCGCAGCAGCATCTCGGTCACCCTGACGCAACTGGCCGCAGGCGTGACCTTTCTCATGCTGGTCCTGGTCTTTCTTGCCGCCTACCTGGGGCGCTTGAACGCCCAGAACGTCAAACGCCGCGCCGAGGCGATAGAGGCGGGCGCGCGTATGAACATCGTCACCGATACGGCGCTTGATGCGGTCATCGTCAGCGACGCGCAGGGGCGTATTCTGGTGTTCAACGCGGCGGCCGAGCAGATGTTCGGTCACAAATCCGAAGATGCCATCGGCAGCGATCTGGGCCAATTGATCGTGCCCGACCATCACCTCGCAGCCCACGAGGCGGGTATGCAGCGCGTGCGCACAGGTGGTCCGCGCAACGTGGTAGGAAAGGGGCGCATCAAGCTGGAAGCGAAACGCGCCAACGGTGATATTTTCCCGGTCGAATTCGCAATCCAGGCGGCCAGCACGGACGAGGGTGAAATTTTCATCGCATTCCTGCGCGACATTTCCCAACGGGTGTTGTCCGAACGCGAACTGGTCGTCGCCCGCGACCGCGCATTGGCCGGCGAAAAGGCCAAGACGGATTTTCTGGCCACCATGAGCCACGAAATCCGCACGCCCCTGAACGGCCTTCTGGGCAACCTGACCCTGTTGCGCGACACCCGACTGAGCGCGAAACAGGCACGCTATATCAAGAATATGGACACCTCGGGCAAGCTGCTGATGAGCCATATCTCGGATGTTCTGGACATCACCAAATACGACGCGGGCAAGTTGCGCCTGCGGCCCGTGGTGATGAATTTCAGCGATCTTCTGCAAGACATCATCGACAACCAAAGCGGCGCGGCATTGGCCAATGACACCACGCTGGAATGGGGCTGGACGGGGGACCGGACCGATTGGATACGCGCCGACCGCGACCGCATTCAGCATATCCTGATGAACGTGATCGGCAACGCGGTCAAATTCACCCGCAATGGCCGTGTTCTGGTGAACACCGAGGTTGCGAACGACCCGGCCGTCGGACCGATCCTGCAGATCACCGTCAGCGATACGGGCATCGGCATGGATGCCAACCTGCAAGCGCAGATCTTCGACGATTTCATGACCGGTGACAGTTCTTATGACCGCGACGTGGGCGGCACAGGGCTGGGGCTGGGCATCGCGCAACGCTTCGTCAAGGCGCTGGGCGGCACGATCACCGTGGAAAGCGAAAAGGGCAAGGGCAGCACTTTTGCCATCCACCTGCCGATCGAACCCGTGGCACCACCCACAGCGGTTCAGGACCAGCGTGCGACACAGGCAAATGCCCGCCCCAGCGACATCCTTCTGGTGGAAGACAATGAAATCAACCGCGTGGTCGCCCGCGAGATGCTTCTGTCAGCAGGGCACAAGGTGACCGAGGCGCACAACGGCCAGATTGCCGTCGATCTGGCACAGGGGCACCGGTTCGATCTGATCCTGATGGACATCAGTATGCCGGTGCTGGACGGACGCGGCGCCACCCGCGCCATTCGCACAGGCACAGGTGCCAGCGCCAGCACCCCGATTGTCGCCCTGACCGCCAATGCCATGGCCGACGAGCAAGAGGCCTTCCTGTCGGATGGCATGAACGACATCCTGACCAAACCGCTGAGCCGCGAGGGGTTGATGCGCGTTATCGCCAATCAGGTGGTCTCCGGCAAGCAAACCTCCGGTGCGGCGGGTGAGGGGGCAGGCGCTGTCGCCTTTGCCTATCTGGACGATCTGCGCGACACGCTGGGGGTCGACGCGCTGGCCAAACTGCTGGCGCGCTATGCCACCGAGGTCGCGGACACCATTGCCTATCTGCAAGACCACGCGCATCACACGACCGAGGAAATCGCCCAACGCGCCCACCGCATCGCCGGCAGCTCTGCGGCTTTGGGTGCGGTTGATCTGCGTGCGGCGCTGATCGCGGTCGAAACCGCCGCCAAGGCAGACGACACCGCGAAGATGGTTCAGGCCATCGACCAGCTGCCTGCCGTCTGGTCCGCGACTCGCCCGCAGATGAGCGCCGAGCGGCGCGGCAGCACGCGCGAGAGCTAAAGCCCGCGTTACAGCGCGAGCTGTCCCAGAACCCTGCCAACCTCACCGATGTTGGTGATCGTGCTGTCATAGCAGGCGATGGAATCCCCCGGCAGCAGGTAGGGGTCATAGTCATCCCGATCCGCGCGCCGCAGCAGGTTCTCGATGTCGCGTTCAATCACCACCGACACCCCCGTCACCGGATTGCGCGAGAACAGCACCGACGACCGGTGCGCGCTGGTCGCCCGCGCGCCGCCCACACAGTTGGTGTTGATGACCGCCTGCAGATAGCGCGTGCCATAAGGGATCTCGCGCACATCGCGCCCCACGGCGGACAGGGCATTGCCCGCAGCAGGCTGGGTCAGGTTCGACAGGAACAGTGAAACCCCCGGTGGGCTGATCGGGCTGGGGCGCATCAGGTCCTCCTGGAAACACCCGCGGCTGGGCACGGACACTTCGTCGCCGGTCAACAGCATGATGTCGACGGCATTCTGCCCCTCGAACACGCCGCGCATGTCCAGCACGTACATTTGCCCGCCGCGCCGCACCTCGACCGCGGAAATATCCGCATCGGGCCGCACGCCGCCCGCCGCCCGCAAGGCCGCCGACAGGTTGCGCGCTTCGGTCGAGGCCCCCAAGGCCCCCTGACGGCGGCTGTCCACCTGATCGCCGGGCACGCCGCCGATCTCGACGGTGCGCGGCTCGAACACGGCACCGGACACGCCGACGGTAACAGAGGCGAAATCAGCCACCCGCACCGAAATGCGCGGGCGGTCCACAAAGAAATCCCCGGCGATCAACTGGCTTGCAATGTCGCTTTCAATCTCGCTGGTCAGGCGCCCCTGCGCGCGGATCGGCGGCAGGAACGGCAGCTTGATCGTGCCGTCACGGGACACCACGTAATCGCCGTTGAACGTGTCATCGTCGCCGATGCGCACATCGACCAGATCGTTGCGCGTCACCCGCTCGCCGCGCAGCGCATTGGCCGCCAGCCCCGATCCCTTGCCCGCAATGCCGCCCTTGGGCGGGCGGCACTTCTGCGCGTTGATCGCCTCGGATCGCAGGAATTGCGCATTGCCGCGACTGACATCGGGCGCGCGGTACTGTGCCTGATAGCCGTCGCCTGCGGCAATCGGCTCAAGGTTGTCCGGCGTGTCCAGGCCCGCGCAATTGCCCAGAGCCATCGTGGCCATCAGAACCGATCCAAATCCGAAGCTCTTTTTCATCATCACGCTCAATCACTATCCTTGGGCACTATCCTTGAGTTGAATCATTGTTATGCACTTCGCGTCAACGGGTCGAGGGTGCGTTGGCGTCCACGCACCTATCCTTTCGGATATGATGCCATTCTGTTGCGCCCTTTTCCTCTCCTGTGGCGTCCAAGACAGCGGGCAATCGCCAACGATACAAAGGGTTCAACAGATTTGATTGGACCCCGAAATGCCCGCAGCAATCCACAAGACTTCCCGCATGGCACAGAACCTTTTTGCCTATGGCGCCTCCGAAGTGGCGGCCAAGGCGTCGCGGTTGCTGGTTGTCGTGGCAGTGGCCCGGTCGCTGGACCTGGCCCAGATCGGCCTGGCGGCGGCGGCATTGGCGGCGGCTGACATCCTCAAGGCGCTGACCGAAAACGGTGTGGGCCAAAAGATCATCGCGGCCCCCGAAGCCGAGCTGCCGCAAACCTGCGCCACCGCGCACCGCATCTTCTGGGTCTGGTGTGTGGGCCTCTTTGTGGCACAATCCGCCATCGGCTTTGCGCTTTACGCCGCCAACGGCAACGCGGTCCTGCTGGCGCTGATCCTGCTGCTGGCGGGCGAATACCTGTTCATGCCCGCAGGGCTGGTGCAAACCGCGCTGGCGATGCGTGCAGGCAAGCTGCGCCAGACGGCGGCGATCTCGGGCGCGCAGATCGTGGGGGCGAACATCCTGTCCGCGCTGCTGGCGCTGGTCTGGCCCTCGGCGCTGGCGCTGATCCTGCCGCGTCTGCTGACCGCTCCGTTCTGGCTGATCGCCATGCGCCGCCTGCACCCCTGGACGCTGGACCTGTCGCAAGGCCGCGCGCCGCTGCGCCCTTTCCTCAGCTTCGGCTGGGCCGTGCTGGGGGTGGAACTGGTCAAGGCACTGCGCCTGCAAGCCGACAAGCTGATCGTCGGCACGCTGATGGGGGCCGAGGCACTGGGCCTGTATTTCATGGCCTTCAACGCGGGCCTCAGCCTGGCCAATTCCTTCTCGGTCGCCTTTTCCACCGTGCTGTTCCCGCATCTGTGTGCCAGCGCGGACAAGAACGCGGCCTTGCGTCAAAGCATCCTGCTGGCCATGGGGCTGATCACGCCCGCCGTCGTCGCCCAGGCCTTGCTGGCGCCCTATTACGTGCCGGTCCTCTTTGGCGCAGGCTGGTCGGGCATCGACGACATCGTGTCGATCCTCTGTCTGGTGGCGATCCCCACAACCCTGTGGTCCGCCACCGCAGGCTGGCTGCGCGCCACGGGCCGTGCCCACCGCGAATTCTGGGTCACGGCCGCCATGACCGCCGCCCTGATGCTGAACACCGCAGCCCTCGCGCCCTTCGGCCTTGTCGCCGTGGCCACCGGCTATGCCATCACCGCGACCATCCTGATGGTCGGCGCCTCGCTTCCCGCCCTCTCACAGGCCTTCGGCCCCCAACTTGCAAAGGCTTGATCCATGCCCCTTTTTTCCATCATCATCCCTTGCTTTAACGCAGAAGCTACCATCGCCCAGACGCTGGCCAGCCTGACCATGCAAAGCTTTCCCGACTGGGAAGCCATCTGCATCGACGACGGCTCGACCGATGCCACCGTCGCGTTGATCGAAGCGGCGGCGCGTCAGGATGCGCGCTTCCGTCTGGCACGCAACACCGGCAAAGGCCCCAGTGCGGCGCGCAACGCCGGCGTGGACGACCATGCAAATGCCGGGCTGATCGCCTTTTGTGACGCCGATGACCTGTGGCAACCGCACAAGCTGACCGAACTGGCCTTGATCTTCTCTGATCCAAGCATTGACGGGGTCTATGGGCAGGTCGGGTTCTTCCGGAACGTGCCGTCGGACGCACAGGCGATGTCCACCGTGCCCAGCCAGGATCTGTCGATCAAGACACTGCTGGGCGAAAACCCCGTCTGCACCATGTCCAACCTGACCGTGCGCAAGTCCGCCTTTGTGCGCTGTGGCGGCTTTGATACGCGCATCGTCCACAACGAGGATCTTGAATTCCTGATCCGTCTGGTGGGCTGCGGTGCACGCGTGGTTCCGACACCGCTGTTGCAGACCTGGTATCGCACCAGCATCGGCGGGCTGTCCACCGATCTGGACGCGATGCTGATGGGCCGCAGACAGGCCATCACCACCGCGGCAAGGTTCGGGGTGCGTCCCAGCGCCGTCAACCACGCCGTGCACCACCGCTATCTTGCACGCCGCGCCCTGCGCGTCGATCGCGGACGCGGCAAGGCGCTGCGCCACGCGCTGATCGGTCTTGCCCATTCCCCCGCAGGCTTCATGTCGCCCGCCAGTCGCGGAGTGATGACGCTGGGTGCCGCCATCGCGGCGACCATCCTGCCCCGCAAATTGCGCCTTTACCTGTTTTCCTGAAATTCATCCGAAAGCCCTGCCATGACCTTTGCATCCATCATCATGCCCGCCTTCAACGTGCAGTCGACCATGCGCGAAACACTGGCAGCGCTGCTGGCACAGACCTACGCCAGCTACGAAGTCATCATCGTCGATGACGGTTCGACCGACTGCACACCCGGAATTGCCGCCCAATTTGCCGCCGACCCGCGTGTCCGCGTGATACGTCAGGCCAATCGCGGCCTTGCAGGTGCGCGCAACACCGGCATTGCCGCAGCACGCGGCGACGTCATCGGCTTTTGCGACGCCGACGATCTGTGGGAACCGCAGAAACTGGCCCGCCACGTGGCGCATCTTCAGGCCAACCCTCAGGTCGGCATCAGCTACTCCGGCTCGGCCCTGATGGACGACAACGGTGCGCTGACCGGTCAGGCACAGCGCCCGCGCCTGCACGATGTCACCGCCAGCCATATCTTCAAGCGGAACCCCATCGGCAACGGCTCGGCCCCGGTGATCCGTCGCTCGGTGCTGGACCAAATCGCCTATCGCCCGCGTCACGAGACAGTGCGCGACTGGTACTTTGACGAAACCTTTCGCCAGTCCGAAGACATCGAATGCTGGCTGCGCATCGCGCTGACCACCGACTGGGCGTTCGAGGGCGTGCCGGGCCTGTTGACCCGCTACCGCATCAACGCAGGCGGTCTGTCTGCGGCCACCGACCGTCAGCTTGCTGCATGGGAACGGATGGTAGAGAAGCTGACGCCGCTGAACCCGGCCTTTTTCACCGTCAACACGCCCGCCGCCCGCGCCTACCAGTTGCGCTATCTGTGCCGCCGCGCGATCAGCGATCTGGACGCGCCGCGCGCGCAGACCCTCAGCCGCGCCTGGGTCGCACAGTCCCGCCTGCCGCTGGTCGAAGAGCCGGTGAAATCCGTTGTCACCCTCGCGGCCAGCGCGGCACTGTCCGCCTTTGGCGGCACCGCGCTGCGCAACGCAATGACGCTGGCGCGCAGGCTGCGCCCGACAGGCGCGGTTCAATGACCCGGCTGCGGGTTCTGCATCTGGTGGATGATACCACGGCCGGCGGGGTGATGCGCGTTCTGGACCACATCCTGACCGCACCCGCCTTGGCAGAACAGGCAGACCACAGCCTGCGCTGCGTCAAACGCGGCAGCCTGCTGTCCGCGCGTCTGGATGCCGATGTGATCGTGTCGCATCTGGCTATCAGCTGGCGTGCGCTGCCCATGCTGGTGGCCTTGCGCCTGATGCATCCGCGCACCCCGCTGATCCATGTCGAGCACAGCTATACCGACCATTTCACCCGTCACAACGTGACCCGCAAGGGCCGCTTTGCAACGCTGCTGCGCACCGCCTATGCGCTGTTCAACCACGTGGTTGCCGTCAGCCACGCCCAGGGCGCATGGCTGGTGGGAACCGGCGCGGTCAAACCTGCCGCCTTGTCTGTGATCCAGTCCTGCGTGGACCTGTCCGCCTTTCGCGCATTGGCGGCGCCTGCGGGCCCTGTGCGCGTGATCGGCGCGATTGGCCGGCTGGACGATCAAAAGGGGTTCGACATTCTGGTGCGGGCGTTCCGCCGGACAACGAACCCCGACATCGCGCTGCACATCTACGGTGAGGGTGCGCAAGAGGGCAGTCTGCGCGCTTTGGCTGAAGACGACTCGCGGATCCGGTTCAAAGGCTTCGCGCCCGACCCGGTCGCCGCCATGACCGCCGTTGACGCCGTCGCCATGCCCTCGCGCTGGGAGGCCTACGGTCTGGTCGCAATCGAGGCACTTGCCGCGCAACGGCCTCTGCTGGTCAACGGCATTGACGGACTGTCAGACCATATACCGAACGGAGCCCGGGAGGTTGCGGTTCAAGATTTGCGGAGCTGGCAGGAGGCATTGGAAAACCTGACGGATGCGAACGCACCGACCGACCGGCCCAATGCGGCAACTTCCGAGTTGCCCGAGCATATCTTTGAAGCCGCCTGGATCGCTCTTCTGAACCGTGCCCGATTGGGTTGATCATCGTTCAGGGAAGCGGATGGGGGCGTTTGATCGCATAAAATCCGCCCTTCCGCATCTTATCAACCGCCGCCGCACGAGGGCAGGGGAGCGGGATCTGGCAAGGTCAGGCAAGACGAAATTTGAAAGCGACACAGTTTATTTCCGCTGCAGATCCTTGGAATGAGTGAATTGCGCTCAAAAAGGATAATTCTTTAGATATAATATAATATACTTAAGTATAATTCTCAATTATACTTAAGTATATTAAGTAGATGCAAAAACGCGCAAAAGAAATCAAAAGTCTGTATTTTTTTGATTGTGACAACATTAGTTGTTGCGATACCGTTTAAGTTGTGCCTTTAGTTGGATGAGCGGGGAATTGCCGATAAGCAATAAGCATCCGAATTGGTATCCTCCTGCTTCTGAACACATGAGAAAAGTGAGGTTAATGATCATGACGGCTTTTAAGTTTATCAAAAAGTTCGCACGCGACGAAGATGGCGCAACAGCAATTGAATACGGTCTGTTCGCTGCTTTGATTGCGGCGGTTATCGTTGCCACAATTGCGACACTTGGTGGCCAGGTTAACACTGGGTTTACAACTGTAAGCACTTCGCTGACAGGTGCCGGGATCGTTGCCCCGGAGTAAACCTCAACAACTTTGGTGATCTAAATGCGCACGTTTACTGTGATATTGATCTCCTTGGTGCTTGCATCCGGTGTCGCATGGGTCGGCGTTCAGGCGAACAATACGCCTGAACCAACGCCCCCAAGGGCGGTCGCTGCAACGGTTGTTCCTGTTGTGCCGAAAGAGGCCTATTTGTTCTCAAATCAAACAATAGAATTGGGGGCGTCTATTTCCGCAGATATTTTAATACCTGTTAAAATGGAAATAGATCAGGCCGGAAAAGACCTTATTGCGGACACGCCAGAAAACCGCGAGGCTTTGGTGAAGGTTTCCACCAATAGGACCATTCCCGGCGGCACACCATTCGTCAAAGCGGATCTTCTCGTTAAAGAAGAAAAACACCCTGAGGTTGTGCAGGAACAAGTCATACCCACGATTGAGCCCACTGGCCCGTCAGAATCGCTTCGACCGGGCATGCGCGCGATTGCTCTGCCATTGACCGGCGAAACGGCCGTTGCCGGGCTGATTGGCGTGCAGGACAAGATTGACGTGATGGTGTCCTACAACAGCTCTGACGGGGTCCGCGCCGTCCGCACGGTTTTGCGCAATGTGCGCGTGATCGGAACAGACCAGCCGGCAGGACAATCCAACGCCGCCCTGCCGCGTGCGATCACGCTGGAGCTGCACCCCGAGGGCGCAAAAATGCTGACTTTGGCCAGACACACCGGTGATCTCATCCTGGTGCTCAGCGATCAGAGCAACGACGACATGCCGATGATCGTCGACGATGCGCCCATGCTGTCCACACAGATTTCCGGCCTTCCGGCGCAACGCGCTGCACCGCCACCCGCGCCGCCCAGCGTCCGTATCATCCGCGGCAGTTCGGGGCGCAAGGACCAGATCATTTCGATGCAGGAACCCGTCCCGCAAAACCTCCCCCCAGCTGCTGCGGGTACAGATCCGTAGCTAAATTCACTAGGACCCCCATGCTGTCACGAGTGCTGCCCACACCCGCCAAGTTTTTAACGATTTTCCTTTTGGGGTCCGGTGCCCTTGCTCTGCCCACCGCAATGCCCGCCCAGACCCTGATCGAAGCCACCGGCCGCCCGGTCAGCCTGTTTGCGGGCGAGGGCAAGCTGCTAAAGCTTGATACACCGTCGCAAACCGTGTTCCTGGCCGACCCCGAGATCGCAGATGTCGAGATCAAGTCGTCCAACCTGCTGTATATCTACGGCAAGGCCATGGGCGAGACGACCTTGTTCGTCATCGACGACAATGACGAGGTGTCGGTCGCCAGTTCGGTCAAGGTCTCGACAAATGTCAAAGCGTTGAACAGTGCCGCCCACGCGTCGGTTCAGGGGGGGGCCTTTTCCGTTGTCGAGGTCGACGGCGCATTGGTCCTGACCGGTCGTGTCGGCACCATCAGCGATGCGGAACAGGTTCAGAACGTGGTGCAACGGCTGGCAGGCGATGCTGTGCCGGTCGTCAACGGCCTTTCGCTGAACACGCCGCCCCAGGTCAACCTTCAGGTCAAGATTGCCGAGGTGTCGCGCACCGTGACCGAGGATCTTGGCACCGACTGGACATCGCTGTCGGGCAACGGGCTGACGGGCGGCACGTCGGTCGCGGGGGGCTATTCGCTGGCGTCGCAGTTCACCGTGGGCAGCTCGCTTCAGGGGGTGACGCTCGAGGCGCTGATGAACGAGGGGCTGGTGACCATCCTGTCCGAGCCGAACCTGACCGCGCGCTCCGGTGACAAGGCGTCGTTCCTGGCCGGCGGGCGCTTTCCCTATCAAACCCAGTCGGGCGACGGCGAGGTGCGCGTGGTCTTTGAACCTTTCGGCGTCGAACTGGACTTCGAGCCGGAAGTGCAGCGCTCGGACAAGATCAAGCTGGTCGTGAACACCAAGATTCGCGAACTGGACTTCTCCAAGGGCAGCACGACCGACCTGCAGAACCTGCCCCTGATCCTTGAACGCAGCGCCGCCACGACGATCGAGGTCAGCAGCGGCCAGAGCTTTGCGATTGCGGGCCTGTTCAAGGCCACGTCGCAGCAGAACATCAAGCAGATCCCCGGTCTGGGCGAAATTCCCCTCTTGGGCGCGCTGTTCCGGTCCACCAGCTTTCAAAAGGGAGAGACCGAGCTTGTCATCATCGTCACCCCCTATCTGGTCACCCCCGGCGCGCCGGGCAAGTTCAAGACACCGCTGGACAAATTCGCACCCGCAGACCGGGTAAGCCGCACCATCGGGGGCGAGCTGACCTTTGGTGCGCCTGACGATGGTCGTGGGTCGGTTTCGGTCAAGGGCATCAACGGCAAAGCGGGGCTTCTCCTTCAATGATCATGCAATTTTCATCCCGCGGCGTCGCAATCGCCCTCTTGGCCGCAAACACCGTCCTGTCGGCGTGCAGCACGCCCCAGCCAAGTGTCGGTGTCGTTGACAGGTTGTCCGCCCCCTATGTCGAGGCGCAGCATCAATACCGCTTTGCCGCCAAATCCGCGTCCCTGTCGGGATCGGAACGCGCCGCCATCAACAGCTTTCTGTCCCGCAATGCCTTGCGCGGGGGGGACGCGGTGATCGTGACCATTCCCACCAGCGGATCGCCCAAGACCGATGCGGGACGCGTCCAGACGATGCACGCCGTCTTTGCGCGCGTTCCGTCGCGTATCCGCATCGGCATGGACCAGAGTTTTTCGACACATCCGACCGTGCGGCAGCAAACCGGCCTGATCCGTGTGGTCCGTGCCAAAGGGGTCCGCGTCGCGTGCCAGCCGGGTGTCGAGGATCTGGGCTGTGCGAACGCGATCAACCTTGCGGTGATGATCCACGAGCCGGGCGATGTCCTGGCCCCGGCGGAAACCGCCAGACTTGCGCCGCAATGACGCCCGAGCAAGGAGAGTGATGTGAACCGCCCCCTGACCACAGTTCTCACCCACAACAGCGCCACCAAGGTCGAGGCTTTCATCAGTTCCACAGAAGCCAAGGCGGCGCTGGACCTGATCCAGCGCCAGCTCGGGCGCGACTGTTTCGTCAACTGCCATTCCGGCACGCTGGCCACGGCGGCGCGGCTGGCGGGGATGACGGGCTTTGGCGATATTCTGGTGGCAGAGCTGGGGTCCGAGGACAAGGCGGCCAATCTGGCGGGGATCACCGAGTTGACCGCCGAAGGGGTCCGGCTGATCCTGTTGGGGCGCCAGAACGACGTCGAGACCTACAGAAGTTACATCGGGGCAGGGGCGCGCGATTATCTGGTGTTGCCGGTCGAGGCGGACACACAGGTGGCCCTCGGGCTGGGACAAACCCAGGCGGCGCGCACACCGACGGTGGCCAGTTCGCGGGTGATCGGTGTGTGCGGGGTTTCGGGCGGGGTGGGGGCCAGTGTTCTGGCCACCAATCTTGCGGTCAGCTATCTGGACCGCGCCGCTGCGGGCACCTTGGCGCGCGACACTCACGGCAACGTCGCGTTGATAGATGCGGACTTGGGTTTTGGCTCTCTGGCGGTTGATCTCGACATCGACACCACGCCGGGGCTGCTCGAGGCGCTGCTGGCGCCCGAGCGGGTGGACCACACGTTTCTGAACGCAACGATGGCCCTGCCGCTGATGGGGCTGTCGGTCTATTCCGCCGAAGCCAGCGAAGCGGGGCGCATCCCGACCTACGAGGCGGGCCTGCCTGCCTTGCTGCAAAAGATCAGGGCAGACTATCCCACCGTGATCATCGACCTGCCCCGCACGGTTCTGGCGCAAAATCCGGGGCTGACGGACGGTCTGGACGAACTGGTTCTGGTTTTGGGTCCGGGCTTTGGCTCGATCCGCAGCGGCAGCAGGCTGATGCACCGCGTCGGAGACAGCGCCGACGGTCCGCGTATGTCCTGCGTGATGTCCCAGACGCGCCGTGACGCGGGCCTGCGCAAATCCGAGATTTCCACCGCACTTGGCAGAGAGATCGACCTGGTGCTGCCGGATTGCGCCGCCGATCTGGCGCGCGCTTCGGTCAAGGGCAAGCCGCTGCAAAGGCTCTCGGCCCGTGGCAGCTATGCCCGAACGGTCGCAAAGCTGCTGACGCGGCTGGAGACGCCCGCGTCCCAGCCCACCGAAACCAGGCGCGGCTTCTGGCGCAGGAAAAAGGTGAGCCGGGATGCCTGAAAGCGTGGTCCTGCCCCTGATCAGCCCAAGCCGTCTGCGCACGAGCATCGAAGAGCGGCTGTCCCAGCTTGCGCTGGGTGGCGGACCTGTGGGGCTTCACGAGATCAGCAGCGCAATTGACTGGTACGAAACCCAGACCGGCCAAACCGTACCGCGCGAGATGCAGCGCGAACTCTTGCAGCATTTCGCACCCTCGACACAGGCCGGGGCGCTGGCGCCACCACTCACGAACGAACGCATTGCCAAGACCAGCTATATGCCGGGATTTGCCAAGCGTCTGAACGCGCTCAGCCGCCTGATCCTGCCCGAAGCCCTGACGTTGCTGGACCTTCAGGCCCTGTCCGCACTGCCCCACGAGGCGCAGCGCGACACCATCCGCGACGCGGTTCTCAGCATCTGCGCCCGGCAAAAGCTGGAACTGAACGGCGCGGAAAGTGCCGATCTGGTGGGCTATGTGGTCGACGACATGATGGGGTTCGGCCCGCTGGAGCGTCTGCTGGCGGATGATGATGTTTCGGACATCCTCGTGAACGGGCCGCAAAAGGTCTATGTCGAACGCGGCGGCAAGCTTGAGCTGACGGACGTGTCGTTCCGCGACGACCAGCACGTGATGAACATCGCCAGCCGGATCGTGTCCGCCGCCGGGCGCCGCGTCGACGAAAGCACGCCGCTGGTCGATACGCGCCTGGCGGATGGCAGCCGGATCAACGTGACCATTCCGCCGCTCGCCGTTGACGGGCCGACCATCACGATCCGCAAGTTCCCCAAAGAGGACCTGACGCTCGCCGATCTGGCCAGCCGCAACACCCTGTCGCCGCAGATGGCCGAGCTGCTGAGGATTGCCGCCTATCTGCGGCTGAACATCCTGTTCTCGGGCGGCACAGGGGCCGGCAAGACGACGATGCTGAACGCCGTGTCGCGCGAAATTCCGGCGAACGAGCGGATTGTGACCATCGAGGACGCCGCCGAACTGCGCTTGCAGCAGCCTCACGTCGTGCGGCTGGAAACGCGCCCGCCCACGCTGGAAGGCACGGGCGAGATCACCATGCGGCACCTGTTCCGCAACGCCCTGCGGATGCGGCCCGACCGGATCATCATCGGCGAGGTCCGCAGCGACGAGGCGCTGGACATGCTGCAAGCGATGAACACCGGCCACGACGGGTCAATGAGCACGCTGCACGCCAACACCCCGCGCGAGGCGCTGACGCGGATGGAGAACCTGATCGCGATGTCGGGGGTGCAACTGTCGACCGACTTCGTCCGTGACCAGCTGAAAGAGGCGCTGCACCTGGTTGTCCAGATTTCGCGGATGCACGACGGGGTGCGGCGGGTGACCTCGATTGCAGAAGTCGTGGGCATGGAAGGCAACACCATCAGCATGCAGGAACTGTTCGTGTTCAAACGCGCCAACGGGCGGGTGGGTGAAGACATCGTCGGAGAATTCCAGAGCACCCGCACCATGCCGCATTTTATCGACCGCGCCAAAGAGCACGGTCTGGACGACGCAATTCGCGACATTCTGGTGGGCAACGGATGAGCCCCGTCACCCTATATTTCGTGCTGACCTTTCTGATCTGCACCAGTCTGGGGTTCACCGGCCTTCTCCTGCTCGACCGGTCCCGCCGCATCCGGCGCGCGCGGCTGGTGCGGTTCAGCACCGATCACCCCGGCAGGCCCTCTGCACGGGTGATGCGCCGGATCGAAGCCGCGCAAGCCGCCGAAAAGGGCGGACTGCGCCGCAAGCGGGGCGGGATCATGGGTCTGCTCGAGGTGCGGCTGCAAGAAGCCGGGGTCGAGATCACGCCAGCCGCAGCCATCGGTTTGATGGTGCTGATCGCGGCGGGTGTGGCCTTGGGCGTCTGGCGCATCGGGCTGCTGCCCCCGCCGCTGGCCCTGGTCGTGGGGGGCGGTTCCGGCTGGTTCGTCTTTAACGTCTTTCTCGACATCCTGAGCGCGCGGCGCGTGCGCCGCTTCAACGAAGCCTTGCCCGACTGTCTGGACATTCTGGCACGCGGCCTGCGCGCGGGCCAGCCGATCCCTGCAGCGCTGAGCGTTGTGGCCCAACACGCCACCGGAATCGCGCAGGACGAATTCAGGCGCTGCTGCGAAGAGCTGAAGCTGGGTGTGCCGCTGATCCGCGCGCTGACCGGCATGGCAGAGCGGATTGGCTCGCCCGAGGCGCATTTCGTCACTGTCGCCACCAGCCTGCAGGCCGAAACAGGCGGCAATCTGGTTGAGACACTGGAAAACCTCGCCGAACTGCTGCGCGAGCGCAAAAAGCTGCGCAAGAAGGCCGCCGCACTGACCGCCGAGATACGCGTCAGCGCGGTGATCCTGTCCAGCCTGCCCTTCGTGGTCGCTGTCACGCTTTATTTCATGAACCCCGGGTATCTGAACCCGCTGATCACGGACCCGCGCGGACAGATCATGGCGATGGCGGCCGTGGCCAGCCTGGGTATGGGCATTTTCAGCATGTATAGGCTGTCGCGCATCGATGTTTGATATTCCCCCCCTCCTTTTGCAGATCGCCCTTGCCGTACCGGTGCTGACCGCGCTTCAGCTGCTTGTGCTGAACCTGATCGACCGCAATGCCCGTGCGGCACGGATCGGACGGACGCTGGGACGCTTGCCCGTGCGCAGCGCCGCCGCCCGCCGGAGCGTGACCGAACGCATCACCCGGATCTTCCGCCGCATTGCGCAGATGACGCTGGAACGTGTCTCGGTCATGCGCGGAGGCGAGGCCGAAGCCTCTGCCGCCCTGCTGCGCACGGCAGGATTTCGCAGCCGCGACGCGGTGTTGATCCATGCGTTTCTCAAGCTGGTCCTGCCGGTCGCCGGCCTGCTTTTGACGATCTTGTGGTTCGTCATCGCCCGCGATGATGCGACACGCCTGTGGGTGATCATGATCTGGTCCTGTGGCGTGGCCCTCGGGTTCTCCATGGCGCCTGACCTCATCCTGACCCATCTGCGCAACCGGCGTTTCAAACAGGTGCGGCGCAGTTTTCCCGACATGCTGGAGCTGTTGGTGATCGCCAGCGAATCCGGCCTAAGCGCCAATCCCTCGCTCAGCCGTGTCGCAACCGAAATCCGGGCCTTCTGTCCGCCGCTGGCCAGCGAGTTGCAGCAGCTGGTGATCGAGCTGAGCATCCTGCCCAGCCGGGAAACCGCATGGCGCAATTTCAGCGAACGCCTGCCGATGAGCGAAATCACCATCTTTTCCAACGCGCTGATGCAGGCCGAACGCTATGGCACCCCCTTTGCCGGCGCCATGCGCACGCTGATGCGCGACGAACGCGCGGGCCGGTTGCTGAAGATCGAGGAACAGGCCGGCCGTGCGCCCGCCCTGATGACCGTACCGCTGATCCTGTTCATCATGCCCCCGCTGTTCATCGTTCTGGTCGGCCCGGCGGTCCTAAGCATCCTCGACAACATCATGGATGGGGGCTTTGGATGAAACGCCCGACCTGCACATTCATCCGGGACGAAAGCGGTGCCACGGCGGTCGAGTTTGTGCTGGTCCTGCCGATACTGCTGTCGATGATCTTTGGCATCATCTGTTTCGGCCAATACTTTGCCATCGCCAACAGCCTGCAACAACTGGCCGCCGAGGCGGCGCGGTCGTCCGCCATGGGGATCAGCACGATCGAACGCCAGACGCTGGCCACCTCTTTCATCACCAATGCAGGGGCGCGTTTTACCTTTCTGGGGCCGGACAAGGTGGTTCCCACCGTCACGATGCTGTCAGAGACAGAGCCGCACGGCATCCAGGTGTCGCTGTCCTACGACCTGCAAGGATCTGCCGTGGACCTGGCGGGCGGGTTCATCGGGCTCGACGTCTCGACCCTGACGCGGAGCAGCTACCTTGCGTATTAAACGGCAGTTACGAGAATTCTGGGCCGACGAGCGGGGCGCCGTCATCATCATCTTTGCGCTGGTGCTGACCGTCATGCTGGGCTTTGTCGCCCTGGGCGTCGATCTTGGCTCGCTCTATTTCCAGCAGAAAACACTGCAAACCCGCGCGGACCTTGCCGCGATCAGCGCGGTGAACAACCTGAGCGATCAACCCGCCGACCGTGCCCTTGTGACGGTTCTGGGCAACGGGCTGGACGCGGGCGCGATGACCAGCGTGACCTTCGGCCACTATCAACGCGACATCTCGGTCCCGATTGATGACCGGCTGACCGACCGCGAACTGACCGCGCCGGACGTGAACGCCGCGACCGTCCGGTTGCAGGAAGCCGCCCCGCTGTATTTCGCACGCACCTTCCTGCAGCAGGAGACAACGCAACTGGGTGCCACGGCGACGGCGGCGCGGTTCGATCTGGCGTCTTTCAGCCTGGGGTCGCGCCTGCTTTCGCTGGACAGCGGCCTGCTGAACGCCCTGCTGTCCGAGGCCACCGGCAGCATGATCGCCCTCTCGGTGCTGGATTATGAAGCATTGGCAAATGCGGACGTCGATCTTCTGACGTTTTCGGACGCGCTGGCCACCCGCGCCGATCTGACCGCGCTGACCTACGAAGAGCTGCTGTCCAGCGACATCGAACTGCTCGACATTGCTGGCGCGCTTCTGGACACCGGTGCCGTTCAGGGATCAACCGCGGTTCTGGACGCGATCCTGGCCTCGCTCACCGGGGCGACGGTCGATGCCGAACGGCTGATCGCGATTGCCGGTGATGACGTGGGCATTCAACTGGATGATGTGTTGCCCACGGTTACGGTTTCGGCACTGGATGTGCTGATGTCAGCGGTCGATGTGGTCACCGCCAACCACTTTATCGAAACACAGCTTGATCTGGGCATTCCGGATCTGACCTCTACCAACCTGCAACTGATTGTCGGCGAACGCCCCGCCTGGATCACCTTTGCCGAAAAAGGCGCCACAGCCCACACGGCGCAGGCACGGCTCAAGCTGGACCTGACCTTTGATACCGGAATTCTGTCGGGCATTGCGCCGTCACTGAACATCCTGTCTGTCGAATTGCCCCTCTACCTCGAGGTGGCCGGCGCGACGGCAACCCTGACAGGACTGGACTGCGGGGCAGGCGACGCTGAACCGCTGGTCACCTTTGACACCGGCACCGACCCGTTGACGGGGGTCACGGGAACCCACGTGGCCGAACTGTTCCTGGGCAACTTTCCCGCCCCCACGTTCGAGGACAACACCACGCCGCTGGATCAGAACGACCTGACAGACGCCAAGCTGCTGGGGCTGAACGTCGTCGTGACGAACCTCCTGGGCCTTCCGATCAATCTTGGCACGGACGTCATGGTGAAATCCCACGCATCCGTTGGCGTGTCGGAATCGTCGCAAACCACCTTCACCCGCACCGAAGAAGGCACGACCAAGAATTACGGCTCCGGCGGGCTGCTGAACTCGACCGTCAGCACGCTTGTCGCCAATGCAGATATCCGCCTCGCGCCCAAGGCGGGCGTGGTCAATCTGCTTTTGGGCACTGTCGTCGCCGTGCTGGACAGCGTGCTGTCCATTGTCACGACCCTGCTGGCGCCCATCCTCGCGGCACTCCTGACCCCGGTTGATACCCTGCTGGACGGGGTCCTGGACATGCTGGGCATCGGTGTCGGCGAGGCGGACCTGACCCTTCACAAAGCCCACTGCGGGCGGATCGTACTGGTTCGATGACCCCGCTGCCTGTATACTCCCCCACACATTCTGAACGGAGCCTAAATTGACCCCTCTGCTTTCCCACATCCGTCGCGCCTGCTTGCTGGTTGCCGTTGTCAGCCTCTCTGCCTGCTCGGTGCCGACCGCTCAGGAAGGCAATCCGAACAACCGCCCCGAAGCGGTCTCGAGCACGCTGCGTCTGGCGCAGGCCACCGCAGAGTCGGGCGATCATGTGAATGCGGCCCGCCTGTACGAAAAGGTACTGGCAAGCGATCCTGATTCCGTGGCCGCGCTGAAGGGGGCAGGCGACAGCTATTCACGGATGGGACAGCATGGCCGGGCCGAAACCGTGTTGTTGCGCGCGCATGAACTGGCGCCCGGAAATGACGACGTGCTGAACATTCTGGGTCGCGTGAACCTCTCGCAGAAACGCCCGGATGAGGCGCTGAAATATTACGACAAGGCTTTGCGCATCAACCGCAAGAACATCTCGGCCATCACCGGCAAGGGGGTCGCCCTCGACACGATGTCCCAGCACCTGAAGGCGCAAAAGGTCTACGAGGATGGCCTGTCGATCTATCCCGCCAACTTCATCCTGCGCAGCAACTACGCGCTGTCTCTGGCGTTGACCGGCAACTCGGCCAAGGGGATCAGCATCCTTCAGGAACTGGTGCGCGACCCGAATGCCGCCCCCCATGTCCGGGACAACTTGGCGCTGGTCTATGGTCTCGCTGGTCTGGAAAACGAGGCAAGGGCGACGCTCTCGCTGGATATGAATGCACAGGAAATAGAAGAAAACATCGCGATCTATGCCGCATTGCGCCGGATGATGCAGGACGGAAATCCCATCGGATCGCTGGTGTTCGCCTGATTTCGAATGTCCCTGCGCCTGCCAGACATTGAAAAGACCAGACATTGAAAAGACGGTCGCGGCAGGCGCAGGTTTTCCTGCCGTTGGGGTGCAACACCGCGTGCAGACCTGCGTGACAGCCCTACAGCGTGTTGAACGCAGGTCACTTGCCATCGCCCCGTGAAAAAGGCCCGCCGCGCGCGGGCCTTTTCTTTTCAAGCGGCGTCCATAGCCGTCTGGCGTAAACCTTTCGCGTCCCGGCGCAATGCGTTGGCGGGTTTGGGCCCGTTAAACTTCGACGACAACCTTGCCGATCGGATTGGAGCAACAGGCAAGGATATAGCCATCCGCGATATCATCCTCTGATATCCCGCCATTGTGGACCATGTGAACCTCGCCCGCCGTCTTGCGGATCTTGCAGGTGCCGCAGATCCCGAAGGTACAGCCCGACGGGATGTTCAGCCCGCTGGCCTTGGCCGCCGCCAGGACGGTGTCGGTTTGCGCAACCTTGGCCGTGACGCCCGAGGTGGCAAAGGTGATCTCGGCGCTGGTGTCCTCGTCGGGCACGATGTCGTCCAGCGCGGGGGCTTCGGCCTCGTTCGGGGTCGGGGCCTGGAAATCCTCCTGATGGTAGCGGTCCATATCATAGCCCAGACCCTGAAGCGCCTCGCGCACGGCCTGCATGAACGGGGCAGGGCCACAGCAGAACACTTCGCGTTCCAGGTAATCGGGCGCCATCAGACCCAGCATCAGCTGGTTAATCTGGCCGCGATATCCCGTCCAGGGCGCATAGCGGTCGGCGGATTCCACGATCCAGTGCAGGTCGATGCCCGGCACACGGCTGGCCATATGTTCCAACCGCTGGCGAAAGATGATCTCGGACGGGCGGCGCGCGCAATTGACAAAGACGATGTCAGGCTCGGTGCCCAGATCGAACATCCATGTGGTCATCGACATCATCGGCGTGATGCCCGATCCGGCGGAAATGAACAGGTATTTGTCCGCCGGGAAATCCGTATGGGTGAACCAGCCCGCAGGCCCTGTCGCTTTCAGCTGCGTGCCGGGCACAAGGTGATCCAGCATCCAGCGTGTGCCGATGCTGTCGGCCTGCGCCTTGACCGTGACCGAAATGGACCGCGGCCGCGAGGGTGACGATGAAATCGTATAGGTGCGGTGCACGGTGCCCCCCGGCACCGGCAGTTCCAGCGTCAGGAACTGGCCGGGCCGAAAGTCGAACAGCGCACCCGAGGGCGCGCGAAAGGTAAACGTGGCGGTGTTGGCCAGTTCGGGAATGACCGACACGCATTCCAGCGGCTCGTCGCTCTGCCAGAAAACACCGGCCGGATTGATGATGTCTTTCATCGCCTTACTCCGCCGCCATCCGTGTCTCGGCCAGCCGCCGCGACATCGTGTTGCAATACCAGTCCACAAAACCCATCACGCCGGTCTCATGGATCGGCGAATAGGGGCCGGGCTTGTAGGCCGGCGAGTTGATGCCGCGCTGGTTGTCCTCGACCACCTGCCGATCCTCGTCATTGGTGGCGATCCAGACCTCGGTCAGGCGCTGGATGTCGTAATCCACCCCTTCAACCGCATCTTTGTGTACCAGCCATTTGGTCGTGACCCGCGTCGTCGTCGCCGTCAGCGGCGTGACGTTGAAGACAATCGAATGATCCGGCAGAAAGTGGTTCCAGGTGGTGGGATAGTGGTACTTCAACAGGGTCCCGGCGGTGTCATCCTTGACCCGTCCCAGGAACTGCGTCACCGCCGGTTTCAGATCCATGGTAAAGCTCTTGGCCCCCGGCAAAAGCGGCATCCGCGCAAGGCGATACTGCATGTCATCGGCCATCTTGAATTGCGAAGGATAGCCCTGCGCCTCCAGCCGGTCGAAATGCGTCTGCAGATGGGGCGGCGTCTCGCCTTCCTCGATGCCGGTGACGGTGGGATCATCGGTAAAGGACCGGCACAGCCCGGGATGGTTGCCACCGCAATGATAACACTCGCGGTTGTTCTCCCAGACCAGCTTCCAGTTGCCGTCCTCGATGATGCTTGTCTCGTGGGCGACCTTGGCATCGCGCAGGTCGTGCACCGCCAGATAGGGCTGGGCGAGGTTGGCAAAGGCATCGAAATCGGGTGCCTCATCGGCAAGGCAGATATAGATCAGCCCCTCGAGATCGCGGCAATGAACCGGCTTCAGCCCGTGCTGCGACGGGTCGAAATCAGGGCCCATATCGCGCGCCCACAACAGCTTTCCATCCAGGTCATAGGTCCACTGGTGATAGGGACAGACCAGCTTGGGCGACACGCCCTTCGCCTTGTTGCAGATAACCGACCCGCGATGCCGGCAAGAGTTGTGAAAGGCGCGGATCACGCCGTCGGCACCGCGCACGATCACCACGCCGTAGCTGCCGACCTGATGCGTGACATAGCTGCCCGGCTTGGTCAGTTCGCACGCCGGAATGGCAAACAGCCAGTCGCGGTAGAAAAGTGTTTCCATATCCGCGTGAAAGATTTCGGGATCGGTGTAAAAGGGCCGTTCCAGCGCATAACCGGTGCGGCGCCGTGCCAGCAGATCGCTGATCGGGTAACTCATTTCGTGGTCTCCTGCCGCGCCCCGCGGACTGATAGAGGCAGGTCACGGCACAAGACGCTGATAGCCCGCAGTGCAAGGAGGTGCCGCGTGCCGTTCCAGCGTCATGACCGCCACCCGCGGTTGAACATCTTTGCCAAGGCTGGTTTCCGGACTTGATCGCGGCCCGTCCGGGCCCCAGCGCAACGCCTTCCCGGGCTCCTCCTGCCCAGTGGCCGCTGTTGCGCCCCATCACGATCTTACCGTTGCGGGGGCAGTGCCGGATTTTCGCCGGCTTCCCAATTCTCGGACCAAAGCCCGCACCTTGCACCGTGTTGATATGCGGGGTGCATGTTTCGTGAAGGGATGTTTGCGACCAAAACAAATGCGGAAAAGACGGGCAGCAGATTTTATCGGGAGCACAGGTCGCTTCCGACCGGATCACGCCCACGCGGCTCCGGGATTCGGGCGGCACGAATGTGCATCGACCGGGCAGGGGCGGCGGCAAATTCACAAGGCTCCGTCCCGGTGGACGATTGGTCCGGGGAAACGGCCCAGAATGTCCTGAAGGTTTCACCAGGAGAAGGCGCAGGCAGCGATGGAGTTCTCCCACCAGGCCAAAAATATATAATTACTTTAAGGGGATACCGGCGTGAGGACATCTCGGGCAATGGCCTGTCTGGCGTGGGAACAGGCCCCGCCAACCGTCCTTGCTCTGGACAGCGACGACGGGGCGTTTCCGGGAACGATCGCGTTGACACCGCTGATCGACCCCGCGCCTCTGAAATCGGTGCGCTGGCCCATGAAACCACGCACGCCGCGGGTCTGCTGATGCCCGGTGCGGCAAAGGCCGCCGCACCGGGCCGGTTTTCAGTTCCGCTTACATCGCGGGCAGGATCGTGATGTCGCGAATGTCGCCATCGACACCTTCGATCATGCCGACACCTGTGGCCGCACCGGTTTCCAGATCGACCGAATACAGCATGTTGCCGTTTACCAGCCAGGCCATGTTCTCCATCGCCTCGTTGGTCTGCACGTCAAAGGCATAGGTGTCTGCCGGATCGTCGATGCCCAGCTTGCCGATTGCGCTCAGCGTGCCATCATTGGGCGATACCTGCTGGATCACGGCGACGATGGTCGCGTCGATGTCATACATCTTGGTCGCTTCGGGCTTGCCGTAGCTGTTGATATAGGCAGCGGCCACGATGGCGGTTTCCTCACCGACGTGCATGTCGCCTTCCTGCCAGTTCAGGCTGCCATCCACGGTCACGGCACCGGTGTCGACATCGACGCGGTGGTTGGTGGTGCCGGTCATGAACCGCAGCTTGTCCGCGGCCGGGTTAAAGTCCACGATCACCGGCGTGTCACCCAGCGGCAGCGCGGTGTCCATCTTGGCCATTTCCGTGGCTTCCCCGCTGGCAGTGTCGATGCTGACGATGCTCATGTCGGGTGTCACGCCAACCAGCGTGCCATTCGAGGGACGCAGGTCGATACCAAGCAGGCTGTCGACACCGGACACATCCATCGTGCCCGAAACGGCAAGCGTTTCGGTGTCGAACATGACCAGTGTCTTGTCCCCGACAAGGCCGACAGCAGGGGCTGCGACGGCTGCGGAGAAGGAAAGACCAAGGGCGGTGGTTGCATAGACAGCAGTACGGAGCATGAGAAATTTCCTTTGTTTCGGTTTGCAGCGGTACGGCGCCATTCGCCGTCCATACCCCGAAGACACGACAGACGCGCAATTGGATGCAGGACGCGCAAAAAAAATTGCATCCGTTTGCCGACGTGCCGTGTCTTTGCTTTTGAAAGGCACCAAAATGATGCATCAGGGGTTTGTTAAAGACGGGAACAGTGCGGCCCAGGCGATGAACACGCGCCATGGTGCTTCAGCGCAGCTTTGTCGGCTTGGGGAGATACGGCGTATGAGAGACCAGCAAACCGCAGATGATCGCTCTGCGCGGCTGCGGCAGGCTCTGGAACAGTGCGCCGGCGGTGATGACAGCGGCATTGCCGCGATCCTCGACATCGAGGGGCGACAGCTGTTGGGCGTGGCCTATCGCATGTTGCAACGTCACGACCTCGCCGAAGAGGCGCTTCAGGATGCGATGGTGCAGGTCTGGCGCAAGGCGGGCACCCAACGCGCTGACAGCGGATCGGCACGCGGCTGGATCTATGCGATCCTGCGCAACCGCTGTCTGAACATTTTGCGCGACGGCAAACGGCTCAGCACGCTGGCCCCCGCCGACCTCGCGCTTGTGCAGGAAGCCCGCCAGCAGATCGTCCCGACCGAAGGCTGGGAAATCCTCGCCGGTTCCGAAAAGCTGCGCACCTGCCTTGATGGGCTGGACGCGCCGGGCCGTCAGGTTATCCTGCTGGCCTATGTGGCAGGCTTCAGCCACGGCGAGATCGCGGCACGTCAGAACATGCCGCTGGGGACGGCCAAATCCCTGATCCGCAGAGGGCTGAGTGCCTTGAAGGAGTGTCTGTCATGACCGGTCTATCCGACGATATCCGCGACCTTGCTTCGGATTATGTCCTGGGGCTTATGCCAGAGGGCGAGATGCGCCTGTTCGAAGAGCTTATCCAGCGCGATCCGGATCTTGCGCGTCACGTGGGCGGCCTGCGCGACAGCTTGCTGCCGCTGGACCTGTCCGCCACCCCGCGCGACCTGTCCGAAGGTTTCGCCGATAGCACCCGGGCGCTGTTGCAAACGGATGTGGCGGACGGACCGGCTGCACCCGTCCCGTCAGAGCCCAGGCCACCGCGCCCGGCAAATATCACGCGCGCGCCTTTCGGACGGATGACCGGGCTGGCGGCGGCGGCTTTGGTCGGAATTGCCGTAGGCTTTGGTGCCGGCGGGCTGCGACCACTGCCCGAACCGCAGGTTGTTGCCGTGCTGCTGGACGATCAGGGCGTGCCGCAGGCCGTGGTCGAGGATTATGGCAACGACACCGCGACGGTGCGTTTCGTGGCCCAGATCGACGTGCCTGCCGACCGGTCCCTGCAGGTCTGGACATTGCCGACGCCCGAGATCGGGGCGACCTCGCTGGGGGTGCTGGACCGCACCGCGCCGACACGGCTGACCTTTGACGATCTGCCCGGACCCATGGCGCAACAGCTGTACGAGGTCACGCTGGAACCCGCCGGAGGCTCGCCCACAGGCCGGCCCACCGGACCGATCATCGGCAAGGGGTTCGCAGCACCTCAGGTCTGAGTGCCCCGACCTGTGCAGGCAGGGGCGGGGCGGCACCCGCGCCTTTGACCGCTACGCCGTTCGCGCCATCACCGGCCCGTCGACGATCATCACCGGACACCCGCGCGAGCAGCGTTCGACGCGGCTGTCGATGCCGTAAAGCCTGCGGATCAGGTCGGGGGTCAACACTTCGAGAGTGGGACCAAAGGCAAGCGTATGCCCGTCGCCCAGGGCCATGGTCTGGGTGCAGCACCGCATCACCTGATTCAGGTCGTGCAACGCCAGCACCATCACCGCGCCTGTCTCTTCGGCATACACCCGCAGCGACTCCAGCACTTCGTATTGCCGGTTGAGGTCCAGCGCCGAGGTCGGCTCGTCCATCAGCACCACCTTGGGGCGGCTCACCAGCGTCTGCGCAATCGACACCGCCTGCCGCTGCCCGCCGGAGAGTTCCGACAATTGGCTGTCCGCCAGATGGGTGATGTTGAACCGGCGCACGGTGTCGTCCACGGCGCGCAGTTCTTCGGCGCTCAACCGCCAGCCCCCGGCGCCCTGTTTCAGCGCCAGAATGATCGATTCGTAGACCGTCAGCGCCGCGTTCATGCCGGTGTCCTGCGGCATGTAGCGCAGGTCATGCGTGTCGGCCCCGTCCAGCCGGACAGCCCCGGTGCCCCGCAGATGCCCCGCGATGCGGCGGAACAGGGTGGACTTACCAGCGGCATTCGCCCCCACCAGCGCCGTCAGCATACCGCCCTGAAAGCGGGCCGAAGCGTCTGTCAGGATCTGGCGACGCCCATAGCGTGCGCCGATGTGGTCCAGTGTCAAACTTACCATGATTTGCGTCCTTTCGTCAGGATCAGGGCGGCAAAGAACGGCACACCCACCAGCGCCGTGATGATGCCGATGGGCAGCACCGCCCCCGGCAGGATCGCCTTGGACAGAACCGATGTCGCCGACAGGATCACCGCACCCGACAGCATCGCACCGGGCAGGAAAAACCGCTGATCCTCGCCCAGCAGCAGCCGCGCCACGTGCGGGCCGACGATACCGATAAACCCGATGGTCCCGACAAAGCTGACCGGCACCGCCGCCAGGATCGACACCAGCACCAGCGCCTCAAGCCGCAGCCGTTTCACCGGCACACCCATGGCCGCCGCCCGCACTTCGCCCAGCCGGATCGCCGTCAACGCCCAGGCGCGGCGGGCAAACAGCGGCGTGCAGATGCACAGGATGATCGCGGTGATCGCAACCTTGCCCCAAGTCGCCTTGGTCAGGCTGCCCATGGTCCAGAACACCACCGCCGACAGCGCCTGTTCCGACGCGAAATACTGCAACAGCGCCAGCGCCGCGTTGAACGAAAACACCAGCGCGATGCCCAGCAGGATGATGGTTTCCGTGGTCACCCCCCGCAACGTCGACAGGCCAAAGATCAGCATCGACGCAGCCATCGCCATGGCAAAGGCGTTGATCGGCACCATCAGCGCCACGGCACCCGGAAACAGCGCCACCCCCAGCACCATCGCCAGCGCCGCGCCAAAGCTGGCCGCCGCCGACAGGCCCAGCGTGAACGGGCTGGCCAGCGGGTTCGCCAGAATGGTCTGCATCTGCGCCCCCGCCAGCGACAGGCTGGCCCCCACGGTCACCGCAAGCAGGGCCATCGGCATACGAATGTCCCAGACCACCACGCGCATCTGCAAATCGGCGGTCCCCGGCGCAAAGATCGTCTGCAACACATCCCACACCGCATAGCGCGCAGGCCCCAGCGACACGTCCACTGCCACCGACAACACCAGCGCCAGCGTCAGCCCGCCAAGGATCAGGATACGGCGGGTCACCAACCCGCGATAGCTGCGGGCGCTGGCGGTTTCAGGGAGATCTAGCTCTGCGGTGGTCATGGCGGCTCCAATGGAAAATGGCGGCCCGCTCAGGGGGCCGCCGAGGTCAGTTGCATAGGGTCTCAGTTGGTCGCGGGTTCACCCAGCGACACCCAGTATCCGGGGCTGTAGTCCACCGGCAGGAACCGCGCGTGCAGCTCTTTCAGCGTGGCTTCGGGATCCAGATCGGGGAACAGCTCGGGGTGGATCCACGTGGCCAGCCGCTGCACCGCGACAAAGCTGTAGGGCGAATTGTAGAACTGGTGCCAGATGCCGTGCACCTGACCGTCTTTCACAGCCTTCACGCCTGTATAGGCCGGGCGGTCCATCAGGGCCGCCAGCTTGCGCTTGGCCTCGTCCATGTCCGATCCCGGACCCATGCCGATCCACGAACCACCGGGCACATAAGCGTCCCAGTTGCCGCCCGTCACCACGATCTGATCGGGGTCCGACGCGATGACCTGCTCGGCGTTGACGGTGCCAAAGGTGCCGGGAATGAACTCGGACCCCATGTTGGTGCCGCCCGCCAGTTCCACGAACCGGCCAAAGTTGCCGTCACCAAAGGACATGCAGCAATCCTCGGTGTAACCACCGGCACGCTCGACAAAGACCAGCGGGCGCTGCAGATCCGTTTGTGCGGCAATCACATCCGTCACGCGGGCGATCTGCTCTTCGTAAAATTGCTCGAACTCTGCGGCCTTGTCTTCCTTGCCGAACAGCTCCCCGATGATCTCCATGGACCGCGCCGTATGCTCGAACGGCTTTTCCCGGAAATCGACGTAGACAATCGGGATGCCGACCTTGGCCAGCTTTTCCTCGTATCCGGCCTCGTCCGTCGCGGCCTTGGATTCCAGGTTCATGATCAGAACATCGGGGTTCAATGACACCGCCTGTTCAATGTCGAACGACCCGTCCTTGAACCCGCCAAAGGTCGGGATGTCCTTCATGTCCGGGAATTTCTCGGCGTAGATGTCATAGGTTTCCGGTGACGCTTCCTGAAAGTCGTCACGCCAGCCGACCACGCGCTGAAAGGGATTCTCGGTGTCCAGAACGGCGGTAAAGAACACCTGCCGCCCTTCGCCCAGAATCACACGCTCAACCGGTGCGTCGACGGTGACTTCGCGACCTGCAATGTCGGTTACGGTGACGGGATCGGCTTGCACAAGGCTGGCTGCGAAAAGGCTCAGCGCGGCGGCGCCAAAGAGGGGACGAAGGGTCATGTGATGCTCCTGAGAAGGTGTCTCTGGGCTCCGCCTATTATTTCCGAGTTTTTCAGTCAATTAAAAAGTTGACAGTTTTGCTCTACTACATAAAAAGCGCCTATGCCAAAGCGGAGCGGCCCAATGACACCCACAAACAGAGATTTGCGTGACGAGATCCGCGATTACTGGTCCGACCGTGCGGCCACCTTTGATGACGACCCCGGCCACCGCATCGACGCCGATATGGTCGCATGGCAGGATCTGTTCCGCCGCCATCTGGGCGATGCGCAGGGCCGCGCGCTGCTGGATCTGGCATCCGGCACCGGCGAGATCGCGCGCCTGTGCCGCAGCCTGGGCTTTGCCGTCACGGGGCTGGACTGGTCCGAACCGATGCTGGAGCGCGCCCGCGCCAAACTGCCGGACGTGACATTTCTTCAGGCCGATGCCGAACGCACGACGCTGCCCTCGGCCAGCATGGACGTGATCGTCACGCGCCATCTGGTCTGGACACTGGTCGACCCGGTCGCGGCCTTTGCCGAATGGTTCCGCGTCTTGCGCCCCGGCGGGACATTGCTGGTGGTGGACGGCGATTTTGTGTCGCGCAGCCTCTTGGGCCGCATCGTTCAGATCATGTCGCCGCGCGGCCCTCAAACCGAATCCGCCGCACGGCACAAGGACATCCTGTCCCGCGTTCACTTCAGCGCCGGCGCGCGGGCCGATCATGTGGCCGGACTGTTGCACGCCGCTGGTTTCGACCGCATCGACATCGACACCAACCTTGCCCCGATCCACCGCGCACAATCCGCGCAACTGGGCTGGCGCAAATCGCTGCTGCGCCGCTCCGAACACCGCTATGCCATCAGCGCGACCAAGCCGCTGGCGTCCTGAAGCCGGACCCTGACCAGACGCGCTGTGCCTGCCTCAGGGCAGGGACGCACAGTCGATACGTCACCGCCCGCCAGAATGCTCTGTATGCAAAGGTATACTGTCGACCTCGGCAAACGAGCCGGCTATGAGAGGGGCAAATCCCATCTCAAGGAGAATCCCATGCCCGACATCATCTATACCAAAGTCGACGAAGCCCCCGAACTGGCTTCGGCATCCTTCCTGCCCATCATCCAGAAATTCGCCGCCGCCGCCGGTGTGTCCGTGGGCACCAAGGACATCAGCCTTGCGGGCCGTATCCTCGCCACCTTCCCCGAGCACCTGAAAGAGGACCAGCGCCAGTCCGACGATCTGGCCGAGTTGGGCCAACTGGTCAAAACCGCCGACGCCAACGTCATCAAGCTGCCGAACATCTCGGCTTCGGTGCCGCAGCTTGTCGCCGCGATCAAGGAATTGCAGGCGCAAGGCTTCGCGCTGCCCGACTACCCAGAATCCCCCGCAACCGACGCGGAAAAAGATGTGCGTGCCAAATACGACACCATCAAAGGGTCTGCCGTGAACCCCGTCCTGCGCGAAGGCAACTCGGACCGCCGCGCCGCCAAAGCGGTGAAAAGCTTTGCCCAGTCCAACCCGCACCGCATGGGCGACTGGACCGCGGACAGCAAGACCAAGGTTTCGGCCATGTCGGGCGGCGACTTCTTTTCCAACGAACGCTCGGCCACGCTGGACAAAGACACCACCGCCAAGATCGTGCTGGTCACCGACGCAGGCGAAACCGTGCTGAAGGACGGCCTGTCCTATCCCGCAGGCACCGTCGTCGATGCGACCTTCATGAGCGCCGACGCCCTGCAAAGCTTCCTTGAAGAGCAGATCGAACAGACCAAAGCCGACGGCACCCTGTTCTCGCTGCACATGAAAGCCACGATGATGAAGGTCTCGGACCCGATCATCTTCGGCCACGCGGTCAAGGCCTTCCTGGCGCCCGTGTTCGAAAAGCACGGCGATGCCATGCGCGATCTGGGCGTGAACCCCAACTCGGGCCTGGGCGACCTGCTGGCACGGGTCAAGGACAACGCCGACATCATGGCCGACATCGACGCCACCATGGCCGCGCGTCCGCCGATGTATATGGTGAACTCTGACAAGGGCATCACCAACCTGCACGTGTCGTCCGACGTGATCATCGACGCCTCGATGCCCGCGCTGATCCGCGCAGGCGGCAAGGGCTGGGGACCGGATGGCAAGGAACACGACACCAACTGTGTGATCCCCGACAACTCCTACGCGCCGGTCTATGATGAATCGATCAAGTTCTTCAAAGAGAACGGCAAACTGAACCCCGCCACCGCAGGCACCGTGCAAAACGTCGGCCTGATGGCGCAAAAAGCCGAAGAATACGGCAGCCACCCCACCACCTTCGAAATCGCCGAAGCGGGCACCGTCAAGATGATCCTCGACGACGGCACCGTGCTGCACCAGCACAAGGTCGAAGCAGGCGACATCTGGCGTTCCGCCTCGGCCCGCAAGGCGCCCATCGAAGACTGGGTGAACCTGGCCATTGACCGCCAGAAGGCCGAAGGCTGCAGCGCCATCTTCTGGCTGGACGCCGCCCGCGCCCACGACGCGGAACTGATCGCCTATGTCAAACCGATCCTCGAAGCCAAAGGCGTCGCCGACAAGTTCGAGATCATGGCCCCCCGCGAAGCCACCCGCCGCTCGCTTGAGATCATCACCGAAGGCAAGAACACCATCGCCATCACCGGCAACGTGCTGCGCGACTACCTGACCGACCTGTTCCCGATCCTCGAACTGGCAACGTCCGCGAAAATGCTGTCCATCGTCAAACTGATGAACGGCGGCGGCCTGTTTGAGACCGGCGCGGGCGGCTCGGCCCCCAAGCACGTGCAACAGCTGCAAGAGGAAAACCACCTGCGCTGGGACAGCCTTGGCGAATTCTGCGCGCTGGGTGAAAGCCTGACGTTCCTGGCCGACAGCAAGGGCAACGAAAAAGCCCGCGTTCTGGGGCAGGCGGTCGATGCCGCAACCCAGGGCATCCTGGACCACGACCGTTCGCCCTCGCGCAAAGTGGGCGAGCCGGACAACCGCGCCAGCCACTACTGGTTCGCCCGCTACTGGGCCGAAGCACTGGCGCACCAGAACAGCGACGCGGACCTCGCCGCCCACTTCGCCCCGATCGCCAAGGCGCTGGGTGAAGGCGAAGAGGCGATCCTGTCCGAACTGGCAGAGGTGCAAGGCGCACCCGCGGATCTGGGCGGCTACTACCACGCCGATCCGGCGAAAACCGCCGACGTCATGCGCCCGTCCAAAACGCTGAACGCCATCATCGGCTAAGCTGTTCTTGATAGCCCGATCCAACGGCCCCCGCACCGCGCGGGGGCCGTTTTCGTTTCAGGTGTGGTGTGTGATAGAGCGCCAAGCCGCGCATCGCCGGGCCGAGGTGCGGCGATCAAACCGCAGTGACTGCCACTTTATGGCAGCCAAACACATCCGACCTAACCGTCACGCGCAACAGCAGCCAAATCGCCGTGCCGGGGGACGGCCCGTCATGTCGCAGACATGCCTGAGGCATGATGCGCGGCGGCCTGCGGCCTCGATTCCGCGCGGAGGACATGCGGAGATGACCAATAGCTGCCCTTCGTGGCGGTCTGCCAGGATGTCTGGTATGCGGGACGAAACGGTCATTCGTTTAGTCGACAAATTTCGTGAATTTCGATATCGGTGTGGAAGACGATGCCGTTGAAGGGAACCAGCTACCCATGCCCATGCCATGGACATATCGACACGCTTCCAAGGAATGGCGCGCTTTCCTCGATGATGTGAAAGAGCGCATGTCCCTTGAGTCCGACAACATGGCTTACACGGCGGTCGATGCGGTCCTACAGGTGTTTCGGCGTCGTTTGAACGCTCAAGAGGGTTTGGAATTCGCAAGTGTCCTACCGAGCGTTCTTCGTGCGATTTTCGTGCACAACTGGGATGTTACGGAACCCTGCGCTGAATTTTATGACCGCGAAAAGCTCGTTTCCGAGGTCAAAGCGGTGAGGGTGAACCACAACCTAACGCCGGACAATGCCATTGAGGCAACGGCATGGGCGGTTCGGCGAACCACCAACCGGAGAGACTTCGAGCGAGTGTTAGCGAAGCTACCGGCCGAAGCGCGCGACTTTTGGCAAGTAGATGTCGCCGATCCTGCCGAGCTAGAGCAAAGGATCATCTAGCTGCTTTGCAGTATCTGTCACTCTGGGCTCAAACCTGCCGTTCACTGCGCACTACATCAAGGTCCGGTGAGCGGACGAAGCTGCCGGTCGTGAGGATCAGTCTTTCAAAAACTGCCGCAAGAGATCCACAAACTCTTTGGGAGCATCAATGTGGACCGAGTGTCCGGCATCAAGCTGGGCGAACGTCGTGCCAGCACGCTGTTCCGCCATGGACCGTAACTCGGCTGCTTCACAGATGCGGCTTTCACTTCCAGAGACAACGAGCGCCGGGCACTGGCTTTGCAGCCAGATGGTCCAGTGGTCGCCATTGGTCGCCTGTTCCGAAACCAGGAACTCCGTAGGGTCGAAATTGAGTGCCCATCCTTCTGCAACGCGATGTATCGAGTTTTGCAGATATGGGGCAAGGCGAGGCCCGAGGCGTTCCTCAAGGTCTTCACGCAATCGGAACGTACCGCCCCAGTCAGCCACATACGGCGTTGAATCGTCCTGAATATTCACGCCGATGTCTTCTATGACCATCGCGGAAATACGATCAGGATGTGCCGCCGCGAGATGATAGGCGACAATCCCTCCAAAAGAATGACCAAGCACCGGAACCTGCTCTGTGATGGACAGGTGATCCAGAAGCGCAATCACATCAGAAACATAGGCAGTCATGCTATGTGGCACGGCGTGGTCTGTTTCACCGAACCCGCGCTGGTCCAATGCGATCACGCGCCAATCGGGTGCAAGGTCTTCGGCCAACACATTGAAATCAGACGCCCCCATCCAGTGACCGTGCAGCGCAATCAAAGGCTTCCCGTCGCCACCGGCATCAAGGAAGGACAGGATGATACCATCGTGTTCAAGGCTGTGCCTGTGCATGAGTTCACCTTTCGTTTCCCTGTCTGTATCTGGCTCAGTACGCAGGGACAAGGGCCACTCAGGCCTCAAACCACCCCTCCGCTACCCCCACGCAAACCACCGGCTTCCCCGCCGAAGTCACCTAACACCCCAAAGACCAAAGCCCCCCAACCTCACCCCTCACCATCCCCCGCATCCGGCTTCACATTGAACACCGCCAGATACAGCGCAGGCACGAACAGCAGCGTCACAATCGTGCCGACAATGATCCCGCCCATCATCGCAAAGGCCATCGGCCCCCAGAAAATCTGACGCGAGATCGGGATCAACGCCAGGCTCGCCGCCGCCGCCGTCAGCAGGATGGGGCGCGCCCGGCTGTCGCTGGCCTCGAACACGGCGGCCCATGCGGTCCGGCCCTTTTCGCGCAGCACTTCGATTTCATGTACCAGAATGATCGAGTTGCGGATCAGAATACCGACCAGCGCCAGCACACCCAAAATCGCCACGAACCCCAGCGGCGCGCCCGACAGCAACAGCGCCGCCACCACACCGATCAGCCCCAGCGGTGCCGCGCACAGCACGACAAAGCTCAACCGGAAGCTTTGCATCTGGATCATCACCAGAACCAGCATCAGCATCAGCATCAGCGGCATGACCGACGCAATCGGCCCCTGGCTTTCGGCACTGGATTCAACCGACCCGCCAACAACCACCGCATAGCCAAAGGGCAGCGTGTCGCGGAATGCGGCGATCTGGTCTGCCAGCGCGTTGACCACCGTGGCCGGTTGGTCGTCGGTGGCAATGGCGCTCATCACGGTCACGGTCGGCATCCGGCCACGCTGGTACAGCACCGGCTGCTCGGTGTCGTACTCAAAGGTGGCCACCGATTGCAGCGGAATGCGCACGTTGTTTCCCGTGTTCAGTTGCAATTCGCGCAGGTCCTCGACCGATTGGCGCGCATCGTCATCACCACGGGCGATGATGTCGATCAGATAGGCCTGATCTCGCAACTGCGTGACCTGCGCCCCCACATAGTTTGCGTTCAGCGCCGCTGCGATGTCGGACGACGACACACCCAGCTGGCGCGCCTTGTCCTGCAACAGGTTCACCCGCACCACCCGTGCCGGCTCGTTCCAGTCCATGACCGTCCCTTGGGTGCGCGGATCGGAGGACACCAGCGCGGCCAGCTCGCGGCCCAGATCACGCACGCGGTCAATGTCCGGCCCGCTCAGGCGGTACTGCACGGGGCGGCCAACCGGCGGGCCAACCTCCAGCAGTTTGACAAAGACATCGGTGCCGGGAAAGGCATCCAGGGAATAGGTCTCGATGTCACTGCGCAGGGCATCCCGTGCCGCGACCCCCGGCGTCTGGATCACGATCTGTGCGGTGTTCGGGCTGGGCATCACAACGTCATAGGCCAGGATAAACCGCGGCGCGCCGCGTCCCACATAGGACGAATGGAACAGCACGTTGTCGTTGCCCTCCAGATGCGCCTCCATCTTCTCGACCTGCGCCTGCGTCTCGGCAATCGACGCGTTCTGCGGCAGCGTCATGTCGATGATCAGCTCGGGCCGGTCCGAGCTGGGGAAAAACTGGTTCTCCACCGACCCCAGGCCCACAACCGACACGCCAAAGACCACCACCGTCGCCGCAATCGTCACCCAGCGAAACCGCATCGCCCCGCGCAGCACCTTGTGAAACGCGCCCCGCACGCGGCCCGGCGTCTCATCGTGGTGCTTCCATTTCGACGGCAGGAACGTGACCCCCAACAGCGGCGCAAACAGCACCGCCACGATCCAGCTGACCAGCAGCGAAACCGCAATCACCACGAACAGCGAAAAGGTAAACTCGCCCGCCGACGACGAATTCAACCCGATGGGAATAAAGCCCACGACCGTCACCAACGTGCCCGACAGCATCGGAAAGGCAATCGAGGTCCACGCGTAAGACGCCGACTTGACCAGCGTCTCGCCGCGTTCCAGCCGCGAGATCATCGTCTCGATGGCAATCATCGCGTCGTCCACCAGCAACCCCAGCGCAATGATCAGCGCCCCCAGCGAAATCCGTTGCAGGGTAAACCCAAGGTAGTTCAGGATCACGAAGGTGATCGCCAGAACCAGCGGAATGGTCAGCGCCACGACAAACCCCGCGCGCATCCCAAGGCTGACAAAGCTGACGGCCAGAACGATCAGAACCGCCTCGACCAACGCCTGAATGAAATGGCCCACGGCCTCGTCCACCACATGCGGCTGGTCCGCGACCTGATGAATCTCGATCCCCACCGGCAGATCGGCCTGCGCCTGTGCGATGACCTTGTCCAGTTCAGCGCCGAAATCGACGATATTGGCCCCCGACCGCATCCCCACCGCAAGGCCGATGGCCTCTTGTGCGTTGTAATGGAACAGCTCGGAGGGCGGGTCCTCATAGCCGCGGTGAATGTCGGCCACATCGGTCAGGCGGAAAAACCGCCCGTCGACCCGCAGGTTGATGCCGGCCAGGCTCTCGGCATCCGTAAACTGCCCGCCGATCCGCACCATCACCCGTTCGGGGCCTGCGTTGATCACCCCGCTGGGCAGGATCGCGTTCTGTGCGGCCAGCGTGGCCTGCACCGCCTGCTGGTTCAGCCCAAGGGCTGCCAGCCGTTCGGTGGAATATTCCAGATAGACCACCTCGTCGCGGGTGCCGAAAATCTCGATCTTGCCGGAATCGTCCAGCTGCTGAATGGCGCGCCGCGTCCGTTCGACATAATCGCGCACCTCGCGCGGACTGAACCCGTCCGAGGTGAACGCATAGAGGTTGCCGAACACATCGCCAAAGTCGTCGTTGAACTGAAACCCCGAGAACCCTTCCGGGAAATCGCCCCGGATGTCGGCCATCATGTTGCGGACCTTCTGCCAGGTCTGCGTCAGCTTCTCGCCACGCACCGTGTCCAGCAGGTTGACATAGATGATCGCCTGTCCCGGTCGGGTCACGGAGCGCGTGAAATCAAGCTCGGGCAGGTCTTCCAGCTTTTTCTCGATCCGGTCGGTGACTTGCAGGCGCGTTTCCTCGACATCGGCACCGGGCAGCGACGTGGAAATCACCATCGTCTTGATGGCAAAGTTCGGGTCTTCCTCGCGGCCGATGGTGGTATAGGCAATCGCGCCCGCAATGATCGACACGATCATCAGGAACCACACAAAAGACCGGTGTTGCAGCGCCCAGTCGGACAGGTTGAAACGGTTCATTGGGACACGCTTGGGCCAACGGTCTGGCCCTCCTTCAAAGAATGGATACCTTTGGTGATGACCTCGTCACCGGCCTTGATGCCACCGGTGACACGCACGCGCGGCCCGAATTGCTCGCCCAGCTCCACCGGCGTGCGGTGTACCGTTCCGGTGGCCTCATCGGCGGCACGGGTCACGATCCAGACGGCGGGGGTGCCCTTGGGGTCCAGAATTGCGCTGGCGTCCAGAATGATGTCCAGCCGCGCCGTGGTGGCAGGGGCGATATGGACCAGCGCCCCCAACCGAAAGCCGTCGGGCGGGTCCTGCAAGGTCAGATGCACCCGGCGTGTCCGCGTCGAGGCGGCCGCGACCGGATCAATCCGGCGCAGCGATGCCTGCGCGGTCACGCTGGGGTTGGCGGCCAGCGCCACGTCGAACATCAGCCCCTCGCTCAGCGCGGCGGCGTCCCGTTCGATGACATCCAGCGTGATCTCGCGCATTTCGGTGCCCGCCAGAACCACGACAGCCTCGCCTGCGGTGACCGACGCACCGGCTTCGGCGTTGGTCTGAATGATGACACCGTCTTGCGGCGCGGTCAGCGTGGCAAAGCCGCGAATGTCCTGCGCCTGCGCCAGCGCGGCGCGCGCCTGTTCGACGGCGGCAATGGCGGCGGTCAGACCGCGCTCGGCGTCCTCCAGACGGGTGGCGCTGTCGGTCCCGCGGCTCAGCAACTCGCGGGCGCGGTTCTCGGCGTCACGGGCAGCGCGCAACTGGGCGTTGGCCACCTGAACGCCCGCTTCGGCGGCACGCACGTCGGCGTCCAGATCCTCGGGGTCCAGCCGCGCCAGCACAGCGCCCTTGGTGACCAGATCGCCGGTCTCGACCGGACGCTCGGCCAGCGTGCCCGCCAGCAGGAACCCAAGGTCGGTTTCCGTGCGCGCGCTGACCAGTCCGACAAAACGGTTCTGATAGCCCGCGCGTTCATTCACCACCTGTGACACCACGGGGCGGGGCGTGTCCTGCACAAGGGCAAGCTCGTCATTGGCAAGGGCGGGGGTGCCCAACAGGGCCAGCACCGTCAGGACAAGGGGCATTCTCATTGGCTCTCTCCTGCGGCACGCACGATCCGTCCGGGATACAGCAACTGCGCCCCGCGCGTGACGACCTGTTCGTTCTCTTCCAGTCCGCCCGACAGGATGATCCAGCCGGTCTCGTAGCGCTCGACGGTGATCGACCGCAGCGACACCGCCATCGTATCGGGATCGACCACCCAGACCGCAGGCCCGTCCACCGTGGCCGACATCGCGGTATAGGGCAGGGTGATGCGTGGCGCGTCGGTCACCGTGACCGTGCCGCGAATGGCGTCGCCATAGGTCAGGAACGGATGGGACTCGTCGATCGTGATCTTCACCGCCACCGTGCCCGCAGCCGCATCCACCAGCGGCGACACCTCGCGCAGCGTGCCGGTGAAATGCGTGTCGGGCCGGTCGATCAGCGCAAGGTCGATGTCGTCGATGTTGCGCGGCGTTGCCATCAGAACCTCGGGCATGTCGAACACCGCATCAATCTGCCGGCCCAAGGCCAGTTCCAGAACCGGCTGCGCCGCGCCCACCACCTGACCCGGCTCCGCCAGACGCTTGATCACCGTCGCATTCGTCGGCGCGGTCAGCGTGGCGTCGTCCAGCGCCCGCTGGGCGCGGTCCAGATCGGCATTCGCCTGCGTCAGCGCCCCCTCGGCGATGCGCAGGGCATCCTCGGCGCTGTCGCGGCTGATCCGCGTGGTGGCCCCGCGCTCCAGCAGCGTGTCCTGACGCTCCAGGTCCTCGATGGCCTGCGTGTGATTGGCCTGCGCCGTCGACAGCCCCGCCTGCGCCGCACGCAAGGCCTGCGCTTGTTGCACGCTGTCCATCTGCGCCAGCACCGCACCGCTTGCCACGTGGTCGCCTTCTTCGACCTGCATCTGCGCAATGCGCCCGCCCGACGGGAACGACGCCCGCAACGTATCGCGCGCCACCACCTCGCCCGTCAGCGAAAAGGTCAGCGTTTGCGTGCTGAGCGTGGTGGTGAACAGCTCGACCGGCAACGGCTCTTCTGCATGGGCAAAAGGCGGCGCCAGCATCAGCGCCGCACAAAGCGTCAGGACGCCCCGGCACCGGTGTTTCAAAGCGGTCAGGCTCATGGCTTTACCTCCACAAGGCAGCTCTCGGCGGTCATATTGTTCATCGCTTTCTGCATCAGATTTACGAAGGTCTCGATTTCGGCGGTGTCCAGTCCGGTCAGCGTCCGAAAACCCTCGGTCGCCATCGCGCGGGCGCGCGCCTGCAGGGTGCTGCCCGCATCGGTGACCTCCAGCAGCCAGGCCCGGCGGTCCTGACGGTCGCGGGTGCGTTGCAACAACCCGTTCTGCTCCAGCCGGTCGGCCACTGCGGTCAGGGTCGACGGCAATACCTGAAGGTCCTCAGCCAGCGCGCCCATGCGCTTGGGCTCTGTCAGATGCATCAGAACCTTGATGTCATGGCGCGACAGATTCACCTGCGCCTCAAACGCCTGAACACGCGCCTCCAGCGCCGTGTTCAGCATGCTGATGCTCATCGTCAGAAAGATTTCGTTCGGCATTTCGGCATTCCGTGTGCGCAAATAAGGCGGCCCATGTGGCCATCGCGAGCAGCGAATTTAGTTCGCTAAATGAAACATTTTTTTTAATAAGTAAATACTAGGACCCGCCGACACCGCAAAAGTGATGCCGACGGGCCAGTTTTTCAGCAGATGCCTGTTATCCGCGCAGCGCGTGGTGCAGGATCACCGGCACGGCCAGATCCTCCTCATCGCCCAGATGGCGGTCCAGGAATGCGCGGATGGCACGGGTCTGGGTCTCCAGAATCCCCGCTTCCTCGCGGGCGGCAGCCTCGTCCAGCTGCACCAGCTTGATCACCCGGCTGCCGGTGCGCGAGAAATTCTCCAGCACCTGATCCAGCGCCGCGTGATCCTTTTCGAGGATCTCCAACCCGACATCGAAACGCGCGTCCGCCGCCGACAGTTCGGGAAAGAATTCGCGGTCCTCGAAATGATGATGCCCGTGCAGATTGCGCACCAGCGCCGTGCCATAGCGGCCCAGATGGTCGGCAAACCCGTCGGGATCGACGCTGCGATCCAGAAAGCCGGTGGTCTGCGCGTGCAGGTGGTCCGACAGCACCCGGAACTTCTCATGCGCGCGCATCCACTGGCGGGTGGACTTGGCGAAATGCGGATTGGCCGCCCACGCGTCGCGGGGATAATCGTGCAGCAACGCATTCATCTCGGTGGGCATATCGGTTGTACGGATGGGGATGAGATCGGTCATGGCGGTCTCCTTTCCCGACATCAGATAGGCAGGGGGCAGGTGGTTTTGACCTGCACAGAAACGCACACAGACAGTGCACTGCGCGCACTTATGTGCGCGCCGACTGCGGCCTTCAGGACACGGAAACAGTCTGTCGCGCCGGAAACGACCCCACAGGCGTTTTAAGGGGCGGCGGCTTTGCCGTAGAGGATAAGGCAGCCGTGGGGGCACAGATAACGGGACGACACCATGTTCAAACACGCAGCTGCGGCGCTGATCGCGCTGTTGCCCCTTGGCGCCCATGCGCAGGACCTGACGCGGCTGGGCTACGGCTATCTGCTGACCAATGACTTTATCGGCGACGGCCAGGACCGCTGGCGCACAGGCTCGATTGCCTCCTCGCGTGTCTGGGGCAGGGACTGGAACGGTGCGCTGCCCGCAGGCTTTGGCGACCTGATCGAACTGCGTCTGGGCGCCGAAATCATCGCCCCCGACAATCTCGAGGCCCCCGATCCCGCAGACCGCCCCTATGCCGGTGCGCTGTCGGTGGGCCTGCACAGCCACTTCCAGACCCGCGGCCTTGACCTCAGCCTCGGCGGCGATCTGGTCTTTGTCGGCCCCTCCACGGGCCTCGACGGGTTCCACAACGCCCTGCACAGCGCCGTGGGCGGCCCCGACATCTCGGACGCCGCGCGCGACGGCCAGATCGGCAACGGCATCCATCCCACCGTGGTGGTCGAGGCGGCGCGCAGCTTTGCAGTTGGCGACAGCGTCCTGCGTCCCTTTGTCGAAGGACGCGCCGGTGCCGAAACCATGGTGCGCGCGGGCTTTGACATGCGCTGGGGCGGGCTGGAACAGGGCGGGCTGCTGGTGCGTGATCCGGTCAGCGGCCAGCAATACCGCGCCATCAACGGCGACGCGACGGGCCTTGGGTTTGTGCTGGGGGCGGACGTGGCCCATGTGGCCGACAGCGTGTTTCTGCCCCAAGACCGCGGCTATGACCTGCGCGACACCCGCGTGCGCGCCCGCGCCGGTGTGGAATGGCGCAACGAAAACGGCGGCGGCGTGTTCTACGGCCTCAGCTATCTGGGCGAGGAATTCGAAGGGCAGGGCGAAGGCCAGCTTGTCGGCAGTTTTCGCGCGCACTTCCGGTTTTGAATTAGGTTGATCCTGCAACAGTCTGCAACTCAACAAAAATAAACCCTATGCGCGGCGAATCAGTTTTGATAGCCTGACCTCAATAAAAAACGATGAGGCAGGCAAGCAGGCAATGGGAACGGGCTTTCGTGGCACGTTTGTCATCTCCTGGTCGCAAACAGAAATAGACGGTCTTGAGGCCGCTCCGATGCAGTCCCTCAACGTAGGGGCGGCGTGGTCATGGTATGGCGATCCCGTGCGCGTGGATGGGCCGTCGGATATTTTGCGACTGGACGGTGCAGACGGTTCAGAGAATCTGCGCAAGCGGGCGGCACGTATGGTGCATCGCCTTGTGGGCGCAGCTTTGGATTACACTCCGGCAGACAAGGTCGCGTGGGACGATGCCGCGCCGCTTCTGGACAGCAGTTTTGTTGTCACGGACGGCGCCCGCACGTTCACCGTCACGCTGATCGAAGTGGGACGCGGGGCGCAGCCCTTGCTGATGTTCCTCAACGACATTCCCCCGCGCAACTCTGACCTGTGGGTGGTGCACCACACGCTGGGCGCCAACCGCGGCAACCCCACGGGACGCGATGCGGGCGGGGTCATATGCTTTACCCCCGGCACGCGCATCAGAACACCCGACGGCCCGCGCCTGATCGAAGACCTGCGTGAGGGCGATCTGGTCCAGACCAAGGACAGCGGCGCGCAGCCCATCGAATGGGTCGGCAGCCGCCCGATGACCGGCGCGCGCCTGTTTGCAATGCCGCACATGCGGCCCGTCCGCATCCGCGCGGGCGCCCTGGGCGTCGATCGCCCGGACGATTCGCTGCTGGTCTCGCCCGAACACCGGATGCTGGTGAAGGGCGACGTGGCACAGGCGCTGTTCAACACCCCCGAAGTGCTGGTCGCCGCCAAGGACCTGATCAACGGGCGCACCATCACCGTGGATTTGCAGGTGCCGCAAACCACCTACGTGCACCTGATGCTGCCCAGCCACGAAATCCTGTGGGCCAACGGGGTCGAGACCGAAAGTTTTCACCCCGCCAGTACGGCCCTGACCACACTGGCGTCGGACGACCGCGCCCGGCTGCTGGAACGGTTCCCCGATCTGGACTACGACCCGCACATCTATGGCCGCTTTGCGCGGCGCAACCTGTCCGCCTCGGAAGCGGCGATCTTGCGGCACGCGGCGTAGACGGGGGCGCTGCCCCCTGTCCCCCCGGGATATTTACCGGCCAAAAGAAGGGCTCAGGAAAAGCCGGGGGTGGCCTGTCCGATCCTGCGGTGCGCCGCTTCCGGCAGGTCGAGAAACGCCACGACTTCGTCCAATGTGCGAAAGGTGGCAGTGTGGATCAGGGGATTGTCGCCCAGCAGCGTCATGAACATGCGCCCCATGCCAAAGCCCAGATCACCCGGCGCCAGCAGCGCAAGCCGCAGCGGAATCCCGATTTCCTGACGGTGTGCCTTCATGCTTTCGGCCAGCAGGATCACTTCCGAATGAGTCAACTCGGTCTCCTCGGTGCCGCGAAAGTCCTGCAAGACATGAAAAGACGGGTCGTAATCGGGTGCATTGTGCACACGGTCCCGCGTGGCGAAAATCTCGCACCGCAAGAGGCTGCCCCAGTATCGCTGCCAGATCAGACGGTATTCGGGCAGAATGAGACTTTCTGTCGGCACGATCGATCACTCGTCACAAGAAACGCAATGGTATACCGACACCATAAGTTGTATTTGTGACCTGCCGTCAAGCCGCGTCGCCCGTTACCTTACGGCGCGCATGCGACTGCCTGTTATCTTTGCGTCAACCGCCCGGCGCGGCCTGTCCGGTCAGTTCGGCAATGATCGCCTTGGCGCTGTCCGAATCCCATTCCGCATCGCCGCGCAAACGGGCGACTTCGCGGCCTTCGGGATCGATGATCACGGTGATCGGCAGGCCGAAAATGCCCATCTGGCTGGCGACCGCCTGTTTGGGGTCCTGATGGCGCGGCAGGTTGTCGACGTTGATCTCGTCAAAGAACTTCTTGATGCCCTCGGGCGAATTGCGCCCCGCCGCCAGCGTCAGCACCTCGAAGTCATCGCCGCCGAATTCGTTTTGCAACGCGGAGAGCATCGGCATTTCCTTGCGGCAGGGCGCGCACCACGTGGCCCAGAAGTTCAGCAAAACCCATTTGCCGCGATACTCCTCCAGCGTCGCCTCGCCGTCGCCGTCTTCCAGCTGGAATGCCGCCGAAGAGGTGGCCTGGGGCGAATCATGAAACACCAGCTTTTTCATCGACCCGTCGCGCAGACCCGCTGCGGCCTGAACATCGGCCATGGCAGTATTTGCACCCAAGGCAAGGGCCGTATACACCAGCGCAGCACAGAGTTTCTTCATATTCCCTCCAAAGGTCCAAACCATGACAGACAAGACTGCAAACACCATGTGGGGCGGCCGCTTTGCCGCCGGACCGGACGCGATCATGGAGGCGATCAACGCCTCGATCGGGTTCGACCAGCGGATGGCGGCGCAGGACATTGCAGGCTCGCGCGCCCATGCCGCGATGCTGGGCGCGGTGGGCATCATCAGTCCTAACGATGCCGACACCATTCGGGAAGGGCTGCTCACGGTCTTGTCAGAGATCGAAGGCGGCACCTTCCAGTTTTCCACCGCCCTCGAAGACATCCACATGAACGTCGAGGCACGGCTGAAAGAGGTGATCGGCGAACCGGCAGGCCGTCTGCACACCGGCCGCAGCCGCAACGACCAGGTGGCGACCGATTTCAAACTGTGGGTCCGTGACCAGTTCGACGCCGCCGAAAGCGGCCTGCTGGCGCTGATCGACGCGCTGCTGGCACAGGCCGAGGCGGGGGCCGATTGGGTCATGCCCGGCTTTACCCACCTGCAAACAGCGCAGCCGGTGACTTGGGGCCATCACATGATGGCCTACGTCGAAATGCTGGGCCGCGACCTCAGCCGTGTGCGGGATGCGCGCGCGCGGATGAACGAAAGCCCGCTGGGCGCTGCGGCCCTGGCCGGCACGTCCTTTCCCATCGACCGTGACATGACCGCACAGGCGCTGGGCTTTGACCGCCCTGCCGCCAACTCGCTGGACGCGGTCAGCGACCGCGACTTTGCGCTGGAATTCCTCGGCGTGGCCAGCATCTGCGCCATGCACCTCAGCCGCTTTGCCGAAGAGCTGGTGATCTGGTCGTCTGCCCAGTTTCGCTTTGTCACCCTGTCCGACCGGTTCAGCACCGGCTCCTCGATCATGCCGCAAAAGAAAAACCCCGACGCCGCCGAACTGATCCGCGCCAAGGTGGGCCGGATCATGGGCGCCAACGTCGGCCTGATGATGGTGATGAAAGGGCTGCCGCTGGCCTATTCCAAGGACATGCAGGAAGACAAGGAACAGGTCTTCGACGCCGCCGACAACTGGATGCTGGCACTGGCCGCTATGGAGGGCATGGTGCGCGACATGACCGCCAACCGCGAAAGCCTCGCCGCTGCCGCAGGGGCCGGTTTCAGCACCGCCACCGATCTGGCCGACTGGCTGGTGCGGGTGCTGGGCATGCCCTTCCGCGACGCGCACCATGTCACCGGATCGCTGGTGGCCATGGCCGAAGCCAAAGGCTGCGATCTGCCCGACCTCAGCCTTGCCGACATGCAATCGGTGCACGGAGACATTACCGAAGATGTCTTTGACGTGTTGGGGGTGCAAAATTCGGTAAATTCGCGTATGTCTTATGGCGGTACGGCCCCCGCGCAGGTGCGCGCTCAGGCCAAACGCTGGCGCGAGGTTTTGAAATGATCCGAACTGTGGTCGTCCTGTCCCTCATGGCCCTTACGGCCTGTGGCGCCGATGGCGAACCGGTGCAACCGACGATGAACGCGGGCGTCAGCCTTGGCACGTCCGGTGTCGGCACCCATGTGGGGCTTGGCCTGCGCAAGGGGCCGTTTTCGGTGGGGTACCGTGTGAAATGATGCGGATTCTTGCATGTCTGACCATGGTCGCCGCGCTGGCCGCCTGTGACCCCGGAACGTCCGGCAACGGGGCACAGCGCGCACCCAGCGATCGCCAGCAACCTTCCGTGACCGAGCCGGGCCTCCATGTGTCCGGCTTTGCCAAGGTCGGCGTGGTGAAAACCTTCTGATGTCGCCGCTGCGGATCGCCTATCTGGCGCTGGCCATCTGGGGGGCAATGCACCCGATGTACTGGTTCCTCGCGTGGTTCCGCGACAACGGCTACAGCCTTGGCCGGATGGTCGACGCATGGCACGCCAACGCGGCCTCCAGCGGTCTGGTCTGGGACCTGACCATTGCTGCCATCGCCCTGACCGTCTGGATCTGCGCCGAGGTCCGCGTGCGCCGCAACTGGATCGCGCTGCTGGCCATCCCCGCGACGTTCTGCATCGGGGTCAGCTGCGGGTTGCCACTGTACCTGTTTTTGCGCACGCGGCCGGTGACCTGAGGGCGGCGGTCGGCGGAACGTTCCAACCAAACACCAAAGCCCGGAATCAAGGTGCGTAGCACCGCCGGGCAGCGCCCGACCGCCCCATGGGCGGGCGCTTCCTCACCGTATTGCGATTCTGCACCCCCACGCCAAAGACGAGACATAAAGTGGCACAAACCAACGTCCCGATGCCCACCCGCGGTCAGGCGCCGCCCTGTGTGGTTATGTAAAGGTCGGAGGAATGAGTTACCTGGGAACTGGTTCAAACCCCCTACAGTAAGCCACTTTGGTAAAGTCGGTATTCCACACACGCGGAAGGGTTACCAAGTTGTCAGCTAACCAGCCGGTGCTCAGGGTCCATGGTTTATTCTCATGCAAACTGCTCTCGGGCAAAGCAGGTGTTCCGCCATTCATCAGCAAAGCTGATCCATCAATTTCATATATGCAAAGCACCCTTAAGTGCTCTCTATTAACAAACATAATATAATCCCAATAAGGATTGGCGGCATCCGTCCTCCAGTATCGGATCAGGTTACCTCGACGTAAGTATTTATCTTTTGGTTGTGCCAATAACGTCCAACCAGAACTCTCTTGCAGTGCCATAATTTTAAGGACCAACTTGTTTCACCGGCTACCAACCTTATCTATCAATAGATTTTTAACCAGTGTTCTTTCGCTGCACGATCAATGCTGCAACCTTGCCTTCCTCCGCGATCCCTGCGCAGATCCGTTCCCCCCACACACAAACCACGATTGATCCCGCCCCCGCGCTGGATTAAGCGTCTCCCATGGATCACTTTCTCTATAAAAATGGCGTCCTGCACGCCGAAGACGTCCCCGTGGCCGACATTGCCGCCGCCGTGGGCACGCCGTTCTACGTCTATTCCACCGCCACCCTGCTGCGCCACTTCCGCCTGTTTGACGAAGCACTCGACGGCATGGATCACCTGGTCTGCTACGCCATGAAAGCCGCCAGCAATCAGGCGATCCTGAAAACGCTGGGCGATGCGGGCGCGGGCATGGACGTGGTCTCGGGCGGCGAATACCGCCGTGCGCGTGCCGCAGGCATCCCGGGTGACCGCATCGTGTTCAGCGGCGTCGGCAAGACCGCCGACGAAATCCGCACCGCGCTGGAAGGCGGCATTCGCCAGTTCAACGTCGAATCCGAACCGGAAATGGAAGTGCTCAGCGCCGTCGCCACCAGCATGGGCAAGGTCGCCCCCATCACCATCCGCGTGAACCCGGACGTCGACGCGAAAACCCACGCCAAGATCGCCACCGGCAAATCCGAGAACAAATTCGGCATCCCCATCGCCCGCGCCCGCGCCGTCTATGCCCATGCCGCCAGCCTTCCCGGTCTCGACGTGATCGGCATCGACGTGCACATCGGCAGCCAGCTCACGGATCTGGCCCCCTTCGAGGCCGCCTATCAAAAGGTCGCGGACCTGACCGAACAGCTGCGCGCCGATGGCCACAACATCCGCCGTCTGGATCTGGGCGGCGGACTGGGCATCCCCTACGAGCGCACCAATGCCGCACCACCGCTGCCCACCGACTATGGCGCGATGGTCAAACGCACGCTGGGCCACCTGGACTGCGAGATCGAGATCGAACCGGGCCGGCTGATCGCGGGCAACGCGGGCCTGATGGTCAGCAAGGTGATCTACGTGAAATCCGGCGAAGGCCGCGACTTCCTGATCCTCGACGGCGCGATGAACGACCTGATCCGCCCCGCGATGTACGACGCCTACCACGACATCATCCCGCTGAATGAACCCGCACCGGGCACCGAACAGCAACCCTATGACATCGTCGGCCCCGTCTGCGAATCCGGTGACACCTTTGCCAAGCAGCGGATGATGCCGCCGCTGGCCGCCGACGACCTTGTCGCCTTTCGCAGTGCCGGTGCTTATGGCGCGGTAATGAGCAGCGAGTACAATTCGCGCCCCCTGATCCCCGAAGTTCTGGTGAAAGGCGATCAATTCGCGGTTATTCGCCGACGACCAAGCTTTGAAGAAATGATAAATCGCGATACGATCCCAGAATGGGTGTGACCTGACCGCGTGACGGACTATGTCATACCCCAGTATGAGGTAACGTCGACACATGGCCAATTCTTCCCGACCTGACACCCCCGCAGGCCTGCGCGCCTTGCGCTGGCCCTTGCGGCTGACCTGGGCGGGGATGCTGGCCGAGAACCTGTCGCGCGCGCTGTGGCCCTTGCTGGCGGTGGTGTTCGCCGTGCTGGCGATGCTGATGCTGGGCCTCCAGGACATCGTGATGATCGAAGTGGTCTGGAGCGTGGTCGTGGTCAGCTGTCTCGCGGCACTGGCCGCGCTGGTCTATGCCTTCCGCACATTCCGCCTGCCGACGCGGGCACAGGCGCTGGCGCGGCTGGATGCCAGCCTGCCGGGACGCCCCATCCAGGCGCTGATGGACGATCAGGCCATCGGGCAGGGCGATGCGGCCTCGGCGGCGGTCTGGGCGGCGCACCAGAACCGCATGGCCGCCCGCGCGGCGCAAGCCCGCGCGGTGCCGGGCGACCTGCGGGTGGCACGCTTTGATCCCTTCGCCCTGCGCTACGTGGCCCTGCTGGCCTTTGTCATGGCGCTGCTCTTCGGATCGATCTGGCGCGTCGGCTCGGTCACCGAGATGACGCCCGGCGGCGGCGGGCTGGCCACCGGCCCCGTGTGGGAAGGCTGGGCCGAAAGCCCGCGCTACACCGGATTGCCCACGATCTACCTGAACGACATCCCCGAAGGGCCGCTGAAACTGCCCGTGGGCAGCCTGATCACCATGCGCCTCTATGGCGAGGTCGGGGCGCTGACCGTCTCCGAAACCGTCTCGGGCCGCAAGGGCGACGTCCCGCCCGCATCGGGTGCAGCCCATGACTTTACCGTCGCGCAAAACGGCACGATCTCGGTGGGTGGCCCCGGCGGGCGCAGCTGGCAGGTGGCCGTGGTGCCGGACGACGCCCCACAGGTGCAGGTGCTGGACGATCCCACCAGCGCCGCGCTGGGCGAGATGACATTGCCCTTTGCCGCCAGCGACGACTATGGCGTCGAGGCAGGCGAGGTGCGCATTTCGCTGGACCTGCCCCGCGTCGAGCGCACCTACGGGCTGACCCCCGCGCCCGAGGACCGGCCCGAAATCATCGTGCCGCTGCCCATGCCCATCGCAGGCGACCGCAGCAACTTCGAGGAAAACTTCGTCGAGGATTTCTCGGAACACCCATGGGCCAACCTGCCGGTGACCATCACCCTCAGCGTGCTGGACGCCGCCGAACAGCAAACCCAATCGGAACCGCGCGAAATCACCTTGCCTGGCCGCCGCTTCTTTGACCCGCTCGCCGCCGCCATCATCGAAATGCGCCGCGACCTGCTGTGGAACCGCTCCAACGCCGACCGCAGCGCGCAAATCCTGCGCGCCGTCAGCTACAAACCCGACGAAATGTTCCGCAAGGAAACCCAGTACCTGCAACTGCGCCAGGCGATCCGCAAGATGGAGACGCTGGCCCACTACGGCATCAACGACGAACAGCAACAGGCGCTGGCCGACGACCTGTGGGATCTGGCGATCGAGCTGGAAGAGGGCGATCTGGCCGACGCGCTGGACCGGATGCGGCAGGCGCAGGAACGGCTGGAACAGGCCATGCGCGAAGGCGCCTCCGAGGCCGAGATCGCCGAGCTGATGAACGAACTGCGCCGCGCGACCGAGGATTACCTGAAACAACTGGGCCAGCAGGCACAGCGCGAGGCCCAGGAAAACGGCGGCCAGCAGCCCGACCAGCAGGACGGCATGCAGATGACGCAGGACGACCTGCAAAAGATGATGGACCGCATCCAGGAGCTGATGGAACAGGGCCGCATGGCCGAGGCCGAAGAGGCGCTCAAAGAGCTTCAGGAAATGATGGAGAACATGCGCGTCACCCAGGGACAGGGGCAGGACGGCCAAAGCCCGGGCGAACAGGCGATGGAAGGTCTGTCCGAAACCCTGCGCGATCAACAAGGCCTCAGCGACGAGGCCTTCCGCGACCTGCAGGAACAGTTCAACCCCAATGCCCAGGCCGGCGAAAGCCAGGGCAACCAGGGCCGCAATGGCGGTCAGGGCCGGGGCCAGGAACATTCTCAGGGTCAAGGCGGTGAGGGTGAAGGCAGCGAAGGCGCGCAAAACGGCGACCAGCAGGGCGAAGGCCAAAGCGGCGGCTCGCTGGCCGACCGCCAACAGGCCCTGCGCGATGAACTCAGCCGCCAGCAGGGCAACATGCCCGGCGCAGGCACCCCCGAAGGCGACGCCGCCCGCGAGGCGCTGGACCGCGCCGGCCGCGCGATGGAAGGCGCCGAAGAGGCGCTGCGCAACGGCGACAACGCCGGGGCCATCGACAATCAGGCACAGGCCATGGAAGCCCTGCGCGAAGGCATGCGCGCCTTGGGCGAGGCAATGGCGCAGGAAGAACGCGAACGCCAGCCGGGGCAGGGCACCGCGCAGGGCGACCAACGCGCCGAAGCCCGCGATCCCCTGGGCCGCACACCGGGCGCCAACGGCGGCACCGGCACCGACGAGGGGCTGTTGCAGGGCGAAGACGTCTACCGCCGCGCCCGCGAACTGCTCGACGAAATCCGCCGCCGCTCGGCCCAGGGCGAACGCCCGCAGGTCGAACTGGACTATCTGGAACGCCTGCTGGACCGGTTCTGACGGGGGAACACCTCAATCGTCCGCACCGAACCACCAAGCCGCGCATCGACGGGCCGAGGTGCGGCGATCCAACCTCAGTGCCTGCCACTTAATGGCAGCAAAACACCTCCCACCGATCTATTCCGCGCAACGGCAACCAAATCGCCGTCCCACCGGACGGCCCGCCCTGTCGCAACAAAACACCAAGCCGCGCATCGACGGGCCGAGGTACGGCGATGCAACGTCAGTGTCTGCCACTTAATAGCAGCCAAACACCTCCCACCGATCTGTTCCGCGCAACAGCCACCAATTCGCAGTCCCGCCGGACGGCCCGCCCTGTCGCACCGAACCACCAAGCCGCGCATCGACGGGCCGAGGTACGGCGATGCAACCTCAGTGTCTGCCACTTAATGGCAGCCAAACACATCCCACCGATCTGTTCCGCGCAACAGAAACCAAATCGCCGTGCCGTGGGGCGGCCCGGCGATGCGCGGCGGCCTTCGGCCTTGTCCCGCGCGTGGGGACAGGTGGAGAGGGCTGTTCGTGGCCATTTGATAGAGGATCTGGTGGTGGACAGCTCTACCGCTCGACCGGCTCATGGTTGCGACCGCTCACAGTTCATTCCAGGCATTTGTGCCGGGCGCAGCATGTCGTTGCGCATAGACAGGGAGGGCGGAAATTGGACTTTGGGTGCAGACGCACCAGCCAAAGCGTGCATCGGACGAAGCAGACGTTGGCACACAGTGCGACTTCATATACAAGATCTTATGCGCTTTTCGATGCTGTTGACCAATCGGTGCATGTTTGAGTGCTCTGCGACAATGGGTAGTCTGTTCCTGATAAGCTTATAGGAGGCAAGCATCGACCTTTTCAATGATTACCAGTACGCTAAGGACCGTCTCGCATCACGGTACTACATCTCCATGAGGTTTTCTGTGCCATGGAGCAAAAAGCTTTGGCGGTATGGGCACCGCATTTTTTCAAGCAATGAGGTACCAGAAGTGATCAAGGAAGACGGGGAATATGTGATCCGGAGCTCATCGAAGGGGACGCGTCAGGCAAAGGTTAAGTTCGTTGAGGATGACAGAGGAATAAGCCACCTTTGGTTTCAAAAATGGAACACAAAAAGTGGCAGCCCAATGGGTGAACAGTTCGTGATCTACGGAAACGAAATCCCAGAGTTAATCGAATTCTTGCAACTCATCAAACAACTAGAGATACCCGACGAGAAAAAGTTTAATCGTGACTTTGGGGATTTGAAGCTCGTTCACTTGCCTGATGCGGACGCGCGAAAGGTTCTTGAGGATCATCCTGAACTGGTGGCGGAGTTCGCGCGAAGCCAGATTACCACTCAGGACGTGGTTGCACTGGCCTACCGGAAAGCTCAGTTAAACAAATTCGAAGCGATGTTGAGCGAGAATGATCTCACCGAGGAGACCTGGCAGCAATTCTTCGAACAGAACCAGTGGATATTTGGTTATGGGTTGTCGTACGTTTTCACAACTGGATTGGATGGTGAAAACCTTCAAAACACAATCCGTGGAGCAAGCTTAATCAAGAGTGGCAAGCGACCCGATGCCGTCATGAAAACACGGGCAGCGATTAGTGCGCTTTGTCTTGTCGAAATCAAGAAACACTCACAAGGTCTGCTCAAACCAAGCCAGTATCGCTCTGGTACATGGGCACCTACAGCCGAGCTATGTGGTGCAGTAGCTCAAACGCAAGAGAACGTGCGTGCCGCTCTGGATGAGCTAGGCTCGCACCACCGTTTCACCGATAGCAACGGGGTTCCGACTGGTGAAGAGCTGACAACGGTGCAGCCACGTTCATTTTTAGTAGTCGGAAATTTGTCCGAATTTGAGACAGAACACGGGATCAATGAAGCGCGTTACCGCTCATTCGAGGACTACCGCCGCAACCTTCGCCAACCCGAGATACTGACCTTTGATGAGCTCTATCAAAGGGCGCGATTCATCGTTGAAGAAGCAGAAAGCGAAGACGAACTGAATGATCAGCCATCACCATCCGCTGAAGATGATTTCGAGATACCGTTTTGATCACTATGAAACGCCTCGGGGCGGTTCACTAAAGAAATGACACCCCTCCTCGAAAGCGCCTGCGACTTCCTCCCACCCCGGGTACGGCGGCGGGAATGACCCTCTGCGGATCGTCAAGGCGACCCCACAGGATTTGCGGTCACCCTCAAAAAAACTCACTGAATTTTTGTGTGCAAATTGCCGCATCCGCGTGGCCCATCGGCGTTTTGTACGCATCTGCCCCGAATATGTACAACACCGCCAAAACGGGCCCGAAACGCGCCTTTCGGGCAGGCGCGTCTTGTACAGGATCGGTTGGAATATGTACGCAATCCACCCCGACAGCACCGCGCGGGCCGTCCGGTTAAACCACCGCACGCCGGGGTAACCCTGCCCGGATTACGACGCCGCCGTCGTATCCAGCCACATCAGCAGGCTCGTCACATGACTGTCCAGCCAGACCCGCGCCTGATCCACCGTGCCGACATAGCCGGTCATCACAGGCTCCAGCGTCGGCACTGCGGCCACGATCTGCGGGCTATAGACATAGATCACCGTCAGCACTGCAACTATCAGTAAAGACGTGAAAAAACCGCGCCGGAACCCGCGTTTCTTGCGTTCGCGCACAGGCGCATCGGGGGCCGGATCGCCCTTGGCAATCTGGCGATCCCCCGTTGAACGCAAGGTCGAATTGATCTCTTCGATGTCAGGCAGCAGGTCGCGGCGTGACCCTGCGGCGGCAGCGGTTGCTGCGGCGTCGGAGACGGCCGGGTCCTGCCCACGCATCCGTGCCATACGGTCGCGGGCCTCTTGCGCCCGGCGCGCGGCCTCTTCGCTTTGGCCTTCGTCACCGCTGACGTCCAGACCCAGATCGGGCTGGGTTTCCAACCCTTCGCTCTCGCGCACCCGCGCCTCGGCTTCGGCCTCGGCACGCAGGATGTCGGACACGGCAGGGTCCAGCGTCCGGCGTTTCGGCTCGGGTGCTGGAACGCGTTCTTCCCCTTCGACAGGCAGATCCGGTTCGGGCGCCAGCGGGGCGGTGTCTTCGTCCTGTTCGGGGGGCATGTGGTCGGGATGATGCTGGAACCACGTCTGACCGCAGTCAGAGCATTGGACGTCACGACCTTCGGACGGGATCACCTCGTCCGGCACCTCGTATTGCGCATCGCAATTTGGACATACTAGCCGCATGGCGTGTCGCACCGCATAAATTCACCCGTTCCTTGCCCTGATCCACAGGATATGGTGTTGCGACTGCGCAGAAAAGTGCAATCTGCCCTCAACCCCCGTTGCAAGGCGCATTGAAACCGCACCGATGCTAAGGCACAACAGGTGCATCAAGCGGGGTGAGACGTGATCGAGCTAGAAAATGTGGCCTACAGCTACGGCGGGGGCGAATTGTTGTCGGATATTTCCGTCAAACTCGCGCCCGGATCTTTCCACTTTCTGACCGGACCATCGGGAGCGGGCAAGACCACACTGCTCAAGCTGTGTTACGGCGCGTTGTTGCCCACCGCGGGCACCGTGCGGCTGCTGGGCGCGGATGTGCGCACGCTTCAGCGTGACGACATCGCCATGCTCCGGCGCCGGATCGGGGTCGTGCATCAGGACGTGCAGTTCCTGGACCACCTTCCGGTTGCCGAAAACATCGCCCTGCCTCTGACCGTATCGGGACGGGGCGGCGCGGCGCAGGGCGGTGACCTTGAGGAGCTTATGGCATGGGTCGGTCTGACCGAGCGGTCGCAGGGGCTGCCGCCCGAGTTGTCGGGCGGGGAACGCCAACGCGCGGCGCTGGCACGGGCGGTGATCATGTCGCCCGATGTGGTGCTGGCGGATGAACCCACGGGCAACGTCGACTGGGAGATGTCCCAGCGTCTGCTGCACCTGCTGATCGAGTTGAACCGCATGGGCAAGACGGTGCTGATTGCCACCCATGACCTGTCGCTGATCCGCGCGGCCAAGGCACAGGTGCAGGCGCGGGTGCTGCGCATCGCCAACCGGCGCATCCAACTGGCGGGGGCGGACCTGTGAAGCTGAACCTGAACGCATTGCAATCGCTGACCCACAGCGACCGCCAGGCCGACCGCGTTGTGCCACCTTCGGGGTTTACCGCACGGCTGACCCTGTTTGCAGCCGCCGCCATGGCCTTTCTGGCCGTGTTCGCGCTTGCCCTGTCGATGGCCACGGGACGGCTTGCCAGCCAGTGGAGCGCCGAGCTGGCGCGCACCGCGACGATCCGCATTGTCGCCCCGCTGGACCAGCGGGCCACGCAGACCGAGGCGGCATTGGCCGTGCTGCAAACCACCGCGGGCGTGCAAAGCGCACGTGCATTGAGTGACGAGGAACAGTCAGCCCTGCTGGCCCCGTGGTTCGGCCCCGAAGTCTCGCTGGACGGCCTGCCGGTGCCGCGCCTGATCGAGATTATCGAAACCTCTGACGGCATCGACGCCGCGGGTTTGCGGCTGCGGCTGTCTGCCGAGGTGCCAGGTGCCGTGCTGGATGATCACAGCCGCTGGCGTGCCCCGCTGGTCAAGGCCGCGTCGCGGTTGCGCCTGCTGGGCTGGGTTGCCACGGTGCTGATCGTGGCCACGGTGGCCGCGATGGTGACGCTGGCCGCGCAGGCTGCGCTGGCCGCCAATGCGCAGGTGATCGCGGTGCTGCGTCTGGTGGGCGCAACCGACCGCTATATCGCCCAGGCTTTTATCCGCCGTTTTACATTGCGTGCGCTGGCCGGATCGGCGCTGGGTGTGGTCCTGGGCGTGATTGCGGTGGTGCTGATGCCCTCGGGCGGCAGTGAGATGTCGGGCTTTCTCACCGGATTGCGCTTTCAGGGGCTGGGCTGGGTCGTGCCGTTCCTGATCCCGCCACTGACGGCCCTGGTGGCCTTTGCCGCCACGGGCGCGGCGGCCCGTCGCACATTGGAGAACCTGTCATGATCGCACTTCAATGGCTGCGCTCGCTGATCTTTGTGGCGCAAATCTATCTGGCGATGCTGGTGGTCGGCGTGGTCTTTGCGCCCTATGCGCTGTTCAGCCGCGCAGGCGCACGGGCGGCCTGCAAGACGTGGTGCAAATGGGTGTTCTGGACGGCGCGCTGGATGGTCGGCATCCGCACCGAAGTGCGCGGCGAGGTGCCCACCGGCGACGTTCTGATCGCGGCCAAGCACCAGTCGTTCCTGGACATCATGCTGATTTTTCACGCGGTGCCCAAGGGCAAGTTCATCATGAAACGCGAGATCCTGTGGACGCCGATCATCGGCCTCTATGCCAAGGGCATCGGCTGCATCCCCGTGGCACGCGGCAAGCGCGGCGTTGCGATCAAGCAGATGGTGCGCGACGTGGATGCGGGCCGTCTGGAGGCGGGACAGCTGATCATCTATTCCCAAGGCACGCGCGTCGCACCGGGGGTCAAGGCGCCCTACAAGGTCGGCACTGCCGTGCTGTACAACGAACTGGGCCAGCCATGCGTGCCTGTGGCCACCAACGTGGGCGTGTTCTGGCCGCGCAAGGGCATCCTGCGCAAACCGGGGCTGGCGGTGATCGAGTTCCTGCCCACCATGCCCGAAGGGCTGCCGCGCGAGGAATTCATGGCGACCTTGCAGCAGACCGTCGAGGCGCGTTCTGACGCCCTGCTGGTCGAGGCGGGGTTTGATGTGAAAAGGTTGGGCTGATGCAATGGATCGAGACGGAAAGCGCGCTTGAGGCGCTTTATGGCACGCCCGGACAACCTGCGTTGCGCAAGGTCTCGGACCACCTGACGCCGCTCTACCGCAAATGGATCATGGCCTCGCGGTTCTGCGTGCTGACCACTGTTGGGGCCGCGGGTACCGATGGCAGCCCGCGTGGCGACGATGGCCCGGTTGTGCTGGAACTGGACCCTCAGACGCTGGCCATGCCCGACTGGCGTGGCAACAACCGGCTGGATTCGCTGCGCAATATCGTGACGGACGGGCGCGTGTCGCTGATGTTCATGGTGCCGGGTTCGAACACGGTGGTGCGGGTGAACGGGCAGGCGCGTCTGACCGATGACGCCGACCTGCGTGCGCGGTTTGCAGCGGGCAAGGCCACGCCCGCCACGGTGATCGTGATCCGCATCGCCGAAGTTTACACCCAATGCGCCCGCGCCGTGATGCGCGCAGACCTGTGGGCGCGCGACGACAGCGCAGGCCTTCCGCGTCCGGGCGAGATACTGGCCGAGGTGACGGATGGGGCAGAGGGTGGCGCAGCCTATGACGCCGCATGGCCCAAGCGTGCCAGCGAGACGATGTGGTGAGGTGAAGGTTCGAGATGCGTGACATTCCGACCACAGGGTATGGATAGGCTCCATTCGGTGGCGTATTGGGTTGAGTGCCAGGTAACGCATTTGTTACTGATCACTCCTCAACTACTTTATTCCGGAGCCTTTCCAATATGTTCAAACCTTTTGCCACTGCCACTCTGGCAGGCTGTCTTTTGCTGTCTGCCTGCGCCGAAAAGTCCGAAAACGTTCAGGCCGCTCAAGTCTCTACCATCGGTTATGACCGCCTGACCTGCCGCCAGATTGCTGAAGAGGCCACGTTGGTGTCGCAACGCGCGCAAGCGGTTTCGGGCGAGCAGAACGAAGCTGCCAAAAACGACGCTGTGGCGACTGGTGTTGCGCTGGTTGTGTTCTGGCCTGCGGCTTTTTTCATCAAGGGCAATAAAGCCAAGGCCGCTGAACTGGCCCGTCTGAAAGGCGAGTTGAACGCGCTTGAGCAGGTATCCGTGCGCAAGAATTGCGGCATTACCTTCCAAAAAGCACCCCTCGCTAAATCCGAGTAACGATAAATGAAAAAGGCGCGCCGGTGGGCGCGCCTTTTGTGTCAGGTCTGGCGGGTGCCAATCACATGTGGATCGGACCGTCGCCGCAGGCCAGCGCCGCCTCGCGTACGGCTTCCGAAAAGGTCGGGTGCGCGTGGCAGGTCATGGCCAGATCTTCGGCGGATGCGCCGAATTCCATTGCAACGCAAACCTCGTGGATCAGGTCGCCGGCACCGGGGCCGATGATGTGGCAGCCCAGAATGCGGTCGGTTTCCTTGTCGGCCAGGATCTTCACAAATCCGTCGCCCGCGAACACGGCCTTGGCGCGGGCGTTGCCCATGAAGCTGAACTTGCCGACCTTATAGGCGCGGCCCGCTTCTTTCAGTGTGGCCTCGGTCTCGCCCACCGATGCGACTTCGGGGTGGGTGTAGATCACGCCGGGGATCACGCCGTAGTTGACGTGCCCGTGCTTGCCTGCGACCTGCTCGGCGGCGGCCATGCCTTCGTCCTCGGCCTTGTGCGCCAGCATCGGACCCTCGATCACGTCGCCGATGGCGTAGACGCCCGGCACGCTGGTCTGCCAGTCCTTGCCCACCTTGATCTGACCGCGTTTGGTCATCTCGATGCCCAAACCCTCAAGGCCCAGCCCGTCGACGTAAGGCTTGCGGCCTGTTGCCACCAGAACCACATCGGCGTCCAGCACGTGTTCGCTGTCGTCCTTGCGCAGTTTGTAATGCACCTTGGCCTTGGTCTTGGTCGCTTCGGTCTTTTGCACCGCGGCGCCCATGATGAATTTCAGGCCCTGCTTGGTCAGCATCCGCTGGAAGGTTTTCTGAACCTCGGGGTCCATGCCGGGGGTGATCGCGTCCAGATATTCGACAACGGTCACTTCGGACCCCAGACGCGCGTAAACGCTGCCCAGTTCCAGCCCGATCACGCCTGCGCCGATCACGACCATGGATTTCGGCACCTTGCCCAGCTCCAGCGCGCCGGTGGAGGTCACGACGACCTTTTCATCCACTTCGACGCCGGGCAGCGACGCCGCCTCGGAGCCGGTGGCGATGATGATGTTCTTGGCCTCGTGGACCTCGTCACCGACCTTGACCTTGCCCGCCTCGGGGATCGAGCCCCAGCCTTTCAGCCAGTCGATCTTGTTCTTTTTGAACAGGAATTCGATGCCCTTGGTGTTGGTGTCGACGGTGGACTGTTTGTAGGTCAGCATCTGCTTCCAGTCGACCGAGGGGCTTTTGCCCTTCAGGCCCATTTCGGCAAAGTTATGCTCGGCTTCGTGCAGCATGTGGGATGCGTGCAGCAATGCCTTGGACGGGATGCAGCCGACGTTCAGGCAGGTGCCGCCCAGCGTGTCGCGCCCTTCGACGCAGGCCACTTTCAGGCCCAGTTGCGCGCAACGGATGGCGCAGACATAGCCGCCGGGGCCGGAGCCGATGATGATTACGTCGTAGGATGCCATGAGGTCTTCTCCTTGGTCGTGTGCGCCGGTGTGGCCTGGGACAGGCCGCTGTCGGCTTTCAGTGTGGCACAGGGGCCATATGTGTCTTGCGGGCGCGTCCCTAGATCAGGGAGGCGATGAACAGGATGGCAACGCAGGCCAGTGCCACGAGCCAGATATAGGACCGCCAGGGCTGCCATCCCAGCGCATAGGCGGGGATATAGAGCGCACGGGCGGCCAGATAGACCCAAGCCGCGCCCAGCGTCAGGGTGCTGACCTGATCCGTGACGTGGATCAGGAACACGGCGGCGGCAAAGAACGGAAACATCTGCACGTTGTTGTCATAGGCCCGCAGCATCCGCGCCGTGACATTGCGCATCGGGCGGCTGGGATCACGGTCGCGCGGGCTGGTGGTGTAGCCCGGCCCCACGTCCATGTTCGCCATGGTCGAGGCCACAACGAATTGCACGATGTGCATCAGGCCGGCGAGGGCGAGGGTGAGGAGCATCGGTGTCATGTCATCGTATCCATATCGGCAGATGAAAGCGTGCAGTGGTGCCGGTCAGCGCCCGTGTAAAGGGGCGCTGACCTGTTTTGGTTTACAGATCCATCAGCAACCGGCGGGGATCTTCCAGCGCTTCCTTGACGCGGACCAGGAAGGTTACCGCGCCCTTGCCGTCGACGATGCGGTGGTCGTAGGACAGTGCCAGGTACATCATCGGGCGGATCACCACCTGACCGTTGATCGCCATCGGGCGGTCCTGGATCTTGTGCATGCCCAGGATACCCGATTGCGGCGGGTTCAGGATGGGCGAGGACATCAGCGAGCCGTAGACGCCGCCGTTCGAAATGGTGAACGTGCCGCCCTGCATTTCCGCCATCGACAGCTTGCCGTCACGGGCGCGCGCGCCTTTTTCGGCAATCGCCTTTTCGATCTCGGCAAAGGACATTGCATCGGCGTCGCGGATCACCGGAACGACCAGACCTGTGGGCGTGCCTGCGGCGATGCCCATGTGAACGAAGTTCTTGTAGACCACGTCGGTGCCGTCGATCTCGGCGTTGACCTCGGGGACTTCGTTCAGGGCGTGCACGCAAGCCTTGGTGAAGAAGGACATAAAACCCAGTTTCACGCCGTGCTTCTTCAGGAACAGGTCCTTGTATTCGTTGCGCAGCGCCATGACCTCGGTCATGTCGACCTCGTTATAGGTGGTCAGCATCGCGGCGGTGTTCTGGCTGTCTTTCAGACGGCGCGCGATGGTCTGGCGCAGACGGGTCATTTTCACCCGCTCTTCGCGTGACGCATCGTCGGCAGAGACCGGCGCGCGCGGCGCGGCAGAGGCTTGCGGGGCAGGGGCGGAACCGGCGGCGGCCACGGCCTTGGCCAGGTCTTCCTTCATGATGCGTCCGTCACGGCCCGAGCCGGTGACCTGATCGCGGCTGATACCGGCTTCGGCCATAGCTTTCTTGGCGGAGGGTGCGTCTTCCACGTCCTTGCCGCCGCTCTGTTCCTGCGCCGCAGGCTTGGGGGCTTCTTCCGACGCGGGGGCCGCAGCCTTGGCGCCGTCACCCGAGGAGATCACCGCCAGCTTGGCGCTGGCTTCCACGGTGCTGCCTTCTTCGGCCAGGATTTCGGTCAGGACACCGGCGGCGGGGCTGGGCACTTCGACGCTGACCTTGTCTGTTTCCAGCTCGCACAGCATCTCGTCCTGCGCGACCGTGTCGCCCACTTTCTTGAACCATGTGCTGACGGTCGCCTCGGTGACGCTCTCGCCCAGTGTTGGCACCATCACGTCCACGTTGGCGGCATCGCGCGGTTTGGTTTCCTCGGCACCGGCGTCGATCGCCTTGGGCGCGTCCTTGGGGGCCTCTGCTGTGGCTTCGCCACCTTCCGAGATGGTCGCCAGCAGCGCGTCAACGCCGACGGTGTCGCCTTCGGCGGCCACGATCTCGCCCATGGTGCCCGCGACGGGGCTGGGCACTTCGACGGTGACCTTGTCTGTTTCCAGCTCGCACAGCATTTCGTCAACGGCCACGGCGTCGCCGGGTTTCTTGAACCATGTGGCAACGGTGGCTTCGGTCACGGATTCGCCCAGGGTGGGCACACGGACATCAGTCATTATTTCGATCCTTTGATGGTCAGCGCCTCGTCAACGAGGGCGGCTTGTTGTGCTTTGTGCTGGCTGGCCAGACCTGTGGCAGGCGACGCCGATGTGGCGCGTCCGACATATTCGGGGCGCAGGTGCTTGGCCTTGATCCGGCCCAGAACCCATTCGATGTTGGGTTCGATAAAGGTCCAGGCGCCCTGGTTCTTCGGTTCTTCCTGGCACCAGATCATTTCGGCATCCTTGAAGCGTTCCAGTTCCTTCACCGCGGATTGTGCGGGGAAGGGATAGAACTGCTCAAAGCGCAGCAGGTAGATATCGTCGATGCCACGGGCGTCGCGCTCTTCCAGCAGGTCATAATAGACCTTGCCCGAACACATCACGACGCGCTTGATCTTGTCATCAGCGACCAGTTTGGTGTCCGAGTTGCCATGTTCCGCATCGTCCCACAGCACGCGGTGGAAGGACGAACCGGTGGTGAACTCGTCGGCCTTGCTGACGGCCAGTTTGTGACGCAGCAGCGATTTCGGCGTCATCAGGATCAGCGGCTTGCGGAAGTCGCGGTGGATCTGGCGGCGCAGGATGTGGAAGTAGTTCGCCGGCGTGGTGCAGTTGGCAACGATCCAGTTGTCCTGGCCACACATTTGCAGGAACCGTTCCAGACGGGCGCTGGAGTGTTCGGGGCCTTGCCCCTCAAAACCGTGCGGCAGCAGGACGGTCAGGCCCGACATGCGCAGCCATTTGCTTTCGCCCGAGCTGATGAACTGGTCGAACATGATCTGCGCACCGTTGGCAAAGTCGCCGAACTGCGCCTCCCACAGGGTCAACGCATTGGGTTCGGCCAGCGAATAGCCATATTCAAAGCCCAGCACCGCATATTCAGACAGCATCGAGTCGATGACTTCGTATTGCGCCTGACCCTCGCGGATGTGGTTCAGCGGGTAGTAGCGTTCTTCGTTGTCCTGATTGATCAGGGCCGAATGGCGCTGGCTGAAGGTGCCGCGGGCGCTGTCCTGACCGGACAAACGCACCGGGAACCCTTCGGTCAGCAGCGATCCGAACGCGATGGCCTCGGCCGTGGCCCAGTCGAAACCGGTGCCGCTTTCAAACATCGCTTTCTTGGCTTCCAGCAGGCGTTCCACCGTCTTGTGCAGCGGAACACCCTCGGGCGCCGTGGTCAGCCCGCGTCCGACATCGGCCAGGGTTTCGGGCTTGATCGCGGTTTTGCCACGCTGGTATTTCTTCTGCTTCATCTTATCCAGATGCGACCACTTGCCATCCAGCCAGTCGGCCTTGTTCGGGCGGTATTCTTTGCCGGCCTCGAACTCTTCGTTCATCTTGGCCTGGAACGCCGCCTTCATGTCCTCGATCTCGCCCTCGGGGATCAGGCCGTCCTTGACCAGACGGTCGGTGTACAGCGTCAGGGTGGTTTTCTGCTTCTTGATCCGCTTGTACATCACCGGGTTGGTGAACATGGGCTCGTCGCCCTCGTTGTGACCGAAACGGCGATAGCAGAAGATGTCGATGACGACATCCTTGTGGAATTTCTGGCGGAACTCGGTCGCCACTTTGGCGGCGTGGACCACGGCTTCGGGATCGTCACCGTTGACGTGGAAAATCGGAGCCTCGACCACCAGCGCGTTGTCGGTGGGATAGGGGGACGAGCGCGAGAAATGCGGCGCCGTGGTAAAGCCGATCTGGTTGTTCACCACGATGTGCATGGTGCCCCCCGCGCGGTGACCGCGCAGACCCGACAGGGCAAAACATTCGGCCACGACACCCTGACCGGCAAAGGCCGCATCGCCGTGCAGCAGGATCGGCATGACGCTGGTACGCTCGGTGTCGCCCCACTGGTCCTGTTTGGCACGGACCTTGCCCAGAACGACCGGGTTCACCGCCTCGAGGTGCGAGGGGTTGGCGGTCAGCGACAGGTGCACGGTGTTGTCGTCAAACTGACGGTCCGAAGACGCGCCAAGGTGGTATTTTACATCGCCCGAGCCGTCGACGTCCTCGGGTTTGAAGCTGCCGCCCTGGAATTCGTTGAAGATCGCGCGATAGGGTTTCTGCATCACGTTGGCCAGAACCGACAGGCGGCCACGGTGCGGCATCCCGATCACGATTTCCTTGACGCCCAGGGCGCCGCCACGCTTGATGACCTGCTCCATCGCGGGGATCAGGCTTTCGCCGCCATCCAGGCCAAAGCGTTTGGTGCCCATGTATTTGACGTGCAGGAATTTCTCAAAGCCTTCGGCCTCGACCATCTTGTTCAGGATCGCCTTGCGGCCTTCGCGGGTAAAGGCGATTTCCTTGCCCAGTCCTTCGATCCGTTCTTTCAGCCAGCTGGCCTGTTCGGGATCGGAAATGTGCATGTATTGCAGCGCGAAGGTGCCGCAATAGGTCCGCGTGATGATCTCCATGATCTGCCGCATCGAGGCGATTTCCAGCCCCAGCACGTTGTCGATAAAGATCGGGCGGTCCATGTCGGCCTCGGTGAAGCCGTAGGATTTCGGGTCCAGCTCGGGATGCGGGTCCTTGTCGCGCATGCCCAGCGGGTCCAGATCGGCAACCAGGTGGCCCCGGATGCGGTAGGCACGGATGATCATCAGCGCGCGGATGCTGTCCAGTACGGCGCGTTTGACCATCTCGTCGCTCAGCTCGACGCCCTTGGTTTCGGCTTTCGCCTTGATCTTGTCGCCCGCGCCCTTGACCTCGGCCGGGGCGGCCCATTCGCCGGTCAGCGCCTGCGTCAGGTCATCGCCCGGCATCGGAGGCCAGTCGCTGCGCGCCCAAGAGGGGCCTGCGGCCTCGGCCTTGACGTTGTCGTCCTCGTCGCCCATCGCCTTGAAAAAGGCCTGCCAGGCTTCGTCCACCGCGCCGGGGTCGTTGGCATAGCGGGCATACATCTGTTCAAGGTATTCCGCGTTATGCCCCTGCATGAAGGACGAGGCGTGGAACTGGTCGTTGGCGGGGTGGTCGGTCATGGCGAGATACCTCGGATATGAGACGTGGCCGTATGATGGTTAAAGATAACAAGGCGGGGACATGCCCCGCCTTGAGACAGGTTAGCCTTTGTCGATTGCTTCTTTGACCGCTTCGCCCAGTGTCGCGGGGCTGTCTGCCACCACGATACCGGCTTCGCGCATCGCTTCGATCTTGCTTTCCGCATCGCCCTTGCCACCAGCGACGATGGCGCCTGCGTGGCCCATGCGGCGGCCCGGAGGGGCTGTGCGGCCCGCGATGAAACCGGCTGTGGGTTTCCAGCGGCCTTTTTTCTTTTCGTCGGCCAGGAACTGTGCCGCTTCTTCTTCGGCAGAGCCGCCGATTTCACCGATCATGATGATCGACTGGGTTTCAGGGTCGGCCAGGAACATTTCCAGCACGTCGATATGCTCGGTCCCCTTGATGGGGTCGCCGCCGATGCCCACGGCCGAAGATTGGCCCAGTCCCATGTCGGTTGTCTGTTTCACAGCCTCATAGGTAAGCGTGCCCGAGCGCGAAACAACACCCACCGAGCCGCGTTTGTGGATGTGGCCGGGCATGATGCCGATCTTGCAGGCGTCCGGCGTGATCACGCCGGGGCAGTTGGGGCCGATCAGGCGCGATTTGGACCCTTCCAGCGCGCGCTTGACGCGCATCATGTCCAGAACCGGAATGCCTTCGGTGATGCACACGATCAGCGGCATTTCCGCGTCGATGGCTTCGAGGATCGAATCCGCCGCGAAGGGGGGCGGCACGTAGATCACCGATGCGTTGGCTTCGGTCACGTGCATCGCCTCGTGCACCGAGTTGAAGACCGGCAGGTCCAGATGTTTCTGGCCGCCCTTGCCCGGCGTCACGCCGCCGACCATCTTTGTGCCATAGGCGATGGCCTGTTCGGTGTGGAATGTCCCCTGCGAGCCGGTCAGGCCCTGGCAGATGACTTTGGTGTTTTCGTCGATAAGAACGGCCATGTTTGGTTTCCTTGCTTACGATCAGTCTGTTGTTTGCGATGTTTCGAGGGCGGGGGCGTGATAGCCGTATTCGGCCAGCTCCCAGTGATACAGGTCGGCTACGCGGGCCAGCGCGCGGGGCGTATAGAGGGCGCGCCAGTCGCCCACCTTTGCCCAGCGATCGGGGTTGTTGCGCAGGTGCGGCCAGTCGACCGTGCCCAGGTCCAGACGCGCGCAAAGTGCGGCGCGGTCCTCGGTCAGGTGTTCCAGACGTATGGCCGCGTCGATCACCGGAGTGCCGTCGATGCCATATATGTCCAGATCCTGCGTGGCTTGCGGGCTGTGGTCCAGCCAGTCGACAAAGGCCGTCCGGCGATCGTCCTGCGACACCCGACCTGCGAAATGAGCGCGGTTGCGCATGGCGAAATGCGACACCAGCCGTTCGAAGGGATTGCGCAGGGTGGTGAATTTGAAATAGCCGTCCCAGACCGCGCGGGGCAGGGCGTCGCGCACATCGGCTGCGGGCATGTGCCCGTGCCATGTGCCCCTGGAGGCGTCCTGTGCCGGACCACGGCTGCCGATGATCCCTTCGGGGCCATCAAAGGCATCGCGTGCGACGCCGTCGGCGCGGGCCTCGGCCGGCGCACAAAACCGTTCCAGCGCAGCTTCGGTCGAGGTGCTCGCGGTTTTGAAGGTCTTGAGATAGATGAACCGGTGGCTGTGCGAGATCATGACCATCAGCTGTCCCCCGGAGCCAGCGCGACCGGCAGGCGATCGACGGCCATGAAGGTTTTGACAGAATTCGCACCACCACGTGTGCCCACATGCACCACGGCCACGCGCCCTTGCAGCAATTCGCGCGCTTCGATCAGGGCGGTGCCGGGCTGGGCGCTATGGGTGGTGGGCATTGTGGTCGGCCGGCCAAAGACAGGCGGCGTGTTCATCTGCACCCGCAGCGCGTCGATGGCGGCCTGCGGCTGGTTGCCCTCCCAGGACACCTCGCAGCGCCGCTCGACGCCGTAGGGCGCATCTGCCGGAGCGGCCTCGAGCGTGGCGTCCCAGAAGGTCAGTTCGAACGGCAGCGGGTCACCTGCGAGCGCCTGCATGTTGTCACGTGCCTGCGCCGCGGTCTGGCCCGCCTGAAAGCAATAGGCGTTGAACGCACTTATGGCGGCCTGCCCGTCGGCCATGGCAATGCCTGCTGTCCCGAGGGACAACGACACGGCAAAAGCGGCAGGGCAGAAACGGCGCATCAGTTCAACGCTCCAAAGGGCGCATGGGAAAAAAGGGAGGTCCCCGGCGAAACCGGATTGACGAAAAGCTTGCGCATCGCATCGAACCTCCGTTGCAAGGGGCTGTGTGCTCGGGGGCAAAGCGGTGCGCCCCCGATGCCGGACACTTAGCCCTTGACCGCTTTCACGATCTTCTGTGCGCCGTCTTTCAGGTCTTCGGCGGCGATCACGTCAAGGCCGGAATTGTTGATGATGTCCTTGCCCTGTTGCACGTTCGTGCCTTCCAGACGGACCACCAGCGGCACTTTCAGGCCCACTTCTTTCACCGCGGCCACAACGCCCTCGGCGATCACATCGCAGCGCATGATGCCGCCGAAGATGTTCACGAGGATGCCTTTGACCTGCGGGTCCGAGGTGATGATCTTGAACGCCTCGGTCACTTTCTCCTTGGTGGCACCGCCACCGACGTCGAGGAAGTTGGCAGGCTCGGCGCCGTAGAGCTTGATGATGTCCATGGTGGCCATCGCCAGACCGGCACCGTTCACCATGCAGCCGATTTCGCCGTCCAGCGCGATATAGTTCAGGTCGTATTTGGACGCGGCGAGCTCCTTGGGGTCTTCCTCGGTTTCGTCGCGCAGTTCGTTGATGTCGGCGTGCTTGTACATCGCGTTGCCGTCAAAGCTGACCTTGGCGTCCAGCACTTTCAGGTCGCCGCTGTCGGTGACGATCAGCGGGTTGATTTCCAGCATTTCCATGTCTTTTTCCAGGAACGCCTTGTACAGCAACGCCATCAGACCGACGCACTGTTTGACCTGCTTGCCTTCCAGCCCCAGGGCGAAAGCGATGCGGCGGCCGTGGAATGCCTGATAGCCGGATGCGGGATCGACCGAGAAGGACAGGATTTTCTCGGGGGTCGATGCTGCGACCTCTTCGATGTCCATGCCGCCTTCGGTCGAGCAGACAAAGCTGACGCGGCTGGTCTGACGATCGACCAGCAGAGCCAGGTACAATTCGGTTTCGATGCCCGAGCCGTCTTCGATGTAGATGCGGTTGACCTGTTTGCCGGCAGGGCCGGTCTGGTGCGTGACCAATGTGCGGCCCAGCATCTTCTTGGCTTCTTCGGCGGCTTCCTCGACCGATTTCGTCAGGCGTACGCCGCCTTTCTCGCCGGCGTCAGCTTCTTTGAAGTGACCCTTGCCGCGTCCACCTGCGTGGATCTGCGCCTTGACCACCCACAGGGGGCCGTCCATCTCGGCGGCTGCGTTTTTGGCGTCTTCGGCTTTCAGCACGACGCGTCCGTCGGAAACGGGTGCCCCGTAAGAGCGAAGCAAGGCCTTGGCCTGGTATTCGTGGATGTTCATGACAAAACGGTCCTGAGTAGCTGCGGTTTAACTGGCTGTATACGATCAAGCGTGAAGGGATGGTAAACTGAAAAGGCGCGGAAGGCGGGGTTTTGCCTAGAAATTCCGGCATTTGTGATCACACGTTTTTTCCTGTGATCACAAAATTTGAAACGTTACCGCTGACATCACGTTTCCGGGGGTGTCTGCACGGATTCCCTTGTGTCGGCAGAACGTTCAGCGCTGCGAGTCGCGCAGATTTCGCCACTTGAACACCAGCGAAACCGCAATTGCGGCGACGACCAGGGCAGGCCAGCCAAAGCCGGGACCATTCGTAAGATCGATGATCACCAGCACGGCTGTTGCCAGACCCGCGCGCTGACATGACTTGCGAAACTTGATCCGGGCGTCATCGTTCAGACGCAGGGATTGCGGGCGGTCAATGCGCGGTGCGACCGAGGCCAGATCGTCTGGTGCCTTGACCCCCTCGGCCAGCACGGCGAACAGCTCGACCTCTTCAATCAGGTTCTTGGGTGTGGCAGGGCCAAGCGGGCGAAACTCGGCCGCAAGCCGTCCACGCGCGTAATCGACCACCTGACGTGACACCAGAATGCCGCCGACATTGGCGTTTTCCTGCAGCCGCGCGGCCAGGTTCACGCCGTCGCCCAGCAGATCGTTGCCTTCGACGATGACATCGCCCAGATGCACGCCGATGCGAAAGGGCAGGGCGTCTGCGGTGCCGTTCAGCGTTTGCTGGATTGTGACGGCAGCGGCCACGCCTTCGACGACCGAGGGGAATTCGGCGATCAGCCCGTCGCCCGCGGTGTTGGCGATGCGCCCGCCACGGGCGATGACAGCGGCGTCGATCACCCGGCGCGCGCGGCGCAGCGCCTGCACCGTGTCCACTTCGTTGCGGGCCATGCGGCCCGAATAGTTGGCGGCGTCCGCTGACAGGATGGTGGTCAGCTTGCGTTTGATGTCAGGCAGTTGGGACACGTCGACCCCCTGAGGACCCCGCATGCGGGGCGGTGTTGGCGTGCTGCCCTGTTGCCGGGCAGCCCATAAAAAAGCCGGACACGTCGAACGCGCCCGGCTCTATTCATGACAGCAAGATGTGGCTTATGCCAGCGAGCTGTCGATGCCTTTGCACGCGTCGACCAGGCCCTGAACAGCCGAAACCGAGCTGTCGAACATGGCTTGTTCGTCTTTGGTCATCTTGATGTCGATGACTTTCTCGACGCCACCGGCACCGATCACCGTGGGCACGCCCACGTACATGCCTTTCAGACCCAGAGCGCCGTCAACATAGGCCGCACAGGGCAGCACGCGTTTCTGGTCTTTCAGGAACGCTTCAGCCATTTCGATCGCCGAAGTGGCAGGCGCATAGAAGGCCGAGCCTGTTTTCAGCAGGCCGACGATTTCGGCGCCGCCGTCGCGGGTGCGCTGAACGATGGCGTCCAGTTTCTCTTGGGTGGTCCAGCCCATTTTGACCAGATCGGGCAGCGGGATGCCTGCAACGGTCGAATAGCGTGTCAGCGGCACCATGGTGTCGCCGTGGCCGCCCAGCACGAATGCTGTCACGTCGCGCATGGACACCTGGAATTCTTCGGCCAGGAAGTGACGGAAGCGGGCGCTGTCCAGAACACCGGCCATGCCGCAGACTTTTTCGTGGGGCAGGCCCGAGAACTCGCGCAGCGCCCAGACCATCGCGTCCAGCGGGTTGGTGATGCAGATCACGAATGCGTTCGGCGCGTGGTCACGGATGCCTTCGCCGACGGATTTCATGACCTTGAGGTTGATGCCCAGCAGGTCATCACGGCTCATGCCGGGCTTGCGGGGCACGCCGGCGGTGACGATGCACACATCTGCGCCTGCGATGTCCTCATAGGACTGGGTGCCGCTCATCTTGGCGTCGAAACCCTCGGACGGGCCGGATTCAGCGATGTCCAGCGCCTTGCCTTCGGGGGTGCCTTCGGAAATGTCGAACAGGACAACGTCGCCCAATTCCTTGATGGCTGCGAGATGCGCAAGCGTCCCGCCGATTTGACCTGCGCCGATCAGCGCAATTTTGGGTCTGGCCATGAGTAGTCTCCAGGGTTGCTGTGAATTTGCGGTTTGCCTAGTCCTTATCCGCGCCGCGTGCAAGGCTGCTGCGCCGCGGCACGGCGGCGCGCGGCTGCTGGCGGCCTGCGTTGTTACCCGCTAACCTTGAATGCAGGGCAAAGGTTTCCAAGGAGTTAACGTGCTGGAACTGGATTGGGCGTTCTTTGCGGTGGCAGGCCCTGCCGTGATGTTTGCGGGGGTGTCAAAGGGCGGATTTGGCTCGGGTGCCGCCTTTGCGGGCGCCTCGATTCTGGCGCTGGTGGTCGCGCCGGGTCTGGCGTTGGGCGTCATGCTGCCGATGCTGATGCTGATCGACGTCGCCACCTTGGGACCGTACTGGCGCAAGTGGCGCTGGCCCGAGACGCGGTTGCTGATTCTGGGGGCGTTGCCCGGTGTCGTGCTGGGCGCGGCGCTGTACCGGATGGCCGATGCGGATGTGTTCCGCGTGCTGATCGGGGTGATTTCGCTGGTGTTCGTGGCGTGGCAGGTGGGCCGGGCGCGCGGCTGGATCGCTGCCACGTCCAGGCCGTTGGGGCAGGGCGCGGGGGCTGTGGCAGGGCTGGTTGCGGGATTTACCAGCTTTGTCAGCCATGCCGGCGGGCCACCTGCGGCGGTCTATCTGTTGTCGCGCGGCATGACCAAGACGGAATATCAGGCGTCTACGGTGCTGCTGTTCTGGGTGATCAACGTGGCCAAGTTCGTACCTTATGCCTTTCTGGGCATGTTCACGCTGCAAACGGGGCTGGCCAATCTGGCGCTGGCACCCTTTGCGCTGGCGGGGGCGTGGATCGGGGTCAAGGCGCACAGGCTGGTGCCGGAACGCGCGTTCTTTGCGCTGACCTATGTGCTGTTGGTTGTGACGGGGGTAAAGCTGATTTGGGACGGGCTGACCTGAGGCCGTGAAAAAGGCGGCCAAGATGGGCCGCCTTCTGCGCGTCAGGTCGTCAGAGTTCAGGCGTCGTTGCCGGGCGCTGGCAGCGCTTCGGCCAGTTCCTCGAACGCCTGACCTGAAGCCACAAGGCAGGTCATCCCTGCGGGCGTGGTCACCGTGATTGTCCACGTGCCCGTTTCGGACGAGGCAAATACCTCGATCACCTGATTGTTGGCGCCCAGGCCCATCGACTGGCGGGTTTCGCCGTATCCCGATGCCAGACGATCCACCACCATAGCGCGCGGACCGCAGTTGCGGGCGTTGGATTGCGCGGACACGTGGCTGGCAGCCGTCAGATACAGTGTGGCGGCGGCGGTCAGTGCCGCCAGATGCAGGAATGTCTTATTGCGTGTCATGATGTTCAGCCTTTGGTCAAAAAGGCGTCACCCGCAGTCATCTGGCCTGATCCGGTTGCCCGGCGATGACCGGGCGGCCCCGGTTCCTGTGCTGTCGCGACACCCCTTCCGCAAAGGTTCGGCGGCCCTGCCAAAACGGCCCTCCCGGTGATATCGGACGGCATCAGCCTGCGCCCCGAGTGGTAAATAATGGTTAACGGACCGTGCGCCGCTGCGGAAAATTTGAGATTTGCTGCATTGCGGCGCGTTTCCACTTGAACCTTTCGCAAAAAAATGCCCCTTTGCGCGCAACATTATTACCCGACCCGAAAGGCAGGCCTATGTCACTCGACCGTCCGTTGCGCTCCGTTCTCTACATTCCGGCCTCCAAGCCGCGCGCCTTGGACAAGGCACGTGGGTTGCCCGTTGATGCGATCATTTTCGATCTCGAAGATGCAGTGACCGCCGAAGAAAAGGAAACCGCGCGCGGCACATTGGCAGAGGCACTGGCCCAAGGCGGTTATGGTGCGCGGATGAAGATCATTCGCATCAACGGTCTGGACACCGCATGGGGCGCGGACGATGCGCGTGCCGCCGCCGGGATGGGGGCCGACGCGATCCTGTTGCCCAAGGTTTCCAGCCCCGCCGATCTGGACGCGCTGGCCGCGATCACCGGTGATGCGCCGCTGTGGGCGATGATGGAGACCCCCGCAGGCATGTTGAACGCCGCCGCCATCGCAGCCCATCCCAAGCTGCAAGGGCTGGTGATGGGGACCAACGATCTGGCGAAAGAGTTGAACACCCGCGCGCGGGCCGACCGCCTGCCGTTGCAAGCCGGACTGGGCCTGTGTCTGCTCGCGGCCAAGGCGCACGGGCTGGCGATTGTCGATGGGGTTTATAACGCCTTCAAGGACGACGAGGGGCTGGCGCTGGAATGTGAACAGGGGCGCGACATGGGGTTTGACGGCAAAACCCTGATCCACCCCGCGCAGGTTGACGTGACCAACACCGCCTATTCGCCCTCCGAGGCCGAGATCGACACCGCCCGCCGGCAGATCGAAGCCTTTGACGAAGTCGAAGCCTCGGGGCAGGGTGTGGCTGTGGTTGACGGCAAGATTGTCGAGAATCTGCATGTTGAAACCGCACGCAAACTGATCGCACAGGCCGAGGCCATTGCGGCCATGGCAGAGGGCTAAACCTATGACACTGCTTATTCTCGGGGTTCTTCTGTGGGCAGCGGCCCATTTCTTTCAACGTGCCATGCCTGCACAGCGCGCGGCCATGGGCAGCGCCGGAAAAGGCGTTGTCGCGATTGCGCTCGTGGTCTCTGTGCTGCTGATGATCTTTGGCTACCGCGCGGCGGATGGTGCGTTTTTCTGGGGGCGTCATCCGGCGACCACGGGGATTAACAACCTGCTGATGGTTGCTGCCCTGTATTTCGTCAGCCCCGGCCCGAAGAAGGGCGCGATCTTCTACAAGATGCGCCATCCGATGCTGACGGGGTTTTCACTGTGGGCCATCGCGCACCTGTTGGTGAACGGCGATGTGCCATCGTTCGTGCTGTTCGGCGGATTGCTGGTCTGGGCGCTGGCTGAAATGGCCGTGATCAACCGCGCCGAGCCCGCATGGACACCGCCCGCCAAAGGGTCGATTTCCAAGGACGTCATGTTCCTTGGTATCTCTTTCGTGCTGCTGGGTGTGATCGGCGCGATCCACAGCTGGCTGGGGTATAATCCGTTCGGTTAAGGATAAGACTATGAAACTCTATCGTTTTCTGTCCGAAGAGGACACTTCGGCCTTTTGTCACAAGGTGACGGATGCGCTGAACAAGGGGTGGGAACTGCACGGCAGCCCGACCCAGACATGGGATCACGCCGCTGGCGTCATGCGCTGCGGTCAGGCCGTGGTGAAAGAAGCGCCCGGCACTTACACCCCTGACACCAAGCTGGGGGCGCACTGATGAAAAAGACCAATCCGGGCCGTTTCTTCGAAGATTACACGCTGGGGCAGGTGATCGACCACGCGGTGCCGCGCACGGTCAAGATGGGCGAACGCGCGCTGTATCACATGCTGTATCCGGCGCGTCATGCGCTGTATTCGTCCGACCAATTCGCGCAGACCTGCGGTCTGCCGTTCTCGCCGCTGGATGATATGATCGCCTTTCACATCGTTTTTGGCAAAACCGTGCCGGATGTGTCGTTGAACGCGGTGGCGAACCTTGGGTATGCCGAAGGGCGCTGGAAACTGCCGGTTTGGCCCGGCGACACGTTGCGCGCACGGTCCGAGGTGATCGGGCTGAAACAGAACTCGAACGGCAAGACCGGCGTGGTTTATGTGCGCACCATCGGCCTGAACCAGCATGACGAGGAAGTGCTGGAATATGTGCGCTGGGTCATGGTGCGCAAAGGGAATGTTGATGCGCCTGCACCTCAGACCGTGGTGCCAGAGCTGAGCAACGTGGTGGACCCCGCTGTGCTGGTGATCCCCAAGGGGTTGGATTTCACCAACTACGATTTCACGCTGGCGGGCGAACCGCACCGTTGGGGCGATTACGAGATCGGCGAACAGATCGACCACGTGGACGGCGTCACCGTGGAAGAGGCCGAGCACATGATGGCGACGCGCCTGTGGCAGAACACGGCCAAGGTGCATTTCGACACCTCCGCACGGCCCGACGGCAGCCGTCTGATCTATGGCGGGCACGTGATTTCGATGGCGCGGGCGTTGTCGTTCAACGGGTTGGCCAATGCGCAGATGGTCGTGGGGCTGAACGGTGGCGCACATGCGAACCCCTGCCTGTCCGGAGACACGATACGCGCCTGGTCCGAGGTTCTGGACAAGGCCGAAACCAGCGCCCCCGGCGTTGGGGCGCTGCGGCTGCGGCTGGTGGCGACCAAGGGGGGCGAACCGTTCCAGTTGCGCGGCGAGGATGGCAAATATTTGCCGGATGTTCTGCTGGATCTGGATTATTGGACGCTGGTTCCGCTTTAAAGGCACAAGCGGGATGGGTGCGTAAATCCTATAAAAACGCTCATGTTTTATTTGTGATCACGGCATCTCGGACTGTGATCACAAAAGGCTGAATATTAAAGGATGCGCCGAAAAACCAGTCCTGTTAGTGGTAACAAATTGGCGCATCTACGTGACAGCGCGAAAAAACGGTTTAGTAAGAGACCAAGCACCAAGCCAAAGGAGTCGTCATGGCCGACGTGAACCGGGGCAACCGCCCGCTCTCACCGCATCTGACCATCTACCGCCCGCAGCTGACGTCGATGACGTCGATCCTGACACGGATCACAGGCAACGCACTGCTGGTCACCACCTTTCTGATCACATGGTGGTTCATCGCCGCCGCCACGTCGCCCGAAGCCTTTGCCACCGCGGACGGTTTCCTGACCAGCTGGTTCGGCGATCTGGTGATGACGCTGTCGCTGTGGGGCCTTTGGTATCACACGCTGGCCGGTGTCCGGCACCTGATCTGGGACAACGGCATCGGTCTTGAGATCCACACCGCCGAGAAACTCGGCTGGGCCGTCATCGGTGGATCGGTCGTTCTGACCATCCTGACCATCATCATTATTTAAGGGGGCCACCGATGCGTTATCTTACAGACCGCAAGCGCGCCACTGGCATGGGGTCGGCCAAATCCGGCACGGCCCACTTCTGGGCAATGAAAGTCAGCGCCTTTGCACTGCTGATCCTGATCCCGCTGTTCGTCTTTACCTTTGGTCCGATGCTGGGCAAGCCGCACGCCGAGGTGCTGGAATACTTCAGCCATCCGTTCCCGGCCATCGTCGCCGCGCTGACCTTTGCCGTGACCATGAAGCACTTCAAGGACGGCGTTCAGGTGCTGATCGAGGACTATGTCCACGGTGTTGCCGAAAAAATCTCGATCGTGGTGATGATCTGCGTCTGCTACGCCATCGCGGCGACGGGCCTTTTCGCCATCGCCCGCATCGCACTTTAAAACGCCAGTCAGAGGAGACATTTCAATGGCTGCATATGAATATGAAACACACGAATACGACGTTGTCGTCGTAGGCGCCGGTGGCGCTGGTCTGCGTGCGACGCTGGGCATGGCCGAACAGGGCCTGCGCACCGCTTGCGTGACCAAGGTGTTCCCGACCCGCTCGCACACGGTTGCCGCACAGGGCGGCATTGCCGCGTCGTTGTCCAACATGGGCCCCGACAACTGGCAATGGCACATGTACGACACCGTCAAGGGGTCGGACTGGCTGGGTGATACGGATGCGATGGAGTATCTGGCCCGCGAAGCGCCCAAGGCGGTTTACGAGCTGGAACATTACGGCGTGCCGTTCTCGCGCACCGACGAAGGCAAGATTTACCAGCGTCCCTTTGGCGGCCACACCACCGAATTCGGCGAAGGCCCCGCCGTGCAGCGCACATGCGCCGCTGCCGACCGGACCGGCCACGCGATCCTGCACACGCTGTACGGTCAGTCGCTGAAGCAAAAGGCCGAATTCTTCATCGAATATTTCGCCATCGACCTGATCATGTCCGAAGAAGGCGAATGCCAGGGCGTGATGTGCTGGAAGCTGGATGACGGCACGCTGCACCTGTTCAGCGCCAAGATGGTCGTGCTGGCCACGGGTGGCTATGGCCGCGCCTATTTCAGCGCAACCAGCGCCCACACCTGCACCGGTGACGGTGGCGGTATGGTGGCGCGTGCGGGTCTGCCGCTGCAAGACATGGAATTCGTGCAATTCCACCCCACCGGCATCTATGGTGCGGGCTGCCTGATCACCGAAGGTGCGCGCGGCGAGGGTGGCTATCTGACCAACTCCGAGGGCGAACGTTTCATGGAGCGCTATGCGCCCCAGTATAAAGACCTCGCGCCCCGCGACTATGTCAGCCGCTGCATGACGATGGAAATCCGCGAAGGCCGCGGTGTTGGCAAGAACGGCGACCACATCCACCTGAACCTGTCGCACCTGCCGCCCGAGACGCTGAAACTGCGCCTGCCGGGTATTTCGGAAAGCGCACGTGTCTTTGCCGGCGTGAACCTGAACAAGGAACCGATCCCCGTGATCCCGACCGTGCACTATAACATGGGCGGCATTCCCACGAACTATTGGGGCGAAGTCTTGTCCCCGACCGAGGACGAACCCGATCGCGTCGCACCCGGCCTGATGGCCGTGGGCGAGGCGGGCTGTGCCTCGGTGCACGGGGCGAACCGCCTTGGCTCGAACTCGCTGATCGACCTTGTGGTCTTTGGCCGTGCCGCGGCGATCCGTGCAGGCAAGATCGTGAACCCCGACAGCGCCGTGCCCAAACCGAACCCTGCGTCGGTTCAGGCCGCCTTGGACCGGTTCGACAACACCCGTTACGCCAAGGGCAATACACCCACCGCAGAACTGCGTCTGGAAATGCAGCACACGATGCAAAAAGATGCCGCTGTCTTCCGCGAGGACAAGACATTGCAGGCGGGCAAGGTTGCCATGGACGAGATCGCGGGCAAGTGGTCTGACATCCAGGTCACCGACCGCAGCCTTGTGTGGAATTCGGACCTGATGGAAACGCTGGAACTGGCCAACCTGATCCCCAACGCCGTGGCCACCATCACGGCAGCGGCGGCGCGCAAGGAAAGCCGCGGGGCACACGCCCACGAGGATTACCCAGAGCGCGACGACGAGAACTGGCGCAAGCACTCGTTGACATGGTTCGATGACAACAAGGCGACGCTGGGCTATCGCGCGGTGCACATGGACCCGCTGACCAACGAAAGCGAAGGCGGGATCGACCCCAAGAAGATCGCGCCGAAGAAACGGACGTTCTGAATCATGCTTGGTGAAATCCGGCGCACGCTCAAGTCTGAAGGGTTGGCTGTCCATCCCATCAAGACGCGTGCGTTTTATCTGAAAGGATACGGATTTTCCCCCGATGTCGTGTTTGATGTCGGGGTGCATGACGGCACGCCGTGGCTGTACAAATCCTTTGCCGATGCGCGCTTTGTGCTGATCGACCCGCAACCCGGTTGCGGCGACGTCGTGCGCGCCTCGGGACAGCTGGATGATTTCGACTTTCACGCCGTTGCCTTGGGCTCCGAGGCGGGCACAGCCACCTTGAACGTGCCCGAAACGGCACCGGGCAAGGGTGGGGCGATGGCGTCGTTGATGGAACGGACGGATAATCTGGCCGGTACGTTCAACAAGGTCGACACCTACGATGTACCGGTCAAAAGGCTGGACGACGTGGCGGCGGCCTATGACGGGCGCGTCGGGCTGAAGGTCGACACCGAAGGGTTCGAAACTGCCGTGCTGGCAGGCGGACCCGACACCCTGAAACGCTGCGAATTTGTCATACTGGAGCTGAGCGTGACCGAACGGTTCACCCAATCGACCCCACCTTCGGCGGCCATTGCGCTGCTGGCGGATGCGGGACTGGAGCTGCGCGACATCCTTGCCATCGCAGACGGTCCCGGCAAACGCGCGCAGCCGCGCCACATGGACGTGATGTTCACGCGGTGGGCGGCATGAGGGCGCTGTGGATCGTATCGCTGCTGGCGCTGACCGCCTGCGCCGAAACCACCCAGGCGGTGGACGGCGTCGCGCGCCGCTCGGCCAAGGCGGCGGTGGCCGAAACCTTTGCCACCCGCTTTCCCATGGTGCCCAAGGCCGCCGTGACGCCGTTTTCCGACTGTGTCATCGACAACGCCTCGGCCCGTGAAATCGGCGAATTCGCCAAGGACGCCGTGATCGGCGTCAGTGAAACAACCGCTGCGCTGGTTCGAAGTGTGATCGAACGGCCAGAAACACAATCATGCATCACCAAGGCAGGCCTTGCGGCCCTGACCGCGTAAAGGAGACACCAGATGGTTCAACTGACGCTTCCCAAGAACAGCCGGATCAAGACCGGTAAGACATGGCCCAAGCCCGAAGGTGCCACAAACCTGCGCAAGTTCCAGATCTACCGCTGGAATCCCGACGACGGGAAGAACCCGCAGGTCGACACCTATTGGATTGATCTGGATTCCTGCGGCCCGATGATCCTGGACGCGCTGATCAAGATCAAGAACGAGATTGACCCGACGCTGACCTTCCGCCGTTCGTGCCGCGAGGGGATTTGCGGGTCCTGCGCGATGAACATCGACGGCATCAACACGCTGGCCTGCATCTATGGCATGGATGAGGTGAAGGGCGACGTGAAAATCTATCCGCTGCCTCACATGCCGGTGGTCAAGGATCTGATCCCCGACCTCACACACTTCTATGCCCAGCACGCATCGGTCATGCCGTGGCTTGAAACCAAGACCAACCGCCCCGCGAAAGAGTGGAAGCAGTCGGTCGAGGATCGCGAAAAGCTGGACGGCCTGTACGAATGCGTCATGTGCGCCTGCTGCTCGACATCCTGCCCCAGCTACTGGTGGAACGGCGACCGCTATCTTGGGCCAGCCGCCTTGCTGCACGCTTACCGTTGGATCATCGACAGCCGCGACGAGGCGACGGGCGAGCGTCTGGACGACCTTGAGGACCCCTTCAAGCTGTACCGCTGCCACACCATCATGAACTGCGCCAAGACATGCCCGAAGGGCCTGAACCCGGCTGCGGCGATTGCCAACATCAAGAAAATGATGGTCGAACGCGCCGTTTGATCCATCTGCGGCGCGCCCTTCGGAGGGCGCGCCCATTGCCCTCTGTCCCGAGGTTGCACCTGTGCCCAATCCCCCAGACGATGCCGACGCCCGCCGCGCCATAGCGCCAGTGATCTGCTATCCGGTCGAAACCCTGCCGCAGCCAGACATGGCGCTATACGCAAGTGCGCGCGCAGGCATGACCAAGGTGGACGAGGTCACCGTACCACCGCGCGATGCGGCCAGCTTTTCTGTTCCTGCGGGCCACATTTTCCGGATTTCATCGGTGGAGGGCCCGCAAGTGGGCGACCTGAACCTGTGGAACGCCCGTGACCTGTCCGAGCGGTTCTATTCCGGCAAAACCCGCGCCCTGCACGGCACCCACATCACCACCGGCGACCGCATGTGGTCCAGCTTTCCGGCGATGCGTCCCCTGGCCACGGTGATCCACGACACGCTGGACTGGTACGGCATCGACAGTTTTGGCGGGTCTGTGCACGACGTGATCGGCACCCGCTGCGATCCCTATACGCATAACCTGCTGGCAGGCGGGCAATACCACCACTGTTGCCACTCGAACCTGACCCGCGCGCTGGCGGATCACATGGGTGTCGCGCCACAAGAGGCCGAGCCGCACGTGCACGATGTGCTGAACGTGTTCATGTGCACGGGCTTTACCCGTGACACTGGCCAGTATTTCATGAAAGCCAGCCCCGTCCGCCCCGGAGATCACATCGACTTTTTCGCAGAGATCGACCTGCTGGGCGCGCTCAGCGCGTGTCCGGGCGGTGATTGTTCGTCGGAACATTCAAGCGACACGGCACCGTGCTATCCTTTGCTTGTCGAAGTGTTCAAACCGCAATCCGGCGCGCTTGCGGGCTGGCAAGCACCCGAACCCAACGGCTACACCCGCACGCACGGCCGCTGAGGCCCGAACCAAGCCCCCCGCTGCCGCTCATGTGGTCAAGCAAAGGCCGCCTCAAGCGCGATTTCGACCATATCGCCAAAGGTCTTCTCGCGGTCTTCCGACGGCAGCGCCTCGCCAGTCTGCAAATGGTCACTGACTGTCAATACCGCCAACGCCCGACGACCATGCCGCGCGGCCAGTGTGTACAGCTCGGCGGCTTCCATCTCGACGCCCAGAATTCCGTGGCGCACCATCTGTTCGTCCAGATCAGGCCGCTCGGCATAAAACACGTCCGAAGAATAGATCCCGCCCACGTGCGTCTTGGTCCCGCGCGCCTCGGCCGCTTTGACCGCAGCAGCGAGCAAGCCGTAATCGGCGCAGGGCGCAAAGTTCAGCTCGCGGAAGATGCCGGATGACGGCGAGGTGATGGTGCTGGCGGTCATCGCCACGATCACGTCGCGGATGCCCACATGCGGCTGCATCCCGCCACAGGACCCGATGCGGATCAGCGTTTGTACATTGTAGTCGCGGATCAGTTCGTTGGCATAGATCGACAGCGACGGCATTCCCATGCCGGACCCCTGAATTGTCACGCGGTTGCCCTTGTAGGTGCCGGTAAAGCCCAGCATCCCGCGCACCTCGTTGACCAGTTCGGCCCCTTCCAGAAAGGTCTGGGCGGCCCATTTGGCGCGATAGGGATCACCGGGCATCAGCACGGTTTCAGCGATCTGGCCGGGTTTGGCTCCGATATGGACGGTCATGGGGAGGCTCCTGCAATGTGTCCCGCCCAGATTGCCCGCATGGGGACGGTGGAGCAAGGGGACACGTTAGGGAAGCCAGAGTGTCGGAACGTTTTGCAACGGCATCTTACGGAAAGGCCGAAAAATGCCGTTGCTGAAAAAGTAGGCCGCGGTCCGGTTCAGATTTCCAGATCGGCGGGCGTTTTGCCGGATTCAATCGCTTCGACGTACCACTTGGGCTGGCGGCCTTTGCCGGTCCATGTCTGCGAGGCGTCCGCCGGGTTCGCATATTTCGGCGTGGAGGGGCGTTTTGCCTTTCCGGCCTTCTTTGAACCTGCCGTTCCGGCCAGTTCATCCAGAGAGAACCCATATTCCGCAGCTGCTTTTTCGGCCGCTTTGAGTGCCTCGCGACGATCACGGGTCTGAGCGGTTTTGATCGCAGCCTTAACGTCGATCAACAATTTCTCCAGGTCTTTGTGAGACATGGTGTTGAGATCAATATTCATTACTTTGCCTTTCCAAGTGCATACAATCCTGCATCGCGTAAAAATACGCATTTGGCAAGCATCTGCAATTGGTCGAACAATCTCCCAATTGTTAAAATGGAACTGAATTCCCGCATCCGGTGTAATTGACGCTATTCAGCGGCAACAGCTTTTGGATCCACCAAAGTAACGATGTCTTTCATTATCGTATTCAATTCAAAGTCTTTTGGGGTATAGACCCGCGCCACGCCAAAGCCTTTCAGGCGTTTCGCATCTTCGTCAGGAATAATTCCGCCGACGATGACGGGAATATGCCCCAGACCTGCATTTCGCATTCTTTCCATCAAATCCTCGACCAGCGGCACGTGGCTGCCGGACAGAATGGACAGCCCGACAACATGGGCCTCTTGTTCAATTGCGGCGTTCACAATTTCTTCGGGCGTCAGGCGGATGCCGTCATAGGTGATATCCATGCCGCAATCGCGGGCGCGCACGGCGATCTGTTCGGCGCCGTTGGAATGGCCGTCCAGTCCCGGTTTGCCCACCAGAAACTTCAGTCGGCGGCCCAGCTTGTCACTGACCGTATCGACGGCGGCGCGCAGGTCGTCCAGCCCTTCGGTCTTGTTCGACACCGAGGCTGAGACACCCGTGGGGCCCCGGTATTCACCGAACACGCTGCGCAACTGCGCGGCCCATTCGCCCGTCGTCACACCGGCACGGGCTGCGGTGATCGAGGCGGGCATGACGTTCTCGCCCGCCGCTGCCGCTGCGCGCAGATCGGCCAGTGCCGCGTCCACTGCGGCCTGATCGCGATTGCTGCGCCATTCCTCCAGACGGTTGATCTGATCGGCTTCGGTGGCGGGGTCGACGGTCATAATCCCGCCATCTTCTGTCATCAGCGGTGACGGTTCGGTATTGGTGTATTTGTTCACCCCGACAACCACGGTTTCACCTGCTTCGATCCGGCTCAGGCGGTCCGAATTGGATTGGACCAGTTGCGCTTTCATATAGTCGATGGCGTCAATTGCCCCGCCCATACCGTCCAGATTGTCCAGTTCCGCCCGCGCACCGGCTTTCAATTCTTCGACTTTGGCATCGACCGCAGGGTTGCCATCAAACAGGTCGTCGAATTCCAAAAGGTCTGTTTCAAAGGCCAGAATTTGTTGCATTCGCATTGACCATTGCTGATCCCAGGGGCGCGGCAGGCCAAGCGCTTCGTTCCATGCGGGCAATTGCACCGCGCGGGCGCGTGCCTTTTTCGAAAGGGTCACCGCCAGCATTTCGATCAAAATACGGTAAACGTTGTTTTCAGGTTGTTGCTCGGTCAACCCCAACGAATTGACCTGAACGCCATAACGGAAACGCCGGTATTTCGCATCTTCGACGCGATAGCGGGTCGCACATATTTCGTCCCACAAATCGACAAAGGCACGCATTTTGCACATTTCGGTCACAAATCGAATTCCGGCATTCACGAAAAACGAAATACGCCCAACCAATACGGGAAAGTCTTCTGCCGGAACGCGGGGTTTCAATGCATCCAGAACCGCGGTGGCGGTGGCCAGCGCAAATGCCAATTCCTGCTCGGGCGTGGCACCCGCTTCTTGCAGGTGATAGGAACACACGTTCATCGGGTTCCATTTCGGCACATTGGTATAGCAATACTCGGCCACGTCCGCGATCATCTTCAGGGACGGGGCAGGCGGGCAGATATAGGTGCCGCGGCTGAGGTATTCCTTGATCAGGTCGTTTTGCACCGTGCCTTGCAGCCCGGCCACATCCGCGCCCTGTTCCTCGGCCACAGCGATATACAGCGCCAGCAACCACGGGGCGGTCGCGTTGATCGTCATCGACGTGTTCATCTGTTCCAGCGGAATGTCCTGAAACAGGGCGCGCATGTCGCCCAGATGCGCCACCGGCACGCCAACCTTGCCCACTTCGCCGCGCGCCAGGATGTGATCGCTGTCGTAGCCGGTCTGCGTCGGCAGATCGAATGCGACAGAGAGGCCGGTTTGGCCCTTTTCCAGATTGGACCGGTACAGCGCGTTGGACGCCTTGGCGGTCGAATGGCCTGCGTAGGTGCGGATAAGCCAGGGGCGATCTTTTTGTGTCATCGAAAGGCCTCGTGAATCTGCGTGGGCAATATTATTGCGTTGTGACCTAGCTATATGAAACTTTCGGGTAGTGTCAATTCGCTGCGTTGCGGCGTAAACGCATTTTGTGACCTGTGCCCTTTTGACGGGCCGTCACTGCAGCCTGCAGATCATCTTTGTGCTGCTGCGAAACCCAAAGATCCAGCGCAGGGGACCCAGGTGGTCGGTCCCGATGGCTTCAAAGCCTTGTCGTTCGTAAAGCGCACGGGCGCGCGGGTTGGCGTCGATGACATCCAGCCGCACCGCTGTTGCGCCGCGGCGTATGGCTTCGGCCTTGATCGCGTTCAGCAGGGCGGTGCCGACGCCCTGTCCCCGCATGATGGCATCCACGGAAATACCGTCCATCAAGAGAGTGCCGTCGTTCAGGTCCCGTTCGATCAATGACATCAACGATCCGCGCCACAGGGCCGAGAACCAGCCATAGACCGCCGCCAGATCATTCAGTTCCCCGCCGATCAGCGCGCCGTCGCGGGTTTTAAAGCCGGCCAGTCCCACAACCGCACCGTCTGGCGTCCGCGCCACGAGCGCAAAGTCGGGGTTCGCCTGTGCGGCCAGAAACTGCAATGCTTTCTCGGGCGGTCCCATGACGTTGCGCAGCTTGTCCCCGAATGCCTGCCAGAACAGCGCCGCGACCGCCGGACGTTCGTGCGGCTCGAACCCGGATGAAATGATGTAATCCATAATAACTGACCTTTGAAAAATAGCAGTTGGTTGTTGTTCTTGGACGCGTCCGGCTGCAAGTGTGTGCCTATGACGCAAACCATTCAACTTCCTTTATGGCTGTTTATTGTCATCGTGCTTTTTGCGACCGTCACGGCGCTGAGCCATTTCCTGTTGCCTTCGGTGCGCTGGTTTTTCCGACGCCGTCTGGAAAAGGCTGTTGCGCGGCTGAACACACGCCTGACGCGGCCCATCGAGCCGTTCAAGCTGGCGCGCAGGCACGACATGATCCAGCGGCTGGTCTACGACCCGCAGATTACGGCAGCCATCGTGGAACATGCGCACAAGGAAGGGGTGCCGGAAAACGTCGCCTTTGAGCAGGCCAAACGCTATGCCCGCGAGATTGTCCCCAGCTTTTCCGCCTTTACCTATTTCGGGGTCGGCATCCGCGTCGCGCGCTTTCTGGCCAATACGGTCTATGATGTGCGCACCGGCCTGTTGAACGAAACCGCGCTGAAAAACGTGGCGCCGGATGCGACGGTGATCTTTGTGATGAACCACCGGTCCAACATGGACTATGTGCTGGTCACCTATCTCGCCGCGCGTGCGTCGGCCTTGTCCTATGCGGTGGGCGAATGGGCGCGGGTCTGGCCGCTGAGTGTGTTGATCAAATCGATGGGCGCTTATTTCATCCGGCGCAAATCCCGTGGTGCGCTGTACCGGCGTGTGCTGCAGCGGTACGTTCAGATGGCCACCGCAGGCGGTGCGACACAGGCGATTTTCCCCGAGGGCGGGCTGTCGTTGACCGGACGCGTGATGCCACCCAAGCTGGGGCTGCTGTCCTATGTGGTCGAGGCATGGGAGGAATCGGGTCGCGAGGTGGTCTTTGTCCCGGTGGCCATCAACTATGACCGGGTCCTGGAAGACCGCATTCTGATTTCCGCCAACAACGAGGGCAGCCGCCGGTTCCGCGCGCGGATTTCGGTGATCCTGTTCTATATCCTGCGCAAGGGGTGGCTGCGGTTGTTCGGCAAGCAGATGCGCTTTGGCGAGGCGGCGGTGGTCTTTGGTCAGCCCGTGGCCCTGTCCAGTTACGCGCCGAAGCCGGATATCGAGGTGCTGGGGGCCGATCTGATGCGCCGTATCGAAAGCGAGATGCCGCTGTCCTTTGTGCCGGTGCTGTCACGGGTGATGCTGCGGGCCACGGCCCCGATGGATCACGATGCCCTGCAACAGGCCATGCAGGCCGAGATACGCGCCGCCAAGACCAATGTTCTGGCGTCACGGGATTCGATCCGTAACATCAGCCTGAAGGCGGAAAAACACATGCTGTTGCGCGGGCTGATCATCGAAACCGACGGGATGTATGCAATGAACCCGGCGGAACGGGAGGTGCTGCAGTTCTATGCGAACTCGATCGAGCATTTTTACCCGGATGCTGCGCTTGCGCCCTGATTTTCTGCGCGCGCAAAGTCATAAAATTACAAAATCCTGTCAAATGCGGTTGCAATATTGCGTAGGTCTTAATATTTCATCCTAAACCCGCCGCGATTCTGCACTGCGGCGTTTCATCTATGGTTAAGGAGACCGGCATGGCTTTGGATACTGGCATCGCGCACTACGAAGCACCTGAAAAGGACCTGTACGAAGTGGGCGAAATGCCCCCGTTGGGTTATGTCCCCAAGCAGATGTACGCCTGGGCCATCCGCCGTGAACGTCACGGCGAGCCGGACAAGGCCATGCTGCAAGAGGTCGTGGACGTACCCGAGCTGGACAGTCAGGACGTGCTGGTCCTGGTGATGGCCGCGGGCATCAACTACAACGGCGTCTGGGCTGCCCTCGGCCAGCCGATCAGCCCCTTTGACGGCCACAAACAGCCTTACCACGTTGCAGGCTCCGACGCCTCGGGCATCGTGTGGGCGGTGGGTGACAAGGTGAAACGCTGGAAAGTCGGCGACGAGGTGGTGATCCACTGCAACCAGGACGACGGCGACGACGAGGAATGCAACGGCGGCGACCCGATGTATTCGCCCAGCCAGCGCATCTGGGGCTATGAGACGCCCGACGGTTCGTTCAGCCAGTTCACCCGCGTGCAGGCACAGCAGCTGATGCCGCGTCCCAAGCACCTGACCTGGGAAGAAAGCGCCTGTTACACGCTGACGCTGGCCACCGCCTACCGGATGCTGTTTGGTCACGAGCCGCACGACCTGAAGCCCGGCCAGAACGTTCTGGTCTGGGGTGCGTCTGGTGGTCTGGGGTCCTACGCGATCCAGCTGATCAACACCGCGGGTGCCAACGCGATCGGCGTGATCTCGGACGAAAGCAAACGCGATTTCGTGATGGATCTGGGCGCCAAGGGTGTGCTGAACCGCAAGGATTTCAAATGCTGGGGCCAGTTGCCCAAGGTGAACACGCCCGAATACAACACGTGGTTCGCCGAGGCGCGCAAGTTCGGCAAGGCGATCTGGGACATCACCGGCAAGGGCGTGAACGTCGACATGGTGTTCGAACACCCCGGCGAGGCCACGTTCCCCGTGTCCACTTTCGTGGTGAAAAAGGGCGGCATGGTCGTGATCTGCGCGGGCACATCAGGTTTCAACCTGACCTTTGACGTGCGTTATATGTGGATGCACCAGAAGCGTCTGCAAGGCAGCCACTTTGCCCACCTGAAACAAGCGTCTGCCGCCAACCGCCTGATGCTGGAGCGTCGTCTTGATCCGTGCATGTCCGAAGTGTTCCTGTGGAATGACCTGCCCGACGCGCATATGAAGATGCTGCGCAACGAACACAAGCCCGGCAACATGTCGGTTCTGGTGCAGGCCCCCAAGACCGGCTTGCGCACATTCGAGGACGCATTGGAAGCCGGACGGTAAACCTGTCGCAGGTACAAAGGCACAAGGAACGCCCGCGAATCATAGACGATGCGCGGGCGTTTTTGCGTTTGACGCCCACATGTTACAGGCAAATGGTCCGAAAAACCGCCCCTCACCATTTCGGGGGAGTACCAATACGCGAATTTATTAAGGAAAATCGCTCATGCTATAGTTGAATTAACCGACTGTTAACCAACTGAGGGCGAACCTGACATGAAGAGCGATTGGATTTTGGATGTTCTGACGGATCTCAGGGCCTTTGCCCACGCAAACGGATTGCCCGTCCTGGCCGAGCAGCTGGACGACACCGCAATCGTTGCAATGGCCGAGATCTCGGGAAAGGCAGAACCTGTAACAGGCGGGCCCGATGACGCTGAATGCGCAGATGGAAACCATTTTGGAGAGGCTGGAGCGGTCTGACACGCTGGAAATCCTCCAGGCTGTCATTGAAGAACTTTGCAAGGTTTTTGCCGTTGATCACATGATTTATCATTGGGTCGACAGCGCAGGCGACCAATACGGGTGTGGCACCTATCCCGATGCATGGCGCGCACGATACCTTGAGCAGAATTACCTGCGTATCGATCCTGTAGTGATCGGCTGTTACCAACGGTTCCATCCTGTCGACTGGAAGCGGCTGGACTGGTCCAGCAAGGCCGCCCGCGCGTTTCAGGCCGAAGCGATTGAATACGGCGTTGGCAATCAGGGTTTCACCGTCCCGATCCGTGGACCCAATGGCCAATTTGCACTGTTTACCGTGTCGCACTGCTGTGACGACGCCACCTGGTCCACCTTTACCGAAACGCATCGACGGGTGTTGATCCTGATTGCCCATGCGTTCAATCAAAAGGCGCTTGAATTCGAACCAGACCGCCTGCCGGAACAGGCCCGCAACCTGTCCCCGCGTGAGGTGGACAGCATCACCTTGCTGGCGATGGGCTACAGCCGCGCTCAGGTGGCTGAAACCCTCTCGATTTCCGAGCACACGCTGCGGGTCTACATCGAAAGCGCACGCTTCAAGCTGGGGGCGATGAACACCACGCACGCAGTTGCCCGCGCCATGAGCCGGGGGCTGATTGTTGTCTAGCGTTGCGCATCTGCGCCTTGCAGCGTGCGCTGGGCTTGGCTCACGTTAACGATGTCGCGGCTACCCCATTGGTCATTCGGACCAATGGGGAGCCACACACATGCTGCGTTACATTTACGGAACCGACCTTCACACCTTTCCCGCTTTGCGCGACGCCATGTTCCGCGACCGCGCGGACCAGTTCAAAACCCGGCTGGGCTGGGAAGTCAGCGTGGACGCCACAGGGGCCGAGCGGGACCGTTACGATGATCTGAACCCGCTTTACGTGATCTGGGAAGAACCCGACGGCAGCCACGGTGGCTCAATGCGCTTTCTGCCCACGACGGGGCCGGTGATGGTCAACGATCATTTCGGTCATCTGACAGGCGGCGTTCCCATCGCCAGCCCGCGCATTTGGGAATGCACCCGGTTCTGCCTGTCGCGTGGTGCGGGCAGCCATGTGGCGGCCGCGCTGATGCTGGGCGGGGGCGAGATCATGCAGAATTTTGACGTGGACCATTTCGTCGGCGTTTTCGATGCACGCATGGTGCGCATCTACCGGATGATCGGATCGTCCCCCGAGGTGCTGGGCAGTGAAGGAACAGGGCGCAGTCAAATCAGCGTCGGCCTGTGGCAGTTCGACCCGGATGCCAAGGCCGCCGTGGCGCAGCGGGCAGGGGTCAGCCCCCAGCTGTCACGCCAGTGGTTCGACCGTGCTTTTGGCTGCGACCGCGCACAAAATCTGGTGCGGACCGGCTAAAGCGCGCCTTCCCTCTGGTCCCTGCCGCGACCCGGCTTTAGGGTCGCGGAATGACTGATACCGCCGTTACATATTCCGACGATCAGGCCGTGGCCTATGACGCAGTGACAGAGATGTTGCGAGGCGCGGGCATTGATCTGGACGAACAACTGCTGATGCCGCCGAAGTCATCGGCCAGTGCGGTGATGGCGGTCACGGGCAAGGCCGGATCGGGCAAGACCCTGCTGCTGGCACAGCTCTACAAGGCGTTGGAACAGGCCGGGGTCGAGGTCGTCTCGGGCGATTACGAATCGCGCAAGCGCAAGGAAAAGCGCACGCTGGCGATCCTTGCGCCCACCAACAAGGCAGCAAGCGTCTTGCGTCTGCGCGGGGTGCCTGCCACGACGATCCACCGCATTCTGTACACGCCAGTTTACGATCCCGAATACGAACGCATTGCCGAATGGCTGGCGGGCAACGGTGAACGGCCCGAGATTGCCGATCTGACCGACCTGGCGCTGGACCGGGCCGCGGCTTTCTATGCCAACAACAAATCCATTCCCGGCGCGCTGGCCGCCGCAGGCCTGCGCGGAAGCGATTTCATCACCGGTTGGAAGCGCCGCGAAGAGCCGTTGGACATCGGGTTTATCGACGAATCCTCGATGCTGGATGACAAGCAGTTCGAAGATCTCAAGGAAATTTTCCCGACGCTTTTGCTGTTCGGTGATCCGGCCCAGCTGGCGCCGGTGGGGCAATCCGGCACGATGGTCTTTGAAAAGCTGCCGGCACCACGGGTGTTGAACCTGAGCCGCATCCACCGTCAGGCCGCCGACAACCCGATCCTGGATCTCGCGCATGCGCTGGCCGATCCGGCGCTGGAATTCCACCACTTCGAGAAGATGATCGAAGATGCCTCGAAGCAGGACGAACGGGTGGTCTGGGGGCAGCGGGTCGAGGTCGACCTGATGGCGCGCAGCCCTGTTCTGGTCTGGCGCAACGCCACGCGCATTCGTTTGATCAACGCCTTTCGCACGGTTTACGGCGCGCCCGAGGATGCATTGATCGAAGGTGAGCCGCTGATTTGTGACGGGATCGAACTGCCGTTGAAGCATCGCAAAAAGCGGTTGGACCTTGAGGCGCGCGGCCTGATCAAAGGGGCGCAGGTGGTGTTTCTGGGGTCTGGGCGCAAGCCGGGCTTTTCACGGCTGCATGTGATGGGCGCGGAGGATCCGCAGATTTCCGCGGCTTCGATCGTGAAGATCGAAAAGCCGGACGAGGAAGAGCCGTTCATCCCCTTTGCCGCGCGCATGGGGGCCACGTTCCTGCACGGGGCCGCTGTGACCATTCACAAGGCGCAGGGCAGCCAGTGGGACACTGTGCAGGTGTTTGCACCCGATCTGTTCGTCGCGGCCCGCATGGGTCGTGTCGAGGCAGGGCAGCCCTTGTGGAAACGGCTGGCTTATGTGGCGATCACCCGCGCACAGGACCGTCTGATCTGGGTGGTGCGCAACCGTCTGTCAAAACCGACCGAACCCTTGCGCGTGGACGATCTGCGCGCGGTTCCCGCCGCGCCGCTCAACCTGGCCGAGCCGGAAGCGTTCCTTTAGCTACCGCCGCAACAGCGCAAAACCTGCCGACGCGCCCCAGCCCGCGGCAATGGCGATGGCGATCGACATCAGGCCGTACAAAAGCGGCTGGTTGCGCGACAAGGCAAACAACCACCGTTCCAGCCCGACTTTTCGCACTTCGATGGTGGTTTGATATTGCGACACAACCTTGCCATTCCGTGTCAGGAAAATGCGGGTGACATACCCGCCCTCGGTCACCGCTGAAGGCAGCTGGATGGATGTGCGGAACAAGGTTTGCTGGTCGACAACGACATTTTCTTCCAGCACCTGATAGAGACCCATGTTGCCCCGGATGCGGATCAGCGCGCGGGTAAAGGCCGCCGAGTCCAGGATGGTCATCGGCGCCCCAACCGAACGGATCGCGCGGGGCACTGTGATGCGATACCGCAGGTCTTCGATATTGGACAGAACCTCGCGCAGCGGCCCGCTTGAAGCCACGGCGTAATAGCTGGGCGCACGGTCTACATCCACGGCATCGGTGTTGATCCAGATACCATAGCGACGTTCCTTGCGGCGCACGGTGACGGGCGTGGACGGTCCTGCAACTGTGATCACCACCCCAAGCTGCGAACCGGACGGGATGGGTTCTTCACGCAGGACCGCGCCGAATATCAGGATGTCCGATCCGTTAAAGCTGGCCGTGATCGCCACCTCGTCCTTGGACAGGCCCAGCACGACCTCTTCTGCCCGCGCAGGCAAGGTTGCGCAGAAGGTGAGAAGGGCAAGGACCAGTCCCCGCATCATTGGTTCACCGGTGGCGCAACCGAATAAAGCTCGGAAGGTTCCAGCAGCAGTTCAAGCGCCAGCTTGCCGCAGACGATCATCACCAGCAGGGCCAGCAACACGCGCAGCTGTTCCGCTTTCATCCGCAGGCCGATGTTTGTGCCGATCTGCGCGCCGACGACGCCGCCGACCAGCAGCAGCACTGCCAGAACCACGTCCACGGTATAGTTGGTGGTGGCATGCAACATGGTGGTGAATGCGGCCACAAAAATGATCTGGAACAGCGAGGTGCCGATCACGACCTTGGTCGGCATCCCAAGGATATAGATCATCGCGGGCACCATGATAAATCCGCCACCCACGCCCATGATCGCGGCCAGAACCCCGACAGACAGACCCACCAGCAACGGCGGGATCACCGAGATATACAGACCCGAGACGCGAAACCGCATCTTGAAGGGCATCTTGTGCACCAGCCCGTGTTTTTTACGTTTCGGTTTGGCCCCTGAAGACGACCGGCGCAGGGCTGCCAGGCTTTCGACAAACATCAGCGTGCCGATGATGCCCAGAAAAACCACATAGCAAAGCCGCACCATCAGATCGACCTGACCGATCGACCGTAGATAGTTGAAAACCGCTACACCTGCCGCCGCACCGATCAAACCGCCGATCAACAGGACGGTGCCCATCCTCAGATCCACCGTGCGCCGCCGGAAATGGGCCAGAACTCCGGAGAAGGACGAGGCGACAATCTGGTTCGCACCGGTGGCCACGGCCACAGCAGGCGGGATGCCGATAAAGAACAGCAGCGGCGTCATCAGGAACCCGCCACCCACTCCGAACATGCCGGACAACAGGCCGACCAACCCGCCCAAGCCCAACAGCAAGAAGGCATTTACCGAAACTTCCGCGATGGGCAGGTATATTTGCATGACCCTACTTAGGACGTGCCGAGGGATGAAAGCAATATGCTACGCCGCAGCATGGAACATCGGCACTGATAATTTGCCAAAACCGGACCTACCGTTCTTTGACATATGGTTCTCCGCCCGCGCGTGGCGGGTTTGCGCGGCCGACAAAACCCGCCAGAATGATCACTGTCATGATATAGGGCAGGGCGCCCAGAAGTTGCCCCTGCATCCGCATTCCGGTCAGCGCGGTGATTACATCGGGCCGTGTTTCCAGTGCGCCGAACAGGCCGAACAGCAGCGTCGCATACAGCGCATACCACGGCCGCCATTTGGCAAAGATCAGCGCCGCGAGCGCGATATAGCCGCGCCCTGCGGACATGTCTTTGACGAAGCCGGCTTGCAGCGCGGTGGACAGATAGGCGCCCGCGATCCCGCAGAGCACGCCACAGATCGCAACCGCGGCATAGCGCAGGCCCACCACCGACACGCCCGCGGTGTCCACCGCAGCGGGGTTTTCGCCCACGGCCCGCAGGCGCAGGCCAAAACGGGTGCGAAACAGCACGAACCACGTCAGCGGCACGGCGGCAAAGGCAATGTAGACCAGAATGGAGTGGCCCGAGATCAGCTCGGCATAGATCGGACCCAGAAAGGGCACATCGGCAACCGCATCGGCAAAGGGAAGGGTGATCGGCGTGAACCGCCCGCCGCCCATCAGCGACGGCGTCCGCCCGCCTTGCTGAAACCAGCTTTGCGCGATCAGCACCGTCAGCCCCGAGGCCAGAAAGTTGATCGCCACGCCGGAAATCAGCTGGTTGCCGCGAAAGGTGATCGAGGCGATGCCGTGCAAGGCGCTGAGCAGCAGCGAGGCGGCGATACCTGCCAGCAGCCCCAGCCAGACCGACCCCGTGACAGCCGCCACAGCGGCGGAAAAGAAGGCAGCGGCCAGCATCTTGCCCTCAAGGCCGATGTCGAAAATGCCGGCACGTTCGCTGAACAGGCCCGCAAGGCAGGCCAGCAGCAGGGGCGTGGCCAGTCGCACGGTGCTGTCGAGCAGTTGGATCAGGGTCAGGAAATCCATGATGTTACTCCGCCGGCTCTACAGGTTTGCGTTCAGGCTTGGGGGCTCGGGCGCGGCGCGCGGCCAGGAACATCCGCTCCAGCGGCATCCGCACCATGTTGTCCAGCGCACCGGTGAACAGGATCACCAGCGCCTGAATGACCACAATCAGTTCGCGGGGAATCGACGTCCAGAGGGCCAGTTCTGCGCCGCCCTGATAGAGAAAGCCGAACAGGATCGCGGCGATGAACACGCCAAAGGGGTGACTGCGGCCCATCAGGGCCACGGCGATGCCGATGAACCCGGCCCCTTCGACCGCATTCAGAACCAGCCGTTCCGCTTCGCCCATGACGTTGTTGATCGCCATCAACCCAGCCAGCGCGCCTGAAATGATCATCGTGATCATGGTGATCTTGAACGGCGAAATGCCCGCGTATTTCGCGGCACTCTCGGAATGACCATAGGCGCGCAACTCGTACCCCAGACGGGTGCGCCAGATCAGCGCCCAGACCAGAACACAGGCCAGGACGGCGATCAGCAGGGTAATATTGGCGGGGGCGGCCTTGGAGAAACTGATGCCAAAGGGTGCCAGCACGTCATGCAGCGTCGGCAGGTGTGTGCCTTCGGGGAAACGGGCGGTGGCCGGGTCCATGCTGCCGCGCGGGCGCAGAACGTTCACAAGGATATAGTTCAGCAGGGACGCCGCGATAAAGTTGAACATGATCGTGGTGATCACGATGTGGCTGCCGCGCCTGGCTTGCAAATAGGCGGGGATCGCGGCCCAGATCGCCCCGAATATGCCCGCCATGACAATCGCGCCCAACAGTGCCAGCGACCAGTGCGGCCAGGGAATGTAGAGACAGGCCAGCGCCACGCCCAGGCCCCCCAAGGCTGCCTGACCCTCGCCGCCGATGTTGAACAGCCGTGCGTGAAAGGCCACAGCGACCGCAAGGCCGGTGAACATGAAGTTGGTGGCGTAATAGAGCGTATAGCCCCAGCCATAGGTCGACCCCAGCGCGCCCGAGACCATCAGCTTGACGGCGGCAATCGGGTCTTCGCCGATGGCCAGGATCACAAGCGCCGAAATGATGGCGGCCAGGATCAGCGAAATCAGCGGGACGAGGATCACCTCGGCCCATTTTGGCATCACATCCATGGGGCGGCTCCTGTCTGGCGGTCGGGGTGGTGGGGGCGCTGCCCCCGTCCCTGCGGGACTCCCCCGGGATATTTATGGCCAAAAGAATGCAGGGTCATTGCGGGACCTCCATGCCGGCCATCAGCATGCCCAGTTCCCTTTCGTCGGTTTGTTCGGGCATGCGTTCGCCCATGATATGGCCGTCGAACATCACCGCGATGCGGTCTGAAAGCGAAAAGATTTCCTCAAGCTCGACCGAGACCAGCAGGATCGCCTTGCCCTGATCGCGCAGGGCGACGATTTGCTGGTGGATGAACTCGATGGCACCGATGTCGACGCCGCGCGTGGGCTGGCCCACCAGCAGCAGGTCGGGGTTGCGTTCGATCTCGCGGGCGAGAACGATCTTTTGCTGGTTGCCACCCGAGAAGTTCTTGGCCGCCAGTTTAGGGTCTGGCGGGCGCACGTCAAAGCGTTGCATCTTGGCCTCGGTGTCGGCGCGGATGGCGGCATTGTCCATCAGCGGGCCGGATTGATAGGCCGGATCGTGATGGTATCCGAACGCCGTATTTTCCCACGCGTGAAAGTCCATGATCAGACCCTCGCGCTGGCGGTCTTCGGGCACGTGGGCGATCCCGCGCGCACGGCGAGACTGGCCGTCCGAGTGTTTGCCACTCAGATCAATGGGGTCGCCGTTCATCAGCACGGTGCCGGTGCCCCGCGCATAACCACCCAGCAGTTCCAGCAGTTCGGATTGGCCGTTGCCTGCGACACCGGCGATGCCCAGGATTTCGCCTGCGCGCACTTGCAGGTTGATGCCCTTGAGCCGTTCAACCCCGGCTTCATCGGTGACATGCAGGTTCTGGATGTCCAGCACCACATCACCGGGGGCGGCGGGGGCCTTGTCGACGCGCAACAGCACCTTGCGGCCCACCATCAGCTCGGCGAGCTGCTCGGGCGTGGTTTCGGCGGTTTTGACCGTGGCGGTCATTTGCCCGCGCCGCATGACGCTGACGGTGTCGGTGATCTCCATGATCTCGCGCAGCTTGTGGGTGATCAGGATGATCGTCTTGCCCTCTTCGCGCAGCCGTCCCAGGATGCGGAACAGCTGGTCGGCTTCGGCGGGGGTCAGCACGCCGGTGGGTTCATCCAGGATCAGGATATCGGCCTGCCGGTACAGCGCCTTGAGGATTTCCACGCGCTGCTGCATCCCCACGCCCAGATCCTCGATCACGGCGTCGGGGTTCACGTTCAGCCCGTATTCTTTCTCCAGCGCCACCAGTTCCTTGCGGGCCTTGCCCAGGGAGGTCGTCAGCGACCAGCCGTCCTCGGCGCCCAGAATGATGTTTTCCAGCACGGTGAAGTTTTCGACCAGCTTGAAGTGCTGGAACACCATGCCGATGCCCGCCGCAATCGCGGCCTGACTGTCGGGAATGTCGGTTTTGGTACCGCTGATGAAAATCTCGCCGGCGTCGGCTTTGTAAAAGCCGTAGAGGATGCTCATCAGGGTGGATTTGCCTGCGCCGTTCTCGCCGATGATCCCGTGGATCGTGCCGGGCATCACGCGGATCGAGATGTCCTTGTTGGCCTGCACGGGGCCAAAGGCCTTGGATATGCCTTTGAGTTCAATCGCGGGGGCAACGGTGGTGGCTGACATGGCTGGCGAACCCTTTGTCTTGCGAAAGGGCCGCGCCAGTTGAAATGGCGCGGCCCGGTGTTTTCAGAGGATAGGATCAGAACGTCAGCGCGGGGCAGCTGTCGTCGGATGTGTAATCGTGCACGACGATGTCACCAGCAGCGATCGAAGCCGCAGCCGCGTCCACCGGAGCTTTCATCTCTTCGGTCACCAGGTCCGCGTTGTTTTCATCCATCGCATAGCCGACGCCGCCGTTGGCCAGATCCAGCACTTCGACGCCACCTTCCAGCGCGTCGCCCGCTTTCATCGATTCGTAGACGGCCACATCAACACGTTTCAGCATCGAGGTCAGGACCTTGCCCGGGTGCAGGTGGTTCTGGTTGCTGTCGACGCCGATGGACAGAATGCCTTCGTCGGCGGCGGTTTGCAGAACGCCTACGCCGGTGCCGCCCGCCGCGGCATAGACCACGTCAGCGCCCTGGCTGATCTGCGCTTTGGTCAGCTCGGACCCTTTCACGGGGTCGTTCCACGCGGCCGGTGTGGTGCCGGTCATGTTCGAGATGATGGTCGCATCGGGGTTCACAGCCTTGACGCCCTGGGCATAGCCACAGGCGAATTTGCGGATCAGGGGGATGTCCATGCCGCCGATAAAGCCGACCGTGCCGGTTTTCGAGGCTTCAGCCGCCAACATGCCAACCAGGTAGGATCCTTCGTGCTCGGTAAAACCGATGACCTTGACGTTGGGCGCGTCGACCCAGCCGTCGATGGTCACGAATGTGGTGTCCGGATAGTCGGGTGCCACAACTTCCAGCGCGCTGGAGAAGGCAAAGCCGGTAGTGATGACCGGATTGGCGCCCGATTCTGCAAAGCGGCGCAGGGCCTGCTCGCGCTGTGCTTCGGATTGCATTTCAATCTCGCGGAACGTGCCGCCGGTCTCTTCGGCCCAGCGTTGCGCGCCGGCAAAGGCGGCTTCGTTGAAGGATTTGTCGAATTTGCCACCCAGATCATAGACCAGCGCGGGTTCGGCAAAGGCGGCACCGGCGGTCAGGGCCAGCCCGGCAGCGGCGCCCAGAAATTTTTGCATAAGGGTCATGTGGTATCTCCCATTTTTCATGTTTGGAGCCTGCCGCCCTTTGAAGAAGCGGAGCCCAGTGCCCGTGCATTTCTGTGTGCATCGCAGGCAGATCAGATTGATCAGATGCAAATAAGGCCGCAGCGTTGGTGCCGGGTCAACCGCTTTTTCTGTCGATGGGGGCGGATTCGGGGGGCTGACCTAAGGTGAACTCAACCCAGTGGCGCGCGCATAAGCACCGCATCCACGGCGGCAGCCCCCGCGCGCAGGTAATAGCCGGTGCGAAGACCCGCAGGTGCGAAACCGCAGGAACTGTAAAGGGCACGCGCCGGGGCGTTGTCCGCCGCAACTTCGAGAAAGGCCTCCGTCGCGGTTTCGGCAGCCTGCGCCATCCAAAGCGTCATCAACCTGCGTCCGATTCCCGTGCCCTGGTGGTCAGGGTGCACAGCGATGGTCAGCAACTCGGCCTCGCCTGCGACCACGCGCACAAGCGCAAAACCGTGGGGCTGGGTGGTGGCAAAGACATAGCGGCTGTCGCGCAGCGCGGCGAATTCCGCCTCGGTCCAGGGCCGCGCATCGGTAAAGGCGGCGGCGTGGATATGGGCCATGTCCTGCGGGGTCACGGTGCGTCGGACGGCAGGATCACCGGCGGTAGGTCGCGTCCCGGCGCGGCATCGGCCGGGCGCAGGTAATAGGGGGCAGGCGGCGGGGCGCTCTGCGGATAGATGCCTGCGGCATGGGTGGCGATGGCACGGGCCAGTTCGGCCGGCGCGGGATCGGCGGGCAGGGTGGTGCCGTCAGCCTCAAGCTCAGCGCGCGTGACCAAAGCGGGGCCATCCGCCTGCATCACGTAAACCGATTCGCGGGGCGCGGGTACGCAGAGGGGATGTGTTTGCAGGTCTTTGCGCTGCTCAAATCCGGTGACACCATAGGCAGGCACGTCCAGCCCCAGCGCCAGACCACGCGCGGCAGAGACCCCGATGCGGATGCCGGTGAAATTGCCCGGCCCGACACCAACGCCAAGCGCATCCAGATCGCGCCATCCCAGATCGTGACGGGCAAGCAGCTCTTGCAGCAACCCCATCAGGCACTCGGCCTGTCCGCGGGTCATTTCCTCGGCCACCGCCTCGACCACGGCCCCATTCGACCACAGGGCGGCGGCGCACCATGCGCCCGAAGTGTCAAAGCCCAGAACGAGGCTCATGCCAGAGCTCCGCGCAGTGCAGAAATGCACAGGGCGCCGCAAATGCAGCGCCCGCTAAAACGTGATGTATCAGGCACGAAGATCAGACCGCGACGGGGCGCACTTCGGTGACTTCGGGGATGTAATGGCGCAGCAGGTTCTCGATGCCCATTTTCAGCGTCAGCGTGGACGACGGGCACCCGGCGCAGGCGCCTTGCATGTGCAGGTAAACAACGCCGCGGTCAAAGCCATGAAAGGTGATGTCGCCGCCATCCTGTGCCACGGCAGGGCGCACGCGGCTGTCCAGCAGTTCCTTGATCTGGCCGACGATCGCGCCGTCTTCACCGGAATGCTCGGCATGGCCGGATGCAGGCGCGTGACCCTCGTCCATGACCGCGTCGCCGGACTGGTAATGCTCCATGATCGCACCCAGAACACCGGGCTTCATATGATCCCATTCGGTCGCGTCATCCTTGGTCACGGTGACAAAGTCCGTGCCAAAGAACACGCCTGTCACACCTGACACGGCAAAGATACGCTGTGCCAGAGGCGACTTGGCTGCGGCATCCGCCGTGGGGAAGTCAGCCGTGCCCATGTCCAGAACGGTCTGGCCGGGCAGAAACTTCAGTGTCGCAGGGTTCGGCGTCGATTCGGTTTGGATGAACATGGCAAGCGCTCCTCGTGGGCTATTACACCTGATATGCGGATCATAGGGCCGCAAGTCAAGGTTTGGAACGATTCTAAACTGTATCGCTTAGCGGCACATCACGCCGGTCAGGGCCTGTGCCGGGTCACTTTCGGGGGCATCGGGCGCGCTGCCCTGTTGTCGAAAGCTGATCTCGATGCTGTCCAGAAACGCGGGCAGTCCTGCGGTGCCGACAACGGCAGCAAGCTTGCGCAACCCCTTGGCCTGGGCATCAGTGGCGCCTTGCAGGGTCAACGGGCCTGAGACCATGCCAATCACGTGATCCTGTGCGTCCAGAACCGGCGCACCGATGTTCCGTTTCTTGGCGGGAATTTGCGCAATCAACTGGCCGGTGGCCTCGATCTGCCCCAACAGGCGCACTTCGGACCGTTTGGCTTCAGCGTCTTTCCAGCCATCCTTGGTCACGCCCAGAACAGTGATCTTGCCGGTGTAGCCGACGCTGTCGCCGCTGATGGTCAACCAGTGCTCGGACTGCCGTGCGCTGGTCAGAACCGCCAGGCCCATCTCTGCATCCTGCGCCACCACGTCCACGGGCGTGCCATCCGGCAATCGCAGTCCTGCGTCGCCGCAATGATCCAGAGTGTTCTGCGCCGTCACAAAGGCAGTGTCGTTGATGTAAAACCCGACGCCCGCGCGGCGGGTCTGGCCCTTGGCGTCATCCGCTTCGACCATCGTGTCGGGGCTGTCGGGTTGCTGTGTTTGCGCCTGTAGCGCGCGCACCAGATCGTCCGTACCTGACGCCCAGGCAAAACCAAGCGGACAAAGCAGGAAAACGACGGTGGGGAAAAGCTGTTTCATAACACGCACGCTATGCCGGAGCGGGGCGGCGCACAACGCACATCCGCGCGAGCGGTTCAGGTGATGGCTTCCAGCTTTTCCTTGCTGAGGTCGCCGGGCACGATGGTGATCGGAATGGGCAGGGACGCGGCATTGCGCGACAGTTGCGTGACCAGCGGGCCGGGGCCTTTCTTGTCGGTGCCGGCTCCCAGCACCAGAATGCCGATTTCCGGGTCTTCGGTGATCTGGGCAATGATCTCGTCCGCGGCTTGACCGTTGCGAATGACCAGCTCGGGGTTCACACCTTGCTTGTCACGCATCCACTTGGCGAACACTTCGAAATGCGCCTCGATCCGTTCGCGCGCTTCTTCGCGCATGATGTCGCCAACGCCGATCCAGTGGTTGAATTCGTCCGGCGGGATCACCGACAGCACGGCCACGCCGCCACCGGTCTTGGCGGCTCGCATAGCGGCAAAGCGCATGGCGTTCAGACATTCGCGGCTGTCATCCAGCACCACCAGAAATTTGCGCATCACGTCCTCCGTTTCATCGCGCAGCATGGCGCAAGGCAGAGCGGCGCGCAATGTCGATCAGTCACCAACGGCAGCCTCGGTCAGCGCCATGTCCATCCGGTCGTGACCCCAGAACAGTTCGGTCCCGACGGTAAAGCTGGGGGCGCCAAAGATGCCGCGTGCGATGGCGTCATCGGTGAGGGCGCGCAGGGCCTGCTTGGCTTCGGGTGTGCCTGCGCTGTCGATGATGGCGGCAGCGTCCTGCCCCAGGGCCTGCAACACCGGCCCGATAACCTCTGCCGTGCCAATGTCCAGATCCTCGGCAAAGTTGGCGGAATAAACCGCGCGGACAAAATCCCCGATCCAGTCCGCGTCCGCATGTGCCGCACATATGCGGGCCGCCAGCATACTGCCGCGCGGGAAGGATGAGGGCTTTTGCAAGGGCAGGGCGGCTACGGCACAGATGCGTTCCATGTCGCGCCACATATAGGCGCCCTTGACCGGGTAGAGGTTGAAAGGCGAATCCGTCATGCCCTGCGCGCCAAAGACCGGACCCAGCAGGAAGGGTTTCCAGATCAGCGGTACGCCACGTGCGGCACAGGCGGCCTCGACCTGCATGGCGGCGGGATAGCTGTAGGTGCTGGCAAATTCGAACCAGAATTCAAGCGGTTTGGTCATGGTGTTACCTTTCGGATGCAGCCCAGTCCCAATACAGCTGGCGGGCGCGTCGGGTGACGGGGCCGATCTGGTATTGGGTGTCGTCAAAGGCGGTGACAGGTGTGACCTTCATCATGTTGCCGCTCAGGAACACCTCATCCGCGTCGTGAAAGTCGTCAAAGCTCAGCACGGTTTCGTGCACGGTCACGCCGTCGGCGCGCAAGTTGCTGATGTGGCGCGCCCGCGTGATGCCCGACAAAAAGGTGCCATTGGGCACCGGCGTGAACACCTCGCCATCGCGAACCATGAACACGTTGGCGGTGGCGGTTTCGGCCACATTGCCCAGGGCATCAGCGACCAGCGCATTGCCGAACCCCTTGGACTTCGCCTCGGTCAGCATCCGCGCGTTGTTGGGATACAGACACCCCGCCTTGGCATTCACCACCGCGTCTTCCAGCACCGGACGGCGGAACCGGGTCCGCGTCAGCGTGGTCGACGCCTCGGGCGCGGCCATAGGCACCTTTTCCAGGCATATGGCAAAGCCGGTTCCCTCGGGCAGCGGCACGATTCCCGAGGCATCACCGTTCAGCGCCCAGTACATCGGGCGGATATAGACGGGATCGGCGGGATCATATGCCTTCAGCCCTTCGCGCACGGCGGCAACCATGTCTTCGGTGCTGACGGTGGGCGTGATCATCAGCGCCTTGGCCGACCGGTTCACCCGGGCGCAATGCGCGTCCAGGTCGGGGGTCATCCCGTCAAAGAACCGTGCGCCGTCGAACACCGTACTGCCCAGCCACGAGCCATGGTCGGCGGCCTTCATCACCGGCACATCGCCGTCATGCCAGCGGCCTTCGAAAAATGTTCTGATCTCGGTTCCTATGGGCATCTTGCGCTCTCCTGAATTTGGCAGGACGTTACCACCACAGGCCCGAGCGTCCAGCCTCAAAGCCGTGGTTACGTGCCGTCGTCCTTGCCGCTTTCGCGGATGGCATAGACGCCTTCGGGCAAGTCCAAAGCCGCCGACATATCGCGCACTTGCGCATGGCTGAGGGTGATCTTCATGACCTGTCCGGTGCGCGGGTCGAACTGTTCGACGGTCACGCATTCAGTGAACGTGTTGACGATCACATCTTCTTGCAGGGGCACACCGCCATCATCCACCAGGGTGATTACGGTCGAGTCGAATTCGTGTTCAATTGTAAACATACCCCAAGCCTACCCCCGCTGCGCGCACATGCAAGCGGTGATCGGCCCGCGGTGATCCCGGAGCCGTGATTGCAGCGCATCAGGGCTGGAAGCGCGCGACGGACCTGTTAAGTTAGACCGCAAAGATTGCGGCCCGCGCGCCGCGAATGTTGAGGGAATGAAACGCATGTTCAAGAAACTGGTGCAGGTTCTGGTGCCGATGGCCTTGTTGGCGGCCTGTGACGTGCCCACAACGGTATCAGGCCCCACGCAACAGACGAACGGGGCATACGTCCGTACGTCCGGGGCGGACGAACTGCGCAACTCGGATCAGGCCGAGCGGGCCTTTGTACAGGTGTTGCAGCGGCTTGAGCCGGTGGCAGAACGCGAGTGCCGCAACCGGACAACCGGCGTGAACTGTGATTTCCGCATCGTTGTCGATGACCGTCCGGGCGAGCCTGCGAACGCCTATCAGACGCTGGACAAGACAAACCGGCCTGTGATCGTTTTTACGCTCAAGCTTATTCAAGACGCTTATAACGTCGACGAAATCGCCTTTGTCATGGGCCACGAGGCTGCGCACCACATTGCGGGTCACATCGCACGCCAACGTCAGAATGCGGTGGCGGGGGCTGTGATCTTTGCCGGGCTGGCGACGCTGACCGGCGGCGACGCGGGCGCTGTGGAATCGGCGCAGCGGCTGGGCGAACAGGTGGGCGCGCGCACCTACTCGAAAGAGTTCGAGCTGGAAGCCGACGCGCTGGGCACCATCATCACACACCGCGCGGGCTATGACCCGCTGCGCGGGGCCGAATTCTTTACCCGTATTCCTGATCCCGGCAACCGTTTCCTGGGCACGCACCCGCCCAACGCGGCGCGTCTGGAAACCGTGCGGCGCACTGCTGCGGCGTTGTGAGTGTCTGAACGGTTACGTGTATTCCCAGACCCCAAATGAAGAGATCGCCCACCGACAGTGGGCGGCGGCACGGCGCAGGTTGGTGCTGAACTGATGCGGTTGCTGGGGCAGATCCTGACCGATCGCGGGTCAAAATACGCGGTGTCGGGTGTGCCCGTCAGCAGCCGTGCCGAGATTGATGCCGCGTTGAAACAGCTCAAGCGGGACAAATCCTATGCCAAGGCGACCCACAACACATGGGCGGCGCTGCTGAGCGAAGGTGGTCCGATCAAGGGCGATGACGGCGAAGCCGGGGCGGGTATGGTGATCATCCGCATGCTGGAGCGCGAGGACCTGGCCGATCACCTGATTGTGGTAACGCGCTGGTATGGCGGCAAACATCTGGGCGGCGACCGTTTTCGCCATGTGCAGACCTGCGTGCGGGCCTATCTGGACGCGCTTTAGACGCTGAGTGCTATGGCCGCAAAGAAACAACCCGAGGCGACCAGCACAAAGACGTGCCACAGCGCCATCTGGAACCGGAATTCGCGCATGGCAAAGAACACCGCACCCGCCGAATAGGTCAGACCGCCCGACGCGACCAATGCCATAGCCGCGCCGCTCAGACTGGACCACATCGGCCAGATCAGCAGCACGCTGGCCCAGCCCAACGCCAGATACAGCGCCAGCGACCCGCGTCCTTCCGTCGACCAGAACGACAGTTTCGCAATCGCCCCGCCCAAGGCCACCAGCCAGACGAACCCCAGCACCACATATCCGGAGACAGACCCCAGAACGACAACGAGCGGCGTGTAGGTGCCCGCAATCTTCAGGTAAATCGCCGCATGATCCACCCGCGCCAACACGGGCCGCGAGCGGTCCCATGGCAGCAGGTGATAGGCAGCCGAGGCGGCAAAGGCAAAGACCAGAACCGCCAGATAGACGCTGACCGAAGCCACGGTCGCGGCTGGTGCATGGGTCGTCACATGTCCCAGCAGGATCGCGGCGCCAATCAGCGATCCGGTCAGCCCGAGGACATGCACCGACCCGTCGGCAAGCGTTTCTGAAAGGGATCGTGGATAAGCCATGTGCTCAAACTAACCTGTTTCAGCCCGCAGGCTATGGCAGAAGTGTAACAACATGGTTGACGTTACTGGAGCTTGGCGGCTTTGCGCCCACGCGCCAGATGCCAGCGATACAAAACGGGGGCCAGGACCCGGTCATACAGCACCTCGGTCACGGGTTGCACCACCGGCCACGACACCACCCGCGCCAACCAGCGAAACCGTGGCATATCCTGCCACAGCAGAATGAACGCGGGGATACCGGAATAGACCTGACCGTTCTTGCGCACATGCAACCGTTTGGCCGCGTCATCGGCGCTGACGCCCCAGCCTGCCAGCGCATCGCTGTTCAGATCGTCAAAGCGAATGGGCAGGCCGTTGTCACGGCTGTATTCGGCGTAATGGTCGATCTCAAAGCGGCAGACAGGGCATTCGCCGTTGTACAAAACGCTGGTGTCATTCGGGGTGCTTTGTTCCATGCCCTAAAAGATAGGGCGCAAACCCGCCCCGCAACAGAGGACAAAGCCGCACAGTTCAGCGCGGCTTGTTCCCGTCGATCCAGCGCGACATCAACTGTTTGTCCTTGAAACATTCGCGCGGCACGTCCTGCCGCTTGATCCGTGCAATCCGCTCGGCAAAGGCGACCTGCTTGCCCGAAGGATAGTTCGAAAACCTGCCCTCGACCGGCTTGACCTTATGCGCATCAATCCACGCCGACAGCGCACGCCGGTCACGCAAGGTGCCTTGCGGCAAATCCTTGCCCGTGCGCTTGGCGATTGCCATGGCATAGGCCACCTGCTTTTCCGTTGCAGGTTCGGGCGCGTTCAGCGGCAGGTCGGATTGCACCGGCACAAACAGTCCGGGCAGGGCGGGTTCATAAACAGATGCATGGGCCATGACGGCGTTCCTTTGTTCCTGTTAAGAACAAATTAGAACAAATGCGGAACATTTTCAAGAGGGGCGCGATTTTACCCCTTCACGTCATCGCGATCAGACCAGCCGACCCCACAAATCGTACTCGCCGGCCTCGTCCACTTCGACGGTGACGATCTGGCCGGGGGTCAACGCTTCGAACCCTTCGTCGATGAACAGGTTGCCATCGATTTCGGGCGCGTCGGCCTTGGTCCGGCAGGTGGCGGCCTCGGCGTCCACCTCGTCCACGATCACGTCGATGCGGGTGCCGACCTTGGCTTCGAGCTTGGCCTCGGAAATGGCCTGTGCCTTCTCCATGAACCGGTCCCAGCGCTCTTGCTTGATCTCGGGGGCGACGTGATCGGGCAGGGCGTTTGATCGCGCGCCTTCGACGTTTTCGTATTGAAAACAGCCGACGCGGTCCAGTTGCGCCTCGTCCATCCAGTCCAGAAGGGTCTGGAATTCGGCCTCGGTCTCGCCGGGGTAGCCAACGATAAAGGTCGAGCGCAAAACGATGTCGGGGCAGATGTCGCGCCATTCGGCGATCCGGTCCAGCGTCGCCTCGGCTGCAGCAGGGCGCGCCATGCGTTTCAGCGTGTCGGGATGGGCGTGCTGGAAAGGTACGTCCAGATAGGGCAGCACCAGCCCGTCGGCCATCAGCGGGATCATTTCGCGCACATGCGGATAGGGATAGACGTAATGCAGGCGCACCCACGCGCCCAAGCTGCCAAGATCGCGCGCCAGCGTGGTGATCGGCTGTTCGGTCAACCCGCGCCGCACTTCGCGGTCCCAATCGGTGCCATAGGCGGAAGTGTCCTGCGAAATCACCAGCAGTTCCTGCACGCCTGCCTCGACCAGCTTTTCAGCTTCGCGCAGCACAGCCTTGTGCGGGCGGCTGGCCAGACGGCCGCGCATGTCGGGGATGATGCAGAACTTGCACTTGTGATTGCAGCCTTCGGAAATCTTCAGATAGCTGTAGTGCCGGGGCGTCAGGCTGACGCCACTGGCGGGCAGCAGGTCGACAAAGGGATCGGGCGACGGCGGCACGGCGGCATGGACCGCGTCCAGAACCTGTTCGTATTGATGCGGACCGGTCACGGCCAGAACCTTGGGATGCGCGCCGGTGATATATTCGGGCTCTGCCCCCAGACATCCCGTCACGATCACCCGCCCGTTCTCGGACAAGGCCTCGCCGATCGCCTCAAGGCTTTCTGCCTTGGCGCTGTCCAGAAATCCGCAGGTGTTCACAATCACCGCATCAGCGCCGGAATAGTCGGGCGAAATCCCGTAGCCTTCGGCCCGCAGCCGCGTGAGAATACGCTCGGAATCCACCAGCGCCTTGGGGCAGCCCAGACTGACCATGCCGATGGACGGCTGGCCGGGGCGTGTCTTGCCATCCAGCCGGGCGGCGGGGGCGATGTCGGGGCGCAGATTGGGTGGGTTTGTGCTCATGATCGCTCCTTTAGTGCAACCGGTGCGCGGCGGAAAGGGTTCTTGATTGAGAATGGGCAGCAAGACGCGTAGCAATCGGATGTGGTTTAGCGGAGGATATCTAGCATGAAATGGATCGGGCGTCTGATCGGATTGATCGTTTTGATCGTGGTTGTGGCCGGTGTGTCGCTGTTTTTCCTGCCTGCCGACCGGATCGCACGCATCGCGGCCGACCAGATCCGCAATGCCACAGGGCGCGACGTGACGATTTCGGGCGATGTGTCGCTGTCAATCTGGCCGGTGCTGGGGGCGTCCGTCGGCAGCATCGAGATCGGCAACGCCAAATGGTCCGAACAGGGACCGATGCTGACCGCGCAAAACGCCGCCATCGGGGTGGATGCCGCGGCCCTGCTGTCGGGCGAGATCCGCATCACCAACATCGCCGCCACCAGCCCCACGATCCGGCTGGAACAACGCAAGGACGGCCGCGCCAGCTGGCAGTTCACCGATGCCTCCGGGGCTGCGACGATCGAAACGCAAACCTCGCCCGACACCGCACCGCGCCCGTTCTCGATCCAGAAGATGAACATCACCGACGCCACGCTGATCTATGACGCCGAAGGCGCGGATCTGGTGCAATACGACGGCGTTGACCTGGCGCTGGACTGGCCCGAGCGTGCAGGCTCTGCCGACATCCGGGCCACCGTCCGCCCCGCAGGCGAGGCGGTAAAGGTCAACGCCACAATCGGCGCTTTCGCCGGGTTCCTTGCAGGGCAGGTGCAACCGGTAACGCTGCAACTGAGCGCAGGCAAAGGCACGGTTTCGCTAGACGGACGTGCCAGCACGGCGGGCGAGGTTGCGGGCAAGCTGACGCTTGACGTGCCGGACACAAGCGCATTCATGCAGGCGCTTGGCGCGGGCGCGGTAGACCTGCCGCAAGGGCTGGGCCGCAGCATCGACATGACCTCCGACATCACGCTGACCAAGGACCGCCGCCTGTCCTTGCGAGAGCTTGTTGCCGACCTTGGCGGGAACAGGCTGACGGGCGCGGCAGATATTGGTCTGAATGGTACGCCGCAGGTGAACGCGCAACTGAACGCGGGCGCGCTGGACCTGACCGGCGTGACCGGCACGGGCGAGAACAGCACCGGTGGCAGCTCTGACAGCGCCTCTGACAGCGCCGCAACCGGCTGGCCCAAGGACCGGATTGACGCCTCGGGCCTTGCCGCGTTCAACGGCGAGATTGCGCTGCGCGCCAGTTCGGTCGATCTGGGCAGCTTTAAACTGGGTGCCACCCGCACTCTGTTGACCAATGACAATTCCCGCGCCGTCTTCGATCTGCGCGAGGTCGATGCCTACGAGGGCACGATCACCGGCCAGTTCATCATGAACAACCGTTCTGGCCTGTCGGTGGGGGGCAAGCTTTTTGCCAACGGCATCTCGATGCAACCCCTGCTGAATGATGCGCTGGGGTTGACGCGTCTGACAGGAGGCGCTGATGCCGAACTGAACTTTCTGGGCTCCGGCAATACGGTCGATGCGATCATGAAATCGCTGTCAGGGTCGGGGGCTATCGCCATCGGCAAAGGCACCATTCAGGGGATCGATCTGGACAAGCTGATGCGCTCGGGGGCGACGGGCAGTGGCACAACCGTGTTCGACAGTCTTGGGGCGACCTTCAACATGGCAAACGGCAATCTCCAGAACGATGACCTGTTGTTCACCCTTGCCAGCTATCAGGCGCGTGGCAAGGGGCGGATCGGGCTGGGCCAGCAGGACATGGATTACACGTTCACCCCCATTGCGCTGAACGCCAACGAAGGCAACGGCATCGCCATCCCCGTGCGCATCACCGGCCCGTGGTCGGATCTGCGCATCATTCCCGACATCGAGGCGGCAATCGACCTGAACCTGGGCGCGAAAAAGGAAGAGTTGAAAGACGCCGCCGAAGCCAAGCTGAAAGCGGCGGTCGAGGAAAAGCTGGGCGTGAAAGCCGGGGACGCTCAAAGCGTCAAAGATGCGGCCAAGGCCAAAGCGAAGGAAAAGATCGCCAAGGAACTGCTGAAGATATTCGAGTAGTCACAGGTTTCTTTTGGCCACAAATATCCCCGCCGGAGGCTTGAAATCCTCTGGTGCTCCAGAAGAATTTTAATGCCTCCGGCGGGGATATTTCCCGCCAAAAGAAAGCCGCTTACAGCGTGACCGGATTGGCCTTGGCCACCGCGTCCAGTTGCATCAAGACGTCGATCAGCTTGGGCATGTCGTCGAGGTAAATCATGTTCGGCCCATCGCTGGGCGCGTTGTCGGGGTCATCGTGGGTTTCGATGAACACTGCCGCCACGCCCAAGGCGACGGCGGCGCGGGCCATGACGGGCGCAAACTCGCGCTGGCCGCCGCTTGATCCGCCCTGACCACCAGGTTGTTGCACCGAATGGGTCGCATCCATCACCACAGGGTAACCCGTCTGTGCCATCTGCGGCAGGCTGCGCATGTCAGCCACAAGGGCATTGTAGCCGAAGGTCGTGCCGCGTTCGGTCAGCAGGATGCGTTTGTTGCCGGTGCTTTCGATTTTGGTCACGATGTTGGGCATTTCCCAGGGTGCCAGAAACTGGCCCTTCTTGACGTTGATCGCCGCACCGGTGTTGCCTGCGGCCAGCAGCATGTCGGTCTGGCGGCACAGGAAGGCGGGGATTTGCAGGATGTCGGCCACTTCGGCGGCAATCGCGCACTGGCTTTCGGAATGCACATCGGTCAGCACCGGCACGCCGATGGCCTTGCCCACCGATTGCAGCGCCTTCAGGCCAGCGTCGATGCCCATGCCGCGCACGCCGGACAGCGAGGTGCGGTTGGCCTTGTCGTAGGACGCCTTGAACACATACTGCGCACCGACGGCGTCGCAGGCCTCTTTCATCTTGCCTGCGATCATCTGCGCGTGGTCAACGCTTTCCAACTGGCAGGGGCCAGCGATCAGGGTCAGCGGACGATCATTGCCGATGGTCAGATCAGCGACGTTTACATGGGTCATGATGTTACCTGTTCCCGAAGAATGGACGCGGTGAGAGAGATCATCAGGTAGATGCCTGCGAAAATCAGGAATGCCAAGACCGTGTTCTCGAACTTGCGCGGATAGGTCGGTTCCTGGCTTGCCACCGGTTGCACGGCCACGGTCAGATAGCGCACCTGCCGCGAGGCTTCGACGCGGCTTTGTTCCATCTGTTGCAGGGCCGATTGCAGCATCATGTCGCGGCTGGCAAGGTCGGCCTGCGCCAGTTGCAGGTTGACTGCCATCTGTGCCAGCGAGTTTTCACCCTCTGAGGCGTCGTTCATGCGTTGGTTCAGCTTTGCCAGCTGGTCTTTCAGGCGGCGGATGTCGCCCTTGACGCCGTCCAGCCTGGCCTGGTTGGGGCGCGCGTTGTCTTCGAGCGCGGCCAGTTCCAGCTCTTTTTCCAGCAGCAGGGTTTCATAGTTGGTGATCTGCGTGCGCAAGGCCGCAATCACCGCCTGCGGGTCCAGCGTGCTGCTTTCCACTTGCAACTTGACCAGCGCCTCCTGTGCGGCGCGCCGTTCGGCTTCGGCTTTCTCGAAACCCTCGCGGGCGTCTTTCATCTGGTCTTCGCGTTTTTGCTGGCTCAGGTTGTTGACCCGCTGTTCGGCATAGCTGATCAGCCGTCGCGCGAATTCCGCCGACACTTCCGGCTCGGCGGCGACCACTTCCAGACGGATCATACCCTCGGTCGGATCATAGCCGATTTTCACGTTTTTCTTGTAGATCTTATAGGCTTCTTCATTGGTCGGGTCGGCGTTCAGACGCTGGATCGGGTCGATCCAGTCCTGGGTGAAATGCGCCTTGAAGCCCAGGTCGTCATCCAGCCGCAGCATCGCGTCCTTGGATTGCAGGTAGCCCTGCGTCGCGATGGCGTCCGAGTTGGTGGCAAACTGGGTTGGCAACAGCCCACCCAAGGGGCCGGCACCGCCGCTGCCTTCATTCTGGATGATCAGAAAGTCGGCCTTGGTCGCATACATCGGCGTGGCGATCTGGTAGAAATACCAGCCCGCCAGAAAGGTCGGCAGCGCGACAAAGAACGCCAGCCGCACCAGCAAAAGGCCCAGCTTCTTGCGGCGACGTTTGCCGATATCACGCTGGATCTGCGAGATTTCGCGCACCCGCTTTTCCGTCGGGCTCAGCTCGGTCGAGGGCAGGTTCATGCGGCCCGCAGGCACGGTTTGCGGCAACTGGTTGCGGTTCTGGTCAGTGCGCGCGGGCAGGTTTTCAAAGCCGTCCGGCTCGCCCGGTTGGCGGCCGCCGTCGCTGGGCACCACAAGATCCAGCATGTTCGACCGCTGGAACGGGTCAATGCCTTCGGCGCGCAGCAGGCGCACCGCGTCAAAATCCGAGGTGGGCGCAAGTCCATGCTTTTGCGCCACGCGCCGCGCCATGCGCAGCTGGCGGCCTGTCAGGCCTTCGTGGCGGATCGCGTCCATGTCGTTTTCGCCTGCAACCTCATTGGCTGAAGACACTTCGCCCTGACGCGGTTGCGGCTGTTCCGGCTGCGGCTGTTCCGGGCGCGCAGCGGCCTGCGGCTCTTGTGGTGGCTGCGGACGCGGCTGTTGCGGCGGGGCTGACTGTTGTGCAGGCGCCGGGCGCTCTGTCGGGGCAGAAGGGCGGGGCGTTGGAGAAGACGCAGCAACCGTCGGGCGCGGAGTGGCGGCAGCCGAGGGATCGCCTACAGGGCGCAGCGGCGCTGAGGCCGTCGGCGTGGCGCTTTCGGATGCGCCACTCAACTGCGGCGCTGTCCGCTTGATGCGGAACTTTCTAGCCTTTGGTTTGGTAGTCATAAAGCCTTTTCGCCTCTTCCAGCGTATCGAACATATGCAATTGTCCATCCAGCAGCACGGCGGCGGAACGGGCGAATTTCTCTAGCGTCTGTGCCTGGTGGGACACGATAATGATCGTCGTGGTGCGCAGCCGTTCTTCCAGTATCTGGCCCGCCTTCCGGTTGAACTCGACATCGGTGGACCCCGGCATACCTTCGTCGATCAGATAGATATCAAAGTCCAGTGCCAGCATCAGTGCAAATGAAAACCGTCCCCGCATACCGGATGAATATGTGCCCAGCGGCTGGTCGAAATATTCACCCAGGTTGCACAGCCAGCGGCAGAAGCTTTCGACATAATCCGGGTCCAGCCCGTACAGCCGCGCGATATAGCGCGCGTTTTCCATTGCCGACACCTTTGGCACGACACCGCCCATGAAACCCAGCGGAAACGAGATGTTGCAGCCGCGCCGGATTTCACCTTCGTCGGGTTTTTCCAGCCCGGCCATCATATTGATCAGCGTTGTCTTGCCCGTGCCGTTCGGCGCGAGAATGCCCAGCGAGTTGCCCAGGTCGACGCGAAACGACACACGGTCCAGGATCACCTTGCGATGACTGCCCGTCCAGAAGGACTTGCTGACATTTTCAAACTCTAGCATCGCCTGCTCCGGTCACGTGGCTCCGGCTGGAGAACGTCCCCTTATTTGGTCACGCCCATCCCCCATTAGCAGAGGGTTGAGGACGGTTTAACCACAGATTTTGGCCACATTATGTCGTGAAGCATAACAAAAGTATACTTCAAGAGTGGATTGTCCCTTCGCCTGCAACCCGATCAGGGGCGACCTTGCGACGCCTGCGAAGGGAGTGAACTTACATCGCTTGTTTCTGAACCCGCAGCAGTTTGCCTGCCATGATGCTGATGATCGCGGCGGCAAAGCTGAACAGCGCTCCCATTTTGGCAGCGTCCTGCACGGGGCCTGCGTCAAAAGCCACGGCGGCAATGAACAGCGATACGGTAAAGCCGATGGCTGCGACACAGCCGACCACCAGCAGGTCAATGATGCGCATCCCTTCGGGAATGCCCAGACCCAGCGGCCGCGCGGCGATCCAACCGAACAGGAAGATCCCCGCAGGTTTGCCCAGGATCAGGCCGAACAGCACCAGCCAGGTGGCCTCGCCGATCGAGCCGAACTCGACGCCCGCGTTCAGCAGGCCGAAGAAGAACAGGATGATCTCGACGGGATGTTTCAGCGCATGTTCCATCTGGTTGAGCAGGTCGCTCAGATACTGCTCGGCCTCGGAGAACAGCCCGAAGGCGCGGTCAGCATGTGGGATGGTCGGCACGATGGGCAGCAGACCAAGCGCGGGGTGCAGGCCTGCGGCCATAAACCCGTACCAGCTTGCGCAGCCCGCCAGCAGATAGGGGATAAAGGTCAGCTTGGTGCGCACCCACGTCGACACCGGGCGGTCCTGATTGCCGCGATCCATCTTGCGGGGCAGCCAGTTGAACAGCAAGAACACCCCAAGCGCAGCTGCCAGCGACAGCAGCAGCCATTCGGGGGCCAGCTCGCCGCTGGGATAGAACACAGCCAGAATGATCAGCCCTGCCGCATCGTCGGCAATGGCCAGCAGCAGCAAAAAGCGCACCGCAGGGTGGCCTGCCCCAAAGACGATGCGCCCGACCAGGTAGCTGAACGCGATGTCGGTGGCGGTGGGAATGGCCCAGCCGTTGGCCACCGCGTCAAAGGTGGTCGATCCGATGATCGTTGCCAGACCCAGATACACGGTGACCGGCCCCAGCATCCCGCCCAGTGTTGCAATCAGGGGCGTTGCCGCCTTTTTCCCGCGCAGCGATCCGTTTCGCAGGATCACCGCTTCCCACACTTCCTTGGCCGCGATGGCAAAGAACAGCGCCATCAGCAGATCGTTCACAAGATAGTGCAGGGTCAGGGTGCGATAGGCTTCGTGGCCGTCCGCTGCAGGGTGCAGGTGGCCGATGGGCGCGTGGTCCCACAGTTCGAGGTGGATAAAGTGGTGATAGCTGTCCGCGTCGATGTTGGCCCAAACCAGCGCGATGAGCGCGCCGAAAATCAACAACAGTGAATAGTTGGTCAGAAAACTCCAGACGCGGTACATGAGACCTCCACCACCAAGTTTATCGCAATGCCTTAACCGATTGTAAATTTGTGGGCAATGCGAGGGCGTTGATCAGGGGGCGGGCTCGATCCACCCTGCGCGGTGGCGCTTTGGATTTAGGCTGCAAGGGTCTGTCGCAGATGTTTCAACATTCCGCGCACGATCCATTTGTGGGCGATGCCCACAGGGATCATGTAAAGCGTTCCGAACAGGTTATGCACCCGCACCGACGAGGTCACGGCGACGCTGTGTCCCTCGGTGGAGATGCAGGTCATGACATGAAGATGGCGGTCGCGTTCTGTCAGCACCAGGGTGTGCTCATCGACATATTCCACAAGGAAGAAATCCAGCTTGTCGCCTGCGACCACCTGTTGGGTCTGTCGGCCGCTGAAGCCGCCAATCTTTTTGACGCCGAACCATGACGAAACCGTGTCGCGCACCTGAAAGGCAAACCGCAACAGCGGCTGTGGCTCTGTCATGATGATGTTCCACGCCTCAAGGGGGCTGATTTCGCGCGCCACCTCGACGCTTTGCGTGTCGAAATAACTTAGGTCAGAGACCGGCTCAAGAATGCGGATGTTGCTGTCGGGTAGGCTGATCATGCATCAACCTACCCGATCGTGTTTGGCCTGCGGTATGCGCCAGATGCGCACATAGGCGGGATGGAATTAGGCCACGGCCTGCCAGATCACCCCGGCCAGCATCGCGCCTGTGACAGCAAAGCCCAGATAGGCCGCAAAGACCCGTGGTTTGACCAGTGCCCAGACCGCAATCGCCGCAGGAATGCAGCTGACCCCGCCCGCAATCACGAACGACATCGCGGCCCCTTGCGTCATGCCCTGCGCCAGCAGCGCATCCACCAGTGGCACGGCGGCATAGCCATTCAGATAGGCCGGCGCACCCACCAGCGCACCCAGCAGGATCGGCGTCAGTCCGGTGCCACCCAACAGACCCGCGATCCATTCCGCAGGGACATAGTGCAGCATCAGCGCCTCGATCACATAGGCCAGCGTCAGCCATTTCAGCAAGAACAGCCCGTTCTCCAGCGCCGCCTCGCGGAACGTGTCGCGCCGCGCGTCTTCGGTCCAGAACTTCCACACCGGCGCGCCAGAGAACGGTTTTTTCACGCCACAGCAGCCACCCACCGCAGGCCGTTCGCGCAGCGGCTCGGCAAAGATCGGCGAGCGTGCCAGCATCCATGTGCCAAAGCCGCCCATCAATCCCAGGCCGACCGCCGCCAGCGTTTTGGCCATCGCGAATTCAAAGCCCAGCGTGCCTGATGTGATGGCAAACATCGCAGGGTCCATCAAGGGTGAGGCCAGCCAGAACGCCATCACCGCAGCCAGCGGTGCCCCCACGGCCAGCAACGCCGCGATGAACGGGATCACCTGACAGCTGCAAAACGGCGACAGCCCGCCCAGCAGCGCCGCCATCACGATCATCCGCGCGGTGTTGCCTTCAAAGGCCTTGGCCAGCAGGGTTTCGGCCCCGCTGGCCTTCAGATAGGCCACCGCCAGCACGGCAAACAGGATGAACGGCGCTGTGCCCAGCAAGGCTTGGGCTGCAAAGATCACGGTCGGGCCGAATTGCGGCCAATCCACAAGCGCCACCAGAGCCAGCAGCAGCAGGGTAGCCCCCCATGCGCCGCGGAAGTTTTGCAGCCAACGGCGCGCCGGATGCGGAGCAGCGGTGGTTTGGGTCAGATCAGCCATGGTCGTGGTCCTTGGTCAGGGTTGCACAATCCGCGCAACATTCATTCAGCAGAAATTCCGACAGCTGCCGCACGGTGTCATAGGCAACGGCAGCGCAGATGATCGACCGGCCCTGACGCGCCTGCGTCACCAGACCGGCCTGCGCCAATACCTTGACGTGATGGGTCAGCGTGCTGCCGGTCACGCCCGTGCGCTCGCCCAATGTGCCGATGCTCAACCCCTCGGGCCCGGCCCGCACCAGCGTGCGCAGCACGCTCAGGCGTTGCTCGGACCCCAGCGCGGCAAAGCTGCTGGCGGCCAGCGTCAGGTCCAGATCATCGGTGAGGGCGGGGATGTGTGATTCTATTTTCATATTTCTAGAATTATAGAAATGTTTTCACCCTGCCAATCTTTATTTCGATGGATCTCGAAATGACGGCGCGGACGGCTTGCCCGCGGGCACTTACCGCCTATACCAATCCTCATGGCCATCACTGATGACATCGCGGCTTGCACGATTTGTGCCGGGAGGTTCGCCGCCACCGCCACCGGTCACCACCCCCGTCCGGTGGTCTGGTTCGGCGCGGGCGCGCGCATCCTTGTGGCGGGACAGGCACCGGGGGCGCGGGTCCATGCTTCGGGCAAGCCCTTCGACGACCCTTCGGGCGACCGGTTGCGCGACTGGATGGGGATCGACCGCGCCACGTTCTACGATATGACGCGTATCGCCGTTCTGCCCATGGCCTTCTGTTTTCCGGGCTACAACGCGCAAGGGGCCGACCTGCCGCCGCCGCCGGTCTGCCACAAGACGTGGCGGGCCGGTGCAATGGAGCACATAGGCCCCGTGCCGCTGACCCTGCTGATCGGCGGCTATGCGCAGAAATGGCACCTTGGCACGCGCACGTCCGTCACGGACACGGTTGCAGACTGGCGGTCCCATGCGCCCGCCATCTTTCCCCTGCCACATCCGTCGTGGCGCAACACCGGCTGGCTGCGCAAAAATCCGTGGTTTGAAACCGACCTCTTGCCAGCGCTACGTGAAGCGGTCCAAAAGGCGTTGACATGACAGACCATACACCCATCGACGCCGCCCACGCGGCCATGACCGCAGCGCCGGATGACGACACCGCCCGCCTGCGGTTCTATGAACGCCTTGCCGCCAGCGAGCTTTACGTCCTGCTTGAGGGCGTGGCCGACGGCGACAGGATCACCCCGCAACTTTTCGAGGCCGAAGGCACGCAATACGTCCTTGCCTTTGACCGCGAGGAGCGTCTGGCCGGTTTCGCAGGCCCCGCAGCGCCCTATGCCGCCCTCTCGGGGCGCGTGACGGCGGGGCTGCTGGCGGCCAACACCCTCGGTCTTGGCCTGAACCTCGAAGTGGCGCCGTCCGCGATCCTTTTGCCGCCCGATGCAATGGCATGGCTGGACAATACATTGGGAAATGCGCCGCAGGATGTTGAGGCAAAGATCGAAAGCCTGACTGCGCCCAGAGGCCTGCCTGACAGCCTGATCGCGGCGATTGACGAAAAGCTGGCCACCGCCACCGGCCTTGCCCGCTATGCCTGTCTCGTGGGGGTGACCTATGCGGGCGGCGGCACGGGGCACATGTTGGGGTTTGTCGGCGCGGTGCCCCACGCCGAAAGCGCACTGGCCCAGGTCGCCTCCGAAGCACTGACCTTTTCGGGGATCGAGGCGGGGGCGATGGATGTGGCCTTCTTCCGTGCGGACGATCCCATGGCCGAACGTCTGGCCCGCACCGGCCTGCGGTTCGACCTGCCGCAGCCCGAAGACCTGTCCGAGCGCAGCCGCCCGGCACCCGGTTCGGACCCCGACAAACCGCCGATCCTGAAATAATCACGGGCAGTCCGGCGCGGACCACTGCGTCGGATTGCAACATATCCGGCTTTTTGTTCACGAAAACCCCGCCACTGTGTCACAACCCCGTCAGGCGGGATGCTTTGTGCCGCGTTCTGTGGCTTCCTTTGTACATTCTCCGCGCAAAGGAAAAGCATATGACCCGTTTCAGCCTTGCCATCATTCTGCTGATCTCCGCCTTGGCCACCTCGGCCATTGCCGGTCCGCAATATGTCGACCGGACGGGCTATGCCGCCTCGGGCTATGATGTGGTGGCCTATTTCGATCTGGATCAAAGCCCCGTTGGCACCCAACAACCCGCCGCCGTTCCGGGCCGTGCCGACATCACCGCCGAATACAACGGTGCGACCTTTGCCTTTGCCTCGCAGGCCAACCGCAGCCGTTTCCTGGAAAACCCTGCGGCCTTTGCGCCGCAATACGACGGACACTGCGCCTATGGCGTGGCGCAGGGCGGCAAGGTTCCGGCCAACCCGAACCTGTGGCGGATCGTGGACGGCAAGCTTTATCTGAACATCACCCAAGACGTGGTGGGCTTTTGGGAAGAAGACATTCCCGGCAACCTTGCCTCAAGCAGCGCCAACTGGGTGGCGCTCGATGCAAAACCCGCCTCGCGCAGCCGCATTCCCAAATTCAAATCCACCGCACCGCAACAGAACTAGGTTCGCGCTTCATCTTGCCCGGTAAACTCCGGGGGAGGCGCGCAGCGCCGGGGGCAGCGCCCCCTGTCACGTAAGGGCGAAAGGCACCATGACACAGTCCCACTTACGCCTGACCCGCCGCCAGTTTGCAGGCCTTGGGGCTGCAGCCGCGCTGACCGGCGGTGCGGTTTACGGGGGCTGGTGGTACAATGTCACCGCGCGCAACGGGACGGAGACGCTGACCCCGCCACAGGCCCACGACCGTGCGCAGGCGGGCACGCTTTTGCTGGTCGACATCCGCCGCCCCGACGAATGGGCGCTGACCGGGGTGGGGCAGGGCGCGCATCCGCTGGACATGCGGCGTGACGACTTTACCGCCGCGCTCAGTAATCTCTTGCAAGGTAACCCGGACAGGCCCGTCGCACTGATTTGCGCGCGGGGTGTGCGGTCGCGGTTCATGGTCCGCAAGATGCAACAGGCCGGGTTTCACACCGTTCTGGACGTGCCCGAAGGGATGCTTGGCTCGGGCGCGGGGCCGGGCTGGATCAAGCGCGGCCTACCTGTCACGCAGCTGTGAGGGGAAAACGCTTGGCGGGAGGCATCCGTTCAGGCAGCATCATCCCATGAAAGCCATGCACCGTCTCTGCGCCACCCTTGTCCTGCTCGTGACCGCACAGACGGCGGCTGCCGACTGTGGCGACGCGCCCGGCCCCTGTGAGATCGACAGCGGGACTTATCATGTCATCCTGCCCGACGGACCACCCAAGGGCGCGATCATGTTCCTGCACGGGTATGGCGGCAACGGCATGGGCAGCCTTGGGCGCAACGGCTGGGCGGGCAAGGCGCTTGCGCGGGGCTATGCGGTGATCGGGCCGGATGGTGATCCGATGGAAGGCCGCGAGGGCCGCAGCTGGTCTTTTCATCCCAACCGCCCCAAGGTCCGCGACGAGACGGCCTTTCTGACCGCCGTGCGCGACGATGCGGCAGCGCGATTTGGTCTTGATGCGGACAGTATGGTGCTTGCAGGCTTTTCCATCGGCGGCTCGATGACCCATTACCTTGCCTGTGCCGCACCGGAGGCATTTGCCGCCTATATGCCTGTAGGCGGTGCCTTCTGGCGACCGCACCCCGACACCTGCGCCGGTCCGGTCAAGCTGTTGCACACCCATGGCTGGACAGACTCCACCGTGCCGCTGGAAGGGCGTGTGATCGGCGGGCGCGATGTGAACGATCCGCAGGCTTTTGTGCAGGGCGATGTTTTCTATGCGATGCAGCTCTGGAGGCAGGCCAACGGCTGCGTGCAACTGGCCCCCGACCGCTTTGTCACCGAAGGCCCCTTTATGCGCCGCGCATGGGACCGTTGCACACCCGGCTCCGCGCTGGAATTTGCGCTGTTTCCCGGCGGGCACCGGGTGCCGGATGGCTGGATCGACATGGCGCTGGACTGGCGCGAGGGGCTGTAGACGCGGGGGCCAACTTCAACCGCCCGAAAGCCGTATTTTCGCCCGACTGTGTTTTTACCTGTCAGGTCATGTTTACATGGTATTGAGTGCGCATGAGTCCGGTTTCCCAAGAAGAACTTTCCCAGATACGCGCCCAAGCCCTGATCTCTGCGGGACCCAAGGCGGCCCTCAGGCGTCGGGCACGCGGGTATCTGGACCTGTTTGATGCGTCGAACGGGGCCTGCATGTTCGCATTGGTGGCTGCGCATGGCGCACTTTGGGCCTCTTGGTATCTGGCTGCGGCAAAGCTGGTGGCGGCGGGTCTGGCGGCCGTCGACCCGACAGGCCGCCCTGCGCCGGTCAAGCGGTATCGCGAACTTTCGGCCTATGTGACGGCGCTCAAGGACATCAACCAACTGGTGATGGTCGAAACCTATGTGCTGATCCACACGATCAAGGAGTTCGGCCCCGAGGCGGCCATTGCCCAAGGCATCCCTGCCGATCTGGCCCGCGACTATGCCACCGCCATGGCCAGCCCGCAAACGCCTGCGTTTCTGCGTGATCTGTTCCACCGGCATTTCCTGTGGGAGCAGGAGCGGGTGGTGTCCGATAAACTGGACGATGCCTTTGGCGCGATCATATGGCCGCTGATGCGGTCACTGTGTCAGCGTCCCTGGGTCTGGTTTGCTTATTTCCGGGTCGGGGCGTCGATGAACTTTCGCAGTTTCACCGATCAGGCCGAGCGGATCGAAAAAGGGTTGATCGCCTATGACCGCGCGATTGACTTCGGGCCACAGCGGCTTGCGAGGATTACGCATGTGCGGTTGCGGATCTATCCGGGGTTCAAGCCGATGCGGTGGCGTTCGGTTGCGGAGCCGATGGTTTGACTTGAGGTCCAGACCCTGGGCACCGCCCGGCACGCCAAGGGGGTGCCGGGCGGTGTCTGTTCCGTGGCGCGCTTACTCCGCTGCCAGCTTGCTGGCGCCTTCCAGGTCGGCCCGCAGTGCTGCGCGCAGCACCCGTGCGCGGCCCACGATGGCCGGTTCATGCAGCGTCAGCGGGCTATCCATGCGCAGACCCGCAGGGGCATGACGTGCCAGGTTCAGCGAGCTGAGCGCCGACAGAGGCACCGCGAGCAGCAGGCTGGCCACGATCGGCACCAGCCACCACGAGATCAGCCCTGCGATCAGCCCCACGGACAACAGCACGCCCAGCGTGGTCTCGACCCAATGGAACTTGATCAGGACCGAGAGCGGCTGGCGGGTGCCTTCACGGTTCTGGGGAGCCCAGGCTTCACGTCGCGTGAACAACGCGCGCAGCACGGCTTTGGTTTGCTGGATCATCAGGATCGGGGCATAGGCCACCGACAAGGCCACTTCGGTCAGGAACGCGGTGCCAAAGGCGCGCTTGCCGCCGAACATCCGCACCGCACCGGGGCGCAGGGCAATGACCAGAGCCGAGGTCACCTTGGGCGTCAGCAGCATCGCATACATGATCACCAGAAAGGCGGCACTGTCGATGTGGCTCATCTCGGGCGGCCACGACGGGAACAGCGGGTTCGCCTCGTTGAAATAGCGGATCACGTTGGTTTCCGCATCCTTGCCCAACAGGGTCCAGAACACCAGCAGCACGAACCACGCAGGGCTCATCAGATAGGCCATTGCACCCTGGAACAGGTGAAAGCGGCTGACCGGATGCAGCCCCTTGGTGCCCAGCAGACGCAGGTGTTGCAGGTTGCCACGGCACCAGCGGCGGTCGCGCAGGACATAGTCGACCAGTGTGCCGGGTGTTTCCTCGAAACTGCCCGCGACACGCGGCAGGAATTTCACCGTCCAGCCAGCACGGCGCAGCAGCGACGCCTCGACAAAGTCGTGGCTGAGGATCAGATCGCGCCCGCCGCGAATGTGCGGCAGGCCCGCTGCACTGGCAAAGGCCTCAACGCGGATGATCGCGTTGTGCCCCCAATAGTTGCCCTCGGCCCGCGCCCAACGTGCCAGCCCTTCGGCCAGCAACCAGCCATAGGCCATGTTGGAAAACTGCTGGATGCGGGCAAAGACAGTTTCCGCACCGATCAGTTGTGGAAAGCTCTGGATCAGCCCAGCCTGCGGATCGGCGGCCATTTCGTCGGACAGGCGCACGATGGCGCGGCCTGTCATCAGGCTGTCGGCGTCCAGCACCAGCATTGCGTCATAGGCCGCACCCCAACCGGTGATCCAGTCAGACAGGTTGCCGACCTTCTTGTCCACGTTCTGCGCGCGGCGGCGATAATGGACCGACATGCCTTCGGGCACGCTACGGCGCAATGTCTCAAAGGCCTGCAATTCGCGCTGGGCGATCTCGGGATTCTGCGTGTCGCTGAGGATGAACAGGGAATAGCTGTGCATCGGGTCGCGTGCGGCCACATCGTTCAGCATGGCAGCGGCGTTGCCAAACACGTCCCACGTGACCTCGTTATAGACCGGAACCAGCAAGGCGACGTCCATCGGCGCGCCGTACCGCGCGGGAACACGTGCCTCGAACCGGCCAACCAGCGCCACGCCCACGGTGCTGACCGCCAGTGCGACCCAGACAAAGGTCAGGCCGATCATCGCCAGCAGCGCCCATTCCACAAAGCTCATGCCGGCCTGCGCCAGCACACCGTGCAGGCCCCACAGCAGCAGGCCCGTGATGATCAGCGCCGGTGCAAAGACGCCCAGCCGCCAGCCCGCGCCACCATGCGCAGAAGGACGCCCGCCGGGGGCGCGGCTCAGGTCCTGTTCGGGCATGGCCAACGGCGCACGCGACGGCATGTGGGACAGATCGGTCTGTGTCATTTGGAAGTCCAACGGTAGAGCCAAAGCTCGGTCAGGGCGGTGTCGCCCAGCAAAAGTTGCACCCGGAATTCGGCCAGCTTGGCGTCCTCGGGCATAAAGGTGAAGGCAAGGCGCACGCCGCCTGTGGCGGGATTGCGTTGCAGGTGCCCCCCGGTCACGGTGCCCGCACTGGTCGTCACGACCTTGGTGATCTTTTCCAGATCATCGGGCAGGTTCGGGCCGGGGCCAAAGTCGATGGCAAAGACGCGGCCACCCTCCGGACGTGCCCCTGCGGCGGTGTTCAGCACCCGCATCGGCGCGTTGTCCGTTTCCGGTGCCGTGTCGGCGCCCCAGTCCAGCTGATATGTCATCTGAACCTCGGCCCCTGCGGGGATCACCTCGGCGGGACGCCAATAGGCCACGATGTTGTCGTAGATCTCCAGATCGGCAGGAATTTCGACCAGCGCCACGGACCCTTTGCCCCAGCCTTCGCCGGGGGTGACCCACAGGCTGGGCCGGTTGTGGTAATGTGCCTCAAGGTCGTTGAAATCTTCCAGCTTGCGCTTGCGCTGCATCAGGCCGAATCCCTTGGGGTCCGTGTCCACGAACGAGCTGATCTGCAAGGTGGTCGGATTGGCCAGCGGACGCCAGATGCTTTCGCCGCCACCATTGTGGATCAGCAGGCCGTCGCTGTCATGGACCGCGGGGCGGAAGTCGTCGAACCGCTGGCGTTCAGTGTCGTCGAACAGGAACATCGACGTCAGCGGCGCGATGCCGATGTGTTTCAGCTCGGTGCGCGCGAACAGATGCGCGGCCACGTGCATCCGCAACACCTCGCCCGGGGTGATGTGGAAGGTATAGGCACCGGTCACCGACGGGCTGTCCAGCAGCGCATGCAGCACGATGGTTGCCTCGCCGTGGGCCGGACGCTCCAGCCACAGGCCGATAAAGTCGGGGAACTCTTCGCCTTCAGGCTCGCCGGTGTTGACCGCAAGGCCGCGTGCCGACAGGCCATAGGTTTCGCCGGCACCCAGACCGCGGAAATAGCTGGCGCCCTGGAACACCGCGTATTCTTCGAAAATACCCGGTTTGTGCAACTCGGCGCGCAGGCGCAGGCCGCTGTAGCCCAGCGTATCATCCAGTTCGACATCGGGAAACTTGTCCGTTTTGTCGAAAACATCCATGTCGAACAGCAGGGGACGCGCGATGCCGTCCTCGACCTCGAACATGGCCACGGCCTGCGGGAAATACAGACCGGGGGGGAACACGTCGACCCGCTGGGGGGCATCGGTGCCTTCCCACAGGGCGTTGCGCGAATCGAACCAGATCTTGCGATACTGGTCATAGGACAGGTCGCGCCAGCTTTTGGGGATCTGGGGGCGGGGGGTATAGGCTTCGGCCGCCAGCGCGCGCGCACGCTGGATCAGGCTGCGGGGGTCGAACCGCGCGGGCCCACCGACCTGCAAGCCGGGCTCATCCGCCCAACCAAGGGTGGGGGTTGCTGCGGCAAAGGCCGCGATCGAGGCTAAGACTTCGCGTCGCAACATCATGCAATCGCCTTCTTCCAAGGCTGGCTCTTGAACCAGCCAGCGCCGTAAGCGGTGGCGACCAGCGCCATGCCTCCGGCAAGATTGATCAACAGAACGGGCAGCGCGCTGCGGTCGGTCAGGTCGATGCCAAAGCCCATCAGCCGCGCGGTGAACATGCTGACCACAAAAACCGCCAGCGACTGCTGGCCAACTTTCAGGATGATAGTCACCAACCCGCCCCAGGCCCGCGCCAGCACATTTGGGCCGCGTGCCAAAAGCCGTCCGCCCTTGTCGCCTGCGATGACCCATCCAAGATAGGCCAGCGACAGGAAGTGCAGATAACGCAGCGGCGCAAAGGCGGTCTTGTCGAACCACGGCGCGTATTCGGCGCGCCAGGCCTTGACCCAAGGCATATCAAACTCGCGCACGCTCACGTCCGACAGCAGTACGCTGCCCAATACGACCAGCGCCGCAAGGATCACCAGCGTCATCGAAACGGGCGGCTTGGGCAGCCAGCCGCGCATGAAGGCGAAGCCGGTGAAGAAGATCAGCTGCCAGCCGAACGGGTTGAAAAACCAGATACGGTCACTCCACGGCTCGGCAGGCAGGGCCAAATGCCACGCTCCTAGTCCCACCGAATGCATCCAAGTCTCCTGTGCCATCAACCACACGCAAAGCACGAACGCTGCAACTGCGAAAAGGTTCACTCGCACAAGCAGCATTATGATCGGCATGAACAGCAAAACGACCATATACATAGGCAAAACATCAAAGTAATTGGGCACATAGCGCAAAGTCATAAAGCTGAGAAAAATATTGGGGTTTGCCCATTTTTCACTCTCTTCAAAGACCGGCCACAGGTTGAGTTGCCCCCAATAGTTGACTCCAGTGATCTGAAGATCGGTCATCCAGACGGTCAACGCGACGGTGGCGCAAAACAAACCGATGTGCGCCCAATAGACCTGCCAGACACGAAACAGCACGCGCGCGCTGCCCAGACGCCAACCGACGCGGTCAAACCCGCCGCCAAAGGCGATGGCGCTGGCCATGCCCGAGCAGAACACGAAAATTTCGGTCGCGTCGGAAAACCCCAGGCGCGCGGGAATCCAGCCGGCCAGAAAATTGCCGGGTGTGTGGGCGATCAGGATGATGAACATCGCAAGGCCACGAAAGAAATCCAGGCGCAGATCTCGCACCCGCGCTGCCGGTTTGGCGCGCAGGGGGGCGGTTTCGTCCTGGGCGGGGGCAGGGGGGCGTTGAAGGGTCTTGGTCATGGCAGCGGATGCGGTTTCGGAATGGCTCATCCGCGCCTCTTAATCTGCATCGTGTCGGTTGTCTTCATTGACTTTTCTCATTGGGCGGCAATACGCCGTGCGCGGGAAATCGACGCCCCACGGGTTTGGGCGAACCGGTCCTCGTGACCGCCCCGCTGGGCCGTCCGCTGCGCCAGAATCTGGGCTGTACGCTCAACCCGACCGGCGCGCAATCCGGCATCTATCGTCATGCGTTCAAACACGTCACGCTGGGCATGACTGCCACCGATCGACTGCAATGACACACGCGCCGCCGCCAGATTTTGAAAGGCCTGATCCCAGCGCCCTTCGGCAAAGGCGGTCAGCCCGGCAATCGTAGCAAGGCCCGGATCGGCAACCCTTTGAGGCATTTCACCGTGACGGATCGCGTCACGGGCAAAGCGGGCGCACATCGCTTCGGCGGCCTCGCCCTTTTGGGCGCCGGACAGGGCCAGCATATAGTGCAGGTCGGCGAAAACCAGACAGCCGTCCTCGACCCGTGCGTCCGAAAAAGCCGCCAGTTCGTCCCAGCGGTCGCGCACGTCCACACCTTCCAGCTCCAGTCGCATCAACAGCGAAGTGGCATTGGCGATGTCGCGGTAATCATCTGTCTTCTCTGCACGAATCTGGCTGTCATAGAGGGCCAGCGCCACGTCCAATTCGCCCCGGTCCATGTGCAAAAGCGCCTTGTGCCACCAGACATGATAGCGAAAGTTGTTGCAGTGGTCCCACGCGCGGGTGTGGCCTTCGATCAGGGCAATGCCCGCATCGGGCCGCGCGGTCATGTCATAGACATGCGCCACCGCATGAAGCCCCCAGGCGTCGTCTGGCGCGTGATCCAGCCCGCGCAATCCGGTGCGTGCGGCGGCGGCATAATCGCCGGTTTCCTCCAGCGCAAAAGCGTGACAGCCCAGCAGGTAGCCGCGCAGCGGGTGGATGCGGTGCGCGTCCAGCACCGCCTCGACCGAGGCACGCATACCGCGAGCATCGCCCAGCATGAAACGGATGGCGTGGCCGACCTTGGCCGAGATCGTGTCCCGTGGTTGCAAACGCAGCGCAGCCTCCATTGCCGCCACCGCCCCCGAAGGCCGCCCTTGCAGCCATTCGCCCAGGGCCTGCACCCACAACCGCTCGCGGGGGGCCCCCCCCGCCCGGGTCAGGGCCGCCAGCGCAGCGACATGAGCGTCACGCGCCACGGCGATCAGTTCGGCACGCCCCATCATCAGCGAAAACAACCCGCGCGCGGCATGTCCCATGGCAAAGTCGGGCGCCCCTTCCAGCACCTTGCCCAGATGCACAGGTGTCTGGGTGCCATGCGCGAGAAAACCGGTGATAACCCCGTTCCAATGGTCTGCCAGAAGCGGGTCCGTCAGGGAAACGGGGCTGTCACATATATCGTTGCGCATTGCGGGCACCTTTCTTCAGGGCACGGTGGGACCCGTGCGTTGCCTGTAACTTACCCATGATTTGCGGTGCTGCGGGGGCCTCACACGCAGGTGTGACAGGGCGCACCCTTTTTCGTGAGGACGGACGGGGATTTTGCAATATTTCCGGGCAAAACCGATCTGTCAGTCTGTCTTGGCCGGGGGCTGGCGCAGCATTTGTAACACAGCATCGGTGTCCTGACCGAAGGATGGCGGTGCATGGCGATAGGTCACAGGCGTCGCCGACAGCTTCAGCGGATTGCCCAACAGGCGCACGTGGCCGTCCGTCACGCCGTCGCAGGGCACCTCGATCACCGCGCCACGCGCCTGCGCCTGATCCGACGTCAGTGCCTCGGCCACGTTGTGGATCGGCCCCACGGGGACTTTGACCGCATGCAGGCGTTGCATCACCTCGGCGCGTTTCAGCGTCTTCATCGCGGGCACCAGCCGTTCCATCAACGCCGCGCGATTCTCGATCCGGTGCTGGTTGGTGTCAAAGCGCGGGTCATTGCAGAGGCCCGCCAGCCCAACCGCATCGCAGAACCGCGCAAACTGCGCGTCGTTGCCCACCGCCAGCAGCACATGGCCGTCGCTGCATTCAAAGGCGTCATAGGGCACGATGTTGGGGTGCGCATTGCCGCGCCGTTCGGGCACCTGACCGCTGGTCAGATAGTTGGTGCCCTCGTTCACGAGCCAGGCCATCTGCGCATCCACAAGGCTCAGGTCGATGTGCTGGCCTTGGCCCGTGCGGTCGCGGTGGCGCAGGGCGGCCAATATCCCGATCGTCGCATACATGCCGCACATGACATCGGCGATGCCCACGCCCACCTTCATCGGCGCCCCGCCGGGCGCGCCGGTCAGCGACATGATTCCGCCATAGCCTTGCGCCATCAGGTCGTAGCCCGGCTGGGCGCGGTTCGGCCCGGTCTGGCCAAAGCCGCTGATCGAACAATAAACCAGTTCGGGATGCCGTTGCAGCAGCGTGGCGTGGTCCAGCCCGTATTTGACCAGCCCGTCAGGTTTGTAGTTCTCGACCACCACATCGGCCCGCGCCGCCAGTTGGCGCAGGGTGTCCTGGCCTTCTTTGGTGGACAGATCGACGGCGACGGACAGCTTGTTGCGATTGGCGGCCATGAAATAGGCCGACAGGTCCGTGGGCGCGCCATCCGTATCGCGGGCATAGTTCGGCCCCCATCCCCGGGTGTCATCGCCACCGGTTTTCGGGTTCTCGACCTTGATCACCGTCGCCCCCAGATCGCCCAGCATCTGTGTCGCGGTGGGGCCGGCCAGAATGCGGCTGAGGTCCAGCACAAACAGCCCGTCAAGCGCGCCCTTAGATGCGGCCATCGTAGGCTCCTTTCTCGATATGGGCGGCGATCACGGTAAAGGTGTCGGCGTCTTGGGCATCTTGCAGCGCGGCCTGCAATTCGGCACGGCTGCGTACATCCACGCCCGCCCCGCCAAAGGCGCGGCCAATCGCTGCAAAGTCGTGGGTGCCAAAGTCGACCCCGTGGTTGCCAAGCTGTCTTTGCCGCTGCTTCAATTCGATAAGTGCCAGCGATGCGTCGACAAACACGACGAAAATACAGCGCAGACCCAGTTCCCTGGCCGTCGCCAGTTCACCCGTGACCATCAGGAAACCGGCATCCCCGCTGAAACTGACCACCGTGCGGTCGGGCGACGCCAGCGCCGCGCCCATCGCCAGCGGCACGGCGCAACCCATGGTACACAGCGCCGAGGATTGCATCAGCCCGCGCGGCGCGTAGCACTGCCACATCTGGCTGAGCAGGATGCGATGCGCGCCGCTGTCTGCGGTGGCCAGCGTGTCGCGGGGCAGGGCGGTGCGGCATGTGGCGACGATGGCGGCGGGTCCCCAATCCTCATCCGTGGGAAAGGCAGCAGCCAATGCGGCTTGCGCGGCGGCCACTTCGCCACTCGCCCATGTTGCGCGCGGTGTCGCGGCCAGCATCAGGGCGGCGACAGTGGCGCGCACAGATCCGACAATGTTGACCGTGGATTGATGCATGTAGTGGTGGTTCGGCACCGCTGTCACCTCGACCACACGCTGGGCCGTACTGTCCCAGACATCGCGCCAACCGGTGCGCATCTCGATGGGATCATAGCCCAGACACAGCACCAGATCGGCGCTTTGCACCAGCGGCAACAAGGTCTTGTCCGCCAGCGGTGACAGGCCCGCACCGCCAAGGGACAGCGGATCATCTTCGGGCAGCATCCCCTTGGCCTTGTAGGTGGTAATCACCGGCACGCCAAAACGCCGCGCAAGTCCGGTCACATCGGCGTTTTCGTTCAGCGCATCGACACCGGCGACGATGATGGGCCGCGCCGCCTGCGACAGCCAGCCTGCGATTTGATCCATGACGGCAGCATCAGGTACCACCTCAGCCGCCGTCGCACGGGGCGTCGGCGCACTGACGGGCACCTGCGCCTCGGCCACGCGAATGGGGATGTCGATGAACACCGGACCGGGTTGGCCCTCGGTGGCGATGCCACCGGCCTTGTCCGCGATCACATGGGCGGCACCGGCATCCAGAAGAAAGGTGGCCTTGGTGATCGGGGCAAAGACCGCCCGCTGGTCCAGCACCTGATGGGTGTAGGTCTGCGCCTCGTCCGCATCGACCGCACCGGCCAGCACGATCAGCGGCACGCGGTCCTGCAGCGCATTGGCCACCGCGTTCACCCCGTTCAGCACGCCGGGACCGACCGTGGCCACCAGCACCCCCGGCGCGCCGGTGCGGTGCCACGCACCCTCGGCCATGAAGGCCGCCGCGTTTTCGTGTTTGCACAGCACAAAGGTGATCCCCGCCGCCTCAAGCGCGTCCACCATGGTCAGAACCTCGCCCCCCGGCATCCCGAACGCCATCCGGCACCCGGCGTCATACAGCCTGCGCGCCACTGCATCGGCGGCCCTGATCGTCTTGGTCATCACACCCTCATCGCTTGTTGGCGCAACAGTGCATTGGGCGGGCGAGGGGCGCAATTCACCATACCGCCAGCTTTGTGTCAGAGAGGCGGGCTTGACCTTCCAGTCTTGGGAACCCATCTGTCAGGCAATGCCCCCGGGCCATCAAGGAACCGTCCCATGAACATTTCCCAAGTCGCCACCGCCTCGGGCCTGCCCGCCAAAACGATCCGCTATTACGAAGACATCGGCCTGATCCGCCCCGCCCGCAGCGCCAACGGCTACCGCGCCTTTTCCGATCAGGACGCGCACAAGCTGGCCTTTTTGTCGCGCGCGCGGTCGCTGGGGTTCTCCATCGAAGACTGCCGCACCTTGCTGGCCCTGTGGGAGGATCGCAGCCGCGCCAGCGGCGATGTGCGCAAGCTGGCAACGGACCATCTGGAAGAGATCGACCGCAAGCTGTCTGAACTGCACCAGATGCGCGATACGCTGGCTCATCTGGTGAGTTGCTGCGCCGGGGACGACAGGCCCGATTGCCCGATTATCGACAAGCTGGCCAAAAGCTGAAGCGGCCCCGGTCCGCTCTGCGCTAGAACGCAAAGCGTGATTTCAGCAGAGCCTCGGTATATTCATCATGGGCGGTGCTGTCATGCACGACCCCGCCCCCGACATTCAGCTGAGCGGTGCCATCTGCGTGACACAGCACGGTGCGTATCGCCACGTTGAACTGCATGTCACCCTGCGGCGCGATCCAGCCGATCGCCCCGCAATACGCCCCGCGCGGCTGCGCTTCCAGTGTGCGAAGGATCTGCATTGCCCGGATCTTGGGGGCGCCGGTGATCGATCCGCAGGGAAACAGCGCGGCGAAAATGTCGTGCAGACCGATATCCGGCAACAATTGCGCGACGATACGCGATGTCATCTGGTGCAGGGTCACATAGGTTTCGACCTTGAAAAGTTCAGGCACCCGCACGCTGCCAACCTTGGACAGTCGGCTGATATCATTGCGCATCAGGTCCACGATCATCAGGTTTTCCGCCTGATTTTTCACCGAACCGCGCAGCCATTCGACCTGCGCGGCGTCCTCATCGGGTGTCTGCCCGCGCGCGACGGTGCCTTTCATCGGCTTCACCTCGATCCCGCCTGTACGGTCGATTGCAAAGAACAGCTCGGGCGAGCGTGACAACAGTACCGGACCGCCCAGATCGACAAAGGCCCCATGCGGCACGGGTTGCCTATTGCGCAGCGTGGCATAAAGCTCCAGCGGCGTGCCTGTATAACGCGCATTGAGGGGAAAGGTCAGGTTGGCCTGATAGATATCCCCCGCCGCGATATAGGCTTTGATCCGATCAAAGGCGTCTGAATAGGTCGTGAGATCCCAAACCGGGTGCGGGTCGCTCAGAAAGGCGCCGCCCTCAGACAGCGCAACCTGCGCCGGGGCTGGCCCATCAAAGACACCGAATTCAAGCAACGGCGTGGTGCGATCCGGTGGCATGAGGTCATGAAGCTTGTGCGAAAACGCATAGCCCAGCTCGTAACTCGCATAGCCCGCCAGCCAACAGCCCTGTGCCTTGGCGGCCTCCATCGCGGCAAAGGCGGCGGGCACTGCGTCGGGCGTGTCGGCGCGGATGACACGGACAGGATCAACAAAGGCCGTGCCGCCTGGGCACGGCCCACCGTCAAATATGACCTGATGCGGCATCGCTCAGCGGTTCAACTCAGAAGTCCGCTGCGATTCTCAGGTCGCGCAGCGGGCGCACGCGGTTGATCGATTCCTGGTACAGCGGATGGGCCTTGTAGGCCGTCAGCGCCTCGAAGCTTGCAAATTCGGCGTAGACGACCACATCGGCTTCGCCCGAAAGCGCATCATCGCGGATGTTGCGGCGCACTTCGAACACATCGCTGTGCGGGATATCTGCCAACAGCGACAACCCCTCGATGATGCGCGCGACATCAGCCGGATCTTTCGCGCTGAAAAAAACGACATGACGAATGGCTGGACGCTCGGACATGAAAACTTCCCCTGTTTGGACTTTTGCAGTGGCGCGGCCCTAGCTGGAACGCGCCCCAAAGACCAGCGCAAATAACCCTGCGTCAAAAGCACAGACAACTTTGCCTGGCGGGTGAGGTCGCAAGCTGGAAAACCAGAAGGGGAGGGTCGGATTCCGTGCAGTGCGGCAAATGCCTGCAGCGTTCTGGCAAGTCCGATGGACCACCGCATCGCGGCACCACAATCGCAAAACGGCCCGACAGTGTCGGACCGTTCCGTATCTTGCAGCTCTGGCCTGCTTCAGCGGCGGCGGTCGCGCCGCGAGGACATCGGCTGGAACGCGACGCCAACATGCGCCTCGCAATAGGGTTTGCCTGCCTGCACGGGCAGGCCGCAGAACCAGAAGTCATCCGTCGCGGGATCACCCACCGGCCATTTGCACGTCCGCTCGGTCAGTTCCATCAGGCTCAGACGCTTGGCCTTTTTCTCGATCTCGCTGACCTTGGCCAAAGCCTCGGGGCTGATTTCGTTGGCCGAGGGTTGCGGGGGCAGGGGTTGGCCTGCCGGAATGATCTTGGCGCGCGGCGGCATCACGGCGATGCGGGTCTCGGGCTCGGGTTCTTCTTGCGGCTTGGGCTTGGCTTCGGCCTTGGGTTTGGCTTCCGCCTTGGGCTTGGCCTCGACCTTGGGGGCGGCGGGCTTGGCCTTGGGTTCGGGTTTCGCGGCGGCGGCGGTCGTTCCGGTGCCTGCGCGGTTTGACAGGCCCAGGCGGTGGACCTTGCCGATCACGGCATTGCGGGTCACCCCGCCCAGCTCCTTGGCGATCTGGCTGGCCGACTGGCCCTCGCCCCACATCTTTTTCAGAAGTTCAACACGTTCGTCTGTCCAGGACATGCAGGCTTTTCCTAGCTAAAAAGCGGCGCATCTTTGATGGCCGCTCCAAATTCATTCTCAGCGCCCTATTCTAATCACTCAGCAGTGAGTTACAAGGCAAGAACCCCACTTAGTCGGGATCGGGCGCAGGCAGGGGCGTAGTTGCGGTGCCCGACACTGTGACAGGCCTGCCGCTGCGCCGCAACCATGCCTCTCGCAAGCCCAGCAGCAAAGCGCCTGCAACGATGATGCAGGCACCCACAATTGTCACCCCGTCGGGGATCACATCGTAAAAGATACCGTCATAAAGCGCGGCAAAGAGCAGGGTCAGATAGCTGAACGGCGCGACAAAGCTGGCATCGGCGCGGGCCATCGCATTGACGAAGCAGGTCTGGGCACAGGCCATCAACAACCCCAGTGCCCCCATCAGGCCCCATTGGGCCAACGTCGGCGGCTGCCAGAACGCGATCACCGCCAGCGTCGAGATCACCACACCAAGGGCGTTGTTGATCAGCAGGATCTGGAAGGCTCCCTCGCGCCCCGACAGGCGTTTGATGAAAATCAGCTCCAGCCCCATGATTGCCGCAGCCCCCAGTGCCAACAGGGCCGCTGGCTGGAAACTCTCCGGTGTCGGACGCAGCAGCACCATCGCGCCCACCAGCGCAACGGCTGCTGCCGTCCAGCGAACGCGCCCGACCTTTTCGCCCAGCAGCGGAATCGCCAGCACCATGCCAAAAACCGGATTGAGAAACGTGATCGCGGTGGCATCGGCCAGCGGGATATAGGCAACGGATGCGAACATCAGCGTCACGCCCGCCCAGCCTGCCGAGGTACGCGCCACGTGCCAGCGCATATGCGGGCGCGTCACTTTGGGCCGCACCACCGATGCCGCAAGGGACAGGCAAAGCAAGGCGAACACAAAGCGCCCGTTGCTGATCTGCAAAGGGTGCAGGGCCGGGCCGAACTGGTCCGATCCCAGGGATTTTGCGATCAGCATGGTTGCCGCGATAAACGCGCAGGCTGTGCAGATCAGTGCGGCTGCAAGGGCAGGATTCTGAGCGCGTGGGGAAAACATGCCGAATCTATGCTAAAGCCGTGGCGGCTGCGCAAGAGGCACCGGTGCGGCGCACGAAATCTCTTTCTTTCGGATGTCACCTGCGCTAAAGACCGCTCCATGACAGCACTGGCACATATCATTTCGATCCGACGACGCACCGCGTAACGTCACGCCTTGTTGCGGGACCCATCCCGCCTGTCCATCGCCTTAGGGCACCCCAATCCTTCAAATCTGTTGACCCTGCGGCCCGCGTCATGCACCAAAGTGCTTCGCACCGCCCGTATCAAAGGACGATCACCATGATCCCCTCCGTTCTGCCGACCTATTCCCGCGCTCCCATGAGCTTTGTCAAAGGCGAAGGCGCCTGGCTGATCGAGGCGGATGGGTCGCGATACCTCGACCTTGGGGCGGGCATTGCCGTGAACGTGCTGGGCCACGCCAATCCGGCACTGGTCAAGGCGCTGACCGATCAGGCGCAAGCGCTGTGGCACACCTCGAACCTCTACCAGATTCCGCAACAGCAGGCGCTGGCCGACAAGCTGGTCGATGCCACCTTTGCCGATACGGTGTTCTTCACCAACTCGGGCACCGAGGCCTGTGAACTGGCCGTGAAAATGGCGCGCAAGTACTGGTACGACAAGGGTGACAAGGACCGCGTCGAGATTATCACTTTCTCGGGGTCGTTCCACGGACGGTCCGCCGCAGGCATCGCCGCTGCAGGCTCCGAAAAGATGGTCAAAGGCTTTGGCCCGATCCTGGGCGGCTTCGTCCACCTTGACTGGGGCGACCACGATGCGCTGACGGCGGCCATCACCGACCAGACTGCGGCGATCCTGATCGAACCGGTGCAGGGCGAGGGCGGCATCCGCCCGCTGCCTGATCAATGCCTCAAGGGTCTGCGCGATCTGTGTGACGAACACGGCATCCTGCTGATCCTGGACGAAGTGCAATGCGGCGTGGGCCGCACCGGCAAGCTGTTCGCTCATGAATGGGCGGGCATCACGCCTGACATCATGATGGTTGCCAAGGGCATCGGCGGCGGCTTCCCCCTTGGCGCTGTGCTGGCCACCGAAGACGCCGCATCCGGCATGACCGCAGGCACACACGGCTCGACCTATGGCGGCAACCCGCTGGGCTGTGCCGTGGGCTGCGCCGTGATGGACATCGTCTCGGACCCCGCCTTTCTGGCCGAGGTCAACCGCAAGGCAGGCCTGCTGCGCCAAAAGCTTGAAGGGCTGATTGCCAGCCACCCGGACGTGTTCGAAGGCGTGCGGGGGTCGGGCATGATGCTGGGCCTGAAATGCAAGGCGCCCAACACCGACATCGTTGCTGCAGGCTACAAGAACCACGTGATCACGGTCCCCGCCGCCGACAATGTGATCCGCCTGTTGCCCCCGCTGAACCTCACCGACGACGAAATCGCCGAGGCGGTCAAACGTCTTGATGCTGCAGCCGCCAGCCTGTCCTGACCGGATCTTTTGGCTTTAAATATCCCGGGGGTCCGGGGGCAGCGCCCCCGTTTCCGGCCTATACAGAAAATAACTTATGAAACACTTCCTTGATATCCACACCACCGACCCCGCCGAATTGCGCAGCATCATCGACACAGGCCGCGCCATCAAAGACGCGCGCGCTGGCCGCCCCAAGGGCACGCCCGACGACGACCAGCCGCTGGCCGGTCACATGGTCGCGCTGATCTTTGAAAAACCCTCGACCCGCACCCGCGTCAGCTTTGACGTGGGCGTGCGCCAGATGGGCGGGCAGACGATGGTGCTGTCGGGGGCCGACATGCAACTGGGCCACGGTGAAACCATCGCCGACACCGCCCGCGTGCTGTCGCGCTATGTCGACATGATCATGATCCGCACCTTCGAAGAGGCGACGCTGCTGGAAATGGCCGAACACGCCACCGTGCCCGTCATCAACGGGCTGACCAACCGCACGCACCCCTGCCAGATCATGGCCGACATCATGACGTTCGAAGAGCACAGCGGACCGATCAAGGGCCGCAAGGTCGTGTGGTCCGGTGACGGCAACAACGTCTTTGCCTCTTTTGCCCACGCGGCCAAACAGTTCGATTTCGAACTGGTCTTCACCGGTCCCGAAACCCTGCAACCCGAGGCGGCGCTGAACGGTCTCTACACCACCGAACGCGATCCGGACAAAGCCGTGCAAGGCGCCGATCTGGTGGTCACGGACACATGGGTGTCGATGCACGACCCGCAATCCGCCCGCGAACGCCGCCACAACCAGCTGCGCGGCTATCAGGTGAACAAGGCGCTGATGTCCAAGGCAAAGCCCGACGCCCTGTTCATGCACTGCCTGCCCGCCCACCGCGATGACGAGGCCACCTCCGAAGTCATGGACGGCCCCAACTCGGTCATCTTCGACGAGGCGGAAAACCGTCTGCACGCCCAAAAGGCCGTCATGCGCTGGTGCCTCGGCAAATAATTTAATCTCCCCCGGGACAGCTTTCTTTTGGCCCGAAATATCCTGGGGGAGACGCGAAGCGTCGGGGGCAAAGCCCCCTAAGATCTTCAGCCCAGATCGGGAAACCAGTCGGGCAGCGCACACTTGCTGTCCAGCTTGAACGACCGCGACCGCACCAGCCCGATCCTGGCATCCACCACGGGCCCCGCCGCCAGTTCCGCACGTGCCATACGCTCGGCCGTCTGCCAGTCCACCGCCTCCATCCGCATCACCTGGGCCTGCACCTTGCGCGCCTCGTGCTCGGGGTCTTCCCATGCCTTGCCTGGCAACCCGTCGCCGGGGCTGCCGGCCACCTCGGCGCGGTGCACATTCGCCTCGGCCAGTGCGGCGCGGTTGGCAAATTTCAGATGCGCCAGAAACACGCCATCAGGCAAAACATAGTCGAACTGCGCCACCCGGCGGGGCCGCACCTGGACGCCGTGGCGTTTCATTGGCACACCGCCGCGCACGGCCCATGCCTTGCTGTAATGCCCGGAAAACACGCCAAAGGTGCCGTCATCGGTCTGCACCACCTCCATCCCCAGCGCGAACAACGCCTGTCCCTTCTGGCCCGCGAACACGCTCTCCAAACCGTCATGCTTGGCTGGATCAAGGCAAATCAGCTCATCGGTATCCGTGCGGATCACCCAGTCATAGACCTCGGCCAGACCGGCCTGAATCCCGTTCAGCATCCGCCCCCGCACCCCGTCAAAGCCGGACAAATCGTCGCGCGGCACGGTCAGGATGCTGGCCTGCGGGCAGATTTTCGCAATCTCGGGGTCGGCACCGTGCGCCACGACCACCAGATGCCCGGCCCCCACCAGCCTGCCATAGTGGCGATACCATTGCGCCAGCGCCCAGTAATCGCGGTAAACCATCGTGATTGCACAAATCTTCATGCCCGCATCTAGCCACTCGCCCGCGTACAGAACAAGCCGGAAGATGCCCGTGCCGCCATCACCAAGGCTTGCCCCCGCAGCCTTTGGGCGTATGTTTTAAGCCAAGGATCACAACACAGGCAGAGCATATGGCGCAGCAGGAAATTCGGGCACAGATCGGCGTTTACGGTCTGGGCACAATGGGCAGTGCTTTGGCCCTGAACCTGGCCGATCACGGCTTTGACGTGGCGGTGTCGAACCGCGAGGCTGACTGGATCGACGCCTTCCTGCCCGAGGCTGCTGGGCTTTCGGGCACCGTGACCGGCCACGCCGATCTGGCCGATTTCGTCGCCGCCATAGCCGCCCCGCGCACCATCCTGTTCATGATCCCCTCGACCAAGCCGATGGATGTGATGATCGAGGCGATCACGCCGCTGTTGTCCGACGGCGACACGATCATCGACGGTGGCAACGCCGATTTCAACGACACCCGGCGGCGCAGTGCGGCGCTGGACGGCACCGGCATCCATTTTGTCGGGATGGGCGTGTCGGGCGGCGAAGAGGGCGCGCGGCATGGTCCGTCGATGATGGTGGGCGGGTCGGATCACTCGTGGGCGCAGCTTGAACCGATGGCCCGGGCGATTGCCGCCAAGTTCCACGGCGATCCCTGCGTGGCCCATCTTGGCCCCGATGGCGCGGGCCATTTCGTCAAGACGGTGCACAACGGCATCGAATATGCCGACATGCAGATGATTGCCGAGATTTACGGTATGATGCGCGATCAGGCGGGAATGGACGCGGGCCAGATCGGTCAGGTTTTTGACGGCTGGCGCGCCGGGCCTCTGGCCTCTTACCTCATCGACATCACCGCCAAGGCGCTGGCCTCGTCTGATGCGGCCACGGGCCAACCCATCGTGGACGTGATCCGCGATCAGGCGGGGCAAAAGGGGACAGGCCGCTGGACCCTGATCGAAGCCTTGAAAATGGGTCAAAGCGCGTCGACCATCGAGGCCGCAGTGGGCGCACGTGGCTGGTCGTCCGAGGGCGATGTGCGTCGCGCGGCGCAGGAGTTGCTGGACCCCGCGACCCAGCCCGCCGATATTCCCGGCACCGATGACATGGAAAACGCCCTGCTGGCGGCACGTATCCTGGGCCATGCACAGGGGTTCCGCGTGCTGTCCGCCGCCTCGGACGAGTTCAACTGGACCCTCGACCTTGCCCGCATCGCCGAGATCTGGCGCGCGGGGTGCATCATCCGCTCGGCCTTGCTGGATGAATTCGCCGATGCGGTGCGCGCAGGTCTGCCGCAGGGTCACCTGATCCTTGCCCCTGCGATGCGCAAACGTCTGACGGCGGCATTGCCGGGCCTGCGGCGTGTGGTGGCGGCGGCGGCGCTCAGCGGACAGCCGGTGCCGGCACTGTCAGCGGCGCTGGCGTGGCATGACACGATGGCCTTGGGCCGTGGCACCGCGAACATGATCCAGGCACAGCGCGATTACTTCGGCGCGCACGGGTTCGAGCGGATGGATCAGGACGGCGCGCACCACGGGGAGTGGTTGCGTTAGAGGCGACGTTTGACGCGCAGCGTCGGGTCTTCCTGCGTAGGATCTTCCGGCCACGGATGCTTGGGGTATTGTCCGCGCATGTCCTTGCGCACATCGGCATAGGAACTGGCCCAGAACCCCGGCAGGTCCATGGTGATCTGGATGGGCCGGTGCGCGGGCGACAGCAGTGTGACCTTCAGCGGCTTGCCCGCCACGGTCGGGTGGCGTGTCACGCCGAACATCTCTTGCAACCGCACAGCAATCTCCGGCGCGTCGCCGCTGTAGTCGATCGGCACATTCCGACCCAGCGGTGTGGTGAAATGCGAGGGGGCCGCGCGGTCCAGCGCCTGCGCCTCGTCCCAGCCCAGCCGCGCCTTCAACGCAGGGGTCAGATCAAAGCCCTTCCAGTCGGCAGCGGTCCGCACGCCGCCCAGATGCGGCAGCAGCCAGTCCTCAAGTGTTGCGATGAGGTGATCATCAAACCAGTCATTCGCATCCACCAGCCGCGCCCGCGCCAGGAACCGCGCCGCCTTGGCCGAGGGCAGCAATCCCAACTGGCGCACGCCGTCCAGCATTGCCACGGCAATATCCTCGGGCGGCGCATCCCGCCACGCGCGGTCTTCCAGCACCAGCGCGCCCAGCCGCTCCTGTTGCCGCGCCAGCACACGGCCCTCGCGTTTGGACCACAGGCAGACGTCATGCCATGCAATCGCGTCGCCAAAGGTGGCGCGCAGGTCGGCGTCGCTGATTTCGGTCGCCTGCCGGATTTTCGCTTCGCGCGGGTCGCCGTCCAGATCGGTGGCCACGATCAGCCGCGCGCCAGCCAGCGCGTCGCCATCGGGCAGGATCGCGCCCTTGCCTCCTGAGAGCACAAAGCGCGGCGCATCGCCCTTGCGGCGCAGACCGATGCGATCAGGGTAGGCCAGCGCCGCCATCGCGCCCAGCGATTGCGCGCCGCCCGAAGTGCGTGATTTCAGACGCTTCGCCTCTTGCCGCACCCTTGCCAGCGCGCCGCGCTGCACCGCGTTGCCGAACCGGTCGGGGCTGCGCAAGGCTTGCATCCGCAGGCGCAGATCGCTGCCCATGCCGCGCAGGATGTCACGCTCGGCCAGCAGGGCCGCCAGTTCCGCCGCACCCGCGCCGCCGCGCACCAGCATATGCGCCAGACGCGGGTGCAGCGGCAGCCCCGACAGCGCGCGGCCATGGGCGGTGATGCGGCCTGCGTCGTCCAGAGCCTCCAGCATCCGCAACACCTCGACCGCTTCGCCGTAGCGGCCCGGATGCGGCGGCGTGACAAAGCTCAGCTCCTCCGGCGTGGCCCCCCACAGCGCCAGTTCCAGCGCCATGCCGGTCAGGTCCCCCGCCTCGATCTCGGCGGGGGGGAAGGCGGCCAGCGCCCCGTCCTCGCCACGCGTCCACAGTTTGTAGCAATGTCCCGCCGCCACACGGCCCGCGCGGCCGGCCCGCTGGGTGGCCTCGGCGCGGGTGACGCGCTCGGTCACCAGCCGTGACATGCCGCTGGAGGGATCGAACCGCGCGCGCCGCGCCAATCCGGCGTCCACCACGATGCGGATGTCGGGCAGGGTCAGTGATGTTTCGGCAATGGCCGTGGCCAGCACCACCTTGCGCCCCGTTTTCGCGGGCGCAATCGCGGCGCGCTGGGCGGCAAAGTCCATGGCCCCGAACAGCGGATGCACCGCGACGTCACTGCCAAAGCTGCCGTCCAGCAGCCCCTGAACGCGCCTGATCTCGCCCTCACCCGGCAGGAAGACCAGCGCGCTGCCGGTCTGCGCACGCAGGGCGTCGCGGATCAGATCGGCAACGGCCCCTTCCAGCCGCGCCTGACCGCGGGGGCGGTCCAGCCAGTGGGGTGTCACCTCATATGCACGGCCCTCGGAGGTGACCAGCGGCGCGTCCAGCATCTCGGCCACGGGGGCTGCATCCAGTGTGGCCGACATCACCACCAGATGCAGATCGTCGCGCAGGGCCTCGGCCACCTCAAGACACAGCGCCAGCCCCAGATCGGCGTTCAGACTGCGTTCGTGGAATTCGTCAAAGATCACCACGCCGACGCCTGCCAGTTCAGGATCGGACTGGATCATGCGCGTCAGGATGCCTTCGGTCACCACTTCGATGCGGGTGGTCTTGCCCACTTTCGCCTCGCCGCGCACGCGGTAGCCTACCGTTTCGCCCACAGGCTCGCCCAGTGTTTCGGCCATACGCTCGGCAGCGGTGCGCGCGGCCAGCCGGCGCGGCTCAAGCATCACGATGCGCCCCGTGAAACCCGCCTCCATCAACGCCAGCGGCACGCGCGTGGTCTTGCCCGCACCGGGGGGCGCTTGCAGGACCAGCCGTTTGTGCGCGGCAAGCTTTGTGCAGACCGCGTCCAGCACGTCATCAATGGGCAGGGCAAATGTCATGTCTGCGCTTATCTGCGAAACTGTGGCCAAGGCCAAGGCTGGACAAATAGACCTGTAGACCGGAAAACCGACCCCAAGCACGAAAGGCACGCAGATGGACATCACCGACACCGCCCAACGTATCACCTCGGGTGACCGCCGTGCGCTCGCCCGCGCGATCACGCTGGTGGAAAGCGGACGCGCCGATCACCGCGTGCAGGCGGCGGAACTTCTGGGCGCATTGCCGCGAGAACGCCAAGCCTTGCGCATCGGGCTGTCAGGCACGCCGGGCGTGGGCAAAAGCACCTTTATCGAAAGCTTCGGGATGATGCTGACAGGGCAGGGGCTGCGCGTGGCGGTGCTGGCGGTCGATCCGTCGTCGGCGCGGTCGGGCGGGTCGATCCTGGGGGACAAGACGCGGATGGACCGGCTGGCGCGTGAACCCAAGGCGTTTATTCGCCCCAGCCCCAGCCAGACCCATCTGGGCGGCGTGGCGCGGCGCACCCGCGAGGCTGTTGCCCTGTGCGAGGCGGCAGGCTTTGACGTGGTGTTGATCGAAACCGTGGGCGTGGGCCAGTCGGAAACCGTGGTGGCGCAGATGGCCGATCTTTTCCTGCTGCTGCTGGCGCCGGCGGGCGGGGATGAATTGCAGGGCGTCAAACGCGGGATCATGGAAATGGCCGACGTGATTCTGATCAACAAGGCCGATGGCGACCTGAAAGCGACCGCCACACGCACCTGTGCCGATTATGCCGGGGCGCTGCGGCTGTTGCGCAAACGTCCACAGGACCCGGCGGGCTTTCCCAGGGCGATGATGGTTTCGGCACTGGAAGACACCGGCCTGAGTGAGGCGTGGGAGACGATGCAGGAACTGGCAGGCTGGCGGCGCGAGAACGGGTTTTTCGACAGGACCCGTGCGGAACAGGCGCAATACTGGTTCGAGCAGGACGTGCGCGCGGCCCTGCTGGCGCAGCTGGACGGGGCGCAGGCGCGTGCCGATATGGCGCGGCTGGGGGCTGAAGTGGCGCAGGGCCAGACCGATCCGGCACTGGCGGCGCAACAGATGCTGGCCAGCTTGGGCCACACACGCAGCTGATCGCGCAATAAGGCTGTGAAACCTGCGCAATCATGCTTGACCCTTGATGCGATTCCCCCTATTGCCACCAGACGAAATTAGGGGCGCAGCTGCGAGCGGCGCTTGTTGTCGTTTCGGGGACCGCCCTGACAGCGACCAGAACAAAAGGATAATCCCATGTCGCGTCGTTGCGAACTGACCGGAAAAGGCCCCATGTCTGGCAACAATGTCAGCCACGCCAACAACAAAACACGTCGTCGGTTTCTGCCGAACCTGAACGATGTCTCGCTGCAGTCCGAAGTGCTGGGCCGCGCGATCAAATTCCGCATCTCGGCTGCCGCTCTGCGCACCGTTGACCACCGCGGTGGTCTGGACGCGTTCTTCGCCAAGGCGAAAGACGACGAACTGTCGGCGAATGCGCTGAAAGTGAAAAAAGAAATCGCAAAAGCTCTGGCCGCCAACGCCGCCTGAAGCCTTTGAGGTTCACGAATTTGGCCCCGTCTGCATCCGCAGGCGGGGTCGTTTCGTTTGCGGTGCAGGGCGTTTTGGCGCAGGGGGCAGCCCTTGTGTGCGGGGGGATGGGCGGCTAAGGCTGCGGCCATGACCGTTTTGCGCCATATCACCCTGTGCCTTGCGATGCTGACGCTTGTTGTCACGGCGCAGGCCTTTGCGTTGGCGCGTGGCTCGGCCGAGGTTGCGGGGCAGATGGTGCTGTGTATCGGCACCGGTGCGGTCACCGTGAACGTCGATGCCGATGGTCAACCGGTTGGCCCGCCGCATATCTGTCCCGACGCCGCGCTGACTCTGCTGGGGCAGGATGTGATGATCGCCGCGCCCGAGCGGGTTGTGGCGATCCGCCGTGCCGAATATGCCGCGCGCCATGTGCCTGTGACGCGCGTGGTGTCCGCACCCGCCTATCTGTCGCGTGGACCTCCTGTTTTGCTCTGAGCCACCCTTGTCTTTTTGAGAGCAAAACAACGGATATACCCACATGAAACTGATGAAGAACCTGACCGCAATTGCGGTTGCCACCCTTTTGTCCACAGCCGCCTTTGCCGACGGTATTCTGGTGCAGGACCCCTATGTGCGCGTCTCGCGGCCCAATGCGCCGACGGCGGCGGCGTTCATGACGCTGGTGAACGAAAGCGACAGCGACGATCGTCTGATCGAGGCGCGCAGCGAAATCGCCAAGAAGGTCGAGTTGCACACCCACGTTGACCAGGGCGGCGGCGTGATGGCCATGACCCAGATCGAAGGCGGCATTCCTCTGGCTGCGGGGCACACACATGCGCTGGCACGTGGCGGGGATCACGTGATGATGATGGGGCTGAACCAGCCGCTGGCACAGGGTGACGAGGTGACGGTCACGCTGGTGTTCGAAAAGGCGGGCGAGGTCGAGGTGACCATACCCGTCGACAACGAACGCAAAGCCGAAGGGGCAGGTCACGGTGCGATGGACCATTCGCAAATGGACCATTCCCAGATGGATCACGGCGCGGAAAAGACCGACTAGGCGTTCAGCAGCCCCTCGACCCATTTCGGCACCGTCTCGCTGGCGGGGCCGAAATGGGTTTCGTCGAACTGCGAGACCACCAACGACGGCTCAAGGTTCAACTCCACCGTCAGCGCGCCGTATGCTGCAGCGGCCTGCACAAAACCTGCGGCAGGGTAGACATTGCCGCTGGTGCCGATGGCGGCGAAAATGTCGGCCTTGCTCAGGCGAATTTCGATCTCTTCCATATAATACGGAATCTCACCGAACCAGACGATGTCAGGGCGGGCCGTGGGTTGGTTGCAGGCGGGGCAGGTCTGGCCGACAGTCATCTTCAACGTCGCTTCCCACCGGTGATCACAGGCCGCACAGAGCGCCGAATCAAGTTGCCCGTGCATGTGTAACACATTGGACGAGCCCGCTTTCTCGTGCAGCCCATCGACATTTTGCGTGACGATCAGCACATCGCCGGGCATCGCCGCCTCAAGCTGCGCCAGCGCCACGTGGGCCGCATTCGGCGTGGCCTCGGCCGCCTGTGCGCGGCGGGCGTTGTAGAAATCGACCACCAGTTGCGGGTTGCGCGCGAATCCTTCCGGGGTGGCGACATCCTCGATGCGGTGCTGCGCCCATAGGCCGCCTTCGTCGCGGAAGGTGCCCAATCCGCTTTCGGCAGATATGCCGGCACCTGTCAGGATCACGATTTTCGGCATGGCGGGCACCTTTCGTCTTGGGGTCGGCGCAGTCTGGAATGGCAAGGCCGCGCCGGTCAACCGTCCAGCACCCGCAAATCGCCCGCCAGCCACGGCAGCTGCGCCAGCGCGGGCGTGATCATATGCGCATCAATCAGCCGCCGCATGGTCTGGGCTACGCTGGCAGGCACCTCGCCCACCCAGTCGGCCCCGGCAAACAGCGAAATCGTGCGGGCGAAGGGTTTGAATGGCAGGGTAAAGGCGTCCACCTCGTCGTGGAATCGCACCGCGCGCATGTAGCCCAGTGGTGTGGTCACGGCCCAACCGATGCGCCGCGCCACCATCGCCATCAGCGCCAGATGGCTGCCGATCTCGAATCGTTCGGGCAGATCCAGCTTTTGCCGCGCCAGATGTGCCTCGATCAGCCGCCCGATCAACTGGTTTTTCTCATAACGCAGGAAGGGCAGGTTGCCCAATTGCGCCATCACATCGCCGCCCCCCTTAACCGTGCCCTTGGGTGCGACCAGAATGAACGGATCGCGCGCCAGCGGGTATTCCAGCACACCGTCCATCACCGTGCCCGCGCTGGCGGCAATCGCCAGATGCAGCTTTTTATCCGCAATATCCTCGAGGATCTTGTGGCTGGGTGCGGTGATCAGCTTGAATTTGCAGTGGGTCAGGCTGTCCGCCAGAATCGTCACCAGACGCGGGGTCAGGTCATTGTCGAAATCGTCGATCAACCCGATGCTCAGCGCGCTGAGATGCGCCAGATCCATCACCGCCAGTTCACTTTGTGCCAGCCGCAACTGCGCCAGTGCCGCCTCGGTCCGCCCCAGAAAGCTGTGGCCCGCAGGCGTCAGGCGCATGGGCCGTTTGCCGTGATCGATCAAATCGGTGGCCAATGCGGTTTCCAGATTGCGTAGCTGCTGGCTGACCGCAGGCTGGCTCAGGCCGGTGACGGCGGCGGCCTGTGCCACCGATCCGGTCGAGGCCAGTGCCTCGAACACTTCCAGCCCGCGCAGGGTGACACCTTTGCTGATCATCGCCATTGTCTCCAGTTTCCGGTTTTGTGAAACTTCGACGACCACAGGTCAAGCGTTCATAGAACTTTTACAATTCATATCTTTGGGTTTCGTGATGTAAGGCCTGTTTTTGCATCGCCTTGCAGCGCCCTTTAAATCGCGCGACACTTCGGCTGAAACCTGTCCACACAGCCCACGGAGCACCCTATGAAGATCGCAACCGCATCCTATCCGCTGGACGTGTTCCAGACCTGGGCCGACTACGAGGGCAAGCTGACGAAATGGGTCTCCGAGGCCGCCGGGCAGGGCGCCGATCTGCTGGTGTTTCCCGAATACGGCGCGATGGAACTGGCAACGCTGGCGGGGCTGGACGTTGCTGCCGATCTGGAGGCGTCGCTGCACGCGGTGTCCGACCGGTTGCCCCAAGCCGACGCGCTGCATGTGAAGCTGGCGGCAGAGTATAACGTACATATCCTTGCGGCCTCGGCCCCCTATGTGCCTGCCGCTGGCCAGCGTCCCGTCAACCGCGCGCGCCTGTTTGCACCGACAGGGCAGGTGGGGGTGCAGGACAAGCAGATCATGACACGGTTCGAGGAAGAGGTGTGGGACGTGGTGCCGGGCAACGCGTTGCAATTGTTCGACACCGCCCTGGGCAAGATGGGCATCCTGATCTGCTATGACAGTGAATTCCCCCTGTTGGCCCGTGCCCTGAGTGACGCCGACCTGATCCTGATCCCCTCGGTGACCGAGGCGCTGTCCGGCTATTGGCGAGTGCGCATCGGGGCGATGGCCCGCGCGCTGGAAACCCAATGCGTTACCGTTATGTCGTCGGTTGTCGGCCCGGCAGAGTGGTCGCCAGCAGTGGACATCAGCGTGGGCGCGGGCGGCATTTATGGCCCGCCGGACAAGGGATTTCCCGACACCGGCGTGCTGGCCGTGGGCGAAATAAACCAACCCGGATGGACCTATGCGCAGGTCGATTTGCAGACCATAGCGCACGCCCGAACCGACGGTGTGGTGCTGAACCGGCGCAACTGGACACGACAAGATTCACGCAGCGATGCCGCGCTCGTGTGTAAAATGCGCGAATAGCCCTTGAAAACAGGGTTCAATCGGCGCATTTAGCCCCATGTCCGCAGAATTCAGCGGACGGATTGCATATGGAGAGACCATGGCCAAGGAAGATACGCTCGAATTTCCCGGTGTCGTGAAAGAACTTCTGCCTAATGCGACGTTCCGGGTCGAGCTTGAAAACGGCCATGAGATCATCGCACATACGGCAGGCAAGATGCGCAAGAACCGCATCCGTGTTCTGGCTGGCGACAAAGTACAGGTCGAAATGACCCCCTACGATCTGACCAAGGGTCGGATCAACTACCGCTTCAAGTAAGGCCAAAGTGGCCTTCGTACTGGGATCAGGCAGTCCGAGACGCAAAGAGCTTCTCGGACAAATCGGCGTTGTGCCGGACGCTATCCGCGCGCCGGATATCGATGAAACCCCGATGGCTGGCGAACTGCCGCGCCCGTATTGTCAGCGGATGGCCCGTGAAAAGGTCGCCGCCGTCACGGCGGATGCGGATGACGTCGTGTTGTGCGCGGACACCACCGTGGCGCTGGGCCGTCGCATTCTGGGCAAACCTGCGGATGCAGCCGAAGCGGCCGCGTTCCTGTGGGCCATGTCAGGACGCCGCCACCGTGTGGTTACCGCTGTGGCCGTGCGCCGGGGCGACCGGTTGTGGGAACGCGACGTGGTCAGCATCGTGCGCATGAAGGTTCTGTCGAACGAGGAAGTGAACGGATACCTTGCCACCGGCGACTGGCAGGGCAAGGCGGGCGGCTATGGCATCCAGGGACCGGCGGGTGCGCTGATTCCGTGGATTTCCGGGTCGTTCACCGGCATTGTCGGCCTGCCGCTGGCCGAAACCGCCGGGCTGCTGACCGCAGCCGGTGTCAAGCTCTGGGGGAGCACATGAAGGGCAATACGATCATTCTGGACCATCTGGACGGGGCCGAAGCCGCCGCGCTGATGGTTGATGGCAAGCTGCACGACCTGATCATCGACAGCGACGCCCCGCGCCCCGGCACGGTGTACCGTGCGATTGCCGACAAGCCCGTGAAAGGGCAGGGCGGCATGTTCCTGAAAACCCCGGACGGCAGCGCATTCCTGCGCCAGATCAAGGGGCTTGCCCCGGGACAGGAAATCTTGGTGCAGGTGTCCGGCTATGCCGAACCGGGCAAGGCGATTCCCGTAACGCAAAAGCTGCTGTTCAAAAGCCGTTATGCGATCATCACCCCCGATGCGCCGGGTCTGAACATCTCGCGGTCGATCCGCGATGAGAGCTTGCGCGATTCGCTTTTGGAAATCGCACACGATGCGATGGATGGCCGCGAAATGGGGCTGATTCTGCGGTCAAGCTGCGTGGGGGCCGAGGCCGACGACATCACGGACGATATTCTGGCGATGGCAGATTTGGCCGAAACCGTGCTGGGCGATGATGGCCATGGCGCCGAAGTGCTGAGCGAAGGCGACGGCCCGCATATTCTGGCCTGGCGCGACTGGACCGATCCGGCGGATGTGGTCACCGACGCGGGCGGATTTGAGGCGTACAGCGTTCTGGATGCGATCGACGCGGCCCGTGGTGCCTGGGTCGATCTTGGCGGCGGTGCGTCGATGTATGTCGAGGAAACCCGCGCACTGGTCGCGGTGGACGTGAACACCGGCAACGACGCCTCGCTGGCAGGGGGGCTCAAGGCGAACCTGTCCGCGGCCCGTGCCCTGCCCACAGCGCTGCGCGTGCGTGGCCTTGGTGGTCAGATTGTGATGGATCTGGCCCCCATGCCCAAGAAAGACCGCCGCACCTTTGAAAGCGCGCTGCGGGCCGCCCTGCGCGGCGACACGATTGAAACGGCGCTGGTGGGGTGGACCCCGCTGGGCCATATGGAACTGCAACGCAAACGCGCCCGCGCGCCATTGCCACCCGAGGCCGCATGACCTGTCCGATCTGCAAATCCGAAACCGTCCACAAATACCGCCCCTTCTGCTCGCGCCGCTGCGCCGACATTGATCTGGGCCGCTGGGCGAACGGTGACTATGCGGTGCCGTCAACCGACCCAGAGGATATTGAAAAAGCACTGGACGCGCTGGAAGAAGAAGTCCGCAAACCGCATTGACCAGATTGCTCAAAAAGCCTCTGGACACCGCCTGCCAACCCCCCTAGAAACCGCCTCAACCCGATTGCAAAGCAATCACCCGTGCCCGGGTAGCTCAGGGGTAGAGCAGTGGATTGAAAATCCTCGTGTCGGTGGTTCGATTCCGCCCCCGGGCACCATTTAATACATTAAAGCCAGTACCTTAAGGTGAAATGCCCTCCGCGTTATTCAATGAGCTGGCTGGCTGGGTGTCAAATGGGTGTCAATTGCCGATCCTGGATCTTCGTGAGCGGCGTTAGCCGTTTTGGGCCGTTCGCGCTCTTCGCAGGCTCACTCTGGGTCGATGTCCTTTTTGAAAAGCTCTTCAAGAGCCTTGATGTCATCTTCACTAATGTCTTGCTAAAGAGCTACGGACATCGCGTTCGTTACTTTCGTTCGCACGGCGTCCCAATCGTCAGAAGGGTCATCCTGCCGTTTGATCTGATCGATAGGCCGATCCTTCAAACCATCGAACTTGTGCAGAACACTTTCGGTGCGCTTCCAGTCCTTAGTGTTGGGCTTGGCGTGAAGCTTGATGAACTTGGGGATCATCTCACCCGGCGTCTCAGCCGTTGCCTCGGCGACCTCGGGGGTCTTGTCGAACTCGCCCAACTCGACATCACGGGCGATTTCCATCGCGCGGCGTCTGGCGTCGGCAAGGGAGACCACAGGGTAAGGGCCGATCTTGATACGTCTGCGCGCACCATTCGGGCGGACATCGTATAGAACACCTTGGCACCTGTGGTCGACACACGCACATGCAGGCCGTTTATTTTCTGGTCACGGACCTCGTACCGTTTGACGGTGGCAGGGGGCATCGCGTCGAGCGATTTGGTTGTCAGCATCTGTTTCATGCAGACATCGTAAGACACCCAGCATCCGCGTGTCAGGGTATGGATTGAGTAAGCTGTGTAGAGATTGAAGCCGCTTGAAATGAGTTGCGCCAAGAGACGCATCTGCTAACTTCCAGTGGCTTGATGCTATGGCGAAGTTTTGAGATGTGATGAATTACATTATTGCCCTTGGAATACCTATCACTTTGATTGTCATCGGCGGACTCGTTAAGAAAATTGTTCGGGGCAGCACATGGCAAGCGGCAGACTTCTTTCTTGGCGTTGAGCTTGCGCTGTCAGCAGTGACGTCTTCTCTCATTTATGTTTTTGAGCTTTCGAAAACTACCGACCCAAGCCAGAAAGCGGCAGCACTTGGCATATATTCCGTGACGAGCCTCTTCCTTTTTCTTGTAATTGTTGGATTTCATCAGGAGTGGGAGAAAAAGCCTCAAGACCTTAACGGGCAAAAAATCTGGCTTGGAGGTTTCTGCAACTTGATTGGTATTGGCTTGATTTCTGGGTTCGTACTTTTCGTAAAGGGAATCCACTAATGCGCCGTTCGGAAATTCAAAAGATACTCACCATGCTGATTGCGGTTGCGAGCGCAGCTGCTGCAAGCTTCTCGCTTCTGGCAATAGAAAACGTGTCATTGTCTGAGTTTCTCTTTGATGACAGGCAAACGCTTGTGATGTTATTGGGCGTTACCAGTGCAATTGGAGCGGCGTTTGCTAGCGCGCTTATGTTGCAGGTAATGCGCCGAAACCGGCTAAGAATGCGTGCGAGACGAGCCTTTATTATCTACGCGCATGAAGACGCCGAACTGGCGCAAACTATTACATCTGCTCTTAGAGAAGGTGGGATCGAACCGTGGCTAGACATTGAACAAATCTCTGCCGGCGAAATTTGGAAAGACGCCATTTCCAAGGGCCTCGAAGAAAGCGCTATGGCCGTTGTTCTGCTAACTCCAAAAACTGAAAAGAGTGACTTCGCGATGTCTGAAATCAAGGCTGCGATACGCAACATGGAAGCGGCAGACAAAGTTACAAGCCCGGTAATTCCCGTGCTATTTGAAGGCGCTTCCGTCCCACCTCAACTTGCTCACATCCACTACGTAGACATGACAAGAGATGACGCGAAGCACTTCTTGGTCAAGAGCGTGCATCGTGCAATGGACCGTGTTGTTCGTGAGACTGAAAAGGTAGGAGAACGCGGCTAGCCTACGCACTCAATTCTTGGCTGGGTGTCGTATGGGGGCCAAAACGCATGAGTTTGAATGCCACGCTCTGAGTGGATTAAGTACAGGCTGGGCAACCTAAGTTACTGATTAAAATATGCGTTTGCGATAGCTTGCAATGTAGCGCCTCGGTCTGATCGGAAACTTAGGAAAATTGAAAATCCTCGTGTCGGTGGTTCGATTCCGCCCCCGGGCACCATTTAAATTTCTCGATTTGTGAAATGTGCGTCTGCGCCAGCGGAAAACCAGCGAACTGACGATGACGCTTTGTCCCTGGAACGGGGGGCATGAAGGCGGTATTCTCAAAAGGGTACCGTTCTGCCGATCATCCCGTGTGGACGTAATCTTGGGGCTGAAGGCCGAGCAAAACGTGCGTTTTTTCCTTGTCACCAACCGCTTTGGCGGCGCCTGCCGATCTTCTGGCCGCTCGCCAAAAGCCCCCGTCGTCAAACGCATAGGCCCATGTAAGGCCTTGCGTTGATGCCGGTCACTTTGCGGATCACGATCTGCTTTCCGGATGCGACGTGCCACCTCCGCTTTTCCTGAACTTTCGAGGTTCAGTTCCAGAACAAAGGTGCTCGCAGTTCCCAGCCTTTCCTAACCCAGCGGATAGCTTGGTGGGAAAATCTGGTCCAGGGGCGGGTGGAACAGGGTCCGGTCGGGGTACTGCGCTACCATCCGGTCAAACTGTGCCTGCGCGCGCCTTTGATCTTCCATGGCGTCGACGCCGGGAATGACGCCGTTGCGCATGACAAAGCGGCCCGCGATCATCACGTCGGACACGTCGCGCCCCGATCCGTTCAGCAGCAGAGTCTGGATCGGGTCGATCACCTGTCCCATCTCGGGCGAGTCCAGCCGGATCACGTTCAGGTCTGCGGCACAGCCTGCCGCCAGCCGCCCCAGATCAGGACGCTTCAGCGCATCCGCACCGCTCAGCGTTGCCGCGTCGTAAAAGTCCGCCGCCCGGACCTTTGTCGCATCGCCCTCGGCGATGCGCGCGGTCATCACGCCCACGGCCATGTTCTGGATCATGTCGGGCGGATGGGTGTCGGTGCCCATGCCGATGGTCACGCCCAGTTCGCGGAACCGCGGAAACGAGTGCATCACCTTGCCACTGCGCGCCATCACCAGCGGGCAATGCGCCAGCGCGGCACCCGAGGTGGTCAGGATGTCGAGATCGGGGGCTTCATGGGTGATGCCATTGATGCCCGACAGGAACAGCCCGTGTGGCAGGATGGTGCCGGGGGCAAAAAACGCGGTGTCGCGCAACAGCTCCATCGGGCTTTTGCCATGCTGCTGCACGACCAGATCATATTCCAGCCGCGATTGGCAGCAATGCAGCCGGATCGGCACATCGCAGTCACGCGCCAGCGCCCCGCTGCGGCGCAAAAGCTCGGGTGTGCAGGTCTCGATCCTGTCGGGGGCCAGCATGGTGCGCACCAGCCCACCGTGGGTGTTCTCGTGCCGGTCTATGAACCGTGCCGCTTCGTCCAGCCCTGCAAACCCGCGCGCTTCGTCATAGTGAAATCCGATCTTGCGGTCGGTGCCCACCACCAGGTTGCCGCTGCGATAGGCCGGGCCCAGATAGACGCGCAGCCCCAGATCGGCGGCCGCCTCGGCGGCTGCATCAAATTCTGCCGCTGTCTCGCCCCAGGCCCGGTAGAACAGCGAGGCGATGGGCAGGGCCGTGGTGATGCCGTTGCGGATCAGGCGGGTAAAGGCATAGCGTTTCTGCCAGGCCAGTTCCTCGGGCGTGTACATCTCGCGCGGGCCTGCCTGCATATAGCTTTGCGGCCAGACGCGGCCCTTGAGTTCGGGCGGGTGGTTGTCATAGCCCAGAACGGTGGTGTCCAGGTCGGACAACGCGTCCAGATCGACAAAGCCGGGGCCGATCATCGCGTCACCAAAGTCGATGGTTTCCGCAACCTCGCCGTCAAAGCTATGGCCTGCGAACAGCACCTGCGTGCCTTCGACGACAACGGTGCCGTTTCGGAAAAGCCTGTGGCTGCCATCCGCGTGGCCCACCACCCAGCGTGCGGTCAGGGCGGTGCGTTTCATGCGCTTTGCCACGGGCCAAGGGTTTCGCCGTCACGCGCCACGATCTGCCCGCCCGAAATCACCAGCCGTCGAGGGGGGCGTTGGGTGACCGCTTCGGACAGGGCCGGAACCTCGACCAGCACCAGATCGGCACGACAGCCCACCTCCAACCCATAGCCGTCCAGTTCCATCACGCGGGCTCCGTCGGTGGTGCAGGTGTCCAGTGCCCATGCAACCTCGACATCGGCGCGAAAGTTGTTGCGCAGACCAACCAGCATGGCGCGTTCCAACATGCAGGCGTTGCCATAGGGGGTCCACGTGTCGCGGATGCCGTCGTTGCCCGCGCAGATTGCAATACCCCGTTCACGGCAGGCCGCAACCGATGGCACGGGCCGCGATGCGGGCGCGGTGGTGGCCAGCGACACGCCAAGGGCCGCGATCCGGTCCAGTTGCGCATTCACCCGCGCGGTGTCGTTCATGCCCAGACAGAAGGCATGGCTGACAGTCACCTTGCCCTCCATCGCCAGCGCCTCGGTCCGGTCCAGGATCATGTCCAGGCTGAACGCGCCCAACTCGCCTGCTTCGTGCAGGTGGATGTCGACCGGTTTGCCGTGTTTCTCGGCCAGTCCAAAAACGGCATCGAGCTGTCCCTTGGGGTCGCGGTCGATGCCGCAGGGGTCCAGCCCGCCGACAATATCCGCACCGTCGCGCAGCGCCTGATCCATCAACTCGACAGTGCCGGGGCGGATCATCATGCCCGATTGCGGAAAGGCCACGATTTCGATCTGCATCACATCGGCAAAGCGGGCGCGCGTTTCGGCCACGCCTTCGAACATCTTCAGCCCGTGGTCGGTGTCGATGTCCACGTGACTGCGGATGGCGGTTGTCCCCTTGGACAAGGCCAGCGTGACCTGCCGCGCGGACTGGCGGGCGGCGTCCATGTCCAGTTCGTGCCGCAAGCTGCGTTCGGTGTCGATCATCTGTTGCAGGCTTTTGCCCTGAGCGTGCGGGTGCCACGGCATGCCCCACAGCGTCTTGTCCAGATGCGCGTGGGCGTCGACCAGTCCGGGCAGAACAAGTGCCCCTTCGCAATGTTCCACAGTGTCGTCGGTTCGTGGCGCGATGGCTGCCGCAATTTGCGAGATACGGCCACCTTCGATCAGCATATCCACAGGTTCCGCGCCCATCAGGCGGAGGTTTTTCAAAAGCAAACGGTCGGGCATGTCTGTGTCCTGTCAGGTCAAGTGTGGGGTGCAGGGGCCAATCGGCCCGCGACGGTCTGTTTCAGGCGGGGCAACGCATAGGCGCCGATCTTGCTGGTCATCAGGCCGGTGCCCGCCAGACCCGCGGCCATGCGGATGGCAAAGCCCACGCCGTCGATCACCGGCACACCTGCGTCGCGGCTAAGCCAGTTCAGGTGGGCGCTCATTCCGGCACATCCCAGCACGACCGCTTCGGCGCCGTCCTGTTCGACCGCCTGCCGGATCTTGGCCGCGATCAGTGGCAGCACGCGGTCGGGATCGGCTTCCAGATCCAGCACCGGAATGTCGGCAGCATGAACACGGCGCAGGCTGCGACCGCAGCCGTAGCGACCTGCCAGATCCTCGATGATCGGCACGGCGCGGGGCAGGGTGGTGACGACCGAGAACCGCTTGGCCACCCGTCCGGCAGCGATCAGCGCCGCCTCGCACAGGCCCACCACCGGGCCGCTGGCCACCGCGCGGGCCGCGTCCAGGCCCGGATCGTCAAAGCAGGCGATGACATGGGCCGATGCTCCCTGACGCTCGGCCTCCAGGATCGCATCCAGCATGGCGGGCACGGCGCGCGCCTCGTCGGCATAGCCTTCGATGCTGGCGGGGGTGCCGCGTGCGGTCACGGCCATCACCTCGATGCCCGGTCCGGCCAAGGCCCGCGCGGTGCGTGCAATGGCGTCGGTCATCTCGCGGGTCGAATTGGGATTGACCAGCAGAACTTTCATGAGGGGGTTTTCCTTTTGATGCCGACAGGAGGCTGCGCGGGGGCTTTCAACTCGAACTGCCGGTCGGATGTGATGTAATTGTCGGCGTGCAGCCGCGCGATGGGCTGGTAGGTTTCGGGGTTCACGTAACGGCCCGCGGCATCCAGACAGGTGTCGCGCACGTGCATCTGCACCACTTCGCCCAGGATGATCACGCGCCGTTCGTAGCGGATGGTTTCGGCCACCTTGCATTCCATCGCGCAGGGGCTTTCCGCGATCCAGCCGCCCCTGATCTGCGTGGCGGGGGTCATGGTCAGGCCAGCGGTGGCAATCTCGTCCACATCCGGCTCATAGCTGATGCCGCAGACGGTCATCGCCTCGGCCAGCGCCATGTCCACCATGTTCACGCAGAACGACCCATTTGCGTCGATATTGGTCACGGTGTCCTTGACGGTGCCGTCCGGGCGCGTCTGGATGCCCAGGATCAGGATCGGCGGATCTTGCGAGAATACGTTGAAAAAGCTCATCGGGGCCGCATTCGCCACACCGTCTGCCGACAGTGTCGTGACCAGCGCAATGGGGCGCGGGGCGACAAAGTTGGACAGCAACCGATAGCGGTCCTGTTCGGGAAGTTCCGTAAAATCAAATTCCATCGTGTCTACTCCGCTGCCATGCGCGTCCAGGACGGCAACCGTCCTGCGTCTGCCGCATGACAGGCAGATTGCGCACCTTGAGCCCTGACTTTCAACTCGGGCGACACCGTGCGGCAGGTCTCGTTGGCCAGCGGGCAGCGCGGGTGAAAACTGCACCCCGAAGGCGGCGAGATCGGATTGGGCACTTCGCCCGACACGGGCGCACGCTCGATGCCGCCGACGGTCAGCTTGGGCACGGTTTCCATCAACAGCCGCGTATAGGGATGCTGGGGGTTCTCGAAAATCTGCTCTTTCGGGCCGACCTCGACGATCTTGCCCAGATACATCACTGCCAGAACATCAGCCATATACCAGACCACAGCCAGATCGTGACTGATAAAGATGTAGCTCATGCCGAATTCGTCCTGAAGGTCCTTCATCAGGTTCAAAATCTGACTTTGCACGCTGACATCCAGGGCCGAGGTCGGCTCGTCGCAGATCAGCAGTTCGGGCCGTGTGGTCAGGGCGCGGGCGATCGACAGACGCTGACGCTGGCCGCCCGAGAATTCGTGCGGAAACTTCTTGGCGTCGGCGGCATTCAGGCCGACCTGTACCAGCAGTTTCTCGACCTCTTGCGTCACCTCGGCGCGGGTCTTGCAGATGCCGAAATTCTTCAGCGGCTCGCCGATGATGTCACGCACCCGCCAGCGCGGGTTGAGCGAGGCAAAGGGGTCCTGAAAGATCATCTGCATCCGGCGGCGCAACGCAGGCGGCTTGCCGGGAGCCATGTGGGTGATGTCGCTGTCCTCGAACCGGATGGTGCCGCCGCTGGGCGTGTGCAAACCCATAAGCAGGCGCGCAACGGTGGATTTGCCGCAGCCGGATTCGCCCACCACGGCAAAGGTCTTGCCGCGCGGCACGTCAAAGCTGATTTCGTCCACGGCAGTCAGGATGCGCTTGGGGCGGCGTTCCAGCAGGCGGTTCAGGAACGGTTCGGATATGTCGAAACGCTTGGAAACCTTGCGGACACTCAGGATGTCGGGGCTTTGGGATTGATCGTTCATTGGGCCTCTCCGAACAGGTGACAGGCGACCTGGCCGCTGCCTGCGTCCACAGGAATGGGGCGCAGGGTGCGGCAGGTGTCCATGGCTTGCGGGCAGCGCGGCGCAAAGGCGCAGCCGGGGGCGGGGTTGCGCAGACCGGGCATCGCGCCTTCGATCTGGGTCAGGCGGGCGTCGCGGTTGCCGATTTGCGGGATCGAGTTCATCAGCCCCTTGGTATAGGGGTGCAGCGGGTCCTGAATGACCTGCGCCACGTCCCCGATTTCGACCAGCCGACCTGCGTACATCACCGCTACACGGTCGGCGGTTTCGGCAATCACGCCCATATCGTGCGTGACCAGAACCACCGCCGTGCCGTTCTCGCGGCACAGGCGTTTCAACAAAGCCAGAATCTGCGCCTGCACGCTGACATCCAGCGCCGTGGTCGGCTCGTCCGCGATGATCAGTTTCGGTTCAGCACACAAGGCCAATGCGATGACCACACGTTGACGCATCCCGCCGGAAAACTGGTGCGGGTACTGGTCCAGCCGTGCCTCGGGGGCGGGAATGCCCACTTCGGCCAGCCAGTCGATCGCGCGTTTGCGGGCGGCTTTGTGATCCAGCCCCAGATGCACGCGCATTGTGTCGATCAACTGTTCGCCCACAGTGTAAACCGGATTGAGGCTGGTTAGCGGGTCCTGAAAAATCGCCCCGATTTCCTTGCCCCGGATGCGGCGCATTTTTTCGGGTGCAAGGTTGTCGATCCGCTGCCCACGCAGGCGCACCTGACCCGACCGGATCAGGCCGGGCGGCTCGATCAGGCCGGTGATCGCGGCGCCGGTGATGGACTTGCCCGCGCCACTTTCGCCCACCAGCCCGAGGATTTGTCCTTCGTCCAGCTCAAGGCTCAGCCCTTTGACGGCCTCAAGCGGGCCGCGGCGGGTGGGGAATTCTACGACTATATTGTCGAGTTCTAAAAGGGTCATGATCTCACCTCACCTCAGTTTCGGGTTAAGCGCGTCGCGCAGCCAGTCGCCCAGCAGGTTGACGGCCAGCACCAGCACGGCCAGTGCCACGGCGGGAAATACGACGACCCACCAGATGCCGGAAAACAGGAATTCGTTGCCGATCTGGATCAGCGTGCCCAGCGACGGCTGGGTGGGCGGCATACCGACCCCCAGAAAGCTCAGCGTCGCTTCGGTCAGCACCGCCATGCCAAGGTTGATGGTGGCGATCACCAGCACCGGTCCCAGCACGTTGGGCAGGATGTGCCGCACCATGATGGCCACCGATCCGGTGCCAAGGGTGCGCGCCGCTTCGATGTATTCCTTGCGCCGCTCCACCATGGTCGAGCCGCGCACGGTGCGTGCATATTGCACCCAGTTCGTCAGCCCGATGGACAGTATCAGCACGATCAGCGCCGAATCCGCCTGCGCCGATTGTGGCAGCGCACCGCGCAAAACGCCGTTGATCAGCAACGCCACAAGGATCGGTGGAAAGCTGAGCAGAACATCGGCAATGCGCATCAGCACCGCATCGACGATCCCACCCAGAAAGCCGCCCAGCAGGCCCAACGTGACGCCCAGCACGGCGGCCAGGATCACGCTGGCAAAGCCTACGACCAGCGAAATGCGCATCCCGTACATGATCGACGACAGCACGTCGCGTGCCTGTGTGTCGGTGCCCAGCAGATAGGCGGGGTTGCCGCCCTCGGCCCAGGCGGGGGGCAGTTCGCTGTCGAACAGGCTTAGCTCGGCAATATCAAAGGGGTTTTGCGGCGCCAGATGGGGTGCAAGGATCGCCGCCAGAAACATCGCCAGCAACAGCAGCGACGAGATCACCGCGACCCGCGACTTGCGGAAGCTATAGGCGATGTCGCTGTCCCAAGCGGAATAGAGCATTGGCATGAAAGTGGACATAGGGGGTCTCCTCAGACGCCGCGCGCGGTCGATTTCTCGACGCGCAGACGGGGATCAACGACGTGGTACAAAAGGTCGACGATGGTGTTGATGACAACGAACAGGAACGACACCAGCACCAGATAGGCGGCCATCACCGGCACGTCGGAAAAGTTCACCGCCTGAATGAACAAAAAGCCCATGCCCGGCCACTGGAACACCGTCTCGGTGATGATGGCAAAGGCGATCAGCCCGCCCAGTTGCAGGCCAAAAATGGTCATCACCGGGATCAGTGTGTTCTTCAGCGCGTATTTGAAATGCAGCATTCGGTTGGGCATGCCGCGCGCGCGGGCGAACTTGATATAGTCGGCACGCAGCACCTCAAGCATCTCGGCGCGCACCAGCCGCATGATCAGGGTCATCTGGAACAGCGCCAGCATGATCGACGGCAGGATCAGCGCCTTGAGCCCCGAGAGGGTCAGGAAACCGGTGGTCCAACCGCCAAGGTCCACAACCCCGCCGCGTCCGAAACTGGGCAGCCATCCCAGCGTGACGGAAAACAGCAGGATCAGCAGGATGCCGGTGACAAATGTGGGCACCGAAATCCCCAGCAGCGACACAACCTGCAATCCCTGACTGATCCAGCCGCGCGGGTTCAGCGCGGTGTAGATACCCAAGGGAATGCCCAAGGCCAGTGCAAGGCTCGCTGCGACCAGCACCAGTTCGGCGGTGGCAGGAAACCGTTCGGCCAGCAGGTCGGACACGGGCCGGTTGTTGCGGTAGCTTTGGCCAAAGTCACCTTGGGCCGCATTCGCGATAAAGCGCCCGTATTGCACCACGAAGGGGTCGTTCAGCCCCATCTTTTCACGCAGGTCCGCGCGTTCTTCGACCGTTGCATCTTCGGGCAGCAGGTTCGAGATCGGGTCGCCCAGAAAGCGGAACATCAAAAAGGCAATTGACGCAACAACCAGCATCACAAGGGCGGCTTGGACGATGCGTCTGAGAAGAAAGGCGAACATGGCAGCCTCCGGCAGGAATGGGGGAAGGTGGCGGGGGCACGCATGCACCCGCCACGAGGGGGTCAGTCGATCCGCGCAAGCCACAGGCGCGCTTTGTCGTCGCCTGTTTGCGGAATGCTCACACCATCACGTGCGGCCCAGGACAGCGGCTGTGCGTGCAGCGGCAGCCAGGCAACGTCGTTTTTGGCAATGGCAAAGGCCTCGACCATCATCGCCAGACGCTTGTCCGCATCCAGTTCGGTGGCCACGGCTTTGGTCAGGCGATCCACTTCGGCGTTGGAATAGCCGCCGGGGTTCCAGGTGCCCATCTGCCCGCCGGGTGTGTGCAGCATCGCCGACAGCACCGAATAGCCGTCCAGCATCGGCAGCGTAGCCCAGCCCAGCATGAACATATCCGTCTCGTTGGCGCGGGCGTGTTCGAAATGGATCGCCTTGGTTTCGGCGGTCAGGTCCGCCTTGACGCCCACACGTGCGAACATCGCGGCCAGCGCCTGACAGATCGCCGCATCGTTGACGTAGCTGTCGTTGGGGCAGTTCATGTTAAAGCTGAACCCGTCCGCATAGCCCGCATCGGCCAGCATCTGCTTGGCCAGTTCGGGATCATAGGCGGGGATTTCATCGTTCGCTTCGTCAAAGCCGGGAACCTGCGGGGCGACAAGCGTGCCCAGATTGCGGGATTTGCCGCGCATGATCTTGTCCCGCAGCAGGTCATAGCTGATCGCATGGACCAGCGCCTGACGCACCTCGACCTTTTGCAGCGGGTTGCCCTCGGTGGCAGAGTTGTTCAACTGATCGCTCAGGTTGAACCCCATCATGATCGCACGCAGGCCGGGCGCCTCGAGCACGTGCATACCTTCGGTCGCCTCGATGCGTTTTGAATCCTGCAGCGGCGACGGCACGATCATGTCCAACTCGCCCGACAGCATCGCGGCCACACGGGTGGCGTCCGAATTGATCGGGTTCAGCTCGATGCGGGTGATGTTGTGCTGGGGCGTGTCCCACCAAACTTCGTTGACCTCAAGAACGGTCTGCGCGTCCGGGGTGCGCGACACGAAACGGAACGGGCCGGTGCCGTTGGCGTGCGAGGTTGTGTAGCCTTCTTCGCCCTTTTGCGCGTCGATGGGGTCCAGCGCGTCGTGCTCTTTCAGCCAGCCTGCGTCAAAGATCAGGATGTTGGTCAGAAAGTTGTTCAGCAACGGGTTCGGCCCGTCCAGCAGCAGATCGACGGTCATGTCGTCCACCATCTTGGCGCCGACAAGACCCGCGATATTGCCGCGAATGGGGGAATCTTCATGCGCGGCACGGTTGACCGAGGCAACGACGTCCTCGGCGGTCAGATCCTGACCGTCGTGGAATTTGACGCCTTCGCGCAGGTGATAGCGCACGGTGGTTTCGTCAATCTGCTCCCAGCTTGTGGCCAGTGCAGGCTCGATCTTCAGGTCCGCATCATAGCGCACCAGCGCCTCGTAGATGTGGTTCAGGAACGACACGGTAAAGCTGTCGGTCATGGAATGGGGGTCGAGGCCGTAAAGGTCGCCATTGGTGCCAAGGCGGAAAGTTTCGGCCTGCGCCGCGCCGCCAAAGGCCAGCGACAGCGCCGTGGTTGCGGTCAGCAAGAGTTTGCGTGGTGTCATGTTGGTATCCCTGTTTTCGGTTCATTGGGCCGGCAAAAGCGGCTTGCACGTGGATGACGATGGGAAGCTGACATGATTCGCAATTTACGTCTACAATTATTGTTAACAATTTATGATTACATTAAATGCTTGCATTCTTCTGCCTAATTTTGCGACAATTGAGATCGGGCCCGTTGCCCGGTCCATGCCAAGGAGGTGAGATGTCGGACGCTCCCAAACTCACGGAACAGCAGATCTATGAACGGATCTGGAAATCGATTGCCGAACGTCGCTTGCCGCCGGGCACCCGCCTGAAAGAAGAGCGCCTGTGCGAGATTTTCGGCGTCAGCCGTCCGCGCATCCGCCGGGCGCTGGACCAGTTGTCCCATGACGGGCTGGTCTGCCACATTCCCAATCGCGGGGCCTTTGTGTCGACGCCATCCGTGGACGAAGCACGCGATGTGTTCTTCACCCGCCGCGTGGTCGAGCGTGGCGTGATTGATGCGTTGAAAGACAACGTCAGCGACGACACGCTGTCGGCCCTCAAGGGCCACATAGAGCAGGAACGCCAGGCGCTGCGGGACGGTGATACGTCACAGACCATCCGGCTGTCGGGGGCCTTTCACATGCTGCTGGCCGAACTGGCCGCATCGCCGCTGCTGGCGGACATCCTGCGTGATCTGGTGTCCAAAAGCACTTTGGTCACGGCGGTGTTCCAGCCGAAAAGCGACACCCAGTGCGGCCCGGATGAACATGCCTCGATTGTAGACGCATTGGCGCGGGGCGACTTTGAGGCCGCCAAAAGCGCAATGGATGCACACCTGCTGGAAGCGGAACACACCCTGCAACTGGAAGCGTCGGGAGACGGTCAGCCGTTCCCGACCGATGTTCTGGGCGCAGCCCTGACCGAGGATACCTGAGTTGACCACCACTGCCATTACCGGAACCACCGCGATCACCATGGACGCCACGCGCCGGGTCATTGAAAACGCAACGATTGTCTTTGCCGATGACCGTATCACCGCTGTTGGCGCCGCAAGTGACGTGACCATTCCCGAAGGCGCCGCGATTATCGATGGCCGCGGCACGCTGACCTTGCCGGGACTGATCGACAGCCACGCGCACGCAGGCCATGGACTGACCCGCAATCTGGGAGCGCGGGCAGGGGGCGACGCATGGTTTCAGGCCTGCGAAGACCTGTACACGCGCGGATCAACCGCCGGTTTCTGGCAGGCCGAGGCGCGTTTGTCGGCGCTGGAACGGCTCAAGGCGGGGATCACCACCTGCACCATGTTGCTGGGCGGTGGGGCGGACCACTATCGCACTGAAACGCGCGAGGCGGGTGATCTGCACTGCGCTGCCACCCGCGAGGCGGGCCTGCGCACCATGCTGGCCGCCGGTGTAAACCGCGTGCCCTTTCCCAAAACCTACCGCAGCTTTGACCAGTCGCGCGAGATAACCCTGTCCTTCGACGATCAACTGGCGGTTTGCGCGGAACTTGCCGAGGCGCATAACGATCTGTTGGGCGCGGGCACGGGCGTGTGCCTGATCATGCCGGTCTATCAGCCGGACGAAGTGGCCGAAGATCCGCAAACCATCCGCCGGATGTGCCGCGACGTGATGGACCTGCGCGAAAAGGCGGGGCTGCTCTTTACGCAGGACGGGCACCGCAACGGCTCGATCGAGCTGGCCGAAACGCTGGAGATCATCGGCCCGTGGTCATACCTCTCCCACTCGGTCGACCTGACCGAGGGCGACATGGCTGCCGCAAAGCGCAGCGGCACCTCGATCGTTCACAACCCGTCGGCGATCATGTCGGTCTATGGCCGTTGCCCCGCGCCGGAACTGCGTGACATGGGCGTGAACGTGGCATTGGGATCGGATGCTGCCGCACCGGATCGCGGCTATGACATGTTCCGCCATATGGCCCAGTGCCTGCATTACCATCGCCGCCACTTCCGCGACCCCGATGTGATGATGCCGATTGACGTGCTGGAAATGTGCACCATCGATGCCGCCCGCGCGATCGGGCTGGCGGATGATCTGGGTTCGCTCGACGTGGGCAAAAAGGCCGACATCATCATGCTGGACCGCGAACAGGCGCATATGTATCCGCCAATCATGCCACTGACTGCGGCCGCGCAATTCGCAAATGCGGGCGACGTGGACACGGTGATCGTCAACGGCAAGATCAGGATGCGTCACCGCAAGACGGATCTGGACGAACGCGCGATCCTGACATCGGCCGCGCAGGAGCTGACCGATGCCATTGCGCGCTGTGGGCTGGAGCATCTGCTGGAAGAATGAGGCAGCTATACCTCTGACAGGTTTTCCTCTTCCTTTTGCATCATGTCGTCGCGCAACGGCACGGTCTGGCGCTCGATCATCCGGTGAACCGCCGGCGACCCCTCGCCGCGGTGCAGCACCCTCAGACGGTCTGACAGGGCGGCGTCCGCGTTGGTGCGCCGCTCGTTATGTCGTACATATTCGCCCCAGGTTGGTACATGATAGCTTTCGCTCCAGTGCTCGGGCTGGTGCAGGTCGCGCAACAGCGCCCATTGCTGTGCCCCGTCCCGGATGCGCACACGCCGTCGCAGGCTCATGGCGGCCAGAAACTCGGGCACGTCTTCCTGTGCGATTTCATAGTCGACCATGACCATCACCGGACCGCTGCGATAGTTCAGGTCAAACCGTGTCGCGGGTTCCTTGAAGCGGTTCAGCGGGCCCAGATCCAGGCCGTTGAATTCGGGCAGGGGCAGGGGATAGCCAATCAGCGCCCCGACAGCCAACAGCCCCGCAGCCCCCAGCAACGCCACCTCTGCCGACCCCGACTGTTCCGCGATGGCACCCCAGATCAGGCTGCCTGCGGCCATGCCGCCGAATGTGCCGGTCTGGTACAGGGCGATGACACGCCCCACGACCCAGCGCGGCGTCGACAGCTGGATGGTGACGTTGAACATGGACAAGGCCAGCACCCAGGCAGCCCCCGCCAACATCAGCGCGGCCCCCGAAAGGATCGTGTTCGTGCTGAAGGCCAGGACGAGGCAGCTGGCGCCGAAGCCGACAAAGCCGCCGCGCGCGATGATTTCGTTGCGGAACCGGGTGCGCAGGCTGGCGTTGGACAGGGCGCCGGCCACCGCTCCCATCCCGAAACAGCCCAGCATGACACCATAGACAAAGGCGGTGGCATTCAGGGTTTCGCGAACCACCACAGGCAACAGGGCCAGCAGGGCGATAGCGGACAGGCCGAACCAGAATCCGCGCAGGATCACGCGCAGCAGGTTTGGCGACATCGCCACATACCGCAGGCCGGCGGCAAAGGCGCTGCCCATGGGTTCACGGGGCAGGTGCGTGTCACGCGCAGGCGCCTGCCAGCGCAGCAGGGCAAGGATAATGGCCACGTAGCTCAGTGCATTGACGGCGAATGCGGCGGCCGCACCCGCAATGGCCACAATCGCACCGCCCGCGGCCGGGCCGACGCTGCGCATCAGGTTGAAACCCATGCTGTTCAGCGACACGGCCGAGGGCAGTTCCTCGCGCGAGACGATGTCGCCCATGGTCGCCTGCCATGAGGGGTTGTGCAGTGCTGTGCCGCACCCGATCAGAAAGGTGAAGCCCAGCAAGAGCCAGGGCGACAACCAACCTTCAAACGCCATGAATGTCAGTATGATAGAGACACAGAACATGAAGGCCTGAGCGACCAGCATAACGCGGCGGCGGTCAAAGTTGTCGGCAAAAACCCCCGCCAAAAGCGAGAAAATCATGATCGGCAGCGCGACGGATCCCTGCACCAGCGCCACCATATTCTGAGAATCCGACAGCGAAGTCATCAGCCATGCCGCGCCCACCGCCTGAACAAGACCACCAAAGTTCGAGGCCAGTGCCGAAATCCACAATGACCGGAAGGTCTGGTTGCGGAACAGGATAAGGGGAGAAACTTGATCTGGCACTTTGGCAGCCTCTTGTTCACACGCCGCTTCTGGCATGCTTCACGAATGAGTTATAGCCAATCGTGCCAAGATCAAACAGCTTCTGCTTTCCTCGGGCCAAGGCGTGCCCTTGAGGCATTTGGAATGTCTAGCTTGCCATTCGTTGTTCTGCCGGGACGGCATCATGAGTGGCGCCAGTGCATCTGAAGTAACCGACATCGCGCGTCATCGAATCCACGCCCGCTTGCAACACCTGCACCGCACTCGAACTTTCGCCCGCCATAGCAGCGTTTTGTTGCACCGCCCGGTCAAGGTCTCCGACGGCACTGTTCATTTCGTGCAAGCCGCTGCTTTGCTCTGCCGCAGCGGATGCAATGTGCAGGATGCTGTCGCGAATTTCCGTGACGGTGGTGTCGATGGAGTGCAGCGCCTCACCGGCCTGACCGACCAGATCGACACCGCGACCCACCTGTCGTTTTGAATCCTCGATCAGCTGGGCAATCTCGCGGGCCGCCTCGGAAGAGCGTTGTGCCAATTCGCGCACTTCGGAGGCAACGACCGCAAAACCACGCCCTGCCTCGCCCGCCCGCGCAGCTTCGACGCCGGCATTCAGGGCCAGCAGGTTGGTCTGAAAGGCGATGTCGTCGATCACGCTTGTGATCCGCGAGATGGATTGCGAGCTTTCCGCAATCACGTTCATGGCGCTGATGGCATCCCCGACCACGACGCTGGATCGTTCCGATTGCTCCTTGGCTTGCTGGACCTGATGGCTTGTGTCGTTGGTCATCTCGGTCGCGCTTTTGACCGAGAACGTCAGTTCCTCCAGCGCGGCGGCACTTTCTTCCAACGTGGCGGCCTGCCGCTCCGAACGGTTGGACAGGTCATTCATGCCGGACGAGATCGAGGCGACCTCTTGAGTGACCTCAAGGGCCTGGCGCAAGACGCCCGCCATCACACTGTCAAGCCGCTCGACGGCGTTGTTGAATTGCACGCGAATGTCATCGAATTCCCCGAGGTCGTCGTTCAACCGGACTGTCAGATCGCCAGCGGCCAGGCTGCTCAGACCGGCCTGCATGGCGTCGGCTGTGCGGATATAGGGGGTGGTGTTGACTGCAAATTTCACAACCTTGACCACCTCGCCGGCGGCATTGCGGATAGGGTTGTAGCTGGCGCGGATAAATACGGTGCTGCCATCCTTGCCGATGCGTTCGAACGATCCGTCCTTTGCTTCGCCGCGCCGCAGGTCATCCCAGAAATGCTGGTATTCGGGGCTGTTGGCATGATCTTTGGTGACGAACAAACTGTGGTTTTTCGCAATGAGTTCTTTCGCCTCGTAACCCATTGTTTGGCAGAAGATTTCATTGGCGTTCAAAATCTGGCCCCTGGGGTCGAATTCGATAACGGCCTGTACCTTCTGGATCGCGTTGACCATGGCATTGGCGTCTGCCTCAAGGTCGCGCGCAACGGTGATGTCAAAGGCGTATTTGACCACTTTGAACGGCCGCCCTTCGGGGTCAAGCAGGGTTTCATAAGTGGCCTGAAGCCAGCACGCCTTGCCGCTTTTGCTGATCCGCTTGACCTGGCCGGTTTCCGACGCCCCCGTGCTCAAGCGCTGCCAAAAGCCCTTGTATTCCGAGGTTCCAATCTCTTCGGGTGGCATGAATATCTTGTGGTGCTTCCCGACCAGTTCTTCCTGCGTATATCCCATCGCATCCAGAAAAAGCTGGTTCGCAGCCAGAACGTTGCCCGACAGGTCGAATTCGATCACCGCCATCGACCGTTTCAGCGCGTCGACCTGGCTGCGGTTGTCACGGCGGCGCAAATGCATATTCGTGATCTCACGTGCCGCTACGATGGTGTAGCCATGCGTGCCATCTGCATTCATGATCGGGGTATAAGTCGCATCAAACCAGATCTCTTCACCCTGGGCGTTCAGGCGGGGCACGATCTGGTTAATGGTTTTGCCCGCCTCAACGGATGTCCAGATTTCCATGAATTCTGGTTTGTTATGGTCTTTTTGGCGCACGATTTGTTCGTAGCTCTTGCCGATGATGTCGGTTGGCGCGACGTCCAGAACGGTGCAGAAGTTTTCGTTGACCGACTGGATCTTCCTGTCGGAAGAAATGCGCGCAATGACATGCGATGCCTCAAAGGCCTGCATTTCCCGTTTCAGAATTTCCATCTCGGGATTTTTTCCCTTGAACCAAACCATTTTTGCATCCGTGCCTAGTGAATCATGAGCCGTGAGTGCAGAGATTGGCGGGCAATGGCTTCAAAACCCTTAAGGCGATGCAAAAGAAGCATTGCATTTTCTCTAATTTCACCTTGCAGGTTGAAACTGGTGCAACTTCGCCGCCTGTTCTAAAAGATCGGCAAGGCTTTTGCCCTGTTTCCAAGCGTTTGGTCGCAATTGTACCGCCGCGGCGCTACATTGCAGTTCAATCCGCACCTTAGACGTTGCTGTGCCTCATGTGCCGCGCGATGGTGTGCGAAAGGAGATGCCAATGTCGATCACCGCCAGCATTTACCACCTGACCCATTATAAATACGACCGCCCCGTCACGCTGGGGCCGCAGATCATCCGGCTGCGCCCTGCGCCGCATTCGCGCACGCGGGTCATATCGCATGCGCTTTCGGTGTCGCCGGTCGAGCATTTCGTGAACCACCAACAAGACCCCTACGGCAACTGGATGGCGCGGCTGGTCTTTCCCGAGCCTGTGCGCGAGTTCAAGATCGAGGTCGATCTGGTCGCGGATATGTCCGTCTATAACCCCTTCGACTTTTTCGTCGAAGACAGCGCCAAGGACTTTCCCTTTGCCTATGGTCCCGAGATAGCCGACGATCTGTCGATCTATCTGAAAACCGAACCGCTGACGCCCAAGCTGGACGCGTTCCTGAAAACTGTATCGCGCGACAAGATGGTCACGATCGACTTTCTGGTCGGGCTGAACATGCGTCTGGCCAGTGAAATCAACTATGAGATCCGCATGGAACCGGGCGTGCAGACGCCAGAGGTGACGCTGGACCGCGCGTCGGGTTCGTGCCGTGACAGCAGTTGGCTGTTGGTGCAGATCCTGCGCAACCTGGGCATCGCCGCGCGCTTTGTCTCTGGCTATCTGATCCAGTTGAAACCGGACCTGATCGCGCTGGACGGGCCTGCGGGCACCGACCATGATTTCACCGACCTGCACGCCTGGGTCGAGGTCTATCTGCCCGGCGCGGGTTGGATCGGGCTGGACCCAACATCGGGGCTGTTGGCCGGCGAAAGCCATATCCCGCTGGCCGCGACGCCGCATTACGCCAACGCCGCCCCGATCACCGGTGTCGCCAGCTTTGCCGAGGTGGAATTCTCCTTCGACATGCAGGTCAAGCGCACGGCCGAACACCCGCGCATCACCAAACCGTTCTCGGACGCTTCATGGGATGCGCTGAACGCGCTGGGCCAGAAGATCGACAAACGGCTTGAGGCTGGCGACGTGCGGCTGACCATGGGCGGCGAGCCGACCTTCGTGTCCATCGACGACTTTGAAAGCCCCGAGTGGAATTCCGACGCGGTCGGGCCCACCAAACGGGTGCTGGCAGACAAGCTGATCCGCCGTTTGCAGGACAAGTTTTCGAACGGTGGGCTGCTGCACTATGGGCAGGGCAAATGGTATCCGGGCGAGACGTTGCCGCGCTGGACGTTCTCGCTGTACTGGCGCAAGGACGGCAAACCGATCTGGAAAAACCCCGATCTGCTGGCCCGCGAGGACACCCAAGAGGATGTTGGCCCCGAGGATGCCAAGGCGCTGTTGGACAGCATTGCCCAACATCTGGCGGTGCCGCGTGAAAACGTATTGCCCGCCTTCGAAGACCCCGCCGACTGGATCATCAAGGAAGCCAGCCTGCCAGAAAACGTCACCCCCGAGAACAACAAGCTGAAAGACCCCGAGGAACGCGCCCGCATCGCGCGGGTGTTTGAACGTGGGCTGACCACGCCTGCGGGCTATGTGCTGCCGGTGCAACGTTGGCAGGCCCGCGCCGAAAGCCGCTGGATGTCCGAAGTCTGGAACATGCGGCGCGGCAAGGTGTTTCTGGTCGCCGGTGACAGCCCTGTGGGCTACCGTCTGCCGCTGGGCACGCTGCCGCATATCCCCGAGGCCAGCTTTCCCTTTATCAACCCGCAGGACCCGATGGTCGACCGCGCGCCGCTGGCCGATCCCGAAGACCTTGAGGCGCGTCCGCAGGCCGTCGCCCACCGTGTTGACGCCACCGCAGGGCAGACGGTTGTCGAGCAGACCATGGCCCGCGACGGGGACCTCAGCGGTGCCGTGCGCACGGCGATTTCTGTTGAACCGCGCGACGGACGTTTGTGCGTGTTCCTGCCACCGGTGGAGACGCTGGAGGATTACCTTGAACTGATCGCAGCCACCGAAGCGGCGGCCAAGGCAACCGGTCACAAGGTGCTGATCGAAGGCTACAGCCCGCCCAGCGATCCGCGCATCGAAGTGATCCGCGTGGCCCCCGATCCCGGTGTGCTTGAGGTGAACATTCACCCTGCCGCCAACTGGGCCGAATGCGTCAACACCACGGAAATCGTCTATGAACAGGCGCGTCAGTGTCGTCTGGGGGCGGACAAGTTCATGATCGACGGACGCCACACCGGCACCGGCGGCGGCAACCACGTGGTTGTGGGCGGGGTCAAACCATCCGACAGCCCGTTCCTGCGCCGCCCCGATCTGTTGAAAAGCCTGATCCATTTCTGGCAGCGTCATCCCAGCCTGTCCTACCTGTTCTCGGGCACCTTCGTTGGTCCCACCTCTCAGGCTCCACGTATCGACGAGGCGCGCCATGACCAGTTGTATGAACTGGAAATCGCGCTGGACCAGATCTGGCCGCCGGCCAAGGGCGATGTGCCGCCGCCGTGGCTGACCGACCGTCTGCTGCGCAACAGCCTGATCGACGTGACCGGCAACACCCACCGGACCGAGATCTGCATCGACAAGCTCTATTCCCCCGACGGACCCACAGGGCGTCTGGGTCTGGTGGAGTTCCGCGGCTTCGAGATGCCGCCCAACCCGCGCATGAGCCTTGCGCAACAGGTGCTGATCCGCGCCATCATCGCGCGGTGCTGGGACAGTCCGATCAGCGGCAATCTGACCCGTTGGGGCACGCAGTTGCATGACCGCTTCATGCTGCCGGAATTCATCTGGGACGACTTTGTCGAAGTGCTGGACGACCTGCGGGCGCATGGCATGGCGCTGGACCCGATGTGGTTCGAGGCGCAGGCCGAGTTCCGCTTTCCGTTCTGCGGTGAGGTCACCTACGAGGGGATCACGCTGGAACTGCGTCAGGCGCTGGAGCCGTGGCACGTGCTGGGCGAAACCGGCGCAATCGGCGGGACAGTGCGCTATACCGACAGCTCGGTCGAGCGGTTGCAGGTCAAGCTGACAGGGGCCAACCCCGACCGCTACCGTGTCACTGCCAACAAACGCGTGGTGCCGCTGGCCCAGACCAAGGCACCGCAATCGCGGGTGGCCGCCGTGCGCTACAAGGCGTGGAAGCCGGCGCAGTCGATGCATCCCGTGCTTGAGGTCGACGCGCCGCTGACCTTTGACATCTACGACACGTGGACCGGCCGGTCGCTGGGTGGTTGCCGTTATCACGTCGCACATCCGGGCGGGCGCAACTTTGACACCTTCCCCGTGAACGGAAACGAGGCCGAAGCACGGCGGTTGTCGCGGTTCGAACCCTTGGGCCACACGACGGGTGCCTTTACCCCGCCCTCGGAAATACCGCACCCCGAATTCCCGTTCACGCTTGACCTGCGCAGACGCCCGGGGTTGTAGTCAGCCGAATATGGCAAGCGCGCACATCAACACTGGCACAGCGGGCAACGACCTGCTGGCCAACTACACCACACAGCCCGGCGTCCACGACGAGATGATCGGCGCGGACGGTGCGGTGAAACCTGCGTGGCGCGACCTGATGGATCACCTGGGCGGGCTCAGCCCCGAGGGGCTGGCGCATCGTTTTGCCCGTGGTGATCAGTATCTGCGCGAGGCGGGGGTGTTCTACCGCCAGTACGATGACACGGTGTCGTCCGAACGGGAATGGCCGCTGAGCCATATTCCCGTGGTTCTGGGCGAAAGCGAATGGGCCGAGATCGGCGCAGGGCTGGTGCAGCGCGCCGACCTGCTGGAACATGTGATTCAGGATTTCTACGGGGCGAATGATCTGGTCCGCACGGGGCAGATTCCAGCAGCGCTTTTGGGTCAGAACCCGGCGTGGCTGCGGCCGATGATGGGCGCGCATCCCAAATCCGAACCTTTCCTGAATTTCCTGTCCTTTGAAATCGGGCGTGGCCCCGATGGCAAATGGTGGGTCATCAGCGATCTGGTGGAATCGCCCACCACCACCGGCTTTGCCATCGAAAACCGCGTGGCGCTGACGCGGGTGTTCCCGAATTTTTTCAGCAATGCCAACGTCCACCGCATCGCGGGATTTTTCCAGGCGATCCAGCAACGCCTGTTCGATCTTCGGGGCAAGGGGACGGGGCAGATTGCCATGCTCAGCCCCGGACCGATGCACCAGCACTATGCCGAACACGCCTATCTGGCGCGTTATCTGGGCCTGTTGCTGGTCGAGGGCGAGGATCTGATCGTGACGGAGGGCCAAGCGATGGTGCGCACGGTGTCGGGGCCGAAACCGCTCAGCCTGCTGTGGAACCGTGTGCCTGCGGCGATGATCGACCCGCTGGAGCTGGACGCCGGATCGCTGATCGGCACGCCGGGCCTGCTGGACGCCCTGCGCCGGCGCACGCTGCGCACGTTGAACGGCGAAGGGGCGGGGGTGCTGGAAACCCGCGCGCTGATGGCGTTCCTGCCCAAGATCGCGCGGAAACATCTGGGCCAGCCGCTGATCATGCCCAACATCGCAACGTGGTGGTGCGGACATGCCGCCGAACGCGACCACGTGATCAACCATTGCGAACAGATGATGGTGGGTTCGGCCTTTTCCACCGTGCCGTTGATGGCGGATCCGGGCACCTTCGTGTTCGATGCAGACAAACAGGGCAGCTTTCCGGACCATGTGACGAAGCTGCTGCAAACCTCGGGCCGCGAGCTGGTGGGGCAGGAAACCGTGACCTTGTCGACCACGCCGGTCTATGAAAACGGTCGTTTGGTGGCGCGGCCCATGTGTCTGCGCGTGTTTCTGGTGCGCACCGCGGGCGGTTGGCAGATGATGCACGGCGGCTATGCCCGTGTCAGCGGCGGCAATGATCCCAAGGCGCTGGCGATGCAGCGCGGTGGCCAGGTGGCCGATGTGTGGGTCGTCTCGGACAGGCCGGTGCCGCAGACCAGCCTGCTGACGCCGACAGCGGATGCACCGACACGGGCGTTCTCCGAGGCGGCGCTGCCCTCGCGCGCGGCCGACAATCTGTTCTGGGTGGGCCGCAACGTCGAGCGTGCCGAATTCAACGTCCGTCTGTTCCGCGCCTATTTCGCCCGCATCAGCGATGGGGTCAGCCCCGATGCGCCAATCCTGCGCTATATCCGCAAGCGTCTGATGTATGACGTCAGCGCAGACGTGGCAAAGATCGCCGAGCGGTTCGAGACACCACTGTATCAGGGGCTGCACGCCGCGACCAAGATCGGCGACCGCTTTTCCCCCGACGGGATGAAGGCGCTCAAGGACATCGTGCAGGATGTGGACCGGCTGCGCGCCACCAAGGTCGAGCCGGACGAAGTTCTGTCGGAGATCAGCCTGCTTTTGCGCAAGATCACCGGTTTCAGCGGGCTGGTGCACGAGAATATGTACCGCTCGCATGGCTGGCGTTTCCTCAGCCTTGGCACGTCGCTGGAACGTGCGGCGGGCATGGTGCGGGTCCTGCGCGAACTGGGCCGCGCGGACGCCCCCGACGGCGCGCTTAATCTGGCGCTGGAGCTGGGGGACAGCATCGTGTCGCACCGCGCGCGGTTCTCGGTGGTGGCGGACAGGGCGTCGGTGTTTCACATGCTGGCGCTGGATGGGAACAACCCGCGTTCGATCCGCTTTCACGTCAGCCGCGCCAACCAGCAGATCAAGGAATTGCCGGGACAGACCGGCGGTGCTGTGCTGGGGGCAGTGGCACAGCGTGTTCTGTTGCTGGAAACCCAACTGGCCACCGTCAGCACGGACAAGCTAACGGGAGCGGTGTTTGACCAGATCGAAGCAGAGCTTTGGGCACTGTCCGACGCGCTGACCGAAACCTATCTGGTGTAGCCATGGAATATGACATCCGTCTGGTGCTGACCCACACCTATCATCTGCCCGCTGGCAACGGGCGGCACGTGGTCCGCGTGGTGCCGCGCGCGCTGGGGCAGCGGCAGCAATTGAAACTCTCGATGCTGACGATCACACCGCAACCGTCCGAGCAATTCGACAGCGTGGATTTTTTCGGCAACCAGACCACCACCTTTGTCCACGCGGATGTGCACAGCAAAATGGTGATCTCGATGGCGTGCCGGGTCGCGGTCCAGCAGCCTGCGCCCTTGCTGGACTTTCCTCTGGACGCGGAGCAGCTGGCGGTTGAGCTGTCGGACCTGCGCGACATGGGGCCGCTGTCGCCCACACATTTCCTGGGGCCGTCCCCGCGTCTGAAGGCAAACTCGGAAATCTCGGCCTTTGCCCGTGACATCCGCCGCGAACGCGACAGCGTGGCCGCCACGGTCATGCGGCTGGGCGAGGCGTTGCACGGCGTCATGACCTTTGACGCGACGGCCACCACTGTGGACACGAATCCGGTCGATGCCTTCAAGCTCAGGCGCGGGGTCTGTCAGGACTACAGCCACATCATGATCCTTGCCCTGCGATCGCTGGGCATTCCCGCAGGCTATGTCAGCGGCTACCTGCGCACGATCCCGCCCAAGGGCGCGCCACGTTTGGAGGGGGCCGATGCGATGCACGCCTGGGTCAAGGCATGGTGCGGTGCTGCGCTGGGCTGGGTGGAATACGACCCGACCAATTGCTGCGTCGTGGGCACGGATCATATCGTGGTGGGGTACGGGCGCGATTACGCTGATGTCAGCCCCGACATCGGGCATTTGCGCTCGGCAGGGAACCAGACCACCGCGCAATCGGTTGACGTCAAGGTGGTGGCCTGAGCATCGGCTTGCGCCCCTTGGCATGTCACACAGGCATGACCTTCCCACGACTGCCCTTATGAACGGATACTGACGCAATGCGCATCTATGCCTGCCCAAGCTGCAAGGCGACGGCCTATTTCTGGAACCAGCGGTGCATCTGCGGCAATACGCTGGTCTATGATCCCGAAGGTGACGGCTTTGTTCCGGGCGCGAAAACCTGTGCCAACCGGGCGCAGATCGGGTGCAACTGGGTGGCCGAGCAGGCCGACACAGGCCTGTGCCGGTCCTGTGCCATGACCGAGGTCGTGCCCGACATCAGACAGGGGGACAACCTGGCCCTGTGGTCCCGGGCCGAGGCGTCGAAACGCTGGGTGCTGGCGACGCTGGGCCGGTGGGGGTGGTTCACCGATGCCGATACCGGACCGAACCCGCGGTTCCACCTGCTGTCGGAAGACACCGCCAAGGGCCATACGAATATCATCATGGGGCACCAGAATGGCTTGGTCACCATCAACCTTGCCGAAGCGGACCCCATCGAGGAGGTTCGTCGGCGCGAGGCGCTGAGCGAGCGGTTGCGGACCATGACCGCCCACTTTCGCCACGAGATTGCCCATTTCCTGTTCGAACGTCTGGCCGCTGCGCGCCCCGATTTCGTAGGGCAATTCACGCGTATCTTTGGTGATCCGCAGGCCGACTATGGCGCAGCGTTAAAGCGTCACTATGCCAACGGCGCACCCTCTGACTGGGTGGACCGTTTCATCACGCCCTATGCCTCGGCCCACGCCCATGAGGATTGGGCGGAAACCTCGGCCCATGTGATGCATCTGACGGATATGCTGGACAGTGCGGTCGAGGCGGGGCTGACCCTGCCGGTGCTGAACAACCTGAAATACGATGCCTATGCGGAGACCAACGCGACGGCGCTGATCGAAACGGCAGGGGCTTATGGCTTGGCGCTGAACCATGTGAACCGGTCTATCGGTCACGACGACATCTATCCCTTTGTGCACAGCCGCACGGTGCAGGACAAACTGGCGGCGGCGCATGGCTGGCTCAGCGGGGCCGTGATCTAGGTCAGCGGAGCAATCTCGATCAGGTGGTTGTCATAGGCCAGCTGCGCGGTCTGCATCAGGCGCGTGGCGCTGTCGGCATGGATCACGCGGCCCAGCCCGGTCGTTGCCAGCAATCCGTCTTTGGCCGCGACCACGCCACAGACGTCCTGTTCCGCCAGCCGCTGCACCAGCGCGCCGCTGTCCACGTCGAAGACTTCCAACGTGCCGCCGCGCGGCGAGGTGATCGCCACCTGCGCGCCATTGCCGGAAAAGGCGATGCTGCCGACGTAGCCTTCCAGAGCCGAGGCATCGCCAAGCATACGCAGCGGTTCGCCGCGCCGGTGCAGGCCCACCAGCGCGGGCGACCGCGCCACGTCACCCTGCCATTGCATCCCCACGGCCACCAGCCCATCCGCGCGCACCGCCAGATGGCGGGTCGAGGCGTGGTGGTGCGGCGGCTCGACCATGTCCAGCAGGTCGCCGTCTTCGGACAGATAGGCCAGATTGGGTCGCATCGTGGGCAGGTTCAGCTTCAGCCGCCCGCTGTCGGGATGGGTGTCGATGCCGCCGTTGGCCACGACAAAACCGCCCTGTGGCAGCAGTTTCATGTCATGCGGGCCGATCCCGCCCGATGCAAATTCACCGATACGCGCATATCCCGCCGCCACGTCCCAGACGCCAATGCGCCCCCGACCTGCGTCATAGTCGTTTTCGGTGGTGAACAGATACTGGCCGCGGGCGTCAAAGCTGCCGTGGCCATAGAAATGCCGCCCCTCGGGGCTGTCCAGTCGCGCCAGCACCGCGCCATCGCGACAATCCAGCACCAGCGCAAAGCGGCCCGGCCTGCGGGCAAAGGCCACGGCGACAGGCTGGGTCGGGTGCGCGGCGGCGGCATGGCCACGGGCGGGCAGGGGGATGCGGAACCGTTCGGCGCCGGCGCGGTCCAACCCGGTCAGGACATAGCTTTCGTCCGGCAGCCGCGCGGCGGACAGATAGGCCGGGCTGCCCGCATCGGCCCATGTCGGCACGGGGGCCAGCCCCGAGGCCAGAAGCCCCGCAATGAACTGACGGCGGTTTGCCATGTCAGTCTCCGTCCAATGAGTTAAAGCCCGCGCTGACGCCCAGTTGCGGCCCCAGTTTCATGGCCAGCAGGTCGCGGATGCTGTCGATGTTCTGTTGCAACACTTCCAGTTTCAGCCGGTTCTGCGGTTCATCAACCAGACTGAAATCCGCACCGCCCTCGATCTGCGCAATCTCGTCGGCGCGGGCCAGCGCCTTGTCAAATGCCGCGTCGATCTCGGTGGTCAGTTCGGGGTCTTCGGAGGCCAGCGCGCGGGCCAGCTGTTGCAGGCTGGTCAGCGACACGACCACGTTGTTCAGCGACCGGCCCGACCGGCGCATCTCGGCGCGGGTGGCGCGGGGGTGGTCAAAGGTGCCCAAGGGGCGGCCAATGCGGGTGTCCGAAGTGAACTCAAGCCCGGTTTGCAGGGACTTGTACAGCTCTTGCAAAGCTTCGGTTTCGGACTGGTAGGTCGCATTCGTCGGATCGCGCAGCAGGTCGGCGTAGCGGTCGTTCCAGTCCTGCGCTATGGCCATGGCCGTGGTGTTTGCATCCTCGGCCAGCGCGTGCACCAGCGCACAGCGGGCGTCGCTGGGCGGATAGGCGGGGTCGAACAACAGGAACTCCATCGCATAGAACCCGCGCCCGGCGACCGATGCATCGGCCACCGCTGGGGCATTTTCGCCCAGCAGGGTGTTCAGCGCCTTGGGCGTGGCGCCACGTGGGTCGGGCCAATAGGCCAGCGCAAAGCCGCGATTGTTCACCTCCGTCGGGCCAAAGCGCAGGTGCGACACCGCCTGCCAGGCGTCCGACGCCTGCGCCCATGCCGCGACAGGCGCGCAATCGTCCGAGGCGGCAAGGGCCGCAGTGCTGTCCGTCAGATGAGCGAAGGCGGGTAAAATATGCTGGTCAAGCGCTGCATCCACGCGGTCGTCGGCCATCGCTGACAGGGGAAGCAGGGCAACAAGGATCGCAAGACGCATCAGAGGCTCTCCAGATAGGACACAAGCGCATCACGGTCGGGCTTGGGCATGTTCACGACCCGGTCGCGGGCCGGTTGGGCCTCGCCGCCGTGCCACAGGATCGCCTCGAGCAACGACCGCGCGCGCCCGTCGTGCAGAAACAGCGTATGCCCCGACACCTGTTGCGTCAAACCGATGCCCCACAGCGGGGCGGTGCGCCATTCGGTGCCATCGGCCACCGCTTCGGGCCGGTTGTCGGCCAGACCGGGGCCCATGTCGTGCAACAGCATGTCGGTGTGCGGCCAGATCAGCTGAAAGCTTTGCTCGGGGCGGTCGGTCAGGCGGCTGGTGACAAAGGACGGCTGGTGGCAGGACGCGCAGCCGGTATCGTAAAACACCTGCTTGCCGCGCAAGACCTTCGGGTCGTCCACATCGCGCCGCGCAGGCACTGCCAGATTGCGTGAATAGAACACAACCAGATCCAGCCCTTCCTGGTCGATCTCGAACCCGCGCACGTCGCCGTCACCATGCGGCGCGGTGCGACAGGCATCCTGAATGGTCGAACATTCGCCAAAGGGATCGCGGTAGAGCGGATTTGAAATGCCGATGTCACCGGCAAAGGCACCCGCACTTTGCTGCAGGACCGTCGGTGCGCCCGCCTTCAGGCCGAAACGGCCCAGCATGGGGCGGTTGAACTCGTCCGACCAGACCACATTGGGGCGACCCGAAATGCCGTCGCCGTCCGCATCATCGGGGTCGGCCAGCGCCAGAATGTCGGCGGCGGGGATCGCTTCGAGCAGGCCCAGACCGATCATCTGCGGTGCTACGCGGGGCGACAGCATCGCCTGCGGGTGCAGCGGGCCATAGCCCAGATCGGCGGCGGTGTAGGTCGGATCGCGCAGTATCACGGTGGTGCCGTCGGCCAGCGTCACGGCGCGTTCCTCGTAATCGATCTGCAGCCGGTATTCCGCCGGAATGCCCGGCAGGGCAAAGTCCTGCAGTTGCGTGCCATAGGTCGGGTCGGGGGCCGTGCCCAGGTAATCCTTGATCTCCGCGATTCCCGCCGCTTCGTCGGGGATCGATATGCGCAGGAACATCGACACCGCGTTTTCCGCATTCGGCCCCGGCGGATGGCCGCGCCCGTCCTTGAGGTGGCACCGTTGGCAGGACCGCGCGTTATAGAGCGGTCCCAGGCCATCCGAGGCCAGTGTGGACGATGGGGCCGAGACCCAGATCTTGCGGAACAGCCCGTTGCCGACCTTGAAATTCAGCTCGTCCTCGAAGCTGATGTTGGCGGAGGGTTGCGAAAACGCATCGGCGTTGGGTTTGACACGCACGGTGGCTGCACCACCGGGCAAGTCCTCGAACCGTTGCGGCGCAGTGAAATCCTGCGGCGGTGCCAGAACGTTGGCGATGCGCTCGGCTTCGGCGGGGGTGCGGGGAACCACGTTCAGGTGCGGGTCGTCCGCGATGCCTGCATAGCGGTCGGATTGTGCGTCTGCCTGCGACAGCAACATTGTGCCGAAACAGGCCGCGACAAAGAGTGATCTTGTTATCTTCATAAACCTGAGCAATATTGTCAGAAATTAGAGTCGTCCAGCGCTTTGTGACCCTTATACACGCGGGTTTGATCATGAAACCGTCTTATATCCAGCCTTTGTATGCACCCGATTGCACGTCTGTGGAACCCGACCGGACCACATTGTCTGCGCTGCGCATTGCCGCATGCGGCTGCCGCGCCTCTGCACGGCTGGGGGTTGAGCAGGCCTGTGCCATGATCGACGCATCGCCGGACAAGGCCCTGCACACCCTTCTGGGCGCATTGCCCGAGGCTTTTGGCCGTCCGACACGGTTCTTTCGGGTGGGCGAGACCGAGCTGAGCTTTGACGAGCGCTGGGTTCTGGCGGCGATTGATGCGGCCAGCCGGTCCGACAGCGACAGCCTGTATTTCCTGATTGCCCGACGCGTACCGGCCTATTTGCGCCGATGGGTCGCTTTTTTGATCCGACGCGTTGCCGGCACATATGGTCAGCATACATTCTACCCAAACAACTGAAGGAGCACCCGATGGGACAACCTGTATCCGAAATCAGCACCAGCGCACGCGAGGCGATTGCCGAGGCGCTGAATCAGGCGGTGGCCGAAACCGCCGTGGCGACGATGCTGGCGCAGAACTTTCACTGGAACGTCAAAGGCATGTCTTTCGGCCCTCTGCACACCCTGTTCCAGACGCTCTACGAGGATCACTTCGTCGCGCAGGACGATCTGGCGGAGCGTATCCGTGCGCTGGATTGCCACGCCGAGGGCCAGCTGGCAGGTATGCTGAAACGGTCGAAAATCGACGAACATGACGGGCATCAGTCCGACAAGGAAATGATCCAGATCCTGCTGGACGCGCAGGAACAGCTGTCGGCGACCCTGTCCGGGCTTGAGCATGTGGCGAGCGAGAACGGCGACACGCTGACCGAGGATCTGGCGGTCGAGCGCGGTCGCGTTCACGAGAAATTCGCATGGATGCTGCGCGCCCATCTGGCGTGATATGTTGAAGCGGGCCGCGTTCTGAGATTTTGCGAACAGACGCGGCCTGAACTTTCCGCAGCGTGCCCCGGACCGTCCGCGGCATGCTGCGCGTTCAGAACGGACGTTGCTGCCATGCGGCTTGGGGCACGATGTCTTCGACCTGCATCCGGTGCTGCGCCATCAAGGCCTTCATATCTTCGGCATGTGCCGTGGCCTGCGTTTCGGCCCAGCCCAGAAACACCTGTACAGGGCGGCGTTTGACAAAGCGGGCGGGGCAGCGGACCCAATGTGCGGGAAAGCGCAGGACCGGCAGGTCGGGGCAGACCGGAACAAGATCGCCCGCCTGCATTTCCGCCGTCGCCAGCGCCATGGATTCCAGCACCACACCAGCGCCGTCCAGGGCCAGCTGGATCGCCATGGATGAACGGTCCATCAGCACGGTTTTGCGGTTGTTCGCCCCTGTCACCTTGTTGTGCGACAGCCAGAAATCCCATTGCACGTGGGCACGCGGGCTGTCGATCAGGCGGGCCTGCGACAGCGGATCAGTGTCGGGCAGCCCGGCCAGATAGTCTGGGTGTGCCAGCGGCAGGATGTGATCGTACACAAGCGGTTTGCACCACAGTCCCGGCCAGTCGCCGGTGCCATAGCGGATGTCCATGTCCATGATCTCGCGGTCGAAATCGGTGGGGTCGGGGGCGGCATCCACCCGCAGGTCCCAGTCAGGGTAACGGGTCAGGAAATCGGCCAGACGCGGCCCCAGCCAACGCACCCCAAAGCTGGGCGATACGCGCAGGTTCAGCCGGTGAGATGTGCGGGTGCGGCCCAGGTTGGCCTGTGCATCGGTCAGCATCCGCAGCGCCGTTCCTGCGGTTTGCGCCAGCAACTCGCCCTCCAGTGTCAGGCTGAGCACGCGGCCTGCGCGGCGAAACAGCTTGACCCCCAGTTGCTGCTCCAACAGCTTGATCTGCTGGCTGACGGCCGAGGGCGAGACCGACATTTCTTCGGCCGCGCGGGCCAGGCTGCCCCGACGGGCGACGGCCTCGAAGTAGGGCAGGGCGTGCAGGTTGGGCGCGCGGCTCATGGCGGCCGCGTCAGTCGGTGCCGGTAGGGCTGTTGGCCTCAAGCTCTTGCTTGATCACGCCGATGATGTCGTCGCCAAGCTTGTCCAGGTGAACACCGATGGCCGCGCGGATCGCCTGTGGATCACGGGCGCGCAGGGCGGCGACGATCTGGCGGTGATGCGAGATGACCCGTTCGCGGTTGCGCCGTTTGACCGCCGCCAGAAACCGCGACCGCCACAGGCGCGCCAGAAAGGTGCGGTGGATTTCGGCCAATGGTGCGTTGTGCGACGCGCGCGCGATGGCGGAATGAAAGCTCATGTCGATCTCGAACAGGTCGAGCGGGTCGGCGTTGTCAAACAGGTCGGCCATCTGTTCGACGATCTGCTCGATCTCGTCGATGTCCGCATCCGTCGCGCGTCCGCATGCCAGTTCGCCCGACAATTTTTCCACGGCCAGCAACACTTCGACCTCGTCCGAGACCTGGTTGATCGAGGGGATCGACACGATGGGGCTGCGCGCGGGGCGCAGGTCAACCAGACCTTCCTTTGCCAGAATGCGCACAGCTTCACGCAGGGGCGTGCGGCTGACCCCCATTTCTGTCGCGTTGTCGCGTTCCTTGATGCTGGCACCGGGGGGCAGTTTGCCCCGCAGGATGTTGCGGCGCAGCTGGTTTGCGATCTGCTCGGACAGTGGGTTTTCGGTCATAAAGTGTCCATCACCTGTAGGGGCCGGGCTGGGTATCGCATGTTCTGCGCGACATGTCTCCGTTTTCAATTTGGTATACCGAAATTTGTTGATTGTCGATATGTGACCCGCTAGGCTCCCGGCAGATGGTATACCATCCTGACCAACTTCTGGTTGCAGAAGGTTGGAATGAAAAAGAGGGCGGCCTCGATGTCGCTTAGGGAGGAAAGACATAATGAAACTGAAGACACTTTTGCTGTCGACAGCTGCCGCGGCTATGGTTGCAGGCAGCGCGTTCGCACAGGATGTGACGTTGCGCATCCAGACCCACTATGCCACCGAACACCCCACCGGCAAGCTGCTGGCCCAGTGGATTGACGATGTTCAGACCATGTCCGATGGCGAGATTTCCATCGAAATGTTCTATTCATCCTCGGTGGTTGCCACGACCGAGACATTTGACGCCGCGATCAACGGCATCCTTGATTGCGACGCCACGGGCGGCGCCTATCAGACCGGCAAGAACCCCGCGTTCCAGTTCGTCGGCGACATCATGGGCGGCTATGACACGCCATGGCAGCAATACAGCTGGCTGTATTACGGTGACGGCTATGCCGCCGCCCAAGAGCTGTACAACGCCCAGGGCATGCAGCTGATCGGCTGGTCGATTTACGGTCAGGAATCACTGTCCTCGTCCAAACCTCTGGCCGGTTTCGAAGACGTCAAAGGCTGGAAATTCCGCTCGCCTCCGGGCATGGAGACCGAGATTTTCCAGGAACTGGGCGCGTCGCCCATCGTCATGGACTTCACCGAGATCTTCACCGCGCTTGAAACCGGTATCATCGACGGCGCCGACGCCTCGGGCCTTGCCAACAACGTCGGCTTGGGTCTGTACGACATCGTCAAACACGCCACCTATCCGGGCTTCCATTCGATGCCGTCGGATCATCTGGCGTGCAATCAGGACGTTTGGGAAGGTCTGACCGAAAGTCAGCGCCGCATCATCGACACGGCATGGCAAAAGCTGTCTTTCCATGTTGCCCTGTCCAACGAGAAAGCCAACGCCGAAGCGGCGGCTGCGCTGAAAGAGCAAGGCGTGACCTTGTACGACTGGTCACCTGAGGACCGCGCCGAATTCCGTCGCGCCGCACAGGTGGCATGGGACGACTGGGGCACACGTTCGCCCGAAGCGGCCGCGCTGCTGGAGAGCCACAAGACCTACCTCAAGCAGTTGGGTCTGCTGAGCGATTGATCCGGCGGCGGACGCACGTCTGACGCCGACATCAAGGCGGGCCTGATCGGCCCGCCTTCTTTCACCGGACGGGACTGTTCGGGAGAACCTTGTGGGGAGGCAAATGATGCAGGAAAATTCGCTGTGGCTGGGCCGGATGCGCGCGCCGATCAAGACCGCGATGATCGGGTTCGTCGTGCTGACGGTTGTCATTTACGCGCTGCTGATCGGACAGCGATTGTTTTTGGAAAACGCCTACGGGATGTACGAAATGATCCGCCCGGCCGGCAAGCCGCTGGTGCAGGCGATGCTGGTCAGCCTGGTCGCAGCTTTGCTGTTTGCGTCCCTGTTTCTGTCGGACACCAAAGGTGCGATTGAAACGCGGCCAGAGGGCTTTTTCGATCTGGTGTCCGTGGTTCTGGGGCGGCTGGCGATGATCATGACGGCCTTTGTGGTGCTGGTCATGTTCTACGAGGTTGTCTCGCGTTATGTCTTTGCGCGGCCAACCCTATGGGCGAACGAACTGTCCTTGTGGATCGCGGCAATCGTGTTCCTGCTGGCCGGGCTTTACGCCATGCAGCAACGCAGCCACATCCGCATCTACATCATCTACAACATGATGCCCCGCTGGGCACAAAAGGCGGCCGATTCATTCTCGGTGCTGCTGATCGTGGGCTTTGCCTTTGCGCTGGTCTGGGGCGGTTATTCGGATGCGGCCAAGCGGTTCCTGCGGATGGAGACATTCGGCACCGCCTGGGACCCACCCATTCCCGGGACGATCAAGCCTGCGGTTCTGCTGATTATCGTTCTGGTGGCCATTCAGGCCGTGTCGAACCTGATCGCGGACTGGAACAAGGACCCCGAAGCGCACACTCCCATGGATGAGATCGACGAAACCGAGATCGAAAACATCCGCCGCACGTTGAAAGAGGACTGAACATAATGGTCGATATCGGCACCCTGTCCCTGATCATCCTGCTGGCGATGTTCGCGCTGCTGGCAATCGGTATGCCGCTTGGCTTTGCCTCTGCTTTTCTGGCTGTTGTCACGCTGGCGCTGAAGTTCCCGCCCGATCTGCTGTTCGGCACCTTCGGGCGCGGGCCGCTGTCGGTGCTGGGACAGGCGGTGTACCGGCAGATGACGAACTATGTCCTCATATCTGTCCCGTTATTCATATTCATGGCGGCGATGCTGGAACGGTCCGGCATTGCGCGCGACATGTATTCGTCGCTGAACGTCTGGCTCAGCCAGGTGCGCGGCGGCATTGCCATCGTGACCTCGATCATGGCGGTGATCATGGCGGCGATGTCCGGCATCATCGGCGGCGAGGTCGTGTTGCTGGGTCTGATCGCGCTGCCACAGATGTTGCGGCTGGGCTATGACCGCAACCTGGCCATCGGCACGATCTGTGCGTCCGGCTCGCTTGGGACGATGATCCCGCCATCGATTGTCCTGATTTTTTACGGGCTGGTGACGGAAACCTCGATCAAGGCGCTGTTCACCGCGTCCTTCCTGCCGGGGTTCATGCTGGCGTCGTTCTTCCTGATCTACATCGTGGTGCGCACGCAACTGAACCCGTCGCTGGCACCTTTGCCCGCGCCGGTTCCGGGCGAGCCGCGCGGCAGTGAAAAGGGGCTGATGTTCCTGGGCTTCCTGTCGCGGTTCACGCTGTGGCTGGCAGGTGTGCTGATGGCGCGGGCGTTGTTCTTTACCGTGACGGGTGAAAACACCATCCGCGAAGGGCTGGACCCGATCCCGCTGGGCATGGTGTCGGACATTCCGTGGATTGCGGGCACGTTCGTGCTGGCCCTGATCCTGATCTTTTTCGTGGTGGGCCGCGAGCGGACCAGCCGCGGTTGGGCCATGGGCAAGGGGCTGATCGCGCCGATCGTCGTCATCGGGGTTGTGCTGGGGTCGATCTATGGCGGCATCACGGGCATCACCGAGGCGGCCGGCATGGGCGTGATCGCGGTCTTTGCAATCGGGTTGCTGCGCCGCGAGATGACCTTTGACATCGTCTGGGACAGCCTGATCCGCACGCTGAAATCCACCGGTACGATCATCTGGGTGACCATCGGTGCGGCCGCGCTGGCCGCAGCCTATACGCTGGTGGGTGGGCCGACCTATGTGGCCAACCTGATTGTGGGCGCGGACATGCCGACGATGGGGATTATCCTGGTGATGATGGTCGTGTTCCTGATCATGGGGATGTTCATGGACTGGGTCGGCATCGTGCTGTTGATCATGCCGGTCTTCCTGCCCATCGTGGTGCGTCTGCCCGCCGAGGAGATCGGTTTTCTCGGCAGCGTCGATGCGCGCTATATTCCGATCTGGTTCGGTGTGGTGTTCTGTATGAACATGCAGGTCAGCTTCCTGTCGCCGCCCTTTGGTCCGGCAGCGTTCTACCTGAAATCCGTGGCCCCGCCCGAGATTTCGCTGACCGACATCTTCCGCGGCTTCCTTCCGTTTATCGCCCTGCAATTGCTGGCGTTGGCGGTGCTTCTGGCGTGGCCCCCGATCGTGACGATCTTTCTCTAGGGGATCGGGGCGTGCGCGCCCCGGTCCGAGGTTTCAGATAACTTCAGGAGTTTCCGATGCGATTGACCGCAGACGACCATCGCAAGTTTGCCGATGCCGGGTTTCTGGTTCTCGACGCGGCCCGGCCGCTTGCGGTCAAGGCGGGCGGCACGGTGACTTTCCACCCGCTGACACCGCACAACCTGTCCGATGCGTTCGGCGGGTCGTCGGATGCGTCTGCCTGTGCCTGAAGTGTGATGTTCGACCGTTGTTCAACAAGCGCGGCGCGCGGGCCGCATGTCCTGCACGGGCCAAGCGGGACCGTTTGCGCGCAGGCGCGGCAAAGATGTGCGCCCATCTTCGAAAGCCGCATTGATCGGGGCGGTGCTCTGGACCTCTTGGTGGTGCCGCCTTACGCATCGGTTGACTGTACCGCCGCGCAGGTCGACACCCTGGCGCCTTTGCGGGTGTCGATGCGCGCAACTCCTGTCAAGGCTATCTGAATGCCCCATAACGTTCTGCCCCGCGAAGACCGCACGGCCATGGGCCTGACCGCCATGGCTGGCGCTGTGGTCTTTTTCACCATGATCGACACATCCGCCAAGTGGCTGGTGCTTGCAGGCCTGCCTGCGTTGCAAGTGGTGTTCGTACGCTATGCGGTGCACTTCCTGTTGGCGCTTGCGGTCTTTGTCCCGCGTGAAGGCCGCGAGGCGCTGGTGTCGATGGCACCGGCCAAGCAGATCCTGCGGTCGGCGTTCCTGCTGGGCAGCACGGCGCTGAATTTCAACGCGCTGTATTATCTGCCGATCACCGTGACCACGACGATCATGTTCGCCGGTCCCATCGTCGTGACGCTGCTGGCGATCCCCCTGTTGGGCGAGCGGGTGGGGATGCACCGGATCATCGCGGTCTGTGTGGGTTTTGTCGGCGTGCTGGTGGTGATGCAGCCCTGGGGGGCCGAGTTTCATCCCGCGATGTTCTTCAACCTTGGCGCGCTGGTCTGCGCGTCGCTCTATTTCCTGATGACGCGCCTGCTGGCGGGGGTGGAAAGCAACGCGACCAGCCAGACCTGGTCCTCGGGGCTGGCGACAGTGTGCATCGCACCCTTTGCGCTGTCCTCGTGGGTCTGGCCGCAAGCGCCTGCCGACTGGGTGTTTTTCGGGTTGATCGGCATTTTTGGCGGCACCGGACATATTCTGGCCACCTGGGCGCACCGCATGGCCGATGCGTCGATACTGGCGCCTGTGGTCTATATCCAGATCGTGCTGGCCGCGGTGTCGGGGATCGTGTTTTTCAACCAGTGGCCGACGCTTTGGACACTGGCAGGCGGGCTGATCATCATCGCCGCAGGTTTCTACATCTGGCAGCGCGAGCGCATTCTGGGCAAGCGCGCCGCGGCGGACAAGGCCGCCAACATCGCACCGCATTGAATTCATCAAGGGAGAGAGAATATGGGCAGATTGGACGGCAAACGCGCATTGATCACCGCCGCTGGGCAGGGGATTGGCCGCGCCAGCGCATTGGCCATGGCCGCCGAGGGCGCACAGGTCTTTGCCACCGATATCAGCGCCGAGGCGCTGGCCGAACTGAAGGGCGACGGGATCGAGACGATGGTGCTGGACGCCCGCGACACCGACAGCGTGAACGCAGGCGTGGCCAAGTCGCGACCCGATGTGCTGTTCAACTGCGCGGGCTTTGTGCACCACGGCACGGTGCTGGATGCCAGCGACGACGAATGGGACTTTGCCTTTGACCTGAACGTGCGGGCCATGTTCCGCACCATCCGCGCGGCCTTGCCCGGCATGGTCGAACGCGGCGCGGGGTCGATCGTGAATATGTCGTCGGCCTGCTCGTCCATCATCGGCGCGCCGAACCGGTTTATCTATGGCACCACCAAGGCGGCGGTGATCGGCCTGACAAAATCGGTGGCGGTGGACTATATCAAGACCGGCGTGCGCTGCAATTGCATCTGCCCCGGCACCGTCGAAAGCCCAAGCTGGCACGACCGCGTGAAGGCGTTGGGCGAAGAGATGGGCAGCTACGAGGCCGCCTTGGAGGCCTTCGTGTCGCGCCAGCCAATGGGCCGCGTGGCGAAAGCGGAAGAAATTGCAGCACTGGTCGTGTATCTGGCCAGTGACGAAAGCGGATTTACCACCGGACAGCCACACGTCATCGACGGCGGCTGGTCGGGTTAAACATACACTAACAGGAAGAAGGACAACGATATGAAACTGCTACGTTACGGTGACGCGGGCGCCGAGAAGCCGGGGATGCTGGACGCCGATGGCACACTGCGCGATCTGTCGGGTGTTGTGGACGACATCGCGGGCGATGTGCTGTCTGACGAAGGTCTGGCCAAGCTGCGCGACATCGACCCCGCCAGCCTGCCCAAGGTCGACGGCAATCCCCGTCTGGGCCCCTGCGTGGGCAACATCGGCAAATTCTGCTGCATCGGTCTGAACTATTCCGACCACGCCGCAGAAACCGGCGCCGCGATCCCAGAACACCCGATCCTGTTCATGAAGGCCAACAGCGCCATCGTCGGCCCCAACGACATGGTGATGAAGCCGCGCGGCTCGACCCATACCGACTGGGAGGTCGAGCTGGGCGTGGTCATCGGCAAGGCCGCCAAATACGTCTCGAAAGAGGACGCGCTGGATTATGTCGCGGGCTATTGCGTGATCAACGACGTGTCCGAGCGGCACTATCAGACGCAGCTGACCGGCCAGTGGACCAAGGGCAAAAGCTGCGACACCTTCGGCCCCACCGGCCCGTGGCTGGTGACCCGTGACGAGGTTGCGGACCCGCAGGCGCTGGCGATGTATCTGGATGTGAACGGCAAGCGGATGCAGACCGGCAACACCAACACGATGATCTTTACCGTGGCCGAGATTATCGAACATCTCAGCGGGCTGTTCACCCTGCAGCCGGGCGACGTGATTTCGACAGGCACGCCTCCGGGTGTCGGCATGGGGATCAAACCCACGCCAGTCTATCTGGAAAAAGGCGACGTGATGGAGTTGGGCATCGACGGTCTGGGCGTGCAGCGTCAAGAGGTCGGGCAGGACGCCTGATCCGGTGTAACGGTGGAACGGCCCCGCGTGTTCGTGCACGCGGGGCTGTTTTTGTTTCTGGCATTGCGGGGCGGCATTTTTCCGCCGTGCCGCCCCTTGGCACCTGCAACACGCTCAGCTAATAGGGCCATCCCGGTCGCAGCCTACCCGGGTAACAAAACAAGGGTACAAAATGAAAACCATCGTTATCTGCTCCGGCGGATTGGATTCGGTATCGCTTGCGCACATGGTGGCGCAGCAACACGAACTGACCCGCCTTGTTTCATTCGACTACGGCCAGCGGCATCGCAAGGAACTGGACTATGCCGCCCTGTGCGCACAGCGTCTGGCCGTTCCCCATGACATCATCGACCTGCGCGCCATCGGTGCGGCACTGACCGGCTCGGCGCTGACCGACGACATCGACGTGCCTGACGGGCATTACGCCGAAGAAAGCATGCGTATCACCGTCGTGCCCAACCGCAACGCGATCATGTTAACGGTCGCCTTTGGCGTGGCGGCCGCGCGCGGCGACGACGCGGTGGCGACGGCGGTGCACGGGGGCGATCATTTCATCTATCCAGATTGTCGTCCGGCCTTTACCGAGGCCTTTGAGGCCATGCAAAAACAGGCGCTGGACGGCTATGCCGACGTGTCGCTGTACACGCCCTTCGTACACCGCTCCAAAGCCGACATTGTCACCGAAGGCCAACGCTTTGGCACGCCCTTTGTCGACACATGGTCCTGCTACAAGGGTGGCACACATCATTGCGGACGCTGCGGCACCTGCGTGGAACGCCGCGAGGCTTTTGATCTGGCGGGGGTGAGTGATCCAACCACCTATGAGGACCCCGACTTTTGGGCGCAAGCGGTCACGCGAAAGGCAGGTGCGTGATGTACCGGATCACCAAGGAATTCCATTTCTCGGCCTCGCATCAGCTGTCGCATCTGCCTGACGGGCATCAATGCGCGCGCCTGCACGGGCACAATTACGTGGTGGTGGTCGAGCTGTCTGCCGAAACGCTGAACGCCGACGGCTTTGTGCGCGACTATGGCGAGCTGAAGCCGCTGAAAGAGTACATCGACGCGCAGTTCGACCACCGTCATCTGAACGACGTGATGAACGTGCCCTCGACCGGCGAGAACATGGCCCGCCATTTCTATGACTGGTGCGCGGCGCGCTGGCCCGAGACAGCGGCGGCCAAGGTCAGCGAGACACCAAAGACATGGGCGGAATACCGGCCATGACCGCGCTGCGCATTGCCGAGATTTTCGGCCCCACCATCCAGGGCGAGGGCGCGTTGATCGGTGAGCCGACAGTGTTCGTGCGCACCGGCGGGTGCGATTACCGCTGTGTCTGGTGCGACAGTATGCACGCGGTTGATCCGGTGCATCGCCAAAGCTGGGCGCGGATGACAACGGATCAGGTCTGGGCCGAGGTCACGCGCCTGTCGCGCGGCCGGCCGCTGACCGTCTCGCTGTCCGGGGGCAATCCGGCCATTCAGGATTTCACCGCGCTGATCGCACGCGGGCACGATGCCGGCTATCGCTTTGCCTGCGAGACCCAAGGGTCAGTGGCGAAACCGTGGTTCGGGGATCTTGATACGCTTGTGCTCAGCCCCAAACCGCCCTCCAGCGGTGAGACGGTGGATTGGGATGCCTTTGACGCCTGCGTTGCGGCAGGGGCAGGGGCCGTGCAGACGGTTCTGAAAATCGTGATCTTTGACGACGCAGACTATGAATGGGCGCAACGGGTGTCCGAGCATTACCCGACCCTGCCGCTGTACCTGCAACCCGGCAACCCCGAGGTTGATCCATCGCAGCCAGTCAATCCCCAAGACCTGTCGGACCGGCTGTTGTGGCTGGTGGACAAGGTCACTGCCGACGGCTGGTTCGCCCCGCGCGTCCTGCCGCAACTTCACGTCTTGCTCTGGGGCAACAAACGCGGGGTCTGACCCGCCGAAGGAACATCATATGGAAACGATTTACAGCGACCTGAAACAGCTGGGCGGCAAGACAGAGCTGCCCGAAACCCCCGAACAGGCGGTTCTGGAACGCGTGGCGAACCCGCAGGCGGATGTGTCCTATTGCGTGCGCTTCACCGCGCCCGAGTTCACATCGCTTTGCCCGATGACGGGGCAGCCCGATTTTGCACATATTGTGATTGATTATGTACCAGATCAGTGGCTGGTCGAATCCAAATCGCTGAAGCTGTTCCTGGGGTCGTTCCGCAATCACGGTGCCTTTCACGAGGATTGCACGGTCACCATCGCGCGGCGGCTGGTCGAGTTGCTGTCTCCGCGCTGGCTGCGGATCGGTGGCTATTGGTATCCGCGCGGTGGCATTCCGATTGACGTGTTCTGGCAGACCGGGGCGATGCCCACGGATGTGTGGATCCCCGATCAGGGCGTGCCGCCCTATCGTGGTCGGGGATAGGGCGCGTCAGATGTCGATGATCGCGCCCTTGTGGCCGATCACCCGCGACGCCAGATCGTGCCCGACCTGCAAGGCCACGGCCTGATCGTGGCCTTGGGCGCGCTGGAACAGATAGCCTGCGTTGAAACTGTCGCCGGCGGCGGTGGTATCCACCACTTTGGCCGCGCGGGCAAAGCGCAGGCCAGACGTGCTGCGCGTCAGATCAAAGGGACCTGCAGGGCCGCGTTTTAGTGCGCCATCGGTCAGGCCGGCAGCGCCCAGACGCGCCAGAACCGCGCCTTCGGTGGTGTCGCCGTGGATGGCCATTTCGTCATCGACTGATGGAACGGCAATGTCGGTCACGGCCCACATGGCGTTGTTCACGTCGATCGCGGTTTGTGCGTCTTCCCACAGGCGCGGGCGGTGGTTGCTGTCATAGGCCACGGTGCCGCCTGCACGCCGGTAGAGGGCCAGCGCGTCGATCAGCGCCTTGCGCACAGGTGCGGGCAGGATCGCCAGGGTGATGCCCGACAGATAGACCAGATCAAATTCCGACAGCACATCGAGCCCCACGGTGCAAGGCGTGCTGAAGAGAGTGCGCGCGGCGCTTTCGGATCGCCAGTAGGTAAAGCTGCGTTCGCCCGCATCATCGGTGTCGATGGCGTAAAGCCCGATGTTGCGGTCCGCGCGGCGTTCGATGTGAGTGGTGTTGATGCCAAACCGGCCCATGTCCGCCACCGCACGCTGCGAGAAGGTGTCCTGCCCCAAAGCGGTGACATAGGACACGGTGCAGTCGGTGCCGCGCGCCAGTTGCGCCAGATATACGGCGGTGTTGTAGCTGTCACCGGCCACGTTCAGGCGGGCATCGCCGGTCTGCTGGCCGACGATTTCGATCATCACTTCGCCGATGCAGGCAATCTTGGAATAGGGTTTCATGGTACCTCGGATCGGGCCGCAACTGCGGCTGAAAATGATGGCGCTATCATAGCCATCTGCGCGGCAGGGGAAAGGGCTGCGAGGGCGGTTTTTCGTTGGCGTTTCGCCTCTTGGCGACCTAGGAAATGTCGTTGAACCGTGCGGTGACCGTGCGGGTGGTGATCGGATCACCGGTGGCCGCGTCGATCAACACCGGCTCGACCGGCGTGCCTGTGCTGCGCGAGACCAGCGTGACCGAGGATTGCTCCGGCGGCGGCACCGCGTCGTTGGCCCATGTGATCAGCGACACCAACACTGGATAGAGCGCCTTCCCCCGGTCGGTCAGTCGGTATTCATACCGTGTGGGACGTTCCTGATAGGCGTCGCGGCGCAGTACGCCTGCGGCTTCAAGCGTGCGCAGACGGTCGGCCAGCACATGTCGGGTGATGCCCAGACGCTCTTGCATCTGGTCAAACCGGCGGATGCCGAAAAAACACTCACGCACCACCAGCATGGTCCAGCGGTCTCCGATCACAGAGAGGGCGCGGGCAACGGGGCAGGGGTCGGTTCCAAGATCATTCCATTTCATGAAATTACTCTACACCAGATTGACAGGTTCCGAAAGAGAACTTAGTAGTGAGTTCTAATATAGAACTGATAAGTGCAAACACGAAGGAAAATGTCATGTCGGCAACTGCAACCGAAACCGTTCGAACCAGAACCCGCAGCTATGATTATCCGATGCCTGCCTTTGATGTGGCGGCTGCAACGCAGATGTCGGGTCTGGACTATCTGCAGGCGTTGACCGGCGGGCGGATCGGGGCAGAACCGTCGATCGGTCCGACCATCGGCATGCACATCCCGCACGAACTGGGCGAAGGCCACGCCGTTGTGGACGCGACGCCCAGCGATTTTGTGTTGAACCCCATGGGCGGCGTACACGGCGGATTTGCAGCGACGGTGCTGGATTCGGCGTTGGGCCTGTCTGTCCACACCACTCTGAAAGCGGGCGAAGGGTTTTCGACCGCCGAGTTGAAGGTGAACTATACCCGCGCCATGCGCCCCGATGCAGGCCGGATGCGTGCCACCGGCACCGTGATCCATCGCGGCCGCCAGATGGCGACCGCCGAGGCGCGGCTGGTGGGGGTGGAGGATGGCAAGCTTTATGCCCATGCCTCGACCACTTGCTTTATTTTCCCTTTGGGCAAAGGCTGAACCGATGACCGATGTCCCCGTCACGCCCCTGCGTCCCGCGATGAACCTGCCCGATCCCACGGCGGCGGCCCGTGCGGCGCGTACGCACAGCCTGTTGCATGATCCCATCGGGCGCACGCTGGCGCGGCTGGCGGCCCCCAACGTACTGGCGATGTTCGTGACCTCGGTCACCAGCATCGCAGAGGCGTTTTTCGCAGGTGTCATGGGGGTGAATGCGCTGGCTGGTCTGGCACTGGTGTTTCCGCTGGTGATGCTGACACAGATGCTGTCGGCAGGGGCCATGGGCGGAGCAATCTCGGCGGCGGTGGCGCGGTCGCTGGGCGGCGGTGACACGTCGCGGGCCAGCGGGCTGACGGTGGCTGCGTGGATCATCGGGATCGGCTTTGCCGCGGGATCGGCGGTGTTGATGGCCCTGTTCGGGCGCACGATCTTTGTCGCATTGGGTGGCGGTGATGCCGCCGTGGCGGCGGCGCTGTCCTATGCGGGCGTGTTCTTTCCGGGGTGTCTGGCGCTGTGGCTGTGCAACGGCACGCTCAGCGTGATCCGGGGCACCGGCAATATGGGCACGCCGTCGGTGTTGTTGTTCGTGGCCTCGCTGGGGTCGATCCCGCTGTCGGGCGCGCTGGCGCTGGGCTGGGGGCCGTTTCCGGCGCTGGGCATGGCGGGGCTGGCGCTGGGGCTGATCGCGGCCAATGGCGCGGCGGGGCTGGTTGCCATGGCACTGGTGCTGTCGGGTCGTGCGGGGTTGGACATGGGCGGCGCGCTGGGGCGGCTGCGCGGCGAGATGTTCCGCGACATCCTGCGCGTGGGCATCATCGCCTCGGTCAACTCGGTCCAGTCGGTTCTGACCATTGTGTTGATGGTGGCGCTGGTCGGTCGGTTCGGCACGGCGGCCCTTGCGGGCTATGGATTGGGCGCGCGGCTCGAGTTTCTGATGATCCCGGTGGTTTTTGGAATTGGCACCGCCATGACGGCAATGGTGGGGGCCAACATCGGCGCGGGCAATACGCCCCGCGCGTTGCGGGTGGCGTGGACGGGCGCATGTGCGGCCGCTGTCATTGTCGGAGGCATCGGCCTGCTGCTGGCGGTTTTCCCCGACCTGTGGCTGCGCATCTTCCTCGATGCTTCCGACACCGCGACGCTTGAGGTCGGGCGCGCCTATTTCCGCACCGTGGCGCCGTTCTATGCGTTTTTCGGACTGGGGCTGGCCTTGTTCTTTGCCAGCCAGGGGGCGGCGCGGATGGCGTGGCCGGTGATCGCCAGCCTGTTTCGCATGGCTGTGGCCTTTGGCGTGGCGCTGGTGCTGATCGGGCGGACCGACATGGGCGTCGAGGCCGTGTTTGTCGGCGTGGCCTGCGGGACGGTGGTTTACGGCGTGGTCACTGCGGTTGCGGTCAGGATCACGCGCTGGCGGTAGCGGGCGGGCAGGGGACGCGCCGTCGCGGTTGCGTTCGGCTATCGGATTGACCAACCTGCCCGCATCCCAACCCCACAGAGGTCCCATGCAGCAAGCCGAAGATTTCCGCGACGAAACCGACGCATTGGCCGCGATCCTGCAACCGCTGTCGGATGCCGAGTTTGACCAGCCGACCCTGTTCAAGTGCTGGACCATCGACGATGTCATCGGTCATTTGCACATGTTCAACGTGGCCGCCGCCAAGTCGTTGGAAAGCGACGCCGCTTTTGCAGAGTTCTTTGCCCCCATAGGGCAGGGCATGGCCAAGGGTATCTCGTTGCGCGAGTTGCAATACCCTTGGCTGGCTGGGCTGCGGGGGCGTGCGCTGATGGAGGAATGGGTGCGTACCGCCCACGCCACCGCCGATGCCTTTGCCGCCGCGGATCCGAAGAAACGCCTGAAATGGGCCGGCCCGGACATGAGCGCGCTGTCTTCGGTCACCGCGCGTCTGATGGAGACCTGGGCGCACGGGCAAGAGGTCTTTGACCTGCTGGGCCAGACCCGCATCGAACACGACCGGGTCCGCAGCATTGCGCATCTGGGTGTGGCGACATTCGGGTGGACGTTCGTCAATCGCGGGCTTGAGGTGCCGTCACCAGTGCCTTTTGTTCGGCTGACCGGGCCGTCCGGTGCCGTGTGGGAATGGGGTGACGATCAGGCCGACAACCGCGTCGACGGAACGGCGGTGGAGTTCGCGCAAGTTGTTTGCCAGACCCGCAACGTGGCCGACACGGCGCTGCGGACCACCGGACCCGTCGCGGCACAGTGGATGGCGATGGCGCAGTGTTTTGCGGGCCCGCCCGAAGACCCGCCCGCGCTCGGCGCGCGTCACATGCGCCGCTAGCGGCGTCGCTTAGTGGTTGTCGCGCGGTGTTCCCTTGCTGCGCGCGATGTCCTGATAATTGGCCGCGTCACGCAGGGTCATGCCCTTGTCGAAAGGCTCGACCAATTCGCGGAAATACTGCTGCCACGGCGACTGGCTGGCGGGGTATTTGTACCCGCCATCGGCCATCAGGGCGTCGCGTCGCGCTGACAGTTCTTCTTCCGAAAGCAGGATATCAGCGGTGAACTTATTCAAATCAATCCGCAGCCGGTCCCCATTGCGCAGCAACGCCAGCCCGCCGTTGTCCGCTGCCTCGGGGGCCGCGTTCAGGATCGAGGGCGAACCGGAGGTGCCCGATTGCCGACCGTCGCCGATACAGGGCAGCGCCTTGATCCCCTGTTTCAGCAAGTAAGAGGGAGCGCGCATGTTCACCACTTCAGCTCCGCCGGGATAGCCCTTTGGCCCCGCGCCGCGCATCACCAGAATACAGTTTGCGTCGATGTTCTCGGACGGATCGTCGATGCGGTGGTGGTAATCCTCGGGGCCATCGAAGACCACGACGCGGCCTTCGAACGCTTCGGGGTCGTCGGGGTTGCTGAGGTAGGCCTTGCGAAAGGCCGCGTCGATCACGCTGGTTTTCATGATCGCACTGTCGAACAGCGTGCCCTTGAGGTTGATAAAGCCCGCGTTCTGCATCAGCGGTGCCTCGACCGTGCGGATCACGTCGTCATTCACCGAGGCTTTTTCGGCGCAGTTGGTGGCCATGGTCTGACCGTTGGCCGTGATGGCATCGGGGTTGGGCAGCAGACCCGCGCGCAGCAGTGCGCCAATCACCGCAGGCACGCCGCCGGCGCGGTGGAAATCCTCGCCCAGATATGTGCCGGCGGGTTGCAGGTTGACCAACAGCGGGATGTGGTGGCCGTGTGCCTGCCAGTCGTCATTGTCCAGCGGCACGCCCAGATGCCGCGCCACGGCGTTCAGGTGGATCGGCGCGTTGGTCGACCCGCCAAGGGCCGAGTTCACGGCGATGGCGTTTTCGAACGCCTCGCGGGTCATGATGTCGGACGGGCGCAGGTCGTCCCAGACCATGTCGACGATGCGCTTGCCGGTTTCATAGCTGATCTGTCCGCGTTCGCGGTAGGGGGCGGGGATCGCGGCGGCACCGGGCAATTGCATCCCCAGTGCTTCGGCCAGCGAATTCATCGTGGTCGCGGTGCCCATGGTGTTGCAGAAGCCTACCGAGGGGGCCGAGGCGGCGGCGATTTCCATGAATTGCTCGTCGTTGATCTCGCCCGAGGCCAGCCGTTCGCGGGCCTTCCAGATCACGGTGCCCGAGCCCGCGCGCTCGCCCTCGAACCAGCCGTTCAGCATCGGGCCGACCGACAGGGCGATGGCGGGGATGTTCACGGTGGCGGCGGCCATCAGCAGGGCGGGTGTGGTCTTGTCACAGCCGATGTTCAGCACCACGCCGTCCAGAGGATAGCCATACAGCGCCTCGACCAGCCCCAGATAGGCCAGGTTGCGGTCCAGCATCGCGGTGGGGCGTTTGCCGGTTTCCTGAATGGGGTGCACCGGCACTTCCATCGGCACACCACCGGCGGCGATGATGCCGTCGCGCACGCGTTTGGTCAGTTCCAGGTGGTGACGGTTGCAGGGGCTGAGGTCGCTGCCGGTCTGCGCGATGCCGATGATCGGCTTGCCGGATTGCAGCTCTTCGCGGGTCAGCCCGTAGTTCAGGTAGCGTTCCAGGTAGAGCGCCGTCATTTCCATGTTATCCGGGTTCAGGAACCATTTGCGCGAACGTAGATCCTGCGGGCGTATCTTGGACATCTGGTGGCTCCTTCGGGGCGTGAATCAGCACGTGTATATTTGGTATACCATCTTGAAGGCAAGACGGGGGCCGTGTCCAGAGCCAGTGTTGTCACATCGCCAGATAGCCGATGCCCGCAAAGGTCACGACACAGCCCAGCCATTGCATCGCGGTCATCCGTTCACGCAGGATGGCCCAGGCCAGGACGATGGTCAGCAGGCCAAAGCACGAGGCTGCAACGGCGGCGTATTGCGCGTCTGGCATCAGGCCCGCGGCCATCATGCAGGCCAAAGCAATCGCATCCGCCAGCCCCATCAACGCCAGCACGGGCAGGGCGCGCAGGCCTGCCCAGAACGGCACGCGGGCAACGGCGATGATCGCAATCAGCACCACGATGGCGACGCTGCGGGTGACAAAGCTGACCGAAAGTTCGTCCGAGGTTTCGACCGCCAGTTGCCCCAGTGCGAATGTGGTGGCAAAGCCTACGGCGGATGCGGCGGCATAAAGGATCGTACGGCCCTTTGGCGGCACGTCGCTGCGGTCCTCATCCGCGAGCGCGGCGACGGCAGAGACGCCTGCCACCACGGCAAGAACCGCCAGCCATTGCAGGGTCGAAACCTCGGCGCCCCGCAGGGCAGCCCATGCGACGGACAACACGGGATAGCTGGCGATGACCGGCGCCACCAGCCGCACCGGACCACGCTGAAACGCGCCATAGAGGCCAAGCGAGGCCAGCAGGAAGGTCAGGCCCGAGGCCAGCGCATAGATCAGGGCGGGGCCGTTGAGCGGGGCAAGGTCGCCGTGCCAGACCATGAAGCCGCTGTGAAACACCAGCCCGGTGACCAGCACCGCCAGCAAGGATGCCAGCAGCGGCACCGACTGGCTGAGCCAGCGGATGCAGATGTCGTGAAAGCCCCATGCAAATGCGGCGACGATGCCAAGGGTGAGCGCGGTCATGGGGGTGTTGTGGTGTATTCGGCGGGTGCGGTCCAGAGGGGCACGCTGTCCGGTGAAAGCCAGAGGCAGCGCCCGATTTGGGGTGCTGCCTCTGAGGCTGGTGCGTCGTTCAGAATTTGACCGCTTCGGCCTGCGCCATCACATCCGCCGCTGCCTTTTCGCGCACGGGGCCATAGCCGCGCACATCCATCGGCAGGGCCAGCAGCGTGGCGCAGGCCTCGGCGGTGTCCGCGCTGTGGCGGTCGGCCACACGGTCCATGACCTCGTCGAACCAGCGCAGCAGGGCGCGGTCCAGCTTGCGGTCGTGGCTGTAGCCGAACGGATCAAAGGGCGTGCCGCGCAGCCCCTTGAAGCGGGCCATGCCGCGCAACATCGAGGTCATCCACTGGCCAAAGGCGCGTTTGTTCGGACGGCCACGGGCATCCTTGCCCAGCGGCAGCAACGGCGGGGCGAGGTGGTAGTTCACCTTGTAATCGCCCTCGAATTCCTCGGCCAGCTTCGCCGCGAACCCGGTTTGGGTCATCAGGCGGGCCACTTCGTATTCGTCCTTGTAGGCCATCAGCTTGAACAGCGACCGCGCGGCCAGTGCGACCATTTCGGGTGGCAGGTCCGTGGCCAGACGCGCCAGCCGGTCACGGTAGCGTTTGGCGTATTTCGCGTCCTGATAGTCGGTCAGGAAATCGGCACGGCGGTCGATGAGCTGTTCGAGGGTTTCGTCAGCCTCGGCCTTCTCCGCCACACCCAGCGCATCCGGGTTCACCGCCAGCACGCGGCCAATGTCAAAGGCCTGTTTGTTCTTGTCCACGGCCACGCCGTTCAGCAGCATTGCCTGTTTCAAGGCGACCTCGCTGACCGGCACCAGCCCCTGTTGCCACGCGGCCCCCAGCAGGATGATGTTGGCAAACACCGCGTCACCCATCAGATCCTCGGACAGCTTGTTGGCATCCATGCCCAGCACGTTGTCATTGCCCACGACACCGCGCACCATCGCCTCGCGTTCGTCGATTTCCAGATCCGCATCACGGCGCAGCACCAGATCGCCGGTGGGCATTTCGGCGCGGTTGATCACGACCCGGGTGCCAGAGCGCAGATGCACCGACGCCTTGGGCGAGGAGGCGACAACCGCATCGCAGGCGATCAGCGCATCGGCGCGGCCTGCTTCGATGCGCACCTGATGGATGTCGGCGGGGGTGGGGGCCAGCCGAACATAGCCCAGAACCGTCCCGAATTTCTGCGCAAAACCGGTGAAGTCCAGCACGCTCGATCCCTTGCCCTCAAGGTGCGCGGCCATGGTGATCAGCGCGCCGACGGTCACGACGCCGGTGCCGCCGACACCCGCCACCAGCAGGCCGTAAGGCGCATCCAGACGCGGCACCTGCGGCTGCGGCAGTGCGGCCAGCGGGCCGCTCAGGTCAATGCTGACCTCGCGCTTGCGCCGGGTGGCACCCTCGACGGTGACAAAGCTGGGGCAAAAGCCGTTCAGGCACGAGAAATCCTTGTTGCACGACGACAGGTTGATCTTGCGCTTGCGGCCGAACGGGGTCTCTTTCGGCTCGACGCTCAGACAGTTGCTTTCGACCGAACAGTCACCGCAGCCTTCGCAGACCAGATCGTTGATATAGGCAAATCGCGGCGGATCTTCGGCGGTGCCGCGCTTGCGGCGGCGGCGTTTTTCCGTGGCGCAGGTCTGTTCGTAGATCAGGACACTGGTGCCTTTCACCTCGCGCAATTCGCGCTGCACGGTGTCCATGTCGGCGCGGTCGTGAAAGGTGGTGTGGCGGGGGAAGTCGGCCTTGTCGAACTTGTCGATTTTGTCCGACACCAAAGCGATCCGCTCGACGCCTTCGGCGCGGCAGGTCTGGGCGATGCCCAGCACGCTGACGGGGCCGTCAACAGGCTGGCCGCCGGTCATGGCAACCGCGTCGTTGTACAGGATCTTGTAGGTGATGTTCGATTTTGCCGCGACCGACTGGCGGATGGCCAGCGAGCCGGAGTGATACCACGTACCCTCGCCAAGGTTCTGGAAGATATGCTTGTTGCCGTTGAACCGGCTGGCGGCGGCCCATGGCACACCTTCGCCGCCCATCTGGGCATAGCCCACGGTGTTGCGGTCCATCCATGATGCCATGACGTGACAGCCGATGCCGCTGGCGGCGGTCGAACCTTCGGGCACTTTGGTCGACGTGTTGTGCGGGCAGCCCGAGCAGAAATAGGGCGTGCGCGTGGCGCCGGGGCGCGACAGCACGGGGGGCGGCGTTTCGGTCAGGGCTGCGGCCTTGGCGGGCAGGTTTTCATCAGGAAAAAATGCATCCAGCCGCTCGGCCACGATAGGCGCCAGCATCAGCGGCGACAGCTCGCCGGTCCACGGGATCAACGGGTCGCCGGCGGCGCGGTGCTTGCCGACCATGCGCGCGGGTTTGTCGCCGGGCCAGTCATAGAAATATTCCTTGAACTGGCTCTCGATGATGCCGCGTTTTTCCTCGATCACCAGCACCTCTTCCTTGCCGCGCACAAAATCCAGCGCGTCGCGGCGGGCCAGTGGCCAGACCATGCCGACCTTGTAGATGTCGATGCCCAACCGGCGGCAGGCGGCCTCGTCCACGCCCAGCAGGCGCAGCGCCTCCATCAGGTCCAGATGGCCTTTACCGGTGGTGACGATGCCGAATTTGGCGTCCTTGATGTCATAGATGTGCCGGTCGATGGGGTTGGCCTCGACAAAGGCCTCAACGGCTTCCAGCTTGGCGCCGATGCGGGTTTCGATCGCGGGGCTGGGCAGGTCCGCGGGGCGCACGTGCAGGCCGCCTTCGGGTGCTGTGTAATCAGGTTGGTTGAATGCGCGCGCGGGCTTCAGGTCAATCGACTGCGCCGCCTCGACGGTTTCCGACACCGCCTTGAACCCGACCCAGGTGCCCGAGAAGCGCGACAGGGCGATGCCGTATTCGCCAAACTCTAGATATTCCGCGACCGTGGCGGGGTTCAGCGTGGGCATGAACCACGACATGAACGCGACATCGGACTGGTGGGGCATCGACGAGGACACACAACCGTGGTCGTCCCCCGCCACCACCAGCACGCCGCCCTTGGGCGAGGAGCCGTAAGCGTTGCCGTGTTTCAGCGCATCGCCCGAGCGGTCCACGCCCGGCCCCTTGCCGTACCACATGGAAAACACGCCCTCGACGGTGCAGTCGGGGTCCAGCGTGGCCTGCTGCGCACCCAGAACGGCGGTGGCGCCCAGATCTTCGTTCACGGCGGGCATGAATTCGATGGCGTTCTCGGCCAGCAGTTTTTTCGTCCGCCACATTTCCAGATCGACCCCGCCCAAAGGCGAGCCGCGATAGCCCGAGACGTAGCCGGCGGTGTTCATCCCCGCCGCGCGGTCGCGGGTGGCCTGATCCAGCATGATGCGCACCAGCGCCTGCGTGCCGGTCAGGAACACGCGACCCGTTTGCGCGGTATAACGGTCGGAAAGCTGGTAGGTCTCAAAGGCGGGATCAAGCTTGCTCATGGGGGGCTCCGGTGCTGGCATCTGGTGACCATCATAGCGCAGGACCACGCCTATTTCCGGTCTGATATTGTCTGCTTAGCTAATGTGATGAGCGGAAATTTCCACGCAAAGCCGGATATGGGAAAAATTTACCATTCCAGATGGCGGCGCGGGTCCGCACGCACCATTGCTCCCGCTGGCGGGGCTTGTCATAACCGTGGCAACGCTACCGAAAAGGGCCGATCTCAATGACCAATCCGCTTATCATATGTTGCGCCATCACCGGATCGCTGCCGACCAAGGCGAACAACCCCGCCGTGCCGATCAGCGTCGCCGAACAGGTGGAAAGCATGCACGAAGCGTTCGAGGCAGGTGCCACGATCTGCCATGCCCATGTCCGCAACGCGGACGAGACGCCGTCAAGCGATCCCGACAAGTTTGCGGCCCTCAAGGAAGGGCTGGAAAAACATTGCCCCGGCTTGATCATCCAGTTTTCCACCGGTGGCCGCTCGGGTGCCGGACAGGAACGCGGGGCGAGTTTGTCGTTGCGTCCTGACATGGCATCCCTGTCGGTGGGGTCGAACAATTTCCCCACCCGCGTCTACGAGAATCCACCTGATCTGGTGGACTGGCTGGCATCCGAGATGGTCACTTATGACATCAAGCCCGAGGTCGAAGCCTTTGATCTGTCGCACATCCTGCAAGCGGTGAAGATGCACAGTGACGGGCGTATCAAGGACACGCCTTATATCCAGTTTGTGATGGGTGTGAAAAACGCGATGCCTGCGGACAAGCATGTGTTCGACTATTACGTCGAAACCGTGAATCGCCTGCTGCCCGGCGCGCCGTGGTGTGCGGCCGGGATCGGAGCGCAACAGGCGGTGCTGAATGAATGGTCCATTGCCGCAGGCGGACACGCGCGCACCGGGCTAGAGGACAACGTGCGTCTGGACCGCGACACGCTGGCCGCGTCGAACGCGGCGCTGGTCAAGCGCACCGTGGAAATCGCACAAAAACACAGCCGCCCCATCGCCACGCCTGCGCAGGCGCGGGCGCTTTTGGGCCTGCGGGCCGCTTGACTTTACCCGGTTGCACCATGTTCATGCCGTGCAACCGGACCTGAACACCGAAGGGATAAAACAGATGATGAAAACCCGTGCCGCCGTTGCTGTTGCCGCAGGCAAACCGCTGGAAATTATGGACGTGAACCTGGAAGGCCCCCGCAAGGGCGAGGTTCTGATCGAGATCAAGGCCACGGGCCTGTGCCACACCGATGAGTTCACCCGCTCGGGCGACGATCCCGAAGGCATCTTTCCCGCCATTCTGGGCCACGAAGGTGCGGGCGTCGTGCTGGAAGTGGGCGAAGGTGTGACCACGCTGGAAGTGGGCGACCACGTCATTCCGCTGTACACCCCCGAATGCCGCGAATGCGAATACTGCCTGTCGGGCAAGACCAACCTGTGCCAGGCGATCCGCGTGACTCAAGGCCAGGGCCTGCTGCCGGATGGCACCACCCGTTTCTCGATGATGGATGGCACGCCGATCCATCACTACATGGGCTGCTCGACCTTTGCCAACCACACCGTGATCCCCGAGATCGCGCTGGCGAAGGTGCGCAAGGACGCGCCCTTTGACAAGATCTGCTACATCGGCTGCGGCGTGACCACCGGCATCGGCGCTGTGATCAACACGGCCAAGGTCGAGATCGGCGCACGCTGCGTGGTCTTTGGTCTGGGCGGCATCGGTCTGAACGTGATTCAGGGCCTGCGTCTGGCCGGAGCGGACCAGATTGTCGGCGTCGACCTGAACGACGACAAGGAAGAAACGGGCCGTTACTTCGGCATGACCGATTTTGTGAACCCGTCGAAGGTCGAAGGCGATATGGTTGCCCATCTGGTCGAGCTGACCAAGGGCGGCGCGGATTACACCTTTGACGCGACCGGAAACACCAAGGTGATGCGCACCGCACTGGAAGCCGCGCACAAGGGCTGGGGCGAAAGCATCATCATCGGTGTGGCGCCTGCGGGGGCCGAAATCTCGACCCGTCCGTTCCAGCTGGTCACTGGTCGCGTCTGGAAAGGCACGGCCTTTGGCGGGGCCAAGGGGCGCACCGACGTGCCGAAAATCGTTGACTGGTACATGGACGGCAAGATCGAGATCGACCCGATGATCACCCACAAGCTGACGCTGGACGAGATCAACCACGGTTTCGAGCTGATGCATCAGGGCAAGTCGATCCGCGCGGTTGTCGAATTCTGATCCGGTGGCTGCCTGCTTGATACGGTGGGCATATAAACAAAAACAGGCCGCTGTCTTTCAAGGGCAGCGGCCTGTTGTGTTTCAGGGCGATTGTGATTTGGCAGCCCTGAATATTTTGGTATTCTAAACCGAACGGTACAGTTCCAGGCGGGCTGTGGCACGATCAGAGAAGGCGCAAGATGAAGCTGACTGTTGATGGAAACCCTCATGACGTGGATGTCGAAGAGGACATGCCCCTGCTGTGGCTGCTGCGCGACGAGCTGGGGTACAAGGGGGTGAAATACGGCTGTGGCGTCGCGCAATGCGGCGCGTGCACCGTGCATCTGGACGGGGTTGCGGTGCGGTCCTGTCAGACATGGGCCGCCGATGCTGAAGGGGCCGAGATCACCACCATCGAAGGTCTGGGCACGCCCGACGCCCTGCACGCGGTGCAAGAGGCGTGGATTGCCCATCAGGTCGCGCAATGCGGCTACTGCCAGTCGGGCCAGATCATGCAGGCCGCGTCCTTGCTGGCCGAAACCCCCGCGCCCACGGATGACCAGATTGACGAGGCGATGTCGGGCAACCTGTGCCGCTGTGGCACCTATCCCCGCATCCGTGCAGCGGTGAAAACCGCCGCCGCCAAGCTGAGCGAGGTTTAAGGCCATGGGACGCGCAGGAACAATCGCCCGTCGGACGTTCATGGTGGGATCGGTCGCCGTGATGAGCGGTGTGGCCTTCGGCTATTACATGTACCGCAAACCCGGCCCGAACCCGCTGTTGGACGACCTGAAAGAGGGCGAGGCTGCGCTGACGCCCTATGTCCTGATCAATGCCAGCGGCATCACCTTGATCACCCCGCGCGCCGACAGCGGGCAGGGGGCCTATTCGGTGCAGGCGATGATGATCGCCGAGGAACTGGATGTGGACATGGATCAGGTCAGCGTCAGCCCCGGCGTGCCCAGCCCGGCCTATTACAACACGGCACTGGCCGCCGAAAGCGCACCGTTCCGTCCCACGGACCGCTCGACCATGGCCAACACCACGCGCGGCGTGATGGATGCGGTGATGAAGTTCATGGGGATGCAGTTGACCGGCGGGTCGACCACCGTGCCCGACGGCTATGAAAAGCTTCGCATGGCGGGGGCCGTTGCGCGTGAGACGCTGAAGCTGGCCGCGGGCAAACGCACCGGTCAGGACCCCAAGAAGATGACGACCGAGCGCGCGCATGTGATCCTGCCTGACGGCACCCGCATCGCCTATACCGATCTGGCGGTCGAGGCGGCACAGATCGAACCGGTGGACCATCTGGCGCTGCGCCACCATTCGAAATGGCGCATCATGGGGACGCCCCAGCAGCGGCTGGACATCGTGGCGAAATCCACCGGCACCCAGCGCTATGGCATCGACTTTGAACCCGAGGGCGTGGTGCATGCCACCGTGCGCACCAACCCGCGCAAGGGCGGGGTGATGAACGGTTTTGATGCGACCAACGCCAAGGCGATGCGCGGCGTCAAGCAGGTGCTGCCGATCACTGGCGGCGTGGCCGTGGTGGCGGATAACACATGGCGCGCCTTTGCGGCGGCCGAGGCCATCGATATCGACTGGGGCGCGGCCCCCTATCAGCCCGAGATGGACGCCCATTGGCAGGCGCTTTCGGACAGTTTCAACGACGACCATCTGGACAGCCGCAAGCGCGACGACGGCGACGTGGACGCGGCGTTTGAGGGCACGACCGAGGTGGTCGAGGCCGAATACCGCGCGCCCTATCTGGCCCATGCGCCGCTCGAGCCCAGCAACGCCACCGTTCTGGTGGACGATGACCGTGTCGATGTGTGGTCCGGCACGCAGGTGCCGCGCTTTGTTCAGGCCAATCTGGCCAAGCTGACCGGCATCAACGTCGACAACATCCATGTACATGTGCAGATGATGGGCGGCAGCTTTGGTCAGCGGCTTGAGGATGACGTGGAGCGTCAGGCCACCGAGATCGCGATGCAGATGAAGGGCACGCCGGTCAAGCTGACATACCGGCGCGAAGAGGACATGACCCACGACCATCCGCGCCAGATCGCCATGGCGCGGGGGCGAGGTGTGGTCAAGGACGGCAAGGTGCACGCGCTGGACCTGGGCATTGCGATGCCCTCGGTGATGTCCAGCCAGATGGGCCGTCAGGGATGGTCCGTGCCGGGGCCGGATTTGCAGATCGTGGCGGGGGCGTGGGAGCAACCGCTGAGCATCCCCAACTACCGCGTATCGGGCTACCGCGCGCCGGAACTGGCACCGGTCAGCTCGTGGCGGTCGGTCGGGGCATCGACCAACGGGTTTTTCCACGACGTGTTTCTGGACGAGCTGATCCATGCCGCAGGCGCCGACCCGATGGAGGAACGGCTGCGCCTGATGTGGCACAAACCGTCGCGTCAGGTGCTGGAGGCCGTGGCCGAGATGTCGGATTGGGCGACAAAACCCGGCGAAGGGCGCGGGCGCGGGGTGGCGTTCTGCACCTCTTTCGGTGTGCCCGTGGCCGAGGTGATCGACGTGACTGCCACGCCGGACGGCATCCGCATCGACAACGTCTGGGTCGCCGCCGAAGTCGGACGGGTGATTGATCCGGTGAATTTCGAGAACCTTGTGCAGGGCGGCGTGATCTTTGCGCTGGGCCACGCGATCAACTGCGAGATAACCTATGCCGATGGCATGGCCGAGCAGGACAATTTCTATGCCTTCGAAGGGCTGCGGATGCGTCAGGCGCCGGTGATCGAAGTGCGCGGGCTGGAGAACGACATTCACGTGCGCGGCATGGGCGAACCGATGGTGCCACCGGCCGCCGCCGCCCTGTCGAACGCGATCTTTGCCGCCACGGGGCAGCGGATTCGGGAAATGCCGATGAACCGGCACATCGATTTCGTCTAGGCGCGCGGCGTCACTACTGCATCCAGATCAGCAGATAGGACGTCAGCTCCGGCCACAGAGCGACAATCGCGAGGCCGATCACACTGGTGACCAGAAACGGCAGGGCAGCCGCGGCGATGCGTTCGAGAGACAGCTTGGCGATGTTGGCGGCGACGAACAGGTTGATGCCGACGGGCGGGGTGAACAGGCCGATGGCCAGGTTGATCATCAGGAACACGCCGAACCAGACCGGGTCCCAGCCCAGTTCGCGCACCACCGGCAAGAAGATCGGCAGCGAGATGAACATGATCGTCACCGCATCCATGAACATGCCTGCGATCAGCAGGATCACCGCCATCACCAGCATGATCGTCCAGGGCGATGACGACAGCGCCAGCAGCCCTTCGGAATAGCGGCCCACCACGTCGTCCACGGTGACCACCCATCCGAACAGGCTGGCAAAGGTTACCACCAGCATCACCACCGCCGAGGAGGCCGCGGCGTCGTTCAGCGCGGTGAACAACGTGCCGAACGACAGGCTGCGGTAGACAAAGAAACCGACGAACAGCGCATAGACCACCGCGACCACAGCCGCCTCGGTCGGGGTGAAGATGCCTGCGTAGATGCCGCCCAGGATCACCACCGGCGTCAGCAGCCCCCAGACCGCATCCCGAAAGCTGAGCCAGAGGCGCAAGACAAAGGGGCGGTCGCCATAGGGCATCGGGGCCAGCTGTGCGAGGTTCGACAGTTTGGCCACAGACCGCTGGCGGCTGACCAGCGGCAGGGCGATCAGCATCAGCGCCCCCATGAGCGCGCCGGGCAGGATGGCGGCGATGAACAGATCGCCGATCGACACCTCGGCGATCACGCCGTAAATCACCAGCCCGATCGACGGCGGGATCACGATGGACAGCGCCGCACCGGTGCACACCATTGCCGCCGCAAAGGCACGGGGATAGCCGTCTTCTTCCATGCCGCGGATGATCATCGGGCCGATGGCGGCCACCGATGCGGGGCCAGAGCCGGAGACGGCCCCCCAGAACAGGCTGACGACAACACCAACCAGCCCCATCCCGCCGGGCAGGCTGCCCATCAGGACACGGAAGAAACGGATCATGCGGTCGGCCATGCCCGCTGTGCCCATCAGGATGCCCGCGAGGATGAAAAACGGGATCGCCAGAAGCGAGAATTTGGTGATGCCGCTGGACAGAAGATCCCCCACCAGATCTAGGCCAAAGCCCATCTGCCACATGGCAAAGAGCGACGACAGCCCCAGCGAAAAGGCCACCGGAACGCGGATGACCAGAAGCAGGCCGAAGAGGATCAGCATCTGTGTGCCTGTGTCGAGTTCAAACATCGGGCACCTCGTTGCGTGGGGTCAGCGTGCCCTGTACCAGCCGCAGCGCGATCATCACAAAGCCCAGCGGCAGGCCCAGCGAATAATACCATGACGGCACCTGCAGCCCCGGCGAGGTGATGCCGCTGGCGCGCTGGTTGCCGATCATTTCCATGCAGTAATAGGCCGACAGCACCAACAGGATCACGCCCAGCACAGTGGCGACCCATTCCATGGCGCGGCGCGCAGGCGCCGGCAGCAGGTCGGAAAACAGAGTGACCGCCAGGTGCTGGCTGCGCCGGGCGGCGATGGCCGCGCCAAAGACGGTCAGCAGCAGAAAGCCGTTCAACAGGATCTCTTGGGTGGCGGCAAAGGAAAAATTGGTCAGATAACGCACCAGCACGTTCGCAAAGCCCACCAGCGTCATCACCAGAAAGATCACGCTGCAAATGTACTCTTCCAGCCGGTCGAGATGTTTGAATAACGGTGATCTGGTCATAAGGCTCCGGCGTGGCCGCGTCGGGCGCGCCGGGGCGCACGCATGGGCCTTTTCAATACAGTGGATCAAGCGCACCCGGCCTGTGCGGGCCGGATGCGCCTGATTGGGTCAGTTAGTTCGAGGCGTCAATGGTCGACTGGAACAGTTCGACCAGTTCCGGGCCAACCTTGGCCGCCCATTTGTCAAAGGGCTCTTTCGTGGCGTCGCGGAAGGCTTGCAGCTCTTCGGCTGTGGGTTCGTACACTTCCATGCCTTCGGCGCGCAGCTTGTCCAGACCGGCGGCTGTGCCTTCACGGGTGATGGTTTTCTGATAGGCCATCGCCTCGGTTGCGGCGGCCTGAACCTTGGCCTGAGCGTCCGCGTCCCAGCTGTCCCATTTCTTCTGGCTCACACCCAGAAAGATCGGGTCATAGGAGTAGTGCCAGGGCGTGATGTATTTTTGCACTTCGTAGACACGTTGCGGCACGATCACAGCACCAATGGGATTTTCCTGACCGTCGACCACGCCCTGTTGCAGCGCGCTGAAGGTTTCGGTCCATTGCATTTGTTGGGGGTTGGCCCCCAGCGCCGTCATCACGTCGATGTACATCGGGCCGGCGACGCGCATTTTCAGACCTTTCAGGTCGTCGGGCGATTTGATTGGGTGGACGTTGTTGGTGACTTCGCGAAAGCCGTTTTCGCCCCAGGCCAGCACGATAATGCCGTGTTCGGCCATGATCTCGGTCATGCGTTCGCCGGGTGCGCCGTCGGTGGTGGCATCGACCGCGTCATAGCCGGAATAGAGATAGGGCAGCGAAAAGACTGCCATTTCGGGGACCATCGGTGTCACGTTGATCGCGGAGGTTACCACGAAATCAAGCGCGCCCCGGCCCACCATTTCCGCCTGTTTCATCTGGTCGCCGCCGGAGAGTTGGGCGTTGGCAAAGACACGAACGCTCATGTCGCCTTCGGTTGCCGCATCCAGCAGCTGAGAAAACTTCTCGGACCCCAGGTGCCACGAGGTGGTGTCGCCTGTGTTGTGCGACAGGCGCAGCGTTTCAGCCTGCGCTGCACCCGACAGGGCGGCGGCGGCCGAAAAGGCGGCTGCAAAAACGAAATTCATCTTGGACATGGTGTCTCCTCCTGAAATCAAACGAACCTTCCTCCGAAGCTCTGGCGCAAGGGTCCATATTTTGGACGGTGTGACAAGCGGATTCTGGAATGTAACGTGGCGCTGTGCGGAAATTTCCTTGAAACCTCTGATTTATTGCGGAACACTCTGATAAAACATGGTCCCGCCCGGGTGGAGTGGCTGGAGTTCAGCCGTTGATGTGTCCATATTGTGGACGTGGAGAGAGAATGACCGAACAAAAACCTGTGGCTGACACGTCAGGCGCGCAAAGTGTGGACCGTGCGCTGGCGCTGTTGTCGCTGATCGGGCGGCATACGGTTGATGGCATCGGGCTGGCCGCGATTGTCGAAGAATCGCGCCTGAACCGCCCCACCGCACGGCGCCTGCTGCTGGCCCTGATGCGCGCGCGGATGGTGGAGCAGGACGCAGGCTCGCGCCGTTATTCGCTGGGTGAGGAGACCTATGTGCTGGGTGTGCTGGCCGCGCAACGGTTCAACCTGATGGACGTGGCGCAGGACAGTCTGAGCGATCTGGCCCGGCAAAGCGGTGACACGGCGTTTCTGTCCGTGCGCCGCGATGCGTTTTCGGTGTGCATCCACAAGGAAGAAGGCGCATTCCCGATCCGCACGCATGCTTTGCAGGTGGGGTATCGGCACCCCTTGGGCGTCGGTGCGGGGTCGCTGGCGATGCTGGCGGCGCTGTCCGATGACGATTGCGCCGAGGCACTGGCGCGCAACACCGCCCAGCTTGAGCGTGACTTTCCCGATTGCGCGCCCGACCGCCTGCAACCGCTGATCGCGGAGACGCGGGCGCGCGGATATTCCGTGAATCCCGGCCTGGTGCTGAAAAACTCCTGGGCCGTGGGCGTGGCCCTGCATCAGCCGGGCGGCCGGGTGGTGGGCGCGCTTTCGATCGCCGCCATCGACAGCCGTATGGACCCCGAACGCCAAGCCGAACTGGGCGCTGCCCTGAAGCATGAAGCAGCCCGGATCGAAACCCGTCTGGCCAAGGCCTTTGCCCTGCCGGACGCCAAGGAAACAGCCGCATTGCGCCGCTCCGCCCCTATGGGCGGCGGTGCTGCTGCGGCGCAGTAACATCGCAACAAAAGGACTATTCCCATGAGCAAGGCACAGATCGTCGGATGGGCGCACAGCAAGTTCGGCAAATCCTCGGCCCCTGACACCGAACACCTGATGGCCGAGGTGATTGCCCCCGCGCTGGAGCATGCGGGCGTGTCGGCGGCGGACATCGACGGCATTTTTGTCGGCGTGATGAACAACGGCTTTTCCAAGCAGGATTTTCAGGGCGCGCTGGCCGGTATGGCGATGCCCGAACTGGGCATGACCCCCGCCGTGCGCATGGAGAACGCCTGTGCGACCGGATCCGCGGCGCTGTATTCTGCGCTGGATTTCATCGAAAGCGGGCGCGGCAAGATTGCCCTCGTGGTCGGTGCGGAAAAGATGACGGCGCTGCCCACGGTCGAGGTGGGGGATATTCTGCTGGGGGCCTGCTATCGCACGGAAGAGGCGGAAGTGACGGGCGGTTTTGCCGGTCTGTTCGGTCAGATCGCGCAGCAGTATTTCCAGAAATACGGCGACTGCTCGGACGCGCTGGCGATGATCGCGGCCAAGAACCATGCCAACGGGATGCACAACCCCTTTGCCCATATGCAAAAGCCGTTCACCTTTGAGGATTGCAACACGGTTTCTGACCGCAACCCTTACGTGGCCCCGCCGCTGCGGCGCACCGACTGTTCGCTGGTCTCTGACGGGGCGGCAGCGATGATCGTGGCATCCGAAGACGTGGCCGCCGACCTGTACCGCGCCATCGCCTTCCGCAGCCGCACCCACACCAACGATGTGCTGGCGATGTCGCGCCGTGACGTGACCACATTCGACGGCGCGCGCCGTGCCTGGGCTGCCTCGCTTGAGGACGCGGGGCTGACGCTGGACGATATGGATCTGGTCGAAACTCACGACTGTTTCACCGTGGCCGAGTTGCTGGAATACGAGGCGATGGGGCTGGCCGCACCCGGCAAGGGCGCGGATGTGATCCGTGACGGCACCACCACGCGCGAGGGCCGGTTGCCGGTGAACCTGTCGGGCGGTTTGAAGTCCAAGGGCCACCCGATTGGCGCAACCGGCGTGTCGATGCACATCATGGCGGCGATGCAATTGGCCGGCGAGGCGCCCGAGGGCATTCAGGCCAAAGAACCAACCTTTGCCGGTGTGTTCAACATGGGTGGTGCCGCGGTGGCCAACTACATGTCCGTGCTGGAGCGGGTGAAATGAGCGATTGGGCGTCTCCGAAACCGGACCCCAAAGGCGGCGTGGCCCCATCGACCACGCGGGTGGCCAACCTTGCGCAGCACCTGACCCGCAATGCGCGGCGTCTGGAGGACAGTCTGGCGCTGGTTTACGGTTCTGATCGCTGGACGTGGGCGGAGCTGGATGCCCGCGTGTCGGCGCTGGCGGCGGGCCTGCGTGCGGATCATGGCGTGGACAAGGGCGACCGGATTCTGGTGCAGTCGCAAAACTGCAACCAGATGTTTGAAACCATGCTGGCCTGTTTCCGGCTGGGCGCGGTCTATGTGCCTGCGAACTTTCGCCAGACCCCGGACGAGGTGGCGTGGCTGGCCGAAAGTTCAGGCGCGGTGGGGATGGTTTGCGGGGCCGAGTTTCCCGACCACGCCAGCGCCTGCGATACTGCGGCACGCCGCTTTGTGCTGACCATCGGGGGCGGTGCGGATGACATCGACACGCTGATCGCCGCGCACATGGGCACACAGGTGCCAAACACACCCGTGGACCGCGATGATCCGTGCTGGTTCTTTTTCACTTCCGGCACCACGGGGCGGCCAAAGGCGTCGGTGCTGACCCACGGGCAGATGGCCTTTGTGCTGCTGAACCACCTGAACGACCTGATGCCCGCCACCGGCCCCGGCGACCGGTCGCTGTGTCTGGCCCCGCTGAGCCACGGGGCGGGCATTCACCAGATGGCACAGGTGGCAGCAGGGGCCGCGACGGTGCTGTTGCCGCCGGGACGGTTCGATCCTGCGGTGGCCTGGCAGATCGTGCAGGACGAGCAGATCAGCAACATGTTCACGGTGCCGACCATCGTCAAAATGCTGGTTGAGCATGACAGTGTGCAGGCCCATGACCTGTCGTCGCTGCGCTATGTGATCTATGCAGGCGCGCCGATGTACCGCGCCGATCAAAAGGTCGCGCTGAAGGTGCTGGGAAAGGTTCTGGTGCAATATTTCGGTCTGGGCGAGGTTACGGGCAACATCACTGTACTGCCCCCTTCCGAACATTCCGAGGATGATGCCGAAATGCGCGTGGGCAGTTGCGGCTATCCGCGCACGGGCATCGAAGTCTCGATCCAGGACAGCAATGGCGCAGAGGTGCCCGCGGGCCAGTCGGGCGAGATTTGCGTGAGCGGCCCTGCGGTGTTCGCGGGCTATTACAACAACCCCGAGGCCAACGCCAAGGCGTTCCGCGACGGTTGGTTCCGCACCGGCGATCTGGGTTATATGGACGCGGAAGGCTACCTTTATATCACAGGCCGCGAGTCCGATATGTATATCTCGGGCGGGTCCAACATCTATCCTCGCGAGATCGAGGAAAAGATCCTGATGCATGACGCCGTCAGCGAGGTTGCGGTGCTGGGCGTGCCCGACCCGACCTGGGGAGAGGTCGGGGTCGCCGTCTGCGTGCTGAATGCCGGGGCGGCGGTTGATCCCGACGACTTGCTGGCGTGGTTAAAGCCGAAAATCTCGGGCTATAAGCTGCCCAAGCAGGTGATCCTGATCGAGGACATGCCGAAATCGGCCTATGGCAAGATCACCAAGAAGCTGATCCGCGAAACCTTGCAGGAGCGGGGGCTGCTGGAGCTGCCCGCACCGGCATGAGCGGGCAGGGGCCGGTCAATCCGCCGATGGTGCATCCGGGGGTGGTCTCGGCTGAGCGTGTGGCCGATGTGCCGGTTCGTGCGCGGGATCTGGTGATCGAGCTGCATGCTGGGCAACAGGTGCAGGCTGCGATCTGCGCCGCCGTGGCCGATGCGGGCTGTGATGCCGCTTGGGTTGATGTGGCGGGGTTGGTCTGTGCGCCCTTTGCCTATGTCATGCCAGCCGCGTCGCCCGACGGGGCCCGTGTGGCGTGGTACAGCGACACCTATCGCCCCGATGGCCCTGTGCGTGTGTCGGTGGGCGGCATATCGGTGGGGCGTCTGGGGCAGGGGGATTTCACCCATTGTCACGGGCTGTGGTCCTTTGCCGATGGGACTGCGCTGGGGCATATGCTGGCGCCCGATTGCACGGTGGCCGAACCTGTGACCCTGCGCGGTGTCGGCCTGTGCGGCGGGCGGTTTGACCGGTTGCCAGATGGCGAGACCTGTTTTGATCTGTTCCGCGCCTGTGCCGTGGGGGACCCTGTGCGTGATGCCGATGCGGTGATGATGACGATCCGCCCCAACATGGACATCGTCGAAACCATCGAAGCGGTGGCGCAGCGCCACGGCATTCGCAACGGCGCGATCATGGGACTGGGCAGCGTCAACGGCGCGCGGTTTTCCGATGCGCCGGACATGCCGTCAGCGATCACCGAGTTCATCATCACCCGGGGGCAGCTGACCGAAGGTGCGGCGCAGATTGCCCTGTCGGCGGTGGACATGGCGGGCGATGTGTTCAGCGGCACGGTGCAGCGCGGCGGCGTGCCTGTGTCGATCACCGCCGAAATTGTGGTGCGCGCGATCTAATCGGGGTCCAGCAGCGTATCCAGAACTTGCGCCAGCACCTGTGCATCGACAGGTTTGGCCAACCGTCCAAAGCGGTGCGCATCGGCGGGCGGGATATTGTCGGTTGCGGGCAGTTGGGTCGACATGGCGATGGCAAGCGTCTTTGGATGGCTTGCCAGTGCCTGCCGGATCAGGTCCCAGCCGCTGTGCTGGGCATCCAGCTTCAGATCGCTCAGCACCAGATCGGGGTGGGGCAGGACGCCCAGCCGTGCCTGACCGCTGGCAAAGTCTGACGCTGTGGTCACATGGAACCCCAGACTGCGCAGGGCGGTGGATGCGGCGTTCAGTGTCTTGGGGTCGTCGTCGATCACCACCGCATGGCCTGCGTGGCGGGCGGGCAGGGGCCGCACGTCGGCAACCGGCGGAAAGAACAGGGTCACTGTCGTGCCCGCGTCAGGCTCGGACGCGATGTGCAGGCGGCCCCCTGACTGGTGCACGAACCCGTCGACCATCGACAGGCCCAGCCCCGTCCCTCCGCCATCGCGGCGTGCGGTAAAGAACGGTTCGGTCGCATAGCGCAGGATCTCGGCGGGCATCCCGTGGCCATCGTCGGCCACCGCCAGCGCGATGTCTCCGGTGTCGGCCATCTGCACCGAAATCTCGATATGGCCCGCGCCGCTGATTGCCTGACCGGCGTTGACGCAGAGGTTCAGGATGGCGCTTTCCAACTGGCCGGGGTCGATCATGGCCCAGACAGGACCTTTGGGCGTGGTCACCGACAGGGCGACGTTTTCGGGCAGGGCAATTTCCAGCAGATCGCGCATGGCGCCCAGCAGATCGACGATATCGGTGCGCTGCGGTTCCAGATGCTGTTTGCGGGCAAAGGCCAGCAGCCGTTCCGTCAAAGTCACACCCAGATCCACCGCATCCTCGATCCGCGCGCGCAGCCCTGTGGCCGCACCCGCGTCAGCGCTTTCCAGCAAGTGCAGATTGCCCGATATCGTCGACAGGATGTTGCCAAAGTCATGGGCCACTTCGCCGGTAACCTTGCCCAGCGTCTCGACCCGCTGGATTTCGGCCAGCCGCGCGTCGACCAGCCGCCGCTCGGTCACTTCGGAAAACAGCCAGACCGCACCGCCGTCGGGAAAAGGCGAGCGGCGCAGTTCCAGAACGTGGCCCGCCGCGCTTTCGTATTCCAGATAGCCCGCAGCGGTCACGGCGGTTTCGCGCAGGGAAAACGGCGATTGCGCCAGCAGGTCGTCCACGGTTTCCGGTGCTGTGACGGTTTCGGGCAGGCGCAGCAGATCGCCGGTACGCCGGTTCTGCGCCAGAATGCGCCCTGATGCAGCCGTGATCACCACGCCGTCCGTGATGTTTTCGAACACCCGCGAAAACAGCGTGTTCTGTCGCCGGATCAGCCGCGAATTGCGGTCCAGCCGCAGCGCATTGGCCCGGAAGATGCGAAAGGCCGAAAACAGCTGTCCGATCTCGTCATCGCTTTCCAGCCTGCGTTCCAGCCGCGTGGCACGGTCGCCTGCCGCCAGCCTGCGCATGGCCTGCGCGATGCGATGCAGGTTCATCACCACATAGCGCGAGACAAAGACCGCCGTGACAACGGCCACCACAAGGCTGATTGCCATCAGCGCCAGCATCACCCATTGCGCGAGGGCCAGCCGGGCGCGGGTGTCGGCCTGTGATGCCTCCAGCCGCTGGCGCGCGGCGGTGACCTTCTGCGCGGCCAACTGGTTGATCCGTTCCGCCTCGGTTCGGATGCGGAACAGGGCGTTCTCGGCGTCCAGCGAGATGGCCAGATTGCGATAGACCAGGTTGAACAGCGTGTCGTCACGGGTGATCGTGCGGTCGATTTCCTGCACGTTGTCGGCCACCACCGGCGTGGCCACAGCCAGAATGTCCGCGCGGATTTTTGTGTAGCGCTGGCGGAATTCCCCGATGGAAATCAGCGTGTTTGCCCGCGCTGTTCCGACCGCCTCCATCGCCAGTTGTTGCAGCCCCGCCCACGCCTGTCGCTGATAGGCCGTGGCGACGCGCGTCGTGGTCCATTGACGGTAGCGGCGCAACAGCACCTCGAGCGCCTGATCGATGGCGTCGATGTTGCGGTTGATGCGGTTTTGTTGCGGGATGATCTCGACCAGATCGTCTACCGCGGCGCGCATGCGGGCCACCGACAGGGTCAGGTCCGCGTCGCCCTGCGCCATGTCTTCCAGCCGCGCAATGGCTGCGTAAATCTCGTCGGTTTCGGTTGAAATGCCAAAGGGCGGGTTCAGCGACAGCAGGAAGGGCGCGGATTTTGACAGGGTCGCGGTGCTTTGGGACAGTTCCAGCGCGCGGGACACTTCGGCCAGCGACACGCTGTGCAGCAGCTCGATCTGGCGGTCGGCACGTGCCAGCGTGTAAAACGCGATGACGCCGATCACCGCAGCGACCACTGACAGCAGGCTGATGGCAAAGAACAGACGCGTCCGAATGCTCAGCCGCGACAGCCTCATGCCCCGCGTCCATCCAGTACAAAGATATAGCCCTGCGCGCGTCGGGTTTGCAGATGCACCGGCTTGGACGGGATCGGTTCGATCTTGCGGCGCAAGCGCAGGATCAGCACGTCGATGGTACGATCCAGATAGCGTTCGGAATCGCTGCCCAGTTCGTCCAGCAGTTCGGGGCGCGGGATGATCCGGCCGGGATTGCGGACAAAGTAATCCAGCAGCCGGTATTCCGCATTGGTCAGCGGAATTTCATTGCCCGCCGCGTCCTGCAATTCGCGTTTCTCCAAATCCACCCGCTTGTTGCCAAAGCCGATCTCGTGGCCGGTGGCGGCTGGCGTCACCGCACCATGCCCATAGCGGCGCAGCACCGCGCGGATACGCGCGACCAGTTCACGCGGGTTGAATGGTTTGATCAGGTAGTCATCGGCGCCGGTTTCCAGCCCGATGATCTTGTCGATCTCGTCCCCCACGCCGGTCAGCATCACGATGGGCAGGTTGTATTTCTCGCGGATCTGTATGGCCAGCATCAGCCCGCTTTCGCCGCGCAGGCGCAGGTCGATCAGCGCAAGGTCAATCGCGGGCGGATCGCCAAGCGCGTGGAACGCGGCACTGTCGGGGCAGGCAATCGCATGATAGCCGCTTTGCTCCAGCAACGCGGACAGCGTCTGGCGCACCTGTGCATCGTCATCGACGATGGCAATTGTGGGTTGGCGGTTGGCACGGGTCATGTCACAGCTATGTCACGGCACGGCTGCACCCGCCAAGCGTCCTTGGCTGTGACGTGGTGAAAAACACGCCAAACGCCCCCGTATTGTAATTCTGTTAACATTGCACCTGCTCCCCGTAACTCTGTTAGTCACATGCATGGTGGCTTGGGCGGGGCATTGCCGACTAGCATCTGCGCCATGTTGACCACATCGGGGACCAGCGGAGGGGCTGTTCGCTGTGCTGCTGTTCGACAGATGTATTTACGGGAGGAACCAAATGCATATCACCAAAACCCTGCTGGGCACCGCTTTTGCCGTCGCCATGGGCAGCACCGCTGCCTTTGCTCAGGACACATGCGCCGAGCGCGGCGCGCTGGACGTGAACTATTGCGACGCCAACGGCGATCTTGTCGCCGACACACCCACCGATCCGGCCAAGCTGAACGATCCGTCAACGCTGGTCTTTGCCTATACGCCAGTCGAGGACCCCGCCGTTTACGCCGACATCTGGGAACCGTTCATCGAGCATCTGGAAGAGGCCACAGGCCGCGACGTGCAGTTCTTTGCCGTGCAATCCAACTCGGCCGAGGTCGAGGCCATGCGCTCGGGCCGTCTGCACATCGCGGGCTTCTCGACCGGCCCCACGCCGTTCGCCGTGAACCTTGCCGGTGCGGTCCCCTTTGCCATCATGGGCGCGGATGACGGTCAGTTCGGTTACAAGCTGCAAGTTTTCACGCAGGCTGATTCCGACATCAAGGAAATGGCCGACCTCAAGGGCAAGCGCGTGGCGCACACCTCGCCCACCTCGAACTCGGGCAACCAGGCACCGCGCGCGCTGTTCCCCGGTCTGGGCGTGGTGCCGGACACCGATTACGAAGTGACCTATTCCGGCTCGCATGACCAATCCATGCTGGGCGTGGTGGCCGGCGACTATGACGCGGCACCCGTGGCGTCGGAAGTGGTGGACCGTATGGCGGAGCGTGGTCTGTACGATCCTGCCGACGTGCGGCTGATCTGGGAAAGCGATCCGTTCCCGACAACCTCGTTCACCGTGGCCCATGACCTGGAGCCCGAGTTGGCCGAAAAGATCAAGCAAGCCTTCTTCAGCTTCCAGTTCGAAGGCACCAAGTTGGGTGAAGAGTTTCAGGGCGTGAGCAAGTTCATCCCGATCACCTACAAGGACCAGTGGGCCGTGATCCGCGAAATCCAGGCCAACAACGGCGTGGAATACACGCCGCAAGGTCTGGCTGCCAACTAAGCGTCGAACAGGACACGGGACGACCCATCGCGGTTGCCCCGTGTCCCTTTGCGCCTGTCCCATTGCCCCGTGCGAGGTCAAAATGCTGAAAATCGAAAAACTGGTCAAACGCTACAACGGCGGTGATCCCGTGTTGAAAGACCTCGACCTTGAGGTCGGCGGCCAGCAGGTCGTGTCGATCATCGGGTCATCCGGCGCAGGCAAAAGCACGCTGTTGCGCTGCATCAACCGTCTGGTCGAACCCACCTCGGGAACGATCACGCTGAACGGCACCGATCTGACCAAGCTCAAGAAATCCGAGCTGCGCCTCGCCCGTCGCCGCATCGGCATGGTGTTTCAAAGTTTCAATCTGGTTGACCGTCTGACGGTGATGGAAAACGTCCAGTCGGGGCGGTTGGGCTATATCTCGACCTGGGCCGCGCTGACGCGGCGCTATCCCAAATCCGACATCCGCCGCGCCTATGAGCTGATGGAGCGTGTGGGGATTGCACACTATGCCAACAAGCGCGCCGACGAGTTGTCTGGTGGCGAACGCCAGCGCGTCGGCGTCGTGCGTGCGCTGATGCAACAGCCCGAAATCCTGCTGGCGGACGAGCCAACTGCCTCGCTGGACCCGAAAACATCGGAGCAGATCATGGCGCTGCTGCGCGATCTGGCGAACGAGCTGGAATTGCCCGTCATCATCAACATCCACAATGTGACCGAGGCCAAGCAATACACCGACCGCATTGTCGGCATGCGCTATGGCCGGATCATTTTTGACGACGTGCCGGATGCGCTGGACGCCGCTGCGATGGATGAAATCTACGCAGGTGTTCCGGCCGAGGACCGTGCAGCCCAAGGGGCGGCGGCATGACCGATTTTCCCGACACATGGCGCAAGCCGCCGTTCATCCGCAACACGTTGCTGCGGCGCGGGCTGTGGATTGCGATTGCGGCCTATGTGGTGTTCACCATGGCCACCCTGCCGATTGACTGGGAACGTGTCTCGGCTGGCATGGGCCGCGCCGCCAAGATTTTCAGCGGGGCCTTTCCGCCCAGCTTTGCCCGTGCCGACCTGCTGATTGACGGGTTCATGGAAAGCCTGAAAATCGCGTTGCTGGCCACCGTGGCCGGTGTGGCGCTGTCGATCCCCATCGCCTTTTGCGCCGCGCGCAACATCGCACCCATGCCTGTCTATTACCTGGGCCGGGCCACGATCATCATCGCGCGCAGCTTTCACCCCGTCATCGTCGCCATCATCTTTGTCAAAGCCGTCGGCTTTGGCCCCTTTGCCGGTGTGCTGACGCTGACGGTCTATTCCATCGGCTTTGTCGCCAAGCTGCTGGCCGAGCGCATCGAAGAGATCGACTTTGGTCAGGTCGAAGCCATGCGGTCGGCAGGCGCGCCGTTTTTCAGCACGCTGGTCTATGCCATCGCGCCGCAAATTCTGGCCCGCCAGATCGGTCTGTCGATCTATCAGCTGGACAGCAACCTGCGTGCATCGGCCGTGGTCGGGCTGGTGGGGGCCGGGGGCATCGGGGCGACGCTGGCCAATGCCTTCGGGCGCTACGACTATGACTTTGCTCTGGCGATCACGATGGTCATCGTCGGCGTCATTCTGGTGTCCGAAGCGATCAGCGGTGTCATTCGGGAGAAGGTCGCATGAGCTCTGCAACACTGGACCACTGGTCGCGCTACACCCCGAAACAACGCATCAAACGCTATGGCGTGCTTTTGGCAACCTTGCTGATCGTGGCCTGGGCGCTGCAAAGCATTGATGTGATCTGGGAATGGGTGTGGGATTCACCTGCGCAGATGGCGGACCTTTTTGGCCGCATGGTGCCGCCCGATCCGCAGAACCTGCCGTCCATCATGCAGGCCATGTGGGAAACGGTGAACATCGCCACGATTGCCACGCTCTTCGCCATCGTCATCTCGCTGCCCGTGGCCTATATCGCCGCGCGCAACACCACGCCCAACGTGGTGACCCTGTGGATTGGCCGGTTCATCCTGGTGTCGTCGCGGTCGGTCAACACGATCATCTGGGCGCTGTTGTTCGTTGCCATCTTCGGCCCCGGCATCATCGCAGGCATCGTGGCAATCATGTTCCGCTCTATCGGCTTCATGGGCAAATTGCTGGGCGAAGCGATCGAGGAAATCGACACGCGCCCTGTCGAGGCGCTGCAAGCCAGCGGTGCCTCGCGGTTCAAGGTGGTGCTTTACGCCATCGTGCCCCAGGTGATGCCCACATTCTTTGCCGTGTCGATCCTGCGCTGGGACATCAACCTGCGTGAATCCACGGTTCTGGGGCTGGTCGGTGCGGGCGGCATCGGGATCATCCTGCAAGGGGCCATCGACACGTTCAACTGGCCCGAGGTGTCGACGGTCCTGCTGGCGATCCTTGCCTTTGTCATATTGGGCGAAGTCGTCTCGATGTACCTGCGCAAACGCATCTTGTAGTTTTGCAGACATGGCGGGCCCACATCCCGCGCTGCAAATCCTGGCGCCCTGCGGGTCATTCCCCCGCAGGGCGTTTCTTGTATCCGGTTGTCGCAAGGATACGTCTTTAACCCTCGGGCAAATGCGGGACCGCCACGCCTTTCTTGCGACACTTCTTTTCGTAGACTGCGGGCCAGGCCTTGAATTTGCCCATCTGCGCCTGCTGCGCCATGACCAGTTGTACGAAGCCGTGTCGCTGGTCTTCCTTCTTCAAGGACTTGAAGGCCTTTTTCTGGGGCTTGGTCATTGAACAGGCAATGCAATGGCCTGCGCGTTTGTATTTGCACACGTCGATGCAGGGGCTTGGCAATTTGGGCATGGCGTTCTGGCTCTGCAAAAGAAAAGGCGGGACACGCCGTTGCGCGCCCCGCCCGTGATGGGGTGTGGCGTGTTTACTCGAACACAGCACCGGGGTTGTCGAGGCTGTCGGAGCCTTCAAAGGCGATCCCTTCCACACCCAGAGCCGAGACCACGCGTTCGATGGTCCGCGTCTGGTCGATCAGGGCGTTGACGCCCCCCATCACCAGCTCTTCGCCCGCCGCGTTGCCTGCTTGCAGCATCTGGTCATAGGCCATACCGGCTTCGGCAGTCGATTTGATCTCGCCCAGCTCGCGCATGGTTGTCGCCAGTTTCAGGCGCATTTCGGTGTCCAGCCCGGTGTCTGTTTCGGCCACGAGAGTCGACAGCGACGGGCCGGAAACGGTCGAGCCGTCAATGCGGGTATAGCTGCCAAGGTACACGTTCTGGATGCCCAGACCGTCGTAATAGTGGCTGTTGTGGGTGTTGTCAGAGAAACAGTCGTGCTCTTCCTCGGGATCGTTCAGCATCAGGCCCAGACGCATCCGTTCACCCGCCTGCTCGCCATAGGACAGGCTGCCCATGCCGGTCAGCATCGCCGAGATGCCCGCGTTCTCGTCCGCCATCACATTGGCACGCGCGTCACCGCCGTCAGCCCATTGCGCGCTCATCCATTCCAGATCGGAGACCAGCAGTTGCGTGGCCGCTTGCAGGTAAGCGCCGCGCCGGTCGCAGTTGCCGTTGGTGCATGCGTCGCCGGTGGCATAGTCGGTCCACGGGCGGTTGCCCGCGCCGGGTCCGTTGCCGTTCAGGTCCTGACCCCACAACAGGAATTCGATGGCGTGATAGCCGGTGGCCACGTTCGCCTCGACACCGTCGGCCTCTTGCAGGGTGTTCTTCAGCAGGTCAGGGGTGATTTCGGTCGCGTCGATGTCCTTGCCCGACAGGGTGAATGTGGGGTTGGCGATCACGTTCAGCGCAGCGGCTTCGTTTTCATCGGTGGCCCCGCCATAGGATGCGTCGACATAGTCGATCAGCCCTTCGTCCAGCGGCCACGAATTCAGCCCGCCTTCCCAGTCGTCGACAATCGGGTTGCCAAAGCGGAAAACTTCGCTTTGCTGGTATGGCACACGGGCGGCCTTCCAGGCGGTGCGCGCGGCGATCAGGTTGGTTTCCGACGGGTCTGCAACCAGAGCATCAACGGCGACTTGCAGAGCCTGTGCGGTGGTCAGGCTGTCACCGTATGTCGCGGCGGCGATGTCGGCGTAATTGGCCAGCACATCGGTGCGGGTGTCGGCGAACGACGCCGTGGCCGTCAGGCTGATTGCGGTCGTCAAAAACAGGCGTTTCATTGGTGGTCCTTTGGGGTCGGATATTCTCGATGTCACGGTCCGGAATGGCCCGCAGACGGGGTGACTCTCATGATGGCTGAAAGCTGACTAAATTGCTCGGAATTGTCAATCCCGATTAAAAGCGTTGGTTTCCTGATGCCCGCGCGCCGCTACAGATCCTTGACCAGCCGCAGCGCATCATAGATCGCCGCATGGGTGTTGCGCGCCGACACCGCGTCACCGATGCGGAACAGCTGAAAGATGCCCTCGGGATTGCGCACAACCGTCTGGGGACGCCCGTCGATCAGCGCATCGTGATCCACCGCACCGCCGTTGCGGCTGAGCGGTCTCAGGTCGTGGTAGAGCTCATCCAGCGGCAGCGTGCCATAGTTCACCACCACCTGATCATAATCCGCCTGATGGGCGTGGTCGCTGTAATCCGTGCCGATGGTCGCGGTCAGCACGTTGCCGTTGCGTGCGACGCCCAGCAGGCGGCGGGCGACGGTCATGGTCACGTCCTTGTCTTGCAAGGATCGCATGTAAGGCACCAGGTTCATGCCCATGATGTCGGGGGCAAAGGTGCGGTCGGGGGTCATCACCTCGACCTTTGAGCCGGCGGCGGCGGCGATCTCGGCGGCTTGCAGGGCAGGGTGGTCGCCGCTTTCGTCGTAGATCAGAACGCGGGCGGCGGGTTTCACGTCGCCCGCGATGATGTCCCAGGCGCTGACCACATGCGCGGCCTCGGTCCGGGTTTCGAACAGGTGCATGTTCGGCATGCCCCCTGTCGCCACGATCACCACGTCGGGCGACAGGGCGGTCACGTCGTCCGCCTCGGCCCATGTGTTGAAATGAAAGGTCACGTCTCGGGCGGCGCATTGTGCCATGCGCCAGTCGATGATGCCGATCATCTCGCGACGGCGCGGGGTGCGGGCGGTCAGGCGGACCTGGCCGCCGGGATCGGGCTGCGCCTCGAAGACCGTCACGTCATGGCCTCGGGCGGCGGCGACCCGCGCGGCCTCAAGCCCCGCTGGACCTGCGCCGACGATCACCACCTTGCGGGGCGTGTCGGCGGCGGGGATGTCGTGCGGCATGGTCAATTCGCGCCCCGTGGCCGCGTTGTGAATGCACAGCGCCTCGCCCCCCTGATAGATACGGTCCAGACAATAGGTGGCACCGACGCAGGGGCGGATGTCGTCCTCTCGGCCCTCGACAATTTTGCGCACGATGTGCGGGTCGGCCATATGGGCGCGGGTCATGCCGACCATGTCCAGCAGGCCGGACTCGACCGCATGGCGCGCGGTGGCCACATCGGGAATGCGCGCGGCGTGAAAGGTGGGCATGCCGGTCGCGCGACGCACTTCGCCCGCGAAATCCAGATGCGGCGCGCTTTTCATGCCTTGCACGGGGATCACATCGGTCATCGCCGGATCGGTGTGAATGCGGCCGCGAATGACGTTCAGGAAATCCAGACGCCCATCGGCGGCGAGTATCTTTGAAATCTCCAAGCCCTCGGCGGCGTCGATCCCGCCCTTTTGCGCCTCGTCCGCCGTGAACCGGAAGCCCACTATAAAATCGTCGCCCACACGTTTGCGCACCGCCCCCAGCACATCCATCGGAAACCGCATGCGGTTTTCCAGCGTGTCGGCCCCATATGGCCCCGTCAGGTCGTTGGTCAGCGGCGACCAGAACTGGTCCAGCAGGTGCCCGTAGACCTGCAATTCGATCCCGTCCATGCCGCCCGCCTGCATCCGCTCGGCGGCGTCCGCAAAATCGGTGATGATGCGTTCGATGTCCCAGTCCTCGACCAGCTTGGGAAAGGCGCGGTGTGCCGGTTCGCGGTGCCGCGACGAGGACACCGAGGGCAGCCAGTCACCCTTGTTCCACCCGGTCCGTCGGCCCAGATGCGTCAGCTGGATCATCACCGCGCAACCGTGTTCGTGGCACCCGTCAGTCAGCCGCTGAATCCACGGCACCACCTTGTCGTCATAGACCAGAACGTTGTTGAAAGCAGGCGGGCTGTCGCGCGAGACCGCAGCCGATCCGGCGGTCATCGCCAGCGCCACACCCGCCTTGGCACGTTCCGTGTGATAGGCGGCATAACGGTCCTTTGGCATCCCGTCCTCGGGGTAGGCGGGTTCGTGGCTGGTGGTCATGATCCGGTTTTTCAGCGTCAGGTGTTTCAGCTGGAAAGGCTGCAAAAGCGGATCTTTTGACATGGGGGGTCCTTGGGGTTGGGTGACAGATCTGTTCATGCTGCCAGCCGTGGGTGTCACAGATTTGCCGACCTGCGACGCCGACCTGTCAACGCGCGACGCGCAACGATCGACAGGGACATCTGCTGGTCAGCCATCGCAGGTTGGGCTGCGCGCGGGGCCGTGTCAATCACGGCTGCTGCGCTGGACAAGGCACGGGGCGGCGACTATCTCGGCAAGGGTCAGGAACACTGCACCAAAGGACCATGCCATGCTGGACAAGCGTCAGTTCTATATCGACGGCCAATGGGTCGCGCCGCTGGCAGGCACCGACCGCGCAGTGATTGATCCGTCGACAGAACAGCCCTTTGCCACCATTTCGCTGGGTGGGCAGGCCGACACCGATTTCGCCGTTGCCGCCGCCCGTGCGGCCTTCCCAAGCTGGCGTACCTCGACCAAGGCGCAGCGGATCGACCTGATCCGCAGCATTTTCGACGTTTACATGCGCCGCTCGGACGAGATGGGCGCGGTGATCAGCCGCGAGGTTGGCGCACCGCTCGAGATGTCCAAGACCCAGCAGGCGCGCACCAGCAGCTCGCACTTCACCGGCTTTCTCGACGCGCTTGAGACCTTCGAATTCGAACGCCCGCTGCGCCCCGACACACCGCACGACCGTATCCTCTATGAACCCATTGGCGTGGCCGCACTGATCACGCCGTGGAACTGGCCGATGAAGCAGATCGTGCTCAAGGTCATTCCGGCGTTGGCCTCGGGCTGCACCGCTGTGCTGAAACCCTCAGAACAGGCGCCACTGTCGGCCATGCTCTTTGCCGAGATATTGCACGAGGCCGGCGTGCCTGCGGGCGCGTTCAACCTGCTGAACGGTGACGGGCCGGGCGTGGGCGCGCAGTTGTCGGGGCACCGTGACGTGGATGTGGTCAGCTTTACCGGCTCGACCGATGCAGGCCGCGCGATCACGCGGGCAGGGGCGGACACGGTGAAACGAGTCCGGCTGGAACTGGGGGGCAAGGGCGCCAACATGATCTTTGCCGATGCCCATGAGAACGCCGTGCCAAGCGGCGTCATGCGGTGTTTCAACAACTCGGGTCAGTCGTGCAATGCGCCCAGCCGGATGCTGGTGGAACAGCCGCGTTATGCGCAAGCGGTCGAAGAGGCCAAAGCCACCGCCGAGGCGATCACCGTGGGTGGCACGTCCGAGGTTGGCCCGCACATCGGGCCTGTGGTCAACGCAGCGCAGTTCGACAAAATTCAGGCGCTGATTGCCTCGGGCATCGAAGAGGGTGCGCGGCTGGTGGCGGGTGGCCTGGGCCGTCCCGAAGGGATCGAACAGGGCTTTTACGTGCGTCCCACGGTCTTTGCCGATTGCACACCCGACATGACGATCATGCGCACGGAAATCTTCGGCCCCGTGCTGTCGATGATGGCCTTTGACACCGAGGACGAGGCCATCGCCATTGCCAATGACACCGACTACGGCCTGACCAACTATGTGCAGACCGCCAATCCCCACCGCGCACAGCGTATTTCGCGCGAACTGCGCTCGGGCATGGTCGAGATCAACGAACAGCGCCGCAGCACCGGGGCACCGTTTGGCGGCATGAAGCAATCGGGCACGGGACGCGAGGGCGGCATCTGGGGGCTGGAAGAGTTTCTTGAAGTCCGCGCCATCAGCGGCTGGCCCGCGGACTGATCCTAGAGGTCTGCCTGCATCGCATAGCCATGCGCAAACAGCAGGCGCACGCGGGTGACCGCCGTGTCCCCGTTCCACGTGTTACGGGTCAGCGCGAACAGCGCAGCCCTTTCCGCACAGCCCAGATCCTGCGCCTCGGCCGCTGTGGCGCTGTGCGCGGACAGGGCGATGTCGCCGCCGGTATAGGGCGCGTGTTCCAGCAGCCATTCGTTGGCGCTGGTGGTGTCGAACGGCTGGTCCAGCGCGCCCGCAGCACCAGCCGGATTGATCCAGCGGTCTTCCAGCGCATAGGGCACGTCGTCTGCAAAATGCAACGCCCGCACGTGCAGCAATGCCGCCGCGCCGGTCTTGAGCGCGCGGCTGACAGCGGCAGGGGGACGGGCCAGCTTGCGCTCCAGCAACCGGTAGTCATAGCGCGCGCCCTTGTCCTCGACCTCCTGTCGGATCACCGCGATGGACAGTGTGGCCCGCGCCACCGGTTGCAGCGCCACGCGGGTGCCCGCGCGTCGCTTGCGGTCCAAAAGCCCCGCCTCGGCCACCGCGCGCAAGGCGCGGTTCACGGTGGCACGGGCGCAGCCGAATTCAGTGGCCAGATCAGCCTCGTTCGGGATCAGCGCGCCGGGGGGCCATTCGCGGGCATTGATGCGGCGCAGCACCTCTTGCTGCACCGCCTGCCAGTTGCGGATGCCCTTGGTCACAGTGCGTCTTTCAGTGACCGCAGGACCCGGCGGTAGCTTGCGGTGATGGCGTCGCGGTCGATGTGCGCGCCGTCCCGTACCACATGGCGGCCCGCTGACCACACATCGCGCACCAGCCGGTCGTCGCCTGCGAATATCCAGGCGTCCAGCGCCTGATCGCCGCTGCGCCCTTCCAGATGGATAGACCGGGTGTCCAGCGCCAGCATGTCGGCCCACTGGCCTGCGGCAATGGCCCCGCAATCGCGCCCCGCCGCCTGCGCGCCGCCTGCCAGCACTGCGTCAAAGATGCGGCGTCCGGTCGATGCCTGTGCCGTGGCCAGCGCCGCGCGGGTGCCGTCGCGCAGCCGTTGGGAATAATCCAGCGTGCGCAGTTCCTCGGACAGGCTGATGCGGATGTTGCTGTCGGAGCCTATCGCCACGGCACCGCCCGCATCGAACCACCGCACGCCGTCAAAGATGCCATCGCCCAGCGAACTTTCGGTGATCGGGCAGAGACCCGCGACAGCGCCGGTCGCGGCCAATGCTGTCGTCTCGGTCGGGGTCATCTGCGTGCAGTGGATCAGACACCAGCGGTCATCAAAACCCATATGCTCCAGCGCCCAGTCGACGGGCCGGGCACCCCATGCGGCCTGTACCTCATCCACTTCGGGGATCTGTTCGGCCAGATGCATGTGCAACGGGCCTTGGCGATAGCGGCGGGCAAATTCGGTCAGATCCTCGCGCCCCACGGCGCGCAGCGAATGGGGGGCCGCCCCCAGCGTGTGATCGGCGGGCAGGGCGTGCAGCGCCTGACCTGCCGCCGCGTGCAGTTGCGCGAAACGGTCGGCGTCGTTGCCAAAGCGGACTTGCCCCGCGCCCAGATCACGCTGGTCGCAGCCGCCGTACTGGTAATGCACCGGCACCAGACACAGGCCCGCGCCAGATTGCTGGGCAGCGGCCACCACACGTTCCGACATCTCGGCCAGATTGTCGTAAGGTACGCCGCCGGGCTGGTGGTGCAGGTAGTGAAATTCGACCGATGCGCCATACCCGGCTGCGAGCATTTCCATCTGCACAAAGGCAGTGATCGCCTGCACATCGTCCGGCGTCAGCCGGTCGAGAAAGCGGAACATCAACTGCCGCCATGTCCAGAAGCTGTCGCGCGGATCGGGACCGCGCCGTTCGGTCAGACCGGCCATTGCCCGCTGGAACGCGTGGGAATGCACGTTCACCGGGGCAGGCAGCAGAATGCCCAGATCAGGACCGCTGCGCGCGGTGTCTGGCGTGGCGGACACGATGCGCCCCGCGTCGACGGTCACCGTTACATCTCGCGCCCAGCCATTCGGCAGCAGCGCTTCGGATGCCCAGAGTTTTTCCATGATGCCTCGCTTGACAGAATAATATGTGCAGACATAATACGTATAGCCCGCACAAATAACAAGTGAGTCGTGACCATGCTTTTGACCAATGCCCGCATCGCCACAATGTCCGAGCCTGCCGGTTACGGCTTGATTGATGACGGGGCGATCGTGACTCGTGGCGACCGGATCGTCTGGGTGGGGACGCGGGCCGATCTGCCTGCGGAACACGCGGGCGAAGAGGTCAGCGATCTGGGCGGGCGTCTGGTGACGCCGGCGTTGATCGACTGCCACACGCATCTGGTTTTTGGCGGCAACCGCGCGGGCGAATTCGAGCAGCGGCTTGAAGGTGTCTCCTACGAGCAGATCGCGCGCAGCGGTGGCGGCATTGTGTCGACCGTGCGCGCCACGCGGGACGCTGCGCCCGAGGAATTGCTGCACTCGGCGCTGACCCGCGTCGGCGCGATGATCGCCGAAGGGGTCAGCACCATCGAGATCAAGTCGGGGTATGGTCTGGACCGTGAGAGCGAGTTGAAAATGCTGCGCGTTGCGCGGCAAGTCGCAGAGGTGCGCCCGGTCACGGTGCGCACGACCTATCTGGGCGCCCATGCGGTGCCGCCGGAATTTGCAGGCGACGCGGACGCCTATATTGATCAGGTCTGCATCCCGACCCTGCACGCCGCCCACGCCGAAGGGCTGGTGGATGCGGTGGACGGGTTTTGCGAAGGCATCGCCTTTGACACGGCACAGATCGCGCGGGTGTTCGACGCGGCACGCGCGCTGGGCCTGCCGGTGAAACTGCACGCCGAGCAACTGTCGAACATCGGTGGCACGCAACTTGCCGCGCGGTATGGCGCGCTCAGCGCCGATCATGTCGAATACGCCAACGCCGCCGACGCTGACGCGATGGGGCAGGCGGGCAGCGTCGCTGTTTTGTTGCCCGGTGCCTTCTACACGCTGCACGAAACGCAAATGCCCCCCGTCGCGGCATTCCGCGCCGCCGGTGTGCCGATGGCGATTGCCACCGACTGCAACCCCGGCTCCTCGCCGCTGGCCTCGCCTCTGCTGACCTTGAACATGGCCTGCACGCTGTTTCGCCTGACACCCGCCGAGGCGCTGGCGGGGCTGACCCGCAACGCGGCGCGTGCGCTGGGCCTGACCGATCAGGGCCGGATCGCACCGGATATGCGCGCCGATCTGGCGGTCTGGGACGTGTCCGAACCTGCCGAACTGGCCTATCGCATCGGCTTTAACCCCCTTCATTCCCGCATTTTCGGAGGCACATTGTGACCGTTATCCTGACACCCGGCACGACGACATTGTCGACCCTGCACCACATCTGGACCCACGGGGGGGCCGCAGCGCTGACCCCCGACGCCCGCCCCGGCGTCGAAGCGGCGGCAGCGCTGGTCGCCAAGGCGGCGGCGGGCGAGGCGGCGGTTTACGGCGTGAACACCGGCTTTGGCAAACTTGCCTCGGTCAAGATCGCCGCCAAGGACACCGCGCGCCTGCAACGCAATCTGATCCTGTCCCATTGCTGCGGTGTCGGCACGCCGTTGGATGCGGCGACGACGCGGCTGATGATGGTGCTGAAGCTGCTGTCGCTGGGGCGCGGGGCGTCGGGTGTGGCGTGGTCTACGGTTGCTTTGATCCAGGGGATGCTGGCCAAGGGTGTGATGCCTGTCATTCCCGATCAGGGATCGGTCGGGGCCTCTGGCGATTTGGCGCCGCTGGCGCATATGGCCGCCGTGATGATCGGCGAGGGCGAGGCGGTCTTTGACGGCACCCGCATGGCAGGGGGCGACGCGTTGAAGGCTGCCGGGCTGGAGGCGATCACGCTGGGCCCGAAGGAAGGTCTGGCGCTGATCAACGGCACCCAGTTTTCCACCGCCTGCGCGCTGGTGGGGCTGTGGGGCGCTTGGGCCAATGCGTCGGCCAGTGTTGTCACTTGCGCGCTCAGCACTGACGCGATCATGGGCAGCACTGCACCGCTGGAAGACGCCATTCACACCCTGCGTGGCCATGCGGGCCAGATCGCGGTGGCCCGTGCGCAACGTGCGCTGATGGCAGGTTCGGAAATCCGCGAAAGCCACCGCGACGGCGACACCCGCGTCCAAGACCCCTATTGCATCCGCTGCCAGCCACAGGTGACGGGGGCCGCGATGGACCTGCTGCACGCCGCCGCGCGCACGCTGGAAATCGAGGCGAACGCCGTCACCGACAACCCGCTGGTGCTGGTCGATGACAGCCACCCCGACGGCGGCATGATCGTGTCGGGCGGGAACTTCCACGCCGAGCCTGTGGGCTTTGCCGCCGACCAGATTGCCGTGGCCATTTCGGAAATCGGTGCGATTGCGCAACGGCGCGTGGCACTGATGGTGGACCCGACGCTCAGCTTTGATCTGCCGCCCTTCCTGACGCCCGACCCGGGCCTGAACTCGGGGTTGATGATCGCCGAGGTGACCACAGCGGCGCTGATGAGCGAGAACAAACATCTGGCCAATCCCTGCACCACCGACAGCACGCCGACCTCTGCCAACCAGGAAGACCACGTGAGCATGGCCGCACATGCTGCACGTCGACTGGCGCGGATGAACGCCAACCTGAACGTGATCCTGGGCGTCGAGGCGATTTGCGGTGCGCAAGGCATAGGGTTCCGTGCCCCCTTGCAGACCAGTGCGACGTTGCAAGCGGTCATCGCCACCCTGCGGCAGTCGGTGCCGGCGGTGGTCGAGGACCGCTATATGGCCCCCAGCCTGGAAGCGGCTGCAACCTTCATCAAAGACGGGCAATTGGTCGGTGCCGCCGGTTTGCCCGGTTTCGTCCAAGGAGAGATATCATGAATCCTGTAGAGATAATACAAGGCGACAGCCCCGTTGTACTGGGTCTGCCGCACACCGGAACCTTCGTTCCCGACGATATTCTAAGTGCGCTGAACGCACGTGGCAAAGAGCTGTCCGACACCGACTGGCATATTCACACGCTATATGACGGGCTGCTGGCCGGGGTCACGACCGTGCGCGCGACCTTTCACCGGTATGTCATCGACGCCAACCGCGACCCCAGCGGGGCCAGCCTGTACCCCGGGCAGAACACCACGGGGCTGGTGCCGCTGACCGACTTTGACGGGCACGACATCTGGCAAACCGAACCCGATGCCGCCGAGATCGAACGCCGCCGCGTTGCCTATCACACGCCCTATCACGTGGCCTTGCAGGCGGAACTGGAGCGGGTCAAGGCGCGCCACGGCGTTGCGATCTTGTACGATTGCCACTCGATCCGCAGCGATATCCCCTTTTTGTTCGACGGCATCCTGCCGGATTTCAACATCGGCACCGATATGGGGCGCACCTGTGCCCCGCAGATCGAAGCCGCGACCGTGGCGGTCTGCGCGGCGGCCACACAGAGTCACGTCCTGAACGGACGGTTCAAGGGCGGCTGGACAACCCGCAATTACGGCCAGCCTGCGAGCGGCATCCACGCGATCCAGATGGAGTTGGCCCAGTCCGCCTATCTGACGGACGAGGCCGCCCCCTGGACCTATGATGAAACCAAATCACGCGCCTTGCGCATCCATCTGCAGGACATCCTGACCACGCTGGCCGAAATGGCCCCCCAGTTGAAAGGCACATCATGACAAACCCGCGCCACAACCTTCGCGACGTATTCCCCGACACCGGCACGACAATCACCGCCAAAAGCTGGTTGACCGAAGCGCCGATGCGGATGCTGATGAACAACCTGCACCCCGACGTGGCCGAGAACCCGCACGAGCTGGTGGTTTACGGCGGCATCGGCCGGGCTGCGCGCACGTGGGAGGATTTCGACGCCATCGTGGCGGCGCTGAAAGAGCTGGAAGATAACCAGACGCTGCTGGTGCAGTCGGGCAAGCCCGTGGGCGTGTTCCAGACCCACAAGGACGCGCCGCGCGTGCTGATCGCCAACAGCAACCTCGTGCCACATTGGGCCAACTGGGACCATTTCAACGAGTTGGATAAAAAGGGTCTGGCGATGTACGGCCAGATGACTGCAGGCTCGTGGATCTATATCGGCACCCAGGGCATCGTGCAGGGCACCTATGAAACCTTCATGGAAGCGGGCCGCCAGCATTACGAAGGCGACCTGAAAGGGCGCTGGATCCTCACCGGGGGCTTGGGCGGCATGGGCGGCGCGCAGCCGCTGGCCGCCGTGATGGCGGGGGCCTGCTGTCTGGCCGTGGAATGTGACGAAACCCGCGTCGATTTCCGCCTGCGCACGCGGTACGTGGACGAAAAAGCGCATACGCTGGATCAGGCGCTTGAGATGATCGAGACCTGGACCAAGGCGGGCGAGGCAAAAAGCGTGGGCCTGATCGGCAACGCGGCGGATGTCTTTGCCGAATTGGTGGAACGTGGCATTCACCCCGACATCGTGACCGACCAGACCTCGGCCCACGATCCTGTGCACGGCTATTTGCCCCAAGGCTGGTCGGTGGCCGAATGGCGCGCCAAGCAGGAAAGCGACCCCAAGGCGGTCGAAAAAGCCGCCCGTGCGTCGATGAAAAACCACGTGGCAGCAATGGTCGATTTCTGGAACGCTGGGGTGCCGACGCTGGATTACGGCAACAACATCCGTCAGGTGGCACAGGAAGAGGGGCTTGAAAACGCCTTTGCCTTCCCCGGCTTTGTGCCAGCCTATATCCGCCCGCTGTTCTGCCGCGGCATCGGCCCGTTCCGCTGGGCGGCGCTGTCGGGTGATCCCGAGGATATCTACAAGACCGACGCCAAGGTGAAGGAACTGATCGACGACCCGCACCTGCACAACTGGCTGGACATGGCCCGCGAACGCATCGCGTTTCAGGGTCTGCCCGCCCGCATCTGCTGGGTGGGTCTGGGCCTGCGCGACAAGCTGGGGCTGGCGTTCAACGAAATGGTGCGCAATGGCGAGCTGTCGGCGCCTGTCGTGATTGGTCGCGACCATCTGGATTCAGGCTCGGTCGCGTCCCCCAACCGCGAAACCGAAGCGATGAAGGACGGGTCGGACGCGGTCAGCGACTGGCCGTTGCTGAACGCCATGCTGAACGTGGCCAGCGGGGCGACATGGGTGTCGCTGCATCACGGCGGCGGGGTCGGCATGGGCTTTTCCCAGCATTCGGGCATGGTGATCTGCTGTGACGGGTCCGAAGACGCCGACCGTCGCATTGCCAACGTGTTGTGGAACGATCCGGCGACCGGCGTGATGCGCCATGCGGACGCAGGTTACGACATCGCTCTGGATTGCGCGCGCGAGAACGGGCTGAACCTGCCCGGCATCCTGAAGGGCTGAACCAAAGGCAGCGGGGGGCATTCCCTCCGCTGCGCGGAACCCTAAAACTCGCGGCGCGTGGCGGTTTCGTCGAGATGGTCCAGAATGCGCAGGAAGGTGTCGATGTCCTCATCGCTCAGACCTTCTGTCATCGCTTCCTGACGGCGCATCATGATCGGCAGGATCTTGTCCTTGATCGCGCGCCCCGCAGGCGTTGCCTTGAGAAGCTGGCGGCGCTGATCATGTTCATCCTGCGCGCTGGCGATATAGCCCTTTTCAACCAGCGCCTTGATCGACCGGCTGATCTGCGCCTTGTCCAGCCGGCTTTCCTGAACGATCTGGCTCATGGTGGCGGTCGACATGCTGCGCAGGATGTACAGGATGCGCCATTCGGTCAGTGTCAGATCGCTCAGATTGGACAGGACATGTCCTGCCTGTGCGTTCAAGGCATTTTGCAGCTTCGAAATCCGGTAAGTGATGAACTGACGCAATTCAAACTTAGCGACGGCTTTTTCGGTGTCTTTCATCGGGCCTCGGTATCCAAACTTTTTGACAATCAACAAACTCACAGTCCAATCCCGGACAAATTGAACTGCAAAGATATGAAGCTCAATCCGTTGTCTTGTCAACGCCACCTAAGCCGCGTCGCGGTCCACCCTGAGGCCTGCATCGGGGCCATCTGCAGAAAAGCGCGCATCTTTTCAGCGCAATACCAAGATTAACTGTTGAAACCCCGAGAGGCTGTGACACATATGGGGCATGGATCATGCCGACCTGGAAGATTTGATATCGCGTTGCGCGCTTCGTGATCGGGCGGCGTTCGAAGCCCTGTTTGATGCCACCTCGGCGAAACTTTTGGCGGTCTGCCTGCGTGTCTTGTCCAACAAGACCTCAGCAGAGGATGCCATGCAGGACGCATATGTAAAAATCTGGACCCACGCGGGACGCTATCAGAGCACCGGGCACAGCCCGATGACCTGGCTGATCACGATTGCGCGGAACACGGCCATTGACCAGCTGCGCAAACGCAAGTTCGCCTCGGATGTGGATGATCCGGCGCTGGCTCTGGCGTCTGCCGAACCCGGACCCGAAGCGATGGCCGTGGCCGCATCTTCGGCGCGGCGGCTGTCGGGCTGTATGGACGAACTGCCGGCCGAACGTGCTGCCGCCGTGCGCGGTGCCTATCTGGATGGCCGCAGCTATGCCGAACTGGCCGAAGAATTCAAACAACCGCTGAACACGATGCGCACCTGGTTGCGCCGTGGTCTGATCGCGTTGCGCGAGTGTATGTCCGATGGCTGATACACCGCTCACAGAAAACGATCGCGCTCTGGCCGCTGAATACGCACTGAGCCTGCTGGAGGGTCAAGAGGCCGAAACAGCAGCCCGCCGTGTGCGCGAGGACGCAAGCTTTGCCGCCGAAGTCGTGGCCTGGCAGCGGGACCTGTCGGCGCTGGCCGATGCGCTGGACCCGGTCCAGCCTTCGGCTGCGGCGCGCCGTGCGCTGATGGCGCGGGTGTTCGGACGGAAACCGGCCAGCGCGCTGCGATGGCTGCGCCCGCCGATGTGGATCGGGCTGGCTGCGGCCGCGCTGGTCGCCGTGGCGCTGTTTGTCTACACGCCCGGACCGCTGCAACCCACAGGCCCCGTCTATACCGCGCAACTGACGCCCGAGCAGCGCAATTTCGTGCTGACCGCGACATTGCAACCTGAGTCCGGCTTGCTCAACCTTGTGCGCAACGATACATCGCCGCCCCCTGCGGGCCGTGTGACCGAGCTGTGGGCCATTGCGCCCGACGCTGCACCCGTGTCGTTGGGCGTGGTGCCGCTCGAGGGCGAATGGCAGGTTTCCTTGCCGGAAAACCTGCGCGCGGTGGCGGCCAGCCTGACGCTGGCGCTGTCGGATGAACCGACGGGCGGTTCGCCCACAGGCGCGCCAACGGGTGCTGTTCTGGCGGCGGCGGCGGTCGAACAAGCGCTTTAAAAACAACGCCAAATCGTCCTTTCGAAAAAAATCAGAAAAAAATGCACGCCGCGTGAAACTTCACGCGGCGTTTCTGCGTGGCTCAGGTCAAGCAGGGGGGAAACGCCGCTGCACACAATAGGAAGGAATGAAGATATGACACCGTTCAAGACACTTGCTGCCCTTACCCTGAGCACTGTGCTGGCCACTTCTGCTTTTGCGGCCAACCCCGATGTGGGCGGCGCGCCCATGTTCGAAGACAAGAACATCATCGAAAACGCGGTGAATTCCGCAGACCACACAACGCTGGTCGCAGCGGTCAAGGCTGCCGACCTGGTTGATGCCTTGCAGGGCGCAGGCCCCTTCACGGTCTTCGCCCCCACCAATGCTGCCTTTGCGAAACTGCCCGATGGCACCGTCGAAACACTGTTGATGCCTGAAAACAAAGGCATGCTGACCAAGGTTCTGACGGCGCATGTCGTCGCGGGCGATCTGTCGGGGGCGACCCTGATGAGCAAGGCGAAGAATTCCAAGGATGGTTTCTTTCACATGCAGACCCTGTCGGGCGACGCGCTGTCGGCCCAGGTGAAAGGCAAGAACCTCTATATTTATGACGAAAACGGGAATGTCGGAAGAGTAACGATTGCGGATGTGAACCAATCGAATGGCGTGATTCACGTCGTCGATGCGGTTCTTGTGCCGAAGTAAGTACCAGTTTGTTCCGGCCGGGTTGGTCGCTGGCTCCCCATGTTGGCGGCCAACCCACTTTTTTTGACGCGATCCCGTTCAAACCTATCTAAGTCTTGAAAGGATCACCCCTATGTTACGCCGAAATTTTCTTGCCACAGGTGCCGCACTGGCCTTTGCCCGTCCGGGATTTGCCGCCGCCTCTGATGGCAAATTCGAGATCACCCGCACCGAAGCCGAATGGCGGGCGATGCTGACCGACACCGAATATGCGGTCATGCGCGAAGAAGACACCGAGAAACCCTTTTCCAGCCCTTTGAACGACGAAAAGCGCGCAGGCGTGTTTCACTGCAAGGGCTGCGATCTGCCAGTTTATGACGCCAAGACCAAGTTCGACAGCGGCACCGGCTGGCCCAGCTTTTACGACAGCCTGCCGGGTGCGATTGAAACCAAAGAGGACCGCAAGCTGCTGTTCTACGTGCGCACCGAATGCCACTGTCGCCGCTGCGGCAGCCACCTGGGGCATATTTTTGATGACGGGCCGGCACCCACGGGCAAACGCCACTGCCTGAATGGCGTCAGCCTGACGTTCATGCCGAAAGCGGCGTGATAAACCACCGCATCTGGTCGTTCCGCGCAGGGCGCGCCCTTTTGGGCGCGTTCTTTGCTGCCGGAGCCTTGCAAAAGATCACCGATCCGGTTCCTGCCATGGACCTGCTGCGCGGTATGGGACTGCCCGCCGTGCTGGTCTGGCCTGCCATGGTGTTCAATGTGGCGGGGGCCATCGCGCTGTGGTTCGGGCCGCGCCTCAGCCTGATGGCACTGGCGCTGGCGGCCTATTGCATGGTCACCTCCGTGTTCCACTTTCTGCCGGACGATCCGTGGCAAATGACCATCTTCGTCAAGAACTGGGCGATTGCCGGAGGCCTTCTGGTGCTGGCAGGGCACCCGGACGCGCGCTGAAAAAACAACCCTTGGCTGTAAAATGTGACGCGGCTAAGAATGCGATATGCGCGCACCATTCTTTCTTTTTCTGATTTCCTGTATCGGCGTCGCTGTGGCGCTGCTGCTGCCCGGCTGGTCCGATCTGTTGCTGGTTGCCGTTCCGATGGCGGTGGCCGCGGCGGTCCTGATTGCGCGCCGCCCGCGGATTGCGCCAAGACGTCGCCCCCCACCAAGGCAACCGCGAACCGGTCCGCCCGTCATTCTCGACGGCTCGAACGTGATGTACTGGAAAACCGACATCCCAGACCTTGCCCCGGTGCGCGAGGTCATCGCCACGCTCATGGCCCACGGCCTGTCGCCATCGGTGATCTTCGACGCCAATGCAGGCTATCTTTTGTATGGAAAATACTGGCATGACAACGATTTCGCCGCGGCCCTGAACCTGCCCGATGGCCGCGTGACAGTAGTGGACAAGGGCACGCCCGCTGACCCGCTGATCCTGCAAACGGCCCGCAAGACAGGCGCGCCTATCGTCACCAACGACCGCTACCGCGACTGGCTAGACCAGTTCCCCGAGGCCCGCAAACGCGGTCATCTGATCCGCGGCGGCTACCGCAATGGACCGCTTTGGCTTGACCTGCCAAAACCACAGGTCTGACCTTCATCTTGCCAGACAAACTTCGGGGGAGGCGCGCCAGCGCCGGGGGCAGCGCCCCCAATCCTAGCCCCCGAACGGGTCCTCGGGGTACTGCACCCCCGCCAGATACAACCCCTGCGGCGGACACACCGGCCCACAGGCCGCACGGTTCCGCGCCTCAAGCGCGCGCCGCACATCGTCCGGCTGCCAGCCGCCGCTGCCCACACGCTCCAGCGTGCCGACAAAACTGCGCACCTGGTTGTGCAGGAACGACCGCGCCCGCACGGTGAACTGCGCTTCTGGTCCCCAATCGGTCTCGACACGCACGATGTCCAGCGCGTCCAGCGTCTTGACCGGGCTTTCCGCCTGACAGATCGACGACCGGAAGGTTGTGAAATCATGCAGGCCCAGCAAATGCGCAGCGCCCTCGCGCATGGCATCCACGTCCAGCTGGTGGTTCACCCGCCAGACCAGCCCGTCCTGATGGGTCGCGGGCGGGCGGCGCATCAGCAGGCGGAACAGGTATTTCCGCTCAAGCGCCGAAAACCGCGCGTGCCAATCGTCGGGCACGGCGGCGCAATCTACAATCGCCACGGGGGCCGGTTTCAGATGATAATTGATCGCCTCGGACAGACGAAACGGGTCCCAATCCTTGTCCATGTCGCAATGCGCCACCTGCGCCAGCCCATGCACGCCGGCGTCGGTGCGCCCTGCGGCAGCGATGGTGTGGGCGCGGGGCTCCAGTTTCGACAGAGCAGCCTCAATGGCACCCTGAACCGATGGCTGGTCCGGTTGCCGCTGCCATCCGACGAATGGCGCACCATGATATTCGACTTTCAACGCATAACGGGGCATGGCGCATGCCCTAGCGCCACGCGGCCCCACTGGCAAGCCTGTGGTGGACACTCTATGTTCATCTCAACAACATGCGTCACCTTTCAGGGTGATCGGGCAGAACAAGGGGACCCCGTGGTCATATCAGCAATAGCCGACAACCTGGTGCGCAGCGTCGAAAGCATGCAGGACACGGTGTCCGAGACATTTTTTGAACCCGTGGTCCGCCTTGGGGTCACGGGGCTGGCGCGGTCGGGCAAGACGGTGTTCATCACGTCGCTGGTTGCCAACCTGCTGGATCGGGGCCGCATGCCGCATCTGCTGGCCGCCTCCGAAGGACGGATCGAGGCGGCGTTCCTGCAACCCCAGCCGGACGACACGGTGCCGCGGTTCGACTATGAAAGCCACCTTGGCGCGCTGACCGCCGATCCCGCGCATTGGCCGGACAGCACACGGCACATTTCCGAGCTGCGGGTCAGCTTGCGGGTGCGTCCCAAGGGGCTGCTGGCGGGCCTGAAAGGGCCGCGCACGGTGCATGTCGACATCGTGGATTATCCCGGCGAATGGCTGCTGGACCTGACGCTGATGGACAAGACCTATGCCGAATGGTCCGCCGCCACGCTGAAATCCATCGCCGACCGGGAACAGGCCGCAGCATACCGCGCCAAGGTGGCGCAGGTGGACGGGTCGGCAAAGCTGGACGAGCCGCTGGCGCAAGAGCTGGCCGCCAGCTTTGCGGCCTATCTGCAGGACGCGCGCCGCGATGGTTATTCCGACTGCGCGCCGGGGCGGTTCCTTTTGCCCGGTGATCTTGCGGGCTCTCCGGTGCTGACCTTTGCGCCGCTGCCCGCTGGCGCCGCCCCGCGCGGATCGCTGCTGCGCGAAATGGACCGCAGGTACGAGGCGTATAAGGCGCAAGTGGTCAAACCGTTTTTCCGCGACCATTTCGCCCGCATCGACCGTCAGGTGGTGCTGGTCGATGCCTTGGGCGCGATCCACAATGGCCCTGCGGCGCTCGAGGATCTGCGCGGCGCACTGACCGAGATCCTGTCTGCCTTCCGCCCCGGCCGGAATGCGTTTTTGACGCGGTTGCTGATGGGAAAACGGGTCGAGAAAATCCTCTTTGCCGCGACCAAGGCCGACCACCTGCACCACAGCCAGCACGCGCAACTGACCGCGATCATGCAGGCGCTGGTGCGCGACGCCACCGACAAGGCGCGCTTTGCGGGCGCTGACACGCAATCGCTGGCCATCGCTTCGCTGCGGGCGACGACGGAAACCGACATGCCCCATGACGGTGAAACGCTGGGAATGGTGCAGGGCAAGCTGCTGGACACCGGCAAGCAGGCGGCGTTCTTTCCCGGCCATCTGCCCAGCGATCCGTCGCATCTGTTGAACCCGCAGCGTGGTGAAAACTGGCTCGCAGGTGATTATCAGGTGATGCGTTTTGCCCCCGCCGCTCTGACCCTGCGCCCCGGCGACGGGCCGCCGCACATCCGGCTGGACCGCGCCGCGCAATTCCTGATCGGGGACAAGCTATGAACGCCGTCGAAATCCGTGCTGCCCGTCCGCTGGATGCGGGCACCGTGGGTGCGATCCTTGGGGCGAATGTCGATGCAACTCCGTGGTTGCCACGTATTCACACCCGTGCCGAGGAAGTGATGTTCGCCGCCGAGATGATCGACGCAGGTTGGGTGACCACCGCGCGCACCGATGCGGGGGTGGTCGGGTTTCTGGCCCTGCAGGACACCGAGATACACGCACTTTACGTCGCACCCGAGGCACAGAACCGCGCGGCGGGCACGGCCTTGCTGAACCATGCCAAGGCACGCCACCGGCGGTTGGGCTTGTGGTCCTTTGCCGCGAATTCAGGCGCGAACCGCTTTTACGAACGCGCGGGCTTTCGGCCTGTGCAGCACACGGACGGAGCAGGCAATGACGTGGGCCTGCCCGATGTCCGCTATGAATGGCATGCCGACAAGGAGACGTTTTAATGGCCAAAGGTCCGGTTCTGATTGATCTGTCCGAAACGCCCTCGGTCGCAGACGCACCGCCCGTGCCCGACACGCTGGAAGAGCCGTTGCCGCAAGGCCGGGCGATGCAGGCCGCCGCCCGCATGGCCGCGCGCCGTCCGTCGCTGCTGGCGCGGATGTTCTGGTGGGTGACGACCACGCTGATCGGGGCCGTGGTGTCGATTGCGGCGTGGGACTTTGCCAACGGGTTGATCGAGCGTGCGCCTGTTCTGGGCTGGATCGTGACAGGGCTGTTCGCCCTGTTCGTGGCGATCCTGCTGTTGATGGCGATCCGCGAACTGGCCGCATTGGCACGCCTGACCCGCATCGACGATCTGCGCCATCAGGCGGCGACGGCCATCGAGGCCGCCGATCTGCCTGCCGCGCGCAAGGTCACGGACCGGCTGGTGGCGCTGTACAGCAGCCGCGAGGACACCCGTTGGGGCCGCGAGCGGTTGCAGGAACTGCGCGGTGACCAGATGGATGCAGCCGCCCTGCTGACCCTGGCCGACGCCGAACTGCTGGCCCCGTTGGATGTGGCCGCCTCGCGCGAGGTCGAGGCCGCCGCACGGCAGGTGGCGGCGGTGACGGCACTGGTGCCGCTGGCGCTGGCCGATGTGGCCACGGCGCTGACCGCCAACCTGCGGATGATCCGCCGCGTGGCCGATGTTTATGGCGGGCGTTCCGGCTTTTTCGGAAGCTGGCGGCTGACGCGTGCGGTGCTGTCGCATCTGGTGGCGACGGGGGCGGTGGCCGTGGGCGACGATATGCTGGAGCCTGTGCTGGGCGGTTCGCTGCTGGGCAAACTCTCGCGCCGCTTTGGCGAGGGGCTGGTGAACGGTGCACTGACCGCCCGCGTCGGCGTCGCCGCGATGGAGGTCTGCCGCCCGCTGCCGTTCCCGGCAGGAAAACGCCCGACCAGCCGTGGCATCGTCCAGCGCAGCCTGACGGGGCTGTTTGGGTCCCGAACCTCGGAACGTTAGGTCAGGATTTCCCCACTTTGCTCCGCCCCGTCAAAGCGTTACCGTGCGCTTTGAATGTCGGGTAGGGGTAGCGCGCGATGGAAGGTCTTCTGGTTGTGATCGGAGGGATCGTTATAGCGATCCCTATCGCGGTGATTTATCTTCTGATCAGCCACAGCGGCGTGAAATCCCGTCTGGCCGAGGTGGAAAAAGAGCTGACCGCCTTGCGTTTGCGCGCGGGCAGTCCCGCGCCGCTTGAGCGTCCGCGCAGGGAACGCGAAGAGCAGCAAGCACCTGCTGCGCCTCCGCCCGCAGCCCCTGCGGAACCTGCAAAGCCTGCATCGCCCCCACCGCCTCCTGCCGCTGCGGTGATCGCGGCACGTCAGGCGGCGTCTGCCTCGGCATCTGCCGAACCCCGCCCGCCGTCGCAACCCGACTGGACCCAACGCCTGAGCGCGTGGTTGATGCACAACTGGTTCTATGCGGTGTCTGCCCTGTCGCTGGCGCTGGCGGGTCTGTTCCTGGTGCAATACGGCATGGAAAACGGGCTGTTGCCGCCCACGGCGCGGGTTGTTGCGGCGCTGGCCTTTGGCGCTGTGCTGATCGGGGCGGGGGAATACATCCGCCGCCGGTTCGGCGATGGCGAGGACACGGCCACCGCCTATCTGCCTTCGGTGTTCTCCGGTGCAGGCATCGTGTCGCTGTTCGGCGGCGTGCTGTCGGCGCGGCTGCTGTATGATCTGATCGGGCCGGAAACGGCGCTGATCGGCATGGTGTTGGTGGCGCTGGTCGCCCTTGTGCTGGGCTGGTTCTATGGCCCGCTGCTGGCGGCGGTGGGCGTGATCGGTGCCTTTGCTGCACCATTCGTGGTGGGCGGGTCGTCGGATGATCCGACGATTTTCTACGGCTATTTCGCCATTATCGCAGCCCTTGGGCTGGGCATCGACACGCTGAAACGCTGGGCGTGGGTGTCGGCGCTGAGTCTGGGGCTGGCTTACGGCGCGGGTTGGTTGCTGGTGGACGGCGCGGACCAGACGGTCGCGGCCTTTGTGGCTTATGTCTTTGCGCTGGCGGTGATGGCGGTGCTGATCCCGGCGCGGTCGGTGTCGCCGGACCACGGCGGCGCGATGCTGCATCAAATGACCCCGACCACGCGCCCGATCTTTCCGACCTGGCTGGCCGCAGGCGCGCTGGCCGCGACGGTGCTGGCGCTGGTGTCGACCGCGCAGGCGGGCGCTGCCGAATTCGGGTTGTCGGTGCTGGCGCTGTCGGTGCTGGCAGGGGCATGGACCTGCTGGTCGGTGCGCGCACCGGCCTTGCAGGACCAGACGCTGCTGCCGGTCGCAGGCCTGGGCGCTGCGGTTGTGCTGGTCGGTCTGGACCGCGCGCCCATCGTTACCGATTACCTGACCACATATGTCGATGCGCCAGAGGCCAAGTTCCCCCTGACCGTCACCGCGTTGGTGGGCATCGGCGTGGTGCTGTCACTGCTGACCGCATGGCGGTCGCTGCGCGGCGGGGCGTTTGCCCCCCTGTGGGCGCTGGCGGCGGCGGTAATCGCACCGGGACTGGCCGTGCTGATCGAAGTGACATGGCAGCCGGCGACGGCCATCGGGGCCTATCCATGGGCGCTGCACGCGGCGGCGCTGGCGGCGCTGATGAGCGTGATGGCCGAACGGTTTGCCCGTGTAGATGGGCCGGAACACCGCCTGCGCACCGCGTTTTTCGTGCTGTCGGCGCTGTCATGCATCACCTTTGCGCTGGTGCTGATGCTGTCGCTGGCGGCGCTGACGGCGGCGATTGCGGTGACGGTTGTGGTGGCCGCGTGGCTGGACCGCAAGTTCGACCTGCCGCAGATGGCGTGGTTTGTGGCGGCGGGCGTGGTCACGCTGGGATACCGGCTGGTGGCCGATCCGGGGATGGTCTGGGCTGTCGACACCGGGCTGGCCGAGATGGTGCTGGCCTATGGCAGTGCCTTTGCCGCGATGGTGGCGGGGCTGTGGCTGTTGCGGCCGCGCGCAGCACAGGGGCGGCGGGACGAGGCCATGCTGATGCTGGACAGTGCCGCGTGGTCGTTCGGTGGGATACTGGTGACGCTGCTGGTCTACCGTGCGATTTCCTACGTGCTGGACGAGGACAGCGTTGGTTCGCATTGGGCGATGGGCCTGTTCGCGACGATCTGGTTCGGGCTGGCGCTGGCACAGGTGCAGCGCATGGCAGGGCGGCCGTTGCTGCGCTGGCTGCGGGCAGGGCTGGCGGCTGTCTTTGCGCTGATCGGCCTGCTGGCCCTGCTTGCTGCCACGGTTCTGACTTCGCCGCTGCTGAGCGACTGGTTCGGCGATGTGGCGGGCCAGCCACTGTTCAACACGCTGGCACCGGCCTATCTGGCACCGGCGCTGGTGTTTGCCTTGGGCGTGTGGCGCATTGGCACGCTGCCGCGCCTGCTGCGTCTGGGCATGACAGGGCTGGCCGGTGCGCTGGGGTTGCTGTGGCTGTTCTGCGTGATCCGCCATTTCTGGCAGGGGACGGAGGCGATGGAGCTGTCCTATGGCATGGGGCAGGGCGAGCTTTACACCTATACCGTGGCGCTGCTGCTGGCGGGGGCGGGGCTGTTCTATCAGTCGATGGCGGCCAGCTCGAACCTGATGCGGCGCGCGGGTCTGGCGGTGATCGGGCTGGCGGTGGCCAAGGTGTTCCTGGTCGACATCTCGGGGCTGGGCGGTCTGGTGCGGGTGTTCTCATTGCTGGTGCTGGGACTGTCGCTGGCCGGGCTGGCCTGGCTGGACCGCTGGGCACAGGCCAAATCGGCGGCGCAGGGGGATGCGGCGGACTAGGGGGCGCTGCCCCCCGGCCTGCGGCCGTCCCCCGGGATATTTGGGGCCAAAAGAAGGGGTCTTGTCGGGCTATGCCGCGCTGCTTATAAGGCAGGCATGATGATGCTATCCGCGCTCATTATTCGAATTATTTCCCCGGCGCTCTGACACTTGAGACGCCGGGCAACAGGTGTTTGAGCCATCGCACCGACCCTCACTGAACATATATTCCCGACCTGATCCGAAGGACGCCCGACATGTGCGCCGACACACCTGAATACAAAGACACGCTGAACCTGCCCCGCACCGATTTTCCGATGCGCGCGGGCCTGCCCAAACGCGAACCCGAATGGCTGGTGCGCTGGGAGGAGATCGGCGTGTACGACCGCCTGCGCGAGAAACAGGGCCGCACGCCCTTTACGCTGCACGATGGCCCGCCCTATGCCAACGGGCACCTGCACATCGGCCACGCGCTGAACAAGACGATCAAGGACATGATCGTGCGCAGCCACCAGATGATGGGCTTTGACGCGCGCTATATCCCCGGTTGGGATTGCCACGGCCTGCCGATCGAATGGAAGATCGAAGAGCAGTACCGCAAGAAGGGCCGCGACAAGGATCAGGTGCCGATTAACGAATTCCGGGGCGAATGCCGCGAGTTCGCACGCGGTTGGGTCGACATCCAGCGCGAGGAATTCAAACGTCTGGGCATCACCGGCAACTGGGAAAATCCGTACCTGACGATGGATTTCCACGCCGAACGGGTGATCGCCGAGGAGTTCATGAAGTTCCTGATGAACGGCACGCTGTATCAGGGATCGAAGCCCGTGATGTGGTCGCCGGTGGAAAAGACCGCGCTGGCCGAGGCCGAGGTCGAGTATCACGACAAGGAAAGCTTTACCGTTTGGGTGAAGTTTAAGGTCGCTCAGGGCGTAAACAGCGCCGAAGAAAAGCAGCTTTGGCCAGTTGAGGGCAGCTCAGGAAAAATCCTTGAGCGGGAACCTAGAACTGTTGCTGAAGATTTGCTTGGGGCTGAAGTCGTTATCTGGACGACAACTCCTTGGACAATCCCATCGAACAAGGCCGTCGTTTTTGGTAAAGATATCGCTTACGGGCTCTATGAAATTACTTCGACACCAGATGAGTGCTGGGTCTCAGTCGGCGATAAGTATCTGATAGCTGATGATCTGGCCGCCGACGTATTTAGTCGGGCTCGTCTTGAAGAGGGGATGTGGAAGCGCGTTCGTGAAGTCTCCACTGCCGAGTTTGCCGGGATAAAATTGGAGCACCCCTTGAAAGGGGCCGAAGGTGCGGGCGGCGAATGGGACGACCTGCGCGATTTCCGTGCTGCCGATTTCGTCACCGACACCGAAGGCACCGGTTTCGTCCACTGCGCGCCGTCGCACGGGTTGGAAGAATACGAGCTTTACCGCGATCTGGGCATGTTGGAGCAGGTCATCACCTATAACGTCATGGAAGACGGGCGTTTCCGCGACGATCTGCCGTTCTTTGGCGGCAAGGCGATCCTGAAGCCCAACGGCAAGGAAGGCAACGCCAACGCCGCCATCATCGACAAGCTGGTCGAGGTTGGCGGCCTGCTGGCGCGTGGCAAGATCAAGCACAGCTATCCGCATTCCTGGCGCTCGAAAGCGCCCGTGATCTACCGCAACACGCCGCAATGGTTTGCCGCCATCGACAAGGTTGTGGGCGACGGGCTGGACACATTCGGCAAGACCATCCGTGAACGTGCCCTGACCGAGATCGACAACGTCAACTGGACGCCGAAATCGGGCCGCAATCGCCTGCATTCGATGATGGAGGCGCGCCCCGACTGGGTGCTGTCGCGTCAACGGGCGTGGGGTGTGCCGTTGACCTGCTTTACCAAGAAGGGCGCGTTGCCGACCGACGCAGACTTCCTGCTGCGCAATGCGGATGTGAACGCGCGGATTGTCGAAGCGTTCGAGGCTGATGGCGCGGATGTCTGGTATGCGGACGGCGCGAAAGAGCGGTTCCTGAGCGGCATCGTCAACCCCAACGATTACAACCAGGTCACCGACATTCTGGATGTGTGGTTTGATTCCGGCTCGACCCACGCCTTTACTCTGCGCGACCGTGAAGACGGGTCTGACGACGGCATCGCCGATGTCTACATGGAAGGCACCGACCAGCACCGTGGCTGGTTCCATTCGTCGCTGTTGCAATCGGTCGGGACCACCGGCCGCGCGCCCTATCGCAATGTGGTGACCCACGGCTTTACACTGGATGCCAAGGGCATGAAAATGTCGAAATCCATCGGCAACACCATCGTGCCGGACGAGGTCGTGCGCCAGTACGGGGCCGACATCCTGCGGCTGTGGGTGGCACAGGCCGATTATACCGCCGACCAGCGGATCGGGCCGGAAATCCTGAAAGGGGTGGCTGACAGCTATCGCCGTTTGCGCAACACCATGCGGTTCATGCTGGGGTCGCTGTCGGACTTTACCGAAGCCGACCGGACCGCAGCCGCCGACATGCCCGAGCTGGAGCAGTGGGTGCTGCACCGTCTGGCCGAGTTGGATGAGGTGGTGCGCACGCGCTATGCCGCATTCGATTTCCAAGGCGTCTGGCAGGCGGTGTTCAACTTTGCCACGCTGGATCTGTCGGCCTTCTACTTCGATGTGCGCAAGGATGCGCTGTATTGCGACGGTGACACGCTGCGCCGCCGTGCCGCGCGCACGGTGCTGGACCTGTTGTTCCAGCGCCTGACTACATGGCTGGCTCCAATCCTTGTGTTCACCATGGAAGAGGTCTGGTTGGAGCGGAACCCCGGTGCCGATGCGTCCGTTCACATGGCCGATTTCCCCGCAACTCCTGCGGACTGGCGCAATGATGCGCTGGCGGCGAAATGGGCGGGCGTGCGTGCCGCACGTCGCGCGGTGACGGCGGCGCTGGAAGTACAGCGCACCGACAAGGTCATCGGTGCCTCGCTCGAGGCCGCACCGGTCGTGCATGTCGAGGACGAGGCCCTGCGCGCGGCGCTGCAATCGGTGGCCTTCGAGGATCTGTGCATCACCTCCGACATCGCGATCACATCGGACGCGGCACCGGCCGAAGCCTTCCGCCTGCCGGAAGTTCCGGGCGTGGGCGTGGTGTTCGAGAAAGCCGCAGGCGACAAATGTCACCGCTGCTGGAAGGTACTGCCCGATGTGGGCACGCATAGCCACGCAGGTGTCTGCGGACGCTGCGACGACGCGCTGAGCTGAAACAGCGCCATTTCAGGCTTGTGGCGGCCCGCTCCCGGATTGGGGGCGGGCCGCTTTTATTTTCAGCGTTCCATTCCCAACCCGTAACGTAAGGTCAACGGGACGCTATGCAGGCGCAAAGCAATGTGACAGGTTCCCGTTATCGTGGTGCGCCAAGCGCCGCGCAACATCAGGACGCCAAGGCCAAAGGCCGCCGTTCGCAACAGTTTCGCATAAAATAGCGAGGGACACATATGACACTGCACACCGATACACCCATTGGCGGGGGCGGCAATACGCTGAACCCGGTCACGGCCTCGGAAAAGAACTGGGGCTGGTTCGCCATTTTCAACATCTGGGCCAACGACGTGCAGTCTCTGTTCGGCTATTCGCTGGTGGCCTCGCTGTTCATCTCGTTCGGGGTCAGCGGCTGGACCGCCTTTGCCGCGCTGATCGCGGCGGGCCTGTTCGTGATGTTCCTCGTGAACCTGTCGGGCGCACCGGGCGAGAAATACGGCATCCCCTATCCGGTGCTGGCCCGCGCCAGCCTTGGCACCCAAGGGGCCAAGCTGCCTGCGATCCTGCGGGCCATCGTGGCGGTCTTCTGGTACGGCGTGCAGGTCTATTTCGCCTCGACCGCTGTGGCCCTGTTGATCCGGTCGCTGACGGGTATCAGTGGCGGGACAGAGATTCTGGGGCTGACCGGCGTTGACTGGCTGTCCTTCGTGATCGTCTGGGCCTTTCACATCGTGATCTTCTGGCGCGGCATGGACTGGGTCGAAACCTTCCTGAACATCGCGGGGCCGTTCGTTTATCTGGTGATGATCGGGTTGGTGATCGTGCTGTGGCAAAAGGCGGATGGCCAGCTGCTGGAGGCGGCGCGGACGATCTTTGTGCAGCCGGATGCGACGTTCCTGACCGAATTCAACGGGTTCGTGGCCATTGTCGGTACGATGGTGGCCTATTTCGCCGCCGTGATGATCAACTTTTCGGACTTCTCGCGCTATGCCAAGGACAAGCCCGCGATGGTGCTGGGCAACCTTGCGGGGCTGCCGTTCAATATGGTCCTGTTCTCGGCCCTGGCCCTGTTGACCACGGCGGGCGCCGCGGTGGTCTACGGCGAGGCGATCATCAATCCGACCGAGATTGTCGAGCGCACCGACAGCGTGCTGCTGAGTGTCATTGCCGCGATCACCTTTTTCGCCGCGACAGTCGGGATCAACCTGGTGGCCAATTTCATCCCTGCGGTGAACGGCATTGCCAACCTGGCCCCGCGCAAGATCAACTTTCGGATGGCGGGCCTGATCACATCCGGTTTCGCCTTTGTCATTGGCGGGCTTTGGACCAGCTTCATCGCCAATTTCGGCATCGGTGGATTTGTGAATACGCTGGGGGCGACGCTGGCGCCGATCTACGGGATCATGATCGTGGACTATTACGTGCTGCGCCATCAGACGCTGGATGTGGCGGGCCTCTATGACGAGGTCGGCGGGCCGTACCGCTTTGGCAACGGCTGGAACGCGCCGGCAGTGGTAGCCTTTGCCATCGCGGCCGTGTTTTCGGTGGCGACGGTCTGGTTGCCTCCACTGGTCATGCTGTCGGGCTATGCCTGGGTGATCGGGGCGCTGATCGGTGGCGCGCTGTATTATATCCTCGCTAAACGCTGAATGACTTGCGCACCGCTTACGGGCGGTGCGCAATGCGCAGGTTACGGGTTGAGCGCGCGCTGCTTTGGCCGCATGCTCGGGCCATGAACCTGCATGATGTTCCCACACAATTCGGCATCCTGTGCCTGACCGAAGACGACGACGCGATCACGGGCCTGTCGTGGGGCGCATCGGGGCGTGCGGATGACACAGCCTTGCTGCGCGACGCCGCAGAGCAACTGCGCGCCTATGATGCCGGCACGCTGGAGCGGTTCGACCTGCCGCTGCGTGTGGCGGGGTCCGACTTACAGCAAAAGGTCTGTGCGGCGATGTCTGCAATTCCTTACGGGTTCACCCGCACCTACGGCGAAATTGCCCGCGACGTGGGCGCGTCGGCTCAGGCGGTGGGGCAGGCGTGCGGTGGCAATCCGATACCGGTGATAATCCCCTGCCACCGGGTGATGGGGGCCAAGGGTCTGACCGGATTTTCAGGGGCAGGCGGGGTCGAAACCAAGGTGGCCCTGTTGCGCCACGAAGGCGCGGGCGGCTTCCTGATTTAGCCGTCGCGGCCGTAGACCAGCTGTTGCGCGATGCCCGCAAATGTCAGGTAAACCGAAGTGATCGCCAACCCGTAGATGGCCCATGTGTCTGGGTGAAAGTTCACCCAGGCGGCCCAGCCCGCAAAGACTGTCCATGCCAGCGCCACCGGCAGGCTCAGCTTGCGCCAGCGTTCGGTGCGCACGGGGTGAATGAATTTCAGCGGCAGGAACATCGCCACCGCCAGCACCGTCACCAGCGCCAGCGAGACCCAGAAATTCGGCTCTGTGGCAAAGATCACCAGCACCAGCATGTTCCAGCAGCCCGGAAAGCCGGAAAACGAGTTGTCCTTGGTCTTCATCCGCGTGTCCGCGAAATACAGCGCCGAGGCAAAGGTGATCAGGATGATCGCCACCCAGCCGGTCCAGCCGTCCATCAACCCGGATTTGAACAGGGCAAAGGCGGGAATGAACACATAAGTCAGATAGTCGATGATCAGGTCCAGCAGCACGCCGTCAAATTCGGGTGCGTTGTTCTTTACATCGTATTTGCGCGCCAGCGGGCCGTCGACACCATCCACGGCAAAGGCCACCACCAGCCACAAGAACATCAGATCCCATTTGGCATCGACAGCGGCCAACATGGCCAGCATCGCAAAGACCGCGCCCGTAGCGGTCAGCAAATGGACGGAAAGGGCTTTCATCTGGCGAGTCATGGCACCCTTGATGGCGCATTGGTGGCGCGGATGCAAAAGGAAATCGGGCGAATTTACGGGATTGGCGCGGTCGGTTGCGCAAACATGTGCGGTCAGGCTTTGGGATGGGCGCTGTTGTAGACATCCATCAGCCGCGCCGTGTCGACGGCGGTATAGGCCTGGGTCGTCGACAGCGACGCATGGCCCAGCAATTCCTGGATGCTGCGCAGGTCACCGCCCGCGTTCAGCAGGTGCGTGGCAAAACTGTGGCGCATGGCGTGTGGTGTCGCGGTCGCAGGCAGGCCCAACTGCATGCGCGCGGCCTCCATCGCCTTTTGAATGGCACGCGGCGCCAGTGCCCCGCCGCGCACGGCGCGGAACAGCGGCTGGTCGTCTTGCAGGATATGCGGACAGGCGGCGATATAGGCGTCGACCGCCTGTTGTGCTGCCCCCACCACCGGCACGATGCGTTCCTTGCCGCCCTTGCCGGTGATCCGCATCACCTGTGGCAGCGGTGCGTCGCCCCCGCGCAGGCTCAGCGCCTCGGAAATCCGCAGGCCACAGCCCCACAGCAAGGTCAGCACCGCAATGTCGCGCAACCCGACCCAGGGCGTCAGCGACTGCATCCCGATGGCCTCGACCATATCGTGGGCGGCATCTACGGCCAGCGGGCGGGGCAGTTTGCGGGTGTATTTGGGCGCACGGGTGGACAGCACAGCGGTGGGTTCAAACCCTTCGCGTGCGGCCAGCCAGCGATAGAAGGACTTTACCGCACTCAGCTTGCGCGCCAGCGACCGTGGCCCCACATCGCCCGAGCGCGCGTGCGCCATCCACGCCCGCATGTCGCTGACGGTAATATGCGACAACGCGCCCAGCCCTTGGGGGGCGCCCTTGTGCGCGGTGATAAACGCCAGAAATTCGCCCAGATCGCCCGTATAGGCGGTGATCGTGTTGGCGGCCGCGCCCTTCAGCGCACGCTGGTGGTCCAGCCACGTCTCCAGCGCGTCGCGCGCAGCCGGAGAGATCAGGCTCATGACAACCAGCGGCGCATCGTGCGCTCGAACACGCCGGTAAAAAATGTCAGCAGATCGGTGCCTTGCTGCGGGCCGAACATGTGCGGATCTTCCGCGCCCATGACCAGCAGTCCGGGCAGGCGGCCCGCGCCAAAGTTCAGTTTCAGGCAGGCCTCGGAGCGGATCCAGTCGCAATTGTTGCCGTAAATCTCCGGGTTGCCGTTCTGGACCTGCCGCAGGGTGACCTGACGGACGGGGCCGCCCCGGTTCTGGGTCAGATAACCGTCGATAAAGCCGGGTTCCGCCACGCTCAGCACATCGCCCAGACGCTGTACCGCGGGATCATTGTCGTTCTGCACGCTTTCCAGCACCAACTTGACCGCATCCACGCGCAGGATCTCGGCCACTTCGCCGCCCAGATCGCGCAGGAAGGTTTCAAATTCGATGGGGTCCAGCATCCGCAGAATCGCGCGGTGCACCTGATTTGTGCCGGCCAGATTTTCATAGGCGGCGGCAATCACGCTGCGGTGGGTGTCCTCCAGCCGGTCCAGCCGCGATTCGAGCCGCTCCATGGCAATGCCGCGCAGGTCGACGATATTGCCGCCCATGCTGCGTTCGTTGGCCGCGATCAGGGCGTGCATCATGTCCTTGTCATCAAGGATCACATCGGGACGCGAGATGATCGCCTCGCGCAGGGCGTCGTCGATTTTCGGGCTGCTGGTCATGAACTGCTCATTTTATTTTGTGGGACCCTAACATGCAGCGTCGGCAAAATCTGCCCCTTTTTGGTTAAAAGGGCAGGTTTTGGCATGCGATGTGCGGGGTGTTGCCGAAATTCCCGTCTGAGGGGAGTTCTGGCGCAAGTTCCCCTCGATTCGGAGAAAGCGCAGCCCCGTCCGGCAGATACCGGGCAGGGCGATGTTCAAACCCGCAGGCTTACAGGATTTTCTGGCCGGTTTTCGCCCAGTCTTTCATGAACTGGTCCAGACCGGCATTGGTCAGCGGGTGCGAGGCCAGTTTCTTGATCACTTCGGGGGGGGCGGTCATCACGTCGGCACCGATGCGCGCGCAATCCTGCACGTGGGCCACCGACCGGATCGACGCGGCCAGGATGTTGGTTTCGAACCCGTAGTTGTCATAGATCGTGCGGATATCTTCGATCAGGTCCATGCCGTCGATGTTGATGTCGTCCAGACGCCCGATAAAGGGGCTGATGAACGTGGCACCGGCCTTGGCCGCCAGCAGCGCCTGGTTGGCCGAGAAGCACAAGGTGACGTTGACCATCTTGCCTTCGCCCGACAACACCTTGCACGCCTTCAGGCCGTCCCATGTCAGGGGCAGTTTGACGGCGATGTTTTCAGCGATTTCCGCCAGCTTGCGGCCTTCGGCGATCATGGCATCGGAGTCCAGAGCCACAACTTCGGCGCTGACCGGGCCACTGACCAGATCACAGATTTCCTTGGTCACTTCGAGAATGTCGCGGCCCGATTTCAGGATCAGCGAGGGGTTGGTTGTCACCCCGTCGACCATGCCCAGATCGTTCAGTTCGGCGATGGCGTCGATATCGGCGGTGTCTACAAAGAATTTCATATCGGTGGCTCCAGGTGCTGTTAGCGCAATCACAGGGCGGCGCGCGATCAGTTCGCGATGGCCTTGCTTTGTGTTTGCGTGTACCCCAACTGAACACCCACCGAAACCCACAATTGCCGAGGCCAAACGTGACGCGCCCCGAATTCTATGACGAAGGAGCCTTGGTTGCGGTGCTGACCACGCAGCCGCTGGACCGGTTGCTGGATTACAAGGCACCCGAGGGCGGTTGCCTGCTGGGCGCCTTTGTCGAGGTGCCCTTGGGGCCGCGCAAGGTGCTGGGCATTGTCTGGGGTCCGGGGCGGGGCGATTGGGACATATCCAAGGTGCGGTCGGTCATTCGGGTGCTGGATGCGGCACCCATGCGCGAGGAAATGCGTACGTTTCTGTTAAAGGCCGCCGAATACACGCTGACGCCGATGCCCGCGATGCTGCGGCTGGCCACCCGCGCGCCGGGCTTGGGTGATCCGCCGTCGATGCGCAAGATCTACCGGCGGGGCGAGGGGGAGCCGGACCGCGCCACAGATGCCCGCCGCCGGGTGATGGAAACGCTGGCCGAATACGGCGATCTGTCGTTCACCTTGAAAGAACTGTCCGAGATGGCAGGCGTCACGTCCTCGGTGGTCAAAGGGTTGGTGAAACAGGGTGTGGTGTCCGAAGAGGACGCACCGCGCGATGTGCCGTTCCGCCGTCTTGACCCGTCGCTGCCCGGCAAGGAACTGACCGACGATCAGGCCGCAGGCGCCGCGATGCTGGCCGAGGCCGTGCGGTCCGAAACCTATGGCACCACGCTGCTGCGCGGCGTCACCGGGTCGGGCAAGACCGAGGTTTATCTGGAAGCTGTCGCCGCTTGTCTGGCCCAAGGGCGGCAGGCGCTGGTGCTGCTGCCCGAGATCGCGCTGACGGCTGAATTCCTCAAACGGGTTCAGGCACGGTTCGGCGCGCGCCCTGCGGAATGGCACTCGGGGGCCACCATGACCGAACGCCGCCGCATCTGGCGGATGGTGGGCCAGGGTGGCGCGCAACTGGTGATCGGGGCGCGGTCGGCGCTGTTTCTGCCCTATCAGAACCTTGGGCTGATCGTGGTCGATGAGGAACACGATACGTCCTACAAGCAGGAAGATGGCGTTCTGTACAACGCCCGCGACATGGCCGTGCTGCGCGCGTCGATCTGCGGGGCGCATGTGGTGCTGGCCTCGGCCACGCCCAGTCTGGAAAGCTGGGCCAACGCCGAGGCGGGCAAATACAAGCGGCTTGAGCTGACCTCGCGCTTTGGTCCTGCGGTGATGCCGACGATGGGCACGATCGACATGCGTGCGGCGGCACTGCCTGCGGATCGCTGGGTGTCGCCGGATTTGCAAAAGGCAGTGCAGGCGCGGATCGATGCAGGCGAGCAGGCGATGCTGTTCATCAACCGGCGCGGCTATGCGCCGATCACGCTGTGCCGGGCCTGTGGCCATCAGATCGCCTGCGACCAATGCGATGCGCGCATGGTTGAACACCGGTTTCTGAAACGTCTGATGTGCCACCAGTGCGGCGAGACAAAGCCAATGCCGACCGTCTGCCCCAGCTGCGAGGCCGAGGATCGGCTGGCCCCCGTCGGCCCCGGTGTCGAACGGCTGGGCGAGGAGGCGGCGTTGCTGTGGCCCGATGCACGCATCGCGACTCTCAGTTCCGATATGTACGGCAGCGCCCGCGCGTTGAAGGCCGAGATTGAAAGCATCGCCCAAGGCGGGGCCGACATCGTGATCGGCACGCAGCTTGTGGCCAAGGGGCACAACTTTCCCAACCTGACGCTGGTCGGCGTGATCGACGCGGATCTGGGTCTGCAAGGGTCCGACCTGCGCGCCGCTGAACGCACGTTCCAGCTGATGCGGCAGGTGGCGGGGCGGGCAGGGCGCGCGGACAAGCCCGGCACGGCGTTGTTGCAGACCTATCAGCCCGACCATCCGGTGATCCGCGCCATTCTGGCGGGCGACGAGGAAGGCTTTTGGCGGGCCGAGGCCGCGCAGCGCGAGGCGGCAGGCGTGCCGCCCTATGGGCGCATGGCTGGGATCATCCTGAGCGGGCCGGATGTGGCGGCGGTCTTTGACATTGCCAACCACCTAGCGCGGGCCGACGGGCCGCTGCGGCAGGTGGGTGCGCAGGTGTACGGGCCTGCCCCTGCGCCCATTGCGCGGGTGCGCGGGCGGCATCGCGTGCGGATGCTGGTCAAGGCCGACAAGGGCGTGGCCTTGCAGGGCGCGCTGCGCAAATGGGTGCGTCAGGTGCAGATCAAGGGCGACATCCGGCTGGCCATCGACATCGACCCGCAAAGCTTCTACTGACACCCGCTATGGTTGTCCGTCCAAGCGGTTGGAACGGACCAAAAGTTGTACATAAAACCCTCCGTTTGGTACAATTTTCAACTCGCCTCGTTTTCGCATTAGGCGTAATGCGGAACCCATGACACGTATCGTAAAAACCGGCGATGCCGCCACCTTGCCGTTCTGGCGCCGTCCCATCGCCTTGCTGTTCCTGATGGCGATGGCCATGCCGATTGCCTTCAACACCTGGTCGGCGCTGCTGAACAACTTTGTCATCGAGGCCGCCAATTTCGACGGTGCCGACATTGGCCTGCTGCACACGATACGCGAAATTCCCGGGTTTCTGGCCATCGGCGTGATCGCCATCATCATCTTTGTGCGCGAACAGGTGCTGGGGCTGGTGTCGCTGGTGCTGTTGGGGGTGGCCACGGCGGTCACCGCACATTTCCCGTCGCTGGGCGGCATCCTGACGTTGACCATGCTCAGCTCGATCGGCTTTCATTATTACGAGACGGTCAACCAGTCGCTGCAACTGCAGTGGATCGACAAGGAAAACGCCCCGCGCGTGCTGGGCTGGTTGTTGGCCACCGGTTCGGCGGCGACCTTCGTGGTGTATCTTGTGATCCTGCTGCTGTGGGAGCCGCTGCACCTGACCTATAACATCGTCTACATGGCAGGCGGCGGCGTGACTGCGGCCATCGCCATTTTCGCGATGTTCGCATATCCGCAGTTCGAAGCGCCCAATCCCCAGCGCAAACAGTTCATCCTGCGCAAACGCTATTGGCTGTATTACGCGCTGCAATTCATGGCCGGCGCGCGGCGGCAGATCTTTACGGTCTTTGCCGGTTTCATGATGGTTGAAAAGTTCGGCTTCAAGGTTGACGAGCTGACGATGCTCTATCTGGTCAACCTGTTGATCAACATGCTGGTGGCCCCGCTGCTGGGCCGCGTGGTGCAGCGGTTCGGCGAGCGCAAGACGCTGGGGTTTGAATACATCGGTCTGGTGATCGTGTTCCTGAGCTATGGTGGCGTCTATTACATGGGCTGGGGCATCGCTGTGGCGGCGTTCCTCTATGTGGTCGATCACATCTTTTTCGGGCTGGCGCTGGCGCTCAAGACCTATTTCCAGAAAATCGCAGACCCGGGCGACATTGCGCCCACGGCTGCCGTGGCCTTTACCATCAACCACATTGCCGCTGTGGGCCTGCCCGCGCCGCTGGGCCTGTTGTGGCTGGTGTCGCCGGCGGCGGTGTTCTTTCTGGCGGCAGGTATGGCCGCCACGTCGCTGATGCTGGCCCTGCTGATCCCGCGCCATCCGGTGCCGGGACACGAGACCGTGCTGACACGCCCCATGCCCGCTGCGGCAGAGTAACGTGGAGGGGCAGGGTCGTTTCATCACCGGCTCGACCATGGGCCATGTGGTGCGGATGACAGCGACAGGTGCCTTTGGCATCACGTTTGTTTTCCTGGTCGATGCGGCGAACCTGTTGTGGCTGTCGCAATGGGGGTCTCCGCAGCAAGTGGCGGCCATCGGCTTTGCCTTTGCGATCCAGTTCTTTTCGGTCTCGATCGGCGTCGGCCTGATGATTGCGGCCACCGCACTGGTGTCGCGCAGCATCGGACGCGGCGACCGCGCAACCGCCCGCCAGCAGGCGGGGGCGGCGATGGTGACAGCTGCCAGCATTCAGACGGTCGTGGCCACGCTGTTGATCATCCTGCGCCATCCGCTTGTCGATTTGTCCGGGGCCACGGGCGAGACGGCGGTGCTGGCCGCACGCTATCTGGCGATCTCTGCGCTGTCGCTGGTGCCCATGGCGATTTCGCTGGTGGGGTCCGGCGTGCTGCGCGCCGAAGGCTACGGGGCCAAGGCGATGTATGTCACGCTGTTTTCCGGTGTGCTGAGCATGTTTGTCGACCCGTTCCTGATCTACCACTATGGCATCGACGGGGCTGCTGTCGGGCTGTGGGTTTTCCGGATCTGCCTGGTGATCCTCGCGATCTACTTTTCAATCTTCCAGATGAAACTGGTCGAACGCCCAGACCGCGCAATGGTGGTGCGTTTGTTCAGACCCTTCATGCTGGTGGCGCTGCCCGCCATTGCCACGCAGATGAGCACGCCCGTCGGCAATTACGTCCTGACCATGATAATGGCCCGTTTCGGGGATGATGCAGTGGCCGCCTGGGCCGTGGTGGGGCGGCTGACGGTGCTGGTGTTCGGCGGCATCTTTGCACTGTCCGGGGCCATCGGCGGCATTTTCGGCCAGAACTACGGGGCAGGGCATTACGACCGCTTGCGCAGCGCCTATCGCGACGCGCTGCTGTTTTGTGCGCTTTATACGCTGGTGGCATGGGTGCTTTTGTGGACGGCGATCCCTTATGTCAGCCAGTTGTTCGATCTGAGCGGACAGGGCATCGAGGTGTTGAACGCCTTTGCGGGCGTGGGCGTCGGGTCATTCATGTTTGTTGGTGCGCTGTTCGTGTCCAATGCCGCGTTTAACAATCTGGGCAGGCCGGGACGGTCGACGATGTTGAACTGGATGAAGGACGGTGTGCTGAGCTGGCCCGCCGCGATGCTGCTGGCAGGCAGCTTTGGTGCGGCGGGGGTGATCTATGGTCAGGCGCTTGCGGGTGCGGTCATGGGTGTGCTCGCGGCAAGCTGGGGCTGGCGCTATGTTGCGCGGCTGGGGCCGCAATCGGACATTGACCCCGCGCCGCAGCGCCCCTATCCGAATTTGGACCGCTTTCGGAGACGTTGAAATGCCCACATATACAGCCCTGACCACCCTGACCGGGAAAACCGCAGCCGAGGCGCTGGGCGCCGCGATGGAGCGGCTTGAGCCGGAACCCACCGGCATCGGTGTGTTCGAGGTCGAAGACGGATCGGGGCTTTGGGAAGTGGGCGGCTATTTCTCCGAGCAGCCCGACGCCACCGCGCTGGCGCTGTTGGCCACGATGATGGAGGCGAAACCTTTTGTCATCTCGGAACTGCCCGAAACCGACTGGGTCGCCCATGTGCGCCGCGAGCTGTCACCCGTGCAGGCGGGGCGGTTCTTTGTCTATGGCAGCCATGACGCAGACAAGGTGCCCGAGGGCAGCGTTCCGCTGCTGATCGAGGCGGCGATGGCCTTTGGCACCGGGCATCACGGCACGACGCTGGGCTGTCTGCGCGCACTGGACCGGCTGGCGGGCGACGGCTGGAAAGCGGACCGCGTGGCCGACATCGGCTGTGGCACTGCGGTGCTGGCAATGGCGGCAGCGCGGATCTGGCAGGGCGACGTGATTGCCAGCGACATTGACGAGGTTGCCGTGGACGTGGCCGAGGCCAACCTGGCGGCCAATGACATGGCCGGCGCGGTCAAATGCGTCGAAGCGGCGGGCTTTGACCACCCGGACCTGAAGGCGTTGGCCCCCTATGACCTGATCTTTGCCAACATCCTGAAGGGCCCGCTTGTGGCGCTGGCCCCCGACATCGCAGCGAATCTGCGGCCCGAGGGCATGGCGATTCTATCGGGTCTGTTGAACGAGCAGGCGGATGCGGTTCTGGAGCATTATCTTCAGTCTGGACACAGTCTGATGCACCGCGAGCAGATTGGTGACTGGACGACGTTAACCATCCGTAGAAATGCATAGGAATGGCCTCTATTCGACCTCATTTGGCCATTTTGCCTAGATTTCGCCGCAATTCAGCGACATAGTTAACGGGCAATTCGGTGGGGGCCGAACCGCTAGAGGCTGCCATGGTCGAGACCAAGCAAAACTTTGACTCCCGTCTGCGTTCCCTGACACGCAAACACCGCCGCATGTCCAACGGATACACGGCCCACATGCGCCGCGACGGTTTGATCGTGGTCAAGCCGAAACGCGGCAGGATGCAGTTCCCGCTGAAGGGGGCCGTAATGGTGGCGATCGGGTTTTTCGCTTTCAAGGCTTTCATGCTGATGTCTTTGGGCGAGGTCACCTATGCCGACCGGTTGGCCGACTTGCAGAATGGCACGCTGATCGAACAAGGCGGTGCATGGGTCATGCAGGCCGATCCCTTGACGCAGGCCATGGTGAATTTTGCCAACACCAACCTGCTCTGACCGCCAATCCCTCCAGATCGGATATTCAGGCCGTCGCGACATCCGTCGGGCGGCCTTTTTCATGAGGTCGTGCGTGGTCGTCAGGCATAAAAAAACCGCTCACCCCTTGGGGGAAGCGGTTTTTCATATCCAGCGTGGGCGTGCTCCGAGGGAGGATCAGGTTGCGCCCATAGGCCGGATCAGCGATGCGAGATCACTGTGTCGATGTCGCCACGTGTCAGGCCGATGTCTTCCAGTTCACGGTCGGACAGGGCGGACAGGGCGTTGCGTGTCACACGTGCGTCATTCCATGCCATCACCGAAGCGATTGCGTTGAAAACGAAGCGGGAGATGCGGCCTGCTACAATAGCGGAGCCGTAGGTGGTGCGGGTGGTGTCGAAAGCAGCCATTGGTGCAGTCCTTCAATTACGGGTAATAATGTTGCGTCTTCCGAGTGCGCAGATAGTTCGCCTTATTTTTCACCACAAGCCGCGAAGTTTGCATGTGCGATATGCGGAATTTGCATGGGTTGCGAAAATATGAAGTTTTTTCTTGACAGGTATTTGGGGATTGCGCCGAAAGCCGTCGTTTTCACGGTGTAAAGGGGCGGAATCGGGCGCTTTGGGGCATTCTCAGCCTTTGGGCGGTTCAAATGTGCATGTGTCTTAGCACTTGGCGGATGTTCGCGTTTCGTGCTACTTAACCCCCAAAGCGGCAAAAACGTCGCACATAAGGCCGGGCGGGGCAGAGATATGACACGGATTTTGGGCATCGACCCGGGGCTGCGCAACCTTGGTTGGGGCATTATCGACATGACCGGATCGCGGTTGACCCATGTGGCGAACGGTGTGTGCCAGTCGCTGCCGGGGGATCTGGGTGATCGGTTGCTGTCCCTGCACACGCAACTGACGGCTGTGGTTCGGCAGTATATGCCTGATGCGGCGGCGGTGGAGCAGACGTTCGTGAACAAGGACGGCGCAGGCACGCTGAAGCTGGGTCAGGCGCGCGGGATCGCGATGCTGGTGCCGGCGCAGGCCGGGCTGAAGGTGGGCGAATATTCCCCCAACACGGTGAAAAAGACAGTCGTGGGCGTGGGGCACGCGGCCAAGGTGCAGGTCTTGCACATGGTACAGATGCAATTGCCTGGTGCGGTGATCTCTGGGCCGGACGCGGCGGACGCGCTGGCCATTGCCATCTGTCACGCGCATCATGGCCCCACGGGCGGCCTGGCCGCCGCGGTTGAACGGGCGCGGGCATCATGATCGGCAAGATTACTGGACGGATCGACTATCGCGCCTTGGATCATGTGCTGATCGACGTGAACGGCGTGGGTTATCTGGTTTATTGCTCGGACCGCACGTTGGCGGCCTTGCCCGGAACGGGGCAGGTGACGGCGCTGTACACCGATCTGGTGGTGCGCGAGGACCTGATGCAGCTGTTCGGCTTTACGACTTTGGTCGAAAAGGAATGGCACCGTTTGCTGGTGTCCGTGCAGGGCGTGGGGGCCAAGGCATCGCTCGCCATCCTTGGCGCGCTGGGTCCTGACGGTGTGGGTCGTGCGATTGCGCTGGGTGACTGGAACGCGGTGAAAGCGGCCAAGGGCGTCGGCCCCAAGATTGCGCAGCGCGTGGTGCTGGACCTGAAGGACAAGGCCCCCGGCCTGATGGCCATGGGCGGCACCGTGGCGCAGGCGATGGGCGACGAAACCGTCGAAGTGATCGAAGCGCCAGTACGCGCAGCGGCGCCCGCATCCACACCCACCGCGCAGGCCGACGCGCTGTCGGCACTGGGCAACCTTGGTTATGGCCCGGGCGACGCCGCAGGTGCCGTGGCGCAGGCGGCCACCGACGATCCGCAGGCCGACACGCCGACGCTGATCCGGGCTGCGTTGAAGCTGCTGGCGCCGAAGGGGTAGAACATGAGTGACATCGACCCCACCGTGCGGCCCGAACCCTTGGCCGAGGACGGCTTTGACCGGGCGCTGCGCCCGCAGATGCTGGACGATTTCGTGGGGCAGGCCGAGGCACGGGCGAACCTGCGGGTGTTTATCCAGTCCGCCCGCCAGCGCGGCGAGGCGATGGATCACACGTTGTTTCATGGGCCCCCCGGTCTGGGCAAGACGACGCTGGCGCAGATCATGTCGCGTGAACTGGGCGTGAATTTTCGCATGACATCCGGCCCCGTGCTGGCCAAGGCAGGCGATCTGGCGGCGATCCTGACCAATCTGGAAGCGCGCGATGTGCTGTTCATCGACGAGATCCACCGCCTGAATCCGGTCGTCGAAGAGGTGCTTTACCCCGCGCTGGAAGATTTCGAGCTGGATCTGGTGATTGGCGAGGGACCTGCCGCGCGCACGGTGCGGATCGAATTGCAGCCCTTTACGCTGGTCGGGGCCACCACGCGGATGGGACTGCTGACCACGCCGCTGCGCGACCGGTTCGGCATTCCCACACGGCTGAATTTCTACACCGAGGACGAGCTGTTCCAGATCGTCACCGGCAACGCCCGCAAGCTGGGCGCCCCCGCGGACGAGGGCGGCGCACGCGAGATCGCGCGGCGCGCCCGTGGCACGCCGCGGATTGCGGGGCGGCTGTTGCGGCGGGTGGTGGATTTTGCCGTGGTTGAAGGCGACGGGCGTGTGACGCGCGAACTGGCCGACAGCGCGCTGACGCGGCTGGGTGTGGACCATCTGGGGCTGGATGCCGCCGACCGGCGGTATCTGCGGCTGATCGCAGAAAACTATGGCGGCGGGCCGGTGGGCATCGAAACCCTCAGCGCTGCACTGAGCGAAAGCCGCGATTCACTGGAAGACGTGATCGAGCCATTCATGCTGCAACAGGGGCTGATCCAGCGCACCCCGCGCGGGCGGATGCTGGCGGCGAAGGCCTGGGCGCATCTGGGCTTGGACGCGCCGCGCAAGCCGGATGATTTGTTTGGTTGAGGCTGGCGTTGATACCTTTTATGCCTTCGGCGAGGATATTTAGAGCCAAAAGAAACTATGACTGCTGACCAGATCGAAGCCCTGTTTACACGTGCGGACGGAACCTATGCCTTTGCCCGCTGGGGGCGGCCGATTGCGCCGATTGCATTCGGTGTGCAGGACGAAACGCTGGGCCTGATCAAGGGCGCGATCGAGGCGGTCTGTGCGCTGGCGGGCCACGAGACCACGGATATGGACCCTGAGCTGGGCAGCAATTTCATGTGGTTTTTCTTTCGCGATTGGGACGAGCTGACGCAGGTGCCGGGGTTGGAGCGCATGGTGCCCGATCTGGAACCGCTGGTCGCGCGGCTGAAGGCGGCGGATGCGAACCAGTACCGGGCTTTTCGCTTTGATGAACGCGGCGGGATCAAGGCCTGTTTCGTGTTTCTCAAGATGGACGGTGCGCTGGCTGACCTGCCTGCGGACACCTTGGTGCTGGGGCAGGCAGCGCAGTCGATCCTGTTGTGGTCGGACCTTGCCTTTGCCGAACGCTCGCCTTTGGCCGTGGCGGGGCAGACGACGGTGCTGCGCCCCGAGATTGCCGATGTGATCCGCGCGGCCTATGATCCGGTGATGCCGGTTGCGGCTGCGGACAAGACACACGCGCTGCGCATGGCGGCGCGGCTGGAGGTTGCCAATGGCGCATGAGTTTCCTGTCACGGTCTATTATGAAGACACGGATATGGCGGGGATCGTCTATTACGCCAATTACCTGCGTTTTATCGAGCGCGCGCGGTCGGAAATCGTCGAGGAACTGGGCGTGGACCAGCGTGCCATGCGCGCCGAAGGGATCGTTTTTGCCGTCACGCGGGTCGAGGCGGATTATGTCGGTTCGGCCTGTCTGGGCGACCGTTTGACCGTTGTGACCACCCACGAACCGGTGGGTGCGGTGCGCTGGGTGTTCGACCAGGAGGTCCGTTTGGGGGACAAAACGATCTTTCGGGCCAAGGTGACTGCCGCCTGCATGTCCACCGAGGGCCGTCCGACCCGACTTCCAGCGAAAATACGCGCATTACGTGGCGATTGAGGGCCAATTGCCGCCATTGTGATAGCTTTCCCCTTGGTCTTCCGCTAGATTCCGCACAAGGAAGGCTGGACATAACAGCCGTAGACAAAGAGCAGGCAGATGGAAGCAGACACGCTGGCTTTGGCGCAGGGGATAGATTTCTCTCTGTGGGGCCTTTTCGCACGCGCCACAATCCTAGTTAAACTCGTCATGATCATGCTGATCGTCGCGTCCTTTTGGTCGTGGGCGATTATCGTGCGCAAACTGATCAGCTATCGCGCGGCGCGGTCCGAGGCCGCCCGTTTCGACGAGCGATTCTGGTCGGGAGAGCCGCTGGACGAATTGTTCGACGAGATCGGACCTGAACCGCGCGGCAGTGCGGAAAAGATATTTGCCGCCGGCATGACCGAATGGCGGCGCTCGCACCGTGATGATGGCCGGCTGATTGCCGGGGCGACCGCGCGGATCGACCGCAGCATGGATGTTGCGATCAACAAGGAAGCCGATGAGCTGCAAAAGAGTTTGTCGATCCTGGCCACCATCGGTTCGACCGCGCCCTTTATCGGCCTGTTCGGGACCGTCATGGGGATCATGAACGCCTTTATCGAGATTGCAGAACAGCAAAACACCAGCCTTGCGGTTGTGGCCCCCGGTATCGCCGAGGCGTTGCTGGCCACCGGTTTGGGCCTGCTGGCCGCGATTCCGGCGGTGATCTACTACAACAAACTGTCGGCAGACAGCGATCGCATCATCTCGGGCTACGAGGCGTTTTCGGATGAATTCGCCACCATCCTGTCGCGCCAGTTGGACAGCTGACCCATGGGCGCAGGTGTGATGCAAAAAGACGGAGGCGGCGGCGGGCGGAGACGCAAGCGCAGCCGCGCGCGTCCGATGGCCGAGATCAACGTCACGCCCTTTGTGGACGTGATGTTGGTGCTTTTGATCATCTTCATGGTGGCCGCACCGTTGCTGACCGTCGGGGTTCCTGTGGAACTGCCCAAGACCGCTGCGGGCGCTTTGTCTGCGGATCAGGAAGAGCCGCTGACGGTGACGATCACCTCGACAGGATCCGTGCAGATCCAGACGACGGAGACCTCGCGCGAGGAGTTGATTGGCAAGCTGCGCGCGATTTCGGCCGAGCGTGAAAGCGACCGCGTGTTCCTGCGCGCTGACGGGGCCGTGCCCTACAGTGACGTGATGCAGATCATGGGCGCGCTGAACGCGGGCGGATTTTCCAACATCGGTCTGGTGACGGACACGGGCGGTCCGTCGCTGGACGGCACGGACACATCGGGCGGGTAAGCCACAGTGGACGCAGGGTATGTCATATCGGGTGCGGGCCATATCGGCCTGATCGGCTGGTTGCTGTTTGGCGGCGCTTTCCAGACCGATCCTCTCCCATTTGAAACCATGGATGTTTCGGTGATCTCGACCGAGGCTTACGAGGCGATTGTTGCCGCGCAACGGCCACCGCAGTCCGGCACCGAAGTGGCGCAGCCCGAGCCGCCCGCCGCCGAGGATACGGCGGCCACGCCGCCCCCTGCAGAAACCGAAGTGACGCCGCCCCCTGCGCCGGAAACCGCGCAGGCACCCGAACCGGAAACCGCACCTGAGCCGCCGCAGCCCGTGCCGCCCGTGGCCGAGGTTGAAGACACCGCACCCGTGCAGCCCGATCCGCCTGCGGATGTGGCCGTTGTCGTGCCCGATGTCAGCACGCGCCCGGTGCCGCGCCCCGTTGAACGTGTGGCCCCCGAGGCAGTGGCGCCGCCACCGCCCGAGGCCAAGCCCGATCCGGTCGAGCAGGAAGCGGTCGAGCAGGCTGAGACCGGCGAGACCGTGCAGGAACCACAGACCGCGACCGCGCCCGAGGAGGCCGCGACCGAGATCGTGACCGAGGCCGAAAAGCCCAGTGCCGCGCCCAATGCGTCGCCGCGTCCGCCGTCACGGCCCAAGCCGCCCGTGCGCACGGCAGTCGCCGAGCCGAAGCCTGAGGCGAAACCGGAAGCAAAACCCGATCCAAAGCCCGAAACGCCGCCCTCCACCAGCAGCAGCACCAAGGATGCGGTGGACGCAGCCCTTGCCGAAGCGCTTGGCGGCACCACATCCGAACCAACGGCCCCGACCGGGCCGCCGCTGTCTGCGGGGGAAAAGGATGCACTGCGGGTGGCGGTTTCGAGCTGCTGGAACGTGGGTTCCTTGTCGTCCGAGGCTTTGCGGACAACAGTGGTGGTCACGGTTTCGATGACGCCGGATGCACGACCTGTGACATCGTCCATACGGATGACAAGCAGTTCAGGCGGTTCCGGCGCGGCAGCGGACCAGGCGTTTGAAGCGGCCCGTCGGGCGATCATTCGCTGCGGGGCCAAAGGATACAACCTGCCGTCCGAGAAATACGGGCAGTGGCAAGAGATAGAAATGACGTTCAATCCCGAAAGGATGCGCATCAAATGATCTGGCGAATTCTCGTTTGCATGATGGCCGTTCTGGCCTGGACCGCCCCGACAGTGCAGGCCCAGCAGGGCCCGCTGCGTATCGAGATCACCGAAGGTGTGATCGAACCCTTGCCCTTTGCCGTACCTGCCTTTGTGGCCGAAAACGCCGCGAGCGGGCAGATGGGGCAGCAATTGGCGCAACTGGTGGCGGCCGATCTGATCGGCACCGGCCTGTTCCGCGAAGTGCCTGCCAGCGCCTTTATCAGCGGGGTCAGCGATTTCAACGCGGCGATCCAATACGCCGACTGGAAGGCCGTGAATGCCCAGGCCCTGATCACCGGTGCCGTGGCAGTCACAGGCGATCAGATGACGGTAAAGTTCCGGCTTTATGATGTGTTCTCCGGGGCCGAACTGGGCAGCGGGCTGCAATTTGCGGGCACCACGGCCGGCTGGCGGCGCATGGGGCACAAGGTGGCCGATGCGGTTTACAGCCGGATCACCGGCGAAAGCGGCTATTTCGACAGCCGCGTGGTGTTCGTTTCGGAAACCGGCGCCAAGGCGGATCGTCAGAAACGTCTGGCCGTGATGGATTACGACGGCGCCAACGTGCAGTACCTGACCGGCAGCGAAAGCATCGTGCTGGCCCCGCGTTTCTCCAAATCTGGCGACCGGGTGCTGTACACCAGCTATGAAACCGGTTTTCCGCGTATCTTCGTGCTGGACGTCGGCAGCGTGCAGCGCCGCGTGCTGGAAAGCCAGGACGGCACGATGAGCTTTGCGCCGCGCTTCCACCCCAACGGACAGACGGTGGTCTATTCGCTGAGCCAGGGGGCGAACACCGACATCTATACGCTGGACATCAATACAGGACAGACCACGCGTCTGACCTCGGCCCCGTCGATCGAGACCGCGCCCAGCTATTCGCCTGACGGCAGCCAGATCGTGTTTGAAAGCGACCGCTCGGGCGCGCCGCAGCTCTATGTGATGTCCGCCAGCGGTGGTGAACCGACGCGCATTTCCTTTGGCGAGGGGCGTTACGGCACCCCCGTATGGTCGCCGCGTGGCGATCTGGTGGCGTTCACCAAACAGTCCAAGGGTCGTTTTCACATTGGCGTGATGCGCCTGGATGGCAGCGAGGAACGTCTGCTGACGGCGTCGTTCCTGGACGAGGGGCCGACGTGGGCACCGAACGGGCGTGTCATCATGTTTACCCGGGAATCCCAAGGGGAATCAGGGCGCGCGACGCTGTATTCGGTGGACATCACGGGCCGCAACCTGCGACCTGTGCAAACACCCGAGGGCGCATCGGATCCAAGCTGGGGACCGTTGCAGAATTAAGCCGCACGATTCCCCTTTGCGGGCAATCGTGCTAGACTAAACCAAACGCATGACTACGTACTCAATTCAAAAGGCTTTAAGCATGAAACTCTCGACGAAACTCGTAATGCTGGCAGGCGTGCTGGCGTTGGCGGCCTGTACAAACCCCGACCGCTTTGGCGCAGATGGCGCGAACGGTGGCATGGGCGGAACCGGCATGAACGGCGGCATGGTCCCCGGCAGCGCAAGTGATCCCACCTCGGTGGCGTACTTCCAGCAATCCGTGGGCGACCGCGTGCTGTTCCTGGTCGACCAGTCGACCCTGACCGCCGAAGGCCGCGCCACGCTGGACGGGCAAGCCGCATGGCTCAGCCAGAACGGTGACTATACCGCCATCATCGAAGGCCACGCCGACGAGCAGGGCACACGGGAATACAACCTTGCGCTGGGTGCACGTCGTGCCGATGCGGCGCGGGCCTATCTGGTCAGCCAAGGCGTGCCATCGGGTCGTCTGAAAACGATCAGCTATGGCAAGGAACGCCCGATCGAAGTGTGCAGCAACGAAGCATGCTATGCAAAGAACCGCCGCGCTGTGACCGTGCTGGCCGGTGGATTGACGGGGTAAGGTGATGCGGCGTTTCGCAATTCTGGCAACGGTTGTGGCCCTTTGGGCACCGGCCTCGGGTTTCGCTCAGTCGGCGGATGGCAGCACTCTGGCTGACATCCGGCAGGAGCTGACCATTCTCAATGTGGAAATCCAGAAGCTGCGCCGCGAGCTTTCGACGACGGGATCGGCTTCGGTGGATGTAGGGGCGGGCGGTTCGCTGGACCGGCTGAACGCCATCGAATCCGAACTGCAACGGGTGACCGCCAAGACCGAAGAGCTTGAGTTCCGCATCGGCCGTGTGGTCGAGGACGGGACCAACCGGATCGGCGACCTTGAATTCCGGCTGGTCGAGCTGGAAGGCGGCGATCTGGGCGCGCTTGGCGATACGCCCACATTGGGTGGTGACACCGGCGGGGCGACGCCGTTGCCCGGTCCGGTAGCCCCAACCACCTCGAACGAAGCACAACTGGCAACGCAGGAACAGGCCGACTTTACGCGGGCGTCGGAGGCGCTCGCTGCAAGTGACTTTCGCGGCGCCGCTGACCAGTTTGCGACCTTTAATCAGAACTACCCCGGCGGTCCGCTAGCGGCGGCGGCCGATCTGGGACGTGGCAAGGCGCTCGAGGCGCTTGGCGACACCCGAGAGGCGGCGCGCGCTTATCTTGCGTCCTTTTCTGCGGACCAGGCCGGTGCAACCGCACCCGAGGCTTTGTACCTGCTGGGGGTTTCGCTGGGCCGTCTGGGCAAGACCGGTGAAGCCTGCGTGACATTGGGCGAAGTGCCCGTGCGCTTTGGCGGCACCGATGCCGCGGTGCGGGCGCAAAGCGAAATGAGCACGTTGGCCTGCGGCTGATCATGGATGATGATGCGGCGTTGAATGCAGCCATCGCGGCGCATCTGCTGCCGGAGCCACCTGAAAAACTGGGCGTCGCCGTGTCAGGCGGCGGCGATTCCATGGCGCTGCTGGCGCTGGCTGCCGACTTTGCGCAGGCGCACGAAGTGCAGGTGCATGTGATCAGCGTGGATCATGGTCTGCGCTCTGGCGCGCGGGACGAACTGGCGCTGGTTGCCGCGTTTTGTGCTGCGCGTGGTCTTGCACATCACACCGAAAGCTGGAGCGGCTGGGACGGGTCCGGGAACCTGCAAGGGGCTGCACGCGCTGCGCGCTATAAGCTGATCAACCGCTGGGCCGAAACGGTCGGGGTGCGCATGGTCCTGCTGGGCCACACCGCCGACGATCAGGCCGAAACCCTGATGATGCGGCTGGCGCGCGGGGCGGGGGTGGACGGATTGTCTGCCATGGCGCCGCGGCGCATGCGCGAAGGCATCACCTATGTGCGCCCCTTGCTGGACGTCACGCGCGCCGAGTTGCGCGATTACCTGACGCGGCGCGACATCGCATGGGCCGATGATCCCAGCAATGACGACACCAGCTTTGCCCGTGTGGCGATGCGACAGGCGCTGACACAGCTGGAACCGCTGGGGCTGAGCGCCCGGACCCTGGCCGGTGTCGCGCGGAACATGCGCCAGTCGCGAGAGGCGCTGAACTGGCAGACCCATTCGGCCGCCCGCGAAGTGGCGCAGGTGCAGGCCGGTGCGGTCCGGGTGGATGTTCCAAAGTTCCGCGCGCTGCCCGAGGAAATCTCGCGGCGGTTGCTGGTTCAGGCAGTGATGTGGATCAACGGCGGCAATTATCCGCCACGGCGCAGCGGAGTTGCAGGCGTGCAGGCGGCGGTCAGGGACGGGCGCACCACCACGCTGGACGGATGCCAGATCAGCTTTGCCGGAGAGGTCATGTGGATCTACCGCGAACTGAATGCGGTGCGCGACATATCCAGCAAACCGGGCGGGGTCTGGGACAACCGCTGGCATGTGGAAGGGCCTGAAAACAATCCCCGCCTGCACGTGGGGCCGCTGGGCGAGGATGGTCTGGCGCTCTGTCCCGACTGGCGCGAGCATGGCCTGCCGCGTGGCGCGATGCTGTCCTTGCCTGCGATCTGGGACGGGTCCGAGCTGGTTGCAACACCGGTTTTTGACGGCACCACTGGCTGGTCCGCAGAGATCGCGGGCGGGCAAGAAACCTTTTTTGCCGCACTTCTATCCCGTCAATGATGCTGTTATCGCATTGAACTGACGGACAGCATGTCTATCTTATGCGGGTGACCGTGGCGTACTGCCGTTCGGTCCCGAGAATTTTTGGGAGAGTATCCTTGGGTAATGCACGCAATATCGCGTTCTGGGTCGTACTGCTTGTATTGATCGTTGCGCTGTTCAATCTGTTCAGCGGCACAGGCAGCACACTGCAAAGCCGCGAAATCAGCTATTCCGAATTCGTCCAGTCGGTTGAGGCCGGCAAGGTCACCAGCGTGACACTGGACGGAGAGCAAGTGCGGTTTCGCGAAGGCGAGACCGACTATGTGACCATCAAGCCAACGGATGCCGAGGTCACGAACCTGCTGATTTCCAACAATGTTCCGGTCAAGGCCGAGCAACAGCAACAATCGGGCTTTCAGACATTCCTGATGTCGCTGCTGCCGTTCCTGCTGCTGATCGGTGTCTGGATCTATTTCATGAACCGGATGCAGGGTGGCGGCAAAGGCGGTGCCATGGGCTTTGGCAAGTCCAAGGCCAAGATGCTGACGGAAAAGTCGGGTCGCGTGACCTTTGACGACGTGGCCGGTATCGACGAGGCCAAGGAAGAGCTGGAAGAGATCGTCGAATTCCTGCGCAACCCGCAGAAATTCTCGCGTCTGGGCGGCAAGATCCCCAAGGGCGCGCTGCTCGTTGGCCCTCCGGGTACCGGTAAGACGCTGCTGGCGCGCGCGATTGCGGGCGAGGCGGGCGTGCCGTTCTTTACCATTTCGGGTTCCGATTTCGTTGAAATGTTCGTGGGTGTGGGTGCATCCCGTGTGCGCGACATGTTCGAGCAGGCCAAGAAAAACGCGCCCTGCATCGTTTTCATCGATGAGATTGACGCCGTGGGCCGTCACCGGGGTGCCGGTTATGGCGGTGGCAATGACGAGCGTGAACAGACGTTGAACCAGTTGCTGGTTGAAATGGACGGCTTTGAGGCGAACGAAGGCGTGATCATTCTGGCCGCGACCAACCGTCGTGATGTTCTGGACCCCGCGCTGTTGCGTCCCGGTCGGTTTGACCGTCAGGTGACCGTGCCGAACCCCGACATCAAAGGCCGCGAGAAAATCCTGAGCGTGCACGCGCGCAAGACCCCGCTGGGCCCCGATGTCGATCTGCGCATCATCGCGCGCGGCACGCCCGGTTTCTCGGGTGCTGATCTGGCGAACCTTGTGAACGAGGCGGCGCTGATGGCTGCCCGTGTGGGCCGCCGTTTCGTGACGATGATTGATTTCGAAGCGGCCAAGGACAAGGTCATGATGGGCCCCGAGCGGCGCAGCATGGTGATGACGCCCGAGCAAAAGGAAATGACAGCCTATCACGAGGCCGGTCACGCGCTGGTGGGGATGACCCTGCCCAAGTGCGATCCGGTCTACAAGGCGACGATCATTCCGCGTGGCGGTGCCTTGGGTATGGTGATGAGCCTGCCCGAAATGGACCGTCTGAACATGTTCAAGGACGAGTGCAAACAGCGTCTGGCCATGACCATGGCGGGCAAGGCGGCCGAGATCATCAAATACGGTGAGGATTCGGTGTCCAACGGCCCTGCGGGCGACATCCAGCAGGCCAGCGCGCTGGCCCGTGCGATGGTGCTGCAATGGGGCATGTCGGACAAGGTCGGCAACATCGACTATTCCGAGGCGGCCCAAGGCTACCAAGGTGCGACCGCAGGCTTCTCTGTCTCGGCCAACACCAAGGAAACCGTCGAACAGGAAGTGCGCATGTTCATCCAGGACGGCTATGACTGGGCGGCCAAGATCATCAAGGAAAAGAACGTCGAATTCGAACGTCTGGCCCAAGGCTTGCTGGAATACGAAACGCTGACCGGCGACGAGATCAAGCGCGTGATGAACGGCGAACCCCCGCAAGCGGGTGACGATGGCGATGGCACGGCTGTCAGCGAAGACAAGCCCAGCCTGACCGCCATTCCGAAAGCCAAAGCGAAGAAAAAGCCGCCATCGTCCGGGGGCGAAATGGAGCCGGAACCGACCTGAACCGGTTGTACAAGATCAACGAAGGCCTCGCGGAAGCGGGGCCTTTTGCTGTAGGGGGGACGGGGCAGGTCAGCAGGGACGCAGCGGATGACAATCACAAAACAAGACGAACTTGACGGTCTGAAGGTTATCGGGCGGATCGTGGCAGATACGATGCAGACAATGGCCAAGGCGCTCGAGCCGGAGATGACCACGCGCGAGCTGGACGAGATCGGGCGCGCATTTCTGGAACGTGCCGAAGCGGTTTCGGCGCCGCTGGCCTGTTATGATTTCCCCGGAACCACCTGTATCAGCGTGAACGAGGAAATCGCCCACGGCATCCCCTCCGATCGCGCTATCGCGGCGGGTGATCTGGTCAACATTGATGTGTCGGCCTCAAAGAACGGATTTTTCGCGGACACGGGCGCCAGCTTTCAGGTGCCGCCTGTGACCAAGGCCGTTACGCGCCTGTGCCGCGATGGCCGTCGTGCTATGCAGATCGGGATTGCGCAGGTGGGCAGCAACAGGCCGCTTGCAGGCATCGGGAACGCCATCGGACGGTTTGCGTCCGCGCGCGGCTATACGCTGATCCGCAACCTTGCCAGCCACGGTGTGGGCCGTTCCCTGCATGAATATCCCGAAGAGATCGCCACATGGCCCAACCGCCATGACAAACGGCGCATCAACAAGGGGCTGGTTCTGACGGTCGAGCCGTTCCTGTCGAAGGGCGGACAGTGGGCGGATGATGGCGACGATGGATGGACGCTTTACAGCGAGCCTCGTGCCCCGGTGGTGCAGTACGAGCATACGGTTGTTGCCACGGACCGTGGCCCGATCATCGTGACCTTGCCAAGCGCATAGGCGACTGGGGCAGTTCAACCAGCCTGTAGAAAGCTGCGTCCGCCGAGATCTTGGGGCTGCCTGTTCCCCTTTTCATTCCGACGCCCTTGCGCCAGATTGCCCGCGAACCCGCCACCCATTCAAAAGGCAGCTGCTCATGCCCGCGCTTAAACCCACGTCCTTTTCCGCCCGCATCACATGGTTGGGCCGCAACACCAACCCTGACGACAGCAGCGTTTCAGGCGCCCTGCGGTCCGAGCCGCTGGAAACGGTGACCGTCACGCTGGAAGGGGTCGAGGGCGAGGTGCACAGCGGGTTTTCCCGTCCCTCCTGCAGCCGCGTGACCTCGCAGCACCCCAAGGGCACCCAGATTGGCAACGCGCGACAGCTGACGATCCTGTCGGCCGAGGAATTGGCCGAGATCGCGCAAAAGATGGGTGTCGATGCGCTGGACCCCGCGTTGCTGGGGGCGTCTATGATTGTCGAGGGCATCCCCGATTTCACCCACATCCCCCCATCGTCGCGCCTGCAAGGGCCCAGCGGGGCGACGTTGGTGGTGGACATGGAAAACCGTCCCTGTGTCCTGCCGGGCCGCGAAATCGAGACCGAGATGCCGGGGCTGGGCAAATCCTTCAAGCCGGCTGCGAACAAGCGCCGCGGGGTGACGGCCTGGGTCGAACGTGCGGGGCACTTCTCGATTGGCGATGTGCTGGTGCTGCATATTCCCGATCAGCGCGTCTGGAACCACCTGGCAGAGGCCCGCCGCTAGTCCTGCGGTTTCCGAAACGAAACGATTGCAGCCTTCTGGACGGTGCAGAGGCGCAAAATGTCGGAAATGCCCTGCCTTTTGGGCTGGACCGACCTGTATTCATAAGGGCACACCCACATCACGGGCGTGCCGGTGAGGAGACGTTGATGGCTTACAAAACCGACATTCAGATCGCGCGTGAAGCGAACAAGCTGAAGATCCAGGAGATCGGGGCAAAGCTGGGGATTCCCGAGGATGACCTGCTGCCTTATGGCCATGACAAGGCGAAGGTCAGCCAAAGCTTTATCAACGGCGTTCAGGGCCGGGCCAACGGCAAGTTGATCCTGGTGACGGCCATCAACCCCACGCCTGCGGGCGAGGGCAAGACCACGACGACCGTCGGGCTGGGTGACGGGCTGAACCGTATCGGCAAGAAGGCCGCTATCTGTATCCGCGAGGCGTCTCTGGGCCCGAACTTTGGCATGAAGGGCGGGGCTGCGGGCGGCGGCCGTGCCCAGATCGTGCCGATGGAAGACATGAACCTGCACTTTACCGGTGATTTCCATGCGATCACCAGCGCGCACGCGCTGCTGTCTGCGATGATCGACAATCACATCTATTGGGGCAATGAATTGGACATCGACCTGCGCCGCGTGGTGTGGCGGCGGGTGGTCGATATGAACGACCGCGCCCTGCGCCAGGTCAACGTGAGCCTGGGTGGCGTTTCCAACGGGTTCCCGCGCGAGGACGGCTTTGACATCACGGTCGCGTCCGAGGTGATGGCGATCCTGTGCCTGTCGAACGACCTGAGCGACCTGCAAAAGCGTCTGGGCAACATGATCGTGGCCTATCGCCGCGACCGCACGCCGGTGTTCGCGCGCGATCTGAAGGCGGATGGCGCGATGACCGTGCTGCTGAAGGATGCGATGCAGCCCAACCTGGTGCAGACGCTGGAAAACAACCCGGCCTTTGTGCATGGCGGCCCCTTTGCCAACATCGCCCACGGCTGCAATTCGGTCATCGCCACAAAGACGGCGCTGAAACTGGCCGATTACGTGGTCACCGAAGCAGGCTTTGGCGCCGATCTGGGGGCCGAGAAGTTCATGAACATCAAGTGCCGCAAGGCGGGCCTGGCCCCTGCGGTGGTGGTCTGTGTGGCCACGGTGCGGGCGATGAAGATGAACGGCGGTGTGGCCAAGGCCGATCTGGGCACCGAGAATGTCGAGGCGGTGCAACAGGGCTGTCCCAATCTGGGGCGGCATATCGAGAACCTGAAATCCTTTGGCGTGCCGGTGGTGGTGGCAATCAACCATTTCGTCACCGACACGGATGCCGAGGTGCAGGCGATCAAGGATTTTGTCGCCAGCATGGGTGCAGAAGCCATCCTGTCACGCCATTGGGAGTTGGGCAGCGAAGGGTCCGAGACGCTGGCCACCCGCGTCGCCGAGATAGCGGAGGCGGACACGGCGAACTTTGCCCCGATCTATCCCGATGACATGCCGCTGGCCGAAAAGATCCAGACGATTTGCCGGAAAATCTACCGGGCGGATGCGGCGACGATGGATGACAAGATTCTGAAACAGCTGCGGGACTGGGAAGAGCAGGGCTATGGGGACCTGCCGGTCTGTATGGCAAAGACCCAATATTCCTTTTCGACCGATCCCACCCAGCGCGGCGCGCCCACAGGGCACAGGGTGCCGGTGCGCGAGGTGCGGCTGAGTGCGGGGGCGGGGTTCGTGGTCGCGGTCTGCGGTGAGATCATGACCATGCCGGGACTGCCGCGTCACCCCTCGGCAGAGACGATCATGTTAAATGCGGACGGCCAGATCGAAGGGCTGTTCTAAACTCAACGGGCCGGACCTCGGGGGGCATTGACCCCCCGCTCGGTCCGGTCGCAGCCTTGCGGCGGCTCCGGCTTCCTGCGGGGAATTTTTGAACCAGAGAAGAGGACGTTCAAATGTCGGCGACTGTGATAGATGGCAAGGCCTTTGCAGCCAAGGTGCGGGGACAGGTGGCGACCCATGTGACGGCGCTGAAACAGGACCACGGGATCACGCCCGGGCTGGCGGTGGTGCTGGTCGGCGAAGACCCGGCAAGCCAGGTTTACGTGCGCTCCAAGGGCAAGATGACCGTGGAAGTCGGCATGAAAAGCGTCGAGCACAAGCTGGATGCGGACACATCCGAGGCGGATCTGCTGGCGTTGATCCAGAAGCTGAACGATGACGCGGAGATTCATGGAATCCTTGTGCAATTGCCGCTTCCTGATCATCTGGACGAGGATCTGGTGATCAACAGCATCGATCCGGCCAAGGATGTGGACGGGTTCCATATCTCGAACGTGGGCCTGCTGGGCACGGGGCAGGACAGCATGGTGCCCTGCACGCCGCTGGGCTGTCTGATGATGCTGCGCGACCACCATGGGTCGCTGTCGGGCATGGATGCGGTTGTGATCGGGCGCAGCAACATCGTGGGCAAGCCGATGGCGCAATTGCTGCTGGGTGACAGCTGCACGGTGACGATTGCTCATTCGCGGACCAAGGATCTGGCCGAAGTCGTGCGCCGCGCCGATATCGTTGTGGCCGCCGTGGGCCGTCCGCAGATGGTGCCGGGCGACTGGATCAAACCGGGGGCCACCGTCATCGACGTGGGCATCAACCGGATCGACAAACCCGAGGGTGGCACACGTCTGGTGGGCGATGTGGATTACGAAAGCTGCGCCGCTGTTGCGGGGGCGATCACACCGGTTCCGGGCGGAGTGGGGCCGATGACCATTGCCTGTCTGCTGGCCAATACGGTCACCGCGTGCTGCCGCGCCAATGGGCTGCCTGCACCCGAAGGGCTGACGGCCTGAGCCGTCTGGAGAATAGGCGGCCTTTGATTTTTCACCCTATGGTTGTTTTGCGTTGAAGTTCGCCGTGGTTGCGGTCAGTTAGCCGACAATTCGTTGAATTGGTTTGCCGAATGTTTCGGACGGTTGCCTCGTGGCTTTTGATTTTCCTTTGATGCGCAAGGCAGCGCTTCGCCTGGCGGCCTCCGAACTGGGACTTTACGCTGCGATTGTTGTTGTATTGATGATCGTAGCGGCCTTTTCCGGGCCTTTTGGCACCTATTTCCATGGGCCGTTCCTGATGCGGCTGCTGTATTGGACAGTGGGAATCGGATGCGGGGTCGCCGTGGCACATGCTGTGCGCGGCCTCTTCGCGCGCTGGTTGGGTGCGCTGCCGTATCAGCTGCGCGAACCGATGATCTTGCTGGCTGTGACCGCGATTTACACACCGCTCTTGCAGCTTTGGACCGTGTTTCTGTTCGAAGCGCGTACGTTCGAGACAGTGTCATTCTGGCAGTTGGCGGCGAAGGTTCTGACCGTCTGCATCATGGTCAGCGTGATGCGGTTCTTTGTGTCTGAACTGATCAAACATATGCCCGCCAAACAGACGCACCGCACCGACAAGGCGCGGCTGTTGCGCCGGTTGCCCGATGATGCGGATCAAGCGGTCTTGCGGCTGTCAGCGGAGGGTCACATCGTGCATGTGGTGATGGCGCAGACGCGATATGCGCTGCGGATGCGGTTTGGTGATGCGGTGAACGAAATGGACGCCGTCGACGGGTTCTGCACCCATCGGTCGCATTGGGTGGCGCGGGGGGCCATTGTCGGAACCAAGACCTGTAACGGACGGCCTGTGCTGGTCCTGAGCAACGGCGACGAGGTGCCGGTCAGCCGCAAATACCAGCCGGAGCTTGAGGCGGCAGGCATTTTATAGGCGCGGCATCGGCACCTGTACGGGCACAGGTCCGGTCAGGACCGCTGTGGCATCGGGCTGCATGAGCTGTGCCAGAACACCGTCATTGCTGCGCAAACCGCCGGTGTAGGTGCCGTAGGCAGGCAGGATCAGCCGGTTGTCATCCAGCAGGAAGGCCGGCCGCGTGATGCGGCTTCCGCGTGTGGGCAGAGTGACCTTGGGGTGGTAATGCCCGGAAATTTCGCCGCTTGCGTCAGATAGGGCGATATGGCGGAAGGTCAGTGGCGGCAGGGCCAGCTCTGCCAGATGGGTGCCACCCAGATCTATCGGGCCGGGATCGTGGTTGCCCTCGATCCAGACCCATTTGCGCCCCGCTTGCAGGCGTGTGATCCACAAACGGTCCTCTTCGGGCAGAGATCGGGCGGCTTGCAGGTCGTCAAAGCTGTCCCCCAGGCACACGACGGTGCGCGCCTGTGTGCGGTCCAGATCGGCAGCCAGGCGGGTCAGCGTGTCGCGGGTCTCGTACGGGGGCAGTCCGGGGCCGCCACGTCGCGCCATGCGCTCGGATTTGCACAGGTGCAGGTCGGATACGCACAGCAGGCTGTGCGCAGGCCAACACAGCGCGCCCGAACCGAGAGCGGTGAGGCGGGCGCCGCAGAGGGTGATGTTGCATCCGTTCATGATTTGTTCATAGCGGGTGTGTTTGTCTTGGGAAAGCCGGAATTTGGGGGCGCTGCCCCCGGCGCTGCAGCGCCTCCCCCGGGATATTTTGAGCCAAAAGAAAGGATCAGGGCTTCAGGCCGGCTGTGGACATCAGGCGGGCGGCTTCTTCCGCCAACAGGCGTTCTTCGGCCAATCCCTTGACCGGGACGCGGCCCACCTCCAGCATCAGGGGGGCGGCCAGTGGTGTCAGGCGGTCGAGGGTGATCAGGTCGATACGGGACCCGATGCGGGCGGCCATGTCCTCGATGCGGCCGAAATCGACAAGGCCGCGCATGGCCTCTTCGCGGGTGATGTCCAGCATCAGGTGATCTGGGTCATATTTGGCCAGCGTGTCATAGAGAATGTCCGACGAGAACGTCGCCTGGCGGCCCGATTTGCGGGCGGTGGGCGTGTTGCGGTCAATCAGCCCGGCGATGGTGGCCGAGGCGCGAAAGGTGCGTTTCATCACCGCGTTGCCCGCCAGCCAGCGGTCCAGACCGTCACGCAGCGCGTCGATGTCGAACAGGGGCGCGGGGTCGGTGATCGGTTCCAGCCCCCAGATCAGGGTGGCATAGTCGGTGGCGAGAAACCCCAGCGGATCAAGGCCCAGCTCCTCCATCCGTTTGGTCAGCAGCAGGCCCAGCGTCTGCATCGCGTTGCGCCCGGCAAAGCCGTAGACAGCGTGATGGGTGCGCCCGTCGTGGGGAAAGCATTCGATCAGCAGGCGACCCGGCTCCGGCAGACGGCTGACACGGCGTTGCAGGGCCAGCCAGTCGGCGGTGTGGCGGGGCAGTTCGGGCCAGGTTTCTTGCTGGAACAGACGCAGGATGCGCTGGCTGAGCTGGGTGGAGGTTGCGAATTTGGTGCCCATGAAGGTGGCGATCTTGGGCTTTTTGGCGGCATCGCGGGTGACCTGCACGGTCATTTCACGCAAGGAGTCATAGCGTACGATCTGTCCGCCGATCAGAAAGGTATCGCCGGGGGTCAGGCTGGCGGCAAAACCTTCTTCGATCTCGCCCAGCGGCTTGCCGCCCCGGGCGTTTTTCATCCGCACCTTGAGCGTGTCTGTGTCCTGAATGGTGCCGATGTTCATGCGGATGCGCCTGTCGCCGCGCGGATCGCGCAAGGCCCATGTGCCGTCGGGGGCCTGCTTCAGCCGCTGCCATTGATCATAGCGGCGCAAGGCATAGCCGCCGGTGGCCACGAAGTCGAGGCAGGCGTCAAAGTCGCTGCGGGTGAGGGTGCTGTAGGCGCCGACGGTTGTGACCTCGGCATAAAGCGCATCTGCATCGAAGGGGCCAGCGGCGGCGGTGATCAGCATGTGCTGGCACAGCACGTCGCGCGGGCCGGGGCCGCGCGGGTCGCCGTCCAACTCGCCCGCCAGCGCCGCCTCGATCGCGGCGACGCATTCGACCACCTCGAAGCGGTTGGCGGGGACCAGCCGGGCCTTGGACGGCGCATTGTAGCGGTGGTTGGCGCGCCCGATCCGCTGGACCAGACGTTTGACGTTTTTCGGCGCACCGATCTGGATGATCAGGTCCACATCGCCCCAGTCGATGCCCAGATCCAGCGTGCCGGTACAAACGATGGCGCGCAATTGGCCTGCGACCATCGCCGCCTCGACCTTTTGCCGCTGGGCGCGGTCCAGTGATCCGTGGTGGATGCCGATGGGCAGGGCGTCGTCATTGGCGAGCCACAGGTTGTGAAAGAAGATCTCGGCCTGCGCGCGGGTGTTGTGAAAGATCAGAGTGGTCTTGTGCTGGCGGACCTGCTCCAGCACCGCCGGAATTGCGTATTTGGCACCGCCGCCGGACCATGGCGGGGCCGCGTCTGTCGTCAGCATGGCGATGTCGGGGGCAGGGCCGGGGTCGGCCATCAGGATCTCGCAAGGGTCGGGGTGGCGGGCCAGACCGTGAGCGATGGCGGCGGGGTCTTCGACGGTGGCGGACAGTCCGACGCGGTTCAGGTCGGGGCAAAGCGTTTGCAACCGCCCGAGTGCCAGCATCAGCTGGTCGCCGCGCTTGCTTTCGGCCAGCGCGTGGATTTCGTCGACGATGACCCGCTTCAGACCTTTGAAGATATGCGGCGCTTCGGGGTAGCTGGTCAGCAACGCCAGCGATTCCGGTGTGGTCAGCAGGATGTGCGGCGGGTCGGCGCGCTGGCGGCGTTTGCGGGTGGCGGGGGTGTCACCGGTGCGGTCCTCGATGCGGATCGGCAGGTCCATTTCGGTCACGGGGGTGGTCAGGTTTCTCTTGATGTCGGCGGCCAGCGCCTTGAGCGGCGAGACATAGAGCGTGTGCAGACCCGCGTGGGGCTGGCGGGCCAGATCGACCAATGTGGGCAGGAAGCCTGCAAGCGTCTTGCCGCCGCCCGTGGGTGCGATCAGCAACAGCGCAGGCGCATCGGCGCGGTCCAGCATGGCCTGCTGGTGCGGGTGGATGTGCCAGCCCTTGGCAGCGAACCAGTCGGCAAATTGGGGGGGCAGCGTGGTCATGCGCCACAGTGTAGCGCGGGCGTGCGGAGGGGCCAGCGCAATTGGGGCTCTGCCCCGGCCTTTGGCCTCCCCCGGAGTTTTACAGGCAAGATGAAAGGTTATTTTACGATCACTTCGTCCTTGACGAACATGTTGGCCCAGGCGCGGTCGACCAGTTGCGGCGACATCTTGTAAGGGATGCCTTCAAAGTCGCAGATGGCGATCATCTGGTCGATCAGGAAAACCGGCTGATAGTTGGCATAGATGTTGTTGATGGTCGGGTATTTCACCTTGAGCAGGTGGACCAGCGACGGTTCGTCCAGTGCCATCTTTTTCTTGCGGGCGACCATGGCAAAGATTTTCAGGAAGTTGGCCTGATTGGGGCCGTCAATCTTGATCTTGAAGAAGATGCGGCGCAGGGCGGCCTGATCGAAAATCTCGTTCGGGTGGAAGTTGGTCGAGAAGATCACCAGCGTGTCAAAGGGCACCTCGAATTTCTCGCCCGATTGCAGCGCAAGGATGTCCTTGCTTTCTTCCAGCGGGACGATCCAGCGGTTCACCAGGGCCTGAGGCGGTTCGGCTTGTCGACCAAGGTCGTCGACGATGAAAATGCCGCCGGTGGATTTCAGCTGCAGCGGCGCCTGATAGGTGCGGGCCACGGGGTTGTAGACCAGATCGAGCATGTTCAGCGACAGCTCGCCGCCGGTGATGACCGTGGGGCGTTCACAGCGGACATAGCGGCGGTCGTAGCGCGTGACACGGCGCAGGGCGTTGGGGTCCTCGGCCTCTTCCGGGGCGATGACGTGTACGATCGGGTCATAGACGGTGATGACCTGACCCGCATATTCGATGGCGCGCGGCACATAGACGTGGTCGCCCAGGGCGTCGCGGATGCCGTTCGAGATCGAGGATTTGCCGTTGCCGGGAGGACCATACATCAGGATCGAGCGGCCCGCGCTGACGGCGGGGCCAAGGTGGTCCAGCAGGCTGTCGGGCAGCACGAGGTGGCCCATGGCGTTGGTCAGTTGTTCACGGCTGATCATGATGTTGCGGATCGACTGGCGTTCGACCTGTTCGCGGTAGACATCCAGCGGCACCGGCATCGCACCGAAATATTCCGACTGGGCCAGCGCATCAAGCGCACGCGCCTTGCCGTTGTCGGTCAGCTGGTAGCCCATTTCGCTGCCGTTGTTGGCGTTCAGCGTGCCTGTCGCCTCGATCAGGCGCTGGTCGCGGCCCATGTCGATCAGCTCCTGAACGACGGGGACGGGCAGGCAGAGGGCGGGCGCCAGATCTGTGATCATGTCCAGGTTCTTGCGGAACATGGTCTTGATCAGGATGTCGCGCATCATGACGATGGGCAACTTCATCTCTTCCAGCCGCTTGGGGGCGGGCGGGGCCATCACGGATGTCTGTTGCATGGTCATGGGGCGGAGCCTGTAAGTTATCTGGGTGAAACGTGCTTTAGCGGTAATTTGGGCCGATAATGTGGCGAATTGTTTAAGAGATGGACAATGCGGCTTTAGCTGCCAAAGACCGCGCCGAAGATCAGGTAAAAGGCCAGCGTGCCGCCAAGCGCAAAGCCCATCGGAAACTTCTTGCCCTGGTTCCAGCTGGTCCAATGCGGCACCAGCTGATGCAGGCGGCTGTGTTTGACCATGCGGTGGGTGGCGTAGGCGGCCAGCAGGGTTGCGGCATAGAGGGCTATGACAAATTGCACATCACCCATCGCAATGAAGGGGGCGGCTGCGGCGATGAATTTGGAATCTCCGGCCCCCATGACGCCGGCCGCGTTCAGGGCAATCGTGACGACCAGAACGATGACCAGCTGTGCCAGCCGCCACAGGTATTGATCAAAGGGCAAGGCCATCAGTCCGACCACCACGAATACCACAGTCAGCACGATAACCGCCTGATTTGTGATGCGCATTTCCCGCATGTCGGTAAAGGCCACATAGAGACACAGCGGCAGCACGAAAGGCAGGAACCAGCAGGCGGACCAGGCCGAGATCGCCATCGGGCTTATCCGTTGGAGACGTTGTTTTCCAACGCCTGCAAGGATCTCACGGCCGCTTCAAAGTGCTGCGGATGGGTTTCGATGGCGTCGCGCAGCAGGCCCTTGCCTGTTTCCACGTCGCCTTGTTTGATCGCGGAGAGCGCCAGCGTGTGCAGAAGCTGCGCGCGCTCGACCTGATCCATGGGGATGACGGGCAGGGTATAATCGCGCTGTGCGCCCCGGGCCAGGATCATGTTGTTCTTGGCGGTGAACAGCGTCTGGTCCTGGCGGATCGCTTCGCCGAACAGCCGCTCGGCGCCAGTGTAGTCGCCCCGTGTCAATTTGGAATAGCCCCAGTTGTTCATGACACCCGCGGGCTGTGTGGTCAGGCCAACGGCAATTTCATAGAAACTGTCGGCCTTTTTCCATTCCTGATTGCTGTCGGCCACCATCGCCTCGAGCCGGTAGCGTTTGAAGGTCTCGTGGGTGGGGGGGACGCCGTCCAGCACCTTTTCGGCCTGGGCCCAGTCGCCGGACCGGATCAGTGCATCGGCGTAGTCGACCTGATCGTCTGCCGTGGCGCCGTCCATCTTGACGACTTTGCCGTAAGCTGTGGCAGCTTCGGTGGTGCGTTTTGCGCGCACCAATGAGCTGGCAAGCCCGCGTTGCAGGTCGATGCGGCTGGGGTCATTTGCCGAGGCGCGTTGGAAATAGGCCACCGCTTCGTTCGGGTCGGCCACGGTCAGCATCACGTCGTTGAGGTTGCTTTCGTCAACGACGTTCACATCCTGAAACGCACGTTTCACCGCCGCGTCGCCGCTTTTCTTTTCACATGCGGACAGAACCATAGCGCCTGCGATACAGGCGGAAAAAAGAATGGGGTGGCGCATTTATTGCGTCCTTTACTGCTGCCTCGATCATGATGCTGGCCGGATCAGGTAATCACTGCTGCCGCGCCGCACCAATTTGTAATTGTTATTTTCCGGGTCCACCGTAACAGAATTTTCCGTTTTTGCGAGTGCTAAGCGCAGATTATCCCGGATGAGTGTGCTTTCTCCGTCATCCAGCGCGTAGGCCTTGCGGAAAATCTGCTCTGCCTCGACCGTTTTGCCGCGTTCCATCAGCACGACGCCCAGATTGTTGTAAATCTCGGGCCAGGCATCCTGTTCGGCAGCAGCCCGGCGCAGCAGGGTTTCGGCCTGTCCCAGACGGCCCAGCCCCAGATTGGCGGTGCCCAGTCCCGACAGGATTTCCGCGTCCATGCCCTGATCCAGAGCGGCACGGGTAAAAGCCTTGATCGCCAGTTCATATTCTCCGGCTGCGATCAGACGGTGGCCCACATCGACGCCATTGACCGCCTCTTTGCGGGTGTCGATGCCGGGGGCATAGATGCCATCCTGAGACGACGAAAGGCCGCCCGATGAACAGGCGGCCAGTCCGAAAGCCATGAGAGCAGCAAACCGGGCCGCTTTGGTGGCTGATGTCATAGAGTTATCTGCTCATATTGCCCAATTGGGTGATGCCATGCACCGAAGGACCAACCAGGATGATCAGCAACGGCGGCACCGTGAGCATCATTGTGGCAAGGGTCATCTTTGTTGGCAACTTGTTTGCGGCCTCTTCGGCGCGCATCACGCGTTTGTCACGCATTTCGGCGGCATAGACCCGCAGGGCCTCGGCGATTGAGGTGCCGAAGCTGGCCGATTGCACCAGCACGGTGGTAAAGCTGGACACATCCTGTACGCCGCAGCGTTCGCCCATGTCGTTCAGGACGGTTTCCTTGTCCTTGCCTGCCTTCATCTCGTAGGCGACGATGTCGAATTCGTCGGCCAGCGCAGGGTAGGAGGCACGCAATTCGCGGGCCACGCGCACGATGGACTGGTCCAGCGATTGCCCGGCCTCGACACAGACCAGCATCATGTCCAGCGCATCGGGAAAACCACGGGTGATCTCTTCCTTGCGGGCCTCGACGCGGCGGGTGATCCAGTATTGTGGCAGGTAGTACCCGATGCCACCCGGCCCCAGCGTCCACATGGCCATCTTGTTGGTGGTCATTTCGACGTCGGCATTCAGGATATTCACATAGACCACGCCAAAGATCAGCCCGGCGATGCCCAGTGCAAATTGGGCAAAGTGGAAAATCCGCACCGCATCGCGTGATTGATACCCCGCCTGCGTCAGCATCAACTGGCGCTTGCTCAGCTCGGCCACGTCTTTGGGTTCCAGAAAACCGGCGAAGCGGTCAAGCTGTTCGTTGTGGCCACCCTGGCGCAGCTTTTCGCGCGGAGTGTCGCCGCCCGGTGCCTGAACCTGACGCTTGAGCTTTTCCATCGGGTCTTCGGGTTGGCGCAGCATCATGACCACGGTGCCAGCGACCAGCATCAGGCCCAGAACGCCGGCGATGATGATCGGTCCCAATGGCCCCAGAACATCGGTGATCATGGTTTGGATTTGCGTAAAGGTGTCCAACGGTTCGCTCCCTTATACCTTGATGTCGGTCAAGGCGCGCATGACCAGAAGGTTGACGCCCAGAAAGATTGCCACGACGAAACAGGCAGGGATGAAATAGGGGTGATCGCGCACTTCGTCGTAGTAATGCGGATCGCCCAGGTTGATCACGACCAGCGCCAGCAGCGGGAAGGCGGACAGGAATTTGCCCGACCATTTCGCCTCTGCGGTGATCGCCTTGACCCGGCGGAACAGACGGAAGCGGGCGCGGATCACCTGTGCCAGACCGGCGAGGATCTCGGCCAGGTTACCACCCGATTGTTGCTGGATGGTCACGGCCACGGCCAGAAAGCGCAAATCCTGCATGTCCAGACGTTCTGCCATGTCCTTGAGCGCCTCGCCGACGTCGCGGCCATAGGCGCTTTCGTCCGCGATCACGCCGAATTCCGAGGCGAGCGGGTCCTTGACCTCTTTTGACACGATCTGGATCGCCGACACGAACGGGTGACCCACGCGCAACGACCGGACCATCAGTTCGACCGCGTCGGGCAGTTGCTCTTCGATCATGGCAAGCCGTTTGTTGGCCTTGGATGATACCCAGAAATAGACCGCGCCGACGCCGATGACGATCGACAGCAGGATGCGCACGGGCGGTTCGGTTTCGGTGCCGATGGTCAGACCCATGAAGGCCACGACAGCAAGGCCCGCCATCACACCGATCAACTGTTTCGGGGTAAAGGCAATCGCCGCCTTCTGCGCCTTTTCCGCCAGCAGCGAATACAGCGGGATCGACTTGGCGTTCATGTGCTGCTGCATTTCCTTGCGCAGCTGGGCCAGCACTTCTTCGCGGCGGCCGCCCTTGTTCAGCATATCAAGGCGGCGGTTGACGCGCGAGTTCAGCGAAATCGACTTGCCGAAGGCGACAAGATAAAGACCCTCGACCAGCACAAGGACGCCGATAAAGATCAGGCCGTAGATAATGGGTTCTGCGCTCATGGCGTCGTTCCTTATTGGGCTGCGATGGGTTCGTAGATGGACGCGGGCAGGTCATAGCCCCACATCCGGAAGCGTTCGGCAAAGTGCGAACGCACGCCTGTCGCGGTGAAATGGCCGATGATCTTGTTCTCGGGTGTCAGGCCGACGCGCTGATAGCGAAAGATTTCCTGCATCGAGATCACGTCACCTTCCATGCCGGTGATCTCGGTGATCGAGGTCATGCGGCGCGAACCATCCTGCAAGCGCGAGGCCTGCACGATCAGGTTCACAGCCGATGAAATCTGGCTGCGGACGGCTTTCAGTGGCATTTCGATGCCCGCCATCGCGATCATGTTCTCCAGACGGCTCACACCGTCGCGCGCGCTGTTGGCGTGGATCGTGGTCATGGACCCGTCGTGGCCGGTGTTCATGGCTTGCAACATGTCGATGACCTCTTCGCCGCGTGTCTCGCCGACGATGATGCGGTCGGGGCGCATCCGAAGGGCGTTCTTCAGGCAGTCGCGGGGGGACACTTCGCCCTTGCCCTCGACGTTGGGCGGGCGGCTTTCCATCCGGCCCACGTGGGTCTGCTGCAGCTGAAGTTCCGCCGTGTCCTCGATTGTCAGGATACGTTCGGAGTTGTCGATGAAGGAAGACAGGGCGTTCAGCGTGGTGGTTTTACCCGAACCCGTACCACCCGAGACAATGATGTTCAGACGCGTCGCCACGGCGGCTTGCAGATATGCAGCCATTTCCTCGGTGAAGGCGCCGAAATTCACCAGATCGTCGATGCCCAGCTTGTCTTTTTTGAACTTTCGGATCGACACCAGGCTGCCGTCCACCGCGATGGGGGGCACCATGGCGTTGAAGCGCGAGCCGTCTTTCAGGCGGGCGTCAACGTAAGGGTTGCTTTCATCAACGCGGCGGCCGACGGCGGACACGATCTTATCGATGATCCGCAGCAGGTGGCGTTCGTCCTTGAAGGTGACGTCCGTCAGTTCCAGTTTGCCGTCGCGTTCGACAAAAATCTGTTGCGGGCCGTTGACCAGAATATCGTTGACGGTGTCGTCTTTCAGCAGCGTTTCAAGCGGGCCAAGGCCTTTGACCTCGTCATAAAGCTCCTGCGCCAGGGTTTGCCGTTCGTCGCGGTTCAGGACGATGCTGCGCTCTTGCAGGAATTCAGTCGCAATGGCCCCGATTTCGTGGCGCAGATCCTGTTCGGACGCGGTTTCCAAGGCGGCCAGGTTCAGGCTGTCCAGAAGGGCGCGGTGCACTTCCAGCTTGATCTCGCCCATGCGTTCCTTGCGTTTGCGTTCCTTTTCAACCGGGGCTGCGGTCGCAGCCACCATGTTGGTGCGACGGGCGACGCGGGTTGGGTCCGGTTTGACCGAAGGGTTTGGGATCTGCATGACCTTGGCAGCCGGAGCCGCCTTGGGAGCAGGCGCGGCGGGCGCTGTTGGCGCGGCTTTTTTATACTTGGAAAACATGGGCTTCCCCCGGTTGCAGATCAGGCCGCCTTGGCTTGGTCGGATTTTGTTTCATGAATGGACGCTGCCAGTTTGGCGATTTCGCGGCGCAGCGGGTTTTTGGGTGCGGAGGTGGCCAGAGGCAGGCCGTGGTCGGCCCCTTGGGTGATCGGCTTGCCGCCATCGGGCAGCGAGACCTCGATTGCCACCTCAAGGCTTTCAGCCATGCGTTTCACCCGGCCCTTGCCGCTGATGTCGGTGAACTTCGGCGCGCGGTTCAGCACATAGCGCAGCTTTTCTGCGGGCAGTTCTTCGGACATCAACGCACGTTTGAAGCGCAATGTGTTTTGCGCGGACCGCATGTCCTGCTCAAGAGTGACGAAATAGATATGCGCCGCGTGCAACACGGTTTCAGTCCATTGCACCAGTGTCGAAGGCATATCGACGACAACATAGTCGAAATGGCTGCGCGCCATTTCGATCACGCGGCTGATGTCTTCGGGGGTGACCAGGTCCAGCGGCAGCATGTCGGCAGGTGCCGTCAGCACGTGCAGCTTTTCGTTGAAGGTCAGCAACGACTGGCCAAAGGTTTCGTCGTCCATGTTTTCGGTGTCCGACATCATTTCATAGACCGCCTCGCGGCGGGCCAGATCCAGGTAGGTCGACACCGACCCGAATTGCAGGTCCAGATCCAGCAGGCAGACGGTCGGCGGCGTTTCACCCTTTTTGTTCAGGATCGCCAATTCCCACGCCAGATTGGTCGCCAGCGTCGTGGCACCAGTCCCGCCGGCAATGCCATGCACCACGATCACCGCGCCATCCTTGCTGGTACCGGCGCGCAGGGCAGGGGTGTTGGATTCGATTTTTTCCGGCTCGCTCGGAGATTGAATGCGCTGGATGGCCAGCTTCAACTCGCCTTCGGGCAGCGGGTAGGGGATGAACTCGTCCGCACCCTGACGCAGCAGCGAATGCAGCGAAGCGGGCGTAACGTCCTCGGCGATCAGGATCACCTTGATCTTGCGCGCCTTGGCCTGTGTGATGACCTCGCTCATCAAAACAAGATTTTCTTCGTCCTCTTGGTCCATCGCCAGGGCGATAAACTCCAAGGCCTCGGCTTCGGGTTGTCCGAAAAACGCCAGCGCCTCGACAAAACCCAGATCACCCCAAGCCTCGCCCAGAGTGGTTTCCATATCCTCGATCAGCAGGTCGAAATTCTGCACGTCGCGGCTGACGGTGCAGGCGACGATCGGGGCGGTTTCTGGTTGTGGCATGACGCTGCTCATTACCTATCTTCCTCGTTCCAAAGGGTAGGCAGGTAAAACCAGGGCGTTGTCTTTGGCCCGTATCTATCCCACCGTGCCTGAGTCGGGTGCAATGCACCGAACACAGTTGTCCCACTGAAGGTAAATTCGCAGCTAATCTGGGCAGGAATGGGGCCAAAACGGCCCAATTGTTAGGAATCGCGGAACTATAGGCGCGCGTTGCGCTTATTGTTCAGTGCGCAAATCGGACCCTTTGATGCCTTCCAACTGGCTGGGTGGCACAGCGGATGCGATGTAGTCGCGGTAGATGATTTCGGCGTATTTGCCGTCCAGCACCTGAGGGTGACGCGCCACGAAACCGGACACTTCGGTCACGGTGCGGCGGTTGCGCCGTTCGCGGCCCTGGGTCACGATCAGCGGCTGGGTCTCGCCAAAGGAGGCGACCGCTTCGAGGCGTGACCGGGAAATGCCCAATGAGGTCAGATAGCGCACGACCGAATTTGCACGTGCCAGACCCAGACGGCGGTTATAGGCCGCCGAACCGACGGCATCAGTGTGCCCGTAAACGCGGAAACGGATTTCGGGGAACTGCCGGATCCAGTCTGCCTGTTGTCGCAGGATGGCCTGCGCGTTCGCGTCCAGCTGTGAGCTGTTGAAGGCGAAGGTGACCATCGAAGTGATCTCGGTCGCAAAGCGATTGGCCAGATCGACCGTGTACTGGCGTTCTCCGTTCATGACCTGGATGTTGTTGTTCGTCGCGGTCCCAAATGAGCCGTTGTCCACTGTCGATCCTGCCTCGCGGTAGAACTGCGTATATACGGGGTCTGTGGAGGTACAAGCGGCGAGGGTGGCCACAAAAAACAGAGCTGAAACTGATTGTTTTTTCATGATATTCTGGCCTCGCATCGCCTTAATCCATCACATAGCCGTAGGAGCCGCTGAAATCCTGCTTGGCGACTTCGCCAGCGGCACCTTTCTTAGGTGTCCGCGTTCCGGCAGCCACGCGGCCGTTCAGGAACAGGTCTTTTTCAGTCGGTGCAAGAACGCGATCAGTCGGCAAGGCCAGCGCTTCGCCACGTGTCGGCGTCACCAGATGTGCGGTGATGATGATCACCAACTCGGTTTGCTGACGTTGATACGAGGCCGAGCGGAAGAGTGCGCCCAGTACCGGCACATCCCCAAGCCAGGGCAGTTGCGAGTTGTTGTCGGTAAAGTCGTCCTGCAACAGTCCCGCAATCGCAAAGCTTTCGCCGTCGCGCATCTCGACTGTGGTCGAGGTTTCGCGGCGCGAGAATGCGTCGATTTCGAAACCGTTCACGGAAAAGCCGTTGGTCGGGTCAATCGCCGACACGGCTGCTTCTAGCTCAAGGTTGATCAGATCCTTGTCCACCACACGGGGGATAAAGTTCAGCTCGATGCCGAAAGGTTTGTATTCGACAGTGATGGCGCCGTTGTCCTGGCTGACCGGCACGGGATATTCGCCACCGGCGAGGAATTTCGCCTCCTGGCCCGAAAGCGCTACAAGGTTGGGCTCGGCCAGCGTGCGAACAACGCCCTTTGTTTCAAGAGCTTCCAACAAGATACCGACCTGGGTCGAACCCGCGTTAAAGCCGAAAAGGATGGCGCCCGCGTTGGTGTTCGTGCCCGGAATGTTGCCGCCCAACGATCCCGTGACGGCGCCGGAGGTATTGGTTGTGCCGGTCCCGCCGTTAAGCCCCAGATCGCCGCCCAACGTGCTGCCGTTCAAGGCCAGCGATGAGCTGAGAGATTTCGATACCGACCGCTGCATTTCGGCAAAGCGGACTTTGAGCATGACTTGCTGCACGCCACCGACGCTCATTAGGTTGGACACCCGTTCGGGGGCATAGCGCGACGCCAGATCCAGTGCGCGTTGCAGCCGCGCGGTTGACGACACGGTGCCCGAAAGCACGATGCCGTCGTTGGCGGTGCGCACTTCGATGTTCTCGCCGGGCAGAATCTGCCGCAGGCGTTCCTTGAATTCCGAAATGTCGGCGGCGACACGCACATCGACGTTGGTGATCAGGCGTCCTGAGGCGTCCAGCAGCGTCAGCGTGGTCAGCCCCGGCGATTTGCCCAGAACGTAAATGGTGCGGTCGGACAGCGACGAAATGTCGGCGATGGCCGGGTTGGCGATGCTGAGTTCCGAAAAGGGAATGTCGCTTTCAACAACAACGGCGCGGTTCATCGGGACGTTCAGCGTGCTGGCCGTGCCCTTTTTGACCACGCGCAACGTGTCAGCCTGTGCAGAATAGGTCAGCGCCAGCGGTGCAGCCGCCAGCGTAAGGCCCACGAGGGCCGCCTTGAGAAATCTGTTCAATGTCATTGTGACCTGCCCTTTTGATCACGCCTGGATAGGGTCTTGGTGCCCTGAATTGCCTGAACCATGCGCCAGTTTGCTTTTTTATGCAAGAATCAACGCCTTCGCGCCTTTGGTTTATGTGGATAAGTGGCAACAGAGCCAGACATGCCCAAGGCCGCCTTTTGCGGGCGGCCTTGGGTAAGATAATGAAATCACGTCGCTTTGAGGTCAGTTGGTGCAGGGAATCGGGATCTCGACCACCTCGGCTCCGCGACGGGTTTTGATCGTGCAGACCTGTGCTGCTTTCACTTCCGCGACGGCTTCCTTGGTTTCGATGCCCAGCAATGTGCGCTGGTCGATCTCGATTGCGCCGGCAACCGTGTCATCATCCGCACCCACCAAGGACAGCGCCAGCCGACCTGTGGATTGGGCCTGAGCCAGGGCTGCGACCTGTGCCGGTTTGACGGCAACGGTCACGGTCTGTGCGATCACCGCGCCATCCAGATCACCGGTGGCGGATTGGTCGATGGCGATCAGCTTGACACCTGCCTCGATCAGCTTGGTCACATCGCCGCTGTCCGAGGACAACTCGCGGCCCACCTGGCCTGTCCAATACACGTCAACCCGGTCGCCGGGGCGCAGGAAACCGGACACACCGCTGGCCACGTCCACCTTGATGGCAAAAGCTCGCATCCCGCGCTCCAGGCGCGATGTCAGACCTGCTTCTTCGCCCGGTCCAGTCACCTTGATCGAAAGAATGGCCTCGTCCTTTTCCATGGCGCGCAGAACGACGCGCTGGTTGGGCTGGCCTTCGGGCCACAGGACATTGTCGCCGGTGAAGGCGCCTTCGGGAATGGCATTGACGGGCCAGTTGACCATGCGCACGTCTTCTGCGGTGAATTGCTCGCCGTATTTCAGTTGGCGGTTGGCAACGTAAACTTCGACAGTGGGCACAACTTTGGCGCGTGCCGCCCGTTCTTTGGCCAACTCATGTTGATAGGCCCCGATGTAGTTTTTGGCCATGTAGACGGCGCCACCCGCAAGGGCAAAGCCAACAATCAGGACCAGTCCAAATACAGCACGCATTTGAGTACCTCTAGCTTGATGTGGTGCGCTCCGGTGTCTGGTGCGCTTGGGTTTCGCCGTCCCTGTTATCGCAACAATGTGGCGAAAACGGGGACTGTGGGTGGCTTGGTTGCGACAATTGAATCGATCTGATCCAAGGTCGAAACGCCGCGTCTGGTGTCAGGCGCGGCGCTTTCGATGTGACGAGCTTGGGCGTCTGTTTTTTGAAGCCAGAAGCAATTCGTTAAAAAGTCCAATTTTTCAAAAAGGCTTCGGTGCCTGCGGACACGCCCACCGCCCCGTTTTTGAGTGCCAGCACGATGGCGACGGCCAGTCCGACAACGGCAGCGGTCAAAACGACCCAGTCAACCGTGACGGCACCGTTTTCATCGGAACGGATGCTGTTGATCATTTTGCGCATAGAAATAACCTTGTTATTCGTTGCATGAAATTTTGCCGGATGGGCAGATGCAAAAGGCCGCGCCCTGCGTGCAGGACGCGGCCTTAGCGCCATCTAACCTAAGCGGTCAGACTGAACCTATTACAGGTTGGGGTCTTGCTTGCCGAGGAATGTGTTGGTGTCTGCTGTCAGGTCCGACGCGCCGGTTTCGATCGACGTATAGGCGGCGACGGCCAGGCCAACAACGGCGGCGGTCAGCACAACCCAGTCAACAGTCACGGCACCAGCTTCGTTTGCGCGGAAGTTCTTGAAGAAGTTTGTCAGTTTTGTCATCGTAGTGTCCCTCCAAAGGATCAGTTTGTTTGTGTTAACCTTGCCTGCACTGTGTGGGCCGCTCTCTCTATTGGCCCGTGTTCGACTTGGTATGACGTTATATAGCTGCCTGAATGGGGCGCGAATTGGGCGTGAAATTGGATTAAATAAGTTTTTCAAGGGTACCGTGGAAACAATCGGTTAACTCATTGTAAGATAAAGAAATTACGCGTGAACTAATTTTCCGGAGCGGTTTTGTGTGATCGAAATCCTACAGAATGTGGCGGTTTGGCCATGTTTGGGGGTCGATTTTCTGGTTTGCGATCCGGTTTTCTGCAAGGATACGCAAAATAATCAACAATAGCCGGACACGAGAGCAGGTCCCGAGATGCGATTTTTTGTGATTTCCCTGTTGGGGGCGGCCTTGGCCTGCGCGCCTGCGTGGTCAGAATCGCCTGCACCCTTTCCCGATTTCAAGGCCAAGCGGGTGAAACCGCCCGCCGCAGGAACGAAAAAGCGGATCACGATCCAGATCGACCCGACCGAAGTTGCCGTTGTCGCCCCCAAACCCCCAGCCACTCCCAAAGCGCCGCGGGCGGCCAATGGCTCTTATGACTGGTTCTGGGAGAAGATCTCGCCCGATCTGGCACAAGCCGGGCCGGGACGGCTGGATGACGCCATGGCCGCCATCAGCGCCGGTGGCGTGGCGGCGCCGCGTTTGCAGCAGATGCAGGGGATTGCGCAGGCGCAAGGTGTCGAGATCCTGAAATCCACCATCGGCACGCGGGTGTCGCCCGCGCTGGTGCTGGCCGTGATGACCGTGGAAAGTGCGGGCAAACCGGATGCGGTCAGCCGTGCAGGAGCGCAGGGGTTGATGCAATTGATGCCTGACACCGCCGCACGCTTTGGCGTTGCCGACAGTCTGGTTGCGGCCGACAACATTCGCGGCGGTGTTCAATATCTGGACTGGCTGATGGGCAAGTTCGACCACGATCCGATTCTGGTGCTGGCGGGATACAACGCCGGCGAGGGATCGGTGCAGACCCACGCAGGGGTGCCGCCTTTTGCCGAGACCCGCGATTATGTGCCCAAGGTGCTGGCCGCTTTTCAGGTGGCGCGGGGCCTGTGTCTGACACCGCCGCAACTGATCAGCGACGGATGTGTCTTTGCGGCGATGAACTGATCGCAAATGCAAAAGGGGGCCGCAAAGGGCCCCCTTTACTATATTATACAGCGCAGTCTCAGACGATTGTGGCCTCGGTCGCTGCGCGCAGTTCGTCCTCGCTCACGCCGTCGGCGCATTCGACGATCTTCAGACCGCCCTCGACCACGTCCAGAACGCCAAGGTTGGTGATGATGCGATCCACCACGCCCTTGCCGGTCAGCGGCAGGGTGCAATCTTTCAGGACCTTGGATTCACCGGCCTTGTTCTGGTGATCCATGACCACGATCACGCGGCCCACGCCTGCGACCAGATCCATCGCGCCGCCCATGCCCTTGACCAGCTTGCCCGGAATCATCCAGTTCGCCAGGTCGCCGTTCTCGGCCACTTCCATGGCACCCAGGATCGCCGCGGCAATCTTGCCGCCACGGATCATCCCGAACGACATGGAACTGTCGAAATAGGCGGTGCGGGACAGTTCGGTGATGGTCTGTTTGCCCGCGTTGATCAGATCGGCGTCTTCTTCACCTTCAAAGGGGAAGGGGCCCATGCCCAGCATCCCGTTTTCCGATTGCAGTGTGATGTCCTTGTCGCCGACGTAGTTGGCCACCAGCGTCGGAATACCGATGCCAAGGTTCACGTACATGCCGTCTTCAAGCTCTTGCGCCGCGCGTGCGGCCATCTGGTTGCGATCCCAAGGCATTACTTTTCCTCCTGCGGGCGGGTGGTGCGTTGTTCGATGCGCTTTTCGTGTTCGCCCTGAATGATGCGGTGCACATAGATGCCGGGCAAATGAATGCTGTCGGGGTCCAGCGACCCGCGTGGCACGATTTCCTCGACCTCGACAATGCAGACCTTGCCGCACATGGCCGCAGGCGGGTTAAAGTTGCGGGCGGTCTTGCGGAACACAAGGTTGCCGGTGTCGTCGGCTTTCCATGCCTTGACGATCGACAGGTCGGCCACGATGCCGCGTTCCAGGATGTATTCCTCGCCGTCGAACACTTTCACTTCCTTGCCCTCGGCAATCTGGGTGCCGACGCCGGTCTTGGTGTAAAAGCCGGGGATGCCCGAGCCGCCTGCGCGCATCCGCTCGGCCAAAGTGCCCTGCGGGTTGAACTCCAGCTCAAGCTCGCCCCCCAGATACTGGCGCATGAATTCCTTGTTCTCGCCGACGTAGGACGAGATCATCTTCTTGACCTGCTTGGTTTGCAGCAGAATACCGATACCAAAATCATCGACGCCCGCGTTGTTGGACGCAAAGGTCAGGTTTTTGGTGCCGGCGTCTTTGATCGCCTGCAACAGCAATTCGGGGATGCCACACAGGCCAAAGCCGCCCGCCGCGATCAACATGCCATCCGAAAGAACGCCGTCCAGCGCCTCGGCGGCAGAGCCATAGACTTTTTTCATGAATATCCCCTTGTGTCAGTGTCCACAGAGTTCTGACCTTAGGTCGCCTTGCTGTCAACAAGACGCAGGGGTGCACCGGGGAACTGCGGGGGGTGATTGCGCCACCAGCCGCTTTTTGCGCACTGGTGGCGGTATCGGGGTCAACCTTCGTCTGGATCGGCCTTTTTGGCCGCCGGTTTCTTCGCGGCTGTCTTCTTGGCTGCGGGCTTTTTCGCGGCAGGTTTCTTAGCTGCCGTTTTTTTGGCTGTCGGTGTCTTCGCCGCGGCTTTCTTCTTGGGCGCCGCCTTGCGTTTGGCCGGAGATTTCGCCAGCTTTTCCTCGATCAGAAGCACGGCGGCATCCATCGTCAGGTCGTCAGGCTCGACCTCTTTGGGAATGGTTGCATTGACCTTTTCCCACTTCACATATGGGCCATACTTGCCCTTCATGATGTTCACAGGGCCACCTTGATCGGGATGCTCGCCCAGCTCGCGGATCGGCTTGGCGGCCACACCGCGCCCGCCGCGCGAGGCGACCTTTTCCGCCAAAAGCTGCACGGCGCGGTTCATGCCCACGGTCCAGACCTCGTCGATGCCTTCAAGGTTGGCATTGGTGCCGCCGCGTTCCGAAGTGCTTTCGGCGTGTTTCAGGTAGGGACCATAGCGCCCGATGTTGGCCCAGACGCTGATCCCATCCTCGGGGTGCGGGCCGACCAGACGGGGCAGGGACAACAGTTGCACCGCCTGACCCAGGTCGACATCGGCGGGCGGCCATTCCTTGGGAATCGACTGGCGCGGCGGTTTCTTGTTGTCGTCGGTGACCTCGCCACGCTGCACATAGGGGCCGAAACGGCCCTTGAACGCGTAGATCTTGTCGCCCTGATCCTCGCCCAGCATTTTGCCCTCGGGCGGGATGCCGCCCGTGTCCTCGGCACCCGGAGGGCCGAAGGCGCGGGTGTAGCGGCATTCGGGGTAGTTCGAGCAGCCGATGAATGCGCCGCCGGAACGGGCCGTGCGCATCGACAGACGGCCATTGCCACAGTTGGGGCACAGGCGCGGGTCGGTGCCGTCTTCGGTGGGCGGGAACAGGTGCGGCTCCAGCACCTCGTTGATCTTTTCCAGAACCTCGGTGATCCGCAAGTCGGATGTTTCAGCCACGGCCGCCGAGAAATCGCGCCAGAAGGTCGCCAGAACAGATTTGTAGTCGCGGTCGCCGGCGCTGACGTCGTCCAGCTCTTCCTCGAGCGAGGCGGTAAAATCATAGCCCACGTATTTGCGGAAATAGTTTTCCAGAAAGGCAATCACCAGCCGCCCCTTGTCCTCGGGGATCAGGCGGTTCTTGTCCTTGCGCACGTATTCGCGGTCTTGAATCGTGGTGACAATGCTGGCGTAGGTCGACGGGCGGCCGATGCCCAGCTCTTCCATGCGTTTGACCAGCGTGGCCTCGGTGTAGCGGGGTGGGGGCTGGGTGAAATGCTGTTCGGGCGTGACGGCCCGCTTGTCCATCTTGTCGCCTTCGCTGATCTGCGGCAGGCGCTTGTCGTCGTCATCGGTCACATCATCGTCGCGACCTTCCTCGTAGACCTTGAGGAAGCCGTCAAACAACACGACCTGACCCGTGGCGCGCAGCATCACCTGACCGTCCTGGCTGCCCACATCGACAGTGGTGCGTTCCAGTCGCGCGCTTTCCATCTGACAGGCCAACGTGCGTTTCCAGATCAGGTCATACAGCTTGCGCTGGTCGCCATCGCTGATTTTCAGCGCATCCACGTCCTGCGTCATCTCCGTCGGGCGGATACATTCGTGCGCTTCCTGCGCGTTCTTCGCCTTGTTTTTGTAAACGCGCGGGGTGCCGGGGACGTATTCGGCGCCGTAACGGTCCTTGATCGCGTCGCGCGCCATCTGCACGGCCTCGGGGGCCATGTCGATGCCGTCGGTCCGCATATAGGTGATATAGCCCGCCTCATACAGACGCTGCGCGGCGCTCATGGTCTGGCGCGCGCCCATGCCGAACTTGCGGCTGGCTTCCTGCTGCAGGGTCGATGTCATGAACGGGGCCGAGGGGTTGCGGTTGGCAGGCTTCGCCTCGACCGACTGAACCTTCAGATCGCGGCTGCTGATCGCCTGCACGGCCATTTCGGCCTGCGTGCCGTTCTCGATATCGTAACGGTCCAGCTTCTTGCCGGCCAAAGTGGTCAGCCGCGCCTCGAATTCCTGTCCGCGCGGGGTCGCCAGCAATGCCTTGACCGACCAGTATTCGCGGGCACGGAAGGCTTCGATCTCCATCTCGCGCTCGGTGATCAGGCGCAGACAGACCGATTGCACGCGCCCGGCCGATTTCGCACCGGGCAGTTTGCGCCACAGGACGGGGGACAGGTTGAAACCCACCAGATAGTCCAGCGCGCGGCGGGCGAGGTACGCCTCGACCAGCGGCATGTCGACCTGACGGGGGTTTTTCATTGCCTCGGTGACGGCTGTCTTGGTGATCGCGTTGAACACCACCCGCGACACCGGCGTGCTTTTGGTGATCGACTTGCGCTTGGTCAGCGCCTCTTGCAGGTGCCAGCTGATCGCCTCGCCCTCGCGGTCGGGGTCAGTTGCGAGGATCAGTTCGTTGTCGTTTTTCAGGGCGTCGGCGATGGCTTTGACGTGTTTCTTGCTGTCGCTGCCAATCTCCCAAAGCATCTCGAAATCATGTTCGGTGTCGACGGAACCGTCTTTGGGCGGCAAATCCCGCACGTGGCCGTAAGAGGCCAGAACGGTGTAGTTGTCACCCAAATACTTGTTGATTGTCTTGGCCTTGGCCGGAGATTCGACGACGACGACTGGCATGAATGATGCACCTCGGGGACAGTAAAACTTGGGCGTCTATGGCGGCGCTAGATGTGGGGTGCAAGCATTGAATGTCAACACGCCATTGCAAGAGGGCCTTGTGAGAGGCCTTAATTGGGGCGTGTCAGCAGGCCGCCGGGGCTGCGTTCGATCTGTCCGTCCAGTTCCAGTTCCAGCAGAACCGGCGCCACATCCGAGGGGGCTGCGGCGATGTCACGGATCAACTGGTCCTCGGCCAGCGGGGCAGGTCCCAGACGGTTCAGGATCTGACTGTGCAAGGCTGCGGTTTCGCGCAAGGTGCGCCGGTCGCGGGGTAGTTGCGGCGGCGGTGTGTGCGGCAGGTCCATCGGCAGGACGGGGGCGCGGGGCGCCATCGGGGTCAGCGCCTCGATCACATCTGCGGCATTGCGGACCAGCGTGGCACCGTCGCGGATCAGCATGTTGCAACCCGAGGCGCGCGCATCCAGCGGGCTGCCGGGCACGGCCAGCACCTCGCGTCCCTGATCCAGCGCATCGCGGGCGGTGATCAGGCTGCCGGATTTTGCCGCAGCCTCGACCACAATCGTGGCACGTCCCAGTCCCGATACGATCCGGTTGCGTGGTGGGAAATGTCGCGCCATCGGTTGCAGACCCATGGGTTGCTCTGAAAGGCGCAGCCCGTGTTCGGGGATCGCCAGCGCCAGTTCGGTGTTCTCTGCCGGGTACATCATATCGACGCCGCCCGCTTGAACAGCGATGGTTCCGGTGTCCAAAGCCGCCGAATGTGCAGCGGCATCAATGCCCCGCGCCAGACCGGAAACGATCACATAGCCCGCAGTGGCCAGATCGCGCGCCAATGATTTGGCCATACGTGTGCCAAGGCTGGAGGCATTGCGCGCACCGACGATCGAGATCATCGGCCGCTCCAGCACGGACAGATCGCCGATGGCCCATAGAAAGGGGGGCGCATCGGTCAGATCGCGCAAGGCGCTGGGATAGCACGGCGCGGTCTGGGAGATGAGAATTGCCCCGGCCGTCTGGCCGGCTTTCAGCTCGGCCTCGATGACGGCAACGGGGCAAGGGGTGTAGTTTTCCACACCAGCAGCGCGCGCCAGTTCCGGCAACGCATCCAACGCATTTTGCGCGGTGCCGTGTTCGATCAGCAATCTGTTAAACGTCGAGATGCCGACCCGGCGGGATCGCAACAGGCGGAGACGGAGAAACCAATCGTCTTCCGGGGTGGGTAGGAGTGGGGGGTGAATGGAAGAAGGATATAATCCTCGATCTGTCATCCGTCGCTCCACCTGTTGCTGCAAGTGTTATGCAGTGACGAGGTTAACAACCCATGAAAGAATCACGGACGTTTCGACAAAAACATATCGAACGATTGCGCGACACTCAGTTGCCGCTTCCGCCTACGGTCAGCCCGCCGATCATCAGCGTCGGTTGTCCCACGCCCACGGGCACCCATTGCCCCGCCTTGCCGCAGTTGCCCATGCCGGGGTCCAGTGCGGGATCATTCCCGATGGCGCGGATCTGTTGCAGCGCCGTGGCCCCGTCACCGATCAGCGTGGCCCCCTTGACCGGCGCTCCGACCACGCCGTTCTGAACGCGGTAGGCCTCGGTGCAGGAAAACACGAATTTGCCGTTGGTGATGTCCACCTGACCGCCGCCGAATCCCACGGCGTATATACCGTCCTTCAGGTCGGCCACGATGTCGCCGGGTGTCACGTTGCCGCCCAGCATGTAGGTGTTGGTCATGCGCGGCATCGGCGTGTGGGCATAGCTTTCGCGCCGCCCGTTGCCGGTCGGGGCCACCCCCATCAGCCGCGCGTTTTGCCGGTCCTGCATATAGCCGACCAGCACGCCGTCCTCGATCAGCACATTGCGCGCGCTGGGCGTGCCTTCGTCGTCCACGGTGATCGACCCGCGCCGGTCGGGGATGGTGCCGTCGTCCAGCACGGTGACACCGGGTGCTGCGATCCGCTGGCCCATCAACCCGGCAAAGGCGGATGACCCCTTGCGATTGAAATCTCCCTCAAGCCCGTGGCCGATGGCCTCGTGCAGCAGGATGCCGGGCCAACCGGGGCCCAGCACCACGTCCATCACACCCGCAGGGGCAGGGACGGCGTCCAGATTGACCACGGCCACCCGCAGCGCCTCGCGCGCCTTGGCCTGCCAATCGGCGGGGTCCAGCAGGCCATCAAGGCCCACACGCCCGCCACCACCTGCCGTGCCTGATTCGCGGCGGCCGTTCTGTTCGACGATCACCGACACGTTTACACGTGTCATCGGGCGCACATCGCGGACCGATCCGCCTTCGGGGCGTAAAATTTCGACCTCTTGCAGGGACGCCGCGATGTTGGCCGATACCTGCACCACACGGCTGTCGAGCGCGCGGGCGAATGCGTCGATCTCGCGCAATGTGTCCAGTTTTACCGGAAAGGCCGCACCGGCAATCGGGTCTTCGTCTGTGTAGAGCCGCGTGTTCGTGGCCTGGGGCGCATCAGCCCATGTGCCGCCGCCGTCCCCGACCGCCAGCCGCGCCGTGGCCGAGGCGCGTTTCAGGGCTGCCACCGAAAGCTCGGTAGAATGGGCATATCCGGCCACTTCACCGCGCACCGCACGCAATCCGAACCCTTCGGAGGCATCATAGCTGGCGGTCTTCAGGCGGCCATCGTCGTAGACCAGCGCTTCGGACCGGCGGCGTTCGAGAAAAAGCTCGCCATCGTCGGCCCCATCCGTGGCCGCGCGCAGCACCCGAAGTGCTTCGTCACGGTCCAGAAGGGTGTCGAAGGGGGCGAATGGGGCATCGGTCATTGGGGGCTGATCCTGAATTTTCGAGTGAAAGCGTCTCTTTGACGCGGTAAGAATGGCTTTATCTTGAAGATAGAATATGATTGTAAGCGCGGGTAATACAATGGGAGGCGAAAGCGCATGTTGCTTTGTCTGTTCCCCGCGCCCAACAGCGATCACAAGATCAGGACGATACATGACCAAGCATTTCTCGATCAAAGGCCTTGTTTCCGGCCTTTTTGCCGCCACCGCCGCATTGCCAGCGATGGCGCAGGATAACCTTGAAATCGTGGGCGCTCCGCGCGACGGCCTCATGGGCTTTCAGCCCGCCGCGACAGAGCTGGCACGTGATTTGCAGTGGCTGGACCATATGCTGCTGATCATTATCACGGCGATTTCGCTGTTCGTGATCGGCCTGCTGGTCTGGGTCGGCATCCGCTACAATGCGCGCCGCAACCCGAAACCGGCCAGCTTTACCCACAACACACCGATCGAAATCGCATGGACCGTGATTCCCATCGTGATTCTGGTGTTCATCGGTGCGTTCTCGCTGCCGATCCTGTTCAAACAGCAGGAAATTCCCGACGCCGACCTGACCATCAAGGTGACCGGCTACCAGTGGTACTGGGACTATTCCTATGTGGACGAGGGCATCGAATTCTCCAGCTACATGATCGGCGCTCCGGCGACCGGCGGTCAGAACATGATGACCCCCGAAGTCGAGCAACAGCTGATTGACGCGGGTTATTCCAAGGATGAATTCCTGCTGGCCACCGACAACGCGGTTGTCGTCCCCGTCGGCAAGATCGTCGTGATGCAGGTGACCGGCGCTGACGTGATCCATTCGTGGGCGATTCCGGCATTCGGCGTCAAACAGGACGGTGTGCCCGGACGTCTGGCCGAACTGTGGTTCAAGGCCGAGCGTGAAGGCATTTATTTCGGCCAGTGTTCGGAACTGTGCGGTATCAACCACGCCTATATGCCGATCACCGTCAAAGTTGTCTCGGAAGAGGCCTATGCCGCATGGTTGGAAAAAGCCCGCGAAGAGTTTGCAAGCCTGCCGCAAAGCTTCCAGATCGCTTCCAAGTAAGCCAACGGGGCGGGGGCTGTACCCCCGCTTTTCCTGAATCCAGATGATACGTGAGAGCCGCATGACCGACATCAGCAGTCAGCCACAGGCCTTCGAGGGCGAAGCGTCCTTTGGCGATTATTTCGCGCTGATGAAGCCGCGCGTGATGCAGCTTGTGGTGTTCACAGCGCTTGTGGGCATGCTGGCGGCACCGAATGGTGTGAACCCGGTTGTGGGCTTTGCATCCATCCTGTTCATCGCCATCGGGGCCGGGGCCTCGGGTGCGCTGAACATGTGGTGGGATGCGGACATCGACCACATCATGAAACGCACGGCCAACCGTCCGATTCCGTCGGGCAAGGTCCAGCCGGGCGAGGCGCTGAGCATTGGCGTCGCGCTGTCGGGCCTGTCGGTGATGATGCTGGCGCTGTCGGCCAACCTGTTGGCGGCGGGGCTGCTGGCCTTTACCATCTTCTTTTATGCCGTCATCTATTCGATGTGGCTGAAACGCTCGACCCCGCAGAACATCGTGATCGGTGGCGCGGCAGGGGCCTTTCCGCCGGTGATCGGCTGGGTCGTGGCCACCGGGTCCATGTCGGTCGAGGCATGGTTGATGTTCGCGCTGATCTTCATGTGGACGCCACCCCATTTCTGGGCGCTGGCACTGTTCATGAAATCGGATTACGACGACGCAAAAGTGCCGATGCTGACGGTGACGCACGGGCGCAAATCCACCCGCAAACATATTCTGGCCTACACCGTGCTTCTGGTGATTCTGGCTGTTGGCACCGCGTTTACGTCGATTGGCGGGCTGATCTATCTGACGACCGCCGTGATCCTGAACGCGCTGTTCCTGAAAGGTGCCTTTGATATCTGGCGTCGCGACGAAACGCAGGCAGAAGCCGATGGCTATGCGGTCGAGAAATCGTTCTTCAAGCTGTCGCTGCTGTATCTGTTCCTGCACTTCGGTGCGATCATGGCCGAGGCGCTGCTGCGCAGCTCGGGTTACGGAGGCTGGTGATGGCGTTGAAAGCGGAACATGAAATGCACAGCCGCCGCCGCAGCCGCAACACAGGCGTTGGCCTTTTGCTGGCGGCCTTCGTGGTGCTGGTGCTCGCGTTGACCGTTGCCAAGGTGACAAGTGGCGATTTCGAATTGCCGCGGGCGGAGACATTGAAATGAAGCGTCTACAGGGTCCTCAGCGCACCGTTGTTCAACTGGTGTGTGTCGTGCTGGTCATGGGCGGCCTGTCCTGGGCATCGGTGCCGTTTTACAACTGGTTCTGCCGTGTGACCGGCTTTGGCGGCACGCCGGGTCAGGTTGCCGAAGGTGTGGATCATATCCTGGACCAGGAAATCACCGTCCGGTTCGATGCCTCTGTCGACAGCGCCATGCCGTGGGAATTCAAGCCGGTCGAGACCAAGATGAAACTGCGCATCGGGGAAACCGCGCTTGCGTTCTTCGAGGCCTACAATCCCACCGATCACCCCATTGCCGGATCAGCCAGCTATAACGTCACACCCTATTCGGCGGGCGGCTTTTTCAACAAGATTCAGTGCTTTTGCTTCGAGCAGCAGGTGCTGCAACCCGGCGAGCGGGTGCAGATGCCTGTGACTTTCTTCGTCGACCCCGAGATTGTCGATGACCGCGATGCAAAATACGTGCATACGATCACGCTGAGCTATACATTCTACGAAATTGATCTGCCCGAAGGCTATGCCGCCCTCGACGCAGAGAGCAACGATACCAACCTGAACTGAGGGACTGAACATGGCCCATGCCAAGAACCATGACTATCACATTCTGGCTCCGTCGATCGAGCCGCTTCTGGGCGCTGTAGCGGCCTTCATCATGCTGTTTGGCGGCGTGCTTTGGATGCACGGCATCACACCTTATGTGTTCCTCGCCGGGTTTGCGGGCGTGCTTTACGTGATGTTCGCCTGGTGGTCCAAGGTGATTGATGAAAGCCATGTTGGCGATCACACCCGTGTGGTTCAGATCGGCCTGCGCTATGGCTTTATCCTGTTCATCATGTCCGAAGTCATGTTCTTTTCGGCATGGTTCTGGTCGTTCTTCAAACATGCCCTCTATCCGATGGAGGAGTATATCGGTTCGGGTTATACGCCCCCTTTCATCGTTCCGGTTGACGCACTGCACCTGCCGCTGATCAACACGCTGGTCCTGCTGCTGTCGGGCTGTGCCGTGACATGGGCGCACCACGCGCTGGTGCATGAAAACAACCGCAAGGATCTGGTCACAGGTCTGGCGCTGTCGATCATCCTTGGTATCGCGTTCACCGGGCTGCAAGCCTATGAATACGGGCACCTGCTGCACGAAGGCTGGGAATTCGGCGCTGACGAGTTCTATTCCAACTTCTTCATGGCCACTGGTTTTCACGGGTTTCACGTAATCATCGGGACCATCTTCCTGACCGTCTGCCTGATCCGCGCGATGAAGGGGCACTTTACCCCCGAACGCCACGTCGGGTTCGAAGCGGCTGCCTGGTACTGGCACTTCGTGGACGTTGTCTGGCTGTTCCTGTTCTTCGCCGTCTATGTTTGGGGCGTGCCCAGCTAATCAGCCGGGTCTGGTTGCACATCGCCGACGAATCCCTAAAACCCAAAAGGCGCGTGGTGTTCCTCGCGCCTTTTGTCATGAAACACGGCAGTGAAAGACAGCCATGGGACGTATTCTGTTTCTGATCGGCATCGGGTTGGGCGGCGCGGCTGTCCTGATTTCGCTCGGCCTCTGGCAGGTGCAGCGGCTGGCCTGGAAAGAGTCGGTGCTGGCTGACATCACTGCGCGCATTGCGGCGGACCCCGTGGCGCTGCCAAGCGATCCCGATCCCGTCGCGGACAAATACCTGCCTGTTGCCGTGACCGGCACCTTTGACGACCAGGTGATCTATGTACTGGTCAGCCAAAAGCAGATCGGCGCGGGATATCGTGTGATCCTGCCCATGCAGACGGACACAGGCCGCCGCGTGCTGGTAGATCGCGGGTTTGTGCGGCTTGAGGAACGTGACGCTGTCACGACGCCCACGGGCGAGGTGACGGTAACCGGCAACCTGCACTGGCCCCAGGAGATCGACAGCTTTACGCCCGAGCCTGACCTGGAGGCAAACATCTGGTTTGCCCGCGACCTGCCTGCAATGGCCGAAACATTAAACTCAGAACCGCTGCTGATCGTGGCCCGAACCACTTCGCTGCCGGAGGGTCCCGTCATGCCATTGCCTGTGGACACTGCGGGCATTCCCAACGATCACTTGCAATACGCCATCACATGGTTCTCGCTGGCCCTGATCTGGGTTGCGATGACCGCTGTTTTTGCCCTGCGCGGCACCCGCCGCCGACCAGAAAGGCCCAACTCGTGAAATATATCTCGACCCGAGGCAAAGCGCCCGAGCTGACATTCGAAGACACCATGCTGACCGGGCTGGCCCGTGACGGGGGGCTGTATGTGCCCTCAGAAATTCCGACATTGTCGCATGCTGACATCGCCGCGATGGAAGGGCAAAGCTACGAAGAAATCGCCTTTCGCGTGATGCGTCCTTTCGTGGGCGAGACCTTCAGCGACGAAGAATTCCGTGGCTGCATCGACCGCGCCTATGCCGGTTTTGGCCACGCCGCCCGCGCGCCTTTGGTACAGTTGGATCAGGGGCATTTCCTGCTGGAACTGTTCCACGGCCCGACGCTGGCGTTCAAGGATTTTGCCATGCAGCTGATCGGCCAGCTGTTCCAGACCGCCCTGACACGGCGCGGCGAGCGTGTGACCATCGTGGGTGCCACCAGCGGCGACACAGGCTCTGCCGCCATCGAGGCGTTTCGCGGGCTGGACAATGTGGATGTGTTCATCCTCTATCCCCATGGCCGCATCTCCGAAGTACAGCGCCGTCAGATGACCACGCCATCCGAAAGCAATGTGCATGCATTGGCCGTCGACGGTGATTTTGACGACTGTCAGGCGCGGTTGAAGGATATGTTCAACGACTTTGAATTCCGCGATGCGGTGAAACTGGCGGGCGTGAACAGCATCAACTGGGGCCGCGTGCTGGCGCAGGTGGTCTATTACTTCTCCTCCGCCGTATCCGTCGGCGCACCGCACCGCAAGGTCAGCTTTACCGTGCCCACCGGCAACTTTGGTGACATCTTTGCAGGTTACATCGCCAAACGCATGGGCCTGCCCATCGACCGGCTGGTGGTGGCGACCAACCAGAACGACATTCTGGACCGCTGCCTGAAAGGGCAGGGCTATCACAAGGGCGAAACCGTCCCGTCAATCAGCCCGTCGATGGACATCCAGGTCTCGTCGAACTTTGAACGCGCGCTGTTCGACGCTTACGGGCGAGACGGCAAGGCCGTGGCGCAGCTGATGGACGAGCTGAAAGAGGGCGGTTTCGACGTGAGCCAGGGGGCGATGGAAGCCCTGCAAGAGCATTACGACAGTGGCCGCGCGTCCGAAGACGAAACCAACGCCACCATTGCAGCCACGCTGAAAACCTCGACCGAACTGCTGTGCCCGCATTCGGCCGTGGGGGTAAAGGTGGCCAACGAACACCGCGTTCAGGGCACGCCGATGATCACGCTGGCCACCGCCCATCCGGCAAAGTTCCCGGACGCAGTCGAGAAAGCCAGCGGCATCCATCCGCCTCTTCCCCCGCGCATGGAAGACCTCTATGAACGCGCGGAACGGGTGACACGGGTCGCCAATGACCTTGGCGCGCTCAAGGACCATATCAAGGGACATATCGCACAGTGAGCTTGCAACAGCACCGCCTTGCCAACGGCTTTCGCATCGTGACCGAACACATGCCGGGGCTGGCTTCGGCGTCTATCGGGATCTGGGTCAATGCCGGTGGCCGGCACGAAGCGCCCAAACAGAACGGCATCGCACATTTTCTGGAGCATATGGCGTTCAAGGGCACGGCCAAGCGCAGTGCCCTGCAAATCGCCGAGGCGATAGAGGACGTGGGCGGCTATATTAACGCTTACACCAGCCGCGAGGTCACGGCCTATTACGCACGTGTGCTGGAGGCGGACGTGCCGCTGGCGATGGATGTGATCGGGGACATCCTGCTGAACCCGACCTTCGACAAGAATGAGATCGAGATCGAGCGTGGCGTGATCCTGCAAGAGATCGGTCAGGCGCTGGACACGCCCGATGATGTGATCTTTGACTGGCTGCAGGCGCAGGCCTATCCCGAACAGCCCATCGGGCGCACCATTCTCGGCCCGACCGAGCGGATCGAGGCGTTCACCCGCAAGGATCTGGCCAAGTTCGTGGCCCAGCATTACGGCCCCGAAGAGATGATCCTGTCGGCGGCGGGTGCGGTCGATCACGACAGCATCGTGAAACTGGCCGAAGAGATGTTCGGCGGCATGGTCCCGACACCCGCGTTCAAACTGGCACCCGCGTCGTTTCGCGGTGGGGAGGTGCGTCAGGTCAAGGATCTGGAGCAGGCCCACTTTGCACTGGCCTTCGAAAGCCCCGGCTACCGTGACGAGGAAATCTATGTCGCGCAGATCTATGCCAGCGCCCTGGGCGGCGGCATGTCCTCGCGGCTGTTCCAGGAAGTGCGCGAGAATCGCGGCCTGTGCTATTCGATCTTTGCGCAGGCAGGGGCCTATGACGACACTGGCATGATGACCGTCTATGCGGGCACCAGCGGCGATCAGGTGGCCGAACTGTCGCGGATCACCATCGACGAGATGAAGCGGGCAGCCTCGGACATGAACCCCGCCGAAGTGGCCCGCGCCCGTGCGCAGATGAAAGCCGGATTGCTGATGGGGCTGGAAAGCCCGTCCAGCCGCGCCGAACGTCTGGCGCGACTGGTGCAGATCTGGGACCGCGTGCCGCCGCTGGAGGAAACCATTGCGCGCATAGATGCGGTGACCACCGGCGACGTGCGCGAGTTTGCCGAACATATCGCGGCCACCGCTCCGGCGGCGCTGGCGCTGTATGGGCCGGTCGATGCAGCCCCGACGCTGGATGCCTTGCAGGAGCGCCGGGTCGCCTGATGTTGCTGTCCAAGCGGAAACTGCGGATCGAGACCGAGCGGCTGACGCTGCGGCCTCCGGTTCATGCAGATTTCCGCCCCTGGTCGGCGCTGCGCGCACATTCCAAGGACTACCTGACCCCGTGGGAACCCGGCTGGGCCGAGGATCATCTGTCGCGCAAGGCCTTTACCAACCGCGTCTACTGGGCCCAACGCTCCATCGCCAACGGTTCGGCCATGCCGCTGTTCCTGATCCGTCGCGCGGACGAGGTTCTGGTCGGGGCGATCACATTGGACAATATCCGGCGCGGACCTGCACAGGCGGGCACGCTGGGCTATTGGACCGGCCAGATGTTCGCGCGCAAAGGCTATATGCGCGAGGCCATCGAGGCGGTGGTGCACTATGCCTTCACCCGTCAGGACCTCAGCCGGATCGAAGCCGCCTGCCTGCCGGAAAACGCCGCCTCGCGCGGGTTGCTGGAAAAGTCGGGTTTTAAATACGAGGGCGTCGCGCAATCCTATTTGCAGATCGACGGACGCTGGCGGACGCACGTTCTTTACGCATCCCTGCGCCATGACCGCCGCGGGCGTACAGACGCCAGATGACTTTGGCGCGGGATGCGCTAGACTGAGGGCCACGAGGGTGGCCATCATGTTGATCCGACTGCTGACAGCTTTGACACTGATGACAGGGGCGGCGCAGGCCCAGGCCACGCGCACGCCCAGCCATTGCATCGCGCTGGCGGGCGACATCGACGGCGCGGCGTTTGTGCATAAGGCCAGCTATGACGTTGATGTTCCCAGCGAAACGGTTCTGATCCACTACATCGACCACGCCAGTTTTCTGATCCGCAGCCATGGCGGGTTGAACATCGTGACGGACTTCACCGGCTACATCGGCAACGTGCCGATGATCCCCGATGTGGTGACGATGAACCACGCCCATGACACCCACTGGACCGCCTTTCCCGACCCGGCCATTTCCCACGCCCTGAACGGCTGGGGGCCGTTCGGGCAGGGGATCGAGCATCATGTTGATCTGGGCGAAGTGCTGGTGCGCAATGTCTCGACCGACATCCGCAGCCAGTATGGTGGCAGCGAGGCCAAGGGGAACTCGATCTTTGTCTTTGAAATGGCGGGGCTGTGCATTGGCCATCTTGGGCATTTGCACCACGAACCGGACGCCGCGCAATATGCGGCCATCGGACGGCTGGACGTCGTGATGGCACCGATCGACGGCGGCATGACGCTGGACCTGCCCACCATGACACGTGTGCTGAAACGGTTGAAATCGTCGGTGGTGCTGCCGATGCACTGGTTTTCCGATTATACGCTGGATGAATTCCTGATCGGCATGGCGGATGAATTCGCCGTGGTCGAGGTGGGCGGCCCCGCCCTGCAGGTGTCACGCGACCGCTTGCCGGCGCGCCCGACGATCATGGTGCTGCGTCCCGAATGGTTGCAACGCTAGGCTCTTGCCTTTATCGCGCCGGGACAGGATGTTGCGGCCATGACATTGACCTCTCTTACACCCGAGACTGAACCGCTGCTGACCGCAGCCTTGCCCGCCGACCGTTTTCACCGCGCCGAGGCCCGCTATCTGGAAGAGCCGCGCGGGCGGTACAAGGGGCGGGACACTCTTGTCGCCTTGCCGCGCAGTGTCGAGGAGGTGGCGACGATCGTGCGCCTGTGCGCGCAGCACCGCATCGGAATCATTCCCTATGGCGGCGGCACGGGGTTGGTCGGCGGGCAGGTCGTCGAGGATGGCCCCGTGCCGCTGATCCTGTCGCTGGAACGGATGAACGCCGTGCGCGCGGTCTATGCGGATGAAAACGTGGCCATTGTCGAGGCGGGCGTGATCCTGGCCGATGTGCAGGCGGCCGCAGTGCAAGTGGGTCGGTTGTTCCCGCTGTCGCTGGCCGCCGAAGGCACCGCGCGGATCGGTGGCAATCTCAGCACCAATGCCGGCGGCACCGGCGTGCTGCGCTATGGCAATGCGCGCGATCTGTGTCTGGGGCTTGAGGCCGTGCTGCCCGATGGCAGCATCTGGAATGGCCTCAGCCGGTTGCGCAAGGACAACACCGGCTTTGACTTGCGCCATTTGCTGATCGGAGCCGAGGGCACGTTGGGTGTGATTACCGCCGCTGCCCTGAAACTGTCGCCGCGCCCCGCGCACAGCGGCACGGCGATGCTGGTGGTGGACAGTCCTGCCGCTGCGCTGAAACTGCTGACACTGGGCCGCGACCTGCTGGGCGAGAGCATCAGCGCCTTTGAACTGATACACCGGCAAGGCATGGATTTCCTGGCCGAGAAACTGCCCGACATCCGCCGCCCCTGGGATGTGCCGCCCGAGTGGTGCTTGCTGGTCGAGGTCGGCGTAACGGCGGGACAAGACCCCACCGACGCGCTGGAGCGGCTGTTCGTGGCAGGGGCCGAGGACGGGCTGGTCAGCGACGGCATCATCGCGCAATCGCAAGCACAGTCAGACGGCTTCTGGACCGTGCGCGAACACATCCCCGAAGCGAACCGCCTGATCGGATCGATTAGCAGTCACGACATTTCGGTGCCGCTGGGTGCATTGGCCGAATTTATCACCAAGGCCAACGCGCGGATCGCTGCCTTGGGTGATTTCCGCGTCAACTGTTTCGGTCACGTGGGCGATGGCAACCTGCACTACAACGTCTTTCCCGTGCCAGGCAAAACCAAGGCCGACCATCTGGCCGAGCGCGACCAGATCAAGCAAGCGGTGCACGATCTGGTGCACGAACTGGGTGGTTCGGTCAGCGCCGAACATGGCATCGGGCGGTTCAAGGTGGACGATCTGGAACGCTACGGTGATCCGGTCAAGCTGGCGGCGATGCGCGCGATCAAGGCGGCATTGGACCCGGCGGGGATCATGAACCCCGGCGCCGTGCTGCGCGGGCGGGCTTAGGGGCGCTGCCCCTCGGCGCTGCGCGCCTCACCCCGGAGTTTATGGGGCAAGATGAAGATGGGTCAGTCGCCCGCATAGGCGCACAGCGCCTGCACGTCCATGCCCATGGCTTCCAGCTTGGCGCGGCCGCCCAGATCGGGCAGGTCGATGATGAAGCTGCACGAGATGATCTTGCCACCCAGCCGTTCGATCAGTTTGATCCCGGCCTCGGCGGTGCCGCCGGTGGCCAGCAGGTCGTCCACGATCAGCACGGTCTCGCCGGCCTGAATGGCATCGTCGTGGATTTCGACCACAGCCTCGCCGTATTCCAGCGTATAGGCCTGTTCGATGGTGGCGCCGGGCAGCTTGCCCTTTTTGCGGATCGGAACAAAGCCTTTGGACAGCTGGTGCGCGATGGCGCCGCCCAGGATAAAGCCGCGCGCCTCAAGCCCCACGACCTTGTCGATTTGCAGCCCCGCATAGGGGTTCAGCATCTGGTCGATCGCCATGCGAAAGCCGCGCGGGTCGGCAAACAGCGTCGTGACATCGCGGAACATGATCCCCTCGTGCGGGAAATCGGGGATGGTGCGGATGTAGTCTTGGACGGTTTTCATAGGGTTTCCGGTGTTCAGGGGCATCAGCCCCAGAGTGGCGGTCTGTGGACCATAAGCCAGAAGATGGCGATCAGCGCAAGGAAGGCAGGCCAGCCAAGGGCGAACCAGATGCGAAAGGCGCGGTATGCGGCGGCGGGCACCGTCGTGGCGGTGGCGGTCAGGTTGCGGATGCGGATTTGCAGGCCGACCACGGGCACCCATGCGACAAAGGCCACAGCGTACAGCACATAGGTCAGCAGCAACCACGGTTCGGTCATCGGATAGCCTTGCAGGTGGATCAGCCACAGGCCGGTGGCGGGCTGGAGCAGCCCTGCCGGTGTGGTGAACAGCCAGTCGGCCACCACCACGCCCGAGGCCGTGCGGTGGATCACCACCGGATTGTCGCTGCGCATGGCCCAGACCATCTGGAACGCGGTGCCGATGCCGGTGCCGAACAGCACGGTGGACGACAGGATGTGCAGCCATTTGGCAGTCAGATAGGCGTCCATCAGCGTTCTCTTTCCACAATGGCGGCCATGGCAATCAGGACCAGCAGCGGGACGTTCTTAAGCAGCCCGCCCAAGGGGAGCAACCACAACGCTGGGTTCAACAGGGTGAAGGCGGCGGTATAGGCGACAATCATCCCAAATTGCACAGCCGCCATCAGGCGAGGCCGCCAACCGCGCAGCAGCGCGGCAGCAATGGCAAGGTCCGCCAGCCCTCCGGCGCGCGCCATGACGATCAGCGCGGTGTCGGGCAGGGTGTCCGGGACCAGAGGCAGGAAGTCGGCGGCAGGCAGGGTCAGGCCGATAATGCCCGAGGCCAGCCACAGGACCGCCAGCACCAGCCGCAGCACAGGCCGCATCAGGTAGAGCCGCGCGTGCCACAGATCCTGGGTGCCGCAGGGCTGGGCTTGCAGGATGGCGCTGAAGGCGCGGGGTTGCGGACCCTCTGGCAGCGCGTGGGGGGCGTGCACGCCCTGTGACAACTGGTCGACCGCGGTGCGCGAGATCGGACCAAGCCGCATGGCATCACCGATGGTCCCCAGCATCCGGGCCAACGGGCCGGGCAGACGCAGGGGGATGGCAGGACGCAGGCCCATCCATCCGCGCAGGGCTTGCAGCATCTGCTTTTGCGTGACGGTCTCGGGGCCGCCCACCACATGCGGGCCAGCCATGGGCGGATGCTCAAGGCAGTGCAAGGCAATCGCAGCCAGATCGTCGGCGTGGATCGGGTTGAACGGCTGGTCGCCCTTGCCGACCACGGGCGTCACCACGGGCAGTGCCGCCAGCGCCCGCGCCAAGGACGAGCCGCCGTAAGAGGTGTGCCCCAGCACCAGACCGGGGCGCAGGACGGTGACGGCCTCGGGCGCTGCGGCCTCGCCGTCGCGGCGGTGGCGGGCAAAGGGGGTGTCGGCCTCGACCCCGATGGCAGAGATCAACACGCCGCGCGCGCCGGGGGGCAGTGCGGCATAGACCGCCGCAGGGGCCGCGACATGGACCGCGTGCATTGCAGCGGCGCTCCCGGTCAGCAAACCGGCGGCGTTGATGACATGGGCGCCCTCCGCCAGCACCGGGCGCCAGAAGGCTGGATCATGGGTCACCGGATCACTCAGATCCGCGCGCAGGGTGTCGAACCCCATGTGCCGCAAGGCTGCCGGATTGCGCGCATGCGCCGTCACCTGCCATCCCGCGCGGCGGGCGGCAAAGGCGATGTGGCGGCCGATAAAGCCATCGGCGCCGAGGATCAGCACGTGTCGGCGCATGGACGCGCCCCTTTTTATGCCAGAACCCGTCCCGCAACCGCGTCCAGCTTGGCCACCAGCTCGGGGTCGCGGGCTTCGGGGGCGGTCATGATTGCGTATTCCAGTGCCCGGTCACAGCCATGCGGGCAGGGCGCACGTTCGGCCCCCAGAAGCGCAGGCAGGCGCGACACCAGATTGCGCCCCTTGTCGGCGTTGCCGGTCAGGGTGGCGATGATCTGCGTCACGTCCACTTCGCCGTGGTCGGGGTGCCAGCTGTCATAGTCGGTGATCATCGCCACCGAGGCATAGCACAGCTCGGCCTCGCGGGCGAGTTTCGCCTCGGGCATGTTGGTCATCCCGATCACATCCGCGCCCCAGCTTTCGCGGTACATCCGGCTTTCGGCCAGGGTCGAGAACTGCGGCCCTTCCATCGCCAGATAGGTGCCGCCCCGGTGCACGTTGATCCCCGCATCGCGCGCGGCTGTCTCGCAGGCGTCGGACAGGCGCGGACAGGTGGGATGCGCCACACTGACATGGGCCACGCAGCCGGTGCCAAAGAACGTCTTGTCACGGTTCACGGTACGGTCGATGAACTGGTCGACGATGACGAAATCCCCCGGTGCCATTTCCTCGCGGAACGACCCGCAGGCCGACACGCTGATCACATCGGTGCAGCCGATCCGTTTCAGCGCGTCGATGTTGGCGCGGTAGGGGACCGATGTGGGCGTGTGCACATGCCCACGCCCGTGCCGCGGCAGGAACGCCATTTCGACCCCGTCGAGCGTGCCGGTCAGGATCTGGTCGGACGGCTTGCCCCAGGGGGTCGCGACCTGCACCCACTTGGCATCCTTCAGCCCGTCGATGTCATAAATGCCAGAGCCGCCGATCACGGCGATGCGGGTTGGGGTCATGGGAGTGGCCTTTGTGTGGGGTGGATTATGGACCAGAGACTAACGTGTCGGGAAAGGGCTGCAAGGGGGCGTTGGGCAATCGCGGGTCTGCCCAGCTTCGAGGCAGATGTTCCTATGTGCTTTCACAATGGCGCCAGACGCTCTAGGGGTCACTAACTTCGCAGCTCCGGGGCATGTCATGGCGCAAAAATCCACTGTCTACAAAGTCGAACTGTCCGTCTCCGATATGGACCGGCACTATTACGAGACCCACAAGCTGACCGTGGCCAAACACCCGTCCGAGACGGATGAACGGCTGATGGTGCGTGTCCTGGCCTTTGCGCTGAACGCGCATGAGCATCTGGAAATGACCAAGGGGCTTTCCACCGATGACGAACCGGACGTCTGGCAAAAAAGCCTGAGTGGCGAGCTTGAGCTGTGGATTGCCCTGGGCCAGCCCAGTGAAAAGGTCGTGCGTCAGTCCTGTGGCAAGGCGGACAAGGTGATTGTCTATGCCTACGGTGGTCGGTCCGCCGAAATCTGGTGGGACAAGATCAGGAACAGCACCGCCCGGTTTGACAACCTGCGCGTGGTCAACCTTGCCGAAGCCGAGACCGGCGCGCTGGCCAAGCTGGCCAGCCGCGCGATGCGGGTGCAGGTCAATATCCAGGACGGCGATGTGATGGTCAGCGTCGATGACGAAATCGTCTATGTCACGCCGGACAACTGGAAATAGCTGATTTCCAGCGCCGATGCTTTAAGCCGCTGACGTTCAGTCGGCTTTCTTGGTGACAATCGGAAGCGTCAGATCCGCAACCAGTCCTTCGGGCTGCCAGTCAAATGTCAGCGTGCCACCCGACGCCCTGACCAGAGAGCTGATGATCTTGGACCCGCTTTCGCGGCTGGGCGGTGTCACGGCAGGTCCGTTATGCTCGCTCCAGCGCAGCGCCAGCACCGAAGGGTCGTCTATGTTCCACGTCAGATCGACAATCCCTTCTTCGACGCTGAGGCTGCCGTGTTTGACCGCGTTTGTCGCAAGTTCGTGCAGCAAAAGCGTGATCACTGTCATGTATTGTCCGGGCACGGCGAAGGTGTCGCCGTTCAGGCGGACCTGTTCTTCGCCCAGTGGCGCGTAGGCCAGCAAAAGCATCTTGGCCAGCTCGTCCAGATGCAGAACCTTGGGTTCATCGTCGGAGATCGTGGCAAAGTGGGCCTGCCCCAGCGCACGCAGCCGTTCGGCAATCCGTTTGCTGTAGGCGGCGGTATCGGTTGCCGACCGCCCGGTCATTTCGATCACGACCGTCATCACGTTGACGATGTTCTTCAGGCGATGAAGCAATTCGTTCGTCTTCAACGCGCTCATCTGGCGTTCTTTTTCACGGGCGGTCGAGATATCCATCTGCGAACCGAAATGGAAAATCAGATTGCCGTCTTCGTCAAAGACAGGCCCGATCTGCAGCGCATTGATGAATTTCTCGCCCGATTTGCGATAGTTCACGATCTCGACCATTGCGACACCATCCGAACTCAGGGCCTCGCGTATCTGCTCCAGGCTTTCTTCTGTTGTCTCGGGGCCCTGAAGAAAGCGGCAGTTCTTGCCGATAAAGTCTTCCTCGTCATATCCGGTCAGATCGCAGAACGCAGGGTTGGCGAAGACGATCGGCTCATCCGGCTGGGATGGATCGGTGATGCAAAGGGCCAGCCTGCTGTGGCGGATCGCATGCTCAAAAACGGCATTGCTGCGCATGTTTTCGGGGGAGAGCAGGGTCGAGGGGAGAATTTCGAAGTCGTCGGCTGACATTAACAAGGTCCAATAGGTCAAGAAATTGGTGCGACCACAGCCGCGCCGAACCCTAATATGATGCACGCGCGCAAGGAATCAAGCGACGGGTGTTGTTGCTGTACAACGGTCGATGGCTCGATCTTTGGTCGCGCGTCAGCAATGCAAATGATCGCGCGCGGGCGCGCGGACAAGCGGGATGTTCAGGTTGTGGCAACCAATCGCGCATCTGCGATGTGCCCGGCGGTTGCACGAACCAAGGCTGAGTTTCTGGCAGAATGAGGCGGTATTACCATAAAACGCCATTGCCTCTGGCCCCTGTGGGCTCGGTCCGGTAGAGGAACCCTTTAACATTGGCGACACATTCGCGACGTACAGGACACTCATGGCTTTGATCTCGAACCTCATCCACACCCGTTTCGGCGATTTTCGCGTGGCACCTGGTGACACCCAGCTGGACGGGCGGCAATGGAAGACCGAAATTCTCTCGGGTCTGACCGTCGCATTGGCGCTGGTGCCCGAAGCGGTGGCGTTTGCATTCGTCGCCGGAGTGAACCCGTTGGTGGGGCTTTACGCGGCCTTCATGGTTGGTCTGATCACAGCGATCATGGGCGGGCGTCCGGGCATGATCTCGGGGGCGACCGGTGCGCTGGCCGTGGTGATGGTGGCCCTGGTCGCGCAGCACGGGGTCGAGTATCTGTTTGCCACCGTGGTGCTGATGGGCCTGTTGCAGATTTTTGCGGGCGCGATGCAATGGGGCAAGTTCATGCGGCTGGTGCCGCACCCGGTCATGCTGGGTTTCGTGAACGGGTTGGCGATCGTGATCTTTCTCGCGCAGATGAGCCAGTTCAAGGTGCCCGGCACCCGCGTCGACACTGGCCACGGTGTCAGCAGCGGTGTCTGGCTGTCGGGTCAGCCGTTGATGATCATGCTGGCGCTGGTTGCGGCGACAATGGCGATCATCTGGGTGACGCCGCGCCTGACACGCGCCATTCCGGCACCGCTCGCGGGCATCGGCATCGTGGCCGCAGTGGTCATTGCCTTTGGTCTGGACGTGCCGCGCGTGGGCGATCTGGCCAGCATCAAGGGCGGATTTCCCGAATTCCACATTCCGATGGTGCCTCTGAACTGGGACACGCTTGAGATCATCCTGCCCTATGCGGTTATCCTTGCAGCCATCGGGCTGATCGAAAGCCTGCTGACACTGAACCTGGTGGGCGACATGACCGGCCAGCGCGGCGGTGCAAGCCAGGAGTGTATCGCCCAAGGCGTCGCCAACACCGTGACCGGCTTTTTCGGCGGTATGGGCGGCTGTGCGATGATCGGCCAGTCGATGATCAACGTGAAATCCGGCGGACGCACACGGGTCGCGGGGATCACGGCGGCGTTGTTCCTACTGGCCTTTATCCTTGTCGGGTCGAGCCTGATCGAACAGATCCCGCTGGCCGCACTTGTGGGCGTGATGTTCATGGTGGTGATCGGGACCTTTGCCTGGAACTCGTTGATGATCCTGCGCAAGGTGCCTCTGATGGACGCCTTTGTGATCGTGCTGGTGACGGTCGTGACCGTGATGGAAGACCTTGCCGTTGCGGTGGTCGTGGGCGTGATCGTCAGCGCGCTGGCCTATGCGTGGAACAACGCGCGCCGCATCCATGCACAGATCGAAAACGCACCTGACGGCTCCAAGATCTACAAGGTGCAGGGGCCGCTGTTCTTTGGCTCGACCGATGGGTTCATGGAGATGTTCGACGTGGAAACCGATCCGCTGAGCGTGACCGTGGACTTTGCCGGCAGCCGCGTGGTGGACCAGTCGGCCTTGCAGGCCATCGAGACGCTGGCAGGCAAATACGAGGAACTGGGCAAGCGTATCCAGCTGCGCCACCTGTCGCGCGACTGCCATGCGTTGCTGTCCAAGGCAGGGCATCTGGTGATCGACAGTGATGATGACCCCGATTACGCGGTGGCGGCCAACTATGGCGTGCGCACGGGTATTCTGGGCGGTCACTGACGGTTGAGAGCAAACAGGGGGCTGTCTGCCCCCCGGCGCTGACGCGCCGTCCCCCGAGGATATTTTCCGCCAAAAGAAGGCGACAAAAAAGGCGGCCCCGGTGGCCGCCTTTTGCTTGTCGATCAGAAGAAGGTGATTGATCAGAAGAAGGTGAAATTCACATCGTCGCCCAGTTCCGCCGCGGTGACGCCGACAACCAGCAATGTGTTGTCGTCATATGTCAGCAACGCGCCCTCTGCGGTGTCGACGATCGTGGAGCCAACGAGCACGTCGGCATCGACGCTGAGGAAGTCGACGCCCAGTTCGTAGTCGTAGATGATGTCGGCATCGCCTGACGAGACTGCACTGCTGAAGACAAATGTATCGGCGCCGTCTGCCCCGCGCAGCTTGTCGTCGCCCGATCCGCCGTCCAGCGTGTCATTGCCAGCGCCGCCGTTCAGGTTGTCGCGTCCTTTGCCGCCATTTAGGTCGTCGTCGCCAGTGCCGCCGCGCAGCAGGTCACGGCCCTTGGACCCTTTAAGAACATCGTCACCCTTGTCCCCGTACAGGCGGTCATTGTCATTGCCCCCGTCGATGGTATCGCTGCCTGCACCGCCAAAGACCGTGTCCTTGCCGTCGGACGCGAACAGGTCATCGGACCCGCCACGCAGGTCAAAATAGTCGTCGCCGGTCAGATGAAGCTTGATCCCGTCGGCGCTGGTGGTTTTTGAATTCAGGGTGTCGTCATTGTCGTTGAACGTCATGTTCCAGCCCAGTGGCAGCAACAGGTTTTCGACCGCGTCGATCTGCGGCGACACGGCGTCCTCTTCCGCGTCATAGGCGGCAACGATGTCCTGTACCAGCAGGCCGATGTCGGTCCATTCGATCGATTCCCCGTTGGTAAAGGCAAAACTCATCGAGTCCAGGTTGCCGAAATACCCCGACCCATTCGCGCCAAATCCCGTGCCGTTCAGCGTGATGACTGCGCCAGCCGTGTTGATTGTCACCTGGGTTGTGCTGAAGCTGGTGACGGTGCCGTCGAGAAAGGCATCGTCAAGCGCACCATAGAACACGCTTACAAGGCTGGTGATGCCGTCTGAAATCACAAGTTGGGTCATGCAAAGAACTCCTTTGGATTAATGCACCTGGGCCAAAGCCCCGAAGCACCGGCGCAAATCCCTGGCCGGGCAGTGTTTAAAAAGGATGGCCGGGAATGCGACCAGCCGCGCGGAGGCCACGGTGATGAAATTCACATGCGTGACCGTTCGCGAGAACCCTGCAAGACCAAAGGTCGCGCGGTCAAGCAACAGTGCCTTGGAAGCGCCCCGAGAACGCCAGTTTCAACTCAAGGCTGTGATTTTAGCGGAGTCCGAACTGATTCAGTCGTCAGGGCGCGTCAGTTCGAAAAGATCCTTGATCACGGTGTAATCGCGGTAGCCCAGGCGGGACAGCGGTTGATAGGTGGTGATGTCGAACCGGCCATCGACGATGGTGTCATCGCGCATGTGCACGCCTGTTACCTCGCCGAAGACCACGTAGTTGGACGCACCTTCGATCTGCACCATTTGGGTGACCTTGCATTCCAGCGCCGCGGGTGCGCCACCGACGCGGGGGCAGTCGATGGTTTCACAACGTTCGGCGGTGATCCCCGCTTTGGCGAACTCATCGGTGCCCTTGGGGAATGTCGCGGACGAGGCATTCATCGCGTCGCGCGCGGCGGCTTCGACGATGTTGACGCAGAACACGCCGGTTTCGCGAATGTTGGCCACGCTGTCCTTGGTGTTGTCCTGATCGTCCTTGGTGCCGGTCGAGGCAAACATGACCTGTGGCGGCACATAGGCCACGCCGTTGAAAAAAGAATAAGGGGCCAGATTGGGCGTGCCGTCCGCATCTTGCGTCGAGATCCAGCCGATGGGACGGGGGGTCACGATGGCGTTGAACGGGTTGTGCGGCAGCGGGTGTCCGTCGGCGGGGCGGTAAAACATGGGCGTGGCCTTTCGGTTCGGTTTGGCAAAGGGTTAGCTGCATGATAGGGCAAAGGCCAGCCGGAACCAGACAAGTAAGACCCGCCGCCGATGTACGCCCTGACGCCCGAGACCCGCGATGATTGGTGGGAAGTCGAAGCTTTGTACGACCTGTGTTTCGCGCCAGGCCGTGAGGCATTGTCGTCCTATCGGTTGCGTGATGACATTCCCCCGGTCAGCGGGCTGAGCCATGTGGCGCGGGACCGTGACGGCATTCTGGGCGGTGCGATCCGCTATTGGCCCGTGCGTGTGGGCGGGGCCGAGGCGTTGTTGCTGGGCCCTGTTGCGGTGCACCCGACACGACAGGGCGAGGGGCTGGGCGGCTTGCTGATGCATGTCTCGCTGCAAGTGGCTGCGGAAATGGGCTGGGCGCGGGTGATGCTGGTGGGCGACGCGCCCTATTACCAGCGATTCGGCTTCACCCGTCTGGATCACGTGGTGATGCCACCGCCGACAAACCCCGACCGGGTGCTGGGGCGCGCGCTGGTCGCGGGGGCGTGGGACGGTGTACAGGGCGATGTTCTGCGCTGGGATGCCGTTGGCTGAGCGCCAGCATTGATTTTTTCGCAGGGCGTCCCGATCTATCAGTGCAGGAGGACTGCACATGAACGAAGTGACCTTTCCTGAACACACCGGGCTGGCCTTGCTGGATCTGGATGCCGAACTGGACCGGCTGGCCGTGCGCTATCGCAAGGCAGGGGGGCTGGGCATTGACCTTCTGAATGCCATCGGTGCCCGCGCCGACGGCTTGCTTGGCCGCTTGCCCGGCGATGTGCGGCAACGGCTGGAAGGGGCGACCGTCATGGCGCTGACCCAGGCCATGAAAGCCGCCAGCGGGTCGCGCAAGATGGTTCGCGACCAATCGAACTGGGTGAACCGCACGGTCAGCGCCGCGATGGGCGCTGCGGGCGGTTTCGGCGGTCTGCCAACGGCGCTGGCGGAATTGCCGGTGACCACCACATTGCTGTTGCGGGTGATCGAGGCCGAGGCCCACAAGCTGGGGTTCGACACAGCCTCGGAAAACGTGCGGTTTGACTGTGTTCAGGTCTTTGCCGCGGCCGGGCCGCTGGCCGAGGATGACGGCGCGGACATTGCGTTCCTGTCCGCACGTGTGGCGCTGAGCGGTGCTGCAATGCAGGCACTGGTGGCGCGGGTTGCGCCCAAGCTGGCGGTGGTGCTGGGTCAGAAGCTGGCGGCGCAGACGGTGCCGGTTCTGGGCGCTGTGGCAGGGGCTGCGGTGAACTATGCCTATACCAGTTACTACGCCGAGATGGCGCATATCCATTTTTCGCTGCGCAAGCTGGCGATTGATGCGGATACCCCGCGCGAAGTGCTGGTGGCCAAGCTGAAAGAGCGGCTTGAGCGGGGCAAGGGCATCAAGGTCTAGTTCAAGGCAAATGGTGGCCGATGGAAGATTGCGCCACCGAGGTCGCCTTGAGCACGGCAAAGCAGTTCATGCCGACGTGCAGCCCCAGATCCCGCGCCGACCGTGCCGTGATCCGCGCCAGCAGGGCGTCACCGGCAGCATCCAGCGCGATCGCGGCGCCGGGGCCGTCGCCCATCTGAACCGCCGTCACCGTCACCGGCAGGATGTTCACCGAACTTAGCCCCGAAGGCCGGTCACGCGCGACGATCACGTCGCCTGCGCGGATGCGCACGCGTATGCTGTCGCCCACGGGGGCCTGTACGCCGGGCAGGTAAATCTCGCCCGCAGCGATCCGCAAGGTGGTCAACCCGTCCCCGGCATGTTCGGTCACCGTGGCGTCGATGACCGCGCCTGCCTCGCGCACACCCAGCACGGGCACCAGCGCGGGATCGGACAGCAGCGAACGGATCGGGCCGACCCTGTGCACAGCACCGTCAGACAGCAACACCAGCGTATCGGCCAGCCGCGCGATCTCGTCCAGCGCGTGCGAGACATAGAGGATCGGCAGGCCATAGGCGGTCTTGAGCCGCTCCAGATAGGGCAGGATGTCGGCCTTGCGCGCGGCATCCAGCGCGGCCAGCGGCTCGTCCATCAGCAGCATCTCGGGCCGTGACAGCAGGGCGCGGCCGATGGCGACGCGCTGGGTCTCGCCGCCTGACAGATGTCGCGGGCGGCGGTCCAGCAGGGGGGCAAGGCCCAGCAGGTCGATCACATCATCGCGGGACATGGCAGTGCCGCCTGCTGGCGCATATCGGGTGCCGTAATCCAGATTGGCCGCCACGTTCAGATGCGGGAAAAGCCGTGCGTCCTGAAACACATAGCCCAACCGCCGTTGGTGCGGCGGCAGGCAGATGCCCGCAGCGCCGTCCAGCAGCACGCGCCCCTTCAACGTGATCCGCCCCGCATCGGGCGGCAGCAATCCGGCCACGGCATTGACCAGCGTCGTCTTGCCCGCGCCAGAACGTCCGAACAGGGCCGTGACGCCTGCCGGAGCCTCGAATGCGGCGTTCAGCGCAAACCCGTCAAAGCGGTGGCTGATCTCGACGTTCAGGCTCATGTCGCACCGATCCGCGCGGCGATGCGGCGCGACAGCCATTCCGAGACGATCACCGCTGCCACCGCGATGGCACAGGCAATCAGCGTCAGCTGCGCCGCCTGCGCCTCGCCACCCGGCACTTGCAGATAGCTGTAGATCGCCGAGGGCAGGGTTTGCGTCTGGCCGGGAATGGCGGCGACAAAGGTGATGGTTGCGCCGAATTCTCCCAATGCCTTGGCAAAGCCCATGACGGTGCCCGCCATAATGCCGGGTGCGATCAGCGGCAGGGTAATGGTGGCAAAGACCGCGTAACGCGGTGCGCCCAGCGTGGCGGCAGCGGCCTCGATACGCGGGTCGACCGCCTCGATGGCCAGCCGCATGGCGCGCACCATCAGCGGAAAGCCCATGACCATCGCCGCCAGCACCGCGCCAGTCCAGCGAAACGCCAGCACCAGCCCCAGCGTCTGCTCCAGAAACCGGCCCACGGGGGCGGTGCGGCCAAAGCTGAGCAGCAGCAGATAGCCGGTGACCACAGGGGGCAGCACCAGCGGCAGGTGGATCGCGGCGCTGAGCAGGTCCTTGCCCCGAAAACTGCGCCGCGCCAGCAGCCATGCACAGCCCAACGCCAGCGGAAGCCCCAACAGGGTCGCAGTGCCGGACACCAGCAGCGACAGGCGCAACGCTTCGTATCCGGCGGCGTCCATCAGGGCAGGCCAAAGCCGTAGTTGGCAAAGATTTCAGCGGCCTGCGGGCTGCTTAGAATGGCCATGAATCGCGCGCCTTCGGGGGTGAGGGCTGCTGCCGGATAGGTGATTGGCGGATGCTGATCCCCGGGGATCTCCCACAGGACGTGAACTCCGGGTTCGGCCAGCGCGTCCGAGCCATAGACCACGCCCAAGGGCGCGTCGCCGCGCGCCACCAGTGCCAGCGCAGCACGGACGTTTTCAACTTCGGCCAGATGCGGCTCCAGCGCCTCCCACGCGCCGATCTGCTCCAACCATGCACGGGCGTAGATGCCCGCAGGCACCGATTGGCGCTGTCCCATGGCCAGCCGCTGGCCGTCCAGCCGCGCCAACAGGGCTGTGGCATCCGGGTCGGGCAGGGCGGGGCTGTCGTGGCCGATCAACACCAGCGTGTTGGTCAACAGCGTCACCGGCACATCGGCAGCGACGACGCCCTGATCTTGCAGCCAGCTCATCCATTGCGGATTTGCCAGCACCACCACATCCGCAGGCGCACCCTGCGCCACCTGACGCGCCATTGCCCCCGATCCGCCATAGGAAATCGCCACCGACGTGTCACTGAGGGCCGCAACCTCGTCCAGCGCGCCGCGCAGGCTGGCAGCGGCAAAAACCGTCAGGTCGCGCGCCGCTGCGGGCAGGACAGCGGTGCACAGCAAGGCTGCGCCCAGAAGAAGAATTTTAAGAACGGCTTTTCCCATCAACGGGCAGTATTTACGTGCCGCTGCACCACCACAAGCCAATTCTGTCCCGGCGCGCGCCGCAAAAGCTGTGATCAAAGTTGAATATCTTTGCCAAAATTTCGTAAAAATTTGGCAACCATCTGGTATCGATCCTAAATCAGTGCATTGTGAAAGAAACGCCAACCCCCGAGGCCCACGATGACCGCCCCGTTGATCAAACAGCTGCCCATTTCGGTGAACAGTGCGCGCAAGACGGATGTGCGCACGCAGTTTGCTGCGCTGTGCTGGCGTGTGATGGACGGCAAGGTGCAGATTCTGCTGATCACCTCGCGCGGGTCGGGGCGCTGGATCGTGCCCAAGGGCTGGCCGATGGATGGCCAGACCCCGGGCGAGGCGGCGCTGACCGAGGCATGGGAAGAAGCGGGCGTTCAGGGCAAGGTCGACTGGCGCCCCGTGGGCTTGTATTCCTACAGCAAATCGGTGGATGATGAAAACGATCTGCCTTTTGTGGCAATGGTTTATCCCGTGCGTGTGAAGTCGCTGGCCAAGAATTTCCCCGAAGCGCTGGAACGCAAGCGCCGCTGGGTGGGCCGCAAGAAAGCTGCGCGGCTGGTGGATGAGCCGGAACTGGCCCAGATCATCCGCGATTTCGACCCCAAGATTCTGAGCTAGGGTGACGGCCCCAACCGCTTGACGTGGCCGTGATCGTGTATATCTCGGAAGTATCATCCCCTGTTGGAGCAGTCATGATCCGCTATGCTTTGAAATGTGATCGGGGCCATGCCTTTGAAAGCTGGTTCAAATCTGCGGAAGCCTTTGATGTCTTGCGCAAGGCGGGGCATCTGAATTGCACGGAATGCGGCAGCGCAGAGGTGGACAAGGCGGTGATGGCGCCGCGTGTGTCACAGGCCCGCGATGCCGCCGAAACGGCCAAGGCTGACGCTGCCCGTGACGCCAGAGCCGCAGAGGTCAAGGCTGCGCTGGCGCAGATGCGCAAGCATGTTGAGGCAAATTCCACCTATGTCGGGGGCAATTTCGCCAAGGAAGCGCGCGCGATGCACCTGGGTGATGCACCCGAACGTGCGATTCACGGCGAGGCAAAACCTGCCGAAGCCAAAGCCCTGATCGAAGACGGGGTGCCGGTGATGCCCCTGCCATTCATGCCAAAATCAAAGGTGAACTGACCCATGAGAATTGTGATTACCGGCGCCACGCGCGGCATCGGCGCGGGCCTTGCCGCGCGGTATCGGGCCGAGGGCCACCAAGTGACAGGCACCGGGCGGTCGTCTGACGCCGACGTGACCCTGGATGTGACCCAACCTGCGGACTTTGCAAAGCTGGCAGCGGCCCTGGGAGCGGAACCCGTTGACCTGCTGGTGTGCAATGCAGGCGTCTATATGGACAAGGGTCAGGATATGGACAGCGGCTATCCTGCGGATATGTGGGCCAACGGCTTCGCGGCCAATGTGACGGGCGTGTTCCAGACGGTGCAGACGCTGCTGCCCAACCTGCGGGCCGCCAAGGGCAAGATCGCGATTATCTCCAGCCAGATGGGATCGGACACCCGCGCACCCGGCGGCAGCTACATCTACCGCGCCTCGAAAGCGGCGGCCCTGAACCTGGGGCGCAATCTGGCAACGGACCTCAAGGCCGAGGGGATCGCCGTGGGCATCTATCATCCGGGCTGGGTCCAGACCGATATGGGCGGCAGCGGGGCTGCGATCACCGTCGACGAAAGCGTCGCCGGCCTGAGCGCGCGGTTTGCCGAGCTGGATATCGGATCGACTGGATCGTTCCTGACCTATGACGGGCAGGTCCACCCGTTCTGACAACGTGTTGCCGCAACCGTGGTTTGGGGGCTCCTGAACCCCGGCGTTGGCACGATGTCCCCAAAGGACTTGTTGCACCACCGCAGTGAACAGCGCATTTGATGCCTTGACGCTTGTCATTGGTGTCCGTGACGCGTAGGGAAGCGGCGGATTTTGAGGTGAGGACATCATGCCCGTTCTGGTGATGAAATTTGGCGGCACATCCGTGGCCACCCTTGACCGCATCCGCCGTGCCGCAAAACGCGTGGGCGTCGAAGTGGCCAAAGGCTATGATGTGATCGTGATTGTCTCGGCAATGTCAGGCAAGACCAACGAGCTGGTCGGCTGGGTCAACGAAACCTCGCCGATGTATGACGCGCGTGAATATGATGCGGTTGTGTCTTCGGGCGAGAACGTGACAGCGGGCCTGATGGCGCTGACCTTGCAGGAAATGGACGTGCCCGCGCGCTCCTGGCAGGGCTGGCAGGTGCCGGTGAAAACCACCAGCGCCCATTCGTCGGCCCGGATCGAAGAGATCCCCAGCGACAACATCATGGCCAAGTTCAAGCAGGGCATGCGCGTGGCCGTGGTCGCAGGCTTTCAGGGCGTCAGCCCCGAAGGACGCATCACCACGCTGGGCCGTGGCGGCAGCGACACCACCGCCGTGGCCTTTGCGGCGGCGTTCAACGCGGAACGTTGTGATATCTATACCGACGTGGACGGGGTTTACACCACCGACCCGCGGGTCAGCGCCAAGGCGCGTAAACTGGACAAGATTGCCTTTGAAGAGATGCTGGAACTGGCATCCCTGGGTGCGAAAGTGTTGCAGACCCGCTCGGTCGAGCTGGCGATGCGCTACAAGGTCAAGCTGCGCGTGCTGAGCAGTTTTGAGGAACAATCGGACACGGCCGGGACGCTGGTCTGTGACGAGGAGGAAATCATGGAAAGCAATGTTGTAGCCGGTGTCGCATTCAACCGCGACGAAGCGAAAATGACCCTTGTGTCGGTGGCCGACCGCCCCGGAATCGCCGCGACCATCTTTACCGCGCTCAGCGAAGCGGGCGTGAACGTGGACATGATCGTGCAGAACATCGCCGAAGAGGGCCGCACCGACATGACTTGGTCGTGCCCCAACGATCAGGTCAAACGCGCCGAGAAGGCGATGGAACAGGCCAAGCAATCCGGCGTGATCAACTTTGACGAGATGATTGCCGATATGGACGTGGCCAAGGTCAGCATCGTCGGCATCGGCATGCGCAGCCACACCGGCGTGGCCGCCAAGATGTTCCAGGTGCTGTCGAACGAAGGCATCAACATCAAGGTCATCACCACCTCCGAGATCAAGATCAGCGTGCTGATCGACCGCAAGTACATGGAGCTGGCGGTTCAGGCCTTGCACGACGCATTCGAGCTGGAAAAAGCCGCTTAATCTCAGGGCACTACGCGCCGGGCCGCCTGCACTTAGGGCAGTCATTGCGACATTCCGCAAAGGCATGTGGCAAATCCGCGGCTCGGGCGCAAAACCCGTTTCTTATTGGCGTCCGGTGTGATCTAAGCTGTTACCGGACACCAAGGGGGGCGCCAGAATGACAGAGCGCACAGACACCGAGAGCCGCAAATTGCTGGGCCGGCTGCGCGACGAACTGGCGCAGGATGCTCCCGGACAGACACGGTTGGACAAGATCACCGCGCTGATCGCGTCGTCCATGGGCTGCGAGGTGTGCTCGATCTATCTGTTCCGCGATCAGGAGACGCTGGAACTGTGCGCCACCGAAGGGCTGAAGCCCGAGGCGGTCCACCAGACGCGGATGCGCCTGGGCGAGGGGCTGGTGGGCCGTGTGGCCCAACGTCGGCAGGTGGTGAACACCGCCAACGCACCCAAGGCCAGCGGTTTCCGTTTCATGCCCGAAACCGGCGAAGAGGTTTATTCCAGCTTTTTGGGCATTCCCGTGCAGCGTCTGGGCGAGGCGCTGGGCGTGCTGGTCGTGCAATCCAAGGATGCGCGCGAATTTTCCGCTGACGAGGTTTATGCGCTGGAAGTCGTCGCGATGGTGCTGGCCGAGATGACCGAGCTGGGCGCCTTTGTGGGCGAGGGCGCCGCGATGTCCGCGCGCCACAGTCATCCGGTGATGATCAAGGGCACGACAGGCCAGGAGGGCGTGGCCGAGGGCCACATCTGGCTGCACGAGCCGCGTGTGGTGGTCGTGAACCCGATTGCCGACGATCCGCAACGCGAAATGGAGCGGCTGAACGCGGCCGTGGATGAATTGCGCATCGGCGTGGACAAGATGCTGAGCCTTGCCGGACCCGACCAGGAGCAGCGGCAGGTTCTGGAAGCCTACCGAATGTTCGCCAACTCCAAGAGCTGGATGCGGCGCATGGAAGAGGATATTGGCCGCGGGCTGAGCGCCGAGGCGGCGGTGGAAAAGGAACAATCGCTGGCGCGTGCGCGTGTGGGTCAAGCCTCTGACGGCTATCTGCGCGAACGGCTGAGCGATCTGGACGACCTGTCGAACCGTCTGCTGCGCATTCTGACCGGTCAGGGACAGGATACGGGCGCGGAAATGCCGCCCGATCCGATCCTTGTTGCGCGTAACATCGGCCCGGGCGAATTGCTGGACTATGGCCGCAGCCTGAAAGGGATCGTGCTCGAGGCCGGTTCGGTCGGCAGCCATGCGGCGATTGTCGCGCGGGCGCTGGCAATTCCGCTGGTGGTGCATGCCAAAGGCATCACCACCGAGGCGTTGAACGGTGATCCGGTGATGGTTGATGGCGATCAGGGCATCGTGCATCTGCGACCAGACGACAACGTGGTTTCCGCCTTTCGCGACAAGATCGCAATGCAGGCCGAGGCGCTGCAACGCTATGCGTCGATCCGCGACAAGCCTGCGGAAACCCTGTGCGGTGCCAAGATTGATCTGATGATGAACGCAGGCCTGATGGCCGATCTGCCGTCCCTGCCGTCTTCGGGGGCCGAAGGGGTGGGGCTGTTCCGCACCGAATTGCAGTTTCTCGTGCGCAACCAGATGCCGAAACGCTCTGAGTTGAGCGCGCTGTATGCCCGTGTCATGGACGCGGCACAGGGCAAGCCGGTGGTGTTCCGCACGCTGGATATCGGGTCGGACAAGGTTCTGACCTACATGAAACCCAACGACGAGCCCAACCCCGCTATGGGGTGGCGTGCCATCCGCGTCGGCCTGGACAAGCCCGGCATATTGCGGATGCAGTTGCAGGCGCTGATGCGCGCTGCGAACGGGCGGCCTTTGTACGTGATGTTCCCCTTTGTGGCGCAGTACGAAGAGTACACACAGGCCCGCGACGAGGTGAACAAGGCGCTGGAACGCGAGCGGCGTCTGGGCCATCCGTTGCCGTCAAAGATCGAAGTTGGTGCGATGCTGGAAACGCCGTCATTGGGCTTTGCGCCGCGCAAGTTCTTTGAAGAGGTTGATTTCATCTCCATCGGGGGCAACGACCTCAAACAGTTCTTCTTTGCCGCCGACCGCGAGAACGAGCGGGTGCGGCGGCGATATGATACCCTGAACGTCAGCTTTCTGAGCTTTCTGGAGCAGATCGTGGAGCGGTGTGCGGCAAGCAACACGCCGGTTTCCTTCTGTGGCGAGGACGCCGGCCGCCCTGTCGAGGCGCTGTGTCTGGCGGCCATCGGCCTGCGGCGTCTGTCGATGCGACCTGCGTCGATCGGGCCGGTAAAGTCGCTGCTGCGGCGGTCGAATCTCGAGGAATTGCGCAAGGTGATTGCGGATACGCGCCATCGCGGCGCGATGTCCGTCCGACCCGCCGTGATGGAGTGGTTGCGCGACCAGTGATCGGGTGATTTTGCTGGTTTAATACTTTCATATTGAGAACATAAATACGCAGTTTTTTCCTGTGAAATCCTCATTTCTTGTCCTTTAGTTGCTTTTTGTGAGTTATCCACAGCTTTGCGGTGCGCCTCATTTTAGGTGGGAAAAAGTGTGCTTAAACCGTTTGAAATCCGCTCATTATCACCAGTTCGACGCGGCTTTCTTGCGTCCGCCAGGAATGACATGGTTTAAACCGACTGCGGCCAAACTTTCTGGCGTGGCTGTGGATAAGTGAACGGCGTCCTTATTGTTTAATTACATGGGCTTGTGAAGCATGGCTCACCACGTTTGCAGAGTTATCCACAAGCTGAGCCCGCAGTCGCCAAGGCAGAAACCCGCCGCTTTTTGGATGGATGCTGCATCCTGATCTATCCGCGAACTTTGACGGTCACGCGCGTTCCAGAGGCCTGCATTCTCTGAGGTTCTGCGGCTAAACCTGTGGATTCCAAGTCCGATATCCTGTGCAGCCACAATAAAACAATCCCATGCTGATACAGAGCGAAGGATTTCGGGCCAACGGAATAGCAAAGCAATTTCAAATGATTGTGGCCAGTTTCAAATGTCGCTCCATCTCTGTTGTCATTCCCCGTGTCATGACATTACGTTGACACGAAAGATGCGGCGCTGCTCGGTGGGTGGCGCGATGAAAAGGGTTACAGATGACTTCCTTCGCCACCTTCCATGACCTTGCGGATGCCTCTGTGTTCATCACCGGCGGTGGCTCGGGCATCGGGGCCGCTTTGACCGAGGGCTTTCTCGCGCAAGGGGCCAAGGTTGCCTTTGTACAGCGGTCGGATGCCAGTGATTTTGTTGCACAGATCTCTGGTAAATATGTACATGATCCGCTGTTCCTGCCTTGCGACATCACGGACATAGGTGCGTTGACGGATGCGATGCACACCGCAGCCCGGGCGCACGGACCGATCACGCGGCTGGTGAACAACGCCGCCAACGACACCCGCCAGAACATCGCGGACACCACCGTTCAGGACTGGGACGCGAGCCAGAACGTCAACCTGCGCCCGCATTTCTTCACCGCGCAGACCGCCGCCCCGATGATGAAAGCTGCGGGCTATGGCTCTATCGTGAATTTCTCATCGATTTCCTACATGATGGGGATGGCGGGCATGGCGGGCTATGTGACGGCCAAGGCGGCGGTGACCGGTCTGACCCGTGCTCTGGCGCGCGAGCTTGGGCCGGACCAGATTCGCGTGAATGCAGTGATGCCCGGCTGGGTTCTGACACAGCGGCAGATGGACCTGTGGGCCACGCTCGAGGATCTGGCCGCGCATCTGGCGCGGCAATGTCTGCCCGAGCATCTGGCCCCGCGTGACATTGTCGATGCGGTGTTGTTCCTGTCCTCGCAGGCCAGCCGCATGATGACGGGGCAGGCGATGGTTGTAGACGGCGGCGTGGCGGTGTCGGGATGAACGTCGACTGGATCGCGGTCGATTGGGGGACGACCCACCTGCGCCTGTGGTTGATGGCGGCGGACGGCTCTGTGCTGGACGCCCGGCACAGCGATCGCGGCATGGGCACGCTGACCCCGTCAGACTATGAACCGGCGCTTCTGGCGCTGTGCGAAGATGCGCTGGGGCAGGGACCGGTTCCAGTGATTGTTTGCGGCATGGCCGGTGCGCGGCAGGGTTGGGCCGAGGCACCCTATACGAGCGTCCCTTGCACCCCGCCCGATGCACAGTCAGCGTTACAGGTCCCGACACAGGACCAGCGGTTACAGGTCCACATCCTGCCCGGCGTCAGCCAGCGCAGCCCCGCAGATGTGATGCGCGGCGAAGAGACCCAGATCAAGGGGGTGATCGCCACACAGGACGGTTTCGACGGCATCGCCTGTCTGCCCGGCACCCACACCAAATGGGCGCACCTGAGCGCGGGCGAGATCGTCAGCTTTCAGACCTTCATGACGGGCGAGCTGTTTGCACTGCTGTCCGGGCAATCGGTGTTGCGACATTCCGTGGCCGCTGACGGCTGGGATGACACCGCTTTCGCCGATGCAGTCGACGCGGCGATCAGTCGCCCGCAGGCCATTGCCGCCAAGCTGTTTGGTCTGCGCGCCGAGGCGTTGCTGGACGGGTTGGACGGTGCAACCGCGCGCGCACGCCTGTCGGGCCTTTTGATCGGGATCGAACTGGCCGCCGCGAAACCCTATTGGCTGGGCCAGCAGGTCGCGGTGATCGGTGCCGCCGCCTCCGCCGACGCCTATCAGACCGCCCTGACAGCGCAGGGCGTGCCTGTCCTGCGTCTGGACCCCACCGAGATGACATTGGCAGGCCTGCGCGCCGCCCATGCAGAACTGGAGCGCACATGAGCCGCAACATCATCGCCATCCTGCGTGGCATCACCCCACCCGAGGCCTTGCCCGTCTGCGAGGCGCTGATCGCGGCGGGGGTGACCAAGATCGAGGTGCCGCTGAATTCGCCCGATCCATTTGACAGCATCCGGCAGATGCAGGCCGAATTCGGGCATGCGGCCGTGATTGGCGCAGGCACTGTGCTGAACGTTGCCGATGTCGAGCGGCTGGCCGATATTGACGCGCAGATGGTCGTGTCGCCGGATTGCAACATCGCGGTGATTGCGGCCACCAAGGGGGCGGGCATGTTGTCCTATCCGGGATGTTTGACGCCCACCGAATGTTTTGCCGCGTTGGCCACGGGGGCTGACGGGATCAAGATTTTCCCGTCCTTCCTGCTGGGCACGAAGGGCCTGCAAGCTCTGCGTGCGGTGCTGCCCGAAACGGCGCAGGTCTTTGCTGTGGGCGGTGTCGGAGCAGAACATTTTGGCGATTGGCTGGCAGTGGGGGCGAACGGCTTTGGCATCGGCACGGCGCTCTATGCACCCGGCATGTCTGCAGGGGACGTGCGGGCCCGCGCCGCGGGTATCGTTGCGGCATATGATTTGGCAAAAGAGGGCCTATAAATGGATATTTTCAGCGACACCGTCTGCACGCTTGGCGAAGGCCCGTTGTGGCACCCTGAGCGCAAGCAACTGTTCTGGTTTGATATTGTAGGAAAAAAGCTGTTGAGCCGGACTGCGGCAGGCGAACAGGTCTGGTCATTCGACGATCACGTCTCGGCTGCGGGCTGGATCGACAGGACGCGGCTTTTGATTGCCTCGGAGCGGGCGCTCTTTACCTTCGACGTGGACACGGGCGCGCAGGACCATGTTGTCGCGCTGGAGGCTGACAATGCCGTCACACGGTCCAATGACGGGCGTGCCGACCCGCAGGGTGGCTTCTGGATCGGCACAATGGGCAAGGAAAAAGAACGCAAGGCGGGGGCGATCTATCGCTACTACCGCGGCGAGGTGCGCAAGCTGGTCGATCAGGTGACCGTCAGCAACGCCATCTGTTTCAGCCCTGACGGGCGCCACGCCTATTACGCCGACACGGTGACACAGCTGATCATGCGCACGGCTCTGGACGGCGATGGCTGGCCATCGGGCGAAGCTGAGGTTTTTGTCGATCTGCGCGCCGACGGGGTGTTTCCCGATGGGGCGGTGGTGGACGCCACGGGTCACTTGTGGAGTGCGCAATGGGGGGCCAGCCGCGTTGCCTGTTACACGCCCGACGGAGATTTTGTGCGGGCGTTCGACGTGCCGGCGGTTCAGGCGTCATGCCCCAGTTTCGGCGGCGATGATCTGCGGACGCTTTACGTGACCTCTGCCGCCGTGAACCGCGACGGCGCGGCCGAACCGCAGGCAGGCATGACCTTTACCATGCCAATGGATGTGACAGGGCAGGCAGAGCATCGCGTGATCCTGTAGGTCCACCGCGATCATAGCGCGTCAAAAAGGGAACTTCGCACCTGAGTGCTGCGTTGCAGTATCATGGTCTGTCTGCCAAAGCGCTCTGCTTTGGTGCAAACCGGCCTGCGCCTTGCGCGGGAAAACCGATGTCATAGGCGGACAGATGCAAGCGAACACAGCTCCCGATCTTCAAACCGATGCAGCGCCATTGAAGGCGCATGTGCTGGTGAACCTCAAATCCGGGCGCGGGTCAGGGCAGCCTGACGTGCAGGATCTGGAACGCGCCTTCAGGGAGCATGGGATTGACGCGCATATCATCCGGCTCTCTCCCGGCGATGACATCCCGGCCCGTGCCGCGCAGCTGGCCCGCGATGGGGCGGAGCTGGTGGTGGCTGCCGGGGGCGATGGCACAATTTGCGGTGTGGCCTCGGGCCTTGTGGGCACGCAAACGGTGATGGGGGTCATCCCGCTTGGCACGTTCAACTATTTCGGACGCTCGCTGGACATCCCCGAAACCGCTCCCGAGGCCATCGAGGTGATCGCACGGAACCGGCCCAAGGAATTGCCGGTGGGGATCATCAACGACCGTGTGTTTCTGAACAACGCAAGCTTGGGGATCTATCCGCAAATCCTGCGGACCCGTGAAACCGTCTATGCCCGCTGGGGGCGCAGCCGCGTGGCCGCATATTGGTCGGTCCTGAAAACGATGGTACGCCTGCCACGCAGGCTCAAGCTGCAGGTCACGGTCGATGGCGAAACCCGCGAGATCAAGACATCGCTGTTGTTCGCGGTCTCGAATGCCTTTCAGCTTGAGCAGATGGGACTTGAGGGGGCCGAGTGTATCGAGGCGGGACAGCTGGCCGTGCTGATTGCACCCAACAGGGGACGTTTGGGACTGTTGAAAAATGGCATCGCACTGATGCTGGGGCTGGCACAGCGCGATCAGGACTTTGACCTGCTGTGCGCCCAAAGCCTGCATATCACCTGTAACCGCAAATCTTTGCTGATCGCGCGTGACGGAGAGCGGACGCGGATCAGGGGGCCGTTCAATCTGGAACTGCGCCAGGGGGCGCTGAAGGTTCTGACGCCGGGTGGCGAGGACGGGGTGGTGCGTTGAAACGGATTATCCACCTGTCAGACTTGCATTTTGGACGAGACCGCCCCGAACTGATGGCGCCATTGCTGGAACGGATCAACGGACTGGATGCCGATCTGGTGGCGATCTCGGGTGATTTGACCCAGCGCGCGCGCGATCAGCAGTTTCAGCAGGCCCGCACCTTCATCGACGCCATCGACGCGCCGACGCTGGTGGTGCCGGGCAATCACGACACGCCGCTTTACAATTTTTTTGAACGCCTCTTCTGGCCGTTCCGCCGTTATCGCCGCTGGATCTGCCGCGACCTGCAACCGGTTATGCACAGCCCGGAAGCCTCGGTGGTGGGGATCAACTCGGTCAATCCGCTGGGCATTCAGCGCGGTTGGTTCAGTCCCCACGACATCCGCCGCGTGCGGCGCGGGTTCCGCGATGCCGCCGAGGGCGCCTTGCGCATCGTCGTTGTGCATCATCCGCTTGAGCACTTGCCGGGCGAGCAAAAGAAGCTGATGCGCGGCGCGCACACGGCGATCAAGGCGCTGGGCGACGCGGGCACCGATATCGTCCTGTCTGGGCATCTGCACAGTTGGCGCGCCGAAACCTTTGCCCGCATCGAAGATCACCGCGGCGTCATACAGGTTCATGCCGGCACCGGCCTGTCGAACCGCGTGCGCGGAGAGCCGAACGATTTCAACCTGCTGCACCTGGACGGGGACCGCGTTCACGTCGAACGCTTTGCCGCCGTGGACAGCACGCGCAGTTTCGACCACCACCAGAAGTCCAGCTTTCGACGCGATGCTGATGGCTGGACCCAATGCAGCGACACAATACGACAGGAGTAGACGATGTTCGACTGGATCACCGGTGTGATCGAAAGCAGCGGGCTTTGGGGCGTATTCTTGCTGATGCTCGGTGAGAACGTGTTTCCACCTATCCCGTCCGAAGTGATCATGCCCCTGGGCGGCTTTCTGGTCCAGCAGGGCAATCTGTCAATGATCGGCGTGATCGTGGCGGGCAGCCTCGGATCATTGCTGGGAACGACCCTGTGGTACTGGGCGGCCCTAGCCCTGGGCGAGGCGCGTCTGCGCCGGTTGATCATCCGCCACGGGCGCTGGCTGACCCTTTCCGAAGCCGATTTCGACCGCGCTCGCGACTGGTTCAACCGGCATGGCAACTGGGCTGTGCTGATCGGACGAATGATTCCCGGCGTGCGGACGCTGATTTCGGTGCCTGCGGGGCTGACGGATATGCCAATTGCGCGGTTTCTGGCCCTGTCGCTGGTGGGCAGTTTGCTGTGGGTCAGTCTGTTGACCGGGGCAGGATACGCGCTGGGCAGCCAATACGAACGGGTGTCGAACTGGGTCAACCCGGTGACCAACGTGCTGCTGGGCGGCTTGTTGGTGCTGTACCTGTACCGCCTTGTTGCGCAGAAGGGCAGATAGGGTCTGGCAAGCCTCTGCCAGACAGTCCGGTGGCGTGCACATGCTTTGTCAGGGATATTATTAGGGGGATTTTGGAGGCGAGTAGGAGAATCGAACTCCTGTACACGGATTTGCAATCCGATACCTTAACCAATGTTATCAATTACTTAATGAGTAGAAAGTTGCGGGACATACCGTGAACATATCGTGAAAGGGTAGCATTCACTTACGCCCCTTTTGGACCTTCTCAGCTCGTGCTTTCTGTCTGGCTTGACCCGCGTAGTGCCGAACCATTGCTGATGTTGTGTGGCCGGTGATCGACATAACGTCGGCATCATCCCCAGCCTCACCAATCTCGCTGGCCACCGTGTGCCGGATCGCGTGAATATTGTGCGCCTCTGCGCCGATTTCCTTACGCAGCTTCATCATTGCGTCAGCTGCGCCACGGTAGGCCCAGGGTGTAACCTTGCCCTGTGCTGTCAAGATCGTTTCACCGGACCGCTCTGCGCGTCTTAGGCATTCCTGTAGGTCATCGGTCATGGGGATAACCAGCTGAGCACCAGTCTTGTTCTGAGAAACGTACAGAGCGTTGCCGCGAATGTCAGTCCACTGCATCGCCAGAACGTCTCCGATACGCTGGCCTGTGCAATACAACAATTCAAAAAGCAGGCGCGTCCTGTCGTCGTATTCCCGTGCCACGCGGGCAGCCTCGATCAGGTTTTTCGGCCACGGCTTCGGCTTCTGTTTCTGATACTTTACCTCACTGACGCCCTTGGCTGGGTTCTCAGATGGCGGCAGTTCGTCAATGTCGATGGCATAGGAAAACAGGATGCGCAGAACGCGAACAAAATAGTTGGCATAGTGTGGCCCATCAGATTTCGCCAATTGGTCGCGCCAAGCAATGACGTGCTTGCGGCGTATCTCTCTCACGGCGATTCCACCTGCGTTGTTTTCTAGGCGGATCAGGAATTTTCGGTAGTCGGCTTGCGTCCGAGGTTTCAGCCCCTCGAATTTTTGAGACTTGTAATACGACCCGATCAGTCCTTTGACGATAAACGCCTTTGGCTGAGGTGCGGTGCCGTTCAAAATTCGAGCATATTCTGCGTGAAACTGGGCGCCCATATCCTGATGCTGAAACCGTAGTGTCGGCCAGCCTCGTCTTTTGAAGTAAAGGACGCCACGAAGGCGAACAACATATCGCGGCGTGTCTTTCTTCATTTGCTCATGTCCACCAGGTCGGCATCTGGAATGTCCCTCTCGGTCGGCGTAACGAGGGCGATAGTGTACTCACGCCCCTTTATGGTCACGCCTGAAACCGTACGGCCGGCGCTTTCGAAGAGGCGGATCGCTTCCAAGGCATTTCTGGCGGTTGTTTGTGTTGGCTTCGTCATACCCTATCCTCCTGACCTGTCGTGAACACCCGATCGACCCATCGCTCGACCTTTTCCCAGCATTGCTGCACGTTTTCCGACCCCTCTGAGCGGATGGCCTTGCGCAGGGCGTCTACGTCGGCTCGCAATGTGACGATTTTGGCCTTACCGTATCGTTCGCTCATGTTTTGGTCTCTTCGTGGGCCAAGTGCAGTTCTCCGTTGCGCAGGTCATAGTCCCGCGCCGCGTCGTCCCATGCGTCGTTCGGGCAATCCCGCCAGCCGACGTTCATAACGGGG
>NZ_KK211144.1:193680-789823 GCF_000620505.1 Sulfitobacter sp. 20_GPM-1509m | reverse complement strand
ATGTGGCGGCCTTTTTTAAAATATCGCGCTCCTCGGTGACGCGGGCCAATTCCTTCTTCACCCGACGGAGCTCGACGGCCAGATCCGCCTCCGCCTCTCGAGCCTTGGCAGGCTTCGCAAACTGAGCCTTCCATGTGTAAAGCGACTTCGTGCTCACCCCTAGTCGCTCAGCCACTTCGCTGACCGCATAACCGCGGTCCACAACCTGCGCCACAGCGTCCCTTTTGAACTCATCTGTAAACCGTTTTTGCGATGACATCCGCGCTTCTCCTTGGTTCCAAAATTACCAAGCAAAGCGTCTACAAATCTAGGGGCACCTCATTATGACGTTGAGCACTTTCGTCCGAAGAAGGAAGCACGGGATCTCGATGGCACAGTCCGCGATGGTTATTGGTGGCTTGCCTTCAACTTTATGAATTTTCGAGTCTGCGGTAACGTCGGAAATCGTAAGAAGGGTGGTTGGTTTCCGCTGCAGGCAGGCTCATTGTGCTCAAGTTTTGACGCTCCAAACGAAGAATCTGAGTCTCGTTACCTTTTGGACCCAATAGATGATGATGACGTGGCGTTGATAGCCTTTGACGAAGAAGGTAAGGCGATTCCAATGCCTGGTTCATCAGCTTGGGAGCGAGATCGGGTCGACATCACAATAGAAAGGCTAAAGTTGAATGAACACGCACCTTTGGCAGAGGCGCGACGTAAGGTTTGGCAAAAAGTCGACCTTCTGATCGATGATTTTGTTGAGGCAAGGGGTCGATGTGTTCAAGGCAACAACCCCGCGGCCAAAATGAAGATTACCTCAGTTCGTGCGCGGATTCGGGAACTGACTAGTCCGTCCGCAGATCTCTCTGCAGTGGCGAAGTGGTGCGTCGTAGTGCGCAATGATCCACAGCTTTCGCGGTTAGTTGCCTGACTAGGTCGCTAGCCGACTTGTCCCGCGATCTAGTCGCTGAACCATGGCTAGGCTGCGCAATCGCGGCAAAAGGCAGCAATGCGGGCTGCGACCGCAGCATCATAGTAGAGTGGTGAATGTCTCCTTTGGACCGTTTCCGCGGTGACGATAGCTCTCGGTTTTTGTTACTACACGAGGCGCCAGGATGGACGGTGGGGTTTTTACGATGTGTGGAACAACATATTCCACACATCGTCCACGTCAGCCTGCCATCTTGACAATGGCATTCACGAGCAATGCTTCGTCTCCCGCGAAGCTCGCTATCATGGCTTCCATGAACTCATCCTCATCGATATTATCCTCGACCATCTCAAGCCCTGCGACCTGCATGAGGATATCGAGCAAAGTGAGCTGGCAACGCCCGTTCCCCTCCCGGAACGGGTGGACGGCGTTAATGTCGCCGATGTGGTGGGCCGCACGCGCGGCGAAGTCTTGCAAGCTGTCCGTGTCGGACAGGTGGTTCTCTTTGCTGAGTTCACGAAAAATCCGGTTCATCTCAGTGTCGATGTACTCAGGATAGCAGAACCAATTTCCGCCTTTTGCAGTGCGAATTTGTCTTGGCTGTCCCGCCCAGCTGTAGACGTCCTGGAAAAAATGGTGATGGATCGCCCGGTAATGGTCATAATCCAGCGCACCTTCGGGCAGAGGTTCCTCGGACCTAGTCAAGAACATGAGTTGCTCGAACTGATCAAGCTCATCCTGATCTGTCAGGTCTGCCTTGTTCCGTAGTACGCTGGTGCCGGGATAACAGAGGGGATCCTCTGCGACGTCGTACCGGCTCACTTCCCTTTTTTCTCTTTAAAGGAACCGGTAATCGCCAAGCGAAGTGCATTGCCTTTGAGCCCACGGTCGGAATAAGTTTTGAGCGTTTTGGCCGATTTTGAACTAGTTGTAACACCCTCGACCTTGGCAAACTTCGTCGCTTTGTCCTTGCCTAGTGGCTTGGTCACGAAGCGTCCGGTGGTCGCCGATCTCTTGAGTGTGATGCTCTTATTCATACATACAGCTTACCACGCTCCGAATTAAATGTGTATGAAGAATCCGCTCGGCATACTGACAGTCGTAGCGAGGAATGCTGGCCCCCTTGAATGCTGTTCAGCCAGGTCACTGCAGGCGCTTCAGCACCTTGAAATCCGCCGCCGGGGCGGTAGCAACAAAGGACCCTCGTCCTTACTAGTTGGAACGCAATGCGTTGAAAGCCAATGTCGGCTTTGCCGAAGCTGCGCCGCAGCACCGTTTGGGTACGCCAATGGCCGCTTCGGGCCGGAAGCGTCAGGAAACGTGATCGCAGACCGCTCGGGGACCACCCTCGCTGTCGGCCCAGCGGGTCTGTTGCATTGATCGGACCGGCGCATGCTGAGTGAAGGCACCCGCTTTTTCTCAAGCAGCTGTCAGCAAGAATTCGGCCACAAAGCTGATCTTATTGGCAAACCCGATCCACGCCAGGATCACTCCTCGACGTTTTCCAGCACTTTCCTTGCGGCGCGGAAGCATTCAAGTCCTTGCGGCACCCCGCAATAGATCGCGATGACGTGGATGATCGCCCGGATTTCATCTTGGGTGACGCCGTTCCTGATGGCGCCTCGGCAATGCAGTTCCCATTCCTGCATTTTCCCAAGCGCGCCGATCATGGCAAGGTTCATCATCGACCGGGTCTTGGCGTCGATGGTGTCGTCGCCCCAGCCAAACCCCCAGCACCACGCTGTCATCGCCTCCTGGAAGGGCTTGGTCAGATCATCGGCCTGGGCGAGGTTGGACTCGACATATTCGGCGCCGAGGGTTGCCTTGCGTTGTTCCAGACCTTTCAGAAACAGGTTTTCGTCGAATGCACTCATCTGATGACCCTTCTTGTTGTGAACCGGACCGGTTCTCTTACACGCCTTCGACGATAAAAATCTCGGCACGGCATGCGTCTTTTCGCTGTTCGCGCGCGGCCTGATATTCGGCCGAGGCATAGCAGGCGCGCGCCTGCGCGAGGTTGTCGAATTCGATTATGACCTGCCGCTGCCACTCTGGCCCCTCGCAGGTCACGGTCTCGCCGCCGCGCGCCAGAAAGCGGGCGTCGTATTTGGCAAAGGCCTCGGGTGCCAGCGCCTGATAGCCTGAGTAGGCGACGGGATCTGTGACCGTGACGCGTGCGATCCAATAGGCTTTGGCGGTCACTGTTTGGTATCTCCGCTGGTTTCCTGCGCGAGAAGCCTTTTGGCGACGGCCTTGGCGTCCGCCAGATGCGCTTCGACGGCATTCAATGCTGCTTCTGGGTCGCGTCCGATGATCGCATCGCAGATCTGGCGCATGTGCTGTGGCCCCGAGATTGTGCGGTCGGAACTTGTCAGGGTCATGATCCGCAATCGCGAGATCCGGCCATTCAGGCGCTGGACGACCTCCCACGCGATGTCATGGCCCGCGCCCTCGAAGATCAGGCCGTAGAAAGCTGTCGAGGCTTTGAACAAAGCCCCCGGCTCCTGCGTGCGGCTGGCGGCTTCAAGCTCTGCGAGGGCGGTGCGCAACTTTTCGGCGAGGGTGTCCGTCATCCGTTCGGCGCATGACATTGCAGCAGCCGTCTCGAGCATACGGCGAATATCATAGATCTGCCTGGCCTGGGCCCATGTCATGCTGGCGACGATGGGGCCGCGGTGCGGGATGTGCTCGACCAGACCTTCTGCGTCCAGATACCGCAACGTTTCACGCACCACGGTGCGGCTGACGCCGAGTCGTTCGCACAGGACGCGTTCCACAAGCCGTTCGCCGGGCTTGAAGACGCCATCGATGATCGCATTGCGCAGGTGATCCAGAACGACATCTCGCAATGTCGAAGGCTGATGATTGATCCTGCTGAGGCCGGGATTTTCCATGACCGAGACCTAGCAAGCCGGGCACCGAACGGCAAGGTTGATTGTAAGATTGTATTACGGTATTCATGCATACGAAGATTGATTCTAAATTAGGGAACGCGTTTCATGACCGCCGAAATCCGCAAGACGCTGCTTCATGTCGAAGAGACCTTGATCGAGGGTGGCAAGGCCGCGCCGGTCCCCCTGAAGATGATTGCAGCCGTCGCAGTCATCAAAAACCCGTGGGCCGGACAGGGGTTTGTCGAAGATCTGAAGCCCGAGATCGAAAACTGCGCGCCCGGCCTGGGCAAGTTGCTTACGCGGATGGTTCTTGATGCGGCGGGCGGCGGCGACAAGGTCGAAGGCTACGGCAAGTCCGCCATCGTCGGCACGGATGGAGAGGTCGAGCACGCCTCGGCGCTGATACACACGCTGCGCTTTGGCAATCATTACCGTGAAGCCGTTGGCGCAAAGTCCTATCTGGCGTTCTGCAACACGCGTGGACCGGCGAACGCACCGCTGATGATCCCGTTGATGGACAAGAACGATGGCGGAAAGCGCAGCCATTATCTGACCATCCAGCTTTCGGTCGCGGATGCGCCTGCGGCGGATGAAATCGTGATCGCGCTGGGTGCTTCGATCGGGGGGCGTCCGCATCACCGCATCGGTGATCGTTATCAGGATTTGAAAGAGCTTGGCCATGACGTTGAAAATCCTGCCGCCGTCTGAGGGGCTGGGCGCCGTCGCTTATCGCGAGCAGGGGCAGGGCGATCCGCTTGTCCTGATCCACGGGGTGGGCATGCAGTCCGCCGCGTGGTGGCCGCAGATGGACGACCTGGCGCGCACGCATCGGGTGATCGCGCTGGACATGCCGGGCCACGGAGCGAGTGACCCGCTGGCACGGGGCAGCACGCTGGCGGATTTCGTCACATGGCTGCATCGGGTCCTGAACCGTCTGGGGTTGCGGCGGGTCAGCCTTGCGGGCCATTCCATGGGCGCGCTGATCGCAGGCGGTTTCGCGGTCAGCCACCCGGAGATGGTGGCCCGTGTGGCGCTGTTGAACGGCGTTTTTCGCCGTGATCGCGAAATGCGCGCAGCCGTCGAGGCGCGGGCGAAGGTCATCGACGAGGGTGATTTCGACACGATCACGCCTCTGCGCCGCTGGTTCGGTGACGGGCAGGCCAATGCGGATGCCTGCGCGCAGGTTGAAGGCTGGCTCCGCTCGGTCGATCCGTCGGCCTATGCCACGGCCTATGCCGCTTTTGCCTCTGGCGACGCGACCTATGCGGATGAATTCTCGGACATCGCCTGCCCGCTGCTTGCGCTGACGGGGCAGGACGATCCGAATTCGACCCCCGCCATGTCACGGGCGATGGCGGAAGCGGCACCAAAAGGGCGTGCGGCGGTGATCGAGGGGCACCGCCACATGGTCAATCTGACGGCTGCGGATGTCGTGAATCGAGAGATGCGCGACTGGCTGGCCACCAAGGACGAACTGGAGGGAACGTCATGACGCAACACGACCCGCGCGAACTGCGCAATGCTTTCGGCACATTCATGACGGGTGTGACCGTGGTGACGGCCAAGGGATCTGACGGTGCACCGATGGGGTTCACCGCGAACTCGTTCACTTCGGTGTCGCTTGATCCGCCGCTGGTGCTGGTCTGCCTTGCCAATACATCGCGCAATTTCACGGCCTTCACGCAGGCCGACGGGTTCGCTGTCAACATCCTGTCCGAGACACAAAGGGACGTTTCAAACACCTTTGCCCGCCCGGCCGAGGATCGCTTTGCGAATGTGGACTGGCACGAAGGGCCGAATGGCGGGCCTGTCATCGACGGTGCGTCGGCGTGGTTCGATTGTTCGATGTACAAGACTGTCGATGCGGGGGACCATGTCATCCTGATCGGTCATGTAGAGGCATTCGAGGCCAGCCCGGCGCCGGCGCTTGGCTATGCGCGTGGGGCCTATGTCACGCCAGCGGCTGAACTGGCTGCGTTGGAGCAGAACCTGGATATGATTGTTTCCGTGCTGATCGAGCGTGCGGGCAGGGTGCTGGTTATCGATGATGGCGGCGCGCTTGCGCTGCCCCAGACGCGCGTGGGCAAGGCCGGGGTGTCTGATGCGGTGACGCGTCTGATCGCCGATGTCGGCATCACGGCCGAACCGGGATTCATCTATGCGGTCTACGAAGATACGGATCGCAACTGTCAGCACATCACGTTTCAATGCGTCGCTGGCGAAGGTCAGCCACGCAACAGTCACTTTGCCGCGCTGACCGACGACTGCGTCGCGCGTTTTGTGGACCCGGCCAGCCGACAGATGCTGCGCCGCTTCCGCGAAGAATCGCAGGTCGGCAATTTCGGCGTTTACTACGGCAATCAACAGACCGGACAGGTCCGCACGCTTTCGGCAGGGAGGTAGCACTATGAAATTCTCACTTTTTGCACATATGGAACGGATCTCGGCCGATCAGGATCAGCGCAAGCTGTATGACGAGTTTCTGGAACTGTGTCGCATCGCCGATCAGGGCGGCATGCACGCCGTCTGGACGGGCGAGCATCACGGCATGAACTTTACCATCGCGCCGAACCCCTTCTTGAATCTGGTCGACATTGCGCGTCACACCAAGAACCTGCGGCTTGGCACCGGCACCGTGATCGCGCCGTTCTGGCATCCGATCCGGCTTGCGGGTGAAGCGGCGATGACCGACATCATCACCGAAGGCCGCCTGGAGCTGGGGGTCGCACGTGGTGCCTATAACTTTGAATACGAGCGTCTTTTGCCCGGCCTCGATGCCTGGGGCGCGGGCCTGCGGATGCGCGAGCTGATCCCGGCGGTCAAATCCCTGTGGGCCGGAGACTATGCCCATCAGGGTGAGTTCTTTGAGTTTCCCAAGACAACCTCTGCGCCGCAGCCCGTTCAGAAAGACGGGCCGCCGATCTGGGTCGCGGCCCGTGACCCCAACAGCCACGAGTTCGCCATTTCAAATGGCTGCAACGTGCAGGTCACGCCGCTGTGGAAGGGCGAGGAAGAGATCACGCTGTTGATGAACACCTTCAACGCGGCCTGCGAAAAGTTCGCCGATCAGCCACGCCCGAAGATCATGCTGCTGCAACACACCTATGTCGCGGACAGCGGCGCGGATGTGAAAAAGGCCGCCGAGGAACTGAACCGCTTTTACAATTATTTCGGCGCCTGGTTCATGAACAAGCGCGAGATCACGCAAGGATTGATCGAGCCGCTCAGCGACGCGGATATCGCCGCGCATCCTTTCTATTCGCCCGAAGCGATGGAACGTGATCTGGTGATCGGCGAGCCTGAGGCCGTGATCGAACGGCTGAAGCACTACGAAGACCTTGGCTATGATGAATACGCCTTCTGGATCGATTCCAGCATGTCGTTCGACCGCAAGAAGGCCTCTCTGGAGCGGTTCATCGAAAAGGTCATGCCGGCTTTCTCATAGGAAAATGTCATGCAAGAATTTCAGCAATACATCGACGGCGCTTTTTCAGATGGCGCATCTCAATTCGAAAGCCTGGACCCGGCGACAGGGCGTCCCTGGGCGCTGATGCCCGAGGCCCGGCGCGCGGATGTGAACCGCGCCGTCGATGCCGCGCATCACGCGTTTCACGCGCCGGAATGGGCCGGGATGACCGCGAGCCAGCGTGGCAAACTGCTGATGCGGCTGGCGGATCTTGTTGCGGAACACGCGCCGCGACTGGCTGCGCTTGAAACCCGCGATACCGGCAAGATCATCCGCGAAACCAGCGCCCAGATCGCATATGTCGCAGAATATTACCGCTATTACGCGGGGCTTGCCGACAAGATCGAAGGCGCGCATTTGCCGATCGACAAGCCTGATATGGAGGTCTGGCTGCGTCGGGAGCCGATTGGTGTGGTCGCCGCGATCGTTCCATGGAATTCCCAGCTGTTCCTGTCCGCGGTCAAGATCGGCCCGGCATTGGCGGCGGGCTGTACGGTCGTTCTGAAAGCATCCGAGGAAGCGCCAGCACCGTTGCTGGAATTCGCCCGCATCTTTGATCAGGCGGGTTTTCCCAAGGGCGTCCTGAATGTCATCACCGGGTTCGCAGAGGAGTGCGGCTCGGTGCTGACGCGCCATCCGGACGTGGCACATGTCGCCTTTACCGGCGGACCCGAGACCGCGCGCCATATCGTGCGCAATTCGGCCGAGAACCTTGCTTCGACCTCGCTGGAGCTGGGGGGCAAGTCGCCTTTCATCGTCTTCGAGGACGCCAATATCGAAAGCGCGGTGAACGCGCAGATTTCGGGGATCTTTGCGGCTTCGGGACAGAGCTGCGTCGCCGGTTCGCGGCTGATCGTGCAGAACACGATCAAGGATGCGTTTCTGGGCAGGCTGCGCGAAAAGGCGGAAGCGGTTGTGATCGGCGCGCCCGACGACATGGCGACAGAGGTCGGACCGCTGTGCACCGCGCGTCAGATCGAACATGCGCAGCGTCTGATTGCGGATTCGCTGGAGCAGGGCGCACGTCTTGTGACCGGGGGGCAGCCCCTGGACCGCGCAGGGTTCTTCTTTCCGCCCACGGTTCTTGACTGTTCCGACGCGCCGCAGGCGCCCTGCGTTCAGCGTGAGTTCTTTGGTCCGGTCCTGTCGGCCGTCGGGTTCGACACCGAAGCCGAGGCTCTGCAGCTTGCAAACGCGACCGAGTTCGGGCTGGCGGCGGGGCTGTTCACCCGCGATCTGACCCGTACACATCGGATGATCCGAAACATCCGGTCCGGGGTTGTCTGGGTGAACACCTACCGCGCCGTCAGTCCCATCGCGCCCTTTGGGGGGCACGGATTGTCCGGGCATGGACGCGAAGGCGGCCTTGCCGCAGCGCTGGACTACACGACGGTCAAGACCGTCTGGCTGCGGACAAGCGATGATCCGATACCGGATCCGTTCGTCATGCGCTGAAACGATCATCAAGGGGGGAGAACATGATGAACGCGATAAAACCACCGGTCAACGATCTGGATATATCGACCGCGCAAAGCGGTTTCTACGAAGGGTTTTCAAAAGCCGTTGCCTTGGGGTCAAAAAGCCTGATCGGTATCCTGATCATCTGGGCCATCGTCTTTCCGGGGTCTGCGGGGTCTGCGCTGACACAAATCCGGACCACAATCGACGCCAACACGGGCACTTGGTACATGTACGTCATGGCCTTTTATCTGGTGGTTTGCGTGGCTTTGGCGCTGTGGCCCGCCACCGGTCGCATCCGCCTGGGCGCCCCGGACAGCCGTCCCGAATTCTCAAGCTTTTCGTGGATCGCGATGATGATCGGCGCCGGAACAGGCATCGGCATGCTGACCTATTCGACGGCCGAGCCGCTTTATCACTTTGCCTCCAATCCGGCGGTGATCATGGGCGACACGACCGCCCTTGATCCGGACAATGTGCGCGAGGCGATGAAGTGGTCGTTCTTTCACTGGGGGCTGTCGGCGTGGGGATGTTACGGCATGATCGGGCTGGCGCTGGCTTTCTTCGGCTATGTCCGCGGCCTGCCGCTGACGATCCGCTCGGGCCTGACGCCGCTCTTTGGCCGTGCGCTGGAGGGGCCGCTTGGCCATATCGTCGACATCATCTCTGTTATCGCGACGGTTCTGGGGGTCGCGGTCACGCTGGGCTATGGCGTTTCGCAGTTTGCGGCAGGCATTCACAACATAACCGGCATGGACTGGTTGATGAATGACGAGAGCACGCCAACGCTGCTCGCGATGCTGCTGGCGCTTGTCGTGGTGATGGCTCTGTCGACCCTCTCGGCGCTTTCGGGCATTGGCAAGGGGATCAAATGGCTGTCCAACATAAACATGGGCCTGTCGTTTTTCGTCCTGGCCTTTCTGCTGATCTTCGGCTCGACCTTGTTTGCGCTGCAATCGCTGGCGGTTGGGCTTTGGGATTATCTGACGAGTTTGCCCGCGATGCTGGTGACAATCTGGCGCTCTGACGGGGTTGCCGAAAGCACCGCCACACAGCTTGCCGGCTGGCAGGGGGCCTGGACCATTTTCTACTGGGCGTGGTGGATTGCGTTCGCACCCTTCGTGGGATTGTTCCTTGCGCGTATTTCCAAGGGGCGGACGATCCGCGAATATGTTCTGGGTGCGATGATCGTGCCGACGATCATCCACTGTGTCTGGTTCTCCTTTGCCGGTGGGACGGCGATTGATCTGACATTGAATGGCGGGGCTGGCGACCTGATCGTCGATGCGGGCATCAGTTCGCAGTTGTTCGAGATCGTGAACTTTTTGCTGTCGCCCGTGCTGGCGCAACTGATGTCGGCTGTGATTGTCGTCCTGCTGATGACGTATCTGGTAACGTCGGCTGACTCGGCGATCCTGATCATCAACACGATTTCGGCTGCGGGCGATGATGGACAGAAATCGCATGTCCATATCCTGACCTGGGGTGTGATCCTGACCCTGGTCATTGGCGGCCTTCTCGCGGCTGGCGGTCTGGATGCCATCAACACTGCAATGATCATCGGAGCCCTGCCGTTTTCGGTGGTGATGGCGCTGATGGGCGTCGCCCTTATCAAGGCGCTGATCCGCGACGGCATGCGCGCGCGCCAAGAGCGTGCACACATGTCACCGGCGATCGACTACAGCGCAAACGAAAGCGTCAAATGATGAACCTGTCCAATCCGGACCTGCTGCAGAAAGACGCCTTTGTCGCCGGGGACTGGCATGCAACGGACCAGCGTTTCGCGGTGACAAACCCGTCAAACGGCGAGGTTCTGGCCCAGGTTGCCGATTGCAGTCGCGCTGATACAAAGAGGGCGATTGCAAGTGCCGGTGCGGCCCAGAAAGCCTGGGCCGCACGCACGGCAAAGGATCGGGCACAGATCTTGCGCCGGTGGTTTGACCTTATCCAGGCCAACTGTGACAGTCTGGCCACCATCCTGACCGCCGAGATGGGCAAGCCCCTGGCCGAGGCAAAAAGCGAAATCCTTTACGGTGCCAGCTTTATCGAATGGTTCGCCGAAGAGGCAAAGCGCGTCTATGGCGAGACCATTCCCGGCCATCAAACCGACAAGCGGCTGCTTGTCATGCACCAGCCTGTCGGTGTTGTCGGGGCAATCACGCCCTGGAACTTTCCGAATGCGATGGTCACGCGCAAAGTCGCCCCCGCCTTGGCGGCGGGCTGCGCCATCATCGTCAAACCCGCATGTGAAACGCCGCTGTCTGCGCTTGCGCTGGCACGTCTGGCCGAACAGGCGGGGGTGCCGCCGGGCGTGCTGTCGGTTCTGCCGTCGTCCGACAGTTCGGGTATGGGGCTGGAGTTTTGCGAGAACCCCGCTGTGCGCAAGATCAGCTTCACCGGATCGACGAAGGTCGGGCGCATCCTGATGCGGCAGGGTGCAGATCAGATCAAGAAACTCTCGTTGGAATTGGGTGGAAACGCTCCTTTCATTGTCTTTGACGACGCCGATCTGGATGCAGCGGTCGAAGGTGCGGTTGTCTCGAAATTCCGCAATGCCGGTCAGACATGTGTCTGCACCAACAGGATCTACGTTCAAGACAGTGTATACGAGGCCTTTACCGAAAAGCTGACCCATGCCGTTGCCGGACTGAACGTCGGCGACGGCTTTGCCGGGGATGCGGTCATCGGCCCCCTGATCAGCAAAGCCGCGCTGGACAAGGTTCGCGAGCATATCGGCGACGCCACCCGCCGCGGTGCGCGCGTGACCACCGGGGGCGATTTGCACAGTCTCGGCGGCACGTTCTTTCAGCCAACCGTGCTGCGCGATGTGACCGCTGATATGGCCGTCGCACGTGAAGAAACCTTTGGCCCGCTGGCGCCGGTGTTCCGTTTCTCCACTCTTGATGAGGTGGTCGACGCAGCGAACCGGACCGAGGTCGGCCTCGCGTCCTATGTTTATAGCCGGGATATTGGCCGCATCTGGCAGATGATGGAACGTCTGGAATGTGGCATGGTCGGCGTTAACACCGGCCTGATCTCGACCGAGGCGGCGCCGTTTGGCGGGATAAAGCAATCCGGGCTTGGTCGAGAAGGATCCCGCCACGGGCTGAGCGACTACATGGACCTGAAGTACTGCTGCCTCTCGATATAACGCCCGTCGGGGCGGCGCTGCGAGAGGGTGTCCGGCGCCGACCTGTCCGGTTCGAGGGTGCCTGCCCATGAGCGTCGTTGCAAATCGGCGCTCAGATCATTGCGCCGTGATAGCCATTTGCAGAAATCTCGGTGCACAACTCTCCCCATTGGCAGTCACCGCAGGCGGATCTGATCTGGCCCAGTGCAAAGGCCTCTCGCAGTTGCATCAGGGATGAGGGGGCCAGCGACAGACTTGTGCCGTTCTCAATACTGATTTTCAGTATCCGGCCCACATCTTCTGCGGCTTTCCGGTCGCGCACCTGAATGCTGCAATCATGACAATGCGGGTTTGTTTCTGATCGCCGGGGGGCGCAGATGTCATCTGGCCCCTCGACGATTTCGACTGGTTCTCCCGCAGTAAGTCGCCCCGCAATCGCAGTCATATTGTCCGTGAAAGCGGGGCTGTACCCTTTTCCGACATAGGTCAGGATACAAAGAAGATGGTGCGGGCGCAGGCGTACTGTCATTCAGCGGCAGGTTTGGTGTCGCGTGTCAGCAGCTTCAGCGTCATCGCGCCGAGGGCCGATTTGAGCAGGCCGCCAAGGATAAAGGGCACGACACCAAGCATGATCGCCTGTACCGCGCCGATCAGCATCGCAAGCCATGCCGCCCCCAGAACGAGGCAGATCGCGTTGCCGATGGCCATGGCCAGAGCCGACAGCCAGACACGTTGGCCGTTCCAGCCGCGTTCCGTCAGCCATCCGACGGTCATGCCCGCAATCGGGAAGGCAAAAAGATAGCCGCCTGTGGCGCCGAGGAAATATTGCGCCCCGCCTGCGCCGCCCGCCAGCACGGGCAGGCCAATCGCGCCTTCTGCCAGCCAGGCGACAATTGTAACGCCGCCCAGTCGCCAGCCGTAGAGGGCACCGACAAGCATGACCGCGAAGGTCTGCATGGTCATCGGGACCGGGAACATCGGCACTTCGACATAGGACGACAGCGTGAGGAAGAAGGTGCCAAACAGGACTGCGGCCAGTTTTCCGGGCAGTGTAAAGTTTTGCACGTCGAGCAATTTGATCGTGTTGCGGGTGACCGCAGGTGCCGGTGAGTTCATGTGTTGTCCCTTTTGATTATCTATTAAATCCCAAGTCGGAATCTACCGGTAATGAAATTATAGATAATTCGCAAGCGCAGACTGAAATCACCCGCGCGAGAGGTGTCGCCGCAGGATCGTGGCTGCCGTTTTGTCCTCGCGCCGTTCCATCGCCTGCAGGATGGCCACGTGGTCCTTGTCCGAGGTGCTGCGCCATGTTTCGCGCCATCTTGCGTGGAATCTCTGTGCCGAAAGCCGTTGAAGCTGTTCGATGCGACCCAGCAAAAGCGGCCTTGCACAGGGCTTCAGGATTTCCAGATGAAACTGGCGGTTGGCCTTCTCCCAGGAAATGGGATCCTTGGCGTCGTCGCAGGCAAGGCGGAAAATCTCCATTTGCTGCATGTCTTCGGGCGTGAAATTGGCGACTGCCTTGGTCAGGGCCATCGGCTCCAGCGCGAGCCTCATCTCCAGGATGTCGTCCTGATCCGCATCAGACAACGAAAAGGCCCGGACGCCGCGTTTGGGGATGAAGGTTGCCAGTTCCATCTGCACAAGACGCTGCAGCGCCTCACGCACGGGGACGTGGCTGCAGTTGAAGCGTTCGGCAATATGATCCTGCCCAAGGCGCGCGCCCTGGGCGATGTCGCCGCGGATGATTTCCTCAGCGATGATTTCTGCAATGGCTGCGGGTTTTATGGATGGTTCGGACATGGTCATGATCTATCGCGAAGCTGACCACGCGAACAGATCGTTTTTTCTGGACGATACCGGTCAGATGTTGTGTCGGCGGACGTGATGAATTCACGCGCGTGTTTACCGATCAGCTGGTCGTCGTGCTGATGATCCTGTGGCCGGGCTGGTAAGAGATGGTGACAAAGGTCACCGGCCCCTTGTCGCGCCATGTGGCGCGTTCGACGTGCAGGATCGACGCCTTGTCTGATACGGCGAGATATTCCTGCTCGAACGCCGAGGCCGGTGTCGCCAGAATCGACAGGGTCGCGCGGTTGTAGGGGACGTTTTCCAACAGCCATTCGTTCGCTGATTTCTGGGCAAAGTCGTAATCGCGCGCCTGCGGGACGGTGCGCAGGCAGATCCAGCGGTCTTCCAGCGCATAAGGAACGCCGTCGGCAAGGTGCACCGCCCTGACGTGCAGCATCTCTTCGCCCTGGGCCAGCTCCATGGCAAAGGTGACGGCATGGGGCGGGGTGTCCACGGTCCGGTCGATCAGCGCATAGCCATAGCTGGCTCCGCGCTCCTCGATCTCGCGGCGCACGATCTGAACGGCGATCACCGCGCGCGACACCGGATGCAGGGCGACACGGGTGCCGGATTTGCGTTTGCGTTCCAGTATTCCGCTTTCGGCCAGTTCGCGCAGGGCGCGGTTCACCGTGGTGCGGCCGCAATTGAACTCTTTGGCCAGGTCGGTTTCGTTGGGAATCTGCGCGCCGGGCTTCCAGATGCGGTTATGAATGCGGCGCAAAACCTCGTCCTGAACGCTTTGCCAAGAGTTTATATCCGGTGTGCTCATCGGCCTGCTTTCCGTTTTGTTGCGGCGCTGGTTCAAGGTGCCAGCTTTTTCATCTGCCAAAGGGCGGGATCGTTGGTCCGTAAGGATTTTTGCATTTTACCCTCTTGACTAGCAATCCTGATTATTTTCTTTATGTCTGCACATAACGAGAATTTGCGCAACGCCCAAGACGGCTTGAACCCAAAAGGCCCGCAGAATGATCAACCGGCATATTCTTGAACTGCCCGCCTATAACGCCGGCCTGCCCATCGCGCGATTTCGCAGCCTGTACGGACACGCGCCCCGCGCCAAGCTGGACAGCAACGAGACCCCCTTTGGCGTGTCGCCGCGCGCACTCACCGCTGGACAGGCGGCGGTGGCGCAGGCGCATCTTTATCCCGACGGGAACGGCACCGGGCTGCGCGATGCGCTGGCCGAGGCGACTGGGGTAGAGGCCGGTTGCATCGTGCTGGGCAATGGCTCCGAAGAGTTGATCTATGCGCTGTACGGCGCGGTTCTGGGGACGGGTGATCACGTGCTGACGGTTGCGCCGGGCTTTGGGCTGCACACGCTGGCGGCGCAGGGGCTGAGAATACCGGTTGAAACCGTGCGTTACCGTGCCGACTGGACCCTGCCGATGGCGGAGTTGAAGGCGGCGCTGGCGCGCAAGCCCAAGGTGTTTGCGATCTCCAGCCCGTCGAACCCGCTGGGCGTGGCGCTGACACTCGACGAATTACACGAGCTTCTGGCCGCCACGCACAATGAAACGCTGGTGCTGCTGGATGAAGCCTATTTTGAATACAACCCGATCGACAGCCTGTCCGCGCTGAAGGCCAGCGGTCTGAACTGGATCAGCTTGCGCACGTTTTCAAAGGCCTATGGGCTGGCGGGACTGCGCGTGGGCTATGGTCTGTGCAGCAGCGCCATGTTGCGCGATGCCGTGCGCAAGCTGACGCCGCCGTTCAACGCCAATGCCGTGGCGCAGGCGATGGGGCAGGCGGCGTTCGAGGACCGCGCTTTTCTGGCGGAAACTGTGCAAAAAACCATCGCCGCCCGCGACGCGTTGGCGCAAACCCTGCGCGACAAGGGATTTCGCTTGCCGCCGTCCAGGAGCAATGCGATCTTCTTCGAGACTTCGGAGCATGCCGTTGATGTTGCAGAAAAATTGCGCGGCGAAGGTGTTCTGGTCAAAGCCTGGCTTGAGGACGGATTTGACAGATTTTTACGGGTGTCCGTGGGCACGCCGCAAGACAATAAGGCGTTCATCGAAGCGCTGACAAAGCTCGGAGTTCAACCGGCTGCCTGATGTGGGCCGCGCGGGTGTGCGGCCTTTCATGAAACTTGAAAACAGAGAGTGAAAACCATGAAAATGTATTCCTTCAAAGGCGCGGTTCTGGGGCTGGGCCTGGCCGTGTTTGCAGCCGGTTCGGCTGCCGCTGACATGCTGGCGGACATCAAGGCCTCGGGCGAGATGACCTTTGGCACCGAGATGCACTATGCGCCCTTCGATCTGCTGGTGAACGGCCAGTATGAAGGTCTGTGCAAGGACCTGATGGACGAGGTGACCAAGGATCTGGGCGTGACGCCGAAATACAACGATCTGCCCTGGACATCGGTTCTGCCCGGTCTGGAAGCAGGCAAGTTCCAGATGGTCAACGCACCGGTCACCATCACCGCCGAGCGCATGGAACGCTACTCCTTTACGCTGCCGATTGCCGACGCGTCGGTTGGCCTGATCAAACGCACGGGCGACGACCGCATCACCAAGCCCGAGGATATTGCCGGTCTGGTGGTTGGCTCGCAAAAAGGGTCGGCGCAGCTTGAGCAGTTGAAAGTCTTTGGCGAGGGCGTGGGCGGTATCGACGTGCGCGAATATTCGTCGGTCGACGAGGCTTATGCCGATCTGGCAGCCGGTCGTCTGGATGCGGTCGCGGGGTCTTTCCCGCTGTTGGGTTATGCCGCGTCGAAGCGTCCCGAGATTTTCGAGACTGTGACACCGGTGTTTGGCGAGAAGAAATATTTCGCATGGGTCGCCGTGAAGTCGGAAGAGACCGAAAGCATGATCGCTGCCGTGAACGAGATCTTGTTGAACATGCAGGACGACGGTCGCATGGCGAAGCTGCATGAAAAATGGTTGGGCACGGCCGTGGAACTGCCGCGCGAGATGCCTGCGGTCAAGTAACTTCGCAACGGGTCCGGCCAATGGCCGGGCCCGTTTTTGCTGATGTCGAAGGAGCGCGCGATGTTCTCTTGGTCCACCATTGTCGAAAATCTGCCTTATCTGTTGCAGGCCACGCGGTTTACGCTGCTGGTGTCGGGGCTGGGCATGGGCTTGGGTCTGGTGATGGGCATGGTGCTGTGCGTGGCGCGGCTGTCGCCGATCCGCTGGATCAGCCGCATTGCTGCCCTTTACGTCAGCTTTTTTCGCGGCGTTCCGTTGTTGGTGCAGCTTTTGCTGGCCTATTACTTTCTGCCGTCTATCGGCATCGACATTCCGCCGCTGTGGGCGGCTGTGTGCAGCATCGGGCTGTGTGCGGCGGCCTATATCGCGGAAATCCTGCGGGGGGCGCTGATCGCGGTGCCGCACGGACAGGCCGAAGCGGCGGCGGCGCTGGGCATGCATCCCTTTACCATCTGGAAACGCATCCTGATCCCGCAGGCGCTGAAAATCTCGATGCCGTCGCTGGTGAACGAGCTGATCATGCTGGTCAAAGTGTCGTCGCTGGTGTCCGCCGTGGGCATTGTCGAGCTGACGCGGATGAGCCAATCGATTTCGGCGGCCACCTTTCGCCCGCTTGAAATCTACATCGCGGCGGCGGCGATTTATCTGGTGATCAACCTGGCGCTGGCGGGGCTGGGGCAGGCGTTGGAAAAAAGGTTGGATTACTGATGGATATTGATCTGTTCGTCCAATACGGCCCGATGTTGCTGCGCGGTCTGCTGAACACTGTCCTGTGCTGGATCGTGGGGGCCGCGGGGGGCATTGCGCTGGGCTTTGTCATTGCGGTGGCAATGTATTACGGGCCGCGTCCGCTGCGCTATGTGTTGCGCGGCTATATCGAGGTGATCCGGGGCACGCCGTTCCTGATCCAGCTGTTCATTCTGTATTACGGCGGTCCGAACATCGGTCTGCGGCTGGACCCTGTGCCTGCGGGCATCCTGGGGCTGATCATCTACGGCAGCCCCTATTACGCCGAGATTTTCCGCGCCGGTCTGCAAGCGGTGCCGCGTGGCATGATCGAAGCAGGGCGCGCGATGGCCATGTCCGAGGGGAAGATCCTGCGCCGGATCACGCTGCCCATTCTGATGGTGTCCTCGGTGCCGCCGCTGACCAATTTTTCCATCATCCTGACCAAGGAAACGGCGATCCTGTCCATCGTGACGGTGCCCGAGCTGCTGTATCAGGTTCAAACCATGTCAGCCGAGACCTTCGCCTATATGGAGGCGATGTTTGCGCTGGCGCTGTTCTATTGGGGCTTTGTCGAGGTGATCTCGTGGGCGGGCCGCAAGCTGGAACACAAGACCAATGCCTTTTTGTCAAAGGAGCTGAGCGCGTGACATCTGAAAATGCCTCATCCGTCGAAATCACCGCTCTGGGGAAATATTACAACAATTTCCATGCGTTGAAGAACATCAACCTGTCGATCCCCGCAGGCAAGGTGACCTGTCTGATCGGCCCGTCGGGGTCGGGCAAGTCGACGCTGCTGCGGTGCATCAACTTTCTTGAGGAATATCAGGAAGGGGCGGTCGAAATTGACGGCCAGGTGATCGGGCTGGAAGCGGTGGGTGGGCGCAAGATGTCGGCGCGCCGCCTGCGCGAGATGCGCCGGTCGATCGGCATGGTGTTTCAGCAGTTCAACCTGTGGCCCCATATGACCGCGCAGCAGAACGTGGCCGAGGCGTTGGTGCAGGTTCAGGGGCTGTCCAAGGCAGAGGCCGCGCGCAAGGCGGTTGCGGCGCTGGAGAAGGTGGGGCTGGGGGACAAGACGGAGTCGTTTCCCAACCGGCTGTCCGGCGGTCAGCAACAGCGGGTGGCGATCGCGCGTGCCGTGGCGATGGAGCCAAAGCTGATGCTGTTCGACGAGCCGACCTCGGCGCTGGACCCCGAACTGGTGGGCGAGGTGTTGACCGTGATCAAGGATCTGGCCAGCGAAGGCATGACGATGGTGATTGTCACGCACGAGATGGGATTTGCTGCCCATGTCGCGGACCAGGTGGCCTTTCTCGAGGCGGGCGAGCTGGTCAGCTGCGCCCCGCCTGCCGAGATTTTCCGCAACCCCAGTGATGCGCGGATCAAGGCGTTTCTGGAAACCTATCACGCGCGCAATCAGTTCTAGGCGGGGCGTCGGCTTGTTCGGCTGCTGCGTTGTGCCGGCGTGCCGCCCAGGGCGACGCAGAGGATGACGATCACTGCGCCTGACAATTGCGCCGGGCTGAGCGTTTCGCCCAGGAGTGCCCAGCCCAGTATCACCGCCGTCAGCGGGCTGAGAAAGCCGAAACGGGTGATGGCAGCGGGGCCAAGCTGTTCGATGCCCCTGAACCAGAAGAAATAGGTCAGCGCAGCACCGATCAGCCCCAGCCACAGGAAACCCGCGATGTTGGTGGCGGTCAACGGGGGCAGGGCGGGCTCAAAAGCCAGCGCGAAGGGCAACAGCAACAGCCCCCCGGCGGTCAATTGCCACGCGGTGAAGGTCAGCGCCGGAACGGGGGGCTGCCATTTCCGCGTCAGCACCACGCCGCAAGCCATCGACACCGCTCCGCCCAGGGCTGCAAGGATGCCGATCCCGTCGGGATGGGCGGCAGGGTCCAGCACCAGCAGCGCCACGCCGAATATGCCCAGGATGGCCGCGATCAGTCCGCGCGAATGCAACGCACTGCCCAGCACGGCGCGGGCCAGCAGCAGCACGATCAGCGGCTGGACCGCCCCAAGGGTCGCGGCAACTCCGCCGGGCAGGCGGTAGGCGGCCAAAAACAGCGCGGCCCAGAAGATCGAGAAGTTCAGCGCGCCCAGCACCGCCAGTTTGCCCAGCCATGCGACAGGCGGCAGGCGGCGGGTGATCACCATCAGCAATATCCCCGTGGGCAGGGCACGCAGCATTGCGACGGTCAAAGGATAGCCATCGGGCAGCATTTGCGTCGTCACGATATAGCTGCTGCCCCAGATCGCGGGGGCCAGGGCGGCGAGGGAAAGCTCGGTATGTCTGGGCATGGTGCGTTCCTTTATCTTGACGTCAAGATATGTTATTTTGTCTTGACGTCAAGATATAAATCCTTAGCCTGTCCTCATGGACCACGTAGACCGCGTTCTGGAGCAATGGAGAACCGAGCGGCCCGACCTGGAGGTCGTGCCGATGGGCGTGCTTGGCCGTCTGAAACGGCTGCATGACCGCGTTTCGGCGCAGCTTGAGACAGTTTACGCCGCCAACGGGCTGACGGCGGCCAGCTTTGACGTGCTGGCCACCTTGCGGCGCTCCGGCGCGCCCTATGCGCTCAGCCCGTCCGAACTGATCGCATGGACGATGGTGACATCGGGGACGATGACCAACCGTCTGGACAGGCTCGCGGCGGCAGGGCTGGTCGAGCGCAAGCCCAATCCCGAGGATGGTCGCGGATCGGTCGTTGCGCTGACCCCGCAGGGGTTCGCGCTGATCGACAGGGTGGTCACCGCGCATGTGGCGAACCAGCACAGGGTTCTGTCCGCACTCAGCGCGCAGGATCGCGCGGCGCTGGACGGACTTCTCAGGCAATGGCTTGGTGCCTTTGAAGCGCCGCAGAGCAAGGGCTAGCCCGGTTTCCTCAGCAAGAACACGATGGGCACCACGCACAGGGTCAGGATCATCATCAGGAAAAAGTTGTCGATATAGGCAATCATCGCGGCCTGTTGTGACACAAGCTGGTCGGCAATCGACGCATAAAGCGGGGAACCGTTCAGCAGTTGCGGCATGGCATCGCGCACCTGTGGCGCTTGCGCGGTCAGGGTGCTGGCGATCTCGGCGTGGTTGACTGTTGTCATCCGCGACAGCACCACGGTGACCAGCGAAATCCCCACGCCCGAACCCACGTTGCGCACAAGGCTGAACATCGACGTGGCATCGCCGCGATAGCGTTGGGCGATGGTGGCAAAGGTCAGCGTGGACAGCGGCACAAAGACAAAGCCCAGGCCAAAGCCCTGGATAACGCCGCTGAGAATGACCAGGTGCGAATCCATCCCCGTTTCAAAACCGGTCATCATGTGCAGCGACCATGCGGTCAACCCCAGCCCGATCAGCACCAGTGCGCGCGGGTCATAGCGGCTGACCAGACGGCCCACCACGATCATGGACACCATGGTGCCCACTCCGCGCGGGGCCATCACCAGACCGGTTTCGATCACCGGATAGCCCAGCAGCTTTTGCAGCAGGGGCGGCAACAGGGCGAGGCCGGAAAACAGCGTCATGCCGATCACAAAGATAAAGATCAGCCCCATGGAAAAGTTGCGGTCGCGGAACATGCCCAGATCGACAAAGGGGTCCTTGGCGCCCCAGCAATGGATCACAAAGGCCCACAGGCCCGACACGGCCAGTCCCGCATAGAGAACGATTTCGATCGAGGAGAACCAGTCCTCGGACTGTCCCCGGTCCAGCATCAGCTGCAGGGCCCCGACAGCCAGTGCCAGCAGGCCAAAGCCCATCAGGTCAAAGCGGCGTTGCTTGGTCTCTTCACGCGGCATGAAGGCGATGATGCCCAGCAGGGCGACGATGCCCACGGGCAGGTTGATAAAGAACACATAGCGCCAGTTGAACACCTCGGTCAGATAGCCGCCCAGCGTCGGGCCGATGATCGGGCCGACCATGATGCCGGCACCATAGATCGCCATCGCCTGACCGATCTTTTCACGCGGGTTGATGTCCAGCAGGACAGACTGCGCGAGCGGGATCAGCGATGCGCCGCAGATGCCCTGGACGATGCGAAAGATCACCATTTCAGGCAGGCTGGTGGAAAATCCGCACAGCATCGACGACAGCACGAAACCGGCGATGGCCACGATAAACACCATGCGCCGGCCGACCCGGTCGGACACCCAGCCGGTCATCGGTGTGGCGATGGCCGAGGCCACGATATACGAGGTCAGCACCCATGTGATCTCTTCCTGCGTGGCGTTCAGGCTGGAGGCCATGTGGGGCAGGGCGACGTTGGCGATGGTGGTGTCCAGCACCTGCATCACCGTGGCCACCATGATCGACGCGGTCAGCAACGCAGGCGACGCGACCTTGACGTTGGGCGGGGTCAGCGCAGGCGCGGCGGGGGCCGCGCCCGAAGATGCGGCGGCGCGGCTCACTTGAGACCTTCCAGACGGTTGTGGCCTGTGTCGACCGAGACAGAAACGCTCATGCCATCGCGCAGGGGGCGGTCAGGCGTGCCGGTGATCTGGATACGCACGGGCACCCGTTGCACGACCTTGACCCAGTTGCCGGTCGCATTCTGGGCGGGGATCAGCGAGAATTGCGAGCCGGTGGCCGAGGCAAAGCTTTCCAGGGTGCCGGTCAATTCCATGCCGGGATAGGCGTCGACCTCGATGGTAACCGGCTGGCCCGGGGACAGTTCTGCAAGCTGGGTTTCCTTGAAATTCGCCTCGACCCAGGTCTGCGAATTGTCGACCAGCTGGGCGATGCCGGTGCCCGCGGCCAGGAACTGCCCGACGTTCAGGCTTTCGATCTGGCTGATCGTGCCTCCGGTGGCGGCGGTGATTTCCGTTTGCTCAAGATGGCGGGCGGCGGATTCGCGGGCGGCCAGTGCGGCACGGACCGAAGGCAATGAGTCGGTTTCGACCTGCGGATCACCCCCCAGCGCCGTGGCCGCGGCATCAACCTGACGTTGTGCCAGCGTGACGGCGTTTGCGGCAGAGCGGAAGGCGATCATCGCCTCGTCCAGCGACGCCTGCGTGCCGATGCCGCGATCCGTCAGCTCCTGCTGGCGCTTCAACTCGCGGCTTTTCACATCCTCGATGTTCTGGGCGGCCTGCAATTGGGCCTGTGCGGTCTGATAGGCGGCGCGCTGTTGTTCAACGGCCAGCCGGGCGGCCGCCAGCTGCGCGTCCGCAGTGGACAGGGCAATTTTATAGTCGGCCGGATCAAGCCGGAACAGCGGTGTGCCTGCGGTGACCTGTTGGTTTTCGGTCACCAGAACATCGCTGACGCGGCCACTGACATCGGCGGAAATGGCTGTCATCGGCTGGTGGATATAGGCGTTGTCGGTGCTGATATAGCGCCCGCCGAAGAGCCATGCACCGGCACCGGCCAGCGCCAGCAGCAACGGCACGGAGATCATAAGAGCGCGTCGCCGTCCGCGCGAAGGGCGCGCCTCTGTCGCCGGGGTGGCGGCTGGCGGAACCGGTTCTGTGTCCGCTGTTTCGATCTTGTCTGGTTGCGCGTTCATCGTCTTGTGTCCTTTTCGGGAAGGCGCGTGGCGCTTCCCAGATTTATCTTGATGGCACTCAACCCGTCGCGCAGGGCGTCCTTTGTCTCGGGGGATATGCCGACAGCGACCTCTTCAAAGACCGCTTCGCTGATCTGATGCATGGTTGCGTATTTGGCGTGACCCGCCTCGGTCAGCGTCAGTGTCTTGGCGCGGCTGTCGTGCGGATCGGTCTGGCGGACCACAAGGCCTGCCGATTGCATCCGTTCCGCCAGATCGCTGATGGTCATGGGAGAGGCTTCCAACGCTTCCTTGATCTCGACCTGACGCATCGGGCCGTTGCGTTCCAGCAGCCCAAGTGCGCGCCATTGCATCAGCGTAAGTTCTTCGGGGCGTGCCGCCTGCTCGAACCGGCGCCGCATCAGTCCGGCGGTTTCGTGCAACAGCATCATGATATCTCGCATTGGGGCTCTCCTTTGTACGCACATGTATTATACGGACATGTATTAAAAAAGACCCCGATCTGTGCAAATGTGCACAGCAGCATTTGCAGCCTCACACAATCAAGGAGGGCTGAAGCGGTTGCTGAGATATAGGGAGAGTGACACCGCAGCGCGGTGCTACGATGAAAAAGCGATTAAGGTCGGGAGTGGTTTCTGCGCTAGCCTTTTACGCAATACAGCTTTGGGCGTGTGGTCGTCTGGACAGGCTCACACTCGCGCGCGATCTGTTCCAGCCGATCTGCCATGACATCCAGTTGAACCGCCGAGTCGTCCGTCAGGTCATATCCAACAGCGCGAAGATACCCCGCGAGATCCTCAAGGACCTTTTGCGCTTCGCAGACAGCGTCTTTGGCAAGACCACTCATAACCAGACCTCTAGGCACACAACCAGAAAGATATTTGCTACTAGCAATAATGCATCAAAGTATTCGAAAAGTCTATCTTAAATCTGGATACGAAGCTGCAGGAAATCGAAAACAATTAGCCCAGTGCGTCCGCAACGGCAGACAGCAGATCTTTCTTGCGAAATGGCTTTTGCAGAAAGGCCACCGCGCCGCTGATGTCTGCGATGGCTTGGGTGGTTTCAAGGTCGGTGGCCGCGTTGCCGCCCGAAATGATCAGGACCGGCAGCCCGGCAAGATCTGCGCGCAGATCGTCCATCAATCCGACGGCGTTGTCATTGCCCAGCCAGAAATCCAGTATGGCAAGGTTGATGTCATTGCGGTCGGACAAAATCGTCCGTGCCTGTTCGAGCGTTTCGGCCTCGTGAACGTCCGCGCCATCCCGTTGCAGGAATTGCACGATCAGGTGCCGAACCGCCGGGTCGTCTTCAACGAGAAGTATCTGTGTTGCCACCGTCTTAATCCACGGGTTTAGGGTAATAAGAAGTTCCCAACGCAAGCGTTCGAACTGATCGAATAAAATCTTGTCGCTCGCTTTCTGGTAGAGCGTCTATCCTAGTTGCAACATCAACGATAGGGTCTTGGCTCAAAGCTTCAAGACCCAATTGGGTCAGAGATATTGTCTTTATTCGGCTGTCCGTATTGTTCACACGCTGGGTGACAAGCCCACGCTGGGCCAATGTTGTGATGGCACGCGCCACGGGCGAGGGCGTGAGGTTCAGAAACGGCGCGATGCGCCGCAACTGGCGCTGGTCCTCGGGAGAGCGGGCCAGATAGCGCAGTATCGACCACTGCAATGGCTGGATTTCCGACGAATGGCGCGCGGTATAGGTGTCGCGGATCAATCGTTCCAGCAAAACGGCCGCAGCCAAAGAGGCCTTGTCCTGATTTGCGCTGGTCATATGCACAGACCTTTGGCGTTCAATTCATGACAAATTCTGGAGGAAACAGTGTGGTGAAGTGGCACCATATACAAGTTATTCATTCGGACCTTTGGGTATCTAACCGTGAGTGGCCCTTTGAGATATAGCGTCAAAAAGTGTGGCTGCCAGCTTTGCGCGCGTAAAGGGCTTTTGCAGCAGTATTCTTCCCATCGCTAACATCCCGTTATGTACAGCGGCATTTTGCGAAAAACCGGAGATGAAAACGACCGTTGCGTCGGGGAAGTATTTGACCAGCGCATCCGCCGTGTCGATGCCGTTCATCGCGCCGGGCAGGATGATGTCGCTTAGGATGATGTCCGGCGGGTCCATGGTGCGCGCCAGCTCCATGGTTTTTTCTCCCGTCGATGCCTGCGTGACCTTGCATCCGAAAGATTCGAGTTTGGTGGCGTAGAGCAAGCGCAGCTGATCTTCATCCTCGACCAGCAGCACGTGGCACCCTTTCAAGAGATCGCTGGTCGCTTCGGTTGCCACGGCATCAGACGTGTCAGGCACACTCGTGGAATTGGCGCGTGGAAAAAAGACCCGCACGGCCGTGCCGCGTCCCTGCACCGTGTGCAATGAGGTGAATCCCCCCGATTGCTGCGCAAAGCCCAGCACCATCGACAGCCCCATACCGGTGCCCTTGCCGACATTCTTGGTGGTAAAGAACGGATCAAAAGCCTTGGCCGCGACGGCGCGGCTCATCCCGGTGCCCGTGTCCGCCAGCTCGATGCAGACATATTCGCCCGGTTCAGCCCCCGGCATCTGGCGGGCCTGAAAGCTGTCGATGTCGCGGTTGGTAAGCGAAATGGTCAGCGTTCCGCCCTGGGGCATCGCATCCGCGGCGTTGCCCACGATGTTCATCAGGCACGCTTCCAGTTTGGCTGCATCCGCGTTGATCATCCAGTTGTCCGGCCCATCTGGTTCTACGATCCGGATCCTGGGCCCCAGCGCCGCGCGAATTGCGGGCAGCATGTCGGTGACAAGCTTTCTTGCACCGATGATCTTGGGCGACAGCGGTTGATTGCGCGCAAAGGCAAGAAGCTGCTGGGTCAGCGCCGCCCCGCGCGCAACAGCAGCCAGCGCATTGTCGATGTACTCAAGCCTTTCCTTCGGGGCATGGGCAAGCGCGGCCAGCTCGATATTTCCAGAGATGATCGCCAGCAGATTGTTAAAGTCATGCGCCACTCCGCCGGTCAGGTTGCCGATGGTCGATATCCGGTCAGCCTGATTGGCGCGCAATTCGGCCAGCCGCTGTTCGGTGACGTCCTGTCCGACCAATTCGACGATCTGCGGCTCTTGGCCAGGTCTTGGGACCGGGTTCATAAGGACCCGGATGTAGCGAATTTCGCCATTGTGACGGATAATGCGATAGGTCTCGTCGACGGATTTTCCCCGGCTGAGCGCCTCATAGCGGGCCGAGCTTTCGGTCTCATCGAAATCCAGGATCAAGTCGCTGCGAAGGGTTTCGATCGTATTCGCTTCCAGTACGTCATCCACTTTGCGATCCAGCAATGCGGCAAAGGTGGCGTCGCAACTGATGAACCGGTTTTTTTCAATGTCCAGAGTTGCATAGCCCAGTTGTGCGATTGCGACGGTGCGGACCAGGTGATGCTGTTTCTGGTCCTGTTCCTGTTCCTGTTCCTGTTCCGGCGTCGGGTCGGAGTTGCTCAGTCTGCGACCTATCGTTTCGAGCGAAGCGGTGATCTCGCGCAGCGGATCGGTCATGTGGTGCTGCGCACTTTCGCTGAACCGGATCGCTAGATCGTGTCGCGAGGGGTCTGTTGCCTTTAGTCCCTGCGCCAGTTCGCCTAACGGACGCAGAACGCTGCGGTTCAGCAAGGCATAGAACGCCAGACACCCAGTCAGAAGGCAGGCAAGAATTCCCAAGACGATCAAAAGCGGCAACAGCAGACTATGGCCGCCATCCGGTTGTGCCGGACCATACAAGGTCAGCTTGCCCAAAGGCTCGGCAGTGCCATTCACCCCGGATCCGAACGGCACGGACGCGGTCACCGGATCGCCGTCACCGCCAATCTCGCCGACAGCGATGTCTTGGCCACTGGTGTAGGTAACGTGCGCGCCGATCAGGCCGTCAGATGCCACCAATTCTTCAAGAGTTGATTGCACCAGCGCGGGGTCTTGTATCTGGTGTGCGATCCGGGTGCTGCCGATGCTGGCCAAAATGTCGATCCGGCGCGCGTCAGGGTGCGACGCCATGTGCGCGGCGATCAAAAGGCCGAGCAGGCTTGCTACAAGTGCGCAAACAAGCGTCGTCCAGAACATTGACGTCGGATAGCGTCGGTTCGGGGCGCCAAGCCCTGACCGTTTGCGCGGGCGTATGTTATCCGGTTGGCTGATTTAATTTATCCTAGAATCCAAGGAACATAAAACGTCTGAATGTTAGCCACCACACAACAATCGATCAGGCAAAAAAACCAGCTTTGGTGCGCGCAGCGGTTTGCGTTTTGGCCAGGAGTCGCACTTCTGTCGCAATTAGAACGGACTTGACCCCATGCAGGCTACGACATTCAGGTGAATACGGGGAGTCCTAACATGAAAATCGGTTTTATCGGTCTGGGGAATGTCGGCGGCAAACTTTCGGGAAGTTTGGTGCGCAACGGTCTGGATGTGGTTGCACATGATCTGGATGCCGCGCTGGTGGCGCAAAAGGTTGCCGATGGCGCGGTTGCGGGGCAGGGGCCTGCGCAGATGATGCGCGATTGTGATGTCGTGATCACCTGTCTGCCGTCACCTGCCGCTTCGGCGGCGGTGGTGGAACAGATGCTGCCCGAAGTGCGCGCGGGCAAGATCTGGATCGAGATGTCCACGACAGATGCGGCCGAGATCCGGCGTCTGGCCGATCTGGTGGCGGCGGCAGGGGGCCGCGCGGTGGATTGCCCGGTGTCGGGTGGCTGTCATCGGGCGGACACGGGCAACATCTCGATTTACGCGGGTTGTGACCGCGCCACGTTCGAACGGGTGCTGCCGGTCCTGACCCATATGGGGCGGCGCATCCTGCATGTGGGCGAGATTGGCACGGCCTCGACGCTGAAGGTGATGACCAACTATCTGGCCACCGCGAACCTGCTGACGCTGTGCGAGGCGCTGACGGTCATGAAAGCTTCGGGCGTGGATCTGGCGCTGACCTACGAGGCGATTGCCATGTCCTCGGGCAACAGCTTTGTGCACGAGACCGAAAGCCAGCTGATCCTGTCGGGATCGCGTGACGTGAATTTCACGATGGATTTGGTGCAAAAGGACATCGGCCTGTTTCAAAAGCTGGCGGACGATGCGGGGGTGCCGCTGGAAATCTCGCCGCTGATGATCCGCATGATGACCGACGGGCAGGCCCGTTATGGGACGCGGGCACAGTCAGACCGCATGATCGAGCGTCTGGAAGAGGCGACGGGGCTGTCCATTCTGGCAGATGGTTTCCCACAGGAACTGGTCGATGATGAGCCGGAGGACCGCGGCTATGAGGTGCTGCGGCGACACTGACGGCTTGCCCCGTGTGGCCCACCTATGCAAAAGGGATAAAAACTTGGGGGACCCTACATGCAAGACATTGACCCGGACGACGTTCTGGCCGCCGTATCCGCCTCGTTCGGGCGGCGCATCGTAGGCGTGATTTCGGTGGCGCTGTTGGGGTTGTTGCTGATCTATCTGGCAATTTTCCAGCCGCCCGCCTTGGCTTGGCAACTGTTCCTGCTGTTGATCGGTGCCGCGTCGCTCTGGCTGGCGGTGCGCATGTGGCAGGCGACCCGTCACACTGTCGTGCTGACCGAGACCGAATTGCGTGACACTGCCGGTACGGTTCTGGCAACGATGGACGAGATTGAAAGCGTCGACCGCGGCTTTTTCGCATTCAAACCGTCGAATGGCTTTTTGCTGACAACCAAAAGCCCCGGATCGCGCACATGGCAACCGGGGCTGTGGTGGCGCATTGGCCGCCGGATCGGCGTCGGGGGCATGACGCCGGGGGCGCAGTCGAAATCAGTGTCCGAGATCATCGCGATCAGGGTCGCCCAGCGCGACATGGATTTGAAGGGCTAGCTGCCTTCCCACAGAACCTGCGGCGAATAGCGCGGGCGGGTGAAGATAAAGTTCGTGATCGTGGTGTCGTTCAGCCCGGTGTTGAAGGGCGGATCGTATTCCACAAAGGTTTCCACCACGACGATACGTTCGTTGTGCAGCATGATCGGCAGGCGGTCGTGCCAGTTTTGGACATCGTTATTGCTCAGCGCCGTGAGGCCAGCACCACGGGTATGTGACCAATCGCGTTTGTAGACGTCATTGTTGGCATCATATTTGATCGAGGTGACCCGAATGGACGGGTCCTGTCCGTTCCGGCTGCGCGTCAGATATTTCAGCACCGCCCGCGTGCCATCAATATAGGAATCGTCCAGCGGTGTGGTCTGCCGCGAGATCATGTCGCCGATCGTATAGGCGGCCTTTTCGTTCAGCGCATATTGGCGGTAGGCGTCAAAGATCGCGAACATGCTCAGGTAAGTCCAGAACAGGATCGGGATGATGATGATCGTCTCGATTGCGATGTTGCCGTCTTCGTCGCGCGCAAAGCGGCGCAACCAGTGCAGGGGGGATGTGAGGGACATCAACGTGGCTCCTGAACAAAGGCCGCAACGCTGACCATCTTGGCATGACCTGCGCCATCTTTGGTAAAGCCTTCACCCATGCCGGTCAGGCGAAACACCGGATCGAACATATAGCAAGCCCGCAGCAGCATCACCGAATGATCGCCGCCGTTCGAGAACGTCCGCAGCGGAGTCACGGGTTGCGATGTGTCGACACAGTCGGCGGGGGCGCCAAAACCGTTGAAACCGCGCATCGTCACTTCCTTCATTTCCAGCCGAAGCTGAGTGTCGCAGTCGGGCAGGAAGCCGGAGTAGGTGCAGATCATATCCTTGAGCTCGGTGTGCGTGTATTTCTTGGCCGTGTGCAAGCGCACTGCGCGAATGGTCATGTCCATACCACGGTCCAGAAACATCTGGCGCATGGTGTAGATCCCCAGTTCGACCGAGGTCAGGAACAGGGTAAAGATCAGCGGGATCGCCAGGGCGAATTCGATCAGCATGAACCCGCGTTCGTCCTTGCGGAACTTGCGCAGCCCTTTCATCACAAAGCGGATCATTGTGTCAGCCTCAACTGGTTGATCGTGCGTGCGATTGATTTGAACGCCTCGGTGATCTGGACGCCTTCGACGCGGAAGAAGTGGCTGGGGGTCGAGGCGCACTTGCGCATTTCGTCGGCGCCGTGGTCGTCAACTTCGAACCCGATGGCCCAGATCACGATGCCTTTGTCCTTGGCGGCATCGCAGATATTGCCCAGCAGATAGTCGCCCGTGCTGGCGGTATAATAATCGGCTTCATAGTAGTATTTGCGGTCACGGCTGTTGACGTAGCGGCTGAGATACCAGTTGAAGTTGTAGTTGCTCCAGTGGACATAGTCGCTGGCTGAATCGTAGGCCCAGTCCGCGATCCGGTGCGAGCGGTCGTTCTTGCCGTCGGTCATCAGGATGATGGTTTTCAGCGTTTCGATGTCGTCATAGGCCACAGGGCGCCCCAGAAACTCCTGGTCGATTTCATTCGCGTTGATCAGGTTGTTGATCACGGGACGGAAGGACGGGTCCAAAAGAGCGGTGGCCCATTTCATCCCCAGAAAGATCGAGGTCCCGGCGCGGGGCTGAAGTTTGCCAATCTGGGATTTCAACGCGGTGGCATTCTGGCTGAGCGGTGCGATGGTTTCATAGTCATACCGCGGGCAGACAGTGTCGGAGCGGTCGTTGTTGTACCCGTCATAGTTCCACTGAAAGTGCTGCATCTGGTCGTAGCGTTTGCTCAGATCGAATTTGGCATTGTTGAATTCCGTGTTCGGGATTTCGAGGCAATAGGAGAATTCGTGACGGTGAACGGTTTTCAACTCGTCAAAGATGGGTTTGCCCACGTTCACATGCTCGGAATATGGCACCAGTGAGAGCGAGACCAGATCTTCGGTTTCGGGGCGGATCACCGTATCGACAAACACTTTGGCCGCGTTGCGCAGGTTTTCGATCTTGCTGTTGGAGGACATCGAGCCGGAAATATCCAGAACCAGCGAGATTTCCACGTTGGCTATGCGTTCGCTTGCGGTGCCCACAGCGGGTACATTCAGTTCAGGCACGCCCATGAACTTCATAAAGCGGGTCGGGGATTTGGTGGCGGCTTTGGCGGTGACCGTGCGAAAGTTCAAACCTTCGTCGACGGTGACGCTTTGCAGGTAGCTGCCCAGGCCGGACTTTTCGAAATAGTCGGTCACGACCGCTTCGGGGTCCATCTCCTGATCCAGATCTGCGGCGGCCAGAACCGCGCGGTCCACTGTGTTTTGCAGCCGCGTGCGTTCCATCTCGCTGCGCATCAGGTCAACGCCGATACCGCCCACCAGCAACATCATCATGATCAGGAAACAGGCAAAGATCGTCATCGACCCGTCATCGTCATTGACGAAACGGCGCAGTTTTGCGCGCGCACTGCTGGTTGATGCAGTTGCTGATCTGAATGTCGTGTCACGTAAAATGCGTGTCATGATGCAGGTCCAATATTGTTACGTGCCAACGGACCAACGAGGCCAGTTCGCCAGCGTCTTTAATGACTGTTGATTATGGTCAGAATCGGGCGGAACGGGGCTATCACTGTGGTTTTATGGTGTTTTTGCGTCAATTAAGGCGCCGTTATGGCGCCGGGGGCGACAGTTTCGGATCTGGCGCGAAGATTGTTTCCGCCTGCAAAAAACCGCTTGCCCCGAAATAAATTCTGCAAAAACTGCCCAATAAAGTCGCAAGTGTTTACCGCTTCGTCATAGGCTGCTGTCAGTTGTCTCGAAAAAATCGAGTCGCGATCAAAGGAAGTACCATGAGCAACGTGCAAGAACCGAGTTTCCGCGAAAGTGTAGACCTGATGTTCAACAGGGCGGTGGCGCTGATGGATCTTCCGCCCGGTCTTGAAGAGAAAATTCGCGTCTGCAACGCGACCTATACGGTTCGTTTCGGTGTGCGCCTGCGCGGCAAGATCCAGACCTTTACCGGTTACCGATCGGTCCATTCCGAGCATATGGAGCCGGTCAAGGGCGGCATCCGTTACAGCCTTGGCGTCAATCAGAACGAGGTCGAGGCGCTGGCGGCGCTGATGACCTATAAATGCGCACTGGTCGAAGCGCCCTTTGGCGGCTCCAAGGGCGGCCTGTGTATCGACCCGCGCGAATACGAGGAACACGAGCTTGAGCTGATCACCCGCAGGTTTGCCTATGAGTTGGCCAAACGTGACCTGATCCATCCCAGCCAGAACGTACCGGCCCCCGACATGGGCACCGGCGAACGCGAGATGGCATGGATTGCGGACCAATATGCGCGGATGAACACCACGGACATCAACTCCAAGGCCTGCGTGACCGGCAAGCCGATCAACGCGGGCGGTATTCAGGGCCGTGTCGAGGCGACGGGGCGCGGCGTGCAATATGCGCTGCAAGAGTTCTTTCGCCATCCGCAGGACGTGGCCAAGGCCAACCTGACCGGATCGCTGAACGGCAAGCGCGTGGTTGTGCAGGGTCTGGGCAACGTTGGCTATCACGCGGCCAAGTTCCTGTCGGAAGAAGACGGCGCGCTGATCACCGGGATCATCGAACGGGATGGTGCGCTGGTCGATGCCAAGGGCATCGACGTCGAGGCCGTGTCGCGCTGGATCCGCGATCATGGCGGCGTGAAGGGTTATCCCAATGCCGCCTATGTCGAGGACGGCGCGTCGGTGCTTGAGGTCGAATGCGACATCCTGATCCCTGCCGCGCTTGAGGGTGTGATTAACCTGAGCAACGCCAACCGGGTTCAGGCACCGCTGATCATCGAGGCTGCGAACGGTCCTGTCACGGCGGGTGCGGACGAGATCCTGCGCGACAAGGGCTGTGTGATCATCCCCGATATGTACGCAAACGCGGGCGGTGTGACGGTGTCCTATTTCGAATGGGTCAAGAACCTGAGTCACATCCGGTTCGGCCGGATGGGCCGCCGCCAGGAAGAGGCGCGCCACCTGTTGATCGTGGAAGAGCTGGAGCGGCTGTCCAAGGACAAGGAGCTGGGCTGGACCCTGTCACCCGACTTCAAGGACAAGTACCTGAAAGGCGCGGGCGAGCTTGAGCTGGTGCGCTCGGGTCTCGAGGATACGATGCGCACGGCCTATCAGTCGATGGCCGAAGTCTGGCGGTCGCGCGATGACGTGAAGGATCTGCGCACCGCCGCATATCTGGTGTCGATTGGCCGCGTCGCTTCGAGCTATCGCGCCAAGGGTCTGTGACCGGACGCGGGCAGGGCAGATCATGCCTTGCCCGCGCCTGCTGTGCCGCTGAGCGCAGCACATTGGCAATTTTGCGCTGAAACGCATGTCGCTGGTAGGCCGGTGCGCGTCGGAAATTCCGGTGGTCTTGCGCTGACCCATTGATACTTCTTTCCCAATGCGACAGCGTACCGGCTGTGTGCTGCGGGAAAAGGACAGGTGATGGGCTTTGATCGGCTGATAAAAGGGTTTTCCGGCCTGCGGGTCCTGAAAGAAGGCCTGACAGGCAACACCGGCTGGACGGCGCACTGGCGCGATCCCGACCCAAAGCCCGAATATGACATCATCATCATCGGTGGCGGCGGCCACGGGCTGGCCACGGCGCATTATCTGGCATCGCAACACGGCATCACCAATGTGGCGGTTCTGGAAAAGGGATACCTTGGCGGCGGCAACGTCGGGCGCAACACCACCATCGTGCGCGCCAACTATATGCTGCCCGGCAACTCGGAGTTCTACAGCCATTCGTTGAAGCTGTGGGAAGGGCTGGAAAACGACCTGAACTACAACGTCATGCATTCCCAGCGCGGCATCATCAACCTGTTCCATTCCGACGGCCAGCGCGACGCATTCGCGCGGCGCGGCAACCAGATGATCGCTCAGGGCGACGACGCGATCCTGCTGGACCGCGCAGGCGTGCAGCGGTTGCTGCCCTATCTGGATTTCGACCAGACGCGGTTCCCGATCTACGGCGGGCTCTATCACAAACGCGGCGGCACTGCGCGGCACGATGCGGTCGCCTGGGGCTTTGCCCGTGGGGCGGACAGCCGTGGCGTGGACCTGATCCAACAATGCGAGGTCACCGGAATCGACATCGAAAACGGCGCAGTGCGCGGTGTGCAGACCACGCGCGGGGCGATCCGTGCGAAAAAGGTCGGCATGGTGGTCGCGGGCCGGTCCAGCCAGGTGGCGGCGATGGCCGGCATGCGGTTGCCCATCGAAAGCCACGTCTTGCAGGCCTTTGTCACCGAAGGGCTGAAACCCTGCATCGACCATGTGGTGACCTATGGCATGGGCCATTTCTATATCAGCCAGTCGGACAAGGGCGGGCTGGTCTTTGGCGGCGATCTGGACCTGTATTCCAGCTATGCCAGCCGCGGCAACCTGCCCACCGCGGAACATGTGGTCGAGGCGGCGATGACCCTGATGCCGGTGATCGGCAAGGCCAAGATGCTGCGCAGTTGGGGCGGGATCATGGACATGACGCCCGACGGCTCGCCGGTGATCGACCGGACCCATATCGACGGGCTCTATGTGAACTGCGGTTGGTGCTATGGCGGGTTCAAGGCGACACCGGCCTCGGGCCACACCTTCGCGCATCTGTTGGCGACAGACACACCGCATCCGGTCGCGGCCAAACTGCGGCTGGACCGTTTCCGCACGGGGCGCGGTATCTTGGACGAAGAGGCCACCGGGTCTCAGCACAATCTGCACTGACTGCCGGGGCTCCTGACGGGGCTTGGGCCAGAAACATTTTTGAACCAGAGAAGATGCGGACGTTGCGCATCAAGAGGAACTGAACATGCGCTTGCCTTGTCCGATCTGCGGAGAACGGGACCGCCGCGAGTTTTATTATCAGGGGGCAGCCGTGGCGCTGCACCGGCCCGCACCCGATGCGGATGCCGATGCGTGGCAGGACTTTGTGTACCTGCGCGAGAATTTGCCCGGTGATCATGAGGAATTGTGGAGCCATGACGCCGGTTGTGGCGCGTGGCTGGTGGTCACACGCAATACGGTGACCCATGCCATACTCGGCGCGAAACTGGCGTCGGAGGTTGCGCGATGAGGGTTGCAGGCAAGGGGCACATCGACCGGAACAGCACGGTTCACTTCCGCTTTGACGGGATTGAATATCAGGGGCACGACGGCGACACGGTTGCTTCGGCGCTGTTGGCCAATGGCGTGCGCCTGATGGGGCGGTCGTTCAAATATCACCGCCCGCGCGGCGTGTTGACCGCTGGCAGCGAGGAGCCGAATGCGCTGATGACCGTCGGTGTGGGCGCGGGGCGTGAGCCCAACGTGCGGGCCACGGTGCAGGAAATTTACGAAGGGTTGGAGGTGCGCTCGCAAAACGCCTTTCCGGCGCTGAACTTTGACCTGCTGGCGGTCAATGATCTGGCCGCGCCCTTCCTGTCGGCGGGTTTCTATTACAAGACATTCATGTGGCCGCGTGCCTTTTGGGAAAAGCTCTACGAACCTGCAATCCGGCGGGCGGCGGGTCTGGGCGCGCTGAGCGGGCAGGCGGATCAGGACCGCTATGAAAAGGCATACGCCTTTTGTGACCTGTTGGTGATCGGCGCGGGGCCTGCGGGTCTGATGGCTGCATTGGTCGCGGCGCGGTCGGGGGCCGATGTGATCCTGGCCGACGAAGACGCGCGCATGGGCGGGCGGTTGCTGGCCGAGACCGAGGCGGTCGACGGGCTGGCGGGGGCCGATTGGGCCGCCGAAGTGGTGGCCGAGCTTGCGGGCATGGACAACGTGCGCCTGATGCCGCGCACCACGGTCACGGGGGCTTACGATCAAGGCACCTATGGCGCGCTGGAACGGGTGTCGCACCACATCGCGCGCCCCGACGGGCGGCTGCCGCGCGAAACCTTCTGGCGCATCGTCGCACAGCGCAGCATTCTGGCGGCCGGCGCGCTGGAGCGGCCCATCGCGTTCCAGAACAACGACCGCCCCGGCATCATGACGGCGGGGGCCGTGCGTGCCTATCTGAACCGCTGGGGCGTTGCTCCGGGCAAGGCGGTCACGGTATTCGCCAACAACGACGCGGCCCACCGCACCGCGCTGGACCTGATCGACGCCGGCGTGCATGTCACCGCCGTACTCGACAGCCGCACCGACGCGCTGGCGCAGGGCGACTATCGCCTGATCCGTGGCGCGCAGGTGTGCAACAGCACCGGCCGCACGGGGCTGGATGCGATCACCTACCGGACCACCTCGGGGCAGGAGAAGCTGGCGACCGACTGTCTGGCCATGTCCGGCGGCTGGAACCCGACGGTGCACATGACCTGTCATATGAACGGGCGGCCCACGTGGGACGAAGGCATCGCCAGCTTTGTGCCGACGGCGGGGTCGATCCCCGGCATGACCGTTGCGGGCGCGGCGCTGGGCGTGTTCTCGGTGCAGGGCTGTCTGGCATCCGGTGCCGACGCGGCGCGGACGGTTCTGAAAGAGCTTGGCCAGTCGGTGGCAGATGTCGAGATACCGGTGGCCGACGATGCCGCCTACGCGATTTCCCCGCTGTGGGCCGTCGCAGGCAAGGGCCGCGCGTGGCTGGATTTCCAGAACGATGTGACGGTCAAGGATGTGAAACAGGCCGCCACGGAAAACTTCCGCTCGGTCGAGCATATGAAACGCTACACCACGCAAGGGATGGCGACGGATCAGGGCAAGAACTCGAACGTGGCCGCCCTGGCCGTGCTGGCCGACGCGACGGGCCGCGGCATTCCCGAAACCGGCACCACCACCTTCCGCCCGCCCTATACGCCGGTCCCCTTGGCCGCCTTGGGTGCAGGGTCGCGCGGCAAGGGGTTTGCGCCCGAACGGCACACCACATCCCACGCCGCCAGCGTCGCCATGGGCGCGCCGATGATCGAGGCGGGGCTGTGGTATCGCCCCAGCTATTTCCCCCGCAAGGGAGAGAGCAACTGGCGACAGTCCTGCGACCGCGAGGTCGGCTTTGTCCGCAACACGGTGGGCGTCTGCGATGTGTCCACGCTGGGCAAGATCGACATTCAGGGGCCGGATGCCGCCAGGCTGCTGGATTTCGCCTATACCAACATGTTTTCCACGCTCAAGGTCGGGCGGGTGCGCTATGGTCTGATGCTGCGCGAAGACGGGTTCGTGATGGACGACGGCACAACCGCGCGGCTGGGCGAGACGCATTATGTCATGACCACGACGACAGCGGCCGCAGGGCAGGTGATGCGCCACCTTGAGTTTATCACCCAGGTGCACCACCCCGAATGGGACGTGCGGATCATGTCGGTGACCGAACAATGGGCGCAATTTGCCATTGCCGGCCCCAAATCGCGCGATCTGGTGAACGGGCTGGTCGAAAGCCCCATCGACAACGAAAGCTGGCCGTTCATGGCCTGCGGTCCGGTGCGTGTGGCGGGGATCGACGCGCGGCTGTTCCGTATCTCGTTCTCGGGCGAGCATGCCTATGAACTGGCCGTGCCCGCCCGCTATGGCGATGCGCTGTTCCGTGTGCTGGTCAAACGGGCCGAAGCGCTGGCGGGTGGGGCCTATGGGATGGAGGCGCTGAACGTGCTGCGGGTGGAAAAGGGGCATATCACCCATTCCGAAATCCACGGACGCACGACGGCTTTTGACATCGGGATGGAGCGGATGATCTCGGCGAACAAGGATTGTATCGGCAAGACGATGGCGGCCCGCGACGGATTGCTGGAGGACGACCGCGAGCAAATGGTGGGTTTCAAACCCGCCGGAGCAATCAAGAAACTCACCGCTGGTGCGCATCTTTATTCCGAAGGGGCAGAGGCGGTGCCCGAAAATGATCAGGGCTATGTGACCTCGGCTGCGTTCTCGCCGGACTTTGGCCACTATATCGCGTTGGGCTTTGTGCGGGGCGGTGCCGCGCGTCATGGCGACCGGTTGCGGCTGGTTGATGCCATGCGTGGCATCGACACGGTTGTCGAGGTGTGCCCCCCTGTGTTCATTGACCCCGAAGGAGGCCGCCTGCGCGGTTGATGATATGGCTGATACACTGACCCTGACCGCCACGTCGCCCTGTTACGGGCTGCTGCCCAAAACACTGGGCACCTGCACCTTGACGGAAACCGACCTTGGCACGCTGACATCGGTGGCCCCGTTCAAGGGGGCCGCGATCTCTGACGCGCTCAAGGCCGCACATGGGATGGCCTTTCCGGCCCCCAACCGCGCCACCGGCAAGACGGGCGCGCGCGCGATCTGGTTTGGCCGCGACATCGCCTTGCTGGCAGGGCCCGCGCCCGACCCAGGCTTGGGCGATCTCGCTGCGCTGACGGACCAATCCGACGCATGGGCCTGTGTCACCCTGTCGGGGGACGACGCGGGTGCAGTTCTGGCGCGGCTGGTGCCGATCGACTTGCGGCCTGCCGCTTTCAAGCAGGGTCACACCGCCCGCACCCAGCTGGGCCATTTGAACGCCTCGATCACCCGCACCGGGCCGGACAGCTTTCTGATCCTCGTGTTCCGCAGCATGGCTGCAACACTGGTTCACGATCTTGTAACAGCAATGGAAAGCCTGGCCGCACGGCACTAGGTTGCCCCAAACACCAATCGCAGTCCGAAGAGGCCCGATATGAAACGTATGTTAATGATTGCCACACTGGCCACCGTCGGCCTGTCCAACGCCGCAACGGCCGCTGACACCAAGGAACAAAGCTGTGCCTATCAGGCCGCCATCGTCTCCGCGGTGCAGGCCGCGCGTCTGGACGGGGTGAAAGAGCAAAAGGTGTCCGAAACCATCCTGGCCGGCGCGCCCAACTGGCCCGAAGGCTACAATGCCGCGATCCCGATCATCACCCCATGGGTGTATGAACAAGCCCGCAAGGACCTGAAAACCAAGGATTTTGCCGCCGCATGGTCGGAACTTTGCCTGCAACAATAAGCGCGCTGCTTCTTTTGGCCCAAAATATCCCCGCCGGAGGCTCCCGCTGTCCCGGCGGGGTGGTCCGCCTGAATTGATGTCACATCGCGCCGCGTCTGGACTCTGACGCGCAGCGATACGATATAATAGGGCATGAGCCTGCCCCCCGGATTCCTTGACGAACTGCGCACCCGCCTCAGCCTGGGACAGGTTGTGGGCCGCAAGGTCATGTGGGACAGCCGCAAATCCAATCAGGCCAAGGGCGACCTGTGGGCGCCATGCCCGTTCCATCAGGAAAAATCCGCCAGCTTTCACGTCGATGACCGCAAGGGCTTCTATTATTGCTTTGGCTGCCACGCCAAGGGCGATGCGATTTCCTTTGTCCGCGAGACGGAGAACGTCGACTTTATGGAAGCCGTGCGCATTCTGGCGGGCGAGGCCGGGATGCCGATGCCCCAGCGTGATCCGCAGGCCCAGCAAAAGGCCGACACCCGCACGCAACTGGCCGAGGTCATGGAGCAGGCGGTCCAATACTACCGGCTGCAACTGAAAACCGGCGCGGCGGCGGATGCGCGGGCCTATCTGGAGCGGCGCGGGCTGAGCCAGCAGGCGCTGGACCGCTGGGAGATCGGCTTTGCCCCCGATGTGTGGCAAGGGCTGTGGGATCACCTGAAGTCGAAGAACATCAGCGATGAGCTGATCATCGGCGCGGGGTTGGCCAAACCCAGCCAGAAGGGCGGCAAGCCCTATGACACGTTCCGGGGCCGCATCATGTTCCCGATCCGCGATGCGCGCGGGCGCTGCACCGCCTTTGGCGGCCGCGCGATGGACCCGAACGACAACGCCAAATACCTGAACTCGCCCGAAACCGAGCTGTTCGACAAGGGGCGAAGCCTGTACAACCACGGCCCCGCGCGCACTGCCGCAGGCAAGGGCCAGCCGCTGATCGTGGCCGAAGGGTACATGGATGTCATCGCCCTGTCCGAGGCGGGATTCGAAGCGGCCGTTGCCCCGTTGGGCACTGCGATCACCGAAAGCCAGCTGCAAATGCTGTGGCGCGTGGCGCCCGAGCCAATCATCGCGCTGGACGGTGACACGGCAGGCCTGCGCGCGGCGATGCGGTTGATCGATCTTGCCTTGCCGCTGCTTGAGGCGGGGCAGTCGCTGCGCTTTGCAATGATGCCCGAAGGGCAGGACCCCGACGACCTGCTGAAATCGGCGGGTGCGCCCGCGCTGCAAAAGCTGCTGGACGGGGCCATGCCGATGGTTCGTTTGCTGTGGCAACGCGAGACCGAAGGCCGCGTCTTCGACAGCCCGGAACGCAAGGCGGCGCTGGACAAGGCGCTGCGCGAAAAGATCAAGACCATCGCCGATCCCTCGATCCGCAACCACTATGGGCAGGAAATCAAGGAACTGCGTTTCCAGCTGTTCCGCCCTCAGCGCGCGCCGTCAGGCCAGCGCCGGACAGGCGGGCAGCGCACGGGGGGCGGCTTTGGCAAATGGCAGCCCGAGCCGGTGCCTTTGCAATCGACGAAATCCTCGGTGCTGGCCACAGGCACGGGCGACAGCGTGACCCATATTTTGCGCGAATCGGTCATTCTGGCGGCCTTGATCTCTTGCCCGGAAGTGGTGGAAAGCTTTGAAACTCCACTGGAAAGGCTGCGTTGCATCAACCCCGACAACGCCGCCTTGCGCGACCTGATCCTGCGCCACGCGCATGAGGGCGCAGAGGTGTTGCGCGAAAAGATTTCCAGCGCACGCGGGCCCGAAGCCCTTGAAAACCTGTTGAATGCAAGCCATGTGGCAATCGTCCCATGCATTCGCACACCCGGCAACGCCGACATGGCCCGGATCACCGTGGCCGAAGAGCTTGCAAAACTTTCCGCAGCGCGTGGGCTGGACGCCGAAATTGCCGATGCCGCCGAAGATCTGACCGGCGTGGCGGACGAAGGCGTGACATGGCGGCTGAGCCGGGCGGCCGAAGCCGCAGACAGCGCCAACCGCAGCACCCAGAAAGAGGGCAGCGGAGACTTTGTAACCGCCGACAACGGCGTGAAGATGGAAAAAGATGAAGTGACCCGCAGTCGGGCTATGTTCGACGCTATCGACTTCTCAAAGCGGGGCAGAAAACAACACTAACAAGGTTTTCGTTGGGATTCCTTGAGGAAATGCCGTTACACGGGTGGCCGAATCACCCGAATCGTGAATGATTCCCTGTTAGCCGAATCACTTGAGGGTGATTCGCGACAGGAGTGCTTGAACAGGAGCAACCGATGGCCGCGAAAGACACAAACGACGACGCCAAGACCGACGATTCCGATACCGGTCACTCGCTCGACATGAGCCAGGCGGCCGTCAAGAAGATGATCGCCGAAGCCCGTGAGAAGGGCTATATTACCTATGATCAGCTGAACCACGTCCTGCCCCCCGATCAGGTCAGTTCCGAGCAAATCGAAGACGTGATGTCGATGCTGTCCGAAATGGGTATCAACATCATCGAGGACGAGGAAGCCGAGGACGAAGAGGGCAAGGGCTCGACCGAGCTTACGACCACCGAAGGCACCCGCGAGATCACGCTGGGTTCGGGCACGTCCGAAAAACTGGACCGTACCGACGACCCGGTGCGCATGTACCTGCGCGAGATGGGCAGCGTCGAATTGCTGAGCCGCGAGGGCGAGATTGCCATCGCCAAGCGCATCGAGGCCGGGCGCAACACCATGATCGCGGGCCTTTGCGAAAGCCCGCTGACCTTTCAGGCGATTACCATCTGGCGTGACGAACTTCTGAGCGAAGACATTCTTCTGCGCGATGTGATCGACCTTGAGGCAACGTTCGGCGACCAGTTGGGCGATGACGTTGGCAACGAGCCGGTCGTTTCGGGTGGCAGCGCGGACAGCCAGAAATCAGGCGAAGGCGCCAAGACCGAGCTGGACGCCGACGGCAACCCGATTGCCCGCGACGACGACGATGACGAAGACGAACAGGCCAACATGTCGCTGGCCGCGATGGAAGCCGCGCTGAAACCGCAGGTTCTGGAAGCGCTCGACATCATCGCCGATGATTACGTCAAATTGTCCGAAATGCAGGACAGCCGGATCTCGGCCACGCTGAACGAGGACTCCAGCTTTAGCGAGGTGGACGAGACCACCTATCAAAAGCTGCGCTCCGAGATCGTGCTGCTGGTGAATGAACTGCACTTGCACAACAACCGTATCGAAGCCCTGATCGACCAGCTGTACGGCATCAACCGCCGCATCATGCAGATCGACAGCGCCATCGTGAAACTGGCGGATCAGGCGCGCATCAACCGCAAGGAATTCGTCGACGCCTATCGCGGCTACGAGCTTGACCCCAACTGGATGGAGCGGATGGGCGAAAAGTCCGGCCGCGGCTGGCAGATGTTCATCGAACGCTCGGCGGACAAGGTCGAGGAACTGCGTTCGGATATGGCGCAGGTCGGCCAGTATGTCGGTCTGGACATCTCCGAATTCCGTCGCATCGTCCAGCAGGTCCAGAAGGGCGAGAAAGAAGCCCGTCAGGCCAAGAAGGAAATGGTCGAGGCGAACCTGCGTCTGGTGATCTCGATCGCCAAGAAATACACCAACCGCGGTCTGCAATTCCTGGACCTGATCCAGGAAGGCAACATCGGCCTGATGAAGGCCGTCGATAAATTCGAATATCGTCGCGGCTATAAATTCTCGACCTATGCGACCTGGTGGATCCGTCAGGCGATCACCCGGTCGATTGCTGACCAGGCGCGCACGATCCGTATTCCGGTCCACATGATCGAGACCATCAACAAGCTGGTCCGCACCGGACGCCAGATGCTGCACGAGATAGGCCGCGAGCCGACGCCGGAAGAACTGGCCGAAAAGCTGCAGATGCCGCTGGAGAAGGTCCGCAAGGTGATGAAAATCGCCAAGGAGCCGATTTCGCTCGAAACGCCCATCGGCGACGAGGAAGACAGCCAATTGGGCGATTTCATCGAGGACAAGAATGCCGTGCTGCCGCTGGACAGCGCAATTCAGGAAAACCTCAAGGAAACGACGACACGGGTTCTGGCCTCGCTTACCCCGCGTGAAGAACGTGTTTTGCGGATGCGTTTCGGCATCGGCATGAACACCGATCACACGCTCGAAGAGGTCGGCCAGCAGTTCAGCGTGACCCGCGAACGTATCCGTCAGATCGAGGCCAAGGCGCTGCGCAAGCTGAAACACCCCAGCCGGTCGCGCAAGCTGCGTTCGTTCCTGGACCAGTAAGGACGGGGGACCATGTCTCGTCCGGTTGACGTTCTGCCACCAACACAGGTCGCGGTCCTTGCGGGCCGCGACCTGATTGTTTTTGACGGGGAATGTGTGCTCTGCTCGGGGTTCTTCCGCTTTGTCCTGCGCCATGACCACGCTGAACGGTTCTGCTTTGCCACGGCGCAATCGCCGCTGGGGCAGGCGCTGTACCGCGCGCTGGATCTGAACCCGACCGAATTTCAGACCAATCTGGTGATCGTGAACGGGCGCATCTACGAAAAACTGGATTCCTTTGCTGCAGCCATATCGGCGCTGGGCTGGCCGTGGCGCGCGCTGTCGGTCGTGCGGTTCATTCCCGCACCGATCCGCCACCCTCTGTACCGCGCTATTGCACGCAATCGCTATCGTCTGTTTGGCCGCTATGACACGTGCATGGTGCCCGGACCGGACGTCAGGGCGCGGTTCATCGACACCACGCCCTGACGGTTGCGTCACTGCGTCGGCATCAGGAACACTTCACGCACCGTGTTGCGTGGGTTGGCGTTCAGCGCGTGCACCACAGCGTCGGCCACGTCCTCGGGTTGCAACTTGTCGGGTTTGCCTTCGTCAAAGAAGGCCGTGTTGACCATGCCGGGTGCGATGACCGTGCAACGCCCGCCCCATTCCTTCATTTCGTCGGCCAGATTGCCGCCATAGCCATGCACGAACCATTTGGACGCGCCGTAAATCGATCCCTTGATATGGGTGCGGCCAGCGGCTGATCCTGTCAGGACCATATGTCCTTTGACCGGTTTCAGGTGCGGTATCGCGACTTTGGCCGTGTAGAGCAGGGCCAGGATATTCAGGTGTATCAGGTCCTGCCATTCCTGCGGGTCACCGTTTTCGGTGCCCGGCGTGTTCAGCCCCATCCCCGCGTTGGCATAGGCCGCATGAACGCCGCCGAACTTCGCCGCAAGCTTGTCGATCGCGTTCTGTTGCTGGTCCAGATCGGTGGCGTCGCCGGGCAGGGCCATGGCCTGATCACCGATTTCGTCCACCAGCGCAGCCAGCTTGTCCTTCGAGCGGGCAAACAGACCGACATTCCAGCCCGCCTGGGCTGCGGCCCGTGCCGTGGCCGCCCCGATGCCAGAGGATGCGCCGGTGATGAAGATTGTCTTGCTTGTCATATCTGTCTCCTTAAGTGCGTTACGCCACCAACGCCTCAGTCGCTGATATGTTCAGTTACAGGCATGTGATTGGGGATGCCGCCGCTGAGCGCTATATAAGCTCTTATATTATCTGCTCTGATGAACAGGAGAACTCTCATGTCCCGCTTTCCGCTTGCCGCCGGCGTGGCGCTGGCCCTGACTGCCGTGTCTGCTAATGCCCAAGTCTTTGGTCTGTATTTTCCGTCAAAACTGGATGTAAACCCGCTTTCGGCCACGACATTCGAGGTGATCGAAAAGGACGGCGTCGGGCCACGCGGGATTTGGTGCGCAGCGGCAAATTACGCGATCAACGATCTGGGCAAGCAACGCGGGCGCATCTACATCGTGACGCCGCGTGGTCCTGCCAAGACCGAAGCCGGAGCCAAGGGCGTGACATTTTCCACCCAGGACCCCGGCATTGCCGCCAACACCGGTTATTCGGTGACCACGGACGTGGCCGGTGCCAACCTTCTGGTGATTCACGCCGAACAGTTCTGCAATGACAACATCATCGAACCGGGCGACATCTTTCCCTGATGCGACCGTTCTGATGCCAATGACCACAAAGGATTTATTCATGTCTCGCCCGCTTTTCACGCTGATTGCCCTGGCTGTTGCCACGCCTGCGCTGGCGCAGGATTTTACCGCCGAGAACCGGCTGTCCGTTGCGCCGACATCCGGCGATGCCTTCGAGGTGATCGAAGCACAGGGCGCGGGCGCGCGTGAATTGTGGTGCGCGGCGGGCGACTATGCGCGCGACCAGTTGAATGCGGCCAGCAGCGCGCGGCTTTATGTCGTGGCCCCGCGCGGTGACAGCCAGACGGCGCCGGGGCACAAGGCGGTGGCCTTTGCGCTGACGCCTCAGGGTGCCACGCCACGCACGGCTGTTGTTCTGGGCTTCTCGACATATAACGCGGGGTCTAACCTGTCTGTGGCCCATGCGGTGAGCCTGTGCGGCGGTATGCTCGGGCGCGACGAGATGTAAGGCCATGGGCCGAACCGCTTGCAGCGTGGGCCGCACTGCGGCACCCTGACCCCATGCAGACACAGTTCCAGATCGACACCCGCGGCCCCGGCCTGACCGAGTTCACCGACACCGTCGCACGATGGCTGCGCGGGCAGGGGGACGGGATGCTGACCCTGCTGGTGCAACACACCTCGGCATCGCTGTTGATACAGGAAAACGCTGACCCCGAGGTGCAGACCGATCTGCACAATTATTTCGCACGGCTGGTGCCGCCCACAACCGATCCGTCGATGTCCTATCTGACCCACACCTACGAAGGGCCTGACGACATGCCTGCACATATCAAGGCCGCGATGCTGCCCGTGTCATTGTCGATCCCGGTGGCGGCGGGGCGCATGGTTCTGGGCACATGGCAGGGCATCTACCTGTTCGAACACCGCAACCGCCCCCACCAGCGCAAGGTCGCGGCGCATTTCAGGGCAGATTAGGCGGACAAACCGCAAAAACGGGCGGCTTATCTAGCGGTGGCATTTCCCCTCTACCCAAAACCTAGGTTAGGTCCTATAACTGTGGATAAGTGCGGGTCAAACCCCACAACACAGGCAGGACAGAATAAGGGGACAGGCCAATGCGCTGCCCATTTTGCGGGAATATAGACACTCAGGTCAAAGACAGCCGACCGGCAGAGGATCATGTTTCGATCCGGCGCCGTCGCTTTTGTCCGGCCTGCGGTGGCCGGTTTACCACCTATGAGCGGGTGCAATTGCGTGACCTCGTGGTCATCAAATCCAGCGGCAAGCGCGAGGATTTCGATCGCGACAAGCTGGAACGCTCCATTCGCATTTCGATGCAGAAACGCCCCATTGAACCCGAACGCATCGACCAGATGATTTCGGGCATCGTGCGGCGACTTGAATCGCTGGGCGAAACCGACATTCCGTCCAAAAGCATCGGCGAGATCGTGATGGAGGCCCTGGCCCGCATCGACACCGTCGCCTATGTGCGATTTGCCAGTGTTTACAAGAATTTCCAGGCGGCTGATGACTTTGACAAGTTCGTACAGGAACTGCGTCCCGACCAGCCCATGGATGAGTGAGCACCGCATCTGACAGCCGGTACATGGCGCTGGCCCTGTCGCTGGGACGGCGGGGGCAGGGCAACACCGCCCCCAATCCGGCCGTGGGCTGTGTGATCGTGTCCGGTGGCCGCATCGTGGGGCGTGGCTGGACCCAGCCGGGCGGGCGGCCCCATGCCGAAGTCGTGGCGCTGGATCAAGCCGGTGACGCAGCGCGCGGGGCGACGGTTTATGTGACATTGGAACCCTGCGCCCATCACGGTCAGACACCGCCCTGTGCGCAGGCGTTGATCGACGCGGGCGTGGGCCGTGTGGTGGTGGCCGTGGCCGACGCCGACGGACGTGTGGACGGGCGCGGGCTTGCGATGCTGCGCGATGCCGGGATTGCCGTGGACGAGGGCCTGATGGCCAACAAGGCCTTTGCGGACATGGCCGGCTTTTTCCGTCGCATCGTCACCGGGCGGCCCGAGGTCACTTTGAAACTCGCCAGCAGCTTTGACGGGCGGATCGCCACGGGCACCGGCGAAAGCCAGTGGATTACCGGACCTGAAGCACGGCGCGTGGGCCATTCCATGCGCTTGCGGCATGACGCTGTGATGGTGGGCGGCGGCACCGCGCGGCATGACGACCCGTCGCTGACGGTGCGCGACATGGGGGTGACCCGCCAACCGGCCCGCGTGGTTGTCTCGCGCAGGCTGGATCTGTCCATGCTGGGCAATCTGGCGCGCACCGCGCGCGAGGTGCCGGTGATCCTGTGCCATGGCAAGGATGCGGACAAGGATCTGCAAAAAGCGTGGGAAGAGCTGGGCGCTGTGCTGCTGCCCTGTCAGGTCGCGGGCGGGCAACTGGACACCCATGACGTGCTGGCCCAGCTGGGCGCGCACGGGTTGAACCGTGTCTATTGCGAAGGCGGAAGTGCGCTGGCCGCGTCCTTGCTGGCGAATGATCTGGTCGACCGGCTTGTGGGCTTTACCGCAGGCTTGACCATCGGGGCCGAAGGGTTGCCGGGCGTTGGTGCGCTGGGTCTGGGCGCGCTGTCCGAGGCGCCGCGCTTTGATCTGGTCGAGACGCGCGTTGTGGGGCCGGATGTGATGCACATTTGGGAACGCGCCGAAGGTTGAACAAACCTTAACGCCACAGATGCGCGTATGAGGCAAAGACACCCTGCAATTTTGCCACCAACCGGTTCAACGCTCCGGGGTGGGGCACGTCGCCCGTGGTCAGCCGGTCCGCGACCACCTCGACAGGGCAGGGCAGCCCGGTTTTCGGATCGAAATAGCGCGGATAGTCGATCAGCGTCGCATGAACCAGCCCCGCCAGATCGGGCAGCGCACGGCGGCGCGGTGGCACGTCGCCGCGATCATCGGTCAGCCCCCAACCGGCATAGAACGGCGCGCCGGTGGTGGTGACGGGCACGCCCCGGATCAGCGCCTCGAACCCGGTCAGCGATGTCATGGTCCACAGCCGGTCAACCTGTCCAAGCAAGGCCGCGATGTCGGCACCCCTGGCCACCAGATCGGCAATCTCGCTGGCATCAAAGGCCCCGGCGCGCAGGCCTGCCTCGACGTCGGGGTGGGGTTTGTAGGTCAGCGTGGCGTCGGGGTGCGCTGCGCGGGCGGCCTTTAGCAGGGCGCGGTTTGTACATATTTCGCCCGCTCCTGTACGGATTGACGCGTCATCCTCGACCTGTCCCACGACCAGTACGCGCGGGCCGTCGGGCAGGTCGGGCAGCGCGCCACCAAGGTTGTATTTGCCCAAGCCGGCATCGGTCAGCCGGCGCATCAGGGCCTCGGCGCGGGCGCGTTGGTCGGGGCGCAGGCTGGCGCGCCTGGCGATCAGCTGTTCCAGACGGCTGGGCTGTGACGGGTCGTAATAAATGCCTAGATCATCCGTCACCAGCGACAAGGGCGGCACCAGTTCCGCCCCCAATCCGCGTGACCGCAAAAAGCCGTCCTCGACGCGCACGGCATCGTGATGCGCGGCGGTGGCCTTGCCCGCCCAGACCATCCACGGGCGCCGCGCCTCGCGGGCGCGGGTGGGGTCGTCCTGAAAGATCATCCGCTTGTGACGACCAAAGACCTGCTGCAAGGGCTTGCGCTTCCACAGGCGCATCCCGCTGGCGACCCAACCCTGATGGTCGGCCCGCCATGCGCGGGTCTGCGCGGCCAGTGTTTCAATCGCGGTTTCGGCGCTGCACAGCGCATCGCGGTAGGGATCATACCATGTCGGATAGAGCAGCATCGCGCCTGCAAACAGTTGCGCACGGGTCAGGCTGCGCTGGCGGCGCTGGACGGGGAATTCGTCCGTGGTCAGTCCCCAGCCCGCATAGAACGGCTGACCAAAGACGCGCGGCTTGTGCCCTGCGTAGATCGCCTCGAACCCCAGTTGCGAGGATACGGTGTAAACGCCGATGGCCCCCTCGAACAGGGTCCAGGGGCTGATGGCGTCGTCCAGCATCGTGATGCGGTCGTTGCAGTCGGCGGCGGTGAAATAGCCCTGCCGGAACCCTTGGGCGGTTTCGGGGTGCGTCTTGATCAGGATCGGCGCGCCGGGGTGTTCCTCTTGTGCGACGAACAGCATTTCCAGAAACCGGTTGCGGTCGGCGCCGCTGGCGCGGACCGAGGCGTCGCCGAAGGTCTGGTCGATCACCACCACATAGCCCGGCGGCAGGGCCGCGCGGGTGGTGTCGAATGCGGTGTATTTGGTCAGGTGCGCTTCTTGTATCCGTGCGATACAGCCGCGTGCGCGGTTCAGCAGGGCGGTGTCGTCCAATGGCTCATCGCGCAGGATCTTTTCCAGATCCGACGGCTGCGCAGGGTCGAAATGCGCGCCCGAATGGTCGATCAGCAGGCCAAGGGGGGGATCGTCCGCCCGGCCAGACGCCCGCCCCGGATGCAGTGACCGCAGCCAGGCATCTTCGACCCGCACCAGCGGCGCACCGTGTTTGGCGGCCATCGCCTCGCCGCGGTGCGCGGTGGGGCTGTTGCCCCAGACCCCGACCAGATCGCCATCACGGGGAATGCCCAAGGCGATGCGGTATCCTGCCAGCTTCAGAATGCGGCGCAGCCGCCGCTGGGTCAGAAAACCGCCGTTGTAAACGCAAAGCCGCCGGGCCCTTTCAGGTCCGGCGGCGTTCATGTCCTGCGGTGCAGGGATCAAGCGTCAGTTTCCGGCAAGGCTCGACAGCGAGTTGACGGAGCCCGCAGGTCCGGTCAGCGCCGAGAGGATCTTGGTGAACTGGGTATAGGGTGCTTCGGTCACATACAGCGTGTCGCCGTCGCGGATCAGGAAATCGCGCGCTTCGAACATGCCGTTGGGCTGGGTCAGGTCCAGCACATAGACCATGCGCTGTGCGCCTTGCAGGTCGTTGCGGCCCAGAACCGAATTGGCAATCTCGGGCTCCTCGTTGCGCATGACGAAAATGCCGGTGGGGTCTGCGGTGGCGGGGTTCAGGCCGCCCACGCGCGCGATGGCTTCCAGCGCGCTCATGTTCTGGCTTTCAAACGGGACGCGGGCCTGACCACCGGTGGCACCCAGGGCGGTAAAGGCACGGGTGTCTTCCTCGATCAGGATACGGTCACCGCCGCGCAGCGCGATGTCCAGTTCGGGGTGGTCATACAGGTCCTGCAACCAGATCTTGCCGCGCGTGCTGCCGCGGATCACGGTGATCTGTGCGATTTCGGGGGCGACGGTCACACCGCCGGCGCGGGCCAGCATGGCCCCCAGCGTGCGGGTGGGCCGTTCGATGGCATAGACGCCCTGACCGCCAACCGCGCCGATCAGCGACACGGTCGATCCGTCACCGGCGACGCGGCGCACCTCGACCTGCGGGTCGGGGGTCTGGTCGGCCAGTTTGCCGGTGATGATGCGGCGGATCGCTTCGGGCGTGTTGCCCGATGCCTTGATGCGGCCCGCATAGGGGATAAAGATGAAACCCGACCCGTCGACCTGCACTTCTTCCAGCTGGGTCGCGGGCGAACCCTCGACGCCCAACAGCGGATCGTCGACGTTTTCATAGATGGTCAGACCCAGCACGTCGCCGGGCTGGATCGTGTCCGATCCCAGCCGCCCTGCGTTTTTCAGGCTGTCGGAAAATCCCAGCGCGGGCACCACCGATGTGGCGCGCGTCACGCGATCGTTTACGGCGACGATAAATGAATCACCCTGTCTCTGGACCGAACCCGCGAAAATCTGCCGTTTGTTGGGGCCGACCTGAGGCAAGCCACAAGAACTGACAACAGCCAAAACTGTCAGCAGCGCAACAGGGCGCGCCCACTTGGAACCATGGAATATCACTGCGCGGTCTCCTCGACCTATTTTATTCTGCCTCGAAATCCCCGATTGTTTCGGGGTATTTGGGACCACGCTAGCGGAATCCGCAGATAAAATCTACCGCTAGGGGTAGTGTTGTTCAGTTCACCAACCGCAACTGTTGCCGTGGAGCCGCGCTTCCCGATTTCAGCGCGTCATAGGGGTCCTCGGGGGACAGCATCATATCGACCACATGGCGCAGCAACTGTCGCCGTCCGCGTGCGGAATAGAAACCGCCCGGCAACTGTGAAGTTTCCAGCAGGTAACGCCGGTAGTCCTTGTAGGCCTTGTTGTCGGGTCGCGTCGCGCCCTTGAAAAAATCGGGCAGCGCCTGATCCGAGACGAATTCCGGCTGGTTGTAGACCGCGTCGCCAAAGACCTTGAGCGGAATTCCGCGCCACAAGACCTGCTGGCCTGCAGTCGAGTTCACGGTGACGGCGCTGCGCGCCTCGTTCATCAGGCCGGCCAGCTTGCCGCCACGCACATAGTGTACGCGGTCGGTCACATCAAATTCACGCGCCAGCTTGCGCACCGCGCGGCGCACTGGCACGCGACCGTCCTCCAGCGGATGATCCTTGAACACAAGGTGATGGTGGCCCGGCGCGCCCTTGGCAAAGCCCTCGACGACCACCTTGAGAAAGTCGGTCATCGTGTCAAAGGGCGAATGTTGCTGAAAGCTGGAGTCATGTTCCAGTTGCAGCAGCGCCAGATGATAGGGAAAGCCGCCGTGGCGCACCCGCAGCGTGCTGATCCGGCGGTCGATGGCATGGGCGGGCATCAGCAGCAGGCGGCGCACATAGAGCTGGAATTCCTTGGTCACGCTGATGCTGCGGTGCGGGCGAAAGTTGCGATAGTCGCCGTTCCGGAACATCACGAACCAATGGTACAGCGCGCCGTAAAACACATGCTGTCGCATGTCGCCCCAGTGGGCGGGAGGCAGGGGGGCCTCCATGTCGGACATGGCCAGCGCCTCTTGCATTTGCGGGATGGTCATATTCATCAGCCGCGAATTGCCGTTGGTGCCGCCCCGCTCGTAAGTAACCCAATAGGGACGCATATAGCCCTCTTCGAACACATGCACCGTGATCCCGCGCCGCTTGGCCTCGGCCACGGCGGCGGCGTGGATCGGGCGGGTGTCGCCATACAGCACAATGTCGGTGACCTTGCGCGCGGTGCACAGGTCGGCAAAGGTCTGCGGCCAATCCTCGGCGGTGCCGCGATAGGGGATATAGCTGGACGGATGGAACCAGAACGCACGGTCGCCCGCGTTAAAACCGACACGGCACACCGACACATCCGCACGGCGCAGCATTTTCCCAAGACGGTTGAAAAATGGTCCGTGCGGGCCCTGCAAAAACAGGAAAACGCGATGTGGATCGGTGGCGCTGGTCATCTGTCCTCTGATAATCGGTTCGGGTTATCATTGAATGACCACCCAAATCCGGCTGAAATATGACTGTCGTCGGGCAATTGCGCAATGGCTGCGGGTCTTGCGTGTGCGGGCAGGCACGTTTAGCTGGAGAGAACAGTTTCAGGGGGCAGCAGCCATGTTTACAGGGATCATCACCGATATCGGCAAAGTCGTGTCGCTGACACAGTCGGGCGACCTGCGCGCACGCATTGAAACCGCCTATGACACGGACGGCATCGACATGGGCGCGTCCATCGCGTCGGATGGCGTGTGCCTGACCGTCGTGGCGCTGGGCGACAGCTGGTACGACGTGGACATCAGCGCCGAGACGCTGTCCAAGACCAACCTGGGCGCATGGACCGAAGGCAAGCGGGTCAATCTGGAGCGCGCGCTGAAGGTGGGCGACGAATTGGGCGGGCATATCGTGTCGGGCCATGTGGACGGCGTGGCCGAGGTGATTTCCGTCACGGATGAGGGCGACAGCACACGGGTTCAGCTGCGCGCGCCGGCTGCCTTGTCGCGGTTCATCGCGCCCAAGGGGTCCGTGGCGCTCAACGGGACGTCGCTGACGGTGAACGAAGTGCAGGGCGATGTGTTTGGCATCAACTTCATCCCCCACACCAAGGAGATGACCACCTGGGGCGATGTGGCCGTGGGGGATGCGGTCAATCTCGAGATCGACACGCTGGCGCGCTATGTCGCGCGGCTGGCCGAAGCGGGCTGAGGCTTTGGCGGCCTGACCTTATGCGTCCAGCGCCGCCATGCCTTTCTGGACATTCTCGACAACCGCGCGGAATTGCGGCGTGCTGGCGACGTGTGGCGTGATGAAGATGCCGGGATGATCCCACAACGGGCTGTCCTTGGGCAGCGGTTCGGTGTCGAACACATCCAGTGACGCGCCTGCCAGATGCTTGCTGTCCAGTGCGGCGATCAGGTCCGCCTCGTTCAGATGCGCACCGCGTCCCAGATGGATCAGCGCGGCCCCTTTGGGCAGTTTGGCGAACAGGGGGGCGGACAGCAGGCCGGTGGTTTCGGAGGTCAAGGGCAGGACGTTGATCAGAATATCGGTCTGGGCAAGGAAGGCATCGATATTGTCGTTGGTCATGTGGCTGATGCCGGGCGTTGCCGGATCGGGTTGGCTGCGCGACAGGGTGGTCACGGTATAGCCAAGAGCCGAAAGCCCCTTTGCAATCGCGCGCCCCATCGGCCCGTATCCCATCACGCCGATACGTTTGAGCGTCGGGCTTTGGTCACCGACACGGCGCGCCCATTTGTGTGCGCGCTGGGCGTTGATGAAATCACTCATGCGGCGCTGGTGCCAGACCACGTGGAAGGCGGCAAAGCCTGCCATCTGTTGAGCCTGATCGGGGTCCTCGACGCGAAAGACCGGCACATCGGGCAGCGACGGGCAGGCCGCGATGGCGTCCATGCCGGCCCCTGCGGAAAACACCGCGCGCAGGTTGGGGTAGGGGGCAAAAGCGTCATTGGCGGGGACGAAGGAGAACACAAACTCGACGTCGGCGGGGTCCTCGACCTCTTCGGGGCGCAGCAGCGTGATCTCGGGCGCGACCTCGGCAAAGACGGGGCCGAAAAAGCGCATCAGGTCGATTGCCTCGCAGGTGGCAACGCCGGTCCATCGTTTCATTCAGCAGCCTTTCCCCAGCCTCCGCCCGGCACGGCGGCCAGCAGTTTTTGGGTGTATTCGTGTTGCGGGTTCAGGAACACGTCCGAGACGGGCCCGATTTCAACGAGTTGGCCCCGTTGCATGACAGCGATCCTGTCGCACAATTGGGCGGCCACGCGCAAGTCGTGGGTGATGAACAGGATCGACAGATCGAACTGGCGGCGCAGGTCGCGCAGCAGGTCCAGCACCTGCGCCTGAATGGACACGTCCAGCGCCGAGACCGCCTCGTCCGCGATGATCAGCTCGGGGTCCATCGCAAGCGCGCGGGCGATGCCGATGCGCTGGCGCTGGCCGCCGGAAAACTCGTGCGGGAACCGGTCGACGGCCTCGGCGCCAAGGCCTACGGTTTCCATCAGCTCGCGGGCACGGGCGCGGGCGGCGTCCTTGGGCACGCCCTTGGCCATCGGTCCGTCGGTCAGCGCGCGCATCACTCGCTGGCGCGGGTTCAGCGAGGCATAGGGGTCCTGGAATACCATCTGCACCTTGTGGCGTGCGGCGCGCAGATCGCTTTCCGACAGGGCGGCCATATCGGTGCCGCCCACCAGAATTTCGCCCGCGTCGGGTGTGACGAGCCGCACGACAGCACGGCCCAGCGTGGATTTGCCCGAGCCGGATTCACCCACCAGCCCCAGCACCTCGCCCTTGGCGATGGTGAGCGACACATCGTCGATGGCACGCACGTCGCGGCGCGGGCGGAACAGGCCGCCGCCGGTGTGATAGGTTTTCTTCAGGTGGCGCACTTCCAGCGCGGGGGCTTTCTCGACGGCAACCGATTGCGGCACCAACCCTGTCGGGATCGCTTCGAGCAGGCGTTTGGTATAGTCGTGTTGCGGGTTCTCCAGCACCTCGGTCGCCGTGCCGCGTTCGACGATTTCGCCGTGGCGCATGACGATCACGCGGTCGGCAATTTCGGCCACCACGCCAAAGTCGTGGGTGATGAACATCACCGCCATGCCGCGCCGTTCGCGAAGGTCCAGGATCAGCTTGAGGATCTGCGCCTGTGTCGTCACGTCCAGCGCGGTCGTGGGTTCGTCCGCGATCAGCAGTTCCGGCTCCAATGCCAGCGACATGGCGATCATCGCACGCTGGCGCTGGCCGCCCGACAACTGAAAGGGATAGGCGCGGATGATCTTTTCGGGATCGGGCAGGCCGACCTCGCGCACCAGATCCAGCGCGCGGGCCTTGCGTTCAGAGGGGGTGTGGCGCTTGTGGGCCTCGAACACTTCGGCGATCTGGTCGCCGATGCGCATCAGCGGGTTCAGCGCCGTCATCGGTTCCTGAAAGATCATCGCGATGCGGTCACCGCGCAGGGCGCGCTGTTCGATCTCGGAGACTTGAAGGATGTCCTTGCCCCCAAATTCCGCGGTTCCTTTGGCCACGGTCACGCCTTCGGGCAGCAGACCCATCAGTGCGTTGGCGGTCATCGACTTGCCCGAGCCGCTTTCGCCCACGACACAGAGGATCTCGCCCTTGGCGATCTCGTAGGTGCAATCCTTGACCGCAAAGGGACGGTCCGCCCCCGAGGGCAGGGCGATGGACATGTCGGTGATGGACAGAACGCTCATGACTTGCCCTTTCGTGTCAGATGCGGGTTCAGGGCGTCGTTCAGCCCCTCGCCGATCAGGTTCAGCGCCAGCACGGTCAGAACGATGGCGACGCCGGGAAAGAACGACAGCCACCAGGCCGAGCGGATGACGGTGCGCGCCGCCCCGATCTGATAGCCCCAGGACATGATGTTGGGATCACCCAAGCCAAGGAACGACAGCGAGCTTTCCAGCAGGATCGCGGTGGCGACCATCAGCGAGGCCATGACGATGATGGGCGACACCGTGTTGGGCAGCACCTGACGGGTCAGGATGTGCAGGTTCGACAGCCCTGCCAGCCGCGCCGCATCGACATATTCGCGCCGTGTGACAGACATCACCTCGGCGCGCACCAGACGCGCGACGGGGGGCCACGACACGATGGCGATGGAGATGGTGATCGAGGTCAGCGAGGGTTCCAGGATCGCCACCAGCACGATGGCGAGGGCAAAGTTGGGGATGGTCTGGAAAAATTCGGTAAAGCGCATGGCAATCTCGTCGACCCAGCCGCCGTAGAACCCTGCGACAGCCCCCAGCGGCACGCCGATCAGCAGCGCCATCACGGTCGAGACAAGCCCCACCAGCAGCGATACCCGCGCGCCGTAGATCAGACCGGCCAGCACATTGCGGCCCAGCGTGTCGGTACCCAGCGGCAGCCCGTCGGTGTCGAAGGGGGCCAGGAACGGGCGTTGCACCATGGCCCACGGTCCTTTGGGGAACATGACGGGGGCCAGCAGGGCGATGATGATGACCGCGATCAGAACGATCAGGCCGATGACGGCGGCGCGGTTGGTGGCGAAACGGCTCCAAAGACTCATGGGGGTTCTCCTATGCCTTTTGCCCGATGCGCGGGTCGATCAACCGGTAGACGATGTCGGTGATGATGTTGAAAATGATGACCATCAGCGCCGAAACGAGGAAGACGCCGAGGATGGTGTTGTAATCGCGGGCTGCCAGGCTTTCGAACATCAGCCGGCCGATGCCGGGCCATGCAAAGACGGTTTCGGTCAGCACGGCACCGCCCACCAGTTGCCCCGCCTGAAGCCCCGCCAGCGTCACCACCGGCAGCAGCGCGTTGCGCAGGATGTGGCGGCGGCGGATGACGGACGGGGCCAGCCCCTTGGCGCGGGCGGTTTTCACGAAATCCTGTTGCGCCACTTCCAGCATCGAGGCGCGGGTCATGCGCATATAGACCGCCATGAAGAACAGACCCAGCGTCAGCGCCGGCAGGATCAGGTGTTTGAGGATGTCGATGGCACGGTCGAACCCGCCATAGCCGCTGCCGACGGTTTCATAGCCAAAGCCGGGCAACCAGCCCAGTTGCACCGAGAATACCAGCACCGCCATCAACGCGGCCCAGTAGAGCGGCGTGGCATAGAACAACAGCGCGGTGCCGGTGATCAGGCTGTCGGTGAACTTGCCCACCCGTGCGGACGCTGCAACGCCCAGCGCCACACCGGCCAGCAGCGAAATCCAGAAGGCGGTCAGCGTCAGGATCAGGGTCGCGGGCAGCCGTTCCAGGATCAGGTCCAGCACCGGCGCGCCCTGACGGAAGGAATAGCCAAGGTCCAGCGTCAGGATGTTGCCGACATAGCGGTAAAGCTGCACATACAGCGGTTGATCCAGACCGAACTGCGCACGCAGGTCGGCGATCATCTGTTCGTCTGCGGCACCCGCTTCGCCCGCCAGTACGACGGCCGGATCACCCGGTGCGGCGTGAATCAGGAAAAAGTTCAGCACCGCAATGGCAAGAAGCGTCAGCGCCGCCTTGAGCAAGCGCCCGAAAATCGTTCCGGCAATGGCCATCAGATGTCACCTGTAAGTCTTGGGTCGCCCTGAAAGGCGCACCAGTCACGTGTCACCCCCGAAAGGGTGCAGGGGCGAGACCCGAAGCTCCCGCCCCCTCGATTGGGTTTACTGTTCGATCCAGGCGTCGCGCAGACCGTCGTTCAGGCCGATCCCCGTGGTGATCAGGTTCTTGACGTTGCAGCGGTAGATCGTCGGGAACTCGATCTCCAGCAGCCATGCGACGGGGACATCCTCGACGATCTGTTGCTGGATTTCTGTGTACAGTTCCTGACGTTTCGCGTTGTCCGGCTCGATCGCGGCGGCGGCCCATTTCTTGTCCAGCTCGGGGTTTTCATAGCCCTCGACGTTGTTCCACGGGCTGCCCTTCTTGATCTGGTCGGCGGTATAGTTCCGCGCGACACCCAAGGCAGGATCGCCGTACTGGTAGAGATAGGTAAAGGCCATGTCATAGTCCCAGTTGGCCGTTTTCTCGTTCCAGCCCGCGACGTCAGCCGAATCGATGTCGACCTTGATGCCAACCTCTTCGAGGTTCTGCTTTACCGCTTCGGCCCAGCGCTGCCATGTCTCGCCGTAGGGCAGGGGCAGAACGCGCACCGGCGTGCCGTCATAGCCCATTTCGGCCAGCAGTTCCTTGGCCTTGTCGGGGTCGTGCGGGTACTGCGGCACATCGTCGGAGTAAAAGTTGGTCTTGGACGACACGGGGCCGGTGGGCACTTTTCCGAAACCGTTCCAGACCACGTCTTTGACGAACTCGCGGTCCAGCGCGAACATGACCGCCTGGCGGAAGCGTTTGTCCGAGGTCGGCCCTTCGCGGTTGTTCAGCCACATCCATGCGTGCGGCGCAAAGAATTCCCAACCCGCGGAGGTCGAACACACGCCGTCCATCTCTGTCAGGCGCTTCACGTCCCAGTTTTCGACGGCACCGCCGGGGAGAACCGACACTTCACCGGTTTCAAAGGCCACGGCGCGCGATGCCGCGTCAGGGACGACACGGTAATACAGGTCGTCGATGTGCGGCAGGCCGTCGATATAGTAATCGGGGTTCTTGGTCAGATGGATAAAGCTGCCCTTGCTCCATTCCACGAACTTGTAGGGGCCGGTGCCGATGGGCGTGGCGTTCATTTCGTTGGTGGCGTAATCGGTGCCTTCGTAGATGTGCGCGGGCACGATGGGCATTGAACCTGCTTCAAAAGCGTTGATGAAGGGGCCATAGGGCTCTTTCATCTTGATGACGACGGTGTTGGCATCCGGTGCCTCGACGCTTTCCACATGGCTGAAGGCCGCGCGGAAACGGGGGTGGTTATCCTGAAGGAACTTGGTGGTGAACACCACGTCAGCGGACGAAAACGGTTCGCCGTCGTGCCATGTCACACCTTCGTTCAGGTGAAAGGTGTAGGTCATGCCGTCTTCGGCAATTTCCCAGCTCTTGGCCAGTGACGGCTGCGGCTCGAGATCGGTGTTGTAGCGCAGAAGGCCCTCGTAGATCTGGCCGGAGACCATTTGCGTCGGACCGTTCTGCACCAGGCCCAACATCAGGCTGGGCGGCTCGGGCTGTACGATCAGGTCAAGGCGTCCGCCGTCCTCTTGTGCGGCGGCCCCCGTGGCCAGCATCGCGGCCACAAGGAAGGTTGTCAGTTTAAGGTGTTTCATAGTGATCGTCCCTGTTGGTTTGGGGTGACGGTTTGGCCCGCTTTGGCGCGGGTCTGGGTTTTGGTTCAGTCGGCATAGGCCGGTGCTTGCCGGTCCAAAAGGCGCAGCATCGCATCCCATTCGGGATCAATGCCTGCGGCTTCGGTCTTGTCATAGGCGCGCGCGTATTGCGCCGCCGTGTGCGTGGCCAGATCATCGTCCAGCGGGATCGGTGTCAGCCCGGTGGACAGGGCCGCAATCTGTGCCTTGCACGAGCGTTCCAGATTGAACGCCAGCTTCACCGCTTCGGCGACCGAACGCCCGCAGATCAGCGTGCCGTGATTGCGCAGCAGCATGACGCTCAGATCGCCCAGATCTGCGACCAGCCGTTCACGCTCGTCCAGATCCAGCGCGATGCCTTCGTAATCATGGAAGGCGATTTTCCCGTGGAACTGTGCCGACCACTGGTTCAGCGGCAACAGCCCCTCTTGCAGGGAACTGACCGCCACACCCGCGACAGTGTGCGTGTGCAGAACACAGGCAGCATCGTGGCGGGCCATGTGAACCGCCGAGTGAATGGTAAAGCCCGCCGCATTCACGCCTGCGCCGTAAGGGTCGTCGATGATCGCGCCGGTTTCGTCGATGGTCACAAGGTTCGATGCGGTCACCTCGTCGAACATCAGCCCGTAAGGGTTCAGCAGGAACCGCTTGGTGCCATCGGGTCCGTCCGGCAGGCGGGCCGAGATATGTGTAAAGATGCTGTCGTCCATGCCGTTGAGTGCGATCAGTTGGTAGGCCGCTGCCAGATCGATGCGAATCTGTGCCTCATCATTCGGATCGCGACGAGTGCCAGCATGAGCGCCACCACCGAAGGAAATGGTTTCGTCGGTCTTGGATTGCGCGGTTTTCGCCATGCTGGGGCCTCCAAAGGACAGTGCGTCAGTGGGGACAGAAGATTGCCTTGCAGGCCATGAGTCAAGAAGATTGTCGACAAACGACAAATCGTCAGTTACCAAAAGTGGGTAAAGCTGCGGATCTGGGCAGTGTGGTTTCACGGAGAAAAGAGTGTTGGCTGAACACCGCGGATTTGTTCCTCTCAATCGCGACGGTCTTGTGGACCGGGTGGCCAAAACGCTGGTCGATGCGATCCTTGCGGGCGGCATTCCACCGGGTGAACGTCTGGCCGAATCGACCATTGCCAAACAGATGGACCTTAGCCGTGCACCCGTGCGCGAGGCGCTGCGGTTGCTGGAATCCTCGGGCCTGGTGGAATACCGCACCAACCGTGGTTTCTTTGTCAAAGTGGTGTCCGTGGCGTCGATGTCGGACCTCTATGACCTGCGCATCCTGCTGGAGACGGCGGCGATCCGGCGGCTGACCGAAATCAACGCTGACGTCGCCCTGCCTGCGCTGCGTGCCCAAGCGGCCGAGCTGCACCGGCTGGCGGGCGAGGGCGACGATCTGATGGCCCATGTCTCGGCGGATATGCTGTTTCACCGGCTGATCTGCGAACATTCAGGCAATCAGCGGTTCCTGCAACTGTTCGACCAGATCGCCAACGAGACAAAGCTGGGGCTGCTGGTGATCGGGCGGCTGTATGACGATCCGCACCAGATGGCGGGAACGCACGACCCGATTGTCGAGGCCGTCGCGCTTCGGGATGCGAACCGTGCGGCGGGCGCCATCGACTATCACATCAGCGTCGCCAAAGAGATGGTCACGCAACATTTCCATGACCAGCAAGAGGGCAAACCGGAATGAAATGTTTCTACGCCAAAAAGACCGAGGCGCACGACCCCGCGTTTCGTCTGTACATGGGCAATATGGCCCGCAACGCCGAACAGGCGGAACGGGCGCGGTTGTTGCTGGCGGGGCTGCACCGGCTCGACCTGCCCGTAACCGAGCCGGGCGAGGTGCCGCGCGCGCTGCTGGAAAAGGTTCATACGCCCGAGCTTTTGACCTTTCTCGAAACCGGTTGGGATGAGTGGAAGGCGCTGGAAGGCTCCGGCCCCGAGGTGGTGCCGAACGTGCACGCGCTGAATTCGGAACGCACCTATCCCAAACATATCGTGGGCAAGGCCGGCTGGCATATGGGCGACACCTCGGCCCCCTTGGGCAAGAATTCATGGCAGGCGACGCTGGGTGCAGCCGCGGCCGCCTATGATGCGGCACAGGCGGTTCTGGGTGGTGACAACGTGGCCTATGCACTGTGCCGCCCGCCGGGGCACCACAGTTCGGCAGATATCGTTGCCGGTCACTGCATGATCAACTGCGCTGCCGTTGCTGCCGAAGCCTTGCGCGAAACCCATGGACGGGTCGCGGTGCTGGACATTGATGTGCACCATGGCAATGGCACGCAGGACATCTTTTACGAGCGCGACGACGTTCTGTTCGTTTCGGTCCATGCCACGCCCGAAACCTATTACCCGTTCTTTGTGGGCTACGATCACGAGACGGGGCGCGGGGCAGGCGAGGGGTACAACCTGAACATTCCTCTGGCGCAAAGCACCGGCGATGACGGGTGGTGCGATGCGGTGGCGACAGGGCTTGACCGCGTGGCCTCTTTTAAGCCTGATGCGCTCGTTGTAAGCCTTGGGCTGGATGCACATGAAAACGACCCTCTCAAGGGGTTGCAGGTGACCTTTGACGGCTTTTCCCGCGCAGGGGGCATGATTGCCGCCGCCGGGCTGCCGACGGTTCTGGTGCAAGAGGGCGGGTATCTTTCGCCCGACCTGACCACTTCGCTTGTGGCATTTCTGGCCGGATACACCGGACGGGACATGCAATTTTGAAACTGGCGCACCCTTGCGCCGCTCTGACCGACGGGAAACAGACATGAACATTCGTTCGAACTCGCTGCAAGAAACCGACATTGCGTATCAGCTGCACCCCTACACCAACGCGCGGGTGCACGAAGAACAGGGCCCCATGATCATCACCAAGGGTGAGGGCTGCTATGTCTATGACAGCGAGGGTAAGAAATACCTCGAAGGTCTGGCGGGCCTGTGGTCGGTTGCGGTCGGCTTTTCACAGCCGCGTCTGGTGGAAGCGGCGGCCAAGCAGATGTCCGAGCTGCCCTATATCCAGAACTTTGCCCACAAGGCGCATGCGCCCGGTATCCTGCTGGCCGAAAAGCTGGTGGAAATGACGCCCGAGCATCTGACCAAGGTGTTCTACACCAACTCAGGCTCCGAGGCGAACGACACGGTCGTCAAATTCGTCTGGTTCATGAACAACATGCTGGGCCGTCCGAAGAAAAAGAAATTCCTCGCGCGCAACAAGGGCTACCACGGCATCACCATCGCCTCGGGCTCGCTGACCGGCTTGCCGGGCAACCAGCGCGGCTTTGACCTGCCGGCGATTCCCGTCGTGCACCTGACCTGCCCGCACCACTACCGCTGGGCCAACGAAGGCGAGAGCGAGACCGAGTTCACCGCGCGTCTGCTGAAAGAGGCCGAAGACACCATTCTGGCTGAAGATCCTGATACAATCGCGGCCTTCATCGGCGAGCCGGTGATGGGTGCCGGTGGCGTCATGACTCCGCCCGAAGGTTACTGGCCGGGCATCGAGGCGCTGTGCCGCAAGTATGACATCCTGCTGGTCTCGGACGAAGTCATCAACGGCTTTGGCCGCACCGGCCAGCCGTTCGGCTGCCAGACTTACGGCTTCACCCCCGACATTCTGGTGACATCGAAACAGCTGACCTCGTCCTATATGCCGCTGGCGGCAATCCTGATGACCGATGCCGTGTACCAGATCATCGCGGATTACACCGCCGAACTGGGCACGCTGGGTCATGGCTTTACCGCAGGCGGCAACCCCGTGGCCTGTGCCGTGGGCATCGAGAACCTGAACATCATTCAGGAAGACGACCTGATGGGCAACGCCGCCCGTCTGGCGGACCGGCTGCAATCGGGCCTGCGGGCGTTTTCGGATCACCCGCTGGTGGGCGAAGTGCGCGGCGTTGGCCTGATCGCGGGCGTCGAGCTGGTGCGTGACAAGGAGACCAAGGCGTCCTTTGAGCCGGGCGGCAAGATCACGGCAATGGCGGCCAAGTTTGCCGCCGAAGAGGGGCTGATCATCCGCAACATCTATGAAACCATCGGTATCTGTCCGCCGCTGATCATCACCGCAGAGCAGATTGACGAGCTGTTGGAAAAACTGGGCAAGGCTCTGGACCGGACGCTGGAATGGGCCAAGGCCGAAGGGCTGAAGTAAGAGGCAAGCGGGTTTGGGGGCGCTGCCCCCGCGCATTTGGCGCGCCCCCGGAGTTTATCCTGCAAGATGAAGAAAGGCCCCGCGCGATTGTGCGGGGCCTTTGTTGTTTAGTCGGCGTGGCTGTCCGCGATGGTTGCATAGGCCAGATTCTTGAAGATCGTACGCAGCGGGCCGCGGTTGGCCGGTGACTGGATCATCAGCAGCGCGATCATATCCTCGGCAGGATCGGCGTAATAACCTGTGCCAGCCGCACCGCCCCAGTTGTAGTCGCCCTTGGTGCCCAGGGAGGGCGCGTTGCCGTCTTCCAGACGCACGCCGTATCCCAGACCAAAGCCATAACCGGGGCCGGGCAGGTAGTATTTGCCGGGCGTGATGCCGTCGAGTTGGTTCGAGGTCATCAGTTGCACGGTTTTGGGCGAGAGCAGACGCGTGCCGTTCAACTCGCCCCCGTTCAGCATCATCTGCGCGAACTTGGCATAGTCGTGGACGGTGGACATCAGCCCGCCGCCGCCCGACTGGTTGGGTTTGCGCACGCGCGGATCGAAAATGTCTCCGGCACCCAGTTTGGCCTGATCGGGGAAGGCTTCGGCGATGCGGGGGTAATCCGCCTCGTCGTCCACGTAGAACGACGTGTCGGTCATGCCCAGCGGATCAAAGATGCGTGCGGTCATGAACTCTTCCAGGCTTTGGCCCGAAATGGTTTCGACCACGGCGCCCAGCACGTCGGTCGAGCGCGAATATTCCCACGTGGTGCCGGGATCGTGCTCCAGCGGCAAGCTGGCCAGCAGGTTGGCCTGTTCGATGCCGGTGTTCTCAGAGGACCACACGTCAGCGGCGTTATAGGCGTCGCGCGCCGGCCCCGCGCCGAAGAACCCGTAGGTCAGCCCCGAGGTGTGGCGCATCAGGTCGCGGATGGTCATCACACCCTTGGCCGGGCGGGTCACCGGTTTGCCTTCGGCGTCGGTTTCGCCGGTCACAACGGTCAGGTCCTTGAAGGCAGGCAGATAGGTGGCCACCGGTGCCTCGAGCAGCAGGCGGCCCTCTTCCACCAGCATCATCGCGGCGACCGTGGTGATCGGTTTGGTCATCGAATAGATGCGAAAAATCGCGTCCTCGGTCATCGGTTCGCCATCAGGGGTGATCTTGCCCATGGTCGACAGGTGCGCGATCTGGCCGTCGCGGATCAGCATGATGACGGCACCGGGGGTCATCCCCTTGTCCACCATCGCGCCGAATGTGGCGTCCATCCGCGCGACCCGTTCCGGGTCCAGCCCCAAGGCCGCCGCGTCGCCACGTGGCAGGTCCTCGGCCCAGCCCGCCGTGACGCCCGCAAGGACAAGTACGCCGGCCGCAAAGCCGGTTTTCAGCATGTTCATAGTGTCTCCTCCCGTTTGATGCAGCCGGTTGGGGCTGCAACCGCAGGGTAGGCGGACGGGCGCGCCTGTGGCAAATTACCTTGCGGCATGTTTTCATGTGCGGGTTTGCAGAGGCCGATGTGACCCGCCCGCACTGGCGTTTCGGCTGCGCAGGGCTTATCTGGCTTGCAGCATATCAAACGAGGTCCCGATGTCCGACAGCAGCACCTACGAAACCCCCGGCCCCGTCGAAGGCGGTCTTGCGGGCGCGATCAGCCCCATCGAAGAGATTATCGAGGCGGCGCGGGCAGGGCAGATGTTTATCCTGGTCGACCACGAAGACCGCGAGAACGAAGGCGACCTTGTGATTCCCGCAGGCTTTGCCGATGCCAAGGCGATCAATTTCATGGCGACGCACGGGCGCGGGCTGATCTGTCTGACCTTGCCTGCCGAGCGGATTGCCGAACTGGGTCTGCCGATGATGGCCATGCAGAACTCGTCCCGCCATGAAACGGCATTCACCGTCAGCATCGAAGCGCGCGAAGGTGTGACCACGGGCATTTCCGCCGCTGACCGCGCGCTGACCGTGGCGACCGCGATCAACCCGCAGGCAGGGCAGGCCGACATCGCCACACCCGGCCACGTGTTCCCGCTGCGCGCGCGTCCCGGTGGCGTGCTTGAGCGTGCCGGTCACACCGAGGCAGGCTGTGACGTGGCGCGGCTGGCGGGGCATTACCCCGCGTCGGTGATCTGCGAGATCATGAAGCCCGACGGCGAAATGGCGCGGCTGCCGGATCTGGTGGATTATGCCGCCGAACACGGGCTGAAGATCGGCACGATCAGCGACCTGATTGCTTATCGCCGCCGCTATGACAACCTTGTGGACCAGACCGACGCACGCACCGTGATATCGGAATTCGGCGGCGAATGGGACATGCGGATTTTCACCGACCAGACATTCGGGATTGAGCACGTGGCCTTGATCAAGGGCGACATTACCACGCCCGAGCCTGTGCTGGTGCGCACCCATGCGCTGGATGTGTCGACGGATGTGCTGGGGCTTGGGCCGACGCCTGCCAGCGAGTTGCCGCGCGCGATGGAGATCATTGCGAAGGAAGGGCGCGGCGTTGTGTGTCTGTTCCGTCAGCCACGCAAAACCCTGACCGAGGCCGAAGAAGACGGCCCGCGCACGGTCAAGAACACCGGGCTGGGGGCGCAGATCTTGTCAAACCTGGGGCTGACGCAGCTGATCCTTCTGACCGATCACCCGCAAACGCGCTATGTGGGTCTGGATTCCTACAACCTTGAAATCACGGGCACCCGCCCGATCATGGGAGACGCCTGATGGCCGGCAATGAACAACATTACGTCTTGGACCGCCCCAGCTTTGACCGGCCGGTGAAAATCCTGATTGTCGTCTCGCCCTATTACAAGGACATCGCGGACAATCTGGTCGCCGGTGCCAAGGCCGAGATCGAGGCCGCTGGCGGCACTTGGGAACTGGTCGAGATGCCCGGCGCGCTGGAAATTCCCACCGCCATAGGCATTTCGGACCGCGCGTCGAACTTTGACGGTTATGTCGCACTTGGCTGTGTCATTCGCGGTGAAACCACGCACTACGAGACCGTCTGCAATGACAGCAGCCGCGCGCTGCAGCTGCTGGGTTTGCAAGGGTTGTGCATCGGCAACGGCATCCTGACGGTCGAAAACCGCACACAGGCCGAAGTGCGCGCCGATGCCAAGGGGCAGAACAAGGGCGGCGGCGCGGCGGCTGCGGCCTTGCATCTTGTTGCGCTCGCCCGTAAGTGGCGGGGCCAAAGCAAAGGCATCGGGTTCAAACCCGCCTCTGAGAACATCCTGCTTGCAGGCGACAACGACGGACCCACCACAGCATGACCCTTTCGGGCAATCAAAAACGCAAAATGCGCTCGGCCTCGCGGCTTTATGCGGTTCAGGCGCTGTTCCAGATGGAACATTCCAGCCAGACCGTCGAAGCAGTGCAGCGCGAGTTTCTGGACCACCGGTTCGGCGCGATCTATGACGGCGACGAGATGCAAGAGGGCGATCCCGACCATTTCGCCCGCGTGCTGGAAGATGCGGTGAACTATCAGGCGTCGATTGACCAGATGACCGACCGTGCGCTGGTGGCAAAATGGCCGATTGCGCGGATCGACCCCACGTTGCGGGCGCTGTTCCGTGCGGCGGGGGCCGAGTTCCGCGACACCGGCACGCCGCCCAAGGTTGTCATCGTCGAATACGTCGACGTGGCGCGCGCGTTCTTCCCTGACGGCAAGGAACCCAGCTTTGTAAACGCGGTTCTGGACCACATGGCGCGCGAGGCGCGGCCCGAGGCATTCTGATGCGGGCCATGCAGGTCAGGGCGCTGGGTGCGCCGCTGGAACTGCATGACGTGGCCATACCCGAGCCCGGTGCAGGCGAGGTGCGGCTGCGGGTTCTGGCCTGTGGTCTGAACTTTGCCGATACGCTGGTGCAGGTTGGCAAATACCAGGAAAAATTTGATCTGCCGGTGACACCGGGGATGGAGTTGTGCGGCGTGGTCGATGCGCTGGGCGATGGCGTAGACAGCTTGCGCATGGGACAGCGGGTTGCGGCCAATCCGGGGCGTGGGGGGCTGGCGGACTATGCGGTGACGCCCGCCAGCGCCTGTGTGCCGATCAGCGACACCATGTCTGACGCGGACGCGGCGGCCTTTCTCGTGGCCTATGCCAGCAGCCACATGGCGCTGGACCACCGCGCGCATCTGCGCCCCGGTGAACGCCTGCTGGTGCTGGGCGCATCTGGTGGCGTCGGATTGACAGCGGTGGAACTGGGCAAGCTGATGGGGGCCGAGGTCATCGCCTGTGCCCGTGGTGCCGACAAGCTTGAGATTGCCCGCAAGGCCGGGGCCGATCATCTGATCGACAGCGACACCGATGACCTGCGCGAGGTTGTGCTGGGGCTGGGCGGCGCGGATGTGGTTTATGACCCCATCGGCGGCGATCTGTTCACCGCCGCCATGCGCGCCTGCAACCCCGAGGCGCGGATATTGCCCATCGGTTTTGCCAGCGGCACGGTGCCGCAAATCCCCGCGAACATCCTGTTGGTCAAGAACCTGACGGTGATCGGCTTCTATGTTGGCGGCTACAAACGCTTTGCCCCCGAGGTGCTGACCCGCAGCTTTGCCCAGTTGATCGCATGGTATGACGCGGGCCAGTTGCGGCCCCATGTCAGCAACATCCTGACGCTGGATCAAGCAAACGCAGGGCTGGACCTGCTGCGCACACGGCAAGCGACGGGCAAGGTGGTGATCGAGATCAGCGCAGCTTGACCTTGCCGCGGGAGATGACGCGCGCCTTTTGCTGCTCTCTCACGAATACGAACAGTCCCGACGACAGGATCAGGATGATGCCGATCCAGACCTCCAACACCGGCAGTTCCGAAAAGATCGCCCAGCCCCAGAACACCGCCAGCGGCAGGCCCGCGTATTCGAAGGGTGCCACGGTGGCGGCATCGGCCATGCGATAGGCCTGTGACAGGCAATAGCCGACAGCGGCCGAATTCAGTCCCAGCCCGACAAAGGCCCAGATGTCCTCTGGCGCGGGCCAGATCCATGCGCGCAGCAGGAACAGCAGTGACGGATTGGTTGTCTCCTGGGCAAACCGTCCGTCACCGGCGACAAGGAAAAACAACAAGGACACCAGAATAAACGTCACCTGGATATAGACCGACAGCGCGCTGGCCTTGCTGGTGACGCCCAGCTTGCGGGTCATCAGCTGGTTCAGCGCATAGGTCAGCGCCGACAGCACCGGCAGCAACAACACCAGCCGCGACACGTCCAGCTCGCTGGCGTCGGCCCATGGCCGCTGCATGATCACCACGCCGATAAAACCGACCAGCACCGCGCCGATGCGCAGGGGGCCGACCTTTTCGCCCAGCAGGGGGATCGACAGCACCGTGATGAACAGCGGTGCCACGAAGAACAGCGCCGTCGCATCGGCCAGAGGCAATGCCGCCAGCGCGACGAAATAGGACATGTTGGAAATCACGATCAACAGGCCCCGTGTCGCGTGCAGCCAGGGCGTTCTGGTGCGCAGGATCGACCATCCGCCTTCGAATTGTACGATGCAAAGCGTGATCATCAACCCGATGGCCGAGCGGACAAAAACGATCTCGTGCAGGGGGTAGCCGCCCGACAGCTGTTTGATCAGCATATCGTTGATCGAAATGCAGAAAATCCCGATCAGGATAAAGGCAATGCCGATGCCGGCGCGATTCTGGGGCAGGGTGGTCATGCACAAGCTCTAGCAGTCCGGCGGGATATGTCACGCCTCTTGGCGCATCTGGCGCAATGGGATATGACCGGATCAACGCACAGAGGGAGCCAGCCAGATGAAAATGACCGACACGCGCCAGATCGACGCCCCGCCCGCCGCCGTTTACGCCGCTTTGCTGGACCCGGCGGTGCTGCAGGCCTGTGTGCCCGGTGCCCAGGATGTCACCGGATCGCCCGAAGAGGGGTTCGAGGCGACGGTGGTGCAAAAGGTCGGTCCGGTGAAGGCGACGTTCAAGGGGCAGGTGACCCTGTCCGAGATGGTCGAGAACCAGTCGCTGACCATCACGGGCGAAGGCAAGGGCGGTGCCGCAGGCTTTGCCAAGGGCGGTGCCGATGTGCGCGTGACCGAAAAGGACGGCGGCACCGAGCTGAGCTATGACGTCGAGGCCAAGGTCGGCGGCAAGCTGGCGCAGTTGGGCAGCCGGATTATTGACGGGTTCGCCAAGAAGATGGCCGATCAGTTCTTTGACAACTTCAAGGCCGCCGTCGAAGGTCCCGCACCCGAAGAAGCCCCCGCCGAAGATGCGCAAGCCGAAGGTGACGCGCCCAAGAAAAGCTGGCTGGGCCGCCTGACCGGCAAGGACTGACCGCACGTCATGCACGAAAGGCAGTGGAACGCACAGGTGTCTGTGCGTTCCTGCGCTGGTCATGACGCTCTTGGCGCATTAGATACCTTCTCCGAAGCTGCCGGAGGCCCGCATGTCCACAATTCTTGAAATTCGTGATCTGAAGAAATCCTATGACGGTGGGTTCGAGGCGCTGAAGGGCGTGAACCTGTCCATCGAGGAAGGCGAGATTATCGCCCTGCTGGGTCCGAACGGCGCGGGCAAGACCACTCTGATTTCGGCGATTTGCGGCATCGTCATGCCCACATCGGGCAGCGTCACCGTGGCGGGCCACGACATCGGCACCGACTTTCGCGCCGCGCGCACCCTGATCGGGCTGGTCCCGCAAGAGGTGGCGCTGGAGCCATTTGAAAAGGTCATCAACACGGTGCGGTTTTCGCGCGGTCTGTTCGGCAAACGCGGCAATGACCCGTTGATTGAAAGCATCCTGAAACGTCTGTCTCTTTGGGACAAGCGCAACAACCAGATCAAGGAACTGTCGGGCGGCATGAAACGCCGCGTGCTGATCGCCAAGGCATTGGCACACGAGCCGCGCGTGCTGTTCCTGGACGAGCCGACCGCCGGTGTGGACGTGGAACTGCGCAAGGACATGTGGGAGATCGTGGCCGATCTGAAGGCCGACGGCGTGACCATCATCCTGACCACCCATTACATCGAAGAGGCCGAAGCCATCGCCGACCGCATCGGCGTGATCGCCAAGGGCGAGATCCTGTTGGTCGAGGACAAGGATGCGCTGATGCAGCGGATGGGCAAGAAAGAGCTTGAGGTGCAACTGAGCGCGCCGCTGGATGCGCTGCCTGCCAGCCTACAATCGGAACATGTGCGGCTGGGCGCGGACGGCGACAGCCTGATCTATACCTACGACACCCGCGCCGAACGCACGGGCATCACCAAACTGCTAAGCGATGTGGCCGCCGAAGGGCTGGTCCTGCGCGACGTGGTCACGCGGCAATCCTCGCTTGAGGATATTTTTGTGACACTGGTCAAGGAGGACGCGGCATGAACTGGACGGCGATCAAATCCATCTATGTCTTCGAGATGACGCGGTTTTTCCGCACCTTCCTGCAATCGCTGATCTCGCCGGTGCTGTCGACCTCGCTGTATTTCGTGGTGTTCGGTGCGGCCATTGGCAGCCGCATCAACGAGGTCGAGGGCGTCAGCTATGCCGCGTTCATTGTGCCGGGGCTGATCATGCTGTCGGTGATGACCCAAGGGATCTCGAACGGGTCATTCGGCATTTATTTCCCCAAGTTCATCGGCACGATCTATGAACTGCTTTCGGCGCCCGTGAACTTTCTGGAAATCGTCGTGGGTTATGTGGGGGCTGCGGCGACCAAGGCGATGTTCATTGGCATCATCATCCTGATCACCGCGTTTTTCTTTGTGGACCTCCATATCATGCACCCCGGTGCGATGGTGCTGTTCCTGGTGCTGACCTGCGTCAGCTTTTCGCTGTTCGGTTTCATTATCGGCATCTGGGCGAAGAATTTCGAGCAGTTGCAGCTGGTGCCCCTGCTGATCGTCACACCCTTGGTGTTCCTGGGCGGATCGTTCTATTCGATCTCGATGCTGCCGCCGGTCTGGCAGGCGATTTCGATGTTCAATCCGGTGGTCTACCTGATCTCGGGCTTTCGCTGGGCGTTCTTTGGCATTGCAGATGTGCCGATTGGCACCAGCCTGATGGCGATTGCCGCATTTACCGGACTTTGCCTGTTGGTGATCGGATGGATTTTCCGCACAGGCTGGCGCATTCGGGAATAAAGGGCGCTTGGCCTTGTTTGCCATGGCTGCGCTGTCTACATCAGCGGGATGAAACGCTTTATCCCCTTTATCAAATCCGATCCGACCGTCGCCGTGGTCCGCATGCAAGGCGTGATCGCGGGCGGCACCCGTGGCACGCTGAACGACGCCAGCCTTGGGCCAGTCCTTGAAAAAGCCTTTGCGAGGGGCAAGCCCGTGGCGGTGGCGCTGGAAATCAGCTCGCCCGGTGGCAGCCCTGTGCAATCCTCGCTGATCGGCGCGCGCATCCGGCGGCTGGCCGAGGAAAAGAACATTCCTGTCATCGCCTTTGTCGAGGATGTGGCCGCCTCGGGGGGCTACTGGTTGGCCGCCGCAGCGGACGAGATTTACGCCGACCCGTCGTCGGTGCTGGGGTCCATCGGGGTGATCTCGGCAGGCTTTGGGATGCACGAGCTGATCGAACGCTATGGCATTGAACGCCGCGTGCACACGGCAGGCAAGTCCAAGTCGATGAACGACCCGTTCCGCCCCGAAAAGCCCGAAGATGTTGCCCGGCTGGACCGGTTGCTGACCGACATCCACGCGAATTTCATCGACCACGTGACCGCGCGGCGCGGCGCCAAGCTGGACAGCACCGAAGAGCTGTTTACCGGCGAGGTCTGGCTGGCCAAACGCGCCACCGAACTGGGGCTGATCGACGGCATCGGCCATTTGAAACCGGTGCTCAAGGCCCGCTTTGGCGACAAGGTCAAATTCCGCCGCTACGGCGTGCGCCGCCCGTTCTGGTCGCGCTTTGGGGCGCAGGTGGTCGAGGACGCGGGCCATATGATCGAAGAACGGGTCGCCTATGCCCGGTTCGGGCTGTAACCCATGCTGTTCAAGATCATCATTCTGTTTTTCGTGTTTATCGCGGTGCTGGGCTTTTTCGGCAAAATGCATTGGCTGGGCGGCAAACGGCTGAGCCAGTCGAAATGCCCCGGCTGTGGCCGTTACCGCATTGGCCGTTCCCCCTGTCCCTGTCTTAAAAAAGGCTGAGTAATGATTTTGCCGTGGATATTGTCGGGCCTCGGGCTCGTGATCTTGCTGTTGGCAGGGGATGCGCTGGTCAAGGGCGCGGTCAACCTGAGCCTGCGGTTTGGCGTGCCTGCGCTGATTGTCAGCCTGACCATCGTGGCGTTTGGCACCTCGGCGCCCGAGCTTCTGATTTCTATTCAGGCCATTCTGGACGGCGTGCCCAGCCTGGCGCTGGGCAACGTGGTGGGATCTAACACCGCCAACGTGTTGCTGGTGCTGGGCCTGCCTGCGCTGCTGGCGACGATGCACACCTCCGAATGCAACACGCGCAAGACGTTCCGTTTCATGATCATTGCGACGGTTGTGTTCATCGCGCTGGGGGTGCGCGGCGTCTATGACTGGATCGCGGGGACCGTTCTGCTGATCATGATGGCCGGTGTGCTCTATGATGCCTTCCGCCAGACCCGCAAACACCGTCGTGCGGACAAGGCTGCGCGGGCCGCCGCCGCGGCCGACTGTTGCGACGATGAAGAGGTCGAAGGCGCCGATCCCGACATGAAAATGTGGATGATCCTGGCCTATCTGGTGGCAGGTCTGGTCGGTCTGCCGCTGGGGGCGCAACTGCTGGTCACCAATGCGACCATCATTGCCCAGACCTATGGTGTCAGCGATACGGTGATCGGTCTGACGCTGGTGGCCGTGGGCACATCGCTGCCCGAGCTGGCGACCACGGTGATGGCGGCCCTGCGCCGTCAGGCCGATGTGGCGCTGGGCAATGTGATCGGATCGAACATCTTCAACCTGCTGGGCATCATCGGTGTGGCCTCCTTCGTGGGGCCGATCCCCGTGGACCCGCAATTCCTGCAACTGGATTTCTGGGTGATGCTGGCCGCGTCGCTGCTGCTGTTGCCCTTTGTCTATTTCCGACAGGATATTTCGCGGCTTTGGGGCGTGATCTTGACCGCGCTTTATGTGGCCTATGTGATGGTTGTACTGTTCTGGACCTGACACGCCGAAAGGACCGCCCATGACCCCGCACCCAAGGAGCCTTGTCACCGGAGCAGGCCAGCGGCTGGGCCGCGCGATGGCCCTCTATCTGGCGCAGCGCGGGCATGATGTGGCGGTGCATTATGCCACCTCGTCCGAAGAGGCCGATGCGGTGGTGGACGAGATCAGGGCCATGGGCCGCAATGCGGTGGCCATCCAAGCCGACCTGCTGGACGAGGACGCCACACACGCGCTGTTCGGGCAGGCCGTCGAGGGGCTGGGCGGGCCGGTCAGCTGTCTGGTCAACAACGCCTCGATCTTTGAATATGACACCATCCATTCCGCGACCCGCGAGCATTGGGACAAACACATGGGCAGCAACCTGCGCGCGCCCTTCCTGCTGACGCAGCGCATGGCGGCGCAAGGATTGCAGCCGGACACCGACGAGAACGGCGAACCTGTCGCGACCGGCCTGATCGTCAACATGGTCGATCAGCGCGTACGCAAGCTGACGCCGGAATTCATGACCTATACGCTGGCCAAGATGGGGCTTTGGGCGCTGACCCAGACCACGGCGCGCGCCCTTGCGCCGGCCATCCGCGTCAACGCCATCGGCCCCGGTCCTACCCTGCAAGGGGCGCGGCAAAGCGACGGCCATTTTGCGGCCCAACGCGCCGCGACCGTCCTGGGGCGCGGGGCAAATGCGGCAGACATCACAGCGGCGCTGGGCTATTTTCTGGATGCTCCTGCCATTACAGGTCAGTTGCTGTGCGTGGACGGCGGGCAGCATCTGGCGTGGCAGACGCCGGACGTCCAAGGTGTGGAATGACACGAATCGGCACAGAGACACCGGGGATTCCAGCCCGTTCCGCAAGGGAGACAGGAAGAGTTTTGCACTGCGTTAATCTACGTTACAAAACTGTTACGAAAAGGCCTTTGTTTTCAGGGGTTTGCTATGTGGAAAAGAAAATTCCCTTTGAATTCAATGGCCTTCCGGACTGCTTAAAAAATGGGCAATTCAACGAAACCTGCCAAATTCAACGAAAAATCCCCAACCCCGTAAAGTTGTCCAAAGACTTATCCACAGGAATGGTGGACATCAAATCGCTTGAACCGTCATCCATTTATGTTGCAGCGCACCCGGTGGGGGATTCGGTCTGACCATGGCGGAAGAGCACGAAACCGAAGTTCAGCCCAAGCAGGGTCATCAGGTCATTCAGGTCTATCTGAAAACCATCGACTCCTCGCCCGGCGTGTACCGGATGCTGGATAGCGAAAGCCGTGTGCTCTACGTGGGCAAGGCGCGCAACCTGCGGGCGCGGGTGTCGTCCTATGCCCGTCCTACCGGCCACAGCGGTCGCATCGCGCGGATGATCGCCAGCACCGCGTCGATGATGTTCCTGACCACGCGCACCGAAACCGAAGCCTTGCTGCTGGAACAGAACCTGATCAAGCAGCTCAAGCCCAAGTTCAACGTGCTGCTGCGCGACGACAAGAGCTTTCCCAATATTCTGGTCACCACGGACAGCGATTACCCACAGATCAAAAAGCATCGCGGGGCCAAGAAAGAGAAGGGCGCCTATTACGGCCCCTTTGCCAGCGCCGGGGCCGTGAACCGGACGCTGAACCAGTTGCAGCGGGTGTTCCTGCTGCGCGACTGTTCCAATTCGATGTTCGAAAGCCGCACGCGCCCCTGTCTGCAATACCAGATCAAACGGTGCAGCGCGCCCTGCGTGGGCAAGATCAGCCCGCAGGACTATCAGCAGACCGTGCAGGACGCCGAAAAATTCCTGTCCGGCAAATCCACTGACATTCAGGCGCGTCTGGGCCGCGAGATGGCGCAGGCCTCCGAAGACATGGAGTTCGAGCGCGCCGCCGCCCTGCGCGACCGGATCAAGGCGCTGACACAGGTGCAGACCGCCCAAGGCATCAACCCCCGAAACGTGGACGAGGCTGACGTGATCGCGCTGCATCTGGAGAACGGACAGGCCTGCGTGCAAGTGTTCTTTATCCGTGCGGGGCAGAACTGGGGCAACCACGACTATTACCCGCGTGTGGGGGCGGACGTGGATGCCGCCGAAGTGCTGGAAGCCTTCGTGGGCCAGTTCTACGACACCCGCGAGCCGCCGCGTCAGTTGATCCTGTCGAATGCGGTCGAAAACCCCGACCTGATGGCCGACGCGCTTGGCCAGAAACTGGGCCGCAAGGTCGAACTGCTGGTCCCCCAGCGCGGGGAGAAGGCCGAGTTGATCGACAGCGCCCTGCGCAACGCCCGCGAAAGCCTGGCCCGCAAGATGGCCGAAACCGCAACACAGGCGCGGCTGTTGCAGGGCGTGGCCGAGGCGTTTGATCTGCCCAAGGTGCCCGACCGGGTCGAGGTTTACGACAACAGCCACATTCAGGGTGCCCATGCAGTGGGTGCGATGATCGTCGCAGGCCCGGACGGGTTCATGAAGAACCAGTACCGCAAGTTCAACATCCGCGGTGACGAACTGACCCCCGGCGACGATTTCGGCATGATGAAAGAGGTGTTGAACCGCCGCTTTAAACGGCTGCTCAAGGAAGACCCCGACCGCACGCGCGGCATGTGGCCCGACCTGTTGCTGATCGACGGCGGCGCGGGACAAGTCAGCGCGGTGCGCGAGATCATGGAGGATCACGGCGTCGGTGACATCCCGATGGTGGGGGTGGCCAAGGGGCTGGACCGCGACGCGGGCAAGGAAGAATTCCACCGCACGGGCAAGACGGTCAAGGCGCTGCGCCACAACGATCCGGTGCTGTATTTCATCCAGCGCATGCGCGACGAGGCGCACCGCTTTGCCATCGGCACCCATCGCGCCAAACGGTCCAAGGCTGTAGGTGCGACACCGCTGGACGATGTGCCGGGCGTGGGGGCTGCACGCAAACGCGCGCTGCTGGCGCATTTCGGCTCGGCCAAGGCGGTGGCGCGGGCCAATCTCGCCGACCTCAAGGCAGTTGATGGGGTGTCGGCGGCGCTGGCGCAGAAGATTTACGATTACTTTCAGACGGGCTAATCGCTGTTCGCGAAATAACCTTGCGATTCACATCCAATTCCACCTTGCCTCTTCCGCGCAATCCTCCGACGCTGCGGCGGAATAATGAAAGGTCCAGACATGCCCCTGATGCAAGGTTTCCCGCCCGCCCCCGAAGATCGCGCCACGCTGGCAAACTGGCGTACACAGCCCTTTAACGCATGGGCGTTTCACCATGTGCGCGAAGTGGTCCCCTCGGCCGAAATCCGAAACGATCCGGCCAATGTGCGCGTGCTGGAGCAGGGCGACACCGACCTGTCTGCGGCCAATCTGGATCAGGCCATCGACGGCATGGCCAACGATGCGCTGGTGATCCTGCACAAGGGCAAGGTCGTGCACGAAAGCTATCGCAACGGCATGACCCGCCACGATCCGCACATTCTGATGTCGGTGTCGAAGTCCATGCTGGGTCTGGTCATGGGCACATTGGTCGAACGCGGCGAGGTTGCGGTGGATGACCTGCTGACCAAATACCTGCCCGAACTGTCCGGCACCGCCTATGCGGGGGCGACCATCCGGCACGCGCTGGACATGCAGGTGGGGCTGGAGTTCGAAGAGGATTATACCGCCACATCAGGTGTGATCGTTGATTACCGCAAGGCTGCCAACTGGAACCCGCTGGCGCCTGGCGACGAGGCGGGCGATTTGCGCAGCTTTCAAGAGGGGCTGACAGGCACCACCGGCCCGCATGGCGAGACATTCTATTACGCCTCACCCGTGACCGATATGCTGGCCTGGTTGATGGAACGGGCCACCGGCCTGCGGTTTGCCGATCTGATCTCGCAGCGGTTGCTGGCGCCGATGGGGGCGGAAACCTCCGGCTATATCACTGTCGACCGAATCGGCGGTGCGCGTGGGGCAGGGGGCATGTGCCTGACCGCCCGCGATCTGGCGCTGGTCGGCCAGTTGATGATCGAAGGCGGCGCGCGTGATGGCGTGCAGATCATCCCCCAAAGCTGGATCGATGATATCGTCACCCAAGGCGACAATGCCGCGTGGAGGCGGGGCGATTTTCTGGACAAGTTCGAGAATCAGGACATGCACTACCGTGCGAAATGGTATGTGCACCCCGGCGCGACGCCGCTGATCCACGGGCTGGGCATTCACGGCCAGTTCCTGTTTGTCGATCCGGTGCGTGAGTTGTCCATCGCGTGGTTCTCGTCCGAAGGCACGCCCACCGACCAGGGCTGGATGGATCATGTCATGACTTCCGTCGAACGCATCCGCGACGCGATTGCGATCTGACCCTTTTCCAAAGGCGCGCAACAGGATACCACGTTGATATGATCTGGAACCTGCCCAATATCCTGACCACCCTGCGTCTGCTCGCTGCCCCTATGGTTGCGGTCATGTTCCTGTTTTTCCCGCGGTTTTACGCGGATTGGTTCGCACTGGTGCTGTTCGTCAGTGCGGCGGTTACCGATTGGTTCGACGGCTATCTGGCCCGCGCGTGGAAGCAACAGACAAAGCTGGGCGCGATGCTGGACCCTATCGCGGACAAGGCGATGGTGGTGATCGCGCTGATGGTCATCATCGGTTTCTCCAGCTGGAAGGCGTCGCTGGTTCTGCCCGCGACGATGATCCTGTTCCGCGAGGTTTTTGTCAGCGGCTTGCGTGAATATCTGGGCGATGTGGCCGGGACGCTTGCGGTGACCAAGCTGGCCAAGTGGAAGACGACCTTGCAGATGATCGCCATCGCGGTGCTGTTCTCGCAGGGGGTGTTCGAACATTACAGCGTGACGGCCGGCGGGCTGGGCTGGAAACTGTTGCTGGCCGAATGGTCAGGGCTTGTCGGCCTGTGGCTGCTGTGGATTGCGGCGGGGCTGACGCTGATCACGGGATGGGACTATTTCCGCAAGGCGCTGCCGCATCTGAAGGAGACCGTGTGATGGACGTGCTGTATTTCGCATGGGTGCGCGAACGGATCGGCCTGCCGCGCGAAAAGGTCGAGACCGAGGCCGCCACCGTCAACGATCTGGTGGCTGAACTGCGCGCCCGCGAAGAGCGTTATGACATGGCGTTTTCCGACCTCAGCGCCCTGCGCGTGGCGCTGGACCAACAGCTGTCGGATTTTGATGCACCGCTGGCAGGCGTGCGTGAGGTTGCGTTTTTTCCACCGATGACGGGCGGCTAGGCGATGCGCATCACCGTGCAAGAGGCGGCTTTCGATCTGGGGGCCGAAACGAATGCCTTTGCTGCGGGGCACACGGACATGGGCGCGATCGTAACGTTTACCGGTGTCGTGCGCGATCTGCCGGACGATCCGCTGGTTGCGATGGAAATCGAACATTATCCCGGTATGACCGAAGCTGCGCTGACCGACATTGCCACCCGTGCGCAAGAACGCTGGCACCTGGGTGATGTGCTGGTAATCCACCGCTATGGCCGGATGGCACCCGGCGAGGCGATCATGATGGTCGCCACCGCTGCCCCGCACCGTCGTGATGCCTTTGAGGCGGCGGAATATCTGATGGATTTCCTGAAGTCCCGCGCCCCCTTCTGGAAGCGTGAGATCACCGCCAACGGGGCGTCAGAGTGGGTCGAGGCAAAGGATACGGACGAGGACGCGCTGAGCCGCTGGTAGCCGGCCGCGCTCCCCCGCGGGGTCGCTTAGCCCGCCTGATTTTTCTCGATATAGGCGCGCATCTCTTCCGCCTCGTGGCGGGCGTCGCGCAGGCCGTCCATGGCGGCGCGCAATTCGGCCTCGGTCTGGCTCAGCTGGTTGGTCAGCTCGGCCTCGCGCTGTTGCAGATAGGTGATCGCCTGATCGCGCGTCTCTTCGGCTTCGTGCAGCTCCTGGCTCATCCGGTCCAGTTCGGCCACATCGCCCTGTGCCACGCGGCTGAACCGGTGGACCAGCCAGTTTGCAAACCATCCCAGGCAGAATGCCACGAATAGGATGATGGCCGTCGCGATGACGAATTCTGTTCTGCTCATTCCGTCGCGTCCCCTGACTCGTCTGGCTCGTCTGACGCGTCATTGACCGCCGCGTCGTCGGTGGTGTTATCACCGCTTTCGGCGAGGCTTTCCAGAGTTGTTTGCGGTGCGGGCGCACTGGCTTCGGGCTTAATTAACCAAAATTCGATGCGACGGTTGGCTTCGCGGCCTTCTTCGGTGTCGTTGTCCTGAATCGGGCGCTCTTCGCCATAGCCCTTGGCCTCGAACGTCGAGGTCCGCACGCGGCGGGCGCGCAGTTCGTTCAGAACCGATTGGGCACGGGCCTGCGACAGTGAAAGGTTCATCTCCTCGCGGCCCTGGCTGTCGGTGTGCCCCTGGATCTCCAAGGGCAGGTCGCCGCAGGTTTTCAGAACCTCGGCAATTTCGTCCATGGTCGACAGCGTGCTGGCGTCGATGGTGGCGCTGCTGGGTTCAAAGTTGATCTTGCTGCTATCGGTGATCGCCTTGATCTGCGCCAGACATTCCTCTGGTGTCGGAAGTGCGGCCTGCGGGTCCAGTTTCTCCTGATAGGTCACATTGATCTCGAACTCTTCCGCCTCTCCCAGCTTGGCGGCCAGCAGGGTGGCGATCCGGGCACTGGCGTCGGCATCGCCGGTGTTGCCCGAAACGGTCAGCTTGTCAGGGGTCACGGTCACCGCGCCGTTTGACAGGTTCGACAGCGATTCCAGCCCCGCCAGAACCCGCGTGGACCAATCCGAGGGCAATCCCTCGACAACGCGGGCTGCGGTATAGACGCGATCCGAGCCAAAGCGCGATTTGGCATAGCTGTCCGCGATGTTGCGCAGGTTCTCGTTGCTCAGCCGTCCGCGCAGCTGCACCTGCCCCTCGGGGGACAGGGTGGCCACGAATTCAGGCGGGCCCTGGTCGGGGGCCTGGGTTTCGGGCAGCTTGGCATATAGGGCAAAAACCTCGGGCAGCGCGTTTTCCAGCTCGCCCACCACGGTGTCGAATGTGCCTTGATCGGTGCCCTCCTTGGCCAGCAGCGTCACGTCTGCGTCCGAGAACGTGACCGAACCGCCGCCGATCTTGGCCAGCGCTGCAATGGATTGCTCGACCGCCTGCGCCCAGTTCGGGGTGGGCACGCCCATGCCCACGGTGCAGCGCCCGGTGGTGGTCATGCCTGCGGCAACTGCGGCATTCAGGATGCGGGTGCGGGCCTTTTCGGTGTCGGCGCTGCACGCGTCAAAGCGCGCGCCGTCCTCGTCGATCAGAAACCGCAGGGTAAAGGGCGTGATCACAGGGCGCGGGGCGGCAATGTCCAGCGACAGCCGCAACCCTGGTGGCGTGGCCGCCCGCAGGGATTTTTCCAGCGCCAGCTTGTCCTTGGCGCTGTCTGTGATCGCGGTGATTGCCACGCGGCCTGCGCTGACCGAAACCTTGGCGCGCGGCAGTTGCTCCATGGCGACCAGCGCGAAATCCAGCGCGACTTCCCAGCCTTCGGGGGCGGGATAGTCTGCGGTTTCGATCAGATCGGCCACCGGGGTGCTCTCGCCGGCCATCGCGGCAAAGCGGTCGGTGATGGTGTCGCGGTCGGTGCTGCTGGGAATCAGGCCGATGATGGAAATGCCAGCGTCATTGCGCAGGATCTCGGCGGAGAAACGGGGCGGGCGGATGGCGGCAACGGCCTTGGCCTCCATGCCGTCGATGACACGGGCGGCATCCACAACGGTGCCCGCGGTGGTCAGGGCGGCAAAACGCTCGGCTTCGGTCGGGGCAATGCCCGACAGCGTGACGGTCAGCCCGTCGGCCTGCACTTCAGCCCAGGTGGCGCCTGCGTCGTCCAGCGCGTCCCGCACCCCGATCTCTGACGTCTCCTCGATCAGTTTGACCGAGAAATTTGCCGCCACGATGGCGACCAGTGCGGCCGCGACAAAGGTAGAGGCGATGATCAGAGCCGAGCTAAGACGCATGTGTTTTCCAAGGGCTGTGACTGTCTGGGAACTTGTTACGCGGCCCAACCCCCTGTTTCAATCACGCGAGCAGACTGGCGGCAAAAAACACCAGCGGAATCATGCCGGTGTCGCGGTTGACCCGAAACAGTTGCAAACATTTGCCCGCGTCGTTCGCATCAAAGCCACGCAGTTGCCACGCCATGTGCCAGCCCATGGCCCACGGCCCGATCAACGCAATCGCCATCGCCAGCCCCGACGCATTGGGCAGTGCGGCAAAGATCACCGCCAGCCCCATCAGCCCGACCGTAGCCATCAGGAAGCGGCGCAGCCATTGCGGCGACTTTTCCGCAAACAGGCGCGCGGTGGATTTCACCCCGATCAGCGCGTCATCCTCGGCGTCCTGATGTGCGTAGATGGTGTCATAGAACAGCGTCCACGCGATACCTGCCAGATACAGAACCACCGCGGGGGCGGCCAGCGATCCGGTGTGCGCCACCCAGATCATCAGCGCACCCCAGTTGAACGCCAGCCCCAGAAACACCTGCGGCCACCACGTAAACCGTTTGGCGAAAGGATAGATCGCCACCGGCAACAGCGCCAGCACACCCATCCGTATGGCCGCCGCGTTGAAGGTCAGCAGGATCAGGAAAGCCAGCAGCGCCTGGATGCACATCCACACCAGTGCCCCGCGCACGCTGACCTGACCCGAAGGAATGGGCCGCGAGCGGGTCCGCTCGACCGAGCCGTCGATGTCGCGGTCGGTGATGTCGTTCCACGTACAGCCCGCCCCGCGCATCAGGAACGCCCCCAGCGCACAGGCCACGATCAACCACAGGTCCGACCAGCGCGGGCTTTGATCGTACAGGATCGCCAATGCCAGCCCCCACCAGCAGGGAATCAGCAACAGCCAGGTCCCGATGGGCCGGTCGGCCCGCGACAGCCGCAAATAGGGGCGCGACCATTCAGGCGCGAGGCGATCCACCCAGTTGCCGCTGACTGCATCGGCGACCGTTCCTCGGGCGCTTGCGTTTTCTGCGGGCTCTGCCTCTGGTACGGCGGGGTTGTCTTGCATATGTATCTGCCCATGAATGACGCGAAAATCCGCCTTTATGTAGACGCACCCTTGGGTCAGGGGCAAACGGTTCCTCTGAACCGCGATCAGGCGCATTACCTGTTCGGGGTGATGCGACAGGCCGTGGGCGGTGCCGTTCTGCTGTTCAACGGGCGCGACGGCGAATGGCGCGCCGAGATTGCGCAGGCCGGCAAGCGCGGCGGCGAGCTGGCCTGCGTGACGCAGACGAAACCGTTGCAGATGCCGCCCGACCTGTGGCTGATGTTCGCCCCGATCAAAAAGGCGCGCACCGACTTTATCGTCGAAAAGGCCGCCGAAATGGGGGCTGCGCGTATTCTTCCGGTGATGACCGAGTTCACCAATGCCGGACGCATCCAGCGTGACCGGCTTCAGGCCCACGCGGTCGAGGCCGCCGAGCAATGCGGTGGCACCTATGTTCCCGAAGTGACCGAGGCGCAAAAGCTGGGCCGTATGCTGGACGGCTGGGACCCTGCGCGCCGCATCCTGTTCTGCGACGAGGCGTTGGCGGGGGACGCGCCCGACCTGCCGACCGAGGCGGGACCCTGGGCGATCCTGATCGGACCCGAGGGCGGCTTTTCCGACAGTGAACGCAAACGGCTGCGCGGGTTGGACTTTGCCCACCCGGTCGCCCTGGGGCCACGGATCTTGCGCGCCGACACGGCGGCGGTGGCGGCAATGACGTTGTGGCAGCGGGCCTTGGGAGATTGGGGATGAGCGCGCCATGGGGGCGCTGCCCCCGGCCTGCGGCCTCCCCCGGGATATTTGCGGCCAAAAGAATGCAGACAGGTGTATCATGGCGGTAAGGTTCTTTCGACCCGAGGCGGTGGCGGCGGTGATGCGCTGGCGCGAAGTTCTGGTGGGTGTGGGCCTGGCCGTGCTGGGGCTGTGGTGGATTTTGGGCCCGGGCGACCTGTTGGCGCTTGTGGGCGCGGGGCTGGTGCTGGTGGCGGGCGGTCTGATCCTGATCGGCATCCAGCGCGGGCGTTTTCGCGGACCCGGTGGTGGTGCCGGTGCCGTGCAGGTGGACGAGGGGCAGATCACCTATTTCGGCCCCCTGACCGGCGGTGCGATCGCCCTGCGCGAGATGGAGCGCCTGACGCTGGACCGTGCCATGTACCCGCCCCACTGGCAGCTGGACCAGCGCGGTTCGCCCGCGCTGATGATCCCGGTCAACGCGGCCGGATCGGACGCATTGTTTGATGCTTTTGCGACCTTGCCGGGGCTGCGCACCGAGCGGATGTTGAGTGAATTGAGCGAAAGCAGCCGGGCTGCGGTCGTTATCTGGGAACGGACGCCGCTGCGCCCGCAGGCGGCGCGGTTGCATTAGGGGGCTGTTGCGCCTTGACACTTCTGCCCGTGCCCTACACCAAGTCTAACGACGTACACGAAAGGCCTTAGCGCATGTCTATTCCACAGTCCGGCGGCGGGCCGATCGAACATCACGACCAACTGGCACAGTATCTGGCCGACGGCTGCAAGCCCAAGGAAGACTGGCGTATTGGCACCGAGCACGAGAAGTTCGGCTATATCAAGGACACGCTGGAGCCGCTGCCCTTCGAGGGCAAACAGTCGATCGTGGCGGTGCTGGAAGGCTTGCGCGACCGCTATGGCTGGTCCGAAGTGCGTGAAGGCGGGCATCTGACCGGCCTTGAACTGAACGGTGCGAACGTGTCGCTGGAGCCCGGCGGTGCGCTGGAATTGTCCGGTGCCCCGCTGGAAACCATTCACGGCACCTGTGACGAGGTCAACGATCACCTGCGTCAGGTCAAGGACATCTCGGACGAGATCGGCGTCGGTTTCATCGGTCTGGGCGCGGCGCCTACCTGGATGCACGAGGATATGCCGCTGATGCCCAAGGGGCGTTACAAGCTGATGGACGCCTATATGGGCAAGGTCGGCACGATGGGGCGTACGATGATGCGCCGCACCTGTACTGTGCAAGTGAATCTGGATTTCGGCTCCGAGGCGGACATGGTGCAAAAGCTGCGCGTGGCGCTGGCCTTGCAGCCGGTCGCGGTGGCGCTGTTTGCGAATTCGCCATTTTTCGAGGGCAAGCCCAACGGTCACAAATCATGGCGCAGCCGCGTCTGGCGTGATCTGGATCCGGCGCGCACCGGCATGTTGCCATTCGTGTTCGAGGATGGGTTCGGTTTCGAAGCCTGGGTGCAATACGCGCTGGATGTGCCGATGTATTTTGTCTACCGCGACGGCAAATACATCGACGCGTTGGGCATGTCGTTCCGCGATTTCCTCAAGGGGCAATTGCCTGCGCTGCCGGGTGAAATGCCGACCCTGTCCGACTGGGCCGACCACCTGACCACGGCTTTCCCCGAGGCGCGGATCAAGAAATTCATCGAGATGCGCGGCGCGGATGGCGGCCCGTGGCGGCGGCTGTGTGCGCTGCCTGCCTTCTGGACCGGCCTGATGTACGATCAGGGCGCGCTGGATGCGGCATGGGATCTGGTCAAGGATTGGGATGCGGAAACCCGCGAAGGTCTGCGCGTTGCGGCCTCGGTCGATGGGTTGCAGGCGCAGGTGGGCGATGTGTCGATGATGGACATTGCACGCGCATCGCTGGAGATTTCCAAGGCGGGCCTGCAAGCGCGTGCGCGCCCCGGAGCGGGCGGGCTGATCCCTGACGAGACGCATTTCCTGAACGCACTGCACGAAAGCGTCGAAACCGGCCAGACGCCTGCGGACGAGCTGTTGGCCCATTACAACGGCGATTGGAACGGCGACCTGAACCGGATCTTTGCCGAGTATTCCTACTAGGATTTCGTGAGGCTGATCTCGACGACGTCGGCTGTGCCTGCGGGCTGGCCGACGCGGATACTGTGCGCGCCCATATGCATGATTTGCGCCCCTGCGGGATAGTGCAGACTTGGCGCCTCGCGGCCCAGAGACAGTTTCAGGCCGGTCGCCAGACGTGCGGCGGACTGGCCGGTTTTCAGCTTGGCACCCGGGATGTTGCCCGCGCGGACCGCGCAACTGTCATGGCCGGCACCCCCCTGAACAACCTGCGCGACAAGCTGGCCGTCTGCGCCGTGCAGTGTGGTGATGCCATCGGCAGCTGTCTGATGCGTTTCGAACGCGCCACTGCCCAGAAGGCCCTCCAGGGCGCGGGATGGATCATCGGCATGGGGCAGGCAATGGGTCAGAAACAACTGTTCGGCCTGTCCGACCAGCGGTGGGGGCGGGGCCAGACCGCCTTGGGCTCCTGCATCGGCAGGGATCATCACAGCGGTGGCAAGGGCCAGACAGATCAGTCGCATTTTGGGTCTCCTATCGAGTGCAAGGTGGCGGTTGGCTGGCCTGTCGTCAACAGACCAGCCGCTGTGTTTTAGGTCGCAGTTGCGGCAGGCGCGTCTTTGACCACGGCGCGCAGGGTGCCCACGGCATGGGTAAAGCCCAGTCCCAGACACAAGGCCGCCAGCCCCAGCGCCAGCATCAGCCCAGCGGCTGGTTCGGATTGGACCAAAGGCAGTGCGCCACCAATCAACGCCACGCCGCCTGCGCCGATGGCGCAAAAGCCGGTGGCGATGGTCACTGCCGCCGCGCGGGCGGCTTGCCGTGCCGCGGGGCATTCACCCAGCAAGGTGCCGATTTTCAGGATCATGGCAGCCAGTGCAATCAGCATGCCAAAGGCAATGGCAAGGTATATCAAGGCAAGTATCAGCATCATATGTCTCCTTTGTGATGCAGGAATTCAATGTGGCACGCGGCTGAAATCGCTGCGCAACCGGTTGTAGATCCAGCCGAAGGCCCATCCCCACAGCGGCCCGAGGACCAGGCCGAAGCCACCGTAGAACAGGGCGAAGATCGCCGCGTCGCTGTCTGGGACCAGCAGGCCATAGACCCAGCCTGCGGCTGCGGTGCCAATCACGATGGTGAAGGCCAGAGTTATGATCCCCCCTGTGTCGCCATCGCGAAACCGCAGATGGATCAGCAGTGCTGGGGTGGCCAGAAGCAAGTAGATCGGCCCGCCAAACACCAGCGCAAAGACCGGGATAAAAAGGGCCCAGAACCCCAGCAACGCCACCAACAGCGGTGCGCCGAACAGGGCGATGAAAAATGCCACCGGATCAATCAGGTAACGGGGGCTGGTGCGGGGAGCGCTCCAGAAAATTCCGTCGTATTTTGCAGTAATTTCTGTCATTTCAGAAATCTCCAATCGTGAAAAAATCACTCCGCCTCGGGTTTCGATTTCCCCTTGGGGATAAAGCGGGCAATGCGCGCGCCCATCTTGAGCAGGGTCAACTGCACGCCGCGCGGAATGCGGTCGATGTCGGTGTACCAGTCGTCGAACAGCTGCATCGTTTCCAGCGTGTCGTCGATGCGCTTTTGAACGGCGGCGGGGGTGGCGTCGGTCGCGGCCTGTGTCTTGACCTCGCGCAGCGCTGCCAGCGTCGGCGCATATTCCCGCTCGCGGCGTGTGCGCACCACGGTCTGGACCAGGTCGAACATATCGCGGATCGAATGGAAATGATCGCGGCGGTCACCCAACTGGCGGCTGGCCTTGACCAGCCCTTGGGCTTGCAGCTCTTTCAACCCGGTCGAGACGTTCGAGCGCGCGAGGTTCAGCAATTCGCATATATCCTCTGCGGTCAGCGGTTCGGGAGAGATGTGCAGCAGCGCGTGGATTTGCGCCACGGACCTGTTGGTGCCCCATTTGTTGCCCATCTCTCCCCAGTGGAGGATAAAGTCTTGCATGGCGGGGGTCAGGTGCATGTCCCATCTCACTGATTTCTGTAATGACAGAAATATCAGAATGGACTGTCACGTCAAGCCTGTTTACGACCTGCGCATCGCGGCACCCGGCTGGCAGTCAGGATTTCTGGCCGATCTTGGGTTCGGTGCCCTGACGGATGCGGGTGATGTTCGCACGGTGGCGCCAGAACACCAGCAGGGTCAGCGCAATGCCCAGCAGCAGCATGGTACCATTGCCCGACAGGACCAGCAGAAAGGTCGAGATCGCCGCGGCCATCAGCCCGCCCATGGAGGAAATCCGCGTGAGGAATGCGGCCAACGCCCAAGCGATGCAGCAGCCCAGGCCCACGGGCCAGGCCAGCGCCCACATCAGCCCCAGGAATGTGGCCACGCCCTTGCCGCCCTTGAAGCCCAGCCAGACAGGATAGCAGTGGCCCAGCATCGCCATCAGGGCGGCCAGTTGCGCGGCGTCTTCGCCTGCGTAGATGCGGGCCAGCAGCACGGCGACCACGCCCTTGCCTGCGTCCAGCAGCAGGGTCAGGGCGGCGGCGGTCTTGTTCCCGGTGCGCAGCACGTTGGTGGCGCCGATATTGCCTGACCCGATCTCGCGCAGGTTGCCCAGTCCCAGCAGTTGCGTCAGCAGCAGGCCGAAGGGGATCGATCCCAGTCCATAGCCGATGAGCGCCCACAGCAAGAGGGTCAGGGAAGAGCTTTCGATCAGCGGCATTCAGGCCCCCATTTCAAAGACACATGCGCCGTCCACATATGTTGCCAGCACCTTACCCTGCATACGCTGGCCGTCAAACGGCGTGTTGCGGGATTTTGACCGCAGGGTTGTGCGGTCCATGACAAAGGGCGCATCGGCGTCGAACAGCACCAGATCGGCAGGCGCACCCGCAGCCAGACGGCCGGAGGGCAGGCCTAGACGTTTCGCAGGGTTCAGCGACATGGCGCGCCACAGGTGTGGCAGATCGATCAGATCCGCGTGTACCAGCCGCAATGCGGCAGGCAGGAAGGTTTCCAGTGCCACGGCCCCGCTGGCGGCTTCCTCGAAGGGCAGGCGTTTGCTTTCTTCGTCCTGCGGCGTGTGCATCGACGAGATGATGTCGATCAGCCCCGAGGCGACGGCTTCGGCCACCGCCACGCGGTCGTCCTCGTCGCGCAGGGGCGGTTTCAGTTTGAAGAAGGTGCGATAGTCGGCCACGTCCAGCGCGTTCAGCGTCAGGTGGTGGACCGAGGTGCCCGCCGTGATGTCCAGACCGTTGGCCTTGGCCCGCGCCAGCGCGGGCAGGGCGCGGGCGGTGGTGATCTGGTCGACGTGGTAGCGCGCGCCGGTCATCTCGATCAGCGCGATGTCGCGGTCCAGCGCCATGCGCTCGGCCATCGGCGTCACCCCCGGAAGGCCGCGCAACGAGGCGAACTTGCCTGAAGTCACGCAAGCCCCCTTGCTCAGCCCGGGCTCTTGCACATGCGCGATCACCAGCGCGCCCAGCGAACGGGCATAAGTCAGCGCGCGGGAAAACACCTTGGTGTCGGTCACCACGTGGTCACAGTCGGTAAAGGCCACGGCACCGGCGTCCAGCAGAAAGCTGATCTCGGTCATTTCGCGGCCCATCCGGCCCTTGGTCAGCGCGGCCATGGGCAGGACATGCACAGGGGCGGCTTCGCGGGCGCGACGGATGACAAATTCCAGCGTCTCGGGATTGTCGATGGCCGGATCGGTGTCGGGGCGTGTGACGATGGTCGTGACACCGCCCGCCGCAGCGGCGGCACCGGCCGAGCGGAAGCTTTCCTTGTGCCGCTCGCCGGGTTCACAGACCTTCACGCCAATGTCGATGATCCCGGGAGCCAGGTATTTGCCCGCACAATCGATGATGCTGTCAGCGCCATAGGTGTTCGGGTTTTCAACGGGTTGGGTCAGGATGTCGGTGATCTTGCCATCCTCGACCAGAAGGCCTCCGTCGATGATCTGTCCGATCTCGGGGTCGATCAGGCGGGCGTTGGTAAAGAGGGTCAGGGTCAAGGGCGGCATCCTCATTCCGGTGTTCACACAGGCTTTAGCGGGGAATGGGCGTCAGTGAAAGGGGCGAGGGGTGGCGATTAGCCTTGCTTTGCCGCCGCCACGGCCTCGCGGATGCGGTCGGCCAGGGCAGAGGCCGCCTTGATCCCCACCGAGGTTCCGTCGCGGTGATCGTCCTGACACCGCACAGCGACGATGCTGCCGATGTGACTGACCTCGACGATATCGCGCAGGGCAACTGTGCGGGCTTCGCCCTCTTTCGTACGGCGGTCCTGAATGATCAGGAATTCGTCGGTGACGCGCAGCACCGCGACCACGTTATCGCCGTTTTCCCAATAGGGCCGCGTGGCCTGTGCCACCCATGCCGCGGCCAGAACCGCCCATGCCCAGACCGGCAGGGACAGCGCCCAGACAATCGCCGCCATGGCGGCACCCATCCAGAACAGCACCAGCGCACGCCCAGCCGTCACCGCCAGATCGCGGCGATGGACGGTGTGTGTGAAATTCATGCGATCCAGACCACAAGTGCCGTGATCAGGAAGATCACCAGCAGCGCCACCGTGGCCACGCGGCCCGACATGGCGGCATCCGACACCGGCCTGCTGGCCTTGGGCGGACCGCTGTATGGATCGGCCGAGGTGCTGGTGATGGTTTCCGACGTCGTCCACTCCACTGCAGGCGCACCGAACGTGCCGATCAGCGTCAGATCAGGTGTGGCAGGCAGGGTCACATGCAGATCGCGGAAGGCCAGCGACAGCACAACCAGCACATACCCTTCGAGCGCGCGCAGGCGCCCCGCCTGTGGATCAAGCTGGGCACGCGAGATGTCATAGCCAGTGTGCAGATAGTCATCCAGGCCCATGTCTCCCAGATCGGCCACGCGGAACACTTCGATATAATCGGGGTTCAGATCGTTGGCGCCCAACAGCTTCTGAATGCCGTAGGTGCCTTCGTCCAGGATCGCGCGGATTTCGGCTTCGGTCTTGTTGATGGCGAACAGGCGCAGGCGGCCACGTTCCATCGGGGGGATTTCGGCAAGGCTCATCAGCAGGGTGCCCTTTGCGGCTTACAGGTGTTGGTGTTCAACATATGTCGCGCGCGGGGCGCGACCAGTCTCAGGCCGCCGCGCGTTCGGCGCGCAGGTTTTGCGCCAGCAGGTCCATCGCGGCCATGCGCACGGCAACGCCCATTTCCACCTGTTCCTGAATGACGCTGCGGTTGATGTCGTCGGCCAATGTGCCGTCGATTTCCACGCCGCGGTTCATCGGGCCGGGGTGCATGACGATGGCGTCGGGCTTGGCATGTGCAAGCTTTTCGGAATCCAGTCCAAACCTGTGGTAATATTCACGTTCGCTGGGGATAAAGCCGCCATCCATGCGTTCTTTTTGCAAGCGCAACATCATCACCACATCGACGTCTTTCAGCCCTTTGGCCATGTCGTCAAAGACTTCGACGCCGAATTCCTCGATGCCCGAAGGCATCAGCGTGGGCGGGGCGATCAGGCGGATGCGGTTCTCCATCTTGCCCAGCAGCATGATGTTGCTGCGGGCCACGCGGCTGTGGGCGATGTCGCCGCAGATGGCGATGGACAGGCGGTGCAGGCGGCCCTTGGCGCGGCGGATCGTCAGCGCGTCCAGCAGCGCCTGGGTGGGGTGTTCGTGGCGCCCGTCACCGGCGTTCAGCACGGCGCAATTGACCTTTTGCGCCAACAAATCGACCGCGCCCGATTGCGGGTGGCGCACCACCAGCAGGTCGGGATGCATGGCGTTCAGGGTCATGGCAGTGTCGATCAGGGTTTCGCCTTTTTTGATCGACGAGGCCTGCATCGCCATGTTCATCACGTCAGCACCCAGCCGTTTGCCCGCGATTTCGAACGACGCCTGCGTTCGGGTCGAGTTTTCAAAGAACATGTTGATCTGGGTCAGCCCCGCCAGCGTGTCGGAATGTTTGGCGGTGCGGTTCAGGGTGACATAGTCATCCGCCAGATCCAGCAGTGTCGTGATGTCCGAGGGGGCGAGCGGTTCGATGCCCAGCAGGTGGCGGTGTTTGAAGGTCATGCGCGCGTCTCCGATGCTGCGGGCTTTATAGGGACGCTGTCGGGGGGCGGCAAGCATCGTGGCAGGTGACGTGCAACAGACGTTTTGTCTGGGCGCGGGGCGGCGTAGAGTGGGGGCATGGAATCACTGAGCTATCATGACGCCGCCGCGATGCTGGTCTGGCAGGTCGAACTGGGGGTGGACGAATGCATCATGGATGCGCCCGTCAACCGCTATGAAACCCCGGCAGCGGCACCCCGACCCAAGGCGGCAGCCCCCGAGGCGCCACAGCGCGGGCCGGTGCGCTTTGTCGAAACACAGGTGGACGTGCCAGCGCTGGCGCGTGCCGCAGCCACGCAGGCAGCTGACATTGACGCGTTGCGGGCGGCCTTGGACAGCTTTGGCCACTGCGATCTGCAAAAAGGCGCGCGCAATCTGGTCTTTGCCGATGGTGATCCGTCGGCGCGGGTGATGATCGTAGGCGATGTGCCAACGCGCGAGGAAGACCGTGCCGGTATGCCATTTGTCGGAGCCGAAGGCGCGTTGCTGGATGCCATGTTTGCGGCCATCGGCATGGGGCGGGGCATGGATGTGCCGGTCTACACCACGCTGGCGCTGCCGTGGCGCACACCGCAGGACCGCGCGCCCAGCGGCGAAGAGATTGCCATGCTGGCCCCGTTTCTGGAGCGTCACATCGTGCTGGCCGACCCGGATGTGGTTGTGATCATGGGCAATGTGGCAGCACAGGCGCTGATCGGGAAACCCGGCATCACGCGGATGCGCGGCACGTGGAAAGAGGTGTGCGGCAAGCCTGCAATGCCGATGTTTGCGCCCGCCCATCTGTTGCGCAATCCGCTGGCCAAGCGTGAGGCCTGGGCTGACCTTCTGGACATTCAGGCGCGGTTGAACGGATGAGGATACTGGCGTTTTCCGACCTGCACCACGCCCGCGCGCGGGCCGCCGATCTGGTGGCGGCCAGTGCCGATGCCGATCTGGTGATTGGCGCGGGGGATTATTGCAACATGCGGCATGATCTGGAGGGCGCGATGGCTTTGCTGGACGGGATCCGCGCGCCACTGGTGCTGGTACCGGGCAACGCCGAAAGCGCGGACGAATTGCGCGCCGCCGCCCCGCGCGCCACGGTGCTGCATGGGGATGCGTATGAGGTCGGCGGGCTGCGGCTGTTCGGTATGGGCTATGGCGTGCCGCCGACGCCTTTTGGCGATTGGTCCTGTGATCTGGACGAGGACACGGCGGCCACGATGCTGGCGGGCTGTGACGGGGCCGACCTGCTGATCTGCCATTCCCCGCCCAAGGGCGTGGTGGACGTGACCAGCGGCGGCGAGTCCGTGGGGTCGCCCACGATCCGCGCGGCGGTCGAACGTATCCAGCCCAAGCTGATGTTCTGCGGGCACATTCACGATTGCTGGGGGCAGGAGGGGCAGATTGGCGACACGCGTGTGGTCAACCTTGGGCCGACTGTGAACTGGTTTGACCTTGGGGCGTGACCCCGTGACATCGGATTGGAACCAACAATGACCGAATGGATCACCTTGCTGGCGTTTCTGCCTGCGGCGCTGGCGCTGAACTTGACGCCGGGGGCGGATATGATGTTCTGTCTGGGCCAGGGGCTGCGGTCCGGGCCACGGGCGGCGGTGGCGGCAAGTGCCGGGATTTCGCTGGGCGCGTTTATTCACACAGGCCTTGCGGGGCTGGGGCTGGGCGCTGTGGTGGCCACGGTGCCGGGCGCGTTCGAGGTGATCCGCTGGGCCGGCGTGGCCTATCTGCTGTATCTGGCGCTGCAACTGCTGCGTGGCGGTGACGCGAAACGCAGCAAGGCGGGCGGCTTGCGTGCCATTCAGGCGTTCCGTACGGGATTGATCGTGAACCTGACAAACCCCAAGGTGATCCTGTTCGTGCTGGCCTTCCTGCCGCAGTTCATTCGCCCTGACGGGCTGCCCGTGCTGGTGCAGTTCCTGATACTGGGGTTGGTGATGGCGCTGGGCGGGTTCGTGATCAACGGGGCCGTGGGCATCTTTGCCTCGGGGTTGGGCGCGCGGATGGCGCGCGGCAGCCGGGTGTTGGATTATATCACCAGCGGTATTTTCGCGGCCCTCGCGGTGCGGTTGGCCTTGTTGGAGCGCAGCGCATGAGCCGGATTGACGAGAGCAAAGAGTTTATTCCCGTCCGCATCGCCGTGCTGACCGTCAGCGACACGCGCGCGCTGGCCGATGACCGCTCGGGCGACGTGCTGGTGGACCGGATTGCGGCGGCGGGGCATGTGCTGGCCGACCGCAGGATCATTGCGGACGAGCGCGCCGAGATCGCAGACCAGTTGCGCGCATGGTGCGCTGATCCGCAGATTGACGTGGTGATCAGCACCGGCGGCACCGGCCTGACAGGCCGCGATGTCACGGTCGAGGCCCACCGCGATGTCTATGAAAAGGAAATCGACGCCTTTGGCACGGTGTTTACCATCGTCAGCATGAAAAAGATCGGCACCAGCGCCGTGCAAAGCCGCGCCACGGGCGGCGTGGCGGGTGGGACCTATCTGTTCGCGCTGCCCGGCAGTCCCGGTGCCTGCAAGGATGCCTGGGATGAAATCCTGGTCAAGCAACTGGATTTCCGCCACCGCCCCTGCAACTTTGTCGAAATAATGCCGCGTCTGGATGAACATCTGCGACGGAAGTGACCCGCGCCTGCGTAACAGTGTCGTGGGGACGGGTTCCGTGGCGCGCATTCGTGCTATGATAACAGGCCCCTGACAATGCAACGGGGCCTAAGGGTGTGAATGGATGCGGTTTCTGAGACAAAGCCTGATCGGTCTGGTTCTGACGGCGCTAACGCTGGTTTTGCTGCTGTATGCGGGCAATCTGGTGCGCGGCGCGGTGCAGGAGCGCATGTCGCGCGTGACCAAGGCACCGCCGGCACGTGAACGTACCTTTGCCGTGACGCTGATACAGGCCGAGGCCGGCGATGTGGTGCCCGAGCTGGACACCTTTGGCGAGGTCCAGTCGCGCCGCACGCTTGAGCTGCGCGCGGCAGTTGCGGGGCGCGTGACCGATATGGCCGACAGCTTTGAGGACGGCGGATCGGTGGCAGAGGGCGATGTGCTGGTGCAGCTTGATCCGGCAGATGTGCAATCGACGCTGGACCGGGTGCAGGCCGACATTGCCGACGCCAAAGCCGAATTGCGCGATGCGCAGCGCACGCTGGATCTGAACCGCGACGATCAGGCGGCAGCGCAGGAACAGGCCGACCTGCGCGAAAAGGCGTTCCAGCGGCAGGTTGATCTGGAAACCCGTGGCGTGGGCACGGCGGCGGCGGTGGAAACGGCGGAACTGGCCGCATCCGCTGCGCGTCAGGCGGTGTTGACCCGCAGGCAGGCGGTGACGTCAGCCGAGGCGCGGATTGATCAGGCCAACACCACGCTGGCCCGCACCGAAATTGCACTGGCCGAGGCGCAGCGACGGCTGGCTGACACCACGCTGCGCGCGCCTTTTGACGGCACGCTGAGCCTGACCAATGTCACGTTGGGGCGGCTGGTCTCGGCCAACGAAAAGCTGGCCGACCTGATTGACCCCGACGCGTTGGAAGTGTCGTTTCGCGTGTCCACGGCGCAATATGCGCGGCTGTTGGACGATGCGGGTGCATTGCTGCGGGCACCGGTTCAGGTCACGCTGGACGTGGCGGGGATTGATTTGCAGGCCACCGGCACGATCAGCCGCGCCAGCGTCGAGGCGGGCGAGGCACAGACCGGGCGTTTGGTCTTTGCCCGTCTGGACGGCGCGCGCGGGTTCAAGCCGGGTGATTTCGTGACGGTCAAGGTGGAAGAGCCGGAATTGCAGAATGTGATCCGCCTGCCGTCCTCGGCGCTGGGCGCAGATGACACGGTGCTGGTGCTGGGCGAGGGCAACCGGCTGGAAACCGTCAGCGTCACGGTGCTGCGCCGTCAGGGTGACACGATTCTGGTCCGCGGTGACGGGCTGGAAAGCCGCGAGGTGGTCGAGGCGCGTTCGCCGCTGCTGGGGGCCGGCATCGCTGTGACCCCGCTGCGCATCGGCCGCGAAGAGGCCGCCCCCGCCGTGCCCGAGATGCTTGAGCTGAGCGCCGAACGCCGCGCGCGGCTGGTGGCCTTTGTCGAGGCCAACGACAGAATGCCACAAGAGGCCAAGGCCCGCGTTCTGGCGCAGTTGGCTGAACCACAGGTGCCCGCGCAGATGGTCGCGCGCATCGAGAGCCGGATGGGCGGCTGAGCATGGCCCGCGAAATCCCCCGCGCCGCTGGCGGTATTCTCAGCTATTTCACCCGTCACCGGACGCTGGCCAACCTGGTGCTGGTGCTGATGCTGGCAGCGGGGATCGTGGCGATGCCGAACATGCGGGCGCAGTCGCTGCCCGATGTGATCATCGACAATGTCACCGTGAACGTCGTCTGGACCGGCGCCGGGGCCGAGGACGTGGATGCGGGCATTGTGCAACCGCTTGAGCCGGTGTTGCTGGCGGTCGAAGGGGTGGCAGGGTCCAGCGCCACCTCTACCGAGGGGCGCGGGTCGATCACGTTGGAGTTTGAACCCGGTTGGGACATGAGCCGTGCGGCGGATGATGTGCAAACGGCGGTGGATGCGGTGACCACGCTGCCCGACGAGGCCGAGGACCCCACAGTGCGGCGCGGCGCATGGCGTGACCGGGTGACAGATGTGGTGATCACGGGGCCGGTGTCGCCGCAACAGCTGGGCCTTTTCGCGGACGAGCTGGTGACGCGGCTGTTTGCCGAGGGGGTCACACGCACCACCATTCGCGGCGTGGCAGCACCACAGGTGTTGGTCGAGGTGCCCTCGGCGCGTTTGATGGCCTATGACGTGAGTATGGCCGAGATCGCAACGGCGATTGCCGCCGAGGTGGACGCCAATCCGGCGGGCGATGTGACAGGGGCCAATGCGCGGGTGCGCACCGGCACTGAAAAGCGCAGCGCCCAGCAGATCAGCGGAATTGTGCTGCGGTCCAATCCCGATGGCTCAAAGTTGACAGTGGGCGATGTGGCGCGGGTCGAGCAAAGCGGTGTGGACCGGTCACGCGGCTATTTCGTGGGACCGAATCCGGCGGTGTCGATCCGTGTGGATCGCACCGAGACCGGAGATGCCATCGCGGTGCAGCACGATGTCGAGAAGGTGGCCGAGGCGCTTGAGGCGACGTTGCCGCCTGCGGTCAGCGTCACATTGATCCGCACCCGCGCCGAGGAGATTTCCGCACGGCTGGATATTCTGGTCGACAACGGGCTGATGGGTCTGGGGATGGTGGTGGCGCTGCTGTTTCTGTTCCTGAACGCGCGCACGGCGATCTGGGTCGCGGCAGGGATACCGGTGGCGATGATGGCGGCGATTGCGCTGATGTATGTGGGCGGGCTGACGATCAACATGATCTCGCTGTTCGGGTTGATCATCACGCTGGGGATTGTGGTGGATGACGCCATCGTGGTGGGCGAACACGCCGACCACCGGGCGCGCCACTATGGCGAATCCCCTGTGGTGGCGGCGGAAACGGCGGCGCAGCGCATGGCGATGCCGGTTGTCGCGGCGACCCTGACCACGGTGATTGCGTTCTTTGGGCTGGTGGCCGTGGGCGGGCGCTTTGGCGACCTGATCCGCGACATTCCCTATACGGTGATCGTGGTGCTGATCGCATCGCTGATTGAGTGCTTTCTAATCCTGCCGCGTCACATGGCCCACGCGATCCGCCCTGACGGGCAGTCGCAGTTCAGCTATGGCAAGCTTGCGGTCGGCCTGCTGACCGGGGCCGTGTTCATCGGCGGCGGTGCGATCCTGCTCTGGGCGTGGATCACGCGGCCCGAGGGCGGTCTGTGGGCCTCGATTGTCTGGGATGGTTTGCGCGTAGCGGCCTATACGCTGGCGGGCTGTGCGGCGGTCTTTGTGCTGTTGCCGCGCCGCGCCAAGGCGGCGGTGGTGCATCGCATCGGCACGGCGGGCATCGACCTGCCGTCCAAGATCGTGAACCGCGGCTTTGAATGGCTGCGCGACCGGCTGTTCCGCCCGTTCATGGCGGCGGTCATCTTTGCCCGCTACGTGGTGCTGGCGGGGGTGCTGGTGGTGCTGGCCAGCCAGATTGCCCTGTTCATCAATGGTGACGTGCAGTGGCGGTTTTTCAATTCGCCCGAACAGGGGTCGGTGACCGGCAACTTTGCCATGGCCGAGGGAGCCACCCGCGCCGACAGCCTGGAGATGATGCGCGAAATGCAGCGGGCAACCGAGGCGTTGGGCAAGTCCTATGAGGAGCGGTATGGCCGCAATCCCATCGCCTATGTGATCGCCGAAATCGGCGGCAATGCGGGGCGCGCGCTGGCCGGGGCCGATACCAAGGACGCCGACCAGCTGGGTGGCATCTCGATCGAGCTGATCGACGCGGACCTGCGACCCTATTCGTCCTCGGCCTTTGTTTCGGAGCTGCAAGAGATGGTGGTGCCGCATCCGCTGGTCGAAACCGTCAGCTTTCGCGGCTGGCGTTCGGGGCCGGGGGGCGATGCGCTGGACGTACAGTTCTATGGTGCCAGCACCGATGTGCTCAAGGCTGCGTCCGAAGACCTGAAACGCGCGGTGCTGCAATATCCCGAGGTGAGTGCGGTCGAGGACAACCTGGCCTATGACAAGGAAGAACTGATCCTGGACCTGACCGCACAGGGGCAGGCGTTGGGCTTTACCATCGACACGCTCGGGCAGGTGCTGCGCAACCGGCTGAACGGGATCGAGGCGGCGACCTATCCCGACGGGCCGCGCAGTGCCGCGATCCGGGTCGAGCTGCCCGAGAACGAACTGACGGCGGATTTTCTGGAACGCACGCAGCTGCGCACACCGGCGGGCACCTATGTGCCGCTGGCCGACATTGTCAGCGTCGACCGCCGCACCGGCTTTTCCACCGTGCGCCGGGAGAACGGCATCCGGCTGATCTCGGTGACCGGTGACATCTCCGAGGATGACCCGGCCCGCGCCGCCGAGATCGGGCGGGCGCTGGAAACCGACATCCTGCCGCGCATCGCATCGGAACGACAGGTCGATTTCCGGCTGGCGGGGTTGAGCGAGCAGGAAAATACCTTCCTGAGCGAGGCACTGACCGGGCTGGTCCTGTGTCTGACGGGGATTTACCTGGTGCTGGCCTGGGTCTTTGCCAGCTGGACGCGGCCCGTTGTCGTGATGGCGGTGATTCCCTTCGGGTTGGTCGGGGTGATTTATGGCCATCACCTGTGGGACGTGCCGCTGAGCATGTTCACGGTGGTCGGCCTGTTGGGAATGACGGGGATCATCATCAACGATTCCATCGTTCTGGTGACCACTATCGACGAATACGCGGCCGAGCGCGGGCTGATCCCGTCAATTGTCGACGGGACTGCCGACCGGCTGCGTCCGGTGATGCTGACGACGCTGACCACGGTGCTGGGCATGGCGCCGCTGCTGTACGAGACATCGCAGCAGGCGCAGTTCCTGAAACCCACGGTGATCACGCTGGTGTACGGTCTGGGCTTTGGCATGATTCTGGTGTTGCTGGTGGTGCCTGCGTTGATGGCGGCGCAGCACGATGTGTCCCGGCAGGTGCGCGCGATGCGGCGCGGGTTGCAGGCGCGGGGGCTGCGGCTGGTTCTGGTGCCGCTGTGGCTCGCGGTGCTGGTCTGGGGCGCTGTGACCGTGGGGCCGGTTCTGGTGAACGGTGCGATGTGGCCTGCGTTGGCCGCTTTGTGGCCTTCGCTTGCGGCGGTATCGCCCGGCGCGGCGGCGCTGGTGCTGTTTGTCGTGGGGCTGCTGGCGGCGGTGGCGGCGGTCTATGTGCTGGCGGCAGTGGGCTATCAGTTAATGCGAGCCCGGCGGGCGGTCTGAGGAGTAGGTGCCGACCCGTTGGCCGGCACCCACTGCAGCTTACTTCGCCTTTTCGGAGTGGACACTCGCCGCCCAAGCGGGGCTGTCGTCCACGAATTCGTGCATCGCATTTCGCACGCCCGGATCATCATCAAGACATTGGGCATTGATCGGAAAGCTGTCCTCGGGGGACAGCGGTTCACCCAAGGATGTGCCGCACCGCCCGCAGAACGACCGCGTGTAGGCATAGTGTTCGGTCGGTGCGAGGGTCCGGATTTCGCTTTCGCCGCGCAACAGGCGGAACTGATCGCGTTTGATGAACACAATCGTGGATGTGCCGAGCTTTCGGCAGCGTGAACAATGGCACGTCCCCATTGCACTTGGCCTGCCATCAATCGTGAACTGCACCGCTCCGCACACACAGCTTCCTCTGATTTCCATGACGCTCTCCTTTTTCGAACATGATTTTCATGGCTATACGGGCACCATGCTGACAGCGTGGTGTCAGCATGGTCCGGGTAGGCTGGAGATATTTGGAAGGAAGCGAAAATGAGGCGGGGTGACAGGCTGTTCGAGATCATCGAGATCATCAGGTCCGCGCAAAAGCCAATCTCGGCGGCACGTATTGCCGAAGAGTTGAGTGTGGTTAAGCGGACGGTCTATCGCGATGTTGCGACGCTGATTGCGCAAGGCGTGCCAATTCAGGGCGAGGCGGGTGTCGGCTATGTGCTGGAGCCGGGGTTTCACATGCCGCCCCTGATGCTGACCCCGAACGAGATCGCGGCGGCCGTTCTTGGGGCGCAATGGGTGCAAACCCGAGGAGAGCCTGAACTTGCCCGCGCCGCCGAGAAACTGATTGCCAAGATCGCGGCGGTGTCACCCGATCACGCGCAAATGTCCTTTGTCGCACCACCGACCAGCGTCGCGCCTGTGTCCGCTGTTCCGGAACCCTTCGAAGCCGGTGACATGCGCCGGGCGATACACAGCCGGGTGAAGGTTCGAATTGGCTACAAAGATGACAATGGAGCGATTACAGAGCGCGTCATCTGGCCGATCCTGTTGGGCTATCGCGATGAAGGCCGTATTCTGGCGGCCTGGTGCGAACTGCGCGCAGGGTTTCGATACTTCAGGACCGAGCGGATCACGGGAGCCGACGTTCTGGACGCGCGGATTCCGCGCCGCATGGACATTCTGAGGGCGGAATGGCGTACGGCGATGGATGCCGAGCGCCTTGGTTTCGAGAGCCGCGAACACCCTTGAACCGTTGGCGTGTGTTGCGGGCGTTGCCGCTAACCCGCCGTGCAGCCCTGAATATCGACCGCGTGTTTGCTGCCCAGGATGGTGATGCGCATGGCGCTGCGGTTGACGGCAAAGGGGCGGCCTGAGTTGTGCATCATCTGCGCCGTGGCGCTCAGGATGTTGCCCTGCCGCGTCGTCTGCGCCTCGGAGGTCCAGACGTCGGGGATGTTCGGCTCGATCACCGCGACTTCGGTGCCGCCCGACGAGGGGACCTGAACGCGCACGGTTACTTCCATGCCGTCGTCCAGGGGCCGCAGCGCGCAGGTGGCTGTCACGACACCGGCTTCGCGGCGGGAAAACGGGGCCTGAGCCAATGCGGCGGCAAGAGTCGGCACCGGTTTGACGGGGGCAGCATCCAGCGTGGTGTCAAAGTCGAGCCGGTGCGGCACACAGATGTCAGAGCACACGCCCAGATCCATTTCTCCGCGCAGGCGCACGGAGCGGCCCGGTGCCTTGGGCTGGATGTGCAGGGGGATCACCACGTGATCCTTGTAGCCGATTGAGCGCATGCCGTTCTGGTGGAACACATGCGGTGTGGGCCATGTGATGTCGATGCGGCCCACGTTGCGCGCGCGGCTCCAGTCGAATTGCGGTGGAATGCCTGCGTCACCCGGTGCGCGCCAATAGGTTTTCCACCCCGGTTGCAGCTGCAGATCCAGCCCCGCCACCATGCGCCCGTCGGGCAGGGTCCAGCCCTGAATGATGCGGCCCGAGATCGGAGACTCCTGGGCCATGGCAGGGGAGACGCTTGTCAGGGCGATCAGCGGGGCCAGCACGAGGGCTGCGAGGAATGCGCGGGTGTGGAACATGCCTGTTTTGTGACCTGTGCGTACAGCATTGCCAAGTCACGTTTTCATCAGCCGATGTTTCGTCCGATGCGGGCACTGCCCCTTGCACGTGGGCGGCGCTATGCCCATTCTGGTAGGGAACACTTTGACAACAGCGGGATGGCAATGACGGATCACGGCATGGAACTGACAGGCAAGCTGCTGCTGGCTATGCCGGGTATGGGGGACATGCGGTTCGATCATTCGGTGGTCTTCCTGTGTGAACACTCTCCGAAAGGCGCGATGGGGCTGATCGTGAACAAGCCTGCGCAGGATCTGGCGCTGGGCGAGGTTCTGGAACAGCTCGACATCGCGGTGACCCCGGACGTGTGCCAGATGCCGGTGCATTTTGGCGGTCCGGTCGAGACCTCGCGCGGGTTTGTGCTGCATTCGGGGGACTATACCTCGCAGTTGCAGACGCTGAAGATAGGCGACAGTTTTGGCATGACGGCCACGCAGGATATCCTGGAAGACATCGGTCGCGGGTCCGGTCCGGCGCAGTCGCTGATGATGCTGGGATATGCCGGCTGGGGGCCGGGGCAGCTGGAGCAGGAGATTCTGGCGAACGGCTGGCTGACCTGCGACGCGCGCAGCGATCTGGTGTTCGGCAACAGCCCCGAGAAGTGGCAAAGCGCGCTGAAATCACTGGGCGTCGATCCGCTGGGTTTGTCAGGTACGGCGGGGCGGGCTTGATCCTGCGGCAGGGTTCAAAACCGTTGCGCGGGGCCTGACGCTGATGCACTGATGTGTCCATGAAAGCACTGATTGTCTTTATCGCTGGCCTGATCGTCTTTGGCGTGACCTTTGCCGGTTGGGTTTACCTCAACGGGCTGGGCTGCGGCATGAAGCCGACCGGCTGCAGCGGGTTCTCGTTGAACTGGAGCGATTTCGAAGCGTTGCAGATTTTCCTGCCGACCTTTTTTCTTGGCGCTGTTTTGATGGTGCTGGGTGTTTGGATATGGTGGCGGCGGTGAAGGGCGATCTTAACGATCGCGGTCACCGCTAGCGCAGCTTCGGGATCTGTGTCGCTGGCCGGATAGGTCGCTGATACGTTGCAATGACAAGTGACCAGAAGCGACCTGCATGCCGATATATTCCGGGCAGAAGATCGTCCAGTTGCTGAAACCAATGTTCCTTTTGATCTGCGGATAACACCCGAGTCGGTCCCGTTCCGTCGAAATAAACGGTTTGAAATCAATGCATTATTTTGCCCTGAAAATTTTACTGGACAGGTGTCCAAAATAATCGTCCAATTTTTCTATCGGCACTGGGAGGCGCCGACTGAGGGAGGATATTACCATGCCAACGCAACAGTCGTTCGACTATGTCATCGTGGGCGGAGGGTCGGCGGGATCGACGCTTGCCGCGCGATTGAGTGAGGACAGCCACGTCACCGTTTGCCTGCTTGAGGCGGGCGGACAAGGCGATCACATCCTGATCCGCGCCCCTGCGGGGGTTGTTGGAATGCTTCCGGGGCATGGCAAGATTTCCAACTGGGCCTTTCAGACGACACCGCAGCCGGGGCTGAACGGACGCCGCGGGTATCAGCCGCGCGGCAAGGCGCTGGGCGGATCAAGTGCGATCAACGCAATGCTCTATGTACGTGGCCACAAGTCGGACTATGACGACTGGGCCGCGCAGGGGTGCGAAGGGTGGGGCTGGGACGATTGCCTGCCGTATTTCCAAAAGTCGGAAAACAACGAGAACGGGGCCGATGACCATCACGGCGCATCCGGGCCATTGCAGGTGTCGAACCAGAAATCGCCCCGCCCGATCACCCGCGCCTTTGTCGATGCGGCGACCGAATGTCAGCACCGCGAGGTGGCCGATTTCAACACCGGCGACAACGAAGGCGTGGGCCTGTATCAAGTCACCCAGTTCCATGACGAGGCCCGCAACGGCGAGCGGTGTTCGGCGGCGGCCGCCTATTTGCACCCGGTGCAGAAAAACCGCCCGAACCTGACCGTGATCACCGGCGCGCACGCGACCAGGATCGTGATGGAAGGCAAACGCGCGGTGGGGGTTGCCTACCGGCAAAAAGGTCAGGACCACGAAGTCCGCGCCACCCGCGAGGTGCTGCTGGCAGGGGGTGTTTTCAACTCGCCGCAGTTGCTGATGCTGTCGGGGATCGGGCCGGAACAGGAAATCCGCCGTCACGGGATCACAGTGCTGCATGACCTGCCCGGCGTGGGCAAGAACCTGCAGGACCATCTTGATTTCATTCTGGCCTGCAAGTCCAAGGATACCGACAATTTTGGCATCGGTCTGGCCGGGACCATCGGGCTGACCAAGCATATCCTGAAATGGCGCAAGGATGGCACCGGCATGATCGCCACGCCCTTTGCCGAAGGGGCCGGGTTCCTCAAGACCGATCCGGCGCTGGACCGGCCCGACATCCAGTTGCACTTTGTCATCTCCATTGTGGACGATCACGCGCGCAAGCTGCATCTGGGCTATGGCTACAGCCTTCACGTCTGTGTGCTGCGCCCCCATGGCCGCGGCGAGGTGTTTCTGGAAAGCGCCGATCCGATGGCGGCACCGGGTATCGACCCGAAATTCCTGTCCGACCCGCGTGATCTGGAGCTGTTGATCAAGGGTGCCAAGATGGCGCGTGAAATCCTGCAAGCACCGGCGATGAAGAAATACTGTCACAAGGAACTGTTCGGCGTGACCGACAACATGACCGACGCCGAATGGGAAAGCCACATTCGCGCCCGTGCCGATACGATCTATCACCCCGTGGGCACCTGCAAGATGGGCGTCGACGACATGGCGGTGGTCGATCCGCAACTGAGGGTGCGCGGGATCGACGGGCTGCGGGTGGTCGATGCGTCCGTGATGCCGACCCTGATCGGCGGCAACACCAATGCCCCCACCATCATGATCGCGGAACGCGCGGCCGATATGATCAAGGGCGACATGACAGCGGCCGTGGCTGCGCAATGAAAGAGAATACGATGAACGGAACAATGATGAGCCAACCGCTGACGATCTCTTCGCTGATCGCGCATGCGCAAACCTATCACGGTGGCACCGAGGTCGTGTCGGTTGAGACCGACGGGATAGTGGACCGGTCGAACTGGGGCACGGTCGGGGCCAATGCACGCAGGCTGGCCCAGGCTTTGGACAAGCTGGGGGTGGACGCGGGCGCGCGCTGCGGAACGATTGCCTGGAACAACCGCCGCCATCTGGAAATCTATTTTGGCGTCGCTGGCAGCGGGCGGGTGACGCACACGTTGAACCCGCGCCTGACACCCGAGCAGATGATTTATATCATCAACCACGCCGAGGATCAGGTGATGTTTCTGGACCGGACCTTTCTGCCGGTGGCGGCCAAACTGGGCGCGCATCTGAAATCGGTCAGGCATTTCGTCCTGTTGGGGCCGCGTGACGATGAGGCCGCCGGGATGGTGGACGGGTTGATCTTTTTCGACGAACTGCTGGAAACCGGCGACGCGGGTTACGACTGGCCTGTGCTGGACGAAAACGCGCCCGCCGCGCTGTGCTATACCTCCGGGACGACGGGCAACCCCAAGGGCGTGCAATATACGCATCGGTCGACTGTGCTGCATTCGATTGCGGGCAACCAGCCGGACGGGATCGCGATTGCCGCGCGTGACGTGGTCATGCCGGTGGTGCCGATGTTCCACGTGAACGCCTGGGGTGTGCCCTATGTCGCGGCACATACTGGTGCAAAACTGGTGTTGCCGGGGCCGCAACTGGACGGTGAAAGCCTGGCCCGGCTGATCGACGTCGAACAGGTCACCCTGTCACTGGGCGTGCCGACGATCTGGATGGGGCTGCTGGCAGGGTTGGAAAAAACCGGCCTGAAGGCCGCGTCCATGACCCGCACCGTTGTGGGCGGATCGGCCTTGCCACCCTCGATGATCGCGGCATTCCGTGACAAATACGATGTGGAACTGATCCACGCCTGGGGGATGACCGAAACCTCGCCGCTGGGGACGCTGAACCAGCTTTTGCAAAAGCACACCGGCCTGAGTGTCGACGCACAAGCGCGCCTGCGCGAGGGGCAGGGGCGGCCGCCCTATGGTGTGGATCTGAGGATTGTGGACGAAGACGGCAAGGAACTGCCGCGCGATGGCAAGACACAGGGCGAATTGCAGATCAGGGGGCTTTGGATCATCGAAAGCTACTTTGGTCAGGACAAGACCGCGCTGACCGAGGATGGCTGGTTCGACACCGGCGATGTGGCGACGCTGGATGCCGATGGGTTCATGATCATTCGCGACCGTTCCAAGGATATCATCAAGTCGGGTGGCGAATGGATTTCGACGGTCGAGCTTGAGAACATCGCCATCGCCCACCCGCAGATCGCCAACGCCGCCGCCATCGCTGCGCGGCACAAGAAATGGGACGAGCGTCCGGTGGTTCTGGCCGTGCCGGTTGCGGGCGCCAATCCGTCCGAGGCGGATGTTCTGGCCGCATACGAAGGCAAGGTTGCAAGCTGGCAGGTGCCGGACCGGGTGATCTTTGTCGAGGAACTGCCACTGGGTGCCACCGGCAAGGTGCTGAAGAACAAGCTGCGCGAAATTTACGGTGACGTGCTGATGGAGGACGCAGGGACATGAACCAGATAGCACAGGACATCACCCCCGATTTCAGTACCCTTGACACCGCGCTTGGCGCGCTGTCCGGGGGAAAGGACGCCTGGGCGCGGACCTCCAATGCCGAACGCATTGCGATCCTGTCCGAGATCAAGGACCGCTTGATGGAGGTGTCCGAGGGTTGGGCCGAAGCGGCGGCGCGGCACAAGCTGATCCCTTCAGGCTCTCCGCTGGTGGGCGAGGAGTGGCTCTCGGGACCTTATGCGGTGATGTCGGCGTGCAATGGCTTGATGCAGACGCTGTCGCAGATGGAGGGCAAGACGTTCCTGTCGCATTTGCCGGTGCGACAGACGGCAAACGGGCAGCTGTCGGTGCGCGTGGTGCCGCATTCGATCTGGGACCGGTTGCTGTTGTCGGGTGTGACGGCGGATGTCTGGATGCAGCCCGATGTGACGGCGCAGAGCCTGCCGCAACACACGGCGCAGGCCTATGATACGCCGCCCGCGCAGAGGCAGGGCAAGCTGGCGCTGGTGCTGGGCGCAGGCAACATTGCATCCATTGCTCCGCTGGATGCCTTTCAAAAGCTGTTCGCCGAACATCAGGTGGTTGTCCTCAAGATGAACCCGGTGAACGATTATCTGACCGAATACCTTGAGGCCGCGCTGAAGCCGCTGATCGACCGCGACGCGTTGCGCATCGTGCGCGGCGGGGCCGAGGTGGGCGGCTATCTGTGCAACCATCCGCTGGTTGAGGAAATCCACATCACCGGTGCCGCCGCGTCGCACGACATGATCGTCTGGGGCGTGGGTCAGGAAGCCGTGGAGAACAAGCGGGCCGGAACGCCGAAGATCGACAAGCCGATCACCTCGGAACTGGGCGCGGTCTGTCCGACGATTGTGGTGCCGGGCAACTGGAGCGAGGCCGACTTGCAGTTTCAGGCCGAGCATCTTGCGACGCAGAAACTGCACAACTCGGGTTTCAACTGTGTGGCCTGCCAGATGCTGATCCTGCCCGCCGACTGGCCGCAGAGGGACAGGCTTTTGGGCAAGCTGCGCGAGGTGATGGCTGGGCTGGATGCACGGCAGGCCTATTATCCGGGCGCCGAGGGTCGGATGCAGGACTTTGCCGATCATGCGCCGCAGGCCGACCGGTTCGACCGTGGCACGGCCCCCGCCTGTATCGTGGCACCTGCGGATGCGGATGGCTGGTTTGCCGGCAACGAGGTCTTTGCTCCTGCCTTGTCCACGTACGAGATCGGGGGAGAGGATCCGGCGGCCTATCTGGTCGAAGCGGTGCGCTATGCCAACGAGGTTCTAAGTGGCACACTGGGGGCCAACATCCTGATCCACCCCGCCACGATCCGGCAGATCGGGCGCAAACGGTTCGAAGAAATCATCGCTGACCTACATTATGGCACCATTGCAATCAACGCGTGGACCGGGCTGGCATTTCTATCGACGGCTTGCCCTTGGGGCGCATTTCCAGGGCACAGCTTGCAGGACGTCTCGAGCGGGATCGGCTTTGTGCACAACACGTTCATGTTCGACGCGCCCGAGCGGGTGGTGATCACCGCGCCCTGGGCACCGTTCCCGCGCAACCTGCTGTCGGGTGGCATGACATTGCTGCCGCGCCCGCCATGGTTCGTGACCAACCGCCGTCAGCATGTGGTAGGCCGATTGCTGACCAGCTTTCAACACCGGCCAAGCTGGTTTAAGTTGCCGGGAATTTTCATCAACGCCCTGCGGGGCTGACCGGACGGACGGGGCAAGATATTGACCAAGATTGATAAAATCGAACGTCTGAGCCAGCAGGCCGATGCAAAATCCGCCAAGCGGGCACGCAAAAAACAGGAACTGGCTGATCACGCGATCACCGCGCTGAAACAGCTGGGCTATGCGCGCACCAGCCTGCGCGACATTGCCGCGATGTCGGGTGTCGCGGTGGGGACGCTGCATTATTATTTCGAGGACAAGGTCGATCTGATCGGCTTTTGCGTGCGGCGCTACAAGGTGGGGTTCGTGGCGCAGATGGACGCCATCGTGCGGACCGGCGATGCGCCGGACGCGCTGGTCGCGCGGTTCATCAAGCGGCTTGCCCTGTCGATCCGCCGCGACGCCGAGACGCACCGGCTGTGGTATGACGTGCGGTCGCAGGCGATGTTCGATCCGGCGTTCGAAGAAGTGGTGTTCGAGATCGAGGCCGCGATGATTGCGCTGGTGGTGCGGTTGCTGGACCGGTTGGGCCAGCCTGCGGATCAGGCGCGGGCGCAGGCCCTATATCTGATACTGGATGCGGCATTCCGCTTTCATTTGCAGCGCTATCTGACCGGGGACATGGATGCGCCGTCGGCGTTCGAGGCGCAGGTGTCGGCGCAGTTTGTCGCGGTGATCTAGGGGGCTCTGCCCCCGCGTCTTGCGACGCGCCCCCGGAGTTTATTTGGCAAGATGAAGCATGTCAGCGCGGGGCGGCAGCGCGTTTGAGCCGGTCGTTGATGGCAGCACCCAAACCGGTCTGCGGGATCGGTGCCACGGCGATGGGTTTGCCGGTGCGGTCAAGCTGGTGCAATGCGTCGAACAAGGTGGCGGCAGCCTCGGCGAGGTCGCCCGAGGCGCTTAATGTCATGTCGCCTGTGACCTTGCCAAAGCCCAGCAGGACCTCGCCCGGCTGTGCGCTGGTGGCGTTCAGGCGCACCGGCGCGCCGGGGGCGTAGTGCGAGGCCAGCTGGCCGGGCGCGGTGATCGCGTCGCCCGCATCGCGGCTGACCGGGGAGCCAAGGGCTGCCTCGATGGCCTCGGCCGGAAGCCCGCCGGGGCGCAGCAGTGTGGGCAAACCCGCCAGCGACAGGATCGTGCTTTCCACGCCCACCGGGCAGGGGCCGTCGTCCAGCACGGCGGCGATACGACCAGACAGGCCATCGAGGACATGCTGCGCGGTGGTCGGGCTGATGCGGCCCGAGACATTGGCCGAGGGGGCGGCGACGGGCATCTGGGCGGCGTGCAACAGGGCCTGTGCGGTGGGGTGATGCGGCACGCGCACAGCCACAGTCTCCAGCCCGGCGGTGACCAGCGACGACAGGCCGTGACCGCGCGCCAGCGGCAGCACCAGTGTCAGCGCACCGGGCCAGAAGGCGGAAGCCAGCCGGTCGGCGCTGTCGGTCCACTCCACCAGCGCGCGTGCGGCATTCACATCCGGCACATGCACGATCAGCGGGTTGAAGCTGGGGCGGCCCTTGGCGGCATAGATACCAGCCACTGCCTGCCCGTTGCGCGCATCCGCCCCCAGGCCGTACACTGTCTCTGTCGGAAAGGCGACTTGCGCGCCCTCTGCCAGAAGGGCGGCGGCGCGGGCGATGCCGTTGGCATCGGGCTGCAGGTGAAGGGTTTTGGTCTGGTTCATGTGATCCGTGCGTGACGCCGCGTTGGTGTTGCCTTAGAGGGGCGGGAAAGCCCATGTTACCGCGCAAAGCTGCCCCCGTCGCCCGCATTAATGACCGCGCTGGGCATTGCCAAGGGTGCGGCGTAATTCTGAGGAGTTTGCACATGCCCTATCGCGCCCCTGTTGATGATTTCACTTTCTTGTTTGATCACGTGGTCGGATTGGACCAGGTGCGCGGAACCGAACGGTTCGAGGAGGCCAGCGGCGACGTGACCGCCGCGATCCTGACCGAGGCCGGGAAGATGTGCGAAGAGGTGATGGCACCGTTGCAACGCAACGGAGATCTGAAGCCCGCGCATCTGGAAAACGGAGTGGTGCGGACCTCGCCCGGCTTTGCCGAAGGGTTCAAGGCGATCGCCGATGGCGGCTGGATCGGGATCACCGCAGACCCCGAACATGGCGGCATGGGGCTGCCGATGGCGCTGAACACGGCCGTGAACGACATGATGAGTGCCTCCTGTCTGGCGCTGCAACTGGCGCCGCTGATGGGGCAGGGCCAGATCGAGGCGCTGGAACATCATGCCAGTGACGCGCTGAAGGAAACCTATCTGCCCAAGCTGATCAGCGGCGAGTGGACCGGCACCATGAACCTGACCGAACCGCAGGCGGGATCGGACGTGGGCGCGCTGTCGACCAAGGCCGAGAACAATGGCGACGGGTCGTTCAGCATCACGGGGCAAAAGATCTATATCACCTGGGGCGACAACGACTTTGCCGCCAACGTCTGCCATCTGGTGCTGGCACGACTGCCGGGCGCACCGGCGGGCACCAAGGGGATCAGTCTGTTTCTGGTGCCGAAATACATCCCCGATGCCGACGGCAACCCCGGCAAGGCCAACAGCCTGAAAGTGGTCAGCCTGGAACACAAGCTGGGCCTGCACGGCTCGCCCACCTGCGTGATGCAATATGACGGCGCACAAGGCTGGTTGGTTGGACCCGAACAGGGTGGCATGGCGGCGATGTTCACCATGATGAACAACGCGCGTCTGGGCGTCGGCACCCAAGGGGTCGGCATCGCCGAGGGCGCATTCCAACATGCGCTGGCCTATGCGCTGGACCGCAAGCAGGGCAAGACCCAAGGGCCGACAGGCAGCATTGTTGACCACGCCGACGTGCGCCGGATGCTGGCGTCGATGAAGGCGGACGTGTTCGCCGCCCGCGCCATTGCGCTGTCCTGCGCCGTGGCCATCGACATGCACACCGCCACGGGCGCACCTGAATGGAAGGCACGCGCGGCGTTCCTGACGCCCATCGCCAAGGCCTTTGGCACCGATGTGGGTATCGACGTGGCCCAGCAGGGCGTGCAGGTGCACGGCGGTATGGGCTTTATCGAGGAAACCGGCGCGGCGCAGTTTTACCGCGATGTGCGGGTGACCTCGATCTACGAGGGCACCAACGGCATTCAGGCGATGGACCTTGTGGCACGCAAGATGATGGACGGCGGCGAGGCAGCACACGCGCTGATCGACGCCATCGAGGAACAGGCGGAGGCGGCCCGTGAACGCTTCCCCCGCATGGGCGAGGCGGTGTGGCAGGCGTCGGAGAACCTGCGCGAGGCGACCGAATGGCTGGTGTCGCAAAAGGACATGGAAGACCGATTTGCCGGTGCGGTCCCTTACCTGCGCGCCTTTGCGCGGGTGCTGGGCGGTCATCTGCATCTGAAAGCTGCCCTTGCGGACGCCGTGGGTGGGCCGCGCGAAAAGCTCGCGCGTTTCTACATCCAGCGTCTGCTGCCCGAGCATGAGGGGCTGCTGGTGCATGCGCAGGCCGGTGCCAAGGCTCTGATGGCGCTGAGCGCTGACGAGTTGGCCGCCTGATGGCTGATGGTGCGCCCCAGGGGCTGAGATACCCGTGGCCCGAGCCGCCCGAACATGGCACTGCCGTCGAAGTGGCCGAGGGCGTGCTGTGGTTTCGTCTGCCGCTGCCGATGAAGCTGGACCACGTCAACATCTACGCGCTGGATGATGGCGACAGCTGGACGGTGATCGACACCGGCTTTGACACTGGCAAGACCCGCAGGCTGTGGCAGGACATGATGGCCGGTCCCATGGGTGGCAAGCCTGTGGGCCGGGTGATCGTCACCCACCACCATCCAGACCACGTCGGGCTGGCGGGTTGGTTCCAAAGTGAGTTCGGAGCCGAACTGGTGACAACGCGGACGGCCTGGCTGATGGCGCGGATGCTGGTTCTGGATGTTCAGGAGACCCCCTTGCCCGAAACGCTGGCGTTCTATCGCAGCGCGGGGATGGACCCGGAACTGTACCAGAAACGCGCGGGCGAGCGGCCGTTCAATTTTGCCGATATCGTCGCCCCCATCCCGCTGGGCTATACCCGTATCCAGCAGGGTCAGACGATCCACATCGGCGGGCGCACCTGGGACATTCACATGGGCAACGGCCATGCGCCGGAACATGCCACATTCTGGAGCCGGGACGACAACCTTGTACTGTCGGGTGACCAGATCCTGTCGTCGATCAGCCCCAATGTGGGCGTTCATGCGACCGAACCCATGGCCGACCCGATTGGCGAATGGCTGGAGGCTTGCGAGCGGCTGGAGCCGTTGGCGCGGGCGGACCAATTGGTTCTGGGCGGGCACAAGCTGCCCTTTACCGGACTGCCCACACGGATGCGCCAGTTGATCGACAACCACCACGGCGCGTTGAAACGGCTGCTGGAGTATATCGACACACCCAAATCGGCCACCGAATGCTATGCGCCGCTGTTCAAGCGCAAGATAGGCGAGGGCGAATACGGGCTTGCGATGGTTGAAGCCTTTGCGCATTTATCGCACCTTCACCAGACGGGACTGGCCACGCGCGCGCTGCGCGACGACGGGGCTTTTGTCTTTCAAAAGGCGTAAGGGGTGACGATGGACGACGAGATCAAGACGACCGCCGAGGCGATCGAGGCCGATGTGATGCCACGCCTCTATGAGGTGCACAGCAACCCCGATGCCGCGAATGCCAAGGATCAGCCGGTCCCCAAGGGCATGACCGGAAAACCGGCCAGCCAGAAAAGCCCGGCGCAATGGGCCTATGAGCGGCTGGCGCTTTACATCAAGAACTTCGAACAGCAACTGGACAACGAACACGAGGTCGCCATGGGCTTTGCGGGCGGTGACGCGGGTGTTCTGCGGATCGAGGGGATGGGGTATTTTGACCCGGACGTGATTACCTTTTACGGCTCTGATCCCACAGGGGCCCGCACGCAGCTGATCCAGCATGTAACCCAGCTGAGTGTCCTGCTGCGCGCCCTGCCCAAGGCGGTCGAGCAAGAGGCCCCCAATCGCATCGGCTTCCGACTGGCCGAGGCGATGGACGAAGGCACCGAACAGGGCTGAAGGGGAATGCACCCTGCGCGCCATTGACACCGTGACAGGGCCAAGCAAATGCAGTAACCAGCGGCCAAAGTGGATCAACCCAGACAAACAGGAGCCTGACCGATGGCAGACTACAAACACGGTGAGATGGACACAAAAGTGCAAGAAGCCACGTTTAACGGTTTCATGGCATGGACCAAATGGAGCGTTATCGTGATTCTCGCGGTGCTGGTTCTGATGGCGATTTTCATTTCCTGAGCCTTTGACCCTTTTGGCCAAGACCACCGGAGACTGACCCCCATGCGTTCGATCCTGATTGCCCTGTCGCTGATTGCAGGGCTGGCGGGCTGTGCCACGAAGCCGGTGAACGATTCGCCAGCCGAAGTGATTGCCGCCAGCGCCTATCGCGACCCTTCGGCACCGTCCCTGACGTTGCTGACCGTGGTCAACAACCGCTCGGGCAGCGGAGGGCATTCGGCATTGGTGGTGAACGGTTCGCAACGGGTGATCTTTGACCCGGCGGGATCGTACAAGCATCCGCGCGTGCCGGAAAAAGGTGACGTGCTGTACGGGATCACGCCTGCGGTTCTGCAAAGCTACAAAAGCGCCCATGCGCGCAGCACCTATCATGTGGTCAGCCAGACGGTCCCCGTGACCGCCGAACAGGCCGAACGGGTGCTGCAACTGGTCCGTGGCTATGGCAACGTCGGTGACGCACGCTGTGCACAGGCGACAACGGATATCCTGACGCAGGTCCCCGGGTTCCAGGGCATCAAGTCGACGTGGTTCCCGGCCAATCTGATGGAGCAGTTCGGTGCGCTGCCGGGCGTTGTGACTGACAAATATTACGAGAACGACGAAGGCGATATCGTCGACGGCGTGGCCAATATCCAGCTTTGATCTTGTCGGTAGGGCGGTGATGACACCGCCCGCCGCTTATCCCGTAACCAGAATATAGAGCGTCAGCACCGCGGCACCGGACCCGATGGCCGCCAGCACGTTCTTGGTTTTCGCACCCACCGCCACAGCCACCAGCGCCGCCAGCAGCCGACCCGGCTCGGGTCCGGTGCCTGCGTCGTTGGAAAAAGCCACCAGCGGTGTCACCATCGCAGGCAGGATTGCCACCGCCGTATAGCGCAGGTGGCGCAGCAGCCAGGGCGGCAGGGGACGGTCACCGACCAGCCCCAGAAACGAAAAGCGCAGGAAAAAGCTGCCCACGCCCAGCGATATGATGACAATCCACAGGGTCAGGGTGCTCATGTGCGCCGCTCCATCCACTGTTCGGCCTGTGCGCCCGCGATCATGCCGGCAGCCCCCGCGATGATCAGCCCCAGCGACCACGGCACAGAGGCGGCAAACAGGCTTACGACAACAGCCGTAAAGGCCGCGATGACATGGGGCAGGGTGCGCAGAGCCGGGGCGACCATGGCCAGAAATGCAATCGGCAGGGCGAAATCAATCGGGATCTGCGGCGGCAGCGCGCTTCCGATGATGGCACCCGCAAGACTGGCGCCATACCAGACCGACATCACCAACAGGCAGGTGCCCATGTAATAGCCCATCCGCTCGGGCACGGTCATCTCCGGCTCGGCCTCGAACTTCTGATGGCTCAGCGCATAGCTTTGATCGACCAGCAGATAGGCCGCGAACACCCGCTGCCACATCGGCGCGCGTCCCAGATAGGGGGTGAGGGCGGCGGAATACATTGCCACCCGCAGGTTCACGGCCAGCGCCGAGATGATGACGACCACGGTGGGTGCATTTTCCTGCATCAGTTGCAGCGCGGTGAACTGCGCCGCTCCTGCGATCACCGCCAGCGAAAAGGTCATGACCTCGAACAGGTTCAACCCCGCTTCGGTGGCGATCACACCAAAGAGCAGCGCAAAGGGGCCCGCAACAAGGGTAAAGGGCGCGCTGTCGCGGACGCCGCGCCAAAAGGCGGTTTTCGGTGTGGTGGTGGACATTGTGAAACCTTAGTGTTGGTCTAGAGGTAGCGGGCAAAGACAGGGGATGCAATTGGCGACGCAAGACAATTCAGGCAGCTATCTGATCGCACCGATGCCCGCGCGGGCCGGTCTGACCCGCAGCGTGACGGGGCGGGACCATACGGGTGCGCAGGTCGATCTCTCTGTGGTCGAGGAGCGGCCCCTGACGATCTATCTGAACGCGCAGGAAATCGTCACGGCCATGACCATCGGCGACTACCCCGAATATCTGGCGCTGGGCTTTCTGCGCAACCAGCGGATGCTGGGCGATGATGATGTCGTCACCGGTGTCGATTATGACGAGGAATTGCAAGTGGTGGTGGTGCGCACGGCGCGCCAGACCAACCACGAGGACAAGCTGAAAAAGAAAACCCGCACCAGCGGTTGCGCCGTGGGCACGGTCTTTGGCGACATGATGGAGGGGCTGGACGGCGTAGTGCTGCCTGCAACGCCCGTGCGCACCTCGTGGCTTTATGCGCTGAGTGCCGCGATCAACCGCACGCCGTCGCTGTACCTTGAGGCGGGGGCGATTCACGGCACGGTGCTGTGCCATCAGGACCGCCCGCTGGTCTATATGGAGGACGTGGGGCGGCACAACGCGGTGGACAAGATCGCAGGCTGGATGCTGGACGAGGGCGTGAGCGCCGACGACAAGATCCTGTACACAACGGGGCGTTTAACGTCCGAAATGGTGATCAAGACCGCGATGATGGGTATTCCGGTGCTGGCGTCCCGCTCGGGCTTTACCGCCTGGGGCGTCGAGATTGCGCAACAGGTCGGGCTGACACTGATCGGCCGGATGCGGGGGCAGCGGTTCGTCTGTCTTGCGGGTGAAGACCGCCTGATCCGCGATGCTGATCCCGCTGCGGTTCAGGACGAGCCGCGCAAGTCGGGCCGCAAGGGGAGCGGGGAATGAAGCAACCCTTGGGTGTTATCCTGGCCGGTGGTCTGGCCACGCGGATGGGCGGCGGTGACAAGGCGCTGTTGCCTTTGGGCGGGCAGAGCCTGCTGGCGCGGGTGATTGCGCGGCTGGAGCCGCAGGTGGCGGGGCTGGCGCTGAACGCCAATGGCGATCCGGCGCGGTTTGCGGGCTTTGGCCTGCCGGTGGTGGCGGACAGTGTGGAAGGGTTCGCGGGGCCGTTGGCGGGCGTACTCGCCGGGCTGGATTGGGCAGCGGAACTGGGGGCCGATGCGATCGTGACCGTGGCCGCCGACACGCCGTTCTTTCCCTGTGATCTGGTGCCGCGGTTGCTGATGGCCGCCGAAGGGATGGCCGCCCCACTGGCGCTGGCTGCGACGCCGCGCGGCGATGCGGACACGCGCTCGATGACCGCAGGGTTGATCCGGCACCCGACGTTTGGCCTGTGGCCAGTGGCCCTGCGCGACGATCTGCGCGCCGCTTTGCAGGACGGGCTGCGCAAGGTTGTGATCTGGACAGACGCGCACGACGGGCGGTTGGCGGAGTTTCCGGATGCGGGTGATCCGTTTTTCAACGTCAACACGCCCGAGGATCTGGCGGCAGCAGAGGCGATGCTATGAGAATTTTTGGTGTTGTCGGCTGGAAGAACGCGGGCAAGACGGGGTTGATGGAGCGGCTGGTGACCGAGATCACGGGACGTGGCATCACCGTCAGCACGGTGAAACATGCGCACCATTCCTTTGACGTGGATCATCCGGGTAAGGACAGCCATCGGCACCGTGTTGCAGGGGCCTCCGAAGTGCTGCTGGCCTCGCGCAACCGGTTCGCCTTGATGCACGAAATGCGGGGCGCGGATGAATTGCCGCTGTCTGCGCTGCTGGAGAAACTGTCGCCGGTCGATCTGGTGCTGGTTGAGGGATACAAGCGCGACGCCCATCCCAAGGTCGAGGCGCACAGGGCCGAAACCGGTAATCCGCTGATCGCGCCCGACGATCCGACGGTGCGGGCGGTGGCCAGTGACAGCGCGGTGGACGTGGCCGTGCCGGTGTTTGATCTGGACGACACAGGCGCGATTGCCGATTTCATTCTGGCGCAGGTGGGCCTGTGATGTTCGACACGGTGATAGTGGTGGACTGGTCCGGGGGCAACGACCGTGGCGCGACGCCCAAGGCCGATGCGATCTGGGCCTGTGTGGCGCGCGGCGGCGTGGCGGATGCACCTGTCTATCTGCGCAACCGTCAGGTGGCCGAGGATTGGATTGGCGACGCGGTGCGGGCCGAGCGGGCGGCAGGCCGCCGGGTGATGGTCGGGTTCGACTTCCCCTTTGGCTATCCGCAGGGCTTTGCGCGCGCCGTGGCGGGCACGGATGATCCGCTGGAATTGTGGGACTGGTTCGCGGAGCGGATCGAGGATGCGCCCAAGGCCAACAACCGATTTGATGTGGCCGGAGCGATCAACCTGTCGCTCGGCGTCAAGGGGCCGTTCTGGGGCAATGGGTTGAAGCGCGACATTGACGGGCTGGCGCGCACCAAGGCCGATTATGCCAACCCCTTTGCCGAACGGCGCCGCGCCGAGGTGCTGGCCAAGGGGGCCTTTGCCGTCTGGCAGCTGAGCGGCGCTGGGTCGGTGGGGTCGCAGGCGCTGATGGGCCTGCCGGTGCTGGCGCGGTTGCGGCAGCGGTTTGGCGATGATCTGGCGGTGTGGCCGTTTCAGACCCTGGACACAGGGATCGCGCTGGTCGAGGTCTGGCCGTCGCTGATCGCGCCCGAGATTGCCGCGCGCGCGCAGCCTGATGAGATCAAGGATGCCGCACAGGTGCGGGTTCTGTCGCAGGCCCTGTCCGCGCTTGCGCCTGATCGGTTGGCCGCGATGCTGGCCGAAGGTGACACCGAAGAAGGCTGGATTCTGGGGCTGGGGCATGAGGATACCTTGCGCGCTGCGTTGCGCCCCGACGGGCCCTTGCCGCCGCCCCTGTCCAACGATTGCTTTGCGCTACCGCCCGGTGTGAACTGGACGCCGGTGGATGAGGCTTTGACCTTGCTGCAAGAGCGGCTGACGCCGGTGGCAAAGGTGGAAATGGTTGCTGTCCAGCAGGCGCTGGGTCGCGTGTTGGCCGCTCCCGTGACGGCGTTACGGTCCAACCCGCCGCGCCCGAATACCGCTGTGGACGGATACGGCTTTGCCGGAGGGCGTGAGGCCGGAGTGCATGTGCTGCCGCTGGTCGCGGGGCGCGCAGCGGCGGGCGGTGATTTCGACGGCGCGGTACCTGCGGGCCATGCGGTGCGGGTGCTGACGGGGGCGGCCTTGCCTGCGGGGGTGGACACCGTGGTGCTGCAAGAGGACGTGACCGTTGACGGCGACCGCATTGCGTTCAACGGGCCGGTCAAGGCGGGCGCGAACAGCCGTCGTGCGGGCGAGGATGTGGCCGCAGGCGATGAGGTGCTGCCGCAGGGGCGGCGGCTGACCCCTGCCGATCTGGCGCTTTTGGCGGCAGTGGGTGTCGGTGCGGTGCCGGTCTTTGCGCCCCTGCGGGTTGGTGTGCTGTCCACGGGTGACGAATTGGCAGAGGCGGGCACGGATGCAGGCGAAACACAGATTTACGACGCCAATCGCCCGATGTTGCTGGGGTTACTCACGCGGCTGGGCCACGTGGCCGTAGACCTTGGCCGGGTGCGGGACGATCGCGCCGCGCTGGCGGCGGCGCTGGATGGGGCGCAGGTTGATGCGATCCTGACCAGCGGTGGTGCATCCGCGGGGGATGAAGACCACGTGTCGGCCCTGCTGCGCGAAGCGGGTGCGCTGGCGCTGTGGCGTATTGCGGTCAAGCCGGGGCGGCCCTTGGCCTTGGGGATGTGGAAGGGCACGCCGGTCTTTGGGCTGCCGGGCAATCCGGTGGCGGCGATGGTTTGCACGCTGGTTTTCGCCGCCCCTGCGCTGGCGTTGCTGGCCGGGTCCGGTTGGCAGGAACCGCAGGGCTTTACGGTGCCTGCGGGATTCGAAAAATCCAAGAAACCGGGCCGCCGCGAATATTTGCGCGCCCGGATGCGAGAGGGCGTGGTCGAGGTGTTCCGGTCCGAAGGGTCGGGCCGGATCAGCGGGCTCAGCTGGGCCGAAGGGCTGGTGGAATTGCCCGACGGCCCGCTGGTGGTCAAACGCGGCGATCCGGTGCGATTTATCCCCTGGGGTGGTTTCGGGCTGTGATCAGATGCCGTGGGCGTCGAACGCCTTGCGCGCCGCCGCCACGCCGTTGATGCAGGCAGGCACACCGGCATAGACCGCCATCTGCAACAGGATTTCCACGATTTCATCCCGCGTGACGCCGGTGTTCAGGGCAGCGCGAATGTGGAATTCCAGCTGTTCGGGCGCGGTCCCCATCGCGGTCAGCGCCGCCACCGTCAGCATCTCGCGGGTGCGCAGGTCGATGCCGGGGCGGTCCAGAACGTCGGCCAGGCCGAAGCCCAGAAGCGTGTCGAACATATCGGGGGCCATGGTGTTCAGGTTGGCCTGAACCTTGGCAGCGGCGCCTTTTTCCAAGGTCTCAAGCAATGCAATCGTGCGGTCGGTGCGTGGGGTGTTCATGCGTTCAGTCCTTTCATGCCTTCGGCGGTATATCGTGCGCCCGCCACGTCCAGCGCGGCGATGGCGCGGTTGAGGGTTGTCAGTTCGTCTGTGCTCAGGGTGATGCCGGCGGCGGCTATGTTCTCTTCGAGGTATTTCAGCCGTTTGGTGCCGGGGATCGGCACGATGTGGTCGCCCTTGGACAGCAGCCACGCCAGCGCGATCTGTGCAGGCGTGCAGCCTTTGGCAGTGGCCAGCTGACGGACACAATCGACGATGCGCGTGTTGCTGGCCATGTTGTCGGCAGAGAACCGCGGCAGGTTGGCACGAGAGTCGCCGTCGCCAAAGGTGGTTTCCTTGTCGAAAGCCCCCGTCAGAAAGCCGCGCCCCAACGGCGAGTATGGCACGAAGCCGATGCCCAGTTCGGCACAGGTGGGCAGAACCTCGGCCTCAGGCTCGCGGGTCCAAAGGGAGTATTCTGTTTGGACCGCCGTCACGGGATGCACTGCTTGAGCGCGCCGCAGGGTGGGGGCGCTGACCTCGCACAGGCCTATGTGGGCGATCTTGCCCTCTTTCACCAGATCGGACAGCGCGTGCATCACCTCTTCGATGGGTTGGGCGGGGTTGATGCGGTGGACATAGTAAAGGTCGATCCGCTCGACCCCCAGACGTTTCAGCGAGGCCTCGCAGGCGCGTCGGACATAGGCGGGGCTGTTGTCGATCTCGCGGCGGTATTCGCCGGGGTTGCGGACGATGCCGAATTTGGTGGCCACTTCGGCCTGTGGTTTGCGGGTGCGCAGGAACTGACCCAACAGTTCCTCGTTGTGAAAGTGGCCGTAGGTGTCGGCGGTATCAAAGAAGGTGACCCCCAGATCGGCGGCGCGGTTCAGGACGGCCAGCGATTGGGTGTCATCGCGGGGGCCGTAGAATTCGCTCATCCCCATGCAGCCAAGGCCAAGGGCTGAGACAGAGAAATCGGGGGTCAGGTGGCGGCGTTGCATGGTTTGTCCTTTTGATTGAGGGATGAGGACAAGATGCGTATTCTGATACCGGAAGAATATAGATAACATCAGAAGGTTGTTTTCGAAAAATGGAAGATGCGGTGAACTGGAACGACACGCCCGCCTTTCTGGCGGTGGCGCGGACCGGCACGCTGACCGGCGCTGCGGCGTCCCTTGGCGCGGGTGTCGCCACTGTGTCGCGGCGAATCGAGCGGTTGGTTGGAGGCGGCGCTGGGTGTGCCGTTGTTCGCGCGGGCACAGACCGGATACCAGTTGACCGATGAAGGCAGCGCATTGATGCCCCGCGCCGAGGCGTTGGAAGCGGCCATGGACGGGTTCCAAAGTGCCGCTCAAGCGGGGCGCGGAGTGCGTGGGCATGTGCGGGTGGCCACAGCCGAAAATCTGGCAAATCCGCTGCTGATCCCGTCACTGGGCTCGTTGCTGGCGGCGCACCCGGGGCTGACGGTCGAGGTGTCGACGGACGTGGCCTCGGTCAACCTGCACAAGCGGGATGCGGATCTGGCGGTGCGCATGGTGCGCCCGACGCGGGGGCATCTGACCGTGCGGCGGATCGGAAGTTTGGGTTTTGGCCTGTACGGATCCGTGGATTACGTGGCGCAGCGCGGGGGCGGCACGGGGCTCGAGGGCGACAGCTACATCGCTTGGGCCGACCGCTTTGGCGATTTGCCAGCCGCGCAATGGTTGGCGCGCAGCTTTCGCGATGCCGCACCGGCGGTGGTAACGTCGACGCTGGCTTCGCAATTGAGTGCAGCTAAGGCCGGGTTGGGGCTGGCCGTGCTGCCGCATTTCCTGGCGCGGGAGGCTGGGTTGGAGCGGCTGCCGGTGGAGCTGGGCGTGGATCAGGACATCTGGCTGGTGATGCACAGTGATCTGCTGGCCTCACAGCGGGTGCGGGTGGTGGCGGATCATCTGGTGGCGGTGATCGAGGCGCATGGGGCGGCGTTGCGCGGCGAATAGGGTGATCTGCGCGCAGCGATGCGCGTCATGGCCTCGATCTGGCACAAAGGTTTGTGGCGGTGCAAAGCGCTCCAGAGCCTAGTCAAACGTCCCTGCCACACGGCCCAGCAGCATGAAAGCACGCGCGGTGCGGGTGTCGGCCAGTGCCGAGATGTCGGCGTCATCGGCTTCGGCCTCGAAGGCGGCAAAGCTGCGGTCAAAGCGGCGCAGGAAATGGTGCGCGGCGTCGCGGAAGATCGGGTCCTGTTTCATCCGGCCCGCGGTCAACGCCAGCGACGAGCGGTCCCGCACGCCACCCAGCGCGGCAACACTGCGGCCACGCGCGCCTTGGGCAAAGCTGCGCCAGATCTCGGGGCGGGCACGGTCGGGGCGCAGGTCGTCCATATAGATGCCGTCCTGGCTGAGCAGGGTCAGAATGTCCTGGGCGGCCTGGATCATCTGGGCGGTTGGCCGGTCCTTGAGTGCGCGGCGCAGGGCAGAAAATCCGGCAGTGTCCTCGGCGGTTTCGGGGAAGTTCAGGGCGCGGATGAAATCCTCGCGGGGCAGGGGGGGCGCGGTCTCCTCGGAGGAGGTGCCGAGCGCCAGCTTGGGCTGATCGTCGGCGGCCTGCGGCGCCATGGGTGGCGGCGTGTGACGGGCCGGTTGCACCGCATCGCGGCGGGTGTGGAAGGTGGCCAGCGTGGTTTCGGTTTTCTTGGCGGCGGCCGCGATTTCATCCAGCTTGCGGGCGACTGAAGGTTCAATCGACTTATCGCGGCTGTGCTGCTGGGCGATATAGGCCTGACGGATGGCATCAATCGCCGCCTGCAAACGTTGGCTTTCCTCGCGCATGACGCGGCTTGCCTTGGCGGCGGTGGCGGCGACCCAGATCATGCCAACCGGCATGAAGATCGCCAGCATGGTCATCAGGAACATCAGTCCGCGGTTGCCGCTCTCCTGCCCTTCGGGCGCCGATGGCATGCTGAGAAAGAACACCGCAGACCCCAGCAGCCAGATGGCAGACAGGGCAATGGCGATGATCTCGATTCCCGAGATGCCCTCTGAGCGCGGGCGGTCATAGATACCCAGCGGCGTCGGGCGCGCCAATGTCGGCGACCCGGGGCGGGGCTGGCTCTGATTGGATGCGTTTGCGCTGGGCGACGTGTCGGCCATGTCTGGGATTCCGATCAGATGAACGCGATTTTCAGCACTTCATAGGATTTGCCGCCGCCGGGGGTGTGTACCTCGACGCTGTCACCTTCTTCCTTGCCGATCAGGGCGCGGGCGATGGGGGATTTGATGTTCAGCAGGCCTGCTTCGATGTTGGCCTCGTATTCGCCGACGATCTGATAGGTTTTCTCTTCGTCGGTGTCCTCGTCGACCAGCGTGACAGTGGCGCCGAATTTGATGCCGCCTTTCATCTTGGTGGGGTCGATGACATCGGCAAGCGAAATCGCGCCTTCCAGCTCTTTGATGCGGCCTTCGATGAAGGACTGCTTTTCCTTGGCGGAATGGTATTCGGCGTTTTCCGACAGGTCGCCATGCTCGCGCGCTTCGGCGATAGCCTTGATGATGGCAGGGCGCTCGACGGATTTCAGGTGCTTGAGTTCGGTCTCAAGGGCTTGGTGACCCTTGCGGGTCATCGGGATCTTTTCCATAGGTCACGTCCAGCAGATTTGGGCGGCCAAAGTGGCCGCCGGTCAATGTTGCATGCTACCTGACCTATTGCGGCGGGGGATTGCAAGGGGCGGGTGTGGTCGACGGGGCGAATGTCGCCGATCTGCGGTGCCTGCTGCGGGGGTTTGGGGGGGCTGCCCCCGCGCCTCGCGGCGCTCCCCCGGAGTTTATCGGGCAAGATGAAGGGGTCAGTCGTATTGCACCACTTCGTATTCGATGCCGTCGGCGTCGTGGAAGTAAAAGCGGCGGCCCGGTTCATAGTCGGCATGGTTGCCAGTGGTGAAACCGCGCGCCTTGATCCGGGTTTCCAGTGCGTCGAGGTCGTCCGTGGTGACGGCAATGTGGTTCAGCCCGCCAACGGTGGTATAGCTGGACTCTTTTGCCTTTTGCGGAGCGTCGGGGCTGTAGAGCGCCAGATAATGCGCGTCGGTGCCAACGTGGATGCTGCGACCGCCTGCAATCGCGTCGCCCTGCCAGCGGATGTGCCAGCCGAACAGGTCGCACATCCACTCGGCGGTGGCGGCGGGGTCGGAGACGGTGAAATTGGCGTGTTCGAGGTGTGCGGGCATGGTGGATTTTCCTTTTGATTTGGTTCGTGTTTTGCTATCGTAATTGCTAAACCTAACTTTAGGTCAAGGGATTTTTTAGCCATGGCAAAAGATGGATTGAGCATTGGTGATCTGGCAGAGCGGACCGGCCTGGCGGTGTCGGCGATCCGGTATTACGAGGCACAGGGGCTGATTGACCCCTGGCGCAATGCAGGCGGACAGCGGCGGTTCGAGCGGGCGGATATTAGGCGACTGTCATTCGTGATGATCGCGCAGCAGTTCGGTTTTACCCTGCCGCAGATTCGCGCCGAACTGGACCTGCTGCCCAAGGGTCGTGTGCCGACCAAGGCGGACTGGGCCCGTATCAGCAGCGGGTTTCGCGCGGCGCTGGATGCGCGGATCGACACGCTTGTTCGGATGAGCGACACGCTGGACAGTTGCATTGGTTGCGGCTGTCTGAGCCTGGACAGTTGTGCGTTGTACAACCCCGGTGACCGGGCGCGTGAGAAGGGCACCGGGCCACGGTATTTGATGGGCGACCGACCGGCAGACTAAAGGCTTTGCCCACATGCCGCTGCCCTGCGAAAAACCGTCGCAGCCGGGGCGTGTTGACGACGTGTTTCCATTGCAATGACCGCCTCTGTGGTTTAGCCAAGCGCGAAAGATTGTTGCGCGTTGCGGTGTTTGCACGCGCTTTTGCACAAGGAGCCGCCGAGCATGGCCGATACAGAACGCGAAGCGATGGAATATGATGTGGTCATCGTCGGGGCCGGGCCTGCGGGTCTTTCGGCGGCGATCCGTCTGAAGCAACTGGACGCCGATCTGAATGTGGTCGTGCTGGAAAAAGGCTCGGAAGTGGGCGCGCATATCCTGTCGGGTGCGGTTCTGGACCCCTGCGGGCTGGATGCGCTGATCCCTGACTGGAAAGAAAAGGGCGCGCCGGTCACCATTCCGGTCAAGGAAGACAACTTTTACATGCTGGGCGAAGCGGGCCAGGTCCGTATCCCGAACTTTCCCATGCCGCCGCTGATGAACAACCACGGCAACTATATCGTGTCGATGGGCAACGTCTGCCGCTGGATGGCCGAACAGGCCGAAGCGCTGGGTGTCGAAGTGTTCCCCGGCATGGCCTGTTCCGAGCTGGTTTATGGCGAGAATGGCGAAGTCAAAGGCGTGGTTGCCGGTGAGTTCGGCATTTCCGCCGATGGTACCAAGGGCGACAGCTATGAGCCGGGCATGGAGCTGCTGGGCAAATACGTGTTCCTGGGCGAAGGCGTGCGCGGATCGTTGTCGAAAGAGGTCATCGCGAAATACGACCTGTCGGCAGGCAAGGAGCCGCAGAAATTCGGTCTGGGCATGAAAGAGATCTGGGAGATCGACCCGGCCAAGCACAAGGAAGGCACCGTCACGCACACGATGGGCTGGCCGCTGGGCAGCAAGGCGGGCGGCGGTTCGTTCATCTATCACCTTGACAACAATCAGGTTTATGTCGGCTTTGTGGTGCACCTGGGGTACAAGAACCCCTATGTGTTCCCCTACATGGAATTCCAGCAGTTCAAGCATCACCCGATGGTGGCCGAACTGTTGAAAGGCGGCAAGCGCGTGGCTTATGGCGCGCGTGCGATCACCGAGGGCGGCTATCAGTCGATGCCCAAGATGGTGGCACCGGGTGTGGCGCTGCTGGGCTGTTCGGTGGGCATGGTCAACGTGCCGCGTATCAAGGGCAACCACAACGCGATGCTGTCAGGCAAGGCGGCGGCCGAGGCAGCATATGATGCGATCAAGGCGGACCGCTCGGGCGACGAGCTGACCGCCTACGAGGACGACGTGCGCGGCGGCGCAATCGGCAAGGACCTGAAAAAGGTTCGCAACGTCAAGCCGTTGTGGTCGAAATACGGGCTGACCGCGTCGCTGGCGCTGGGCGGGTTCGACATGTGGTGCAACACGCTGGGCTTTTCGCTGATGGGCACGCTGAAACACGGCAAGTCCGACGCGGATGCGACCGAACCTGCGGATCAGCACAAGGAAATCAGCTATCCCAAGCCGGACGGCAAGCTGTCGTTTGACCGTCTGACCAACGTGGCCTTCAGCTTTACCAACCACGAGGAAAGCCAGCCTGCACACCTGAAGCTGAAAGATCCCAGCATTCCGGTCGAGCGGAACCTGCCGGTCTATGCAGGTCCGTCGGCGCGGTATTGCCCTGCGGGCGTGTACGAGTTTGTGACCGAGGACGGCAAGGACCCGCGCTTTGTCATCAACTTCCAGAACTGCGTGCACTGCAAGACATGCGACATCAAGGACCCCAGCCAGAACATCAACTGGACCACGCCGCAGGGCGGGGACGGGCCGAACTACCCGAACATGTAAAATGCCATTTTCGGCAGGTGGAAAGGCGGGCGCAGGCCCGCCTTTTTGCGTTCACAGGGTTTTGGCATAGGCCGCAAGCTGATCGGCGGCCATGCCCCAGCCGACAAAGAACCCCATGTCTTCATGTGACTGGCGTGCCTCTGACGATCTGTGGCGCACGGTGGCGGTGTAGATCGTGCCATCCGCGCCGTCGTCTTCGAATTCGATGATGGCAGTCATGAACGGGTCGGCGCTGGGCTTCCAGCCTTCGCTGTAGGTATCGGTGAACACCAGTTTGCGTTGCGGGACCAGCTCAAGGTAAACACCGGTGTTGGTCATGGTGTTCCCGTCCACGTCAAAGGTGGTGTTGAACCGCCCACCCACGCGCAGGTCAATCTCGCAATCGGTGACAGTGTGCGGTCTGGGGACAAAGAAAGCTTTGACATGTTCTGGCGTCGTCCAGCAATCCCACAGCACGGAGGGGGGCACGTCGATCTTGCGGGTGAACGTCAGGTCGGTGGCGGGATCAAGTTCCATTGTTGCGGTCCTTTGCGAGTTGGGTTGCGTAGCTGTCAAGTTCGTTCAGGCGGCGGGTCCACAGGTCGGACTGGTGGCCCAGCCAGTTTTGCACCGGCACGAAGGCGGTGTCCGCGCGGGCATAGGTGCGGATCCGCCCTGACTTGGTCGAGGTGATCAGCCCGGCACCTTCGAGCTTGGCCAGATGTCCCAACAACGATGGCATCGCCATGTCATGCGGGGCGGCCAGTTCGCTGGTGGTGGCAGGCCCGCGTGACAGGCGGTCCAGGATGGCGCGCCGCGTGGGATCGGCCAAGGCCGCGAATATCTGGTCGAGATGGGAATCATACTTAGTCATTTGCCTAAGTATTCAGATCTCCCGTGGTCTGGCAAGGGAATCGACGACCCTGCGCGCAACTTGTGCAATTAGCCGCCGTAAGTCACAGCTTTGTTTACCACCCCGCGAGCAGGCCCATTGCGCCCGCGTGCAGACCTGATAGCCTTATTCCAAACGAAATCAGACGAGGCAGTCGCGTGATCCGAACCATTCTGAAAAGCACCGCAGCCACAGCCCTGATCTGGACGCTGGCAACGCCGCTGGCGGCACAGGATGTTGCGGGCCCCTATCTGGCGGCGCGGCAGGCTTCTTATCTGAACGATTTTGGGACGGCGGCACGCTACTACGACATGGCGCTGCTGCATGACGTGGAAAATGCGACCTTGATGGAGGACGCGACGCTGGCGCATTTGCTGCTGGGCGACGTGTTGCAGGCACTGCCGATTGCCCTGAAGATGGAAGAAGCGGGCCTGCGCAGTCAGGCGGCGCACATGGCGGTCATTGCCGATATGGCGCAGCGCGAGGATTATGACGCGCTGCTGGACCGTGACATGGACACCCAGGGCATCGGGCCGCTTGTCGACGGGCTGCTGACAGGATGGGCCTATGTGGGCGCGGGCGATTTGAAGGCGGGGCTTGCGGGCTTTGACAAGGTTTCGCGCGAGCAGGGTCTGAAGGGTTTTGCGCTCTATCACAAGGCGATGGCGCTGGCGATGAGCGGTGAGTATGAGGCCGCTGAAGCGATTTTTTCGGGCACCGACAGCGGCACCATGGTCCGCACCCGGCGTGGAGCCATGGCGCGGGCCGAAGTGCTGAGCCAGCTGGATCGCAACGCCGATGCGGTGGCCAGCCTGCAAGAGGCCTTTGGCGGCAGTCTGGACCCCGAGCTTGAGCGGGTGATCACGGCCCTTGAGGCGGGGGAAACCCTGCCGTTTACTCATGTCACCTCGGCCCGCGACGGGCTGGCGGAAGTGTTCTATTCTCTGGCCGGTGCGCTGCGCAGCGAGGCATCGGCGGACTATACGTTGCTTTATGGTCGGCTGGCCCGCTACCTGCGCCCCAATCATGTGGACGCGCTGCTGTTGAATGCCGAGCTTCTGGAAGAGCTGGACCAATACGATCTGGCCATCGCCGTCTACAAGGAAGTGCCCGCCAGCGATCCGGCCTTTCACGCCGCCGAACTGGGGCGCGCCGCGGCCTTGCGCCGCGCGGACAAGCCTGATGCGGCGATCGAAGTGCTGGAGCAACTGACGCGCAGCTATCCCGATCTGCCGGTGGTCTTTTCCACCTTGGGCGACGTGTTGCGCCAGCAGGACCAGTTCGCCGAGTCCATCGCCGCCTATGACCGTGCGCTTGAGCTGACGGCAGAGGGGGCGCGGGCCGAATGGTTCTTGCTGTATGCCCGCGCCATCGCGCACGAACGTCTGGGCCAATGGAAAGAGGCCGAGGCGGATTTCCGTCACGCGCTGGCGTTGAACCCCGGTCAACCGCAGGTGCTGAACTATCTGGGCTATTCGATGGTCGAACAGCAGGTCAATCTGGACGAAGCCCTGGAGATGATCGAACAGGCGGTCGCGGCCAGCCCGGACAGCGGCTATATCATCGACAGCCTCGGATGGGTCCTTTACCGGCTTGGACGCTACGAAGAGGCGATTGTTCACATGGAACGCGCAGCCCAGCTTGAGCCGGTTGACGCGGTGGTCAACGACCACTTGGGGGACACGTTGTGGGCCGTGGGCCGCAAGCGCGAGGCCCGCTTTCAATGGCGACGGGCACTGTCCTTTGTCGACACCTCCGATGTGAACAGTGAAGCCGATCCCGCCCGGATCCGCCGCAAGCTTGAGGTTGGCCTGGACAAGGTGCTGGCCGAAGAGGGCGCGCCGCCCCTGAAGGTGGCCGTTGATCCTTGACCGCTGAACCTGTGGCGGGCTTGCGGGTCTTTGCCCCTGCCAAGATCAACCTGACCCTGCATGTGACGGGGCAGCGGGCGGATGGCTATCACCTGCTGGATTCGCTGGTGGTGTTTGCCGATGTGGGCGACACGGTTCAACTGCGGCCCGCTGCTGCCTGGTCATTGCGCGTGGATGGTTCCGAGGGCGGCCATGTGCCTGCGGGTGACGACAACCTTGTGCTGCGGGTGGCGCGCTTGTTTCCTGATCTGTCGGCGGCACTGACCCTGACCAAGGACCTGCCGGTCGCCTCGGGCATTGGCGGCGGCTCAGCTGATGCAGCGGCAGTCTGGCGGGGCCTGTGCCAGATGGCAGGGCGTGACGCGGATGCGGCACAGCTGTTGTCGTTGGGGGCCGATATTCCGGTTTGCGTCCCTTCGGGTGCAGCGCGGATGCAAGGCATCGGAGAGGTTGTGACACCGCTGGCGGAGTTGCCCGCGTTGCACGTGGTGCTGGCCAATCCGCGTGTGGCCGTGTCCACACCACAGATATTCAGGGCGCTGGCGCGCAAGGACAATGCGCCGATGCCCGACGTGCTGCCCGTGTTCGCGGACGCCGCGGCCCTGTGCGACTGGCTGGGGACGCAGCGCAACGATCTGCAAGCGGCGGCCGAGGCGCTGGAACCACAAATCACCCAGACCTGTCAGGCGCTGGCGGCTTTGCCGCGTTGTCTGCTGGCGCGGATGTCCGGGTCGGGGGCAACCTGTTTCGGCGTGTTCGCCACGGCAAAGGACGCTGCAGAGGCAGCAGCGAGCCTGTCATCGGCGCGACCGGGCTGGTGGGTGCGCGAAGGTGCGTTGGGATCGATGCAGGCCAAGGCCGCACCACGCCCCCTCAGCTGATCCGGTCGACCACGAAGTCTGCCAGATCGACCAGCATGTCCTTGATGTCATGATCGGGCAGGGGCGACAGCGACACCTTTGCCCGCTCGGCCCAGGCGATCGCGTCCACGCGTGTTTCGGCCAGGGTGCCGTGCTTGTTCAGCAAGGCCAAGGCGTGATCCAGATCGCCCGCGTCCTGCTTGCCCTTTTCGATGGTCCGCACCCAAAAGGCCCGTTCGTCGGCACTTGCCTTGGCCACGGCCTTGATCACGGGCAGGGTCAGCTTGCGTTCGCGGAAATCGTCGCCGATGTTTTTGCCGGTCGCTTCGGACTGGCCCTGATAGTCCAGCAGGTCGTCAACGATCTGGAACGCCACGCCAAGCGCGTCGCCATAGTCATAAAGCGCCTTGACCGTCGTGGCGTCGGCATCGGCAATGACGCCGCCCACCTCCATCGCCGCCGAAAACAGCGCCGCCGTCTTGCCGCGCACGACTTGCAGATAGACAGCTTCGTCCGTTGCCAGATCCTGTGCGGCGGTCAGTTGCAGCACCTCGCCCTCGGCGATGGTGGCGGCGGCGTTGGACAGGATGCGCATGACTTCCATCGAGCCGCATTCGGTCATCAACTGAAAGGACCGCGCGAAAAGATAATCCCCGACCAGAACGCTGGAGGTGTTGTCCCACAGCAGGTTGGCGGTGGGACGGCCGCGCCGCTGTTCGCTTTCGTCGACAACGTCGTCATGCAGCAGCGTGGCGGTGTGGATGAATTCAACCGTGGCGGCCAGATGCACGTGATAAGGTCCCGTGTAGCCACACAAATGTGCCGATGCCAGCGTCAGCATCGGACGCAGCCGCTTGCCGCCAGCACCGACCAGATGCGCGGTCACCTCGGGGATGCGCGGCGCGTGTTCCGAGGCCATCTTGGTGCGGATCAGCGTATTGACCGCGTCCATGTCGTCTGCCAGCCGTGCGGCCAGCCGGTCATGCGGCTTTAACATCGGTGCGGTGCTGTCCATCTTGCCCCCATTGGCCCCTGTACATTAAGGGCCACCTTCTCTTACATCCGTGATCATGAAAGAACTTTTGCGCAGCAACGACCCGACGATCATCGCCTTTGCCTCGGCCCTACTGTCGGGCGAGGATATAGACTGCTTTGAATTGGACGTAAACATGAGCGTACTCGAAGGCGGTATCGGGATTTTCCCGCGTCGTTTGATGGTGCGGGCCGATGACCATGATGCGGCCAGTCGGGTGATGCGCGACAACGAAATTCCGCTGGGTCTGTGAGCGAAGGCGTCGAGCTGACCCATGACGCGTTTTTGGGCGGGCAGGTGATGCTGTGGCAGCCGCGCACCGGCTATCGTGCAGGGCTGGACCCGGTTCTGCTGGCGGCCAGCGTTCCGGCGGAAGCGGGGCAATCGGTTCTGGATCTGGGCTGTGGCGCGGGAGCTGCGGCCTTGTGTCTGGGCGCGCGGGTGCCGGGGCTGGACCTGCACGGCGTCGAACGACAGCCCTATTACGCGGATCTGGCCCGGCGCAATGGGCTGGAGGTGACATGCGCCGACCTGACCCGCCTGCCGATGCCGCTGAAAGAGCGCAGCTTTGACCATGTGATTGCCAACCCACCGTTCTTTGACCGCAGTGCCAGCCGTCCGTCGCCCTATGTGGGCCGCGAGGGGGCCTTGGGCGAGGATACGGCGTTGGAGGATTGGGTGCAGGTCGCGGCCAAACGCCTGCGGTATCGCGGATTCGCTCATTTTATTCACCGCATGGCACGCCTGCCTGATCTGCTGTCAGGCATTCGGCCCGTGTTGGGCAGCATCGAAGTGCTGCCTTTTTCAGCACGCCCCGGACGTGCGCCAGAGCTGTGCATTATCCGCGCACGCAAGGGCGGACGGGCAGAATTTCGCTTGCATTTTCCGCGCCTTCTGCACCGCGGCGAAAGCCATTTGCGGGATGCGGAAAGCTATACCCCTGAAATTAAGGCGGTTCTGCGCGATGGGGCGCGGCTGGAATTTTGACCAGTGGTCAGCCGTTCACAAGTTCATGATGCGTATGCAGCGTGACAGAAATGTAAAATCATGCTCTGCTGTGGTTGTACTTGAACGAATGGAGGATTGCATGAGCCTGAGCGCACACCTGAATGAGTTGAAGAAGAAGCACGAAAACCTGAGTAACGCAGTCGAAAAGGAACTGCGCGCACCCGGTGCGGACACGTTGAAAGTGGCCGAGCTGAAAAAGCAAAAACTCCGCCTGAAAGAAGAAATTACCAGGCTGTCTGTCTAGCCACAGCCTCAGCGAAAGCTGGCGCGCGCTGCAATGACAGCGCCGCCGGTGACCAGAACGGCAGCCGCCGCCAGCGACCAGCTGGCTTGGGTGACGCCCGCGATCACCAGAACCAATGTCGACAGCAAGGGGGCCGCATAAGACGCCGTTCCCAGCATCTGGATGTCGCCACGCTTTACACCAATGTCCCACACGTAAAATGCCAGCCCCACGGGGCCAAGCCCCAGTGCAACCGCGCTGGCCCAGCCAGTGGCGCCCACGGGCCATTGCGTGACCTCGAACGCCAGATGCAGGGGCACCGACAGCACTGCGCTGGCGATGCAGAACACGGCAACGCTGTCGGTGGGGATGGCGCCGAACCGGCGCGAGCCGATGGAATAGCCCGACCAGAACAGCGCACAGACCAGCGCCAGCCCGTACCCCGGCAAATACGCCGCCTGAAAGCCGGTGCTGCCCCCCGAGATGATCAGCGCTGCACCCAGAAAACCGGTGACGGCCCCCACGATATGCCCCGCGCGCAGCCGTTCGCCGGGCAACAGTCCCGAGAACACCACGATCAGCAGCGGCCATAGATATGCAATCAATCCGGCCTCCGCGGCGGGGGCCAGGCGCAGGGCTGAGAAATACAGCGCATGATAGCCGAACAACCCAAGGGTGCCGAACAGATAGACCCGCAGCGGCACCGTGCGCAGCCGGTGCAGCCCACCGGTTGCGGCGCTCCAGACCAGCCCCAGCGCACCGCCGATTCCAAAACAGATTGCGTTCAACTGCAAAGGCGGCACCGGGGCCGATCCGACGGTCAACAGCGCAAGAAGCGCCCAGAGCAGGACGGCAACAAAGCCGATGGCGGTGGCGCGCAAAGGGGTCATAGGGAGGCCTTCGGTAGACGGACTGTGCGTCTTTCACATGCGCGGTTTTGCAGCTCTGGGCAAGTATCCCTTGGCGGGATGCGGCGCCCGTGCGCGGGCTACCGGCTCGATTCGTCCTCAATAACCTTGATCGGGGGCGGCCTTGAAACAGCCGCCCCACTTTCTGGTCGCATCGTTTAGGGACGCAGCATGACCTTGCCCGCACGACCGGGTGTCAGCGCCGCATTCATCGCGTCGGCCAGTTGGTCCAGCCCGTAAATCCCGCCGTCCTCCAGCGTCAGCGTGCCTTGGGCGGCCAGTGTCACCAGTTCGGTGATCAACCGGGTGCGCAGACCGGGGTCCATGTCGGCGCTGACTTTCGCGCCCCAGAAGCCCTTGACCGTGATCTGCTTCATGATCAGCGTGCCCGACGACAGCGTCAGCGGCGTGCCTGTGGCGGTGCCAAAGACAACCAGTTCGCCGTTGGCCCCCAGCAGGTCGGTCAGATCGGTGGCCAGTTCGCCCCCGACGGAATCAATGGCCGAAACCGCGCCGGCCTTGCCGATCAAAGTCTGTGCCTTGGCCTTCCAATCCTTCTCCGAAGTGGACAATACGTTGTCGATCCCCATGTCGGTCAACTCGGTCACTGCGTCCTCGCGGCGCACAAGGTTCAGCAGGTTGATACCGCGCGCCTTGGCCAGAACGACCATGATCTTGCCCACGGCACCGTTGGCGGCGGTCTGCACGATCCAGTCGCCTTTCTTGGCCTGCAACATCTCCAGCAGGGAAATGGCGCTGAAGGGCATGGCGATCAACTGCGCCCCCAAGGTGTCCGAAATCACGTCAGGCAGGGGCAGCACACCGGTTGCCGGGGCGATGAAATATTCGGCCCACGTGCCATGTACACCGGCCACGGTCACGCGCTGACCGATCATTTTTTCGTCCACGCCATCGCCCACTGCGTCGATGGTACCGATGGCTTCGGACCCGCCAATTGCGCCAGGCAATTCGGGTTTGTAGCCGTAGTTTCCGCGAATGGTCCACAGATCGTGGTTGTGAATGGGCGACAACACCGTCTTGATCCGCACCTCGCCCGCGGCTGGAGTGGGGGTGTCGACAGCTTTGTGTTCAAGTACGTCAACGGGTTCGCCAAAAGTGTCGTGAATGGCAGCTTTCATGATATAATCCTTAGGTGTCATAGGGTTCGGTTGAGGGCCTGCACGTGATTTCGCGTAGCGCGTCGCGCAGGGCGGTGTCGGTTTGTGACAGTTTGGGCAGAATCGCGGTGCCCAGCCAATGCGCGCACAGTATGGGGGCCGCTGAACAATGCGTCGATGCGGGCCAGATGTACGACATTAAAGTCCCGAAGCATGGCGCAGCCAAAGCCCTCCTTGGAGGCAAGGGGCCTTTGGGGAATTCCGTTGAAGCGGCCGGCCAACGTCCTGTGGTCAGCATGTGCTGGCGGGCTTTTTCTGATTTGGTTGGCTCTGTCATGTGGGACAGTTAGGCATTATTAGACTGGTCGTCTAGTCCTGCCGCAAGATTATTTTGCAAGAGTTTGAAAACAAAAACGGCGCGCCACGGTGGGCGCGCCGGATGTTGAAGGGCAGGTTGGTCAGACGAAGAACTGACCACCATTGGCCGAGATGGTCGAACCGTTGATAAAGCCCGAATCCTCTGACGCCAGAAACACGACACAGCGTGCAATCTCTTCCGGCTCGCCCAGACGGCCTGCGGGGATCTGCGATATGATCGATTCGCGGACTTTCTCAGGAACGGCCATGACCATGTCAGTGCCGATGTAGCCGGGGCAGATGGCGTTGGCAGTGATACCCGCGCGTGCGCCTTCCTGGGCCAGCGATTTCACGATGCCCAGATCGCCCGCCTTGGTCGCGGCATAGTTGACTTGGGCAAACTGGCCCTTTTGTCCGTTGATCGAGCTGATCACGATGATGCGGCCGAACTTACGTTCGCGCATGCCCGGCCAGACGGGATGCACGGTGTTGAACACGCCATTCAGGTTGGTGTCGACGACTTGGTGCCACTGTTCGGGGGTCATCTTGTGGAACGGCGCGTCGCGGGTGATGCCTGCGTTGGCCACAACAACGTCAACGGGGCCAAGGTCGGCTTCGACTTGCGCAATGCCCGCTTTGCTTTCGTCATAGTCGGCGACGTTCCATTTGTAGGTCTTGATGCCTGTTTCACCGGTGAATTTCGCCGCAGCTTCGTCGTTTCCTGCATATGTTGCAGCGACGCTATAGCCTGCATCTTTCAACGCTTGCGAAATAGCCGCGCCAATTCCGCGCGATCCTCCGGTAACAAGTGCAACTCTGGCCATGATGTATTCCTCCTTATGGGCTTTGTTCTATTCTTGCGTGTGTTCGCCAATGGCGTCCATGCATTTATCGCGAAAGTTATGACAAGCGCTTGTCAGAGCGATAATTGCATAAAATGCGCTGGGATAAGGCAAATTTTGGGATTTGCATGGATGCGTGGGGAAATCTGTGCATCCCTGCCACGCAGTGTGTGGCGTAGGTGTCGATCTGATGGATTGGCGATGTTCGGATCGACATGTGTTCGGCCTTTGATTCCGCGGCAATTGATGTGCCGCGAAATCTTGTTACTCATTTCACGTTGTGTCCGCAACTATATTGCGTAGCCTCGGTGAAATTATGGGCGCTCGACGCACATGGCGACGCCCATGCCACCACCGATGCACAGTGTGGCCAGACCTTTTTTGGCGCCGCGACGCTTCATTTCAAAGACCAGCGTGTTCAGGATTCGCGCGCCCGAGGCGCCGATGGGGTGGCCGATGGCAATGGCGCCGCCGTTGACGTTCACGATCGACGGGTCCCAACCCATGTCCTTGTTCACGGCACAGGCCTGTGCGGCAAAGGCTTCGTTGGCTTCGACCAGATCCAGATCTTCGGCTTTCCAGCCGGCTTTCTCCAGAGCTTTGCGCGAGGCAAAGATCGGGCCCGCGCCCATGATCGACGGGTCAAGGCCGACGGTGGCGTAGGAAACGATTCGCGCCAGCGGCTCGATCCCGCGTTTTTCGGCGTTGTCTGCGGTCATCAGCAGGGCACCGGCGGCACCGTCGTTCAGGCCCGAGGCGTTGGCGGCGGTAACCGACCCATCCTTGGTAAAGGCGGGGCGCAGCTTTTGCATGGCTTCGATGGTTGCGCCGTGGCGGATGTATTCATCGCTGTCCACAACGATGTCGGCCTTGCGGCCCTTGACGGTGAAGGGCGTGATCTCGTCCTGGAACTTGCCCGCCTTTTGCGCGGCTTCGGCCTTGTTTTGCGAGGCGACGGCGAATTCGTCTTGCTGGTCGCGGCTGATCTGCCATTTTTCGGCAACGTTTTCAGCGGTCTGGCCCATGTGATAGCCGTTGAATGCGTCCCACAGGCCATCGCGGATCATGGTGTCGATATACTGCATGTCGCCCATCTTGTGACCCATGCGCAGGTTCGCGGCGTGAGGGCTCATCGACATGTTTTCCTGGCCACCGGCGGCCACGATATCCGCGTCGCCCAGCTGGATGTGCTGTGCGGCCAGCGCAATGGCGCGCAGGCCGGAGCCGCACACCTGGTTGATGCTCCACGCAGCACTTTCAATCGGCAGGCCCGCGTTGATGTGCGCCTGACGGGCGGGGTTTTGCCCTTGGGCAGCTGTCAGGACCTGACCCAGAATGGTCTCGCTGACTTCGGATTTGTCGATGCCTGCGCGCGCGACAATCGCCTCAAGGACAGCAGCGCCCAGATCGTGGGCGGGAGTACCCGCAAAAGAGCCGGTAAAGCTGCCGACAGCGGTACGCGCGGCAGAGGCGATGACGACGTTGGTCATGGAATGCATCCTCATGTTGTTTGACGAAGGACGCAGTTGTGGTTCCGGCAACACGCCGGGTGCCCGCCCTTCGACTTATGTATTTGAATAAACCATTCGTTCCGTCCTCACAACGTATACGCAGTCCTAAAGGTCGGGTGGCGCTATCAGCCCGCAGCGCGGACAGGGGGCGGGGTTTTCCAGCCGGGTCGCGTGGTGGGCGCACCGTGCAGGTAACCTTGCAGGCAATCGACGCCAAGCGCGGTCAACATCGTTGCATCGGCCTGTGTTTCGACGAATTCGGCGACCGTCATCATGTCGAAGTGCTGCGCAATCGACACCATCGACCGCACCAGCGCCTGATTGTCCGGGTCCATGGCGATGCCCGACACGAACTGGCCGTCTATCTTCAGGATATCAAAGAAGAAATCCTTGAAATAGCGCAGTGCAGTCTGACCCGAACCAAAGTCGTCCAGCGCAAAGCAGATGCCGCGCACCTGCCAGCGGTCCATAAAATCGATGACCAGTTCGGGCACGGTCATGGCCGATCCTTCGGTGATTTCCAGGATCAGCCGTTCGGCAATGGTGGGGTCACGGTCCAGCCAGCGTTTAAGGGTGCGCGTCCAACTGGCAAAGCCGATGGACCGCGCCGACATGTTGATCGACAGCCGCAGGTGCGGCGTTTCGTGCAGCGCGCGCAGCCCCATTTGCAACGCCAGCACGTCAATTTCGCGGCCCAGTTCAGTGCTTTCGACCACATGCATGAAGTCGCGGGCGGGAATCACGCGACCGGTTGCATCGGTGATGCGGATCAGCCCCTCGTAAAATCCCACGCGGGACTGGTCCCGCGACAACACCACCGGCTGAAAGGCCAGCAGCGTCTGCTTGTGCCGGATCGCTTCGGCGACCAAGTCCAGAATTGACCCATCCCGTTGCGCCACCGCGAAATTCAGCGGATTTTCAGCACCGGGCGGTACGTCGGCAATGCGCTGCTTGTCCAGGTTCACGTGGCACCTCTAAACGGTTCGGGATTGGCTTCCACTTTGCCGCCATATTCCCTAACAATGTATGAATGTTCCTATTTTAGTCTTATTTTCGGAGATGTCGGATGTGTGGTGGAATGGCAGGTGATGACGGTCTTTCCCGGTGCAACTGGGCCGGGTCAGAACCGATCTACCGGACCTATCATGACACCGAATGGGGCGTGCCCGAATACGACAGCCGCGCGCTGTGGGAAAAGCTGATCCTTGACGGGTTTCAGGCCGGTCTTTCATGGATTACGATCCTGAAAAAACGCGATAATTTCCGTGTCGCATTTCGCGGGTTCAATCCCCGCGAGATTGCCACCTGGGGCACGGACGAGGTGGACAGGCTGGTGCAGGACGCAGGGATCATCCGCCATCGCGGCAAGATCAACGCGACCATCAGCAATGCCCGCGCGTGGTGCGCGATCGAGGACCAGATCGGCTTTGACACTTATATGTGGCGCACTGTCGATTTTGCACCGCTTCAGCCGAAATACACATCGCAGGACAAGGTGCCGCCCAGCACAGAGCTCAGCGTGCGAATCTCCAGGCAGATGAAGAAGGACGGGTTCAAATTCTGCGGGCCGACCATTGTATATGCATGGATGGAGGCCTGTGGTCTGGTCAACGATCACCTGACCACCTGCCACCGGCACGACGATGTGGCACAGATGGCCCGTACCAATGGGTGGAAAGGCCGTTGACACCGACCCGCGCGGGCGTATAAGCGCCCCTTCATTGGTGTTGGTGGACCTCGCAAGGGGAAGCCTGTCGGGTCATAGACCAGAGGACAACGCCCTTTATGAACCTATATAAAGGAGACCAGCCGTGACCAAACGCACGTCTGCCAAGTACAAAATCGACCGCCGCATGGGCGAAAACATCTGGGGCCGCGCGAAATCGCCGGTCAACCGTCGTGAATATGGCCCCGGCCAGCACGGCCAGCGTCGCAAGGGCAAACTGTCGGACTTCGGTCTGCAGCTGCGCGCCAAGCAGAAGCTGAAAGGCTACTACGGCGACCTGACCGAAAAACAATTCCGCCGCATCTATGCCGAAGCCGAGCGTGTCAAAGGCGACACCGGTGAAAACTTGATCGGCCTGCTCGAGCGTCGCCTGGACGCCGTTGTCTACCGCGCGAAATTCGTGGCGACCGTGTTTGCGGCCCGTCAGTTCGTGAACCACGGCCACGTCCGTGTGAACGGCAAGAAAGTGAACATTCCGTCCTACCGCGTCAAAGAAGGCGACGTGATCGAAGTGCGTGACCGTTCCAAGCAGATGGCCGCCATCCTCGAAGCTACACAGCTGCCCGAGCGTGACGTGCCCGACTACATGGACGTCGACCACTCGAAGCTGACCGCCACATTCGTGCGCACACCCGCGTTCGGCGATGTGCCGTATCCGGTGGTGATGGAACCGAACCTCGTGGTCGAATTCTACGCCAAGAACTGATCGCTTCGATCTGTTCTACGATTTACAAAAGGCCGCGCCCCGAGCGCGGCCTTTTTGCATTCGAGCCTTTACGCAGCCAGATGGGCCCTCTGTGCGGCCTGCACCAGATCGGCGCGGAACAGGTCGGTCTGTGCCGCGCGCAGCGATGCGTCCGGCAGACGCAACAGATAGGACGGGTGCAGCGTCACCAGAACCGGGCCATAGGCTGTATCCTCAATCTGCCCGCGTCGTTTCAGGATGCCATCCTTGGTCCCGGTCAGTGCCAGCAGTGCCGTTCCTCCCATGGCCAGGATCAGCTTGGGCTTGACCAAGGCCACCTCGGCCTCGAGCCACCATTTGCAATGCTGCACCTCGCCCTGATTGGGCGACTGGTGCATCCGGCGTTTGCCACGTTGCTGGAATTTGAAATGTTTTACAGCGTTCGTGACATAGGTTGCCTGCCGGTCCAGCCCTGCTTGTGCTGCAATCTCGTCAAAAAGCTGACCCGCAGGCCCGACAAAGGGACGCCCTGTCCGATCCTCGATATCGCCGGGCTGTTCGCCCACCACCATCAGAGCAGCATCACGTGGCCCTTCGCCGGTCACCGCCTGTGTGGCAGGGCGACACAGGGCGCATCGGGTGCAGGCACGGATTTGCGCGTTCACCGTTTCCAGACTGTCGCGGGTCGCGGTGGCACGCAGATCGGCCAAGCTGGCGGTGATCCGTTCAGCCCGCAGTGGCGGCAGGGTCGGCATGGCCTCTTGCATCTGACGGGCACGCGCCTCGGCGTTGGCCAACAGCTGCGGGATATGCCGCGTCTCTGGCATGTTCTTCCAGTATTTGCGCGGCATCTCCGAGGTCATCGCCTGCACCTTGACCCGTGCGGGGTTGAAGATATTGCAGAAATAGGTGCCCCATAGCTCTTCGGTCGCATCCTCGGGCAGATCGGGCCGCGCCTGACCGGGCGCAAAGCTCAGGCGGCCATCCTCGAATCGTGCGGTGACATCGGGCGTGACGATCATCCAGTCCATGTCGCCGAACCGCTTTGCGAAAAACGGGGCAGTCGGCTCAACCGTGTGATGCGTCGGCTCGAACCAGGCAGCAAAGCGGCGGCGGGGGCCTGTGGCGCTCAGATCGCGAAAGCGGACGAAGGCTTTCATCTTGTGCGCACAGCGGTTCACGTTCTTTTCCAGCCTGCGCAGATGGGCCAGTTGCGCGTCGCCCCGATCCTGCATCAGGGCGGGCGTATCCCGCAACCGCCACAGGAACGCATAAAGCCGGGCAAAGCGGTCGTCATCGCTGTGCCAGACCACGCGGTTGGCCATGTCGACGAAGGATTTCGGCACGGTCACCTGCGCGGGCGTGGTTTTGCGACGCGGCGCGGCGGCGAACAGGTCCACCTGTGCGGGATCGTCAAAGGACCACAACACATCCTCGGGACGCACATCCTCTGCCAGCAACCCGCGCGCCGCGTCGCGCCAGGCCTGCGCCGTGCCGATGCGGGGCAGGGCGATGGTGCGCATCAGAACAGGCTAAGCTGTTCGGGGGGCGGGGCAAAGCGCGCGCGCAGGTCGGCGCTGTCGGTCAGCCGCCCCGGCGACCAGTCGCGCAGAGTGATGAAAGGCCGCGCCTTTTTCAGCAGCGCGCCCATGCGTTGCAGATCGGCATAGCGCAGATCACGGTGCCTGCGCGTGCTGAGGATACGGTTCACCGTACGAACACCAAACCCCGGCACCCGCAGCAGCAAATCACGCGAGGCCCGCTGCACATCCAGCGGAAACAGCCCGCGGTGCGCGATGGCCCAGGCCAGCTTGGGGTCCATCTCCAGATCCAGATTGCCGGCTTGCGTCACGCCTGTGATCTCGTCCACCGAAAACCCGTAGAACCGCAGCAGCCAGTCGGCCTGATACAGACGGTGTTCTCGCACCAGGGGCGGCTGCACCAGAGGCAGCTTTGCACTGCTGTCGGGGATAGGGGAAAAGGCGGAATAATACACGCGCTTCAGCCCGTAATTGCCGTACAGGCTGTTGGCCTGGCCCAGAATGGTGGCATCGTTCGATCCGTCCGCACCGACGATCATCTGCGTTGATTGACCGGCGGGGGCAAATTTTGGCGGGCGTTTTCCGCTGTGCGAACGATCCTTGGACGCGGCGCGCCCGGCTTTGACATCCTGCATCGCGGCACGGATGGTCGCAGGGTTCTTTTCGGGCGCATAAGCGGCCACCGCAGCCTCGGTCGGAAGCTCGACGTTGATCGACAGGCGGTCGGCATAAAGACCGGCGGCCGCGATCAACTCGGGCGCGGCATCGGGGATGGTTTTCAGATGGATATAGCCGCGAAAATTCTCGCGCTCGCGCAACAGGCGGGCGATCTGGACCATATCCTCCATCGTCTTGTCCGGCGACTGGATGATGCCCGAGGACAAAAACAGCCCCTCGATATAGTTGCGGCGATAGAATTCGATGGTCAGCGACACGACCTCTTCGGGGGTAAACCGGGCGCGGGGCGTGTTCGAGGACACGCGGTTGACGCAATAGGCACAGTCGTAAATGCAAAAGTTGGTCATCAGGATCTTGAGCAGGCTGATGCACCGCCCGTCGGGCGTATAGGCATGGCAAATTCCCGATCCTTCGTTCGAGCCAAGTCCCGTGCCGTCGCGGCTGTTGCGTTTGGTGCCCCCCGACGAGGCGCAAGAGGCGTCATAGCGCGCCGCATCGGAGAGAATCGCGAGTTTTTCTGACAGTGATTTAACCATTTGTTCACTTTATGTTCTGCGCGCTGGCGGCGCAATACAAAGGACGTTAGGACACACTGGCGTTGGCAAACTTCCGCATCCGCAAAAGAGCATGGCGCAGGCGCGTTTGCCTCGCTAAAACAACCTCCGAAGGAGCCAACCCATGACCCAAGCGATTGCGCCACAACCCGGCATCATGTCCATCGACCCATACGTGGGGGGCACCAGCCATGTGGCGGGCGTGGAAAACGCGGTAAAGCTGTCGTCGAACGAGAACCCGCTGGGGCCGTCCGACAAGGCAATGGAGGCGTTCCGCCGGGCATCCCACCAGTTGCACCGCTACCCGTCGACCGACCACGCGTCTCTGCGCGCCGCCCTTGCGCAGGTCCACGGTGTCGACGCCGAGCGGATCATTTGCGGTGCAGGATCGGACGAAATCATTGCGTTTCTGTGCAACGCCTATGCCGGGCCGGGCACCGAGGTCGTGCACACCGTCCACGGCTTTGGCATGTATTCCATCAGCGCAAAGGCAGCAGGGGCGACGCCTGTCGAAGTGCTGGAAGCCGACCGCGTCACCGATGTCGATGCGCTGTTGGCGGCCTGCACCAAAAAGACGCGGCTGGTGTTCATCGCGAACCCCAACAACCCCACCGGCACCATGATCGCGGACACGGAAATCGCGCGTCTGGCGGACGGCCTGCCGAAACAGGCGCTGCTGGTGCTGGACGGAGCTTATGCCGATTACGTCGAAGGCTATGATGGCGGGGCGTCGCTGGTGGACAGCCGCCAGAACGTCGTGATGACCCGCACGTTCTCGAAACTGTACGGACTGGGCGGGTTGCGCATTGGTTGGGGCTATGGTCCGGCCCATGTGATCGACGTGCTGAACCGTGTGCGCGGTCCGTTCAACGTCAGCCAGGCGGCGCTGGACACCGCCGAGGCGGCGGTGCGCGACGTGGCCTATGCCGACCACTGCCGCAGTGAAAACGCCCGTTGCCGCACCATTCTGGCCGAAGGGCTGGCAGCCTTGGGTGTGCCCTCGGACGTGAGCCACGCCAATTTTGTACTGGCCCGTTTCGGCAGCGCCGACGAGGCCAACGCCTGTGATGCGTGGCTGCAGACCCAAGGGCTGATCGTGCGCCGTGTGGCGGGCTATAAACTGCCGGCCGCGCTGCGCATCACTGTCGGCGACGAAAGCGCCTGCCGCCGCGTCGTGCACGCAGTGCGTCAATTCAAAGAAAGCAAAAGCGCATGACCGGTGTTGCACAGGCCCCTGTCTACAACCGCATTGCGCTGATCGGTCTCGGGCTGATCGCCTCGTCGATGTTCTGGGCGATCCGGCGCGGCGGGCTTGCGGGCGAGGTAACGGGCTATGCCCGCAGCCAGGCCACCCGCGACACCGCGCGCCGTATCGGGCTGACGGATCGCGTGTGCGACACCGCCGCCGAGGCGGTCGAGGGTGCCGATCTGGTGGTGCTGGCGGTGCCTGTGGGGGCGATGGCCGCCGTTGCCGCCGAGATTGCGCCGCATCTGGCCAAGGGTGCAACTGTAACCGACGTAGGCTCGGTCAAGCGCAGCGTGATTGAAAGCGTCGGCCCGCATTTGCCCGAAGGCGTACACTTTATTCCCGGTCACCCGCTGGCTGGGACCGAACATTCGGGACCGGAATCGGGTTTTGCAACCTTGTTCGACAACCGTTGGTGCCTGCTGGTCCCGGTCGATGGGACAGACCCGCAAGCCACCGCGCGCCTGCGCACGCTGTGGGAGGGTATCGGTTCGAATGTCGAGGAAATGGACGCCGACCACCACGATCTGGTGCTGGCTGTCACATCGCATACACCGCACCTGATCGCCTACACGATGGTGGGCGTGGCCGATGATCTGGGCCGCGTGACCGATGGTGAAGTCATCAAGTACTCTGCCGCCGGCTTTCGGGATTTTACCCGCATCGCTGCATCCGACCCGACCATGTGGCGGGATGTGTTCCTGACCAACAAGGACGCGACGCTGGAGATTCTGGGGCGCTTCACCGAAGAGCTGTTCGCGCTGCAACGCGCCATCCGCACCGGCGACGGCGACCATTTGTTCGACTATTTCACCCGCACCCGCGCGATCCGGCGGGGTATCATCGAAGCGGGACAGGACACCGACGCGCCGGACTTTGGCCGCACGCCGCAGGTCGGCAAATCATGAAGGCGGGGCTGACAGTTGTGTTGGCCCTGTGTCTGGCCACGGCTGCAGCAGCGCAAGCACCCAAAAAATCGCTTCGCCCAATGCCCCGCGCGACCGTTTCACTGCCTGCGGCAACCGCACAGCCCGTGGTGGCCCGTTCCGGGGTGATCCTGCTGCAGCCGGACCAAAGCGCGGTGCATCTGGCGTCGGCTGCGTCATTCTCTGGTCCTGTGTCGGCATTGCGCCCTTCCGTGCGGCCCAGATCGCTTGAACAAAAGGCCATGGCAAAGAAACGCAAACGCGCCAAAGGGGCGGTCTGCGGTGATGTCGACTTGCAAGGCACCTATCTCGGCCCCGTGCCGGGCCCGATAGCGGCCTGTGGCATCGGCGAGGCGATCAAACTGAGATCGGTCTCCGGCATCGCGCTGAGCCAGGAGGCGGTGATGGATTGCGCAACGGCCAAGGCGTTGAAAACATGGACCGAGCGCAGCGCAAAACCGGCGCTGGCGCGTCTGGGCGGTCTGACGGGTTACCGCGTCGCCGCGCATTACACCTGCCGCACGCGCAACAATCAGCCCGGCGCGAAAGTGTCCGAACATGGCAAGGGCCGGGCGATCGATATCTCGGGCTTTCAATTGCAGAGCGGCGAAATTGTGAGCGTGCTGGAAGGGTGGAACTCCCGCCGCCACGGCAAGGCGCTGCGCGCGATGCACGCGGGGGCCTGTGGGACCTTTGGCACGGTTCTGGGCCCCGGTTCGGACGGCTATCACCGCGACCACCTGCACTTTGACACGGCGCGCTATCGCAGCGGATCTTATTGCCGCTAGGGTGTTCGGGGGCTTTGCCCCCGCCGCTGATGCGGCTCCCCCAGGATATTTTGGGCCAAAAGAAGGGGGCGGTCCGGGGCGCGGCTTTCATTGGATGGGCGAATCGGGTTTACCGGCCTGCGACAAAGACAAAGGGGACAGTGTCGATGACGATGTGGGTTTTTGGCTATGGCAGCTTGCTTTGGAACCCCGGTTTTCCAGTGGCTGATCGGGTTGTCGCACGGCTGAAAGGCTATCAGCGGTCGTTCTGTATGCGCTCGATCCATCACCGAGGCACGGAAGCGGAACCGGGGCTGGTGCTGGCGCTGGACGCGGTGCCGCCGGCCTCTTGCGAAGGCATCGCAATGGAGGTCGAGGCGGGCGCAGAAGAGGCGACGCTGGAGTATCTGCGCGCCCGCGAGCTGATTTCGTCGGCCTATTATGAGGCAACCGTGTCCTTGCAATTGGTGGACGGGCGCGTGGTCGATGCCGTCGCCTATATCATCGACGCCGAACACGACCAGTATTGTGGCGGCCTGCCGCTGGAAGAACAGGCCCAGATCATCGCCAAGGCAGTGGGCGGGCGTGGCCCCAACACCGAATATCTTTTCAACACTGCCGATCATTTGAACCAGATCGGGCTGCAAGATGCCGATCTGGACTGGTTGGCGGCGCGTGTGCGGGCAATCTGTGCATAATCCCTTGGCCTTGTCGGGCATTCTTCGTTATCGTTGCTGCAGAGCAGTAAACTAGGGCAAGGACCCGGGCGCATGTCGCAGATGGACCGCGAAGCGCGGCCGCAATTTTCCCAGCCGGTGCGGCAGATCGCACTGATGCTGATGGTAATCGCCCTGAGCGCGGCGATGGTGTTCGTCGCGGCGCCCAGCGTATTGCCTGTGTTCGAGGCCAACCCCTATCTGAACGGGTTCATCTTTTTTGTCTTTCTGATCGGTGTCGTCGCCTGCTTTTGGCAGGTGTTCCAGCTGATCGGGTCGGTGCGCTGGATCGAAGGCTTTGTCGGCGATACGCAGGACGGTGACGACAAGCCGCCGCAATTGCTGGCGCCACTGGCGTCCCTGTTGCGCACGCGTGGCGCACGGATGCAGGTGTCGTCCTCGTCCACGCGGTCTATTCTGGATTCGGTCGCTACGCGCGTCGACGAGGCGCGCGAAATCACGCGTTACATCGTCAACCTTCTGATTTTCCTGGGCCTTTTGGGCACGTTCTACGGTCTGGCAACCACCGTTCCCGCGTTGGTCGACACCATTCGCAGCCTTGCCCCGCAAGAGGGCGACGCGGGTGTGGACGTGTTTGGTCGCCTGATGGACGGGCTGGATTCCCAGCTGAGCGGTATGGGAGTGGCCTTTGGTTCGTCCCTGCTGGGGCTGGCGGGATCGTTGATTGTCGGATTGCTCGAGCTGTTCGCGGGTCACGGACAGAACCGGTTTTACCGCGAGCTGGAAGAATGGCTGAGTTCGATCACGCGGGTCAGCTTTGCCTCGGGCGAAGAGACCGGGGGCGATGCGCCCGTGATGGCGGGCGTGATCGACCATCTGGCCGAGCAGATGGAAACCCTGCAACAGATGTTCACCCAGTCGGACATTTCGCGGACCGTGGTGGACGAAAAGCTGGGGATGCTGGTCGAGGCCATTCACGGCATGACCCGGCAGATGCAGCACGGCGACCCCGAAAATTCGGCGCTGGAGCGGGTGGCTGCGGGGCAGGAACGGCTGATTGCGCATTTCGAAGCCCAAGGCGGCGGCGACGGGATTGATGCCGAAAGCCGGATGCGTCTGCGGTCGATCGACGTGCAGATGCTGCGTATTCTCGAAGAGATTTCCGCGGGCCGTCAGGAAAGCATGGCGGAATTGCGCAGCGACCTGGCCGGGCTCACACAGGCACTGGCGCAGCCGCGCGGTGGCAATCGTGGCAATCGTGGGCGCGGGTCCCAGGGCGGGGCGGGAAACATCAAGGGTGACGGCTGATGGCCCTGTCGCGGCGCACGGGATCACGGTTTCAGGCGTCGATCTGGCCCGGCTTTGTCGATGCGATGACCGGCCTGTTGCTGGTGCTGATGTTTGTGCTGACCATTTTCATGGTGGTGCAATACGTGCTGCGCGAAACCATTTCGGGGCAGGAAAGCGAACTGGACGCGCTGGCCGGTGAAGTTGCGGCCCTGGCGCAGGCGCTCGGGCTGGAGGAACAGCGGGGCGACCGGCTGGATGCGCGGCTCTCGGCGCTGTCTGCAACCCTGAGCGATGCGCAGCAAGAGGTGTCGGATCAGGCGGCGCTGATCGCGTCACTGACGCAGGAACGTGATGCGCAGGCCAGCGAACTGGCGGCGGCGCAGACACGGATCACAAGTTTTGAAGCCCAGGTCGCAACTCTGCTGGCGGACCGGGATCAGGCGCAGGCGGCGGTGGCCGATTTGCAAGCCGAACAGACCCGATTGTTGTCCGAACAAGAGGCGTTGAACCTGGCGCTGGCGCAGGCGCGCGACGAGATCGACGCCGGTGCCGAGGAGGCGCGGCTGGCCGCATCGCGGCGCGAGGCACTGGATGCGCTGGTTGCAGATCTGCGCGCGCGAAATGCCGAAGCCAATGAGCAACTGGCAGGTCTGAACACGCAACTGGACCAGGCGCAGGCAGCGCTGAGCGAGGAAGAGGCGGCGAAGCTGGCCGAGGCCGAAGCCGCCCGATTGCTGCGCGAACGCCTGAAAGAGGCGGATGCCGAGCTGACCTCGATGACGCTGGCACTGGAGGCGCAGCGCAAGAAAGCCGAGGAAACGCTGACCATGCTGGCCGCAGCCCGTGCCGCCGAGGCGGATCTGGACACACAATTGGTGGCAGCGCTGCTGCAGGTGGAAACCTTGAAAGGGCAGGCCGATGGCACCGACAGCACCGTGCAGGAACTGGCGACCCAGCAGCAGGCGCTGACCGCACAAAAGGATGCGTTGGAAGGGCAGATTGCCGCGCTTCAGGGTCAGTTGGACGTGGCGCAGGCCACCATCGAAGCAGGCAGCGCCGAAACCCAAGACTTGCGGGCGCGGCTTGCGGCGGCGCTGGCGGATGTGACCACACAGACAGCCCGTGCAGAGGATGCCCAGGCGACCAGCGCCGATTTGCGCACCCAGCTTGAGGCGGCCTTGGCCGCAAAGCTGGCAGCCGAGGCCGACGCGCAGACGCTGAACGCCGACGCGGCCGAGGTGCGGGCGCAACTGGCGGCGGCACTGGCGGCAAAGCTGGCTGCCGAAAATGCCATCGACGAGACAATGACCGACGCCGAACGTCGCGCGGCCTTGTTGCAGACAGCGCGGGACAAGCTGGCGGAGGAACAGGAAAAATCCGCAGCGGCCCAGCGGCAGACCGAGGTGCTGAACCAGCAGGTTGCGGCGCTCCGGTCGCAGTTGGGCCAATTGCAGGCCTTGCTGGACGACGCCAAGACTCGGGACGAGGCGGCACAGGTCGAATTGTTGTCGCTGGGTCAGGATCTGAACACCGCACTGGCACGGGTTGCCGCCGAAGAACGTCGCCGCCGCGTGCTGGAAGAACAAGAGCGCAAGCGGTTGGAAGCAGCGGCGCAGGATCTGGAGAAATACCGCTCGGAGTTCTTTGGCCGGTTGCGGGATGTTCTGGGCAATCAGGAAGGCGTGCGGATCGAGGGCGACCGGTTCGTATTCTCCTCCGAGGTGCTGTTCCCGCCCGGTGCTGCGAACCTGTCCGCGGACGGGCAGCGAGAGCTTTCCAAGATCGCGGCGATCCTGCGCAGCGTGGTGAGCGACATTCCCCCCGAGATCAATTGGGTCATTCGTGTGGACGGGCATACGGACAACACACCGCTGTCCGGTCAGGGCGCATTTGCCGACAACTGGGAGCTCAGCCAGGCACGGGCGCTGTCAGTGGTGAAATACATGGTGAATTTCCTGGGTATCCCCCCGGACCGGCTGTCGGCCAACGGGTTCGGGCAGTATCAACCGGTGAACACCGCCGACACCGACGAGGCGCGGGCGCAAAACCGGCGGATCGAGTTGAAGTTCACCGAGAAATAGGGGCTCTGCCCCAGTCGCTTTCGCGCCTTCCCCGGAGTTTTTCTGGCAAGATGAAGGACGCCTCAGCGCAGCGTGATCTCTGCGCGGCGGGTGTCGATCTGGCGGCCGTCACGGATCAGAGTGACTGTCCCCGCGTAGGAGCCCGCAGGCCATGCAGCGCCTTTCAGGCGCTTGCCAACTGCGCGGAAGAACTGCGCCTGACCTTTTTCCAGTGTTTCGGTTTGATCTAAAACATCGCCTTTCGGACCGGTCAGGACAACGCGTATCTTGTCGCCCAACTGGCCGCCAAAGGCATATCCGTACACCACCAGCGCAGGTGCGTCTGCGGGCAAAGCCGCTTTGGCGGCGCGGCCTGATTTCACATCGTCATAGGCCGGAATACTGTCGGAAAAGCCCACGTCAAGGATCCCACCAGCCCGGTAGGCGGGCGGGGATCGCCACAGGGTGTTGCTGTCGGGCACGTCACAAGTGATATCGCCGTCGGGATTAAAGGGGTCGATCGTTTCGCCGTTGTGCCGCACGCTCAGGTGGACGTGGGGAAACTGCGCGCGCCCACTGATGCCGACCTGACCCAGCACGGCGCCGCGCTGAACCGTGTCGCCGGAGCGGACCGTGATGCTGCCCCGTTTCATGTGGCAATATTGGGTTTCCCAACCCTCACCATGGTCGATCACCACGCCGTTGCCACATTCGCGTCCTGTGACCTGTTCAGCATTGGCAGCGGAATAGGCCTGGTCGACCATGCCGTCACGCACGCCTTTGACCGTACCTGGGGCACTGGCCAGCACGTTCACGCCCGCCTGCATCTGTCGCAGGGTGGGCAGGCCAAAATCGGTGCCTGTATGTTCATCATAGCTGAGCGGGGCACACAGGTAATCCGATGCGCCCGGTCCGGGGTCGTGATCGACATATTGCTGGATAAAGCAGTCACGTCCCAGATCACAGTCAATCGGGGAGGTCAAAACAGGATCGCCCGCCGCAGGCATCCCTGCGGCGAGCGTGAGTGTGAAGGCGGTGTAAACCGCGCGGATCATTCAGCCGTCAGCAGGGGCGGCTTGTTGCCCGAGATGCGCCGGTTTTCAGGCCCTTCGACCTTGAGGTCCAGCACGCCGTTTTTCATGCCGACCTTGACAACCCCACCTTTGGCCAGCTTGCCAAAGAGCAATTCTTCGGCCAGCGGCTTTTTGATGTATTCTTGGATCACGCGGCCCAACGGACGCGCGCCCATCTTGCTGTCATAGCCCTTATCGGCCAGCCATTCGGCGGCGGGGCGGGTCAGTTCGATGGTCACGCCACGGTCCATCAGTTGCGCTTCGAGTTGCAGCACGAACTTTTCGACCACTTGCAGGATCACGGCCTTGGGCAGCGGCGCAAAGCTGATCACCGCGTCCAGACGGTTGCGGAATTCCGGCGTAAAGGTCCGCTCGATGGCGGCTGTGTCCTCGCCCTCGCGGCGGTCACGGCCAAAGCCGATCGCTTCCTTGGCCTGTTCCGCAGCACCGGCGTTCGAGGTCATGATCAGCACCACGTTGCGGAAGTCCACCGTGCGACCGTTGTGGTCGGTCAGGCGGCCATGGTCCATGACCTGCAACAGGATGTTGTAGACATCCGGATGCGCCTTTTCCATCTCGTCCAGCAGCAGCACGCAATGCGGATGCTGGTCGATCCCGTCGGTCAGCAGACCGCCCTGATCGAACCCGACATAGCCCGGAGGGGCGCCAATCAGACGGCTGACCGCGTGTTTCTCCATGTATTCCGACATATCGAAACGCAGCAGTTCCACACCCAGCGTATCCGCCAGCTGTTTGGCCACCTCGGTTTTGCCCACGCCGGTTGGTCCTGCGAACAGGTAGTTGCCGATGGGCTTCTCCGGCTCGCGCAGACCCGCACGCGACAGCTTGATCGCCGAGGCCAGCGCCTCGATTGCGGTGTCCTGACCAAAGACGACGCGTTTCAGCGAGCCTTCGAGGTCTTTCAGCACGGCGGCATCGTCTTTGGAGACGTTTTTCGGCGGGATGCGGGCGATCTTGGCCACCACGGCCTCGATCTCCTTGGTCCCGATGGTCTTGCGCCGCTTGTTGGCGACCACCAGATGCTGCGCGGCACCGGCCTCGTCGATGACGTCGATGGCGCTGTCGGGCAGCTTGCGGTCGTTGATGTACCGGCTGGCCAGTTCCACCGAGGTCTTGATCGCATCCGAGGTGTATTTCACCGAGTGGTGATCCTCGAAATAGGGTTTCAGCCCGCGCAGGATTTTCACCGCATCTTCGACCGACGGCTCACTCACGTCGATTTTCTGGAACCGGCGCGACAGGGCGCGGTCCTTTTCGAAATGCTGGCGGAACTCCTTGTAGGTGGTCGAACCCATGGTGCGCAATTTACCCCCCTGAAGCGCAGGCTTCAGCAGGTTGGACGCGTCCATCGCACCGCCCGAAGTGGCACCGGCACCGATCACGGTGTGAATTTCGTCGATGAACAGAACCGCGTCCTTGTGCGCTTCCAACTCGGTCACGACCGCTTTCAGCCGTTCCTCGAAATCACCGCGATAGCGGGTGCCCGCAAGCAATGCGCCCATGTCGAGCGAATAGATCGTGGTGTTGGCCAGAACCTCGGGGGTTTCGCCCGATACGATCTTGCGTGCCAGACCTTCGGCGATGGCGGTTTTGCCGACGCCGGGGTCACCCACCAGCAGCGGGTTGTTCTTGCGCCGACGGCACAGCACCTGGATGCAGCGTTCGACTTCGCTGTCGCGGCCGATCAGCGGGTCGATGTCGCCCTCGCGCGATTTGGCGTTCAGATCGACGCAATATTTCTCAAGCGCCGAATCCTTTTTCTCGCCTTCGGTCACGCCTTGCGGCTCGTCCTCATGCTCGGGCGCGCCCGAGACTGGGCGCGGCTCGCCAAAGGCGGGGTCCTTGGCAACGCCATGGGCGATAAAGTTGACTGCGTCATAGCGGGTCATGTCCTGCTCCTGCAGGAAATAGGCCGCGTTGCTTTCGCGTTCGGCAAAGATCGCGACCAGCACGTTCGCACCGGTCACCTCGGTGCGGCCCGAAGACTGCACGTGGATCGCCGCGCGTTGAATAACGCGCTGGAACGCCGCTGTGGGCACCGCTTCGCTGCCGTCGATGTCGGTCACGAGGTTTGACAGATCCTCGTCGACAAATTCGTTCAGCGTGGTGCGCAGTTCGTCAACGTCGACGCTGCACGCCTGCATCACACGTTTGGCGTCCGGCTCGTCGACCAACGCCAGCAGCAAATGCTCCAGCGTCGCGAATTCGTGGCGGCGCTCGTTTGCCAGCGCCAGCGCGGAATGGATTGCTTTTTCCAATGTTGTCGAGAATGAAGGCACGCTCGTGCTCCTTCTGATCTGGGTCGGTGAGGGCATTTGGGTGCCCGCTGCCAACCATGGCCTCATACTGTTAGAGTTTGGTTGATCGACGGCTGGCTTCAAGGGTTTTCTTTCATAAACCAGTCACAAAAGTGACAAACCTGAAGGAATTGCTGTCGATTGTTGCGGGTGGGACCGTCAGAACCGGTCGCGGCGTGCGCGGACTTCGGTAAAAACGTCCAGTGGCGTTGCGCCTGTCATGTCCAGAGTGCGGGCGATGGCAGGGTCTGAGGCGCGCAGAAAAGGGTTTGTGTCCAGTTCAAGCTGAAGCTTGGAGGGCACGGTGGGCATCCCGGCGGCGCGTTTGTCCGCGATGTCCTGTGTACGAGATATAAGCGCCGCGTTTTCAGGATCAACAGTGGCTGCGAATTTTGCGTTGGTGGTGGTGTATTCGTGTCCCGAGCACACGGTGGTGTCGCCGGGCAGGGCGGCCAGCTTGGTCATGCTGTCCAGCATTTGCGCGGGCGTGCCTTCGAACAGGCGGCCACAGCCCAACGCCATCAGGCTGTCGGCGGTGAACACCAGCTTGGACGCCGGCGCGTGAAAGGCGATGTGGCCGACGGTATGGCCGCTGACGTTCAGAACCTCAAAGCGATCGCTGCCCACGGTAAAGCTGTCGCCCTCTGCCACAGCCAGATCCAGCGGCGGCAGGCGGTGGGCATCGGCGGCGGCACCAATCACCTTGGCCGGATGGTCCGCCAGCAGGTCGGGCAGCCCGTCGACATGGTCCCAGTGGTGGTGCGTCAGCAGCACATGGCTCAGCGTCCAGCCGCGCGCGGCCAGTGCGTCCTTGATCGGCCCCGCCTCGGGCACGTCGATCACCGCGGTTTCGCCGCTGTCTGCGTCGTGGACCAGAAAGGCATAGTTGTCTTCAAGGCAGGGCACTGTGACGAGTTCAAGGGGCATGGTCATTTCCTTCACGGTTGATAGGATCGGCGTAAGGGCCAGCTTGGCCGATCCGATGAAGGGCTGCAATGCACCTCGACGTACAGGACTTGCGCAATTTCTACTATCGCAGTGCGCTGGGGCGTGCGGCGCAGAAATCGCTGCGCGGGCGGATGCTGCAATTGTGGCCCGAGGCCAAGGGGCAGACCGTGGCGGGCTATGGGTTCGCGGTGCCGCTTCTGCGCCCCTATCTGCAAGACGCGCGCCGGGTGATGGCCCTGATGCCCGGGCCTCAAGGGGTGATGCCCTGGCCCGCAGGTCAGCAAAACGTGTCGGCGCTGATCGAAGAGACGATGTGGCCGATCGAGACGGGTCATGTGGACAAGCTGGTGGTGATGCATGGGCTGGAAACCTCGGACCGGCCGCAGGATTTGCTGGAAGAATGCTGGCGGGTGCTGGGGCCGGGGGGCAAGGCGCTGTTTATCGTACCCAACCGCGCAGGGCTGTGGTCGCGGCGCGACCGCACGCCGTTCGGCTACGGACGACCCTATTCGGCCTCGCAACTGGAAACCCAATTGCGCAAACATCAGTTTCTGCCCGAACGCCACGTCGGGGCGCTCTACCAGTTTCCATCAGGCCGACGTCTGTGGATGAAGTCTGCAGCCATGTTCGAGGGCATAGGCCGCGCCATGCCCGGCATGATCGCGGGCGGCGCCTTCATGGTCGAGGCGTCCAAGCTGGTCTATCCGCCCAAAGGCACGGCCAGCCGCGCCCGCAAGCGTGTGAGCGTTCTGGAAGGGCTGACCGAGCCTGTTGTCGGGCGCTCGCGCGAGCCATCCTGATCGGGTGAAGCCGTCCGGCTCGACGCAGTTGAGCCTCTTTGCGCCGACATATCTAAAATGAACGCCGCGTCATTTCCCATGTGCCGATGAACTGTCTACACTGCGCGCCATGACACGCCACTCTGGGAGGAGAGACCAATGAAAGATGCCGCCACTGCGATGCCGACGGCCATGGACATCAAGGACATGCCTGATCCGATGGACATGCCGTCGCTGAAGGGCAAAGTCTCGGAGGAGGAATGGGCGCTGCGCTGCCAGCTTGCCGCCACCTACCGTCTGTGCGCGATGCACGGCTGGACCGATCTGGTGTTCACCCATATTTCGGCGCGTCTGCCCGACGAGGACGGGGCCGAACGGTTTCTCATCAACCCTTACGGCGTGATGTTCGATGAAATGACGGCGTCGTCGCTGGTCAAGATCGACCTTGAAGGCAAGATCTGTCAGGACACGCCTTACAACATCAACCCGGCTGGTTTCACCATCCACTCGGCCATCCACGCGGCGCGCCATGACGCGGGCTGCGTGATCCATGTGCACACGCCCTACGGTGTGGCTGTGTCCGTGCAGAACGGCGGGCTGCGGCGGTATACGCAGTTCTCGATGATCGTGAACAACGATCTGGCCTATCACGACTACGAAGGCATCGCGCTGGAGCTGGACGAGCGGGAACGCATCGTCAACGATCTGGGCGACAAGTCGCTGCTGATGCTGCGCAACCACGGCACGCTGACCTTGGGACCGAACTGCGCGATTGCCTTCCTGCGGATGTATTTTCTGGAAAACGCCTGCAAGACGCAGATCTTTGCGCAGGCTGCGGGCACAGAGAACCTGCACGAGGAAGATCAGGCCATGGCCGACACGGTGCAGGCGCAAGCCGGGGGCGCGTTCACGCCGGGATATGGCGACAACCTGATCTGGCCGGGGCTGATGCGCAAGCTGAAGCGGACCAATCCGGGCTTTGACCACTAGTCCGTGCGGCGCGGTTCGGTGGGGGGCCAGCCCCACAGCCTGCGGCCGTTCCCCCGGAGTTTTCCGGCAAGATGAAGCGCGGGGCTGCACTGTGCCGCGTGGCGTGGTAAAATTGTGGTGAATGCGCAGGAATCGCTCGTTCGCTGTGCCGGATCGGAAGAGTTTTTTAACAAATTCGACGGTCCAAAGCGTCGCACTTGGGGTAAGGTGCTGAAATTAAATAATAACACCCTTTTCCGCAGGGTGCTGACGACAGTTGCGGGGTGCGCGGGGGTCTGATACATCCCCCCTGATTTCAGCGGATTGATGCCCATCAGCCCGCGCCAACTCCCTCGTTCTATCGGCACTGACGTGTCGAAGACCGGGGCCAGACATTGGAAGGGTGGACGTGTCCGAACCAGCTTCGATCTCCACAGGCATCGCCAAAAGATATGCGACTGCCGTCTACGACTTGGCCAAAGAGACCAAGGCCGTAAAAGCCATTGAGACCGATATTGCCGCCTTGCAAGAGGCGATGGCGGAGTCGGGCGATTTCAATGCCATGATCCATTCGCCGATCTACACCCGCGACCAGCAAGGCGCGGCCGTGACGGCACTGGCGAAAAAGATGAAACTGTCCGGCGTGATGTCCAACACGCTGGCACTGATGGCGCAAAAGCGTCGTCTGTTCGTGCTGCCGCAACTGGTTCAGACCCTGCGCGATCTGATCGCCGAAGACAAAGGCGAAGTGACCGCCGACGTCACCTCGGCCAAGGCGCTGACCAAGACGCAGTCTGACAAATTGGCCAAGACGCTGACCGCGTCGATGGGCAAAACCGTGACTATTCATGCGACCGTTGATGAAAGCCTCATCGGCGGTCTTGTCGTAAAAGTGGGCTCGAAGATGATCGACACGTCGATCCGCTCCAAGCTCAATTCCCTCCAGAACGTAATGAAAGAGGTCGGATAAATGGGTATCCAAGCAGCAGAAATTTCTGCGATCCTGAAAGACCAGATCAAGAATTTTGGTCAAGAAGCAGAAGTCGCCGAAGTCGGCCGCGTTCTGAGCGTCGGTGACGGTATCGCCCGCGTCTATGGTCTGGACAAGGTTCAGGCCGGCGAGATGGTCGAATTCCCCGGCGGCATTCAGGGCATGGCCCTGAACCTGGAAAGCGACAACGTCGGCGTCGTGATCTTCGGCTCCGACCGTGACATCAAGGAAGGTGACGTTGTCAAACGCACCAACTCGATCGTGGACGTTCCGGTTGGTGACGAACTGCTGGGCCGCGTTCTGGACGGTCTGGGCAACCCGCTGGACGGCAAAGGCCCGCTGAACGCCAAAGAGCGTCGCGTGGCGGACGTCAAGGCGCCGGGCATCATCCCGCGTAAGTCGGTTCACGAACCGATGGCAACCGGCCTGAAATCGGTCGACGCGATGATCCCGATCGGCCGTGGCCAGCGTGAGCTGATCATTGGTGACCGTCAGACCGGCAAAACCGCCGTGGCCCTGGACGCGATCCTGAACCAGAAATCCTACAACGACGCCGCAGGCGACGATGAAAGCAAGAAGCTGTACTGCATCTATGTTGCCATCGGTCAAAAGCGTTCGACCGTTGCCCAGCTGGTGAAAAAGCTCGAAGAGAGCGGCGCCATCGAATACACCACAGTGGTTGCCGCCACCGCGTCGGACCCCGCGCCGATGCAGTACCTGGCACCCTACACCGCGACAGCCATGGCGGAATTCTACCGCGACAACGGCCGTCACGCGCTGATCATCTATGATGACCTTTCCAAACAAGCGGTGTCCTACCGCCAGATGTCGCTGTTGCTGCGCCGCCCGCCCGGCCGTGAAGCTTACCCCGGCGACGTTTTCTATCTGCACTCGCGCCTGCTGGAGCGTTCGGCCAAGCTGAACGAAGACAACGGCTCGGGCTCGCTGACGGCTCTGCCGATCATCGAAACCCAAGGTGGCGACGTTTCCGCGTTTATTCCGACCAACGTGATTTCGATCACCGACGGCCAGATCTTCCTGGAAACCGAACTGTTCTACCAAGGTATCCGTCCTGCTGTGAACACCGGTCTGTCGGTGTCGCGGGTTGGCTCGTCGGCGCAAACCAGCGCGATGTCCAGCGTTGCAGGCCCGGTGAAACTGTCGCTGGCGCAATACCGCGAAATGGCGGCTTTCGCCCAATTCGGTTCCGACCTTGACGCCTCGACCCAGCAGCTGCTGAACCGTGGCGCGCGTCTGACAGAGCTGATGAAACAGCCGCAGTATTCGCCCCTGACCAACGCCGAAATCGTCTGCGTCATCTTTGCAGGCACCAACGGCTATCTGGACAAGGTTGCGGTCAAGGAAGTGGGCCGCTGGGAAGCGGGTATGCTGGCGCACATGCGCTCCAAGCATCAGGATGTTCTGGACTGGATCACAAACGAAGATCCCAAGATCAAGGGCGATGCCGCAGACAAGCTGCGTGCAGCTCTGGACACCTTCGCAACTGACTTCGCTTAAGGAGAGATAAGGCAATGCCAAGTCTCAAGGACCTTAAAAACCGGATCCAGAGTGTGAAGAACACTCGGAAGATCACAAAAGCCATGCAAATGGTGGCCGCGGCGAAACTTCGCCGCGCCCAGGAAGCTGCCGAACAGTCGCGGCCCTATACAGAGCGGTTCAATGCCGTGATGGCAGGGCTGGCGGGTTCCGTTGGCGGATCTGACAACGCGCCCAAGCTGCTGAGCGGCACGGGCAGTGACCAGACCCACCTGTTGGTCGTCATGACCGCGGAACGTGGCCTGTGCGGCGGTTTCAACGCGAACATCTCGAAGAAGGCCAAGGCCAAGGCAGCGGAACTGGAAGCGGCGGGCAAGACCGTCAAAATCCTGACCGTTGGCAAAAAAGGCCGTGACGCCATGAAACGTGATCTTGGATCGCGCTTTGTGGGCCACGTCGACCTGACCGAGGTCAAACGTGTCAGCTACCCCGACGCGCAAGGCATCGCCAAGGACATCCTTGGCCGTTTTGACGCTGGTGAATTTGATGTTGCCACGATCTTCTATGCGAAGTTCGTGAACGTTGTGAGCCAGACGCCCACAGCACAACAGATCATTCCGTTCGAGGTGCCTGCCGAGGCGGTTGCCGATGTCGATGGCTCGACCGTCTATGATTACGAGCCCAGCGAAGAGGCCGTTCTGGCCGATTTGCTGCCGCGTGCGATTGCGACGGCGATCTTCTCGGCTCTGCTGGAAAACGGGGCGTCCGAACAGGGCGCACGGATGTCCGCAATGGACAACGCCACCCGCAACGCAGGCGACATGATCGAAAAGCTGACCATTCAGTACAACCGTTCGCGTCAGGCCGTGATCACCAACGAGCTGATTGAAATCATTTCGGGCGCCGAGGCGCTCTAAGACAAACCGGAGTTATACGACATGGCAAAAGCAGTCGGAAAAATCACCCAAGTCATCGGGGCCGTCGTCGACGTGCACTTCGAAGACAACCTGCCAGAGATCTTGAACGCTCTGACAACTGAAAACAACGGCCGCCCGCTGGTTCTGGAAGTTGCCCAGCACCTTGGCGAAAACACCGTGCGTACCATTGCGATGGACGCCACCGAAGGTCTGGTCCGCGGCGCGCCCGTGTCCGACACCGGTGCGCCTATCCAGGTGCCCGTCGGTCCCGGCACATTGGGCCGCATCCTGAACGTCACCGGCGACCCCGTTGACGAAAAGGGCCCCGTTGACGCGACAGAAACACGTTCGATCCACGGCGAAGCGCCTGCCTTCGACCAACAGTCGACAGCGACCGAGATCCTGACCACAGGCATCAAGGTTATCGACCTGCTGGCCCCCTACACCAAGGGTGGTAAAATCGGTCTGTTCGGCGGTGCCGGCGTGGGCAAAACCGTTCTGATCATGGAACTGATCAACAACATCGCAAAAGTGCACTCGGGTGTGTCCGTGTTCGCCGGTGTTGGCGAGCGGACCCGTGAGGGCAACGACCTGTATTACGAAATGATCGAATCCGGCGTTATCGTTCCCGACAACCTGCCGGAATCGAAAATTGCGCTGGTCTACGGCCAGATGAACGAGCCTCCCGGTGCGCGTATGCGGATCGCTCTGACCGGCCTGTCGCTGGCGGAACAGTTCCGTGACGACACAGGTTCGGACGTTCTGTTCTTCGTCGACAACATCTTCCGCTTTACCCAGGCGGGTTCGGAAGTGTCGGCGTTGCTGGGCCGTATTCCTTCGGCTGTGGGCTATCAGCCGACACTGGCAACCGACATGGGCGCCATGCAGGAACGCATCTCGTCGACCAAAAACGGTTCGATCACATCGGTTCAGGCCGTGTACGTTCCCGCGGACGACTTGACCGACCCCGCGCCTGCGACGTCCTTTGCCCACCTCGACGCGACAACCGTTCTGGACCGCTCGATTTCGGAAAAAGGCATCTATCCCGCCGTCGACCCGCTGGGCTCGACCTCGCGTCTGCTGGATCCGCTGATCATCGGTGACGAACACTACAAGGTCGCAACCGACGTGCAGCAGGTTCTGCAACGCTACAAGTCGCTGCAAGACATCATCGCGATTCTGGGCATGGACGAACTGTCGGAAGAGGACAAACTTTCGGTCGCACGTGCGCGTAAGATCGAACGCTTCCTGTCGCAGCCTTTCGACGTTGCGAAAGTGTTCACCGGCTCGGACGGTGTGCAGGTTCCTCTGGAAGACACCATCGCCTCGTTCAAGGCGGTTGTGGCCGGTGAATACGATCACCTGCCCGAAGGTGCCTTCTACATGGTTGGCGGCATCAACGAAGTGATCGCCAAAGCCGAAAAAATGGCAGCTGACGCGGCCTAAATCCCAATCACCGATCCCGGGCAGCAGGTAATGCTGTCCGGGTGAGGTGCCTGATCCAAGGGGAACACAAGTGGCAGATATGCAATTCGATCTGGTTTCGCCCGAGCGCAGCCTTGCCTCGCACGCCGCGACCTCGGTTTCGATCCCCGGCGCCGATGGGGATCTGACCGTGATGGCAGGCCACGCGCCCACCATCACCACGCTGCGTCCCGGCCTGCTGAAGGTCGAGGCAGACGGCAAGTCCGCTGAATACGTTGTCACCGGCGGCTTTGCCGAGATCAACGCCGAGGGCGTCACCGTCCTGGCCGAACGCGCCGTGGCGCGGGCCGACATGACGCAGGAACATCTCGACGAGATGTACCAAGAGGCCGAAAATATGTACAAGACGGCCAAGGACAACTGGCAAAACGAGCCGGGCCCCGTCGATGACGCGGCCAAGCTGTTGGGCGACATGGTCGCCATGGGCAGCGAAATCGGTCTGAGCACCAAACAGCCCAGCCTGTAATCGTTAACGCCAAATCACTGAAAAGGCCCCGAAAATTTCGGGGCCTTCTTGCATTTCGGCCATATTCTTGTGCAATCTGCAACTCTGGGATGATCCGGGCGCAGCGCGGACATTTTCCGCGCAGACAAGGCCAAATGATGAAGAAACTTCGCAACTACATGATCGGCATCGAGCAGGGCGACCCTGTGCTGTTCTCGGATTTCGAGGACGGTGGCGAAATGTGGACAGGACGTGGCCAGCGCGAGCGGCGTCGGCGGATCTCATTCTCGGAGCGCTATCGCAGGCCACCTGCGATTCAGGCCGCGATCAGTCTGTGGGATATGGACGCCACGACAGTGATCCGGGCCGATGTTTCGACGGAAACGATCACCGAGGACGGCTTTGACCTGGTGTTCCGCACATGGGGCGACACCCGCGTGGCGCGGGTGCGGGTCAGTTGGACGGCAATCGGAGAAGTGGCAGACCCCGAGGACTGGGATCTGTACTGAGCGGGGCAGGGGCTCTGCCCCCGCGCCTACGGCGCGTCCCCGGAGTTTTCTGGCAAGATGAAGCCCGTGATTACTCGGCGGCGTACATGCCGTCATAGATCGGGCCCAGCGTGTCCTGTTCGAACAGCGAACTGACCGAGGTGCCGTTCCAGATGTTCAGGATGGCCTGCGCAAAGATCGGGGCCGTGGGCACGACGCGGATGTTGGGGGCGTCCAGGATCGCCTTGGTGGGCGCGATCGTGTCAGTGATCACCAGCGACTTCATCACCGAATTTGTCACACGCTCGACCGCAGGGCCGCTCATCACGCCGTGGCTGATGTAGCTGTGAACCTCTTTGGCGCCGTTTTCCATCAACACTTCGGCGGCTTTGCACAGGGTGCCGGCGGTGTCGCACATGTCGTCCACGATCAGGGCAACCTTGTCCTTCACGTCACCGATCACGGTCATCTCGGCAATCTCGCCGGGTTTCTCGCGGCGTTTGTCGACGATGGACAGCGGCGCGTTCAGGCGTTTGGCCAGCTCGCGTGCGCGCGCCACGCCGCCCACGTCAGGCGAGACGATCATAAGGTCGCCCATACGGTCGCGGAACTGGTTGGCGATGTCCAAGGCAAAGATTGGCGAGGCATAGAGGTTGTCGACGGGGATGTCGAAAAAGCCCTGGATCTGTGCGGCGTGCAGGTCCATGGTCAGGACCCGTTCGACACCGGCACTGACCAGCATGTTGGCCACCAGCTTTGAGCTGATCGGTGTGCGGGCCTTGGTCCGGCGGTCCTGCCGCGCGTAGCCGAAATAGGGGATCACGGCGGTGATGCGCGCAGCCGAGGACCGGCGCAGCGCGTCGCACATGATCAGCAGTTCCATCAGGTTGTCGTTGGCAGGGTTCGAGGTCGGCTGGATGATATACATGTCCTCGCCGCGGACATTTTCGAAAACCTCGACAAAGATTTCCCCGTCGTTGAACCGTTCGACCCGGGCGTCAACCAATCCCATTTTCTTGCCCCGGTGCATCGACATTCTGCGTGCGATGGCCTGTGCGAGTGGCTGGTTGGCGTTTCCGGCGATCAGCTTGGGTTCCTGAACGTGTGGCATGTCTTGTGGCCCCCCAAGGCGCTTGTGACAGAATCGTGACGTTGACACCGCTTAGCATGGCCTTACGGTCCGGCAAAGCGGGACACCCCCCTATCGGAGAAGAACATGCACCAGATCGACTATTTTTTTTCCGTGCTGTCGCCATATACCTACCTGGCGGGCACACGGCTGGAAGAGATCGCGGCCAAACACGGCGCCACGATCAATTATAAGCCCACAGATGTGGTGGCCCTGTTCGGTCGCACCGGGGGCACGCCCCCCAAGGACCGCCATCCCAGCCGTCAGGAATACCGGGCACAGGAACTGGTGCGGCAGGCCAAGAAACTGGACATGCCGTTCAACCTGAAGCCTGCGCATTGGCCCACCAATGGCGCGCCTGCCTCTTATGCGATCATCGCGGCGATCCATGCGGGTGGTGGCGATCTGGGCAAGCTGGTGCATGCGTTCCTGCGCGCGGTCTGGGCCGAAGAGAAAGACATCGCGCAGGATGACGTGGTGCGTGCCTGTCTGGAAGAGGCCGGTTTCTCACCGTCGCTCGCAGACAGCGGGTTGTTGCAGGGGGCTGAAACCTATGCCGCCAATCTGGAAGAGGCCGCCAATCGCGGTGTCTTTGGCGCGCCATTCTACATCTGCGAGGGCGACAACCGGTTCTGGGGGCAGGACCGGCTGGAGGATCTGGATCTGCATCTGGCAGGCAAGCTTTAAGCATGCAGTACCACTCAAGACGCTATGGCAAGGGCCCCCGACAGGTCCTTGCGATTCACTGCACGCTGGCCCATTCGGGCGCGTGGCGCGGTCTGGCCGATGCCATGGGCGCGGGGCTGACGATCAATGCCTATGACATGCCCAGCCATGGCAAATCTCCCGACTGGGACGGCACCGGCGACCTGCATGATCTGGTGACCGCTTGGGGCCATGACATGCTGTCCGAGCCTATGGACGTGATCGGCCACAGCTTTGGCGCGATCGTGGCCCTGCGGCTGGCCGCCGAGGCGCCCGAGCGGGTGCGCAGCCTGACATTGATCGAGCCGGTGGCCTTTGCCTTTGTCGCGGCGGATGATCCGGCCAAGGTCGAGGAATACCGCCAGCGCAATCTGGATTTCGATGCGGCGATGCAGGCGGGTGACAAGATGCAGGCGGCGCGGTCGTTCAACCGCGGCTGGGGCAACGGTGTGCCGTGGGATGAAATTCCCGAACAGACCCGGCAGTACATGGCCGACCGTATCGACTTTGTCGCGGGATCCGCGCCCGCAGTGCAGCGCGACAGCATCGGACTGCTGAAGCCCGGCGCGCTGGACGTTATCAAATGCCCTGTGCTGCTGATCGAGGGTGACCAATCCGACGGCACCATCGCTGCGGCCAACAGCGCCATTCAGCGCCGTATTCCACAGGCCGAGCGGGTTGTGCTGGAGGGTGCGGGGCACATGGCACCGATCACCCACCCCGAGAAGGTCGCCGCCGAAATCCGCCGGTTTCTGGACGCGGTTTAAAGGTAGCTGAGAAACTGGTCGATTTGCGCATCCGAGATCGACCAGTCACAGACCAGACGGGCCGCGATCATCTCGTCAGGGTCGTCGCCTTCCAGCGTGCCTTCCCAGATGTAATACTTCGCGCCTGCCGCGTGCAGCCGTTTGTGGGCGGCGCGCGGGAAAGCGGCAAAGATCATGTTGGCGTCGGGTTGGTGCAGGAACTCTGCCCCTTTGTCGCGCAGGCCGGCGGCCAGTCGCTGGGCGTGGGCATTGGCGGCGGCAGCGGTTTCCATCCACAGGTCGCCATCCAGATAGGCGGCCATCTGGGATGACAGATAGCGGTGTTTGGAGAACAGGTGCGCCCCGCGCTTGCGGCGCAATTCGAATTCCCACGCTTTGTCGGGGTCGAACAGCACAACGGCCTCGACGCCCATGCAGCCATTCTTGGTGCCGCCAAAGCTGAGGATGTCGACGCCTGATTTCCACGTCATTTCGGCGGGCGTACAATCCAGCGTGTTGATCGCATTGGCAAAGCGCGCGCCGTCCAGATGGACGGGCAGGTCGAATTCCTTGGCCACGGCGGTCAAGGCGCGCAGTTCGTCCAGCGTGTAGACCTCGCCGCGTTCGGTCACCTGGGTGATGCTGACGGGGCCGCGTTGTGGTCCGTGTACGCCGCGGACCTCTTCGCCCGCGATGCTGGCGTGCAGCGCCTTGGGGGTCATCTTGTCACCGCCGGGCACGAGCGTCAGCTTGGCGCCGCCTGCATAGAACTCGGGGGCGTTGCATTCGTCCTCGTGGATGTGGGCGACTTTGCTGCAAAAGATGGTGTCGAAGGGTTGGGTGTAGCACGCCAGCGCCAACGAGTTGGCGGCGGTGCCTGTGGCGACCAGAAAGACTTCAGCTTCGGGGGCCTCGAACGTGCGGCGGATCGCCTGTCTGACCTCGTCCATGACGGGGTCCTTGCCATAGGGCATGGCGTGGCCCGTGTTGTCCTGCATAATGCGGTTCATCACTTGCGGGTGGACGGGACCGGCGTTGTCAGAGGCAAAAAACATCTAGGTGGGTTCCTCAATTATGTGCTCTTCCCAGTCTTCCTCGGGAATGTCGAATTCGCTGAGCGTCATGTTTTGCACGCTCACGCCGGCATCATGCACAGATTGTGACGTTCCTGTCAGTAATGGATGCCAGTCGGGCAGCGGTTTGCCCTCCCACAGCAGACGGTAGGCGCAGGTTTGCGGCATCCAGTAGGCGTGGGTGTCTAGATTGGACGGCTTCAGCACGATACAGTCGGGCACGAACTGGTGGCGGTTTTCATAATGCACACAGCGACAGGTCGCATCGTCCAGCAGGCGGCAGGCGATGCGGGTCAGGGCCACGTCGCCGGTGTCTTCGTCTTCCAGCTTGTTCAGACAGCATTTGCCGCAGCCGTCGCACAGGGCTTCCCATTCGGGGGCGGTCATCTGGTCCAGTGTCTTGCGTTCCCAGAATTTGTGCCCCAGTTTCGCGCCGCTCATAGCGCGGCCAATATGGTGCGCGCGCGGGCGCAGTCGGCGTCCATCTGGGTGATCAGCGCATCAAGGCTGTCGAATTTCTCTTCGCCGCGCAGATAGTCGACCAGCGCGATCGAGACATGCGCGCCGTAAAGGTCGCCGGAAAAGTCGAAGATGAAGGTTTCAAGGTTGGCGCGGTTTTCACCGAACATCGGGCGCACGCCCAACGAGGCAGCCCCTTGGTAGCGGCCCTTGTGGGGGCCTTCCAGCACGTCGACCAGCACGGCATAGACCCCGAAAGCGGGCGGGTGCAGTCCGTCGATGGACATGTTCGCCGTAGGATAGCCCAGCTCGCGGCCACGCTGTTCGCCACCGATCACCGGTCCTTCGATGCGGTGCCAGTGGCCCAGCATCGCAGCGGCGTCACGGGGGCGCGCGTCGGTCAATGCCTTGCGGATGGCGGTCGAGGATACCGTCGCTTCGCTGGCTTCCAACAGGGGGGCGATGGTCACGCCAAAGCCCATTTCAGCCCCAAAGGCTTGCAGGTCTTTCGCGGTGCCTGCGCGTCCTTTGCCAAAGCAGAAGTCGGCACCGACGACCACATGGCGCAGGCCCAGACCCTCGGCGATGACCGACCGGGCAAAGGCGTCGGGCGTCAGCCCGGCCAGTTGGGCGTTGAAGTTCAGTTGGTACAGCCGCTCAACTCCCAGCTTGGCAAGCTGCGACGCACGCGCCTCGGCGCCCATCAGGCGGAAAGGGGGGGCTTTGGGGGCAAAGAATTCGCGGGGGTGCGGTTCGAACGTCAGCACGCCCAGCGGCGTGTCGGGAACAGCGGTGCGCGCCAGCTCGATCACGGAACGGTGGCCCAGATGCACGCCGTCAAAGTTCCCGATGGCAACTGAGGCGCCGCGATCCGCTGCCTCGACAAATTGGTAATCTCGTATGATCCGCATGCGCAATGCCTAGCTGCGCCCATGGGCAGAGGCAAGACACGTCCCGCCCTTTCGCGTCGCAAATGGCGCGGGGCGGGGGGCTGTCAGTCGAATTTGCGCGAGGGCGCCAGCACCGAGGCCTCGCCGATCAGCACTTTCTTACCGTCCACGCTGCAATGGCAATCCAGTTTCACGCGGCGTTTGGCGATGTCGATGTCGATCACCTTGACCTCGGCATAGACCATGTCGCCGGGGCGCACAGGGGCCAGAAACTTCAGGCTTTGGCCCATGTAGACGGTGCCGTGACCGGGCAACTGTTCGCCGATTACGGCAGAGATCAGGCCGGCTGTCAGCATTCCGTGGGCGATGCGCCCCTCGAAGATGGTGTCGCGGGCATAGTCATCGTCCAGATGGACCGGATTGCGGTCGGTGCTGACCTGGGCGAACATCTCGATGTCCTCGTCCGTCACCACTTTGCGCAGGTGACGGGTCATGCCCATTTCGATGTCTTCGATGCAGATCGTTCCGCGTGGCAGGTTGTCCAACATTCCCGGCTCCGGTTATTTTCTGACGCAATGGCATCGCCATTCGCAACTTTATTACTTTGCAGTTGCAGAAAAGCCAAGGGGAATCTTGTCAGCGCAAAAAGCCGATTGTGTAGGTCGGGTTGACCATTTCGCGGTCCAGATAGGTTTGCAGCGCGTCCGCATCGGGCTGGGTTTCGGTTTTGGTTTCTTCTGCCGCCAGACCGCCCGAGATGAACAGGGAATCAATATCCTCGCCCTGTGCCCCCTGAATGTCGGTCAGAACACCATCGCCAATCGCCAGGATCGAGGCGCTGTCGGTCTTGCGGTTGATTTCGCCCAGACGCAGGCGGGCCAGATCGTAAATTGGCGGATGCGGCTTGCCGGTATAAAGGCTTTCGCCGCCCATTTCTGTGTAGAGCTTGGCCACCGCGCCGGCGCACCATTCGCGCACGTCGCCCCGGTCCACGACGATGTCGGGGTTGGCACAGAGCAGTTTCATGCCCTTTTGCTTGGCGTACAGCAGTTGCGGGCGCAGGTCGTCGACATCGGCCATCGGATCAAACGGGCCGGTGCAGACGATGCCTTCGGCCTCTTCCAGCGGTACGATCTGGATGTCGACCGGATCATCGACCACGCCGATGGGGTCGAAAAAGTTCGTGTCCCGCTCTTCACCGATAAAGAACACCTTTTGCCCGACCGCGCCGCGGTACATTGCCGTGCGGGCGCTGTCGCCGGATGTGGCAATCGTGTCCCATGCGTCGTCGGGCACGCCCATCTTGGCGATCTGCGTGGTGACGCTGGCGCGGGGGCGCGGGGCGTTGGTGACCAGAACCACGGTGCCGCCGGTCTTGCGATAGGCCTGCAAGGCGGCCACCGCGTCGGGAAAAGCCGTGACGCCATTGTGGACGCAGCCCCAAAGATCGACGAACAGCGCGTCATAGCGATCCGAGATTTCGGCAAGTGCGGTGATGATCTGGGTCATGGGGCAGTCCTTTGGTCGGTGTGTTGTCACGCTTAGAGTATGAAACGCAGGCGGGGCGCAAGGGCAGGGTGGCACCGGCATGGTGCGGGCAAGAAAAAGGCGGGCAAAGCGCCCGCCTGATCCGGGGCGCTGCCCCTTATATATGTCGCGCTATACAAAAGTCGCGGATGTGGCTTAGACCTTGAGGTTGGGGATGATCTGCTTTTTGCGGCTCATCACGCCGGGCAGGACCACGGTGTCGCCGGTCACGGTCACGCCAAAGCTTTTCTCGGCCACGGTTTTCACCAGGTCGTTGGGCACCAGCAGCGTGGCCTCTTCGTTCAGGATGTCGACGACGAACAGCAGCACCTGATCGGCTCCGTCTTCGGCGGCCACGTCTGTCATCGACGCCATCAGGCTGTCCTTGCGGTCCAGCACTATCTTGGGCGCCGTGGTTTCCAGCACGCTGACGCGAAAGTCTTTGCCCGCGACTGTGTATTCCTTGCTGTCCATGCGCAGCAGTTCCGCATCGGAAAAAGACGACACGTCGGATTTGGCTTCGAACATTTCCGAGGCGTAGGACGGAATGTCGATGCCCAGCTGTTTGGCCAGGTCATGGGCAATCGCCTTGTCTTCGTCGGTGGTGGTCGGGCTGCGGAATTCCAGCGTGTCGGACAGGATGCACGACAGCATCGCGCCTTTGATGTCCTCGGGCATCTGCGCCATGTGCTTGCCGATCGACTTGAACATGATGGTCGCGGTGCAAGCCAGCGGCTCCATCACGATGTGGATCGGGCCGGCTGTTTCCAGGCCGCCGACCAGCTTGTGGTGGTCGATGATCGCCTTGATGTCGCAGTTGTTGATGTTGTCGGGCAGCTCGGCGGGGTTGTTGGTGTCGACGATGACCACGGGTGTGCCGTCGGTCACGGTGCTGACGATCTCGGGCTTGTCGAGGTTCCAGCGTTTCAGCATGAACGCCGCTTCGGTGTTCGGCTCGCCCAGCAGGACCGGCTTGGCGTCGACGCCGTGCACGGTTTTCAGATACCACGCCCAGATGATCGGGCTGCCGGTGCTGTCGGTGTCGGGGGATTTGTGGCCAAATACGAGCGTTGTCATGGGACATCCTGAGTCTGATTGCGGTTTTGCGGGCCTTATAGGGGGGCTGTTGCGGCTTGTCACCTGCGGTATTTTAGCCGTTTCGGGGCGCAGGTTTACGGCCCGCTTGCGCGGACGCTGTTTGTCTGGATGAGGGGCGTTGCCCCTGAAGGTCGCCAGGATTTTCTGAAGCAGAGATAGGGCGGCCGCTAAAGGCCCAGCTCGGCGCGGGTCTTGCGGGGCAGTTTGGCCGCGATCATGTCGTAAGAGGCATCGATATGCTGTGCCAGTTCTGCGTCATTCAGGCCGGGTGCGCCGTGCTGTTGTATCCATTTCAGCCCGCGCGATGCGAGGTAGGGGGCAGGGCGCAGGCCGGGCATGTCGCTGAGGATTTCAAAGGCCATATCCGTGACCTTGAACGTAAAGCCGGGCGTGTCCTCGGCCCAGCCGCAGATGGCGAAGACCTTGCCGCCGACCTTCCAGACATCGGAATTGCCCCATTGCACGACATGGGTGGCAGCGGGTTTTGCTGCGCAGTGGGTGTTGAATTCATCGCGGGTCATGGGCGGACATTAGCGGCTTGGGGCGGGTTCGGAAATGGTGTTATCTGGCGGGCATGAGTGCGCCGCGTGAAACCGATCTGTATTTGCCCGTCAAAGCCTTTCTGGAGGGGCAGGGCTATGTGGTGAAGGCCGAAGTGGGCGCCGCCGATGTGGTGGCCGTGCGCGGGGGCGAGCCGCCGGTGGTGGTCGAGCTGAAGCTGGGGTTTTCGCTGACGCTGGTGCATCAATGCGTGGCGCGGCTGGCGGTGTCGGATGACGTTTACATGGCCGTCGCGCGCGGGCAGGGGAAGCGGTTTCAGCGTGCGCTGAAGGAGATGACCACGCTGGCGCGGCGGCTGGGGCTGGGGTTGCTGACGGTGCGGATCAGCGACGCGCTGGTCGAGGTGCATTGCGATCCCGGGCCCTATGCGCCGCGCAAGTCGAAGAAACGGCAAGGCCAGTTGCTGCGCGAGTTTGCGCGCCGGCAGGGCGATCCGAACGATGGCGGTCAGACGCGGGTGGGGCTGGTCACCGCCTACCGGCAGGACGCGGTGAAGCTGGCGCTGTATTTATACGAGGCAGGTGCCTGCAAGGGCGCGGATGTGGCGCGCGAGACCGGGGTGGCACGCGCCACGACGATGATGCGCGATGACCACTATGGCTGGTTCGAGAAGGTCGACAAGGGCGTATATGGCCTGACCCCCAAGGGGGCCGAGGCGGTGATGGCGGCGGGTGTTGCGCTGGGCCGTTAGAAGGGCTGGCGTCTGAGGTCATAGCCCTCGCCTGCGAGCAGGTTCAGCAGGCCGTGCGCGCCACCCAGATGACCCGCGCCCACGGCGACGACGGTGACACCCTGAGCGGCGGTGATCTGGGGCAGCCAGTTGGCGTTGCGTTGGGTGAGTAACGTGTCGACCATGTCATCGAATACGGCGTCGAATTCGGCATCGGGCAGGTTCACCCAATTGCGGGCAACCACGCGGTTCAGGGGCATGATCGCGCCGTGATCTTCGTCAAAGTACTGCTCGATCAGCGTGGCGGCCATGTCCTCGGACTGCTGTACGGACATCACGCCAAGGCGCAACAATGCGACCTGCTTTTCCAGCGAGTCTTGCCCCATCAGGACAAAGAGTGTGTCGAAGGGTTCCAGCGCCGTGGCGGGCACGTCGTTATCCTGTGCGATGTGCAATAGCGCCTTGTCCAGACCTTCGCCGCCGTCTTGCATGGACGTCAGCACGCAGGGCGGCATTCCCAGCACCAGCGACAGATACCACGGTTGAAATTTTGCAGCCATGAACGGCGGGATGCCCCGTTCGGACGCTGCCTGGGCCAGCTTGTCCCAATCCTCGGGCGGCATCATGTCGATCAGCGTGGGGCCTGATGTGAGCGAGATCAGCTCGGGGCGGGTGGCCATCGCGTCTTTCAACTGTTCTTCTTCGACTGCGGTGGCTTCGACCAGCAGCGCGTCGGCTGACGCGATCACGGGTGCCAGCGCGTCGGCCACCGCTGGCAGGCGGGGATCGGCCACATGGATTGTACCGATCAGATGAATCGTCTGGTCCCCCTTGTGTGCGACCCAATGGTTCCCCTCTGGGTAGGGCATGTCGCGCATCAGCGTGTCCATCTCTGCGGTCTGATCCGCAGTCAGACGGGCGCGCAGATCGGTGCCGTTGCAGGTGGCAGATGCCAGCTGTGGCAGCAGCAGGGCGAGCATGAAAACAATGGTGCGCAACATTGGTCAGGGGCCTTTCGGTCAGTGTCTGGCCACGCTATGCGCCCGCGCGGCAAAGGCAAAGGGGCGACCCTGAAAAAGCGGTGCAAAAATTGCAAACACACCTGTTGACAGCCTTGCCGCACATCCCTAGCTATGCGTCGTTATCACTCGGACGAGCTGAGTGCTAACACGGGGCGCCGAGGTGCCCTGCAAGGGAGTAACTTTGAGCCTTAAGGAGCTGCAAAGATGGCATTGAAACCGCTTCATGACCGCGTGCTGGTTCGCCGCACGGAAAGCGAAGAGAAAACTGCTGGCGGGTTGATTATTCCCGATAGCGCGAAAGAAAAGCCCTCGGAAGGCGAAGTTGTTTCGGTTGGCGCGGGCGCCCGCAAAGACAACGGCGAGCTGATCGAAATGGCCGTCAAGCCAGGCGACAAAATTCTGTTCGGCAAATGGTCGGGCACCGAAGTCACCGTCGCAGGCGAAGAACTGCTGATGATGAAAGAATCGGACATCATGGGGATCATCGAGTAAGCGCCACGCCTGCTCTGACCTTCATTGACCTACACATTCTCAAAGGAGAAAAAACATGGCTGCTAAGGACGTCAAATTTGACAGCGAAGCGCGCAACAAGATCCTGAAAGGTGTCAACATCCTTGCTGACGCCGTCAAGGTTACACTGGGCCCCAAAGGCCGTAACGTTGTTCTGGACAAATCCTTTGGCGCACCGCGCATCACCAAGGACGGTGTATCGGTTGCCAAGGAAATCGAACTGGAAGACAAGTTCGAGAACATGGGCGCACAAATGGTCAAGGAAGTTGCTTCCCGGACCAACGACGAAGCTGGCGACGGTACAACAACCGCCACAGTTCTGGCCCAGGCGATCGTGCGCGAAGGCATGAAATCGGTTGCCGCCGGCATGAACCCGATGGACCTGAAGCGCGGCATCGACATGGCAACCGCCAAAGTCGTCGAAGCGATCAAGGCCGCCGCACGTGACGTGACCGACAGCGACGAAGTTGCCCAGGTTGGCACCATCTCGGCCAACGGCGAAAAAGAAATCGGTCGTCAGATTGCCGACGCGATGCAAAAAGTCGGCAACGAAGGTGTTATCACCGTCGAAGAAAACAAGGGTCTGGAAACAGAAACCGTTGTTGTCGAAGGTATGCAGTTCGACCGTGGCTACCTGAGCCCCTATTTCGTCACCAACGCCGACAAGATGACTGTCGAGCTGGAAGACGTGATCATCCTGCTGCACGAGAAAAAACTCTCGAGCCTGCAGCCGATGGTTCCGCTGCTGGAGCAAGTCATCCAGTCGCAAAAACCCCTGCTGATCATCGCGGAAGATGTCGAAGGCGAAGCGCTGGCGACACTCGTGGTCAACAAACTGCGCGGCGGTCTGAAAATCGCTGCTGTGAAAGCGCCCGGTTTCGGCGATCGCCGCAAAGCGATGCTGCAAGACCTTGCGATCCTCACAGGCGGTCAGGTGATCTCGGAAGATCTGGGCATGAAGCTGGAGTCCGTCACCATGGACATGCTGGGTTCGGCCAAGAAAGTTTCGATCACCAAAGACGAAACCACCGTTGTTGACGGCGCAGGCGAGAAGGCCGAGATCGAGGCACGCGTTGCCCAGATCCGTAACCAGATCGAAGAAACCACATCCGACTACGACCGTGAAAAGCTGCAAGAACGCGTTGCCAAACTGGCAGGCGGTGTTGCCGTGATCCGCGTGGGCGGCATGTCGGAAATCGAAGTCAAAGAACGCAAAGACCGCGTTGACGATGCTCTGAACGCGACACGTGCCGCTGTTCAGGAAGGTATCGTTGTGGGTGGTGGTGTTGCTCTGGTCCAAGCCGGCAAAGTGCTGGAAGGGTTCAAAGGCGACAACAACGACCAGGACGTTGGTATCAGCATCGTGCGCAAGGCTGTGGAAGCACCGCTGCGTCAGATTGCTGAGAACGCTGGCGTCGACGGCGCCGTTGTTGCGGGCAAGATCCGTGAAAGCAGCGACCTGACATTCGGTTTCAACGCGCAGACCGAAGAATATGGCGACATGTTCAAGTTCGGCGTGATCGACCCTGCCAAAGTGGTGCGCACCGCACTGCAGGACGCGGCATCGGTTGCAGCTCTGCTGATCACCACCGAAGCCATGGTTGCCGACAAGCCGTCGAAAGACAATGGCGGCGGCGGCATGCCCGATATGGGTGGCATGGGCGGCATGGGCGGCATGATGTAATCTGCCGTTCCTCACCGAACGCTTTGTTCTATAAGAAGGGGCTGCCTGCGGGCGGCCCCTTTTTTCATGTGCCATTCAGGAGGGCAGCCTATGCTGATCGGACCGGATTTCTCCCGCGAGTTGCGGCGGGGCGAAGAGGACGAGGTGGACGCGCTTTTGCGCAGCGCCTTTGACGGTCCGGATGAGGCGGAGCTGGTGCATGCGCTGCGCAAGGCGGGTGCGATGGCGGGCGAAAGCGTGGCCACCTGGGATGGGCGCATTGCGGGCTATTATGCATTGTCGCACATGATCGCGCCAAAGGGCTGGCTGTGCCTGGCCCCCGTTGCAGTTTCGCCCGACCGTCAGGGCCATGGGCTGGGGCGACAGATGGTGGGGATGCTGGCCGAATGGGCACGGCTGAGCGAGACTTATGTTGTCGTGCTGGGGCAGGTGTCGTTTTACGAACAGGCCGGGTTCTCTCTGGCGCGCGCACAGGGGCTGAGTTCGCCCTATCCGCTGGAACATACGATGATTGCGGGGCCGGGGACGGATGTGCCTGCGGCCGCTTTGAAGTATCCGAAAGCCTTTGGATAGACGGGCACCAGAATGAAACTTGCGCTTCTCACCGCCCTCACGATGACGGCGTTCGCTGCCAACTCGGTGCTGAACCGCGCCGCTGTCGGCAGTGGCAGCATTGATGCCGCCAGCTTTGCGCTGATCCGGGTGATCGCGGGCATCGTGATCCTGTGCATGGTGCTGAGCGTGCGCGGCACACCGCTGCCGTTGTTCCGCCGCGCGCGGGTGCTGGGCGCGGTGTCGCTGGCGGCCTATATGGCGGGGTTTTCGCTGTCCTATGTGGTGCTGGATGCAGGGCTGGGCGCGCTGATCCTGTTCGGGGTTGTGCAGATCACCATGTTTGGCTGGGGTGCCTTTCGCGGTACTGCCCCCACGGCACGACAGATGGCGGGGGCGGGCGTGGCCTTTGCCGGTTTGCTGCTGGTGCTGTGGCCCGGACCGGGCAGCCGCACCGACCCTGCGGGCGCGATGATGATGGTGGTAGCGGGGCTGGGCTGGGCCGCCTACACGATTTCGGGTAAGGCCGAAGCCGATCCGCTTCCAGCCACGGCGGCGAACTTCCTGCTGTGCCTGCCGGTGCTGGCGCTGTTCCTGATCGGGCCTGACATGCACGCGGGTCCTGTGGGCATCGGGCTGGCGGTGCTGTCGGGGGCGGTGACCTCGGGGCTGGGCTATGCGCTGTGGTATGCGGTGCTGCCGCGTCTGGCGCAGGCGACGGCGGCGGTTGTGCAGCTGAGCGTGCCGATCATCGCGATTGTCGCGGGGGCTGTTATCCTGGGGGAAGAGGTGAACGCGCTGATTGTCGCCGCCGCCGTCCTGGTGCTGGGGGGCATTGCGTGGGCAGTCACAGCACCAAAGGTTCCAGCGGATCATAGCTGATCGCGCCATCGTCAAAGGCCACCGCCCCAAGGCTTGACGGTTTGTGCGGTACATCGGCCAGCTCTGCGCGGGTCACCCAGCGGCGCCGGGTCACCACCGCCTCGGGGTCTTTCCAGCTGTCGGGCGTATCGGCGCTGCCCTCAAGGGTGCAGCGGAAGAACACCTCGACCTGATGGAAGTCGCGGTTGCGGTCGTGGAATTCGTTGACCAGGCAAGGCGCGCCCACGGTCACGCGCAGGCCGGTTTCCTCGTGGACCTCGCGGGCAAGGTTTTCGGGCAGGCTGCTATGCGCCTCGACCCCGCCGCCGGGGGCGCACATCAGCGGGCTGCGGTTGCCGGCAAAGGCATTCACCAGCAGCAATCGCCCCTCGTGGACAATGACCGCACGGGCGGCGATGCGGGGTGGGCGCGGGCTGGACATAAGCGGCTTTCCGTAAAGTGTTGCGCGTGGGCCATTCCATAAGGCGCGCAATGGCACTATCTCACACCCCATGAGAGTTTGCATGTCGATCTTGCCCCTGCTGATGCTGTTGTCCGCGCCTGCGCGGGCGGATTGCGTGATCCTGCTTCACGGGCTGGCACGCACCGAGACATCCTTTGCCCTGATGGAAGCCGCACTGAAGGCGGACGGGTTTCAGGTTGTCCGCCCGGGCTATCCGTCGACGCAAGCGCGCGTCGGGTCGTTGTCCGAAGGTGTGATGCCTGCCGCACTGGCGGAATGTGGCGACCAGACGGTCGACTTTGTCACCCATTCGATGGGCGGGATACTGGTACGCGAATGGCTGCGGGATCACGATCTGCCGAACCTGGGGCGTGTGGTCATGCTGGCACCGCCGAACCATGGCAGCGAAGTCGTGGACAAGCTGGGTGATCTGGCGGCGTTCGAGTGGATGAACGGACCGGCAGGGGCGCAGATGGGCACCGGCCCCGACAGCCTGCCGCGCAGCCTGCCGCCTGTGGACTTTCCGCTGGGGGTGATCGCGGGGGACCAGTCGCTGAACGCCTATTTCTCGACCCTGCTGCCGGGGCCGGATGACGGCAAGGTCAGTGTGGCATCGACCCGCGTTCAGGGCATGACGGCGCATATCGTGCTGCCGGTCACCCACACTTTTATCATGAACAACCCGCGCGTGATCTCGCAAACCGTGCATTTCCTGCGCACCGGCACGTTCGAGGACAGTATCTCGTGGCTGGATGCGGTTCTGGAACAGTTGGATTGCCCCAGCGGCGATTGCGTGGCGCGCGGCGGGTTCTGGGGATCAAAGCGCAATGCTGACAATTGATATAACGGGGGCCGAGGTTTTGGGCCCGCAAGGCTTTCACCGCGACGGGCTAAGCCTGGGCGAGGGGCTGATTGCGGATGCACCCGTGGGCCGCGCGGTTGACCTGAGCGGGTTTCGCGTGCTGCCCGGTATCGTTGATGTGCACGGCGACGGGTTCGAGCGGCATCTGGCTCCGCGTCGCGGTGCGATGAAACAGATGGCCGAGGGGCTGATCGCCGCCGAGGCGGAGCTGGCCGCCAATGGCATCACCACCGGCGTTCTGGCGCAGTTCGTCAGCTGGGAGGGCGGCCTGCGCGGCATGGATTTTGCCGATCAGGTGTTCACCGCCATCCGCGACACGGCCGCCGGGCTGGTCACCGACCTGCGCCCGCAGCTGCGGTTTGAGACGCATTTGCTGGACGACTACGCGGATCTGCCTGCGCGGATTGCGGAATGGGGCGTGTCCTATGTGGTGTTCAACGACCATCTGCCGCACGCGCGTCTGGCAGAAGGACGCAAGCCGCCGCGGCTGGTGGGGCAGGCGCTGAAGGCGCAGCGGAACCCGGAGGTGCATTTTCAGATGCTGCTGGACCTGCACGCGCGTCGCGCCGAAGTGCCCGCGGCTTTGGATGCGCTGTGCGCCGAACTGGGCCGGATGGGCGTCCAGATGGGCAGCCACGACGATCAGACCGCCGAGGCCCGCGCAGCGTGGCGGGCACGCGGGGTGAAGGTATCGGAATTTCCCGAAACGCTGGAGGCCGCCGAGGCCGCATCAGACGCGGGCGATGTGGTTATTCTGGGCGCACCCAATCTGGTGCGGGGCGGATCGCACAAGGGCAATGTCTCGGCGCTGGACGTGGTGTCGATGGGGATGGCTGATGCGGTGGCCTCGGATTATCACTATCCCAGCCCGCGCCGTGCGGCGTTGATGCTGGCGCGGTCGGGGGTGATGGATTTTGCCGCGGCCTGGTCGCTGGTGTCTGCCGGCCCTGCACGGGCGCTGGGGCTGGACGATCGGGGCGTTTTGCAGGCGGGCAAGCGGGCCGATCTGGTGGTGCTGGACGGCGCTGACCGCGTGGCGATGACGGTATCGGGCGGGCGCGCCAGCTATCTGTCGGGCGATATTGCGGCGCGGTTGGTGGCGTGACCCCGACGGGGGGCGCTGGATGACAGCGGCCCTCCGGGGGGGACATTTTAAGCCAAAAGAAAGCGGTCAGCGCGTGATGCGGTTGACGTGGCCCATTTTGCGGCCCGGTTTGGTGTCGGCCTTGCCATAAAGATGCAGCGCAGTGTCGGGGGCGGCCGCCAGTTCGGGCACGCGGTCCATGTCGTGGCCGATCAGGTTTTCCATGACCACGTCGCTGTGGCGCTGGCCGTCGCCCAGAGGCCAGCCGGCAACCGCGCGGATGTGCTGCTCGAACTGGTCCACGGCACAGCCGTTCTGGGTCCAGTGGCCCGAGTTGTGCACGCGCGGGGCGATCTCGTTCACGATCAGGCCCGCAGGAGTGACAAACAGCTCGACCCCCATGACGCCCACGTAATCCAGTGCGTTCAGGATGCGCGCCGCCAGCAGCACAGCATCCGTACGCGCGCTCGCGGGCAGCGAGGCGGGGACAGTGGTGGTATGCAGGATGCCGTCGCGGTGGACGTTTTCGCCGGGGTCATAGCAGGCGACATCGCCCGTGGCGCTGCGGGCGGCGATGACGGACACTTCGATGGTGAAGTCAACGAAACCTTCCAGCAGGGCGGGGGCACCGGCCATGTCGGCGATGGCCTGGGCCGCGTCGGCGTCGGATTTCAGGCGGGCCTGTCCCTTGCCGTCATAGCCGAAACGGCGGGTTTTCAGGATCGATGGCGTGCCGATGGTGCCAAGGGCCGCGTCCAGTGCCGCGGCATCGGGGATGTCGGCGTAGGGCGCTGTGTTCAGGCCCAGACCTTTCAGGAAATCCTTTTCGGTCAGGCGGTCCTGACTGATCCGCAGCGCCTCGCGGTTGGGGTGGATCGGTCTGATCGCCTCGAGGATGTCGAGCGCCTCGGTCGGGATGTTCTCGAACTCATAGGTGATGACATCGACGGAGCGGGCAAAGGCGGTCAGTGCTGCGGTGTCGTCATAGGCGGCCGTGGTGCAGGCATGAGCCACATCGGCGGCAGGCGGGTTGGCGCCGGGCTCGTAAATGTGGGTTTTAAAGCCCAGACGGGCGGCTGCGACCGACAGCATACGGCCCAGCTGGCCGCCGCCGAGAATGCCGATGGTGGCGCCGGTAGGAAGTGGGTTAGTCATCGCTGGGCTCTTCCGGGATCGAGGCGGACAGGTCGGCGCGCCATTGGTCCAGACGCTGTGCGAGGTCGGAGTCAGTCAAGGCAAGGATACCCGCCGCCATCAGGCCCGCGTTGGCAGCACCTGCGGCACCGATGGCCATGGTGGCCACGGGAAAGCCGCGCGGCATTTGCAGGATGGAATACAGCGAATCGACACCGGACAATGCCTTGGTCAGCACAGGCACGCCGATCACAGGCACGCGGGTCTTTGACGCCATCATGCCGGGCAAATGCGCGGCACCGCCTGCGCCGGCGATGATCACCTGCAATCCGCGATCCACCGCAGTCTTGCCATAGGCCCACAGCCGGTCGGGCGTGCGGTGGGCCGACACGATACGGGTTTCAAAGGTAACGCCCAGATCCTCCAGCATTTGTGCCGCTTCGCGCATGGTGGGCCAGTCGGACTGGCTGCCCATGATAATGCCGACTTTGGGGGATTGGTCTGTCATCCTGCGCCCTCGTGTATTGCTGTTTTGTCCGGGAGTTATACGGACCTGATCCTGCGGAGCAAGGCTCAGGCGATGATGTCGGGGGTCAGCCGGTCCTCGATTGTCGCAATCAGGTCTTTCAGACGCAATTTGCGCTTTTTCAACCGTTGCAAAGTCAGCGGGTCAGAGGTGGCGCGCTGCGTCATCGCGGAAATCGCCTCGTCCAGATCACGATGCTCGCGCCGGAATACTTCCAGTTCGACACGCAGGACGTCGTCGTTCTTCATCGAAAGATCTGAGGGCGCATTCATGGGTCGTGATTCCCGCACAGTGAGGAGTTGTATACATAGGCGATGACACCCGCTGCGCATAGGGTCTTGGCGCTGCAAATGCCGTGATTGGGGGACTGAAATTGTCGCTTTTTTAACAAAGCGGCGGCGCACGGACGGCCAGACCTCTTGTCTGGGGGCGGAATTCTTCCCATATTCTGATCAAGCGGTTGCCAATCGGGGCCGCATCTGACTGTCGCTTGATCTGATAAGGACGTGTCGCAATGACGAAAATGACGCTAGGCTCGCATCCGCATATGCTGGGGTTCGAGCAACTGGAGCGCCTGCTGGAACGCACGGCGAAATCCGGCAACGAAGGCTACCCACCTTTCAATATCGAACAAACTTCCGATTTTTCCTATCGCATCACATTGGCGGTGGCCGGTTTTGCCGAGGAAGATCTGCAAATCACGGTCGAGGACCGCACGCTGGTGATCCGCGGGCGGCAAACCGATGACGGCGAGGGCAGGGTGTTTTTGCACCGTGGCATCGCCGCGCGACAATTCCAACGGACCTTTGTGCTGGCTGACAGCGTTGAGGTTGGAGAGGCGATCATTGAAAACGGTCTGCTGCATGTCGATCTGACGCGGGCAAAACCCGAAACAGTCGTCCAGACCATCCGCATTCGGAAAGGGTAACCACATGGAAACGCCATTTGACACAGAACCCAAGAGCAACATCGTGTACGTCAAGACGATTGATGTAAGCGACCTGCCGGAAGACGTGCAGGAACAGGCTGAAGGTCTGGAACATCTTTACGCCGTGCATGACGCACAGGGCACCCAGCTTGCCCTGGTCGCGGATCGCAAGATGGCCTTTGTGCTGGCACGGCAGAATGATCTGGCACCTCAGGCGGTGCACTAAAGCGACTGTGCTGCTGGTCCTTTGGGCCGGCAGCCTGTGGGCCGATGTGCCCATTCATGCCGCCAGCGTACAAGAACGCGCATTGCTGCGGCAGACCGAAGCGCAGGTGCGCCGCTATTTCCGGACCACGTTTGGTGTTGAAGTGACCACACCATTCGCGCTTGTGGGCGCGGGTGATGCGGAGGCTCTGCTGTCGCAAGTGCAGGCCGCGCAGTCGGCAGGCGGTTGGCGCGTCCGGCGCAAGCCGCTGAATGCCGCACGGGTCTGTCCATCAGGACGTATCGGTGGTGCTGCGAACCGTACGTTCATTGCCCTGTGCTGGCCCATGCCGGTCACCGGAGGCGCCGGGTATCATGCGTTGCGATTGTCGGCGGGTGCGGTTCTGGCACATGAGTATATTCATCAATTGCAATATGATCTGGCGCAGGATCGCCCGGCACAGCGGTTGGGTGACGATTGGTTGCTGGGACCGGCCTGGCTGGTCGAGGGCACGGCAGAGGTGTTTGAAGAACACTATCGCACAGGCGGTGCTGCGGTGGACGGGGCGGCATTGTTCAATATGCAATCCTCGGCCCGGCGGTCGCGGCTGACGCTGGATCAGATGCGGGCCACGGGGGCGCTCGCGGACGGGCAAGCTTATGGCGTGGCGCGGTTCGCGGCGTTCCTGTTGTCGGGACGGTACGGGCCGGATGCATTGCTGGACTATTTTGCGGCATTGGGGCGGACGAAAGATCAGGACGCGGCCTTTCTTGCCGCCTTCGGGACGACTATGGTTGCCTTTGAAAGTGATTTTGAGGCGGTGCGCCGTGATTTTGGCGCGGCCAAGGCCTATGTGGGGATGGAATGACATTTGATTTTGATTGGGTGGATGCGTTCACGGACCGCGCCTTTGGGGGCAACGGCTGTGCGGTGGTGCATCAGGGCGCCGGGCTGAGTGTCGATACATGCATGGCCTATGTGCGCGAGACGTCGCTGGTCGAGTGTACCTTTACCGGACCATCAGAGGTGGCCGATGTGCGGGTGCGCTATTTCCTGGCCAGCCGCGAAATTCCCTTTGCGGGCCATCCCACGATTGCCACCGTCGCCGCGATGCGGGCGCGGGGTTTGATCGGGGACGGGCCTCTGGTGCTGGAAACGGGTGCAGGGCTGGTGCCGGTGACAGTGCAGGGCACGCGCGTGAGCATGACACAGGTGGCACCGCAGTTCGGCGCACTGGTCGATCCCGCGCTGGTGGCGGCTGTGGGTGGTGTTCGCGCCGATGACATCGTCAGCCCTCCGCAACTGGTCAGCACGGGCCTGCCCTTTGTCATCACCGTCCTGAAAGACCGCGCGACGCTGGAAGGATTGCAACTGAACCCGCAGGCGCTGGCCGATATGGCGGCGACGCTGGGTGGGGATATCGATCTGATGGAGCCGTTCTGGTGCACGCTCGACGCCTTTACCGATGCCGGCGATACAGCCGCACGGTTGCTGCTGGCCCCGCCAAGCCCGCCCGAAGACCCGTTCACCGGTTCGGCCACGGGCGCGATGGCGGCCTATCTGTGGGCGCAGGGGCTGATCGAGAGGCCCGATTTCACCGCCGAGCAGGGGCACGGGATGGGACGCCCCGGACAGGCACAGGTGCGGGTTCTGGGGCCGCGCGACGCGATCACGGGTGTTGAAGTGGCGGGCGACGGCTTTGTCCTGATGTCGGGTACGGTGGACCTGCCGCATGGATGAACCAGCGATTGCGGTTCTGCCCTATGGCAATGGCATCGGCAAACGCGTGGCCGACTTGCCGCTGAACATGCTGCACTGGCCCGTGGGCCGCCCGGCACGGATGAGCAGCGGAACACTGGCCGATCTGGGGCCGAAGGATCACCTTTTGGTCTATCCCAAGACCTCGATGCATATGCGGCCCTTTGGCGTGGCGGCGCAGGTCAGTGTCATGGTGGTCGAGCCACGGGCAATCCATGCCCGCCACCTGCGTCTGCTGCGCTGGACTCATCGGCGGTATCACCGGATTTTCACCCATGATGACCGTCTTTTGCGATCCGCGCCGAACGCGCGTTTCCTTGCCGCGGCGCGCACCTGGGTGCCGGAATGGGACACGCTGGACCTGTCCAAGACCGAGGATGTGTCGCTGATTGCATCCAACCGGCGCGACCTGGAGGGGCACAAGCTGCGTCATGCCGTCGCCGAAGCCACGCAGGGCGTCACGCTGATGGGGCGTGGATATGCCCCGTTCGAGCACAAACACGAAGGGTTGGCGCAGTTCCGGTTTTCGGTGGTGATTGAGAACATGCGCGCGCAGGGGTATTTCAGCGAAAAGCTGGTCGACGCGCTGTTGTGTGAAACTGTGCCGATCTATTGGGGGGCACCGGACGTCGGGAAGTATTTCGACACCGACGGATTGATCATCTGTTCCAGCAAGGACGAAATCCTGACCGCCATCGCACGCGCGGACGCGGACCTGTATGACGCCATGCGCCCCGCAGTCTTGCGCGCCAAGGTGCAGGCGACGCGCTGGGCCGATTATGAACTGGCGGCTGCGCAGATGCTGCGGGATGAGCACTAGGCCGCTATTCGGCAGCCTGCATGTTGGATTGCGCAACGACAGAGGCCACCGGGAGCACGACATAGAACGTTGTGCCTTGACCGACTTGTGAGGTTACGGACACATTGCCGCGCATCGCTTCGACAAGGTTTTTGACGATGCTCAGACCCAAACCGGTGCCGCCGGTATTGCGCGAATCCGAGGAATCGACCTGATAAAACGAGTCGAAAATTTTCGGCAAGGCATCATCGGGGATGCCGATGCCTTTGTCTGCTATGGCGATGACCACTTCGTCGGCTGACTGCGTCAGGTCGATATGTACGGCGTTGCCCGGCCTGGAGAATTTGACCGCGTTGTGGACAAGGTTCGACAGCACCTGTCGCATGCGTTTGGTGTCCACCTCGACCAACGCGCCGTCGGTTTGGGTGTTCAGGACCACCGTAACGTCCGAGGCTTTGGCATAAGCGTTGAAGTTGGGCAATTCGTCGGCGATCAGGGCGCCCATGTCCACGATCTCGGTGCGCAACTCAAAACGTCCCGCCATCAGCTTTTCGATCTCCAGAATGTCCTCGATCAACAACGAGAGCTGTTCGGAGTTCTTTTGTACCATATCCAGAAGCCTCTTGGCCTTGTCTGGAAATGCCCCTGCGGCACCAGCGTTCAACAAGGTCACCGCACCGCGAATGGAGGTCAGCGGTGTGCGCAGTTCATGGTTCATTACGGAAATGAATTGCGACTTGGCCACGCCCGCGGCGGTTGCATCCCGCAACAGGCGTTCTTTTTCTTTCAGAGACCTTTTGGTTTGCGCTGTTTCAAGGATTTGCAATGCGCCAAGCACCACGAAGGCTGCGACAACCATCCCTGTCAGGATCGTGCTTTGGGTGTTGATATCGGCAAGTTCTTCACGTCGGATTTTCGAGGCGCGCGAGGAGGCCTGAAGCACGTCAAGCGACAGGTTGCGCAGGGGCGAGTTGTAGGTGACGATCTTGTCGAGAAAGTCGCGCACGGTCGAGTCTTGCGCGATTTGTTGCGGCAGGCTTACGACAAGGCTGTCGTTGGCTTTGAGCATTGCAAAGAGGCTGTCGAGAACGGTCCGGTCAACCTGGTATCTGTCCAGCTTCTCTGCCGTATCACCCTTCTGGATGACGATCAGCCTGCTCCAAAGTATGTCGAACCGCCGATTTACATCCTCGGGACCAGACCGGCCCAGAGTGTAGTTTTTCAGCTCAAGCTCGAGTTGCAGCAGATCGTATTCGATCCCTGTGACAAACCAGATCGGCCCGGTTGGATTGCCTCCGTCAAGGCCTGATATACGCTCGCGCACGGACGTCATGCTGAGCACAATCAACGCAAGCAGGATGAACAGCGACCCCAGCACAAGTATTCGGAGTTTGCGCAGCATATTCAGCTCACTCTACGACTTGAATGCTCTTGAGCTGCCAGACCAGACGGTTGTTGATGGCATCATCTTCCAATTCCGCATGGTCCGAAATCGGGTACATGATCCAGATGGGCCCCTTCTCTCGCAACGACATGGTTTCACCGTCGCGGCGGGTCGCAAAAATCACGTCATAGTCCAGGAAGTCGGTCAGGGGCATGTCGATCTTGTAATCATTGATCGCAGTCACCCGCAGTTGCGCGCCGTCGGGCATGTCCTGACCGGCATCGGCAAGAACCACGCGCGCAAGCGGGCCGGAAAACTCGGACGTGTCGTCGATGTATGGGTTCTTTGTCACATAGGTCGTTTGTTCCAACGCATCGAGCTGGTCCATCGAATAGGTTTTGACGGGGGACCCATCCGATCCGATTACGGATAAAATATCTTGGGTAAAGCCGGTGGCGGGCAGGGCAAAAGCCAATGCAGCAGCCAGATACAAATGCTTCATTCAAAGCTCCTTAAGGGGTCATTTGGCGCGCCAATCCGGTGTCGGATTGCGCGGCGTCGACGCCTGTCAGTTTTTGAGAGCGTGTTAAAAAGAATGCACTTGTTACAGAAAAAAGATGTGACGCAATCGTAGGTTGTCTTTTGATCAACCCTTCAGACGGTCGAAAGTTCCGGCGCGTTGAAAATAAGGGGGCACAATTTGCTCCGTTGGAGGGCAACGTCGCCACTTGGGCCGACCCGGATCTTATGTGCGTGGACCACGCAGGACAGAATAGCGCATGAAAAAAGCCCCGCTGCGGACAACGGGGCCTTTGTTGATTGTAGGAGCGCGCGCCTTATTCGGCGGCGATCAGGCCCATGCTTTCCAGCTTCAGCAGAACCTGGTGGGCACAGTTGTCCACCTCGATGTTCTCGGTTTGCAGGCTCAGCTCGGGGTTCTCGGGCACGTCGTAGGGGTCGGAGATGCCGGTGAATTCCTTGATCTTGCCTTCGCGTGCCAGCTTGTACAGGCCCTTGCGGTCCCGGCGCTCGCACTCTTCGATGGTGGTGGCGACGTGAACTTCGACAAAGGCGCCAAAGGCTTCGATGTCTTCACGCACCGCGCGCCGTGTTGTGGCATAGGGCGCGATGGGCGCACAGATGGCGATGCCCCCGTTCTTGGTGATTTCCGACGCGACATAGCCGATGCGACGGATGTTCAGGTCGCGGTGCTCTTTCGAGAAACCCAGTTCCGAGCTGAGGTTCTTGCGGACCAGATCACCGTCCAGCAGCGTCACGGGGCGGCCGCCCATTTCCATCAACTTGACCATCAGCGCGTTGGCGATGGTGGATTTACCCGAACCCGAGAAGCCGGTGAAAAAGACGGTAAAGCCCTGTTTCGAACGCGGCGGTTTGGTGCGGCGCAATTCCTTGACCACTTCGGGGAAGGAGAACCACTCGGGGATTTCCAGACCTTCTTGCAGACGGCGGCGCAGTTCGGTGCCCGAGATATTCAGGATGGTCACATCGTCCTTGTCCTTGATCTCGTCCATGGCCTCGTATTGGGCGCGTTCCTGCACCCAGACCATGTGTTTGAAATCAACCATTTCGATGCCCATTTCTTCCTGATGCGCGCGGAACAGGTCCTGTGCGTCATAGGGGCCGTAGAAATCTTCGCCTTTGGAGTTCGAGCCGGGGCCCGCGTGGTCACGACCGACGATAAAGTGGGTGCAGCCGTGGTTCTTGCGGATCAGACCGTGCCAGACGGCTTCACGGGGGCCGGCCATACGCATGGCAAGGTTCAGCAGCGACATCGACGTGGTGGCCGCCGGATATTTGTCCAGAACCGCCTCGTAGCAGCGCACGCGGGTAAAGTGATCGACATCACCCGGTTTGGTCAGGCCAACAACGGGGTGGATCAGCAGGTTGGCCTGTGCTTCGCGCGCGGCGCGGAAGGTCAGCTCCTGGTGGGCGCGGTGCAGCGGGTTGCGGGTCTGGAACGCAACAACCTTGCGCCAGCCCATTTTGCGGAAGTAGCTGCGCAATTCGTTGGGCGTGTCGCGGCGGGCGCGGAAATCATAGTGCACGGGTTGCTGGATGCCGGTGACCGGACCACCCAGATAGATCTTGCCAGCCTGATTGTGCAGGTAGTTCACCGCGGGGTGCTTGTCGTCATCAGCACCAAACACCTTTTCCGCTTCGTTCGCCTTGTTCGGCTCCCAACGGTCGGTGACGGTCATGGTCGCCAGAATTACGCCTTCCTGGTCACGCAGGGCGATGTCCTGACCGATTTCCAGAGCTTCCGCGAATTTTTCGCTTACGTCCAGCGTGATGGGCATCGGCCACAGGCTGCCATCGGACAGGCGCATGTCTTCGACGACGCCGTTGTAATCTTGCTCGGACAAGAAGCCCTTGAGCGGATTAAAGCCGCCGTTCATCAGCAACTCCAGATCGCAGATCTGGCGCGGTGTCAGGTCATGGCTGACCAGGTCGGCTGCTTCGAGTTTGAGCTTTTGCGCGGAATCATAAGAAACATAGAGTTCTGGAATCGGGGCGAGATTATTCTGCATCGGCATGAAGATTACTTTCGTTCAACGGGTGGAGTCGGCCCTGCGGGCGGCACTTGTGGCGCAATAGCGGGCTGGGCGCCATGCGTCCAGATGCAGCGCGCGCCCAACATCGCATATGACGTAAAATCGGCACAAATTCCCCGTTTTTTGCGCGATTCTGGGCCGTTTTGCCCATTTTCAGGGGGGTATGCATGGCGGAAATGCGCCTGCGGCATAGGTATCGGGTCAGGCGCGCGGGGTTTGGGGGGCATCTGCGGCCTTGGGGACGGGCAATGCGTCAATGACGCCGTCTACCCCGCGCAGTTCGAGCGGCACCAATTCATCGGGGCGATTCAGCCCTGCCGCCTCCAGGACTGCGGCACTGATCAACAACTCGACCTTCATCGGTTTGGTTTGCGCCTCAAGGCGGCTCGCCGCGTTGACTGCGTCACCGATCAACGTGCGGGGGGCGTGGCCCGCGGCACCGATCTCGCCCAGCACGACATTGCCCAGGTGCAGCCCGATCCCGATACCCACGGGCGGGGCACCTTCGGCCTGTAGCCCTGCGTTGAACGCATCCAGCGCCCGCCCGATCCCCGCCGCGGCGTCCAGCCCGGCCTGTGCGGATGATGCGGTGTCCGCTGTTTCGAAAAGTGCCAGAAATCCGTCGCCCAGATATTTGTCGATCTTGCCGCCTGATGCGGTGACCGCCGGGACAACGGCATCAAAGAAACGATTGAGCAGAAACACCACGTCATAGGGCAGTTGCCCCGCCGTGCGCGCGGTAAAGCCGCGCATGTCCAGAAACAGAATGGCCAGCGGCCGTTCCTGTCCTTGCGATGCGGACCCTCGCCATGTCTGGGTGCCGCCTACAAAGACGCGGTGCACGGTCATTGGCTGTTCGGGCCGGATCTGACAGGCAAGCCGCGCACCGGGGGCTGCTCCGACAGCTTTCAGGCTGCGCGCTTCGGCCTCCGACGGCGGCGGCAGGTCATCGGCACCCGCTTCGATCATCACGCGACAGGTGGTGCAACGCCCCTTGCCTCCGCAGAGCGAGGTATGGTCCACGCCCGCGCTGCGCGACATTTCCAGCAGCGTCAGACCGCGTGCTGCGGTGATCGTTGGCCCGTTGGTGTATGAGATGCGCACGCTGGTGCGGCGGGCGTTCAGGCGCAGGACAAAGTGGATTGCCAGCGCCGAGGCCAGAACCGCGACGAACCCCCAATACAGCGTGGCGTCGATCCGGATCAGCCCGTCGAACTCCTTGGGGCCGGGGAAGTTGTAGGCGTCCAGCATGTCCAGCCGCGTGTCTTCATCCTGCGCGACCAATTGCAAACGACGGCTTTCGGTCACGAAACCGGCCAGCGCAAAGGCGGGCACCAGCACCGCCATCCCCGTCAGCAGATGCGTATTGCGCCGCCACCAGGCACGCCCACGCAGCCACAGGTGCAACCCGATGCAGCCGTGCGTCCAGACGATCAGCAGCAGGATTGTCTGTGTCAAGGCTGAGGCCGTGCCCCAGATCAGATACATCAGATAGCCCATCTCGTCCTGGACGTCGAAGACCTCGTGGGCGATGCGGGTATAGGTGATGTGGGTCAGCAGCAGCAGCGGAATGGCAAAGCCGAACGCATATTGCACCGCTTCCGCGCGGGGCATCCGAAGGCTCCGTCGCTCTATCAGCCGCCAAAGCGCAAGTCCTGCGTGCAGGATCAGCGTCGTATACAGGACCACTTCGCCGACCGGGTTGCGGGTCACGATCTGGCGCAGGTCCTGACCTTCATCCAGCCACTCGGGCGAAAACAGGCCCAGTCCGATGTTCAGGAAATGCAGAAGCGCATAGAGCATCAGCGCCAGCCCGCTGACGATACGGGCACGGGTTGCCCAATTGCCGCGCCAGAGGTCGGTCATGTACTGCTCCTTGATCCTGCGCAGAATGACCCGTGGACGCGGGCGGCGTCAACGGGCCTATTGCGGGGAAGGCTGCTCGACAGGTGCGGGGGGCTGTGCGAAAAAGCAGACCACAACCAAAGGTGGACCCCGGATGACCAATCCCTATGACAAGACCGCGCCGCATGGGTTTTGGAAGACCGGTGTCGAGGCCGCTGATCCGGCTGCGATGTACGATATTCACGCGCCCAAATGGCAGGTTCAGCCGGAAATGCGCGTGGCCACTGCAGGCAGCTGTTTCGCACGTCATCTGGCGCGGTTCCTGACGCAGAACGGTTTTGACGTGATCGATGCCGAACCTGCGCCCGAGGCGCTGACGCCCGAGCAGGCCGAACAGGACGGCTTTGGCCAGTTCTCGGCGCGGTACGGCAATATCTACACGGCCCCACAGTTGGAGCAGTTGCTGCGTGAAGCGCAGCGCGCCAAGCCGCGCAAGGGGGTCACATGGAAGCGTGGCGACCGGGTGATTGACGCCTTGCGACCCCGTATTCCGGCACAGGGGTTCGATTCGGCGGCCGATATGCTCGCGGCGCGCGGGCAGCATCTGGCGGCGGTGCGCGAGATGATCGAGGGACTGGACCTGTTCGTCTTTACGCTGGGTCTTACCGAAGCGTGGGAACATCGTCAGCATGGCACGGTCTATCCCGTCGTCCCCGGTGCGGTGGGCGGTACGTTCGATCCCGACACTTATGCCTTTCGCAGCTTTGGCTATGCCGACACGATGGCCGCGCTGGAAAACAGCCTTGAACTGATCAGCGACATGCGGGGCGGACGCGCGTTTCGGGTGTTGCTGACCGTGTCGCCCGTGCCATTGACCGCGACGGCGACGGGTGGCCACGTGCTGCCCGCCACGGTCTATTCCAAATCGGTGCTGCGGGCCGTGGCCGGAGACTGTGCCGCGCGGCACGAATTTGTCGATTACTTTCCGTCCTATGAAATCATCACCAACCCCGCCGCCCGGTCGCGGTTCTACGACGCCAACCTGCGCACGGTCACCGAAGAGGGCGTGCGTGCGGTAATGAAGGTGTTCTTCCACCACCACGGGGCAGGAGGCACCGGCGTGCTGGACACGACCAAGGCCGAAAAGGCGCTGGTCGATGATGGCTGCGAAGAGGCGTTGCTGGACGCCTTTGCGCCCGGGGTGAAGCCCAAAACGCAACCGGTTCTCGGGGCGCCGCGTCTGAACATCGGCGCCACGCCGCAAGATCCGATCCTGTTTGCGGGCAACAGCCATCTGGCCAGCTTCAAGGATGCGGTGCTGGCCGCAGCACCCGATCTGGACCCGGCGGCGCATTGGTTTGTACCGATCGACTGGACGACGGCAACTCAGAGCCGCGGGCGCTGGCCCCGTTTGCGGCGACGCAGCAGTTACGAAAAAATCTCAATTCGCCCGGAATACCGCAACCGGATGCAGGACATTGATCTGTCCATGCATCGTGGAAGGGTGACCCTGTGTCTGGTGGGGCGGAATTTCATCGGCGATCAGGTGCTGCGTGCGCACGGAGATCTGACGACAGGCCAGCCGGGCTTGCGCGACGGCAAGAAGGTTACGCCGCAGCTGCCAATGGTCGGCCGCGATGATGCGGCGCTGGAGGATTTTTATCGCGGCGCGTTGCAACCACGGGTCGCCTGGGCGCTGAAAATGCTGATGGACCCGATTTTCAAACGTGCGATCTGGGTCGCTTCACCCGACCTGCCGGAACATGCGGCACGGGTCCGGTTGGGCAATGCCTTTGTCGACAGCGGCAGCTACCGCCACCATCAGGCGGCGGCGCTGCGTGCCACATTGTCAATGATGCCGAAACAGGACGAACGCCTGCGGCTGATCCAGCACGATCCGGCTATGCGGATGCCCAGCGGGTTCATCCGCAATGAATTCGCAGCACACCCGTCCACGATGGACATCCACGCAAACGCCGCTTTTTACCGTGGAGCGTTGGAGCAGATGTTCGGCGCGGGCGCTTATGCGCCCTCTTTGACTTCCGCACCGTAGCCCAGCGGCAGGGAGGTGTCTTTCTCCACCTCCGTGTCGCTGTTCTCGGCCAGCCAGCGTTCGGCTTCGAGGGCTGCCATGCAACCCATGCCGGCCGAGGTCACGGCCTGACGGTATTTGTGGTCGGTCAAATCGCCCGCTGCAAACACGCCCGGGATCGAGGTTTCGGTGCTGTCGGGTTTGGTCACGACGTAGCCGCCCATGTGGGTTTCCAGCACATCCTTGACCAGTTCGTTCGACGGGGCGTGGCCGATAGCGACAAAGACGCCCTTGGCGGGAATGTCGGTGATTTCGCCGGTGTTCACATTCTTGACCTTGACGCCTTCGACGCCCAGCGGGCTGTCGGTGCCGTAGACCTCTTCCAACTGGTGGAACCACAGGGTTTCGATCTTGGGGTTCTTTTTCAGGCGGTCTTGCAGGATCATTTCGGCGCGCAATTCGTCGCGGCGGTGGATCAGCGTGACCTTGGACGCAAAATTTGTCAGGAACAGCGCTTCTTCCACGGCGGTGTTGCCGCCGCCGATCACGACGATTTCCTGTCCGCGGTAGAAGAACCCGTCGCAGGTGGCGCAGGCCGAGACGCCGAAGCCTTTGAATTTCTCTTCCGATTCCATGCCCAGCCATTTGGCGCGTGCGCCGGTGGCCAGAATGATCGCATCGGCCACATAGACCGTGCCGCTGTCGGATTGGGCAACAAAGGGACGTTTCGAGAAATCGACGGAGGTGATGATGTCACCGATGACCTCGCAACCCATCGCCTTGGCGTGGGCCTCCATGCGCACCATCAGGTCGGGGCCTTGCACTTCGGTGTCGCCGGGCCAGTTCTCGACTTCGGTTGTGGTGGTCAACTGGCCGCCGGGTTCAATGCCCTGCACCAGAATCGGTTCAAGCATGGCGCGGCTGGCGTAGATGCCTGCGGTATAGCCCGAGGGGCCCGATCCGATGATCAGAACCTTGGTTTTGCGTGTCTCGCCCATGATGATCCCCTTAGGTCGGTCAGATGAGGCCCGTATGGTCCCGGGCGCGGTGTGATGCTAGGTTTATGCAGCCTCTTGGATATAGTCACCTGCGCTTTGTGATTGAACCCCGCAATTGCATGACCGATATGCAGCGCTAACAGGCGCTTTTGACCGTCGGGCTTGCAAGAATCTTGCGCTTTGGCGAAACAATATTGCGCGCAACGCGGTCGGTGTTATAACAACCGCAAATTTCGGGGGCAAAATGGCGAATACGCGGCTTGATCCAATTGATCGCAAGATTCTCGCAGAACTGCAGGCGGACGGGCGTATGACCAACGTCGAGTTGGCGAAACGGGTGGGCATTTCTGCGCCCCCTTGCTTGCGGCGGGTACGGACGCTGGAAGAATCCGGGTATATCCGCGGCTTTCACGCGGATGTGGACGCGCATGTTCTGGGATTCGAAGTGCAGGTTTTTGCGATGGTCGGTCTGGCCAGTCAGGCGGAAAGTGATCTCAGCGCCTTTGAAAACCGCTGCCGTGCGTGGCCGCTGGTGCGCGAGTGCCACATGCTGAACGGCGAAGTCGACTTTATCCTGAAATGCGTGTCCCCCGATCTGTCGGGGTTCCAAAGCTTTCTGACCGGCGAGTTGCTGACCACGCCGAACGTGGCCAGCGTCAAGACGTCGCTGGTGATTCGTCAGGCCAAGGACGAGGCTGGCGTGCCCTTTGACGTTCTGGAAGAACGGTTGAGCAAAACAGCCTGACCGGGCGACCCGCGCATCTTGCGCGGGCCGGATACCTGGAGTCAGGCGGCCGTGCCGACCTGTTCTGGTGCGCGCGGATGGGCCAGCGGGCCAAAATCCGTCACATGGGAAATGCGCGGGAACATCGACAGGAACATATCGCGCACAGCGTGGCTGACGTTGCGTGTCGCTTGGGCGCCGGGGTGGAAGGTTTCCATCGGCATACCGCAGGCATAGATCGCTGCGTGGCGCGTCAGGCAAATGTGGAACAGCCGCACCGACGTCGGCGGGGTCACTTCGATCACGTTCACACCATCCACGAAATCGCGTGCGGGCGTCAGCATTTGCGCCCCTGATGTCAGATTTCCACGCAAATTGTGCGGCGTTTGCAGCAGACGAGCCGATGGCCCCACGGTCAGAAAACTTTCGGGACGGGCAGGGCCGAAAGTATCGGCCATGATGCGGATCAGCGATGTGCGCCGTCCGGTGTCGGCGGGGACAAAGTTCGTCGAGCCGATCCAGACGGCCTGTGCCGCGTCGCCGTTCGTGGTGCGCAGCCAGTCGCCCGGTTGCAGGTCTTCGATGGCAATGGGGCCGTCGCGCCCCTCAAGGACAGTGCCACGTACAAAGGCAGAGTACGCCGATTCGATCAGCGGCAAAGCGGGCGCCTTGGTTTGGGCGACAAGGCGGCTGCCATCGGCGCGCAGGGCAGCGAACTCATAGGTTCGGGTCGGCGGCGGGGTGCTGCCCATGGCGGTCGGGGCATATTGGGTAAATCGGCGCGGTTGCCCGGCAAGGGCCATGGTCGTGTTCATGCGAATAACCTTGTTCTGGTCGGTCACATCTGATGTCGGCCCCCACCGACGACGACAGATGAACTGAGGTTCACGTGTCTGATGAACCACCAATCGCTGAACATTGGATTAACTGTCAAAATTTAGGGAACATTTACATCCTGAAACGGATCAATCCGCCCCCGGGAGGGCGGATTGTATGAGACATCGGAGATTTATCGCCACATTTGCCGCATTTCCGCCCGAATCAATTGGGGCTCGCGGCGGGTGCGGATCAGATCAGGGCGGTCCGGATCAAGGCGGTATCAGGCTGCCTTGCGGTCCAGATCGGCCTTGCGTTTGGCGATGAATGCCGCGCGGCGTGTGCCACGGGCCCAGGGCATCACTGTCTTTTCGTCTGCGGCGGCTGCGACCACGGATTTGATGAAGCGTGTGTTGGTTTTCATGTCGGTGCCCTTTGCTCTGTCGTCTGGACGGCGTGTGTGCCGCTGTTGACATCATTTCTGACAGGGGTTTCGGGCGCACTTGGGACCGGTTTCGGCCAATTTGAAGAAACATTGCGGCGGAATTGGAACAATTAAGGCACTGGTGCCCAATTTGTTTCCTGTTTTTAAGTGTCAGAGCCTTATGGCGGCGATCAGGCGGCCATAATCGGCGGCCCGTTCGTGGACCGAACGGCGGTACGAGAAGAATTGCGCCGGATCGGAATAGGTACAGTGCCGCGTCCACTCTGCCGAGGCGACGCCCCGGCTGCGCAGACGGTGCAGGCCATAGCCGGGCAGGTCGTACATCATCCGGTCACCTGCGCCATTGGCAAAGTAGCGGGCGCTCGCGTCGTCTTCGGCCATGTGTGTTTCGAAAAACTCGGGCCCGACCTCATAGGCGCGCTGGCTGATCGACGGGCCGATCACCACGTGGATGTTGTCCGCGGACGCGCCCAGGGCTTCCATCGCGTCCACCGTCGCCTCGAGCACACCATCCAGCGTGCCGCGCCAGCCCGCGTGCGCTGCGCCGATCACCTTTGCCTTGTGGTCGGCAAACAGCACCGGCTGGCAATCCGCCGACAGCACCGACAGCGCCAGACCCGGCGTGGCGGTGACCAGCGCGTCGGCCTTGGGTTTGTTGGCCAGCGGGGCCGTCACCGGGATCACCTTGGTGGAATGGACCTGATGCACGCTGATCAGATGGTTGGCGGGCACGTCCAGATTTGCTGCCACACGGGCACGGTTGATTGCCACGATCTCGGATTGGTCAGTGCTGCCGCTGCCGCAGTTCAACCCTGCAAAGACACCGGAAGATGCGCCGCCCGCGCGGGTGAAGAACCCGTGTTGCAGCGGGTCCAGCGTGTCATGTGTGAGCGGCTTGAGTGTCATGGTTCCAGACCTGGTGGCGGTGTGGCCCCCTGTGGATAGAGGCCCAGCACTTTGAACAGGTTTCCCATTTCTGCAGGGTGCGTCAACCGGCGATGTGCTGCAACATGTGCCTCAAGCGGGGCATCGTGCAGGGTTTCGGCCAATGCTTGCGCCCGCTGGGTGATGCCCAAACGCTCCAGGAACACGCCCTGCGGGGTGACGCGGGTAAAGGAGCAATTGGACGCCTGCGTCAGCGCCTCGAAATCCACATGGGCGGTCAGATCGGCGGTGCCGGGATCGGTCAGCGGGTCGGCGACCTGATGCGCTTTCAGCGCCTGCAATGTGTCGCCCAGAGACCGCCAGTCACCATAGTCGATGATCAACGCTGCACCGCCGTGATCTCGGATGCGGGCGCTGATGGTGTCGATGGCCGGGCTGGCCGAGGGGCAAACTTCGACGATGTCATCCTGTTGCGTGTCTTCCAGCCGGTGCGCCAGCGCGGGTTGCGGCGTGGCGGGGCCAAGGCCCATGCGCAGACGGTCGCCTTCAACACCCACCATCCGCTCGCGCCAGCGGTCGCCGTCGCGTTGGTATTGATGGACGGGCAGGGCATCGAAAAATTCATTTGCCACCAAATAAAGCGGTTGGTCCGGCAGGTCGTGCACGCTGTCCAACCAGCGCGGCGCGTGGCCTTGCAGGGTCGCGGCTTGCAGGGTGCGCAGGGTGGGCGAGGCCTCGATCAGCACGAGCTGCAGGGCCGCATGGAACCCCGGCACACGGGCGGTGGCGCGCAGGATGTCGGCCATCAGCGTGCCACGTCCCGGTCCCAGCTCGGCCAGAGTGATGGCCGCAGGTGCGCCCTGATCCAGCCAGCTTTGCGCCAGCGAGAGGCCGATCAGTTCCCCGAACATCTGGCTGATCTCGGGGGCCGTGGTGAAATCACCTGCCACCCCCAGCGGGTCGCGTGTGGTGTAGTAACCGTGGGTCGGATGCAGCAGCGCCTCGGACATATAGTCGGCCAGTGTGATCGGACCCGTGGCCGCGATCCGGTCGGTCAGTATCCGCTGCAGGCTCATGGGGTGGCAGTGCTCTGACTTTGTGGTCGGGTACGGGCGCGCAGGATCAGCCACAGGCCCAGAGCGATCATCGGCAGCGACAGGATCTGACCCATTGTCAGCCCCCAGCCGTTCACGTGCCATGCCAATCCCAGCGGGTTGCCATCAGAAATGAACTGCGCATCCGGCTGGCGGACGAATTCGACCAGAAACCGCGAGAGACCATAGCCTGCAAAAAACGTGCCCGCGACCCGTCCGGGGAATTTCAACGCGCCGCGTCGCCAGACAAGGATCAGCAGGACGGCGCCCAGAATCAGCCCTTCCAGCAGCGCCTCGTACAACTGGCTGGGATGGCGCGCGCACAGGCCTGCCACATCGGGGCAATATTGCGCGGCATCACCGGGAAAGGCGACGCCCCAGGGCAGGTCTGTGGGGCGGCCCCACAGCTCGGCGTTGATAAAGTTGGCGATGCGTCCCAGCAGCAATCCCGGCGGCACGCCCAAGGCAATGGCATCGGCGGCCGAGGTTTTGGGGATGTTGTGCCGCGCAGTGAAGATGAAGGCGGCCGTGATCACGCCCAGCAACCCGCCGTGAAAGGACATGCCGCCCTGCCAGATTGCAAGAATCTGCATCGGGTTGGCCAGGTAATAGGCCGGTTGGTAGAATAGGACATAGCCCAGACGCCCGCCCAGAATCACACCGACGATGATCCACGTCAGCAGATCCTCGATTTGTGTTGTGGTCATCGGTGGGGTGTCATTGCGCCACAGGGCCGGGCGTTTGACCGCGCTGACCACCAGCCGCCAGCCTGCCAGGATGCCCACGATATAGGCCAGTGCGTACCAGCGCAGGGCGATGGTCATGCCAAAGATGGACACCGAAAAGATGTCGGGCGAGATGTCGGGAAAGGGGATCAAACCGGTCATGGGTGCGACATGCATGTGCGGCGTGGGGGAAGTCAACCTTGCGGGCGCGGGAAGAGCGCCCCATATAGATAACAAGCCAGTTACAGGAGAATGCACATGCAGGCGCGTGGCAAGATTTTTGACGATATTTCGCAACTGATGACCAATGCCATGGGCGTGGCGCAGGGGGCGAAGGACGAAGCCGAAACCGCGATGAAGTCGCTGATGGACCGCTGGTTGGCGGACCGCGACTTTGTCACCCGCGAGGAATTCGACGCGGTGCGCGCGATGGCGCAGAAGGCCCGTGAAGAGAACGAGGCGCTGAAGGCGCGTCTGGACGCACTGGAAAGCAAGTAAGTCGCGGCTTGAGCAGGCGTGAAAGCCGTCCCGACGGTTTCACAGGTCTGACCATTTTCGCAAGGCAGCCCGCCAGCGGGTGATTGCGGTACACCATTCTAGAGGCCGCCCCCGACCAGTCCGAGGTCAGGGGCGGCCTTTGTCGTTAACGAAGTCCGTTCAGCATCCCCGTCAGGCATCCATTTTGTGCGCCCTGGAACCTTTTCCACAACTTATTGAAGTTATCCCCAAATAAAGGGTTGCCACAGAGCCGCCCCGCCTGCACCATATTTGGTAGAGGTTAGGGGATCATCCCCCGATACCCAGAGCAGGCACCTAGCGCTTGGGGGCGCGGCAATGCCCCGTCGCTAGAGCGAGAAAAAGAGGTGGCGACATGGCCCTTTCCGAGCATTACCTGGAAGACGAGATTCACCCGATTGATATTGTCGAGAACATCGCGGCACATCATGACTGGGATTTCGACCGCATCGCAGACGATCAGATCGCAATGGCCGTCGAAGGCCAGTGGCGGACGTATTCGCTGACCCTGGCATGGTCCGGCTATGATGAAACCCTGCGTCTGGTCTGCACCTTCGAGATGGAACCGCCCGCTGACAAGCTGGCTGATCTTTATGCGCTGCTGAACCTGATCAACGACCAGTGCTGGGCGGGTGCCTTTACCTTCTGGGAAGAGCAAAAGCTGATGGTCTATCGCTATGGTCTGGTGCTGACGGGCGGTCAGATCGCAGGCCCCGAGCAGGTCGATACCATGATCAACGCCGCCGTGATGAGCGCCGAGCGCTACTATCCCGCGCTGCAACTGCTGACATGGGGCGATCGCACCCCCAAAGAAGCGTTGGATGTCGCCATTGCAGAGGCTTATGGCCGCGCGTAAACCTTTGCCCTGAACCATATGAGGGGAAGGGCAAACCATGACAAATGACGTGATCGCACAGCGCGGCCTTGTGCTGCTGGGCTGTGGCAAGATGGGGTCGGCGATGCTGGCAGGCTGGCTGAAACGCGGTCTGCCCGCCACGTCGGTCTGGGTGAAAGATCCCAATCCCTCGGACTGGCTGAAGGGCACGGGGGTGCAGATCAACGCCGACCTGCCTGCGCATCCGGCGATTGTTCTGGTGGCGGTCAAGCCGCAGATGATGGGCGACGCGGTGCCCAACATGGCCCATATGGGCGGTGGCGGCACCACATTCGTCAGCGTCGCGGCGGGCACGCCGATTTCCTATTTCGAGAAAACGCTGGGTGCAGGCACCCCCGTGGTGCGGGCAATGCCGAACACGCCTGCTGCCGTGGGTCGCGGCATCACCGCCATCGTTGCCAACGAAGCAGGTGCAGGTGCGCTGGACATGGCCGAGGAATTGCTCAGCGCCGTGGGGCAGGTGGTGCGTCTGGAAACGGAATCGCAGATTGACGCGGTGACCGGGGTCAGCGGGTCGGGGCCGGCTTATGTGTTCCACATGATCGAAACCATGGCCGCCGGTGGCGTGGCTCAGGGGCTGTCGCCCGAGCTTGCGATGCAACTGGCCAAGGCCACGGTGGCCGGCGCCGGCGCGCTGGCGGAGGATGCGGATGAGGACCCCGCGCAACTGCGCATTAACGTGACTTCGCCGAACGGCACTACGCAGGCGGCGCTTGAAGTCTTGATGGATGAAGAGACCGGCTTTCCGTCGCTGCTGCCCCGCGCCGTGGCTGCGGCAACACGCCGTGCAAAGGAGCTGGCCGATGGCTGATAACCTGGACTTTGACACATTCCTCAAGGTCGACATTCGCGTCGGCACCGTGCTGCGCGCCGAACCTTTCCCCGAGGCACGCAAGCCCGCGATCAAGATGTGGGTCGACTTTGGCGGCGACATTGGCGAGCGCAAGACCAGCGCGCAGGTCACCGCGCATTACACGCCCGAGATGCTTGTGGGCAAACAGGTGGTTGCAGTCGTGAACTTTCCGCCCCGCCAGATCGGACCGTTCATGTCCGAGGTGCTGGTGCTAGGCCTGCCCGATGACGCAGGCGAGATTGTGCTGCTGCGCCCGGATCAGGCGGTGCCAAACGGGGGGCGGATGCATTGAAAAGCCTCTTCATCTCGCGCCCCATGCCCGCCGACGTCGAGGTCGAGGCACGCAGGCATTTCGACGTGACCATGCGGGCCAGCAACGCGCCGATGTCACAGGCTGAAATGGTTCAGGCGCTGAAAGGCTACGACGCCATCCTGCCGACCTTGGGTGACCAGTTCAGCGCCGAGGTTTTTGCGCAAGCGACGCCACGCGCGGTGATGCTGGCCAACTTTGGCGTGGGCTATAACCACATCGACGTGGCGGCGGCGCGGGCCAATGGGCTGATCGTCAGCAACACGCCGGGAGCGGTGACCGACGCCACTGCGGATACCGCCATGACCTTGATGCTGATGAGCGCGCGGCGCGCAGGCGAAGCTGAACGCTTGGTACGCTCCGGGCAGTGGGAAGGCTGGCACCCGACGCAGATGCTGGGGATGCACCTGACAGGCAAGAAGGTGGGCATTGTCGGCATGGGCCGCATCGGTCAGGCGATTGCGCGGCGCTGTCATTTCGGCTTTGGCATGACGGTCGCCTATTTCACCCGCTCGCCCAAGGAACTGGATTTCGACGCAACACCCTATGACGACCTGCACGCGCTGGCGGGGGCGGTGGATGTGCTGGTGCTGGCGGTGCCCGGTGGGGATGAGACGCGGAACCTGATTGATGCGGCTGTGCTGGGCGCGATGCAGCCTCATGCGCATCTGGTCAACATCTCGCGCGGTGATGTCGTGGACGAGGATGCCCTGATCGCTGCATTGCAAAACGGGACCATCGGCGGTGCGGGGCTGGATGTCTACGCGCGCGAACCGCAGGTGCCTGCGGCGCTGGTGGCCTTGGACAATGTGGTTCTCTTGCCGCATCTGGGCACGGCGGCGCTGGATGTGCGCACCGATATGGGGCTGATGGCGCTGCGCAATCTCAAGGCGGTGCTGATCGACGGGCAGGACGCGCCCAACGCGGTTTAGCGGACCTGCCAGAGATCGGGATAGGTCTGAACCACCCCGAAATCGTCAGTGATCAGCGTCGCGCGATAGCCGTGCAGCGGCGAGGCATAATCGTAGCTGTTCTGCCCTGTGCGGGTGTAGATCTGGTGCAGGGGCTTCAGGGTCCAGTCCTCTGTATCCAGCCACAGCGCCGTGGTTTCGGCGCTGTCCCCGATGCGCAAGTCCAGACGGCGGATCGCGTTGGTGTTGCTGGCGGGGGTAAAGCCCAGATCGACATCCAGCAACCCCGACGCCCCGGCGACGGGCGCGCCGTTGCAGGTCCATCCTTGCGGTCCGCGCTGGATGTGCAGCCCTTTGTCCAGGCGTCCCACCCAGCCGGAGACCGTCGCCTGCGTCGTGGTCCAGTCGGGGGCGCAGTCCAGGCGATAGTGCAGGCATGACGTTTCGGGGGCTGCAAAAATCGCCGTGCCCTCCAGCGTCCAGCCTTCAACGTGTTGCGAAATGCGACAGGCATCTGTGCCGGAGATGTCCAGCCTGTCCCACCAGATCGAAAACGGATCGTGCATCCTCATCGCATCACATATCCCAAGCGGTCAGACCGGCGCAGATGTCATGCGGCATCACCCGTTGCCTTGCGCCAATGGCGACGGCACAGGCTGACATAGGTTTCATTGCCGCCGATCTGCACCTGTGCGCCGTCCTTGACGACATTGCCTTGCGCATCCTGCCGCACGACCATCGACGCCTTTTTGCCGCAGTGGCAGATGGTGCGCACTTCGCGCATCTCGTCGGCCAGCGCCAGCAGGGTGGCCGAGCCGGGAAACAGCTTGCCCTGAAAGTCGACCCGCAACCCGTAACACATGATCGGAACCTTCAGATCATCGACCGCGCGGGCCAGTTGCCAGACCTGCGCATCGCTGAGAAACTGTGCTTCGTCGATGAAGATACAGGCAATCTGCGCGGTGGCCAGATGGGTTTTGATCTTGGCAAAGAGGTCTTCGTCGGGCGCAAAGGTGTCGGCGTCCTGACCGATCCCGATGCGGCTGGCGATACGGCCCTGACCTGCGCGGTTGTCGAATTGCGCGGTCATCAGATAGCACTGCATGCCACGTTCGCGATAGTTGTGCGCGGCTTGCAACAGCACGGTCGACTTGCCGGCGTTCATGGTCGAATAGTGAAAATAGAGCTTTGCCATGAGGGCAAGAGGTACGCCAAGGTCTGCGTGCAGACAAGCCTGCCTGCGGCGCAGTTCGCCGGAATTTGCAGGCTTTGTCGGGGGCGGCTTCGGGCCGGGCCTGCGCCGTGAAAGGGCCCGTTACGCCGACTGCCGGACACTCCGACCCGCCATTCCCATGCGGCGAAAGCACAACGAGCCTGACACATTCCTGTCGCTGGGCGGACGGGACACTCGAAAAAATCCCGAAACGCGAGGGACGATAAAACCATGACATTTCCACGCTGTTGATTTAATGGGAAAAGACTGAAAGCTTTCCCACCTGACGCGTGTGGAAACCTTGTGAGAGCCGAGTGGGGACTTATGGCAGGTATTGGTAGCTATTTGAAAAAGCACACCGAAGCGCTGGTCAAGGATGTGGGCATCGAACCCGCGTGCGCTTTGACAGGCAAATCCAAGGCGACTTTGGGGCGGTATTATTCGGATAATGCCGAACATGCCGACCGCTTTATGCCGATTGATGCGGTGGTGTTGTTGGAAAAGGAAGCCTCCTTTCCCTATGTCACCACGGCGCTGGCAGAGCTGCAGGGTGGCAGTATTGCCTTCGAGGACCGTCGTAACAGCACGCCGTCAACAGGGGGCGTCAATGCGGATGTCATCGCGCTGAGCCAGCGATTTGCCATGCTGATGACGGAATACCAGCAGTCGATCGAAGACGGGATTATCACTGTCAACGAAGCCAAACGCCTGCTGCGCGAGACATCGCTGTTGCAGCGTGTCCTGATCGACATGAAACTGCATCTGGAAGAAGAAAGTGCCTGAAGACACCGGCGCGCTTTTCACGGACGAATTGCCAGACATTGACGTGGACGCACTGGCGGCGGCGGATGATCCGCGCCACCCGCCGCGCATTCTGCTGCTGTACGGCTCGCTGCGCGATGTCAGTTATTCCCGCCGCGCGGCGGAGGAAAGTGCGCGCATACTGCGGCATCTGGGCTGTGAGACGCGGATGTTCGACCCCACCGGCCTGCCTGTGGTGGATGATGCATCCGAGGATCACCCCAAAGTGGCCGAACTGCGCGAACTGGCGGTCTGGGCCGAAGGCATGGTCTGGTCCTCGCCCGAGCGGCACGGTGCGATGACGGGGCTGATGAAAACGCAAATCGACTGGCTGCCGCTGTCGATGCAGGGCGGCATTCGCCCGACCCAGGGTAAGACGCTGGCAGTGATGCAGGTGTCGGGCGGGTCGCAGTCGTTCAACGCAGTCAACCAGATGCGGATTCTGGGACGCTGGATGCGGATGGTGACGATCCCCAACCAGTCGTCGATCCCAAAGGCGTGGCTGGAGTTTCAGGACGGTCGTCTGCCAGAGGGTCCGTTTTACCGACGCATTGTGGATGTGATGGAAGAACTGGTGAAATTCACCTGGCTGGTGCGCGGTCGCTCGGATTATCTGGTGGACCGTTATTCGGAGCGGGTGGAATCGGTCGAGGCCGTGCACGCGCGGGTGTCAAAGAAGTAGCTGTCGGCGACGGGCTGTTTCGCCAAAGGCGAAAAGCGCCCGCCCGCCGACCCGTTTTCCGGGGGCGCTGCCCCCTGGCCCCCGGGATATTTCTGGCCAAAAGAAGCAGCTTACCCGTGCTTTTCAACCAGCACGCTGCCCACCGAGTAACCTGCTCCGAAAGAACAGATCAGGCCATGATCGCCATCCTTGAGGTCGGCGGAGTGTTTGGCAAAGGTGATGATGGACCCGGCTGAAGACGTGTTGGCATAGTCCTGCAGGATGTTGGGTTGCTCGTGCGGTTCGGGCGTGCGCCCCAGAACCTTTTTGCCGATGAAATCGTTCATGCTTTTGTTGGCCTGATGCAGCCACAGGCGTTTGATGTCATCCGCGCCCAGATGTTCATCAGCCATATGATCCATGATGTGTTGTGACACCATCGGAACGACCTCTTTGAACACCTTGCGGCCGTTCTGCATGAATTGCATGTCGCGGCGGTCTTTCATGCCGTCGGGGCGCGAGCGGCGCAGGAAGCCGTTGTTGTTGCGGATGTTGTTGGAAAAACTGGTGGCGCAGCGGGTGGATTTGACGGCGAAATAGGGGCCGGCGGCATCCTCTTCACGCTCCAGCAGGGTGGCGGTGGCCACATCGCCAAAGATAAAGTGGCAGTCGCGGTCGCGCCATTCGATGTGGGCCGAGCAGATCTCGGGGTTGATCACCAGCGCCGAGCGGATCGAGCCCGAACGGATCATGTCGGCGGCGGCCTGAATGCCGAAGGTGGCGGAGGAGCAGGCGACGTTCATGTCGAAGGCAAAGCCCTGAATGCCCAACAGGTCCTGAATTTCGATGGCAACAGCCGGGTAAGCGCGTTCGAGGTTCGAGGCGGCGCAGATCACCGCGCCCACGTCGGCGGCGGTTTTGCCCGCGTTTTCCAGTGCGATGTTCGCAGCCTTGAGCGCCATTTCGGCCATGATCGACGGTTCGTCATCGCTGCGCTGGCGCATTTTGGGGTACATCACGGTCGGGTCCAGGATGCCGTCCTTGACCATCACGTAACGCTGTTCGATGCCCGACGCCTTGACGATGAACTCTTCCGAGGAGTGCTCCTTGGCCGCAAGCGTGCCCGCAGCAATCTCGTCGGCATGTTCGGCATTGTAGAGGTCGGCATAGGCATTGAAAGCCGTCACCAATTCGGCATTCGTGACCGTTTCGGAGGGTGTAAAGACACCTGTGCCTGTGATCGCCGGTGTGTACATGCTTTGCCCCTTTTTTCAGCGTTCTTTATCAAGCCGTGTTAGCGCCAGAAGGTCAAGATGGGGCAGCGGGGCATTGCCGTGATTTTCAGGACCGGACAGCGGTCATGAAACGGTCGCGGATCACCACAGGGTCTTTGGTGATCACCGGCACCTTGATGTTGCCGCTATCGCATTTGGCGACGATCACGGTCATGCGTTTGGACGCCAGCGCATCGGTCAGCGCCTGTGCGGTGTCTTTGGCGGCCACTTCCACCACGGTTTCGCAACCACAGGCACGGGCCACGGCGGTCAGCGAGGTTTTCTTGCCCGCATAGGTCGGTTGGTCGCCGGTCGAGCCGTAGCTGCCGTTGTCGATGATCAGCAGGATGTAGTTGTCGGCGACATTGTTGGCGATGGTGGGCAGGGTGCCCAGATTGGTCAGCACAGAGCCGTCGCCGTCGATTGCAATGACCTGTTTGGGTTGCGACAAAGCCAGCCCAAGGCCAATGGACGAGGCCAACCCCATGGTGCCCAGCATGTAGAAGTTCGTCGGTTGGTCGTCGATCATGTGCAGTTCCTGGCTGGGCAGGCCGATGTTGCACACCACCAGATGGTCGCGGATCACGGGGGCGATGTCGCGCAGGATGGCGGAACGGTTCATCAGCAGCCTCCCCAGAAGGTCGCGTCGGTCAGGATGGCGACGGGTTTGTTGCACATGAAGGTGTATTTCAGGATCGCGTCCAGTTCGTCCGCGTCCGCCTGTTTGTGGAAATGGTAGGTCGGGATGTTCAGCTGGGCCAGCAACGCCTTGGTGTGGACGGCCATTTCAGCCTGACAGGCGACAGGTTCCTTCAGCTCGCCCCGATAAGAGATCAGCATTGGCAAGGGCATCCGGTAGAACTGAGTCAGCGTGACCAGCGTGTTGATCGTGACGCCGATGGCGGTGTTCTGCATGACGATCATCGGCCGCTTGCCGCCCATCCATGCACCCGCGCACAGGCCCATGCCCTCGTCTTCCTTGTTGGCAGGCACGTGCATGATGTCGGGGTGCGCTTCGACCGCGTCGATCACGCCGCCCAGCTGCTTGCATGGAACGGTGGTGACAAAGGCGATGTCGTTGGCCACCAGATCGCTGACGATCTGTTCTGATATGCTCATGGGATGCTTTCCGTTCGGTCAGGTCTGTGCTGCAAGGTCAAAGACCTCGCCGGGGAAATACTTGGCAAGGCGCACGTCGGCGCTGCGGGCGTGGCCTTCCATGCCTTCGGTGCGGCTGATGCGGGCGGTGGCAAGGGCCACGGATTTTGATCCGGCACGGGTGGCACGCTGCCATGTGACGACTTTCATATATTTGTGGACGCTCAGGCCGCCAGTGTACTTGGCCGCCCCCGAGGTCGGCAACACATGGTTGGTGCCTGTCGCCTTGTCGCCATAAGAGACGGTGGTTTCCTCGCCCAGAAACAGCGAGCCGTAGCAGGTCAGACGCTCCAGCCACCAGTCCAGATCAGCGGCCTGCACGGTCAGATGTTCGGGGGCGTAAGTGTCGGAACAGGCGGCCATATCCTCGCGGTCGTCGCACAGGATGATCTCGGCATAGTCGCGCCATGCGGCCTCGGCGCTGGTGCGGTTCAGGTCGGGCAGCGCGGCGATCAGGTCGGGGACGCGGCGGGCCACCTCCTGCGCCAGGGCGCGGTCATCGGTCACCAGCCAGACCGGAGAGTTGTAGCCATGCTCGGCCTGGCTGACCAAATCCGTCGCAACGATGTGCGGATCGGCGGAAGCATCCGCAAGGATCAGGCTGTCGGTGGGCCCCGCGACCATATCGATGCCAACGCGGCCAAAGAGGATGCGCTTGGCTTCGGCGACGTACTGATTGCCGGGACCTGCAAGGATATCGGCGCGAGGCAGGCCGAACAGGCCGAATGTCATCGCGGCGATGCCCTGCACGCCGCCCATCGCCAGAATAGTGTCGGCGCCGCACAGGTGGGCGGCAAAGATGATTGCGGGCGGCAGGCCTGTGCCGGGTCGCGGTGGCGAGCAGGCAGCGATGTGGCTGACACCGGCGACCTTGGCCGTGGTGACGGTCATGATGGCAGATGCCACATGCGAATAGCGCCCGCCCGGAATATAGCAGCCTGCGGCGTTGCAGGGGATGGTCCTTTGACCCGCGATCAGGCCGGGGACAACTTCGGTCTGCACGTCGCGGACCGATTGCTTTTGCGCCTCGGCGAACCGGCGCACGTTGTCATGGGCAAAGGCAATGTCGTCGCGCAGGCCTTGCGGGACACGGGCGCAGGCCTCGGCGATGGCGTCGGCGCTCAGCACCACGGGGCCTTCGTAGCCGTCCAGTTGGGCGGCATGGCGGCGTGCGGCGGGTTCGCCGTTTTCCTCGATGTCGGCCAGCATGGTTGCGACGGTTCGCGAAACCTCTGCTTCGCCTGTCTGGGCAGTTTTGGTCGCTTTCTTCAGGTATTCGCGAGGCACGTGTGTCGCTCCATCATGGCGTTGCGCAAACGCTAGAGCAGCAAGCGGCGCGCCGTCACCCCTTCCGGCAAGGCTTTGCAAAGATCACTCTGCCGTTTTCAAAAACGCAAAAAAGGATGGGCGTTCAGTGTCCGCCCACCGCCCAGCCCTCGACCAGTCCCAGCATCGGCCCCACGCCAAGGTCCGTATCGAAAAACCCGCGCATCAGCATTTCGGCCGCAACATAAAGCAATACGGCAAGTCCCAGCCATGAAATGACAGGATAGCGCGTCAGCAGTTTCATGATCAGCGTCGCGGCACAGGCCATCAGCAGGATCGCCAGCCCAAGGCCAAAGATCAGCATTGTCGCGTCGCCCTGTGCGATGGCCGCCACGGCCAGCACGTTGTCCAGCGACATCGACACATCCGCCAGCGTGATCGAGACCAGCGCAGACAGCAGCGTGCGGCGGGCAGGGCCCGTGTAGCCTGCGGTCGGGTCTTGGGCTGTGGCCATCGCCTCTTGGGCGCGGGCGTCAGCCTGATCGCGGATTTCCTGGTACAGCCGCCAGCAGACCCATAACAACAGCAACGATCCGACGAACAGCAAACTCGGAACGTCCAAAAGCTCGGTTGCCGCGACGGCAAACAGAATGCGCAGCAGGGCGGCGATGATCATCCCATAGAGGATCGCGCGCTTGCGCAATTCGGGCGACAACCCTGCCGCCGCCATGCCGATCACTAGCGCGTTGTCGCCCGACAGGATCAGGTCGGCGATGAGGATTTTCGAGAAATCCAGAACCGTATCCATCATTGGATGGCGCCCCCGAACTGTGCAGTTGCAGCGGGTGCAGGGGGCAGGTGCAAGGGGGTATCCTCGGATGTCAGGTGCAGCGTGCGCGCCTTGGTCTGGCCGCACTGATTGAAACATGTGGATACGGGTCCACACTTGCAAGGGCCGTCATCAGAGCATTTGAAGGGGGCTTAGAAGGGGCCTTTGCGCCGCTAGATCAGCGGCACCAAGGGCAGGTCACAGGCGGCAAGGCCGGTCATCAGCAGGATAAGCACGATAAGACGCATAAGGAGCCTGTCAGGTTGGACGCATTGGCCCCCAACCTGCACGACCCTGTTGCGCGCTGTCTACCCTTGCAGCGGTTTCACGCCCACATCGTCGTCCGCCTGTGCCTTGATCGCCAGAGCAGCGGCATAGGACGCGGCTGCGGTGGTGAAATAGGGGATCTTGTCATAGAGCGCGATCGAGCGGATCGACTTGCTGTCTTCGACCGCTTGGGTGCCTTCGGTCGAGTTCATGACCATCTGCACGCCACCGTTCTTCATCAGGTCGGTGACGTCGGGGCGGCCTTCGTAGACCTTGTTGACCGTCGCACAGGTGTGACCGTTTTCGTTCAGCCACTTGGCGGTGCCGTTCGTGCCCACGAGAGTAAAGCCCAGACCCAGAAGGATTTTGGCGGCTTCCAGCATGTCGGCGGTCTTGTCGTCGTCCTTGATCGACACGAACACGCAACCCTCGCGCGGCAACGGGTTGCCTGCCCCCATCTGCGCCTTGAGGAAGGCACGCGGGAAATCGCGGTCCCAGCCCATGACTTCGCCGGTCGAGCGCATTTCCGGCCCCAGGATTGTATCGACACCGGGGAAGCGGGCGAAGGGTAGAACGGCCTCTTTCACCGAATACCACGGCATGTTGGGGTCGGCCAATGTCATCGGATCGCCCAGCGGCAGTACGTCCGAGTATTTGGCGGACGCGTCATAAGGCGCGCGCATCGGGAAGTTTGTCAGCGGCTCGCCTGCCATGACGCGCGCGGCGATGGAGGCAATTGCGCTGTCTGTTGCTTTGGCCACGAAGGGCACAGTGCGCGAGGCGCGCGGGTTGACCTCGATCAGGTAAATCTCGCCGTCCTTGACCGCGAACTGGATGTTCATCAGGCCAACCACATGCAGGGCAAGGGCCAGCGCGTGCGTCTGTTCCTTGACCCGCTCGATGATCTCGTCGGGCAGCGAATAGGGCGGCAGCGAACAGGCACTGTCACCCGAGTGGACGCCGGCCTCTTCGATGTGCTGCATGATGCCTGCGACGTGCACGTTGGTGCCGTCACAGATCGCGTCGACGTCCAGTTCGACCGCGCCGGACAGGTAGCTGTCCAGCAATACGGGGCTGTCGCCCGATACCACGACGGCCTCTTTGATATAACGCTCAAGCTGGGCCTGATCGCGCACGATTTCCATCGCGCGGCCGCCCAGCACGTAAGACGGGCGGATCACCAGCGGAAAGCCGATGTCCTTGGCAATCTCAATCGCTTCGGCGTCGGAATGTGCGATGCCGTTGTGCGGCTGTTTCAGGCCAAGGCCGTTGACCAGCTGCTGGAACCGCTCGCGGTCTTCGGCCAGGTCGATGGCGTCGGGCGTGGTGCCCAGGATCGGAATGCCTTCGGCGTGCAGCGCGGCGGCGATTTTCAGCGGGGTCTGGCCGCCGAATTGCACGATAACACCGTGCAACGTGCCGTTGTCCTGCTCGACCCGCAGGATTTCCATGACGTGCTCGAACGTCAGCGGTTCGAAATACAGCCGGTCCGACGTGTCATAGTCGGTCGACACGGTTTCCGGGTTGCAGTTGACCATGATGGTTTCATAGCCCGTCGCCGTCAGCGCATAGCAGGCGTGGCAGCAGCAATAGTCAAACTCGATGCCCTGACCGATGCGGTTCGGGCCACCGCCCAGGATCACGACCTTTTTGCGGTCGGACGGGCGGGCCTCGCATTCGACCTCGCCAAAGACGGGCGATTCATAGGTCGAGTACATATAGGGCGTCTGCGCCTCGAATTCGGCGGCGCAGGTGTCGATGCGTTTGAACACGGCGACAACGCCCGCAGCACGGCGCGCGGTGCGCACCTGATCTTCGGTCAGGCCGGTCAACGTGCCCAGACGCGCATCGGTAAAGCCCATCATCTTCAGGTGGCGTAGGCCCTTTTCATCTTCGGGCAGGCCGTTGGCGCGGACCTCTTCCTCGGCGTCGATGATCTCGCGGATACGGGCCAGGAACCACGGATCGAACATGGTGATGCCGTGAATGTCGTCGTCGCTGATGCCGTGGCGCATGGCCTGTGCGATCACGCGGATGCGGTCGGGGGTCTGCTGCGCCAGCGCCTTGGTGATGGCGGCGTGGTCGGGTGCGCCCGGAATGGCGATTTCGTCAAAGCCGGTCAGGCCGGTTTCCAGCGAGGCCAGCGCCTTTTGCATCGATTCGTGGATGGTGCGGCCAATGGCCATCGCCTCGCCCACCGATTTCATCGCGGTGGTCAGGTTCGGCTCGGAGCCGGGGAATTTCTCAAACGCAAAGCGCGGGATCTTGGTGACGACATAGTCAATCGTGGGCTCGAAACTGGCCGGTGTCACCTTGGTGATGTCGTTGTCCAGCTCGTCCAGCGTATAGCCGACGGCCAGTTTCGCCGCGATCTTGGCAATCGGGAAACCCGTCGCCTTGGACGCCAGCGCCGACGAACGCGACACGCGGGGGTTCATCTCGATCACGACCATGCGGCCATCGGCGGGGTTCACCGCCCATTGCACGTTTGATCCACCGGTTTCCACGCCAATCTCGCGCAGGACCGCGATCGAGTGGTTGCGCATGATCTGGTATTCTTTGTCGGTCAGCGTCAGGGCCGGGGCCACGGTGATGCTGTCGCCGGTGTGCACGCCCATCGGGTCGATGTTTTCGATGGAACAGACGATGATGGCGTTGTCGGCAGTGTCGCGGACCACCTCCATCTCGTATTCTTTCCAGCCCAACAGGCTTTCATCCACCAGGATCTGACCCACGGGCGACGCATCCATGCCGGTGCGGCAGAAGTGTTCATAGTCTTCGCGGTTGTACGCCACGCCACCGCCGGTGCCGCCCATGGTAAAGGCGGGGCGGATGATGGCGGGCAGACCGACATAATCCAGTGTTTCAAAGGCCAGTGCGACGCCAGCGGCAAGGTCTTTCTTGCCATCTGGCCCCTTGGGCGCGGTCACGATCGTGGCCTTGGGGTTTTCGATGCCCAGCCGGTCCATCGCTTCGCGGAACAGTTTGCGGTCTTCGGCCATCTCGATGGCTTCGCGCTTGGCGCCGATCATCTCGACGTTGTATTTCGCCAGAACGCCCATTTCTTCCAACGCAAGCGACACGTTCAGGCCGGTCTGTCCGCCCATGGTGGGCAGCAATGCGTCGGGGCGTTCTTTCTCGATGATTTTGGCGACCATCTCGGGGGTGATCGGCTCGATATAGGTGGCGTCGGCCATGCCCGGATCGGTCATGATCGTCGCGGGGTTCGAGTTGACCAGAATGATCCGGTATCCCTCTTCGCGCAGGGCCTTGCAGGCCTGTGCGCCCGAGTAGTCGAATTCGCAAGCCTGCCCGATTACGATGGGGCCAGCTCCGATGATCATGATGGACTTGATATCGGTTCTTTTTGGCATGGCGCGACCCCTTACGTTTCCGGGCACCCCCTGCGCCCAAATTGTCCTGCGTTATAGGCAACAAGGCGTCGGGCGCAAGGCCCGTTGCCCCCTCTGAGGCCTCTCAAACAGGCGGATTCGTAAAAATCTTGGCCTTCCGGGACCGAGAGCCGGAACAACGGGGGCACGGTTGCGTTGTCAACGAAACCTTGGGGGAATCTGTCTTGCGCTATTCTGCACTGCTTTTGGGGTCCATCGGGGTTCTGGCCGACACGTTCGAACTGCAACGTTGCGCGTTCAATGCGGCCTTTGCCACCCACGATCTGGACTGGACCTGGAGCCCCGAGGCCTATGCCGATCTGTCCCGCGTGATCGGCGGCCGTGGCCGCATCCAGCATTACGCCGACGCCCAGGAGCAGGAGGTCGACGTCTCTGCGATATACGATTCCAAGATCGACGCCTTTGGCAAGGCGCTGGAAGACGGCGTGCGCCTGCGTCGCGGCATCTCGGACCTGATCGCAGAAGCGCGCCGGTGCGAGATCAGGATTGCCCTTGTCAGCACCGAGGACAAACGGCAGGTCGCCCTGATCCTGCGGGCGCTGGGCCGTGATCTGGACCCGTCGGTGTTCGATTATATCGGCGATGGTTCAAAGGCCGCGCGGCCCAAGCCGGAACCGGCGATTTACCGTGATGCCTTGCGCGCGCTCGATATGGATGCAGATGACGCCCTGGCGATCGAGGATACGCCTGAGGGGGCCGCATCGGCGATTGATGCGGGAATCGATACCTTTGCCTATCCCGGTCCGGCCATGCAGGAGCGCACATTCGAAGGCGTGATCGGGACCGGCAGCCCATCGCTTGATCTGCTGCACAGCGAAGAACAGACCGCCTGAGCGGTGTCAGTCCGTCCCGAATTCCATCGTCAGAAAGGTTCGCACCGCCGCCTCGAAATCGCGTGGCTTTTCGGCGTGCAACCAATGGCCGGTGTCGGGAATCTTGGCGAAATGCGACTGCGGGAACAGCTCTTTCATGCGGGGGCGATATTCAGCGGTGACATATTCCGAATTTCCTCCCGTCAGGAACAGTGTGGGGCCCTCGAACGTGCCCTGCACTTCGGGAAAGGACAGGATGTCGGCCATGTTCGCCTCAAGCGCATCCAGATTGAGAAGCCAGCGTTTTTCGGCCACGTCCAGCGATTGGGTAAAGAACGACTGCAGGGCAGGTTCAACCCCCAGCGCGGCCAGCTGTGCCGCGGCATCCGAACGGCGGGTGACCGTGTTCAGGTCCACGCCGCGCATGGCTGCGATGAACGCTGCCTGAGAGTGTTTGTAAGAGACCGGGGCAATATCGGCAACAACCAGCCGCCGCACCAGACCGGGATCAGTCAGCGCCAGCGTCATCGCGGTTTTGCCGCCCATTGAATGGCCCAACACATCCATCGGCGCGCCGATGTGATTGATCACCTCGGCCAGATCGCCCGACATATCGGTGTAACTGTTGGTTTTTGCACGCGGACTTTGCCCGTGGTTCCGCATGTCCACGGCGATCACCCGTCGCTGGTCGGACAGGCGTTTGGCGATGACACCCCAGTTGCGGCCAGAGCCGAACAGGCCGTGGGCGATCAGCAGCGGGATGGCGGGGGCGTCGGAAGCATGGTCGATGTAATTCAGCATGGTGCTAGGGCTAGCGCGTTTCGGCAAGGTGCGCTAGGCCTGTCGCCATGACCACGCATTTGACACTCGACGCCCGCACCGAACGCTTGCGCGACGCATTGGACAAAGCCTTGGGCGTCAAGGGGCGTACTCTGGCCGCAGCCCTGCGCAAAGCGGGGCGGCGCCTGCCGAAACAAGTGCGCAAGCAGGCTGATGTTGTGTTGCGCGCTCAGGCCATCGACGGCCACCCCAAGCTGCGCCGCACCATTGACATGGCGGCGGTCGCGCGTGCCGAAACCGATATATTGGCGCACCTGAAAACCATTGATCGCGCCGACCTGCGACGCGGGCGGTTGTTGGGTTTGGCTGGGGTGATCGTGTTCAACCTGATCGTGGTTGTGGCGTTGTTCGTGGTCTGGCTGGTCTGGTCCGGCCACCTGTGACCTGCACGGGCGTTGTCCGCGCTGATTAGTCCGAGACAACGATTGTCGCGTTGCTGGTCTTGTCGACCGGCTGTTCCGCGACCTTTTCGCTCTTGTCTGAAGTTCCGCCCAGAGACAGCAATGCCACCGCCCCGATCAGCACGATGACGGCACTTGCCGCCAGCGCCTGTTTGCGCCGCTGCGGGCGGGGAGCGGCAACCTTTGCCTGAGCAGCATCCGGCTGCGGGCGTGGTCGTTGTGCAGTCAAGACACGCGGCTGGATCGGCGGGGCCATCAGTGGTTTGACTTTTGACGGCGGCACTTCCGCAGCAAAATCCAACGCCAGACTGTCACAGCAAAATTCGAAGATCCGCTGGCGGCGGGTGAATATCTGTCCGGGGCGCACCGAAATCCGGGTCACCTGTCCGGGCAAGTCAAAGCTATAGGTGTGTTGCGCGCCAGCGCTGTCCATCAACGTATAGATCGGATGGGAGGCAGGCTGCACATAATCGCCGATCTGCACATAGATCGCCTGTACCCGAAGAGGGTAGGGCAGTGTCTTTTCGTCCGGCAAGGCAAGCCCGTTGGTAGAGGGGCCGATATCGAACTTGGTGCGTTTTTTTACCATACTTCAGCCTCCGTTCAGTCTAAGGCCTGGGCAGACAATGGACCAAATTCGGGGGAACTTCAAAGAGAAACTGTTGATATTACAATGATCAACACCCGCAGCATAAATACTGCGGGTGCCGATCAATCTACAAGGTCGACTTACAGGTTCGGGTACAACGGAAAACGAGCGCAAAGGTCTGCAACTTCGGCGCGAACTGCGGCCTCGACCTCGGCATTGCCTTCTTCGCCGTTAGCCGCCAACCCGTCGACAACCTGAATGATCCAGTCGCCGATCTGGCGGAACTCGGCCTCGCCGAAGCCGCGCGTTGTGCCTGCGGGGCTGCCCAGACGGATGCCGCTGGTGATTGTCGGTTTTTCGTCGTCGAAGGGCACACCGTTCTTGTTGCAGGTGATGTGCGCACGTCCCAGTGCCTTTTCGGTGGCGTTGCCCTTGACGCCCTTGGGGCGCAGGTCGACCAGCATCACGTGGGTGTCGGTGCCGCCGGTAACGGTATCAAGCCCGCCCTTCATCAGCTGATCCGCCAGCGCCTGTGCGTTCTTGATGACCTGCTGCTGGTAGGTCTTGAACGAGGGGTCCAGCGCCTCGCCAAAGGCCACGGCCTTGGCCGCGATCACGTGCATCAGCGGGCCGCCCTGAATGCCGGGGAAGATCGCGCTGTTGATCTTCTTGGCGATGGCTTCGTCGTTGGTCATGATCATGCCACCGCGCGGACCGCGCAGGGTCTTGTGCGTGGTGGTGGTTGCCACATGCACATGCGGGAACGGCGAGGGGTATTCGCCTGCCGCAATCAGACCGGCAAAGTGGGCGACATCCGCCAGCACATAGGCACCGACCTTGTCGGCAATCTCGCGGATGCGGGCAAAGTCGATGTGGCGCGGAATGGCCGAACCGCCCGCGATGATCATCGCCGGTTTGTGCTCCAGCGCCAGCGCTTCCATTTGGTCATAGTCGATGTTCAGCGTGTCGCGTTTCACGCCGTATTGCACGGCGTTGAACCATTTGCCCGACTGGTTGGGGGCCGCGCCGTGTGTCAGGTGACCACCTGCGTCCAGGCTCATGCCCAGGATGGTGGCACCGGGCGTCAGCAGCGCCTGGAAAACACCCTGGTTCGCCTGGCTGCCCGAGTTTGGCTGCACGTTCACGAAATCGCAGTCGAACAGCTTTTTGGCCCGGTCGATGGCCAGGTTTTCCGCCACGTCCACATATTGGCAACCACCGTAATAACGACGGCCCGGATAGCCTTCGGCATATTTGTTGGTCAGCACGGAGCCTTGCGCTTCCAGCACAGCCGCGGACACGATGTTCTCGGACGCAATCAGCTCGATCTCGTCGCGCTGACGGCCCAGCTCGGAAGTAACCGCGCCGAAAAGTTCTGGGTCGCGGTCGGCAAGGCTTTGGGTGAAAAAGCCGGATGTGTTGGCGGACATGTGCAATTCTCCATGCGTGACGTGATGTGTTGGGGCGTTTCCTAGCGGAAACCGCAGGGCGGGCAAAGCGGGTAATACGACGTAAAGTCCAAAGATTGCGGCTGTGCTGGCACCTTGTGGAATAATATGTTTCAAATCGTGCAGCTTCGTGCCGATAGGAAACCCTGATGTCGCTGAAAATTGCCTTTGCTGCCAGCGCGGCCCCTGTCGCCCAGGCCGCCCATGAGGTGTTGGTAAAACGCTATGGCGATGTGCCGCAGGACCGTGCGGACGTGATCGTTGCGCTGGGCGGGGACGGGTTCATGTTGCACACGCTGCATTCCACCCAGGATCTGCCCGCGCCGGTGTACGGCATGAACCGGGGCACCATCGGCTTTTTGATGAACGAATATTCCGAAACGGATCTGGTCGAACGGCTGGAAGCCGCCGAACATGCCGAGGTGAATCCGCTGGCGATGACCGCGACCTGTGGCGACGGCACCGTGCATCACGCGCTGGCGATCAACGAGGTGTCATTGCTGCGCGCAGGCCCCCAGGCGGCCAAGCTGCGTATCACCGTCGATGGTCGCTTGCGGCTGGAATCGCTCAGCTGCGACGGCGCGCTGGTGGCGACGCCCGCAGGCTCGACCGCCTATAACTATTCCGCGCACGGGCCGATCCTGCCGATCGGGGCGGACGTGCTTGCGCTGACTGCCGTGGCGGCGTTCCGCCCCCGACGCTGGCGCGGGGCCTTGCTGCCGAAAACCGCTGAAGTGCGCTTTGACGTGCTGGAACCGGAAAAACGCCCCGTTATGGCGGATGCGGACAGCCGGTCGGTGCGTGACGTGCGCACGGTTGTCATCCGCTCCGAGCCGCGCATCGTGCATCACATCCTGTTCGATCCCGGTCACGGGCTGGAAGAACGGTTGATTTCCGAACAGTTCACCTGACCGCCGCCTCGCCAGTGCCGATCAGCGCCGGGCAGGGGGCAGCGCCGCCTGCTGGCTGGGGACTCTCTCATAGCGGGAAAATCTGCTATCCTGTGCCTATTCACCGGTCCCATTTTCAGGAAACAGCACATGGCATTCTATCAATCCCTTAAATACGCATACCCCCGTGGGCGCACCAAACCCGGTCAGTCCGGTTGGATCGCCGACCGCCTGTTGCGCCTGCGGGCGCTGTTGAACGGGCAGATCACCGCGCGCCGACAGCCCAATTCGCTGATCATCGGCAGTTGGAACATCCGCCACTTTGACGGCGGCCGCCCGCGTCTGGACGAAAGCTTTCATTACATCGCCGAGATCATCGACCATTTTGACATCTGCGCCATTCAAGAGGTGAAATCGACCGAGGCGATGGCGCGGCTGATGAAGCTGCTGGGGCCGAACTGGGATTACTTCATCAACGACAGTTCCGGTGCCGGACGGGGCAATCACGAACGCATGGCCTTTGTCTATAACCGCAACCGGGTCCGCTTTCGCAATCTGATTGGTGAGCTGGTCCTGCCCAAGGGCGCATTGCCCGGTGACGAGCAGGTGGGCCGCACCCCGTTCTTTGCGGCGTTTCAGGCGGGGTGGTTCCGCTTTACCCTGTGCAACGCCCACATCGTTTTCACCGAAGAGCAGGGCCGCCCCCTGCGCGAGGACGAAATTGGCGTGGTGGCGCGAGAACTGGCCAAACGCGCCCGTGCCGAGGACGAGGTGCATATTTTTCTTGGCGACATGAACATCGAAAGCCGCGACGACGCAGGCATGGCTGCGCTGACGGATGCTGGCTTTCATGTGCCTGACATCGGGGCAACGTCACTCACGGGCACCAAACATTACGACCAGATCGCCTTTGTCGGGCCGCCGTCTGAATCGCATATGCTGGCACATGGTGTGATCCGCTGGCACGAGGCCGTGTTTACCGAAGCAGAAATGTCCGATTACGAGGAGATCGCAAAGGCGATCCGCACCCCGCCTGACACCGGCCGACCCTATGCCGATTGGCCGGGCACCTATGGTGATTGGCGCACCCACGAGATGTCGGATCACCTGCCGGTCTGGATCGAGCTGGAGGTGGACTACTCCAACGCCTATCTGGCCGACATCGCGCAGGCGCCGATCGGCTGAAGGGCGCCACCCGGGCCTTGGCCCGTGTCGCTTTTCAGGGAACGCCAAAGCGACATTGCGCGTTGGGTATCCAGAAGCAAATCAAGAGGAGTACCACCATGAACTGGGATACAATCCAAGGCAACTGGAAGCAACTGACAGGCTCGATCCAATCCAAATGGGGCGAGCTGACAGACGACGAAGTGCAGGAAGCCAAAGGCGACCGTGAAGTGCTGGTTGGCAAGATTCAGGAACGCTACGGCGTGGCCCGCGATGAGGCCGAGCGTCAGGTCGATGAATGGGCCGACAGCGCCAAGTCGATGTTCTGAGACATCTGACACCGAAACCAGAAAGCCCGCAGCGTGTCCATCGCTGCGGGCTTTTGTCGTGCCGTGCGGTGGGCGGGTTCAGCCGCCCGCGTAGCCGATTGTTTTCAGCGCATCGGTTATTTCATCCAGAATCGCCGGATCGTCGATTGTCGCGGGCATCTTGAACGTCTCGCCGTCAGCGATCTTTACCATTGTCGCCCTCAGGATCTTGCCCGAGCGGGTCTTGGGCAACCGGTCCACCACCACACATTGCTTGAACGCGGCCACCGGACCGATCTGGTCGCGCACCCGCTGCACGCATTCTGCAGTGATTTCGGCGTGCGGGCGGTTCACGCCCTTGGTCAGACAGACAAAGCCGACGGCATTCTGCCCTTTCAGCGCGTCTGCCACGCCGATCACTGCGCATTCCGCCACATCCGGGTGGCCTGCCAGCACTTCTTCCATGGCGCCCGTGGACAGGCGGTGGCCAGCCACGTTGATCACGTCATCGGTGCGCGCCATGATGTAAAGATAGCCGTCCTGGTCGATCATGCCCGCATCGCCGGTTTCATAATAGCCGGGGAAGGTGTGCAGATAGCTTTTGCGGAACCTGTCTTCGGCCTGCCACAGGGTCGGCAGCGTGCCCGGCGGCAAGGGCAGCTTGATCGCGATGGCCCCCAATTCGCCCGCAGGCATTTGCCGCCCGCCTTCGTCCAGAATTTGAACGTCATATCCGGGCATCGCCACGGTGGGCGATCCGATCTTGACCGGCAGCGCCTCAAGCCCCGCGGGGTTGCCCGCGATGGTCCATCCGGTTTCGGTTTGCCACCAGTGGTCATAGACGGGCACGCCCAGCAAATCCTGTGCCCATTCGATCGTGTCCGGGTCGGCGCGTTCACCAGCCAGATAAAGCGCGCGCAGGCAGCTTAGGTCGTATGCCTTGCGGAATTCGCCCTTGGGGTCCTCGCGCTTGATGGCGCGGAACGCGGTGGGGGCGGTGAAAAAGCTGCGCACGTTGTGTTCCGAGATCACCCGCCAGAAGGTGCCGGCATCTGGGGTGCCGACGGGCTTGCCCTCGAACACGACCGTGGTGTTGCCGTGGATCAGCGGTGCATAGCAGATATAGGAATGCCCCACGACCCAACCCACGTCGGATGCGGCCCAGAATACATCGCCGGGATCAACGTTATAGATGTTCTTCATCGACCAGTTGAGCGCCACAAGGTGCCCGGCTGTCGGCCGCACGACGCCCTTGGGCGCGCCGGTTGTGCCGCTGGTATAGAGAATATAGGCCGGATGGGTGCCCTCGACCGGCACACAGTCCGCGGGAGTGGTGCCCTCTTGGAAAGCATCCCAGTCCAGATCGCGGCCTTCGGTCAGCGGCGCCGTTTCTTGTTCGCGCTGCAGGATCACGCAGAAATCTGGCTTGTGGCGCGCCTGTTCGATAGCCCCGTCCAGCAGCGGCTTGTATTTCACCACGCGGTTCGGCTCCAACCCGCAGGATGCCGCGATGATCGCCTTGGGCGCGCAATCGTCGATCCGCACGGCCAACTCGTTCGCGGCAAAGCCTCCGAACACAACCGAATGGATCGCGCCCAGACGTGCACAGGCCAGCATGGCGACCAGTGCCTCGGGCACCATGGGCATGTAGATGATGACGCGGTCGCCCTTGGTGATGCCTTGGGCCGCCAGCCCGCCCGCAAAGCGCGCGACTTTCTGCTGCAATTCGGCAAAGCTGGTTCTGGATTTGCGTCCGGTGATCGGGCTGTCATAGATGATCGCCGTCCGGTCGCCGTTGCCTGCAACGACATGGCGGTCCACGGCATTGTAGCAGGTGTTCACCCGCGCATCGGCAAACCATTCGTACAGATGATTGCCACGGTCAAACAGCGCCTGCGTCGGTGCCACGTCCCAATCAATAGCCTGTGCGGCCTCCAGCCAATACCCTTCAGGGTCATTCTGCCAACGCGTGTATGCTGCGCGATATCCCATGATGTGTCCTCCCTCTCTTGGGACAAGTCATAGGCCGCGGTGTGTGGGGTTGTCCAACCCCTTGGAATACGTGCGGTTTGAAAACACGACAGGGCCTGATTTATGGTCGGCAATCATAACACGCGCAGAGCGCCGCCAGTTCCGCAATTTTACGTGAAAAAGGGCGCGTCACAGGGACGTCGGCCAGCCTTGGCTGATGGGCTGCGATATCCGGCAACCTTCTGCCGATAAAGGGAAAATGCTGCATTTGCACGCAAAGAAACCCCTTCCTTGGAATCGGGCTCAGGCGCATATTGAAAACAGGCCCGACGTTGTGCCGGGCCGCTTGCAAACGAGAGTATGCATCATGGCCACATCGCCAAAACCGCAGCCGAAAAAAGCACCCTCCAAACCCGGTGCCAAACCCGCGCAGAAATAACGATCTGCACCGCACGCACGCACGCCGCCCCGGAAACGGGACGGCGTCATGCATTTAGGCGTCTTAACCGTACTGCGTGACCGGCGTGCCTGCGATGGCCGACATGTTCAGCAATCCACGTGCGGTGATCGACGGGCTGACGATATGGGCGCGGTTGCCCATGCCCATCAGGATCGGTCCGACTTCCAGACCGCCGCCCTTCATTTTCAGGATGTTGCGCACGCCCGATGCCGCGTCGGAGTTGGCAAAGACCAGCGCGTTGGCCGCCCCATGCATACGTCCGCCGGGCAGCAGGCGTTCGCGCAGCTCGGGGTCCAGGGCCGCGTCGATGTTCATTTCGCCCTCGTAGCAGAAGTCGCGCGGTTCGGAGTCCAGGATCTCGAGGGCTGCGCGCATCTGCACGCCGGTGCCGCCGGCCTGGTTGCCGAACTGCGACTGTGAACACAGCGCGATGCGCGGTTCGATCCCGAACCGCCGCATATGGCGCGCGGCCCCGATGACGATTTGCGCAATGTCATGGGGGGTCGGCGTGGTGTGCACATGCGGGTCGGTGATGAACAGGGGCCCGTCTTCGAGGATCATCAGGGACAGGGCGCCGACGGGGTTAAGCTCCTTGGTGCCCAGCACCTGCTCGATATAGTTCAGGTGCCATCTGAATTCACCAAAGGTGCCGCAGATCAGGCTGTCCGCCTCGTCGCGATGCACCATGACCGCGCCGATGGCGGTCGTATTGGTGCGCATGATGGCGCGGGCCAGATCGGGGGTGACACCCTTGCGGGCCATGATCTCGTGATAGGTGCCCCAATAGTCGCGGTAGCGCGGGTCGTTCTCGGGGTTCACCAGATCGACGTGCTCGCCCAACTTGATGCTCAGGCCGGCACGCTCGATCCGGGATTCGATCACCTCGGGGCGTCCGATCAGGATCGGGCGTTCGGTGGTTTCCTCGACCATGGCCTGCGCGGCACGCAGCACGCGTTCGTCCTCGCCTTCGGCAAAGACGATGCGGCGCGACACCGAGCGTGCAGCCTCGAACACCGGGCGCATCAGCATGGCGGATTTGAACACCGACCCGTCAAGCTTGGTCTTGTAAGCTTCAAGATCCGCGATAGGCCGCGTCGCCACACCGCTGTCCATTGCAGCCTTGGCCACGGCGCTGGACACGATACCGACAAGACGCGGATCGAAGGGTTTGGGGATCAGATAATCGGCCCCGAAAGTCATCTGTTCGCCCTGATAGGCGGCCGCGGCCTCGGCGCTGGTGGTGGCGCGGGCAAGGGCGGCGATGCCTTCGATGCAGGCCAGTTGCATTTCGTCGTTGATCACCGTCGCGCCCACATCCAGCGCCCCGCGGAAGATAAAGGGGAAGCACAGGACGTTGTTGACCTGATTGGGAAAATCGCTGCGGCCCGTGGCGATGATCGCATCGGGGGCGACCGCACGCGCCAGATCGGGCAGGATTTCCGGCGTCGGGTTGGCCAGCGCAAAGATGATCGGGCGTTTGGCCATGCGGGACACGTGGTCTTCGGTCATCACGCCGGGGCCGGACAGCCCCAGGAACAGGTCGGCCCCGTCAATCACCTCGTCCAGCGTGCGCAGATCGGATTTTTGCGCAAAGGCAGCCTTGGCGGGGTTCATGTCCTCGGTCCGGCCTTCGTAGACCAGCCCGTGAATATCGCACAGCCAGACATTTTCGCGCTTTACGCCCAGTTTCAGCAGCATGTTCAGGCAGGCAATGCCTGCAGCCCCGCCGCCGGTCGAGACGATCTTGATGTCCTCGAACGCCTTGCCCGCAACATACAGCGCGTTGGTCGCCGCCGCGCCTACCACGATGGCGGTGCCGTGCTGGTCGTCGTGGAACACGGGAATGTTCATCCGCTCGCGGCAAATTCGTTCAACGGTAAAGCAATCCGGCGCCTTGATGTCCTCAAGGTTGATCGCACCAAAGGACGGCTCCAGCGCACAGACGATTTCGGCCAGCTTCTCGGGGTCGCTTTCGTTGACCTCGATGTCGAAACAGTCGATGCCAGCAAACTTCTTGAACAGAACCGCCTTGCCTTCCATCACCGGTTTGGACGCCAGCGCGCCGATGTTGCCCAGACCCAGCACAGCAGTGCCGTTGGTCACCACGGCGACCAGATTGCCGCGTGCCGTATAACGCGCGGCGGTCGACGGATCGGCCTTGATTTCAAGACAGGCTTCGGCCACGCCGGGCGAATAGGCTCGGCTGAGATCGCGACCATTCGCCAGCGGTTTTGTGGCGCGAATCTCCAGTTTCCCCGGCTTGGGGAATTCATGGTAATCAAGGGCGGCCTGACGGGTTGAGGGGGTTTCGGACATCTGCGGGGCTCCGGGTTGGATCGAGGTAGTTTAGCGTTAAACTATTTTTTCACAGAGGCCAACCATTGCTGTTCAGGCCTGAGCAAGGCTCTGCCGCGCGCTTCGGGATATTTCGAGCCAAAAGAACCGCATGTCTTGTCAAATCCATGCTGTGGCGACAGTTTGTGACTTTGGAGGGCGTTCATGGGCGACACACGGGCAGAAGTGATATTGCCGACGCAGGATCTGCGCGGTGACATCGGATTTTTCTCCAAGCAGTTGGGAATGCGGATGGATATGATCTATCCCGCCGATGATCCGGCTGTGGCGGTGTTTTCGGGGCACGGGCTGGCCGTGCGGCTTGACGCGGGCCTGGATGGGCCTGCGGGGCGGGTGCTGATCCGGTGCGACGATCCTGCGGACTTTGTCGGCGGCGCGCTGGAACTGACTTCGCCCGGCGGCACGCGGGTTGCCATCGAGGCACTGCAGCAGCCGGTGGTGATGCCCGACACGGTCCATTCCTTTGTGGTGCGGCGGCTGAAGGACCAGGCGCCTTGGGTCATCGGCCGTGCGGGCATGCATTACCGTGATCTGATCCCCGACCGGCTGGGCGGGTCGATCATTGCCAGCCACATCCGAATTCCCGACGGCGGCCCGGTGCCGGACATGGTGCATTACCATACAGTCGGGTTTCAGTTGATCTTTTGCTATCGGGGCTGGGTCGATCTGGTCTACGAGGATCAGGGCGAGCCGTTCCGCCTGTACGCAGGCAACTGCGTGATCCAGCCGCCCGAGATCCGCCATCGCGTGCTGTTCGCCAGCGACAACATCGAGGTGATCGAGATCGGCGTGCCGGCCGAACATGTCACGACCATTGACCACGATATGGAATTGCCCAACGGCCCGGCCAACCCGGACCGCGTGTTCCAAGGCCAGCGGTTTGTGCATCACAAGGCCGACGCGGCGACGTGGCAGCCGTTCCGCATGGGTGGTTTCCGCTCGCGCGACACCACGATTGCGGCGCATACCGACAATGTGGCGGGTGTGCACGTGGTGCGGCGGGGCGATGGCGCACCGGAATGGGCCGCGCATGACAGCGACATTCTGTTCACGTTTGTGATGGAGGGGACAATGGAGTTGCAGGGCGAAGGCCGCGATCCCTATACGCTGGAGGCGGGGGATGCCTTTGTCGTGCCGCCGGGGATGAAGGTCCGCTATGCCGCCCCTTCGGATGATCTGGAATTGTTGGAGGTGTCCTTGCCGGGCGCGTTCAACACCCGAACAGGAGAGAACTGATGACGTTGAAACAAACCGCCACCGACGTGCGCGAAAAGGCCTATGCGCCCTATTCCAACTTCAAGGTGGGGGCGGCGATCACCGGGGCTTCTGGCACCGTCTATGCGGGTTGCAACGTGGAAAACGTGGCCTATCCCGAAGGCACCTGTGCCGAAGCGGGCGCCATCGCCGCGATGGTGGCGGCAGGCGAGACACGGCTGACCGAAGTTTACGTGATCGCAGGGAGCCCGATGCCGGTGACACCCTGCGGCGGATGCCGTCAGAAGCTGGCCGAGTTCGGCGCAGGCGATGTGACTGTCACCATGGCAACCACGGGCGGTGTCGAGCAGGTGATGACCTTGGCTGAACTGCTGCCCGGCGCCTTTACCCCTGACCACATGAAATGAGCGATTTTTCCGCCCGCGATATCATTGCCACCCTGCGCGCAGGAGACACCCCGCCGCGCGACGCTTTGGCGTGGTTTGCCCAAGGGCTGGCCGATGGCGCGGTCAGTGATGCGCAGGCGGGTGCCTTTGCCATGGCCGTCTGCCTGAACGGGCTGAGCGACGAGGGCCGCGTGGCATTGACGCTGGCGATGCGCGACAGCGGGCAGGTGTTGGACTGGGACCTGGACGGTCCGGTGCTGGACAAACATTCCACCGGCGGCGTGGGCGATTGCGTGTCGCTGCTGCTGGCCCCTGCGCTGGCGGCCTGCGGGGCTTTCGTGCCGATGATTTCGGGGCGGGGCCTGGGGCACACCGGCGGGACGCTGGACAAGCTTGAGGCGATCCCGGGCGTAAATGTGAACCTGGACGCGGCGCAGTTTCACGATGTGGTGGCAGGCGCGGGCTGTGCGATTGTCAGCGCCACGGGTGATATCGCCCCTGCGGACAAGCGGCTGTATGCGATCCGCGATGTGACGGCGACGGTGGAGAGCCTGGACCTGATCACCGCGTCGATCCTGTCGAAGAAACTGGCCGGCGGGCTTGAGGGGCTGGTGCTGGACGTCAAGGTCGGCTCGGGCGCATTCATGAAGGACATGACCGCTGCCCGCGCGCTGGCCGAGGCGCTGACCCAAACCGCGAACGCCGCAGGGTGCCGCACGTCGGCGTTGATTAGCGATATGAATCAGCCGCTGGCCCCGTCGCTGGGCAATGCGCTGGAAGTGTCCGAGGTGATGGCGGTGTTGACGGCAGGCAACACCGATGCCCCGTTATCGCAGATCAGCGCGGCGCTGGGCGGTGTGTTGCTGGCAGGCGCAGGGCTGGCCGCAGACGCAGATGCAGGCGCTGAACAAATCGTGCAGGCGATCCGTAGCGGCCACGCCGCCGAACGCTTTGGCAAGATGATCGCGGCGATGGGCGGGCCGGTGCAATTCGTCGAGAACCACGCACGCTTCCTGCCTGAGGCAACAGTGATCCGCGAGGTTGCGACCCCCAAGGCCGGCACCGTGCGCGCCATTGATGGCGAGGCGTTGGGCCGTGTCGTTGTGGCCCTTGGCGGCGGGCGCGCGGTGGAAAGTGATGTGGTCGATCCGGCGGTGGGCCTGTCGCGCGTGCTGCGTCTGGGCGACGCCGTGGCCAAGGGGCAGCCGCTGGCGGTCATCCACGCCGCGCGGCCCGATCAGGCCGACCGCGCCGAGGCAGCCGTGCGGGCTGCGTTCAATGTGGGCGATCGGGCGCTGAAAGCCCCGTCCTTGATCCACGCGCGGGTGTCGTGATGGGGCGTGCGTTTCTGGTGGTGATCGACAGCGTCGGCATTGGCGGCGCGCCGGATGCGGACACCTTCTTTAATGGCGATGTGCCTGATACGGGGGCCAACACCTTGGGCCATATCATCGCTGCCTGCGCGACAGGGCAGGCGGAAGAGGGCCGCTCGGGACCGCTTCACGTGCCGCATATGATGGCGCTGGGCCTGGGCGCGGCGGTGACATTGGCCGGCGGGCAGGCGGTCGATGGCCCTGTGCCCGCGGGCACTTGGGGGGCAGCCACCGAGGTGTCGCGGGGCAAGGATACGCCGTCGGGGCATTGGGAACTCGCAGGGCTTCCGGTGCCGTGGGAGTGGCACTATTTCCCCGATGAAACCCCTGCATTTCCCGATGATGTCGTGGCTGCAGTCTGCAAGGCGGCGGGCACGGCGGGTATTCTGGGCAATTGCCATGCCTCGGGCACCACGGTGATTGCCGATCTGGGGGCAGAGCATCTGCGCACCGGTTGGCCGATCTGCTACACCAGCGCCGACAGCGTGTTCCAGATTGCCGCACACGAAGAGCATTTTGGCCTCGACCGTTTGCTGCAACTTTGCGCGGATGTGGCACCGCTGCTGCATGACATGAAAGTGGGCCGTGTGATCGCGCGCCCCTTCGTGGGCGATGTGGGCAATTTCCAACGCACCGGCAACCGCAAGGACTTTGCCATTCTGCCGCCCGCGCCGGTGCTGACCAACCGTGTGCAGGACGCAGGGCGCGCGGTCTATGCGGTGGGCAAGATCGGCGACATCTTTTCGATGCAGGGCATTGACGAGGTGCGCAAAGGCGACGACCGCACCCTGATGGGGCATCTGGGGGATTTGATCCGCGATGCGGCAGACGGGTCGCTGACATTCGCCAACTTTGTGGAATTCGACAGCCTTTATGGCCATCGCCGCGACGTGTCCGGCTATGCGCGCCATCTTGAGTGGTTTGATGCCGAACTGGGCGCACTGTTGGGGCAGTTGCGCGCGGATGATATGCTGGTGATCACCGCCGATCACGGCAACGATCCCACGTGGGTTGGCTCCGATCACACCCGCGAACGGGTGCCGGTTCTGGTGGCGGGCAAGGGCGCGGGCACGCTGGGGCAGATCGCCTTTACCGATGTGGCGGCGCTGGTTCTGGAGCACCTGGGGGTGGCACAATAGGCACGACACAGGTTGTCTCGGGCCTTCGCGCTTGGCACATAGGGACCAAGCAAATTTGGAGAGCGCCATGAGCGAGCATGTCACCGTTGTCGATCACCCCCTTGTCCAGCACAAGCTGACCATCATGCGTGACCGCGACACGCCGACGGCTGTGTTCCGCCAATTGCTGCGCGAAATCAGCCAGTTGCTGGCCTATGAGGTGACGCGCGGCCTGCCGATGACGACCAAGCGGATCGACACGCCCATGCAGCCGATGGACGCGCCGACACTGGATGGCAAGAAGCTGGCGCTGATCTCGATTCTGCGGGCGGGCAACGGGTTGATGGACGGCGTGCTGGAGCTGATCCCTTCGGCCCGGGTCGGATTTGTGGGGCTGTACCGCGATGAAGAGACGCTGAAACCGGTGCAGTACTACTTCAAAGTGCCCGAGGGGCTGGACGACCGGCTGGTCATCGCGGTCGATCCGATGCTGGCCACGGGCAATTCTTCCGTGGCGGCGATTGACCTGTTGAAACAGGCCGGGGCGACCAACCTGCGGTTTCTGTGTCTGCTGGCAGCGCCCGAAGGCATCGCGACCATGCAGGCCGCACACCCGGACGTGCCGATCGTCACGGCCGCGATTGACGAAAAGCTGAATGAACGTGGCTATATCGTCCCGGGTCTGGGCGATGCGGGCGACCGTATGTTCGGCACGAAATAGCCCCCTGCGCCCACTCTGGGCGCTTGCCTCGGCTCTAGTTCTGAGGCATCGTGGTCAACACTATATATAGTAACGACCAAATCCTGTGGGGGCGCAGATGAAAGTTACCAAAGCAATTTCAATTGCTGTATTCGCGGTGTCGGCAAATGTCGGCATTGCCAATGCGCAAAACCTGTCGCGTGGCGAAATTACGCCCGCTGAATTTCCATCCGCCAGCTACAAGGGCTTGCAATACGTCGACAGCAAGGGCTGTGTCTTTATCCGCGCAGGCATCGACGGCAACGTGACATGGGTGCCGCGCGTCAACCGTTCGCGCAAGGTCATCTGTGGCCAGACACCGACACAAGGCGTGCAGACCGCAGCGGGCGCGCCTTCGGCTCAGCGGGCACCGCAACAGATCACTCTGGATCCGACACCCGCGCCGCGCACAGCGGCCGCTGCCCCGGCGCCGAAGCCTGCCCCTCAGGCCGTTGTACGCCGCGCGCCTGTTGCCGCGCCGACACCCAAACGGGTTGTTGTCAGCACGCCCAGACCTGCGCCCAGTGCTGCTGCGCCAAGAACCGTCTACAAATCCGCACCCGCGCCGAAACCGGCCGCGCCCGCACCGCGCGTTGCTGCCGTGACACCACGCCAACCAGCGTGCCAGGGCGCATCGCCGATCAGCTCGCGCTATATCAATTCGGGCGTGCGCGGTCCTGTGCGCTGTGGCCCGCAAGCCGAGCCGATCATTGGCAACAATGGCCCCGTCGCCGTGACGGGCAGGGTGCAGGGTTCGACCATCACCGGTCAAACGCGTGTCGTGCCCAAACACGTCTACATTGATCGTCTGAACACGAACAACACTGTGGTCCCCGAGGGATACCGCCCGGCGTGGAAAGACGACCGCCTGAACCCATATCGGGCTGAACAGACGCTGAATGGTCATGTTGCGATGCAGCTGATCTGGACCTCTAAAGTGCCGCGCCGGCTGATCAACCAGACGAACGGTGCAGACGTGACCGCCAAGATGCCTCTGGTTTACCCCTACACCGACATCGCCACGCAACAGCGCGAGCTGGGCACAGTGACGCTGGAACGGCGTCAGGGCGTGCTGGTCAAACGCATCCAGCGCAATCCGGGTGCAACCTATCGTGCGCCTACGGTTTCCAGCCGCTCGGCGCCCGCGCAAGCAGCGCCCGTTGCGGCACCTGTGCGCGCCACGCCCAAAGCGCAGCAGCCCAAAGGCGAGCGCATCAGCGGCAAGGGGTATGTGCACCTTGGCACCTACACCGGAGCCGACAGCGCCCAGCAGGCCGCACAACGCGCCATGCGCATGGGACTGCCCGCGCGGATCGGCACGTTCAACCGCAGTGGCCAGCAAATGCGTATGGTTCTGGTGGGACCGTTCAACACACCCGCCGCGCAAAAAAGCGCGCTTGCGAAAATGCGCGGCGCGGGCTTCTCGGGCGCAGTATTGCGCTAACAGGATCGCGGCGGTTGGGCAATCCTCAGCCGCCGCAGATCGCCTGAAGCCGCAGCCAATCGGCATCTTTCATGATCGGCGCGGGGGTTTGCCCCGCCATCGGATCGCCCTCGATCAGGGCCAGAGTGCTTTCGCCCGAAATGTCCTGTGCATAGGCATAGGGCGTGCTGCGCACCTGGGCTGCGGCAAAGGCGGCCAGCAATTCCTGTTCCGGCACCTTGGGACGCGCCGCCGCAACGACGGTCTCGGCATAGCGGTCCAGAACCCGCGCGGGCAGGTCGCCAGTGGTCAGCAAGGTGATGCTGGCGCGCAGCCCTGCGGTCGACAGCAGATCGCGCATGCCCGACTGGTTGGCACGGCGCACCTCTTCGGCCAGGATATAGCCCGCCACAACATCCGGCTCTTCAAAGTCTTCGACCAACGCGCGGTTCAACAGCACCTTGCCACCCGGCAAGGCCAGGCTGGTGCGCACGCCGCCGCGCAGGACCGCGATCCCGCCCGTGGCCCCGGTTCGTGCTGCCAGTTGCGCCAGCGGGCGCAGGGTGTCGGATGTTTCGCAGGGCGGACCCGCGACCCGTTCGATCCGCTCCAGCAGCTCGTTGCCGATCTGGGTGCGGGTGACCCATGGGACAACTTTCATCGCGTGATTGACCAGCGCACCGGGCAGCCAGAAAATCAACAGCGCCACCACGGCGGCGGTCGACAATGTCGCGCCCAGCCAGCGCAACCGCCCCGGACGCGGGCGTGACTTGATGACGGCGCGGCGCAGCGTCTCGATGGCCTCGATCATCTGGGCCTCGTCGGCCTGCAACTGCAATGTCTCGCCGGGATCACCGTCGGGATGAAATGTTGCCGGATCATCGCTTGTGCCCGCACGTTCGATGGCCGCCAGCGACCAATGTGTCAGCGCCGTATCGTTCGTGCTGGAGATGATCAGCGTGGCATCGCCGATGGACACAACAACCTCGCGGCGCTGATCTTCAGGCGTCTGGCGCCACAGGCCCGTCGCTTCGAGACGGGCGTATTTCTTGAGGGCGGTCATGGTCTGCTCGGACGGCCTTTTGGTGTTTGGGGCAACCTAGCACGTTGAAATGCGGGGGCAAAGCGCGCTGAAAGGGGCGGGACCGGGGCCAGCCCCGGACCCCGGAGTTTAAAGGGCAAGATGAAGCGGGTTCAGTCCAGGTCGGCCGCCCTTTTGCGCAGTTCGAATTTCTGGATCTTGCCGGTCGATGTCTTGGGCAATTCGCCAAAGACGACGCGTTTCGGGGTTTTGAAACCGGCCAGCTTGCTGCGGGCAAAGGCGATCATGTCCTCGGCGCTGGGGCTGGTGCCGGATTTCAGCTCGACAAAGGCGCAGGGCACTTCGCCCCATTTCTCGTCCGGCTTGGCGACCACGGCGGCCAGATTCACATCGGGATGCGCCATCAGAACGCCCTCGACCTCGACAGACGAGATGTTCTCGCCGCCTGAAATGATGATGTCCTTGGCGCGGTCGGCAATCTGGATATAGCCGTCGGGATGCTGCACTGCCAGATCGCCCGAATGGAAATAGCCTCCTGCAAAGGCCTCTTGCGTGGCTTCGGGGTTCTTGAAGTATCCCTTCATCACAGAATTCCCACGGATCATGATTTCGCCCTGATGGGTGCCGTTCAGGGGAACTTGCTCCATGGTCTCGGACATGACGGTGATGTCTTCCATCATCGGCATGGCAATGCCCTGCCGCGCCTTGATGGCGGCGCGGGCGTCCTGGTCCAGTGCATCCCAGTCCTCGGCGCGCCACAGGCATTCGGTGACGTGGCCATAGGTTTCGGTGAGGCCATAGACCTGCGTGACGTTGAACCCGATGGCTTCCATCTTGCTCAGCGTCGTGGGGGCAGGGGGGGCGCCTGCGGTAAAGACCTGTACCTGATGGTCAAAATCCCGGCGCTCGTCGGGGCCTGCGTTGACCATCATGTTCAGCACGATGGGCGCGCCGCCGAAATAGCTGACCTTTTCATCGGCGATGGCGTCATAAATCGCACCCGCCGTGACGTCGCGACAGCACACCAGCGTGCCACCCAGCAGGGGCATCATCCACGTGTGGTTCCAGCCGTTGCAATGAAACAGCGGCACGATGGCCATGAACACGGGATGCAGGGTCATCTGCCAGCTGACCGGCGTGCCCATGGTCATCAGATACGCGCCGCGGTGGTGACAGACCACGCCCTTGGGCCGCCCGGTGGTGCCCGATGTATAATTCAGCGCGATGCTTTCCCATTCGTCCTGTGGCATCTGCCAATCATATGACGGGTCGGCCCCGGCCAGCACATCCTCATAGACCGGGTGCCGCCCCGAAGCAGGCCAGCCGTGGGCGGCATCAGGCACCTCGATGATCTGCAAGTCAGCGCCGGACTGCGCCTTGGCCGCTTCGGCCAGCTCAACGAACTGGCTGTCGGCCAGCACTACGCGCGCGCCACCGTGGTCAAAGATATAGGCCACCGTGTCCACATCCAGCCGCGTGTTGATGGTGTTCAGCACCGCGCCGCACGCGGGCACACCGAAATGCGCCTCGGCCTGTGCGGGCAGGTTGGGGATCAGCGTGGCCACCACATCGCCCGACGCCACGCCCATCGCAGCCAGCACCGAGGCCAGCCGCGTACACCGATCATGGTATTCGGCATAGGTCACGCGGTGATCGCCATAGACCACGGCCGTGCGCCCGGCAAAGGCCGTGCGCGCGCGGCGCAGGTGTGACAGCGGGGTCAGGGGCACATGGTTGGCGGCACATTTGTCCAGACCGGTTTCATCGTTCAGCCATCCCATTCCGGCATCTCCCTCTTGCTGATACATGCGCATCCGTGCGTTGTATGAGATCAAATATGTCAGAGGGCAGGTCGTTGCAAAAGAAAGATAACCCGGTGGCGGTCGCTGCCTCCAGAACCCTGCCTGCAGCCGGAGCAGCTCCGGGCCCCGTGACGCGTCCGTGGATGGCCGCCCTGTCGATGCTGATTGCCATGCTGCTCTTGGGTTTTGTCGACAACTACGTGGCCCGCATCGCCACCGAAGTCAGCGTCTGGCAGTTCCTCGCGGTGCGCTCGGTCATGGCGCTGGGGCTGGTGGCAGGACTGTCTTTTGCCGGGATGGGAACGCTCAGACCAAAACGGTGGTGGGCGGTGGGCCTGCGCAGCCTGCTGATTGCAATCGGGATGATGTGCTATTTCGGTTCGCTCGCGTTCATGCCGATTGCACAGTCGCTGGCAGGGCTGTTCACCTCGCCCATCTTTGTCCTGCTGATGACGGTTCTGGTGCTGCGTCAGAAGATCGGCCCATGGCGGGTGATTGCCGTGGTGGTGGGGTTTACCGGCATCCTCGTGGTGCTGGGCGTGCAAGAGGGATTGCCGGGCGCGATCATGCTGCTGCCGGTCGCGGGCGGGTTCTTTTACGCCATGGGATCGCTGGCCACCCGTTTGCTGTGCGCCGAGGAAAGCACCATTTCGATGCTGGCAGGCATCATGGGCCTGCAGGGGCTCATCGGCGCCGGTGTCCTGATCGGCCTTGCCGTGATTGCCCCCGCCGTCCCCGAGGGAGTCGCGGGCTTTCTGCTGCGCGGCTGGATCTGGCCGATCCCGTCCATCTTTCCGCTGATCGTCCTTCAGGCGGTCGTCTCGGTCGTGGGCGTCTTCTTCCTGATCCGCGCCTACCTGTGGGGCGAGGCCAGCCAGGTCAGCGTGCTGGAATACACCATCATGATCTTCGGTCCTTTCTTCGGCTGGCTGCTGATGGATCAGGCCGTGACCCCGTCAATGATCGCAGGCATCGTCCTGATCATGATCGCGGGGCTTATCATCGCTGTCCGCTCGAAATGATCGGGCTTTCTTTTGGCCCCAAATATCCCCGCCGGAGGCATAAAATCTTATGCGCGCGCGCCCGATCCGATAGACACGGTTCATGATCCTGTCCACCGGCCGCAAATATCTGTTCATCCACGCCCCCAAGACCGGCGGTACGTCGATGGCGCTGGCGCTTGAAGCGCGGGCGATGAAGGATGACGTGATGCTGGGCGACACGCCCAAGGCCGTTCAGCGGCGGCGCCGTCTGAAGGATGTGCATACACGCGGGCGGTTGTGGAAACATGCCACGCTTGCCGATCTTGACGGGCTGGTCACGCCACAGATGCTGTCCGATCTCTTCGTCTTTACGATGGTGCGCAACCCGTGGGACCGTGTGGTCAGCTATTACCACTGGCTGCGCGATCAGGGATTTGATCATCCGGCGGTACATCTGGCGCAGAACCTGAGTTTCGAAGATTTTGTCCTGCATCCTCAGACGCGTGCCAGCTTGCGGGGCGGTCAGGCAGGCCATTATGTCACTGACGTCTCGGGGTCCGAGCGGTGCGATCTGTTTATCCGGCTCGAACATGTCGCGACGGACATCGTCCCGCTTCAGGCGCATCTGGGATTTGCGTTGGACCTGCCGCATGCCAACCGTTCGGCGCGTGATGCGGCTTATCAGGGGTACTATACGCCCGCCAGCCAGGCCGCCGTGGCGCAGGCCTGTGCCGCGGACATCGCGCGTTTCGGCTATCGTTTCGCACCGGTGTGATGTCGCGCAGTACACGCGCGTGGGGGCTGGGCAACCGACGCTGCTCTGGCGCAAGCGATCCGTCGCAGGCAGCGCCGACCATTTTCCCTTGCAGGACGCTCAGCACACCGAAGATGCCCGTTTTTGTGGCTGGCCGGTGGGGGGCTGGTCGGGAAACGGCTGGTTTTCCGTATGACATCGGCGGATTCTATGTACCTCCCGCAAGTCACAGTTGAAAGCCGTCCCAGAGTGGCACACATAGAACCGTTCAGGGCGCTCCGCGCCTTCGGGGTGTTTTGAGGAGAGCACATTCCATGACCGATTTCATTTCGACAAACGCGCCAGTGATCGCGATTGTCATTCTTATTGGCCTGTTCATCGCCTTTGCGCTGGAAAAATACCCCCCCGAAGTCACCGCCACCGTCGCCGCCGCACTGTTCATTGTGCTGGGGCTGGTGCCGGGGGATCAGGTCATGGCGGCCTTTTCCAACTCGGCGCCCATCACCATCGGGGCAATGTTCATCATATCCGGGGCGTTGGTGCGCACCGGGGTGCTGGACGCCATGGCCCATCTGGTGATCGGACGGGCGCAAAGCAGGCCGATTCTGGCCATTGCCATCTTTCTCGCGGCGACGGTCGCGGCGTCGGCCTTTATGAACAACACGCCCGTGGTGCTGGTGCTGATACCCGTGGTGATCCGGCTTGCACACAGCCTCGGGTTTGCGCCCACGCGCCTGCTGATCCCTCTGTCCTATGCGGCCATTCTGGGGGGCACCTGTACGCTGATCGGCACCTCGACCAACATTCTGGTGGACGGCATCGCGCGTGAGGGCGGGCTTGAAGCCTTCTCGATTTTCGAAATTGCCCCCGTGGGCATTACCGTTGCCATCGTCGGCAGCATTACGATGCTGATTCTGGGCAAGTTCCTTTTGCCCGAACGTGGCCAGAAGGGGATCGAAGCAGAGGCCAGCGAAACCGTGTTCCTGTCGGAAATTACCGTGCTGCCCAACTTTTACGGCGTCGATCAGCCCCTGGGCGAACTGGTCGAATTCCAGCGTCCGGGCGTCCGGATCACAGGTGTGCGCAAGGCGGGTGTCATCAGCCGAAACGATCTGGGCGCCTATGTCATCCAGAAAGGCGAGGTGGTTATTGTCCAGGCAACAACCTCCGAACTGCTGACACTGGCCGAGATCAAGGGGCTGCGCGTGGGTCTGCGCCGTTCGGTCGAGCTGGAACCCGGCGCGGATGTGCAGATCGTCGAAGCCATCCTTGCGCCGTCGCGCTGGCACACAGGCGTGCGGATTTCCGATCTGGCTCTGGGACGTCGGGCGGGTGTGCGGGTGCTGGGGGCTTTCCGGCACGGGCATATTCCCGGCTCGGACCTCAGCAGCGTGCGCTTGCGTCCCTCGGACAAGCTGTTGCTGGAAGGCAGCGCCGAAGGCTTTGCGGAGCTTGCACGTTCGGGTGACGCGGTGTCGATCACCGAACCCAGTGCACGCGCATTCCGTCGGCGGCAGGCCCCTGTGGCGATTGCAGCACTTGTGGCCATCGTGGCGCTTGCGGCGCTGGACGTCATGCCCATCGGTCTGTTGGCGCTGGTCGGGGTGGCGGGCATCCTGCTATTGCGCTGCATTGACGGCGACGAGGCATGGGCGTCGATCGACGGGTCGATCCTGGTGCTGATCTTCGCCATGTTGATCATCGGTGCGGGGCTTGAGACGACAGGCGCGGTTGAACTGATCGTGTCGGTGCTGGAACCCTACCTGACCGGGCTGCCGCCGCTGGCAACGCTCTTCGCAGTTTACTTCCTTGCCTCGATCCTGACCGAAACCGTGACAAATAACGCGGTGGCCGTGGTGTTCACGCCCATCGTAATCTCGCTGGCCACGCAACTGGGCATCGACCCGCGTCCCTTCGTAGTCGCGGTGATGTTCGCAGCAAGCGCCAGCTTTGCCACACCCATCGGTTACCAGACCAACACGCTGGTGTACGGTGCAGGGAACTACAAGTTCGTCGACTTTCTGAAAATCGGGGTGCCGATGAACCTGATCGTGGGCATCACCTCGGTCCTGGCCATCAGTATATTCTTCCCCCTTTAAGTGCTTTTGCCGGGGTGCGCATGGCAGCGCACCCCGGCAAAAGCCCGCTATGTACCAGTTTTCTGCCTGTTTGGCCCAAGCTTCGTTTGCAAATCTGTGACGATGCTCTATTCACACAACCAACAAGAAAAAGCAGGCATATGCCAGAATTCCAAGATCCCACTTCGCAGCAAACTGAAACACGGGCAGCGCGGGAGTGGGTTAAAATCCTTTCCCAATACCGCGAACCCAACATTATGCGCAGCGTCTACGAGCTGGTCGTGACCGTCGGTCCGTTCCTGACCTTGTGGGTTCTGGCATGGTGGGCGATGTCGGTCAGCTATTGGCTGACGCTGACGCTGTCGTTGTGCAATGCGGCGTTCATCCTGCGCCTGTTCGCCATCCAGCATGATTGCGGGCATGGCGCGTTCTTCAACAACCGCACTGCCAGCGACTGGCTGGGGCGGGTGCTGGGGGTGCTGACGCTGACGCCCTATGACGTCTGGCGGCGGACACATTCGATCCACCACAGCGCCTCGGGCAATCTGGGCCGTCGCGGCATCGGTGACGTGCACACGCTGACGGTGGCGGAATACAGCGCGCTCGGGCCCCTCATGCGCTTTCACTACCGCGTGTACCGGCATCCTGTCGTGCTGTTCGGTCTGGGGCCGGGGTATTTGTTCTTCTTGCAGAACCGGATACCGCTGGGGCTGATGAACAAGGCACGGTACTGGTTCAGCGCGATGTGCACCAATGCCGTCATTCTGTGCGCCCTGGGGCTGATCCTGTATTTTGGCGGGCTGATGCCGATCCTGCTGATTTTCCTGCCCTCGACCTTGCTGGCCGCGACGGCGGGCGTGTGGCTCTTTTACGTACAGCACCAGTTCGAGACGACCCATTGGGCGGCAGAGGAAGACTGGACCCTGCACGAGGCGGCGCTGCATGGCAGTTCGCACTATGTGCTGCCCGGCTGGCTGCAATGGCTGAGCGCCAATATTGGCATTCACCACGTCCACCACGTGCACAGCCGCATCCCGTTCTACCGGCTGCCCGAAGTGCTGCGCGACCATGTCGAACTGGCAATCAGCAACCGCATGACCATCGGAGAAAGCCTGCGCAACGCGCGGCTGCACCTGTGGGATGAACAAAGCAAACGGCTGCTGTCTTTTGCCCAGTTCAGGGCGTTGCAGCGGTAGCAGGTCAGTTTGACCCTTCTGTCCTGATCGTGTTCAGATAGTCCTGAATGGTCTTGCCAGGCTCAGGCTTGAACTGCTGCCCTGTCGTCACGCATGCGGTGATCCGGTCAATACGGAATGCCCGAAATGCCTGCCTGAGCTCGCACCATGTGCTCAGCGTCCAGACCTGACCCCAATATTCAATTTGCAGCGGCCGCACGGTGCGTGTGGTCGTGGTCGCGTCCAGCGCGTGATAGGTGATGCGCAACCGCTCACCCGCGCGGATGGCGGCACGGATTGTGGGCATGTGTTTGAACCCAAGCTGCGCCTGAGCCAACGGATAGACACCAAAGCCCCAGTTTTTCGGCGTGGTGCGGCGGTTTGAGGATGTCTCGGCCACTTTGGTCAGCAGGGTTCTGGCCGCAGCCTGCAACTCTTCGTCGGCTGCCTGTGTGACGATGGCCATGCCAAGGTGCAATGCCTCAAGCTCGGCCATCGACAGGGTCATCGGCGGCAGGAACACCGGTTCGCGCAACAGGTAGCCGACGCCGCGTTCTCCTTCCAGCGGAACGCCAGAAGCCGCAAGCGTGTCCATGTCGCGGTAGACGGTCCTGACTGACACGCCAAGCGTCTCCGCGATGTCGCGTGCAAGGTGCAGACGACCGTCGCGTACGATCTCGATGATTTCCGAAAGCCGGTCGCTGCGCCTCATGGTCACCTTCGCGTCAGTTGACCGACACTTCCAGTTCGGTGTGGGTCATGGTGACACTGGGCCCGTCGATGGCAGCAAGAAAGGGGCGATTGACTTCGGCCGCGCCGATGCCTGCCGCAGCAGCTTTGGCGGCTGTCATGTCCTGCCATTCGATGTGTTCGATCCACAGACCGTCATCGGTTGTGGACAGACGGCGGGCGACAAAACCCGCGCAACCGGTGACGTAGGCATTCATAGCTTTTGCGGATTGGGCAAATGCGGCGCGATCTACACCGTCCTTAAGGCGAAAGGTCACGGTTTCGATGATGTGCTTGGGCATGACAGGGTCCTTGTGTCGTTATGCGTGGTCCTGCCGTGATAGGCCAGCTCAACTGACAAACCCTGTCAGTTGAGATTTGTGCCGCCAAATGCCCCGGCCTCAGTCGCGGTACTGAAACTGTGGGAACACATCGAAGATTTCCAGATTTTTCATATCGCCTTTGTCCAGTCTGCCGGATGCCGACAATTGGGCAAAACCGTGCACCATGCTCCAGTGCATGATCTGCGCACGCAGGGCGGCGTCGGGCGCGTCGGACTTGTCCCAGATCAGCCCTTCGGACACGTCGCACAGCACCGCAAAGCAGCGGCCCGCATGGTGCAGGAGGTCCGGGTCGTCGCTGTTGGTGCGCTGGGGCGAGAACATCAGTTCGAACAGGCCGGGGTTTTGCCTGGCAAAATCGACATAGCCGCCCATGGCCGCCTGCCTGCGATCCGCGCGTGACGCATCCGGGGACAGGCCGGTCTGCATGGTTTCCGTCAGGCGTTGGTAGCCGCGCGCGGCGATGGCGGACATCAGTCCCGCGAGGTTTCCAAAGTGGTTCTTGGGCGCCGTGTGGCTGACGCCCGCGCCTACGGCACAGGCTCGTAGCGTAAGGGCTGCCAGCCCTTTCTGGTGCAGGATATCCAGCCCTGCCTGAACAAGGGCCTCTTTCAGATTGCCATGGTGATATTTGCTTTGATCGGTCATGGCGGCATCATCCGCCAGATTGTTTACAGTGTAAATATCTGTTGACGGGCTTGGGGGTTTGGTGGCAGTTTATATTTACACTGTAAATATTATCCCGCACCGGAGCCGCCCCGTGACCCATACACCGCACGCTACCAAATATTACGATGACCTTGTCCGAAGCTTTCCGTCGATGTCGGGAAAGGTGGTGATGATCACCGGCTGTACTTCGGGAATGGGGCTGGTTCTGGCGCAGACCTGTGCGGGTCTGGGCGCGCGGGTCGTGATGCTGAACCGTCCGTCGCCGCGTGCGGATGCGGCGCTAAAGGGGGTGTTGGATGCGGGCGGTGACGCGGTGCTGGTGCCGTGCGATCTGTCCAGTTTCGACAGTGTCCGCGCGGCGGGTGCGACCTTGCGTCGGGACTTTGGCGATCAGGGCTGTGACGTATTGTGCAACAACGCGGGCATCATGGGCGTGGCGGACAAGGCGACCGAAGACGGTTTCGATGTGCAAATGCAGGCGAACCATCTGTCGCATTTCCTGCTCACGCACGAGCTCTGGCCGCTGTTGGAAACCGCAGGGGCACAGCGGGGAGAGGCGCGGGTGGTCAACCATTCCTCGGGCGCACGGGGCAAACCGGGGCGGCCATTGCATGCGAAGTACTTGGCACGCAACGGCGGCAATCTGGGGGGCGACGGCTGGCCGGGTTTGGCGAAATGGACGCGCTATCAGCAGTCGAAGCTGGCAAACCTGATGTTCACCTATGCCTTGGACAGCCACGCAGGCCAGCGGGCGGACAATAGGGTCAAGGCGCTGTGCGCGCATCCGGGACCGGCGGATTCAGGGTTGCAAGGCAAGACGACACAGGCGGGCGGGGACCGCTGGCTGGACCGGTTTATCCTGGGGCAGGCGCTGAAATATGCGCAATCCGTCGAGGACGGAACCAGCGGGATTGCGCGGTGCTGTTGCGCGGCGGACGTGCAAAGCGGTGCGTTTTACGGACCGAACGGGCCGCATCGGACAGGACCTGCGGTGTTGCTGCCCCCCGAGCGCAACCCTGTGAACGAGGCGCTGATCTGGGAAGAAAGCTTGAAGGCGACGGGGATTACAAACTTCTTCAAGCCTTAGACGATGAACACCAACACGCAGCACCGCTGATCAACGTGACAATGTACTGAACTGAAAAGGGCACCCCGAAGGGTGCCCTTTTGCGTTTCTCTATCGCTTTGGCTTCAGGCCGCAGCCGCTTCAGCCTTGGGGCCAAACCGGCCATAGAACGTCTGGTTCTTCTCGGCCATTTCGCGCAACAGGGCAGGGCATTCGAACCGGTCTCCGAACTTTTCCTGCAACTGGTCACAGCGTTCCGCCGCATAGGGTGTGCCCAGAATGTCCAGCCAGCTGAACGGACCGCCCGACCACGGCGCAAAGCCCCAGCCCAGGATCGCACCCACATCGCCTTCGCGGATGTCTTCCAGCACGCCTTCTTCCAGCGCGCGCACCGCTTCCAGCACTTGCGCGAACATCAGACGTTCCTGTACTTCGATCAGGTCGGGCTGTTCCTCCGCCAGCGGGTATTTGTCGTGGATGCCTTTCCAGTATCCCAGACGCTTGCCGTTTTCGTCATAGTCGAAATAGCCCGCCTTGGATTTGCGGCCCAGACGTCCCTTGTCCTCCATCCAGACAATCAGATTGTCAGCCTCGGAGCCGGGATAGGCGTTGCCCATCGCGGCCTTGGTCGCCTTCATGATGCGCACGGCCAGATCGACCGAGGTTTCGTCGCCCAACTGGATCGGCCCCACGGGGAACCCCAATTGCTGTGCGGCGTGGTCGATCAGCACAGGCGCCACGCCCTCGGTGACCATCCGCGTGGCTTCGTTGCCATAGGGGATGATGCAGCGGTTGGCATAGAAGAACCGCGCGTCGTTGACCACGATGGGCGTTTTGCGGATCTGGCGCACGTAATCCAGCGCCTTGGCAACCGCACGGTCGCCGGTTTCGGCCCCCTTGATGATCTCGACCAGCGCCATGCGCTCCACGGGCGAGAAGAAGTGGATGCCGATGAACTGCTCGGGACGCACCGACGCCTTGGCCAGATCCGAGATCGGCAGCGTCGAGGTGTTCGAGGCAAAGATGCAATCCTCGGGGATGATCGCCTCGACCTTTTTTGTCATCTCGGCCTTGACGCCGGGGTCTTCGAACACAGCCTCGATGATCAGGTCACAGCCCTTGAGCAGCTCCAAGTCAGGGGTTGCCGTGATCTTGGCCAGCAATGCCTCTTTCTTCTCCTCGGTGGCTTTCTTGCGCGCGATGCCCTTGTCCATATAGCTGGCGGCATAGGATTTGCCCTTGTCCGCCGCTGCCTGGTCGCGGTCGATCAGCACGACCTCGATGCCCGCCTGTGCCGACACCAGTGCGATCCCCGCACCCATCATGCCGGCACCCAGAACGCCCAGCTTCTTGACGCGTTGGTCCGGCACGTCCTTGGGACGCACAGCCCCTTTCTCCAAGGCTTCCTTGTTCAGGAAGAGCGACCGGATCATCGCGCCCGACGAGGGGTTCATCAGGATGTTGGTGAACCAGCGTGCCTCGATCTTCAGCGCGGTGTCAAAGGGCACCAGCGCACCTTCGTAAACCGCCGACAGCATCGCCTTGGCGGCGGGGAAGGCGCCCTTGGTCTTGCCGTTGACCATCGCGTTGGCACCGACAAAGTTCATGAAGCCCGCAGGGTGATAGGGGGCGCCGCCGGGCATTTTATAGCCCTTGGCATCCCAGGGTTTCAGAATGTCCGCGTCCTTGGCGTTCAGCACCCAGTCGCGGGCGGCGGCAACAGGATCATCCACCACTTCGTCGATCACACCGGCGGCCTTGGATTTGTCGGGGGACAGCATCTTGCCCTCCAGCAACAGCGACGACGCGCCCAGCAGGCCCAGCTTGCGGACCAGACGGGTGGTGCCACCGGCCCCGGGGAAGATACCGACCATGATCTCGGGCAGGCCGATCTTGGCCTTGGGATTGTTGGCTGCAAAGATGCGGTGTGTGGCCAGAGGCAGCTCCAACCCGATGCCCGCAGCCGTACCGGGCAGGGCGGCGGCGATGGGCTTGCCACCCTTGTTGGTCTTGGCATCCATGCCCGCGCGCTCGATCTTGCGCAGCAGACCATGCATTTGCATCGTGCCTTCGAACAGACCCTTGGCCGGATCGTCGCCCGCACTTTCCTTCATCTTGGCCAGCAGGTTCAGGTCCATCCCGCCGGCAAAGGTGTCCTTGCCCGAGGTGATCACGATCCCCTTGACCGCGTCATCGGCCAATGCGTCGTCGACCAGATCGTTCAACTGGCCAAGCCCTTCGATCGACATGACGTTCATCGTCTTGTCCGCCACGTCCCACGTGATGATCGCAACGCCGTCGGCGTCCTTTTTCATGGTGAAATCTGTCATTTCTGATCTCCCTTTTCTGGAGTGTAGTCCGGTGTGTTTTCCATGTCGGCAGCACTGAGCGCCGACCAGTTCAAATGACCCAGGGCGCGCATCACCGTAGTGACGCGCCAAAGGCCGTTTTCCTTGCGCAGGGTCATCGAAGCGTCCCAGGGCGGCACGACGTGGTTGGTGCCGCGCATCATGTGCATCCGGTAGGTTCCGGTCATCTGGTCGCCGCCGATGATCTCGGCGGTTTTGGCCTGCCGGATCATCGCGGTGACGCCATGGGTTTTGAAATCGCGCTGGTAGGCGTCGAAATCCGCGATGATCTGGTCGGCTGTCTCAAAGCTTTCGACCCCTTGCCGGGTGACCAGATGCAGCGGCAGCGACACGCAGTTCAGCCAGCCCTGGACATCATTGCCGACAAAGGCAGCGCTGATCCGGTCAAGGATGGTCTGAAAATTCTGCAACCGGTTCTTGGCTTCGGACCTGTCCTGGGCTGGGGCGTCGAATTCCTCTTGTCGCAGCAACGGCCAATCCGCCGTGTGCAGGGACGAATCCGAAATCCCGACCTTCCAGACATCGTCCTTGCGGAACAGCGACATGCGCGTCAGATAGGGTGCCGCTGCATCGATATCGCCCCGGCGCAACCGCGTTGTGTGGTAACCCGAGATTTGCTGGGGCGAGATGAACTTGGCGGTGTCGCAACTGCGCAGATAACCGTCGATGCGCTGTTCGCTCAGCATGTCACGATAGCTGGTCACGCCTTCCATGATGGACTGTGTGGACCGGTGCGTGGTGCAGCCGTCCATCGTTTTCATCACGAACGGCAGGCGCGCAAGGGCGGCAAAGCCTGCCGCATCCCTGTCCAGCACAGCCTGTGTCAGCTGTGCCAGAAGGTCCTGATATATCTCGCGCGCCGTGGCCATGCGTCAGACCCGTTCGATGATCGTGGCCGCACCCATGCCCGAGGCGATGCACAGCGTGGCAAGGCCCACTTCCTTGTCCTGACGCTCAAGCTCGTCCAGCAGGGTGCCGATAATCATCGCGCCGGTCGCGCCCAGCGGGTGCCCCATGGCGATCGAGCCGCCGTTCACGTTGACCTTTTCATGCTCGACGTTGAACGCCTCCATGAACAGCATCACGACCGAGGCAAAGGCTTCGTTGACCTCGAACAGGTCGATGTCGCCGATGGTCATGCCGTTGTCGGCCAGAATTTTCTTGGTCGCGGGCACAGGGCCGGTCAGCATGATGGTGGGATCGGTGCCGATCTTTGTGGTGGCACGGATGCGCGCGCGGGGTTTCAGGCCGTATTTCTCGCCGAATTCCTTGTTGCCGATCAGCACGGCGGCGGCCCCGTCCACGATGCCGGACGAGTTGCCCGCGTGGTGGATGTGGTTGATCTTTTCCAGATGCGGGTACTTCAACAGTGCCACAGCATCAAAGCCGGGCATGACTTCGCCCATCGCCTGAAACGCGGGGCTCAGCGCGCCCAGCGTCTGCATGTCGGTCTGCGGGCGCATGTATTCGTCATAGTCCAGAATGGCCAACCCGTTCTGGTCGCGCACTGTGATCATCGACTTGGCAAAGCGTTTTTCGTCCCACGCCTTTTTCGCCCGCTGCTGCGAGGCAACGGCCAGCGCGTCGGCGTCGTCACGGCTGTGACCGTATTGGGTGGCGATGATGTCGGCGCTGATGCCTTGGGGGACGAAATAGGTCTCCAGTGCCACGGACGGATCGGCGGCAATCGCGGCCCCGTCGCTGCCCATGGCCACGCGGCCCATCATTTCCACACCACCGGCGATATAGGCCATACCGGCCCCGCCCTTGACCTGGTTGGCGGCCAGGTTCACCGCTTCCATGCCACTGGCGCAAAAGCGGTTGATCGCAAGACCGGGGATCGACTGGTCAAGGTCGGATGCCAGAACAGCAGAGCGCGCAAGGCAGCCGCCCTGTTCCATCACTTGCGTGACATTGCCCCAGATCACGTCCTCGACGGCGTGACCGTCCAGATTATTGCGCTCTTTCAGCGCGTTCAGCGTCAGTGCGGACAGGCGCAGCGATGTCACCTCGTGCAATGCGCCGTCCTTGCGGCCTTTGCCACGCGGGGTGCGCAGGGCGTCGTAAATATAAGCTTCGGTCATCGGGATGTCCTTTCAAGTTCAGGATCGGTCAGGCGCGGTCAGCGGGGCTGCCGGGCATCAGGTCATAGGGGTGTTTCCAGCCGGGCAGGCTTTCGATGTTGCCCAGCCAGCGGTTGATGTTGTTGTGAGCCTTTCGGTCGAAACCAAAAGGCTCGGGGTAAAACAGATAGCCGCAGCACGAGAAATCGGCATTGGTCACGCCGTCGCCCACGATCCAGTCGCGCGACGCCAGATGGTCATCCAGCGTTTTGTAAGCGGTCTGCAAGCGGCCAAGGTTAAAGTCGATCACCGCCTGCGGGCGCTTGTCCGCGGGCAGGAAGTTCATCAGGAACCGCGTCAGACCCGCCATCGAGCTGAGCTTGTGGTTGTCGAACAGCACCCAGCGCAGCACGTCGTATTTCTCGGCCTCGGTGCCGCCGAACTTGCCGGTCTTGTCTGTGATGTATTGCTGGATCGCACCGGACTGGCTGATGCACATGTCGCCGTCGATCAGCAACGGTGCCTCACCCATCGGGTTCAGGCTGCGAAACTCGGGCGCACGGGTGGCCCCGCCGAAAAAATCGACTTTGACCGGCGTCCAGTCCTGACCGGACAGCTCAAGCGGCAGGGCTGCTTTGTAAGAGTTACCGGATTCGCCGAAACAGTGCAGTTGCATGGTCATGTGGTCTGGCCCCTCCCAAGGCGCGTGTATTTGCGGTTGGCGCCGGGGGTTTCACACCCCCGGACCCCCGTGGAGTTTAATCTGCAAGATGAAGATGGGAACGATTCAGGCATTGTTAACCCCGATGGCCGCAAAGTGATCCCGCGCGGCAGACTGGCGCGTTGAGCCGCGTGCAAGGTGAAGCCCCGCTGGCCGGACTGCATGGGTCAATCCCGAATAGGTTTCGGGCAGCGGGGTGATCCATGGCGTGCGCCCCTTCATCTTGCTGGATAAACTCCCGCCGGAGGCTCCCACAGAGGCTGGGCAGTGCAAGTGGTGTTGTGTCATCGCATCCTCCCCAAGATGATCTGCCTCAGCGTTTGCGCGCGTCGAGTTCGCTGTTGAACAACCGCAGGCGGCTGGTCAGGTTGTCCTCGTCCGCGATGCTGTCGAAGCTTTCAAAGACAAAGGACAATGCCTCGCCTTCGTCCAGCCCGGCGTCCGCCGCGAACCGTTTGAGGCGGCGAAAGCCGTCTTCGGTCATGGCGACGTTAAAGCGGCGGGTGAGGCGAAAGCGTTTGGGCATCTTGGCTCCGACGAATGTGTGCCGGACGCGCGGACGCGTCCGGCAGGTGTCTCAGAAGTTGGCCGCGTCCAGCGCCATGACCGTGTCCGCGCCCGATTCAATACGTTTCAGGTGCAGGGCCGTCGCGGGCAGTTGGCGTGCCATGTAATAGCGGCCTGTGGCCAGCTTGGTTTCAAAGAACGCCACGTCGGATGCACCCTCTGCCAGTGCTTCCATCGACGCCTTGGCCATGCGCGCCCACATCAGGCCCAGGCAAACGTGCCCGAACATATGCATGAAGTCATTCGAGCCGGACAACGCGTTGTTGGGGTTCTTCATGCCGTTCTGCATGAAATACATGCCCGCGGCCTGCAGGTCCTTGGACGCAGCTTTCAGGGGATCAAGGAAATCCTTGTCAAAGGCGGCGTCCTGTCCTGCGTTCTCCTTGATGAAGTTCTTGACCATGTCAAAGAACGCCATGACGTGTTTGCCGCCGTCCTGCGCCAGCTTGCGGCCGACCAGATCCAGCGCCTGCACGCCGTTCGCACCCTCGTAAATCTGCGCAATGCGGGCATCGCGGGTGAACTGGGACATGCCCCATTCCTCGATATAGCCGTGGCCGCCATAGACCTGCTGGGCCTTAACGGTCATGTCATAGCCCTGATCGGTCAAGAACCCTTTGATCACCGGCGTCAGCAGCGACACCAGACCGTCGGCCTCCTTGTCGCCCGACCGGTGTGCAGCATCAATCAGCGACGCGCCCCACAGGATGAATGCGCGCGCGCCTTCGACAAAGCTTTTCTGGTCCATCAGGCTGCGGCGGATGTCGGGGTGCACGATCAGCGGGTCGGCTGGGCCGTCGGGGTTTTCGGCACCGGTCACGGCGCGCCCTTGCAGGCGGTCCTTGGCGTAGTCCAGCGCGTTCTGATAGGCCACGTCGGCCTGTGCCAGACCTTGCATGCCCACGCCCAGACGCGCCTCGTTCATCATGGTGAACATGGCGCGCATGCCTTTGTGCTCTTCACCCAGCAGGTAACCTGTCGCGCCGTCATAGTTCATGACGCAGGTCGAGTTGCCGTGAATGCCCATTTTCTCTTCGATCTTGCCAACGGTGACGCCGTTGCGGTCGCCCAGGCTGCCGTCGTCCTTGACCATGAATTTTGGCACGATGAACAGCGACACGCCCTTGATCCCTTCGGGGCCGCCGACGATTTTCGCCAGTACCAGATGGATGATGTTGTCGGCCATGTCGTGTTCGCCCGACGAGATAAAGATTTTCTGGCCGGTGATCTTGTAGCTGCCGTCGTCTTGCGGTTCGGCTTTTGTACGCATCATGCCCAAATCTGTACCACAATGCGGTTCGGTCAGGTTCATGGTGCCGGTCCAGTCACAGGCGACCATGTTCGGAAGGTAGGTGTCCTTTTGCGCGTCGGTGCCGTGTGCCAGAATGGCCGAGGCCGCGCCGTGGGTCAGGCCCTGATACATCGTGAACGCCTGGTTCGCCGCCGAGAACATCTCGCCCACGGCGGAGCCCATGACGGCGGGCATGTTCTGGCCGCCATATTGCTCGGGCATGTCCAGACCGGTCCAGCCGCCTTCCTTCACCTGTGCGAAGGCCTCCTTGAACCCCTTGGGTGTGTAGACCACGCCGTTTTCCAGACGGCAGCCTTCCTTGTCGCCCACGGCGTTCAGCGGTGCCAGAACCGACGAGGTCAGCTTGCCCGCTTCTTCCAGAATGGCCGAGGTGAAATCAGGCTCAAGCTCGTCATAGCCCGGAATGTCGCTTTTGGTGACCTTCAACAGGTTGTGCAGGACGAATTGGGTGTCTTTGGTAGGGGCGGTATAGCTGGGCATGTCCGGTCTCTCTATTGGTCGTGAAGGACGTTACTGGGCGGCTTTTTGCGCGCTGTTCATCGAGGCAAGCATCTTCTCACCCCATTTGATCTGGCTTTTCAGGTCTTCGATGGCTTCGTTCAGCTCATCTCGCTGGCTGATCATGTCGGCCAGGCGCTGTTTGGCGATCTCATAGGTGCTGGCCAGCTGCGTGTGCTGCTGGTCGCCCATGTCATACAGGTCCAGAAGCTGACGGATCTCTTCCAGGCTGAAGCCAAAGCGTTTGCCGCGCAGGATCAGCTTCAGGCGGGCACGGTCGCGTTTGGTGAACAGGCGTTTCTGACCCTCGCGGATCGGGAACAACAGTTCCTTGGCCTCGTAGAACCGCAGCGTGCGCGGTGTTACCTCGAAGGCGTCGCACATCTCGCGGATGGTCATTGTTTTGTGGTCCATAACATCGTCTCGCATCAATTGTTACACATCCGATCTGCAAAAAAGATGGGGGCGTTGGGGTTACCTTACAACGATGCTTGACGTTGACGTAAGCTAAACGTCACGTCACATTTTGGTTGACGTGATGTATCGCCACGTCAACCGCTTGAGTCGACAGAGTTTTCCCGCATTTAGGGAATGGCGTTACATTTTCCTGGGAAGCGGCGTGGGTTAAACGTCGCTGGTTTCCGTGGCGGGACGCCCCAGTTCCTCACCGATGTCACGGCGCAATTGCTTGAGTTCGCTCAAGGCTTCGTCCAAATGCGCGCGCTGTTCGGTCAGTTCCTTGATCTGTCCGTCGGCCATGTCGATCCATTTGTTCCACTGGGCATGGGTGCCCTCGCGTTCATAGATCAACAGCCACTGGCGGATGTCTTCCAGCTGGAAGCCGAATTTGCGCCCCTTGAGAATCAGCTTCATCCGGGCGCGTTCGCGCGGACCGTAATAGCGCGCACGGCCTTCGCGATCAGGTTGCAACAGCTCGATGTATTCGTAATACCGCAACGTCCGAGGGGTCACGTCGAATTCGGCACACATCTCTTTGAAAGTCAGACGGTCGTCACTCATTTGGCTCATCCTCGCTCGTCGATGTGCAAATTAGGGCGCGGGAAAAGGAAGCGCAACCTGCAGTGTTGTGGTTTGACGGACAGGGCATGCTGACCGTATGAAGTGCGGAGGGTAGCGAAGAGGAATTCATGGACAAGGTCCAGATGGCAAGACAATTCATCGAGGCGATCCCACATGCGCGCGATCTGGGTTTGCAGTTGATTGAACTGGAAAACGGCGTTGCGGTGATCACCATGCCCTATGACAAGAAGCTGATCGGCAATCCGGCGACCGGCGTCATTCATGGCGGTGCGGTGTCGGCGCTGATGGACACATGCAGCGGTGCGGCCGTGATGAGCCACCCGGATGCACCGGGCGGCACGGCGACGATTGATTTGCGCATCGATTACATGCGGACGGCCACGCCGGGCGATACCATCACGGCAACTGCAACCTGTTATCATATGACGCGGTCAGTGGCCTTTGTCCGTGTTACGGCCACGGACAATGACACGGACAACCCGGTTGCCACGGCCACAGGCACCTTTACAGTGGAGCGTCCCAGATGACCGACGCGCAGCCAAAATCCGGGGGGGCCGCCGCAACCAAGCGGATGTCGGTCAAGGAACGGCACGCTCTGCACAAACGCTGGGACCAGTCCTTGAACAGTTTGGCGATCAATGTGCCGTATATTGCATTTCTGGGCATCGACTTTGACCGCCGGGGCGACGAGCTGACGGCGATTCTGCCGTTTCAGGACAAGCTGATCGGCAATCCGTTTCTGCCTGCGATTCACGGCGGGGTAACTGCCGCGTTCCTTGAGGTCACGGCGGTGATGACCCTGTCGCGGCAATATCTGTGGGAAAAGCTGGAGAACGGCGAACTGGACCTGGACCGACTGGAAAAGGGCGAAGTGCCGCGATTGCCCAAGACCATTGATTTCACCGTGGACTATCTGCGGTCGGGCATGCCCCGCGACGCCTACGCACGGGCGCGGGTCAGCCGCGCGGGGCGGCGCTATGCCTCTGTGCATGTCGAGGCCTGGCAGGATGACCACACCCGCTTGTTCGCGCAGGCCACGGGGCATTTCCTGATGCCACAAAAGCGTGTCTGATTCAGCGACCAAGGCTGCTATTGCGGACGTACCCCGAGCACCGATCACCCATCGCCGTGTGCTGGCAATCGCGCTTCCGATCGTACTCAGCAATGCCACCGTGCCGATCCTTGGCGCGGTGGATGTGGGCGTAGTGGGGCAATTGGGCGAGGCGGCCCCCATCGGGGCCGTGGCGCTGGGCGCGATTGTCATCGGCACGCTCTACTGGGTGTTCGGGTTCCTGCGCATGGGCACGGTCGGCATGGTCGGACAGGCCGAAGGTGCGGGCGACAGCGCCGAGGTTTCAGCGCTGCTGACCCGTGCATTGCTGATCGCAGCGGGCGGTGGGCTGGGGTTGATCGTTTTGCAACCGTTGCTGTTCTGGGCAGCCTTCGCGCTGGCCCCGGCGTCGGACGAGGTCGAAGGGCTGGCGCGGACCTACATGACCATTCGCATCTGGTCGGCACCCTGCGCCATCGCGGTCTTTGCGCTGACCGGCTGGCTGGTGGCGATGGAGCGCACGGCGGGGGTATTCTGGATACAACTTGTCATGAACGGGACCAACGTGCTGCTGGATCTGTGGTTCGTGCTGGGGCTGGGCTGGGGCGTGGGCGGCGTGGCCTTTGCCACCGTGATTGCCGAGACACTGGGGGCGGGCTTTGGTCTCTACCTCTGCCGCGCTGCTTTTGCGCGACCCGACTGGCGTGACTGGGCGCGTGTGTTCGACCGCGTGGTGCTGATCCGCATGGCGCTGATCAACACCGACATCCTGATACGCTCGGCCTTGCTGATGGCGATCTTTACGTCATTTGTCTTCCTCGGAGCGGGGTTTGGTGATGTGACGCTGGCCGCGAATGAAGTGCTGGTGCAGTTCATGTATGTCACCGCCTATGCGATGGACGGCTTTGCCTTTGCCGCCGAGACGCTGATTGCACGGGCTTACGGGCGGCGTGACCCTGCGCGCGTGCGGCGCTCGGCGCTGCTGACCTCGGGGTGGGGGGCGGTGACTTGCGTGGTGCTGGCGCTGGGCTTTGCGCTGGGCGGACCATGGCTGATTGAGGTGATGGCCAAGGATCAGGGCGTGCGGGATACGGCGATGGAATTCCTGCCCTGGATGGTCGCGGCACCGCTGGCGGGCTGTGCTGCCTGGATGCTGGACGGGATCTTCATCGGGGCCACACGCGGGGCGGACATGCGCAACATGATGCTGGTCAGCTTTGCGATCTATGTGGCCTGCGCGGCGGTCGCTCTGCCGCTTTGGGGCAATCACGGCCTGTGGCTGTCGCTGCTGGTCAGCTTCGTGGCGCGGGGGGTGACCTTGGGCCTGCGGTATCCGGCGTTGGAGCGCGGGGTCGGGTGAGGGAGGGGGCGCTGCCCCCCGGCCTGCGGCCGTCCCCCGGGATATTTCTGGCCAAAAGAAGCGGAAGCTAAAGCCAGTCTTTGGTGTTTGTCCCCACCGCTTCGCTGACCGAGCCAAAGCCGTCCTGTTGCAGCAGTACGTCAAGGCCTTGGGCGATGCGCGCGGCCAGGCTGAGGCCGCCGTAGACGAGGCCGGTGTAGAGTTGCACCGCCGATGCGCCCGCGCGGATCTTGGCATAGGCGTCGCGGGCCGTGCTGATGCCGCCGACGCCGATCAGCGGTATGTCGGTCAGTGTGTGGAGTTTGGCCAGCGTGCGGGTGGATTTCTCGAACAAGGGCGCGCCGGACAGGCCGCCGGCCTCGGTGCCATGGGGGCTGCGCAGGTTGATGCGGTCCAGCGTGGTGTTGGTCGTGATAATCGCGGAAATCCGGGCATCCTCGGCCACTTTGGCGATGTCGGCCAGATCCTGATCGGTCAGGTCCGGGGCGATTTTCAGGAACACCGGCACGTTGCCGCGCACCTGCATGACGCCGTCCAGCAAGGCGGCCAGCGCCATCGGACCTTGCAGGTCACGCAGCTTTTCGGTGTTGGGCGAGGACACGTTGACGGTGGCAAAGTCGATATGGCCACGCGCCATTTGCAGCACGCGGGCGAAATCTTCGGCGCGGTTGGCGCTGTTCTTGTTCGCGCCCAGGTTCAGCCCCACGGGAATCGTCCTGTGGGCGCGGGCCAGTCTGCGCACGATGGCCTCGGCCCCGTCGTTGTTGAACCCGAAACGGTTGATCGCGGCGCGGTCTTCGGTCAGGCGAAACAGGCGTGGCTTGGGGTTGCCGGGTTGGGGCAGGGGCGTGGCGGCCCCCACCTCGATAAAGCCGAAGCCCGCACGCACCAGCGGGCGGATCGCGGTCGCGTTCTTGTCGAAACCCGCGGCCAGACCGACCGGATTGTTCAGCGTCAGGCCCGCGACGCGCGTGGTCAGCCGGGGCGAAGTCACCGGACCGGGCAGGGCGGCAAAGGGCGTGTGCAGCGCGCGCAGGGCAAGGCCGTGGGCCATTTCCGGGTCGATGCGGCGCAGGGCGGCCAGGCCCAGCTTTTCGATACTGCGCTTCATCCGAAGGTTGCTCCGGCGTCGGACGGCGATGTGCGGATCAACCGCGAGGTCAGCACGGCGGCCTGACGGTGGATCACCGCCTGTTTGTAGTCGGGGTCGGTGACCATCGCCAGAAAGGCTGCGGCGTCAGGATAGCGGGCGATGAAACAGGCGTCCCACGCCTCGTCCGCCGGTCCGATCAGCGTCGTCTGATAGGCCCCGCGCCAGACGATGCGCCCGCCCAGACGCGTCAGAACCGGGCCCGAGTCGCGCCCGTAGTTGGCATAGGCCTGCGCTCCGGTCAGCCCCTTGCCGGCAAGCGGGTGATCCTCGGGATAGGCGGCGTGTTCACGGAACCGCACAAGGTTCAGCATTTCAATCGGATGATCGCGCGGCAGATCCTTGAAGGCATCGAACTGCGCGCGTTCGGGGTCGATGTGGTTGTCGGTCATAGGACACCTGCGGGGAATTGGTGAACGCCGTCCTGTAGGGGCAGGGGCTGTGCCCAGGCCACGTCGTCCAGTTTCAGGGGGCGGTAAAGATGGGGGAACAGCGCACCACCGCGCGACGGCTCCCAGACCAGCTTGTCGCCCAGATCGTCTGCCTCAAGTCCCAGCAGCCACAGGTTTTCTTCGCCCGCGAAGTGTTTGGCTGCGGTTTCGGCAGCCTGTGCGGGTGTCGAAAAATGCACATAGCCGTCGGTGACGTCGATGGGTGCGCCCAGAGTTTCGCCCCTGGCGCGCAGGTCTTGCCATTCATCGGCACGGAATATTTTCAAAATCAGCATGGTTTCACTGATGCCGTGTGCCTTGAGGTTGGTCAAGCGGCCTAGGCTTCCGATACGTCAATTCGCCGGCCGTGCACTCGGGTTTTGACTCTTAATCAGAGCGCCGCCAGAGTGATACCAATGCCAACAGACCTTTTAGGGGGACACCTGACATGTTTTTGCGTCTGACACAGACAGCGATGGCGCTTGCGCTGACCGCTGGCACAGCGATGGCGGATTATTCGCTGACCATCCTGCACACCAACGATTTTCACGCGCGGTTCGAACCGATCAGCAAGTATGACGGTCCCTGCGGTGCCGAGGACAACACGGCCGGCGAATGCTTTGGCGGCACGGCGCGGCTGGTGACGGCGATCAAGGACGCCAAGGCACGCTCGAACAACTCCATCCTTGTGGACGGCGGTGACCAGTTCCAGGGCACGCTGTTCTACACCTACTACAAGGGCAAGCTGGCCGCCGAGATGATGAACATGCTGGGCTATGACGCGATGACCGTGGGCAACCACGAATTCGACGATGGCCCCGAGGTGCTGGCCAGCTTTATCGATACGATCAATTTCCCGATCCTGATGTCGAACGCCGATGTCTCGGGCGAGCCGCTGCTGGCGGACAAGCTGGCGAAATCCACAGTGATCGAACGTGGTGGTGAAAAGATCGGCCTGATCGGCCTGACGCCGCAGGACACGGACGAACTGGCCAGCCCCGGCAAGAACGTGATCTTTACCGATCCGTCCGACGCGGTTCAGGGCGAGGTCGACAAGCTGACCGAAGAAGGCATCACCAAGATCATCGTGCTGTCGCACTCGGGCTATGTGGTCGACAAGCGTGTGGCGGAAAACACCACCGGCGTTGACGTGATCGTGGGCGGCCACTCGAACACGTTGCTCAGCAACACGGACGAAAAGGCCGAAGGCCCCTATCCCACGATGGTGGGCAGCACCGCGATTGTTCAGGCCTATGCCTATGGCAAATACCTGGGCGAACTGAACGTGACTTTTGACGACGAGGGCAACGTCACCGAAGCCAAGGGCGATCCGATCCTGATCGACGCGAGCGTGGCCGAGGATGAGGCGACCGTGGCGCGCATTGCCGAAGCGGCGGCACCGCTGGAAGAGATCCGCAACCGGGTGGTGGCCGAAGCATCAGACCAGATTGGCGGCGACCGGGAAACCTGCCGTGCGATGGAATGTTCGATGGGGACGTTGATTGCCGATGCAATGTTGGCACGGGTCAAGGATCAGGGAATCGAAATCGCGATCCAGAACGGCGGCGGCATCCGCGCGTCGATTGATGCAGGCCCCGTCACCATGGGCGAAGTGCTGACCGTGCTGCCGTTCCAGAACACGCTGTCCACGTTCCAGGTCACGGGTGCGACCGTGATCGAGGCGCTGGAAAACGGTGTGAGCCAGGTGGAAGAGGGCGCAGGCCGCTTTGCCCAGGTGGCGGGCTTGACCTATGCGTTTGATGCTTCGAAGCCGGCGGGCGAGCGGGTGTCGGACGTGATGGTCGGCGGCGCGCCGATTGATCCTGAAAAGGTCTATGGCGTCGTATCGAACAACTATGTCCGCAACGGCGGTGATGGCTACAAGATGTTTATCAACGCTGAAAACGCCTATGACTTCGGGCCGGATGTGGCGGATGTCCTGGCCGAGTATCTGGCCGCCCAAGGGCCGTTCACGCCGGTCACCGACGGGCGTATCACGGTCAAGTAAGGTCTTTCGCGACCGAACTGTCAGGGCGCGCAGGCAACGGTCTGCGCGCCCTTTTTCGTGGCTGTGCTCAGGAGGCCGCTGCGGTGTCGGCTTCGGCCTGCACTTCTGCGTCGGATGCACCAAGGACCGCGGTTTGCGGCGTGCTGCCGCGACCGCCCGGAGCCACCTGAAAGGCGGTCTTGTCCGCTTCTTTCACGGCCACCCGGCGCGAGATGCGCCACATCGTGTATATGATCACCAGCACATGGGCGACGGCGGTGACCATGAACAGGGCGCGGTCGGCAAAGTTGCTCATCGCCCAGCCTGCCATCAGCGGCCCCACGATGCCGCCGCCGCCATAAAGCAGCAGCAGCCCACCCGAGATCTGGATCGAGGTGCCGGGGGCGGCGTGGTCGTTGGCATGGGCCACGATCACCGGATACATGGCAAAGATCGATCCGCCCAGGATCGCGGCCAGAACCAGATTGGGGATGCGCCCCTGTGGTGCGATGGTGATGAACAGGATGTCGGCAACCAGCGCAGCCAGCGCGATGCCCACCAGCACCTTGCGCCGGTCCATCCTGTCGCTGAGGATGCCTACGGGAATTTGCGCCAGCGCACCTGCCAGGATCGGCAATGAGGTAAAAAAGGCAATCGCCGCCAGCATCAGCCCCGTGCGTTCCGCATAGACCGCCGCCAGAGTGCCAAAGGCCGAGTTGCTGACCCCCACCCAGAACACCGCGAAGACTGCGACGGGTGAATTGCGCCACAGGGCTTTCATATCCAGTCGCGCAGCCACCAGCGGTGCGGGGTTGGAGCTGGAGGACAGGGCGGTGGGGACCAGCGCCAGACAATAGAATATCGCGCCCAGGGCAAAGAAGAAAAACCCGGAGGTGTCGCCCAGCGTCAGTGTCATCTGACCTGCGGTCACAGCGCCGAGGTTGACCATCGTGTAAACGCCAAAGATCCGCCCGCGCTGCTCGGGTGCCGCCTGATCGCTCAGCCAGCTTTCGACAATCATCGCGGCTCCGGCGAAACAGAAACCGCAGACGCCGCGCAGCGCGATCCACGCCCACGGGGTCAGCATGATCGCAGACCCCAGCATCGACACCGCAGCAATCGCGGCCATCGCTCCGAACGCGCGCACGTGGCCGACATTTGCCACAAGCCGCGGCGTCAGCACGCAGCCTGCCATGTAGCCGATGGCCCAGCCCGTGCCGAGCAGACCCAGGGAAAAGGCCGAAAAGCCCTCGGCACTGCCACGCACCGGCAGGATCAGCCCGTTGATGCCCCCTGCGAACAGCAGGAAGGACGAGCCGAGCAAAAGGGCAAAGACGGGCAGGAAATGGCGGATCATGGGGCAGGGGTCCAATCGGTCGGTGTGGTTGCAGTCTGCGCGGCTTTGATGGCGGTTGCAAACGGATGGCGTCGTCTTTCCGCTCAATGCGGGTGGGGCTTGGACCTGTGACACAAGTCGCCTACATTCCCGACCATGTGTGGTCGTATAGCCGTTACTCTGCCAACCGACGCGATGGCGCAACTGTTCGCGGCAGCGCCCGCAAACGATTTGCCGCATGTGCCCAATTTCAACGTCTGCCCCACCGATCCGGTCCATGTCATCCGCAGCGATGGCAGTCAGCGGTCGCTGGGGGCGATGCGTTGGGGTTTTATCCCGCAGTGGTACAAAAAACCGAATGACGGACCGTTGCTGATCAATGCGCGGGCCGAGACCATCGCCGAGAAACCCGCCTTTCGCACCGCCTGCCGCGACCGGCGGTGTGTGGTGCTGGCCACCGGTTTTTATGAATGGACCAAGGATGCAAACGGCAACCGTCTGCCGTGGTACATCACCCGCCGCGATGGCGCGCCCTTGACCTTTGCGGCGATCTGGCAGGATTGGGAGGGGGGCGACACCCGGTTGCGGACCTGCGCAATTGTCACCACAGGGGCCAACACAACCATGTCCGCCATTCACCACCGGATGCCCGTCGTGCTGGAGCCGGAGCAGCTGTCACTGTGGCTGGGGGAAGAGGGCAAAGGCGCCGCCCGCCTGATGCAGCCTGCGCCCGAAGACACGTTGCAGATGCACCGCGTGGGCACGGCTGTGAATTCGAACCGTGCCGAAGGTCCCGAGTTGATCGAACCCCTTGACTAAACGCGGAACGACCTGCTTGCCGAAAAGACAAGCAGGTCCCGGAACACTTCGCGATTTACGAGATTCAGTTGCCCAGCGGAGGCGAGCTGAAGCTGATTGCGCCCGATGCGTTTGCGAGGGCTTCCTCGTCGGCCTCTTCGCCGAGCATAAGGGAAAAGTCGTTTTTCATGCCTGCGACGACGGCAAAGACTTCTTCTCCGCCGACTGCGATCGGGCCGACAGTCCAGTTTTCGTCCTTGGCGACGATCAGCTGTTCGCTTTCTGATGCGTTGATGAACCGGACGGTGTCGCCCGGACTTGCATAGGTCACACGTGGAAAGAAGGATTCGCCCAAAACCATGACGGTATGTTCATTGGCGGATGCACCATCGGCAAAGGCGGCAGGGGCCAAGGTCGCGCCGAGAGCGGCGGCAAGGGCCAGTTTTTGAATAGAACGCAGCATGAATGCTCCTGTTTGGTCCGGCCCCACCCGAAAACACTGACCGAAGCCCTAGTGGGGGATTGCGGCGCAAATGCGGCGACAGTGGGTCAGGTCTGCGGAATTGGTTCGGATGCGGTGCGTGCCTGTTCGCCCAGCCATGCGCGAAACGAGCGCAGCGAGGCCTGGGTGGCGCGTTCGGACGGCCACACGAGGTAATAGGTCCCGATGCTTTGCGATGTCTGCGCCGAGGCCAGCGCAAGTTGGCCGCTGTCCAGATAGGGCTGTGCCACAAAGGTCGGCAGCAATGCCACGCCCATGCCGTGGATCGCCGCCTGTGCCATGGTCGAGAACTGGTCGAACTGCATCCCGGCGCCCAATTCCCCTGTCCACCCTTGTGCCGCCAGCCAGCGCGCCCAGCCTTTGGGACGCGTTTCCAGATGCAGCAGGGGCTGCGCTGCGATCTGGGCGCTGCTGGCCTGTTGCAGCAGCCCCGGCGCACAGACCGGCACCACGGTTTCCGGCATCAGGGGCAGGTGATCCGCTCCCGGCCAGTCTGCGCGGCCGAAATGGATCGCGGCGTCGAACCGGCTGGCGCGGAAATCGAAGGGCGCGAGACGGGTGGACAGGTTGACCGTGACCTCTGGATGCGTGCGGGCGAAATCCTGCAGGCGCGGGGCCAGCCAGTGCATCCCGAATGCAGGCAGGATCGCAAGGTTCAATGTGCCGCCGTCCGGGTTGGTGCGTGCCGCCACGGATGCCGCCGCCAGCCGGTGCAGGATCTCGCGCACCGTGCGCGCATATTCGCGCCCCACCGGCGTCAGCACCAGCGCACGCCCCTCGCGCTGCACCAGCGATGCACCGATCTGTGTCTCTAGGCTGCGCAACTGGCGGCTGACCCCGCTTTGGGTCAAGGACAACTCTTGCGCGGCGGCCGTTGCCGATCCCAGGCGCGCCACAGCCTCGAACGCCATCAGTGCACCGGTTGAAGGCAGGAAACGGCGGGGGGCGATCATCTATGACTAATCCTCATGTATCACAGGACGGATGATTGTTAGAACTTGCCGCGTTTCTTTGCAATACTGCACGAAATTCAACAGATTCGAGAAAGAGGTCCATCATGAATGCAGAAACCCCGATCCTGAAAGCCAAGGATGCTCCCGATCTGGGCAGCTTCGACTGGGCCGATCCTTTCCGCCTGTCGCAACAGCTGACCGAAGACGAACGCATGATCCAGGACAGCGCCGCGGCCTATGCCAAGGAAAAGCTGGCTCCGCGCATCATCGACGCCTTTGCCAACGAAACCTCCGACAAGTCGATCTTTGCCGAAATGGGCGACATGGGTCTGTTGGGCGTGACACTGCCCGAGGAATACGGCGGTCTGGGCGGCTCTTATGTCTCTTACGGTCTGGTCGCGCGCGAGGTCGAGCGCATCGACAGCGGTTACCGGTCGATGATGTCGGTGCAATCCAGCCTGGTGATCTATCCGATCTACGCCTACGGCTCGGAAGAGCAGCGCAAGAAATACCTGCCGAAACTGGCCAGCGGCGAATGGGTCGGTTGTTTTGGTCTGACCGAACCTGACGCTGGCTCGGACCCCGCAGGCATGAAAACCCGCGCGGTGAAAACACCCACAGGCTACAAGCTGACCGGCTCGAAAATGTGGATTTCCAACGCGCCGTTCGCGGATGTGTTCGTGGTCTGGGCCAAGTCGGAAGAGCACGGCGGCAAGATCCGCGGCTTTATCCTGGAAAAAGGCATGAAGGGTCTGAGCGCCCCCAAGATCGAGAACAAGCTGTCCTTGCGTGCCTCGATCACCGGTGAAATCGTCATGGACGGTGTCGAGGTCGGCGACGACGCGCTGCTGCCCAACGTGCAGGGTCTGAAAGGCCCCTTCGGTTGTCTGAACCGTGCCCGCTATGGCATCAGCTGGGGCGCGCTGGGCGCGGCCGAATTCTGCTGGCACGCCGCCCGTCAGTACGGTCTGGACCGCAAACAGTTCAACAAGCCGCTGGCCGGCACGCAGTTGTTCCAGAAGAAACTGGCCGACATGCAGACCGAGATTGCACTGGGCCTGCAAGCCTCGTTGCAAGTGGGTCGCCTGATGGACGCAGCTCAGGCCGCGCCAGAGATGATCTCGATCGTCAAGCGCAACAACTGCGGCAAGGCGCTGGATATTGCCCGCATCGCGCGTGACATGCACGGCGGCAACGGCATCTCGGGTGAATTCCAGGTGATGCGCCACGTGATGAACCTTGAGACGGTCAACACCTACGAGGGCACCCATGATGTGCACGCCCTGATCCTGGGCCGCGCCCAGACCGGCATTCAGGCGTTCTTTTAAGCCTGCACGCTTTGAAAATTGAAACAACAGATGCGGGGGCCACAGTGCTCCCGTTTCTTTTGGCTATAAATATCCATGCCAATGGTTGCAGCCATGCGCTGGCTCTGGTGAAACGCACATCATCCGCTAAGCTGTGCCGAACACCAATGCGAGGCGACAGATGGCTCAGACACTTCCACAAATCCCGTCCTTCGACCTGTCAGGCCGCCGCGCCCTTGTCACGGGTGCATCCTCGGGCATCGGTCTGGGCTGTGCCGTGGCATTGGCCGGGGCGGGAGCCCATGTGGTCTGTGCCGCGCGTCGCGCCGATCTGTTGCACGACAGCGTCGCCGCCATGCGCGATGCGGGGCATTCGGCAGAGGCGCTGGTGCTGGACCAGACGGATCTTACGGCGTTGAAGGGTGCGTTTTCCGACCCCTTTGACGTTGTGGTGAATTCGGCCGGTCTGGCGCGTCATTCGGCGGCGGTGGACACCGATGTGGCGGATTTCGATACGGTGATGGATGTGAACGTGAAGGGGGCTTATTTTCTGTCCTCCTATGCCGCGCGCGCACTTCTGGACGCGGGCAAGCCCGGCTCGATCATTCACATCGGCAGCCAGATGGGTCACGTCGGCGGCCCGGACCGCGCGGTTTATTGTGCGTCGAAACACGCGGTCGAGGGCATGGTCAAGGCGATGGCCATCGAATGGGGCAAGGCGGGCATTCGCATCAACACGATCTGCCCCACCTTCATCCGCACACCGCTGACCGAAGGTACATTCAATGACGCGCGCAGCCGCACGTGGATCATGGACAAGATCAAACTGCCGCGCGTGGGCGCGGTCAGCGATATTATGGGGGCGGCGCTGTATCTGGCGTCGGATGCCTCGGGAATGGTGACAGGCACGGCCATGATGGTCGACGGAGGTTGGACGGCAGACTGATGGGAAAACAGATGATATTTGACGGTCACAACGACGCGCTGATGCGGCTCTGGAAACATCAGGGCGATCCGGTGGCACATTTTGAAACGGATGCGGGCCACATCAACGCCACTGCCTGTCGGGCGGGCGGCATGGGCGGCGGGTTCTTTGCGATCTATTGCCCGGCCAGCCGCATGCCTCACACGGGCAGCACCGAGGTCAACGCCGTCGAACTTGAACCTCTGGATGACCCGCTGGATCAGGGCTGGGCCTTGCAGGCGGCCATGGGGCAGGCGGGAATTGCCCTGCAACTGGCCGCCGCTGGCCAAATCGAGATCGTCACGCGCCCCGACCAGTTGGGGCAGGCGTTCATGGGCGATGCGGTGGCCTGTGTCCTGCACCTTGAGGGGGCTGAATGTATCGACGCCGACCTGCTGGCGCTGGACGTGCTTTACGGTGTCGGACTGCGCTCGCTCGGACCGGTCTGGTCGCGCAACAACATCTTTGGCCATGGCGTGCCTTTTGCGCATTTCCGCGATCCCGACCTTGGACCGGGGTTGACCGAGGATGGCAAACGGCTGGCGAAACGCTGCGGCGAGCTTGGGATCATGCTCGACACCAGCCACATCACGCTCAAGGGGTTTGAGGATATCGCAGATATGGGACAGCCGGTCGTGGCCACCCATTCCAACGCATGGTCGCTGTGTCCGTCCTCGCGCAATCTGACGGACGCGCAGTTGCAGGTTATCGCCCAAAGCGGCGGCATCGCGGGGCTGAACTTTGCGCCACCCTTTCTCAGTGATGAAGGATGGAAGACAGGGCGCGTAGGGCTGGAAGCCTGCATTCGCCATCTGGAGTACATGATCGAACGCTTAGGCGAGGATCACGTGGCACTGGGCAGCGATTTCGACGGGGCGCGCATGCCCGACGGGATCGCCTCGGCGGCGGATCTGCCTGTATTGGTCAAGGCGATGGAGGATGCGGGCTTTGGCGCAGAGGTGATCGCCAAGATTTGCTGTGAGAACTGGTTGGCGTTCCTTGGTCGGCATCTGGAAAAGGGCGCGTGAGGGCGCTGCACCCCGACTGGACCTATGTCGCCGACAGCGTGATGGGTGGCGTGTCCCGCGGGCAGGCGTCAACGGAGCAGGTCGCCGGTCGCAAGGCCATGCGCCTGACAGGCACGGTAAGCACAGACAACGGCGGCGGTTTTATCCAGATGGCCTTTGATCTGGAGCAGGATGCCAGCGGTTGCACGGGGCTGGAACTGGATGTTTGCGGCAATGGCGAAAACTACGACCTGCGCCTGCGGACCACGCGGCTGACGCGTGCATGGCAATCCTTTCGCACGGGCTTTGTGGCACCGTCCACGTGGACCACGATCACGGTGCCCTTCGAGACGCTCGAAGCCTATCGGACCGATGCCAACTTTGACGCATCCGAGCTGCGCCGCGTGGGCGTCGTCGCCGTGGGGCGTGAATTCAAGGTCGATGTGGCCGTCAGCGGCGTGCGGCTGGTCTAGTCTCTCGGTGCGGGCGCACCCCCTTCGAAGGCATTGCCGTTCACGTAATCGCAGGGCGCTTCCTGCATCTCCAGATGCAGGCCGGTGCCGGTGTAAGGATGCGCACGGGCCAGATCCTCGTCCACCTCGATCCCCAGACCGGGCGCATCTGACGGCGTGACAAAGCCGTCCTCGACCCGGATGCTGCCCTTGATCAGCGCGTCGTGGAACGGTGTCTCGATGGTTTCACACATCAGCAGGTTGGGAATGGACGCGGCCAGTTGCAGGTTGGCGGCCCATTCGATCGGCCCTGCATAGAGGTGTGGCGCGACTTGCGCGTTATAAACTTCGGCCATCGCGGCGATTTTCTTGACCTCCCAGATGCCGCCAGCACGACCCAGGGCCGGTTGCAGGATGCTGGCCGCACCGCTGCGCAGGATCGGGGCGAACTCGGCCTTGGTGGTCAGCCGTTCGCCGGTAGCAACGGGAATGCCCACGGCACTGGCCACTGCGGCCATTTGCGCGGCATTGTCCGGTGGCACAGGTTCCTCGTACCAAAGCGGACCATAGGGCGCGATGGCGCGGCCCAGCCGGATTGCGCCGGCGGTGGTGAACTGCCCATGGGTGCCGAACAGCAGGTCGGCGCGGTCGCCCACGGCTTCGCGGATTGCCTTGCAGAAGGCCACCGACTGGCTGATGTCGCTCATCGCAGGCATGTGGCCCCCGCGCAGGGTATAGGGGCCTGCGGGGTCGAATTTCACCGCCGTATACCCGCGCGCCACGCAATCTAATGCCGCTTCAGCAGCCATCTCGGGCGAGGTCCAGAAAGCCTGCATATCATGATGGGGCAGGGGGTAGAGATAGGTATATGCCCGGATGCGGTCGTTCATCCGCCCGCCGATCAGCGCATGAACAGGTCGCCCGCGCGCTTTGCCGAGGATGTCCCAACAGGCAATCTCAAGCCCCGAAAACGCGCCCATCACCGTCAGGTCAGGCCGCTGTGTGAACCCCGCCGAATAGGCACGGCGGAACATCAGTTCGATATTCTCCGGGTTCTCGCCCTGCATGTGCCGTGCGAACACGTCCCCGATCACTGCCCGCATGGCATCCGGTCCGACCGATGCCGCGTAACACTCTCCCCAGCCGACGATGCCGGTGTCCGTGGTCACCTTGACCAATATCCAATAGCGCCCGCCCCAGCCCGGCGCAGGGGGCGCCGTGACGATGATATCAAGGTCTTTAAGCTTCATGCAGGCCGTTCCTTCATCTTGCCAGTAAACTCCGGGGCCGGACTCAAAATCGGGGGCAGAGCCCCGGTCGGTCAGCGTCCTATGCTTTGTGATCGAACACGATCACATTGCGCCGCGCAGTTCCAGTCTTGGTGTCGGCAATCGCCTCGTTGATCTGTTCCAGCGACCACCGCCCCGAGATCAACTCGTCCAGTTTCAGCCGACCCTGTTCGTACAGGTCCAGCATCCACGGAATGTCGCGCTGGATCACCACATCCCCCATTTTCGACCCGATCATGCCCTGACCTGCGGCGGCCAGATTGACAGGCTGGTATGTTGCTTCCCCGCCCACATGGGGCATCCCGACCATGATCACCTTGCCCTGCGCGGCCAGATAGTTCGGGGCCTGATCATAGGCGGGAATGGCACCCACGGTGACGATCACCGCATCGGCCCCGCGCCCGCCCAACGCCTTGCGCGCCGCCAGCCACGGCGCTTTGTGCGTCGCCAGAACGCCGTGGGTTGCGCCAAATTCCTTGGCAACGTCAAGTTTCTCGGCGCTCATGTCGACGGCCACAATACGCCGCGCGCCTGCAATCCGCGCGCCTTGGATGGCGTTCAGCCCGACGCCGCCTGCGCCGATCACCACCACGTCCTGACCCGCGCGCAGTTGGGCCGAGTTCACCACCGCGCCGACGCCGGTGATCACACCGCAGGCCACCAGCGAGGCCACGTCCTTGGCGATCTTGTCTGAAATGCGCACCACCTGCCGTCGGTCCACAACCACCTTTTCGGCAAAGCCGCCGGTGGCCATCGCCTGATGCAGCTTGCTGCCGTCCGGCAGGGTGATCGGGCCCATGTCGCCGTTGTAGGGTGTCTCGCACGACACCGGGCTGCCTCCGGCACAGGGGGCGCAGGACCCGCACGAACGGATCAATGTAACCACGACGCTATCGCCCTCCGACAGTCCCTGCACACCTGTCCCCACGGCGCTGACGCGTCCCGCTGCTTCGTGACCATAGACCGCAGGCAGGCTGCCGCCCCAGGCCCCTTCGGCATAGGAGATGTCCGAATGACAGATCGCCACCGCGTCGATGGTCACTTCCACCTCGCCTTGTTCGGGCGCGCGCAGGCGGATGTCTTCGATGCGCAGTGGTTCGCCAAAGGCGTGGCAGACGGCGGCTTTGATGGTTTGCATGGGACTGTCCTGATGGCAGAAGGTGATGCGACCCGTTCAGGGTGGGGGTCGCAAAGGGGCCGCGCATGTCGGAAACCGACACGTTCCCGGTCCGTCCGCGCCAGTTTGGCCAAGTAACGTCAGGTGATCCGTGTGCCGATGGGCCGCAGGTAGATCACCAGCGCCAGCACCGTCAGCAGGGCCGACAGCACAAAAGGCGCACCGGGCAGATGGATGGGTGCGTCGGCGGCGGTAAAGCTGTAGAACACCGAGGTCATGACCATCGGCGACAGGATCATCGCCAGTGCGTTGACCGATACCATGGCCCCTTGCAATTCGCCCTGCTGGTCATCGCCTGTGGCCTTGGACATGATCCCCTGCAACGCGGGGGCAATGACGCCGCCCAGGGCGGCCAGTGGCGTCAGGACCAACGCGACGGTGCCCGAGGTGACCAGCGCAACCAGCATATAGGTCAGGACACTGAACAGCAGCCCGTAGACGATCGTACCGCCTTCGCCAAACCGGCGCAGGGCAATACGGATCAGGCCGCCCTGAACCACGGCCATGGCAATGCCGAACAGCCCGAGGCTGAGGCCGATCATGGCAGGAGACCAGTCGAACCGCGCGTGACCGAAATAGGCCCAGATCGTGGGATAGACGATAAAGGCGAACTGATAGATGAAATAGACCACCAGCAGGCGGCGGATCTGCGGCAGTTTCCCCAGCGCGCGCAACGTGCCCAGCGGGTTTGCCCGGCGCCAGGAAAACGCGCGGCGGATGCGGTCCGTGACGGTTTCGCGCAGCACCAGCCAACCGAAAAGGGCATTCAGCCCCGACAGGGTCGCCGCCGCCCAGAAGGGCGCGCGGGTGCCATATTCGGCCAGCAGCCCGCCGATCAGCGGTCCCAGCACGAAACCGATGCCAAAGGCCGCGCCGATCAGGCCGAAATTGGCGCTTTTGTCCTCGGGGGCCGAGAGGTCAGCCATACAGGCGTTGGCCGTCGACTGGGTCGAAGCGGCGACCCCGCCGATGATCCGCCCCACCAGCAGCAACCAGATGCTGCCCGCCACCGCCATCAGCATGTAATCCAGACACATGACGACCAGCGACAACAACAGCACCGGACGGCGGCCAAAGCGGTCGGACAACCCTCCGATCACCGGGCCGAACAGGAACTGCATCACCGCAAAGGACGTGGACAGAACACCACCCCACAGCGCCGCCTGCGCCAGCGTGCCGCCCTGCACCTCGCGGATCAGGTCGGGCATGATCGGCAGGATCAACCCGATGCCCATCGCGTCCAGCAGGACGGTGAACAGCAGGAAAACAACGGCGGGTTTCACGCCGGTGCTACACGGCAGCGGCGCTGCGGGCGCGGCTGGCAAAGGCGCGGGCGTCGTCTGCGGCTGTGCCCATCTGGGAGGCGGCGTCAAACAGTCCCTGTGGCAGATCGGGATAGGCACGCCCGGCCAGTTCGGGCAGCGGGGTCTGGGTGTCCATCACTTCCTTGCACAGTGCCTTGGTCGCGGCCTGCGCTTCGGGGCGCGGCATCTGGCCTGCCAGCGCAAAGCTTAGCGCCTCGGCGTGGATCAGGCCCAGACCGTCCTCAAGGGCTGCGTGCATCCGCGCAGGCACCGGATTGATGCCCTCCGCCAGTTTCAACGCGTGATGCAGTGCACAGGCGTTGGTCAGAACGACCTGCGGCAGAACCATCCATTCGGCGAACCATGCCGCCCCGTCGCGCTGGTGCTGATGGGATGCCGCGGTTTGCAGTGACGCGCGCAGACCTGCCATCTGGATGTTCAGCGCCACCAGCGCCGAGGGTCCGACCGGGTTTTGTTTCTGTGGCATGGTCGATGATCCGCCCGCGCCGGACAGGGTGACCTCGCCTATGCCGGACATGGTCAGCCCCACCAACGTGTCGCCCATCGCGGCCAGCGTAGCCGTCACCCGCGCCATCCATTCGGCGATGCGCAGCACCGGGCTGCGGTCGGTGTGCCAGCTGTGGCCGGGGTCTTTCAGCCCCAGCGCCTTTGCCAGTTCCGCGCGGGTCTCTGTCGCCTTGGGGCCAAGCGCCGAAGAGGTGCCCGCCGCGCCCGACAACGACACCCACAGGCTGGCCGCGCGCAATGCGGGCAGGTCGTCCAATGCGGCAATCAACGGCGTGCCCCACTGCGCCAGAACCGCGCCCCAGCTGGTCGGCGTGGCGACCTGGCCATAGGTGCGGGCGGGCATTGGTGTGGCGGCATGATCCTCTGCGGCTTGGGCCAGCGCGCCCAGCAGTGCACGGATGTCAGCCTCGGCCAACGCCAGCGCCTGCCGCAACCGCAGCATCAGCGCGGTGTCGGCGATATCCTGGCTGGTGGCACCCCAGTGGGCGTATTGCGCGTGTTCGGGGGCCTCCATTGCTGCGCGAAACGCCGCGACCAATCCGGGAACCGGCACACCGTTCTGACCCGTTGCGGCCCCCAGGGCACCGGGGTCGATGGCAACCTCAAGGCTGGCGCGGTGGATTGCGGCGCCGCTGATCTCCGGGATCACGCCCAAGGCACCCTGCACTTTGGCCAGCGCGCCCTCGACCAGCAGCATGGCGCGCACTTCGGCGCTGTCGGTGAACAGACGCCCGGTCTCACCCGTGGCGAACAACTGCCCGTAGAGCGGGCTTGCGAAAACACTGGCTGCCATCTCAGATATGCCCCGTGTCGCGCATGAACTTGGTCAGGATCTGCGCATATTCCTCGGGCTTTTCGACGCAGGGCAGGTGGCCGGTGCGGCGGATGATCTGGAACTGGCTGCCGGGGATCAGGTCGATGGTCTCGCGCACCAGATCGGGCGGCGTCGAGCCGTCCTCGGACCCGGCAATGCCAAGTGCGGGCAGGCGCAAGGATGCGGTGGTGGAATAGAAATCGGTGCCCGAGATGGCGGAGGAACAGCCCGCGTATCCCTGTACCTCCTGGCGGATCAGCATATTGCGCCACAGCTCAAGCTCGGGCGTGGCGCGGAAATCGGGCGCGAACCAGCGTTCCATCACCGCGTCGGCCATGGGTTCGATCCCGCCTTTCAGCACGGCGGCGATACGCTCGCCCCACATATCGGCATTGCCGATCTTGGCCCCGGTGTTCGACAATACCAGCGCACGCACCAGATCCAGCCGCTTGACCGCCAGCCCCTGCGCGATCATCCCGCCGATCGACAGGCCCACGAAAAGCGCATCCTTGAACCCGTGCATGTCCATCAGCTTTTCGGCGTCCGTCACCAGCGATCCCATCGAATAGGGCGAGGGCGGGCAGGACGACAGCCCATGCCCGCGCTTGTCAAAGCGCAGCACCCGCAGACCTGCGGGCAGCAGCGGCATGATCGGGTCCCACAGCCGCAGATCGGTGCCCAGCGAGTTGGCAAACACCACCGGTGCGCCATCGTCGGGGCCGTCAATACGGTAATGCAGGCGTACGTCGCCCAGGTCTGCCAGTTTCATCATTCGTCTCCTTGTCCCAGCGCCAGATGCGCCATGATCCGCCCGCGGTCCGAGGCCCGCTTGTTATACGGCTTTTCGGCGTGGCCGCCATCTGTCCGGTGATCGTTCAATACGCCGAAGTATTGCATTTCGCCAATGCGCGTTGGACTTATTGGTGTTCCTTTTCCGGACCGATCAGGTTTTTACCTTGAAACCAGCGACCGTGAACCGCGTCATTCCAATGTGTCCAGCGCACGCGCGAACATGGGCGCATCGACATTTCCGCCCGAGATCACGACAATCACGTCATCCCCTGTGATTTCGTCACGGCGCGACAGGGCCGCTGCCAACGCCACCGCGCCGCCGGGTTCTGCCACCAGCTTCAGCCGCAGGAATGCCTGTGCGACGGCATGCAATGCCTCGTTCTCGGACACCGCCAGACCGGGGCCGCACAGCCGGTGCATGATGGGAAAGGTGATATGCCCGGGCGCGGGAGTGATGATCGCATCGCAAATATTGCCCGAGGTCTGCGCGTTGCGCTCGATCTGCCCGCTTTGCAGCGACCGTTTCACGTCGTCAAATCCTTCAGGTTCGGCAGGGCGCACTCGCAGCCCCGGCGCATCGGCCTCAAGCGCCAAGGCAATCCCCGAGGTCAGCCCGCCACCGCCACAGCACACCAGAACGTCAGCGGTTTCGATCCCTTGGGCGTTTGCGTCTTCAGCGATCTCAAGGCCGACCGAGCCTTGGCCCGCAATCACCTGTGGTTCGTCAAAGGGTTTGATCAACGTCAGCCCCCGCTCTGCCGCCAGCCGGTCCCCGATGGCGTCGCGGTCTTCGGTGGCGCGGTCATAGGTCACGACCTCGGCCCCCAAGGCACGGGTGTTCGCCAGTTTCAGCGCAGGCGCGTCGGACGGCATGATGATCACTGACGGCACCCCGTGCTGGGCCGCCGCGAGCGCCACGCCCTGTGCGTGGTTGCCAGAGGAAAAGGCGATGACGCCCTTGGCGCGCGTCTCGGCATCCAGCGCCGACAGCGCCGACCATGCACCGCGAAACTTGAAGCTGCCGGTGTGTTGCAGGCACTCGGGCTTGATCCAGACGCGGCGGCCCGCGATCTGGTCGATAAAGGGCGAGTTCAGCAGCGGCGTGCGGCGCGCGTGCCCTTGCAGCCGCAGGGCTGCGGCACGGATCATGTCGATGTTCATTGAATAAGGTCCAGCCAGTCTTTCAAGGCGGTCACAGCCGCAGGTTCGTCCAGAAACGGAATATGCCCGCGATCGGGCAGTTTGGTGTAGATCATGTCGGGCCGCCGCGCGCGCATCTCTTGCGCCGTCTTTTCGTTCAGGATGTCGCTGCCCGCGGCATGGATCAGGCACAGCGGCTTGCCCGCGAGATCATCGAAGAAGGCCCATAAGTCGGGGCTTTCGGTTTCATTGGCCACCGCATCGCGCAGGTGCGCGTCATAGGTCAGGTTCAACCCCCCCGCGCCGTCATCGACAAAATGTGTCTCTGCCTCTTCCATCCAGCGGCTGGCGGGCACGCCGATGAAACCGCCCAGCAGGTTAGGCAGGATCAGCGCCGCCTCGGCATGGGTGCGGATGCTGGGTTTGACGCCCAGATAGGCCATGATGTCCTTGATCCCCTCGGGGTCGATTTCGGGGCCGACGTCGTTGAACGCCACGCCAAGGATGCGGTCCGGCACCATCTGGCCCAGCATCATCGCGTTCAGCCCCCCGCGCGAGGTGCCAAGGATCGCGGCCTTGTCGATGCCCAGGTGGTCCAGCAACTCGATCGCATCGCGGCTTTCGATCGCCAGCGTGTAGTTGCGCCAGTTCTTGTCGAACTCCGACTGCCCCCGCCCGCGATAGTCCATGGTGATCACGCGGTACTCTTCCAGGTAGGGCGCGACATAGCGGAAATCGGCGCCTGTGCGCCCCAGTCCGGACAGGCACAGAATCGGCAGGCCGTTCCCAGTATCGGTGTAATACAGGCTCAGCCCGTCGGATGTGGTGAAAGTGGCCATGTCAAACTCCGGCAAGGGCGGGGATGCCCGTGAGATCGGTCAGTATGGTATCGGGCGTGGCGGGCAGGCGGTCCACCGGATCGCCTGCGCGGTTCACCCATGCGGTGCGAAACCCATAGTGCGCGGCGGCGGCGGCGTCCCAACCGTTCGAGGACACGAACAGAACCTCGTCCCTGGCGCAGCCAAAGCGCGCGCCCACAAGGTCGTAGACCCGGCTGTCCGGCTTGAAAATGCCCACGGTTTCCACCGACAGACAGTCGTCCAGCACGTCGCCTATGCCTGCCGATTGCACCGCCCCATCCAGCATCGCAGGCGCGCCGTTGGACAGAATCGCCGTGTTCAATCCGGCGGCTTTCAACGCCTTCAGCATGGCGGGCACCTCGGGGTAGGCCTGCAATTCCCAGTAGAGATCCAGCAACCGCTGGCGCAGCGCCGCGTCGCCCTCCAGCCCCGTCTTTTCCAGCGACCAGTCCAGCGCATCCTGCGTCACGGTCCAGAAATCGGTATGCGTGCCCATGACCGCACGCAGCCATGAATAGTTCAGTTGCTTGGCCCGCCAATGTTCGGCCAGTTGCGGCCAAGCCTTTGCAAGGGCTGGAAATTCCGGCTGTTCAGCGGCCAGACGCGCGGCGGCGGCCACATCGAACAGGGTGCCATAGGCATCAAAAACGCAGGTGGTAACGGGCATGGTCGATCTCCGGTGGCTGCCCAAGCAGACTGTCACGCAGTAGCCCGAGGGAAAAGGCGCAAAATCACCGCAAGGCCGCGTGCCGGGGCCGGGGTTTACACTTATGCGCTGCTATGTTGAATTAATGCCAACCCCGGAGCACCCGCGCAGACACGCGGCCTCCGTCCATTCCCCCCTAAAATTCGGAGAGTCACATGACCCAGGTCAAATCTGGCGATACAGTTCGCATTCATTACACAGGCACGTTGCTGGACGGCAGCACCTTTGACAGTTCCGCAGGCCGCGACCCGCTGGAATTCCAGGTCGGCAGCGGCCAGATCATTCCCGGTCTGGACAGCGCGCTGCCCGGCATGGCCGTTGGCGAAAAGAAAGAAGTCAAGGTTGCCGCAGAAGAAGCCTATGGCGCCGTGAACCCTGAGATGCGTCAGGCGGTTCCGCGCGAAGGCATCCCTGCCGACATCCCGCTGGACCTTGGCACGCAGTTGCAGATGCAAACCCCCGACGGTCAGGCCCTGCCTGTGACCGTGGTCGAGGTTGACGAGAGCACCGTGACGCTGGACGCCAACCACCCGCTGGCGGGCAAAGACCTGACCTTTGCCATCGAAGTCGTCTCGGTAAACTGAGACAGGTTTTTGCGGAGGGCGCTGCAGTCCTCCGCACACCCCCACCGACAGCATCTGGCCGCGCCCGCGAATTGCGCGTATGACGCAGGCCATGAGCACCCCTGACCCTTTTGAAATATTCCTTGTCTGCCCGCCCGGGCTGGAACATGTCCTTGCCACCGAGGTGGCCGAGGCCGGTTTTGACGCGCCTGTGGCTTCCGTCGGCGGGGTCACGATCACCGGCGGCTGGGCGGATGTCTGGCGCGCCAACCTTTGTCTGCGCGGCGCGGTGCGGGTGCTGGTGCGCGTGGGCCACTTCATGGCCTTTCATCTGGCCCAACTGGACAAACGTGCGCGAAAATTCCCCTGGGGCGACATTCTGCGCGCCGATGTGCCTGTGCGGGTGCAGGTCACCTGCAAACGCTCCAAGATCTATCACGCGGGCGCCGCCACCCAGCGGATCGAGACAGCGCTGCGGGACACACACGGCCTGACCCTGTCGCCCGAAGCCGAAATCGTCATCAAGGTGCGCATCGATGACAACGCGGTGACCATCAGCCTCGATACCTCGGGCGAGGCGCTGCACAAGCGCGGTCATAAAGAGGCGGTGGGCAAGGCGCCCATGCGCGAGAATCTGGCCGCGATGTTCCTGCGGCAATGCGGTTACGATGGCGTGGAACCGGTGGTGGACCCCATGTGCGGCTCGGGCACATTCCTGATCGAGGCGGCGGAAATCGCGAGCCACCTGCAGCCGGGCCGCTCGCGCGACTTTGCCTTCCAGAAACTGGCCTCCTACGACGCAGAGGCTTTCGACACCCTGCGCACCGCAATGCCGGACATAACAGGCCCCGCCCGGTTCTTTGGATCAGACCGCGATCAGGGTGCCATCCGCATGAGCACGCAAAACGCTGAACGGGCAGGGGTTACACCGCTGTGTCAGTTCGACGTCCACGGCGCAGGTGAGGTCACCCCACCCGAGGGCCCACCGGGCCTGGTCATCGTCAACCCGCCCTATGGCGCGCGCATCGGCAACAAGAACCTGCTTTATCCGCTCTACGGCACGCTGGGCGAAACCCTGAAAACCCGTTTCAAAGGCTGGCGCGTCGGCCTTGTCACCTCGGAACCGGGCCTTGCCAAGGCCTGCGGCCTGCCATGGAAGCCCCAAGAGGCCCCCGTTGCCCACGGTGGTCTGAAAATCTGGCTCTGGCGCACAGATCCCTTGCGCTGAGCGCAATTCTTTTGGCTAAAAATATCCCGGGGGAGCGCCAAAGGCGCGGGGGCAGCGCCCCCGAACCGGAACCGACGCTTACAGGTGATCCGGCTGCGGCATGCCCAGCACATGAAACCCGCCATCGACGCGAATGATCTCGCCAGTGGTGCAGGCGCCCGCGTCAGACGCCAGATAGACCGCCGTACCGCCCACCGCTTCCAGCGTCGCATTCGAGCGCAGCGGCGCGTTCTGGTCGGTGTGCTTGTAGGTCTTGCGCGCCCCGCCAATCGCAGCACCCGCCAGCGTCTTCATCGGACCGGGCGAGATGGCGTTGACGCGGATGCCTTCGGGGCCCAGGTCGTTTGCCAGATAGCGCGTTGCGCTTTCCAGTGCCGCCTTGGCCACACCCATGACGTTATAGTTCGGCACCACACGGTTGCTGCCCTGATAGGTCAGCGTCAGCAACGTCCCACCGTTTTCCACCATCAGCGGGTGCGCACGGCGTGCCACGTCGATGAAGGAATAGGCCGAGATGTCCATCGAGTTCTTGAAGTTGGCGCGGCTGGTGTTCAGGAACCGCCCCGTCAGTTCGGATTTGTCGGAAAACGCAATGGCATGGACCACGAAATCAATCGTCGGCCAGCGTGCGCCCAACTGCTCGAACGCGCCGTCCAGGCTGGCGTCGTCGGTCACGTCAACATCGACCATGAAGTCCGACCCGACCGAGGCCGCCAGCGGCTCAAGACGCTTGCCGAACGCCTCGCCCTGATAGGTAAAAGCCAGTTCGGCACCGGCCGCGTGCATCGCCTTGGCAATGCCCCATGCGATGGAACGATCATTGGCCACGCCCATAATCAGGCCGCGTTTTCCTGCAAGCACATCCGACATTTTTGCAATCACTCTTTATATTTGGAAAGGATCATCGACCCGTTGGTGCCGCCAAACCCGAACGAGTTTGTCATGACGGAGTCCAGCCCTGCGTTTTCCACCAGCTTGGTGGCAATCTCGGCGGGGTCCAGTCTCTCGTCCAGCGTCTCGACGTTGATCGAGGGGGTGATGAAGTCATGTTTCAGCATCAGCAGGCAAAAGATCGCCTCAAGGGCACCGGCGGCGCCTTGTGCGTGGCCTGTCATCGACTTGGTCGAGGACACAGGCGGCGTGGAGCCCTGGCCGAACACGCGGCGCACCGCTTCGATTTCGCCGACGTCGCCGACGGGGGTCGAGGTGCCGTGGGCGTTGATATAGCCGACCTTGCGACCTTCGGGCAGGGTTTGCAGCGCCAGACGCATCGCGCGTTCACCGCCCTCGCCCGAGGGGGCAACCATATCGTGCCCGTCGGAAGTGGCGGCAAAGCCGGTCACTTCGGCGTAAATCTCGGCACCGCGCGCCAGCGCATGTTCCAGATCTTCCAGCACGACCATGCCGCCGCCGCCCGAGATAACGAAACCGTCGCGGTTGGCGTCGAATGCGCGCGACGCTTTGTCAGGGGTGTCGTTGAACTTGGACGACATCGCACCCATTGCGTCGAAGAGGCACGACAGGGTCCAGTCCAGTTCTTCGCCGCCACCGGCAAACATCACGTCCTGTTTGCCCATCATGATCTGTTCGGCGGCATTGCCGATGCAGTGCAGAGAGGTCGAGCAGGCGGATGTGATCGAATAGTTGATGCCCTTGATCTTGTAGGCCGTCGCCAGGTTGGCGCTGATCGTCGAGGACATGCATTTGGGCACGGCAAAGGGCCCGATGCGTTTGGTCGCACCCGTGGACAGCACCGTCTGGTGCGCCTGGAACAGCGCGGATGTGGATGGACCGCCCGAGCCGGCCACAAGACCGGTGCGCGGGTTCACGATATCATCTTCGGTCAGACCCGCGTCGGCAATGGCTTCGGCCATCGCGATATGGGCGTATGCCGCCCCGGGGCCCATGAAACGCAACGTGCGTTTATCGACCATTTCGGAGACGTCGATTTTCAACGTCCCTGCGATGCGGCTGCGAAACCCGTGTTCGGTCATCTCTTCGGATGCCACGATACCGGATTTGCCAGCCTTGAGGGCGGCCAGCACTTCGCTTGCATTGTTGCCGATGGACGACACAATCCCCAGCCCTGTCACGACGACTCGGCGCATGGTAAACTCCTTCAGACCTCAGACCCTTCCGGTTCAGCTCTCGGACAGAGCGACCTTCATGTCAGTCACTTGATAGATGGTTTCTCCGTCTGCTTCCACCCGTCCGTTGGCCACGCCCATGGTCAGGCGGCGCGTCTGGATCGCTTTGGTGAAATCGACGTAATATGTCAGCAGCTTGCGGTCGGGCCGGACCATGCCTGTCAGCTTGACCTCGCCCACGCCCAGGGCATAGCCGCGCCCCTGCCAGCCGCGCCAGCCCAGGTTGAAGCCGGTCAGCTGCCACAGCCCGTCCAGACCCAGACAGCCGGGCATGATCGGGTTGCCAGGAAAATGGCAATCAAAGAACCACAGGTCGGGTTTGATATCGAATTCGGCGACAACGTGGCCTTTTTCGTGCAGGCCGCGGTCGCCCGAAATATCCGTGATCCGGTCCATCATCAGCATCGGCGGTTCTGGCAACTGGGCGTTGCCGGGCCCGAAAAGCTCTCCGCGCGCACATTTAAGAAGGTCGTCGCGGTCGAAACTGGTGGGATAGTCGGACATATTACGGAATTCCCTTCGCATTCTTGCAATTAAACCCCTCTAGCACCCGTGTGCCGGTGTTGCCAAGTGTGCCGAAGGGTACAGCGGCCGCGCCCTTGGGTCGCACGGGTTGCGGTTGCGGCGTTGTGAGAGGCGCCTGCGGGGCGCGAAAGCCTGACCGATATGGTGCCGGGATGTCACGCTGCGTTGATTTCCGTTTGAAAATCACCTGATGCGCCCTCTATATAGGGAAGGAATTGAATTGAGGGCAGGCATGGCGCAGTCGCAACATGACATCGGAACCGAGTGGCTGGCGGGGGCAGGATTGCGCCCGACACGGCAGCGCGTGACCTTGGCTGCCCTGCTGATCGGTGACGGCCAACACCGCCATGTCACCGCCGAAAGCCTGTTCGAGGCTGCCAAGATCGAAGGCGAAGCCGTGTCTTTGGCCACTGTGTACAACACGCTGCGCACCTTTTGCGACGCGGGATTGCTGCAAGAGGTCACGGTCGACGGATCGAAAAGTTACTTCGACACCAACACCCACGACCACCCGCATTTCTTCTGGGAAGACGAGGCGCGGCTGAGTGATGCACCCTCGGATGAACTGGTGATCTCGCGGCTGCCCAATGCCCCTGCGGGTGCGGAAATTTCGTCGGTGGACGTGGTGATTCGGTTGCGCAAGAAACCGTAACGCGGCACCAAGGTGCAGGATAATACCGGATTTTTGCACCCATGACCCAAGAGCCATTCGTGACCCAGGACCAGATCGACACCTATCGCCGCGACGGCGTTGTGCTGGTGCGCGGTCTGTTTGCCGACCATGTCGAAACACTGCGCGCCGGTGTCGCACGCAATATGGACGAGCCCGGCCCATACGCTTCGGAAAACAAGCGTGAGGGCGAGCGCGGGCGGTTCTTTGACGACTACTGCAACTGGCAGCGCATCCCCGAGTTCGAACAGGTCATTCGCACATCGCGCGCCGCCGAAGTGGCCGCCGCCCTCATGGGCTCGGACCGCGTGCAACTGTTCCACGATCATGTGCTGGTGAAAGAGCCGGGAACCTCGATGGCGACGCCGTGGCATACCGACGGGCCCTATTATTTTGTCGAAGGACAGCAGGTTGTCAGCTTTTGGTCGCCGCTTGATCCTGTGTCCACCGCCAGTCTGCGCTGTGTCGCCGGATCGCATCTGTGGGAAAAGGATGTGTTGCCGACCCGCTGGGCCAAGGGCGATGCGTTCTTTGATCCCGCACCCTACATGCCGGTGCCCGACCCGGACGCCGAAGGCATGACCGTTGTCGAATACCAGATGCAGCCGGGCGATGCGGTGGCGTTTCATTACCGCACCCTGCATGGCGCGCGGGGCAACACCAGCGACAGCCGCCGCCGTGCGTTTTCCTTGCGGCTGGTGGGGGACGACGCCCGCTATGTCGCGCGGCCCGGCCCCACATCACCGCCGTTTCCGGGGCATGACATGCAGCCGGGACAACGCCTGCGCGAGGACTGGTTTCCGGTGCTGCGCGGTTAGGTTCTGGTGCTGGTCGACGCCAAATTAGTCCTCCATCTGCACCAAAAATCGACAGGGATGTTCAGAGACGACTGACACCATCGTGCAATCAAACCGACAATGCAGACATTGAGCCAGCGTGCGGCGAAGGTCGAGAAAGAGCCCTAATTTACTCTTCTGACCAATCATCGAACCGTTTAAAGCTTATGGGGCACCTGCTCCATTTCCTTCCATCATGCTACGAGCCGATGCAACTGGATCATTTCCAGCATTTGGTGAATGTGGCCTGTGGGTTTGAATAGGTCGATTTCGCTTTTCCCGTCTGATCTTTAGGACAGTCAGAACGATACATGTGCAAACCACGAAAGGCAGCGATAGAAATACGATTTGATTGGCGCTCAACTTACTATTTCCCTATTCCGCATCTGGTTGCTCATGATGTGGGTACAAGCTGAGTATGTCAAAACACTTAACGGACGCAAAGTCCCGCAGTGCGTCAATTGTCAGCGGTTCCTTAAACGCCCAGTTCGGGTCAGCAAAGCGTGACGATCAGCTCAGTATTGCGTGACGCGGCCCATCGACCGGATTCAGAAAGTCAGGCGTATCGGGTCAAAGATTTGAGACATTCAACACCAGACCGCTAAAACCACTGCCCCGGTTCCATCAGCCCCAAATCCAACAACTGCCGTGAATGCCATTCAAACGGTGCCGAGTTGTGCCATTTGAACGTGGGAATATCAAAGGTGCTGCCGGGATTGCGCTTCAGCGCCTTGGCGGTACGGAAGGACGCAATCGCTGCCGTGATGTTGTGGTGCCACGGGCAGGCAAAGGTGTTGTATTCCTCGACGTTGAACGTGTGATCCTCGCGCAGGCGCAGTTTGGGGGCGGCACGGAATATCGCGATCCGGTCGATCTTGCGGCGGGCGGCGGGCACGTGTTCCTCGTAGCGCCAGCGCAGGCCGCCGAAGAAATCCAGCTGTCGCTCCCGCGGATGTCCGGTGGCCGGGTCCTTGCGGGCCAGCGCGTAATAGCCCGAACGGTCGAGAAAGGCATGATCCAGTGAAACCGCATCGGGATAGGTGTTCAGATCCTCAGCGTACAGATCCACCACATAGGTCAGCATCGCCGAGCGTCGTTCCTCGGTGTGAAAGGCCAGCATCTCTCCTACGCTGCGGGTCTCGCAAAACGGGTGGAACAGGTATTCGGCGTTGTAGCAGTAGAACATCCATTGCCCGATGGCAGCGTCATTGATCCGGTTCACGGCCTGCTGGACGGCACCCTCGAGGGTCACGTCATAGGTGATGCGGATGATGCTCTCCTCCAGATCACGTGGCAGCGCAAAATCCTTCGGCATGAAGGCCAGCACCGCCGCGAACCCCAACTGCTGGTGGTGGCGCAGGGTTGTGGCAACCTCGACGTCGTCTTCGACCATGACCAGGGCAATCGGACCTTTGGCCAGAACGGTGCCTGCGTCCTTCATAAATTCATCGAGAGAGGGGTACATCATTCCGGGGCCTGTTCGTTTTGCGCAAAGTCCGACAATCTGGCTCTCATTGCAAGATGCGCGCCTTGCTGATAGCACCCCGCACTGACCCCAGATGCCCGGATGCCCGTCATGACACAGACAAAACCCGCACCCAAGAAATTGTTTATCAAGACCTACGGTTGCCAGATGAACGTCTATGACAGCGAGCGCATGGCCGAGGCGCTGGGCGGGCAAGGCTATGTCGAAACCGGAACGGCGGCAGATGCGGACATGATCCTGCTGAACACCTGTCACATCCGCGAGAAAGCGGCCGAAAAGATCTATTCTGAGCTGGGCCGCTACCGCGATCTGAAAGATGACAAGCCCGACCTGATGATCGGCGTTGCGGGCTGCGTGGCGCAGGCCGAAGGCGCCGAGATCATGCGCCGTCAGCCGCTGGTCGATCTGGTGGTCGGCCCGCAAAGCTATCACCGCCTGCCCGAAATGGAGGCAAAGGCGCGCCGGGGCGAGAAATCGCTGGATACGGATTTTCCCGAAGAGGACAAGTTCGAGCAGCTCAAGTCGCGTCCCAAGGCGGCACGCGGCCCCACCGCCTTTCTGACCGTGCAGGAAGGCTGTGACAAATTCTGTGCCTTTTGCGTGGTGCCCTACACCCGTGGCGCCGAAGTCAGCCGCCCCGCTGCCCGCATCCTGGATGAGGCCCGCGATCTGGTGGAACGCGGCGTGCGCGAGATCACCCTGCTGGGCCAGAACGTAAACGCCTATCACGGGGCAGGGCCGGACGGGTCGGATTACACATTGGCCAAGCTGATCTGGGATCTGGACAAGGTCGACGGGCTGGAGCGCATCCGCTTTACCACCAGCCACCCCAACGACATGACGGACGAGCTGATCGAGGCGCACGGCACCTGTGCCAAGCTGATGCCCTATCTGCACCTGCCCGTGCAATCGGGCAGCGACCGTATTCTGAAACGGATGAACCGCAGCCACACCGCCGAAAGCTACTTGCGGCTGATCGAACGCATCCGCACCGCACGGCCCGATATCGTGATGTCAGGCGATTTCATCGTGGGCTTCCCCGAAGAGACAGAAGCCGATTTTCAGGCCACGCTGGATCTGATCGAAGAGGTCAGATACGGCTATGCCTATTCCTTCAAATATTCGACCCGCCCCGGTACGCCGGCCGCCGAGCGCCCCCAGGTCGACCCCGCCGAAGGCGATGCGCGCCTGCAGCGCATCCAGGCTCTGATCACGCGTCACCAGCGTGAGATCCAGCAGGAGATGGTCGGCCGCACGCTGAATGTCCTGTTCGAAAAACCGGGCCGCCAGAAGGGTCAGATGGTGGGCAAGTCGGACTATCTGCACGCGGTCCATGTCGATGCCGTTGACGTGAACCCCGGCGAAGTGCGCCCGGTCAGAATCGTGTCGTCCGGCACCAATTCCCTGGGCGGCGTGTTGCTGGATTGATCCCTGCGGCTGTGTCCAAATGTGGCATAAATTTGAACTTCACCCCCTAAGTGTGGCGAAAATAGCCACAATATGCGGTTAAAGCGACTTCACACAGCGGTAAAACTTTCCTACTCTGAAACAGTAGTAGCAAAGCCCCGAGCTGCCAATTTTTTATTACCGGGTCTTTGCGGGGGAACATTTGATAAGGGACAGGGCTGTGGGTAACACACTTTCCAAAACCACAAGTGCATTTATGCGCGTGGTTTCTGCAATGGCCGTCGCACTTGCGACAGTTGTTGTGTCGGCGGCGGACGTCGACGCGCAGACACGATCGCAAGGAGGCCGCGACCGTGGCCAGTACATTCCAACCATCTGGGTCGATCCGGACGGATGTGAACACTGGGTCATGGATGACGGCGCCGAAGGCTATATGACACCCCACGTGTCGCGTCAGGGTATTCCTGTCTGCCGCCGGGGCAATGTCTGCGGCGTGATGGAAACCGACCAGTTCTTTGCCACCGACAGCTACCGTATTTCGGCGGCAGGCAAACAGCGTCTGGCCCAGTTCTTCCAGAGCACCGGTGCCACCAGCTATATCATCACAGGCCACACCGACAGCCGCGCCTCGGACGCCTATAACATGCGTCTGTCGCTGAACCGCGCCAATGCGGTCGCATCGGTCGCACAATCCACCGGCGCCCGTATCGCCGATGTGCGTGGCTACGGCGAGCGTATGCCTGCTGCTCCGAACAACTCGGCGGCTGGCATGGCCAAGAACCGTCGTGTCGAAATTATCTGTATCCGTTGAGGGGACCATTATTGTGAAACGCATTGCACTTTCGCTGAGCTTGTGTGCCTTCGGCCTTGCCGCTTGCGGCACCGGGTATTCGCCAGACAAAACCGTCGACCGTGGCTTTGACCGCAAGGACCTGAGCCAGCTCAAGGCCGGCATCTGGGTTGACCCCAACGGCTGCGACCACTGGATCATCGACGACGGTCTCGAAGGGTATCTGTCCCAGCGTCTTGATAAATACGGCAAACCGGTCTGCTCGGGCGTGGCCGAACCCACTTATACCGTGGGCGACTTCAAACGCGGTTCCAGCGTTTTGGACCCGAACTAAGGCGACGCATCGTCTGCAACCGAATTTCAAAGGGCCAGAGCGCAATCCGCTCTGGCCCTTTTTCCATCGGCGGCGTGAATTTCTTGTAAATTGATGGAAAAAGCGAACCGTCACAGTTGCGCCGCCCGTGCAAACTTGCGACGCTACATCAGACCCCTGATGCAGGAGCAGGCATTGGCCACAGGCGCCCCACTAACCCCGATTGACACCGCTCCACCAACCGAGACGCTGGTGGAATTCCCTGACAACAGATTGCTGATCGACCTGTGTGGTCCTTATGATCGCAATATCACGGCCATCGAATCCGCGCTCGAGGTGCAGATCGTCCGGCGCGGCAACCATCTGGCTATTCTCGGCCCCGCTGATTCCCGTGCCCGTGCGCTGGAGGTGATGAACGCGCTTTATCTGCGCCTTGAATCAGGGCGCGAGGTTGAAACCGGCGACATTGACCGCGAATTGCGTATGGGCGGCGGATCAGATGATGCGCGTCGGCCGATGCTGGGCGACCAGATGGAAATGCCCGTCGGTCACAAGGTCGAAATCAAGACCCGCAAGAAACCGGTCGAACCCCGCACCGAGGCGCAAAAGGCCTATGTGCAATCGCTGTTCGACAACGAACTGGCCTTCGGGATCGGCCCCGCGGGGACGGGCAAGACCTATCTGGCCGTTGCTGTGGGCGTGTCGATGTTCATCGGCGGTCATGTGGACAAGATCATCCTCAGCCGCCCCGCCGTCGAGGCGGGCGAGAAACTGGGCTATCTGCCCGGCGACATGAAGGACAAGGTCGACCCTTACATGCAGCCGCTTTACGACGCGCTGAACGACTTTCTGCCGGGCAAGCAACTGGCGAAGCTGATCGAAGAGAAACAGATCGAGATTGCGCCGCTGGCCTTCATGCGGGGCCGCACGCTGGCCCGCGCCTTTGTTGTACTGGACGAGGCGCAGAACGCCACGACCATGCAGATGAAGATGTTCCTGACCCGCCTTGGCGAAGGCTCGCGCATGGTCATCACCGGTGACCGCACCCAGATCGACCTGCCGCGCGGTCAGGCATCGGGCCTGCAGGACGCGGAACGGTTGCTCAAGAACATCCCCAAGATCAGCTTCAACTACTTCACCTCGAAAGACGTGGTGCGCCACCCCCTTGTGGCGGCGATCATCGAGGCCTACGAGGCAGACACACAAACGGGCTGATCCTTCTTTTGGCCGTAAATATCCCGGGGGTCCGGGGGCTGGCCCCCGGAATACGACGTGAACCATACGATCGACATCGCCATGGAAGACCCCCGCTGGGAACAGGCGGGGCTTGAGGCGCTGGCCGATCGCGCGGCACAGGCAACCTTTGCACACCTGCGTATCGCGGACGCAGAAATCGCGATCCTTGCCTGCGACGATGCGCGTATCGCCGAACTGAACGCCGATTTCCGCGCCAAGCCGGTGCCCACCAACGTGCTCAGCTGGCCGTCGGACGAGCGTGGGGCCGAGACAGAAGGGGGCGCGCCGTTGCCGCCCGAGCCCGATCCCGACGGCACGCTGGAGCTGGGTGACATCGCCATCGCCTATGACACCTGTGCCGCAGAGGCCGCGTCCGCCGGCAAATCCCTGCCGGATCACGCAACCCATTTGATCGTGCATGGTATTTTACATCTGTTGGGCTATGACCATATACGTGACGGCGATGCCACGGTCATGGAACGGCTGGAAGTCGAAATACTTGGCAAACTGGGCCTCGATGACCCATACTCGCCGCAATTGGCAGATCCCTCTGCTTGAACTGGATAAGGACCCGATGGGCGACAACGACGACGGATCGTCTGAGGCAGCGCAAAGCGCGCAGTCTGAGACAGACATAGAACCCCCGCAGACCGACACGCCGAAATCCGGCGGTTTCCTCTCTCGCGTATTCGAGGCGCTCAGCCCCTCTGACGGCGACAACGGTGATACCGACACTGTCTCCGACACGCCGCCCAGCCGCAGCGGGCACGGCATGATCAACCTGCGCCGTATGCGTGTGGAAGATGTGGCCATCCCCAAGGCCGATATCGTTGCGGTGCCCAGCACCATCTCGCTGGACGAGCTGGTCGAGGTGTTCAAGGACAGCGGAATGACCCGTCTGCCTGTGTTCGAGGGCACGCTGGACACGCCGATGGGCTTTGCCCACCTCAAGGACCTGGCGCTGCTGTACGGATTCAACGGCGACCGGGGCAAGGATTTCATCCTCGAAGACATGATTCGCCCGCTGCTGTTCGTCCCGCCGTCGATGACCATCGGCGTGCTGCTGACCAAAATGCAGACCGAACGGCGGCACATGGCGCTGGTGATTGATGAATATGGCGGCGTTGACGGACTTGTGACCATCGAGGACCTGATCGAACAGGTCATCGGCGAGATCGAGGACGAACACGACGTCGACGAGGGCCAGTTCTTCAACCTTGATGCCGCAGGCGACGGGTATCTGGCGCTGGCCAAGACCCCGCTCGAAGATTTCGAGACCGAGATCGGCCAGTCGCTGACCGACCACGAGGACGTGGACGCCGAGGAAATCGACACGCTGGGCGGGCTGGTCTTTATGCTAGCCGGCCGTGTGCCTGCCCGTGGCGAGGTCGTCGTGCACCCCGAAGGGCCAGAGTTCGAAGTGATCGACGCTGATCCGCGCCGGATCAAACGGTTGCGGGTGCGGCTGCCGGGGCAGGACGACGACGCATGATGATTGCCGCATGGCTTGCGGCGCGCACGGTGTGGCAGTGGGTCTTGCTGGCGCTGGGCTGCGGGGCTGTCATGTCCCTGGGGCAGGCGCCGGTCGATCTGCCTTTGCCGATGATGCTCGGGCTGTTGGTCAGCTTTGTGTTCTACTCAGGTGCCGCGCGCGCCGGTCGGGCAGGGCTGGTCGGCTTTGTCATTGGCTTTGCCTATTTCGTGCTGACGCTGACCTGGCTGACCGAACCGTTCCAGATCGATGCCGCCCGCGACGGCTGGATGGCGCCCTTTGCGCTGGCGGGCATGTCGGCACTTTTGGCGGCATTCTGGGGCGTCGCCTTCTCACTGGCGCGGCGGCTGCGCGCGGGGGTGATCGGCCTTGCGGTGCTGTGGCCGCTGGCCGAACTGGGGCGCGGCTATCTGTTCACCGGATTTCCGTGGGGCATGTTGCCACAAGGGCTGCTTGATACACCTGCTGCGCAGGCTCTGGCGTGGGTAGGTCCCTATGGGCTGATGCTGTTGCTGTGCGCGGGGGCGGCGGTGCTGGTCTGGTTGTTCGACCGTCCGCTGTTGGTCCTGCCGCCTGCCGCGGTGGCGCTGGCCGCTGTCCTGTGGCCGATGAGCTTGCCCAAGCCGCAGATGACCGGCCAAATGGTGCGTCTGGTGCAGCCCAATGCACCGCAGGAAGAAAAATTCGACCCCGAGAAACTGCCGGTTTTCATGAATCGTCTGCTGGAGGCGACGGCGGCCGAACCGCAACCCGATCTGGTGGTCTGGCCGGAAACTGCCGTGCCGTATCTGCTGGAATACGCCCAGCCGGTCTTTGACGAGATTGCCATCGCGGCGCGTGGTGCACCGGTGGTGCTGGGCATCCAGCGACGCGATGTGGACTGGTACTATAACTCGCTGGTCGTGGTAGACGGCAACGGACAGGTGACGGACACATACGACAAATACCACCTGGTGCCCTTCGGAGAATACATGCCGCTGAGCGATCTGGCTTCCAAGCTTGGCCTGCGCGGTCTGGCCGAAGCGGTGGGCGGATACGGCCGAGGGCCGGGGCCGCGGATGATCGACCTGGGCGCGCTGGGACAGGCACTGCCGCTGATCTGCTACGAGGCGGTCTTTGCGCAGGATGTCGGCGCCGCGCCGACCCGCCCTTCGTTCCTGATCCAGATCACCAATGACGCATGGTTCGGCCAGCGCGCAGGTCCGCAGCAGCATCTCGCGCAGGCGCGGATGCGGGCGATTGAACAGGGGCTGCCGCTGGCGCGTGCGGCCAACACCGGTATTTCCGCGATGATCGGTCCGCGTGGTCAGGTGCTGAACAGCCTTCCCCTGGGCGTGGCAGGTCATGTGGACGCCGCCTTGCCTGCACCTTTGGCGCCGACATTCTATGCACGCACCGGCGATATGCCGCTGTTGATTGTGTTGCTCTTGGGGTGGGGCGTCCTTTTGGCACGCCGCATTTCGATTGACGCACCCCGTCGTCGTCCATAAACCGGACAGGACGTGTCACAACGGCTTCCTGGCGTGACACATGATTTCAATGGAGCACTTCATGTCCCGACAGAATTACATTTTCACCTCGGAATCCGTTTCCGAGGGACACCCTGATAAGGTGTGCGACCGCATTTCCGACGCTGTTCTGGATGCGCTGCTGACCGAAGAACCCGAAGCGCGTGTCGCCTGCGAAACCTTTGCCACCACCAACCGCGTGGTCATCGGGGGCGAGATCGGCCTGTCGGATCAGGATAAACTGCACGAATACATGGTGCGGATCGAAGACATCGCCCGCGACTGTATCCGTGACATTGGCTACGAGCAGGACAAGTTCCACTGGGAAACCTGCGAGATCACCAACCTGCTGCACGAACAGTCCGCGCATATCGCCCAAGGGGTGAATGCGGCCACGGACAAGGAAGAGGGCGCAGGCGATCAGGGCATCATGTTTGGCTTCGCCACCAACGAGACCGACGCGCTTATGCCGGCGCCGATCCTCTATGCCCACGCGATCCTGAAGCGCCTGGCCGAAGTGCGCAAGGACGGCACCGAGCCGGCCCTTGGCCCCGATGCCAAAAGCCAGCTTTCCGTACGCTATGAGAACGGCAAGCCGGTGGGCGTGTCGTCGCTGGTACTGTCCACGCAGCATCTGGACCCCGACCTGACCAGCGCCGACATCCGCGCCATCGTGGAGCCGTACATCACCGAAGTGCTGCCCGATGGATGGCTGACCGATGCCACCGAATGGCATGTGAACCCCACGGGCAAGTTTGTCATCGGCGGTCCCGACGGCGACGCGGGCCTGACCGGGCGCAAGATCATCGTGGACACTTACGGCGGTGCGGCCCCGCATGGCGGCGGCGCGTTTTCGGGCAAAGACCCGACCAAGGTTGACCGTTCAGCGGCCTATGCGGCGCGCTATCTGGCCAAGAACGTCGTGGCGGCAGGTCTGGCTGAAAAGTGCACGATTCAATTGAGCTATGCCATTGGCGTCAGCAAGCCGTTGTCGATCTATTGCGACACCTTTGGCACCGGGGCGGTGAAGCCCGCAGCGATCGAAGCGGCCATCGACAAGGTCATGGATCTGACCCCGCGCGGCATCCGCGAACACCTGAGCCTGAATAAACCGATCTACCAGCGTACGGCGGCCTATGGCCACTTTGGCCGCGCGCCGGATGCGGATGGTGGGTTTAGCTGGGAAAAGACCGATCTGGTCGAGGCGTTGAAAGCGGCCGTCTAAGGGGGACGCTGCCCAAGTTTTTTATGAGCGGGGGGCGCTGCCCCCGCGCGCCTTTGGCGCTCCCCCGGGATATTTGGGGCCAAAAGAAAGGGGCGGTGCCGGTGATGGTGCCGCCCTTGTGCGTTCAACTGGGGCTGAGGACGTGGATCTTGCGGTCGGCGATCATGTCCTTTGTCGCCCTGCCATAGTCTTTCATATGGGGCGCGACCGCATGGGCCATCAGCGCATCAAGGCTGGCCCATTCCTCGATCACCATGAACGTGTCGTCGCCTATGGGTGTCTGGAACGGACCCACATCGGGGGTGTCGGTGACGGCGCGGTAGCTGATGCAGCCGTCTTCGGCATGCACGGCAGGCACGTTGGCGTTGAATTTTTCCAGCAGGTCGGCGCGCTGGCCCGATTTGGCGGTGATGACCGCAACGACGTGGACGTGGCTCATGGGGATCTCCTCTTTCCTGTGCCCAAGGCTAGCAGCGCGCGCGTTGCGGGGAAGCGATACGTTGCGTTGCGCATTTTGAAACTTGGCGCTAAACCGCCGCCATGAGCACACCAGAACGCCCCCACCGCAACTTTTATGGCCGCCGCAAGGGCAAGCACCTGAAGTCGAGCCAGGAAGGCTATCTTGACCAAGACCTTGCTGCGCTGTCGCCGGGGCTGGTGGATTGGGACGTGAACCCCGACCGCACGCCGCTGGATTTGCAGGGGTTGTTCGGCGGCAAACCTGTCTGGCTGGAAATCGGCTTTGGCGGGGGCGAGCATATGGTGCATCAGGCCGCGCAGAACCCCGAGGTGGGGATCATCGGCTGCGAGCCTTACATCAACGGTGTTGCGATGTTGCTGGGCAAGATCCGCAAGGCCAAGGTGGACAATCTGGCGGTCTATCCGGGCGACGTGCGCGATATGTTCGACGTGCTGCCCGAGGCGTCGATTGACCGTGCGTTTCTGCTGTACCCCGATCCCTGGCCCAAATCGCGGCATCACCGGCGCCGGTTCGTCACGCCCGAGCATCTGGAACCGCTGGTGCGCGTGCTGAAACCCGGCGCGATCTTTCGGGTGGCGACGGATATTCCCGACTATGTGCGGCAAACGCTGGAGCAGGTGCCGGGGCACGGGTTTGAATGGCTGGCCGAAGGGCCGGACGACTGGCGCGTGGCGTGGGATGACTGGATTTCGACACGCTACGAGAAGAAGGCACTGCGCGAGGGGCGCGTGCCGCATTATCTGACGTTTCGGAAAAAGTAGGGATCGGGGGGGCAGAGTGCCCCCCGAGTTCGTTGCAAGCAGTGGTTATTCGTCCATGATCAGGACAGCCTTGGCGTTGGTGAATTCCAGCATGCCAAAACCGCCGTGCTCGCGGCCATAGCCTGAATCCTTCACGCCACCGAAAGGCATGTTCGGCGTCGCCAGACCAAAGCCGTTGATGAACACCATGCCGGTGTCGAATTCGACCTCGGCCAGTTCCTGCGCACGTTTCACATCACGCGATATGATGCCGCCGCCCAGTCCGAACTTGCTGTCGTTGGCGATGCGCATGGCATCCTCGTCGTTCTTGGCGCGGATCAGCGCTGCGACGGGGCCGAACAATTCGTCGTCATAGGCAGGCTGGCCCGGCTGCACGTTTGCCAGAACGGTCGCGGGATAGAAGTACCCGTCGCCGTCGGGCATTTCACCGCCGCACAGGATTTCGGCACCTTTTGCGACCGATTGCTCCACCTGCTTGTGCAGATCGTCGCGCAGGTCCTTGCGGGCCATCGGGCCGATCTTGGCATCCTTGCTGGTGGGATCGCCGTAGGTCACGGCTTTCATCGCCTTGACGAAAGCCTCGCGGAAATCGTCATAGACCGCGTCCGAGACCACAAAGCGTTTGGCCGCCACGCAGGTTTCACCGTTGTTATAGGTCCGGCCCGTGGCACAGATTTGCGCGGCTTTCTCGACATCCGCATCCGCCATGACGATGTAGGCGTCGTTCGACCCCAGTTCGAGCACGGTTTTCTTCAGCACCTTGCCCGCCTTGGCTGCAATGTCGCGGCCTGCGGCGGGGCTGCCGGTCAGGGTGATGCCGCGCACCAGTTCGTGTTCGATCACGGCGTCGGACTGGTCGTGGCTGATGATCAGCGCCGAGAACAGGCCCGAGGGCAGGCCCGCATCCGCATAGATTTCATCCAGCATCTGGCCCGATCCGGCCACGTTCGAGGCGTGTTTCAGCAGCACGCCGTTGCCTGCCATCAGGTTGGCGATGGAATAGCGCACGACCTGATAGGCAGGAAAGTTCCACGGCTGGATGCCATAGACGATGCCGATGGGTGCGTGAACCACACGGCCACGGCTGCCGCTTTGGATGTCGCGGTCCTCGCTTGCCAGAACCTTGGGACCGTTTTCGGCGGTATAGTCACAGATGGCAGCGCACAGCTCAATTTCCTGCTCGGACTGGCTCAGCAGCTTGCCCATCTCTTGGGTCATCAGAGCGGCCAGCTCGTCCTTGCGGTCGCGGAGCCCCTGGCCGATGGCCTTGATCACTTTGCCGCGGTCGTCGTGCGACTTTAGCCGCCAGTCGCGGAATGCCGCGTGGCAGGCGCGAATACGCGATTCCAGTTCCGCGTCGTCCAGATAGGTGTGTGTGGCGATCTTGGCACCGGTGGCGGGGTTCGTGGTGTCGAATGAATGGGTCATGAAGCTCTCCTTCTTGTTGGGGACACAACGCGAGGGGCTGGGGCATGTTCCGTGCATGGACGTCGCGGAAACGAGCGGATAAGACTTGGCGCGAACACGAAATCAAGGAATTGCCATGTCCAGCCACGGTGCCCCCATCCCCATGACCTCGCGCGCCTGCGGTGCGCTGACCGGAACGGCGCAGGTGCCGGGCGACAAGTCGATCTCGCATCGCTCGCTGATCCTGGGTGCCATGAGCGTGGGCGAGACCACGATCACCGGTTTGCTTGAAGGGCAGGACGTGCTGGACACGGCCCGCGCGATGCGGGCCTTTGGTGCCGAAGTGACGGATCACGGCGGCGGCAGCTGGTCGGTGTACGGCGTCGGCGTCGGTGGCTTTGCCGAGCCGGATCAGGTGATTGACTGTGGCAACTCGGGCACCGGTGTGCGGTTGATCATGGGCTGTATGGCGACCTCGCCGATTTCCGCGACGTTTACCGGCGATGCCAGCCTGAACGGCCGTCCGATGGCGCGTGTGACCGATCCGCTGGCCTTGTTTGGCACGCAATCGGTGGGCCGCTCGGGCGGGCGTCTGCCCATGACCATCGTGGGCGCGGCCGAGCCTGTGCCAGTGCGCTACGTCGTGCCTGTGCCCTCGGCGCAGGTGAAATCGGCGGTGCTGCTGGCCGGGCTGAACGCCCCCGGCAAAACCGTGGTGATCGAGACCGAGGCGACCCGCGACCACACCGAACGGATGCTGGCAGGCTTTGGCGCCGAGATCACCACCGAGATCACCGACGAGGGCCGCGTGATCACCCTGACCGGTCAGCCGGAACTGAAGGCCCAACACATCGACGTGCCGCGCGATCCGTCGTCGGCGGCCTTCCCGGTCTGTGCGGCGCTGATCGTGCCCGGCTCGGATGTGCTGGTCCCCAACATCGGCCTGAACCCGACGCGGGCAGGGTTGTTCACAACGCTGCGCGAGATGGGGGCGGACCTGACCTATGAAAACGAACGCGAAGAGGGCGGTGAACCTGTGGCTGACCTGCGTGCGCGGTTCTCGCCCGATCTGAAAGGCATCGAAGTGCCTGCCGAACGTGCCGCCAGCATGATTGACGAATACCCCGTTCTGTCGGTCGTCGCGGCCTTTGCCAGCGGCAAGACACATATGCCCGGCGTCAAGGAACTGCGCGTCAAGGAAAGCGACCGGATCGACGCGATGAAAGTTGGGCTCGAGGCCAACGGGATCACGGTTGAGGATGGCTCCGACTGGTGGACCGTCACCGGATTGGGCCACGGCAACGTGCCGGGCGGTGCGACCTGCGCCAGCCATCTGGATCACCGTATCGCCATGTCGTTCCTGGTGCTGGGCATGGCGACGCAGCGGCCCGTGTCGGTGGATGATGGCGGACCGATCGCCACGTCTTTCCCGATATTCGAGCCGCTTATGGGGGGCTTAGGTGCCGCCATCACGCGCAGCAATGGCTGATCCGTTGCCCCGCTGGTTCGGCCCGCTTTCGTGGGCCGCGATGCTGGTGTTCGCGGCGATGGCCTGGACCGCGACGCGCAGCCTGACCCCTGCGCCCGAATGGTCGGTGTTCGATGCGCGCGTCTTCGGTTACGATCTGGACTATGCGCAGGGCTATATCGCGGCCTTGCGCGCAGCAGACGGGATCGAGGTCTATCTGGGCCGGCAAAGGATGCTGGACACGGTCTTTCCGGCCTTGCTGGCCGCGGTGTTGCTGGTGGTCGTCCGGGCGCGGTTTCGCGGGGTGGCACAGATGGGCCTGGGCGCGCTGGTGCTGTTCTATCTGGGCGCGGATTACATCGAGAATATGCGTGTGGCCGCGATGCTGCGCACCGCGCCCGACGCGCTGACCCAACAAATGGTGCAGGCCGCCAGCCTTGCCACCGTGCTGAAATATGCGTTCCTTGCCCCCTGCCTGATCGCGGCGCTCGTGGTCTATGTTCAGGGGCGCATTGCGCAATCGGAAGGAAGTTCATGACCGAACCGTTCACAATCGCCATCGACGGCCCCGCAGCCGCAGGCAAAGGCACGATCTCCAAGGCCGTCGCCGCGCATTTCAACATGGCGCATCTGGACACCGGGTTGCTGTACCGCGCCGTGGGTGCGCGGATGCTGTCGGGCGAGGATGCCGTGACCGCCGCCCGTGCGCTGGTGGCTTCGGATCTGGACAACGACAGCCTGCGCACGCAGGCGGTGGCGCAGGCCGCAAGCCAGGTGGCTGTCATCGCCGAGGTGCGTGCTGCATTGCTGGATTTCCAGCGTGCCTTCGCCCGCAGGGCCGGGGGGGCCGTGCTGGACGGGCGTGACATCGGCACGGTGATCTGCCCGCAGGCCGAAATAAAGCTGTTCGTCACCGCCAGCGCCGAAGTGCGCGCCAAGCGGCGCTTTGACGAGCTGGTCCAGCGCGGACAACCTGCCGATCTGGATGCGGTCACCGCAGATGTCAAAGCCCGCGACGCGCGCGACATGGACCGCGCCGAGGCACCGTTGCGGCCTGCGGATGACGCGGTGCTGATCGACACCTCGGACAAGACCATAGACGAAGCGGTGGCCGCAGCCATCGCCGCCGTGAATAAAGTGAAAGGATGATCCGATGAAGATGCGCAAGCTGGGTGCGCTTGGCCCGGAGATTTCCGCGCTTGGCTATGGCGCCATGTCCTTTGCCGATTTCTACGGCAAGGCGACCGAGGAGGGCAGCCACGCGATTCTGGACATGGCGCGCGATCAGGGCGTGACCCATATCGACACGTCGAACGTCTATGGCATGGGCCAATCCGAAAGCTTTATCGGCAGCTATCTGGCCGCCAATCCCGGCGCGCGGGATGCGTTCCACATCGCCACCAAGGCCGGCATTTCAAAAGACGCGAGCGGCAACCGTTGCTTTGACAACAGCCCCGCGCATTTCGAGGCCGAACTGGACAAGAGTCTCAAGCGGTTGGGGGTTGATCACGTCGACCTGTATTATTGCCACCGCCGTCAGGCCGACATCCCGATCGAGGATGTCACCGGCACGCTGGATGCGCTGCGCCAGAAGGGCAAGGTCAAGGCCATCGGCTTTTCCGAAATCGCGCCGTCATCCCTGCGCCGTGCGGCGGCTGTGGCCCATGTGGATGCGGTTCAGTCGGAATATTCGCTTCAAACCCGCTTTCCCGAACTGGGGCTGGTGCAGACCTGTGCCGAACTGGGCACGGCGCTGGTCGCCTTTTCCCCGGTCGGGCGCGGGCTGTTGACGGACACGCCAGCGACGGCGGAGAAGGCAGCGGGCCTGCCGTTCCTGCGCACCAACCCGCGGTTCCAGACGCCGAACCTGGAGGCCAACCTTGAGATTCTCAAGGGGTTCCGAGCGCTGGCCGCCGAGATGGGCGAACCCACGGCGGCCCTGTCGATTGCCTGGCTGCTGGCCCAGGGCGAGCACATCATCCCGATCCCCGGCACCCGCCACACCGCATTCTTCCGCGACCTCGTGCGCGGCACCGAACTGAGCCTGAGCGCCGACGACCTGGCCCGCATCGACGCGGTGCTGCCCGTCGGCTGGTGCCACGGCGACCGCTATAATGCGGATCAGTGGAACGGCCCGGAACGCTATTGCTAGGGCAGGGTGGCGCTTGGACCTTGCGCACAAGGCCCAAGCCCGCTATACGCGCGCCTGTCAGCAAGGTGAACACACCGCAAGGCATCGAGATGAGCAGGGTCGGAACACCTCCGGCCCTCTTTGCTTTGCCGCTCACCTGACCAACGAAACCCACAAGACCGGCGGAGACAACCGTACGGCCCGAAAACAAACGTAGATTAGGAAACCAGAGACCACATGGCTCAATCAACATCTATGGAGGAATTCGAAGCCCTCCTGAACGAAAGCTTCGAAATGGACACACCCGAAGAAGGGTCTGTCGTAAAAGGCAAAGTCATCGCAATTGAAGCGGGCCAAGCCATCATCGACGTCGGTTACAAGATGGAAGGCCGCGTTGACATCAAAGAATTTGCAGATCCCGGTGAACAGCCCAAAATCGCCCCCGGCGATGAGGTCGAAGTGTTCCTGCGCCAGGTCGAAAACGCGCGTGGCGAAGCCGTCATCAGCCGCGAAATGGCCCGTCGTGAAGAAGCATGGGATCGTCTCGAAAAAGCTTACGCCGACGACACCCGCGTCGAAGGTGCGATCTTTGGTCGTGTCAAAGGCGGCTTTACTGTTGATCTGGGCGGCGCTGTTGCGTTCCTGCCCGGTTCGCAGGTTGACGTGCGCCCCGTGCGTGACGCAGGCCCGCTGATGGGTCTGAAGCAACCCTTCCAGATCCTGAAAATGGACCGTCGTCGTGGCAACATCGTTGTATCGCGTCGCGCCATCCTGGAAGAATCGCGTGCCGAACAGCGCGCCGAAGTCATCGGCAACCTGACCGAAGGTCAGACCGTCGAGGGCGTGGTCAAGAACATCACCGAATACGGTGCGTTCGTTGATCTGGGCGGTGTTGACGGCCTGCTGCACGTCACAGACATGGCATGGCGCCGGGTCAACCACCCGTCGGAAATCCTGTCGATCGGTGAAGCGATCAACGTTCAGGTCATCAAGATCAACAAAGACACGCACCGCATTTCGCTGGGCATGAAGCAACTGCAGGAAGATCCGTGGGATCTGGTGGCTGCCAAATATCCGCTGGAATCGGCGCACACTGGCCGCGTGACCAACATCACCGACTACGGCGCATTTGTTGAGCTGGAGCCCGGTGTCGAAGGTCTGGTCCACGTTTCGGAAATGTCCTGGACCAAGAAGAACGTGCACCCCGGTAAAATCGTGTCCACCTCGCAAGAGGTTGAGGTCATGGTTCTGGAAATCGACAGCGCCAAGCGTCGCGTTTCGCTGGGTCTGAAACAGACCATGCGCAACCCGTGGGAAGTGTTTGCAGAAACACACCCCGAGGGCACCGAAGTCGAAGGCGAAGTCAAGAACATCACCGAATTCGGTCTGTTCGTGGGGCTGCCCGGCGACATCGACGGCATGGTTCACCTCTCCGACCTGTCCTGGGACGAGCGTGGCGAAGACGCCATCCAGAACTACCGCAAGGGCGACATGGTTCAGGCCGTCGTTTCGGAAGTTGACGTCGAGAAAGAGCGTATCTCGCTCTCGATCAAAGGCGTTGGTGGCGACAAGTTCGCAGAAGCGGTTGGCGGCGTGAAGCGCGGCTCGATCGTGACCGTGAACGTGACCGCGATCGAAGAAGGCGGCATCGAAGTGGAATATGAGGGCATGAAATCCTTCATCCGCCGCTCCGACCTGTCGCGTGACCGTGCCGAGCAACGCCCCGAGCGCTTTAGCGTTGGCGACAAGGTTGATGTGCGCATCACCAACGTCGACAACAAATCGCGTCGTCTGGGTGTGTCGATCAAGGCACGCGAGATCGCAGAAGAGAAAGAGGCCGTCGAACAGTATGGTTCCTCCGACTCGGGCGCATCGCTGGGCGACATTCTGGGCGCCGCGCTGAAAGGCGACGACTGATCCAGCCCTGCCTTCGGGCAAGAGCTATATCATCTGACATAGGGCCCCGCATCTTCGGATGCGGGGCTTTTTTCTGTCCGAATCATCGCGACCGCCAGCGGTGCGGTTTTTGAGCGCGGCCTTGCCTTGTTGGTGAGCAATGCAGCCAAAACGCGATTTTCTCACCCGAAACAGCGCCTTCGCCCTGCAAATTCTTGCCTGCTGCTTGCGCTACCTGTTTCCGCAATGGATTTTTGTTCCTATAGTCACCTCTTGTGACAAGCGCGAATAACGCCCCGGGGGGACAAATATGATCCGGTCTGAACTTATTCAGAAAATCGCAGACGAGAATCCGCACCTGTATCAGCGAGATGTCGAACGGATTGTGAATACAATTTTTGAAGAAATCACCGGAGCCATGTCGCGTGGTGACCGGGTCGAGCTGCGCGGCTTTGGCGCGTTTTCCGTAAAACAGCGCGATGCACGTGTCGGACGGAACCCACGTACGGGTGAAACCGTTCATGTAGAAGAAAAGCACGTGCCATTCTTCAAAACCGGCAAGCTGCTTCGAGACCGACTGAACGGAAACGACTGAATGCGCTATATTCGTTATGCCTGCATCGCGATTTTCGCGATTGCCTTGATTGCTGTTGCCCTTGCCAACCGCGAGGTGGTGACGCTGAAAGTGTTGCCGTCCGAGGTGGCAGGCTATTTTGCGTTGAACCCGTCCATCCAGTTGCCGATGTTTCTGGTGATCTTCCTGGGCATCATCGTGGGCCTTCTGGTTGGCTTTGTCTGGGAATGGATGCGCGAACATGCGGTCCGCGCCGAGGCATCGCGCAAGGGCCGCGAAGTGCGCAAGCTTGAGCGTGAAGTAAAACGCCTGAGAGGCGAAAAGCACGAAGGCAAGGACGAGGTTCTGGCCCTTCTGGATGAAGCGGGCTGACGGGTTCTTATGTCACCTGACATAGCTGTAAAGATCTGTGGGCTGCGGACGGCGGCCGATGTCGCCGTGACTGCGGCGTCGGGGGCTGCATATTGCGGTTTCGTGTTTTTTGCGAAGTCACCGCGCAACCTGTCGTTTGATGCGGCGGCGGCACTGGCGGTGGACGCGCCTGTCGGACTGGCCAAGGTCGCCCTGACCGTGGATGCCGATGATGCCTTTCTGGACGCGCTGACCGCGCAAGTGCCATTGGATATGTTGCAACTGCACGGGCACGAAACCCCGGCACGAGTGACCGAGGTCAAGGCGCGCTATGGGCTTCCGGTGATGAAGGCGGTCGGTGTCGCGGATGCTTCCGACCTGCTGACATTGGACAGCTATCTGACGGTGGCTGACCAGATTCTGGTGGACGCCAAACCGCCGCGCACCGCCGCGCTTCCCGGTGGCAACGGGCTGTCGTTTGACTGGCGTCTGATTGCAGGCCGTCGCTGGCCGGTGCCGTGGATGCTGGCGGGCGGGCTGACCCCGGACAACGTGGCCGAGGCGATCCGGGTGACCGGCGCGCGTCAGGTCGACGTGTCGTCCGGTGTTGAAACCGCACCGGGCGTCAAGGACGCGGACAAGATCGCGGCCTTCTGCCGTGCGGCGCACGCTGCCCCTGCGCGGGTCTGACCACCGGAAAGGGCAGGAAACTGTGGCACGGCTCATTCTGCATATTGGACATGGAAAAACCGGCTCGAGCGCTCTGCAATCGGCACTGGCGCTCAGCACCGACGCGCTGGCGGCTCAGGGAATCGTGTATCCTGACCATGCTTCTCTTGCGCAGGCCCGTGCGGGACAGATCACAGCGGGCAACGTGAACGGGCGCACGCTGGTCGCCACCGCAAAGGCTGCGCTGAAGCGCAGCGCGCAGGATGTGCTTTTGTCCAATGAAAGCCTGATCCACTTTTTCCTGAACGATCCCGACCTGCTGTCCCGTGTCGCAAACCTTGGGGTTCCGGTTCAGCTGATCCTCTATGTACGCAACCCTTTCGACCACGCCTGTTCGGTCTATGGTCAGACCGTCAAGCGCGGGGGGGCGGATATCAGCTTTGACGCTTTTCTGGCGGGCTATCCGACACCGTCAAAGGTGCGCGAAATGATCCGGCTGGCGGAACGGGCCGGTGTCGATCTGACAGTCATCAATTATTCCAATCACGCTGCAGACATCCTGCGCAGCCTGACCGACGCACTGGGCGTGCCCGCCGATACGCTGACACCGGCGGCAGCCGGGCGGGTCAACCGATCGCTGACGCGGTCGGAAATGGAACTGCAACGCATGTTCAACCGCCATTGGGGCCGCCGCAGCAGCCGGTTCGTGTCGGATGCCCTGTGTAACGCCTTGCCCGAGATCCGCGCCGAAAGGCCCACTGCGTCAGCACAGGCGCTTGACGCATTTGTCGCGCGCCAGACCCCCATCGTGGCCGAAGTGAACGCGCTGTTGCCACCCTCCGAGGCCTACACGCTTGAGGTGCCGGGGGACGGGCCCGGGACCGAAGGCCAGAGCGACCTGACATTCACGCCTGAGCAGATGGAGGTGCTGGTCCGGGCCATTTCCGAACGCATCCCCAATGTGCTGGAAAACGACCGCTGGCACCGGCTGTTGATCCGCCTGCGCGGCGGACAGCATGGCAGCGTTCTGAAAAGTCTGAAACGCAAGATTACAGGCCGCAAAAACGGCTAGTCCTTTACACGCAGGGCGCTGAAAGCTAGGTCCAAGTCTACACCAGACAGGAGCAGCCCCGATGGCGAACGATCTCTTCAATTCTTTCATGACCGGCCCCGACGAACAGGGCCGCTTTGGCGATTTCGGCGGACGTTTCGTGTCCGAAACGCTGATGCCGCTGATCCTGAGCCTTGAGGAAGAATACGAGAAGGCCAAGACAGACGACAGCTTCTGGGCCGAGATGAACGACCTTTGGACGCATTATGTGGGCCGCCCGTCGCCGCTGTATTTTGCGGAACGGCTGACTGACCATCTGGGCGGTGCCAAGGTCTATATGAAACGCGACGAACTGAACCACACCGGCGCGCACAAGATCAACAACGTGCTGGGGCAGATCATTCTGGCACGCCGCATGGGCAAGACGCGGATCATCGCGGAAACCGGTGCGGGCCAGCATGGTGTGGCCACGGCCACGGTCTGTGCCAAGTTCGGTCTGAAATGCGTGGTCTACATGGGCGCTCATGATGTCGAGCGCCAGGCGCCCAACGTGTTCCGCATGCGTCTGCTGGGGGCTGAAGTGGTGCCGGTGACCTCGGGCCGTGGCACGTTGAAGGATGCGATGAACGACGCGCTGCGCGACTGGGTGACAAACGTGCGCGATACGTTCTACTGCATCGGCACCGTGGCGGGTCCGCATCCGTACCCTGCGATGGTGCGTGATTTTCAGGCCATCATCGGCAAGGAAGTCCGCGAACAGATGGATGCCGCCGAAGGCCGTTTGCCCGACACGCTGGTTGCGGCGATCGGCGGTGGCTCGAACGCCATGGGGCTGTTCTTTCCCTTCCTTGACGACAAGGACGTCAATATCATCGGCGTCGAGGCCGGCGGCAAGGGCGTGAACGCCAAGATGGAACATTGCGCGTCGCTGACCGGTGGCCGCCCCGGCGTGCTGCACGGCAACCGCACCTATCTGTTGCAGGACGACGATGGCCAGATCCTTGAAGGGTTCTCGATCTCGGCGGGCCTGGATTATCCCGGCATCGGCCCCGAACACGCATGGCTGCACGAGATCGGGCGGGCGAAATACGTCAGCATCACCGATGTCGAGGCGCTGGAGGCGTTCCAGCTGTGCTGTACACTGGAGGGGATCATTCCGGCACTGGAGCCCAGCCACGCGCTGGCTCATGTGATGAAGCTGGCACCGACCCTGCCCAAGGATCACATCATCTGCATGAACATGTGCGGACGCGGCGACAAGGACATCTTTACCGTGGCCAAGGCGCTGGGGTTCGAGATGGGGAATTTCGGCTGAACTGACGGCGGGTTGGGGGCGCTGCCCCCGGCGCTGTGCGCCTCCCCCGGAGTTTATCCGGCAAGATGAAGTTGAAGGCCCGCGCTTTAGGAAGCGTGGGCCTTTAATACGTCCAGCGGCACGATGTCGAGCGCGCGCTGGTGGGTGGAGCTGAGTGCCACATCAGGGGCACAGCCTTCGTCATGCGCTTGCAGGAAGCGCGCGGCGCACAGGCACCAGCGGTCACCGGGGCGCAGCCCGTCAAAGCCGAACTCGGGACGGGGTGTGCTGAGATCGTTGCCGACGTATTTGGAATAGGCGAGGAATTCGGCTGTCATCACCGCGCACACTGTGTGGCTGCCGTGATCTTCGGCGCAGGTGTTGCAATGCCCGTCGCGGAAAAAGCCGGTCAGCGGGGCGGTGCTGCAAGGGGCCAGCGCTTGGCCGAGTACGTTTACGGCGTCATCAGGTTCCATCTTTTGCCTCCGTGGCTTGGGTGATCCGGCGTAGCATGTCGATGCTGGCATCGGTCACGCCGGGGTCGCGAAATTTGCGGTCGGCGGCGGTGACGACGATCACCACATGCGCGTCCTTGTCGATATAAAGATACTGACCATAGACGCCGCGCCCCGTGACCTCTCGACCCGGCACCGCGCCCACGGGCACCCACCACTGGTAGCCATAGCCGATTTCGCCGGGCGATGTCTTGGCAGAAGGGCGAATCGCGGCGTCGATCCAGTCTGCGGGCACGATCTGCTGGCCCTGCCACATCCCGTCCTGCTCGATCATCTGGCCAAAGCGGGCATAGTCACGCGTGCGCAGGTTCAGCCCGCCCAGCACAAAGGCCACACCGACGCCGTCGGTGACATAATAGGGCGTGGCTTCGACTCCCAGCGGGGTGATGATCTTCTCGGACAGCAGCGCAGGGATGTCGCGGCCCGTGGCCCCCCGGATCACCATGCCCAACACGTGGGTGTCGATCGAGGTGTATTGCATCTGCGTGCCGGGCGCGGTGAAGGTCTCGGTCAGACCGGCTGCAAAATCGTCCATCCTGCCGCCCAGGGCCAGCACGCGACCCATGCGGTTGATGTCACTGTCATAGTCCAGGTAATCTTCGTCAAAGGTCACGCCGGACGACATTTGCAGCACGTTACGGATGGTCGCCCCGTCATAGGCACCACCCTTTAGTTGGGGCGCGTACCTGGTGACGGGATCGTCCAGCGACGCGATCGCGCCTTCTTCAACGATGATGCCCATCAACGCGGACAGAAAACTTTTGGCAACGGACCAGCTGATGCGCAGGTCGTCCTCGGTGGTGCCGAGGAAATAGTCCTCGTAGACGATCTGACCGTCCTTCAGCACCAGCAGCGAGGTAACGGCGCGATCCTTGATCCAGGCGTCGGTGCCTTCGGGCAGGGTCATGGGGGCACCGTAGGGCAGGGGCGAAATCGGCCCGTCCCCGCGCGGGATTTCACGCGACAGGAATGCGTCGTTCATGTGGCTGAAGTTGCCGACGATCCTGTCCTCGGAAAACAGGCTGTTCACCGCCATCAGGCGCATGATTTCTTCGCGCTTCCAAAAGCCAATGACAGCGGCGGCCAGTATGGCCATCAACAGGATGCGAACGGCCCATTTCAGTAAGCGGCGCAAGGTATTCCCCCCTGATTACATACGCCCAGTCAATCACGTGACAGGGGGCGGGGCAAATCCTATGTCGGTCCGGTCCAGTTGACCCAACGTCCGTGAAAATCGGCACGCCCCAGCGTCAGGCGCAGATCACCCGGCCACAGGCGCAGGGTCAGGGCGGCGCCCACGGCGCCGGTCACGTCGCCTTCGGTTTCCATCGACAGCCATGCCAGCGGGCGCGTTTGCGTGGCCTGCGCGCCTGCAGCCTCGATCAGGGCGGTGCCGCGTGCCTGTGCGGGGGCCGGGAAATATTGCCATGCGACCGTGTGTTGGATCAGGTGCATCTGCCCCTCGGGCTGAGCGGTCAGACGCTGTTCCAGCCAGTCGATGGCATCGCCACGCGTCATTTCCGCGTCGAACACGGCGGCGGCGGCGCGGGTGCGGGCCAGACGCTCGGGCTGGTCGGCCCAGAGGTAGGCAGTGAGGCGCAACAGGTCGTCCGCGTCGCGCGGGTTCAGCGGGTTCAGGTCCACGCCCGCGCGGCTCGCGATGTGCGGCACCTTGGCGGGGGGCAGAGGGCCGGTCCAGTCGGGGGTGAGCGTCAGGGCGGGATCGTCGGGGCCAAGGGTGGTGCCCCCCACGCTCAGCGCAAAATGGTCCCACATCAGGTTCAGCCCACCCGATGCGCCCAACTCGCTCAGCATCACCGGCAGGTCAAACTGAGCGCAGGCGACCCGCGCGCCCGCGATCAAGGCGGCCGAACGGCGGACTTCATTGGTTTGCGGCGGGCTGTCGACCCAGTCGATCATGAAGGCTTCATGCGTGGCCAATGCCTCCATCACGGCATCGCGCAGGGGCGCATCATCGGGGGTGTGGGGCGGGTAGCAAGCGGCAAGCCGGGGGCTGCGACCCGACAGAACCAGCGCATGCAATCCACCCGCGACGCGCAGCGGCAACGAGTGGCCTGAGGGGCCGATGTCGCCTGTAAACCCTGCCAGCTTGCGGCCCAGGGCGCTGTCCGCAGGCCAGTCTGTTGCCAACAGGGTCAGCAGGCGCTGCATGAACGGCGAATCAAGACGTGCGCAGGATTGCGCCTGATTGCGAAATGCCTCGGCAAGGGTCACTTGAAGCGTTCCATCAGTTTTTGCAGAGCCGAAAGGGGCGCTTCGGGCTCCGGGGCCGGTGCGGATTTGGGGGGCGCCTTCTGGGCCTCCGGCTTGGCTTTCGGCCCCTTGTCGCCTGTGCCCGAACGGGGCGGCGATACACGCAGCGCCACGGCGTTCATGAACTTGGCCGGATCATCCTGCGCCAGATACTGCGCCCCGTCCGACACGCCGCGCAGCACATCGTCCAGCCAGTCCTGATCCGCCTTGGCAAAGTCGTGCAGCACATAGCCCGCGACGCGGTCCTTGTGCCCCGGATGGCCGATGCCCAGCCGCACACGCCCGTAGTCCGCCCCCAGATGGGCATGGATCGAGCGCAGGCCGTTGTGCCCGGCATGTCCGCCACCCTGCTTGAAGCGCACCTTGCCGGGGGCAAGGTCCAACTCGTCATGCAGTACGATCACGTCCTGCGGCTCAAGCTTGTAAAACTGGACAGCGGCATTCACCGACTGGCCCGAGTTGTTCATGAACGTCTCGGGTTTCAGCAGCACGACGCGGTTGCTGCCAAAGCGGCCTTCGATCAGCTGTCCCTGAAACTTGGATTTCCAGGGGCCAAAGCTGTGGTCATCCGCTATCCGGTCCAGACACATGAAGCCGATGTTGTGGCGGTGGCCTGCATATTTTGCGCCCGGATTGCCCAGACCGACGATCAGTTTCATCAATCGCTCCCTTGGATGTTGCGGCGCAGCATAGGCGCAGGGGGCAGGCGGGTCCAGTCAACCTGTCGGGGCAGGGCCAACATATGCCTGCCCCAAACGCAAAACGGGGCCCCGAAGGACCCCGTTTCAAATGACTGCGAAAGCTCAGACTTATTCGTCTGCGCCAGCTTCCATTTCGGTGGCGGGCACTTCGTCCGCGGCCACTTCTTCTTCGTCGTCCGACTGCGATGCCAGACCCGACGGAGCCGAGATCTGTGCGATGACAAAGTCACGGTCGATCGTGGGCTTCGCGCCTTCGGGCAGTTTCACCGAGGAAATGGTGACGCTGTCGCCGATTTCGACTTCGGATACGTCGATGGTGACGTGATCGGGGATATCGCCCGCGGTCACGATCAGTTCCACTTCGGGACGGATCATGGTCAGAACGCCGCCGTGCTTCAGGCCGGGCGATGTTTCTTCGCCAACCACTTCAACCGGGATGAACAGGTTGATTTTTGTGGTGCGGCGCAGACGCATGAAATCGACGTGAGTCGGCAGGTCCTTGACCACGTGACGCTGAACGTCGCGGCAGATGACGCGCACGTCGTCATGGCCTTCGACTTTCATGTTGAACAGGGTCGACTTGAAACGGCCCGCTTTCAGCATTTTCAGCAGTTTGTTGAACGGGATGTTGATCGGAAGCGGGTCAACGTCGCCACCAAAAACAATGCCCGGAACCATGCCGGCACGACGTGCCTGACGAGCGGCGCCCTTGCCTGTCCCCGTCCGTTCCAGAGCTTCGAGATCAGGAATCTCTCCAGCCATAGTAATTCTCCAATACATAAGGGCAGGGTGCCTCCAAGGCTGCCACCCCGCGTGAAGTCGCGCGTATAGACCGGATCGGATGCCGTGAAAAGAGGGATTTTGCACAAGTGCGTGCCATGGCCCCTTGTGCCGATGCGCACCCCGTGGCAACGCACCGCCCATGAGCATTTTTAGCGACCTTTGGATCAGCCGCAAGCCGATGGCGGGCTTTCTGGTGATTGGCATCGCCTGGGCGTCGTATTTCGCGCAGATGCCTGTGATCAAGGCCGGTATCAACGCATCCGATGGCGCCTATGGCAGCGTGATCCTGCTGGCCGCGCTGGGGGCGGTGGTGGCAATGTGGCTGGCACCGATGGCGGACCAGGTCGCGGGGCCATCGGCTTTGCCCGTCTTTGCGATTGCGGTGGCTTTGGGTTTCCTTTGGGCCGGTGCCGCAGGCAGTTTGCTGGGGTTGATGTTTGCGCTGATGCTGGCGTCCGTCGGCTCGGGTGTGGTGGATGTGCTGGTGAACGCACGCCTGTCCGAGAAAGAGGCGCAGCACGGGCGTGACCTGATGAACCTCAACCACGGCATTTATTCCTTCACCTATGCCGGTGCTGCGCTGATCGTCGGCTGGGCGCGCGAGGCTGGTTGGCCGCCGGTTGCGGTCTTTGGGGTCATGGCGGTGGTGATCGTGCTGTTGTGCCTGATGATGCTGGGTGACGAGCCTGCGCCGCACATTCCAGAAACCGGCACAGCACCTGCGGCCTTCCCGCATATGCTGGTCTGGCTCATGGGCCTGTTGGTGCTGACCGGCTTTCTGGCCGAGGCGGGCACCGAAGGCTGGTCGGCCCTGCATCTGGAACGCACGCTGGGGGGCGGCCCCGCGCAGGGCGCGCTGGGGCCTGCGATTCTGGGGCTGACGATGGGGATCGGGCGGTTGGGTGGCCATGCGCTGGCGCGGTTCCTGCCCGTGATGGTCCTGCTGGCCTGCGCCTGCCTGTTGTCGGCCTTTGGTGTGATTCTGGCCGGAGCTGCCAGCACGCTGATGATGGCCTATTTCGGCTTTGCGCTTGGAGGTTTGGGCATTTCGGTGGTGGTGCCGATGGTGATCGCGCTGGCGGGGCGTGTGGTCGAACCTGCCGCCCGCCTGACCGCAATCAGCCGCGTGTCGGTGCTGGGGTATGGCGCGTTTTTCATCGGGCCGCCGCTGATGGGGCTGGTCAGCGAAGGGTGGGGCTTGCGCACGTCATTCTACCTGATCGGTGCTTTGCTGGTGCTGGCCGCCGCCGTGCTGATCCCGGCGATCGCGGCACAGGTCAGCCGACGGGCGTGACCAGATGGCCGCCTGCGTCCTTGATCCGCTCGTAAAGCGCGAATTCCTCTGCCCGCACCTTGCGCAGCCTGTCCTCGACCGCGGCTGATAGCGGCGCCTTGGCGGGGGGCGAAACGTTCTTCTGTTTCAGCTCGATCTCCGCGCCAAAGGCATCCGCCAGAAAGGCGCGGAACACCGGCTGGCGTTCATAGGCGAACAGATGCGTCACCAACACTTCGCCCTTGCCCGAGGTGACAAAGTTGAACTGGCTGCCGATACCGGCAAAAGGAGGTGGATCGTCAGAGATCACCGCCAATACGAATTCGTCAAAGCTGCACCCGTTGGTGCTGGCCTTGGTGCCCTTCTGGCGCGGGCCGCTGCGATAGCGGTACCAGCTGCGGATCTGCTCTATGGGGTCGCGTATGACCGCCATCGTTTCCACCGTCAGATCAAAGGTATCGGCCAGGAACGGCGCCACCTTGTTGTGAAACCGCGTCGCGGTCAGGTGTTTGCGCCGTTTTGACAGGATAATGTCGGCACGCGGACGCAGGGCCATCTCGAAGGCGGTCGTGCCGGTCTTTGGGACGGCAAGAAAGGCCAGGTTCTGATCGGAAAAAACCAACATGACCCCAGCCTTATCCTGTCAGTGCCCGTCTTGCCAACGGCCAGCAAAGTCTTCGGGTATCAGCAGGTTGTGCCGTCCTAGATTTGCAACATTGGTCTCGCCGCACAGGGCCATGGTGATGTCCATCTCGCGTTGAATGACCTCAAGCGCCGTGGTCACGCCTTTCTGGCCCATTGCGCCCAGCCCGTAGATAAAGGCGCGCCCGATGAATGTGCCCTTGGCCCCCATCGCCACCGCCTTCAGCACGTCCTGGCCCGACCGGATGCCGCTGTCCAGATGCACCTCGACCTGATCACCCACGGCGTCCAGGATCGACGGCAGCGCGCGGATCGACGACAGTGCGCCGTCCAGCTGACGCCCGCCATGGTTGCTGACGACAATCGCATCGGCCCCGACCTTCAGCGCCATCTTGGCGTCCTCGGCATCCAGGATCCCCTTGAGGATCACCTTGCCGCCCCATTCTTCCTTGAGCTTGGCGACCTTGTTCCAGTCCAGCGTCGGATCGAACTGTTCTGCCGTCCAGGCGCTCAGCTGCGAGGTGTCGCTCAGACCTTGGACATGCCCCACGATATTGCCGAATTCGCGCCGTTTCGCCCCCAGCATTTCTAGGCCCCAAGCCCATTTGGTCGCCAGATTGGCGATGGTCTTGGGCGTCAGTTTGGGTGGGGCGGACAGGCCGTTTTTCAGATCCTTGTGCCGCTGGCCCAGAATTTGCAGGTCCAGCGTGATCACCAGCGCCGAACATTTCGCATCCTTGGCGCGCTTGATCAGGCGGCTGACGTAATCGGTGTCGCGCATGGTATAAAGCTGAAACCAGAACGGTGCCGTCGTCGCCTCGGCCACATCCTCGATCGAGTTGATCGACATGGTGGACAGGGTGAACGGCACGCCAAAGGCTTCGGCGGCACGGGCGGCTTTGATCTCGCCATCGGCGTGCTGCATCCCGGTCATGCCGACGGGGGCAAGGGCCACAGGCATCGCCACGTCCTGTCCGATCATTTGGCTCTTGGTGCTGCGCCCCGACATATCCACCGCCACGCGCTGGCGCAGGCGGATGTCATCGAAATCGGACGAGTTGTCGCGAAAGGTCTGTTCGGTCCACGATCCGCTTTCGCAATAATCATAGAACATGCGCGGCACGCGCCGCTCATAAATACGTTTGAGATCGGCGATTTCGGTAATGACAGGCATGATGCGGACTCCAAGACGCGATATTGGTCAGTTTTTGTTACCGATATACGCGCTTTGGATCAATCCCGCATCAAAGTTTCATCACATCACGCGCTGTGGGCACCATCGGCCAGCGATTTCACGAATGTCAGAATCTCGGTCACGCTGTCGCCCTTGGCGATTTTCGCAACGATGGCGGACCCCACAACCGCACCATCCGCAACCGACGCAATCGCGCGGCTTTTCTCGGGCGTGTTGATGCCAAAGCCCACGATGATCGGCAGATCGGTCTGCGACTTGATCCGCGCAACCTCGGGGCCGACGTCCGTTGCTTCGGCTTCGGCTGACCCGGTGATGCCGGTGATCGAGACATAATACACAAAGCCCGACGTGTTCTGCAGCACGCGCGGCAGGCGTTTGTCGTCGGTGGTTGGTGTTGCCAGACGGATAAAGTTCAGCCCCGCCGCCTGTGCTGGAATGCACAGCTCGCTGTCTTCTTCGGGGGGCAGGTCGACCACGATCAGGCCGTCGATGCCTGCTTCTTTGGCATCCACCAGGAACTTGTCCACGCCACGCGAATAGATCGGGTTGTAATAGCCCATCAGCACGATCGGCGTGGTGTCATCGGTTTCGCGGAACGCGCGCGCCAGATCCAGCGTGCGTTGCAGGGTCATGCCACCCTCAAGGCTGCGCTGGCCTGCCAGCTGGATCGTGGGGCCGTCGGCCATCGGATCGGTGAAGGGCAGGCCCAGCTCGATGATGTCCACGCCCGCACCCGGCAATCCCTTGACGATCTCAAGCGAGGTGTCGAAATCGGGATCACCCGCCATCACGTAGGAAACGAATGCTTTTTTGCCGGCGGCTTTGAGGTCGGCGAATTTTGCGTCGATGCGGGTCATGGGATGGCCTTTTTCTGTGTCTGCACCGCAATGCCGAAACTGTCGCAGGAAATCAATGCACCGCGGGCAGGGACAGGGCAAATTGCGCCCATCCGGCGGTTCCGGGCCTGACATATCTGCCCTGCGCGCCCATTCACCGCCTTGCACGCAGCGCAGCCCGCCTTTAGAAGCGGCCTGTCGTGGATTTCGGAGAACGAACATGGGTTTCAAGATGGGTATCGTCGGGCTGCCGAACGTGGGCAAATCGACCCTGTTCAACGCGCTGACACGCACAGCCGCCGCTCAGGCTGCGAACTTTCCGTTCTGTACAATTGAGCCCAACGTGGGCGAGGTCGCCGTGCCTGATGCACGTCTGGACAAGCTGGCAGAGATCGCACAGTCGAAAACCATCATTCCCACGCGTATGACCTTTGTGGACATCGCCGGTCTGGTCAAAGGCGCCTCCAAGGGCGAGGGGCTGGGCAACCAGTTTCTGGCAAACATCCGCGAAGTGGACGCCATCGCCCACGTGCTGCGCTGCTTTGAAGACGGCGACGTGACCCACGTCGAGGGACGCGTAGACCCCGTGGCCGATGCCGAAACCATCGAAACCGAACTGATGCTGGCCGACATCGAAAGCATCGAGAAACGCCTGCAAAACATCGTGCGCAAGGTGCGCGGCGGTGACAAGGAAGCGGTGCAGCAGGAACGCCTGATGCGCGCGGCTTTGGCCGTATTGGAAGAGGGCAAACCGGCCCGTGTCGTCGAGGTTGATGATGATGACCTGCGCGCGTGGAAGATGCTGCAACTGCTGACCACGAAACCCGTTCTTTACGTCTGCAACGTCGGAGAATCCGAAGCGGCCGAAGGCAACGCCCTGTCCGCCCGCGTGGGCGAAATGGCTGCAGCCGAAGGCAACATGCACGTCATCATCTCGGCCCAGATCGAGGAAGAGATCAGCCAGCTTGAGCCGGAAGAGGCGCAGATGTTCCTGGACGAAATGGGGCTGAGCGAAGCGGGCCTCGACCGGCTGATCCGCGCAGGCTACGAGCTGCTGCACCTTGAAACCTATTTCACCGTCGGCCCGAAAGAGGCCCGCGCCTGGACCATCCGTCAGGGCACATCCGCGCCCAAGGCGGCCGGCGTGATCCACGGCGATTTCGAAAAAGGCTTCATTCGCGCCGAAACCATCGCTTATGACGATTTCGTCGGCCTAGGCGGCGAGCAGCCAGCGAAAGAGGCAGGCAAGATGCGCGCAGAAGGCAAAAGCTACGTCGTCAAGGACGGCGATGTGCTGCACTTCCTGTTCAACACCTGAATTAGATCAGGGGGGGAACCTTCCCCCCCCCCTGCAAACTACAGTCCCTTGCGCGCAATGGTCTCGGCCAGCCGTCCGACAGCCTGTCCCCGTGCGGCGGCAATGGCGGTGGGCGACCCGGTGTCCCCGACAATCGGCTCTTCGATGGCGAATGATCCCGCGCTGGCGCGGCCCCCTGCTTCGGGTGCGATGAAATACTGACCGGACAGGCGGAACACCCCTTCGGCCGTGGCCAGCATCTCTTCGATCCGCACATCGACCTTGGCCGCGGCATAGGCGCGGAAGGGCCAGGGCTCGGGGGCCACGGTCACGCCCGTGATGGCGCCCAGATCGCGCGAGAGCTGAAGGGTGATCGACCGGGCGGGCAGGTCGGCCCACAGCGTGCCCATGGGCGATATGGTGCCGTCAGCAGCGCGCATATAGATGTCTTCGGCAGCGGCATAGCTGGGCAGGGTCACCTCGGACACTTCAAGGCTGGAAAAACTGGATCGCACCCGTGTCTCGGGCGCGCTGACGGGGGATGCGACGCGCACTTCGGTGGACCCGCAGGCGGCAATCAGCGTCACAAGGCCAAGGGCAGCCATGCTGCCGGTATTGATCATTTTCATAAGGTCACCGTCCCAGGATAAGCGAGTTTGGATTGCGTTCGATAGCCCGCGCCAGCCGTTCGATGGCCGAGGCCGCTGCCTCGATCTGGCGCAGGGCGGCGCTGGTTTCGCGCGAGAATGCAGATTCGCGCCCATAGTTGTTCAGCGTGGCCGCCGCCTGATTGGCGACGTTGCGCAGCTGCGTGGCGATGCCGGGCAGCAGCTTGGTGGCCTCTTCGACCGCCGATGCCGCATCACGCGCCGAGGCCAGCGTGGCGTTGGCATTGTCCACCAACCCGCCATCGCGCAGCTCTTCCAGCGTCAGGGTCAATTGCGCCAGCGCCTCGTTCAGCTCTTGCGGCAGCGCGCGGGTCGACGGCTGGTCGATCAGCGCATTTGCCGCCGCCAGCAGCTCGGTTGTGCGGTCCGCCAGCGTTTTCAGCGACACTTCGGCGGCGTCGTCCAGAATGGCGCTGGCCTGATCCACGATACCGGGCAGGCCGTCGGCGGCGGTTTTCACGCTGTCGATCGAGCTGATCAACTGGTCGACCACGCCCTTGCGTTCGATCTCGGTGACGATTGTGTTCAGCTTGCCCGAGATCTGTTCGAGGTCTTTCAAGACGACCGAAACCTGACCGGGGATCGCCTTTACATCGTCGCTTTCGACCACGCCGCGCACGCCAGACAGGATGCCACGCAGCTCTTCGGGGGCCTCTTGCAACGCTTGCGAGCCGACAAGGGCGGTGGCGTTGTCCAGAAAGGCGATGGCGGATTGCATGACTTCCTCGATGGGCAGGTCGTTCACCCGCTGCAACACACCCTGCGCCGAGGTCGCGACATCGGTGATCTCGGCATCGGTGGTGGGCATGATCGGGTAAGGTTCAGCCGTGCGGATCAGTTCCGCTTCGGGGGCGTTCGGCACGTCGACCAGCCGGATTTTCAGCGATCCGGTCAGCAGCGACGCGTTGGTCAATTGCCCGCGCATCCCTGCAGCAACGCGCCGCGACAGGAAATCAAGCAGATCCTCGTCGCCCGCCTGGTCCCCCAGCCCGACCCGGCTGGGGTTGATCCGCATGGTGGTCATCAGCCGCACATTGTCGTCGCCGAACCGGTCAGCATCGACCAGCCCCGTCAGCGAGGCCACTTCGCCCACGCGCAAACCGCCCAGCTCCACGGGCGCACCGGCGCTCAGCCCGGACAGGTTTTGTTCAAAGATCATGGTCAGTGTCACGCTGTTGCTTTCGCCGTCCCCTTCAACCAGGAAATCGTTGCGCGCGGTTTCTTCGTCCGCGAACAGCTCGAACGCCGCGTCATTGACAAGCGGCGCACCGCCCGATCCCATTGTATCAAAGGTGATCCCGCCCGAAATCAGCGAGGCAAAGCTGTCAAAGTTGATCTGCGCGCCCGCAGCGCCCAGCGAGAAGGAAAAGCCCGAGACATCCCAGAACCGCGTGCCGGTGGTCACCAGGGTGGTGTAAGGCGCATAGATCACGGCCTTGGCCGCGACACCTGTGCCGTCTTCGTTGATCTCGGCAGCGCCGACCTGACCCACTTGCAACCCTTTGTACAGAATGGGTGTGTTGGCCGTTGGCAGGCTTTCGGGCGAGCGCAGGGTGAACTGAATGCCCTCGCGGTCCGCACCAAGCAGGGGGGCGGTGGAGAGGCCCGCAAATTCGGTCTGAAAGCCTCCGGCCGTGCCATCCCATGTGCCCTGAATGTAGACGCCTGACAAAACCGTATCCAGCCCGGTGACCCCCTGGGCCGAAACCTCGGGCCGCACGACCCAGAACTGCGACTCGCTGTCGATGAACTCGGCCAGATCCTTGGACACCCGCACGCCGACGCGCACCTGTTTCAGATCATCGGTAAAGCCCACGTTCTCGACCAGACCCACGCGGATGTCTCGAAAGCGCAGCTCGGTTTCACCCGCCTTGACGCCTGCGGCATTCTCAAAGGTGATCTCGATCAGCGGGCCCTGCTGGTTGAAATTGTTCCACGCAGCCCCTAGCGCGACGACAAGCGCCAGAATGGGGATCATCCAGATGAACGAAATCCCTTCCCAGAACTTGGGTTTGCCCTCTTCGACGGGAACGGGATCGGGGGTCGGCGTACTGTGGTCGGACATGGTTCAAGAGGTCTTTCGGGGTTGTTGACGACGCACGGCATCCCAGATCAGCCGGGGATCAAAGGCCTGAGCGGATAACATGGTGCAAATGACGGACAAAGCAAAGGTCATGGCCGCAGGTCCCGGCTGGATCGAGGCGACCACCGACAACTGCACAAGCGATGACAGGATTGCCACGACAAAGACGTCGATCATGGACCAGCGGCCGATGAATTCGACGATCTCGAACATATGGGTGCGGGTGCGGGGGGGCACACTCGATCCGCGCCGGGCGCCGATCGCCAGAAAGGCAATCGCCAGAAACTTGCCCACGGGGATCAGCACACTGGCAATCAGGATGATCGCGGCCACGCCAAAGCTGCCATGATGGGCCAGTTCGACCGCGCCGCCGATGATGGTGTTTTCGGTATGCGACACCAGCGTGTTGGTTTTCAGCATTGGATAGAGGTTGGCCGGAATATAGGCGATGACACCCGCGATCCACCACGCCCAGACCTTTTGCAGGCTTCTGGCATCGCGCGATTCCAGATGGCTGCCACAGCGCCCGCAGCGCGCCTGACCCATCGGCCAGACCCGCGCACAGCGGCGGCAGGCCACCAGGCCCGCATCGCGCGCCGTCAGTCGTTTTCCAGCTCGAGCGATTTCCATACAGACCATGTACACAAGAAGTTATCGTTAATCAGAACAAGGATGACCAGGGCGGAGAACATCCAGAATGCGGGGCCAAAACCGATATGGGCCAGATCCTGCACCTTGACCAGTGCGACGGCGCAGCCGATGGCAAAGACTTCGGCCATGGCCCAGGGTTTCAGCTCTTGCGACAGGCGAAAGGCGCGGCGCGCGTGCGGCAGGGCGGGGCGGTCGCGCACGACGGGGATCAGCACATAGAGGATCAGCACGGTGCGCAGCAGCGGCACGAATATGATCGCCGCCGCCACGAGGAATGACAGGAATACCATATACCCGGACCGAAAGCTGGACGCCGCGTCCAGGATCGACGTCGAATTGCCGATTCCACCCGCGTTGATGTCCAGAAACGGAAAGAACAGCGCCGCCACCACCAGGATCATCACCGTCAGCGTCAGCGCGATCATCTTCTTGCCGGCTTTTGTGCGCGGCGCGATCAGCACCGTGTGGCAATGACTGCAGACCGCGCGCCCGCCCTTCGCGGGCATCTGTGCCAGATACAACGCATCACAATGGGGGCAGGCGATCAGGTCTTCGATCGCCGCCTCCTCGGGCGTGGTCCGGGCAAGTGTTTCGGTCGTCATGGCCGGGTCAGGCACTCCAAATTCTACGGTCAAAGAGGCGATGCGGTGTGTTGCGCGCGCCAGAGTTTTGATCTGTCAGGGAATATAGCCCGTTTGACATACCCTGACAGGCCTTGCGGCGTCATACTTTGGAAAATCGCGCAGATTTTTGCCTGCGCTCAAATCCCTTGCGCCGCCTCCAGTTCCGATTGCAGCCGGGCCTCTTCGTGTGCCTTGGGCGTGGCAAAGCGGGCGAGCAGCAGATAGGCCACCGGCGTCAGGTACAGCGTCGACAGCGTCGCCATCCCCAGCCCGCCGACAATGACCCAACCCAGAGCCTCGCGGGCCTCGGCACCGGCACCTGCGGACAGGATCAACGGAATGCCCCCCACCACGGTCGAGGTCATGGTCATCATCACAGGCCGCAGCCGGATGGTCGAGGCATTCAGGATCGCGTCGTGCACGCTGTCGCCCTTGTCGCGCAGCTGGTTGGCAAATTCGACGATCAGGATGCCGTTCTTGGCCATGATCCCGATCAGCATCACCAATCCGATCTGGCTGTAGACGTTCAGGCTTTGCCCCGTCAGCAACAGCGCAAACACCGCACAGGCCAGCCCCAGCGGCACCGTCGCCATAACGACAACCGCCGAAATAAAGCTTTCGAATTGCGCGGACAACACAAGGAACACCACCAAGATGGCAAAGCCGAAGGTCAGGAAGATGCCCGAATTGGTCTGGTCCAGCGTCGCCGCTTCGGCCAGTGGGACGATGCGGTTGTTTTCGGCCAGAACCTCGTCACCGATGTCACGCACCTGCGCCAGCGCATCGCCCAGCGACAGATCGGGCGTCAGCCCCGCTGTCAGCTCGACGGAACGGTTCTGCCCCTCGCGGTCCAGTTCGGGGGCAACCGCGCGTTCTTCCAGCGTCACAAAGCTGGCCAGTGGCACCATCAGGTCGTTGCCCGACTGGACAAAGATGTTCTCAAGATCGCGCGGATCATTCACCGGCGTCGAGGTCGACAGCATTTTCACGTCAAAGCTTTTGTCGTCGATAAACACCGACCCCACCGTGCGCCCGTCCAGCATGGCCTGCAACGCCTGACCCAGCCCGGTGATGTCGATCCCCAGATCGGCGGCCAGCGCACGGTCGATCTGCACGAACAATTGCGGTTGCGTGCGTTCGTATTCCAAGCGGACCTGCCCCATGTCGGGGTTCTGGCTCAACTGCGCGACCATCTCCTCGGCGACCTGGCTCAGCTGGTCATAGCTGTCTCCGGTGATCGCAAAGGCCAGCCCGCGCCCCGCACCGCGAATGCCCAGCGAGTTGGGCTGGATCGCAAAGGCCCGCACCCCGATGATCCCGCCCAGCTTGCCATTGATCTCGCCCACGATATCCTGCTGGCTGCGGGCGCGGTCTTCCCATTTTGCCAGTGTGAACACCATGAACCCACGGTTGTCCGCGCCAAAGCCGGTGATCGAAAACACATTGGTGATCTCGCCTGCCTCTTGCATCGGGGCGACGATTTCTTCGATCTCGCGCATCTTGCCACGGGTGTAATCCAGCGACACGCCCTGCGGCGCGGTGACGCTCAGCAAGGCGACGGCACGGTCCTCGGCAGGGGTCAGCTCCTGCCGAATGCTGCCCGCCATCATCGCGGCGGTGGCGGCGACAATTGCCGCGATCAGCACGATCACGAACGGCATCGCCAGCGCACCGCGCAGGCTGGTCTCGTAGAGCCGCATCAACCGGTTGCCCAACCAGATCATCGGTCCGCGTGCGTTCTGATCGGGGGCTTTCGTCAACATGCGGCTTGCCAGCACCGGACACAGGCTCAGCGCCACAACCGACGACAACAGCACCGCCATCGCCAGCGTAAAGCCGAATTCGCGGAACAGCCCGCCCGCCTGTCCGGGCAGGAACGACAGCGGCACGAACACCGCAGCAAGGGTCGCGGTGGTGGTCACGACGGCAAAGAACACCTGCGCCGTGCCGTTTACGGCAGCGGCCCGTGGTCCCATGCCCGCCGCACGCTGACGCACGATGTTTTCCAGCACGACGATGGCGTCGTCCACCACCATCCCCGTGGCCAGCACCAGCGCCAGCAAGGTCAGGATGTTGACGGAAAACCCAACCATATAGATTGCAGCCAGCGTGCCGATCAGCGCCACAGGCAGCGTCAGCGTCGGGATCAGCGTCGCACGAAAGTCGCGCAGGAACAGAAAGATCACCGCAATCACGATGGCCACAGCCCAGCCCAGCGTTTTCAGCACCTCCTCGATCGACCCCTGGATAAAGATCGCATCGTCCGAGGTGACCGCGATCGTGACATCCTCGGGCAGTGTCTGGTTCAGCTCGGCCACCACGGCGCGCACGCCGGCCGAAATCTCCAGCGTGTTCGAGGTCGCCTGACGGATCACGCCGATGCCCAGACCCTGCTGCCCGTTGGCCCGCAGCACGGTTTCCCCCGGCGCAGGCCCAAGGGTGACGGTGGCCACATCGCCGACCTTGACGTCCCGCTTGATCTCCAGCGCTTCAAAGGCGGCGGTGGTGGCGACCGTGGCCGTGGTCCGCACATTGATCGACTGGCGATCCCCCGCCAGATCCCCCGCAGGCGTGTCAAAGGCCAGGTTGGACAGCGCGCGCTGCATGTCGCCCAGCGTCAGGCCCCGGCTGGCCAGCTTCAGCTGGTCGATGTCCACGCGAAAGATCGGCTCGCGGTCGCCGTAGATTTGCAAATCGGCAACGCCGTCGATGGAAATCAGCCGGTCCTCGATCCGGTCCTGCACGATGGTGGTCAGTTCCTGCGGCGACCGGCCTGCCGAGGTGACGGCGATGCGCATCACCGGTTGGGCGTTGGCATCGGCCTTGACGATCTCGGGCTGGTCGGCGGTTTCGGGCAACTGGTTGACGATCCGCGCCACCGCATCACGCACGTCGGTCGCGGCCACGTCGATGTCGACGCTGTCGTTGAATTCCAGCGTCACCCGCGACCGGCCAAAGCGCGAGTTGGACGAGATCGACCGCACACCGGACACCCGTCCCACTGCGCCCTCGATCCGCCCTGTCAGCTCCTGGTCAACCGTTTCAGGCGAAGCCCCGTCAAACCGCGTGGTGACGGTGACAACGGGCCGGTCCACGTTGGGCAGTTCGCGGATTTCCGCACCGAACAATCCCGCGACACCGGCCAGCACGATCAGCGCATTCAGCACAAAGGCCAGGATTGGCCTGCGCACGAACAGCGCCGTGCCCGAGGATGACGTCGCTTGCGTGCTCACAGCGTGCCACCGCGTGTGGTTTCCTCATCCGCAAGCGCCGATGCCGCGTCGGTGCGCGGGCTGACCTCGGCGCCGTTGCGCAAGGATTGCACGCCTTCGGTCACCACTTCGTCGTCAGCGGCCAGCCGGTCGGCCCGCACCAGCACGGCATCGCTGTTGCGCTGCACGATCTCGACGCTGGCCTGGGCGACCTTGCCATCGCGCACCACCCAGACAAAGGGGCCCTCGCTGGACCATTGCACTGCCAGCGGTGCAATCGACAGCAGGGTTTCGCCGGGAAAGGACAGGTTGACCGAAAACGCCATGCCCGCGCGCAGCAGGTCCGCGTCATTGGGCACGCTGCCTTGAACCAGAAGCGTGCGGCTGGCGCGATCCACGACGCTGTCGATCACACTGATTTCGCCCTCAAGCTCCGTTCCGGGCTGGCCCAGCGGTGTGGCAATGATCGGTTGGCCCACGGCAATCTGACCCACAACCCGTTCCGGCACGCGAAAGTCGATCAGGATGTCGGACCGGTCGGTGATCGTCACCAGCACATCCTGTGCGTTCACGCGGTCGCCTTCTTCCAGATCGATGATGCCCACCCAGCCGCTGATCGGCGCGGTAATCTGGCGCTGGGACAGGTCGAACTTGGCTTGCCGCACGGCCAGTTCGGCGCTGCGCAGCGCCAGCTGGCTTTCGCGCAGGCGCACTTCTGTCACCGCGCCCGAGGTTTCCAGCTGCGTGATGCGCTTCGCCTCGGTGCTGGCGTTTTCATATTCGATCTCCGCCTGTTCCAGCGCGATCTTTTCCGCTTCGTCCTGCAGGTGGGCGATGATGGTCCCGGCCTGCACATAGTTGCCCGAGGCAAGAGGCAGTTCGGTGATCGTGCCCACCGCGCTGGACCGCACCGTGACCGAGCGTCGCGCGCGCCCGTCGCCAATGGCCGTGATCCGGTCAGCGCGGGCCTGTTCGGCCACACGTGCGGTCACAACCGGCACCGCACCACCGCTTTGCCGACGGCCCTGGGCTGCGGCCTCTTGCGGGGCAGGGGGTGTCATGCCCAGCAGGTCGTAAACACCCACCCGCGCAAGAAAGGGCTGTGCTGCGGGCACAAAGGCAATCCACACGTAAACCCCCACAGCGAGGACAATCAGCATCAGAACAATCTGGCGAAGCGCTTTCATCAACGGGGGCTTTCGTCTGGTTGCGGGCGAGTGGTATCATGAATTGTCTGCGCACAAATAGCACGTCAAATCGCTGTGTCCCGCCCCCTGCGCCCCATGGTCGCGGCCAGATGCTGCAATCCGGGCACCGTGCCCCATTTCCGGCCGGGACCTGCAGCGCCAGGTCAGGCTTAGATGCTTGATACCACACCTAAATTTTTGCGCGGCCCGTTGTGTTACAGTGCACGCAAAAAGTGATGTATTACTTTGCGTTCAACGCATGGACATTCCCCAAGAGCAGTGTTTATCAAGTTGCAGAAGCCCTTTTGACACCACAGATCAGACAGGCTTGGCGACATTTCAATTCGGGAGGAAACATCGTGGATCGTCGTTCTTTTATTCGTACAGCAGGTGTAATGGGGGCAGGTGCCGCGGCATCGACGCTGGCCGCACCCGCCGTTGCCCAGGGCAACATCACATGGCGCATGGTGACCACATGGCCAAAGAACTTTCCCGGTCTGGGCGTCGGCGCACAGCGCCTTGCTGACCGCATCACCGCCGCATCCGGTGGCCGTCTGACCGTTCAGGTCTTTTCGGCAGGCGAGCTTGTACCGCCGCTGCAATCGCTGGACGCCGTCATCGACGGCACCGCCGAGATGAGCCACGGCGCCGCCTACTACTGGCAGAACAAATCGCCCGCGCTGTCGTTCTTCACCGGCGTGCCCTACGGCATGACCACACCCGAGCTGACGGCATGGGTGCGCTTCCTGGGCGGTCAGGAAATCTGGGACGAAATCTATGACCAGTTCGGCGTTCAGGGCTTCTTGTCCGGCAACACCGGCACGCAGGCCGGCGGTTGGTTCCGCAATGAGCTGAACAGCGTCGAGGACGTCAAGGGCATCCGCTTCCGTACACCCGGTCTGGGTGGTCGTGTCTGGGAAAAACTGGGCGCAACCGTCACCAACATGGCAGCGGGCGAAATCTTCCAGGCGCTGCAATCGGGCACGCTGGACGCGGCCGAATTCGTTGGCCCCTACAACGATCTGGCGCTGGGCTTCTATCAGGTCGCCAAGAACTACTACATGCCGTCCTTCGTCGAGCCGGGTCTTGCGACCGAACTGGTCGTGGACAAGAAGAAATACCAGGAACTGCCCGACGATCTCCAAGCGATCATCCGTGACGTGAGCCAGGCGGAATACGATCAGGTTGCGTCGGACTTTGTCGCCAACGATCCGCGCGCGTTGAAAACGCTGGTCGACGACCACGGCGTGATCGTGCGTGCCTTCCCCGATGACATCATGGAAGCCGGTGCCAAGGCGTCGGTCGAAGTGATCGAGGAGCTGCGCAACAGCGACGACCCGCTGGTGAAAAAGACCACGGAAAGCTTCATCGAGGCGCTGAACCTGGTGCGCGTCCGCACCGAAACCATCGACTCGCCGCTGGTTGCAGCACGTCAGAAGTATCTGAAGTACTGATCCCAAGCGATCCGACAAAACGAAAAGGCCCGGTGGAAACACCGGGCCTTTTTGCATTTCGGGGGGGGTGATCGCCTAGCTGGCGATCAACCTTGGCAGCCATGTGACCAGTTCGGGGAAGGCAAACAGGATCGCAATCGCCACGATCTGCAGCATCACGAAGGGCAGGATGCCCTTGTAGATCGCGCTGGTCGGCAGTTCGGCCGGAGCCACGCCGCGCAGGTAGAACAGCGCAAAGCCGAAGGGCGGCGTCAGGAACGAGGTTTGCAGGTTCACGCCCACCATCACACCCAGCCACACCGGATCGACATCCAGCGCCAGCAGCACAGGCGCGGTGATCGGGATCACGATGAAAATGATCTCGAAGGTGTCGAGGATAAAGCCCAGGAAGAACATGATCACCATCACCACGGCCACCGCCGCCAGCTTGCCGCCGGGCAGGTTGCTCAGGAACTCGTGCACCAGGTTGTCACCGCCCATCATGCGGAAGACGACGGAAAACACCGAGGCCCCCAGCAGGATGACAAAGACCATGCTGGTGATCGTCGCGGTCGAAATCGCCGTTTCACGCAGCACGCCAAAGGACAACCGCCAGCGCATCGCCGCGAGGATCATCGCCCCCACGGCCCCCACCGATGCCGCCTCGGTCGGGGTCGCGATCCCGCCAAGGATCGAGCCGAGAACGGCAAGGATCAGCAGCAACGGCGGCACGAGGGCTACGAAAACCTCGCGCAACAAGTCCTTCTTTTCTTCAGCAGGCACCGGCGTGGCGGGGCAGGATTCAGGGTCGGTCACCGCCTTGAACAGCACGAACAGCAGGTACAGCACGATCAGCAGAATGCCCGGCAGCAGCGCGCCGGCAAACAGGTCACCCACGGACACCGGCGTGGGCGCAAAGTTGCCCTTGGCCATCTGCACCTGGCTGTTGATGCCCGACAGCATGTCGCCCATGAAAATCAGCACGGTCGACGGCGGCACGATCTGTCCCAGCGTCCCGCTGGCACAGATCACACCCGTGGCCAGCTTTGGATCATAGCCCGCCCGCAGCATCGCAGGCAGCGAGATCAGGCCCATGGTGACCACGGTCGCGCCCACAACCCCGGTCGAGGCCGCAAGCATCGCGCCCACCAGAACCACCGAAAAGCCAAGCCCGCCGCGCATGTTGCCAAAGAGCTTGCCCATGGTCAGCAGCAGCTGTTCGGCGATCTGGCTGCGTTCCAGCATCACCCCCATGAAGATGAACAAGGGCACGGCGACCAAAACTTCGTTGGTCATGAACCCGATGTAACGGTTCGGCAGCGAGCCGAAGTTCGACGGATCGAAGACACCAAAGGCCAGCCCGAGGCTGCCGAACAAAAGCGACGTCCCCGCCAGCGTGAAGGCCACCGGAAAGCCCAGCAGCAAAAAGCCGATAACGCCAAAAAACATCAAAGCGGCGAGCAGTTCGCCAATCAGGACGGGGTCCATTACACGGCTCCTTCGGGGTGGTCTGCTGCGATGCGGTCTGCACTGTATTGGATCGACGCGGGCACCAGATGCACGTTGCCGGTCAGGATCAGGATCGAGCGGATGATCATCGCCACACCCTGCAACGCGATCAGCACGGCAAAGGCGATGATAAAGGACTTCAGGATAAAGAGCCCCGGCATCCCGCCGACGTTCGCCGACGCTTCATGATAGTTCCAGGCCCGTTGCACGAAGGGCATCGAATAGGTGTAGACGATCCACATGAACGGCATCAGGAACAGGACAACACCGATCAGATCGGTGATCGCACGTGTCTTCATCTTGGCGGGACGGTAGAAAATATCCACCCGCACGTGATCATCGCGCAGCAACGCGAAACCGGCCACGGCGGTGAACATCGCACCGTTCAGCCAGATGTACAGATCCTGCATCCACACATAGCTTGTGGCGAACAGATACCGCTGTACAACGACTGTGAAACACACAACCACGATGCCCAGCGACAGCCAGGCGAATGTTTTGCCTACCACCAGGTTAATGGCGCAAATCAGCGCCGCTATCATTCCCAGAAAACGCATCTTCCCTCCCCCTTAACGTGAACAAACCCTTGGTGCAGTCAATCAAAGTGATGCTGCCGAATGTCAAGATGTGGAACGACCGGCCACCTGCGCGCAGCGGCCATGATCAATCACTTATCCGTTCAGAAACCGCTGACCCGTGGCAACCATGTGCTCAGGACCGGCACAAAGGTCAGCAGCATGAGCACGATGAAATTCGCCAGAAAGAAGGGCGGCATCTCGCGGATCAACGTGGCGGGCCGCAGATTGGCGGCTGATGACACGACAAAGATCAGACTGCCCACAGGCGGCGTTGTCAGCCCCAGCGTCAGGTTCACGATCACCACGATGGCAAAGTGATCCGGCGCAATCCCCAGCGCGTGGCTGATCGGGGCCAGAATGGGCACCAGGATCATGACACCCGGCAAGGGGTCCATGAACAGGCCAAACAGCAGCATCAGCACGTTGACGGCCAGCAGGAACAGAATGGGCGACAGGTTCCACGAGATGATCGTCTCGGCCAGAAACTGCGGCACGCCTTCGATCACCAGCACCCAGGCAAAGGCCCGCGCCGCGCCCAAAATCAGCAGCACGGCGGCGCTGATGAGGGCCGCGCGCAGGATGATCGCGGGCAGGTCGCGCAGGCGCAGTGCGCGGTAGATGAACATTCCGCAGAACAGCGCGTAGAACACCGCGATCACCGACGCTTCGGTCGGCGTGAAAATGCCGCCGCGAATACCGCCGACGATCAGCACGATCAGCCCCAGCGCGGGCAGCGCCATCGCCGTGGTGCGCAACATCTCGGTCTTGGATGGGCGCGGTTCGGTGCTGCGGTAATCGCGTTTCCAGCTGACATAGCCATTCGTGGCAAGGTTGCCCGCAGCCAGCAACAGCCCCGGAATGACCCCGGCCATGAACAGCGATCCCACGGACACTTCCTGATCCTGCAGCGCATAGATGATCATCACGATGGATGGCGGAATGATCGGTCCGACGACGGCGCTGGAAATGGTCAGCGCACCGGCATAGGGCCGGTCGTAACCGCCCTTTTCCATCATGCGGATCATCATCGCACCGGGCCCCGCCGCATCAGCCAAAGCCGAGCCGGAAATGCCCGCGAACATGGTGGACGAGATAACGTTGGCATAGCCCAGACCGCCGCGCAAATGCCCCACGAACTGCGAGGCAAAGCGCAACAGCGTATGCGTGATCGCCCCGCCGGTCATGATCTCGGCGGCCAGAATAAAGAATGGCACCGCCAGCAGCGGAAAGCTGTCCAGCCCCGAAAACATCTCTTTCACCACGACAATCTCGGGGTACGAACTGCCGAATGCGATGGCCAGAAACACCGAGATCGCCATGGCAAAGGCCACCGGCAACCCAAGGATCATCAATCCAAAAAGCGCGATAAACAGAATTTCAGCCATTGGCAGCTCCGGGGGCGGCATCAGCCGCGCCTTGGTCCTGCTTGAACAGACCGGCCTGAATGAACGGCTTGGCGATCAGCAAGAGGTGGACAATCAACAGGCTGAACCCCACGGGCATCGCCGCATAGACATATTGAAACGACAGCCGCAGGGCAGGGGTCTGTTGAAAACGGGCGCGCTGCATGTACTGCCAGCCGACATAGACCATGAAGGCGAAGAAGATCAGCAAAACCAGAACGATGAGCGCACGCAGCCATTGCTGCGACCGGGTGCCGATGAAATCGTGCAGGTTCGTGATGGCCACGTGCCCGCCCATCCTCAGCGCCAGACCCGCCCCCAGAAAGGTCATCCAGATCATCAGATACCGCGCGGCCTCGTCGGCCCAGGGCAACGAATGGTTCGTGGTATAGCGCAGGGCGACATTGGCCCCCACGATCAGCGTCATCGACGCCAGCAGCCCGATAACCGCCACTTCGTTCAGCGACACGAAAATGCGTTCTATCCTGCGCATCATGCTCTGTCTTCTCCGCGAATGAAAAAGCGGCCGAAAGCCTGTGTGCTTCGGCCGCTCTTGGTGCCTGTGTACAGGTTACTCTGTCGCCGAAATGCGGTCGATCAGGTCTTTGCCATAGGTCTCGTAGTAGCCCTCATAAGCACTTTCGACCGACGCGCGGAACGCGGCCTTTTGCTCTTCGGACAGCGCGTTGACTTCCATGCCGCGCTCTTTCAGCGTCTCGACGCCGCTTGTCTCGACATTGTCCACATAGGCGCGCATCGCGATCACAGCTTCGGTCGCGCCTTCTTCAAAGGCGGCCTTGTCTTCGTCCGACAGCGTGTCCCAGAAGGGTTTCGACACCAGCAGCATGGCGGGCGAATAGACGTGGCCCGTCAGCGTCAGGTATTTCTGCACTTCGTTCAGCTTGGCCGAAACGATCACCGAAAGCGGGTTTTCCTGACCGTCGATGGTGCCTTGTTGCAGCGCGCCGATCACCTCGGGCCATGCCATTGGTGTGGGGGCCGCACCCAGCGCGTTGAACGCCGACAGGTGAACGGGGTTTTCCATGGTCCGCAGCTTCATGCCCGCCAGATCTTCGGGCGTTTCGATCGGGTTGCGGTTGTTGGTGATGTGGCGGAACCCTTGCTCGCCCCATGCGATGGCCACCAGACCGGCACCTTCGAAATCGGCCAGAATCTCCTGACCGATCGGGCCGTCCAGAACGTGGCGTGCGTGCTCAAGGCTGCGGAACAGGAACGGGATGTCGGTCACGCCGGTGGCGGGGACAAAGTTGCTGAGCGTGCCGGTGGACACGATGGTCGCCTCGACGGTGCCCAGTTGCAGGCCTTCGACGACCTCACGCTCGCCACCCAGACCGGACGACGGGAAATGGCGAAACTTGAACTTGCCATCTGTCTTGGCCTCAACGACCTCCTGCCACTTGTCCGCGGCGACGCCGTAATGCGAATCCGGTGCCAGCGCATAGCCCAGTTTCACTTCGGTTTCAGCGGCAACTGCACCTGTTGCGAGCGTTGCGACGACGGCAAACGCGGCGGTTTGGCGAATCTTGTTGAAAAACATCTTTTCCCTCCTCCAAGGTCACTTGAGTTTGCGAGATTGCTATCCCGCGCCCTGACCATTGGCAATGGCAGACGCGGCGTTTTCAATATCGGCTAAGTCGCTGCGGTGCAGCGAAAATCAGCTATAGACGCGGCCGAGGTTTGACCTATCCCGCCAGCGTTCTACGGGTCAGAACACCATAGCGCGCATAGTCACGATAAAGCGGTTCAAAGCGCAACGTCAGGTTGTTTTGCGCTGCAATCGCCTGCATCTGTGCGTGCAGACCGACACGCGGCGTCACGTGAAACCGCGCCAGCCACGCTTGCAGCAAACGGCGAAAGCTGCGGGGCAGGCCGGTCTGGTCGCCAAAGTCCAGCACATGCAATTCACCGCCCGGTGCCAACTGCACCGCCGCCATGCGCAGCGCGGCCTGCCAGTCGGGGATCATCGACAGACTGTAGGACAGCACCACGCGGTCAAAACCCTGCGCGCCAAACAGCGCCGGACCGTCAAAATCACAGGCATCCCCGCGCACCAGCGTCGCACGATCTCCCAGCTTGGCCTGCGCGCTCAGCAGCATCTGCGCCGATATATCCAGCCCGAAGAGCGCACACCCGGGATAGCGGTCGGCAATACAGGCCAGATTGCGCCCTGTGCCGCATCCGATTTCCAGCACCCGCCCCCCCGGCGGCGGCGCCAGATCGGTCACCAGCCGGTCACGGCCCAACAGGTAATAGCGCCGCGTGATGTCATAGATCAGCCGCTGGTAACGATAGGTGCTGTCCATCAGCTCGGCATGAGACACCGTGTCGGCCATCGTCATTCGCCCTTTAGTTGGTACAGGTGAAATCCGCCGTAGATCGCCGACCGGTCGCGGGCGAAACAGGCTTGCGAGGTCTCGCGCTGGTATTGCCACAGGTCCAGCACCTCGGGCGCCACCCGTCCGGGCAGGATGTCGTCGGCACCGCCTGTGCGGAAAATCACCCGCGCACCGGGCCGCGCGGTGCGGGTGATCTGGTGCCACAGCGCGTTCAGTTGCACGTTGTTCATCCAGTCCTGCGCATCCAGCAGCACAAAGGCATCCAGCGACGCGGCATCCCGTTCGGCCAGCAGGTCGGTCATCGAACGGTTCAGAAAGGCAACATTTCCCGCGCCTTCCATCACCGTGTCAAAGTGCTCCGCCTCAAGATAGGGCGGAACCGAACGCGGCACGCCGGGTTCATAGCTGCGGCCAAAGGCTTGCCAGGCAAAGTAATTGTCGCGGATCGGGAAATCGCAGGCCAGCTTGCGCACGCGTTCCTTGAGCACCACCAGAACGTCGCCGTCCCCATCGGCAGCCAGCTTGTCATATTGCGCGGGCGGAATGCCCAGACCGAACAACGACGCCCGCCGCCGCGCCAACCACCGCACGGGGCGCCCGTCCAGCAGCGGGGCGATGCGGGTGTCGTGGAACTCTTTCTGCGCCTTCAGGCTCGGCGCCTCCAGCAGCGGGCGGTAATCCAGCCCGGCCAGCCACGACACGCCATGCACCAGCCGCAGAAACCGGCCCAGAACGCCGAACCTTTGAAAGCCGCGTGCGAACATCGTGATCCGGCGACGGCCCATCACGCGGCCCTCCCAAAAGGCGCGGGTGTCCGCGTCCAACACGCGCGCCAGCTTGCGGTCATAAAGCGCCACGTTGGCGGCACTGTCGCCGCGCCCGAAGAACTCAAAGAACTGCGCCTGTGTCAGATGTGTCGCCGCCGCCACCTTGAGCCGTCCCAGCGCGACATGGGCGGGCGACAGATCCACCGCCGTCACCGATCCCGGTCGCGCGGTCAGGTAGGACATCGCATTGCACCCGCCCGAGGCGATGCAGAACACATGCTGCCCCGGTTGCAACGCCAGCGCCTGCATGTCCACGACCGGATCTTCCCATATCTGCGGATAGACCAGTCCCTGGAACAGACGCGAGAAGATACGTTCCAGAAACCCGGTGCTGTTCAGCGCCTCGTTCTGGTGGACGGCAGCGCCAAGCTGTTCGGCGATATTGGGGGTGTCGGTCATCGGGACTATGCCACTTCCTTGTCTTTGGTCAGGGTTTCGGTGCGGCGCACCATGCGCCGTCTCGGGGGCCGCGCGTCGCGGTTGCGCATCGTCTCGGCCCAGTCGATCAGCCGCAGGGTGCCGGTCATGTCCTCGACAACGGCCGTGCAGCTTTCGACCCAATCGCCGGTGTTGATGTAATCCAGCCCATCGATCTTGCGGATGCATGCGCTGTGAATGTGCCCACAGACCACACCGTCAAAACCATGCCGCCGCGCCTCGTCGGCCAGCACATGTTCGTATTCGCTGATAAAGCTGACGGCCTGTTTGACCTGATGCTTGGCCCATTTGGACAGCGACCAGTATTGCCCGCCCCACAGCCGTTTGATCCGGTTCAGCCATGTGTTCAGCCACAGCGCGAATTCATAGGCACGGTCGCCCAAGTGGGCCAGCCACTTGGCATTGACCACGATGCTGTCGAACTGGTCGCCATGGGTGACCAGCAGCCTGCGGCCATCGGCCGTGACGTGGGGCGCGGTTTCCACCACTTCGACCCCGCCGAAATGGGTGCCCAGATAAGCACGCAAGACCTCGTCATGGTTGCCGGGAATATAGAAAATCCGGGCCCCGTCATGCGCCCGCGCCAGCAATTCCTGCACGACGTCATTGTGGCTTTGCGGCCAGAACCAACCCCGTCGCAGCCGCCATGCGTCGATGATGTCACCGACCAGATAGATCGTATCGGCCTGATTGTTCGACAGGAAATCCAGCAGGATCTCGGCCTGACATCCGGGTGTTCCCAAATGAACGTCGGAAATGAAAATTGTCCGGTGCCGCATTGACCCGTCCACGTCTGGTGTCTGTTGGCAGCGGCTTAGAGCAGCTACGCATCGGAAATGTGACAGTCTGAAAATTTAGCACGCGGCGGGGCTGGCCGCGCAACCGCAGTTGCATTGCGCAAGCGCTGCGCGGTAGTCGTTGGAGACATGCGGAAGGTATCATTTTGACAGACAACAGCCCGATTTCACGCCTTGGCACTGCGCCCCGATGCGCAATGCCCTGCGCCCGCGCACAATGAGCCGTATCCTGATCACAGGTGCTACCGGGTTTGTCGGCCTGCCCGTGGCGCAGCAGCTGGCCGCCGCCGGGCACGACCTCACTTGCGTGATCCGCACAGGCTCCGAGGCGCGGCTGGACGGGCTGGAGGCCCGTACGGTCACCTGTGATGATCTCTTTGGCCAAAGCGCCGATTGGTGGGCGGGCCAACTGGCCGGGATCGACACAGTCGTACATCTGGCATGGTACGCCGAGCCGGGCAAATACCTGACATCGGAACGCAATCTCGATTGCCTGACGGGCACGCTTGCCATGGCCAAAGGGGCCGCTGCCGCAGGTGTGCGCCGGTTTGCGGGCGCAGGCACCTGCTTTGAATACGACCTGTCGGTGGGATATCTGTCGGTCGACACGCCACTGGCCCCGGAAACCCCATATGCCGCCGCCAAGGTTGCGGCCTTTACCATGCTGACCGCATGGTGCGCCACTGCTGGCATCGAATTCCTCTGGGCGCGGCTGTTCTATCTCTATGGCGACCGCGAAGACACGCGGCGGCTGGTGCCGCAGCTGCACGACAAACTGGCGCGCGGCGTGCCCGTTGATCTGACCCGCGGCACCGCCCTGCGCGATTATCTCGACGTTAGGGACGCCGCCCGGATGTTGGCCAAGGACATCACCGGCCCGCGGACCGGCCCCACCAACATTTGCAGCGGGCAGGGGGTGACCATCCGTGCACTGGCCGAAGGCATCGCCGATCAATACGGCCGCCGTGACCTGCTGATCTTCGGGGCATATCCTGAAAACCTCACCGATCCGCCCGTGATTGTCGGAGTGCGGGCGGGTGAAGTGCCGCCCGAAGGTGCTGTCTGAAACTCTTTCACACATCAAACGCACAATCAGGCCAAAGTAAGTCAAACGACACAGCCCAAGCCTTCACCCGCCTATCATCAAGTCGGGAATGTGAATGGATGTTTAAGCCATGCGGAAATCAGAGAACCTGATTTAACGGCGGGACGCAAAGGCATGCGACATGTGCCGACTTTCGCTGGGAAATTAAACTGTATCGGCGTTTTTAAAGCTTTTTAGAAAAACCTGCGTTCTTGGGAAACTCTCCCCAGAACGCACGTATGTGATGTGCCCAAATAACTTGAACCAGTCAGGGAACTGTGCAACCAGATTTCGACGGCAATGCGACATTGCGCCGACCGATCTCACGACATGCATTAGGATATACCCAAAAATGGCAAGTTTTACGGCAACCAAGTCAATCACCTATTCTAAAACAGATGCACAAGCCCCGTCTGTTCAGGACGGTCCTTTCAATCTCGACGATGGTGATGCGGATACAACTTTCGAGCTGGGTGACACCACCACGGCGGGCGGTTTTCCGATCTCTTATATCGGCACCATGGTGATCGACGGTGTGACCTGGCCAGTCTTTGAATACAGTGACTTTCCGGATTTCGTGACTGTTTTTATGACACAAGACCCCGTGAGCACTCCCGCGTCGCTGGCGCTGAACTCGGGTGATACCTACTCTGTACCATGCTTTGCCAAGGACACGATGATCGCCACATCCGCTGGTGAAGTCGCCGTTCAGGACCTGCAGATCGGTGATTGTCTGATCACGGCAGATGGCGCCGAAACCCGTGTGAAATGGGTCGGTCACCGCACCATCATGCCGATGTTCGGTCTGGCCAAGCGCAACGAGCCGGTGAAGATCGCTGCAGGCGCGTTGGGCGACAATGTCCCCACACGTGATCTGGTCGTCACGGCGGACCACGGCATGATCCTGAATGATCTGATCATCAACGCCTCGGCTCTGGTCAACGGCACCAGCATCCGCTTTGTAGCGCCCGCCGAACTGGACACCCACTTTACCGTTTATCACATCGAGACAGCCAATCACGATGCGATCCTTGCCAACGGTGCCGCCTCTGAAACATTCGTCGATTACGTGGCCCGCCAGTCTTTTGACAATTATCAAGAGTATCTGGACCTCTACGGCGACGAGCAACCCATCACGGAAATGGACCGCCCACGCGTGTCCGCAGCGCGCCTTTTGCCGCCAGCAATCCGCGCTTGGCTGGATGCGCGTCAGGTCGCATGATCTGACCACCGCCAGATCGACAGGCCCGGACTGCTCCCCCGTGGTCCGGGCTTTTTTGTGACCAAAACCACGCGCACACTGCATGCGCGGGGTTGAGTCTGCGCCGCGAAACTGAAAGCGTCCGGGGGCAAGATGGCATTCCCGCTTTCCTCTCAGGTTCTCGATCCATGGCCGATGGCAACTCCACAGACCGCAACACCGCGCTGAAATCGCATCTGGTCGCGGCGCGTGATCTTCTTGTGGCACCGCACAGGCTGGATGTATCCGACAACCCTGTGCGCATGGGCGTCGTCGCGGCGCTGCGTAGCCTTGGCGCGCACGCTCAGGCGATCCCGCTTTATGATGCGGTGCTGGCGACCGCGCCCGCGTTTCAGCCTGCCTTGATCGGGCGGGTCGATGCCAGTGTGGCTGCGGGTGACCTTCAGGCGGCCTTGTCCCATATTGCGGCGGCGCTTACCGTGATGCATGCCGATCCGGCATTGCTGTTGAAGCAGGCCACCGTTTTGCGCAGGCTGGGGGACATGGCAGAGGCGCAGGAGGTCTTGCGCACGCTGGCCGCTGATCCCACAACCACGCAACACCAAAAGATCGCCGTCGCGCGTGGTCTGATGGCAGTCAGGGATTTTGACGGCGCCGACCGTCTCTTTGGCCAGGTTCTGGCAAAACAACCCAAATCCGAAGCCGCATGGATCGGACGCGCCGACGTGGCGCTGGCCCTGGGCGACCCGCCGCTAGCGATTGCACGGTGCGAACTGGGGCTGGAGCAGCTCGCCGGAAACAGTGCCCTGCAGCAAAAGCTGGCCAATGCCCTGCAACGGATCGGACGCACCGATGACGCCATCGGGATATTGCAGACCCTGCTGCACCGCGACCCGCGCAGTGCGACGGTTCAGTTCGCACTCGCCGCCGCACAGCGCGCGGCAGGGCGCACCGATGAGGCGGCATCACTTTACTCCGAGATCCTCAAACGGTCCCCGTCGCACCGCGGTGCCCTGACCGCGCAGATCGAAATGGCGTTGCTGGCCGGCGACATGGACGCAGGGCTGGCGGCTTGCGATCAGGCATTGTCGCGGCTGGGGGCGCAGGACCCCGAGATTCTGCGCCGCAAGGGACAGATCCTGCTGCAATCAGGGCAACCGGCGGACGCCTTTACCGTCCTGTCCGGCCTGCGGTCAGAGGCGCCCGCCGCCTCGCCGGTTCACCTGCAAGCCGCGCGTGCCGCGCTCGACGCCGGAGAAGTTGTCCAGGCAGAGGCAATCTTTGACGATATCCTGCGGTCTGATCCCACGAACGCCCAGGCCATACTGGGGCTGGCCGAACTGGCCGAGGCGCGCGGTGACCTGAAGTCGGCGATGACCCTGCTGGAACACCACATCCAGACGGCCGATTAATGGACAGACCAACCCCAAGCCCGCGTGCTGTCGACCCGGATATCGTGCTCAGATACTGCGACCTTGCCCTGAAACTTGACCAGTCCGACCGCGCACAGGCCGTGCTGGAAAAGGCCACGCAGCGTCTTGACCACTGGTCCTCGCCGCAACTGTTGCGGCTGATGCAGGTGGCGGAAAAGAACCGCGATTTCAAACTGGCCGCCGCTGCATTTGCGCAGGCCACCACGCGTGACACGGTTTTGCTGCCGCTCGCGATCTATGCGGTCAAACTGGCGCACACCGCTGCCGATGCAGACCTGTTGGCCAGGGTGCGCCGCTGGCTGGAATCGCATCTGCCCGAAAACGAGATTGCGCGGTTCCGCTTGCAAAGCGATCTGCTGCTGGACGGCCCCGACGTGGCGCTGACCCGTGCCCGTGCGGCGCGGGTCAAGATGCGTGCCCCGAACGAGGCTGCCGATCTGGTCGAGGTTCTGTTTCAGGCGGGCAAACGCAAAACCGTCCTGCGATATCTGGGCTTTTGCCGCCGCCGCTGGCCCAATTCGTTCCGCTTTCTGGCGCTGCTGACCACCGCGTACCAGCGTTTCGGCGCGCCGCAACAGGCGCTGGACCTTCTGGCCGCCTCTGCCGACCCGCTCAGCGCGCGGGTGCTGCGGATGCGCCTGCACATCCTGCTGGAAAGCAACCGTCTGGAAGAGGCCGACGCGCTGATTGCCCAGGCCGGCGACATCGGTGCCGCGTTGCTGAACCCGTTCCAGATGATGCGCCTGAAACTGGGGCGGGGCCAGATTGACGCAGCCGACGCGCTGGCGCGTGTGGTCTCGACCGGGATGGGGCGGGGGGGTGGTGCCAATTCCAAGTTTCGCGCCACCCACATCGGCGCACTGCTGAACGAGGCGCAATTGTTCCTGCGGTCGAATGACGGACTTGCCCCGGATATGTCTGAGGCCTTGGAACGGGTGTTCTTCCACCCGGCCAAACTGGCGCTGGACCGCTGGCAAAACACGCTGTCGACCGATGCGCCACCGGACAGCGCGCCAGACATTCCGCGCCGCATCCTGCAGTATTGGGACACGGCAACGATCCCGCCCGAGGTCGCGGCGGTCATGCAAAGCTGGCAGGACCTGCCGGATTACACCTATCATCGCTACGACAAGGCGGCCGCCATCGCCTTTCTCAGGGACCGCTTTGACGCGGACCACGTAAGGGCCTTTCGCATGGCCAACAACGTGGCCGAGGAATGCGACTTCCTGCGGCTCTGCCTGCTGCTGGCGGATGGGGGCATCTATACCGATGCCGATGACATGCTGGTCGGCGATCTCGACGCCTTGCGGACGCTGGGGCGCGGCATGGTGCTGTTCCGCGAGCCAGTGATCGGCTCGATCGCCAACAACCTGATGATGGCGCGCCCCGGTCACCCGCTGTTGCAGATTGCCGTTGACATGGCGCGCGCCTCCCTGCTGGCGCGCGAGAATGATAACACCTGGGCCAAGACAGGCCCCGGGCTGATCTCACGCGCGACCGCGGCCTATATTGCGCAGACGCCCGCCGATGAGGTGCCGCAAAACCTGTGCCTGTTGCCGGGCTATGTCGCCTCGACGCAGATACAGGCGCATGTGCGGCTGCCCTACAAGGCCACGCCCGCCTATTGGAACAGCAACGACGGCGCAACGCCGCCCGAGCTCAGCAAGGTGCTGCACACCATCGCCGCGACCGCCTGAGCGCGTCTGTTCACAGTGCGGGCAGGCACACGCCGACGTAATATTTGTTGGTCTGGTTCATCATCCGCGAGGGGCGGTTGGGCGGCCGACAGGCGACCACGGACAGGCCGTCACGGTTGCCCGGCGCATAGGCCAGGCTCGCCCCGTCGGGATCAAGGCTGGCCGTTTCGCCCGGCGCCAAAGCCACAGTTTGCGCGCAAGGGGCAGGGTTCTCTTCGCCCGGTGCGCACAGGCCGACCACAATCGGAAAATCACAGGCGTTGCTGACGCGGCGGGGCTCTGTCTCGCCTTGCATCCCTCGGGCGCACTGGTTCACATCCGCCCGCAGCGCAAGCGCCGAATAGGACCCGGTCAAACGGTAGATCAGCGGCGGCAGGGCAAAGGCTGTGGCCACCGAAATCACCACCACCGCCCAGACGGGGATGCGGCGCGGGCGGTCTTTTCGCTCGACCACGAATTGCAGGAAAACGGCCATGAACAGGCCCAGGAACACCATGCCTTCGGTGATTTCGGGCAGGAAGGACATCTTGCGCCACAGGTCCGCGACAAGGTCGAAAACAGGCGGGCCGGCATAGGCCGAAAGGCACCCGACCAGCACAGAGGCCCAGAAGGGCATCGGGCGCGACGGGTCGCGGCGCACCGGCACATAACGGGACAGGATCACGGCCAGAAGGCCAAGGGCAATCCCGCTTGCACTGATTTCCGGCATCCCCAACCCTTTGACCTGATCCGCATTCCAGCCTGCCCGAATGCGCGGCCCTGCACAATACGCAGGTGACAGACGGATGGGACCCCTTCCACGTGAAGGGGTCCGGGGAGGGGCGTTACTTGGGCTTCTTGCCCCCGATCGACAGGTCGTTCTTGCCTGTCAACGAATTGGCGGTCGCCAGAACCTTGGGCTTTTCCTGCTTGGGTTTCTTGGTTTCTTTGTTGCCGCGCTTGCTGTTGTTGCCTTTGGCCATGGAATGTCCTCCCAAAATGCAGCGATCCGGTGCCACAATGGCAAAGGCCTGGCTGCGGTCGATCATCGCCTGCCTGTCAAAAGGCCAGCGATGCAATCTGATCTGTTCGAGTGGTGTCGCGGCGTGATCGCGTTGGCGCGTCACGTGGTCGTGCCTTTGATATATGCATCTTCAAGTGGAATTCGAGTGCCGTCAAATAATATTCACCGTGTCGGGGAATTGCCCTCAAGCGGCACCCTGATCCAGAAATCGCTGCCTTCTCCCACGACCGACGACAGGCCCACGGTGGCGTTCATCTGCTCGGCCAGCGCCTTGGCTATCGACAGGCCCAGACCCGTGCCGCCAATGCTGCTGGAATCAGAGGAATCCACGCGGAAGAACTGTTCGAAAATCTGCTCGTGCAGCGCCTCGGGGATGCCGCAGCCTTCGTCGATGACATGCACGGTCACGTCGGTCCCGGTGCCCACCACATCGACCGTGACCTTGCCATCGGGGGCCGAAAACTTGATCGCGTTGGAGATAAAGTTCGACATGATCTGCACGAACCGACCCTTGTCGACCGAGATCTGGACATCCGGCACGGCGCTGGCCAGCACCAGCCCGATGCCGTGGTTTCCGGCATAGCCCTGATTGTCGGAAATCACCTGCTCCAGCAGCGGCTGCAGCGCGTGGGTGCCCATATCGAAGCGCATCTTGCCCGACAGCATCCGGTCGATGTCCAGCATATCGTCAATCAGGCTGCGCAGCCGGTCGCTGTTGCGCAAGGACACCGACACCATCTTTTTCACCTTGTCAGGCAGCGCCCCGATCATGCCGCTGTCGATCAGCTTCAGCGATCCCTGAATAGAGGTCAGTGGCGTGCGCAATTCGTGATTGATGGTCGAGATGAACTCCTTGGTCATCCGTTCCACCCGTTTGCGTTCGGTGATGTCGCGGGCGATGCCGACAAAGACCTTTTGCCCGTCGCGCCGGATTTCGGCAAAGGCAAACTCCAGCGGAAAGTCCGCGCCCGACTTGCGCCGCCCCTGAATCTCGCGGGCCACCCGCCTCTCGGACGGGTTCATCGTCCGGTATTCTTCAATCAGCCCTGCCAGATGCGGGGTCTTGCCGCCCTGCAGCAGCACACTGAAATGCTGCCCGGCCACTTCGGATTCGTGATAGCCGAAGATGGTTTCGGCGGCGGCATTGAACGACAGGATTTCCCCCTGAAGATCAATTGTGATGATGCCATCAACGATGTTGTCCAGCACGGTTTCGGTGTGCTCGGCCAGCTCGCGGATTTCGATTGCGGTCTGCCTGTCCTCGGTCACGTCAAAGTTGATGCCGGTGATCCGTGTGGCGCGGCCCTGATCGTCAAAGACCACTCTGGACACGGCTTTGACAATCCGTTCGCCCCGGGTCTTGTGGTGGATGCGGTATTCATCGTCCAGCACATGGTCCCGCGTGTTCAACGCCCGTTCCAGCAACTGGTCGTTGCGCGCCACATCGTCGGCATGCACGACGCTTTTCCAGACATCGGCAGTGATCGTTGTGCCCGGTGCAATACCAAAGATGTCATAGACGGTGGTGTCCCAAAAGGTCTCGTTCGTCTCGATGTTCCACTCCCAGATGCCGATGTGACCGACGTCCAGCGCCAGCGCCAGCCGCTCCAGCGTACGTTCCAGCTTGGCCGCGTTCTGCTTCAACTCGGTCACATCCGTCAGCACGGCCATATACCCGGTGATCCGCCCCCGGTCATCATGCAGGGCACTGCACGAGGCTTCGGTCCAGAACTCTTGCCCGGTGCGGGTGTAGTGCAGGATTTCAGCTTCGAAATTTTCCTCCCGTGCCAGCGCGGCGTTCATCTGTGCAATCGTTTCCGCGCTGGTTTTCGGACCGTGCAGGAAACTCGCAGGCGTCTTGCCCTTCACCTGGTCCAGCGTAAAGCCGGACATGCGCGTAAGGCCTTCGTTGATCCATTCGGTGCGTCCGCGCACATCGGTGATGATCACGCCGTTGGTGGTCTGGCTGGCAACCTGCGACAACCGTTTCAACTGCGAGGTGCGCAGGCGCACGCGATGCTCCAGCGTGTCTTTGACGTCCGAAAGCACCGTAAAGTCGCGGGCGATCTGCGCACTCATCTCCCGCAGCGAGGTCGAGAGCATCTCGTATTCCTGGATATTGCTTTTGGGAAAGGTCGGAGGGTTCTGGTCACCTGCGGAAATCGCCTGGCTGACCTTGGCGCTCAACTGCGCGAGATTTCGGATCGTGCGGGTCGTCACCATGCTGAGCAACTGCACCAGCACGGTGGACGCCAGCATGATCATCGCCAATGCCAGGATATGGTTGCGGCTGCTCTGGGTCAGCTTCGCCACCAGGGGCGCCACAGCGCTTTCGGCGGCGATCACATATGACGTGCCGCCCAGCTCCAGCGGCAGAAACCTGACATAGCGGCTGGCCGCAGTCCGTTGCAACGCAGGCATATCGCCCGGCGGTTCCCATTGCTGTATTTCGATCTGCGTATCGACCGTCACCCCCGGCACGGTGTATATCTCGCCATGCTTGGCAAGCAGGTTGCCCTGGGCATCCAGAATGCAAACCGAGATCCCGGACGCGGTGTCGATCAGCGCATCGACCTTGTCCGCCGAGCGGTCCAATGCGGCCTGCAGGTCCGCGATGCCCGTGTCACGCGCCTCGGTGTCCAGCAGTTCCTCCCTGGTCAGCAGCAACACCAGTTGCAGCCTGTCCGACATCTTCTGCTTTTCCGTCGCGAGCATGTCTCGGCTGGTCAGCACGATCAGCACAGCCCCGACCACCGTGACAAGGAACATCAGCACCGCAAAGACCACGCCGGTGTAGGACACGCTGAGCCTTGGGAAAAAGCGACCAACCGGGCCAAGCGCCAGCCCGACCACGATGAACGTCGCAATCGAGGCGTTCATGACGCCATTGGCCGATTGTTTGAGCGCAATCATCACTGCCGAGTCAAAGGACAGATCCAGCGCACCCCAGTACAGCAAGGTGACCAGGGGGCCACCCACGATCAGCCAAAAGGCTGCATCCGCCAGCACCAGGTTGTTGACACGCCGCAGGGTCAGGGAAACGCACAGGATTTCCAGGCACATCACCAGCAGCGCATAGGGGTGGCCCCAATGGAACCAAGTGTAAATCCCGGCAACCACCGCCACGGTCATACCGGGCAGCAGGCCCAGAAACTGCAAGCCCAGCAATGCAGCGACCGATCCGAAAATGAACGACACCGAAAACGAGATGGAAAGTTCGAAATAATTGCCCGCCAACGCGGCGGCACAGAGCAACAAGGTTGCAAAAAGCGTTCCGAGCGGGGCGGTTGAACGGCTTGATTTCATGGTGCGCGGTGCCTCGAAGCGTCAAGTCTTTACGACAATTTTTTGTGGTCCTCCCGTCAAAAGCGGCAGGTGCGATCTGGATAATCTCTTGGGATCGCGCCACCACCAAGGGCATATGTGCGCGTTGCTTGTAAAAACCGCTGAACTGTTGCCTGTTCTCGACGCAGGGGGCTTTTATCAAAACCGGCGGGACGGCGGCTGCAACCTGCCTGTGCGGGCCACGGCTCTTTTATTGCTGGGTCCGCATCACCTGCACCGACTGATACAACATTTCGGCGGGTGCCTGGGAATCCAGAAACGCGATGTCATAGGCATCGCGGCCCACAGCGATCACGGCGGTGCTGTCGGCGTGGCACATGCCCGTGGCGTCGACCAGATGCCATTCTCCGTCCAGCCAGACCTCGGTCAGGGCGTGAAAATCGGGTGGCGTGACATCGGGGCTGAAGGCCGCGACCATCCGGGCCGGAATTTGCGCGGCCCTGACCATGGCACACATCAGGTGGGCGTAGTCACGGCACACACCCTGACGTCCCGCAAAGGTTTCCAGCACGTTGGTGTCCGCGTCCGAACTGCCGGGCACATAGGTCAGGTTGTCCTCGATCCAGTTGCGGATCGCGGCAACCTTCTGGCCGCCCGCGAGGTTGCCAAAGCGCCGCTCGACAAAGGTGACGAATTTGTCCGACTGGCAATAGCGCGACGGGCGCAGATAGGGGGCCACCGGGCCGGGGATCAGATGCGCGGGCACCGCGTCCAGCCGTTCCAGCACCGCAGGGGCACGCGTGATCTCGACCTCGGCGTGGTAGTTGATGGTCAGTTCGGTCCAGGGCACCTGTGCCCAGATCCGCTCGCCAACATCCGAGTCGCCCGCGATCCGGTTGATGGGGATGTTGCCCAGATAGAGGTTCTCGTGCAGCACGGCCTGACCGTCATATTTCGCGGCCTCGATGGCCAGAAAAATGGTGTTGGGTCGCATAAAGCGGTATTGCATGGCAACGTCGATCTGAATGCGCATCCTGTGTCCTTCTGGTCCGAAACGGGGTGGTCCTGCAAAGACCTTGCAGATCCCCCTCAATCCCGCCTAACGCGTCGCCGCTGACGCCACAACGCGCGAAGCGCATGCATGGCCTGTTCGCCTGTGACTTAACCCGCAGCGTGGGATTTTCGAGCACAGTCGCCACGGCCCCCCGCGAGATCGCCCCCGAAATTGCACAAAAATCATCCGTAAGCTTCGCGTAAGCTTCGGGTGGTCAACCGCGCACACTCAAACTGTGCGGAAGCTACCAATGACATCTCTCCACCCCCTCAGAACCCGCCTGAACCACCTGCGCGGCGCAATTGCACTCTCGCCGCTGATGCTGACGGTTCTGACCATCGCCTTTGTCCTTGTTGCCGACAACGGCACCTTCTGGTCCATCGGCACGCAGATCTTTTCGGGGCACGCCCTGTCCTTTGCAGGCTATATGCTCGCGGTGTTTTTCCTGACATTGGCGCTGTTCAGCCTGTTCGCCTATCCGTGGACGGTCAAACCCTTCCTGATCTTCATCGTCCTTCTCAGCGCCGTGACGTCCTATTATGTCGACGCGCTGGGCGTGATCATCGACCGTGACATGATCCAGAACGTCATGGTCACCACGATGGCCGAATCGCGCCACCTGATCACGGCGGGTTTCGTGGCCCACGTGCTGATCTACGGTGTGCTGCCTGCACTGGTGGTGGCGTGGGTCCGGCTCAAACCGCGCGGGCCCATCCGCACGGCGGTGATGCCGGTTCTGACCTGCGTGGTCAGCCTGGCGCTTGCTGCAGGGTTGCTGATGGCCGATCTGAAATCCTACTCCTCGATCCTGCGCGAGCGTAAGGATTTCATGAGCAGCTACCAGCCCGGCGCCCCGCTGGTCGGCGCGATCCGCTATGCGCGTATGGTGTCACGTTCAACCAACGTCGAGGTTGCCAGCATCGGCACCGATGCGCACAAGGGTCCGGCCTATGCCAATCCCGCCAAACCCATGCTGACCATCGTCGTGGCCGGCGAAACCGCCCGCGCCCAGAACTTCAGCCTGAACGGCTATGGCGTTGACACCAACCCCGAGCTGGAAAAGCTGCCGATCATCAACTTTACCAACGCCCATTCCTGCGGGACTGCCACGGCCGTGTCGCTGCCTTGCATGTTCTCGAAATACACCCGTGATGACTATTCCTATGAAAAGGGCATCTCGACCGAAAACGTGCTGGACGTGATCCAGCACGCCGGACTGAACGTGGCGTGGTGGGACAACAACACCGGCGACAAGGGCAACGCCAAACGCATCGAAATGCGGTCCTTCACCAACGAACAGGACCCCCGCTTTTGCGATGCGGGCGAATGTATCGACGGTGTGTTCATGGATGCGCTCAAGGCCTATGCCGACAGCATCACCGAGGATACGGTGTTGGTGCTGCACCAGATGGGCAGCCACGGACCGACCTACTACCTGCGCTACCCGCCTGAATTCGCGCGCTTTGCCCCGTCGTGCAATACCGCCGAGTTCAAGAGCTGCACGCCCGAAGAAATCACCAACGCCTATGACAACACCATCGCCTACACCGATCATATCCTGGCCCAGACCATTGACCTGCTGAATGCCAACGACCGGCTGGCAACATCGCTGATCTATATGTCGGACCACGGGGAATCGCTGGGGGAAAGCGGACTGTACCTGCACGGCTCGCCCTATTTCATGGCGCCCGAGCAGCAAACCCATATCCCGATGATCCTGTGGATGTCCGACGCCTACAAGGACCGCTTCGGCATTGATGAGGCCTGTGTCGCCGACCAGAAGGACAAGCTGCTGTCCCATGACAACCTGTTCCATTCGTTGTTGGGAATGCTGGATATCCAAACCGCCGAACGCAATCCCTCGCTGGATATCTTCGCAGACTGCAAACTGAAAACCCAGGTGGCCAATAATGAATAGCAAGACCCGGACCCCGCACCAGAAACCCGCCCGCGTCACAGGTGTGGCCCATCTGTTCGCCGCTGCGAGCTATTCGCTCGGAGGCCTACGAAGACTGTGGCAGGAGACCGCGTTTCGGCATATTGTGACGGCTCTGCCCGTCTGCTGTGTGCTTCTGTACGCGGTGGGCGCAAATTTTACCGACTACTGCGTCCTGCTGATCCTGTTTTTCTGCCTCATCGCGGTCGAGGCACTGAACACGGCAATCGAATGTATTGTCGACCATCTGGCGCCTCAATGGGAGGTGTTCGCGCGCGATGCAAAGGACCTGGGGTCCCTTGCGACGATGTGCCTGCTGTTTGCCAATGGTGTTTTTCTGGGCGCGGTCGTTCTACGGTCCTATGTACTGGCCTAAGTCCTGATCTGAAAGTTTGCTGATGAATATGCTGAAAATCGTCGCGGTCCCCATGCACAAAGAGGGCCGCAAATTCGTGGCCATCTTCGCCGCGATTGCCGTGGTCCTTGGATTGCTCTGGGCGCCCCTGTTCTGGATTGGCGCGGGCGTGACCGTCTGGTGCTATTACTTCTTCCGCGATCCGGTGCGGGTGATCCCGCAACAGCCCGGTCTGGTGGTGTCCCCCGCCGACGGCATCGTGTCGTTGATCCAGGACGTCGTCCCCGAAGAGGGCCTTGGTCTGGGCACCGAACCGCTGACACGGGTGTCGGTGTTCATGAACGTGTTCAACTGCCACGTGAACCGCGCCCCCATCGCGGGCAAGGTGCTGCACATCATCTACCATCACGGCAAATTCCTGAATGCCTCGCTGGACAAGGCCAGCATTCACAACGAACGCAACAGCCTGACCATCGAAGCCCCCGACGGCACGCGCATCGGCGTGGTGCAGATCGCGGGCCTTGTGGCACGGCGCATCGTCTGTTTCGTCAAGGAAGGCGACAGCCTGCAAGCGGGCCACCGCTTTGGCCTGATCCGCTTTGGCAGCCGTCTGGATGTCTACCTGCCCAAAGGCGTGTCGCCGCTGGTCAGCGTCGGGCAAACGGCGGTGGCCGGTGAAACCGTCTTGGCCGATCTGGCCGACCCGACACGTCAACGCCCGGGTATAGCCGAATGACCGAAACACCCCCCCGCCTGAAGCTGCGCCACATCGTGCCCAGCATGGTCACGGTCTTTGCCATCTGTGCCGGCATGACCTCGATCCGCATGAGCCTGGACGGGCGCATCGAAATGGCGCTGTATTTCATCCTGATCGCGGTGTTCCTGGACGCCGCCGATGGCAAGCTGGCGCGCTTTCTCGACAGCGCCAGCCCATTCGGCGCAGAGCTGGACACGCTGGCCGACTTCTTCAACTTCGGGATCGTGCCGGGCATCCTGCTGTACAACACGCTGTACATCGGCACCGCGGATTCCAACCTTGGGTTCCTGGCCTGTCTGGTGCTGGCGGTCTGCTGTGCCCTGCGGCTGGCGCGGTTCAACCTGTCGGTCAAGGCCACTGATGTGCAGCTGAAGAAAGACGACCACTTTGTCGGCGTGCCGGCCCCCGCGCTGGCCTGTCTGGCGCTGATGCCGGTGTTTTTCTACCTGCACGGCTGGACCGAGACCAACTTTCCGCTGCTGCGCGCGGCCTATATCATCGGCGTCGGTTTTCTGGCGATCAGCACGATCCCCACGATCTCGATCAAACACGCCAGCATCAAACGCGCGCACCTGTCCTTCGCACTGGTGGGGGTGGTGGCGCTGGTCGTGTGCCTGATGGTCTACCCGTGGCCCACACTGATCGTGGCCAATTGCCTCTATCTGGCCTCGTTGCCCTATTCCTATCTGGCACAGGAAAAGCGAAAGAAACGGCAGGAAGAGAATGCGCATCCTTCTGATTGAGGACGAGGCGGCGCTGGCCCGACCGCTCAAGGAGCATCTGGAGGCCGACCTGAACATGGTCGAATGGTTCCCGACGCTGGACGAGGCCGACGCCGCCATTCGCACCACGGAATACGACGTGGTGCTGCTGGACCTGCAATTGCCCGATGGCGACGGGCTGACCTTTCTCAGCACGGTGCGGGACAGGGCGCTGCGCACCCCCATCATCATCCTGACCGCCCGCGACAAGGTGTCGGACCGCATCGACGGGCTGAACCGTGGCGCCGATGATTACGTGATCAAGCCTTTCGATCTGGACGAGGTCAAGGCGCGCATTCACACCGTGTGCCGCCGCAGCGCGGACCAGATCGCGCAAACCGTGCAGATCCGCGACCTGTGGATCAACCTGTCCGACCACAGCGTCACCCGCAACGGCCAGCCCGTGCGCCTGACCGCCAAGGAATGGGGCCTGTTCGAGGTGCTGCTGCGCCGCAAATCCCAGATCGTCCCCAAAGACAGCCTTGAAACCGCGATCTACGCCTACGGCGAAGAGATCGAAAGCAACGCACTCGAGGCGCATATCAGCCGCTTGCGCACCAAGCTGGGCAAGGATCTGATTACCACCCACCGCGGGCTCGGGTATACGCTGACCCCATGACACGCCCTCGTAAAAGCCTGCTCCGGTCGCTGTTCCGCTCGCTGCTCTTGCCAGGGGTGGTGGTGATGGCGCTGGGCGTGTTCACCGTCTACCACGTGACCCAGGACGAATATGACGAGCTTCTGGACGCCAGCCTGTCCAGCAAGGCGCATCTGCTGATCGAGATCATCGAAGAAACCCGCGCCCAGGTCGTGGGCACCGATGCCTCCGAACAGGCGTTGTCCCGGCTGCTGGCCTTCGAGAACGACCAGCGTGCTCCGGCAGAGCGGTCGTTGTTTTGGTATCTCGACAGCGCGGGCGACATCGTTGTGCAATCGGCCTCCTCCGAGGGGGTGACTTTGCCCGCGCCCTTGGTGCCGGGTATCAGCACCGCACAGAACCACCGCGTGGTCGTCCTGCACTCTCAGCGCGCGGCGGCAGGCACTTTGGTTGTTGCCGAGCCTTTGATCGAACGCACCGAGGCGCTGACCGACGTGGTGATCGGTGTCCTCGTGGGCTTTGCCCTGCTGGGCCTGTTGTTCGCCATCGCCGCGTTCTGGGCGGTGCGCCGGTCGGTCGCGATGATCGGCAAGCTCAGCGACAACATCGCGCAAAAGAACGAATACAACCTGTCGCCCATCGACCGCAAAAACGCCTTTGACGAAATCACCCCCGCCATCGACACGCTGGATACGCTGATGTCGCGGCTGGACGTGGTGCTGGCCGCCGAGCGCGCCTTTGCCACCAACGCAGCCCACGAACTGCGCACGCCCGTCGCCATCTGCATGGCCCAGGTCCAGCGCCTGCGCAGCCAGTTGGACGATCCGGCGCAGGCAGACAACGTGGCCGAGATCGAAGCCGGGCTGAAACGGCTGACGCGCCTGATCGAACGCCTGTTGCAGATGTCGCGCGCCCAGTCGGGGTTGGGGCTGAATGCGGTAGAGACGGACATCAATCCGGTGATCGCGCTGATGATGACCGAACTGCAACGCCGCAGCCCCGCGCCGGAAACGCTGGTGCTCCGTCAGCCGTCCGGCACATGGTCCAGCCGCATAGACCCCGACGCGCTGGGAATCATCCTGAACAACCTCTTCGACAATGCGCTGAAATATGCCTCCGGCTCCGAACCGACGGTCGTCGACGCCAGCCGACCGGGCAGGGTGGTCGTGTCCAACGACTGCGACCCGCTCGCACCGGACGACCTCGCGGCCATCAGGACGCGCTTTGTGCGCAAGGCCACGCTGTCCGACGGCTACGGGCTGGGTCTGTCCATCGTGCAGGACCTGTGCAGGCAATCGGGTGCAACGCTTGAAATCTTCTCGCCCCGCGCAGGCAGCACGCGGGGCTTTGCCGCCGTGCTGACACTGCCCGGTCAACAGGTCGGCTGACAGGCTCTCTTGCCAAGTGCCGCAACGGCGCAAGCTGTGCCCGATTGAGTTTCCCCCGGCTTGGCTGGCATGTATCGCTTCACCGCACGTTGGGAGGACAAACAGCATGCAAGACTGGCCATCACGGATCACCGATCTGATCACCCTTGAGACTCATTTTGGCCGCGAGGGGCTGAAATGCTTTGCGGACAGGCCCGCGAACCTGAACCAGATGCTGCAACAGGCGGTGACGCGCAACGGACAGGGCGAAGCGGTTGTCTGCGACGATGTCCGCCTGACCTATGACGCCTTCCATACGCAGGTGCATATCGTGGCCGCAGGGATGGCGGCGCATGGCGTGCAACAGGGCGACCGCGTGGCGCTGGTGCTGGGCAATGCCCCCGAATTCCTGATCGTACTGATGGCCGCGCTGCATCTTGGGGCCATTGCCGTGCCGATCAACGTGCGCGAAGGCACGCCCGAACTGGCCCACATCCTGAACGACTGTGGTGCCGTGCTGGTGGTCCACGACACCGATGTCGCGGCCAAACTGCCCGCAGCGGACGCCGTGCCGCAGGTCCGCCACCGCTTTTGCGTGGGCGGCGCCGCGGAGGGCGCGCAGGACTATGCCGCCCTTTCGACAACGGGCGAACAGACCGATGCCGCCGATGTCGACCCCGAAGACACCGCCGTGATCCTCTACACCTCGGGCACCACGGGCCAGCCCAAGGGCGCGATGCTGGCGCATCTGAACATCATCCATTCGACGATGCACTTCGAGATGTGCATGGAACTGGGCGCGCAGGAGCGTTCATTGCTGGCGGTGCCCGCGTCCCATGTGACGGGGCTGGTGGCGACGCTGTTCACCATGCTGCGCACCGCAGGGTGCAGCGTGATCCTGCGCGCGTTCAAGGCCGATACCTTTCTGGAACTTGCAGCCCGCGAGAAGGTGACCCAGACGCTGATGGTGCCCGCGATGTACAACCTGTTCCTGTTGCGCTGCAACGTTGCGGACTATGACCTCAGCCAATGGCGCATCGGCGGTTACGGCGGCGCGCCAATGGCACATTCGACCATTGCCGAACTGGCCGAAAAACTGCCCAATCTGGCGCTGGTCAACGCCTATGGCGCGACCGAAGTCAGCTCGCCCGCGACCATCATGCCGCTGGGGCAGGGGCATATCCGCGCCGACAGCGTGGGACATGCCGTGCCCTGTGCCGAGATCCGCATCGTGGACGAGACAGGCCGCGACGTCGCCACCGGCGAACATGGCGAGCTGTGGATCAAGGGGCCGATGGTGGTGCCGGGCTATTGGAACAACCCCGAAAAAACCGCCGCAGAATTCCACGACGGCTTCTGGAAAAGCGGCGACGTCGGCTCGTGCGATGCCAGCGGGTTCATTCAACTGCACGACCGCCGCAAGGACATGATCATCCGCGGCGGCTACAACATCTACAGCGCCGAGGTTGAAAACGCGCTGACCGCCCACCCGGCAGTGATCGAATGCGCGGCCATCGGCAGGCCCGATCCGGTGCTGGGTGAAAAGATGCAGGTTTTTGTGCACAGCACTGACCCGACCCTGGATGCGGAGACCATCAAGGCCTTTTGCGCCACGCGTCTTGCCGACTACAAAACGCCGGACTTCGTGACCTTCAGCGCAGAGCCGCTGCCGCGCAACGCCAACGGCAAGATCGTCAAGAAGGCGCTGCGCGATATGGTCTAGTCCGCGCGCAGCCCGCCCACGATCATCTCGGCCAGCAACTCCGCGATCTTGTCGCGGTCCTCCCGCGACTGTTCGGGACGCACGCGGTACCAGTCCACCAGCCCGTTCAGCGCCCCCATGATCATGCGACCTGCCAGTGCCACGCTGGGCACCGACAGCGTGCCCGCGGTCTGCCCCTCTTGCAGAACCGTCCGGTACAGTGCTTCGTAATCGTTGCGCATGGCGATCAGACCGGACAGCACCTTGCGCTCGGCCTCGGTCGCCGAGCCGCGCAGGTACACGTCCACCCCCAGCCGGATGGTGCGCTGAAAGGGCAGGGTGTCCATCATCACATGGCCATGTGCCGTGGCCATGCGGACCAGTTTCTCGGGGGCCGGAATATCCAGATCCAGCAGCGGCAGAACCGCGTCGAAACAATACTCCATCGCCTGCCGGTAGACCTCGAGGTAGATCTCGTTCTTGGATGCAAAGTGGTGGTAGACACGCCCCTTGGTCGAACCCAGTTCCTGCGCGATCTCGTCTACGGTCGCCTTTTCAAGCCCGTGGCGCATGAAACAGACGGCAGCCGCGTGAATGATCTTTCGCTGGCTCTCGATACCCCGTCGCGAGACATGCCGTGCGTCAAGTTCACCTGCGACCAGGGCCATGCTAACGGTCCGCCACGCAAGCCGGATCGCGGTGTCTCAAACCCATTGTGAAATGCTCCGTCGCGTCATTCTTGGATTTCCATCCTAACAGCTTGACACCACCACAAAAGCGCTAATTGTAGAAACATACTCACGGGAATGTTTTTGCTGCACCTCACTGCGCAGGGACAAGGCCCCGAGGACATTATGGCCAGTGCGGTAGGGGAGAACCGTCTTGAGGCTGCAGGGCCATAATCCTGAGATCATTCACGCATTTACGACATCGCTCGGGAGGAGCATTTATGAAACGCACCACGATAAAAACCGTCATCGCAACCCTTGGGGCCGTGCTGGTTGCAGCCACACCCGCTGTTGCCAAAGAGAAACTGAACTTTGCCTACGGCTATCCGGCCAACTCGGCCGTCGGTCTGGCGGTCGAGGATTACGCCGCCGCCGTTGCCGAGCGTTCGGGGGACAATGTCACGGTCACGGGCTTTCCGATGTCGCTGCTCAGCCTGCCTGAAACCAGCCCCGGCGTGCGGGACAGCCTGGCCGACGTGGGCTTTGTGCTGACGCCTTATTACCCCGCCGAATACAGCAACAACCTGTTCCTGCACGAACAGAACCTGCTGATCAATCTGGCCGAAAACCCCACCGGCAAAGAGCCGTTGGCGTTCACCGGCGCGATGCTGGAATATACGTTCAACAACTGCCCCGAGTGTCTGGAAGAGTTCAAGGCACAGAACCAGGTCTATACCGGTGGCGGCGTGACACCGCTCTATAACATGCTGTGCAAAGACACCTCGATCACCACCATCGACGACCTCAAGGGCAAGCGGCTGCGCGCCGGTGGCGCAGGCTTTGTCCGCTTTGCAGAGCATTTCGGCGCCCAGGGTGTGCGCCTTCCGGTGAACGAAGTCTACGAAGCGCTGGATCAGGGCATTCTGGACTGCGCCATGCTCAGCGCGCCAGAGTTGACCAACTACAACCTGTACGAAGTCGTCACCGACATCACGCTGGACGTGCCCGGCGGTGCCTTTGCCGGCGTGGCCTCGGCCAACGTCAACGCCGACCGCTGGAAAGCGATGAGCACCGAAGACCGCGAAGCCCTGTTGTGGGGCGGCAACGCGATGACCGCGGCGACCACCTGGAACTTCTACACCGACGACAGCGCCGCCGTGCAGAAATCGCGTGATCTGGGCATCGCCTTCCACGAACCCACGCCCGAGCTTCTGGCGGCTGTGAAAGAGTTCGCAGCCCAGGACCTGAAAACCGTATCGGGTCTGTTCAAGGAGACCTACGGCGTTGAGCGTGCCGAAGAGATCACCGCAGAATTCGCACCGATCCTTGAGAAATGGTACGGTCTGGTGACCGACATCTCGACCAAGGAAGAGCTGCAACAGCTGTACTGGGATCAGGTGATTTCCAAGGTCGATCCGGCCACATACGGCCAGTAATCCGATCCGTCTAAGGGGCGCAGGCTTTGGCCTTGCGCCCCGTTTTTGTACATCCCAACAAGGACGTTCATAACGATGAAACCGATTGGAAAGCTCATCTCGTGGCTGGTCGCCGGTGCCTCTGGCATTGCGGGCATCATGGTGCTTTTGCTTGTCTCCCATGTCACGATCGACGTGCTGATGCGCTTCATGTTCTCGACGCCGCTTGATGCGACGATCCTGTATGTCTCGGCCTTTTACATGGTCGCCATCGCGTTCCTGCCGCTGGGGCTGGTCGAAGAAAAGGACAGCCACATCGCCGTGGAACTGCTGGCCGAAAAGCTGCCCAATTCGGTCCAGACCTTTCTGGCCTTTGTCGCGCTGCTGCTGACTACCGTGGTGATGGCCGCCGTGGCGGTGCGCACAGGGCAGGAAGCCATGTCGAAATATGCCGCCGGCGCCTATTCCATCGAAGCCAGCGGCAAGGTGATCATCTGGCCCACCTATTTCGTGCTGCCCGTGGGCTTTGGCCTGATGGCGCTGGTGGCGGCGTGGAAGCTGATCGCATTGGCCCTCGGCCGCGACAGTGGCCTGAGCATCCTGACCGTCGAAGACCCCTATCTGTCGAAAGAAACGCCTGATGTCTGAACTTCAAATCGCAGGCCTGTTCATCGGCGCCCTGTTCTTTCTGATCCTCATGCGTATCCCGATCGGCGTGTCGCTGATCGCCGTGTCCTTTGCGGGGCTTTGGTCGATGTTCAACTGGAACATCGCATGGGGATCGCTGGGCATCGTGCCCTATAACTTTGCCAACAGCTGGGTGCTCAGCTCGATCCCCGCGTTCCTGCTGATGGGGTTCATCTGCTACCACACCAAGCTGACCCAGGGGCTGTTCAGCGCGGCGCAGATCTGGCTGTCGGGGCTGCCCGGCGGGCTGGCCATCGCTTCGGTCTTTGGCTGCGCGGGCTTTGCGGCGGTCACCGGCTCGTCCGTGGCCTGTTCCGCGGCCATGGGCAAAATCGCCGTGCCCGAGATGATCCGCCACCGCTACAGCGCCGAACTGGCCACCGGCACGGTTGCCGCGGCAGGCACCATCGGCGCGCTGATCCCGCCGTCGATCCTGATGATCCTCTACGGCATCATCTCGCGCCAGTCCGTCAGCCAGCTGTTTCTGGGCGGGCTGGTGGTGGGTGTCATCACCCTGATCGCCTATGTGCTGCTGATCGTGGTGCGGGTCAAACTGAACCCCGACCTGGCCCCGCCGGTCCACACCCAGGCCACCCGCGCCGAAAAGATCCGCGCGCTGGGCCAGACCTGGCCGGTGTTGCTGATCGTGATCGGCGTCTTTGCCGGGCTCTTTGGCGGCGTCTTCACCCCGACCGAGGCCGGAGCCATCGGTGCCACGCTGTCCACACTGGTGGCGCTGGTCTACCGCACGCTGACGCTCAAGGCGTTGCGCATGGCGATTGTCGAAACCATCACCACAACCGCGGCCTTGCTGATCATCGCGGTCGGGGCCAGCCTGCTGACCCGCTTTCTGGCGCTGTCCGGTATTGGCGACGCGCTGTCGTCGTCGATCTTGTCATTCGGCGTGTCGCCCGTGCTGATCATGGTGGGCATCGTGGTTGTGTACCTGCTGCTGGGCATGATGCTGGAACCCGTGGGGGCGATGCTGCTGACCTTGCCCGTGGTGCTGCCGCTGGTGGACGAAACCGGCTTTAGCCTGCTGTGGTTCGGCGTGGTGCTGGTCAAGCTGCTGGAAATCGGGATGATCACCCCGCCGATGGGGATGAATGTGTTCGTGATCAAAGGCGTGGTGGGCAATATCGCATCGCTGTCCACGATCTTCAAAGGCGTGTTCTGGTTCGTCATTGTCGATCTGCTGATCGTGGCGGCACTGATCGCCTATCCCGACATTGTCCTGTTCCTGCCGCAGATGTTTGCCAGATAAAACGCGGACCAACGGCTCGTGAATAAAAGGCGGTTGCTTCATGCAGCCGCCTTTTGTGTGCATGCCCGGGCATTTGCACCAATTTTGCCGTATTCGGATTGCCACCAATGCGTGAACAATACCCCAATTTGCAGAGGCCAATTATCGGTTCTGCCTCAATTTCAGGATTATTTCGCCATCTGCGCAACCTGAAGGAGATCGCGGAGGGCTGCCTAACCCCTTGTTTACATGATAAGTTGCGCGGTCAAGCTTCGGCACATTTCCCCCCGAGCGTCCAAGTCTTGCCTCAAAGTTCATCGAAATAGAAACAGTCGCCCGATCCGGTCCAACCGGCAGTTCCGGGCTGTTAACAAGTAGGAAGATGTTAAAATGAACCACACTACCCCTAAAGTGGCGGCCCTGTTGGGCGCCATGTTGGCCGTCGCAGCGCCCGCCTTTGCTGCGGATACTGTGACGTCCAACCTTGGTGTGTCGGCGGTCGTTCTCGACACCTGCACGCTGAACGCGGCCACGGCGCTGTCCTTTGCCAGCATCGACAACAGCGCACCCACCTCGCAGGTCGTTCCCGGCTCGCTGGCCGTCATCTGCACCTCGACACGCAGCGACATCTCGGTCTCGCTGGGCTCCGGCGAAAACGCCAGCGGCGGCACCCGCCGCATGATCAGCACCGACGGCAACTATCTGCCCTATTCGGTCTACGCGGACGCGGGCCATTCCAGCGCCGTCGCCGCCGCCGAGAACATCTATTCGGGCGATGTGACCGCAGCGATCCCGCTGGTGATCCCCGTCTATGGCCAGATCCCCGCAGGCAGCTACAACGCCGGTCTGTATTCCGACACCATCCTTGTCACTCTGACATACTGAGGAAAGGACAGGATATGAAACAGTCGAGCATCAAGACCAAAGCCCTGCGGTCCATCGGTTTCGGCGCGGCATTGCTGTCGCTGACCCCGCTGGCCGCGCCCGCGGCCCTTGCCGAAAGCCTGTCGGTCTCGCCGACCCGCATGGAAGTGCCCGCGTCGAACCAGACCACCCTGACGCTGAAAGCAGACGGCAAGGAAGCCTCGGTTCTGCAATTGCGCGTGATGGAATGGAAAGAGGGCCAGGACCCCAGCAAGATGAAGGCCACCCGCGACGTGGTCATCAGCCCGCCCGCGGCCCGTCTGAACCCGCGCGAGGAACTGACCGTACGCGTCGTGCGCACCAAGAAACGCGCCGTGCGCGGCCGGGAATGCTACCGCGTTCTGGTCGACCGTCTGCCCGGCAAGGAGCAAAGCGGGCAGGCCGTGAAACTGCAGGTCCGGCATTCCGTCCCGCTGTGTTTCAGCTAATCCCGACCTGACGACACGACCTTTCGCAAATCAGAGCCGTCAAGGCCACACAGGCAATCGGGACTTTCATGTCATGGCGCACAAACGCCTTACACTCGCACTGTTGATGGGCGGGCTTTGCGGACCTGTGTTCGCAATGCCCGAAACCATCGACGGCTATGAACCCTCCACCGAGGTGACACAGGCGACATCTGTTGATGTCACGGCTGTCATCTCGGACGGGTTCTCTGATCTGGGGCAGGACACACCGTTGTTCCTGTTCGTGCTGATCAATGGCCGCGAGATTGGCATGGTCGCCGAATTCATGGCCCACCCCGCCGAAAACCGCCTGTCCTCGACCCGCAGTGAACTGGAAGAGATCGGGATCAAGGCACCGCCGGGGCTGGGATCAACCGTCTATCTCGACAGTATCCCGGGGCTCAGCTTCAACTATGACGCCACCGCGCAAAAGATCTATATCGAGGCACCGTTCCAGGCGCTGGAACCGCGCGTGATTTCCGCCGCCAGCACACCGGCCTTCGAAACCCCCGACCGGTCCTCGGGCGCGGTACTGAACTACAACGTCGCCGCCGACTTCAACGCCACGGGCGGCCTTTCGGGGCTGGACATGAACAACGTCAGCGCCGCACTGGACGCCCGCGTCTTCTCGCCCTGGGGCACGCTGAACACCACCGGCCTCTACCGCTTTGCGGGCGCCTCTGCCGACGCCCGCAAATTCCTGCGCTTCGAGACCAACTTCGAGGTGGTCGATACCAAGCGCGCGCTGACCTATACCTTTGGCGATGTGACCACCTCGGGCCTGCAATGGAGCCGCCCGATCCGCATGGGCGGCTTTCAGGTGCGCCGCGATTTCGGCCTGCGCAGCGATCTGGTCAAGGACCAGCTTCTGACCTTTGCAGGCGCCGCCGCCGTGCCCTCGACGGTTGACGTATTCATCGACAACAACCGCGCCTATTCCACAAATGTCGACAGCGGCCCCTTTCGCATCGAGGACCTGCCACTGCACACCGGGGCGGGGGACGCGACCATCGTCGTGCGCGACGAACAGGGCCGCGAACAACGCCGCCGCGTGTCCTTCTTCACCGCGCGCAACCTGATCAAACCGGGCATGGCCGACTATGCGCTCGAAGTGGGCTTTGCCCGCGAGGACTACGGCACCGCGAACAACAGCTACGGCGATGACCTGATCGTCTCGGGCAGCCTGCGTTATGGCTGGTCCGAGAAAGTGACGCTCGAGGGCCATTTCGAGACCACGACCGACCTGACCCTGCTGGGGGTTGGCGCGAACTTCGTGCCGTTCTCGCTGGGCGAAGTGTCGATGACCGCAGGCGCCAGCCAGTTCAACGACGTCACCGCAGGTTTTTTCCACGCCACCGTGCGCACCACCGTTGCAGGCGTGGACCTGAATGCCTCGACCATGCGCTCGCAGGACGGCTTTGCCGATCTGGCCTCGGTCACCGGCCTTGACCTGATCGCGGCGGGCGGCAACTCGCTGCTGGAAACGCCCCGCGCGCTGGATGTGGTCAGCCTGTCGGTGCCGCTGGCGCGCGCGGGCTCGAAACTGGGCATCAACTATGTCCATTCCGAACGTGCCACGTCGACCGACCGCATCGTGTCCCTGTCGGTCGGCCACAGCCTGAAAGGCGGACGCGGATCGCTCAGCGTGACCGGATCGCGCAATTTCGACACGGATGACAAGAAATTCGCGTTGAACCTGTCGATGCCGCTGGGCAACCGCACCCACCTGCGGTCGGGGGCCGGCCGTGACGAGACAGGCGCGCAAACCGCCAGCCTCTATGTGGCCAGACCGCTGGGCGAGGACGTGGGCGACATCGGCTATGCCGCACAGCTTGAGAAACAGGGCAGCACCTTTCTGGCCGGTGCGCGCGGCGATTACCGTGGCCGCTATGGCAAGGTCGGGGGCGACATCAAGTTTTCCGACGACACCACCTATATCCGTGGCGATGCCGAAGGGTCGGTCGTCTACACCGGCGGGCGCATCGCGGCGGGCAACACGGTCACCGACGGCTTTGCCATCGTTGACGTGGGCGTGGCGGATGTGCCGGTCTATCTGCAAAACCGCCCCATCGCGCGCACAAACGGCAAGGGCGTGGCCGTGATCACCGGCGCCGCCTCGCACCAGCGCAGCCGGGTGTCGATCAACGTCAACGATTTGCCCGCCGACGCCACGGTCGGGGTCACGGCGGTCGACATCATACCGGGACGCAATTCCGGCGAGCTGGTCCGCTTTGACGGCAACGACGCGCCCTCGGTGCTGGCCGTACTGCGCGACGCCAACGGGGCCGTGTTGCCCACGGGTGCGGCCGCCTTCCTGAACGGGTCCGAGGATGAATTCATCGTGGGCTATGACGGTGTCGTCTGGCTGGAAGGGGTCAGACGCAACAACACGGTCAAGGTCCGCCATCAGGGTCAGACCTGCACCGCCCGGTTCACCTATCAAAAGACCGCCGCCATGCAGGACATGATCGACCCGGTGACCTGCAAATGACCCGCTTTCTGCCCCTATGCGCGGCCCTGCTGCTGGCCTGCATGATGATGACCCCGCGCGCGGCACAGGCGGCGTGCTCGGCCTCGGTCAGCAACATCAACTTCGGTTCCATCTCGGTGCGCAGCGGGGCCACCAACCGCACCTCGGGAACGATCACGGTCGAGTGCCGGGGAGAGCTGGTCGACGTGGTCGGCGTGTGCCTCAGCTTTGGCGCAGGGCAGGGCGGTGCCAGCAGCGGCAACAACCCGCGCTACATGCGCGGCGTGACCGGCGAAACCCTGTCCTACCAGCTGCGCCCGCTGGGCTACGGCGAAGGCTTTGGCGTGCTCGAACAGATCTACGTGCCGGTGGTGATGGTCCTGGGCTCGGGCAGCGCCCAGGTGCCGATCTACGCCGACGTCACCAGCCGCAGCGTGTCAGTGGGCAGCGGCAGCTACAGCTCGACCTTTTCGGGCAGCGCCGACATCTCGATGAAATACGGCCTGATCGCCTGCGACCTGCCGGGCAAGGCCGCCACGGTCCCCCCCTTCACCGTCAGCGCCCAGGTGGTGCCCAGCTGCGAACTGGTGGTGTCGCCACTGGCCTTCGGCATCATCTCCAGCAGCATCCAGCAGCCCAAGGATGCGTCCTCGTCGATCACGGTGCGCTGCACGTCGGACACCAGCTACACGGTATCCCTGGGCAGCGGTCAAAGCGGCAACACCGCCAACCGCATCCTGCGCAACGGCACCGAAACCCTGTCCTATAACCTCTACCAGGACCCCGGCCGCTCAGCCCCCTGGGGCGACACCCCCGGCACCCGCGCATCGGGCTACGGCACAGGCACCGACAATGTGTTCACCGTCTACGGCCGCATCCCCGCAGGGCAGAACGCCTATGTGGGGGTCTACACGGACAATGTGGTGGTGACGGTGAATTACTGAGGGGACGGCGCGGCGGTTGGATTGCGGACATTTGCGGTGATCTGCACCAAGGGCTGCAGAGCGGACATAGCAGCCGTTCGCAAAGCCGCGCATCGACGGACCGAGGTTCGGCGAGCTCAACGCCATCCCCAATCACCAAAGCCCGGAGTCAAGGTGCGAAGCACCGCCGGGCAGCGCCCGACCGCCCCATGGGCGGGCGCTTCCTCACCGTCTTGCGCCTCTTCTGCCGCACGCCAAAGATTAGAAATAAAGTGGCACCCACGGACGTGCCGATGCCCACCCGCGGTCGGGCGCTGCCCTCAGTGGCAAGGTCACATTGGGCTCGAACCTGCCGTTCGCCACTAAAGATACCTTGGGCCGCTGCACAGTCCTTCAACGGCAGCCAAGGTCCACTCTTCTCCAGCCCCGCCTCAGGCCACCCGCCGCCCTTCCGACCACACCGCCTGCACCAGCGGCGCGCCGTCCAGTACGCCAAAGCGGATCAGGTCGGCCCGTTTGCCCACCGCAATCTCGCCCCGGTCGACCAGACCCACGGACCGCGCGGGCGTGGCCGTCACGGTCGCAATCGCGCGCGCCATGTCGTCCCAGACACCCGCCAGCTGCACCGCCGCCTGCAACAGCGCCGCAGGGACATAATCCGACGACAGGATATCCAGCAGCCCGGCCTGCGCCAGTTCCTGCGCGGCCACGTTGCCCGAATGCGACCCGCCGCGCACCAGATTGGGCGCGCCCATGATGTTGGCAATGCCAGACGCACGGCAGGCCGCTGCGGCCTCGACCGTCGTGGGGAATTCGGCAATCGCCACCCCATGCGCATGGCTTGCCGCGACCTGTTCCGCCGTGGTGTCGTCGTGGCTGGCCAGCGTTGCACCATAGCGCGCCGCCGCCGCAACCGCCGCCGCCTCATGTTTCGCGCCCAGCTGCGCCTGAAGCCCGTAGAGGAATTCGACGTATTCGGCAAAACCCTCGGCCTGCATGTTGTGCTTGCCACGCACGTAGGTCTCGAACTTTGACACATCGCGGAACTGCCGCTGGCCGGGGGTGTGATCCATCAGCGACACTATCCCCACCTTGTCGTCTGCCCCGAACTCGCCCAGCTCCTCCTCCAGCGTTTCCGAGCATATCTCGGCGCGCAGGTGGATGTGGTGGCTGATCTTCAGCGCGCCACGGTTGCGCATGTCCAGTATCTCATCCGCCATCTGGCGCGCATATTTGCCATAGCGTTTGTGATCCCCCGACAGGATCGACCCCACGCGGATGGCGTCAAAGACGGTGGTGATCCCGGTGCCCGCCAGCTCGCGGTCATGGGCCAGGATCGCGGCGCGGTGCGGCCAGTCGACCTTGGGGCGCGGCACCATGTGGCGTTCCAGGTTGTCGGTGTGCAGCTCGATCAGGCCGGGGGCCACGAAATCCCCCTCGCAATCCTGCGCTGCCGCAACGCCGGTCCCACCCGAGGCCACATCGGCAATCCTGCCATCGCGCAGCACCACGGTGCCGGTGATCACATCGTCAGGCAGCACCACGCGGGCGTTGGTCAATACGGTCTCTTGGGTCATGTCAGTGTCACGTCTTTCTGTGGATAAAGGGCCGCCAGCGCCCGCCGTACGGTGTCGGCGATCGGGCCGGAATTGTCGATATGGATTGCGTTGATGCCCCCGGGCAGGGCAAAGCCCGCGCGCGCCAGCCGTGCGTCGATCTCGGCCCCCGCCTCGCGCCCCCGCGCCATCAGACGGGCGCGCAGCACGGCGGGGCTGGCGGTCAGCAACAGCACCGGCATCGCCCCGAACCGCGCCTGCGCCGCCGGCAGCACCGAACGCGACAGGTTCACCAGCAGGTCACGGCCTTGCTTCAGCTCCTTGTCCACGGTGGCCGGAATGCCATAGCGCAGCCCATGCGCCTGCCAGCTCAGCGCAAATTCGCCCGCCGCCTGCATGCCCATAAACATCGGCACGCTGACTGCGTCGTAATCCTCGCCGCCCGCGTCCGCTTCGCGCGTGATCACGCGGCGCACCAGCGACAGTTGCGGCGCCGCATCGACCAGCGCCTGCATCACCGTGTCCTTGCCCACACCGGACGGGCCGACCACGGCGATCATCCGCCCGCTCATGCCGCCATGCCCGGAGTAAAGGCGGCCGCATCAATCACCCGGTCGCAGACCCGATCCCGTGCCGCCTCGTCGTGGAAAATCCCGACAATCGCCGCGCCCCGCGCCTTGGCGTCCTCGATCAGCGTCAGCACCACCTCGCGGTTTGTGGCGTCCAGACTGGCGGTGGGTTCGTCCAGCAACAGCGCCGGATAGTCATAGGCAAAGCCGCGCGCGATGTTGACCCGTTGCTGTTCGCCACCCGAAAACGTGGTTGGGCTCAGCCCCCACAACCGTTCCGGAATGTTCAACCGCGCCAGCAGTTCGCGCGCGCGGGCCTGTGCCGCGTCAAGCGCGTGGCCGGTGCGCAACAGCGGCTCGGCCACCACGTCCAGCGTTGATACACGCGGCACCACCCGCAGGAACTGGCTGACATAGCCCAATGTTTCGCGCCGCAGCGCCAGTATCTCGCGCGGTTCCGCCGTGGCCACGTCCACACCGCCAATGCGGACATGCCCCGAGGCCGCCAGATAGTTGCCATAGAGCATCCGCATCAGCGTGGATTTCCCCGCGCCAGATGCCCCGATCAGCCCGACACATTCTCCCGCCGCCACGTCAAAGGCAGCCCCCTCCATCACAGGAATGACCGTGCCGCCCTGATTGTGCAGGGTAAAGGACTTGGACAGGTTCTCAACTTGGATCATCTTGTTAACCTACTGTTAATAAACGGAAAAGGTTTCGCGGCGAAACCTGCCCTAAACTTGCAATACGGAGGACACCAGCAACTGCGTATAGGCATGTTGCGGATCGTCCAGAACCTGATCGGTCAGCCCGGTCTCGACCACATGGCCGTCTTTCATCACCATAAGCCGGTCGGCCAGCAACCGCACCACGGCCAGATCGTGGGTCACGATAATCGCGCTCAGCCCCATCTCGCGGACCAGCCCGCGCAACAGATCCAGCAGCCGCGCCTGCACGCTGACGTCCAGCCCGCCCGTGGGTTCGTCCATGAACACCAGCCGTGGCCCGGTGACCAGATTGCGCGCGATCTGCAAGCGCTGTTGCATGCCCCCCGAAAAGGCAGTGGGGCGGTCGTCGATGCGGTCGGCGTTGATCTCGACACGGCCCAGCCAGTCGGTCGCGGTGTCGCGGATGCTGCCATAATGGCGCGCGCCTACGGCCATCAGCCGCTCGCCCACGTTGCCGCCCGCACTGACATTCATCCGCAGCCCGTCACGGGCGTGCTGGTGGACAAACGCCCAGTCGGTGCGCCCCAGCATCCGCCGTTCCGGCTCGCGCATGGTCACGGTGTCGCGCAAGCCATCGGTCTTGGTATCAAAGCGCACGGCACCCGCATCGGGCGTCAGATGCCCCGCCAGACAGTTCAGCAAGGTCGACTTGCCCGAGCCGCTTTCGCCCACGATCCCCATGACCTCGCCGGGGTACAGATCGAACGACACGTCCGTACATCCCACCCGCGCGCCATAGAACTTGGCCACGCCTTCTACCTGCAAAAGCGGTGTCATGCCGCGTCCTCCTCAATCGGGACGCCTTGTGCGCCCACATGCCCCGCCGCGCGGCGGCCCTGACAATAATCGGTGTCCGAACACATGAACAGACGCCCGCCGTCGTCATCGACAATCAACTCGTCCAGATAGCTGTCGGTCGCCCCGCACAGATCACAAGGGTGGTCCGCCTTGCTGGCCTCGAAGGGGAAATCCTCGAAATCCAGACTGACCACCTTGCTATAGGGCGGCACCGCGTAAATCCGCTGCTCGCGGCCCGCGCCGAACAGTTGGATCGCGGCCATCTCCAGCTTGGGGTTGTCGAATTTCGGAATGGGCGAGGGGTCCATCACATAGCGCCCCTCGACCTTCACCGGATAGGCATAGGCCGTGGCAATCGCGCCGTGCTGGCTGATGTCCTCGTACAGCTTCACATGCATCAGGCCGTATTCCTCCAGACTGTGCATCTTGCGGGTCTCCACCTCGGACGGCTCCAGAAAGCGCAGCGGCTCGGGGATCGGCACTTGGTAAACCAATATCTGATCTTCGCGCAGGTCCTCTTCGGGAATGCGGTGGCGGGTCTGGATCACGCTGGCCTTTGCCGTGGCTTCGGTCACGGCCACGCCGGCGGTTTTCTGGAAGAACCGGCGGATCGACACCGCGTTGGTGGTGTCATCGGCCCCTTGGTCGATCACCTTGAACGTGTCCTCGGGCATCAGCACGGCGGCAGATACCTGCACCCCGCCGGTGCCCCAGCCATATGGCATCGGCATCTCACGGCTGGCAAAGGGCACCTGATAACCCGGTATCGCCAACCCCTTGAGGATCGCACGGCGGATCATCCGCTTGGTCTGCTCGTCCAGATAGGCAAAGTTATAGTCAGTCATTCTGCCGCCTCCTTCATCTTGCCAGATAAACTCCCGCCGGAGGCATCTGAGGTATCAGTTTGCGGGGCAGTATTGGCCTGCGCCTCACGCCGCAGCTTGCGGATCAACTCCAGTTCCGATTGGAAATCGACGTAATGGGGCAGCTTGATGTGCTCCAGGAACCCCGTCGCCTGAATGTTGTCCGCATGGTACAGCACGAATTCCTCGTCCTGCGCGGGCGCGCCAAGGTTGTCTTCGCCCAGCTCTTTCCAGCGCAGCGCCCGGTCCACCAGCGCCATCGAAATCGCCTTGCGTTCCGACATGCCGAACACCAGCCCATAGCCGCGGGTGAACTGCGGCGGTTGGGTCTTTGATCCCTGAAACTGGTTCACCGTCTCGCATTCGGTCACTTCGATCTCGCCGATTTCGATTGCGAACCCCAGTTCGGGAATGTCCATCTCCACCGGCACCACCCCTATGCGCAATTCCGCCACAAAGGCGTGGTTACGCGCGTATCCACGCTGGGTGGAGTAGGCCATGCCAAGGATGAACCCCTCGTCGCCACGGGTCAGCGATTGCAGCCGCAGATCGCGGGTGGCGGGCAGCTCCAGCGGTGTGCGGGTCAGGTCGGGTGGCGTCGTGTCGCTGTCCGTCTCGGGCTGGATCAACCCCTCGCGGTCCAGAAAGCTCATGATATGCGGTGTCTGCGCATCGCGCGCCTCGGCCTCTTCGGCTGCGGGCACATCACCCTCGGCGGCCAGTTTGAAATCCAGCAGGCGGTGCGTGTAGTCGAATGTCGGCCCCAGCATCTGCCCACCCGGCGCGTCCTTGAACGTCGCCGAGACACGGCGGTCGCAGGCCATGGCCTCGGTCTCGATGGGGACCGAGCCACCAAAGCGCGGCAGGGTGGTGCGATAGGCGCGGATCAGGAAAATTGCCTCGATCAGATCGCCCCGCGCCTGCTTGATCGCCAGCGCGGCAAGGTCGGGATCATAAAGCGACCCTTCGGCCATGACGCGGTTCACGGCCAGCTTGAGCTGTTCGCGGATTTGCGGGACCGACAATTCATCGACCGACGCATCGCCGCGCCGTTCTTCGGCCAGCCATGCGTGGGCATTGTCAATCGCCCGCTCTCCGCCTTTGACGGCTACATACATCAGCTTACTTTCGTGGTTCGGGGCAGGGCGGCCACTTGGTCGCCTGCGGTCAGGAAATGGTCCAGGCCCAGCGGAAACAGTTTCGCATTGGCCTGAAAGGCGGCGGTTTCGGGCAGCGACAGCGTGGCGCTGTCCTTGATCCCCGGCCCGCGCAGGGTGGCACCGGTGTTGCTCAGGGCGTCACATTCCACGATCAGCGTGGTGGACCGGTCGGGATATTCCGCCGTGCCGATGGGAAAGGGCAGGCCGCTGAGTTCGTCCCATGTGCCCACGGCAAAGGCCGCCTCTGCCGCCCCGCTGAATGGCGCGCCGGTGTGAAAGGTGATCCAGTCGCGCACCGCCTGCGTGTCACGAGAGGGTGCGAGAAAAACCGGCGTTTCGGGATCGCAAAGCGTCAGCAACACGATCCCGGCCGCCTGAGACAGCGGTGCGGGCGGCGTGCCACCGGTCACGGTTTCAATCCGCCCCGGCTGCGCCATCACCTGCATGATGTGGCGAAACGCGTGGGCCGCGTCGATAGGGGCATTGGCAAAACCGCCAGAGAGTGCGTCAGCCTGCATCAGTCTTCTCCTCTGACCATGGTGAAAAACTCGACCTTGGTGGCCGCTGCCTTGGCGCTGCGGGTGGCGCGGGTTTGGGTCATCTGGTCCTGCAGCGGGTCCAGCACCGCAGCGCGGATCGCATCGGCCTGATCGGTCTGCATCAGCGCATCAATCAGCGCCGCCTGCGTCGCCTTGACCTTGTCACGGCCCTGCACATAACCGTGCCCGTCCTGCCCCGAGGCCAGCCGCACCGAGGCGCGGGTGACGGTGACTTCGCCAAGGTTAAAGGCGCTGCCCACAGCCCCCGCACGGCCCCGCACCATGACGCTGCCCACTTCGGGCGCGCGCAGGACGGTGTGATCGGGGGCCAGTGCCGCACCTGCCCAGAGAGCATTCAGGTCAGCCGCACGGCAGCGGGCCAAGAGGCCCAGCCATGCCTTGCGGGCTGCGTTCGGGTCCGTTTCATCTTTCATGTAGACACCTTGCCGATTTGTCTAGAGTCCTATACAACTAGACAAATCTATCCCTGATTCTGCCCCGCACCGCAATCCCCCCTTCTGTGAAGTTTTGGTGACACCATGGCCCGCACCCCGATCTGGAAATCCATCGCCACCCACCTGCGCGACGAAATCGCCGCCGGGCAGTTCGCCCAAGGTGACAAGCTGCCGACCGAGGCGGCACTGGCCGCGCGCTTTGGCGTGAACCGCCACACGGTGCGCCATGCGCTGGGCGCGCTGGCCGAGGACGGCGTGGTCTATGCAAGGCGCGGCGCGGGCGTGTTCGTGACACAGGTGCCGACGGATTACCCCATCGGCAAACGGGTCCGCTTTCACCAGAACCTGACGCTGGCGGGGCGGGTGCCTGCCAAGGAAATCCTGTCGCTGGAAACCCGTACGGTCACGGCGGCGGAGGCCAAGGCGCTGAAGCTGCAGGCGGGGGCCATGGTGCATGACTACCAGGGGCTGTCGCTGGCCGACGCACAGCCCGTAGGGCTGGTGCGCAGCGCCTTTCCGGCGGCGCGCTTTCCCGATCTGCCCGCAGACCTGCACGAATTGCGGTCCATCACGGCAGCCCTGCTGCGCGGCGGCGTGGCGGACTACACCCGCGCGTCAACCCGGCTGAAGGCGAAACTGGCCACGGCGACCCAGGCCCTGCACCTGCGCATCGCCGAGGGCGCCCCGGTGCTACACGCGATCAGCATCAACGTGGACGTCGAGGGCGTGCCGGTGGAGTTCGGGAACACATGGTTCGCGGGGGACCGGATTACGCTGACGCTGGAGGGGGAGTAGGGGGCGTTGGGCGGAATGCGGACTTTTGCTGCGGACGTAATGTCAAACTGCGCACTTGAAGGAAGCGGACATTCAATGCTGCAACGGACCATCTTTTGATGGTGTAGCCGCGGCGAAGGGCTGCTAAGAGCCCTTTGCGGTCGTTCGTTTACTAAGGTAAACAGTTCGTGCCCTACTGTGGGCAATCGAGAACTTGGAGACCCCGAGTAAGTGATAAAGCAAATTGCCGCGCTGTTCCTTGGCCTTTTATCTGCCGTGAAACCTGTCATTGCTCAGGCTGACCAACCTGCGTCCACAGATAGTGAGCGCTGGATTCTTTTTGATCGCGTGGCGTCTGACGGCATGCCACTGGTTGTTTTGTCTAGAACAGGCAACTCTCAGGCCGAAATGTTGCTGATTAAAGGACGTGCTACCGCCGTGATTTGTCGGGCCGATCCCACGAACGTAGGTAATTGGGGGATGCCGCAAGGCACAGCACCCCTCTACGACCTTGAAGACAAGATTGCGGAGGAGCCAACATTGCTTGCTGCGCGCGCAATCCATGTTGCCAGTGTGACCGGTCAAGGCCAGCGCCGTATCTTTATTGTGCATCCTGATCCGCTCGATTTGACGCCATTTCTGGAAGCATCGCAGGTACAAGGCTTCTCATGCGATGCTGCGGAAGTGGAAGATCGACAAGCATTGATCCAACTTATAACTCCAAAGCCGTTGGATATTCAGTTGAACGGAGATCGAAGCGTGATCGCTAGCCTTCAACAGAATGGTGATGACGGGCTCATACCGAGAAAGACGGATTTCTGGTTCTACGGGCAAAGGGGATCTCTGGAAGTGCTTGCTGCCAGTCTTGCGGTCCACGAGTTTTTTGTTGATCATTGGTTAAGCGGACCTGATGGCGTTGTCCTTTCTCGTGAAATGCCGACCGGCTGGCCAGAATTTCAGGAGATAACACCTATCATCATCGACACAGCGGAGCATGCCGGGGTCGAATATGATGGATGGGAGACAATGGTCATTTCTCAGCAGTCGACAAAGCCGAGTGACAACTAGATCCGTCGAGCGAGCCGCGAGCAGCTTCTGGTGTGCTCGCCCCAGGTCGTTGGTAGCAGGAGCGGCCGTCGTTATCATGCACGTGCAGCGAACTGCCGCTTCGTCCGCATTGAGGCCACCCCACCTAAGAAAACGCTGCACGATGCACGAAAGACCGCTTTGACGGACTGCAACGCAGCATTGGATCACTGACTGAAAGACCGGTCTGGGCCGTTCGTGTCGATCGACACCAAGGGCGGAAACCGGTCGTTGTCTGCAGAGCTTGCGGTCAAGTCTTCGCAGAGCGGACACTGGGGGCGGACCCCGGGCTTTTGAACAACAGCGTCCATGGGACGGCGGCATGTTTTGCGACAGTCCGGCGCTCTCGCATAGGCTGGCTTTGACGGGGCAGGGCTTCAGCAACTGGATCGCGCGGGTCAGGATCGAGCGGCGCGCGACCTGTCAAGCCGTTGCTTTTATTTGATTTCGCTGGCCCAAGGTGGATTTGCTCCGGCGCGCGATACTGTCATGGCTGCAACTTTCGCGCCAAATGCGATTGCGGGTTGAAGGGTTTCCACCGACATGTCCGAGACACCTGATGTGGTCAGATGTCCGTTTTCGTGCAGATGTGCGAGAACGCCCGCGTTGAACGTATCCCCTGCACCGACCGTGTCCACAACCTTGGCGCGGAGGGCGGGCACATGGATTTCAGCGCCCGTTCTCAGATAGCCGGTTGCGCCGTCCGCGCCACGTGTCACGATCACGGCGGCAGGCCCTTTTTGCAGCAAGGAACGGGCTTTGTCTGCCAGTGACGAGGGCCCCGGTGCAAGCCAGTGAAGGTCTTCGTCGGACACCTTGATGATATCGGCAAAGGTCATGGCCTCTTCGAGGCGCGACCGGAACGCGGGAACATCGTCGATAAACCCCGGGCGGATATTCGGGTCGATCATGACGGGACGGTGCGGCCCCTCGGCTTTCAGCAGCGCGGCATAAGCATCGGCGCCCGGTTCACACGCGAGGCTGATCCCGCCCAGATAGAGCGCGGATATGTCCGCGTTCAGGTCTGGCATGTCCCGGGGTGTCAGCATCCGCCCCGCTGAGCGTTCGTCGAAGAAGGTGTAAGTCGCGTGACCGCCGTCGAGTTGCACAAAGGCAAGCGTCGTCGGACGGCTGGAGGTGATGATCCGGGAGGTGTCCACGTGGCTGGCTTCAAGCTCTGCGGCAAGCTGTTGGCCGAACAGGTCCGTCGACAGGCCGGTCAGCATTCCGGTCGGCGCGCCGAGCCGTCCCAGCGCGATGGCGGTGTTGAAAATGGCCCCGCCGACGTGCGGCACAAACCCCTGCGCGCCCGTCAGGGTCGGTGCGGGGATCATATCGATCAAAGCTTCACCACAGCATAAAATCATCGGATCATTCGACCTTGTGAGTGGGTGTTGGCGGGGAGGGTGGTGCGTCGGTGACGTGATCCATGGTCACCACGACATCGCATTGCAGGCTGTTCTCAAGCACGAATGTCGCGTTTGGCAAATCGTTGCTGTCCGCTTTCTCGGCCGCTTCTGACTGAGTGTGGCCATGATCCGTCCAGCGTTGCAGCAGGCGCTGTCGCAACACCGCAAGCGGGACATCGATCTTTATCGAGAGGTCCCACAGGGGGGCAAGCTTTTGCCACGGGGCGGTGTCCAGCATCAGATAGTTGCCCTCCACGAGGATCGTTTGGGTGTCCGGCCGCACCGCGCCTGCACCGGCGATGGATTGGTCACGGGATCGGTCAAAGAGGGGAAAGACGACACCGTCCTCTGTCTTGAGCCGTCCGACCAGATGAACGAACCCCGCCGCATCAAAGGTTTCTGGCGCGCCTTTGCGGTGCAATGTCCCGCGGTCGGAAAGGATCGCATTGTCGAGATGAAAGCCGTCCATCGGGACAACCTGGATAGAGGGGTCCTTTTGGGCGAGGGCTTCTGCCAGCGTCGACTTTCCGCTTGCCGGCGCGCCGGCCAGGGCCACCAGCCGCCGTTTTCCGGTGAAAGGCGTGGCCTGGATCCTCTCGAACAGATCTGTGAGCACGGGGCGGCTGCCTATGCGGCTTCGGGCACGGCGGCGCCTGTCATATAGGCCACTGCGTCAGACATCGAATGCTCTTTGGGATCGATCAGGCACAACCGTTTGCCGAGACGGTGAACGTGGATGCGATCGGCGACCTCGAACACGTGGGGCATGTTGTGGCTGATCAGGATGATCGGAATACCGCGGCTTTTGACCTCGAGGATAAGCTCAAGAACCTTGCGGCTTTCCTTCACGCCGAGGGCGGCTGTCGGCTCGTCCAGGATGATGACCTTGGAGCCGAAGGCCGCCGCGCGGGCCACGGCGACGCCCTGGCGCTGACCGCCTGACAGAGTTTCCACCGCCTGGTTGATGTTCTGGATCGTCATCAATCCAAGCTCTGACAGCTTTTCGCGGGCAACTTCTTCCATGCGCTTGCGGTCAAGCTGTCGCAGGACCGAGCCGCGAAACCCCGGTTTGCGCAGTTCCCGCCCCATGAACATGTTGTCCGCGATGGACAGGGCAGGCGACATGGCAAGGGTCTGGTAGACGGTTTCGATGCCGGCGTTCCGCGCATCGATCGGAGAGCGGAAATGGATCTCTTTGCCCTCAAGCGTGACGGTGCCCGCATCCGGAATGACGGCCCCCGAGATCGCCTTGATCAACGAGCTTTTGCCCGCACCGTTGTCTCCGATGATCGCGAGGATCTCACCTGGCATCAAATCGAAATCGCAGTGGTCGAGGGCGGTCACCTTGCCGTAGCGTTTGACCAGTCCGCGGGCTTTCAACATCGGTTCCATCAGGCTGCTACCTTTCTAATCCATTGGTCGACTGCCACGGCGGCGATGATCAGCAGACCGATCAGCAGATACGTCCATTGTGCATCCGCGCCCGCCAGACGCAGACCCAGCGTAAAGACCCCGACGATCAGAGCCCCGAAGAATGTGCCGAGGATCGACCCGCGGCCCCCGAAAAGAGAGATCCCGCCGATCACCACAGCCGTGATGCTTTCGATATTGAGCAACTGGCCGGAGGTCGGCGACACCGAGCCAATTCGGCCGATCAGGGCCCAGCCAGCGAAGGCGCAAATCAGGCCTGCAAGGGCGTACACCGAGATGATCGTTCCCTTTACGTTAACGCCGGACAGTTCGGCCGCGTCGGGGTCGTCACCGACGGCATAGACATGTCTGCCCCAGGCGGTGTGCTTGAGCACGTAGGCAAGCAAGAAGACCAGAACCAGAAGGAAGATCACGCCAAGGGTGAAAATCGCACCGCCGACGTTGAATTTCGTGCCCAGGATCTGAAGCAGGGGGGCTTGGGTTGCGATCTCCTGGCTGCGGATTGTTTCATTTTCCGAGTAAAGGAAGTTGGCCGCCAGAACGACCTGCCACATGCCGAGCGTGACGATGAAAGGGGGCAGTTTCATCACGGCGACCAGCCAGCCGTTGATCGTTCCGATCAGCGTGCCGAAGCCAAGGCCGCACGCAACGGCGAGGCCCGGCGGCAAACCGTAGCGGAAGGTAAACTGACCCATCACCACAGAAGAGATGACGGCGATTGCGCCGACGCTGAGGTCAATGCCCGCGGTCAAAATGACAAGGCTTTGCGCTGCGGCGACGATCCCGACGATCTGCACCTGCTGCAAGATGAGCGTCAGGGCGAAGGGCGAGAAAAACTTGGACCCCAGCAGCATCCCGAAAACAATGATAGAGGCCAAAAGGACGATCAGCGGGACGAGTGCAGGCGTCACATGCAAGGCGTGATGGATCTTTCCGACAAATCCGGATGAGGTTTCATCGAAACGGGCGACATCGGTCGCGCTGTTCGAGGCTGCAGCCTCGTAATTATCTCCGGTGGACATTGCCCGCTCCCATTCATTCGACTGTGCTTTGGAGCCTCGCGTGCGAGGTAGGTGCCGGGCGATGGTATCCGCCCGGCAGAGGTGTTCAGGTTCCGTTTGCGAGGATCAGCCCCAGCAAAGGTCCTTGCCTTCGGCGACGCTGATGCTGTCGATGCCTTCGACCGGCTTGTCGGTGACCAGTGCCACGCCAGTGTCAAAGAAGTCCTTGCCCTCTGTCGCCTGTGGCTTTGTGCCGTCCTTGGCGAAGGCCGCAATCGCTTCGATCCCCTTGGAGGCCATCAACAGAGGGTATTGCTGGGATGTGGCCCCGATGACGCCATCTTCGATGTTCTGGACGCCGGGGCACCCGCCATCGACGGAAACGATCAGCACGTCGTTTTCACGGCCAATGTCCTTGAGCGCCTCATAGGCACCGGCTGCGGCAGGTTCGTTGATTGTGTAGACAACGTTGATGTCCTGATCCTGCGCCAGAAGGTTCTCCATTGCCTTCCGGCCACCTTCCTCGTTGCCTGCGGTGACGTCGTTGCCGACGATGCGCGGATCGGTTTCATCACCCCATTTGCTGGGATCGCCAAGGTCGATGCCAAAGCCTTGCAAGAAGCCCTGATCGCGCAGAACGCCAACGGTTGGCTGGCTGACGGCAAGATCAAGCATGGCAATCTTTGCATCTGCGGCGCCATCACCCAGAGCGGCGGCGGCCCACTGGCCGATCAGCTCACCGGCAAGGAAGTTGTCGGTTGCAAAGGTCATGTCGGCGGCATCGATCGGATCAAGCGGCGTGTCCAGCGCGATCACGAGGATACCCGCATCGCGGGCCTGCTGCACGGCGGGCACGATCGACGAGGTGTCCGAAGGCGTCAGGAGTATCCCTTTTGCGCCGTTGGCGATGCATGTTTCGATGGCGGCAACCTGTGTTTCGTGGTCACCGTCGATCTTGCCGGCATAGGTGTTCAGCTCCATGCCCAGTTCTTCGGCCTTGGCTTGCGCGCCTTCGCGCATCTTTACGAAGAAGGGGTTTGTGTCCGTTTTCGTGATCAGACAGGCAGATACAGAATGTGCGTCGGCCGATGCCGTGCCTGCCATGGCGATCAGACCCAACGCTGTCCCGGCGATAAGTTTTTTCATGATATTCCTCCCAGAATGTTTCGACCAACGTCACGAATCGGAGCGTCGCGATGGGATCAAAATTCATGGAAAGCCTCATCCTGTCAATTAATAAATCATCTTGACTTATTAATTCCGTCAGGGGAGATTTGCCACGTGGAACGGGAGTGGCGTGAGCGCAGTTGATGAACCAGATAAAAGCTATAGGCGTCGCGCGCCGCGCAGATGACAATCGGCTGCGCAACCCCAACGAGCGGGCTATCCTGTCTCTTCTGCAGCGCAACGGTGCGATGCCCGGCAGCGATCTGGCGCGACAGACCGGACTGTCCGCACAGACGATTTCGGTCATCTTGCGCAAGCTGAAAAGCGATGGCCTGACCCGGCAGGGCAAACCGGTGCGCGGTAAAGTTGGCAAGCCGTCGATCCCGATCACGCTGAATCCTCTCGGCGCGCTCTCTGTCGGGTGCAAGCTGGGGCGGCGCAGTTGTGATCTGATTGTCCTGGATTTTTGCGGCAAGACGCTGTTCAAGCGCAACCTGACCTACGATATTGCCATCCCGCAGACCGTCTTTGCCTTTCTGGAGGCAAGCTATGCCGATGCTCTTGAGGAGCTTGGTGCAAAGGCTGCTGAACGGCTGTGCGGCTTTGGCATCGCGGCGCCGTTCGAGATCTGGAAATGGGGGGCGTCGGACGGCAACACGCCGGATGAATTTTTGTCCTGGAAGGATCTGTCGTTCGAGCGTGAAATCGCCCGGTTTACCGATCTGCCCGTGTTCATGCTGAACGACGCGACAAGCGCGTGCTGGGCCGAGCAGGTCTATGGCAGGGGGCGCGAGTTCAACGATTATGCTTATTTCTTCGTCTCGACCTTTATCGGGGGTGGTATCGTGCTGAACCAGTCCGTGTACGAAGGCAGCAGGGGCAATGCAGGCTCCTTCGCCCCGCTGCGGGTCGGGGACCGCGCCGGCCGAACCCAACAGCTGCTTGATGTGGCTTCCGTTCATGTTCTTGAAACGGCCCTTGCCAAGGCCGGAAAAGATTATCGTGATCTTTGGAAGCAACCGCAGGACTGGTCCGGCTTTGAAGAAGAGGTCAGCGACTGGATCGATGCTGCAGCACATGCAATCGCGCAGGCCTGCATGTCCGCCTGTGCGGTCATCGACTTTGAGGCGGTGATCATTGACGGTGCGTTGCCCGAGGATGTGCGCCACCGTCTGGTCGAAGCCGTGCGCGAAAAGCTCCCGAATGAAGACAGCCGCGGATTGCTTGTGCCGGATGTCGCAGAGGGCGTCATCGGAGGCGAGGCGCGCGCAATCGGTGCTGCCTGTGACCCGATCTACAGCCAGTTTTTCACAACGACGCATCTCGTCTGACGGACAGGACTTATTGGAATGAAGCGGTCTGAAATCAATACACTTCTTGAAGATGCGCGTGCGTTCTTTGAACGGCACGGTTTCAGCCTGCCGCCCTTTGCGCAGTGGTCTCCGGCCGAATTTGCCGCGCGTCAGGAGAGTGCCGCGCATCTGATCCGATCACGTTGCGGTTGGGATGTCACCGACTATGGCGCGGGACGTTTTGATGAGATGGGCCTGGTTCTGTTCACCCTGCGCAACGGTCTTTTGAGTGATCTGAATGCCGGGCGTGGCATGTGCTATGCCGAGAAACTGCTGATCACGCGGCGGGACCAGCTCTCGCCGATGCACACACATAGGGTGAAAGCCGAAGACATCATCAACCGTGCTGGCGGCACATTGGTGGTTGAGCTTTTCGGCTCTGATGCGGCCGGGCGGCTGGACCCGCAAGGCGGCGGTGCCGTCATTTGCGATGGCCTCGTGGTTCCGTTCAAGGCGGGCGACAAACTGCGGCTTGCGCCGGGCGAAAGCATCACGCTGCGCCCCGGTGACTGGCACGCGTTCTGGGCCGAAGAGGCGGACGTTCTGATCGGCGAGGTCAGCACCGTCAATGATGATGAGACCGACAATATCTTCAACGAACCGATCACGCGGTTTTCGCAGATTGAAGAGGATGTAAATCCTGCGCACCTGTTGGTCAGCGATTATCCTGCGCACCTGATCTGATAACCCTCCGATCGAAAGGGGCGGCTCGCTTTCCATGATCTTGAAGCGGGCGAAGTCGAAGCGCGCCCAGAGCAGCCCGCGCGCCTAAGTCTTGGCGCGATTTCCACTTATCCCTTCCGTATTGAAATCAGATGCAGCGGATCAGGCGCGCGATTGTAGCACGGCATAAAAAAGAGGGCCGCACGCACGGCCCTCAATTCGCTTAATAAGCTTTTAAATCAGTCGTCCCACATCGGGAGACCACTGATATCATCAGATGTCATGGTCGTCGCATATCGTCCGTCTTTCCATGTCAGGGTGTCGATCTGCATGATAACGTCAGAGTCTCCGAGGTCGAGAAAGCCGTCGTTGATTTCGACGACCACGGCGACAGGCATGCCAGCATCGTCGACCAGGACGGTTTCAACTTCGCCGATCTTGCCACCATCGCTTCCGATGACATCAATGTCGTCGATGTCGGTATAGCCGGAAACATTCGCCGTCTGGGCAATCGCGACACTGGCGAGCGGGAGGGTGAAGGCGGCAACGATAAGACTTTTAAGCATGTTATTTCTCCATTGGTCGGTCAGTGTTGTAACGCTGGTCGCACTGTGATGTTCCGTCTGTGACCCCCAAATCTGAAACCTATTGTTTCCTGAAACAGCCCAATTGCGCCCACATTCCGGTCACTTTTCGCCGCTAATTCGACAAGGAACGAAAGGTGGCTGTTATGTTGATCTCTGTTGTTGTGCCTTGCATGAATGAAGAGGCGTCGATCCCGCATCTGGTCGAACGGCTGGCGCAGGCGGTTGCGCCCTATCAGGACCGGGCCGAGATTTTGCTGGTCGACGATGGCTCGACCGATGGCACGTGGGCTGCGATCCAGACGGCGCAGCAGACCTGCAAACACTTGCGCGGCCTGCGTCTGTCGGCGAACCGGGGACATCAGGTGGCGCTGACTGCCGGGCTTGAGGCGGCACAGGGCGAGCGGATCTTTATGCTGGACGCCGATTTGCAGGACCCGCCCGAGCTGCTGGGCGATATGATGGGCATGATGGATCGCGGCTATGACGTGGTCTATGGCCGCCGCTGCGAACGTCAGGGCGAGACTGTGTTCAAGCGCGCGACCGCCTGGGCTTTTTACCGAGTGTTGAACGCCATGTCAGACGTCGACATCCCCCGCGACACCGGCGATTTCCGGCTGGTCAGCCGCAAGGCGCTGGATGCGGTTCTGTCGATGCCGGAGCGTGCGCGTTTCGTGCGGGGCATGTTCGCCTGGGCGGGGTTCAGACAGATCGGCATCGAATACACCCGCGCCCCCCGCGCGATGGGCGAGACGAAATACCCACTGCGCAAGATGGTGCGCTTTGCCGTGGATGCGATGACCGCCTTTTCCACCAAGCCGCTCAAGTTTGCGACGCGCATGTCCTTTGCCAGTCTGGGGTTCTCGGCGCTGATGATGATCTATGTGCTGCATTCGCTGATCGTCCATCAGACGGCGCCGGGCTGGGCGTCGGTGGTGCTGGCGATCAGCCTGTTTTCGGGTGTGCAGCTGCTGACACTGGGCATCCTGGGCGAATACATCGGCAGGCTTTATGTCGAGGCCAAGAACCGCCCGCTGTATTTCGTGTCCGAAGACACGCGCGCCGCCGACGTGCTGCCGCTGCGCAAGGTGATCTGAGCCATGAGCCACACCCGTCGCATATCGCGCTTTGCGCTGGTCGGTGTTCTGATCGCAGCGCTTTACATCGTGCTGTACCTGGCGTTCCTGCACGTCGGGATGCCACGCGGAGCGGCCAATGTGGCGGCTTTTGGGTTGGCGATTGCGGCGCAATATGGCGGGCAGGCTGCGTTTACCTTCCAGAAAGATCTGGCCGACCCTGCGCAAATGCTGCGTTTCGGCGTCATGGTCGGCTGCGGGTTGGTTACATCGTGCCTGATCACCGGCCTTGTCGCGCCGACCCTTGCGCTGGACGACTGGTTCGCCGCCGCCGCGGTGGCGGTGATCCTGCCGGTCCAGAATTTTGTTCTCATGACCCTGTGGGTCTTTTCCCATCCCTCGACCTGAAGGCGATTTTTCCATGGCACATATCTATTCCGATACGTTTTTCGACTACATCGACCAAGGCGCGCGCCGTTCGGCGCAGCATGTGATCGGGCTGCTGGCCCCGTGGCTTGCGCCTGCGTCGGTTCTGGACCTTGGGTCGGGGCGGGGCGTGTGGCTGAACGAGTGGCACAAGGCAGGCGTGGCGGAAGTGCTGGCGGTCGATGGCGACTATGTGAACCTGGACCAGCTGGCGGTGCCACGCGCCAGCTTCATGGCCGCCGACCTGACCGCGCCTGTGTGCACCAACCGCCGGTTCGACCTGGCACAAAGCCTTGAGGTGGGCGAGCATCTGCCCACATCCGCGTCGGAAACGCTGGTCGACAGCCTGACGCGGGCGTCGGACCGGGTGCTGTTTTCCGCAGCCGTAAACGGGCAGGGCGGCGAATTTCACGTCAACGAGCAACCGCTTGCCTTCTGGCAGGACCTGTTCGCGGCGCGTGGCTACACCGCCTATGATTGCGTGCGCCCGCACCTGTCGAAGAACCGCGAGATCGAGCCGTGGTATCGTTATAACACCGTGCTTTATGTGAACGAGGCCGGGCGCGCCGGATTGCCCGCAGCCGTGACGGATCACGCAGTGGGCGCGGGCGTGCCCGTGCAGAATGGTGGGGATGCGATGTGGCGTCTGCGCCGCAATGTCGTGTCGCTGTTGCCGCAGGGCACCGTGACCCGCATCGCACAGGCCCGCGCGGGCATCATCGCCGCGCGCGCTGGTGGCAAACGGTCTGCCGCGTGACAACTGTCGCGACTGCATTGCACGGTATCGCGCCGCACAGCCGTGACCGCACCGCACAGGCGTTGCGGCTGTGGCCGGTGGTGGCGATCACGGTGGCGGCGGTCCTGGTGATGTCGCTGCCGAACCTTGCCGATCCCTTCATTCGCTTTGACGACTACCCCGCCTTGCTGGCCCAGCCCGAGCTGTTCTGGGGCAAGACGCTGCACGAGGGCCGGTGGATCAATTACCTGTGGCACCTGCGGGGTGTGGTCACGCCGGCATGGCTGAACTTTGCCGTCTATCAGGTTCTGTGGGCCGTGCTGGCCGGGGCGCTGGCCGTGGCCGCGATGGGGCGCGAGGGCCGGGCGTGGTATGTTGCGGTGCTGGCGCTGTTCATCCTTGTGGCGCCGCCAGCCACGCTGATTTCGCTGTGGTTCAACACGTTGATCCCGGGACTGGGCATCGTCGCCTTGTACGCGGTTCTGGGCTGTCGGCTGTCGATCGGCACGCATCGTGCGCTGTTGCCGGTCTTTGTGATCCTCAGCTTCTGGGCCTATACGACCTATCCGCTGATCCTTCTGGCGGTGTGCCTTGTGCGCACCGAACGTCACAGCCTGCGCGACCTGATCGGGCTTTGCGTGCTGTTCGTGGTCAGCTTTGCCGCCGCGATCCTGCTGACCTATACGCTGAACTGGCAGTTCCACGGTGTCTTTGGCGTGCCTTTGGACGACTGGCGTCAGGCGACCCCGGCGGCGGACCTGAGCGGGATGATCGCCAACCTGCCCATTCTGGCCGAAACCTTGTCCTTCCTGATGGTCAAGTTCAGTTTCATGTTCACACCGGCGGCCTATTTTCATCTGGCGATGCTGGTTGGTGCCACGCTGGTGCTGATCCGTCATGCTCCGCGCGAGGCGTTGTACCTGCACGCGGGGCTGTGGCTGGGTATGGCGCTGATGGTGCTTCAGGTGCTGAAGCTGGGCGTTGTGGCCCCGTCGCGGTCCTTCCTGTTTGTGTGGATATTCTACGCGGTGATCGTTGTGCGGGCTGCGGCGTTGCTGGGCCGGACCCCGGGCCTTGTGGATCGGATGGCCCGCAACCTTACCCTGCTGATCGTGCTGAGCTATATGGTGCAGACGTTCAGCCAGTACACCATTTACCGCCCCTGGCAGGCCGAAACCCGTGCGATGGCGCAGGTGGTTGAAACCACGGATATGCCGGTTCTGGTTTATGGCGATGTGATGTCTCTGAGCGGCGCCAAGGCTGTGCAACTCCTGTCCGACAAGGCGCTGGTGTTCCGTATCGAGCAGATCACAGGGCGCGGGATTGTGCTGTGTGACACAGACCCCAACCGCTGCGCGGCGGCGGATCAGGCGGCAGGCACAGCGGTGAAGGTCGAAGTCACAACAACAGGCGGACAGACCCGACTGAGCTATCCGCAAGGCGGATAACGCGGCCCTTGCGCGCTATTCGTACTTTTCCAGAAACGCCTCGGCGGGCAGGGTGCGGAAATCGTCGAGGGTTTCGCGCAGGCGCTCGTGGCTCCAGTCCCACCACGCCAGCGCCATCATCCGTTCGGCGATCTCGCGGGTGTAGCGGGCGCGCAGGGGCACCGCCGGAATGCCTGCCACGATCATATAGGGCGGCACATCGCGGGTGACGATGGCACCGCCCGCCACCACGGCACCGTGGCCGATGGTGACCTCGGGGCGGACCTGTGCGCCGTGGCCCAGCCATGTGTCGTGACCGATGGTCGCCCGGCGGCTGCGGCGGTGGTCGAACCATGCGGCGTCGTGATGGGCGTCGTCGAAATAATCGGCCGAGCGGTAGTGGAAATGGTGCAGGCTGGCCTTGTCCATCGGGTGATCCGTCGCCCCGATCCGCACGCAGCTGGCGATGTTCGAGAACTTGCCGATCTCTGCATTGGCGATGTCGGCCATCCGGTCACAATAGGAATAATCGCCGATGGTGCTGTGCGCCACGCGGCTGGCGCGGCCGATCTCGACATAAGACCCGAACTGCGCGTCGGTGATCTCGCAGTCGGGGTGGATAAAGGGCGCGTCTGCACTCAGGCGGGCCATCAGTGCGTGCCCTCGCCGGTGCCCTGGATCAGGCGGCGGCGCAGCCAGCCCGAGAAGCTGTCCATCGCCATGACCATCAGGATGATCAGGATGATGTAATAGGACACCTCTTCCCAGTCCTTCTGGGTGATGATCGCCTGTGTCAGCATCAGGCCGATGCCGCCGCCGGTGATCGCGCCTATGATGGTGGCGCTGCGGGTGTTGCTTTCCAGATAGTACAGCACCTGGCTGAGCAGCACCGGTGTGATCTGCGGTATGACGCCAAAGCGGTAACGCTGCAGCGGCTTGGCTCCGGTCGAGGCGATGCCTTCGATCTGTTTGTCGTCGACGTTTTCCAGCGCCTCGGAGAAGATCTTGCCGAAGGTGCCGGTGTCGGTCAGCATGATCGCCAGCGAGCCGGTCAGCGGGCCGGGGCCGAACGCACGGCTCAGCACGATGGTCCAGATCAGCCCGTCGACCCCGCGCAAAAAGTCGAACACGCGCCGCGCGGCAAACCGCAGGCTGCCCAGGGGGGTAAAGTTCTTGGCCGCAAGAAAGCCCAGCGGCAGGGCGATCATCGCCGCGCCGAATGTGCCCAGGAAGGCCATCAGCACGGTTTCGAACAGCGCCCATGCCACGTCGGCATGGCGCCACATCTTGTTGCTCCAGAAATCGGACCAGATCGCGCCGTACTGGCCCGAGCTGAGCAGTTCGGTCACGCTTTTGCCGTGGAAGGGGCTGTCGAGGGTGAAAAAGAACAGCTCCCAGCCGTAGAAATAGCGGAACACCTCGGTGCGGTTGCGGGTGATGGTCAGGCGTGCGCCGTCGGCAGTGATGGCCACACGGTTCTTCGAGGCGTTGATCCACTCGGGGAGGTCGCCCGGCGGAAAGGTGGCGTTGACGCCGCTGCGCCCGGGGGTGGCGGTGACGGTGCCATAGCCGGGGATGTCAAAGCTGGTGGTTTCGCCCAGGGTGATAAAGGCCCCGTTGGCCAGATCGACACGGGTGGTGTCAGCCAGCGTAACCCAGTCGGGGGCGGTGCCTTCGGGGTATTCGCCCTTGCGCTCGCCCTCGATGGCGACGGAAGTGGCCCCGTCGCGGTTGTCGCGGGTGACGTGGACCTTGTAGCTGTAGGTGTCTGACACCAGCGTCTGCATGTTGCTCAGGCTGACGCGGTCAGCAAGGCCCGCCACGTCGAAAGCGACAAAGACATAGGTCAGATAGGCGAGGATGACCGCAGGGGCGGCCAGTGTGAACATGCGTTTGCGGGTCAGCGAACGGTCGGCGGCGGCATAGGTGGCAGCGTCGGTCACAGCACGGCCCCTTTGTCTTTGTACGCCTTCCCGTGGGTCAGGCGGTTGCGGAAATAGCTGGAAAGCTGGTCGACGATGATGATGGCCGCGAACAGCAGCAGAAAGATCGCGGCGGCCTCGTCGAATTTGCCCTGTCCCCAGGACATGGTGTTGCGCAGGTCATAGCCGATGCCGCCCGCGCCGACGAAACCAAGGATGGCCGAGGCGCGGATGTTGATTTCAAAGCGCAGCAAGGCGTAGCTGAGGTAGTTCGGGGCCACTTGCGGCACCACGCCCAGCATCATCTGCTGCATCCACGACCCGCCGGTCGAGGCAAGGCCCTCGACAGGTTTCAGCGAGGCGTTTTCGTTCACTTCCGAGAACAGCTTGCCCAATGCGCCGACCGTGTGCAGGGCGATGGCGATCATCGCGGGCACCGGGCCGCCGCCCAGCAGGAAGATCAGCACCAGCGCAATGACGATTTCCGGCACCGCGCGCAGGATATCCAGCAGGCGGCGCACAGGGGCAATCAACCAGCCCGCAGGGGCCAGACCACGGGTGGCCAGCATCGACGCCACCAGCGCAAGCATCGCCCCGATCAGGGTGGCAGCGCCCGCGATGTTGATGGTTTCCAGCAGCGAGGGCAGGTATTTCACGAAATACCCCGGCAGCAGGTTGGCACGCTCATAGGCTTCGCCAACCACGTCCGCGGGAAAATCCAGGATGTGCCGCCAGCCGTTCCAGAACCCGCCGGCATTGCGCTGGTCGGCGGTGTAGAAACCGGCCACCATCAGGGTGGCGAAGATCAGCAGCAGGATCATGTTCAGCATCCGCTTTTGACGCATCTGCGCGAGATAGTCGGTGCGGATGTCTGCGGGGCTGGGGGCGGTGTCGGCGGCGGATGTCATGGGGTGTCCTTCATGTGGCGCAGGCCCCGACGGGATGTCGGGGCCTGCAAGAGATCATCAGGGCCAGAGGCTTCAGTTCGATTTCGCTTTGCGCGCTTCGATGATGGATTCGTAAGCTTCGTGGGTGATCGGATCGAAACCCAGCGTGTCGCCCGAGGCCACGCCATAGGCGCAATCGGGATCAACGTCATACAGGCCGTCGACCATTGCCGTCATCTTGGCCTTCACCTCGGCGGGCAGGGCCTTGCGCAGGACGACGGGGCCTTCGGGGATCGGCTTGGAGCGCCAGATTTCAACCAGATCGTTCATGTCGACCAGACCGGCATCCACAGCCTTGCGCAGCGCACCCGAGTTGTAGCCGTCTTCCCAGTTGCCCTGACCGTCGGCCCAGGTCACGCCTGCGTCGATGTCGCCGTTGTTTACCGCGACGATGGTCTGTTCGTGGCCGCCGGTGAATTTGACCTCACCGAAATATTCGCCGCTTTCCATGGTGATGCCGTCGCCTGCTTGCGGGATTTCGATCGAAGGGATCAGGTAGCCGGATGTCGAGTTCGGGTCACCAAAGCCGAACACCTTGCCTTTGAGGTCGGTCAGCGACGTGATGCCGCTGTCGGCACGGGCAAAGCCGATCGAGTGGTAGCCGTAGGAGCCGTCCAGGTTGATCTTGATCAGCACCGGCTCGACCGCTTCGGGGTCTTGCAGGTAGACGGCGGCATAGGCCGACGCGCCCAGCCAAGCCATGTCCAGCGTGCCGCCCAGCAGGCCCTGGATCACGCCGTTGTAGTCGGCGGGGGCGAACAGTTTGGTGGGAACGCCCAGCTCTTCGGTGGTGTAATCGGCCAGACACTGAAAGCTGTTCATGCGGTCCTGGGCGTTTTCGCCACCCAGGATGCCGATGCGGAATTCGGTGATGGGGGTTTCGTCGGCCAGCACGGGCGTGACGAGAGCAGTTGTGGCCAGTGCGGCCGCGAGGATGCGTTTCATGAGATGTCTTCTTTCCTGGTGTGAAACGAAATGCCCCGACCGTTGCGTGCGGCCGGGGCGGTGATCTGTCAGGCGGGTACCTGTTCGAGGGTCTCGATGGCGGTCGATGTGGCCGCTTCGGAGAACGAGGCGTCCGCGCCATAGATGTCGCGCGCGGCACCCACGGTCAGTTGCTCGGGCGTGCCGTCAAAAACGATGCGCCCGTCGCGCATGCCGATCACGCGGTCGCAATAGCGGCGTGCGGTGTCCAGCGTGTGCAGGTTGGCGATGACCATGCGGCCGTCTTCTTCGTGGATGCGGCGCAGGGCCTCCATCACGACCTGGGCGTTCATCGGGTCGAGCGAGGCGATGGGCTCGTCCGCGAGGATGATCTTGGGGTCCTGCATCAGGGCGCGGGCGATGGCGACACGCTGTTGCTGGCCGCCCGACAGCGCCTCGGCGCGTTTCTGGGCGTGCTGGACGATGCCCAAGCGGTCAAGGATGTCGATGGCGCGGTGCACGTCCGACGTGGGATACAGGTTGAACATGGTCGACAGGGTCGAGCGGCGGTTCAACGTGCCGTGCAGCACGTTCGACACCACGTCCATGCGCGGGACCAGGTTGAACTGTTGAAAGATCATCGCGCATTGCGACTGCCAGCGACGGCGGGCCGCGCCGCGCAGGTGGGTCATGTCGTGACCCTCGACGGAAAAGCTGCCGGACGAGCTGTCGGTCAGGCGGTTCAGCATCCGCAGAAGGGTCGATTTGCCGGCACCCGAGCGCCCGATGATCCCGATCATGCACGAACGCTTGACCGACAGCGTGGCGTTGTCCACGGCGATGTTCGCGCCGAAGGTTTTCGTCAGGTTGGTGATTTCCAGCATTTATGTCCCCAAGTCTTGTTGAGGCGGACGTACTGGGTGCAGGATTCAGAAATGTTTCAGATTTGCGAAAGTTATGTGACAGGTGTGGGGTGCCTCACCACCAAGGGCAGCGCCAGACCGGGGGTGAGCATCGCGACGTCGGTGGGTGCATTAAATCACGCCCCGACCTATCCCCGCCACGCCAGCAGGCGTTTCTCGATCAGGCCGATGACCACGCTCAGCGTCACGCCCAGCACCGACAGGATCAGCACGCCTGCAAACAGCCTCTCCAGATCATAAAGCGATCCGGCTTCGAGGATATAGGCGCCGATGCCGTATTCCGCGCCCAGCATTTCCGCCGCGACCAGCAGGATGATGGCAATCGCCAGCGAAATCCGCAGGCCCGACAGGATGCCAGGCATCGCGCCGGGCAACACGATCTTGCGCACGATGGACAGCCACGACAGGCCAAAGCTTTGGCCCATGCGGATCAGCGACCGGTCAACGTTGTCCACCGCGCCATAGGTGGCGACGACCGTGGGGGTGAAAGTGCCGAAGGCGATCAGCGCGTATTTTGATGTCTCGTCAATGCCGAACCAGATGACGAACAGCGGCAGCAGGGCGATCTTGGGGATCGGGAACAGGGCGGCGACCAGCGGCACCAGCCCCGCGCGCACATAGGAAAACAGCCCGATCAGGATACCGACGCCGATGCCAAGGCTGGCGCCCAGCGTCGCCCCGACGGCCAGGCGGCTGAGCGAGGGGATGAGGTGCTTGAACAGCAACCCGCTTTGCCACAGCTCGACGAATGTGGCAGCCACGTCAGACGGCTTGGGCAGCGTCAGCGCCGAGATCCAGCCCGCCCGCGTGCCCCATTCCACCAGCAGGATCAGCACCACGAACACCGCCACACCAACCCCGCGCCGGGCAGAGGGGGCAAAACCGCCGCCACGAAAGCGGACTTCGACAGCAGATTGAGGGGCGGTGTCGGGCGTGGTGGTGTCAGACATTCAAAAGCTCCGCATCGGCTGCGCGGGCTTCGTCGCGCATCAGGGTCCACAGGTGTTTTTGCACCTGCTCCAGTTCGGGATCGGCATAGCCGCGCTGGTCCAGCGGTTTGTCAATCTCGACCACTTCGCAAATCTGCCCCGGACGGCGCGACAGCACGACGATCTTGTGGCCCAGCCGCACCGCTTCGGCCAGATTGTGGGTGACATAGACGGATGTGAACGGCTGGCGCATCCAGAGCGCCACCAGATCGTCCATCAGCAGCTCGCGGGTCTGGCTGTCGAGCGCGGACAGCGGCTCGTCCATCAGCATCACGGCGGGGTTGACCGCCAGCGCACGCGCAATGGCAACGCGTTGTTTCATGCCGCCCGACAGCTGGCGGGGTAGGGCGCGGGCGAAATCGGTCAGCTTGGTGCGGGCCAGAACGTCACTGATGATCGCATCGGCGGCTTTGCCGCGTATCCCGTGATCCTCGAGCACCAGCGAGATGTTCCCATGCACCGTGCGCCACGGCAGCAGGGCAAAGTCCTGAAACACGTAAGTCAGCGGATTCAGGCTGTCCGCGGGGGGCGTGCCCAGTTGCAACACCCGGCCAGCGTCTGCCCGTTCCAGCCCGCCGATCAGGCGCAGCAGCGTGGACTTGCCACAGCCCGACGGGCCGACCAGACACACGATCCGCCCCGCCGGAATGTCCAGAGAGATGTCGCGCAACACTTCGGTGTCGCCATAGCTGTGGCTGATCGCGTCCAGGCGAATGTCCATAATGCTGTCCTTGGGAAATTGGGTGCGGCGGGCCGGTGCGCCCGCCGCGTTTGGCCAATCAGGCCTCGTAGGTTTCGACGTAGGATGTGTCGACGAAAGTATCCATCGTGATGCCCGCATCGACCAGACCTTCGGACTGGAACCACTCAAGCTGGTCGCGCAGCGAGGCCACGTTCATCTTGGCCCCTTCGTTCAGGCGCATGGTGCCGTTGATGATCGACGCGGACGCCTTTTCGATGGGCTGGTCCTCGTAGACATATTTGTGGATCAGCTCGACCATCTCTTTCTCGCCTTCCGCGCCGCCGGTCTTTTCGATCATCGCGGCGTTATAGTCGGCCACCCCTTTCGAGAATCCATTCAGGAACGCCTGCGTCTGGTCGCGCTGGTTGTCGGCGTTGTCGGTCGAGGTAAAGACCGTGGTGACCTGATAGTTGGGCAGGTAGTCCGAGATGTTGCCGATGATGTGCACAGCACCCGAACCGGCCAGCGGCTTGGCGATGTGGGGCACGATGGACCATGCGTCGATCTGGCCCGACTTCAGCGCGCCGATGATCGCGCCGACCTTTTGCAGGGGCGTGAACGACATCTCGATGCCCTCGGCCTGTGCCACTTTGGACCCCATGTAGTGGAACGACGATCCGGCGGTGGAAATGCCGAACTTTTTGCCCGCAAGGCCCGCAGGGGCGGTCAGACCAGCCTGAAACGCCGCATCCGAGGCCAGGATTTTCTGGCCGTCAATGCCCGGCTCTTCGGTCAGGCCGCCGCCGATCACCTTGACCGCACCCTTGTCGGCCAGCGAGATCAGGCCGCCCGAAACGGCGGTGACGGCATAGTCCACGTCACCCGAAGCAATGGCCACGGCCATCGGCTGTGCCGCCTGGAAGAACCGCAGTTCGACATCCAGTCCTGCCTCGGCGAAATAGCCGCGCTCGACCGCGACAAAGCTGGCGGAATGCGAGGTGAAGCGCAGCGCGCCCACGACGATTTTCTTGTTCTGCGCGATGGCGGGGGCGGCAAGTCCGGTGGCGGCTGCGGCCCCGATCAGACCCAGTGTCTGGCGGCGGTTGAAGTTGATCATCGTATCCTCCCTGATGTGCATGATCTGTCCGGTTGATATTGCAGTGATCCAAAGGGACGGGATTTTCAAGTGTTCAGGGCATATTACCCGCTATGCGGGCGGGGTGGGGGCGGCTATCAGGGGCGGACCCTTGGAGCCGCAGGCAGATTCACATGACCGCCTATCTTGTCCTGTTTGCATCCGCACTGGTGGCGGCGACGATCCTGCCGATGCAATCCGAGGCGGTTCTGGTTGGCCTGCTGGTGGCGGGCAACCACTCTGTCGTGGCGCTGTTGCTGGTGGCGACGGTGGGCAATGTGCTGGGCTCTGTCATCAACTGGGTTCTGGGGCGCTATCTGTTGCGGTTCAAGGACCGGCGCTGGTTTCCCGCGTCGGACCGGCAACTGGACCGCGCGCAGGGGTGGTATCACCGCTATGGCCGGTGGTCGCTGCTGGGCAGTTGGCTGCCTTTGGTGGGCGATCCGCTGACCGTGGTGGCCGGCGTTATGCGCGAACCGTTCGGGACGTTTCTGGTGCTGGTCACAGTGGCCAAGGGCGCGCGGTACCTGGTGCTGGCGGCGCTGACGCTGGCGTGGGTGTGACGGGCGTGCTTGACTCCAACTTGTGAATATATCATCTCATCATACCAGTTGAGGGTTTGCACAAGAGGATCGAACAGATGGCACATAAACTGGCGTTGATGGGCGCAGGCGGCAAGATGGGCGTGCGCAGTGCCACGAACCTGTTGCAATCGGATTTTGACGTGGCGCACGTCGAGATTTCGGAGGCTGGCCGCGCGCGCCTGAAGGATGCCATCGGCGTTGATTGCGTGCCGGTCGAAGAGGCGTTGAAGGACGCCGATGTGGTGCTGCTGGCGGTGCCGGATACGGCCATCCGCGCGGTGGCGGCGTCGATCATCGACATGGTGCCAGCGGGCGCGATGGTGGTCTGTCTGGACGCGGCGGGCCCCTTTGCAGGGCATCTGCCCAAGCGGGACGACGTGACCTATTTCGTCACCCACCCGTGCCACCCGCCGATCTACAACGATGAACAGACCGAGGCAGGCCGCAAGGATTATTTCGGCGGGATTGCGGCACAACAGGGCATCGTGAATGCGCTGATGCAGGGGCCGGAAGAGCACTACGCCCTGGGCGAAAAAGTGGGCCGTGCGATCTATGCACCCGTCGCGCGCAGTCACCGTGTGACGGTCGAACAGATGGCGCTGCTGGAGCCGGGCCTGTCCGAAACCGTCTGTGCGTCGCTGCTGGACGTGATGCGCGAGGCGATGGACGAGGTCGTGCGGCGCGGCGTGCCGAAAGAGGCCGCACGCGATTTCCTGTTGGGACACATGAACATTCTGGGCGCGGTGATCTTTGACGAGATCGACGGCGTGTTCTCGGATGCCTGCAACAAGGCGATCACATTCGGCAAGCCGATGTTGATGCGCGACGACTGGAAACGGGTGTTCGAGCCTGACGAGATCGCGGCCAGCATCCAGCGCATCACCTGAATGTCAGTCGCGCGCTTGCAATCCGGCAGACCGGTCAAGGTGCGTGGCCATCAGTGCCACCGCCGCATCCGCGTCACGGGCGGCGATGGCGGCGACGATCTGGCGATGTTCGGAAAGGGTGGTGTCCTCGTGACCCGACCAGCGCAGCAATGTGCCGTGGTTGTGGAAAATCCATTTCAGCATGGCATCGGCAAGCGCGGTGATCACCGGATTGCCCGCAATCGCGATGATGCGCGCGTGAAAGGCGATGTCGGCGGCGACGAAGTCGTCTGGCTGGTCACGGGCGGCGGCCTGCATGGCGATCAGGTGGTGCAGGGCGGTCAGGTCTGCGTCCGTGCGTTGCAGGGCGGCGACGCGGACAAGGCCCAGTTCGAACATGCGCCTTGCGTCCTTGAGGTGGCCGAGGTTCTCGGGCGCGATGGACAGCAGCGTTTGCGCCATGCCGTCCAGCTGCGCCAGCGCGCTTTTCGGGGTGATGGCGTTGACGCGGCTGCGTTCGCCGTGGCTGACGGTGATCAGCCCCATGGTGTTCAGGGTTTGCAACGCTTCGCGCACCACGGGACGACCAACGCCGAACCGGTCCATCAGCGCGCGCTCCGACGGCATCGGATCACCGGGGGCAACCTCGCCGCCGATGATCATGGCGTGCAGGCGGTCAAAGACTTCGTCCGAGAGCTTGCGGCGCGGGATCGGATCGGTGGGCGTGGACATGGCGGCTCCGGCGTTCTGGGGTTGCAACTGGTATGATGAGATAAGCGATGATTGGTCAAGACTTGGATACACCGGTGCTGGCGTGGCTGGGCGATGATTTCACCGGTGCAGCGGCGGTGATGGAGGTGCTGGCCTTTGCCGGATTGCCGACCACGCTGTTCTTGCAGGTGCCCGATGCGGCGCGGCTGGCGCAGTTCTCCGACCTGCGGGGGATCGGTATTGCCAGCATGGCGCGTACGCGGTCGCCTGCGTGGATGGACGCGGAATTGCCTGCGTTATTCGACGCGCTGAACGCGTCGGGGGCGGCGCTGGTGCAGTACAAGGTCTGCTCAACACTGGATTCCGCGCCGCATGTGGGCAGCATCGGGCGGGCGATGGACATCGGGCAGGCGCGCTTTGGCGGCGCGGTTCCGGTGGTGGTCGCGGCGCCGCAGATGCGGCGGTATCAGGCGTTCGGGCAGTTGTTCGCGGGCACCGATGCGGGGGTGTTCCGGCTGGACCGGCATCCGGTGATGGCGCGCCATCCTGTGACGCCAATGGACGAGGCTGACGTGGCGCGGCACCTGTCGGCGCAGACCGATATGCCGCTGGGCTGTCTGGATCTGGAAGGGTTGCACGATGCAGGCCCTGCCGATGCGGCGCTGGTCGCGGGGCAGGGCGTGACGGTGGACATGATGGGACCGGCGGACGAGGTCGCGGTGGGGCGGCTGTTGTGGGAGAACCGCGGGGCCAACCGGTTTGTGGTGGGCTCGCAAGGGACGGCCTATGCTTTGGTGGCCTATTTCCGGGCAAAAGGGTGGTTGCCAGAGGCTGCGCCAGTTGCCGGGTTGGGGCGGGTCGAACGGATGGCGGTGGTCAGCGGATCGGTTTCGGCCACCACGGCAGATCAGATTGCATGGGCCTGTGACAACGGGTTTGCCGGTGTGGCGTTCGATGTGCTGGCCGCCTGTGGTGACGGGTTGCCCGCCGCCGAGGACGCGGCGGTGCAGGCAGGGCTGGCAGCCTTGGACGCGGGACAGGTGCCGTTGATCTATACCGCACGCGGGCCGGATGATCCGGCGGTTGCGGCTTTGCGGTCAGCGGCGGGGGCGGACCTGCCTGCGGTGAACGACCGCATCGGCGCGGCGCTGGGTCGGGTTTTGCGGGCGTTGATCGAACGGGGCGGGCTGGGCCGTGCGGTGGTGTCGGGCGGCGACACCTCGGGGCATGTGTGCCACGCTTTGGGCATCGACGCGCTGACGGCGGTGGCGCCCACGATTGCGGGGGCCGCGATTTGCCGTGCCCATGCGACGGGCGCGATGGACGGGCTGCATCTGGCGCTGAAGGGCGGGCAGATGGGCAGCCGCGATTATTTTGGATGGATACGGGACGGAGGCGGCGCGCGATGACACGGTTGCAGGCAACATATGAGATTGAAAGCCCGGTGGGCGTGGCCCGCGCGGCAGAGGTGATCGCGGGGGAGCAATCCACCGGCACCTTTATCCGGCTGGCCTCGGAAACCGACGACCTGCGCGCGCGCTCTGCCGCACGGGTCGAGGCGGTCGAGGTTACGGGATTTTCGGACCATCCGGCCTTGCCGTGTCGGCTGAAGGCCGACCGCTACGAGCAGGGACGCATCACGCTGAGCTGGCCGGTGGATACCTTTGGCCCGTCATTGCCCAACATTCTGGCGACGGTGGCGGGCAACCTGTTCGAGCTGGCCGAAGTCTCGGCCATCCGGCTGCTGTCGCTGGACATCCCCGACAGCATCGCCGCCGCCTGTCCGGGGCCGCAGTTCGGGGTGGCGGGCACGCGGGCGCTGATGGGGGTGGAAACGGGGCCGATGATCGGCACCATCGTCAAACCCAGCGTGGGCCTGAGTGCGGCGGAGACCGCTGCACTGGCCGGTGATCTGGCGCGGGCGGGGATTGATTTTATCAAGGACGACGAATTGCAGGGCAACGGGCCTGCGTGCCCCTTGGACGCGCGCGCGCGGCTGGTGATGCAGGCGCTGGATGAAGCGGCGCAGGTGACCGGGCGCAAGGTGATGTATGCGTTTAACATCACCGATGAAGTCACTGATATGTGGCGACATCTTGAGATGTTGGAAGGGCTGGGGGCGACCTGTGCGATGGTGTCGCTGAACTCGGTCGGGCTGGCGGGGCTGCGCGCGGTGCGCGACCGTTCGCCCCTGCCGATCCACGCGCATCGCAACGGCTGGGGGCTGCTGTCCCGCTCGCCCCACATCGGGATCGCGTACCCCGCGATGCAAAAGCTGTGGCGGCTGGCGGGGGCGGATCATCTGCATGTGAACGGGCTGGCCAGCAAGTTTACCGAACCCGACGACGTGGTGATCGAGGCCGCGCGGGCGGTGCAGGCGCCGGTCTCGGACGGGCACGACCACGGGGCGTTGCCGGTGTTTTCGTCCGGTCAAACCGCCTGGCAGGTGGGGCCAAGTGCCGATGCGCTGGGCAACGATGATTTCCTGATTTGCGCAGGCGGCGGCATTATGAGCCACCCCGCAGGGCCTGCGGCGGGCATCACCAGTTTCCGGCAGGCGGCCGCAGCACAGGCACAGGGTGTGGATGTGCGGACCTATGCGGCGGACCATCCCGAACTGGCGGCGGCGCTGGAAGCGTTCGAGGGAGCGGTGACGCGCGGCTGAGCTTGTGTTGACATGGGCGGCAAATGTCGCGACACGTTGGTATACCATTTCGCACAGGAGTTGCCCCATGTCCGCCATCCTCGCCATCGGCCCCTATACCGACGCTGAACGCACAGCCTTTGCTGCCGAGTTGAAGCCTGTCTTTGTCGGCACCCGCGACGAGCTGGAGGCGCTGGATGCCACGACGTGTGAGGCGGTCAAGGCGATTGCCTACAAGGGGCATCATGCCTTTGGCGGGGCCGAGATGGACCGCTTTGCCAACCTTGGCCTGATTGCGAATTTCGGTGTGGGCTATGATGCCATCGACGTGGATGCGGCCAGTGCGCGCGGGATCAAGGTGACGAACACGCCCGATGTGCTGAACGACGATGTGGCCGATCTGGCCGTGGCCATGTGGCTGATGCAGGGCCGCGAGATGCGGCAGGCCGAGGCATGGGTGCGCGACGGGTCCTGGGGCGAAAAGGGTCCGGTGCCGCTGAACCGCAAGGTCAGTGGCGGCACCGTGGGGATCATGGGCATGGGCCGGATCGGGCGCGACATTGCGGACCGTCTGGCGGCGTTCAAATGCGACATTCACTATCATGCGCGGTCTGAGAAAGAGACGCCCGGCTGGACCTATCACGCCGATCCGGTGGATCTGGCACGCGCGGTGGATTTCCTGTTCGTGGCGCTGGTCGGTGGTCCTGCGACCGAGAAATACGTCTCGAAAGAGGTGATCGCGGCGCTGGGCGACAAGGGTGTGATCATCAACATCTCTCGTGGGAGCACGATTGACGAAGAGGCGATGCTGGACGCGCTGGAAAGCGGTGCGCTGGCGGGTGCCGGGCTGGACGTGTTCGTGGGCGAGCCGCATTTGAATCCGCGGTTCCAGAAGCTGGACAACGTGGTGCTGCAACCGCATCAGGGGTCTGGCACGCACGAGACACGCGCGGCGATGGCCAAGTTGCAGCGCGACAACGTAGCGGCGCATCTTGCGGGGGATGACCTGCTGACGCCGGTGAACTAACACCCGTGATCGTCGGGTCAGGTTGAAGCTGTCGCTGGGTGTCCCGGCCACTTTGGCCTGACCTGCACAAACTACGTCCTGAAGCGCAATGGAACAGGACGGTTCCGCGTGATTAGCCTGAAGCGAACAATGGCGTTTCAGGAGGGTTGGGCGATGATTTCATCTGTTTACAAGGCGTGGCACCAGCGGCAGACAGGTGCGTCCGTCAACGCGCCGGATACGGTGGCGCATGGCATAACGCGCGCAGGATTCCTGCGTTTGATGGCGACTGGCGCTGCGGGTGTCGCGCTGGGGGGCATGGTCGTTGGTGGTTTTGCAAAGGCTGCTGGTAATACTGCACCGGTCACCGATCTGGACGGCGTTTATGACGCCTGGCAAAGCCGCTTTAACGCCGGTGATCTGGACGGGTTGATGGCGCTCTATGATGCCGATGTCACCTATATCAATCCCGATGGTGTCGAGATGATCGGCAGCGCCGACACCCGCACCGATTATGCGGCCCTTCTGGCGCTTAAGCCCAAGATCGACATCGGTGACCGCAAACATGTGGTCTACAAGGACATTTCATTGACCACCAATCACTGGGCGCTGGAACTGACCGATCCCGATGGAAAGCTGGTGAACCTGACCGGCGGCGGCATCGAGGTTGTTCGCAATATCGCGGGCGCGGGCTGGCTGTTCATCATCGACGACGCTTCGCGCTCGGCAAGCTGAGGTGGCTTTGGCCCTGTCCGGCGACATGTCGGACAGGGCAGCCGCGTTTATGCGGTGGGCTTGTCGTCTTCCAGATAATACCGGATGTTGTCCTCGAAGGATGCATCCGCCTCCAGCCCCAGGCTTTCAGCCTTGTCGGCATGGATGTCCCAGCGCCAGCCCGAGACAATCGCCTGCACCTCGGGTTGTGCCTCCCAGCGGATCAATTTGGCAGGTTCGGGGCCTGCCACGGCGGTCATCGCGGCAATCACCTGATCTATCGACCAGACCTTGCCCGGCATCTGCATCGCGCGGTTCTGGCCGATGGCGGCAGCGTCCAGTTCGGCGGCCTTCACAAGGTTGTCGGCGCATTTGCGGGGGCTGAGGTAGTAGTGCAGGAAATCGCCGTCGACGGGGCACACAGCCTCTTGGCCGTTCAGCGGTTCGCGCAGGATCGACGACATGAAAGACGACGCCGCGCGGTTGGGTTTGCCGGGGCGCACAGAGATCGTCGGCAGCCGGAAGGCGCGCCCGTCGACAAAGCCCTTGCGGGAATAGTCGTTGATCAGGATCTCGCCGATCGCCTTTTGCCCGCCATAGGAGGTTTGCGGGTTGGGATAGCTGTGGTCGCCCAGCGGGTTCTGCGCCTCGCCGCCGTAGACGGCGATGGAAGAGGTGAAGACCACAACCGGCGTGTTGCCCAGCGTGCGGCAGCGTTCCAGCACGTTGTAGGTGCCAAAGAGGTTGATCTGCATGCCTGCGTCAAAATCCTCCTCCGCATGGGCCGAGACGATGGCGGCCAGCAGGTAGATCACGTCGGTGTCCTGGGTCACGACCTGAGCGACAGAGGCCGCATCAGCGATGTCGCAGCGGGTGGTGTCGACCGTGAAGTCGGCCTCGACCGGTGCGGGGTCGACCACATCGGCCAGTGTCAGGCGGGTGATCGGCGCGCCGCGCAGGGTGCCCTTGGCGGCCAGAGCCTTGGCCAGTTTCTGCCCGACGACACCGCCGCCGCCTATAATCAGAATATTCATCTCTCTCCCTTTTCGTGGTCAGTCGTCTGCGGCAACGCGTTGCCGGGGTTGGGTTCGGGTCATCTCGTGTCGCCCGCGATCAGGGCCAGCGCCACGACGCCCAGCATGGCGGCGGCCATCGCATAGTTGATGCGCCGCTGGGCGGTGTCGGACAGGTTCAAACGGTGCAGGCTGGCCCCCGCCCACAGCCAGCCCAGATGGATCGGTATCCAGAAGGCGTTGACGATCAGCAGCTTGGTCACGGTTTCAAAGATCAGGCTGTCGGGGGCATAGGGGAAACCTGCAAACAGCGTGGTGTTGACGGCATAGGCCTTGGGGTTTATCGCCTGCAACAGCAGGCCCGCACCGATCCCCGGCGCGGTGGCGGCAGCGATAAAAGCGACCTTGCTGCCGGCAAAGGCGATGCGCGCGGCCAGATACAAAAGGTACAGGATCGACGCCCCCATCAGCACCCAGCGCACCACCGGTTCGGCCAGTATCACCGCCGCCAGTCCCGAGATCACGCCGAAGGCCACGATGTTGGTGCCGATGAACAGCCCCGTCAGATAGCGCAGCCCGGCGCGAAACCCGTGGCCCGCGCCGACGCCTGCCGTGGACAGCACACCGGGGCCGGGGGTGATCAGCAGGAAGAACACCGCTGCCGCAAACAGGATCATGCGCCGAACACCAGTTGAACCCCAATCGTCTGAGAGCGGTCGCCGGCAAGGGCGTGGTCGAAAGCGGCCAACGGAACGCTGCGGGTCAGCGGGCCGCGCGCGCTTTGTGCGCAGTTCTCGCAAGGACGTACTGGCAACAGGGCGTGGGGCATCGCGGGCCTTTCGGTGGTTCTTGCAACCGGGATGGAATGGTATACCATTTCATCAAATGCGGATTCAGGCGGGGTGTCAATGGCACCATCACGCCATCGGGAGGGAATATATGGACCTGTTTGATCTGGGCGGGCGCACGGCGCTGGTGACCGGTGCGTCGATGGGCATCGGTGCGGCGCTGGCGCGCGGTCTGGCCGAGGCGGGCGCGCGGGTGGTCCTGAACGCGCGCAATGCCGTGCGGCTGGAGGAGGCGGCGCAGGGGCTGCGGGATGCAGGTCATGATGTGGATACGCTGGCCTTTGACGTGACCGATGCCGATGCGGTGCGCGCGGCGATTGACGGCTATGTGCAGACGCGGCCCATCGACATCCTGATCAACAACGCAGGGATGCAGCATCGCGGCCCGTTGGAGGATTTCGAGGTCGAAGCCTTTGACCGGCTGATGCGCACCAACGTCAATTCGGCCTTTTACGTGGGCCAGGCCACGGCGCGGCATATGATTGCGCAGGGCCACGGGCGGATCATCAACATCGCTTCGGTGCAGACCGCCTTGGCGCGCCCGGGCATCGCGCCCTACACCGCGTCCAAGGGCGCGATTGCCAACCTGACCAAGGGCATGGCGACCGATTGGGCGCGGCACGGGCTGAACTGCAACGCCATCGCACCGGGCTATTTCGAAACGCCGCTGAACGCGGCGCTGGTGGCCGATCCCGCATTCACCGAATGGCTGGAGAAACGCACCCCCGCAGGCCGCTGGGGGCGGGTCGAGGAGCTGGTGGGGGCGGCGGTGTTCCTGTCGTCCAAGGCATCCAGCTTTGTGAACGGGCAGACCATTTTCGTCGACGGCGGGATCACCGCCAGTCTTTAGGCACAGCTTTGGGAGGAGCAACATATGAGCAAGAGCATTATCGGTTTCATCGGCGTCGGTTTCATGGGCCATGGCATGGCCAAGAACCTGCTGCAAAAGGGCTATCCCCTGTGGGTCAAGGGCAACCGCAACCGCACGCCGGTGGATGATCTGGTGGGCATGGGCGCGCAAGAGGGCGCGACAGCGCGGGAGCTGGCGCAAAATTGCGATGTGATCCACCTGTGCCTGTCGAACTCGGAACAGGTCGAGGCGGTGTTTCGCGGACCCGACGGCATTCTGGCAGGCGCGCGTGCCGGGCTGATCGTGATTGACACCACCACGGCGGACCCGACCTCGACCGCCGTGCTGGCCGGGGAACTGGCGAAGACGGGCGGCACGCTGGTGGATGCGCCGCTGGGCCGGACGCCAAAAGAGGCCGAGGCCGGCACGTTGGACGCGATGGTCGGCTGTGACGATGCGACATTCGACCGGATCAGGCCGGTGCTGGAGTGCTGGGCGGGCAACATAACCCACGTCGGTGGCACCGGGGCAGGGCACAAGATGAAGCTGCTGATGAACTTTATCTCGATGGGCTATGCGTCGCTTTATGCCGAAGCCACGGTGCTGGGCGCCAGCGTGGGCATCCCGCCTGCAAAGCTGCGCGAGGTGATCGGGTCATCACGGCTGACGAACGGGTTTTTCGAGACGTTCATGACCTATGCCGTGGACCGCGAAGAGGTGCACAAGTTCACCATCGCGAACGCCGCCAAGGACCTGCGCTATGTCAACGCGATGGCGGATGGTGCGGGGATCATGACGGTGATGGCGGCGGCGGCGAAACAGTATTTCGCCCATGTCGACGCCAGCGGGAAGGGGCAGGATTACGTGCCCAAGATCACCGACCATGTGGCGGCGCTGAACGGGATGGACATGGCGGAAGAGGCGAAAAAGGGGCGGGGCTGAGGAAGCCACGAAGGGCGGCGGGCTGGTTTGCCGCTGGCCTGTCGAAACGCGGCACCGCCACCGATCAGGCCGAGGTATCCTCGTTCCAGCGCTTTTGCATTTCCTCGGGCGAGACAGCCTCGATGGTCTGCGACACCATCCACCTGTGGCCGAATGGGTCCAGAAGGGTCGCGGTGCGCTCGCCAAAGGATTGATCCGCAGGCGCGCGCAGCAATATCGCTCCGGCAGCCACGGCCCGTTCGACATCTGCATCAACCGTTGATGTTGCCAGATGGAAGGTGACGGCGGTTCCGCCCAGCGTGTCGGGGCTGATGGCACCGAAATCGGGGTATTCGTCACTCAACATGATGCGCGACGCGCCAATGAGCAACTCGGCATGGCCGATCCTGCCGTCGCCGGGGTCCGTCATCCGGAACTCTTCAACCGCGCCGAATGCCGTGGTGTAGAACTGGATGGCGTCTTTTGCGCCTTTTGTGACGAGGTACGGGACGATTGAAAGAGACATCATGGAATCCTCTGCTTGCACCAGCTTTTTATTTACGTTACGATTCGTAATTAAATGAGTCAAGACAAACCAAATACCCGCGGTCGCCCTCCCAGCAAGGCCGCCAGATCAAAGGCGCTGAAAGCGGCTGTTGAAATCCTGATGGAACTGGGATTCGGGCGACTGACCATTGATGCAGTCGCTGCCCGTTCGGGTGTCGGCAAGCCGACCATCTACAGGAATTGGGCCAATGCCAGTGAATTGGCGATGGCGGCGCTTATGGAAAGCCAGCCGACAGAGCCCGTGCAGGCAACAGGTGCGCTGTCCGAGCGGCTGGAACATCAGGTCATGGCCATCGTGACAGCTTTTGCGACCACGCGGGGGCGGCAAATCGGACTTGCGCTTGCGGCTGCGGATCGGGACAGCGAAATGACCCGTGCCTTTCGCAATCGCGTGATCCTGTCAGGGCGTGAGATCGGGCGGGCGACCATATCCGAAGCCGTCAAAGCCGGAGAGATCGCCGCCCCACGCGACACCGAAGTTGTGCTGGACATGATCTATGCCCCCATATTCTACCGTCTGCTTGTGGGCCACTTGCCTTTGGACAGGGCGTTTGCAACGGCGTTGGTTGCACAGGGGCTGGCGCTGTTGGGGGCGGGGCGTGAACGGGGTTAGCGTTTTGCATTCATTCGGCATCCTGCACGTCTTCTGACAGCCGACAAGAGAAGGGCCATCCCGCGGAGCGAACCCATCAGTTGATCTTTTGCGGTGCGGGCAGGAGTCTCCGGCTGGGAATTTTCAACCAGAGAAGCGATCCGGCACGCGCCCGCGCGCTACGTGGATCAGTCCGACGCCGGATCGGCAGAATGCGTGCGTGCAAACAGGCGCACGTATGTCAGGGCAGTGGCGCGCGACAGGCAGCGTTCCTTTTGCAGGGCGATCTGCGGGCCGTCGAGGTCCGAGGCCGCCTTGGCCAGGGCCTCGATCCGGTCGCATTGCACCATGCCGCCGATCACGTCGTATTTGGCCTCGATCCGGGCGACAGTGGTGGCGGTGTCCTCGGGCAGCGATTTCACGCGTTTGCCGATGGCCGCCCCCCATTGCGCACGGGTTTCCGCAAAGCAGGCGGTGCTGACAGCGGGCGTTTCGGGGGCATTGTCCATGCACGCGGCGTCCGATGGCTCGACGCAAAGCGTGGGGTCGGTGCCATCCTTGAGCGCTGCGGCAAGGCAGGCCTCGGCGCCCGCAACCTGTGCCGCGACAGGGCTGCACAATGCGGCAAGCATCGCGGTACATATCATTACTCTCATCGGGGGGCCCTTGCTGCGTATTCTTCTTGCAAATGGTATACCAAGTTGCCAGTTTGCGGCAAGCACTGAGCACATCGGGAGAGTGAATATGCCATCCATCATCATCACCGGCGCCGGCAGCGGCGTGGGACGCGCCACGGCCAAGGCTTTTATCGACGCAGGCTGGGACGTGGGGCTGGTCGGGCGGCGCGTGGCGGCGCTGGAAGAGACCGCAGGTGACAGCGGCGCGCTGGTGCTGCCCTGCGACGTGACGGATGAGGATGCGGTCGACGCAGCGTTCGGCAAGGCGGCGCAAAGCTGGGGGCGGCTGGACGCGCTGTTCAATAACGCGGGCGTGTCTCTGGGCGGTGCGCCGCTGGACGAGCTGAAGGTCGCGGACATTCGCAACCTGCTGGACGTGAACATCATGGGCGCCTTCATCGCGGCGCGCGCGGCCTTTGGCCTGATGCGCAGGCAGGACCCGCAAGGCGGGCGCATCATCAACAACGGCTCGGTCAGCGCCTATGTGCCGCGCTGGGGCTCGGCGCCCTATACCGCGTCGAAACATGCGGTGACGGGCCTGACGCGGACCATTTCGCTGGACGGGCGGGCGTTCAACATTGCCTGCGGGCAGATCGACATCGGCAACGCGCTGACCGACATGGCCGCGAAGATGACCAAGGGCGTGCCGCAGGCCGACGGATCGAATGCGATCGAGCCGGTGATGGATGTCGCCAACGTGGCGTCGTCGGTGCTGCATATGGCCAGCCTGCCGCTGGATGCGAACGTGCAGTTCATGACCGTGATGGCGACAGCGATGCCCTACATCGGCCGCGGCTGATCCCAAGGGGCCGCGCGTGTCGGCGGCGGCCCCCAATGTGAAATCGAATAGGGAGGTGTCGGATGACACAAGGGACAGTGGCCATTTTCGGGCTGGGTGCGATGGGCAGCGGCATGGCGGGCGCGCTGCTGCGTGCCGGTCTGGTGACGCACGGGTTTGATGTGAACGCCGACGCCGTGGCGCGGTTCCGCGCGGCGGGCGGGGCGGATGGCACGCTGGAAGAGGTTGCCGACACGCTGGACGCGGTTGTGGTCGTGGTGGTGAATGCGGCGCAGACCGAGGATGTGTTGTTCGGGGCCAATGGCATCGCGGGCAAGCTGGCCAAGGGCACGGTTGTGGTGGCCTGTGCCACGGTGCCGCCGGAGTTTGCGCGGGACATGGCGGCGCGCTGTGCGGCGCTGGGGCTGGAATATCTGGATGCGCCGGTGTCCGGTGGCACGATCCGTGCAGCAGAGGGAACCCTGTCCATTCTGGCATCGGGATCTGCCGCGGCCTTTGACCGCGCGCGTCCTGCGCTCGAGGCGATGGCCGAGCGGGTGTTCGAGCTGGGCGATACGGTCGGCGCGGGGTCGTCGATGAAGGCGGTGAACCAGATGCTGGTGGGCATTCACATCGCCGCCATGGCCGAGGCGATGACATTCGGGATGACCCAAGGGGTTGAGCCGGATCAGTTTCTTGAGGTGATCTCGCAATGTGCGGGTACGTCCTGGGCGCTGGAAAGCCGCGGGCCGCATGTGCGCGACGGGGATTACACACCGCTGAGCGCGGTGGACATCTGGCCCAAGGATCTGGGCATTGTCATGGACATTGCCAAATCGGCCAAGTTCGGCGCGCCGATCACGGCGGCGGCCTTACAACAGTGGCTGGCGGCGTCAGGCTCGGGTCTGGGCCGCGAGGATGACGCGGCAGTGGCCAAGGTTTACGCCCGCAACGCCGGGATCACTCTGCCGGGGGACGCATGAGCACGATACTGGGCGCGATTGCCGACGATTTTACCGGGGCCACCGATCTGGCCGGATTGCTGGCGCGCAGCGGGGCGCGGGTGTCTTTGCGCATCGGTGTGCCCGAGGGTCCAGTGCAGGATGCCGCCCCCTTTGAAGTGATCGCGCTGAAGATCCGCACGGCCCCTGTGGCGGACGCTGTGGCGCAGGCGCGCGCGGCGCAGGGATGGCTGGCGCAGGCGGGGGCAGGGCGGTTTTTCTGGAAATATTGCTCGACCTTTGATTCCACGCCCGAGGGCAACATCGGCCCCGTGGCCGAGGCGTTGATGGAGGCCACCGGGGCGCGGCAGACGATCTATTGCCCGGCTTTCCCTGAAAACGGGCGTACGATTTTCATGGGCAATCTGTTCGTGGGACAGGTGCCGCTGGCAGAAAGCCCGATGAAAGACCACCCGCTGACGCCCATGCGCGACAGCAATCTGATGCGGCTGCTGGCCCCGCAGGTGACGCGGGATGTCGGGCTGATCGACCGTTTGACGGTGGCGCGCGGGGCGGATGCGCTGCGCGCGGCGCTTGCGCAGGCGGCACCACATGTGGTGGTGGATGCGGTGGCGGACAGTGATCTCTATGTCATCGCCGAGGCATGTCGCGATGCGGTTCTGATGACCGGTGGCAGTGCGGTGGCGATGCCGCTGCCCGATCTCTACCGCGCGGCGGGGTTGTTGCAGGACGGCGATGCGGCGGCAGCGTGGCGTGCGGCGGATGGGCCTGCGCTGGTGCTGTCGGGGTCGTGCTCGGCCATGACACAGGCGCAGGTGGTGCGTTATGCGTCTGCCAACCCCAGCTATCAGTTGGACCCTCTGGCGCTGGTGCGCGACGGGGTGCAGCCGGTGCTGGACTGGTTGGCGGCGCAATCGGGCGCGCCTATTATTTACGCCACGGCGGCCCCCGAGGTGGTGCGCGCCGCGCAGGACAAGCTGGGCCGCGAGAAGGCTGGCGCGGTGGTGGAAGAAGCCTTGGGGCAGATTGCCATCGCCGCGCGCGACACAGGCACACGGCGGTTCGTGGTGGCGGGCGGTGAAAGCTCGGGCGCAGTGACGCAGGCGCTGGGCGTTACGCGGTTGGACATCGGCCCCGAGATTGCCCCCGGCGTGCCATGGTGCGCGGCGAGCAGCGACGGCCACGGCATCGCGCTGGCGCTGAAGTCGGGGAATTTTGGCACGGAAGATTTCTTTGCCACCGCATTGGAAAGGCTGCAGCGATGAGTGCCGACGCGGACCTGCGCGAACTGATCTGTACGCTGGCGAAATCCCTTTATGATCGGGGTCTTACGGGCGGATCTTCAGGTAACATCTCAGCTCGGACCGACGATGGCGGGCTGTTGGTGACGCCGACCGGGTCCAGCTTTGGCCGTCTGGATCCGGCGCGGCTGTCGTGGTTCGACAGCACCGGCGCCCATGTGGGCGGGGATAAACCGACCAAGGAAATGCCCCTGCATTCCGCGTTCTACGAGACACGCAGCACGGCAGGCGCGGTGGTGCATCTGCATTCGTGCAACGCGGTGGCGCTGTCGATGCTGGAGGGTGTGGACCCTGACAATTTCCTGCCGCCGCTGACGCCCTATGCGATCATGAAACTGGGCAAGGTCAAGCTGCTGCCCGTGTTCCTGCCCGGCGATCCGGCGATGGGCGACGCGGTGCGCGGGCTGGCGGGGAAACGGTCGGCGGTGATGCTGGCCAACCACGGACCGGTGGTGGCGGGCAAGGACGTCGAAGCCGCCTGTTATGCCATCGAGGAACTGGAAGACACCGCGCGGCTGGCGCTGCTGACGCATGGCCTGCCGCGCCGTCCGCTGAGCGATGCGCAGATCAACGATATCGTCACCCGCTTTGACGTGGATTGGGAGTGAGACCATGAAAACCGTCCGATTGTCCGCCGACGACAATGTCGTCACCGCCACCCAGCCGCTGCAAGTGGGCGACGCGGGGGCCACCATGCTGATCCCGCGCGGTCACAAGATGGCGTCGAAGCCCATCGCCAAGGGTGAAGCCGTGCGCAAATACGCCAACCTGATCGGCTATGCGGCCGAGGACATTGCCCAAGGCGCGCATGTGCACACGCACAATCTGGAGTTTCGCGCCGTCGACACCGACTATGAATTCGGCACCAACCTGCGCCCCGTGGCCCCCGCGACCACGCAAGACACATTTCAGGGATATCACCGTGCCAATGGCCGTGTCGGCACGCGCAACTATATCGCGGTGCTGACGTCGGTGAACTGTTCAGCCACCGCCGCACGCCAGATCGCCGCGCATTTCACGCCGGACAAGCTGGCGGAGTATCCCAATGTCGACGGCGTCGTGGCCTTTGTCCATGGCACCGGCTGCGCGATGGGCGGCGATGGCACGGGCTTTGAGGTGTTGCAGCGCACGCTGTGGGGCTATGCGCGCAATCCCAACGTGGGTGGGGTGCTGCTGGCGGGGCTGGGCTGCGAGATGATGCAGATCGACTGGCTGGTCGAGGCCTATGGCCTGACGCCAGGGCCGTTGTTCCAGACGATGAACATTCAGGACGTGGGCGGCCTGCGCCGCTGTGTCGAGTTGGGGGTCAGCAAGATCACCGCGATGCTGCCCGAGGTGAACAAGGCGACCCGCGAAACCGCGCCTGCGTCGGAACTGATGGTGGCGCTGCAATGTGGCGGGTCGGACGCGTGGTCGGGGGTGACGGCGAACCCGGCTGTCGGCCATGCCTGCGATCTGCTGGTGGCGCAAGGCGGCACTGGCGTGTTGGCCGAAACCCCCGAGGTTTACGGCGCCGAACACCTGCTGACCGCGCGCGCGCATGACCGGGCCACGGGCGACAAGCTGGTGGACCTGATCCACTGGTGGGAGGATTACACCGCGCGCAACCGTGGCTCGATGGACAACAACCCCAGCCCCGGCAACAAGGCGGGCGGGCTGACAACCATCCTTGAGAAATCGCTGGGCGCGGTGGCCAAGGGGGGCACGACACCGTTGATGGGGGTCTATAAATACGCCGAACCCGTGACGGCGCGCGGGTTCACGTTTATGGACAGCCCCGGATATGATCCCGCGTCGGTCACTGGCCAGATCGCCAGCGGTTGCACGCTGGTGTGCTTTACAACCGGTCGCGGCTCGGCCTTTGGCGCGAAACCGTCGCCGTCGATGAAGGTGGCGACCAACACCGAAATGTACACCCGCCTGCACGAGGACATGGACGTGAACGCCGGCACCATCCTGTCCGAAGGCCGCAGCGTCGAGGAGGTGGGGCGCGAGATTTACGAAATGTGGCTGCGCATGGCCTCGGGCGAGGCCAGCAAATCCGAGGCGCAGGGTCTGGGCGATTATGAATTCGTGCCCTGGCAGATCGGGGCGGTGATGTGATGCTGTTTTCGGCGAATTTGGGGTTTCTGTGGACCGAACTGACGCTGCCCGATGCGATCCGTGCGGCGGCGGCTGCGGGGTTTCATGCGGTGGAATGCCATTGGCCCTATGACGTGCCTGCGGATGACGTGGCGGCGGCGCTGCGCGAGACGGGGCTGCCGATGCTGGGTCTGAACACGCGGCGCGGGGCGGCGGTCGAAAACGGGTTGTCCGCGCTGCCCGGTCGCGGCGCAGATGCCCGCGCGGCTGTGGACGAGGCGCTGGCCTATGCTGCCGCGACCGACACGGGCGCCGTGCATGTGATGGCAGGCTTTGCCGAAGGTCCGGCGGCCCATGCGGCCTTTGTCGAGACCCTGCGCTATGCCTGCGACAGGGCGGACGGGCGCACGATCCTGATCGAGCCGCTGAACCATTACGACGCGCCGGGGTACTTCCTGCGCACCACCACGCAGGCCGAGGCGATTTTGGCCGAAGTGGGGGCTGCGAACCTGAGGCTGATGTTTGATTGCTACCATGTGCAACTGATGGAGGGCGACGTGACCCACCGGCTGGAACGGTTGTTGCCGCTGATCGGGCACGTGCAGGTGGCCTCGGTCCCGGATCGCGGTGCGCCGGATCATGGCGAGCTGAATTATCCCCATGTCTGGGAGGTGCTGGCGCGGCTAGGCTGGGACACGCCCGTTGGGGCGGAGTATCGGCCCGTCGGGCCGACGGAGGCGACGTTGGGGTGGATGTGAGAGGGGCACCGGCCTCTTGTGAGATCAAGGCTGACGGCCGCTTACCCCTCCAGAAACGCCACCTGAGCCGCGCGCATCTCGAAGATGTCCTGATCGTCCGTGATCTCCACATCATCCAGACACACGATCTGGTCGCGTTTGATAGGGCGTTTCAGCCGGATATGATGCGCCAACCCGATGGGCAGGGCGTTCAGGCGGTGGGACTGGCTGGCGGGGATCGCCTTGGCCCAGACCTTGAAGCCGCCTTCGCCGTCCAAATAGTCACCTGCCTCAAAGTCGCCTTTGGAGGTCGCCACCGCGTCGCCGCGCCAGCGGGTGGATGACCCCGTTGCCTCGCCGCGCAGGCAGGCGTTCAGAACCGATACGGAAGTTTCCAGCCCGATCAGATGGAAGGGACGCCACATCGACCCGTACCAGCCCGTCGGATCGGTCAACAGCCCGTATTGCTGAAAGCAGGCGCGGGTGTATTCATCGGGGGCGCGGAAGGTGACGAACATGCCGTACTGGATGTTGTTCAGCACCACGCGCCCGTCCGGTTCACGGCTGGAGGCGATGTCGACCAGACCTGTCCGCGCCAGCCTGCCGCCTTCGCTTTCAGGGCGAAAGACCGTGGCCAGATCGTGCAGCCCGGCGGGGTGAAAGGCCAAACCATCCTCGGGGCAGTCCAGACCCGTCGCATTGGCGACGGCGGCCATTTCGATGGCGGCCTTTGTGCCGTCGGTGAACGAATTGTACATCTTGGGATTAAAGTCGCCTGCCGCCACTTCTTCCTCGCTCCAGCCGAAGTAACCCCAGACCGTGTCGGGGGTGGAATAGCGGTAGGGCGGGGCAAAGTTCATGCCCTTGCCCGCAGCGCACAGTTCGAACCCGCAGGCGTGGACCCAATCCACCAGTTCGCAGATCGCAGCCGGTTGGTCGCCGTAGGCCATGGAGTATACCACGCCCTGTTGCGCGGCGCGGTTGGCCAGAACGGCACCGCACAGCACGTCGGCCTCGACATTGACCATGATCACGTGCTTGCCCGCGTCGATGGCGGCCAGCGCGTGGCGGGTGCCTGCAAGGGGGTGGCCGGTGGCCTCGATGATGCATTCGATGTCGTCGCAGGCCAGCAGGGCGGCCACGTCGTCGGTGATGCAGGTCGTGCCGGTCCGGACCGCCTGCGCCATGGTGGGGGCGGCGTATTGCGTGTCAACCCAGCCTGTGCGTTTGAACGATCCGCGCGCCTTGTCCACGTCCAGATCGGCGACGCCGACAATGTGGTAGCCTTCGATGAACCGCGCCTGCGCCAGGATCATCGAGCCGAACTTGCCCGCTCCGATCAGGCCGACACGCACGGGGCGGCCCGCGTCGTGGCGGGCGGCGAGCAGGGATTTGAGGTTCATGGGCGTGCGTCCTTTCGTGCTGTTTGCGCCGACGCTAGCACGGGGGGCAGGACACAACATTGAAGCTGTTCTTATGATATAGTTAAGAATTTTTAATTGTTTGAGGCCCCCGCATGATGCCATCTGATCCCGGACCAAGGGGGAGGACACAGCCATGACGACGGGCACGGCCAAACACGGATCGAACGTCAGCCTGGCGCGGCGGGCCTGGGCGATCCGGCGCAATGCGTTGCGCATGGGCGAAGTGCAGGGACAGGGGTATATCGGTCAGGCTCTGGGCGTGGCGGATGTGCTGGCGGTGTCCTATTTCCACGCGCTGACCTACCGCGCGGACGATCCCGAATGGGAGGGCCGCGACCGGTTCCTGTTGTCGATCGGGCATTATGCCATCGCGCTTTATGCCGCGATGATCGAGGCAGGGATATTGCCCGAGGATGAGCTGGAAACCTATGGCATGGACGACAGCCGGATGCCGATGTCGGGCATGGCCGCCTATACGCCCGGCATGGAGATCACCGGAGGCTCGCTGGGCCACGGTCTGGGCATCGCGGTCGGCATGGCGCTGGGGCTGAAACGCAAGAAGAACCCGGCTTTTGTCTACAACATGCTGTCCGATGGCGAGTTGGGCGAAGGGTCGACATGGGAGGCGGTGATGTCGGCGGTGCAGTGGAAACTGGACAACCTGATTGCCATTGTCGATTTCAACAACCAGCAGGCGGATGGGCCCACGCGCGCCGCGCTGGCTCAGGTGCCCGAGGCGGCCAAGTGGCAGGCTTTCGGCTGGCATGCGCAAGAGGTGGACGGCAACGATCTGGACGCGGTCGTCGCGGCCTTTGACGCGGCACGCAGCCACGACGGCGCGCAGCCGCGTGTGATCATCTGCAACACCACCATGTGCAAGGGCATTCCGTTTCTGGAACGCCGCGAGATCACCCATTTCGTGCGGGTCGAGCCCGAGGAATGGGCCAAGGCGCTGGAGATACTGGACGGGGAGATGCCACAATGAAACCGCAGGAACTGTCCCGCCGCCAGTCGAAATACACCGCCCGCAGCGTGCCACAGGGCGAACGGGTGGCCACATCGGCGATGATCGCCTCGCTGGACGCCGAAGGGCGCGACACCATTGCAGCCCCGTTCGGGCACGCGCTGGTGGACATCGCCAAAACCCGTGAGGATATTGTCGGGCTGACGGCGGATCTGTCGAAATACACCGATCTGCATGTCTTTGCCAAAGCCTACCCCGACCGGTTCTACCAGATGGGCATGGCCGAGGCGGTGATGATCAGTGCCGCCGCCGGTCTTGCGCGCGAGGGGTTCACGCCCTTTGCCACCACTTACGCGGTGTTCGCGTCACGGCGGGCCTATGATTTCATCATCATGGCGATTGCCGAGGAAAACCTGCCGGTCAAGATCGTCTGTGCGCTGCCCGGTCTGACCACCGGCTATGGTCCCAGCCATCAGGCAACCGAGGATCTGGCGATCATGCGGGGGATGCCGAACCTGACCATCATCGACCCTTGTGACGCGGTCGAGATTGATCAGGCGACGCGCGCCATCGCGGATACGCCGGGGCCGGTCTATATGCGGTTGCTGCGCGGGCAGGTGCCGAACGTGCTGGGCGAATACGGCTATCGGTTCCAACCGGGCCGCGCGCAGATGATCCGCGACGGGCGCGATGTTTTGTTCGTGTCGTCGGGGCTGATGACCATGCGCACGCTGGACGCGGCAAAGGCGCTGCAAAAGGACGGGGTGGATTGCGCGGTGCTGCACGTGCCGACGATCAAGCCGCTGGATGCGGACACGATCATTGCCGAGGCGTCCAAGGGTGGGCGGTTGGTGGTGACGGCCGAAAACCATTCGGTCACGGGGGGCCTGGGCGAGGCGGTGGCTGCCACGCTGATGCGGGCTGGCGTGCAGGTGCCGTTCCGCCAGATCGGCCTGCCTGATGCGTTTCTGGACGCGGGGGCGCTGCCGACGCTGCACGATCAATACGGGATTTCGGTCAGCGCAGTTAAGGCTGCGGTGAAATCATGGCTGTGAGGGGGAACGGGCGATGAAATTACTGGATGGCATGACGGCGATCATCACCGGGGCCGCCAGCCCGCGCGGTCTGGGCAAGGCCACGGCGCAGTTGTTCGCGCAGCATGGCGCGCGGGTGGCAATACTGGATCTGGACGCGGACGAGGCGGCAGAGGCGGCGGCAGACCTGCCGGGGGACGGGCACACCTCGGGCGTGTGCGACGTGACGGACAAGGCCGCCTGCGACACGGTGGTGGCGGACATCATAGCACAATGGGGGCAGGTGGATGTTCTGGTGAACAACGCAGGCATCACCCAGCCGCTGCAGCTGATGGAGATCACGCCGCACAATTACGACGCGGTACTGGACGTGAACCTGCGCGGGACGCTTTATATGTCGCAGGCGGTGATCCCGCATATGCGGTCCCGTGGGCAGGGCAGCATCGTCAACATGTCGTCCGTGTCGGCGCAGCGGGGCGGCGGTATCTTTGGCGGGCCGCATTATTCCGCAGCCAAGGCCGGGATATTGGGCCTGACCAAGGCGATGGCACGTGAACTGGCCCCTGCGGGGGTGCGCTCAAACGCGATCTGTCCGGGGTTCATCGCCACCGACATCACGGCGGGCAAGCTGACTGACGCGATGCGTGCGCAGGTGCTGGCGGGCATCCCGATGGGGCGCGCGGGGACGGCGGATGATGTGGCAGGCTGTGCGCTGTTTCTGGCGTCGAACCTGTCCGCCTATGTCACCGGGTCCGAGGTGGACGTGAACGGCGGGTCGTTGATCCACTAGCGAGCTTGTTTCCCGCATTGGTCGCAGGCAAAAAGGGCCGGGTACATCGCCCTCCAGAAGGACCCGCCGCCATGAGACCGGACCTGCGCCACAAGGCCATCGCCGTCTGCGACCGCAAGATCGCCCAAAAGGGTGAAAACGTCGGCCTGTCGTTCTATGCGTTCTTTGCGAACCGCAATGACGATCCTGATTTGTTGATGGAAGCGGCAACATGGTGGATCAAGACCCACCAGCTTGACCATTTTGAAAAGGCCGCGAAGATACGCGAGATGCTGCACGCAGGTCGCTGACCCGCGTGCAGCGTTGCCTCGGACGCTCGGGTATCTTCGCGGCCAGACCTTTGATTACTGGTCGATCTGCGACAACAACGCAGGGTTCGTCACTAGATTGCGGACGCCGTGTGCGTGGTCTTCTTCGAACACGTTGTGGCCCAGCCATTTGTCCACCGAGTTGATGTCAACGCGCGCCACCTTGGGGTGCACGCTCCATGTCACCTCGAAGGGCGAGCCGGTCTCGTCATAGCCCGGACCTGTGGTCGAGCCTGCATAGACCACCGGGGTGCCCGTGTCGGTGGGGATGTTGGGGGCCTGATACAATCCGTTTACGGTCTCAACATCCGCCAGCGTATTGAAATCCAGCGCATTCGGATCGTTCACCAGCACAAAGACCTGCGCCTCGACCCGCAGTTGCGGGTTGCTGATCGCATCGCTCAGGCAGGTGCCAAGGGTCGGACCCGGCTTGGCCTGTGCGGTCGAATAGACGAAATGCGCTTCGATGGTGTCGCCCGGTTGCAGATCGCCGTGTTCGGTTTTGCCCACGGGATGATCCAGCGGTTTCAACTCTGCCGGCGTCAACTGGCCGGTGTACTGATAGCCGGTGTCATATCCGTGACCGTCACCGTTGCCTGCGTAATGGGTGAACTCGCCGCCGCGATGTTCGGCGTTTTCGTGAAAGTGGATGTCGCACAGGTTCATCTGCGTATAGGCGGGTGCGGGGGCAAAGGCGCGCTGGTTGGTGCCCGCGACCGAGTCGATGTCGCGCGGGGCCTGCGGGCCAAAGCCTGCGCCATCGGTGTTCTTTGCCAATGCCGCGCGCTGTTGTGCGATGATGTCGTCAGACACGGCGGTGTGGACCGCGCCGGCTGCCATGGCAAAGCTGTTCAACGCAAACAGGGCGGCAGTGGCTGTGGCCAGCACCGGGAGCGTTCTTTTGGTCATGATGATTTTCCCATACATTTTACGGTGATGCGGTTCTTTGAACAGGGGGGGTGTCGTGACCGGCCCCCGCAGAACGGCATCTTTCACAAATCAGCGCCTCGCGGATCGGAAAGTAAATTCAAGCTGTCGTGTGGTGGGGTTTCGGGTGTTAAGATTCTGAAATAATGTGAAATTTTTGAATTCCGCGCGATGGACGCGGTGGACTGCGTGATCATTTCGTGAATACGACTCGTTCGGCTGAGGTGTGTTTTGTCCTCGGGTCGCGTCGCTTTGACCGTTCCGCTCATTGCCGCTTGACGCCCATGCCTGTCGCCGCCCCTAATGGGATGATGAACATCTTGCACAACACCCCGCGCCGCCCTGTCGATGTCCCCTTGGACGTGCCCGCCCCCTCGGTCGATGCCGCGCGGGCGGCCTTGCTGGTGGCGCAATGTCCCGTGGCGGGGGCGACGCCGTTGGTGGATGCCCCGGCGCTGGCCGAAGCGGCAGGTGTTGGCAGCCTGCACATCAAGGACGAGCGGAACCGCATGGGGCTGGGCAGCTTCAAGGCGCTGGGCGCGGCCTATGTCATTGCCTGCGACGCCAGTGACGGAGTGGCAAGGGGGTGCACATATGTGACCGCCAGCGCGGGCAATCACGGGATGAGCGTGGCCGCAGGAGCCGCTGCCTTTGGCGCGCGGGCGGTGGTCTATATTGCCGAGACCGTGCCCGAAGCCTTTGCCGCGCGGTTGCGTGACATCGGTGCCGAGGTGCGCCGCGAAGGCGCGATTTACGAGGACAGCATGGCCGCCGCGATGGCCGCCGCCGAAAGCGAAGGGTTTGCCCTGTTGTCCGACAGCTCCTGGGAGGACTATTACGACCGCCCGCACCGGCTGATGGAAGGCTATCTTGTACTGATGGACGAGGCGATCCGCCAGATGCCGCAGCCACCCACGCATCTGTTCCTGCAGGCCGGTGTCGGCGGGCTGGCGGGGGCCTGCGCCGCGCTGGCGCGCAAGGCCTGGGGCGAGGCGGTGCAGATCATCGTGGTGGAACCGGATGCCGCGCCTGCGCTGCACGCGTCGGTGATCGCGGGCAAGGCGGTGACGACGCAGGGGCCGGTGTCCGCAATGGGGCGGCTGGACTGCAAGGAGCCGTCGTTGATCGCCCTGAAAGGACTGGCGCGGGATGCGGATGTGTTCGCGCTGATCTCCGAGGGTGAGGGCGCGGCAGGGGCAGCGGCTTGCGCGCAGCATGGGCTGGCCTCGACACCTTCGGGGGCTGCGGGTGTGGCCGGGCTGCTGGCGGGGGCGCAGGCGCTGGGCCTTGATGAAAACGCCCGCGTCCTGTGTATTCTCAGCGAAGGACCCGAATAACCGATGACCGATTTCGCCCCCGAAGAATACCGCGCCCGCCTGCACCGTGCCCAGGCGATGATGGACCGCGTTGGACTGGCGGCCCTGCTGCTGACAACCGAACCCGAAGTGCGCTATTTCACCGGCTTTCTGACCCGTTTCTGGGAAAGCCCGGCGCGCCCGTGGTTTCTGATCGTGCCTGTCAGCGGTGATCCGGTGGCGGTTATTCCGTCCATCGGCGCCCATCTGATGGGGCAAAGCTGGATCACCGACATCCGCACGTGGCGCAGCCCGCAGCCCGGGGACGACGGCATCAGCCTGCTGCGCGATGCGCTGGCCGAGGTGGACGGCCCCGTCGGTGTGCCCAGCGGTGCGGAGACCCACCTGCGGATGCCGCTGGACACATGGGCCGCGCTGCAAACCGCTGCCACCTTTCGCGATGACGCGGGGATCATGCACCGCCTGCGGCTGATCAAATCGGATGCCGAGATCGACCGCATTGCCACCATCTGCCAGATTGCCAACGCCGCATTCGACCGCGTGCCCGAGGTCATCGGCGCAGGCCTGCCGCTGTCCGAGGTGTTCCGCCGGTTCCAGATCCTGTTGCTGACCGAGGGGGCCGATTGGGTGCCCTATCTGGCGGGGGCCGCGGGGCAGGGCGGCTATGGTGACGTGATCTCGCCCGCGACCGATGCGCCGTTGATGGATGGCGATGTGCTGATGCTGGACACAGGCGCGGTCAGGGCCGGGTATTTCTGTGACTTTGACCGCAACTTTGCGGTGGGGAATGTGGGTCAGGCCGCCCATGACGCCCATGCACGGCTGATCGAGGCGACCGAAGCGGGCTTCGAGGCCGCACAGGTCGGCGCCACGGCGGCGGATCTGTTTCACGCGATGGACCGCGTGGTGACGGGCGGTGCAGGTGGCTCGGACGCGGGGCGGCTGGGGCATGGTCTGGGGATGCAGTTGACCGAATGGCCCTCGCTGATTGCCGCCGATCACACGGTGTTGGAGCCGGGCATGGTGCTGACGCTGGAGCCGGGGATCGCGCTGGCGCCGGGCCGGATGCTGGTGCACGAGGAAAACATCGTGATCACCGCGGACGGCCCGCAATGGCTGAGCATTCCCAGCGACGAACATATGGTTCAGCTGTGACCACATACCCCTATGACAGCGTCGACGTGGGACCGTCGCTGGGGTTGGTGGTATTGCAGGTGGACGAGACGATCGAGGGCGACATGCGCCGTCTGCTGGGCGATGCGCAACTCTATGTCAGCCGCGTGCCCAGCGATGCGCGGGTCACACGCGAGACATTGGCCGAGATGGCCGCACATCTGGGCAGGGCGGCGTCGCTGTTGCCGCCTGCGGCGGATCTGGCGGCGGTGGCCTATGGCTGCACGTCGGGGGCAGCCCAGATCGGGCCAGTGCAGATTGCGCGGCTGGTCCGGCAGGGCAGACAGGTTGGCGCGGTGACCGATCCTGTAACGGCGCTGGTCGCAGCCTGTGCGCATTTGGGCATCCGGCGACTGGCGCTGTTGTCACCCTATGTCGAGGCAGTGTCAGAGCAGTTGCGCGATGTGCTGGCGCGGCAGGGCGTGGACACTCCCGTCTTTGGCACCTTTGCGGAGGCCGAAGAGGCCAGGGTCGTGCGCATCGCAACGGATGCGATCACCGACGCGGCGATCGACCTGTGCACCGGTGCAGAGGTGGACGGTCTGTTCCTGTCCTGCACCAACCTGCGGACGTTGCCGGTGATCGACCGGTTGGAAAGCGCGCTTGGCTTGCCGGTCTTGTCGTCAAATCTGGTTCTGGCCTGGCATATGGCGCAGCTGGCCTCGGTTCCGGTAGCAGGACCGGGGCGGTTGCTGGCCGGGGCCTGACCCTGCGTCACGGCGCAGCCTGCCGACCGTAAGGGGGCTGGAAATCGGGCGCGTCCCGCGCAAGGATCGCGCCAACACGGAGCGGAGGAGGCCCCATGCTAGAAATCATCCCGAAGATGCCCGAAAACATGCCCGGTGAAACGGTGGTCGCAGCGGTGCGCCGGGTGGCACAGATCAACCCCGACCGCGACGCGGTGGTCTGCGACGGCACGCGGCTGAGCTGGGCGGATTTTGATCAGGCCATCAACCGGGCCGCCAACATGCTCATCGCGCGGGGCGTGACGCGGGGCGACCGGGTGGCGGTGCTGTCGCCGAACTCGGCCGCCTATGCGGTGCTGTTCATGGGCATCCTGCGGGCCGGGGGATGCGTGGTGCCGCTGTCGACGATGGCGTCCTCCTCGGCGCTGGAGAAGATGGTGCAGGACTGTGGTGCGCGGGTGTTCTGTCTGGCCGAGACCTACCGCGAACTGGTGCCCTTTGTGGACGCGATGGACATCACACGCATTGCGCTGGATTTCGACGCGGACGGGTTCGAAAGCTATGCGGCGGCGATGGAGGCGGCTGATACCACCGATCCGATGGTGCCGGTCCAGATGGGCGACGGCTTTAACCTGATCTATTCCTCGGGCACCACGGGCACGCCCAAGGGCATCTTTCACACCCATTTCCTGCGGGCCGCCCAGATGGACCGCGTGACCGCCAACGGCTATGACGATGCCGCGCGCACGCTGATTTCCACGCCGCTCTATTCCAACACGACCATCGTGGCCTTTCTGCCGACGCTTGTGGGCGGATCGACCGTGATCCTGATGTCGAAATTCGACGCGCAAGGCTGGCTGGCGCTGGCCGAAGCCGAGGCCGCCACGCATACGATGCTGGTGCCTGTGCAATACAAACGCATCGTCGAACTGCCTGTCTTTGCCGACTATAACCTCAGCGCGATGCGCCTGAAGCTGTCCACGTCGGCGCCGCTGCGCGCGGATGTGAAACAGAAGGTTCTGGCGCAGATGCCGGGCAAGCTGGTGGAATATTACGGGCTGACCGAAGGCGGCGGGGTGACTGTTCTGATCGCGGATGAGAACCCGACCAAGCTGCACACCGTGGGCAAACCCGCACCCAATTGCGACATCCGTCTGATCGGGCCGGATGGGGGCGAAGTGGCACCCGGCGAAGTGGGCGAGATCTGTGGGCGGTCGCCGACGATGATGGCCGGGTATTTTGGCCGCGACGATCTGACCGAAGAGACCCTGTGGCGCAATGCAGATGGCGAGGTCTACTTTCGCTCGGGCGACATGGGGTCCTTTGACGATGACGGCTTTCTGGTGCTGTCGGATCGCAAGAAGGACATGATCATCTCGGGCGGTCTGAACATCTATGCCAACGATCTGGAACTGATCCTGCTGGCCGATCCAGAGGTGACCGACGCCGCCGTGATCGGCGTGCCCTCCGAGCAATGGGGCGAGACGCCGCTGGGTCTGGTGGTGCTGCGCGAAGGGTCCGATGCGACGGGGGACGACATCCGCGCACGGGCGAACGAGAAGCTGGGCAAGAGCCACCGGCTGAGCGCGGTCGAAGTGCGCGACGTGCTGCCGCGCAGTTCGATCGGGAAGATTTTGAAAAAGGATTTGCGGGCGGCGTATTGGCCGTAAGCTTGCCACAAAGGGCAGCGCCTGACCGCGGGTGGGCATCACAACATTGGTGGATGCCACTTAATTTCTATGCTTTGGCGTGGGGGTGAAGTGGCACAAGACGGTGAGAAAGCGCCCGCCCATGGGGCGGTCGGGCGCTGCCCGGCGGCACTGCGTGCCTTTGACCCGGGCTTTGTTGCGCAGAACGGGCGTTACGCCAACCCACCCACCTTCTTCAACTCCGCCACCACAGCCGCCACGCCTTCGCGCTGGCGCAGGGATGTGAACAGGAACGGCCGACCCGCGCGCATCCGCGTGGCGTCACGTTCCATCACGTCCAGCGAGGCACCCACATAGGGCGCAAGGTCGGTCTTGTTGATGATCAGGATGTCGGATTTGGTGATCGCAGGCCCGCCCTTGCGCGGGATTTCCTCGCCCGCCGCCACGTCGATCACATACAGCGTCACATCCGCCAGCTCGGGGCTGAAGGTGGCAGACAGGTTGTCGCCGCCGCTTTCGATCAGCAGCACTTCGATCTCGGGGTGGCGTTTCACCATTTGGTCAACTGCGGCCAGGTTGATCGACGCGTCCTCGCGGATCGCGGTGTGCGGGCAGCCGCCGGTCTCGACCCCGATGATGCGGTCCTGCGGCAGCACCTGCATCCGCATCAGCGCCTCGGCGTCTTCCTGGGTGTAGATGTCATTGGTGATCACGCCGACCGAATGGCTGTCGCGCAGGGCCTCGCAGAGGGCGGCGGTCAGCGTGGTCTTGCCAGCGCCCACGGGGCCGCCGATGCCAACGCGCAAAGGGCCGTTCATCTGGGTCATGTGCGGAAAATCCTTGAATATTGTGTTTCGTGTTTCATCGACGCGATGTCGGTGGCAAAGGCCGTGGCGCTCAGGTCGTCCAGGCTGGCGGCACAGGCGCGGGTGGCGATCTCCTGTGCGGCGGGTGTCAGGGCGCGGATGATGGCCTGTCCGTCGCTTTGACCCAGTGGCACCAGCCGCATGGCGGCACCCGCCAGACTGCTGGTCAGGCTGTGCAGGTACATCTTGGCCGTCAGTTCCAGCGGCAGGTCGGCGGCGCGCGCCGCTTCACCGACTGCCACGGGATAAGTGCGCGGCGTGGCGGTGGTGCCGTTCAGGTTGGCCACGGCCGTGGCAAAGGCCGCCCCTTGCAGATCAGTCTCGCGCAGCCGTTCCGCCGAAGCGGCAAAGGCCCGCGCCGTCGCGTCCACCGCACCCGCATCATCGGCGCGATAGGCGGCTGCGATGAACAAACAATCGTTCCAGCCCGCACCATGCCGCAGCACCGTGTCGATCCAGTCCTGGGTCTGTGCTGCATCCGTCACATCGCCCGCCTGCACAGCCCATTCCAGCCCGTGAGAATAGGCAAAAGCCCCGACCGGAAAGGACGGCGAGAACCATTGCGCCAGCGTCAGAACCGCCGCGTCAATGGGCATGGCTGTGGGTGCGTCCGTGTCCGTAAGCCCCGCCTTCGGGGATAAAGGGTTCGTTCACCTCGCGCACCGTTGCGCCGATCTTGGCCAGCATGTCGCGGATCACGTGGTCGGGCTGGATCAGCAGGCGGCGATCCTCGATCTGGCAGGGGGTGTGGCGGTTGCCGATGTGCCACGCGATGCGCGTCAGGTCGTCGGCCCTGATCTCAAGCAGGTCCTGAGCGGCGGCCTGCACCAGCACCTCGCGCCCGTCCGCCAGCACCAGCACCCCGCCGTGGTTCAGCGATGTGGTCTGCGGCAGGTCGATCAGGATCGGCTGGCCGTCGTCGGTCTCCAGCATCTTGCGGCGCAAAAAGCGGGTGTCGTAGTCCAGCGTGATCTGCGCGAAGGGCGTCGTGTGGCTGTGGTCGTGATAGGTGCGGGCGGTCAGGGTGTGCATGGTCGGGCCTTCAGAACATGAAATAGCGTTGCGCCATCGGCAGGACCTCGGCGGGTTCGCAGGTCAGCAGTTCGCCGTCGGCGCGCACTTCGTAGGTTTCGGGGTTCACTTCGATGTGCGGCAGGGCGGTGTTCAGCTTCAGGTCGGATTTGCCAATGTTGCGGGTGTTGCTGACCGCGACGGTTTGTTTGGCCAGCCCCAGCGTGCCGCGAATGTCAGCGTCCTGTGCGGCGGCACTGACAAAGGTGATGGACGAATGTTCGACCGACCGGCCAAAAGCGCCGAACATGGGCCGCGAATAGACCGGCTGCGGGGTGGGGATGGATGCGTTGGGATCGCCCATTTGCGCCATGACGATGGTGCCCGACATCAGCACCATTTCCGGCTTTACGCCAAAGAACGCAGGGTTCCACAGCACAAGATCGGCGCGCTTGCCCTCTTCGATGCTGCCGATCTCGCGGCTGATGCCGTGGGCGATGGCGGGGTTGATGGTGTATTTCGCGATATAGCGGCGCACGCGGAAATTGTCGTTGTCGCCGGTCTCCTCGGCCAGACGCCCGCGCTGTTTCTTCATTTTGTCGGCGGTCTGCCATGTGCGGATCAGCACCTCGCCGATGCGGCCCATCGCCTGACTGTCACTGGCGATGATCGAGAAGGCACCCATGTCGTGCAGGATGTCCTCGGCGGCGATGGTCTCGCGGCGGATGCGGCTTTCGGCAAAGGCGACGTCTTCGGGGATGGATTTGTCGAGGTGGTGACAGACCATGAGCATGTCCAGATGCTCTTCCAACGTGTTCACCGTGAAGGGGCGCGTGGGGTTGGTGGAGGAGGGCAGGACGTGTTCCTCGCCGCAGATCTTGATGATGTCCGGCGCGTGTCCGCCGCCTGCGCCTTCGGTGTGAAAGGCGTGGATGGTGCGGCCCTTCATGGCCGCCACGGTGTTTTCGACAAAGCCGGATTCGTTCAGCGTGTCGGTGTGGATCATCACCTGCACGTCCATGTCGTCGGCCACCGACAGGCAGCAGTCGATAGCGGCGGGGGTGGTGCCCCAGTCCTCGTGCAGTTTCATCGCACAGGCGCCTGCATTGATCATCTCGACCAATGCTGCGGGCTGGCTGGCGTTGCCCTTGCCCGACAGGCCGATGTTCATCGGGATGCTGTCAAAGGCCTGCAACATCCGCCCGATGTGCCAGGGCCCCGGCGTGCAAGTGGTGGCCAGCGTGCCGTGGGCAGGCCCCGTGCCACCGCCCAGACAGGTCGTCACGCCCGAATGCAGCGCGTCCTCCATCTGTTGCGGGCAGATAAAGTGGATGTGGCTGTCAAAGCCCCCCGCCGTGAGGATGCGCCCTTCGCCCGCGATGATCTCGGTGCCGGGGCCGATGATGATGTCGACGCCCGGCTGGGTGTCGGGATTGCCCGCCTTGCCGATCTTGTGGATGCGCCCGTCTTTCAGGCCCACGTCGGCCTTGTAGATGCCGGTATGGTCCACGATCAGCGCATTGGTGATGACCGTATCAACCGCCCCTTCGGCGCGTGTCACCTGTGACTGTCCCATGCCGTCGCGGATCACCTTGCCACCGCCGAACTTGACCTCTTCACCATAGGTGGTCAGGTCGCGCTCTACCTCGATGATCAGGTCGGTGTCGGCCAGACGCATCCGGTCGCCGGTGGTCGGGCCGAACATTGCGGCGTAGTCGGCGCGGGCAATGGGTTTGGGCATGGGCTATGTCCTTTGGTGGGCGTCAGCGTTTCTTGGTGCCGGGCAGGGCGGGGCCGCGTTTGCCCAGACGGCGGGCATTGGCGCGGGTCTTGCGGCGCAGCGGTTTCACAGCGGCGTTCATCACCTCGTCAGGGCGCTTGCCACTCATGGTGGCGATCGACGCGGCGGTGGCGCTGTCCAGGAACGCCGAGGATTTTTCAGAGACCATCCGGTCGTTTTCGGATTTGGTGACGGACCACAGGCCCGCCATCCCCATTATCCGCATCGTCATGACGCTGGCGGTTTCCATCATCAGCATCGACATATTCATCCACGAACCCATCAGGTCGGCAGGGGTGGCAAGGCGCGGCAGTTTCGTGACCATCAAAGGTCTCCCATGATCTGCTGGTTGAACCCGAACACCCGCCGCGCCCCGCCATAGGGGATCAACGAGACTTCGCGCCGTTGACCGGGTTCAAAACGCACGGCAGTCCCGGACGCAATGTCCAGGCGCATCCCCCGTGCGGCATCGCGGTCAAAGTCCAACGCAGCGTTTGTTTCAGCAAAATGATAGTGCGAGCCGACCTGAACAGGGCGGTCACCGGTATTGGCGACCATCAGCGTGATTGCCGTGGCGTCCTGGTTCAATATGATGTCGCCGGTGCCCGGGATCAACTCGCCGGGGATCATTTGCGGGATTTCCGGGTGCTGCGTGCGCGGATTGTCGCGCGGGTGGCGGTCAGGGCCACGGCAATCACGATTGCGGCCATGCCCAGCAGAACCGGCAGCCATGCCGCCCCGTCGGTGACGTGGGGGTGCAGGTGCAGGCCCGCATCGGTGTGTGCGGCCACGGGGGCGGCAAGAAGGGCAAGGCCAAGGGCGGTTTTTGCGGATTTCATCAAGTCAGGCTCCTGTTAGCGGATAGGGTTGTGGACGGTCACCAGCTTGGTGCCGTCGGGAAAGGTGGCCTCGACCTGCACGTCGTGGATCATCTCGGCGATCCCTTCCATGCATTGATCGCGGGTGATGATCTGCGCACCGGCCTCCATCAGGTCGGCCACGCTGCGCCCGTCCCGCGCGCCCTCGACCACCGCGTCGGTGATCAGCGCAATCGCTTCGGGATGGTTCAGCTTTACGCCACGCTCCAGCCGTTTGCGGGCGACCACGGCGGCCATCGCAATCAGCAGTTTGTCTTTTTCGCGGGGAGTGAGGTTCATGTCAGATCATCCAGGTTCTTGGCAGGGGTCCACCCTTGAGGCGGATAAGAACGGGCAGCAGGCTGCGCCGCAACTCGAAACTGTCGGCGGCGAGGAATCTTGCCACCAGCATTTCGTCACCGATCAGGCTGGCCCCTGCGGTGTCGGGCAACATGGCCCGCACGGGGGCAAGCTGTCCGGCGGCGTCGGGGGCAATATAGACCATTGCGGCCATGGCACCGGCCCCCTTTGCGACAAAGGGTTTGGCCAGATGCGTGCTGGCATCGCCCGCCAGGGCAATCGCGTCGTGGTACAGGGGAACGCCCGCGCGGTTGATCATGATGCGGTCGCGCAGGTCCAGCGTGCCCAGCCGTTCGCCCATCGCGGCACGGCCAAAGACCAGCGGTTCGACCATCAACAACTGTGCATCCTCGCCCAGATCAATCTGCAAACGGCGGTCAATCGCCGCCCCGTCAAAGAGAATCGTTTCCTGTGGCAGCCAGTCGATTCGCGCCTGCGGTCCCACGGTCAGCGCGTTGCGCACCTGTCCCACTTCGCCGGTCTGGGCGCGGTAGACACGTTCGCAGGCCTGCGTGGTCAGGCACAGGCTGGTGCCAGCCTCGGCCTCGGCACTCACGGCAAAGCGGTCACCGCCGGTGATCCCGCCCGCAGTGTTCAGCACCACGGCATCCAGTGATGCGGTATTGTTGCGCGGAAACAGACATTTTGACGAACCGGCCTGATGCAGTCCGCCCAGCACGGACCGTCCGCGCGCCAGCTTGGACGACACGGCAATGCGCCCGAGCGCGCGCGGCTGCCGGGCCTCTGCCTGCGGTATGACCATATGATGCGTTATCTGTCTTTTCCCCGATTGCCGGCAAGCGCGCCCGAGTCGCCCTTGCTGCGTGGGTTCAATAGAGCACCGGATCGCGGCCTTGCCCATCCACGCGGGGTATTTCCGGTTTATATCGCCCAAGAAACGAACATCTTGGCGCCAGTTGCTGAACAATTGTGCGATTTCCCGCGCCTCAGGATGCTGCACCTGCATCCTCGTTTGCCATTCACAATCACTTGAACTGACGCTGAGCCCACCTGATTGCGCGAGACAAGTGCCAACGGGGGGGTGTGTGGCGACCTTGCGACTTGGACTTCGAGAGGCCGCCACGCGGTAATGCAACGCTAAAGTTGCGGGATCAGTTTAGGGGACTGTGGATGCGGCGCAAGCCGCAGCTGTCCGGCTGGCCCGCTTTGGAGACAGATATGACATTTCTCAAAACCATGCTGAGCGGCACGATTGTGGCCGCATCGCTTGGCTCGGCTGTTATGGCGGCGGATGACACGATCAAGGTGGGTGTGCTGCACTCGCTGTCCGGGACCATGGCGATTTCGGAAACCACGTTGAAAGACACCATGCTGATGCTGGTCGAACAGCAAAACGCCAAGGGCGGTGTGCTGGGCAAACAGCTTGAGGCCGTGGTGGTCGATCCCGCATCCGACTGGCCGCTGTTCGCCGAAAAGGCGCGCGAATTGCTGACCGTTCACAATGTCGACGTGATCTTTGGCAACTGGACCTCGGTCAGCCGCAAGTCGGTGCTGCCGGTGATCGAAGAGCTGAACGGCCTGTTGTTCTACCCTGTGCAATACGAGGGCGAGGAATCGTCCAAGAACGTGTTCTACACCGGTGCGGCTCCGAACCAGCAGGCGATCCCGGCGACCGATTATTTCCTGGACGAGTTGGGCATCGAGAAATTCGCGCTGCTGGGCACCGACTATGTCTATCCGCGTACAACCAACAACATCCTTGAAAGCTATCTCAAGGGTAAGGGCATCGCGTCCGAAGACATCTTTGTGAACTACACGCCGTTCGGACACTCGGACTGGTCCAAGATCGTGGCCGACGTTGTGGCTCTGGGCGCGGACGGCAAGAAGGTCGGCGTGATTTCGACCATCAACGGCGACGCCAACATCGGTTTCTACAAGGAACTGGCAGCGGCGGGTATCTCGGCGGATGACATTCCGGTCGTGGCCTTCTCGGTCGGCGAGGAAGAACTGTCCGGTCTGGACACGTCGAACCTGGTTGGCCACCTGGCCGCGTGGAACTATTTCATGTCCGCCGACACGCCGGAAAACGCTGAATTCATCAAGACTTGGCACGCCTTTATCGGTGACGACAAGCGTGTGACCAATGACCCGATGGAAGCCCACTATATCGGCTTCAACATGTGGGTTGCAGCGGTCGAAGCGGCAGGCACCACCGATGTGGACGCTGTGCGCGCCGAAATGTACGGGCAGGAATTCCCGAACCTGACCGGCGGCACCGCCGTGATGGGCGTGAACCACCACCTGTCCAAGCCCGTGCTGATCGGTGAGATCCAGGCCGACGGCCAGTTTGACATCATCTCGGAAACCGATCCGGTTCCGGGCGACGCATGGACCGACTTCCTGCCCGAATCCGCCGTGCTGGAATCGGATTGGAAAGATCTGGGCTGCGGTATGTACAACACCGAAACCAAGACCTGCGTTCAGATCCTGTCGAACTACTGAGCCAACCACGAGAGGGCGCAGTTTTGCGCCCTCTCGGACCCAATGCGGACTTCATTCACATGACCAGACTTATTGCCGCCACGCTGGCCCTGATGCTGACCTGTGTCAGCGCCTTTGCGCAGGACGCAGCCGGACCGATCCAGCAGGTGCTGCAAGAGCACCGCGACACGATCCTCAAAAGCTCGCGCACGACCATTGGTCCGGCGATTGACGCAGTGGCCGACAGCGGTCTGCCGCAGGCGCAGGCGGTGCTCGAGGCATGGTCGGACAAGGATATGTGGCTGCGCGAGGCCGACGGTCTGTTTTTTCGCGCCGAGAAAGCCGAGGGCGGCTATGCGCTGACCGATTTCGACAGCGGCGAAGTGGTCGGCGTGGTCGACAAGGACGCGCTGGACCAGATCAAGCCCAACAGCGGCATCCGCGCGCTGATCGGCACGGCGCTGGTGCAGTTCCAACTGAAAGACCCCGATCCCAAGCGCCGTAAGGACGCGCTGACCTCGATTTCCCGCGACCCCGACCAGGCACTGCTGAAACCGCTGCGCAACTCCATCGAGATGGAGACCGACGCGACCCTGAAGGCCCAAAAGCTGCGGCTGGAGCGCCTGTTGACCATCGGCTATGACGCCGACCCCGATGCGCGGGTGCAGGCGATGGCCGATATGTCGGGCGATCTGGGTGTTGACGTGCGTGCGACGCTGAACCCGCTGGTCGCCACCCGCCGTGCCGTGGCGCAGGGCGGTGTACCCGAGGGCACCAATGTGGCGGCAATCCTGACACCCGGCTCGGACGCGCTGAGCAAGGTTGCGGCCTATGACATGCTGGTCTCTGCCGATCTGGCCCCGCCGCGTGTGACGGATGCGGCCATCCGCGCGGCGCTTGAGGCCAACATCACCGACGGCCGGGTGGGCGGCGTGGCCGTGCAACAACTGAACAGCGACGCGGCGCGCCGCGCGGCTTACATCACGCTGGCTGAAGCAGGCACCGTGCCGCCCTTCATTTCCGAGGACGAGGTCCAGGCCACGCTGGACGGCTTTACCTTCTACGACGCCTATTTTGATCCCTCTTCGCAAGTGACCGACGCGGCCAATGATGCGTTGAACGCGATCAAGCTGAAGGTGGGGATGAACCAGGCCGCCGACCTGACGCTGGACGCGCTGTCGCTGGCGTCGATCTATTTTCTGGCGGCCATCGGCCTTGCCATCACCTTTGGCGTCATGGGCGTGATCAACATGGCCCATGGCGAGTTCATCATGATGGGCGCCTATACCGGCTATGTGGTCCAGCAGATCATTCCCAACCACACCGTGTCGATCATCGTGGCGATCCCGCTGGCCTTTGCGGTGACCTTCGCGGCCGGTGTGGCGATGGAGCGGCTGGTGATCCGCTGGCTGTACAACCGTCCGCTGGAAACCCTGTTGGCGACGTTCGGGATTTCCATCGCGCTGCAACAGCTGGCCAAGAACATCTTTGGCACGCAGGCCCGCCCGCTGACCTCGCCCGCGTGGCTGGACGGGGCGCTGACGCTGAATGACGTGGTGTCGATCAGCTATATCCGCATCGCGATCTTCTTTCTGGCGCTGTTCTTCCTCGCGGTGTTCCTGTTCATCATGAAGCGCACGCGGCTGGGGCTGGAAACCCGCGCGGTGACGCAGAACCCGCGCATGGCGGCGTCGATGGGCATCAATCCGGGGCGGGTGAACATGCTGACCTTTGGTCTGGGGTCCGGCATCGCGGGTGTTGCCGGCGTGGCGATTGGCCTGTTCGCCAAGGTCACGTCGGAACTGGGCTCCGACTACATCGTGCAAAGCTTCATGACCGTGGTTGTCGGCGGTGTTGGCAACATCTGGGGCACGCTGGCGGGGGCTGCGATGATCGGGTTCCTGCAAAAGGGCATCGAATGGGGCAACCCCAGCAACACGCTGGCGGCACAGACCTATATGATCGTTTTTATCATCATTTTCATCCAGTTCCGGCCAAGGGGCATCATCGCCCTCAAGGGCCGCGCGGCGGGGGATTGAGGCCATGAACCGTTCATTCGTTGCACGAAACCCCTCTGTCCTGATCTTCCTTGCCTTGCTGGCGCTGTTCACGCTGGGCGTCACCATCCTGTCCGAAGGCTTTGGCGTGGGCATAGTGTCCACCAGCTTCGTCAAGACCTTGGGCAAGACGCTGTGCCTGTGTCTGGTGGCCGTCGCGATGGACCTGATCTGGGGCTATGCCGGTATCCTCAGCCTGGGGCATTTCGCGTTCTTCGGCCTGGGCGGCTACATGATCGGCATGTGGCTGATGTATGAACGCACCCGCCTGATCGTGGTCGATGCGCTGGCGCAAGGCCAGATCCCGCCCACGCCCCAAGAGGTCGTGGACGGCATCGGCAACCAGATTTTCGGCGTGGTCGGCAGCAGCGATTTCCCTGTCATCTGGTCCTTTGCCGACAGTCTGACGCTGCAACTGGCCATGGTCGTGCTGGTGCCGGGCCTGCTGGCGCTGGTGTTCGGCTGGCTGGCCTTCCGCAGCCGTGTGACGGGCGTGTACCTGTCGATCCTGACACAGGCGATGACCTTGGCGCTGGCGCTGTACCTGTTCCAGAACGACAGCGGCCTGCGCGGCAACAACGGCCTGTCGGGCCTGCAAAACCTGCCGGGCGTGAGCGCATCGCAGGACGTGGTGTCGATGTGGTTCTTCTGGGGCTCGGCGCTGGCGCTGGGGCTGGGCTATCTGCTGGCGGCATGGGTGGTGTCGGGCAAGTTCGGCTCGGTCATCCGCGGCATCCGCGACAACGAAGCGCGCGTGCGCTTCCTGGGCTATTCGGTCGAGGCGTACAAGCTGGCGATGTTCACGCTGACCGCCTGTATCGCGGCCATCGCGGGGGCGCTTTATTACCCGCAGGCGGGCATCATCAACCCGGCTGAAATCGCCCCCATCGCATCGATCTATCTGGCGGTCTGGGTCGCCATCGGCGGGCGCGGGCGGCTGTATGGTGCCGTGATTGGGGCTGCCGTGGTCAGCCTGCTGTCCACATGGTTCACCGGCGGGCAGGCACCGGACGTGCCGCTGGGCTTTTACACGATCAAATGGGTCGACTGGTGGCTGGTGCTGCTGGGGCTGTCCTTTGTCGGCGTCACCCTGTTCGCCCCGCAAGGCATCGGCGGGCTGTTCGACCTGATCAGCGACCGGCTGCGCCCGGATCGTCACGGGGCCGACCTTGGCCCTGATCAGGGATCGCTGCGCGAGAAGGAGGCCCAGCAATGAGCACGCTTTTGGAAGTCTCCGGCGTTTCGGTCAGTTTTGACGGCTTTCGCGCCATCAACAACCTGTCCTTCCGCATCGCGGATGCCGAAATGCGCGCGGTGATCGGACCGAACGGCGCGGGCAAGACCACCTTCATGGACATCGTCACAGGCAAGACCAAGCCGGACGAGGGCAGGGTGCTGTGGGGTGAAAAGTCCGTGTCGCTGCTGAAAATGTCCGAGGCCAAGATCGCGCAGGCGGGCGTGGGGCGCAAGTTTCAAAAGCCCACGGTGTTCGAGGATCAAAGCGTGCAGGAGAACCTGCTGATGGCGCTGAAAAAGCCGCGCGGCTGGTTGCCGGTGTTGTCCTATCGTCCGTCCGAGGAAGACTTGGCCAAGGTCGCCACACTGGCAGACGACATCGGTCTTGGCGATGCGCTGCTGCGCAAGTCGGGCGAGTTGAGCCACGGGCAAAAGCAATGGCTGGAGATCGGCATTCTGCTGGCACAGGAGCCGCGCCTGCTGCTGGTCGATGAGCCCGCCGCCGGTATGACACCGGAAGAACGCGAGAAAACCACCGACATTCTGGTCGAGGCGGCCAAGACCCGCGCCGTGGTCGTGGTGGAACACGATATGGAGTTCGTGCGCCGCCTGAACTGCAAGGTCACCGTGCTGCACGAAGGATCGGTTCTGGCCGAAGGATCGCTGGACCACGTCACATCAAATCAGGACGTCATCGACGTCTATCTGGGGCGCTGAATATGCTGAGTTTGAATGACCTGACGCTGCACTATGGCCATAGCCAGATACTGAACGGGATTTCGATGCAGGCGGCACAGGGCGAAGTCACCTGCGTGATGGGCACCAATGGCGTGGGCAAGACCAGCCTGATCAAGGCGATTTCCGGCACCCATCCGCGCACGGCGGGCACGCTGTCGCTGGACGGGCAGGACCTGCCGGTGCTGCCTGCACACAAGCTGGCGCATCTGGGCGTGGCCTATGTCCCGCAGGGGCGCGAGATTTTCCCGTTGATGACGGTGAAGGAAAACTTGGAGACCGGCTTTGTCTGCCTGCCGCCGGAGGAACATTTCATTCCGGATCATATTTACGATCTGTTTCCCGTGCTCAAGGACATGACATCGCGGCGCGGCGGCGATCTTTCGGGCGGGCAGCAACAGCAACTGGCCATCGCGCGGGCGCTGATCACCAAGCCCAAGCTTTTGCTGCTGGACGAACCCACCGAAGGCATCCAGCCCAACATCATCCAGCAGATCGGCAACGTGATCCGCCTGTTGCGCGATCAGGGTGACATGGCGATCGTGCTGGTCGAGCAGTATTTCGAATTCGCCTATGATCTGGCCGACCGTTTCGTGGTCCTGCGACGCGGGGCCGTGGTGCTGGAAGGGGCCAAGGCCGACGTGCCCAAGTCCGAGGTGCTGCGCGGCGTTTCCGTCTGAGCATCTGCGCGCCGGGGTCTGTGCATTGGTGCACTTGCTAATTCCGACAAAAATAGACAGGTATATCCCGAACGCTGTTGCAAGGGACATGCCATGACAGATAAAACCATCGCCGCGCCGCGCATCGTGCGCACCCGCCACGATCTGCGCCGCCGCAATCTGACCGTTGCAGCCACAGAGCGGCTGACCCCTCATATGATCCGCCTGACCCTGACAGGCGCGGACCTGCATGATTTTGCCAGCACCGCACCGGATGATCACATGAAGCTGGTTCTGAACGCAGACAGCGATACCCCGCAAATGCGCGACTATACCCCGCGTCGATTCAGTGCGTCGGAACTGGTGGTGGATGTGGTCGACCACCCCGGCGGCCCTGCCGCCGATTGGGCGCGTGCCGCTGCGCTGGGCGATGCCATCACCATCGGCGGCCCGCGCGGCAGCCAGCGGATCGAGGGTGACATCGACCACTGGCTGTTGATCGGTGACGAAACCGCGCTGCCTGCCATCGGTCGCTGGATCGAGGAGATGCCCGCCGCGACGCGCGTGACCAGCATCGTCGGCGTGCCCGATGCGGCGGACGAACAGACTGTGACCACCGCCGCCAATTGGACGGCACACTGGCTGCACCGCCCGCTGGATCAAGCCACCGATCCCGCGCCCTATCTCGCGGCACTCGACGCCATGACCCTGCCACCACGCACCTTTGTCTGGATTGCAGCCGAGGCCATGGTGGCACGCGCCATCCGCACGCATCTGCTGGACAAGGGACACGACAAACAGTGGATCAAAGCCTCGGGCTATTGGGTGGCAGGGCAGGCCGATGCATCAGACAAGGGCATCGAGGACTGACCCCGCGCAGGTCTGGGTGTGCCGAGGGTCAAATCACCTTCGTTTCGCGCGCAGACCTGAGATGGAGAACCTGGCGTTGGTGCACATTGCAGCGCAAGGCACGATTGCGCCCTTAGCGGCCAAAGATGCGTTTTGCATGGATGTCAGTTTTGTGAGAGCATTTCTCAAAAGTTGAACTTCAGATGTGCGAGACTGAAATGACAGACAAGCTTGTAATATGGACGTTTGAATGGGTGCGAATGACCAATGGTCCCGCGGGTTTCGTGCGGGACTTGCGGCTCAGATGGGCATGTGAAGAGGCCGGTATCGACTATGATGTCAAAACCGTCTCGCTCCAGGAAAAAACCCCTGAACATTTCTCCCGTCAGCCCTTTGGTCAGGTGCCGTTCATAAAGGATGGCGAGATCGAGATATTCGAAAGCGGGGCTTGTTTGCTGCATATCGCGCGCAAAAGCGAAGTTCTGATGCCGCGCGATCCTGTCGGGGAAGCTGAAACACTTCAATGGACAATAGCCGCGCTCAATTCCGTGGAAACGATTTCTGTTCCGTGGTGGTTTCTCGAAGTTACCGGCGCAAAGGAAAATGGCCTTACCGGTTGGCTTGAAAGCCGCCTGTCTTTTGTTGAAGGAATTCTTGGCGAACGCGAGTGGTTGGTTTCAGATCGCTTTACCGTCGCTGATCTGTTGATGGCTGATGTGCTGCGTGTGGCAAAAATCCGGGCGCTTGGTGATCGTCCGGCAACCGAGGCTTACATCCAGCGTGTGACGAATCGTCCTGCATTTCAAAAAGCATACGCTGCGCAGATGGCGCATTTTGAGGCCGCTGACGCTGCGCGGAACAAGATCGGAACTTGATCGCGGAGGACCACCGTAATTTCTATCGGGTTCGCCGCATCTCGCTGAATAAGGATAATTTCTCTGGTACATCAGGTGGCAGCTAAATCCGCTGCGCATCGGCAAGACAAACCCCAAGCGTCAATATTGCGTCATGCGGCCTGCTGACAGGCTTCCGTCAAATCAGCCGGACCCGTCAAAGATGTGCGAGTGTCGGCAAAGCGCGCGTGCATTCGGGCAAGGCGGATTTTGCGCAACCACCCCCCACAGGCGTTCTTGACCTCTGCTGGCCCATGCCATAACTAACCGGTGCTACGCGGGCGTTGTGTAGTGGTAAGACCTTAGCCTTCCAAGCTAATGACGCGGGTTCGATTCCCGCCGCCCGCTCCAAGCTTTCCCCCAAGCCTGACCGCTCTGCCTGCGAAAGTGGGGCCTTTGTCGCATTGACCCCGTGGCGCACAGCCGCCACAAGTCGGCGCGAAGTGAATTCAGGAGCCGTCATGGCCGAGCAAACCCCGCAAACCGTCCCGAACACCCCCCATGCGCCCGGCAAGGGCGATGACCAGCGTGCCGCTTCCAAGCGCATCGGCAATCTGGCCGCGCTCTGGCCGTTCGTGACGCCGTACAAAAGGCTGATGGTCGCGGCCATCACGGCGCTGGTGTTGACGGCTGTGGTGTCGCTGACCCTGCCGCTGGCGGTGCGCCGTGTGGTCGACAACTTTCGCACGCAGGACGGCGAGTTGCTGAACCAGTATTTCATGGCCGCCATCGGCATCGCCGGATTGCTCGCCGTGGGCACCGCGCTGCGATATGCGCTGGTGACGCGACTGGGCGAACGGGTTGTGGCCGACATCCGCAAGGCGGTGTTCGACCGCGTGATCGGGATGAGCCCCGCTTTCTATGAAAAGATCATGACCGGCGAAGTGCTCAGCCGGATCACCACGGACACCACGCTGATCCTGTCGGTCATCGGGTCGAGCGCGTCAATTGCCCTGCGCAACATGCTGATCTTTGCGGGCGGTCTGGTGCTGATGCTGCTGACCTCGGCCAAGCTGACGGGGCTGGTGCTGTTGATTGTGCCTGCCGTGGTCATTCCCATTCTGGTGCTGGGACGGCGTTTGCGGGTGATCAGCCGCGAGAACCAGGACTGGATCGCGGCCTCTTCGGGCAGTGCCTCCGAAGCCTTGGGGGCGGTGCAGACCGTGCAGGCGTTCACCCAGGAGGTCACGACGCGCGCCCAGTTCAGCGATGTGACCGAACGCAGCTATGACGCAGCGGGGCGGCGCATCCGCACGCGGGCGCTGATGACGATGATCGTGATCTTTCTGGTCTTTGCGGGCGTCGTCGGCGTGCTGTGGATCGGCGCCAATGACGTGCGCGCAGGCGTGATGTCCTCCGGCGCGCTGATCCAGTTCGTGATCTACGCGGTGATGGTTGCAGGCGGTGTCGCGGCCCTGTCTGAGATCTGGGGCGAATTGCAACGCGCCGCTGGTGCCACCGAACGATTGGTCGAGCTGCTGACGGTCGAGGACAGCGTGCAGGACACCACAACACCCGCGGCGCTGCCGGAGCCGGTGCAGGGTGCCATCCGCTTTGACGATGTGTCGTTCAGCTATCCGTCGCGCCCCGATGTTTCGGCGCTGGACCATGTGACCCTTGAGATCGCGCCCGGCGAAACCGTGGCCTTTGTCGGCCCGTCGGGTGCGGGCAAGACGACCATCATCCAGATGCTGCTGCGGTTCTACGAGCCGCAAACGGGCCGGGTCATGATCGACGGCGTGGACCTCAGCACCTTGGCGCGCGACGTCTTCCGCCGCCATATCGCGCTGGTGCCGCAAGATCCGGTGATCTTTGCCGCCTCGGCCCGCGACAACATCGGCTTTGGCCGCCCCGGTGCGACCGAGACCGAGATCGAAGCCGCGGCGCGCGCGGCGGCCGCCCATGATTTCATCATGGCCTTGCCAGATGGCTACGACGCCTATTTGGGGGAACGGGGCGTGATGCTGTCAGGCGGGCAAAAGCAGCGCATCGCCATCGCCCGCGCCATCCTGCGCGACGCGCCTGTGTTGCTGCTGGACGAAGCGACCAGCGCGCTGGACGCCGAAAGCGAACGCGCGGTGCAAGAGGCGTTCGAGACGTTGAGTCAGGGCCGGACCACACTGATCGTGGCGCACCGTCTGGCGACGGTGAAGAAAGCCGACCGGATCGTGGTGATGGAACATGGCCGGATCGTGGCCGTGGGCACCCATGACGAACTGGTGGCCCAGGACGGGCTTTATGCACGTCTGGCCAAGTTGCAATTCACCGCAGATCTGGCGGCGCAATAGCAAGGCGGGCAGGGGGCCAGCCCCCCGACGCTGGCGCGTCTCCCCCCGGAGTTTATCTGGCAAGATGAAGGGCGACGTGGCTTACGCTGCGTCGACCAAAGGCGGCTTTGCGCCTGATATGCTTGCGCAATTGCTTAAACCACCGCATCTTGTCAGGTAAGGAAAAAGCCACACGGGAGCGGTGGCGACAGGGAGGATATACCATGACCTATGCAGGGATCGAAGACCGCAAGCGCATCGAAGCCGAAGGCCCGTGGGCGTCACGCGATGTGCCGGTGACGCTGTTTGGAATGCTCAGCGATACGGCTGCGAAATTTCCGGATCACAACGCGGTCAGCTACCAGATTTTCTCGGGCCCCAAAGACAAGGCCGAGACCTTCACCTGGCGCGAGCTGAAGGCCAAGACGGCCCAGACCGCCAACATGTTGCGCAGCATGGGCATTGGCCCGACGGATGTGGTGGCCTATGTGCTGCCCAACTGTAACGAGGCGATCCTGACCATGCTGGGCGGGGCGACGGCGGGCATCGTGAACCCGATCAACCCGCTTCTGGACCCCGAACAGATCGCATCCATCCTGCGCGAGACCGGTGCCAAGGTCGTGGTGACGCTGCGCGCCTTTCCCAAGACGGACGTGGCCGACAAGGTCGCAAGTGCGGTGGCCCATGCGCCCGGCGTGAAAACCGTGCTCGAGGTCGACCTGCTGCGCTATGTGACGCCGCCGAAATCGTGGATCATTCCCTTGATCCGCCCCAAGTCCGCACGCGCGTCCCATGCCGATTACCTGAGCTTCAGCGCCGAGCTGAAAAAGCACAACACGAGCCTGGATTTCGAGGACGTGCAACAGGACCGCGTCGCCTGTTATTTCCACACCGGTGGCACCACCGGCATGCCCAAGGTGGCGCAGCACCGCTATTCGGGGCTGGTCTACAACGGCTGGGTCGGGGGCGAGCTGCTGTTGAACGAGAATGACGTGCTGCTGTGTCCGCTGCCGCTGTTCCACGTCATGGCAGTGCATGTGATCCTGATGGGCGCCGTGTTCAGCGGTGCGCATGTGGTGTTCCCGACGCCGCAGGGCTATCGCGGTGAAGGCGTGTTCGACAACATCTGGAAGCTGACGGAACGGTGGAAGATCACCTTTATCGTGTCGGTCCCCACGGCCCTTGCCGCGATGATGCAGCGCCCGATTGATGCCGATGTCAGCACGGTGAAAACCGCCTTTTCCGGCTCGGCCCCGCTGCCCAAGGAGTTGTTCAAACGCTTTGAAGAGGCCACGGGCGTCACCATCGTCGAAGGCTACGGCATGACCGAAGCGACCTGTCTTGTGTCGGGCAACCCCGTGGACGGGCTGAAGAAAATCGGCAGCATCGGCATCCCGTTCCCCTATACGGACGTCAAGATCATCAAGCAGACGAACGAGGGGCCGCTGGAATGTGCCGTGGACGAGATCGGCGAGATTTGCATTGCCAATCCCGGCGTCTACACCGGCCACACCTACACCGAAGCGGCCAAGAACAAGGATCTGTTCTACAACGACACCCACCTGCGCACGGGCGACCTGGGCCGTATGGATGCCGACGGTTATCTGTGGATCACCGGCCGGGCCAAGGATCTGATCATTCGCGGCGGGCACAACATCGACCCGGCCGAGATCGAGGATGCATTGCAGGGTCACAAGGCCGTGGCCTTTGCCGGTGCCATCGGTCAGCCCGACGCCCATTCCGGCGAGGTGCCTTGCGCCTATGTCGAACTGGTGGACGGTGCGACCGTGACCGAGGCCGAGCTGATGGATTATTGCAAGAAGCATGTCCACGAACGCGCCGCACAGCCCAAGCACATGACGATCATGGACGAGCTGCCAAAGACAGCGGTGGGCAAGGTGTTCAAGCCCGACCTGCGCAAGAATGCGATCACGCGGGTCTATAACGCGGCCCTGTCGGATGCCGGTCTGAAGGCGCGGGTCACCTCGGTTCTGGATGACAAGAAACGCGGGCTGACCGCGCAGGTGGCGGCCAACGGCGACAGCCAGGAGGCCATCGGCAAGGTGCTGGGGCCATTCATCCAGGGCTGGGAACTGGAAACCCAGGCCGTCGCGGCGGAATAGGCCTGTGCCCGATTATGCCAAACTGATGGACGAAGAGGTCCGTGCCTTCATGGCGCGGACCGCGCGGCACTATCCGCCCGATGCGGTGGACCTGACCGTGGACGACCAGCGGCGGGTCTATAACGCGATGTGTGCCGATTTTGATGTCGGCTATCCCGACGATGTAACGGCGCAGGACCGTGCCTTTGGCGGGGTATCGTGCCGGGTCTACAGCCGTGCAGCCCCCGTTGCGGGCACCGTGTTCTATTGCCACGGCGGCGGTTTTGTCGTCGGCGGGCTGGACAGCCACGACAGCATCTGCGCCGAGTTCTGCGCAGGCACCGGGATGCAGGTGATTGCGGTCGATTACGGCCTGTCACCCGAACGCCCCTTTCCCGGTGATTTCGAAGACGCCTGGGCCGCGTTCGAAGCGGTCTGTGCCGACTCTGAGGGTGCCATCGTGCTGGCGGGTGACAGTGCTGGCGGCAATCTGGTGGCGGCGATTGCCCATCATGCGCGCGGGCGCATCGACGGGCGGATCACCGGCAGCCTGCTGATCTATCCCGGTCTGGGCGGCGACCGCACGCGGGGCAGCTATGTCACCCACGCCGATGCACCGGGGCTAAGCGTTCGGGACATGGCGTTCTATCAAACGCTGCGCTCCGGCGGGCAGGACCGCACCGGCGATCCGCGTTTTGCGCCGTTGCAGGACACCGACTTTTCGGGCCTGCCGCCCACCGTGATCCTGACCGCCGAATTCGACCCGCTGTCCAGCGATGGAGAGGCCTACCGCGATGCCATTCAGGCCGCGGGGGGCCGTGCCGTCTGGATCGAGGAGGCGGGGCTGGTCCATGCGCACCTGCGGGCGCGACACATGTCGAAACGTGCCGCCACCAGCTTTGCGCGGATGATCCAGGCGCTGACCCTGCTGCGCGCGGGTCAGATCACCGATCTGGACTGACGCGGGTCAGGTCAGGAACGGTTTGGCTTTCATCGTGTCGGGGATCGGCGCGCCCAGCCGCGACAGGATGGTGGGGGCCAGTTGCAGCTGGTCGATCACCGTATCCTCATGGGGCCCTTCGGCCTCCCCGAAATAATACAAAGCCGCCTCTTGCTGCAAGGCGCCGCGCCCGCCGTGGTGGCCGCGCTCGTCCTGTCCGTGATCGGCGGTCACGATCACCTCGTACCCCATTTCGCGCCAGCGCGGGATGAACGGGGCCAGCATTTCGTCCATCACGAAACAGGCATGGTCCATTTCCTGACCCTCGTGGAAAAAACGGTGCCCCATGCTGTCCAGCGTACAGGTGTGCAACATGCCATAGTTCAGCCCGAAGCGCAGGCACAGGTTGGTCAGCGTGCCGAACAGGTCGACGTCTGAGGGGGTCATCTGGTTGTTGTGCCCATAGCCGGTCATCGTGTGGAACCGGCCATGGTTGATGGTGTTGCTGTCCGGTTCATCATATTCGATGTCGCGCACATAGTCGAAGGGGTGGCGATTGAAGAATTCGGACCAAAAGCTGTGCGCGACCGCCCCTGTGACCCCACCTGCCGCGCGGGTGGCGGAGAAGACGTCGGGATGCGACAGGCGGAACACGTTCCCGTTGCCGGTGCAGCCATGTGCGGCCGGGGCCACGCCGGTGTGGATCGACGCATAGCACGAGGCAGAAATCGACGGCAGCACCGCGCGCAGTTTCCACACGCGGGCGTCACCTGAATCCACCCAGCCTTCCAGATTGCCGAACAGCCGCCGCCAGTTGCGCCACGGCACCCCGTCCAGAATGATCAGCAACAGTTTCTTGTCCATATGCGCCCCCTGTCTGTGCGCCTGCATCTGACCGCAGGTGATGCGCGGGGGCAATGGCAAAAGCCGGATTACGCCCCGGCAAGCGCCATCAGGCCGTCGCGCAGATCCTGTGGGCTGGTGGGGGCCAGTGCTGCGTCAACAGCATCATGGGTGGCCCGCCACGTGGGCAGCGCCTGTTTCAACACCGAACGGCCCGCATCGGTCAGGTGCAGACGGCGTGAGCGGCGGTCGGCCTTGTCGGCTTGAGCCGTGACCAGCCCCTTGCGTTCCAGCGGCTTCAGCGCGGCCGTCAGCGTGGTACGGTCCATGCCCAGCAGGTCCACCAGATCGCTGATCCGTGGTCCGTCAGGCCGGTTCAGCGACATCAGCAGGGAAAACTGCCCGTTGGTCAGACCAAAGGGGCGCAACGCATCATCAAAGCGCCGCGCAAGCACACGCGCCGCGCGCTGCACATACAGGCACAGGCAGCGGTCGCGGATTTCATGGGTGACCGAAAGGGGTAGGGAAGCGTCCATCATTTATATATGTTGATATCAACGTATATAGATGTCAATCTGAAAGACGAATCTAGCAAGAGGGGGTGACGTGATGTCATATGTATCTGGATTTCTGCTGGCCGTGCCCGAGGCAAACAAGGCCGCCTACAAGGACATGGCCGAAAAGGCCTGGCCGCTTTTCAAGGAATACGGCTGTTTGTCGCTTCAGGAAAACTGGGGCGTCGACACGCCAGAGGGCAAGGTCACGTCCTTCCCGATGTCCGTCAAACGTGAAGAGGGCGAAGTGGTCGTGTTCTCGTGGATGATCTGGCCCGACAAGGCGACCGCCGACAAGGGCTTTGAGCAGATGATGAACGACCCGCGCATGCAGGAGATGATGGAGATGCCCTTTGACGGTATGCGCATGATGTGGGGCGGGTTCGAACCGCTGGTCAGCCTGAGCGCAGACTGAACCGACCATGGCTGAAGGGCAGGGCGCAGGCGCGCCCCGCCTGTGGTTCAGTTGCCTGCACTTTCCATGCGGCGGTGTTCGATGACCTCTTCCAGCCAGCCGATTTTCATCTCGGGAACCGAGCTGAGCAGCAGGTCGGTATAGGCGTCGAAGGGCGGTGACAGGACCGTGGATTTCGATCCGTACCGCACGACCTCGCCGCGATACATCACCGCGATGCTGTCCGCGATGGCACGCACCGTCGCCAGATCGTGGGTGATGAACAGATAGGCCACATCCTCGACCTTTTGCAGCTTGAGCAGCAGCTTCAGGATGCCGTCCGCCACCAGCGGGTCCAGCGCCGACGTCACCTCGTCGCAGATGATCAGCTTGGGCTTGGCCGCCAGCGCGCGCGCGATGCAGACACGTTGTTTCTGCCCGCCCGACAGTTCCGCCGGATAGCGGTCCTGGAACCCTTCGCCCAGCTCGATCTCGTCCAGCAGTTCCTGGATGCGGGCCTGTTTCTCGCGGCCCTTCAGGCCAAAGTAGAACTCAAGCGGCCGCCCGATGATCGTGCCGACGGTCTGGCGCGGGTTCATCGCGGTGTCGGCCATCTGATAGATCATCTGCAATTCGCGCAGGTCCTCGCGCGAGCGTGAGGGCAGGTCCGGGGACAGGTCGCGGCCGGCAAAGTGGATCCTGCCCTTTGTGGGCGGCAGCAAACCGGTGATCACCCGCGCCAATGTGGATTTGCCCGATCCGCTTTCGCCGACGACGGCCAGCGTCTGGCCGGGATGCAGGTCCACATTGATGTTCTTGAGCACGTCGAAATTGGTGCCCCTGTAGCGGGCTGTGATGTTCTGGACCCGTAGCACCGGCTGATCTGTCGGTTCCTTTTCGATGTGCTTGATCGAGCGGACGGACACCAGCGCCTGAGTGTACTCTTCTTGCGGGTTGTTGATGATCTGGTCTGTGGTGCCATATTCGACCATGTCACCCTGACGCAGCACCATGATGTAATCGGCCACCTGCGCCACGACCGCCAGATCGTGCGTGATATACAGCGCCGCGACGCCGGTGACGGCAATCGCATCCTTGATCGCCTTCAGCACGTCGATCTGGGTGGTCACGTCCAGCGCCGTGGTCGGTTCGTCAAAGATCACGAGATCCGGCTCGGGGCACAGCGCCAAGGCCGTCATGCAGCGTTGCAACTGTCCGCCCGACACCTGGTGCGGATAGCGGTTGCCGATGGTTTCGGGGTTGGGCAGACCTAGCGCCTTGAACAGCTCGACCGCGCGGGCTTCGGCGTCTTTCTTGCTGAACTTGCCCTGGCTGATCGCGGCCTCGGTCACCTGTTCCATGATCTTCTTGGCCGGGTTGAAGGACGCCGCCGCCGATTGCGACACATAGGTGACCTCGGCCCCGCGCAGACGACGGATGTCGCGGTGCTTGGCCTTCAACAGGTCGCGCCCGTTCACCCAGACCTCGCCGCCGGTCAGCTCGACGCCGCCGCGACCATAGGCCAGCGTGGCCAGGCCGATGGTGGACTTGCCCGCACCGGATTCCCCGATCAGCCCCAGAACCTCGCCCGCTTTCAGGTCGAAATCGACCCCGTGGACGATCTCGATGTCATGCGGCTTTTCGCCCGGCGGATAGACCGTCGCACCGATTTTCAAGCCACGGACTTTTACCAGCGGATCGCTCATCCCCGGCCCCCTTTCAGTGAAGTGGTTCGGTTCAGAACCCAGTCAGCCACAAGGTTGACGCTGATGGCCAGCGTGGCGATTGCCACCGCCGGATAAAGTGCGGCCCCGATGCCGTAAACGATGCCTTCCTTGTTTTCCTTCACGATGCCGCCCCAGTCCGCTTGCGGCGGTTGCACGCCAAGGCCAAGGAACGACAGGGTCGATACGAAAAGAACCGCAAAGATGAACCGCAAGCCCATCTCCGCCACCAAAGGCGACAGCGCGTTGGGCAGAACCTCGCGAAAGATGATCCACGCCAGTTTCTCGCCGCGCAGGCGCGCCGCCTCGACATAGTCCATCACGGTGATGTCCACCGCCACGGCACGCGCCAGACGGTACACGCGCGTGCTGTCCAGCAGGCCCATGACCACGATCAGCACGGGCACGGTGACCGGCATGACCGACAGCACCACCAGCGCAAAGATCAGCGACGGGATCGACATGATCAGATCGACGAACCGCGACAGCAGCTGGTCGGGCCAGCCGCCCAGCACCGCGGCGGCAAAGCCCAGCACCGATCCGGTGATGAACGACAGCGCCGTGGCCATGGTGGCGATAAAGATCGTGGTGCGCCCGCCATAGATCATCCGGCTCAGCAGATCGCGCCCGATGGTGTCTGTGCCCAGCAGATGCTCGGCCGAGGATGGCTCCCAGACATCGCCCACGACTTCGGCCATGCCATAGGGGGCGATCCAGGGCGCAAGGATGGCCATCAGGAAATAGGTAATGGTGAAAAACAGCCCGATCAGGGCAGACAGGGGAATGCGCATCAGTTCAGCCCCCCTGTGCCCAAAGCCCCAGACCGGACGACGTTTGCGGTGTTGAATACTGCATATGTCATTTCGGATGCCTCAGTCTTGGGTTCGCCAGAATCGACACGATGTCCGCGATCATGTTCAGGACGATGTAGACAGCGGCAAAGATCAGCCCGCAGGCCTGCACCACAGGCACATCGCGTTTGGAGACGTGGTCGACCAGGTACTGGCCCATTCCGGGATAGGTAAAGACCACCTCGATCACCACGACACCCACCACCAGATAGGCCAGGTTCAGCATCACCACGTTGACGATCGGGGCGATGGCGTTGGGAAAGGCGTGTTTGCGAATGACCTCGAAGGTGCTCAGCCCCTTCAACTCGGCGGTTTCGATATAGGCCGATTGCATCACGTTCAGGATCGCCGCACGGGTCATGCGCATCATATGCGCCAGAACCACCAGCGTCAGCACCGCGACGGGCAGGGCAATGGCGTTCAGTTTCTGCCCCAGCGACATCGTATCGTTGATCATCGCCACAGAAGGCGCCCAGCCCAGTTTGACCGCGACAAAGAACATCAGCACATAGCCGATCAGGAATTCGGGGATCGAAATGGACGTCAGCGTGATGCCCGAAATTACCTTGTCCGGCCAGCGGTCGCGGTAACGCACCGCGATCAGCCCCAGCAGGATCGCCAGCGGCACCGAGATCAGCGCGGCCCAGAAGGCCAGGAACATGGTGTTCGCAAACCGTCCGCCCAGGCTTTCGGCAATGTCACGCCCGTTGGTCAGCGCGGTGCCCAGATCACCCTGCAACACGCCGCCCAGCCAGGCGAAATAGCGGGCAACAGGAGGATCGTTCAGACCCAGTTCGGCACGGAGGTTGGCCAGGGATTGGGGTGTGGCGGACTGCCCCAATATGGATTGCGCGACGTCGCCCGGCAGGATCGTGGTGCCAACAAAGATCAGGATCGAGGCCGCGAACAGCAAAACGACACCCAGCGCCATGCGCTGGGTGATCAATTTCAGGACAGGGTGCATCTGCTTTGCGCCCTTATGCCGACTTCAGCCAACATTTGATCGCGGCCTGGTTCGACATCATTTCACCGTTCGGGTCGTTGATCCAGCCACCCAGATCGTTGCTGACGCCGTTCACGAAATCGTTGAACATCGGCAGGATCAGGCCGCCTTCGTTGCGCAGCATCTGACCCATCTGGGAATAGATTTCCTTGCGCTTGGCGTCGTCGAGCTCTGATTTCGCCTCGTTCAGCATCTTGTCGAACTCGGGGCGTTTCCAGCGTGTGTCGTTCCAGTCTGCAGTCGACAGATAGGCGGTGGTGTACATCTGGTCCTGCACCGGACGGCCACCCCAGTAAGAGGCGCAGAAGGGCTGCACGTTCCACACTTCCGACCAGTAACCGTCGTTCGGCTCGCGCTTGATTTCCAGCGGGATGCCAGCCGCCTGGGCCGACTGCTGGAACAGCGAGGCGGCATCGACCGCACCGGGGAAGGCACCGTCGGACACGCGCAGGATGATCGGGCTGCCATCGTGGCCGGAGGCGGCGTAATGTTCCTTGGCCTTTTCGATGGAATGCTCGCGCTGCGGGATCGTGTCGTCGAACAGCGGGTAGGAGGCGTTGATCGGGAAATCGTTGCCGATCGAGCCATAGCCGCGCAAGATCTTGTCCACCATCTCTTCGCGGTTGATCGCATATTTCAGCGCCAGACGCAGTTCGTTGTTGTCAAAGGGGGCCGTGTCGATATGTGCGATGAACACATAGTGACCCCGACCCGAGGACGATTGCACCGACAGGTTGGGCGCGCGGTCCAGCAGGCTGGCAACCTTGGGGTCGACGCGGTTGATCGCGTGCACCTGACCCGACTGCAGGGCCGCCGTACGGGCCGTGGCATCGTTCAGCACCAGAATCTCGACTTCGTCGGCAAAGCCGCGGTTTTCCGAATCCCAGAAATCGTCGCGGCGCTTGAACGCGTGACGCACGCCAGGCTCGTCAATTTCCAGCGTATAGGGGCCGGTGCCGATCGCGGCACCCGGATTGTCCATGCCGCCGTCAGGCTGGATGATCAGGTGATAGTCGGCCATCAGATAGGGCAGGTCGGCGTTGGGCGATTCCAGATCGACGATGAAATTGTCGCCGTCCACTTTCATGTCGGCAATGCCCTTCATGATGCCCAGAGCACCCGATTTGCTTTCCTCGTTCGAGTGGCGCTGCATGGTTTTCAGCACGTCCTCGGGGGTCATGTCCTTGCCGTTGGAAAAGGGAATGCCCTTGCGGATCTTGAACACCCATTGTTTCGCATCCGCCGAAGCTTCGACGCTTTCGGCCATACGCGGCTCGATCTTGCCTTCGGGATCGACATCCAACAGGGTTTCACCCCAGGCATACAGGTTGTTCAGCGGAACTTCGGATGCGGTCAGCGCAGGGTCCTGGGTGTTGGTGGATTCACCGCCCGACGAGCCGATCTTGATCGTGCCTCCGCGTTTGGGGGCCTCATGTGCGGCGGCCTGTGCGTGGCCTGCCAGCATGGCGTTGGCGGCAACAGCCGTCACACCCAAGGCCGCGGCGCGGCCCACGAATTCACGACGTGTCATGCGGCCCTTGGCCACTTCGCGGGTCATGTGTTGCAGTTGTTCATTCATGTTTTAGGTCTCCCGTTGATTGTTTCGCGCATCAGCGCAATCCAGCCAGTCGCCCGACTGTCGCGCGCGTTATTATTGACTATGGAGTCAACGTTGCGCATTTGTGGCGTTGTCGCAAGGATTATTCCCGCGCCGTACCGGTCCGTGTTCAGAGGTGATCACGCGCTATGCTGTCCTCGACGCTTTTGTCGAATATCAATGTGTCATTCTCATATGCCTCGACTTTCGCCGTCAGGTAGAAGGTCGTCCCGTCTGACCACATTTCACTGTAGGTCTCGGTGCGCAGGCGGATGTCGCCGCGCTCGATCTCGTCGGTCCAGTGGCAGGTGCCCCGCGCGCTCAGCGGATCGTCGGGATGGATAGACCATCTTTCGCGGGCAACAGATCCGTTGATCAGCCCGTGATCGCTGTCGCGCCACTTGCCGAAATCATCCTCGATCACCAGCGTCGTGGTGCCGGTCACCATATCCGTGTCCTGACGACGGACGTGGGTTTCGGGGCGCAGTTCCTCGACCTCCCACGGCTCTGCGGCAGCAGGGGGCGGAAAGGCGACCGACCCGTCCTCGGCGCGCGCCTCGTGCAGCGGCACGCCCAGTTGTGCGCGGTGGATGTGCACTGCGGCGGCGGTGGGCGTGGGCCACATCAGCGGCCAGTAGGCGGTCGAGATGGACACCCGCAGCCGGTGCCCCTTGGGCACACGGTAGCCGACGTGATCCAGCGCCAGCGTCACGAACTGGTCCTCGCCCACGGGCATCGCGCTTGGGTCCGACGCGCTGTCGCGGTGGCTGAGGTTCAGCACGCCATAGGTGATCCGCGTGGACGCCCCGTCCGGGTGTACATGGCACAGCCGCACGGCGATCTGCGCCTGCGGGGCGTCACTGCGCAGCATCATTTCGATGGCTGGCGCGCCCAGAATGTCCATGTCGCTGTCCAGCGGGGACGAGGTCCACGTCGCCGACAACCCGTCGTCGCGGCGCTGGTCGCCGGGCATTTCCGGGCCCAGCCAGATGGCGCAGTATTCCCCCGCATCCGCACCGGTGTGCGCAGGCGATTGCACGGTGGTGTCGGCCACATCGATGTCGGTGCTCAGCACGCCGTCGCCCAGCCAGAAGTTGCGGTTCATCACCGGCTCTTCATGCATCGTCTCGCGGCCCGCGACCGCACCGTCCTGCGTCACCCAGCGGCCCGGGCGGTCGGTGTACCATGTGGCCGGGCGCACGCCGTCCATCACATAGGCGCGGTAATCGGGATCATCCTCGACGCCGGTGTCGATGCCCTTCAACCAGCGGTCCCACCAGCGCAGGGCCTCTTGCAGAAAGCCGATGCGCGGTTCGGGCACGGCAAAGTGCGGGTATTTGTGCACCCACGGACCGACGATGCCCTTGGACCCGGGAATGTTCTTCACGATCTGCGGGACGGTGTTCTTGTAGCTGTCCCCCCAGCCGCCGACGGCCAGAACCTTGGCCTTGATGGTGTCATAGCTCTCGCAGACGCTGCCGTGCTCCCAATAGCTGTCACGCCGCTGGTGCCGCAGCCACAGCGAGGGCAGGAAGGGTTCGGCCTCAAGCCGCTCCAGCCACATCTCGCGCCAGTTCTCGCGCAGGGCAGGGTCCGGCGCGCGGCTGGAATAGGACCACATCGTCGCCCCCCAGCCCAGATTTTCGTTCAGCAGGTTGCCACCCTTGTAATGGATGTCATCGGCAAAGCGGTCGACGGTCGAACATAGGGTGATGATCGCCTTGAGCTCCGGCGGCGTCATGGCCGCAACCTGAAGCGAATTGAAACCACCCCAGCTGATTCCCATCATACCGACATTGCCGTTGCACCACGGCTGCGCGGCCAGATGGCGGATCACCTCGACGGCGTCGTCCAGCTCTTGTTGGCTGTATTCGTCTTCCATGATCCCTTCGCTGTCGCCATTGCCGCGCATGTCCACGCGCGCACAGGCATAGCCGTGGCGGGCAAAGTAAGGATGGGTCAGCGCGTCCCGCGCACAGGTGCCGTCGCGTTTGCGGTAGGGCAGGAATTCCAGGATGGCCGGGACCTGTTCGCTGTCGTCTTCGGGGCGCCACAGGCGGGCCGACAAACGTGTGCCATCAGACATGACGATGGCGTGGTCAGGGTCTTCGGTGATGTCGCGGGGGGCGTTGGATGCGTCGCTCATGGGCGTTGATTTTCCTGTCTGGGGCCGGATGTCAAGGCGATCACCCTTTGCGCGCGATCAGCAGATCCATCACATTTGTGCCAGTCGGGCCGGGTTTCAGCAGCGCACCGCGCGCCGCCAGCCAGTCGTAGGGGGCGGCGGACTCTATCGCGGCCTGACCGCTGGAGTCCCATGTTTTTCCGTCGACAATGGCCCCTGCCGCATCCGTGGGGCCGTCCGATCCGTCGGTGCCGGCCACCAGAATCTGCAGGTCGTCCGCCCCAGCGATCTCACGGGCCAGACGCAAGGCCAGCATCATGTTCCGCCCGCCCAGACCGGGATTTTCGGGCAGGATCACGGTGGGTTCGCCGCCAAGGACATGCAGGCCATCGGGCGCAGCTTTCAGCTCTGCGGCAATGCGCGGGGCAAGGGTTGCGACATCCTCGTAGAGCGTCTCGGCGTTGCTGCGCACATCTGCCTGCGCAGCCTGAGCGATGGCCGCCCGCGCGATGGCGTTCGACGCCACGATGCGCGCATCATGGGCAAATGCCCGACCTTCAGGCGCATCCCCGATGCCCGAGCCAATGACGCCCAGACTGTCGCCTTCGACATCCGAAATCGCCAGCGTGGTCACTTTCGCGCCCCGAAAGGCCCCCAGCAATTTGCCACCCTTGATCCGCGACAGGCCGCGCCGCATGGCGTTGATCTGGTGTATATCCGCCCCCGAGGCCAGCTTGGCCTGCGTCCGCTGCGCCAGATCGTCCAGCGTCAGGTCGTCTTCAAGCACTTCGGCCAGCGCCGATGCCCCGCCCGAAACCAGCATCAAGAGGTGCGTGCCGGGGCCGCAACCCTGCACCGCCTCCAGCATCACGGCACCTGCTTTCAGGCTGGCGGCATTGGGCACGGGGTGCGCGGCCTCGATCACCCGGGCATGGGCGGGTGCGCCGTCCGCATGGCCGTCCTTGGTCACGATCAGCACCGGCGCATCGGGGAACAGCGACGCGGCGGCGCGGGCCATGGCGGTGGCCGCCTTGCCCACGGCGATGATGCGGTCGGGCGGGGTGATGGGATGCGCGCGCAGCGACTGACGCACGCTGGTGTCGCCGCCCACTGCATCCACGCCGATCTGCCAGAGGTCTGTAAGCCGTGTCATGATGTCCTTGGTGTTGGGACCGCGCGTTTCGGCAATGGTAGCGCGCAGGGGCAGGGCAAGCCACCAAGGAAAGATGAAAAAAATCAAAAAGACTCTATCCGCCGAATCATGATTCGGTTAGAATCACCTCAAGTCAGGCAAATCACGCCACAGCCCGCATCAGATGGGCGGCGGTACTGACCCCGGACGGTGTAAACTGGTGCTTTTGTGCCGCCTATAGTCATATGGGCGAAGTGAAAAACATAATATTATTCAGTCCGATACAGGCACAGACGGTGGCATCTTTCGGGGTGCGCGGCAGATCAGATTGGCAGGCACGTGAGGGGTGGAGGGCAAGCGGCCCAACCGCCCCCGCGTTGCGTTTGTGACCTGTTTTGACCTCCGTGTCCGGGCGGCTCCGGCGGGGATTTCTGAACCACGAAAATGCGATCCGCGCGCTCAGTCCGCAGTATCGAGCCACAGGGTAACGGGGCCGTCATTGGTCAGGCTCACCGCCATATCCGCACCGAACTGACCGGTTTGCGTCGCTATGCCCAGATCGCGCAGCGCCTGGGCGAACTGAAGATACAGGGTTTCGGCCTGATCGGGTTTGGCCGCACCGGAAAAGCCGGGGCGGTTGCCGCGCGATGTGTCGGCGGCCAGCGTGAACTGGCTGACCACAAGGGCCGAGCCGCCGGTTTGCAGGACCGACAGGTTCATCTTGCCGGCCTCATCCTTGAACAGCCGCATCTTCGAGATCTTGAGCGCCAGCGCGCGGGCGGTGTCTGTCGTGTCCTCTGGCATGGCACAGACCAGGATCAGCAGGCCGGGGCCGGTGGCGCCGACTTGCGCCCCGTCCACATGCACCGATGCCTGCGTGACCCTTTGCAACAGCGCGCGCATCAGTCTTTCCAGTCGATCACGTCGGCGGGCGTCGCCCGTTCGGTGCGGAAACTGTTGGCGGGATGGTCATCGTCGGCATAGCCGAACGAGATAGCACACAGCAGGTTGCGGTCGTCCGGCAGGCGGAAGTGGTCGCGCACCATCGGCGCATAGGCGGCAATGGCCGCCTGCGGCACCGTGGCCACGCCCAAAGCGGCCGCTGCCAGCGTAAAGGCCGCGACAAAGCCGCCCGAATCCATCGCGCCATATGGTCCCAGCTCTTTGGGGGCGGTGACCAATGCCACATGCGGCGCGTCAAACAGGCGATAGTTTTCCATCATCTGCCTGGCACCGGCAGGCCGGTCGCCCTTTTCGATGCCCACGGCGTTGTACAACTGAAACCCGCAGGCGCGGCGGCGGTCCAGATAGACGCCCTGATATTTCTCGGGCCAGTCCAGATCGGGGGCCGGGGTGGCTGACATCGCATGGGCATAAAGCGCCTCGCGAAAGCTGTCCGTGGCCGCACCGCTGGTGATGGTCACCTGCCAGGGCTGCGCGTTGCACCAGCTGGGCACCTTTTGCGCCGTGGCCACGATGGTTTCAATCGTCGCGCGGTCCACCGGATCGGGACGAAAGGCGCGGCAGGAATAACGCGCGTCCATAATCGCGTTCAACGTGTCGATCTGGGTCATCTCAGCCTTCATTGGTTTTGCGCCACGACATAGCCGATGGCGGCCGCCGCAATCAGGCCAAGGATCACGGCGATGGTGATCTTGATCGCGGAATAGGGACGCTCGCCCTGCACCCGGCCGGTGCGCCCGTTGACGACAAATCTATAGGTTTTGCCGCGGTATTTGTACGCCGCCAGCCAGACCGGCAGCAGGATATGCTTGAACGTCACCGCGCCCAGCGTCGTGTCCATGTTGTGAATGCGCTGGCGGTCGCCGCCGATGTCGAAGCGCACGTCGCGTTCGATCACGCGGTCCATATGGGCGCGGGCCTCGGCGTAGCCGTCCTTCAGCTCGACCGAATAGGCCTCGGCGCGAAAGCCTGCCAGATATTCGGGGGCGTAAGGCTCAAGGGCTGCCAGATCCCAGGGCTCCAGCGCGTCGGTGTAGCGTTTCGGCAGGCTGGTCGAGGCCAGCACCAGCACATCGTCAAAGAACCGCGCGACGCGGCCCGCGGCGCGGTTCCAGCGCACCTTGGCCTCTTGCACCATGGTCGGCTTGCCGTCGCGCATGACGGTGCGGGTGACGTAATAAACCGTGCCGCGTTCGCCGGTGTAGGCGGTCTTGGTGTCCGCATCGAAGGTCCAGTAAGGCACATAAATGCCCTGCATCGCACGCCCCTTGCGGGCATAGTCCTGCAGGCCGTTCGGCGCGAACCACAGGCTGCCCAGCCATTCGGTCATCGCCTTGCGCGCGGCGGTCTCGGTCAGGCCAAAGGGCAGCACACCGCGCGGCTTGATATGACGGCTCAGCCCCGTGTCCGCGACCACCGGCGTGGCGCAAAACGGGCATTCGGTCGCGTGTACCTTGGGGTCGAATGCGACCTCGGCGGCGCAGTTGGGGCATTTCGAGATGCGGGTTTCTTCGATCTCGGCCTCGGGCAGGCGCGCATCCAGTGCCGCGCGAAAGTCCAGTTCGCGGATCGCCTGGCGCTTGGGCGAGGCGCTGTCCAGCGCCTGCACATGGCCGCAATGGTCGCATTTCAGCTGCCCCTGACCAGGCGAAAACCGCATGTCGGCGCCACAGGCATCACAAGGAAAGCGGAATTCGTCGGCGGGGCTGTTCGGATCGTCTGCAAAGCTCATGGGTCAGACCATGCCATTGATCATCGGGAGTGTCATCTGGTGTCTGTGTCCGTGGCTGAGGCCGTTACAAATAGCGGTGAAACCGTTGCGGCACCATGATCCGCAGGGCGTTGTCGCGCAACCGGTAATGGCGCCAGATGTGGAACAGCGCATGGCCGCCCGCCACCACGCCCAGGGCGTAGAATTGCACGATATGCACCGTACCTACGATCTGGTTGGCGGTGCGCAAGCCCAAAGGCGGCGCGATGGGCAGAAAGCCGCCCGCCTTCAGCAGCACGGTCGAGGTCAGCCCCAACAGGAAACCGGTGAAGGCGACAAAGAACAGCCCCCAGATCAGGGTCAGATGCACCCACCGATGGGCGGGGCGCATCCAGCCGCGCAATTTCGGCCCCGGACGGCTGGCCAGCCCGCGCCGCATCAGATCTGCAGTCCACGCCAGCGACAGCGACACAAAGACCAGCGCCAGCGTGGAATGCACCTGAAAGGCGCGGGGGCCAAAGGGGACGACATCCTTTGGCTGGACCAGCAGGAACCAGATGAACAGCGGCACCATGATCCAGTGCAGCCATTTCAAGGCCACCCGCCGCGCTGGCAGTCGGGCACGCAGGCGCGCCGGGATGTGGAGGGCTGTGACCATGTCACATGACACGCAAGGCAGGCGGCAAAAGTTTCATTGTCGCACCGCCCAGCGGTCGCGGATCATGGGAAAGCCTACGTCGCGCCAGAACGGGGGCGAGACGATGCCGTTCGACATTCCGCCTTGGGTGCCCTTGGTCCACGACACGGGCAAGGTGTCGGGCGCATCGGCCAGCGCCGTGCCGGTCAGTTCGGCAAATCCGATGTCCAGCGCACGGTTCAATGTGTCCAGATCGTCGGGCATTGCCATGCCGTCAAACAGCCTGCGCAACGCGTCCCACAACAGCGGGTCACCGCGCAGGCCCCAGTGTCCGGGTGGCGGGGCAAACAGCGCCTCCATCCCGGTCATGGTTCAGCCCGCCGGAGGCGGCGGTGGGGGCGGGGGCAGGATGGTGAAAAGCTGCGCCAGCTCGGCCACATCCTCGGCCCGCTTCCACCCGTCCTGCCCGGCCGTCCAGACAAAGCTGTCGCGGGTCAGCGCGCCATCGGCGGCCATACGGCCCAGCGACGCCTTGGAGAACGGGCCGGTGGTCTTGCCGCCCTCGGCGATGTGCCAGACGTGTTCAACAGGCGGTGGGGGCGGGGCCACGCTGGCGGGGGCCGGTGCCGCCGCTTGCGGACGCGCACCCCACGGGCCTGCACCGCCGGCAACCTGCTGACCGATCTGCATCCCCAGACCGGCACCCAGTCCCGTCTGCATGGCTGCAGCACCGGCACCTTCGCGGCCCATGGCCTCGGCAGTCTGGAACTGCATGTACTCGGACAGATTGCCGATCACGCCCATCGACGACCGTTTGTCCATGACCGCCTCGACCGCAGGGGGAAGCGAGATGTTTTCGATATAAAGCTCAGGCAGCATCAGCCCGTATTCGGCGATCACCGGCGCGATCTGCTTGGACACCAGCGTCCCCAGCTCGCGGGTGTTGGCGGCCATGTCCAGCACCGGAATGCCCGAGCCTGCAAGCGTGCGCGAGAACTCCTGCACGATGATGTTGCGGATCTGAAAGCTGATCTCGTCCATGGTGAATTCGCCGTCGGTGCCGACGATCTCCAGCAGGAACTTGGCCGGATCAGACACCTTGACCGAATAGGTGCCAAAGGCGCGCAGGCGCACGGGGCCAAACTCGGGATCGCGGGCCATGATCGGATTCTTGGTGCCCCATTTCTGGTCGTTGAAACGGGTGGTGTTGACGAAATAAACCTCGGATTTAAATGGCGATTTGAACCCGTGATCCCAGTGTTGCAGGGTCGTCATGATCGGCATGTTGTTGGTTTCAAGCATGTAGAGGCCGGGCGTGAACACATCCGCCAACTGCCCCTCGTGCACGAACACGGCCGCCTGACCTTCGCGCACCGTCAGCTTGGCGCCGTATTTGATCTCGTGCCCCTGCCGCTCGAACCGCCAGACCATCGTGTCGCGGGTGTCGTCGGTCCAGTGGATGACGTCGATGAATTCGCCGGAGAGGAAATCGAAAATGCCCATGGGGTCCTCGCATTTGATGTGCTGCCTTGGCAGACTGTCACAGCTTGGTCGCACTCGCCACCAAAACTAAGGGGAAATTGCCGGGATAAGTCGCCCTCCAAGGCTGGCGCCCACTCCGGTCGCGCGTCTAAATCGGCCCGCCCGTACGCTCCCGCGCGAGAATCCGCACGATGGGTTCGGCTTCGGGCAGGGTCATGCCGATCTTCAGGCGCGGATCATAGAGCATCCCCAAAAGCATCTCGTCGTGATCGGTCAAAAGCGCGAATTCGTCGTCGTCGTTAAAGATCGACGGGCGCGCCTGCGGGCTGTCGTTGGCCGCGCCCAGTCCCTGCGCCAACTCCTCGTGAATGCACGACAGGCGCATCAGGTCGGGGTTTTCGGCGCGGATCACGGCGATGGCGGCGGTATAGGTGTGCGGATCGGGGCCGGTGGCATAGGCAGCAACCGCGCAATAGATGTCGTCGCCAAGGTTCATCAGCGGAGCCAGCGACGCCTTGGTGATGCCGGGGATACGGGCGGCCTGCCGGGCCAGCACCTCGGCGCGGTCATCCTCTGACACGAACAGGACCATGAAATTGGGCGCGGTGCTCATCGTTACGGGGTGGCCTGTCGCCTGCGCCAGCCGGGCGGCGTAGCGGGTCACATCGATGCGATCCCGCCGCTGTTGCGACGCGGGCACCGAGCCGCCAAAGTCGACGCCCATGCGCACCGGCCCCGCCCATCGGCGCAGGCTGCCCGACACGCCGGACGCCAGATTGCCCGCCCCATATTCGTTATAGAACACGATCTGGTTAAAGTTGCGCGCCAGCATGTCGGGGCTGAACGGCGTGTCCGGCCCGCCACCGTCCTGACGCAGCAACCCCTGGGACAGTTGCGCCGATTGCACCTGTGCCAGATAGCTGCGTTTGGCGGCACTGCGCTCTGACGTAGGCTTGGCCACCTCAATGGGGGCCGACGGTCGGTCTGGCCGCGCGCGCGGCGTCAGCACAGGCTCGACCGGGGCCACGATATCACAAGCCACCGCGAGCAGGCCCAGTGCCATCACCCCAAGCCCGCGTATCCACCGCGTTGCGCCCTTCTCAGTCATTTGCCCGTGCCTTAGCTGGGAACGGATGTGCCGGCGACATCGCCGGTGCCATCCTTGCGCGCCTTGGCCGAAGCCAGCGTGTCGCGCAGGTCCGCTTCCATCTTCTTGAGGTCCGCCTCGGCGGCAGCGCGCTTGGCCTTGCCTTCGTCGGCGATTTTCAGGCTTTCCTCGATGGTGCCGATCAGGTCCGCATTGGCCTGTTTCACCGCTTCGATGTCGAACACGCCGCGTTCCATCTCGGTGCGGATCATCGTGTTGCTTTCGCGCAGGTTCTTCGCGTTGGCGGTCAGCAGTTCGTTGGTCAGGTCGTTGGCATCCCGCACGGCAGCCGCCGCTTCGGCGCTGCGCTGCATGGTCACGGCCTGCGCCAGCTGGGTTTCCCACAGCGGCACGGTGTTCACGAGGGTCGAGTTGATCTTGGTCACCAGCGACTTGTCGTTTTCCTGCACCAGACGGATCGAGGGCAGCGATTGCATGGTCACCTGACGCGTCAGCTTCAGGTCGTGCACCCGCCGTTCCAGATCGTCACGCGCGGCGCGCAGGTCACGCAGTTCCTGCGCCTTCATCACCTGTTCGTCCTCGGGGGCGGCGTTCACTTCGGCCTCTTTCGCGGGGATCACATCCGCGTCCATCTCTTCGATCTTGGCCTCGCCCGCCGCGATGTACAGCGCCAGTTCATCGTAGAAATTCAGGGTCTTCTCATAGAGGACGTCCAGCGATTTGATGTCCTTCAGCAGCGTATGCTCATGCGTCAGCAGGTTGTCGGTGATCTTGTCGATCTGCGCCTGCACGGTCTCGAACTGGGCGGTGAACTTGGCAAAGGGCGCGGCGCGACCCAGCAGCTTTTCCCACCACGACCGTTCCCGGCGCACATCCAGTTCCGACACGCTGAAACCACGGATCGTCGAGACGATGTTGCGCAGGCTGTCGCCCGCAGGGCCCACATCCTTGTTGCGCACATCGGTCAGCATCGCCTGCGAGATGGTCTGCAACTCGGCCTGTGCCGCCGATCCGAAGGACACAATCGACTGGGTGTCGGCCATGTCAATCTCGTCCATGCGCTTGCGGATCTCGGCGCTGACGGGGGCGTCGGCGTCTTTCAGCGACACAACCGCGGTCGCCTCTTTGGGTTCGGGCAGGATCACCGCGTTGATCTGTTCAACATCGGCCAGTGATTTTTCCGCCTGTTGGCGCACATTCTCAGACATGAATTGTTCCTTACCTTACTCGTTTTTCTGTGAGGCGATATGCACGCCTTCGCGCTGCAAGCGTTCGCGCAATACGTCGATTTCAATGTTCAGGTCGCTGCGATCATCCAACAGCAGCGACTGGGTCCGCGCATCAAAGTTCTGTTCCAGATCGTCCAGCAGGGCGGCGTAATCGGCACGCGCCTGTGCGTCGCGGGTGCGGGCATAGATGTCGGCGAACTTGACCGTCGCGTCGCGTGCGCCCATCAGGTAAACCCCCAGATAGCGGCGCGCGGCGGTCAGGTCGCGCGGGTCTTCCTCGACCGTTCGGATCAGCGTGCGGGCCTTGGCCTGAAACTGGGCCAGACGGGTTTCCATCTTGCGATCATTCGCGCGCAGCAGGGCGTCGGACATCTCGCGCAGGTAATTCTCGGCCTCATCGACAACGCGGGCCACGCGGTCCTGTTGAAAGGTGTCGACACCTTCCATGCCCTTGGACCGCAGCGGGTCGATGCCGAATGCGGCCACATGCAGGCCGCCTGCGATCACCCCGTATATGACAGATGAAATCACGTCGGACTGGTGGGTGATCCCCGCCAGAACCGCACCGGCGGCGACGGCCACACTGGCCAGCATCTTGCGCGGCAGGGCAGGGCGGCGTGCAACCTTGCGATCATGATAGGCCGCCTCGGCCCGCAGGCCCTCGCGGGTCAGTACCGCGGCCAGTGCCCAGACAGCAGCCCCGACCAGACCCGTCGCCAGATAGACAGGACCACCCCCGAAAGACGTCAGCGCCAGCGCCAGCGGCGGCAGGAACATCAGGTTCGACCGCAACCCCGCAGCATCCACCTGTGCCGGTGCCTGCACGAAACCGCGGCTCTTGCCGGTGTCCTTGGACGTGTCACCCTGCGTGCTGAACTTGCCGCCATACCGCTGCGCCATCAGTCAGCCCCCAACCAGCCGGAGCCGACACCCAGCATCACCACCATCAGCAGCCCAAAGGCCACCTTGGGGATCGCACCCGAAGGCGCGCCGGTGGGCGTTGCCGGTTTGGGCGACTGGCGAAACACCGATGCCACGGCACTGGCCGCCACCACCACGGCAAGGATCAATATCACAAACAGGATCAGTCGAGACATCCGCAGGGCCTTTGTTCAACAGTGCTTTATACATACGCGCACCAGCAGATATTTCCAGTGGGCAGCGTGGTGGTCTCGTCGTCTGGCCCTTGGGCTACAGCAGGATTGTGACAATCGGACCCCGGTGCAAGGGGGAAACTTCGCGCAACCACCTCAGCAGCAGCGGACTGCCTAGCGCCGTGGCGGCTTGCCTGATTTCGGATCACGTGCGGGGCGCGCACCGGCGGGGCCACCGCGTGCGGGGCGCGTACCACCCGGCTTGCCAGCCGCAGGCTTGCCGCTGCCCGCAGGCTTGCCAGCGCCAAAGCTCCGGCCACTGCCCGCAGGTTTGGCCCCGCCCGTGCGCCCGGTCTCGGACCGCTCCGACCTGTCGGCACCGGCTTTGCCTGCACCGGGCTTGCCCCCCGCGCTAAAGGTTCTGCCCGCAGGCTTGCCGCCCGCGAATTTGCCACCACCCGACCGCGCACCTGCCGGTGCACCGGGGCGCTGGCCGGATGTTTTCGGCCCGCTGGGGCGTTTGACGGTGGGTTTTTTCACGGCGGTGCCGGTGGGTGCCACCTCCAGCGCCTCAAGCCCCAACTGGTCGCGCAGGATCTTGCGACGCACTTCTTCCACCGCACCCGGTTTCAGATCGCCCAACTGGAAGGGGCCATAGCTGACCCGGATCAGACGGTTCACGCTCAACCCGACTTCTTCCATCGCACGCCTGATCTCGCGGTTCTTGCCCTCGCGCAGGCCCACGGTCAGCCAGGCGTTTGCGCCCTGCTGGCGGTCCAGCGTCACCTGCATCGGCTGGAATCGCTCGCCATCGGCGGTGATGCCCTCGCGCAGCGGGGTAAAGGTGTCTTCGGTGGGCCGACCGTTGACCCGCACGCGGTAGCGCCGCAGCCAGCCGGTCGACGGCAATTCCAGCTTGCGCTTGATCCCGCCGTCATTGGTCAGCAACAGCAACCCTTCCGAGTTGATGTCCAGCCGCCCGACACTCATCACGCGGGGCATATCCTCTGGCAGGTCCTCGAAAATGGTCTTGCGACCCTTTTCGTCGGCATCCGTCGCCACCAGCCCCACGGGCTTGTGATACAGCCACAGCCGTTCGTGTTCCGGCTCGGCCACCGGCTTGCCGTCCACCACGATCATGTCGCCGGGGGTGACGTTCAGCGCGGGGCTGTCGATCTTGACGCCGTTGACGGTGACCCGTCCGGATTCGATCATGCGTTCTGCCTCGCGGCGGCTGGCGACGCCTGCGCGGCTGAGGACTTTGGCGATGCGATCGCCCTGGGGTGTGTCTGTGCTCATGTCACGCGGCATAGAGCAATTCGCGGCCTTGCGAAAGCGTCCCTTATCGGGCCATGTGACGACATGAGTTTTCGCAGCTACATGGACCGCGCGCTGGACGCCGCCACCGCCGCCGCCGCGCGGGGCGAGGTGCCTGTGGGCGCTGTGATCGTGGACCCGGCGGGGCAGGTGGTGGCCGTGGCAGGCAACCGAACCCGCGAAATCTGCGACCCCACGGGCCACGCCGAAATTCTGGCCATCCGCGAAGCCTGCGCCGCGGCCGGTTCGGAACGGCTGGTGGGCCATGACCTCTATGTCACGCTGGAACCCTGCGCGATGTGCGCCGCCGCCATCGCCGCCGCGCGCATCGGGCGGCTGTATTACGGCGCATCAGACCCCAAGTCGGGCGGTGTGGCCCAGGGGGCGCGGGTGTTCAGCCATCCGCAAAGCCACCACGCCCCCGAGGTTTACGACGGCATCGCCGCAGCCGAAGCCGAGGCGATGCTCAAGGCGTTTTTTGCCGCGCGGCGTTAGGTTTTGAATGTCTGCCGACGTTAGCTGGCTTTGGCAAAGCCAGAGGTGTTTTCGAAACACAGGGCAGCGCCCGACCGCGGGTGGGCATCATGACGAAAGTGGGTGCCACTTAATGTCTATGCTTTGGCGTGTGAATGCAGAATCGCAATCCGGTGAAGAAGCGCCCGCCCTTGGGGCGGTCGGGCGCTGCCCGGCGGCACTGCGTGCCTTGAATCCGGGCTTTGGTGGTTGAGGCTCGCGTGCGCTGCCCTGTGTGGAGCAACGATACGGACGGGGACAGCCCGCTTGGACATGCAGCAAATAGTCGCCTAGATCGTGATCGGCTCCAGCACCTGAGGTTCGATCACATTGACGTTTGGCAACCCGTCCACCAGCGGCTTGGCGTCCTGCGCCAGCAGCGGGAAGGTGCGGTAATGCGCGGGAATCACGGTCGAGAAGTTGAAATAGCGCTTGGCCGCATAGGCCGCCGCCTTCATGTCCATGGTGAAATGCCCGCCCGCCGACAGAATGCCCACGTCGGGTTTGTAATAATCGCCCATCCACTCCATGTCGGCCATGATATCGGTGTCGCCCGAAACATAGACGCATTTGCCTTCGCCCCGGATCATGAACCCGCATTCCTGCCCCATATACAGGGGCACATCGCCATTATCGATCGACGAGGAATGTGACGCAGGCACCAGCGTGACCGACACTTTGCCCAACTGGATCGTGCCGCCACGGTTGAATGCACTGCCTTCAACGGCCCCTTTGGTCACCAGATAGTCGATCAATTCGACCATGCCCGAGATCGGCACGCCACTGTCCTTGCTGTACGCTGCCACGTCCTGCGTGTGATCGGAATGCCCGTGGGTCACCAGAATCTGCGTGGCCCCTTCGCAGGCGGCGCGGGCCTTGTCGGTGTCCAGCATCGGGTTGCCGGTCAGCCATGGGTCGATCAGCAGAACCTGATCCTCGATTTCGATGCGGAATGATCCGTGACCCAGCCAGATGATGTTCATGTGATGTCTCCTTCTGTTCCCCGCCGATGGTAGCGCATGTTGACACTTTGGGGAGCCTTGGCCAGGGATTTTTTACGCCGCAGATGGGTAACGCCGCGTGTTTTTACAGCGATGGTGCGCATTGGGCTGGCCCCGTGGCGGCGTGGCCCTTGCAGCGTGGCGGGCGGGGCGGTAAAGCCCTTGCCAAGCAGATGAAGGAGAGTTCCGATGTCGATTGATACAAGCACGGCTGCCCGCGTGGCCAAGCTGGCCCGGATCAAGGTGGAAGAAGACGCGTTGCCCGCGCTGGCGGCAGAATTCAACACCATTCTCGGCTTCATCGAACAGTTGAACGAAGTGGATGTGGACGGCGTCGAGCCGATGACCTCGGTGACCCCGCAGCGCCTGACGCGCCGCGCGGATGTGGTGACCGATGGCGACGTGCAGGGCAAGGTTCTGGCCAATGCCCCCGACGCCCGCGAAGGATTTTTTGCCGTGCCGAAGGTGGTGGAATAATGACCGATCTCAACACATTGACACTGGCCGATGCCCGCGATGCCCTGCGCCGCGGCGACACCACGTCCAAGGAACTGACCGAAGCCTGCCTGAAGGCCATCGACGGGGCAGGGGCGCTGAACGCCTTTGTCCACCACACGCCCGAGATCGCGCTGGAGCGTGCCGCCGAGGCGGACAAGCGCATCGCCGCAGGCGACGCGCCCGACATGTGCGGGCTGCCCATCGGCATCAAGGATCTGTTCTGCACCGAAGGCGTGCCCTCGCAGGCTGCCAGCCGCATTCTGGAAGGGTTCCTGCCGCAGTACGAATCCACCATCACCGCGCAATTGAAATCCGCCGGTGCGGTGATGCTGGGCAAGCTGAACATGGACGAATTCGCCATGGGCTCGTCCAATGAAACATCCGCCTATGGCAATGCGGTGAACCCGTGGCGGCGTGGCAATGACGACGCGCAGCTGACACCGGGCGGTTCCTCCGGCGGCTCGGCGGCTGCCGTGGCCGCGGACCTGTGCCTTGCCGCAACCGGCACCGACACCGGTGGTTCGATCCGCCAGCCTGCGGCCTTTACCGGTATCGTGGGGATCAAGCCGACCTACGGGCGTTGCTCGCGCTGGGGCGTGGTGGCCTTTGCCTCTTCGCTGGATCAGGCGGGCCCGATGACAAAGACCGTGCGCGACAGTGCGATCATGCTGGGCGCGATGTGCGGCCACGACCCCAAGGACAGCACCAGCGCCAACCTGCCCGTGCCGGACTTCGAGGCGGCCCTGACCGGCGACATCCGCGGCAAGAAAATCGGCATCCCGCGCGAATACCGCATGGACGGCATGCCCGAGGATATAGAAAAGCTGTGGGACGACGGCGCGGCCATGCTGCGCGATGCGGGCGCTGAGATCGTCGAAATCTCGCTGCCGCACACCAAATATGCGTTGCCCGCCTATTACGTGATCGCCCCCGCCGAGGCCTCGTCGAACCTGGCGCGCTATGACGGCGTGCGCTTTGGCCACCGCGCCAAGCTGGAGCAGGGCGACGGCATCACCGAGCTCTACGAGAAAACCCGCGCCGAAGGCTTTGGCGCCGAGGTGCAGCGCCGCGTGATGGTCGGCACCTATGTGCTCTCGGCAGGCTTCTACGACGCCTATTACAACCGCGCCCGTCGGGTGCGCACGCTGATCAAGAAGGACTTTGAGGACGTGTTCGCCCAAGGCGTCGATGCGATCCTGACACCGGCCACGCCTTCGGCGGCCTTTGGACTGGGCGAGATGACCGATGCCGACCCGGTGAAAATGTACCTGAACGACGTCTTTACCGTCACCGTGAACATGGCCGGTCTGCCGGGCATTGCCGTGCCCACGGGTCTGGACAAGCAAGGTTTGCCGCTGGGTCTGCAATTGATCGGACGGCCCTGGGAAGAGGCAGATTTGCTGTCTTCCGCCTATGTTCTCGAACAGGCGGCCGGATTTGTGGCAAAACCGGGCAAATGGTGGTAAAAGGCCTCAATCAGTGGGCGCAGACCCACGCAATCGGGCAGAGAAGCGCATGAGATTTTATTTGATGGCCGCGGCAATGGGTGCCCTGGCAGCGTGCCAGCCGGCCGTTCCTGACAGTGCAGCCGGTGTCGGCGACCCCGGTCGCGGCGTCGGGTTTGACAGCTACGCGCAATCCGTGCCTGCCGCCCCCTCCGTCTCCAGCCAGACGCTTGACGGCGCTGCGGCACCTGCGCCTGCGCCCGCTGCAACCGGTGGCTTTGATCCCGATCTGGTCGCCGCCTCGCTGGCCGAGGATGACCGCGCCGCCGCCGCAAACTCTGGGCGTCCCGTGGTCAACGCCAGCCCGTCCAATCCCGCGCCCGCGCCGGTCAGCAATCCCGGCATCTCGGACGAGAACGACTTTGACGCCGTGGCCTCGCGCCAGACCATCGCCAGCGACAAGGCCCGCCTTGCCCAGAACGCCGCGCAATACGAGGTCGTGCAACCCACGGCACTGCCCGCACGCGACGGGTCGGGTGGTCCGAACGTGGTCGAATATGCCCTGCAGACCAAACATGCGCGCGGCACCAAAGTGTACACGCGTATCGGCTTTGGCGGTCAGTCAAAGATGGCACGCAACTGTGCGAAATACCCCAATGACGACGACGCGCAGATTGATTTCCTGGCCAGCGGCGGCCCGTCGCGCGACCGTATGGGACTTGACCCCGATGGCGACGGCTATGCCTGCAACTGGGACCCCAGCCCGTTCCGGCGCGCCGCCCAGAACTGATGCAGATCCACAGCCGCCCGTCCCCCAACTGCGGCCCCCGCAGGGACGGGCTGGTGCCCGAGCTGGTGGTGATCCACTTTACCGCGATGCACAGCGCCGATGCGGCGCTGGAACGCCTCTGTGATCCGCAATACGAGGTGTCCGCCCATTACCTGATCGCCGAAGATGGCACCGTGACGCAGCTGGTGCCAGAACACCTGCGCGCCTGGCACGCGGGCGCAGGCCATTGGGCAGGGCGCGACGACGTCAATTCGCGCTCGATCGGGATCGAACTGGACAACGACGGCCAGCGCCCCTTTGCCGAGGCGCAGATGCAAAGCCTTGAACTCCTGTTGCGGGGTATCCTCGACCGCTGGTCGATCCCTGCGCAGGGTGTCATCGGTCATTCCGACATGGCCCCGGACCGCAAATTCGACCCCGGCCCGCATTTCGACTGGCCCCGGCTCGAGGCCGCAGGCCTTGCCGCTCCGCGCGGCACCGGGGCTGGTCCGACCGATCCAACCCCCGAAACCTTCCGCGCCGCCGCCCGCGCCGCAGGCTACACCGCCGATGTCCCTGACGACGCGCTGCTGAACGCGGTCCGCCTGCGCTACCGGCCCAAGGCGACCGGCCCGCTCACGGCAGAAGACTACGCCCCCCTTCATCTTGCCAAATAAACTCCCCCCGGAGGGCCGATCTGCCCCAATCGCCCAAGCGGCCATTGACGCGCCCACCCGCATCCGTCTAAGCCGCACCTGCGCGGAAGGCTGGATGGCCGCGGGGGCAGGGGCAACCTTGCGTCCGAGGAAAGTCCGGACTCCACAAAGACACGGTGCCGGGTAACGCCCGGCGGGGGCAACCTCAGGGAAAGCGCCACAGAGAACAGACCGCCTTTATGCGGATCGGGCAACCGACATCACATAGGGGTAAGGGTGAAACGGTGGAGTAAGAGACCACCGCGGGACGGGCAACCGGACCGGCACGGCAAGCCCCACCGGGAGCAATGCCAAATAGGGACCGCGTGCGGCGCAAGCCGCAGGGCTGCTTTGGCCCGAGCAGGTCCGGGTTGGCAGCTAGAGGCGCAGGGGTAACTCTGTGCCAAGATGAATGGCCATCCAAGGGGGGCAACCCCCTGGACAAAATCCGGCTTACAGGCCTTCCGCGCAATTGGCCTTTCCCACGCATCTGCATCTTTATGCGGCACCTCGAAACCCGATGGGCCGCCCGCCTGACCGTTGTGCCTCCGTCAGCCCAAATAAAAGCCCCGGCGCCGAAAGCCGTGTTAACATCCTGCCGAACCCTGTTGTTTTCTCGATGGAATCGAAAGGCCGACCAGATGAAAGTTGTCGTAATGGGCGCGGGCGTCATTGGCGTCACCACCGCGTATTATCTGGCCAAGCAAGGGGCCGAGGTGGTGGTCATCGACCGCCAGATCGGGCCGGGGCTGGAAACCAGCTATGCCAACGCGGGCGAGCTGAGCTATGGCATGACCTCGCCCTGGGCCGCTCCGGGCATCCCCATGAAAGCGGTCAAATGGCTGTTCATGAAACGCCGCCCGCTGTTCATCTGGCCGCTGATCAGCCCGACCATGTGGAAATGGTGCATCGACATGGTGCGCAACTGCAATGACGAAAGCTATCGCATCAACAAGGGGCGCATGGTGCGGGTGTCGAACTATTCGCGCGACGTGATGCCCGAGCTGATTGCCGAGACAGGCATCGCTTACGATGGCCGCGAGCAGGGCACCTTGCAGCTGTTCCGCACCGCCAAGCAGATGAAGGGATCAAAGGCCGATCAGGAGATTCTGGCCGAATATGATTCCCCCTACGAGGTTCTGGGCCGCGACGCCTGTATCGCCGTCGAGCCCGCACTGGCCGAGGTGCGCCACAAATTCGTGGGCGGGCTGCGCCTGACCGCAGACCGCACGGGCGATTGCCGCATGTTCACCATCGCCCTGGCCGAAAAATGCGCGGAGATGGGGGTCGAGTTCCAATACGGCCAGGCGATCAAATCCATCGCCGTCGAGGACGGCAAGATCGCGGGCGTCGACACCGAGATCGCGGGCCGCATCACCGCCGACGCTTACGTCTGCGCCATGGGCAGCTATGCGGTGAACGTCCTGAACCCCATCGGGGTGCGGTTGCCGGTCTATCCGGTCAAGGGGTATTCCGTCACCGTGCCCGTCACCGACGATGCCTTTGCCCCGCAGTCGACGATCATGGACGAAACGCACAAGGTTGCCATCACCCGTCTGGGCGACCGCATCCGCGTGGCAGGAACGGCGGAAATTGCAGGCTATTCCAACCGCTTGGGGCCACATGCCACGGATACGGTGAAACACGTCATTGGGGATCTCTTCCCCAAGGGCGGCGATATTTCCCGCGCCGAGGGCTGGACCGGCCTGCGCCCGATGACGCCGGACGGCACGCCCGTGCTGGGGCCGACCAGATACGAAAACCTCTTCGTGAACACCGGCCACGGCACGCTGGGCTGGACCATGGCCTGCGGCTCGGGAAGGGCGGTGGCGGACGTGGTTCTGGGCAAGACGCCTGAGATTTCCTTTGACGGGCTGACAGCCGCCAGATTTGCCGGAAACTAGGTCGCAATCTTGTGGTCTGCAGCACCGTATTCCCGTTGTGTCGCCCGATGTGACAGGATAGATGACGCAAGCGCACGCGGCCCCGTGAATCCACCACGCAGGCCTCGCGCGCAGAACTTGCTGCAATTCCGGCCTGCGTGCCTCTTTTGCGGTTGACTCACCCCGCGATCTGCTTAGAAGGCGGGGTTCAGGATTTACGCGCCCGCCTACCGAGGCCACCGGCGCAGCAGGAGAAGAGACATGGCGAAGCCAACCACGATCAAGATCCGTCTGAACTCGTCCGCGGGCACAGGCCACTTCTACGTGACAAAGAAAAACGCACGCACGATGACCGAAAAAATGTCGGTCCGTAAATACGACCCCGTTGCGCGCAAGCACGTTGAATACAAAGAAGGCAAGATCAAGTAAGATCGCTTTCAGATTTCAATACGCTGGGCCGCGCCGCAAGGACGCGGCCTTTTGCGTTTCTACCCCCCTTGCACCTCAGGCACGGTCCCCATCCCCCCGCAGGCGCGCTTCAGCCGCCCGACAGGAGACCGACCATGTTCATACGTCCCGCCACAGCCGCAGACAGCGACGCTGTAAGTGCGCTTCTGGCGCGCAGCTACCCGCTTCTGCTGGCCCGCGACTACGCGCCTGACGAGCTTGCCCCGGCCTTGCCGATGATGACCCGCGCACGGCCCGAATTGCTGGTCTGTGGCACTTATTACGTCGTCGAGGATTGCGATGCCGTGATCGGGGCAGGGGGCTGGACGCCCGACGCCACCGATCCGACGCTGGGCCACATCCGCCATCTGGTGACCGACCCGCGCGAGTTGCGCGCAGGCGTGGCCACATGGCTGATGCACCACAGCTTTGACGCGGCCCGCGCGGCAGGCGTGCGGCGCATGGAATGCCGGGCCACCCGCACAGCCGAACGGTTCTATCACGCGGTGGGGTTCCGTTCGCTGGGCAACATGGACGTGGACATGGGCGCGCAGGTCCGCTTTCCCGCGATCCGCATGGAGCGTGCGCTGGCTTAGCGTTCGGCGGGCGGCACGTCGCGCAGGCGCGCGGACAAGGCGGCCACCGCGTCGGGCGGATGGTTCATTGTCCGCCGCCTGGTGCCCGCCGGATGGTGGCCCAGCCCCGTGCCTGCACGATGCGCGCCCTTTGGCCGGATCGGACGCGGCACAAAGCCACCGCCGCAGTTCGGACAGACGTTGTGCAGATGCTGGTCAACGCAGTCGGCGCAAAAGGTACATTCATAAGAGCAGATACGCGCGTTCTCCGCCTCGGGCGGCAGGTCCACGTCGCACATCTCGCAGTTGGGGCGCAGTTCCAGCATCATCGGACTCCTGTCTATACCGCACCGTCGGCAATGATCGTAACCGGGTCAAGCCCCGCCCGCGCCATGGCCCGCGCCGACGCGGTGTTGAACGCGGCATAGGTCACCCATATGCGTTCTATCCCCGCCGCACGGCACTGCATCCGCATCTGCGCGATCAGCGCCGCCGCGATCCCCTGACGGCGGTGCGCCGCGTCCACGCAAATGTGGTGCAGCACCGCACGGTGCAGGGCGGGCTTCAGAACCGAGGCTGCGCGCCGCTCCTCCTCATAGATCAGATAGCCCGTCGGCGCCGCGACATCCCCCGCCACCAGCGCCGTCACCTGCGGTTGCGCCAGCCAGTCGCTCAGGAACCCGCGCAGCACCGACGGCGCAGGCGTGGGCAGATAGTGCTGCGGCTGGTGCGCGTGATGCAGGTCATGCACCTGTCGCAGCAGCGGCTCCAGCACGGCGGCGCGGTCGGGGGGCAGGGTGGTGATCATGGTGTGATCCTCTTGAGGTGCAGACAAAGAAAAAGGGCCGGTCCTGCGACCAGCCCTTTCAAAAGAGGTTCTGTTGGAAAGCGCGTTATTCGCGGTTGCCGAACAGTTGCAGCAGGAACATGAACATGTTGATAAAGTCCAGATACAGGTTCAACGCACCCATGATCGCCGCCTTGCCCAGCCATTCGCTGTCCATTTGGGCCGCGTGCTGGATGTAGTCGTTCTTGATCTTCTGCGTGTCATAGGCGGTCAGACCGGCAAAGATCAGCACGCCCAGGATCGACACGGCGAACATGATCGCCGGCGACTGCAGGAAGATGTTGACGATCGAGGCCACCAGGATACCGATCACACCCATGATCAGGAACGAACCCCAACCCGAGATGTCTTTCTTGGTGGTGTAGCCCCACAGCGACAGACCCGCGAAGGCGATCGAGGTGATCAGGAACACCTGCGCGATGGACATGCCGGTAAAGGCAACAAAGATCCAGCTCAGCGACAGGCCCATGATGGCCGCGAAAGCGTAAAAGAACAGTTGTGCGCCCGCCGCAGACAGACGGTTGATCGCGGCACCAAAGGCAAAGATCATGCCCAGCGGCGCAAACATCACGATCCAGCCCAGAATGTTGGGTTGCAGCGTTTCAGGGTTGCGGAAGATGCCCAACAGGTCGGGATTCGACCCCACAGCCCATGCCACGAGGAATGTCAGCAACATGCCCACGGACATGGTGCCGTAGACTTTGTTCATATGGGCGCGAAGCCCGGCGTCGATCTCGGCAGAGCGTGTGCCAGCTGCTGCTGTCCGGATCGTGTTGATGTCAGCCATTGAAAGCCTCCGTTTAAAACACTGATGATCCGCAGATTTCAGCCTGCGGCGTTAGGTGGTTCAAATATCGGGATGCATGGCCAAGGTTTCAAGTGTTTTCGGTGCGTTATCGCCTGCTTTTTGCAGGCGATCACACAAAGTTTTTTTCACAAGGCAGGGATTATTTTTTCCAGTTGGCTGGCACGTCCCAAACCGGGCGTGTGGCCTCTGCGTGCGCTTCTTGCGCGGTCACGCCAATATCGTCCAGCGCGGCAGCATCCAGTTGCGCCAGCGCGCGGCGCGACCGCCACAGGCCCAGCAGGCTGGCACGGGTCGGGCCGGTCTGTTTGGTGGCTGTAAACAAGGTCGAACGGGCAATTGCGTCTATCATTGTCATGAGAGTCTATCCTTCATAGCGAGTCATGAAACATCGGGTTTCCATCAATTCTGTTGATGTATATGCCAATCCGTGTCACATTTTTAAAACGAATGTTTGTGCTGCGACATATCAAGGAGCTTGATGTATGAGAAATCTGGACATCACCACGCTGCGGTCTTTTGCCGCTGTTGCCGAAACCGGGGGCGTGACCCGTGCGGCTGGATTCCTGCATTTGACCCAATCGGCGGTGTCGATGCAGCTCAAGCGGCTTGAGGAAACGCTGGGTCTTGAGCTGCTGGACCGCTCTGGGCGCACCATTGCGCTGACCTCGGCGGGCGAACAGCTTCTGGTCTATGCCAAACGTATGGTGGCGCTGAACGACGAGGTGATCGTGCGCCTGACCGATCAGGCCTTTGTCGGGCAGATCCGGCTGGGCGTGCCCCACGACATCGTCTACCCGGCGATCCCGCGCGTGCTGAAACAGTTCAACGCCGCTTTCCCGCGGGTGCAGGTGCATCTGATCTCCTGCTACACCAAGGCGCTGAAAGAGGATTTCGGCAAAGGCGAATGCGACCTGATCCTGACCACCGAAACCTTTGTGGATGCGGGCGGCGAAACCCTTTGCGTCAAACCGCTGTGCTGGCTGGGTGCGCCCAACGGATCGGCATGGCGGCAACGTCCCCTGAAACTGGCCTTTGGCCGCCACTGCACATTCCGCCCCCGTGTCATCGAACGGCTGGACAAGGCAGGCATCGACTGGGACGTGATCGTGGAAACCGACAGCGACCGCACCATCGAGGCCACGGTCAGCGCCGATCTGGCGATCAACACCATGATCGAAGGCACCGAACCGCCGCATCTGGAGCGGATCGACCACGGCGGCCATCTGCCGGACCTGCCCGCACAGATGATCAACCTCTATGGCGCGACTACGTCAAAAAACGTGGTGCATGATGCTTTGGCGGATCTGTTGCGGCGGTCCTTCGGGACCGAGGAACAGACCAGGCTGCGGGCTGTGTGACGCTCTCGTGGCGAGGGTTCAAGTGAGGCGCACTACTTAAGGTTGATTGATTCAAGGCCGCATCGCTCCGCCCGAGCCCCTCTGAAATCTGCGCTCCGCACGGAATGAAAGGGAGGGTGAAACGCCTGGCTATCGCTCAAACCCATGTAAGCTTGATGCGAATCACTGTTAGCGCTCGCCTTGACATCGGGCCTTTTCCTTCCCTTAGGTCACCTTGTGATTAAAGCGGTGACCGGCCCCGAATTGCGTGTTTCGCTATGCGGAACAGGCCAAAAACACCCTAAGTTGCACGCCGGACAGTTGCTTTTGACGTTCTGTGTCGTATGTTCCAAGACACAAAGTAAAAGTGTGTCCAGGCTTGAATTTGAATGTATCTTCTTCAGCATGGCGTTTCTGTAGGAGGTATCAAGTGGCTCACAAAGTTGACGAGCATGTCGGGAAACGTATTCGCCAGCGTCGCTGGCTGATTGGCATGACCCAACAAAAACTGGCAGAGATGGTTGGGATTAAATTCCAGCAAATCCAGAAGTACGAAACCGGTGCAAACCGTGTGAGCGCGTCCCGTCTTTGGGATATCGGCGAGGCGATGGGCGTCAACGTCGGTTTCTTCTTCGAGGGTCTTGAGGGCGCACAAAGCGGATCGGCTGCCAGCCGTTTCATCTCGGGCGACCTGCTCGAGGACAAGGAAGCGATGGACCTGGTACGGTGCTACTACGCCATTCCCCAGAACCAGCGCCGCCGCCTGTTTGAATTGGCCCGCGTTCTAAGCGACGTTGCATAAACCACTGCGGCAGCCGCACGGATGCACTTGCTTTGCATCTGTCAAACTGGCACCTCGGCAACATGACACAGATACATGATGCCCTGCTGGATGTGGCGCAACAGTTGGCCGATGCGGCCCGCGCGGCGATCCTTCCCCATTTCCGCAACACCGCGCTGACAGCCGAGAACAAGCTGGACGGCGGCTATGATCCCGTGACCATCGCCGACCGCGCCGCCGAAGAGGCGATGCGCGCGGTGCTGGCCGATCTGCGCCCCGACGACGCCATTCTGGGCGAGGAATTCGGCACACGTGACGGCACCAGCGGCCTGACATGGGTGCTGGACCCCATCGACGGCACCCGCGGTTTCGTATCGGGCACGCCCACCTGGGGCGTCCTGATTGCCGTGGGCGGACCGGACGGCCCCGAGATCGGCATCATCGACCAGCCCTATATCGGCGAGCGGTTCATCGGCACACCCCAGGCCGCATGGCTCCACGGCCCGCAGGGGCAGGTGCCCTTGCAGACCCGTGGCGCCCGTCCGCTGTCGCAGGCCACGGTCTTCACCACCTTCCCCGAGGTCGGCACCCCCGCCGACGCCGCCGCCTTTGCGGACGTGGCAGGCCGCGCGCGGCTGACGCGCTATGGCATGGACTGCTACGCCTATGCGCTGGTGGCTGCCGGGCAGGTCGATCTGGTGATCGAGGCCGGTTTGAACGCCTATGACATTCAGGCCCCCATCGCGCTGATCCAGGCGGCAGGCGGCATCGTCACCGACTGGCAGGGCGGCCCTGCCCACAACGGCGGGCGCGTGCTGGCCGCCGCCAATGCCCGGATCCACGCCGAGGCGCTGGCCATTCTGGCAAAACACCCATGACCGAGGTGCTGATCCAGGGTGCCGACCACATCCTGACCATGGACGACGACCGCCGCGAGCTGGCCGGTGCCGACATCCTGCTGCGCGACGGACAGATTGCCGCCGTGGGGCAGGGGCTGACCACCACGGGCGAGACAGTGCAGGCCCGGGGCTGCGTCGTCACCCCCGGCCTCGTGAACACGCACCATCACCTGTATCAGACGCTGACCCGCGCCGTACCCGGTGGGCAGGATGCGCTGCTGTTCGGCTGGCTGAAAACGCTCTATCCGATCTGGGCGCGGTTCACACCCGACTACATGTTTACCTCGGCGCAGGTCGGGCTGGCGGAACTGGCGCTGTCGGGCTGCACGCTGTCGTCGGATCACCTGTACCTCTACCCCAACGGCGCACGGCTCGAGGATACGATCCACGCCGCCGCCGAACTGGGCCTGCGCTTTCACCCCACGCGCGGCGCGATGAGCATCGGCGAAAGCAAGGGCGGCCTGCCCCCCGACACGCTGGTCGAGGACGAGGCCGCGATCCTCGACGATTGCATCCGCGTGATCGACGCTTTTCACGATGCTGCCGAAGGGTCGATGTGCCGCGTCGGCGTCGCCCCCTGTTCGCCGTTCTCGGTCAGCACGGAGCTGATGCGCGATGCGGCGCTGCTGGCGCGGGACAAGGGCGTGATGATGCACACCCATCTGGCCGAAAACGAAGAGGACATCGCCTATAGCCTCGCGGCCTATGGCAAACGCCCCGGCGCATATGCGCAGGATCTGGGCTGGGTCGGACCGGATGTCTGGCACGCCCATTGCGTCAAACTGGACGCCGCCGAACTTGACCTCTTCGCCCGCACCCGCACCGGCGTGGCGCATTGCCCCTGCTCGAACTGCCGTCTGGGCAGCGGCGTCGCACCGGTGCGTGCCATGCGCGATGCAGGCGTGCCCGTGGGCCTTGGCGTCGACGGATCGGCCAGCAACGACGCGGGCAATCTGGTGGCCGAGGCGCGTCAGGCCATGCTGTTGCAACGGGTTGCGAACGGAGCCGACGCCATGAGCGCACGCGAGGCGTTGGAGATTGCCACCCGTGGCGGGGCCGATGTGCTGGGCCGTCCCGACTGTGGCCGCATCGCGGTGGGCAAACGCGCCGACCTCGCGATCTGGGACGTCAGCGGCATCGAAAGCGCCGGCAGCTGGGACCCGGCGGCGCTGTTGCTGGCAGGGCCGACAGCCGTGCGAGACCTGTTTGTCGAAGGCCGCCAGATCGTGCGTGACGGACAGGTCACGACGCTGGACATGGGGGCTGTGATCGCGCGACAGACCATGCTCGCCCGTCGGCTGCGGGACGCGCTGTAACGCGGGGAAAAGCCAACACAGCGTCGCCCCTTGCCGGTCAGACGCTCATCGCCAGAACCCGGCTGATCTGCGTCAGCCCGCGTCCCGATTGCGCCATCCACGTATCGAACGCACCCTGAACCGCCCGCATCGCCCCTTTCGAGGTAGGGGCCTTGTCCACCACCCCTTCGGCCACCAGCCGCGCCACCACGTCGCGCGACAGGATGAAACTGTCCCGCCCCATGAACCGCATCGCGTATTGCCCCGTCATGCCCCCCAGCCGCGCGCCGCGCGTCTTGAGCATCTCCAGCAGCCCGATGTAATCGCTGGACGGCCAGCCGCCCAGCACGGCCCCCACGCCGCCCTCGGCGCGCAACTCCAGCAGGAACACCGCATTCTCGCGCACTGTGGCCAGCTTGGGCCCGTTGCGCACCACGCCCTTGTCCGCCATCAGCCGGTCAAACCAGTCGTCGTCCATCATCGCACAGGCGCCCACGTCAAAGCCCCTGAACGCCGCCTCGAAGCCGTCCCACTTGGCCTCGATCACCTTCCAGTTGAACCCGGCCTGAAACACACAGCGCGTCATCTGCGACAGCCAGCGGTCCTCGGGGATGGCGGCCAATGCGTCCGCAGACAACGGCCCGCTGCCCAGCAACTCTTCCAGCGCCGCAGCGCCGCCCTTGCGCTCGGCGGCAATGTCGAAAATCTCCTGAAAATCCCGCATCAGTCGCAAATCCCTTTCAGCTCGACCCCGTCCCAGGGCATCCGCACATCACTTTGGCGGCGTTCGGGCAACGGAGCCACCGGCATCACCTGCGCGATCAGCGCATGCAGCCGCTTTGTGCGCGGCGCGGTGGGGGCCAGTGCGCGACAACAGACGAATTCCTCGACAATCGACCCCTGTTGTTCATATCCGTAATCGCCAAATTTCGGATTGCGCTCCAGATCGAACAGATAGGGATCGGCCCCGCGCTTGTGCTCCGACGCGGCTTTCAGCGGGGAATACCCCGTGGTCTTGCGGTTCTGCCATTGCCACACATGCGTCAGCTCGTGGCTCAGTAGCATCGCCGCGATCAGGCCGATCTTGTCGGGGTAATCGGGCAGGTAATCGTCCAGATACCAGTCCTCGTCGAACAGCACATGGTTGAACAGGGTGACAGCCGCAGGCTTGGCCGTGACCATCGCCGTGGTGGGCGGCGGCAGGATACGCTCGCGGCAGGTGGTGCGCGGCCGCGCCTTGCGCTGGAAGGTGACCGAGCGGGTCGGCGCACCGTTCACCAGCCGCACCTTGGACGTGTCCAGACCGGTGCCGTGAATGGTGTTCGAGAACGCCACTTCCGTCGGTGTCATAGGCCGTCCGCAAGCGGTCAGCAGCAACAAAAGGGCGATCATCGGGCGTATCAGCATAGACCCAACTAAGGCGGCAATCGCCGCCTCAGGCAAGGGGGTAAACCGCCCGCTGCCTTACTTTTTCTTGACGAACTGGGTCAGGATCACGATGCGCTGGCCTTCGACGCGGCCTTCGATGTGTTCGGGGTTGTCCATGACCAGCGAAATGCCCCGCACCGGCGTGCCGCGCTTGGCGGTGAAATTCGCGCCCTTCACCGGCAGGTCCTTGATCAGCACCACGTTGTCCCCCACGGCCAGCGGCACGCCGTTGGCATCGCGGTGACCGGTGTCGGCAGGCACATCCTGCGCCCAGGCCAGCGTGTCCTCGTCCAGATACAGCATGTCCAGCGCGTCGCGCGCCCAGTCGGTGTCCAGCTTTTTCAGGATGCGATAGGCCAGAACCTGCACGGCGGGGTCCTCGGACCACATGGTCGACGACAGCGCGCGGAAATGATCGGCCTGTGGCGCATCCAGCTGTTCGGCGCAGGTGGCGCAGATGGCGACGCTGCCTTTCGGCCCGCCGGATACTTGGGTGTCGATCAGCGGGGCATCGGTGTCACACAGGGGGCAGGGCATATCGGTCTCCTCTTTGCCCCCGCTCTGCCACGGATCGCAGGGCAGGGACAGGGAAATGGCCGCCTGCGCCTTAAAAAGATGACCCATCAAGTATCTATTGTGTCGTTTCAGCCCGCAGGCTTCGCGAAAGTGGCTGTGGCGAGCGCGATATCCTTGCCAGACGGGTGGGCTGTCAGCGTGCAGCGGGTGAATATGGTGCCCTTTCCGGCCCGCATGAGCTCGGCCCGCGCGGTGATGCTGTCGCCGCTGCCGGGACGCAGGAATTGCGTGTCCAGCGTGACGGTCGACACCGGGATCATCTGGCCCGCATGTCCCATACAGGCCAGCACCATCGCCGTATCCGCCAGCGTCGCCATGACCTGCCCCGACACGATCCCGCCCGCCCGCGCAATGTCAGCGGTGATCGGGATGCTCAGCGTGCAATGTTCCGTGTCGATGGATGTCACACGCGGTTGCAAGGCCAGCACCCAGGGCGCGAACATGGTATCAAGTATGTCTTGGGCGGCGGTGGGGGTCATGGGCAGTGTCCTGTGGTGGGGTGTGGGCAGCTTACACAAACAGATGTAGAATAGAACCACACAAGCGCCTCAGCGTAGGCCGCAGGGCTGCGCGTAAACCGGCAGCATGATGCGCAGCATCGTGCGAGAGGTCGACCGCATGTTGCACCCTATCAATATCGCACCAGCGGAAACGCCCCGCGTTTTCGCCGCGCCCGACCGCCCCCATGGGCGGGCGCGTCTGCGACGCCCCCGAGGCTTGCGCCTTCTTTCGCCTCAAAAGGTCCACAGGACCTTTTGCAAGACGGCTACAGACCCGCGGTCAGGCGCTTATGTTGGCGCTTAAAGCCAAACCCTCAAACATCCAGCTCCTCAACAAACCGCGCATTGTCCTGGATATACTCGAACCGCAACTCCGGCTTCTTCCCCATCAACCGCTCGACCAGATCGCCGGTCTGCCCCGGCTCGTCCTCGTCAATCGTCACGCGGATCAGCTTGCGCGTGGCGGGGTTCATGGTGGTGTCTTTCAGGTCCTTCGCGTCCATCTCGCCCAGACCCTTGAACCGCGACACGTCGATCTTGCCCGACCCACCCAGACCCTTCTCCAGCCAAATGTCCCGCTCAGCCTCGTCCAGACAGTACACACGCTTGGACCCCTGCGTCAGCCGGTACAGCGGCGGACAGGCCAGATACAGATGCCCCGCATCAATCATCGGACGCATCTGGGTGAAAAAGAACGTCATCAGCAGCGCCGCAATATGCGCGCCATCCACGTCCGCATCGGTCATGATGATGACCTTGTCATAGCGCAGGTCATCGACGTTGAACTTGGCCCCCAAAGACACGCCCAACGCCTGCGACAGATCGGAAATCTCCGCGTTCGATCCCAGCTTGGACGACGCCGCCCCCAGCACGTTCAGGATCTTGCCCCGCAACGGCAGAAGCGCCTGCGTCTTGCGGTCCCGCGCCATCTTGGCCGACCCGCCCGCACTGTCGCCCTCGACGATGAACAGCTCCGTGCCCTCGCGCGATTTCGATGAGCAATCCGTCAGCTTGCCGGGCAGGCGCAGCTTTTGCGTCGCCGTCTTGCGCGAGGTTTCCTTCTCCTGCCGCCGCCGCAGCCGTTCCTCGGCGCGCAGCACCAGGAAATCCAGGATCGCCCCCGCCGATTTCGTATCCGCCGCCAGCCAGTTGTCGAAATGGTCGCGCACGGCGTTTTCCACCATCCGCTGCGCCTCGACCGTGGCCAGCCGGTCCTTGGTCTGGCCCACAAATTCCGGCTCGCGGATGAAACAGGACACCAGCGCACCGGCACCGGCCACCAGATCCTCGCGGGTGATGGTCGCGGCCTTGCGGTTGTTCACCAACTCGCCATAGGCCTTGATCCCCTTCAGGATCGCCGCCCAGAAACCGGCCTCGTGGGTGCCGCCCTCGGGCGTGGGCACGGTGTTACAATAGGACTGGATGAACCCGTCGCGGGCAGGGGTCCAGTTGATCGCCCATTCGACCTTGCCGGGCACCTTGAACTTTTCAAACGACACCGATCCGGCAAAGGGCGCCTCGGAATAGGTGCTGGCCCCGCCCATCGCTTCTTTCAGGTAATCCGCCAGACCACCGGGAAAGTGGAACTTGGCCTCTTGCGGCGTCTCGCCGTCGTTGATCGCGGTTTTCCAGCGGATTTCGACGCCCGAGAACAGGTACGCCTTGGACCGCGCCATCTTGAACAGCCGCGCGGGTTTCAGCTTCAGCGACCCGAAAATATCCGCATCGGGGTGGAATGTGACGGCCGTGCCGCGCCGGTTGGGGGCGGCGCCGATCCGCTCCAGCTTGCCCTGCGGCACGCCGCGCGAGAACTCCATCGCATAGAGTTCCTTGTTGCGCGCCACCTCGACCCGCAGATGATCCGACAGCGCGTTGACCACGGACGAGCCAACCCCGTGCAGACCGCCCGAGGTCTCGTAACTGTCGCCGGAAAACTTGCCGCCCGCGTTCAGCGTGCAAAAGATGATCTCAAGCGCCGATTTCGTCGGGTCCTTGGGGTGGGGGCCAGTGGGAATCCCGCGCCCGTTGTCGCGCACCGACACATGGCCGTTCTCGTGCAGTTCGACCTCGATCCACGTGGCATGTCCCGCCACTGCCTCGTCCATCGAGTTGTCGATGATTTCCGCAACCATATGATGCAGCGCACGGTCGTCCTTGCCGCCGATGTACATGCCGGGGCGCAGGCGGACGTGTTCCATGTCCTCCAGCACCTGGATCGAGGAGGCATCATAATCCGAAGCGGGTTCGGACCCGGACAGAAGGTCGCTCATAAGGGCTGCTCACTTTTTTATACTTGGCGGGTATAATGGCAGAGCTCACGCGATGACGAAAGGGGGAACAGGGCAGGGGGACCGGATCGCCCGTCACACCCCCGCGCACGCCCGCACCGTTGGACCCGCGCCGCCGCCTCTGATACACTCTGTCACCGACCACAACAGACCGCCGCAACCGTCAAGGAACCCCAATGCCAGACCAGGGTCACAGTTCATCACATCAGGGTCTGGTGTTGCCCTATGACACCGCATGGGCCGCCAAGGCAGCCCGCCCGCGAAACCTGTTTCAGCCAGTGGTTTCCCAGCCCCTTCCGCCATCAGGGGCAACGCTATGCCACCGCCGAACACTGGATGATGGCGGGCAAGGCGCGGCTGTTCGGGGATGCCACGACAGAACGCGCCGTCGTCGCGTCGGACGACCCGCGCGAGGTCAAGCCCTTGGGCCGCAAGATCGCGGGCTTTGAAGCGCAGGTCTGGAACCGGCACAAGGTCGGCACCGATCATGCTTGTGGGGGCAGCGAAAGTTGGGTTTGAGCCCATTCCGCATTCTCCCGCGCGGAATCAAGGCCGCAGGCCGCCGCGCATCATGCCTCAGGCATGTCTGCGACATGACGGGCCGTCCGCCGGCACGGCAATTTGGTTTCTGTTGCGCGTGACGGATAGTCAGGATGTGCTTGCCTGCCATAAAGTGCCAGTCACGGAGGTCGTATCGCCGCACCACGGCCCGACGATGCGTGGCTTAGTGAATGGCAGCTATGTCCGCATGGCCGCCGTTGGCTGTCAGGTTCGGAACCGATCATGCTTGTGAGTGCAGCGAAGGTCTGGTTTGAGCCCTTAATCTCCGCAATATGTGGCAAACCGTGATACGAAGTCTGCGGCTGCCAAGCGGTTTTCAGGCTGCGCCAAATACGCTTCGATATCGGCAGGGGGCTTCTTCATGAGGTCAAAGCGAAGGAACAGCTCATCCGAGAACCGCGAACTGACCGTCGTCAGAACCATGCGGAGCTGGGCGAGCATATCGTCACCGCGATGGGACGCATGCATCAGTGCGATTGGCTTGTTGATAACCTCGTCACGCGACACCAGCCAATCTATGGCGTTCTTCAGTCCGCCGGGGATTGCCCTTACATATTCTGGGCTTGAAATGATCAGTCCATCGCTTTGACGGATCATTTCCGCGAAGTTCTGAACGGGTTCGGGCAGCGGGTCCATCTCCAGATCTGGAGAGAATACCGGTAAATCGCCGATACGCTCAAATACACTGATCGAGTGCACCGGTTGTGCGATATGCGACAGGGCGCGAAGCATCGCGGTGTTTGTCGATAGCTTTCGGGTGCTGCCTGAGATCGCGAAGAAATTCATGAAGTTCGTATAGGGCTCGCCGAACTCTGCTTCAACGGCAGTTTTGTCCGCATAGCTGCCGTTGGCTGTCAGGTTCGGCACCGAGCATGCTAGTGGGTGCAGCGAAAGTCGGCTTCGAGCCAATTCCGCATTCTCCCGCGCGGGATCAAGGCCGAAGGCCGCCGCGCATCGCCGGGCCGTCCGCCGGCGCGGCGATTTGGTTTCTGTTGCGCAAGACGGATATGTCGGATGTGCTTGGCTGCCATAAAGTGCCAGTCACAGAGGTCGTATCGCCACACCACGGCCCGACGATGCGCGGCTTCGCGTTCCATTTCAAAAGTCGGCTCCGTCCCCTCGGCATCGGCCGCAGCCAACGACCGCTCTGAACCGATGCGCAGGGGCATTCATCTGACGCAAACAGCCGGTTTTGCTTTGCTCATCACACCCCTAAAAAAATATCTCTAAAAACCGGCCCCTAAACCGGAAAATTCTCGTCCTCTTCCCTGTCCGCTCCGGCAAGCCACGCCTCGGCCGCATCCCCCTGCGCCAGCGCAAAGCTTTTGATCTCCAGCGACGGAATCACCTTGCCCTCGATCTCTGCCGTCGTCCGCAGCCACGCCACATCCGACAGCACCGCGCAGCGGTCAAACCGCATCACCGCCGCCAACAGCTTTGGTATCCGCACCAGCTCTGCCGCCCAGGCGCCCATCGTCGGCATCTCGAAACTTTCGATGGCAAACAGCATCTGCCCGTGCCGGACATCCTCGGATGCGGCGATGATCCGGTCCAGCGCATCGCCCATCATCTCGGAATCCAGCGGGCCGGACAGGATAAGATCGACACGGTTGGCCGCCGGTTTGGTCACAGTCATCATGGTATCAGGCCTTTCTGTTAGGTGGACAAGACAGGCGCTTCGCCCTGTCGCGGCACGGGGGCAGGGCGTCACCCGCAGCATAGCACAGCGGCCCCGCACGCAACCACCGCCGAAACCGCATCGGCATCCCCTTGCCTGCAGGCGGACATCTGCCGACCTGGGCCTGTCTTGCAGTGCGCAGGCACGTGCAGGCGGAAAAGCCGCGCCGCGCTCTTGCCTGCGCGCGGGTATTGCTGAAAGATTGCCCGGCAATCGGAACAAAAAAGCCATAGCGCTAGGGACGCCCGTGAATTTGCAGCAGTGGAACGCCACAGGACGGATCATCACACTCCTGGCCAGCCTTGCGGTTCTCGCCGGGTGCGGCGGTCGCGACTCGCGGGCACCGGCCCCCGCGGCCGAGGTCGAATGCCTGGCACGGGCAATGTATTTCGAATCCCACCGCTCCAGCCGCGACGGCATGATCGCGGTCGGCACCGTGGTAATGAACCGCGTTGCCTCCGAGGCCTTTCCCAATACCGTCTGCGGCGTGGTGGGCCAGCCAAACCAGTTCGCCCCCGGTGTGATGACCAAGACAATGTCCGGCCCCTCGGCCGCACTCGCCAGAGAGGCCGCCCTGTCGGTCTATGCAGGCGAAAGACACCCCAAGATCGAACGCGCAAAGTTCTTTCACGCGGCGTGGTACCAGGCATCTTACAACAACATGCACTACGTGGTGACTACGGGGGGCAACGCGTTCTATGAAAAGCGCCGCCCTCAGGACGTGACCTCCCCGTTCCCGCTTCCGGCATTCCGGGGCTGAGACGCGCGACACCCGCGAAAAAATGTGAAACCGCACGGATTAAACCCCGCAGCGGCTCCGTTACTCTCATATGACACAGGCACCCTTTCCTCAGGCGATTACGGACGTGATGGGCGATTTGCGCCGTTTCGCGATGATGCTGACGCGTGATCCGGCGATGCGAGACGATCTGGTGCAGGAAACGGTGCTGCGCGCGCTGGAAAACCGGGACCTGCTCAAGGACCCCGAAGGCCTGCGCGCATGGCTGTTCAAGATCATGCGCCGTCGCCTGATCGACCTGCGCCGCAGCGCACAGGCGCGCGCGGGCCGCGAGGACGCCTTGCAATGGATCAAGGACGACCACCAACCGGCGATGCAGGACATGCAGGTCCGGCTGGGCCAGATCCGCGCCGCCTTTGCCCATCTGCCCCCCGACCAGCGCCGCGCCCTGCAGCTGGTGGCCATCGACGGGCTCAGCTGCCGCGACGCCGCCGACCTCGAAGGCATCGCCATGGGCACCCTGCTGTCGCGGTTGGCACGCGCCCGCCAGCGCCTGCGCGCCTTTGAAAACGACCCCGCCATCGAAATGGTGAAAGGACCCAAACCATGACCGATCACAACGCGTCGCAGGACCAGACCACCCTGCGCCCGGACCTGATGCTGGACTTTGCCAACGACACGCTGGACGTCGAGGATCGCATCACCGTCGCCCGCGTGCTGGCCGACCAGCCCCAGGCCGCCGCCGAAACCTTCCGCCACATCGCCGAACGCGAAGAGCTGCTTCTGGCGCTGGGCCTGCGCAAGGTGCTGGACGACTATCCGACCCTGCCAGGACCGCTGCCGACAGCGCCCGAACCCAAGGCGTTCAGCAAGATGGCCGTGGGCTTCGGCTTTGGCATCTCGCTGGCCTCGGTCGTCCTCGTGGCGGGGCTGTCGCTGCTGCCCTTTGGGACCAGCGCGCGTGCAGGCGACGACCTGATCGGCGAAGCCCTGCGCGCCAATGCCCTGGCCGAACTGCGTCTCAACATGGTCTCGATGGACGAGGACCCCTCGGTCGACCTGGCCGAGATCAAGCGTCTGGCGGGCCTGTCGCTGCCCGGTCACCCCGCGACATGGGTCCTGCGCGACACCCAGGTGATCCCGTCGGACAGCGGCGCGTCGGTGCTGATGACATTCGACGCGGGCGCCGACGGCATGGTCACCCTCTATGTCGCACAGGCACAGGACGACGCCCCCCACGCGCCCAGCCGCCTGACACTGGCCGACGGCAGGGGCGCATGGTTCCGGCACGGCGGCGCCGACTATGTGCTGATCGGCCGCCAGGCCCGCGACCCGCTGGACGATGACGCCACGCAGCTGATGGCCTCGTTCACACCCGCGTAATTTCAGCTCCCAGATCACGGACCACTGCCATGACCCTGAACTTCAAACTCTGCACGTTTTCGCCCCTGCCGGGCCATGCCAAATGGCACTGGTTCCACTGGTGGAAACCCTGGCACCCGCCACATTGGGGCGGCGGCAAGGATGACTGCGATCCGGTGCCCTGCTTTACCCCCGGCACGCGCGTCTACACCCCCGCAGGCAGCATTGCCGTCGAGGACGTCCGACCCGGCGACCATCTGCTGACCCGTGACAGCGGCATGCAACAGGTGGTCTGGGTCGGACGGCGCACCCTGTCCGCTGCGGAAATCGCCGCCGATCCGGCGCTGGCCCCGATCCGCATCGCGCGCGGATCGCTGGGCGACGACCTGCCATGCCGCGACATGCTGGTGTCGCCCCAACACCGCTTTCTGGTGCGCGGTCCCGGTCTGGCGGTCGAGTTCAGCGAACCCGAAATGCTGGTCCCGGCAACGGGCCTCAGGACCCGGCAAGGTGTCTCCCAAATCGCACCAGACACCGGTGTGAGCTACATTCATCTCCTGTTCAAACGCCATGAAATCGTGCTATCTGACGGCCTGTGGACCGAAAGCTTTCAGCCTGCCGCGCGCATGGTTGATGGCATGGAACGCCGCGTGCAAACCGAACTGCACAGCCTGTTTCCCTGCCTGCGCGCCCCTGACAGAGACAGGTCCGCACAAACTGCGTTTGCCTCTGCCCGTCCCACATTGAAACCCAGGGAAATGCTGGCCGCATTCGAAATCGGCTAGGCAGCGTCCCCTCAGGAGACCACCATGAAAGCTCTCATGCTTGCCGCGCTTGCCGCCGGCACATTCACCGCGCACCCTGTGTTGGCGGCCGAAAGCGGCCGATCAGCGCTGGGCGCGCAACAGCCCATCCGCATCGCCTGCTACCGTGGCCCGCTGCAGGCCACGATCTGGGACGCACCCGAAGGGCACTTTGTCCAGGATCTGGTGGATTTCGGCTATGACTTTGCCAACGCCGACGCCATCGCGCGGTCGGTCTGCAAGGACCAAAGCCTGATCGGGCACAGCGAACTGCTGAAAACCGCACTTCTGGAAAAAATGCGCCAGTCCCCGCCGCGCGGCAAACGGCTGCGCTGACACGACCGGCGAAACCGCCTGCGCGCGCTCCAAACGGCCGCGCGCAGGCGTGGTGATGGATTACAGTTTCACCGGAACGCAGGCCCGTGCGCCCAGACCGTCAGCGAATGGCGCACGCCGCTGCGCACCGGCGTCACCTGATGCAGCGTAAAGCTGGGGAACACGGTCACACAGCCCTGCGCGCGACTGGCCTCCAGCACCTGCGCGCCGGGCATCACCTCCAGCGTGCCGCCTTCGTAATCCTCCGGCGGCGACAGTTGCAGCACCAGCGTCAGCTTGCGCTTGGCCGAAATCGGCCCGCCGCCGATGTCCGAATGCCACACGAAATGCCCCGCCGCACTGGCGCGGTAGATCGCCACCTGCGGGCTTTCCTCGAAGGCCGTCAGATCAAACCCGAAGTGATCGCGGTTCGCCACCCGCACCAGATCAATCAGCCGGTCCATCACCCATGCCAGCCCCTCGACCTCGTCCGTCCACACCAGATCGGCACTGCGCATGTTGTGGTCACGGTTGCGCCCCACCAGCAGCGCGGGGTCACTGGGGGCTTGCGATATGGCAGCCACGATCGCGTCGCATTCGCCCGCGCTAAAGGCCTGCGGAATCATATGCATGGAGAGCATTTTCAGGATCTTTCAACCAAGGATACGCCGACGCCCGAAACAGGGCCAAACAGGCGGTCGCGCATCATAGCACCGCGCCGCATCCCTGTCTGAAAATTCCATCGCTCCGGGGGGGTGCCGCAGGCGAAATCCTGCGCAGGGGACTGAGCGGAAAGAGCGCGAAGACTGGCTTCGACGCAGTCGGCGCCAAGGTTCGCTGTGCGGGACATAGCGGACGTCCACCAAAGCCCGGAATCAAGGCACGCAGTGCCGCCGGGCAGCGCCCGACCGCCCCATGGGCGGGCGCTTCCTCACCGTCGTGCACTTCTTCGCCCCCACGCCAAAGATTAGAAATAAAGTGGTCGCCACTGACCTTCCGATGCCCACCCGCGGTCGGGCGCTGCCCTCAGTGGCAAGGTCACTAAGGGCTCGAAGCGGTCGTTCGCTGCATAATCAGCCGATGTCCGCCAAGCGGGACGAAGTGAGCTTTCGCTGCGGATGAGTCAAAGACTGCTTCCAATTTAGAAAACCGTATCAAGCCCTTGGGAGTGCGGAAAAATCTTCCGCAACTTTTTCCGTTTCTCCAGTTTCATGGTTCCAGCGGTGAACAGCTTCATCGAGAGAACTTGAACGGCCTGAAAAGATCAATACGTCGCCAGTACCGTTTGCTGCGATGCAAACGGCATCACTCGGCCAGCCGGTCCAATCGGCCATCGCCCTTGTCTCCCGCACCACGTCGTTGACAGTTCTCTTGAGCCGTTTCTTGTCCGACTTGTCCCAAATGGGATGCAAATTCCACGTATCGCCGTCGCACACGACCGCGCCACCATTTTTTTCCATAATTGAAATTCGATAGCTGTCTGGAAACGTGAAGCCCAACGCGCTTTCGCAGTCCTCAACATAACTCTCAGCAACTGGCCACGGCATCCTTCTCGATCCATTCATAGAGTTAAACTTGCAGTGAGTGGAACTTGATCGCAAAAGACTTTTCTTGTCTAGCAAGATATCTGGTTACAAAGGCTCGAGCGTTTGACTGCACCCTAAGCGGTCATAGGTGCGTGACGCAGCATCCTTCAAGATGGGCTCAAACCGGACCTTCGCTGTACCCACAAGCATGATCGGTTCCGAACCTGACAGCCAACGGCGGCTATGCGGACATAGCGGACGTCCACCAAAGCCCGGAATCAAGGTGCGTAGCACCGCCGGGCAAGGTCAATAAGGCCTCAAACCGGACCTTAGCTGCGATCCTCGCCAAGGTCTGCTATGCCACCCCACTTCGGTCCACGCCGATCGGGCCAACACCCACCGACGCATCCCGTCCTAACCCCCCTCCAACCAATCCAGCACAACCCCCGCAATCTCATGCGGCTTCTGGTGGAACAGCCAGTGGTCCGCATCCGCAATCTCCACCCGCGTCAGGTCCGGCGCATAGTCCTCCAGCCCCTCGGTCGCCTCGGGCATCAACGCCACATCGCCCGCCGCCCAGATCAGCAGATGCGGACAGCGCACCTGCAACCGCTCCACCGGCATCGGGCGCAGATCGGTCACAGGCTTGCCGGGATCGGCCACCACCAAGGGCGACGCGCGATACCAGTTGATCATCCCGCGCAACCGCCCCGGACGCCCCCAGGCTTCCTTGTACCGCGCCAGCACATCGCCCTTCAGCCATGACATATCCATCTTGGCCGAAAACAGCGCGATCAGCTTTTCAAAGTCATTGGCCGCCAACCGGTCCTCGGACCCTTCGGCGCGCAGATAGTTGATGTATTGCGACGCCTCGGACTGCCGGCCGCCCTTGGCCATCTCGCGCTGGAAGGGGGCGGGGTGCACCCCGTTGGCAATGATCAGCCGCGACACCAGTTCAGGGTGCATGAACGCGAGCGCATAGGCCACGCCGGCGCCCCAGTCATGCCCCAGCACCGTCACCGGCCCCCCATCGCCAATCAGCGCCACCATGTCCGACACCAGCGCCGATGCGGTGTAGTCCCCCACATCCGCAGGCGCCCAGCTGCGCCCGTATCCCCGCTGGTCGGGGGCGATCACATGGAACCGCTCGGCCAGCAGCGGGGCAAAGTCGTCCCACGCGCCGCCATACTCGGGAAACCCGTGCAACAACAGCAACCGGGGCAGGGCAGGGTCGCCCCACGTGCGCACGTAAAACGGCTGTCCATTCAGATGGCGCATCCCCGCCTGCATGGTCATTCCCCCTTGGCCTTGCTCTCGAACCGCAGCCCGGCGGCGGTGCCCGCTCCGAACCCGTTCCAATAGGTGTGGTCATCGGTCGGCTTGCCCGCCTCATCCAGCGCCACGACCCCGTCGCCCGACACCGGCACCAGATCGAAATACTCCGCCTCGTCCACCATACCCTTCAGATGCACATCCATGAACGCCGTGGCAAAATGCTGGGCAATGTTGTTCATCCGGTTGGTGTCCCAAACCGCATCCGCGTAATGCTCGAACGGCGCATAGCCCAGCCCTTCGTCAATGCCCCAGCTTTCGCGGGGTGCCGGCATCGGCGCGGCGGCATTGTGGCCCGCATTGTCAAAGGTCAGCAAATGCCGGTCCGTGCCGGTGGTGCCGTCGAAAATGCCACGGATCGCGTCATAGATCGACGTGTCGTCCACGCTGCCCGCCATCAGCATCAGCGGCTTGCGGAAACCGGCCAGCCCTTGGGCATCCCAGAACCCCGCGTTGTTGCCCCACGGCCCGATGGCAATGATCGCCTTGACGCGGTCGTCCACCAGCGCCTCGTGGCTCTCCGACCCCGCCAGATGCGCCGCCAGCAACCCGTTCGGTGTGCCCCAGCTGTATTCCGTCGACGCCTGCGTGACCCCGGCACCGCCAAAGATCATCGCGCCGTAGCCGCCCATGGAATAGCCGATCACCCCGACAGTATCGCCATCAATGATCGCGCCCAGCGGCCCGTTCAGCGACGCCATGCTGTCGATGACGAACCGCTGGTCGATGGGCCGGTTCAACAGGGTCGACCCGAACGCGCCCTTGTCGGAATAGGTGCTGTCGGTGTGGTCGATCGACACGGTGACATAGCCCTTGGACGCCAGGTTCTCGCCCAGATGGCTCATCAGGAACCGGTTGCCGGGATAACCGTGGCTGATCACGATCAACGGAAACAGCGCATCCTCCACCGGCGCCGCATCGCGCGCGGCCCGTCCCGTCAGCGTCGCCTGCCTTTTGCCGTCGCGCAGGGTGGTGACATATTCGCCGCCCGGCTCGGTGCCTGTCGCCGCAGGATACCACACCTCGACCGTCAGCGGACGGTCATAGGTGGGGGCGTTGTCTGCGGTGGTGTTCAGGATGTCGATCTGGCCCGCATGGGTAAACTCCAGCGTCTGCACACCGATGACATAGTCGCCATAAGGCGCCAGCGCAGGCGCATCGGGGCGGATCTGGTCAATCGGGTTGGCACAGAGCATCCCGGCGGCGCCCATGCCGGCAAGCCCCAGCGTCACGGATTTCAAGGTGGTGGTCATGACAGGTCTCCCTCTCTGTCTGGTCCCGAAGCCGAGGGACCATACCCCAAGCCCTGATGCGCCGCCATCGGCTGACGCTCCGTCACTGTGACAAGGGGCCTCGCAGCGATCAACCCGTGACCTTACGGCGAGAGCAGGCTCGACGCCGCGCGCAGATCTGCCGGAACGCGGCCAAAGCCACCCCGACGGCGGCGCTTCGGACCGCGATGCCGGGCATGAGCACACCTGCCATTGATACAGGGCAAGCCCGCACCCCGATTGGCGGTTTTCAGCACAATCTCCGGGGAAAGAAACTGGACGCAGGTTTCAACCTATGGGATACTGAAACAGCACTGTACAACCCCAAGAAATAAATTCAACCGCGGCAGGCACCGAAGGCAAGCAGGTTCGTTATGGCCTATAATATCAGTGAGACATCCGGCAATTCCACGGGTGGCGCATCAACGGGCTATGACGCCTGGACGTTCAACGTGGCCTTGTCCGATGCCACCGTCCGTGGTGATTTCAACGAAGACACAAACCAGGACGGCATCAGCGACGGCGAAGCCTCAAGCTATCAGTTCTCGGCCCTGAGCACGAACAAATACGGCACGCTCAGCTTCAACACTCGGACCGGCCAGTTCACCTTTACCATCAATCAGGCGGCGGTGATCGCCTCGGGGTCCAGCCAGACCGTCGAATTCACCGTCACAGGGTTCCGCGGTTTGAATTCGGATGCGGACCGCGTGGTGATCAACATTGCCATCTGCGTGCTGCGCGGCACCCGCATCGACACCGCAAAGGGTCGCGTCGCGGTCGAGGATCTTGCGGTGGGCGACCGCGTCCACACGCTGGATTCGGGGCTGCAACCGATCCGCTGGCTGGGGTCGCGGCGGCTGAACCGGCACGATCTGGACCGCGCGCCCGACCTGCGCCCGATCCGGCTGGCCGCAGGGGCCTTGGGTCCGCACTGCCCGGATGATGCGCTGGTGGTCTCGCCGCAGCACCGCGTGCTGGTCACCGGCTGGAAGGCCGAACTGCATTTCGGCCAGCCCGAAGTGCTGGTCCCCGCCAAAAGCCTTGTCAACGATCTGGACATCACCACCGCCCACGACCTTGACGATGTGGAATATTTTCACGTCCTGTTCGACCATCACGAAATCATGGTGACCAACGGCGCCCCGACCGAAAGCTTTTTCCCCGGCGACTATGTGATGGACGCCTTTGACCAGCCGGTGCGCGCCGAACTGGCGATCCTTTTCCCGGCGCTCTTCACCGATCCCGCAGGTTTCGGCCCCGCAGCACGGGCCTCTGTCAAAGTGGCAGAGGCCGCCGTTTTGCGCCGCGAGGTCCACTGATGGCCCCCCTGACCGACACCGCAGGCGTGACCTTGCCCGAAAGCGAAACGCCAACGGACGCCAGATTGCGCGCATACGGTGATTTCCTGTTCCTGGCCTTCCGCAGCGACTGGCACCAGCGCATGACCATGGCCAACCTGCGCTCGGCCTTCGAGACACCCATCGCACTGGACCAATACCGGATCTTCCGCTTTGACGGCGTCCCGCGCGGGTTGATCACTTGGGCCTGGATGAACGCCGAGGCCGAGCGCAAATACGTGTCGGGCGACCTGCTGGACCCCGAGGACTGGCAGTCCGGCGACCGGCTGTGGTTGATCGACATGATCGCCCCCTACAAGGGGCTGGCCTCCAGCATCACCCGCTGGGTGATGGTGCCGGGCCAGTTCGCGGACACGACATTCCGCTTCCGCCGCATCAGCACCGACAACACCACGCGCAGGATCGTGACAATCGACCTGACCCGCCCCGACGACAAGGCGCGGGTGGTGTCCGAAGCCGCGTTTCTTGAGGGCGGTCGGTGAGCGGGCAGGGTCGTCCACGCGGGACCTAGCTGCCGTCCATAATCGACCACAAAGCCGCGCATCGCCGGGCCGTGGTGCGGCGATGCGACCGTCGTGACTGCCACTTTATGGCAGCCAAGCACATCCTAGCTGGCGGGAACACACTACAGCAGCCAAATCGCCGTGCCGACGGACGGCCCGGCGATGCGCGGCGGCCTTCGGCCTTTGTTCCGCGCTGGGGGATAGCGACGAGGGTTCTGCGACCCCCCTCAGGTCAGCGCCGCACAAAACCCCTGTATCCGCGTGCACGCCTCTTTCAGCGCCTCATCCGAGGTCGCATAGCTCACCCGGAAATTCGGGCTCAACCCAAAGGCCGCACCAAACACCACCGCAACGCCGGTTTCCTCCAGCAGCGCCGTGGCGAACGCCTCGTCATCCACGATCTCGACCCCCGCAGGGCTGGTCTTGCCGATCAACCCGGCAATCGAGGGATAAACGTAAAACGCCCCCTCCGGCGTGGGGCACGAAATCCCCTCGGCCGCGTTCAGCATCTCGACCACCAGATTGCGCCGCCGCACGAATGCCGCGTTGTTCTCGGCGATGAATTCATGCGGCCCGTTCAGCGCCTCGACCGCCGCCCACTGGCTGATCGAACAAGGGTTCGACGTCGACTGCGACTGCACCTTGCGCATCGCCCCGATCAACTCCTGCGGCCCCGCCGCATAGCCGATCCGCCAGCCGGTCATCGCATAGGCCTTGGACACGCCATTCACCGTCAGCGTGCGGTCGTACAGACGCGGCTCCACCTCGGCCGGGGTGCAGAACTCGAACCCGTCATAGGCCAGATGCTCGTACATATCGTCCGTCATCACCCAGACATGCGGGTGTCGCATCAGCACATCGGTCAGCGCCTTCAGCTCGTCCCGGCTGTACCCCGCACCCGTCGGGTTCGACGGCGAGTTGAAAATGAACCACTTGGTCCGGGGCGTGATCGCCGCCTCCAGCTGGTCCGCCGTCAGCTTGAACCCCGTCTGCAACGACGCCTCGGCCACCACCGGCGTGCCCCCGGCCAGCAGCACCATATCGGGATAGCTCACCCAATAGGGCGCAGGGATCACCACCTCGTCGCCCTCGTTCAGCGTCGCCATCAGCGCGTTGTACAACACCTGCTTGCCACCCGACGACACGCTGACCTGAGCCGGCACGTAATCCAGCCCGTTGTCGCGCTTGAACTTGGCACAGATCGCCTGCTTCAACTCGGGGATGCCATCAACGGCCGTGTACTTGGTCTTGCCCAGCGCAATCGCCACCACGGCGGCGTCCTTGATGTGCTGCGGCGTGTCGAAATCCGGCTCGCCCGCACCCAAACCGATGATATCGCGCCCCGCAGCCTTCAATTCCGCCGCCTTGTTTGTTACGGCTATGGTCGGAGACGGCTTGACGCGTTCGAGTGTCGTTGAAAGCAGTTTCATCTGAGCCTCGCAGGTCTGGGATTATACCGGGACTCATATGCGCGGGGCGATGCGCGTTCAAGCACGTTAACAAAGAGGGACATGACATGACCGACGACAGCACAGACTGGTACAGCCAGGACGCCGCCACCTTTGGCGATCGCGTGGCCGCCGCCCGCGAAGCCGCAGAGCTGAGCCAAAAGGAACTGGCCCGCCGCCTGGGCGTCCGCCTGTCCACCGTGCGCGGCTGGGAAGACGACCGCTCCGAGCCCCGCGCCAACCGCCTGTCGATGATGGCAGGGCTGCTCAACGTGTCGATGATGTGGCTGATCAACGGCGAAGGCGAAGGCCTGTCCGCCCCCGACGAGGACCCGATGCCCCGCGACATGCGCCTGCTGCTGGCCGACCTGCGCACCCTGCGCGCCGACCTGGTGACCAAGGCCGAACAGGTGGCCCGCATGGAGAAAACCCTGCGCCAGATCGTACAGGAAACCCCCGATGTCTGAACTGCACGAACACCGCCTGAAACGGCTCAAGATGCGCTCCATGCGGCGCGGGATCAAGGAAATGGACCTGATCCTGTCCGCCTACGCCGACGACACCCTGCACAGGATGGACGATGCGGCGCTGACGCTCTACGACGACATGCTGAACGAGAACGATCAGGACCTGTACCAGTGGGTGACAGGGCAGGCAGAAGCGCCCGAGCGGTTCAAAGCGCTGATCGCGCGGATTTCGCTGCAGTTTCAGGGAGAGACGGGGTAGGGGCGGGGGGCGCCCGACGTTGAAGCCCGGACGCTAAGCCGCGCAGCGACGGGCCGAGGTGCGGCGATCCAACCTCAGTGCCTGCCACTTTATTGCAGCCAAACACATCCCACCGACCTGTTCCGCGCAACAGCAGCCAAATCGCCGTGCCGGCGGGCGGCCCGGCGATGCGCGGCGGCCTGCGGCCTTGTCCCGCGCGGGTGAATGCGGAAAGGGCGCAAACCGGACTTGGGGCGATGTGGCGCGCAAATTCTTGATCTCGCGGGCTTCGATGCGACCAACTGGATGACTGGATCCAGCCCAAAGCGGACATTGCCTTCTAGTTTTTTAAGCTGCAAAAGTAGGGGTAGGATGAATTAGAGCAAAATGTGTCAACAATTGTGACGCTCACAGAGCAGCTGATAATGTAGTGGTGGATGCCTTTGAGCCATGTTTAATTCGTTCAAGAAATTCTGGTGTTCGCTTGAGCGGACTTCCACACTTACAGATTGAGGTAGCTAGTGTCGGCAAATGCAAAGCAGATTCTTGGAGATATAGTTGAGCAACGGCGACAAGAAAGTATGCCTGAAAGGTCGCTTCAGGATTTCTTCGAGATTTTTTCTGCTGAACAGATAACCAAGGACTACGGCCTTAACTTTGAAGAATTAGAGGCTTGTGTAGTTGATGGTGAGCACGATGGCGGAATCGACTCCGTGTTTGTTTTTGTTAACGGTGACCTCATCCTCGAAGACACCGATGTAGACTCCTACAAGAAGAATATAGTTATTGATTTGATTGTCATACAAAGCAAGACTTCAGGCGGTTTCTCCGAAGATCCAATTAACAAACTGAAGCCTAGTTTGGAGAATTTACTCGATCTTACAGCGGACTATGGGCATTTCTCGCAATACAATCAGCAGGTCAAAAACATATTTGATCGGTTCCGCAGCACATACCGTGCGCTTGCATCAAAATTTCCAGCATTGCGCATAGAAATGAAGTACGCAGCGATGAGTGCTGATAGCGAGGTTCACCCCAATCTCAAAGCTAAGGGCAAGCAGCTGACCGACACTGTTCAAAAAATGTTCGATGAAGCTACCGTTGAGTTTTCGTTTCTAGGATCCAAAGAGCTCTTAGCTCTTGCGCGGCAACAACCAAATCAAACTTTTAACCTCGGGTTTTCGAAGTCACTTACTGGTGAAAAGGGTTATGTGGTTCTGACACTGCTCAAAGACTTCAACAGCTTTTTAAGGCATGGAGGGGATACAGTTCGCCAAGATTTATTCGAATCGAACGTACGGGATTATCAGGGATCGACAGAAGTAAACTCGGATATTAGCGAGACCTTACAGTCTACCACAGATATCGATTTTTGGTGGCTTAATAATGGTGTAACCATACTATCCAGCCAAGCAAGCCAAACTGGGAACGCCGTAACAATTGAGAACCCTCAAATTGTAAACGGCCTTCAAACAAGTTCACAGATAGCCAAGTTTTTTAGTGATGGAGGAACCGACGACCACCGCATGGTGATGGTGAAAATCGTGTCATCGGAGGACGAGGCTGTTCGTGATCAGATTATCAAAGCAACCAATAGTCAAAATACGGTGCCAAGGGCATCGCTACGCGCCACGGACAAAGTCCAACGAGACATCGAACACGCTTTGAAGATGGGGGGATATTTCTACGATAGACGAAAAAACTTTTACAAAAATCAAGGGCGCCCTGCCGCCAAAATAGTTAGCATCCCATTGCTCGCCCAAAGTATGATGACTTTGCTTCTGGGGCAACCTGACAACGCCAGAGCTCGCCCGTCCTCGTTAATCAAAGAGGATGCGGTGTACAACTCACTGTTCTCAGAAACCCACCCTGTTGATGCATATTTGGTTTCTGCCGATTTGGTAAAGCGTGTCGAAACTGCTTTGAAGGCAAGGACAACCTACACGGCACAAGATCGAAACAACCTAAGGTTTTACTGTGTCTACTGGATTATGGGCTGGGCTTGTAAATCTTCCAATTTGGCGGCCCCAAAGATTTCTGAGAAAAAGGGGCTAATTTCGGACGCATCTATCGAGGCCGGAATTGATAAAGTAGCTGCACTGTTCTTTGCAGCGGGTGGGACCGATCAGTTGGCGAAAGGACCCGACTTCAAGGCGCAGCTAATCACAGAGTTGAAGGCTGACTTAAAAGATCACTTTACGAGCAACAATGGCACAACTGCATCGGGATGATCTGAGTACGTGCAGATTCATTTTAGCAACTTTGCAAAGTTCGCTATCAGCGCACAGCCGACCTTGGAGCGCAGCACGACATGGGGCTTTGGTCTGCTTCAGCTTGAATGGCCGCTTTTACAATCCTGATCCGGAACCTTCGCAGACGAAGCTAATGTAAACACTGCTCCCCATCCCCCCCAAACCCAACTTAACGGTTTATTGTCAAATTCTCCCCATTCTCCCCCCAGGATGAACGAGTCGGAGATGTGCCATGAGCATTCAACACCCTGCGCCGCAGGTGCCCGGAGCGGCGAACAGTCCCCCGGGCAAGAGTTTCATATTCAGCTATCTCGAGGCGCTGTCGCTGGTCGAACGACTGCACCGTCTGCTGCTGGACGTGATCAAGGATGAATTCGAACGGGTCGGCGTTCTGGAAATCAACGCCGTGCAGGCGCTGTTGCTGTTCAACATCGGGGACAACGAGGTGACGGCCGGCGAATTGAAAAGCCGCGGCTATTACCAGGGCAGCAACGTCAGCTACAACCTGAAAAAGCTGGTCGAAATGGGCTACATGCACCACCAGCGCTGCGAGATCGACCGCCGCTCGGTGCGCGTGCGCCTCACCGAAAACGGCCGCCGGATCCGCACCACCGTCAGCGACCTCTTCGAACGCCACGCCGAGGGGCTACAGGCCGCCAACGTGCTACAGGCCGACGGCATCGACGACATCACCGGCACCCTCAAACGCGTCGAACGCTACTGGACCGACCAGATCCGCTATATCTACTGACCCGGCCGGGCAGGGCAGGGGCTACTCCAGCCGCCCGATCACCAGCGTCAGCAACTCCCGCTCCAGCTTGCGCTGCATCGCCTCGGCGTAGCTGTCAAAGCCCAAAGCCGTTTCCACAAAGGAGTCCGGCCCGAAAATCACCTCGGCCCGGAAATACGAACTCAACGGCCCGATTCCCGATTGCCGGTCATCGCCCGTCGCAGGGGCATCTTCCCCGATCACCAGCGCGTTGACGGTGATGCCGCTGCCGGCCAGCTGGTGTTTCACATCACGCGGACGCGGCCCCAGGTTGGACCGCCCGTCGCCCGAAATATCCAGCGTCCGCTGCGCGCAATCGGCCTGCTCCAACAGCGCCGCACCATAAAGCATCGCTGACCCCAGCCCCGTGCCGGGCGACCGTGGCACGCGCACCGTGCCGCGCAACGTCGCGATGATCCCGTCCAGCACCGCCTCGGAGGTCACAACCGTCCACGGCACCAGCAACGTCACGTCCTGCGGCCCGCTCCATTCATAAACCGCCAGCGCCACCGGCGCCTGCGGCTGCTGCATCAGCGCCTGCCGCACCGACCCCGCATCCAGCGCCGCCGCCAGCCCGTCCAGCTGCTGGCCGTATTCGCGCGCATCCACCGACCCCGACACATCCAGCCCCAGCGCCAGCGCCTGACGGCACGCCGCCTGCACCGACCCGCCCGCGACCAGCGCGCACAACAGCACCGCCAGCCGGATCATCCCGGCCCGCCGCCCCGCGACACCGCCCCCAGCACCGGCGGCGACAGCTCGCGCACCAGCTTGCGGCGCATCGCGCGCTCGTAATCCTCGAACCCCTGCGCCACTTCCATGAACGCGCCGGGCCCGTGCAACACCTCGGCCTTGTAAAAGGCAATCAGCCCCACCTCGGCCTCGTAATCGGCGGCGTTCACCACCAGCCCGTTGACCGTCACCCCCGCAAATCCAAACTCGCGGTACGCCGCCTGCGGGCCAAATCCCTCGTTGTTCTGCCCGTCGCCCGCCATGTCCAGCGTCTGCTGCAAACAGTCGGGCCCGCGTGCCAGAACCCCCGCGCCATAACCCAGCGCATAGCCCATCGCCGTGGGAAAATCATTATACGACCGCTGCGACGCAGCCACGGTTTCGGCCGCCATCAGCAGCTCGGCCGGCCCCCGCACCATCACCCAGTCCAGCACCATTTCCTGATTGTACCTCCCCGACCACTCGTACACCGCCAGCGCCACGGGGTCGTCGGTGGCAAAAAAAGCCGCCCGCACCTCGGGCGCGGTCAGCGCCGCCACCAGCCCCTGCCGCTGCAACGTGTCCTCGGCGGCATCCACAGACGACGACACGTCCAGCGCCAGAACCAGCGCCAGCCGGCACTGTTCGGCCCCGGCGGGCAGGGCCATCAGGCCCCACCACAATGCGATCAGGGCGTGCTTCACGACCTTACCAGTGACCGGTGTTTTCCATGCTGGCCCAAGGCTCTTGCGGGGCCAGCCGGTCACCGGCCTGCAACAGCTCGATCGAGATGTTGTCGGGCGAGCGCACGAACGCCATATGCCCGTCACGCGGCGGGCGGTTGATGGTCACGCCATTGTCCTGCAATGTCTGGCACATCGCATAGATGTCATCGACCTCATAGGCCAGATGGCCAAAATGACGGCTGTCATCGGGCAGCTTGTCGTCACCGTCCCAGTTGTAGGTCAGCTCGACAGGGCATTCCTCCTGCCCTTCGGCGGCCATGAAGATCAGCGAAAACCGTCCCTGTTCGCTGTCCATGCGGCGGATCTCTTTCAGACCCAGCATCTCGTAAAAGGCCATGGATTTCTCCAGATCCTTCACCCGAACCATCGTGTGCAAATACTTCAGCGCCATTGTCGCGTCCTTTCGTCCTTGAAGTCAGGGCACAGACTAGCACGCACAGGGCCGAGGGCCAGAGCACTTTGGCGTGCACATCGGCGTGGGCGTCCGGCAGCGGGTCAGAACACCGATTGAAATCCGATGTTCAATCCCATACTCTGCGTGTCGAAACGCCCGATGTTCGAATGATTGCGGCTGATATCCAGCGTCACCTTGGGCGCAAAGCCATAGCTGTCCAGATTGGTGAACAGGAACGACGTGGACAGGCTGGCCGACACATCCTGTCGCGGATCAGGCCCATAGACCGCGTCGTCATAGCTGCGGAACTGCCCGCTCAGCGCCACCGAAGTGCGCGCGCCCAGCATCTTCTGGCCCAGAACATAGGTCAGGCCCAGTTTGGCGCGGCTGTGGGTCAGCGTCTTGCTGTCGGTCACGGTGCGGCCTGCTTCGGCGTTCAGTGTCAGCCTGCCGTCGTCGGCGGTGGGCCGCGACCAGCTCAGCCCTAGCGATCCGGTGGTGCCCGACCGCACGTCATTGTCCTGCCGCTCGGCATAACCGATGTCCGCCGACCAGGTCAGATATTGTTCCTCGGGCAGGGTGAACGTGCTGTTCCAGTCGGCGCGTACCTCGTCCGAGAGGTGGCTGCCACCATACCAGATGCGTCCGTAACTCAGACTGTAGCTGTGGCGCGGCTTGCCCGGTCCGGCGGTGAAATCGCGGCCCACTTGCGCACGCAGTTGCTGGTACAGGAAATCACCATCCTCGACCCCAGCAGGTACCGCATCATCGGTCAGTACCACCCGCGTTTCTGTCCAGCTCAGCGCGGCATAGTTGCGGTGGGTCTCGGTGATGTTGAAATTGTAACGCAGCCGCGCCTGTGACGAGATTTCGATCCCTGACAGCGGCACCGCCGTAGGATCGACAAAGACCAGCCCGCCCAGCACGATGGTGTTGTCGCGCGGTGCGTTGTTGACGTTGTCACTGGGCACCAGCCCAAAAGACAGGTTGACCGACCACGGGTTTGCCATGCGCACGAACTGGTAATCGCGGATCGCGCGGGCGCGGGTGGCATCAGAGGGGGCAACCTGCGCCGCACGTCTCAGCCACAGTTGCGCGCGGGTCTTGTGATTGTCCGATGACAGCGCCTGCGCCATCGCCAGTGCCGCACCGTATTTCTCGACATCGCGGTGGGCGGCTTTCCACGCCTGCCGTGCGGCATCCTGCGCGGCCTTGAAATCGCCCGTGGTCCGCAGGCCCTGCGCCAGCAGGATCAGGCTGGTGGCGTCCTGCGGATCGCGCTGGACCAGCACCCGCGTCAGTTCGATCGACGCATGGGCATGGCCTTCGGACAACAGCTTGGCCGCCGCCATCCGCGCTTCGTTTGGACTCAGCGTCGCGGTCTGCGCCACGGCAGGCACGGCCGGCACCGACAGGGCCAGCGCCAGCCACAGCGCCGCAGCGCGCCGCGTGGATTTACTGCGTGGTGACAAAGCCGCCCACTTCGCGGACGTCGTCACCCTCGACGAACAGCACGCCGGCAATCTCTTCGCCGTTGGGTCCGGCAAAGACGCCTTCCCAGTTGCCACTGCGCGTTGCGGTGCCGCCAACAAATTCGGTTGCCTGCGCAGCAACGATGGTCTGGGTTTCAAAGTCGATGGTGCTATCCTGCATCGAGATGAAGCCGTCCAGTGTCCCGATCTGGGTGCCGGTCGTGTCATACAGCCGACGGTTCTGCACCGTACCGCCTACCGTGCCCGTGTCGTCAAAGTCGCCATAATCGACCCGCATCGTCACGTCGCCAGTGACAAACTCGGCCAGGTTGCTGCCGCCGGGGCCTGCATCCAGCGTCGTGCGCACCGCGGCATACTCACCGTTGTACGAATAGATCCCCGTGGTCGGCAGCGTCGGGTTCGCCCCCAACCGCTGCGCGCCCGCACCGCCATAGCCGAACTGGACATAGGCCGTGGTCCCCGCCGCCGCGACCTGTGACTGACCGCTGTCCGACCGGCGGAACACGGCGAAATACTGAATCTCGTTGGTGCCCGGCGCAGGGTCGCTTTCATAGGCGTTGAACCCGTTGGCGAATGTCTCGGTCTGGATGCGCTTGTAGGCGTTGTTCGGATCGTCGAACGGAATGTTGTTGATCGTCAGCGTGTCCGACCCCGGATCGTAGGCGATGTTGTTCAACGTCAGGAACGTGCCTTCGTCGTCCAGATAGGCGCTGCCGGGGGTGGTGTCGTCACCGTCTTCGACCGTGTTGAAAGGATTGCCATCGCCGCACGCGGCAACCAACGCCAAAATGGCGATGCCTGAATATAAACGGGTCATTTGCGACCACCTTTTTTGAACTGCTGCCTCTTATTGCGGTCAAATTCACTGCTAACTCACGCAAAGTCAACGAATCTGTGAACATCCCTGACGCAATGTGTCCATAAAGCGACCACGATATAGCGGTTCCCGTATCGGACGGCGCTAGATAAGGTGACGCCCTAACAGATTCTGTGCCAGAAGGATTCGCGCCATGCCGTTTCGCCCCAACCCGCGTTACAACTGCATGCGCACCGCGACAGGCACACCCACCCATTGCAAACCGCGAGCGCCGCAAACAGGTCTCCGGCAGACAGGCAAAGGACACTGACCCATGCAGCAGTACCACGACGCATTGCGCACGATCCTGGAGCACGGCGAGACATCGACCGACCGCACAGGCACCGGCACGATCTCCTATTTCGGACACCAGTCACGCTATCGGCTGTCCGACGGCTTTCCGCTGGTCACGACCAAGAAACTGCACCTGCGCTCCATCATCCACGAACTGCTGTGGTTCCTGTCCGGCGACACCAACATCCGCTACCTCAAGGAAAACGGCGTCACCATCTGGGACGAATGGGCGGATGAGAACGGCGACCTGGGGCCGGTCTACGGACACCAGTGGCGCGCCTTTCCCGGTCCCGTGGCCACCGATCTGGGCACCGCGCAAGAGCCGCTCTTTCTCAACAAGCCGATCGACCAGATCGCGCAGCTTGTCGAGATGATCAAAACGTCACCCGACAGCCGCCGCCTTGTGGTGACGGCCTGGAACCCCGCAGACGTGCCGCGCCAGGCGCTGCCGCCCTGCCACACGCTCTGGCAGGTGCGCGTCTCGAACGGACGGCTGCACCTGCAGCTCTACCAGCGCTCCGCCGACATGTTCCTGGGCGTGCCGTTCAACATCGCCTCCTACGCGCTGCTCCAGGTGATGCTGGCCCATGTCACGGGCTACGAGCCGGGCGACTTCATCCACACGCTGGGCGACGCGCATATCTATTCCAACCACCTCGACCAGGTACAGCTGCAGCTCTCCCGCACCCCCAAACCGCTGCCAACCCTGCGCATCAAACGCGACGTGTCGTCCATATTCGACTTCAGATACGAGGATTTCGAGATCACCGGCTACGACCCCGATCCCACCATCCGCGCCCCCGTGGCGGTCTGAGCCATGATCACACTGATCGTCGCCCGCGACCGGAACGGGGCCATCGGACGGGACGGGGACATCCCCTGGGACATCCGCGAGGACATGAAATCCTTTCAGCGCGAAACGCTGGGCGGGGCCATCATCATGGGGCGCAAAACCTGGGACAGCCTGCCGGTCAAGCCTCTGGCGCGGCGGCTGAACATCGTGGTGTCGTCGCAACAGGTGGAGGCAGAGCACGTGGCCACATCCGTGCGTGACGCGATCCGCATCGCATCCGACCTCGGCTACAGCCGCATCTACGGCATCGGTGGCGCAGGCATCTACACCGAGATGCTGCCCCGCGCAGACCGGCTGATGCTCTCCGAGGTCGCGACCGAGGTGACCGATGCCGACACGTATTTTCCAAGCGTCGATCTGGACGACTGGCGTCTGGTCGGCACGCGCCGCTTCGAGGGCGCGTCGCCGGACTGCGAATTGCGCGAGTATCTGCGGAAGGGGTAGGCGCGGGGCGTCGGGCAGGGGGCAACGGTGGGGATTTGAGGGAGTGATTGGGTGATGTTAACATTTCAGAAAGCACTAGAAGATGCTGAAAACTACAATAAGAAGCATCTTATACTGGGGAACGGATTTAGTATTGCGCTATTCCCAGGCATCTTTCTCTATGGATCTCTATTCAAAGAGGCTGATTTTTCAGAAAATCCTAATTTAATCCATGTATTTGAGGCGCTTGGGACGCAAGATTTTGAATTAGCCATTCGTGCGCTGGAAGACGGTTCGAAAGTATATCCAATTTACGCGAAAGACTCTGATGATGTTGCCGTAAGTATGATGGCGGATGCTGCCGCATTGAAAGATATTCTGATTACAACAATAGCAAAAAGGCATCCTCAGTCTCCAATTGATATTTCAGAAGATCAATTTCAAGCCTGTCGTGCTTTCTTGTCAAATTTCTTAGGCCCCAAAGCGGGGCACGTCTTCACTTTCAACTACGACCTTCTTCTTTATTGGGTGCTGATGCATAGTGATCCTATTGAAGGATATGAAAGCATTGATCTTTCTCGAAATGATGGCTTCGGAAACGATGAAGACGAGCCTGAGGCAGACTTTGTCGTTTGGAGAGGCGAAACCGGTGCGCGGGATGCCTGTTTCCATTATTTACACGGCGCTTTGCATTTGTTTGATGCTGGTGCCACGCTTCAAAAGTATACATGGGTCAGGAAGCAAGAGAGATTAATTGAGCAAGTGCGCAGAGCAATGCAAGATGATAAGTTTCCTCTTTTTGTAGCTGAAGGAACCTCAAACCAAAAGAAAAGAAAGATTGCTCACAATTCGTATTTATACCAAGTGGGAAAAACACTCGCTTCTAACGCTAACATGGTTTCGCATTGCTTCTTTTTGCATGGTCATTCGCTAGCCGAAAACGACGCACATGTACTACGTCGCCTCGCCCGAGGCCGATTTAAGAAAATGTACATTGGTTTGCACGGAGACCCAAATTCCAATTCAAATAGTGAGATTGTAAAGAGGGCAAGAGGAATGCAGGCTGAAAGGATTGATCGATATCCCCTTGAGGTTGAATTTTACGACAGTGATAGCGCTCATGTCTGGGGGTGATAAGAAATTTTGACCGTATTTCCTAGAATTTTGATGAGTATTGTTCTCCAACGTAAAGCTTGATGTAGCTATTCAGGCCCGCCCCAGATTCTGCTAACTGGATCATGTGGTCGACGTGTTCTTTTCCAGGTACTGTGTAGTTGTACAAGTACGTCCTAAATTTCCCTGTTCTGAAGGTGACTGAAATGGAATTGTCGCTAGTTTCGTACGACAATATTCCAGATTTTCGACTTGCGTTTTTGTAAATAGGCATCTGTAATCCTTTAACTGAATATATATAGCGATAGAGCTGTGTGGGTTACGATTCAAGCCTTTTTAGAATCGCTTTTGTTTAGTTGCCGTCCCGCCCGGCGGCACCGCCGGGCAGCGCCCGAACCGCCCCCACGGGGCGGGCGCTTCGCACCAGCCCCTCGGTTCGGGCGCTACCCTTCCAATCAGACGTAACGCTCAAACCTCTCCACACCCCCGGGGCTCCGCCCGTTGCCACCTCAATTGATCCCCCGGATCAATTGCCGGGCTGCGCCCGGACCGGTGCCAACCCCCTCGGTCCGGGCGCGGCCCTTCCAATCAGACGTATCGCTCAAGCCTCTCCACGCTCCCGGGGCTCCGCCCGTTCGCGCCTGAAAACGTCCACTGGACGTTTTCCGGGACGGCGCTCACCCCCCCAAATTAACCATTCCCGTTAACCCTCCCGTAACCGCCACCAAAATCCGTACACATCCCCCCAGAATACGTACAACACCCCTCAAACGCGGGAATTTGCGCGCAAATTCCCACCGCAATCTTGTACAAGATTGCCCGCGATACGTACCAATTCGCCCGATTCCCCACCGCACGCAGGCCCCAAAATCCGCCATTAATCCCCCGTGCGTTCTGTAAAATCCGCGCTACACTGCGCCCATGATTGACCTCGCAAACCTCCCCGCCGGCTTCCACGACAACCCGTTTCCCCACTATGACCGGCTGCTGGAATCCGCCCCCGTCTGCCCGCAGCCCGACGGCTCTGTCCTGCTGTCGCACCACGCCGATCTCAGCGCGGTCTACAAGGACACCACCACCTTTACGTCCGACAAACGTATTGTTTTCAAACCGAAATTCGGCGCGGGCACACCGCTCTACGAACACCACACCACCTCGCTGGTGTTCAACGATCCGCCCCTGCACACCCGCGTGCGGCGCATCATGGCCTCGGCGCTGGCCCCGCGTGCCATTCAACGCATGGAATCCGGCCTGATCGAAACCGTCGATCACCTGCTGGACAACCTGCCGCAACACGCTGATCTTATTGAGGATTTCGCCTCCACCATCCCCATCCAGATCATCGGAAACCTGCTCGACATCCCCCATTCCGAACGCGGCCCCCTGCGCGACTGGTCGCTGGCCATCCTCGGCGCGCTGGAACCCGTGCTGACCCCCGCCCAACTGGCCTCAGGGCAACAGGCCGTATCCGAATTCAAGGAATATCTTCAAGGACTTATCGCCCGTCGCACCGCCCGTCCGGGTGACCCCGACACCGATGTTCTGACCCGTCTGATCCAGGGCGACAGCGACGGCACCCTGACCGAGATCGAGCTGATCCAGAACTGCATCTTCATCCTGAACGCAGGCCACGAAACCACGACCAATCTGATCGGCAACGGACTGGCCCTGCTGCACGATCATCCCGAGGAAAAACAGCGTCTTATCAATGACATGGACCTGATCAATCCCTGCATCGAAGAGGTCCTGCGCAGCGCCTCGCCGAACCAGTTCGGCAACCGCGAGACCGCCACAGACTGTGTGATCGCAGGCCACAGGATCGCCGCAGGCACCAACCTGCACCTGTGCATCGGCGCGGCCAACCGTGATCCCCAAGTCTTTGAGAACGCTGCCGTTTTCGACATCACCCGCACGCCGAACCGCCACCTTGCCTTCGCTGGCGGCCCCCATGTCTGCGTCGGCCTGACCCTCGCCCGCATGGAAGGCCGCATCGCCATCGCCCGCTTCCTGCAGCGCTACCCCGATTACACCATCACATCCCGCAAACAGGGCGGTCGCATCCGCTTTCGCGGCTACAGCTCACTTGGTGCAACCCTGTGAAACAATAGAAAAAACTGGACAGGTTAGCAGAGTGTGACCAAAATAAGGCACATTGAAATGCACATCACCCGAAACGAGGATCGACATGCACCTGAAATCCATTTTGACCGCCGCATTTGGCCTGACCGTCCTGGGCACCATGCCCGCGCTGGCCTCTGACAGCCTCAAGATCTACGCCTATCCCAGCAGCGCAAATTACTGCCCTGCCGGCCTGCAACCCGTTACAATCAATGGGGTAATCTGCTGTGGCACACCGAACCAGTCGATGACCTACAGCCAGGTCATGCAGCACCCCGTCCAGCGCCGCAAAGCCAGCACCTATGACTGCCCCATCGGCACCAAGGGCTGCACCTACGACTGAACCGGACCCCGCCGATCAACAGGCCCGACATCGCACCGGGCCTGTTGTCTGCAAACGCTCACAGCAAGCTCAGATCCGAAGCCATCTGCCGCCCGTCGCGCCCTTCGGACAGCTCGTAGCTGACCTTCTGGTTGTCCGCCAAACCTGTCAATCCAGACCTTTCCACTGCTGAAATATGTACAAAAACGTCATTGCCACCCTCGTCCGGTGCGATGAAGCCGTAACCTTTTGTGGTGTTGAACCACTTCACGGTGCCAGTTGGCATAATCCCGTGCCTCCTTCTGCCTTACATTCACTCCCGTGACCCCACGGGACATTGCCGTGACATCGCAAGGGGTTCTGGCCCGATGCACCGCCACATCTATCAAGATTGATCAACCTCGGAAAAAATCAAGAAAAAGCCATGCAATTCGAGGGCGGATTACCTATCTGGTGCTCAACAGGAGGACAATGATGCTGATTTACGGGCTGAAAACATGCGATACCTGCCGCAAGGCGATCAAGGCATTGCCACAGGCGACCTTTGTGGACGTGCGCAAGGAGGGCGTTCCAGCGGACGTGATGGCACAGGCCCAGGCCACCTTTGGCGACGCGCTGACCAACACCCGCAGCACCACATGGCGCGGGCTGGATGATGCAGCGCGGGCGTTGCCGCAATCACAGGTGCTGGCAGAGCACCCCTCGCTGATGAAACGTCCTCTGATCGTGGATGGTGACCAGATGCACCTGGGCTGGGACGCGGCCACGCGGGCGGCTCTGGGCGTCGAAGGTTAGCCCGACCTGCAAGCCCTGACCTGAGGGGCAGGGCGGTCGGCGCTACATCTCTGCGCGGCGTGCGGATCGCAGGGCTGCATCCAGGCTCAGCGGTCCCGCGCCCTTGACCACAAGGATCATCAGCAACAGCACCCACAGCGCGCGCTGGTCCACAATCGCCGCGTTCGAGATATGGTCGAACCACGCTCCCGTGGTCTTTGCGCCCACGTCATGGCCGTAGATGTCCACATAGCTTTGCACCGCGACAAAGACGATCATCCCCAGCGCACTGAGCCGTGTCATCAGGCCGATGGCGATGCACAGGGGCAGCAGGAATTCGGCCCACGTGCCCAGCACCGCAGCCAGCCGGTAGCCCCAGCCCAGTTGCGCCGCGTCATAGCCTGCGGCCTCGACCGCCTTGGGGAAAATCTGCATATAGGCGGTGTCCGACAGCCACAGCAGACCACCCGCGCCTTCGCCCAGCTTGGTCAGGGCCGACACCCAGAAATACAGCAGCAGCACGCCGACAAAGACCACGCGGGCCAGCGTCGGCAACAGCCAGTCGGCACGGTCCAAGGCGGTGGTCAGGCGGGTGTATGTCCGGATCATGCAGGGTCTTTCGGGATCAGTCCTGTTACGGCGTTCTGCGCAAACAACAGCGTCATCGGCGTGGCGATGTCACAGGCAGGATCGACGGCACCGGCCGCATCCTGCGCGGCCTCCAGTGTCTCACCTGTCATCAATGCGGCGATCCACGCGCCTTGGGCCGGAGAGAGGGCATGCGGCGCAGGATCATAATCGGCGCGGGTGATCAGCACGTGCTGCGCCACAGGCTGCGGCTTGGGCGCGCCGTCCTCGGTGTTGAACCGCCAGATGTCAAACAGGGGCCACACGGAGGGGATCAGCTGCACGGCAGGCGCAAACGCAAACCGTACCGCCCCAATCTGTTCTGGCGGCATATCACCCAGCCGTGCGGCGTCCACAGGCGTGCAGTCGGCGGCGTGATAGGACAGGCGCAGGGCCTGTTCCAGCCGGGCCACGTCGCTGAGATAGCCCAGATGCGCCAGCTGCGGCACCTCGGCCAGAAAGCTGTCAAAGCCGTCGCCATAGCGTTGCATGATCGGCAACGTCGGCGGCTGCGCGCGGATGAAGGCACCGGCGACGATGTCGAAATTCTGTGCCCCGATCAGCTTGCGCACCACCGGAAAGCCCGCGCGCATCACATCCGTCAGCGATTGCATGACGTTGTTGCGGTAAACGTCAAAGCGTTTGCCCGCAGCTGCGCCGTTCCCGTCGTGCAGGCCCTCGGGAGCTGGTTGCACTGGGTCCAGGAGGGCGTCGTAAAACCCTTTCATGCGGGCGCCAGTGCGGCGGCGGCGCGGACCGCTTCGGCGCGCAGGGTGGGCCAGTCGGGCACATCATTGTCCCATTCCACCAGCACCGGCTTTGGCCCCGTGCGGGCCAGAACACGGTCCAGCAGCGTCCAGACCGCGTCGACCACCGGCGCACCGTGGCTGTCGATCAACAGCGGCGCGCCGTTATCGTCGGCATCTTCGGCATGGCCGCCCACGTGCAATTCGCCCACGGCTTCAAGCGGATAGGCATCGATATAGGCTTCGGCGCTGGTGCCCAGATTGGTGGCGGAAATGAACACGTTGTTCACGTCCAGCAGCAGCCCGCAGCCGGTGCGGCGCACCAGTTCGGCCAGAAAATCGGTTTCCGACCATGTGCTGTCGTCAAAGGCCAGATAGCTGGACGGGTTTTCCAGCAGCATCTGGCGGCCCAACGTCTCTTGCACCTGATCAATATGCGCCGCCACATGGGCCAGCGTCGCGTCCGTATAGGGCAGGGGCAGCAGGTCGTTCATATATTCGGCCCCGTGGGTCGACCAAGCCAGATGTTCGGAAAAGCTGTCGGGTTTCAGCCAGTCGCACAAGTGTTTCAGCCGTGCCAGATGGTCAGTGTCCAGATCCTGCGCCCCGCCGATGCTCAGGCCCACGCCATGCACCGAGGTGGCAAATTGCTCGGACAGCGCGCGCAGTTGCGCGATCTGCCGGCCACCGTCGCCCATATAGTTCTCGGCATGGACCTCGATCCAGCGCACGGGGCCGGGATCGTCGGTCAGCCCCTGAAAATGCGCAGGTTTGAAACCGACGCCGGGGGCGTTTGGCAATGTGTTGGGGCTGCGGCGTGCGTCCAGCATGGTGGCGGCCTTTCACGCAAGGGGGCGTGCACCGGGCCGGATAGGACCCGGTGCAACAGGTGCCTTAGGCAGAGGGCAGATCGCGGTCCAGTTCTTCCAGCGCGCCGGTGCGCGGCGTGCCGTCGGCCATGGCGGGCAGCTCGATTTCAGAGCAGGTGCCGGCGTCGACCAGCGTCCATGCGTTGCCCTGGTAATCCACGGTCGAGGTGCCGGCACAGGTGGTGCCTTCGCCCGCCTTGCACGAGTTTTCACCCGCCAGCGACACGCCATAGCATTTCTCTTTGGTCGCGGCGCTGACGCTTGTGGTTTGCGCGGTCATCGCAGCGGCGACAGCCCCCAGAAGGGCGGCGGTTTTCATGGTGTTCGACATCTTCAATCTCCCTAAAACATATCACCTTGGTGCGGGCACTGGCGGCCCTTGCATCCAGAGTAGTGGTGCGTCTGTGTACTCTACCACTCACGAGGCTGTTATTCACATGTGTGTTAGCTGGTGGCCGCACAAGGGGTGCAAATCTTACAGGATTTCGGCAATCCGGCCACAGCATCGCGGGCTTTGATCGTGTTCTGTAACAATTTCTGCGGCGCGGCACCGGGACTGATGCCGGTGCCGCGCCAAATGTGTCAGGCTTTTTGATCGGGCGGGGTGGCTTCATCCGCCAGCGTCACCAGAACGTCATCCAGCGATTGCACGCTGGTCTGTTTTTCGCCCAGACGCCGCACGGACAGGGTGCGTTCCTCGACCTCGCGGGCACCCACGGCCAGAATGACAGGCACCTTGCCGACCGAATGTTCGCGGACCTTGTAGTTGATCTTTTCGTTGCGCAGATCCGCCTCGGCGCGCACGCCGCGCGCTTGCAGGGCCGCGACGACCTCTTGCACGTAGTCATCCGCATCCGAAATGATCGACGCCACCACAACCTGACGCGGGGCCAGCCAGAACGGCAGCTTGCCTGCGTGTTCTTCGATCAGGATGCCGATGAAGCGTTCAAAACTGCCCAAGGTCGCGCGGTGCAGCATATAGGGGCGCACCTTGGCACCGTCCTGCGCGATATAGGTCGCATCCAGCCGTTCGGGCAGGTTGGGGTCGACCTGGAATGTACCACACTGCCAGACGCGACCGATGGCGTCGGTCAGGTAAAAGTCCAGCTTGGGGCCATAGAACGCGCCGTCGCCGGGTTCCAGCGTGTAGGTGCGGCCGGTCTTGCGGATCGCTTCTTCCAGCGCGTTTTCGACGTAATCCCACGATTCCTCGGTGCCCACGCGCTTTTCAGGGCGGGTGGCGAATTTGATCTCGAAGGTGGGAAAGCCCAGCTCGGCATAGATGTCGGCCAGGAATTCGATGAACCGCGCGCATTCGGTTTCGATCTGATCCTCGGTGCAGAAGATATGCCCGTCATCCTGGGTAAAGCCACGCACCCGCATGATGCCGTGCAGGGCACCCGACGGCTCGAACCGCGCGCATGACCCGAATTCGGCCAGCCGCAGCGGCAGGTCGCGATAGGATTTCAGGCCCTGGTTGAACACCTGCACGTGGCAGGGGCAGTTCATGGGTTTCAGCGCGTTGATGCGGGTCTGGGCCTTGTTCTTGACCGCGGCGTCGTCGTTTTCGCCATCGCGGCTTTCGTCGACTTCAACGATGAACATGTGATGCTGGTACTTGTCCCAGTGCCCCGAGGCTTCCCACAGCTTGCGGTCCACGACCTGCGGTGTGTTGATCTCGCGGTAGCCGCCCACGCGTTGCTTGCGGCGCATGTAATCTTGCAATTCGGTGTAGATGGTCCAGCCGTTGGGGTGCCAGAACACCTGACCGGGGGCCTCTTCCTGCATGTGGAACAGGTCCATCTCGCGGCCCAGCTTGCGGTGGTCGCGTTTGGCGGCCTCTTCCAGCATGTTCAGGTGCGCGCGCAGCTTTTCCTTGCCGGTGAAGGCCACGCCGTAGATGCGTTGCAGCATCTGGCGGCTGCTGTCGCCGCGCCAGTAGGCACCGGCGATCGACATCAGCTTGAACGCATCGCCGGGCACCTGGCCGGTGTGTTGCAGGTGCGGACCACGGCACAGATCCTGCCAGTCGCCATGCCAGTACATGCGCAGCGGCTCGTCGCCCGGAATGCTTTCGATCAGCTCGACCTTATAGGGCTCGCCCCGGTCTTCGTAGTATTTGATCGCAACATCGCGCTCCCAGACCTCGGTGCGGACGGGGTCGCGTTTGTTGATGATCTCTTTCATCTTCTTTTCGATCTCACCCAGATCTTCGGGGGTGAACGGCTCGGCGCGGTCAAAGTCATAGTACCAGCCGTCCTTGATGACGGGGCCGATGGTGACCTTGGTGTCGGGCCAGATTTCCTGCACGGCGCGGGCCATGATGTGCGCCAGATCGTGACGGACCAGCTCGTTGGCCTGCTCGTCGTCCTGCATGGTGTGAATGGCGATCTGCGCGTCGGCGTTGATCGGCCACTGCAAATCCCAGTGCTGGCCGTCGACGGTCGCGCTGATGGCCTTTTTGGCCAGGGATTTCGAGATGCTTTCGGCGACTTCGGCGGCGGTGATGCCGGCATCATAGTCGCGTGCATTGCCATCGGGAAAGGTAAGGGAGACTTGGGCCATCTTGGCACTCCTCGTCAGTTTGGCGCCCACGGAACGCCCGGTTGCGGGTTATATGTGTGCCAGCCTTTTGGCGGGGCTGCGGGGCTGCGTCAAGGGGCAGGGGCAGCCGATGGCGACATTCGTGCCGACAGCAGCAGATGCGCAAGGGCGACGGTCATGCCGATGGTGGCGGCAAAGCCCAGGGCCGACAGGCCTGCGTGCAGCAGCACCCAGCCGCCGATGGCCGAACCGACAGCGGCCCCCACATAGATCGCGGCCGCATTCAGCGCCAGAACCACCGTGGCCTGCGACCCGGCCAGCCCGATCAGCCGCGTTTGCTGTGCCGCCATGAACGCCCACCCGCTCATCGCCCACACGGTCGTCAGGCCCATCAGCATGATGTCAGACAGTGGCAGCAGCGAATAGACCGGCAACAGCACGATCTGGCACAGGCACAGCGCCACCAGCGTGCGCTTCCAGCCCAGCCGGTCGGTCAGGATGCCGCTGGCCAGATTGCCGATCACCGCGCCGAAGCCGGACACCGCCAGCACCAGCGTCACGCCATCGCGGCCATAGCCCATCGTCTCGCTCAGCAGCGGTGCCATATAGGTGTAAAGGATATAGGTCGCGCCAAGGAATGTGCTGGTGAACAGAACCGCAAAGATCATCCGCAGATTGCGCAGCACTTCACCCAGATCGCCCAGCGTGATCGGCTGGAATTTCAGACCCGCTGGCACGTGCCGCCAGATCATCACGATACAGGGCAGGGCGAGGGCGACAACGCACCAGAACCCCCAGCGCCACCCGAATGTATAGGCGATGTAGCTGCCCGCAGGCACGCCCAGCACCTGTGCCACGCTGAACCCGAAGAACACCATCGCCAGCACCCGTGCGCGTTGCGCGGGCGGAAACAGCGCCGCTGCGGTGGCGGCGGCCACGGGCGTGAACAACCCCGCACCGGCTGCGGCCAGCACGCGGGCGGCATTCAGCACCAGCATCGACGGGGACAGCGCCGACATCAGCGCGGCCAGCGCGAACATCACCAGCCCCAGCGCCATCACACGCCGCCGCCCGATCCGCCCGGTCACGGCCACCAGCACCGGCGACAGCACCGAATAGGCCAGCGCATAGACGGTCAGCAATTGTCCGGCATGGGCAGGCGTGACCTTCAGGTCGGTGCCCAGCGGCTCCAGCATCCCGATAATGATAAACGCCCCCACGCCGATCAGGAAGTTCGACAGGGTCAGGACAGGGATCAACATTTTCGGGGGCGCTTGCATGAGGTTTCTTCTGATCCGCGAACACACAAAGAGCAAGGCCCGCACGCGGTGCAGGCCTTTGACGTAGCGTTGTATCGGGCCGGGATCAGGCGGGCAGGAACACCTGGCTTGCCAGCACCAGACAGCAGACCCAGCCCAGCACGAACAGGATGGGGCGAAGCGGCATCTTTGCCAGCCCGCTGATCATCCCCACTGCATGGGCCACCCGCAGCCAGAAAAATGCCACGACCGTCCAATAGGTCAGCGCGTTGAACCCGCCCATCCGGTCCAGGACCAGCACCAGAATGGCAAAGGGCAGCAGCTGTTCCAGCAGGTTCAGATGCGCCCGGTTTGCGCGGTGCACCCATGCAGGCAGCGACGACAGATCGCCCGGCCGCACAAAGGCCTCGAAGGCAGCGCCCTGACGGGTGACGCCGATGATGTACGGAATCCACAGGCTTGCAGCCAGCAACGCCAGCAACGCCAGAATACCCAGTTCGGTGGGAAACGTATCCATATCCGTGCCCCCTACATCGACGATTTCATCGCGGTGCCGGTTTCCAGCCACGATTTCAGTGACGACGCCATGCGCGCCCAGCCTTCGGCGACGCCATCCTGACCTTTGGGGATGTCATAGTGTTCGATGGTCAGCTTGCACATGTCCCGCAGGGGTTCGATCAGAAAGGCCATGCGCGATGCGGGGGCGTCGGGGCCGAAGAAATGCGGCTCGAAGGTTGCCTCGATGCGGGTCTTGGGCACGACCTTGGTTGGCCGTTGGGTCAGCATCGGGTTGCCGTCGGGCAACAGCCACGTCAGCGTGCCGCCTTCGACGGCCTCACCTTGGACGCTGTTACACATGAAGTGATAGGCCGCCATGCTGTCGGGATTGCTGAGCGCATCCCACAGCGCGTCTTGGGTGCAGCGGATAAAGGTTTGCATTACGAAATCAGGTTTGGTCATGGTTTTTCCTTCCAGGGACGCTTTGAGGTCAAGAACTGCACGCGCCGCTGGTTTGACGAGCAATGGCTCGATCCAGTGGTCAATGGCCTCCTGCAAGGGCAGGGCGTTCAGGTAATGATATTTGAAACGCCCGACCTTACGGGACACGATCAACCCGGCCTCTTCCAGCACACCCAGATGTTTCATGACCCCGAAACGGGTCATGTCCAGTTGCCCCTGAAGGTCGGTCAGGGTCTGGCCATCGGTGCGGCGCAAACTGTCCAGCAATGTGCGCCGCGCGGGGTCGGCAAGGGCCTTGAAGATTGTATCCATGGTCCGCTTATACGTGATTCTTTGGTCACGTGACAATATGGTAACTTAACTTTCCAGGTTGAACGTGTCGCCCGCCCTGCGCAGACTGCGCCCAACACCGAACGCAAGGAGCCGCCAATGTCCGATCCGCAAATTCTGGAAACGCCGCAAGGCCGCCGCATCGCCTATCACCTGACGCCGGGCGATGGTCCTTGTGTGGTGTTTCTGGGCGGGCTGAAGTCCGACATGGAAGGGACCAAGGCCGTGCATCTGGAGGCATGGTGCGCCGCTCAGGGGCGTGCGTTCCTGCGGTTCGATTATTCCGGCCACGGGCAAAGCAGCGGGACCTTCGAGGAAGGCTGCATCGGCGACTGGGCCGAGGACACTGCTGCGGCCATCACCACGCTGACTACGGGCAAGGTGATCCCCGTGGGGTCCTCCATGGGCGGCTGGCAATCGCTGCTGTTCTGCCGGGCACATCCCGAGCGGGTCGCGGGGCTGGTGACCATCGCGGCAGCGCCCGATTTCACCGAGGACGGCTACTGGGCCAGTTTCACCGATGCGCAAAAGGCCACGCTTGAGCGGGACGGGCAGATTGCCATGCCTTCGGATTATATGGAGCCTTACATCATCACCAGACGCATGGTGGAAGACGGGCGCAGCCGTCTGGTGCTGCGTGATCCACTGCCGTTGCCCTTTGCCGTGCGCTGTCTGCAAGGCACCGCCGACACCGCCGTCAGCACCGAAACCGCCGTGCGGTTGCTGAACCACGCTGACAGCCCCGATATGCGGCTGCTGCTGGTCAAGGACGCCGACCACCGCTTTTCCGACGGGCCGTGTCTTTCGCTGATCGAACAGGCGGTGACGGATGTCATCGCGGCGGCCGACTGATGGCGCGCGCCCTTGGATGGGTGTTCATGGGGCTGCTGCTGGCGGTGGCGGCGCTTGTCGCTTTTGGTCCGCGCGAACCGGCCCCGCTGGATATGTATTTCGACACCGCGCAGTTTGACGGCGGCGTCTCGGCCTATTTCGCACGCACCGAGGCGCGGTTTGACGACATCACGCCCGGCACTGAAAAGCGGGTGATCTGGGCCGGTGCGCCCGAGGCCAAGACCGAATGGTCGGTGCTCTATGTGCACGGCTTTTCCGCAACATCCGAGGAAATCCGCCCCGTGCCCGACCGTGTGGCGCAGGCGCTGGGCGCGAACCTGATCTACACCCGCCTGCAAGGCCACGGGCGCGGGTCGGCTGCGATGGGCGAGGCAACCGTCGCGGGCTGGATGGCCGACATGGCCGAAGGGCTGGCCGCCGCGCGGGCGCTGGGGGACAGGGTGCTGTTGATCGGCACGTCGACCGGGGCCACGGTGATCACCGCTGCGGCCAACAGCCCTGTGGATATGGATGGGGTTGCGGGCATCGTTCTGGTCTCGCCCAACTATGGCATCAACAATCCCTTTGCCCGCATCCTGACTTGGCCTGCCGCGCGCACATGGGCGCCGTGGTTTGCGGGCGACACCATCAGCTTTACTCCGCGCAACGCGGAGCAGGCGAAATACTGGACCACGTCCTATCCGTCTGTCGCCACCCTGCCGATGGGCGCGCTGATAAAGGCGGTGAACGGGCTGGATCACCCGTTGTTCCTGACCCCTGCCTTGTTCTGGTACTCCGACAAGGATCAGGTGGTGCGCCCCGAGGCCACCGACCGCATCCGTCGCCGCTGGGGGGCGGATTGGGGCACCGTGGCGACACGCGCCTATCCCGATCTGCAACCGGGGGACGACCCCGCCGCCCATGTGATTGCGGGGGCTATCATGTCGCCCAGCCAGACGGATATGATGGTGGCAGGCATTCTGGGATGGTTGAAGGACATCGAATAATGGAACAGCGGATCAGCCTGATCACACTCGGCGTGCGCGACATGGCAGCACAGGCCGCGTTTTACACCGCCCTGGGCTGGCAGGCAGTGGACAGCCCTGACGGCGTTACGGCCTTTGACCTGATCGGGCAGACGCTGGGGCTGTATCCGCTGGCGGATCTGGCGCGTGATCTTGGGTTGCCCGAGGGCGAACTGGGGCGTGGAGCGATGACGCTGTCGTACAACGTGCGCGACAAGGACGAGGTGGCCCCGCTGCTGGCCCGTGCCGAAGCGGCAGGTGCGCGCATCCTGAAGCCCGCGCATGACGTGTTCTGGGGCGGGCATATCGGATATTTCGCCGACCCCGAGGGGCACATCTGGGAGGTGGCGCACAACCCCTTTGCGCCGCTGGGACCGGACGGCGCATTTCAGTGGAACGGGGCCGCCTGATGCGCCCGCCGCGCAGCATGCGCGGGCTGGAAGAGCTGGGGCGCGTGCGGCTGTCGAAACATTTCTTCATGCGCGATTTCCTCTATTCCGAGATCGGCAGCCTGCACGGCATTCCCAACGTGCCCGTCGATCCCGATCTGGCCATCGCCAACGGACGGATGCTGTGCACCGAACTGCTGGACCCGCTGACCGAAACCTTTGGCCGGATCGCGATCCGGTCGGGCTATCGGTCACCTGAGCTGAACCGCTTTGGCAACGAAAACGCGCTGAACTGTGCGCGCAATGACAATCCGATGGAATGCCACATCTGGGACCGGGCAGGCGGGGACGCGGCCATCGCGGGCACCTCGCTGGCGATCCCGTGGTTTTCCGACCGCTATGCCCAAGGGCGCGACTGGCGCGATCTGGCGTGGTGGCTGCACGACCATCTGCCCTACTCCGCGATCTGGTTCTTTCCCAAGCTGTGCGCGTTCAATCTGGACTGGCGGCCGACGCCCCTGCGCACGATTTCAAGCTATATCGCGCCACGGGGGATGCTGTTGCGGGCAGGGGACGATCCCGAGGAGGGGCAGACGGCGCGGCGTGCGCGCTATGCGGACTTTCCGGCGTTTCGGGGGCTGAAGCTGCCTTAGGCAAGGCCTTGCCCCCACAAGCCTTAACACTTGTGGCAAGGCCGCGCTTGCGACATGTTGCCGGGCAAACGCAGCAGCAACAAGCGCGAGACAGGCATGGCCGAACCGTTGGTTCTTCTTCCCGAAATGATGTGCGACGCGCGGTTGTACAGTGCGCAGGTGGCGGCCTTTTCCAACGAGATTTGCGTGACCATTGCGCCCGTGACCCAAGGCGAGCGGATCGAGGAGATTGCGTCGAACCTGCTGGACCAGTTGCCCAAACGCTTTGCGCTGGCGGGGCTTGGTTTTGGTGCGATGGTGGCGATGGAGATCCTGCGCCGTGCGCCGGACCGGGTCAGCCGCATCGCGCTGATGTGCACCAACGCGCAGGCCGAAACGCCGCAGATGGCTGCCGCGCGCGAGCCGCACATCATTGCCGCGCGCACCGGACGGCTGGCCGAGGCCGCGCGCGGACACATCCGTGCCGAGCACCTGGCTCCGGGCGGCTTTGCGGCAACCGTGCTCGCGGCCTATACCCAGATGGCGCTCGACCTCGGGTCGGAGGTCTTTGTCCGGCAGTCCCGCGCCATGCAGCGCCGCCGGGACCAGCAAAGCACGCTGCGCAAGTGCAAGGTGCCGACCCTGATCCTGTGCGGGGCCGAGGATACGCTCATGTCAGCGAAACATCACAGTTTCATGGCCGAACTGATCCCCTATGCCAAACTGGTGGTGATAGAAGGCGCGGGTCATTTGCCCCCGTTGGAGCAACCCGAAGAGACCAATGATGCACTGAAAGCGTGGATGAAGCAGCCGCTGGTGCTGCGCAGCTAGGGCAGGGTGCCCGGTGCGGCCCGACCCGTTGCCGGGTCGGACCTGTTCGGAAAGCGTGTTCAGGCAGCGTAGCCCAGTTTCGCCACGTGAATTTCAAACGTCGGATGCATTTCCGCGCCGATCACTTCGGGTTTGTGGTGGCGATAGATCGACCGCCAGTAGGGCTGCACGATCACGCCTTCGTCCTGCATGATCTTTTCGATCTTGGCCATGACCTCGCGGCGCTGGTCGGCATCGGCAATCGCCAGTGCGTCGCTCAGCAGGCTGTCGAATTCTTCGTTCGAAAACGCGGTCTCGTTCCAGGCCTCGCCCGAGCGGTAAGCCAGAGCCAGCACCTGCACACCCAAGGGGCGCTGGGCCCAGTCGGTGGTGGACAGCGGGTATTTCAGCCAGTCGTTCCAGAAGGTCGAGCCGGGCAGGATGGTGCGCTTCACGTTGATCCCCGCGTCGCGCAGCATGGCGGCGGCGGCGTCTGTGGTGTCCTTGCGCCAGGTGTCGTCGATCGAGATCAGCTCGTGTTCGAAATCTGCCATTCCGGCCTCTTCCATCAGCGCCTTGGCGCCGGCGGGGTCAAAAACGGGGGCGGGCAGTTCGGCGTATTCGGGATGGATCGGCGACACGTGGTGGTTTTCGGCCACACGCCCGTTGCCCGCAAAGCCCAATTCCAGCAGAACGCTGTTGTCGATGGCCATGGCCAACGCGCGGCGCACGCGGGCATCGGCATAGGGTTTCTGGCCGTCGATCTCGGCCTCCTGGTTGGCGCGCATCACGATCGTATTGGCGGTGACGGCTTCGGATTTGGTCCAGCCGATGTCGTCCAGGATCGGGATGAATTCGCCGATGCTTTCATAGATCATGTCGACCTCGTCGGCATCGACCGCCGCCACGATGCTGGCCTGATCGGTGCCAAAGTCCAGGTATTCGATGCGGTCCAGATAGGCACCTTCGCCCCACCACTGGTGGTCGGTGTTCTTTACCAGAACCGCCTTGCTGCCGACGTCAAAGGACTCGGGCAGGTAGGGACCGGTGCCGATGGGGTTGTCCAGCGGGTCGCCATTGAAAGACTGGTGCACGATGGCCGCCGGATAGTCGGAAAAGCCTGCGATCAGGGTGATGTCCGGCTTGGCCGGTGTCAGCACGACGGTGCTGTCGTCTGCCACGGTGATTGCGCCCTCGCGGGCCTTGCCGGTTTCCGGATCGACCAGCGACGACATGCGCGAGGCCATCGAATTGCCCTCGACACCCTTGTCACACCAGCGTGTGATGTTGAACGCCACATCCTCGGGGGTAAAGGCGTCGCCGTTGCTCCATGTCACGCCGGGGCGGATCTTCAGCGTGTATTCGGTGGCGTCGTCGTTGACCTCCCAGCTTTCCAGCAGGGCGGGTTTGAAGCTGCCGTCGATCTGGTATTCGACCAGATACTCCAGATAGCCACGGGTAAAGTTCGACATCTGCGGCCAGTCAAAGGTGCGCGGATCTTTCAGCGCCTTGATCGAGGATTCGATGCGCAGCGTACCGCCCGTCTGGGCGTGGGCGGCCGCACGGGCAGGCTGGATCAGCCCGAGCAGGCCATAGGCGGCACTGGCGCTGACGCCCAATGCGGTGGCACGGGTCAGGAACTCGCGGCGCGACAGGGTGCCTGCGGCAACCTCGTCGGCGTAATCGCGAGCGGCGGGATGGATCGGTTTGGAAATGGTCATGAAACTCTCATCTGTTCTCGTGAAGAGCCAAAAGCGATGCGTCAAAATAAGGCGCAGCCACTCCGAACGCGGTCATCGCGCTCTGTCGTCGTGTTCCATGAAATAGGTTAAAAGCGACAATTTCAACAAAAACGACCCTGTAAAATGAAAAGCGCCCCACCGGTACAGGGAGGGGCGCCTTGTCAGGTCAGGACTAATTGTCTGTGCAGCTTCAGACCGGTTGGTCCGTGGTTCCGTTCTTGCGCAGGGCTTTGGGTGCCGCGTCCGGCTTCTTGGTGGTGTTCGCCGCCGTCTTGGACGGAGCCTCGGTGCCGCTGTTCTTCGAGATGAACTCCAGCACCATCGGGCGGATGTTGTTGCGCCAGCTGCTGCCTGCGAAAATGCCATAGTGCCCGGCGTGGGGTTCCACGTGGCTGGCCTTTTTCGAATCCGGCAGACCGGTGCACAGGTCCAGCGCCGCGATGCATTGACCGGGGGCGGTGATGTCATCCTCGCCGCCTTCGACGGTTTTCACGGCAACGGTTGTGATCTTGCCGATATCGACCTTGCGTCCTGCGACCACGAATTCGTTCGAGGCGATTTCGTGGTTCTGGAAGATGCGTTCGACCGTGGACAGGTAGAATTCCGCGGTCATATCCATCACGGCCAGATATTCGTCGTAGAATTCGTTGTGCTTGTCATGGTCCGACGCCTCGCCGCGTGCGGCGCGCGAAATCTGGTCGTTGAACGCCTTGGCGTGTTTGTCCGCATTCATCGAGATGAAGGACGACAGCTGCAAAAGACCCGGATAGACCAGACGGCCCACACCGGCGAACTTAAAGCCGACGCGCTGGATCATCGCCTCTTCGAGCTGGCCCATGGTGACGCTGTGGCCAAAATCGGTGACTTCGGTTGCCGCGGCACCCGGATCAATCGGTCCGCCGATCAACGTCAGGCTGCGCGGCTGGGCTTCGGGTTCTTCTTCGGCCAGATAGGCGGTGGCGGCCAAGGTCAGAGGTGCGGGCTGGCACACGGCGATCACGTGGGTGTCCGGTCCCAGATGTTTCATGAAGTCGACGAGGTACAGCGTGTAATCCTCGATATCGAACTTGCCCGCGCTGACAGGGATGTCACGCGCGTTGTGCCAGTCGGTGATATAGACATCACAGTCGGGCAGCAGCGAAATCACGGTTTTGCGCAGCAACGTGGCATAGTGGCCCGACATGGGGGCAACCAGCAGCACGGTGGGCTTGTCGTCACTGTGCCCGGCCACGTCAAAGTGGATCAGGTCGCCAAAGTCGCGTTCGACGACCTTGGTGATCGAAACGATGTGATCCTTGCCGTCCTTGGCGGTAAAATGTGGGATGTTCCAGTCAGGTTTCACAACCATGCGCTGGAAGCTACGTTCGGTGACTTCGCCCCATGCGCGCATCCATTCGAATGCAGGGTTTGGGATCATGGAAAAGGCAGGGTATGATCCCATCGCAAGGGCCGAAGCGCCAAGCCATTGATTCGTCGTTCTGATTGTCTCCATCAGATCGTATGTGGCCATGTTACGCATTTCGGGTCTCCTGTTTCTGCCGGGTGTGCCCGGCGCAGTCGTCGCATAGCCTCCCCGAAGTCGGCGACGTAATAAAGGGTAGAGTACTATATAATGCTGCAACTGCAAAGTACGAGGTTCGTTTCACTATGACAACAAAAGACACAGCATCTGGTGAAATTGCGGGTGAAACCCTCGATAAATTGACAGAAAACCTATCGAAAGTGGATGAATTGCGCGAACGCCTGTCGCGGGTCATGACGCAGCGCAGCACACATAACGCTGCGTTAGATGGCCCGAATCAGGAGCTTTTCGGCAAGGCCGCGACCGCGTACTGGCAGGATGCGATCCACAATCCGGCAAAGCTGATCGAACAGCAGATGGGATATTGGGCGAAAACCATGGCCCATTTCGTCGAAGCGCAGCGGGCGTTGACGCAAAAGGGCATGTCGGCCCCCGAAGACACCGGCCCCACGGACCGCCGCTTTGCCAACCCGATGTGGCACCATCACCCCTATTTCAACTTCGTCAAACAACAGTACCAGATCAACTCGGCAGCATTGCTTGAGGCTGTGAACAACGTCGATGATATGGACCCTGCCGAAAAACGCAGGCTGGGCTATTTTACCCGCCAGATCGTTGACCTGATGAGCCCCACCAACTTTCTGGCCACCAACCCAGATGCGCTGGAAAAGGCCGTGGCCACCGAGGGCCAAAGCCTGATCGACGGGCTGGAGAACCTGATCAAGGATCTGGAAACCAACAACGGCGAGCTGGTGGTGAAACTGGCCGACGAACAGGCCTTTGACATCGGCAGCAACATTGCCTCTTCCCCCGGCAAGGTGGTGTTTCGCAACCGTATGATGGAGCTGATCCAATACAGCCCCAGCACGGACGAGGTGCACGCCACACCGCTGATCATCTTCCCGCCCTGGATCAACAAGTTCTACATTCTGGATCTGAAGGCGCAGAACTCGCTGGTCAAATGGATCGTGGATCAGGGCTATACGCTGTTCATCGTATCGTGGGTGAACCCCGATGCCTCCTACCGCGATGTCGGTCTGGAGGAGTACATCGAGGAAGGCTATATCACTGCCATCGAGGAGGTGAAAAAGATCACCGGCCAGAAGCAGGTCAATGCGGTGGGGTATTGTATTGCCGGCACAACCCTGTCGATGACACTGTCGATCCTCAACCAGCGGGGCGACACGTCCGTCAAATCCGCCACGTTCTTTACCGCCTTGACGGATTTCAGCGAACAGGGCGAGTTCGCGCCCTTCCTGACCAACGACTTTATCGACGGCATCGCCGCCGAGGTCGAAGACAAGGGCGTGCTGCCGTCCGTGATCATGGCGCGGACCTTTTCGTTCCTGCGCTCGAACGACCTGGTCTATGCGCCCGCAATCCGCAGTTACATGATGGGCGAAACGCCCCCGGCCTTCGATCTGCTGTTCTGGAACGGGGACGGCACCAATCTGCCCGCAAAGATGGCGCTGCAATATCTGCGCGGCCTGTGTCAGGACGACCGGCTGGCCCGCGGCGAGATGGAGCTGTTGGGGCACAAGCTGTCGCTGGCCGATCTGGAGTTGCCCATTTGTGCCATCGCTTGCGAAACCGACCACATCGCCCCGTGGAAGGACAGCTTTCGCGGCGTGCAACAGATGGGGTCCAAACAAAAGACCTTTGTCATGACGCAGTCGGGCCATATCGCGGGGATCGTCAATCCGCCGTCGAAGAAAAAATATGGCCACTATACCAATACCGACCTTTCAGGAGATCATGCCGCATGGCTGGAGGGCGCGCAGTTCCACGAGGGGTCCTGGTGGCCCCGCTGGGGCGCATGGTTGAAGAAGCGGTCGGGCAAGCTGGTTTCTGCACGTATGCCGGGTGATTCTACGCATCCCGTGCTGTGCGATGCTCCCGGAACCTATGTGTCGAACAAGCCAAAGGTCTGATTCTCCACGGGAATTACGCTAGGTCAGCTTTTTTTGCTGCAATGCAGCATTTTACTTGCAATGCCGCAGTGCAGCATCTATATTGATGTCAGACGCCAAATGCGGGGATGCCCCGCAACCAGACGCCGAATGCGGGGATGCCCCCGCTTTGCAACCCGAAAGGACTAGTACCATGGCCAAGACACAAGATATGACCGCGATGTTCAAAGACATGATGGGTGCATTTCCCGTCGACACAGCCGCGATGGAAGACGCCTTCAAATCCGCAACAACACTGAACGAAAAACTGTCCGGTGTTGCTCTGGAAGCTGCCGAGAAATCCACCGAAGTGTCCAACAAATGGACCAAGGAAACTCTGGCCAAGCTGGCAGAAATGTCGAAAGCGAAATCCGAGCCCGCAGACTATGCCAAAGCGATGACCGAATTCGCGTCGTCCACAGCCGAGTTCGCAGCCGAAAACATGGCCGCCTTTGCTGAAATCGCCAAAAAAGTTCAGATGGATACCGTTGAACTGATGATGGCCGCTGGCAAAGACATGAGCGAAGAAGCTCAGACAGCGATGAAAAAAGCGACAACAGACGCTCAAGCGGCTGTGAAAAAAGCGACAACGAAGTAATTCGTTTCGAATAACCGCGCGATTTCCTCCCTGTTATTCGCGGTAAATGAGGGTGGGTTCCGAAAGGGACCCGCCCTTTTTTTGTGCCGCACCGCCTGACGGGCTTCAAACCGGTCCGGGCAGGGGATGCAGTTCACCGCAATTTGATGATTTCCTTTCCATTTCTGATTTCGCCCCCTAAGCTGCATTGCAGCACGTAGTCTGGGAGGGTTATTCCGTGACGACCAAAGACAAGCCATTGCTGATCAAGCGGTACGCAAGCCGCAGGCTGTATAATACCGAAACGTCCGATTATGTGACGTTGGAAGATATCTCTGGGTTTATCCGCGACGGACGCGAGGTTCAGATCGTCGATCTGAAATCCGGCGACGACCTGACGCGGCAATATCTGTTGCAGATCATTGCCGAACACGAAAGCCGTGGCGAAAGCGTTCTGCCGGTGGATGTGTTGAATGATCTGGTGCGCAGCTACATGGGCGGCAACGCCAGCGTGGTGCCGCAGTTCCTGGAAGCATCCTTTGAGATGTTGCGCAGCGGCCAGAGCCGTATGCTGGAAAACATGGGTGCCATGAACCCGATCGCCAAGATGCCCGGCCTTGAGGCGATGCAGAAACAGCAGGCGGCCTTTGTCAAAGCGATGACAGGCGGCATTGGCGGCATCCCGACCAACTGGTCCACCACGCCGCAGATGGACACGCCAGAGGACGACACCGACGACCAGCCCGCCGAAGATCTGGATGCGATCAAGAAACAGCTGGCCGAGCTTCAGGCAAAACTGTCAAAATTGAAGTAACGCGCAGGCTGCTGTCCTGCACGGCCTTGTCAGGCAAAAAAGGCGGCCATCGAGGCCGCCTTTTTCATGGTCCGTGAGTGTGGTGGTGATCTCAGGTCCCGTAAGCGCGTGTCTCGCCAAAGGCGGCTTCGGCCGCACCCAAAAGAATGTCCGCCACGGCGTCATGTTCGGCGCGTGTCAGGTGCACGGGCAGGCGCACGTCACAGGCACGCATCAGCATCGCGCGGGTTTGCGGCAGTTCGGGCAGGTCGTTGATGAATTTCCAGTTCCAGAAGGCACGGGCGTTGTCGTCGCTCAGGCCGAACACCTGAACCGTCACGCCCTGCGCCTTGGCCGCGGCGATAAAATCCAGCACCTGCGCGTCAGACACGCCTTGGACGTTGAACTGGATTGAATCCGGTGCGCGTGTTTCGGGGGCCATCGGGGCGGGCACGTCGATCCATGCGCTGGTGTTCAACTGGGCCGCAACATAGTCGTGGCCTGCCAGACCGTCGGTGACGCGGCGCGCCAGCTCGGGCAACTGCGGGCGGATCACCGCGGCGCTGAGGTTGCCCATGCGCAGGTTATAGAGGGGCAGGGTGTTCTGGTGGGTGGCAAAGGCCTCTTGCAGAACCGGGTGCTTTTTCCAGTTGTGCTCGTATGCGCCGGACATGATGACCGCGCGCGCCACAAGGTCGGCATCGTCCGTGACCAGAATGCCGCCTTCGCCTGCGTTGATCATCTTGTAGGACTGGAACGAGAAACACCCGATGCGGCCCAATGTGCCGATCTTGCGCCCGTGCCACAGCGTGCCCAGCGAGTGTGCGGCGTCTTCGATCACCGGAATGCCAGCGGCTTCGCACAGACCCATGATCGCGTCCATGTCTGAGGTATGGCCGCGCATGTGGCTGACGATCACGGCGCTGACGGTCGGCAGTTTGGCCGCGAAATCGTGCATGTCGATGCGATAGTTGTCACCCACTTCACACAGCACGGGCAGGCAATCGGCGTGCAAAACGGAGGAGGGGACAGCGGCAAAGGTAAACCCGGGGATCAGCACCCGCGCATCGCGGGGCAGGTCCAGTGCCTTGAGCGACAAGAACAGCGCCGCCGAACAGGACGACACGGCCAGCGCGTATTTGCTGCCCATCATCTGAGCGAACTCTGCCTCAAGCAATGTGACGGGCGAGTCGGATGCAGCGGTGTAACGGAACAGGTCGCCCGATTGCAGAAGCCGGTCAATCTCGGCCTTTGCGGCCTCTGGGATCGGCTCGGCGTGATGCATGTTTGGCAGGGACATATTTGTGTTTCCTTAACTGCGGTTTTCAATTTCGTAAAACAGTTACGCAGAAAAGGAAACGCTTTTGTGACGGGACACCCATTTTCGGCGGTGTTGTGCAGTTTTGGGTGGATGCGCGAGGGGGGGGCTCAGACGCCCAGACGGTCGCGCAGCGCGTACCATGTCATCGCCAGCGCCAGAAGCGGTGTGCGCATGGCCGGACCGCCGGGGAAGGGTGTCGTGGGGATCGCGGCCATGGAGTCGAACCCGTCGCTTTGCCCCTCGATCGCCAGTGCCATCAGTTGCCCCGCGTGCGTGGCGGTGCCCAGCCCGTGCCCCGAATAGCCCGAGGCCGACAGGATGTTCGGCGCGACCCGCGCCAGATAGGGCAGGCGTTTCATGGTGATGCCCAGCGTGCCGCCCCAGGCATAGTCGATCCGCACGTCTTTCAGATGCGGGAACACCACGGACATGGGCCCGCGCACCTTGGCCGAAATGTCGGCGGGGAATTTGTAGCCATAGCTTTCGCCGCCGCCGAACAGCAGGCGGCCATCATGGCTGAGGCGGAAGTAGTTCACGACAAAGCGGCTGTCGGCCACTGCCACGTCCTGTCGCAACACGTCTTTGGCCGCTGCGCCAAGCGGTTCGGTGGCCGCAATGAAATTGTTGATCGGCATGACCCGCGCGGCCGTCTTGCGCTCCAGCCCGCCAAGATATCCGTTACAGGCCAGCACCACGTGATCGGCAACGACACGACCGCCGTCGGTGCGCACGACAGCCTTGGTCCCGTGGTCGATGTGTTGGGCGGCAGACCCTTCGAATATCCGCACGCCCGCCGCCTTGCAGGCCCGCGCCAGTCCCAGCGCCAGGTTCAGCGGATGCAGGTGCGCCGCGTCGTGGTCCAGAATGCCGCCGCAATAGTCGGGCGAGGGGCAGATTTCGGCGGCAAAGCGGTCCGCGTCAAATGTCTCGATCTGATAGCCGTACACGCGGTCCATATGTTCGGCATAGTCATGCAAGCCTGCCACGTCGCCCTTGTCCGAGGCGCTCCACGCGACGCCGGGTTTCAGGTGACAGTCGATCTGGTGTCTGGAGATCAGGCTTTTGACCAGATGTTTCGCATCCTCGCCCAGATCCCACAGCTTGCGCGCGGCCTCGATCCCCAGCATCTTCTCCAGCTTGGGCTGCTCGACCCGCTGGCCTGATCCCAATTGACCGCCATTGCGCCCCGACGCGCCAAAGCCCACGCGCTGCGCGTCGATCAGCACCACGTCGCGTCCGGCTTCGGCCAGATGCAGGGCCGCTGACAGGCCGGTATAACCGCCGCCCACCACGCAGACGTCCGCCTTGGTCTCGCCTTTCAGCGGGGCAAAGGCCGGCAGGGCGTTCGCGGTCGCGGCATACCAGCTGTCAGGGTAGGACCCCAAGGCATCATTGGCGTAAAGCAGGTTCACTGGGGCTGCATCCCTTCTGAAGTTCAAACAGTCCCCCCGGAGGACCGGGGGGTAAAACGCTCTAGGCGTTCAGCAAGAGGTGCTCGCGTTCCCACGGGCTGATGACCTGCAGGAATTCGTCATATTCAGCGCGTTTCACGATGGAATAGACCCGGCCAAAGTCCGGCCCCAGCACCTCTTGCAGCGCGTCGGCGGCGTCGAAGCCTTCCAGCGCCTGACCCATGTCGCGGGGGATGTCGCCTTCGCCTTCATAGGCATCGCCCTTGAATTCGGGCTTGGGCTGGGTCGCTTCGATCAGCCCCAGATAGCCACAGGCCAGCGAGGCCGCGATGCCCAGATAGGGGTTGCAGTCCATGCCCGCGATGCGGTTCTCGACCCTGCGCGCACCGGGCGAGGACAGTGGCACGCGGATGCCCGTGGTGCGGTTGTCGCGGCCCCATTCCAGGTTGATCGGGGCGGCGTGGTCCTTCACGTAGCGGCGGTAGCTGTTCACATAGGGCGCCATCACGGCCAGCGCATCGGGCATGTGGTTTTGCAGCCCTGCGATGAAGTGATAGAATTCGGGTGTCTCGGCCCCGTCGGCATCGGAAAAGATGTTCTCGCCGGTTTCCAGGTCCAGCACCGAATGGTGGATGTGCATGGCAGAGCCGGGTTCCTGCGCGATCGGTTTGGCCATGAAGGTGGCGAAACAGTCGTGGCGCAAGGCCGCCTCGCGGATCAGCCGTTTGAAGTAGAACACCTCGTCGGCCAGCTTGATCGGGTTGCCGTGGCGCAGGTTGATTTCCAACTGGCCAGCGCCGCCTTCCTGCGTGATGCCGTCAATCTCGAACCCCTGCGCCTCGGCGAAATCGTAGATGTCGTCGATCACGGGGCCGAATTCGTCCACGGCGGTCATCGAATAGGCCTGACGCGCCGCTGCCGGGCGGCCCGAGCGGCCCATCATCGGTTCGATTTCCTTGGCGGGGTCGATGTTGCGCGCCACCAGATAGAATTCCATCTCGGGGGCCACGACCGGCTTCCAACCCTTGTCACGGTACAGCTGCACCACCCGTTTCAGCACGTTGCGCGGGCTGAAAGGCACCGGCACGCCGTCGCGGTCATAGGCGTCGTGGATCACCTGCAACGTCCAGTCACCGGTCCACGGCGCGGCGGTGGCGGTGTCCATGTCGGGACGCAGGATCATGTCGCGTTCAATGAACCCGTCGGCGCCTGCCGCTTCGCCCCAGTCACCTGTGATGGTCTGGAAAAAGATGCTGTCGGGCAGGTGGAAGTAATCCTGCCGCATGAATTTCGACGCAGGCACCGCCTTGCCACGGGCAATGCCGGGCAGGTCCGAGACGATACATTCCACCTCGTCCAGACGCCGCCCCTCGAGATAGGCCTGCGCCGCTTCGGGAAGGTTCTCCAACCAGCTTTCGTCGGCCATTATGCTCTCTCTTTCTTGAAAAACTCGGCCATGAATGTGCCGATCTCTGAACTGTTGTCTGCGTCGTTCAAATGCGAAGTGGCGTCCTGCAACTGTGCATCGGGCACCACGCCCTTGCCGCGATAGCGGATCAGCCCGTCGATCACCTTGCTGTCAAACTCGGGGTGGGGCTGGATGGTCCAGATGCTGTCGCCATAAAGCAGCGCTGCCGTGGCGCAGAAATCGCTGGCCCCGACCACGCGGGCACCGGGGGGGACCTCGACCACCTGATCCTGATGCCAGGCGTTCAGCGCCATCTTGGCCCCGTGCAGGTCGTATTCGGTGCGCCCCACCGACCAGCCGCCATCGTATTTCACCACCTTGCCACCCAGGGCTTGAGCGATGATCTGGTGACCAAAGCACACGCCGATCAGCGGCTGGCCTGCATCGCGGATCTGGCGGATGAAATCTTCGAGCGGGGGAATAAAGGGCAGGTCTTCGTAAGCGCCGTGTTTCGAGCCGGTGATCAGCCATCCGTCGGCGTCGTGGATGCTGTCGGGGAATTTCATGTCCACCACGTCGAAGGTCACGAATTCAAGATCGTGCCCCCCAAGCAAACGTTGGAACATCGCGTCATAGTCGCCGTGGTCTTTGTATACTTCCGCTGCGGCGTGGCCGGTTTGCAGAATGCCGATCTTCATGAGTCACCTGATTTGATCAAATTTCCGCAAGGCGATGGGTGTCGCCCTGCGTTGGTGTAAAGCCTACACGGTATCGAGGTAAACTTCGACCCGCTCTTCTGGGGTCAGCTCTTCCATGTATTTGGCCTCTTGGCGCTTGGTCATTGTAAAGTTGCGGATCAGGCCGGGGGCAAAGATGCGCGCGATCTCGGGGCTGGCTTCAAAGGCGTCTATGGCCTTGGTCCAGTTGGCGGGGACCTGCGGCAGATCCTGATCATAGCCGTTGCCGGTGATCGGCGCAGGGGGGGCGATCTTGTCTTCCAGTCCGTTCAGCGCGGCCCCCAGAACGGCGGCAACAGACAGATAGGGGTTCACGTCGCCGCCCGCCTGACGGTGTTCGATCCGCCGTGCGGCAGGTGCGCCCGAGGGCACGCGAATCGCCGCTGTGCGATTTTCATAAGCCCAGGCCACCCCGGTGGGCGCGTGCGCGCCGGGCACCAGACGGTCAAAGCTGTTGTGATGCGGCGCAAAGATCAGGGTCGAACCGGGCATCGCCGCGAGACAGCCCTGAATGGCATGGCGCAGCGCGTCCGAGCCCAGTTCGGTGCCGTCATCAAAGATATTCTTGCCGTTCTTGTCGAGGATCGAGAAGTGCATGTGCAGGCCCGAGCCTGCGTAATCCTCGTAGGGTTTGGCCATGAACGACGCGGCAAAACCGTGTTTGCGGGCCATGCCGCGCACCAACATCTTGAACAGCCACGCATCATCCGCAGCCTTCAGGGCGTCGGGCTGGTGCATCATGTTGATTTCGAACTGGCCCAGACCGGCCTCGGAAATCGCGGTGTCTGCGGGAATGTCCATCAGGTCGCAGGCGTCGTAAAGCTCGGTAAAGAACTGGTCGAACTGGTCCAGTGCCCGCAGGCTGAGGATCTCGCCGGCAACACGGCGTTTGCCCGAGCGGGGCGATACAGGCACCCGCAGGTCACGGCCCGAATCGTCGATCAGGAAGAACTCAAGCTCGACCGCGACCACGGGCGTCAGCCCCAGATCGGTAAACCGTTGCTGTACGGCGGCCAGTGCATGGCGCGGATCGCCCTCAAAGGGGCGGCCATCCTCGTGGAACATCCAGATCGGCATCAACCCTGTGGGCGTGTCCAGCCATGGCATCCGCACGAACCCGCGGTCGGTGGGTTTCAACACGCCGTCGCGGTCGCCGCTTTCCATCACCAGCGGGCTGTCGTCGATGTCTTCGCCCCAGATATCAAGGTTCATCACTGACATCGGAAAACGGGTGCCGTCTTCGATCACTTTGTCGGCAAAGCGCACAGGTACACGTTTGCCGCGTGGTTGTCCGTTCAGATCAGATGCCGCGACGCGGATGGCGCGGATGTCGGGGTTGGATTTCAGCCAGTCGTCCATGGGGTGCTCTCGGTTTATTCTGCCCATGAATATCTCTGCGAGGGGTGTAAAGTCTACGAAATTTGATCAAAAGATTTCACAGGCTTCGAAAAACTCCTTATCCGACCAATTTCAGAGCAATGTCATCTGATCAAATTCATGCGCATTTTGAACCGTGGCCGTGTGTTCGCAGGCAGATGCCGGTTCAGATGCCGGTTCACCAGCCCGAACAACGAGACGATGACCAGCGTCAGCAGGATGAAATATCCCGCCAGGATCGGATAGGGCACGAACGGGTTGAACGTCTTGTCGGCGAAATAGCTGGCGTAATACAGCGCGTCGCCGCGCTGTTGCCATGCAGGAAAGCCGCTGAAGAACACCAGCGTCGTGGCGTGAAACAGAAAGATCGCCTCGTTGGTATAGGCAGGCCAGGCCAGCCGCAGCATGGTCGGCCAGACGATACGCCGGAACCGGGGCCAGCCGGACATGCCGTAGGCATCGGCCGCTTCGGTGTCGCCCTTGGGGATGGATTGCAGCGCGCCATAAAAGATCTCGGCGGAGTAGGCGGCGGTGTTCAGGAACAGCACGATCAATGCGCCCAGCCATGCAGCCGTGAAGTTGCCAAAGAAGGGATAGCTGCTCTTGAGCGACAGAAACAGGAAGTAGGCAAAGAAGAACTGGATGAACAGCGGCGAGCCGCGGAACAGGAAGATGAACCATTCTGCAGGCTTGCGCAGCGCCGCGCGTGGCGACGCCTTGGCCACGGCAAGGGCAGTGGCCATGAAGAATCCGGTCAGCAGGGCAAAGACGCCGAAATAGATGTTCCAGATCATCCCCGAACCGATCAGGGTGACCTGTTCACATAAGGTAAAGTCGGACCGGGGCAGCAACCGTTCGCCAAAACCCAGCGACCGGAACGCGTAGGACTGGATGGTCTCGATACAGCTCATGCCGCTTTCCTTTGGGCTTCGCCGCCGGAAGTCGCCTGTCCCAATGTCAGGCGCGCCATCAGGCGGCCCAACAGGGTTTCAGACACTTTGGTCATCAGCAGGTAGAAAATCAGCAGCGCGAGGAAATACCACATGCGCCAGTCACCGTGCGGGTAACTGGTGAATTTCGACGTCTTGGTGCCGCCCAGTTCGCGTGCCCAATAGACGATGTCTTCGATGCCCAGCAGGAACAGCAGCGGCGTGGCCTTGATCAGCACCATCCACAGGTTCGACAGGCCGGGCAGGGCAAAGACCCACATTTGCGGCACAAGGATGCGCCAGAAGGTCTGGCGCTGGGTCATGCCATAGGCCTCGCCGGTTTCTAGTTGCGCGCGGGGCACGGCGCGCATGGCACCGAACAGCACGTTGGCGGCAAAGGCGCCGAAGACGATGGCAAAGGTTATGACGGCAAGGCCAAAGGCATAGGTTTCATGCATCCACTCGGGGCTGCTGCCCAAGGGCAGCTTGGCCGCCTGACAGACGATGAAATCGTTGCCTTGACGCACCGGCTGGTCCCAATCGGGGCACAGGATGCGGTGGCGGGTGTATTCGAACACCTGATCCAGTGCGATCACGAAGAACAGGAAGAACGCAATGTCCGGCACGCCGCGCACGATGGCGATATAGCCTTTGCCCAGCCATGACACAGGGGCAAAGCTGGCGCGGGCGGCCATGGCGCCGAGAAAGCCAAAGGCCAGCGCCACGGGGGCGGTGACCGCCAGCAGGCCCAACACCTTGAAGAAAGACAGGTAGAACGACAGATGCACCCCTGTTGTCAGAAAACAGGAGAGCCAGGTCAATCCGCCCAGTGTCGAAGGATCTGTGCAATATGAAAACATAGGTGTTCAGGGCGGGACCAAGCCCGCCCTGATGCTTTATCAATAGGTCGCGGTGTCGTCGCCGAACCACTTTTTCAGCAGGGTGTTCAGCGAACCGTCGGCCTTCATCTCGGTGATGACGGCGTCGAACTTGTCTTTCAGCTCTGTGTCGCTTTCGCGCAGACCCATGCCGATGCCGCCGCCCAGGGCCACGTCTTCACCGACGAACACCAGTTCGCCGCCCGACGCTTCGACCAATGGCACCAGATAGTCGCGGTCGGCAAAGACGGCGTCCGCTTCACCGTTGCGCACGGCAGCGACGGTTTCTTCGGGGGTTGCGAATTCAACCAGTGTCGCACCGCTTTCGGCAATGTAACCCGCCTGAATGGTGGCTGTCTGTGCCGCCACGATGGCGTTTTTCACGTCCACACCCTCGGCTGCGGCGACATATGCCGACTCGGTGGGGGGGAAGTAATCCTGGGTAAAGTCGATGACTTCGTCACGCTCGTCGGTGATGCTCATGCCCGCCATGATGGTGTCGTAGTTGCCTGACACCAGGTTGGGGATGATGCTGTCCCAGTCGTTCTTGACCCATTCGCACGTCAACTCGGCACGCTTGCACAGCTCGTCGCCCAGCTCGCGCTCGAACCCGTCGACTTCGCCGGCGTCGTTGATGAAGTTATACGGAGGGTAGGCGCCTTCGGTGCCCATGCGGATGGTTTTGCCGTGTCCGTCGGCCAGCGCAAAGGTGGCGCTAACGGCCAGAGCGGCGGATGCAAGGATGATCTTTTTCATGATTAACTCCCGTTTGGTTTTTTAGTTTACGCGGCGTGGGTTGTCGCAGAGAGGAACCCGCGCAGTCGTTCGGATGAGGGCGCACCGAACAGTGTCTCGGGCGGCCCTTGTTCTTCGATCAGGCCCTGATGCAGGAACACCACGTGATCCGATACGTCAGCGGCCAGTTTCATGTCATGCGTCACGATCATCATGGTGCGGCCTTCGGCGGCCAGGTCCTTGATAACCTTGACGACTTCCTGTTCCAGCTCGGGGTCCAGCGCGCTGGTGGGTTCGTCGAACAGCAGCGCCTCGGGCTCCATGCACAGTGCGCGGGCGATGGCGGCACGCTGTTGCTGGCCGCCGGACAGTTGCGCAGGATAGGCGTCGCATTTGTCGCCGATGCCAACCTTGTCCAGATAGGCGCGGGCGGCGGCTTCGACTTCCTTGTGATCGCGTTTCAGCACCGTTACCGGCGCTTCCATGACGTTTTGCAGGATCGTCATGTGGGCCCACAGGTTGAACTGTTGGAACACCATACTCAGGTTGGTGCGGATGCGCAAAACCTGGGCTGCATCGCTCGGACGGCGGCCATGTCCGGTGCCGCGCCATGTGACCGGCTCGCCCTTGAACAGAACTTCGCCTTGCTGGCTGTCTTCCAGCAGGTTGCAGCACCGCAACAGGGTGGATTTGCCAGAGCCGGACGAGCCGATCAGGCTGATCACATTGCCGCGCGGCGCGGAAATATCGACGCCTTTCAGCACTTCGAGCGCGCCGTAAGCTTTGTGAAGGTTCTGGATTTCGATGACCGGTGACGTGTCAGACAAGGGCAGGCCTTTTGGGCTCGGTTGGCAGGTTAGAGGGTATAAGGGACAAATTTTGTGCAGTTTGCAATGTGGATTTGCGTGCAAAGTGATCTGTCAGGCGCGGTTGACGCCAAGGCAACGAGCATATGCCGCGAAAGCGGGCGGTTGCGGCGACAGTTGAATGGGGGGGCTGCCCCAGGCGTTGTCGCGCTAGCCGCGGGATACTTCGGGCCAAAACAGCCTGTGCGGGCCGTCAGGGGACTGGCAGACGCGCTTAGTTGCCTGTAACCTGTTGACGGGCGATGGCGCTGTCGCGGTCGGTGACGCCCAGCAGGTTGGCGGCAAGCCGCAACAAAGCGTCCTCTTCCTGCGCGCGTTCACCATCGGCCAGAACGACGGTCCACATGGCCTCGATCACGCCAAGACGGTGCTCGTAGGGCACGGCGTCCTTTATCGCGCGGGTAAAGCGGACGGTGTCGGGCGCCTGTGATTCTAGCGTCTCCGCGTCGCGGCGCAGAGTTGTGGCTGCATCGGGTGTCAGCCCGTAGCGGGCGGCGATCACACTGTCGATGGTGGCCGCTTCGCCGGTATCATAACTGCCGTCAGACCGTGCGATCCGCACCAGAAGGGCGGTCAACGCAAGACGTGCGTCGGTGTCGGGCAGTTGGGCGGGCTCCGGCTGAATCAGCCGTTTGAGGAAATCAGCAAACATGAGATTGATATAGGCGGAGCCGCGACGAAGGCCAATGGCCCTTTCATCACCGCCTAGTGACCGGGAGCAGCCCCTGTGGCTTCGGCCTGAATCACCGCGCTGTCGGCGTCGGTGATGCCAAGGGCTGCTTCGATTTCGTGCAGCGACAGCTCTTCCGAGGCTTTGCGGCGTCCGTCCGCCAGAACCACCTTCCACATGGACATGGCCAACGACAGGCGATCCTCGTACCCGACCTCCTGGCGCAGGATGCGGGCGAATTCCTTGGTGCCCGGTGCATGGCGTTCCAGCGCTTCGCACGAGGCGCGCAGCTTTGCAGCCTCAAGCTGCTTCAGCCCGAAGGTGGCCTGCAGGATGCGGTCGATCTGGCTGACCTCCTCGACAGTATAGCTGCGGTCGGCCAGGGCAACGCGGACAAGCAGGGCGCCGAGCGCAAGCTGCGCATCGGGCTCGGGCAGGGGAGCCTGGTCACGGGGGCGGCGGGGGAAAAGACGATCAAACATTCGATAACCCTAGCCCAAATCTGGCGGCGGACCAAAGCGCAAATTGTCCAAAGCCAGCCCCTGATCGTCAAAATTTGTCAGCACAAAGCCTGCAATGTCGGATGCGCCGTCGCTGCGGGAAAATCCGAACCTGTCCTCGCCCAGGGGACCCAGTTGCAGGGTGCCGAGGCTGGAGCCATCCCGGCGCAGGAATTGCACCTGAGCGATGCCCCCTTCACCGCCGCGCAGATCAAAGGCCAAAGCGGGTTGGTCGCGATCGAATTGCACGGCGATCGCCCCTTCGCCCTGGGCGTCGCGTTTGGGAAATCCTGCGGTGCCATAGCCCACCAGAACCGTCCGCGCGGCCCCGCCCATATGCACCAGCGCCAGATTCTGGCCCGCGTCACCGGCAATCAGCACCAGCGGCGGCCCAAGGGCGGCCCCGGTCACGTTGTCATGTGTGCCCGTGGTGCTCAGGCTTTGCCCCGAGAACCGTTCGCCAAATCGCGCGCCATTGAGGTCCAGCACCGTATCGAGATGGATGCCGGGGCCAAAGCTGGCCGGTTGGTCGTCAAAGGTGATGATCTGTGTCAGCGCCAGCGTGTCGGGATCCACAACGCAGACGGGGGTGTCGCAGGCCGCGGCGGCGTCTGCCAGAACAAGTGCAGCGCAGGCGCTGCACCACAGGGAGGTCCGCTTAGGGATCATAACCTTCGACGATCACCAGATTGCCTTCGGCGATGTCTTTGCGCAGGTCATAGGCGGCCTGATAGGCGTCACTTTCATAGCAGGCGACGGCATCGGCATAGCTGGGGAATTCGATCACCACGGTGCGGCTGTTCCACGTGCCTTCGGGGTTGACCTGCTGGCCGCCGCGCACGATGAAACGCGCGCCATATTCCGCGAAGGGGCCGGCGTTGGCGGCCTGGTATTTCTTGTAGGCCTCGGCGTCATGCACCACATTGTGTGCGATCCAGTATCCTTTGGCGGCCATTGTCTTATCCTTAGGTCAGTGTGTCGAAACGATCTTTCAGCCGTTTTGCCTCGGCGTCCAGACCGAAGGGCGGATTTATCACAAAAAGTCCCGATCCGATCATGCCGTGGCCCGGACGTGCAGGGGGAAAGCGGACCTCGGCGCGCAGGGCGTCAGGATAGGTTTTCGACAGGGTTTTCAGCATCGGCACATGAAGGGCCGAAGTCAGCACCGGATACCACAGCACCACGATGCCCACGTTCCAGGCGCGGGTGAATTTCGCGATATGTTTGGGGATCTCGTCATAGTCGTCCTTGATCTCGTAGGACGGATCAATCAGCAGCATCCCGCGGCGCGGCGTGGGGGGCAGCAGGCTGTGGGCCATGTCAAAGCCGTCGCGCTGGTGGCAGGTGACGGGATAGGGCGACATCGCATAGTCCAGCGCGCTGTGTTCGCGCGGGTGCAGTTCGGCCAGGTGGATCGTATCGGTCGGGCGCAGCAGGCGCGCGGCGATCATGGGCGATCCGGGATAGGTTTGCGGTCCGTCCTCGGCGCGGACCTGTTCCAGAACCTGGGCAAAGGGGTGATCGGGCGCGAACCAGCCCTGCGCCCGTTGAATGCCCTGCGCTGCCTCGCCGGTCTTGCGTGCTTCGGCGGCGTCCAGATCATAGCTGGCGCGGCCTGCATGGGTTTCGATGTAGGACAGCGGTTTGTCCTTGCGGGTCAGATAGGCCAGCATCCATGCAAGCAGGCCGTGCTTGTGCACGTCTGCCATGTTTCCGGCGTGATAGATGTGTTGATAACTCAGCATGTGCTCTTGTGCGGTATGCGCATGCAGCGCGCAAGACAGGGTGACACCGGGGGTGCGGAAATTGGCGCTGGATAACCATTTGTTCAGACCTTGGTGCGATGGTTTGGGACTGTAATGATGAAAATGTTGGATAGGCCGATGAAAGATACCGTTTCTTCCCAAACCGAGGCTGAGCGCCAGGGGCTGACACGTGAAGGGTTCTTTGCCGATATGATCGGTGAACTTGCGGGCGCCCTGGAAGAGGTGATCGGGCTTGAGGATGCCGCAGGTTTTGTTGCGATGGTCGGCAACCGGATGGGGGACGATCTGTCAGACCTCTATGCCGGTTTGCCCGGTTTTCCGACCGAAACCCCCGAAGACATCGGGCGCATCTGTGTCGATCTCAAGGAAAAGATCAGCGGCACCTTTACCCTGGATGAGGCGACCGAGGATCGCCTGATTTTCACCAATTGCGACTGTCCCTTTGGCAAGCGGGTCGAGGGACGCCCGTCGCTGTGCATGATGACAACCAATGTGTTTGGACGGATTGCGGCAAATGCCACAGGTTATGCGCGTGTGCATGTGTCGGAATCCATTGCGGCAGGGCACGCGCGTTGCCGCGTCGAATTGGGCTTGAAACCTGATGACAGCGCCAATGGTCACGAATTCTTCCGTTGAACCGGGGACGTCGGTTGCGCAGCTGGACGCTGTGTTCGCGCGCGCACCGGAACCGGTCATGCTGCTGTCCGAACAGGGCGACGTTGTATATGCGAACGAACGGGCGCAGGCGCTGTTGATCGCAGGGCCGGAGGGGACGGACGGCGGTTTGATCCCGGCCATAATCCCGCAACTTGGCCCTGTCCTGCGTTCTTCGGTGACAATTCCCTTGCGTGTGACGTTGAAAACCGGCTCCGTCTGGTTCAAGGCGTGGCGCGTCGCCGGGGGCAGCTTGGGCGTGGATGGGGCAATGGCCATGCTGTTTGGCGATTCTTCTGGCGTCTTGCGCAGCCGCTTCATGGTATTGCGCAACGAGGTGGCCAATATCGAACATCTTCGCGCCCGTGACCTGAATGTGGCCCAGCAACTCAGAACCGAGGCGCAACACCTGCGCCGTCTGGTCACCACGGACCAACTGACCAGCCTCACCACGGGTCAGGAACTGCGGCGCTCTGTGACCAAGGCACTGCAAAGCGGCACCAAAACCGGCGCGTTGCTGTTTGCCGACCTCGACGGGTTCAAGGAAATCAACGACACTCATGGTCACAGCGCCGGGGACGCCGTGCTGGAACAGGTCGGCCAACGACTGCTGGAACACAAGCGGTCCGATGACGTATCGGCCCGTGTCGGCGGGGATGAATTCGCCTTTTGGATCGCCGATGTGGACGCCGCGATTGCCACACGGATTGCCCACCGCCTGCGCCGCCAGATCGAGCGGCCGGTGTCGTGGCGTACCTCGGACGGACAGCGGACGGAACTGGTGGTCGGCGCGTCCTTCGGGATTGCCTGCTATCCGCAGGACGGCGCGGATTACGCGGCACTTGCCGATGTTGCGGACGCGCGGATGTACACCAACAAACGCGACCGCAAGGCGCTGCACTCACACAGCGCCCGACGGTAAGGCGCGGCTAAATCCAGTCAGACCAGACGGCTGACCTCTTTCGCCGCGCGCACGAAATCCTTGAACAGGGGGTGCGGCGCAAAGGGTTTGGATTTCAGTTCGGGATGGAACTGTACGCCGATGAACCACGGATGGTCTGGCCATTCCACGATCTCGGGCAGGCGGCCATCGGGTGACATGCCGCTGAACACCAGACCCGCCTTTTCCAGCGGTTCGCGGTATTTCACATCCACCTCGTAACGGTGGCGGTGGCGTTCGTCGATGGTGGTGGTGCCGTATGCAATGGCGACTTTCGAGCCTTCTTTCAGCACCGCGTCATAGCTGCCCAGACGCATGGTGCCGCCCTTGTCGTCGCTGACCTTGCGCGTCACCTTGGCGTTGCCCTGCACCCATTCTTTCAGGTGATAGACAACCGGTTCGAACCGTTTCTTGCCGGCCTCGTGGTCGAATTCTTCCGATCCCGCAGTTTCGATTCCGGCGACGTTGCGCGCCGCCTCGATCACGGCCATCTGCATGCCCAGACAGATGCCCAGATAGGGCACCTTGTTCTCGCGGGCGTATTGCGCCGCCTTGATCTTGCCCTCGGTGCCGCGTTCGCCAAAACCGCCGGGCACAAGGATCGCGTGGAACCCATCCAGATGCGGCGCCACATCGGCCGATTTGTCGAACAGTTCGGCATCGACCCATTCGATCCGCACTTTGACACGGTTGGCCATGCCACCGTGCGTCAGCGCCTCGGCAATGGATTTATAGGCGTCTTCCAGCTGGGTATACTTGCCCACGATGGCCACTTTGACCTCGCCCTCGGGGTGGTGCACCCGGTCAGACACGTCCTGCCATGTGCTCAGGTCGGGGCGCGGTGCTGGGCTGATCTGGAAGGCGTCCAGAACCGCCTGATCCAGCCCCTGTTCGTGATAGGCCAGCGGCGCGTCATAGATGGTGGGCAGGTCATAGGCTGCCACAACCGCCTCTTTGCGCACGTTGCAGAACAGGGCGATTTTCTCGCGCTCTTTCTCTGGGATCGGCTGTTCAGACCGGCAGACCAGGATATCGGGCGCGATGCCGATGGATTGCAGCTCCTTGACCGAGTGTTGCGTCGGTTTGGTTTTCAGTTCGCCCGAGGCCGCCAGATAGGGCAGCAGGGTCAGGTGCATGAAAATGCACTGGCCGCGCGGTTTGTCGTGGCTGAACTGGCGGATCGCTTCAAAGAAGGGCAGGCCTTCGATGTCGCCCACCGTGCCGCCGATCTCGCACAGCATGAAATCAACCTCGTCATCGCCGATGTCGATGAAATCCTTGATTTCGTTGGTCACATGGGGAACCACCTGAATGGTCTTGCCCAGATAATCGCCGCGCCGCTCTTTCTCCAGCACGGTGGAATAGATCCGCCCCGAGGATACGGAATCGGTTTGCCGCGCGGGCACGCCGGTGAACCGCTCGTAATGGCCCAGGTCCAGATCGGTCTCGGCGCCGTCATCGGTGACGAAAACCTCGCCGTGTTCAAAAGGCGACATCGTGCCGGGGTCTACGTTCAGATAGGGATCAAGTTTGCGCAACCGGACGGAAAAGCCGCGTGCCTGTAACAAGGCCCCCAGTGCTGCCGACGCGAGTCCCTTGCCAAGTGAAGAGACCACACCGCCAGTGATGAAGATATAACGCGCCATGAGTTCGGATGCTCCCCGTGTTGCAAATGCGATTTTTGGATGGACCAAAACCACCAGAATCGGCTGCGATTTTCACAGCACCACGGGGCCTCAGTATAACAGAAGATTTCAGTGCAAGGCAAGCCATGCCGCAACATGATGTTGCAGCGCGGCATCTTGCCTCAAGGTATAGCGATTAAAGGATCATTCGCCCGCGGGAACCAGCGGCGCTTCGGCGTCGCCCTGTGTTGGCGGTGTCAGACCGTCGGCGGGCGGGGTCAGCGGTGTGCTTTCCTGTGTTTCAGGTGCGGCGCCCAACCGGTCGATGACCGAGGTGCCTGCTGCCTTCTCTGCCGCGATGATGGTCAGGGTGATCGACGTGGCGATAAAGCCTGCAGCCAGAATCCATGTGATCTTGCCCAATGCCGTGGCAGCCGCGCGCCCGCTCATGGCACCGCCGCCGCCACCGCCCATACCCAGACCACCGCCTTCCGAGCGCTGAAGCAGCACTACGACAATCAGCCCGAAGGCCAGAATAAGGTGGATGATCAGGACGACGTTTTCCATGGATGCTCACGATGCTCACGTTCGGTTTTGCGGGTATCTATGCAAGTTTCGCAGGCGGGGCAAGGGTGCGTGGCCGGTAATGCGGATGGCGCTGGACAATTGGCCGGGGGCTGCGCCATTCTGCGGCCATGCCACATGACCACCATGACGACGATCACGCCCATGCCCTGCTGCCGCCGGACCCTGCTTTGCGGGTCAAGGCGCTGGAGACGATCCTGACCGAAAAGGGATTGATTGACCCCGCGGCGCTGGATGAAATCATCGACACCTATGAAAATCGCATCGGCCCGCGCAATGGTGCGCATGTGGTGGCGCGCGCATGGTCTGATCCCGCGTTTCGCACCGCCTTGTTGGAGGATGCGACGGCTGTGGTGTCCGAACTGGGGTATTACGGGCGGCAAGGTGAACATATGGTCGCGGTCGAGAACACCGATGACGTGCACAACATGGTCGTCTGCACCCTGTGCAGCTGTTATCCGTGGCCGTTGCTGGGCATTCCGCCGGGCTGGTACAAATCCGATGCCTATCGCGCCCGCGCCGTGCGCGAGCCGCGCAAGGTGTTGGCCGATTTCGGTGTGACCCTGCCAAAGGACACCGCCGTGCGGGTTTGGGATTCGACGGCCGAGGTGCGGTATCTGGTGATTCCTCAGCGCCCGGCGGGCACCGAAGGGATGGACGAGGCGGCGTTGATGGATCTGGTCACCCGCGACTCGATGATCGGCACCGGACTGGCACTGAAGCCATGAGCCGTGTCCACATGAATAAAGGGGCAGACGCGTGACCCGCGTCCACATAAATAAAGGCGCAGACGCGTGACCCGCGTGCACGACATGGGCGGGCGTTATGGCGATGGCGCGGTCATCCCAGAACCCGAGACCGAGGTGTTCCACGCTGACTGGCATCCGCGTGCGCTGGCTGTGACGCTGGCCTGTGGGTCGCTGGGACAGTGGAACATCGACACCAGCCGCCATGCCCGCGAACGGCTGGCACCTATGGATTACGCAGCCTTCAGCTATTACGAAAAGTGGATGGCGGGGCTGGCCGATATGCTGGTGGACAAGGGCGTGCTGACGCCCGAGGAACTGGCCAGCGGTCATGCCGCAGGGTCGTCGCCACTGGCCGATCGCAAGATGACTGCGGATGCGGTGGCGGGTGTTCTGGCGCGTGGTGGCCCTGCGGACCGGCCTGCGCAGATCGCGGTGGCGTTTTCTGCCGGTGACAAGGTCCGCACGCGGCGGCACGCCCACAACGCATTTGTCGACGGGGGCCACACCCGTTTGCCGGATTACGCGGCCGGGTCTGTGGGGCGCATTGTGCGGCTGCACGGCCACCATGTCCTGCCCGATGCCGCCGCGCACGGGCTGGGGGACCGGCCCGAGCCGCTCTATGCAGTGGCGTTTGCCGCGTCGGAATTGTGGGCGCGCCCCGAACATCCGCGCGACGAGGTGGTGCTGGACCTGTGGCAAAGCTATCTGGAGCCTGCATCGTGACCCGTCCCGAACCGGTGTTCGAAGCGCCGTGGCACGCGCAACTGTTTGCGCTGACGGTCCATTTGAACGAAGCGGGGCGGTTCGACTGGCCCGACTGGGCCGCGCGGTTTTCCACGACTTTGGCGCGGCACGGGCTGACCCGTGAATTGAACGGCGGTGATGATTATTTCGCGGCGTGGCTTGAAACGCTCGAGGGGCTGCTGGCCGAAAAAGGCTGGGCCGAGGCTGCTGCCGTGGCGGACATGCGCGACGCGTGGGAGGCAGCCTATCTGCGCACGCCGCACGGTGATCCGGTGACGCTGGACGGCTGACCCTATTCGTCGATGTCGTCCACATCGGCCTGACCGGACAAACGGCGGCGCACCAGGCTCCATGACAGGCCAATCCCCAGAACCGAACTGAGCGCCAGCAGGCCCAGCCATGTGTTCATGCTGGTGTTGTCGAGGCTGAGCAGATGCAGATCATAGAGCACCCACAGCCCCGATCCCATCACCGCGAGCACCAGCGCCATTCCGAACCCGCCAATGGAACGCAGCGTTGCGCGCAAATAGATGATGTAGCCGATCAACAATAAAAGCCCCACCAGCACCGCGATCGACAGGTTTTTAGAACCATAGTCTCGGGCCCACCGCACATAGTTGAACTCGGTCGGATTATAGGTCAGGGCCAGCAGCACAAAGGCCGCCAGCCAGCGCAGGATAAAGCCCATTGCGGTCTCCGGTGTCTGGTTTGCACAGGAATTGCCCAAAACCGTCCCTTGTGTAAAGGGTGTTGGGTCAACATCTTTTATCCAGAGTTAATTGCAGATATGCGGGCCGGGCTTTCAGTTTGTGGTTTCGCGCATGTGTCTGGCGGACTATACCGACTCCGGTTTTGCAAACATAAAGGACCTGCATCATGGCCAATGTCGTCGTTGTCGGCGCCCAATGGGGTGACGAAGGAAAAGGCAAAATCGTCGATTGGCTCAGCGAGCGCGCCGACGTGATTGCACGCTTCCAGGGCGGGCATAATGCGGGTCACACGCTGGTGGTCGACGGGACAGTATACAAGTTGCATGCGCTGCCTTCGGGCGTGGTGCGCGGCGGGAAACTGTCCGTGATCGGCAATGGCGTGGTGCTGGACCCCTGGCATCTGGTCAAGGAGATTGCAGGCATCCGCGAGCAGGGTGTGACCATCACCCCCGAAACGCTGATGATCGCCGAGAACACGCCGCTGATCCTGCCGTTCCACGGTGAACTGGACCGCGCGCGCGAGGGCCAGAATTCGGTGGCCAAGATTGGCACCACAGGGCGCGGCATCGGTCCGTGTTACGAGGACAAAGTGGGCCGCCGCGTGATCCGCGTGGCCGACCTGGCAGACAACGCCACGCTGGAACTGCGGGTGGACCGTGCGCTGGTGCACCACAACGCGCTGCGTGCGGGTTTGGGTCTGGAACCGGTGGACCGCGACGACCTGCTGGCGCAACTGCGCGAGATTGCTCCGCAAATCCTGCCCTTTGCCGCTCCGGTCTGGAAAGTGCTGAACGAAAAGCGCAAGGCGGGCAAACGCATCCTGTTCGAAGGGGCGCAAGGCGCGCTGCTGGACATCGACTTTGGCACCTATCCCTTTGTGACTTCGTCCAACGTGATTGCGGGGCAGGCGGCCACGGGCACGGGTATGGGCCCCGGTGCGATCAACTACGTTCTGGGCATCGTCAAAGCCTATACCACCCGCGTGGGCGAAGGGCCTTTCCCGACCGAACTGCTGGATGAAGATGGCCAGCGTCTGGGCGAGCGGGGCCACGAGTTCGGCACCACAACAGGCCGCAAGCGTCGCTGTGGCTGGTTCGATGCCTGCCTGGTGCGCCAGACCTGTGCGACCAGCGGCGTTGACGGCATCTCGCTGACCAAGCTGGATGTTCTGGACGGTTTCGAGACGCTGAAGATTTGCGTGGGCTACGAGCTGGACGGCGAGCGGATGGACTATTTGCCCACCGCCGCCGATCAACAGGCGCGTTGCACGCCGATCTACGAGGAAATGCCGGGCTGGTCGGAATCGACCGAAGGCGCGCGCAGCTGGGCCGATCTGCCCGCCGAGGCGATCAAATACGTGCGCCGCGTCGAAGAGCTGATCGAATGTCCGGTGGCTTTGCTGTCCACCTCGCCCGAGCGTGAAGACACCATTCTGGTACGCGACCCGTTCGCTGATTAAGGGGGCCACATGGCGCTAAGCTACAAAGCACGGCGGCGCTGGTCGTTGATCATCCTGCTGGTCGGGCTGCCGCTCTATGTGATCCTTGCGGTCAACATCGTGGCGCTGTTCGACCGGCCGTCGATCTGGGTCGAACTGCTGGTCTATGTGGGGCTTGGGGTCTTGTGGGCCTTCCCGCTCAAGGCCGTGTTCAAGGGGGTCGGGCAACCGGACCCCGACGCCGACCAGAGCACGGGCGAATGATGCAGGCGGCGGCACCGATCCCGGTCCTGCGCAGTTTCGATGCGGCCAAGGCGCGCGAATTCTACGTGGATTTCCTGGGGTTCGAGGTGGTGTTCGAGCACCGCTTTGCGCCCGACCTGCCGTTGTACATGAGCCTGCGCATGGGCGACTGCGAGGTGCATCTGTCCGAACATCATGGCGATGCGTCGCCGGGGGCTGCGCTGCGCATCGGGGTGCCGGATGTGGCGGCCTATGCCGCAGCACTGTGCGCCAAGAACTATGGTTTCGCCCGCCCGGGCGTCCAGCGGCAACCTTACGGAATGGACGATATGAGCGTGGCCGATCCCTTTGGCAACCGCCTGATCTTTTGCACGCCGGTGCCGGACAGCTAACCCCCAAATGCCAAAACGGCGGACCCGAAGGCCCGCCGTTTCAGTCTCTTTCAGCTGTGGCAGTCAGCCTGCGGCGCGTTGGTCGGGGCGGAACCCGATATCGCCCGAGACAGCAAAGCGCCCGCCTTTGATCTTTTCGATCTTCCCGGCCCGGAGCAGTTGGCCAAAGGAACGCAGGCCGTCTTCGCGGCTAAAGTCGGTGCCGATCACCTGACGCACTTTGGTCATCAGCTGCGGACGCGAGAACTGGTCGCGCTGTTCCACAAAGGCCAGATAGGCGGCGGCGGCCTCCAACAGGTCGGGCAGTTCATGCGCGCCCATGTCTTCGGCAAATTCGGCAAAGCTGTGTGTGGCATTGCCGGTGTCCACAACGGCAACGGGCTGTTCCACGCGGCGCGGGCGCACCGGTGTGGACAAGGGGGCCGGTTGAACGGCGTCAACACGCTGTTCGGCCACCAGTTTCAGCGGCGCGGGGCGTTGCGTGTCAGGGCGACGGTCACGGCCTGTGCCACGCAGTTCGGGACGGCGCGGCCTGACCACGTCGGCCAGATCGGTCTGGTAGGCGCGCACTTCCAGCGCATCCTCGGCCAGTTTGTCGCCGACAATACCGTCGTCCGAGTTCTTCGCAGCCACAGCCGCCCGCAGGTGGGCAAAGGCATCGCGGCGGCGCGCGCTTTCGGGTTCACCCATTTCGGCGTCGGTCTTGGCCATCAGGCGGGCCACATCACCGTCGTCTGCGGCATCTTCCAGCTTGGCCGCAGCGGTGCGGGCCACGTGGGCGGCGCGGGCTGCTTCGTCCTCGTCGGCTTCATTCTCGATCAGGCCTGCTTCGACATCGGCCAGTTCGCGCAAAAGGGCGTCTTCGTCTTCCTCGGAAAGCGAGGAGCTGTTGGCCGTCGCGGATGTTGCGTTCAGGTCGTCCTCATCGTCGGCCATCTCTTCAAGATTGCCTTGCGCGATGGCGGCTTCCAGATCGGCGCGCTTGACCTTGACGATACGGGTGATGCGCGGGGCAGGGGCAGCGGCGTCTTCTGCGCTGTCCTCGTCCTCGACGATCATGATCTCTTCATCGTCGTCATCGCTGTCGTCAAAGAGGTTCATGTCGTCGGCGTCTGTGTCGTCGCCGGACATGACTTGGTCATCCGCGTCCTCGTCCGAGGTTTCGCCGTCCAGACGGGCCAGGATCGCCGCGACGTCGCCGTCGTCCTCATCTTCGGCCACAGTCATGGTGTCGTCTTCGTCCAGCGCGGCGCTTGCTTCGGCTGCGGCTTCGGCGATCACCTCTGACGCGGTGCTTTCGCGGGCCACGTCCTGCGCGTCGTCATCCTCGTCCTGCGCCATCATCGCGTTCATCAGCGCATCGTCCTCAGCGGCCTGCGCGTCGTCATCTTCGAAGGCGTCGTCTTCAAAATTCTCGTCCGCGTGGATGGCGTCGGACAGCAGTTCCTCGGCGTGTTCATCCTCGGAATAGTCGTCGTCCAGATCCTCGTCGTCGGCTTGCGACACCACGGCGCGGATACGCTCAAGTTTGGCCGCGATGCTGTCGGCATGGGGGATCACGCGGTCGCGGGGTGTGCTTTCGACGGCTTCGGCCACGGCCATCGTGGTCTGTTCGTTTTCTTCGGCGTCAGCTTCTGCGGTGTCTTCGGTCGCGTCGGCAAAGAAGGCTTCGGCGGCGCTGTCTTCGAGGGGCTGTTCCTCGGCCACTGCGTCGGGCGCTGTGTGCAGCATGTCGCCCGCCTTGGCGTGGTCAAAGGCGTCGTCGATGTCGTCACCCTGTTGCACGTCCGCATCCGCGTTGTCGTCCTGCAGCTGGACGGCATCGGTTTCCGGGACCATGTCGGGGGCGACCTCTGTCTCTTTTGGTGCGGCCGGGGCAACAGGTGCGGCAGCGGCCGGTGCTGCCTGTGCAGCAGGTGCCGCTTCGGGTGCGGTGGCACTCAGGAAAATGCGGCCCTCGTTCATGCGCGCCTCGACGCGACGGGCGATTTCGCGCTCTGCGATACGTGCCAGCATCTCGGCGTCGGGTTGCGGAGGTTCAGCACCAAAGTAACGGTCATCGCTGGCCAAATCGCGGAAATACTCCGCAATGGCTTTCATTGTGTGGAAAGAATCGTCAAACCCTTCCAACGTGCACGAGAAGGTGCCGTAGGAGACCGTTAAAATTTTATTGTTACTGATCATAATAGGCGTCCTCTGCGGTGCTGCAGGCTTGGGTATTGTTGAATGGCGCGGCCAAACCAGCCCGAATCTGTGCCCGACACGGTATCATTTTAAGGCGACTTTGTGACTTGTTTCCAAATATGAGGCTAATACCGTGAAAGATGGCGTGATCGTTGAAAGTGCAGTGCCGGTGACATTGATCGGCGGCGGTGCGGGCAGCGCCGCTGATGTGGCTTTCTCACGCGCACTTGCCCCGGTATGCGTGGCCGCCGATGGCGGCGCCATGCTGGCCCTCGAGGCGGGCGTCATGCCCGATGCCGTGATCGGCGATTTCGACAGTTTGCCCGAGGATATTCGTGCCCGGATCCCTCCGAAACAGCTTTATCACATCTCGGAACAGTCCAGCACCGATTTCGACAAGGCATTGCGCAACATTGCGGCACCTTTGGTGATTGCTGTCGGTTTTACAGGGGAACGGCTGGATCATCAACTGGCGGCTTTTCATGTGCTTGCTGCCCACAACGCGCGTCCCTGCATCATGCTGGGTGCGACTGAGGTGATCTTTCATTGCCCCGCGCAGGTGGATTTGCCCGTGACGCAAGGCGATGTCGTATCATTGTTTCCGATGCAGAAAGTGTCGGGACGATCGACCGGGTTGGAATGGCCGATTGACGGGTTGGAGTTTCACCCGATGCGCCTGATCGGCACGTCGAACCGCGCTACGGGAGCGGTTCGGCTGTGGATGGACGGGCCGGGGATGCTGTGCATCGCGCCACGGCGCATTCTGCCCGAGCTGGTTCAGGCATTGATCTAAGCGATCGGCGGCACCCGCATCTGCCGCCGCGCGACGCTGTGTTCGCGCAGCACCACATAAAGACCTGCAGCGATTGTTATCATGATGCCGACCGTCGCCAGCCCGTTGGGCAGATCGCGAAACACCACATAACCGATGGCCGTGGCAAAGGGGATCTCGAGGTATTGCATCGGCGCCAGCGTCGCCGAAGGCGCAAAGCGCAGCGACCATGTCATCATCAGGTGCCCCAATGTCCCGAAAAGGCCGATGCCCACCAGCAACAACGCCTCGCGTCCGTCGGGCATACGCATCGCCAGCCCCGCCACATCGTCGGAAAACAGCCACAACAGCGGCGACATGATCGCAACGGCCATTCCGCCCGACACCGCCTGCAGCCCTACAGGGTCCGTTTCCTTGGCGATCTGGCGGGTGACCAGCATGAACAGGGCAAAGGTCACCGCCACGAACAGGGGCCACAGCGCGGGCCAACCAACATTGGCAAAGCTGGGCTGCACCACCAGCATCGTTCCACAAAACCCGACGGCACAGGCGATCAGACGGCGCGACCCGACCTCTTCGCCCAGAACGAATTTGCCCAGCAACAGCATGATGAACGGCATGACAAAGGCAATCGCCACCGCATCGGCCAGCGGCAGATAGCGCAGGGCGGTGAACATGCCGCCAATGCCCGCGATGTGCAGCAACGTGCGGATGAAGGTCAGCCGCAACACGCGACCCCGCATTTTCCAGTGTCTCCCGGTCAGCCAGACCAGCGGGATCAGCACCAGAACCTGCACCAGAAAGCGGCACCACAGAAGCTGGCCCAGCGACAGCGACTGGCCAATGACCTTGGCCAGCGAGTCGCCCATAGGCGCCACGATGCAAAAGCCGAGCATCAGCATGATGCCTAAAAGGGGACGGTCCTGATCCATGGGCGGCACGCTAAGTCCGGCATTTGGAATTGGCAATTGCCGGTGCGCAAAATGTCAGCAGTTCGGAACGTTCACCGCCAGCCCGCCCAGAGACGTTTCCTTGTACTTCTCGGACATGTCCGCGCCGGTCTGGCGCATGGTCTCGATACAGGCATCCAAAGGCACCAGATGGGTGCCATCCCCGCGCAGGGCCAGCGATGCGGCGCTGACCGCCTTGATCGCGCCCAGACCGTTGCGCTCGATGCAGGGCACCTGCACCAATCCTTTGACAGGGTCGCAGGTCATGCCCAGATGATGCTCCAGCGCGATTTCAGCGGCATTTTCAACCTGTTCCGGCGTGCCCCCCATCACCGCGCAGAGGGCGGCGGCAGACATGGCGGCGGCACTGCCCACTTCGGCCTGACAGCCCGCTTCGGCGCCCGAGATCGAGGCGTTGTATTTCACCAGCCCGCCAATTGCGGCAGCGGTCAGCAGGAAATCCTCGATATGTTTTTCCGACGCCCCCGGCACATGGTCGAGGTAATAGCGCAGCGTCGCAGGCAACACGCCTGCCGCGCCATTGGTGGGGGCGGTGACGACCTGACCACCGGCGGCGTTTTCCTCGTTCACCGCCATTGCGTACACGCTCATCCAGTCATTGATCGTGTGCGGGGCCTGCTGGTTCATCCCGCGTTCGGCCTGCAATGCGTCGTGGATCGCCTTGGCGCGGCGCTTGACCTGCAAGCCGCCGGGCAGGATGCCGTCGGTGTTCAGGCCACGGTCAATGCAATCGTTCATCACCTGCCACAGCCGCGCGGTGCCGCGTTTCAGGTTGTCGGCCCCGCCGCGCGATTCCTCGTTGGCGCGTTTCATGCCCGCGATGGTCTTGCCCGAGGCCTGGGCCATCTCCAGCATTTCCTTGGCGGATTTGAACGGAAAGGGAACCGGCGCGCCCTCATCCGTGTCCTTGCCCGCGGCCAGTTCCTCTTCGGTCATCACGAAGCCGCCGCCGATGGAATAGAACACCTGCCGCAATGTGACGTCGCCCTGCGCGTCGGTGGCCATCAGGATCATGCCGTTGGCGTGTCCTTTCAACTGGGTGTCATAGTCGAATGCCAGATCACGCTTGGGATCGAACTTCAACGGCGGCAGGCCCTCGGGGTGCAGCAGGTGCGTGCTGTCCAGATCGGCCAGCACCGCTTCGGCCTTGTCGTTGTCATAGGTGTCGGGGACGAACCCCGCGAGGCCCAGAATGGTGGCGCGGTCGGTGGCGTGACCGACACCGGTGAAGGCCAGTGAGCCATGCAGCGACGCGCGCACGCCTGCAAACTGAAAGGGCGAGGCACGCATCATGTCCAGAAACCGCGCAGCGGCGACCATGGGCCCCATCGTGTGGGAGGAGGAGGGGCCAATCCCCACTTTGAACATTTCGAAGACAGACAGGAACATTCAGGTGGCACTTCCATAAGGTGGGGTGGGCGCGCGGGGCGCGGTGAAGGGCGTGTCGCCCAGACCTTCGGCACGCTCCAGCGTGGCACAGGCGGGCAATGTCTCGACACGCGAACAGGTCGCGTGCAGGGCGGGATAGGCGGACAGGTCGAACCAGCCGCGATCGGTGTCCTCAGGATAAAGGGCACACCAGCGCAGGCAACCCGCGATGTAGAAATCCAGCACCGTCGGCGCGGATGCTTGCCAGTCGGCTGCAGCATCGTCCAGCCTGCGCAACTGATCGGTGATCTGCGCTTGCAACTGGCGGCGCAGGCGCGCCTGATCACGTCGGTCCGTGCCTGTGTATTTCTCGGGGTAGAATGTCATGCGCAGGGCAGGGTGCAGGGTGTTGGCGACAAAGAACAGCCATTTCAGCCAGTTGCCCCGCTGCGCGTCGTCCGGCGCAGGGCCAAGCCCACCGTGGGTGTCGGCCAGCCACAGCACGATCGCACCTGTTTCAAACAGCACACCATGCGGCGTTTCCAGCGCGGGGATCAGCCCGTTGGGATTCAGCGCGCGATAGGCCGCTGTCTCTTGCGCACGGGTTGAACGGTCCACCAGCCGCGCCTCGTAGGGCAGGTCGGCATGGTCCAGCGCCAACCGCACGATCAGCGACGCATTGTCCGGGGCAAAGTGCAGCACATAGGTCATGACCGCAGACATAGCGCCCGCGCGACACAACATGCACGCCATTTGCGACGTATCTGCGATCAAAGGTGACGCCGGTCCTCAGGGACGCAGCGCACCGTCTTCAATGCGAATGCGATGGCGTAGCATCAGGGCGTTCAGCACCGTAAAGACCAGGGCGACCCACCACAGGCCCAGAACCATCGGGGCCACGATGATTTCGGCAACCACCAGCGTGTAATTGGGATGCGGCATAAGGCGGAACGGGCCGGAGTTTACCAGCGGCGTGTCGGTCACAATGATCCGCGTGGTCCAGCGTCGGCCCAAGGTCATCAGAATCCAGATCCGCAGACCCTGCAGCACCACGTAAAGCGCCAGCCACACGGGGTGTACAGGCTGATCCCAGCCAAAAACCACCAGCGCAAGCACCCAGGCCGAATGCATGGCGACCATCAGCGGATAATGTTCCGCCCCGACCTCATGCGCACCGTCCTTCAAAAGCCGGATGGTGTTGCGGCGCGCGATCACCAGTTCCGACAGGCGCTGGGCGATGAGAAAGCTCAGAAAGGCGACGGCACCCCAACTCATGCCTGCACCACAACAGGCATCATCGATGCGGTGAAGCCCGGCCCGAGTGCGCAGAGCGGCAGGATGCCGGTCTGCCCGGCCTTCAGTACGCGATCCAGCACGAAGAGCGCGGTGGGCGCCGACATGTTGCCGCTTGCGCGCAGGGTGGCGCGTTCTGCATCCAGCGATCCGGCTGGTAGGTCCATGCACGCTTCGATGGCCTCGACAACCTTGGTGCCGCCGGGGTGACAGACGAAACGGTCTACGGCCTCCTCTGCGATACCGGCCGCGGCAAGCATGGTCGTGACAGCTTTCCGGAACTCCGCCAGCACGAAACCCGGGATCGAGCGGTCGAAGATCACGCCAAGACCGGTTTCATCCACGTCCCACCCCATGATGGACAGCGTGTCCGGCCAAAGATGCTCGTGACCGTTCAGCAAGGTCACAGGGCCGGCGACGGGACCAGACTTCAGAACCGCAGCCGCTGCGCCGTCGCCAAAGAGGACCGTGGCGATGATATCTGCCTTTTGCAGACGGTCCGAGCGGAATGACAGCGAGCACGCCTCGACCGCGACCATGAGCACAGTGGCACCCGGTTGCGCCGCCGCCAGCCGCCTTGCGATAGAAAGCCCGCTGACACCGCCCGCACATCCCAGACCAAAGACCGGAACCCGCTGCACGTCACGTCGAAACCCCATCTCATTAAAGGCTTGCGCTTCAAGCGTGGGGGTGGCGATGCCGGTGGAGGATACGGTGACGATCACATCGACCTGATCCGCCGTCATTCGCGCATCGGACAGCGCGGAACGTGCCGCGTCGATGAACATTTGCGTCGCACCCTTGAGATAGGCCGCGCCGCGATCTTCCCACCCGTGGGGCTGGGCAAACCAGTCTAGGGGCATAACGCTAAACCGCGTGTCGACGCCCGCATTCTCAAAGGCAGGGACCAGACGCTCAAAGGCCGGATAATGCGGCGCCAGAAGCTTGCGCGCTTGATCCAGCACAACGCTCTGCGGCATGGAATGGGGCGGCAAAGCGGTGCCAATTCCGGCAAGGTTCACGTGCGTTTTGGTGGCAACGGGAATGGCTCCCGAAAGCGGCGATACTGAATGGCGCGTCATCGTTTATCCCCAACGTGTCTTCGCCAAGAACTAGTGTTGAGAAAACCTGGGGCCACAGCGCACGGCATCACCTTCGCGTGTAGCGGAAGGCTTTTGGAAAAGAGCAATGGAAACGCGGGCCCCAGCGACCCTGAACGAAAGCAGCCTGCGCGGGGCAATGCCCCTGCGCGCCGGTGCCTGCGAATGGACAGCGGCATCTCATGCGACGCCCCGCAGAAGACGGGTCAGATTTCACTCCGGCAGAGGCCTGTCGCGCGCTTTGATTTGACAATTGCCCATAGCACCCAAGACGCATCTTTCCTATAAGCAGCAGGAGACACCAACGGAGCTGCCACATGTCCGGAGAACTATCGCCCATCGACAAGGCAAAATTCGTCGCGGCCAAACGGGCTGCCGACTATGTCGAGGACGGAATGCGCGTGGGGTTGGGAACGGGCAGTACGGCAGCGTGGCTGGTGCGCTGTATCGGTGAAATGGTGCGCAATGACGGGCTGCGGATCAAGGGCGTTCCAACCTCGACCCGCACGGCGCAACTGGCGCGCGAGGTGGGCATCGAGGTGATGTCGCTGGACGAGGCCAAGTGGCTGGACCTGACCATTGATGGTGCCGACGAATTCGATGGCGACCTGAACCTGATCAAGGGCGGCGGCGGGGCCTTGTTGCAGGAAAAAATCGTGGCCACGGCCAGCGACCAGATGGTCGTGATCGCCGACATCGGCAAAGAGGTCGAGACGCTGGGCGCGTTTCCCCTGCCGATCGAAGTGATCCCCTTTGGCTGGCAGACCACGCAGGCGCTGGTCGAGGAAACGCTGATCTCGATGGACGTTTTGGGCCGGTCGTCGTCGCTGCGCATGAATGGCGCGCGGCCTTTCATCACCGATGAAGGCAACCACATTCTGGACCTGCACCTGCACCGTATCGGCAACGTGCGTCAGCTTTCGCTGGTGCTGAACCAGATGCCTGGCGTTGTTGAAAACGGGCTGTTCATCGACATCTGTGACGCGGTTGTGATCGGTTATGGCGATGGACGGGTCGAGGTGCGCGACATAAATGAAGGCACGATCGAACAGGACCGTCTGGACTTTGTTGAGACGGACAACCTGTTCTCTGACCTTGCAGACTAATTTAAGGGGCGCGCTTTCATGGCATCTTCATACGACTTTGATCTTTTTGTAATCGGCGGCGGTTCGGGCGGCGTGCGTGCTGCGCGCGTGGCGGCGGGCGACGGCGTCAAGGTCGGGCTGGCCGAGGAAAGCCGCTATGGCGGGACCTGCGTGATCCGTGGGTGCGTGCCGAAAAAGCTGATGGTTTTTGCCAGCGAATACCGTGACACGGTGCGCGATGCGTCGGCCTATGGCTGGGATCTGAAAGAGGGACCGTTCGACTGGCCGGTGTTTCAAAAGCGCCTGAACACTGAACTGGACCGGCTTGAGGATGTGTATCGCAACCTGTTGGCCAATTCCGGCGTTGAAACCTTCGATTGCCGCGCCACGCTGAAGGACAAGCACACCGTCGTGCTGTCCAACGGCGAGGAAAAGACCGCCAAGACCATTCTGGTCGCCACCGGCGGTCGCCCCGTGCGCCCCGATCTGCCCAATGCCGATCTGGGTATCGTCAGCGATGACATCTTCCATCTGGAAAAGCTGCCCAAGTCGATCCTGATCATCGGCGGGGGCTATATCGCCTGCGAATTCGCCTGCATCCTGCATGGGTTGGGTGTCGAAGTGACGCAATATTACCGCGGCGCGCAAATCCTGCGCGGCTTTGATGACGAGGCACGCGGACTGGTGGCCGAGGCCATGCGCGAACGGGGCATCGACCTGCGCGTGGGCACCAATATCGTCGAGATGTGCCCCGACACCGCAGAGCATGCGCCGCACGTGGGATCGGATGCCGCAATGGGCGCCGATGCCCAGCAAAGCGCCGAGATCGCCAACCGCAAGACCAGCCCCGAAGCGGGCACGCGCGGTGGGCCGATCCGGGTGAAATCGACCACCGGCGGGGAAAAGGTCTTTGACGTGGTGTTCTTCGCCACGGGCCGTGCACCGAACACCGGCGACATGGGGCTGGAAGAGGCTGGTGTGAAGCTGGGCCGGGGCGGGCAGATTCTGGTGGATGAATATTCCCGGACCGATGCAGACAACATCTATGCCATTGGTGACGTCACCGACCGGGTGAACCTGACGCCGGTTGCGATCCGCGAAGGCATGGCCTTTGTCGAGACCGTGTACCGCGACAATCCGACGCCGGTGGATCACGACCTGATCCCGTCCGCGATCTTCACACAGCCCGAAATGGGCACCATCGGCCTGAGCGAGGAAGCCGCCGCCGAGCAGGAAGAGATCGAGGTTTATGCCTCAAGTTTCCGGCCCATGCAGACCGCATTTGCCAAACGCGACGACCGGGTGCTGATGAAACTGATCGTGTCCAAGAAAACGCGGGTGGTTTTGGGATGTCATATCGTCGCGCCCAATGCCGGAGAAATGATCCAGCTTGCGGGCATTGCGATCAAGATGGGCGCAACAAAGGAAGACTTTGACCGCGTTTGCGCCGTGCATCCGACCATGTCCGAGGAAATCGTGACAATGCGGACACCGACACGCACTGCTTGAATTCTCAAGTAAAATACACAGTTAATGATTTGATGCGCGGCCCCCACGGGTCGCGAACAGGAGGACAGAAGACATATGGCTGGCAACACAGGCGGCCCTTGGGGCGGCGGAGGCTCTGGCGGAGATGACGGGCGCGGGGGCAATCGCGGCTCAAACGGCGCAGGCAATGGCGGCAAACCCGGTGGCGGGCGTCGCCCCGGAGAAGGTGGCGGGCAGATGCCCGAAATCGACGAACTGGTCAAAAAGGGCCAGGAACAACTGCGCGTCCTGATGGGCGGACGTGGTGGCAACAACGGCACCGGCGGACGTGGTCCGGGTGGTGGCGGCGGCCCGCGTCTGACACGCGGGACGGTCGGTCTGGGTGTGTTGGTGTTGATCATCGCCTGGGGACTTGCCAGCTTTTACACCGTGAAACCCGAAGAACGCTCGGTCGAGCTGTTCCTGGGCAAATATTCCGCGACCGGCGATCCCGGTTTGAACTTTGCGCCCTGGCCGCTGGTCACGGCTGTTGTTCTGCCGGTGACACGTGAACAGACCGAAACCATCGGCACCGGCTCGCGCGGTGAAACCGGCCTGATGCTGACCACCGATGAAAACATCATCGACATTGATTTCCAGGTGGTCTGGAACATTTCGGATCCCGCGCGGTATCTGTTCAATCTGGCCGAGCCGGAAGAAACCATTCGTGCCGTGTCGGAATCGGCCATGCGCGAAGTGATCGCCCGGTCTGAACTGGCCCCGATCCTGAACCGTGACCGTCAGGTCATCGCGGACGAGGCACAGGAACTGATCCAGTCGACGCTGGACCAATACGACAGCGGTGTGAACATCCTGCGTCTGAACCTTGATAAAGCCGACCCGCCGCGCGAAGTGATCGACAGCTTCCGCGAAGTGCAGGCGGCAGAACAGCAACGCGACCGTCTTGTGCGTGAAGCCGATGCCTATGCCAACCGTGTGCTGGCCGGCGCCCGTGGTGAAGCGGCGCAAACGCTGGAAGAGGCCGAAGGTTATCGTGCACAGCAAGTGAACGAAGCCCAGGGTGAGGCCGCGCGTTTCACCTCGGTTCTTCAAGAATATTCCAAAGCACCAGAGGTGACACGCAAGCGCCTGTATCTGGAGACGATGGAGAAAATCCTCGGAGATGTGGACAAGATCATCCTTGAGGATTCATCCGGTGGCAACGGCGGGCAGGGCGTTGTTCCCTATCTGCCACTCAATGAATTGCGCCGTGGAGGATCGAACTGATGCGGAACACAACATTTATCATTCCCGCCGTCGTCGTGCTGGTGGCGATCCTGCTCAGCTCGGTCTTTATCGTGGACGAGCGTGAAAAGGCGCTGGTGCTGCAATTCGGCCAGATCAAGTCGGTCAAGGAAGAGCCCGGACTGGCGTTCAAGATCCCGCTGATCCAGGAAGTGGTGCGTTACGACGACCGCATCCAGGCACTGGACACCGACCCGACCGAGGTGACCCCGTCGGATGACCGCCGTCTGGTGGTCGATGCCTTTGCCCGTTACCGGATTTCGGACGTGGTGCAGTTCCGGCAAGCGGTGGGTGCCAACGGGATGCGCGGGGCCGAGGATCGGCTTGAGGGCATCCTGAACCCGGTGATCCGGGCGGTTCTGGGTTCGAACGGTGTAACCTCGAACACCATCCTGTCGGCGGACCGTGCGGGCCTGATGGCGCGCATCACCGAACAGGCGCGCCAGCGTGCGCTGCCCCTGGGTCTGGAAGTCATCGACGTGCGTCTCAAGCAGACCAACCTGCCCGAGCAGAACCTTGATGCGACCTTTGCCCGGATGCGGGCCGAGCGGGAACGCGAAGCGGCAGACGAAATCGCACGCGGTGAAGAAGCCGCACAGCGGGTGCGCGCCCAAGCGGACCGGACCGTGGTCGAACTGACCTCGGATGCGACACGGCAGGCGGACATCATCCGCGGTGAAGCCGACGCCGAGCGCAACGGTATCTTTGCCACCGCCTTTGGCGCCGATCCCGAGTTCTTCGAGTTCTACCGCTCGCTGACCGCCTACGAGCGGGCGCTGAAGGGCAGCAACTCGACGATGGTGATGTCGCCTGACAGCGAGTTCTTCAACTACTTGCGCTCCGATCAGGGCGCGCGGTCGGCTGAAGGCGAATAGCATGGCCTGGGTCCTGATGGCCCTTGGACTTGTGATGATTGTGGAGGGGCTGGCCTATGCGCTGGCCCCTTCGCTTATTGAACGGGTGCTGGAGCTGTTGCGCAGCCTGCCCGAAGGGATGCGACGGCAGGTGGGTCTTCTCGCTTTGGTGAGCGGCCTTTTGCTGGTCTGGGCGGCGTTCCAGCTGGGGCTGGGTTGATCGCGGCGCTGACGCGCCATTTGATTTTATTCAAAATTCTCCGAATTTTGGTGCGATGCCTCCGGCGGGGATATTTCGGGCCAAAAGAAGTTCTCCGCATCGGTCCCGTCCGTGGCTTGCAGGGTTCACAGACGGGTAACGTGGTGTTGACAGGGTGCGATTGAATTCCATCTTTCATGTTGCAAGCCAGCAACGCTAGATGCACGGTAGTGCGCAGACGCGCAGTAATGTGTGAAAAGTGGGCGTCCCGCCCGCATGAAAAGCAGGAGAACGTCGTATGCAGACCAGAGCGGTCGCGGTGTCGACAACACGCACACCCATCCTTCAATTTCGCGCCTTGTGGCTGACGGCCCTGGCGATGGTCCTTGTGCTGGCGCAGGTGATTGCGGCACAGGCCAAACCCGAGAGCCTCGCGCCGCTGGCCGAGAAAATCAGCCCCTCGGTGGTGAACATCACCACATCCACCGTCGTGGCAGGCAACACCGGACCGCAGGGCATCGTGCCCGAAGGCAGCCCCTTCGAGGACTTCTTCCGCGATTTCCAGGATCGCAACAACAACGGTGATCGTCCCCGCCGGTCTTCGGCGCTGGGTTCGGGCTTTGTGATTTCCGAAGACGGCTATGTGGTCACCAACAACCACGTGATCGAAGGCGCCGACGAGATCACCATCGAATTCTTCAACGGCAAGGAACTGGATGCCAAGGTTGTGGGCACCGACCCCAACACCGACATCGCCCTGCTGAAGGTCGAGGCCGATGGCCCGCTGCCTTTCGTGCCCTTCGGCAACAGCGACGCGGCGCGTGTGGGTGATTGGGTCATCGCCATGGGCAACCCGCTGGGCCAGGGCTTTTCGGTCTCCGCAGGCATCGTGTCGGCGCGCAACCGTGCGCTGAGCGGCACCTATGACGACTACATCCAGACCGACGCTGCAATCAACCGCGGCAACTCGGGCGGGCCCTTGTTCAACATGGACGGCGAAGTGATCGGCGTGAACACCGCGATCCTGTCGCCCAACGGTGGCTCGATCGGGATCGGCTTCTCGATGGCGTCGAATGTGGTGAACCGCGTGGTCAAGCAGTTGCAGGAATACGGCGAAACCCGCCGCGGCTGGCTGGGCGTGCGCATTCAGGACGTGACCCCCGATATCGCCGAAGCGATGGGGCTTGAGAAAGCCACCGGTGCGCTGGTGACATCCGTGCCCGAAGGGCCCGCGATGGAAGCAGGCATGAAGGACGGCGATGTGATCATCAGCTTTGCCGGTGTCGATGTGGCGGACACACGTGGTCTGGTGCGTCAAGTGGGCAACAGCCCTGTGGGTGAGGCGGTGCGTGTGGTCGTGTTCCGCGACGGCAAGACCGTGACGCTAAAGGTTACCCTGGGCCGTCGTGAAGAAGCCGAAGGTGCGGTTCCTGCGGTGGCGAAAGGGGACGGACCCGAACAGGCGCCGGAAGCCACCAAAGAGGTGCTGGGTCTTACACTGGCGCCGTTGACCGACGAGATGCGCAGCGAACTGGGTGTGTCCGATGATCTGGTCGGGCTTGCGGTTGGTGCTGTCGACGAAAGCTCGGAGGCCTTCGAGAAAGGCTTGCGCGCCGGTGACGTGATCACCGAGGCCGGTCAGCAAAAGGTCGCGACGATCTCCGACTTTGAACAGCGTGTGGCCGAGGTCAAGGAAGCCGGCCGCAAGTCACTGCTGTTGCTGGTGCGCCGTGGCGGTGATCCGCGCTTTGTGGCGCTGGGCATTGCCGACTAGGCAATACGCCTGACTGAAAGTGCAACTGGCCGGGCCCTTTGGGTCCGGCCTTTTGCTTTTGGGGAATTACTCTGCAGGCTGGCGCTCGACCGCGACCAGCCCCAGCTTGCGGGCGGTGGCAGTGGTCAGGATGTCGCTGTCAAAGCCGTCAGGCGCCTGGAACCGGCGCACGGCGGCACGGGTGCGCATCGACATCTCGCCAGTGACCGGACCGTGATAGATGTTGCGCGCCGCCAGCGCGCGCTGCAGGGAGGATACGAACTCGGGCGTCAGGTCGTCGGCGCAGGGCACCTCAAACCACGTGTCCACGCGCTCTTGCACGATTTCCTGCACGCTTTCGCGCCGGTATACGGCGGGCTGCTGGATCACGCCCTCAGCCGTGACCTGCGCGGGTTTCAACAGCACTTCGCGTTCCACGGTTTCGATGATCGCAGGCGATGTTTTCTTGCCCCAGCAACTGTCCGAGGCCGCACCCTCGGGACGTTCTGCTGTCAGGCGGATCATGCCCGGTCCGTCCAGCCCGTTGCCGTCAGACAAAGGCACGCAGGCGGCCAGCAGCAAAATGCCGAGGGTCGCGGTTCGAAAGTGGATCATTGCTCGTGTCCCCGGGCCGGTTCAGAGGCGGCTTTGCGCGCCAAGCTAGCGGCATCGCTTGGCCGTGACCAGCCCCGCGGGGCAGGGTGCGCGGGGAAACTGTGTGCCGCACGCCACCAGCCCGCGCGTCGGTGCAAAAGGGGCTGGCGCAGCCAACATCGGCTGGATAGACATGCAGGGATTTCGAACGAAGGGGGCGAGAATGGCCAAGATTACCTATATCGAGCACGGCGGCAAAGAACATGTGGTCGAGGTTGCCAATGGCATGACCGTCATGGAAGGCGCACGCGACAACAACATTCCAGGCATCGAAGCCGATTGCGGCGGCGCCTGCGCCTGTTCGACCTGCCACGTTTATGTCGATCCGGCCTGGGTCGAAAAGCTGCCCGCCAAGGACGACATGGAAGAAGACATGCTCGACTTCGCCTACGAGCCTGATCCCGCGCGGTCGCGTCTGACCTGCCAGCTCAAGGTCAGCGATGCGCTGGACGGTCTGGTCGTCCATATGCCCGAAAAACAAATCTGATGCGGCTGGCGGCGCTCTTTTGGGCGCTGCTGTCCGCTGCCGCAGTGGCGGCCCCGCGGGCCGAAACGCGGCTGGGTGCCTATACCGCGAGGTACGAGGCACCGACCCATCGCTATGGTCACGGCATCATGGGCAATCTTCCCGAATGGGGGCGGTTGTGTCTTGCCGGACCTGCAACACAGGCCTGTGTGACACTGCCCGAAGCAGCCGTGTTCGAGGATATGGCCCCCCGGTTGGCCGATCTGGATCATGACGGCATTCCCGAAGCGGTCGTCGTTGAAAGCAGTGTGACCCAAGGTGCGGCACTTGTGGTCTACCGTCTGTCGCAGGGCACACTTGTGCGCATCGCAACACCGCCCATCGGGGCGCGCAATCGCTGGCTGGCACCGGCGGCCATTGCTGATATGGACGGGGACGGCCGGGTCGAGATCGCCTATGTCGACCGCCCGCATCTGGCCAAGGTCCTGCGCATCTGGCGGTATGAAAACGGCGCGCTGCACCATGTGACGGACCAGCAGGGTCTGACCAATCACCGTATCGGGGATGAGACAATTGCGGGCGGTCTGCGCACCTGTGGCGGCACGCCGGAAATCCTGACTGCCAATGCCGACTGGTCGCACATCGTCGCCACGCGGCTGTTCAACGGGCGCACGCAAACGCGCAGCCTGGACCGCTACAGCGCCACAGCTTTGCGCCGCGCGCTGACCTGCCGCTAACCTTCATCTTGCCAGATAAACTCCGGGGACGCGTCGCAGACGCGGGGGCAGAGCCCCCTGCAACCCGTCAGTCCAGCGCCCGCCAGCCGATGTCGCGCCGACAGAATCCACCGTCCCAGTCCACCGCGTCAACCATCGCATAGGCGCGGTCACGTGCCTCTGCCAATGACGCCCCGCGGGCGGTGACGTTCAACACACGCCCGCCGTTGGCGATGAACTTGCCGCTTTCACGTTTGGTGCCCGCGTGGAACACCATGTTGCTGCTGTCCTCGGGCAGCGCATCCAGCCCGTTGATGACAGTGCCCTTTTCATAGGCATCGGGATAGCCCTTGGCCGCCATCACGACGGTGATCGCATGATCGTCGGCCCAGTTCACCCGTGCTTCGGCCAGACGCCCCTGGGCCGCTGCGTGCATCAGGTCCAGCGCCTGTGCGCCAAGGCGCATCATCAGCACCTGGCACTCCGGGTCGCCAAAGCGCACGTTGTATTCCACCAGACGCGGCACGCCGTCCTTGATCATCAGGCCCGCGTACAGGATCCCCTGATAGGGCATGCCACGCTTGGCCATCTCGTCCATGCAGGGCTTGATGATCTGTTCAAGCGCCACCTGCGCGATTTCGTCCGTCAGGACCGGTGCCGGGGAATAGGCCCCCATGCCGCCGGTGTTGGGGCCGGTGTCGCCGTCGCCCACGCGCTTGTGGTCTTGAGCGGTGCCCATCGGCAATACGTCGGTGCCGTCGCACAGCACGAAGAACGACGCTTCCTCGCCCTCCATGAATTCCTCGATCACCACCTCGGCGCCGGCCCCGCCAAAGGCCCCGCCGAACATGTCGTCAATGGCAGCCTCTGCCTCGGCCACGGTTTCGGCGATGATCACGCCCTTGCCTGCAGCCAGACCGTCAGCCTTGACCACAATCGGCGCGCCTTGCTGTTGCACATAGGCGCGGGCGGCGGCGGCATCGGTGAAATGGCCATAGGCGGCTGTGTTCGCGCCGCAGGCATCGCAGATTTCCTTGGTAAAGGCCTTGGACGCTTCCAGTTGCGCGGCCGCCGCGCTGGGTCCGAACACCAGAACACCCGCATCCCGCAAACGGTCGGCCACTCCGGCGGCCAGCGGTGCCTCGGGGCCGACGATGACGAAATCAATCGATTCCGCCTCGACCAGCGCAATCACCGCGCCGCCGTCCTCGATGTCCAGTGTGGCGCATTCTGCCATGGTGGCGATGCCCGCATTGCCGGGGGCGACAATCAACCTGTCACATTTGGGGTTTTGCACCACCGCCCATGCCAACGCATGTTCGCGGCCACCACCGCCGAGGATCAGAATATTCATGCCGCACACTCCTTGGCCTTTGTTGCCCCGCGTTCTAGTCTGCGCACACCCGCCACACAAGCACACAAGGCACGGCTTATGGACATGATTGACGACCCTTCCGAGGCTGGCAACTCTCCCGAGTTCAGCGTCACCGAGCTTTCGGGTGCGATCAAGCGGGTGATCGAGGGGGAGTTCGGCCATGTGCGCATTCGCGGCGAGGTGGGCCGCGTGTCGCGTCCGCGCTCGGGACATGTCTATCTGGACCTCAAGGACGACCGCAGTGTGATCTCCGGGGTGATGTGGAAAGGCACGGCCAGCCGTCTGCAAACCCAGCCCGAGGAAGGCATGGAGGTGATCGCCACCGGGCGCATCACCACCTTTGGCGGGCAGTCGAAATACCAGATCGTCATCGAGGACATCAAACCGGCAGGCATGGGCGCGCTGATGGCGCTCTTGGAAAAGCGCAAGGGCATGTTGCAGGCCGAAGGGCTGTTCGACGAATCGCGCAAGCGTCCCTTGCCCTATCTACCCGACATTATCGGCGTTGTGACGTCGCCCTCGGGTGCGGTGATCCGTGACATCCTGCACCGGCTGCGCGACCGGTTCCCGCGCAAGGTGCTGATCTGGCCCGTGGCCGTGCAGGGCGAACGCTGTGCGGCGGATGTGGCCCGTGCCATTGCCGGTTTCAACGCGATGACACCGGGGGGCGCACTGCCACGCCCCGACCTGCTGATCGTCGCGCGGGGTGGCGGCAGTGTCGAAGACCTGTGGGGCTTCAACGAAGAGATCGTCGCCCGCGCGGCGGCGGCCTCCGAGATCCCGCTGATCTCTGCCGTGGGGCACGAGACGGATACAACGCTGATTGACTACGTGTCGGACCGCCGTGCGCCGACGCCCACTGCTGCCGCCGAACTGGCCGTGCCGGTACGCCACGAATTGCTGGCATGGCTGGGCGGGCAGGGCGCGCGGATGTCACAGGCGCTGTCGACCACGCTGGTGCGCCGCCGTCAGCGGTTGAGCGATCTGGGACGCGCCTTGCCGCGCCCCGAAGTGCTGGTCGAAGGGCCGCGCCAGCGGCTTGATGTGCTGGGCGACCGTCTGGGGCCTGCGCTGATTGCCGGTGTGCAGCGGCGCAAGGTGAAACTGTCCGAGGCCTCGGGCAGCCTGCGCCCTGCCACTCTGCGCCGCACCGTGCAGACTGCGCGGCGCGATCTGGATCGACTGTCGGCGCGACTGGCCCCGGCGCTGGCCCGTGCGGTTGCCGCGAAATCGGAACGGTTTACCGCCCGCACCGCCCGCTTTGATCCCACCGCGCTGACCGCGCAAACTGCCACTGCGCGGCGTGATCTGGACCGCCTGATTGCGGGCATCACCCGTGCGGGACAGGGCCAGACGCAAACCCTGCGCCGCAAGATCGACGCGATGGACCGCCTGCGTGAAACGCTGAGCTACAAGGCGACGCTGGCGCGCGGCTATGCGGTGGTCCGCGGCGACGGGGATGTGGTCACGACCAAGGCAGGGGCGAAAAAGGCCGCCACACTTGAGATCGAATTCGCGGACGGCAAGCTGCTGGTCGGTGGCAGGGCAAGCGGGGCGGCGCCGAAGAAAACCGCCCCCAAAGCCCCCGACCAGGGATCGCTGTTCTAGACTGTCGCCACAGGCGTCACCGGCGATCCGACCGCCGAAGGCAGGCGCAGCGGCGGCGCGGTGATCAGGAACCGCGACCGCCCGTTCGCCCGCAGCCAGTCCGCCAGCGGTGTCAGGTGCCACAACTCGCCCAGCATGATCCCGTTCTTGAACAGGCAATGTTCGTGCAGGGGCAGGGTGGAACAACACCCTTCGCCGGGCGTGGCGGGGTGCGCCTCGACCGCGTAGTTGTCGGCGGCAATCGCGGCGATCCCGCTGTCGGTGATCCATTGCAACAGCCGCGCATCGCGCCCGTCCAGCACCGCGCAGGCGTTGTGCAGGCGGTCCTCGTCCGGGGTTTTGTGCATGTCCAGAATTACCTGTGCAAAGCCTGTGTGCAGCACCAGCATGTCACCCTGTTCAATCTGCACGCCGTCGGCTTCCATGACCTGCATCAGCATGTCGTAGTCAACCAGCGTGCGGTCGTCGCCGAAATGCGCCCGCAGATCGACCATCACACCGCGCCCTTGAATGCCATGGGCGGCGGCGTTCTCGATCCCCAGCGCGGTCGCCTGTGACGTGCTGTGTGGCTTCATGTCCGATCCTACGCCCGCGTCCGACATCTCGTCGGGGGCGATGATGTGTTCGCCTGCGCGGTAGCCGTTGTAGAACACCTTGTCCGCTGTGCCGCTGCCCGTGGTGTCGAATTGTCCGCCCACATGGCACAATGCATCCCATTGGGTCGAATATTGCAGGTGTATGATCGCCAGATCGTCACACAGAACATCCGAGGCACCGGGCAATGTCGCGTTAAAGTTCACGGCCCCTTCGCGCAGGGTTGGGCGGACAACGGGCGGTTTGCGACGCGGGTTCAGCCCGCTGCCGCCGGGATAATCCAGCGGCAGGGACAGGCAGAACGTGATCCCCTCGACCGCCTCGGCCAGCCCCTGTTTGACCTTTGCGCGGTCCATCAGGTTCAGCCGCCCAAGCTGGTCGTCAGGGCCAAAATCACCCCAGTTCGATCCGGGCGGTCTGTGCGTCCATCGGTCTGTCATCTTCGGGTCTCCTCCGCCTTGTTTCAGGGCATCATGACGCGCCGACAGCGCAGAGCGCAAGCGTGCAGATCCGCATCCGACGCAATGGAAGAGTTTGGAAACAGGCGGTTATTGGCGCTGTCTGGTCAGAAAAAAGCTGAGGATCAGACGCCGATCTTTGGCCCGAGGCACAGCATTTCCTCGCCCAGGTCCTGCGCCTCGTAGAGTGACAGCGCGCCTGGTTCGTTCTGAAATTGCGCCAACAACCCGCCGCCACGCTGTTCAAATGTCCAGCATTGCGGCTCGGGGCGATCCTCATAGACGAAACAGATGTTACCGGCCTCTTCGTACCAATAGCCGTCCTTGCATTCGCCATCCAGGAAGGACCAGCGCACGCGTCGGTCTTCAAGGTAAACTTCGGCCCCGTAGGGCGCGCCGCCGGACCCGAAGTACAGCGTTTTGCCCTTGGTATATGCGTCAAAGGCAGCACCATCCATCGGTTCGGCCGCCAGGGGGGCTGCGAACAGGGTGGCGAGGAGGAATATGCGTGTCATCATGGTGCCAGACTGCCAGAGGCTGCGCATCTGCGCCAGCCCGCGTCGCATGGATCGGCAGATATGTGTCAGCCTCGCGTTTCCGATGTGCGCCACCACACCACAATCGGCAGAGGCAGGGGGCACGAATTCTGCTTTCAAGGGTCGCTTTTGGGCTGAAGCGGGTGATGGCGATGGGCTAGTGTGCCTCAAATTCGCCCCCTCGGGGGCACGCAAGGGCGGGGACACAAGATGGCAGTTCATCAGGAAAAACAGGGCGACAACCGGCGCGGGGTCTGGAAATCGGGCAAGGGCAAGGGACGCGTGCGCCCCAAGGGCCGTGCGCTGGAAGATCAGGCCTGGGACGAAGTGCGCGCGCTGTTGGGTGATGCGCCACGCCGTCGCGACTTGTTGATCGAACATTTGCATCTGATTCAGGATGAATATGGCCATTTGTCCGCCGCCCACCTGCGTGCACTGGCCGAGGAAATGCGGCTGTCGATGGCCGAAGTCTACGAAGTTGCGACATTCTACGCCCATTTTGACGTGGTCAAAGAAGGCGAGACGCCACCGCCCGCCCTGACCATCCGCGTGTGTGACAGCCTGTCGTGCGAACTGGCGGGCGCACAGGCGTTGAAGACGGCGCTTGAGGACGGGCTGGACCCTGCCGAAGTCCGCGTCCTGCGCGCGCCATGCATGGGCCGTTGTGACACGGCTCCGGTGCTTGAGCTGGGTCACAACCACATCGACCACGCCACGCCGGAAAAGGTTAAAGCGGCCATCGCCGAGGATCATATCCACACAGTTATCCCCAATTATGAAACTCTGGAAGAATATAAGAAATCAGGCGGTTACGATGCGCTCTTGAACTTGCGCATGAACGGGGATTGGGAAGCCGTCCAGCAGCAGGTGCTGGACAGCGGCTTGCGTGGCCTGGGTGGTGCGGGTTTTCCGTCTGGCAAGAAATGGGGCTTTGTGCGGGCCAACGCAGGTCCGCGATATCTGGCCGTGAACGGCGACGAGGGCGAACCGGGCACCTTTAAGGATCGCTATTATCTGGAACGCACGCCGCATCTGTTCCTTGAGGGGATGCTGATCGCCGCATGGGCGGTCGAAGCGGAGACCTGTTTTATCTACATGCGCGACGAGTATCCGGCGGTGATCGAGATTCTGCGCCGTGAAATCAAGGCGCTGGAGGATGCGGGACTTGTCGGTGAGGGTTTCATCGATCTGCGGCGCGGCGCGGGCGCGTATATTTGCGGCGAAGAAAGTGCGATGATCGAAAGCATCGAAGGCAAACGCGGCATCCCGCGCCACCGTCCGCCCTTTGTGGCGCAGGTGGGCATTTTCGATCGCCCGACGCTGGTTCACAACGTCGAAACCCTGCACTGGGTCGCCCGCATCTGCCGCGAAGGTCCGCACGTGCTGTCGGCGACACAGAAGAACGACCGCACCGGCTTGCGCAGCTATTCGGTTTCGGGCCGCGTGGCGCAACCGGGTGTCTATCTGTTGCCTGCCGGATCGACAATCACGGACGTGATTGCGGCTGCCGGGGGGATGGCGGAAGAGCACAGTTTCAAAGCCTATCAACCGGGTGGTCCGTCGTCCGGTTTGCTGCCTGCGTCGATGAATGACATCCCTTTGGATTTTGACACATTGCAACCTTATGGTACCTTCATCGGCTCCGCTGCAGTGGTTGTCTTGTCTGATCACGACAAAGCGCGCGATGCGGCGCTGAACATGCTGCGGTTCTTCGAGGACGAAAGCTGTGGCCAGTGTACGCCGTGCCGCGTGGGCTGCGAAAAGGCCGTCAAGCTGATGCAGGCGGACCATTGGGACAAGCCGCTGCTTGAAGACCTGTGCACCGCCATGGCCGATGCGTCGATCTGCGGCTTGGGGCAGGCGGCACCGAACCCGATCCGGCTGACGATAAAGCATTTCGCAGACGAAATCTGACCTCAGCCTTTGTGCTTGAGCACGCGGCACAAACAGCCGTCCCTGCGCAGGGTGGCGCAGATTTTCTCTGCGCCTTCCTTCGTGTCCCGCGCAATCCGCCCCAGATGATAGGGCGGCTGGCCGCGCACGCGGTTGGGCACGGTGACATATTCCACGGTTTCGCGCGCGACACGGCCGCTGCACTGTGCGGTCAGCCGTTTTACATTGGCCTGCGCCTGCGCGCGGGTCTTGCCATAGGCCAGCTGCGCGCTCCAGGGTTTCAGGGGTGATTTCAACGGTGTTATCCGCCGGTTTTTCGCCAGCGCCAGACAGGCGGGCATAAAGGGCAGAGTGGAATCCAGCCGGAAATCATGTGCTTCGGGCGGGTCATCGCGCCACTGCTCCGCGCCCAGGCCGGTGATAATACGTACATAATCCCAGGTTTCCTGTACCAGACCCTTGTCCTCTTGCGTGAACCCGTCCGCACGCCGTTCGCCGCCGTTGTAGGCCACTGCAGCCAGCCCCGCGTTGCCATAGCGGCGTTGCAACTCGCCCAGGTAATGCGCCGACCGTTCCATCGCCTCGGCGGGATTGAACGCATCGGAAAGCCCGCGCAGTGCTGCCGTGGCGGGCATGAACTGTGCGATGCCTTGCGCGCCTGCGGGGCTGATTGCATGAGGGTCAAAGCGGCTTTCCTGCCACAGCAGCCGCGCGAAAAAGCCCGCGTCCAGCCCGTGCCGACGTGCGGCGTCTTCGATCAGCTGGCAGGTGTCAAAGGCGAAAAACTGCGGCCGGATACAGTTGAGCGAGCCCAGCGTGCCATCGCTGCACAGGGTGCCGGGCTCTGCATTTTGCGCAACGGCGCCCACCGGCATCAGCCACAACATCAGTGCCATGCAGATCGATTTCAGGCCGCTTCGGTTCATACTGGCCCTTTTCATAACCCTCTGCGCGTACTAGCTAAGGTTTAAACCATTTATCGGGGCATCATGGCGTTTTTCAAGAAACTCAAGGACCGCATGTTCAAATCCTCGTCAAAAATTGACGAGGGGCTGGAGGCGATTGTCGAAGATGGGGGCGAGGTCAGCGCCGCAGAACCGGAGCTGCCGCAACCCTCAGATCCCACGCCTGCGCCGGAACCGGCGCCCACGCCGGAACCTGAACAGGTGCCTGCACCGGAACCCGAAGAGGTGCCTGCACCGGATCTGCCTTCTGACCCGATCCCAGCGCCCGATCCTGCACCCACGCCGGAACCGACACCGATCCCGGCACCGCAGCCGGACCTGCCACCCGAGCCGACGCCGGAAATTCCGCAGACGCCCGAGCCACAGCCCACGCCCGAGCCTGAGCCCGTTCCGGCCCCCGAACCTGATCTGCCGCCATCGCCGACGCCGACTCCCGGACCGGGTCCGGCGACCATGGCTGTCGATACGTTGATGGAAACGCCTGCTGCGGCCACCGCAGAACTGCCGCGCGCGGCCGATCCTGGCCAGCAAGAGGCGGACAACCGGCCCGGCGCTGGCGGCCTGTTGAACCGTCTGTTCAAACGCACGCCCACGGCGCAACCGGTTGTGCGCCGCGTGCTGGACGACGACATGCTGGAACAACTCGAAGAGTTGCTGATCTCCACTGACATGGGGGTCGACACCGCCCTGCGCGTCACTGCCAACATGGCCGAGGGGCGCATGGGGCGAAAGCTCTCCGTGGGCGAGATCAAGAACCTGATGGCGACCGAGATTGCCCGCATCATGGAACCGGTGGCGCGGCCCTTGCCGATCTATCCCAAGACACCGCAGGTGGTGTTGGTGGTTGGCGTCAACGGCTCTGGCAAGACGACGACCATCGGCAAACTGGCCAGCCAGTTCCGGGCGGCAGGCAAGAATGTGGTGATCGCTGCCGGTGATACCTTCCGCGCCGCTGCGGTCGAGCAATTGCAGGTCTGGGGTGAGCGCGCCGGGGTGCCGGTGATGACAGCGCCCGAAGGGTCCGATCCCGCCAGCCTGGCCTTTGACGCGATGACCAAGGCGCAGGAGGACGGTGCCGACCTGTTGATGATCGACACCGCAGGCCGTTTGCAAAACCGCGCCGACCTGATGGAGGAGCTGGCCAAGATCGTCCGTGTCATCCGCAAGAAAGACCCCAGCGCGCCGCACAATACGCTGTTGGTGCTGGACGCGACCACGGGTCAGAACGCGCTGAACCAGGTCAAGATTTTCCAGGAGGTCGCCGATGTCTCGGGGCTGGTCATGACCAAGCTGGATGGCACCGCAAAGGGCGGCGTGCTGGTGGCGCTGGCGGATAAATTCGGCCTGCCGATCCATGCCATTGGCGTGGGCGAACAGATCGACGACCTTGATGCCTTTGACCCCAAGGATTTTGCCCGCGCCTTGACCGGTGCGGATGTCTGACACAGCAACGCGATCAAGGGCAAAACCTCTTGCAGCCCGCCGCGTTCCGCGTCACTGGCTGTGTCATGATTTCTGATTTCCAACCCTCACTTTCTTCTCCGGTTCTGATCGATCCCCGGGGGACGGCCGCAGGCCGGAGGGCAGGCGGCCCTCTGTGCGGGGGCTGCCCATGACCGACTGGCTCTTGGCAATCGAAGGCACCGAAGAGGGGCACCAGCTGGCGCTGATCCTCGCGCTGATGGCAGCGTTTCTGCACGCGGTCTTTGGCGCGATGCAAAAAGGGCGGCACGACCCCTGGCTGACGCGTGGTGCGATTGATTTCAGCTATGGCCTGATGGCGGCCCCCTTTGCGCTGTTCGTGGTGCCCTGGCCCGAGGCGCATATGTGGCCGATCTTCTTCGGGGCCTGGGCCATTCACACCGTTTACAAGCTTTTGCAGGCCTGGGCCTATACCAAGGGCGCCTATACGGTCGTGTACCCCGTGGTGCGCGGCACCGGTCCGCTGTTTGCGGTCATCGGGGCCTATCTGATCTTTAACGAGGTGTTCACCTGGGTGCAGTGGGCCGGTGTCGGCGTGCTGTTGTGTGGCATCTTCGGGCTGGCGATTTACAACCTGCGCAATCTGACGGCGGCGCGGGATACGTTGAACATGGCGCTGGGGCTGGCGGTGCTGACGGGCCTGTTTGTGGCGCTGTACACCACCTATGACGCTTATGGGATCCGCGCGACCGAAAACCCGTTCACTTTTCTGGCATGGTTTTTCATGATCGACGCGCTGTCGATGCCGCCGATTGCCTATATGCGCTGGCGTGCGATGCCGGACCGGCCTGCCGTGGCCCCGCTGATGCGGCGCGGCGTGTTGGGCGGGCTGGTGGCGTTTCTCAGTTTTGGCTCTATCATGATGGCCACGCGCCTGGACAAGGTTGGCGAAGCTGCCGTGTTGCGTGAAACCTCGACTGTGTTTGCCGCCTTTATCGGCTGGCTGGTGCTGAAAGAAACTGTAGGCCCCCGCCGCATCGCGCTGATGGCGCTGATTGCTTTGGGTGCCGTGATTGTAGAGATGGGCGGATGACCAAGGACATTCCTGTGACAGACAAACGCGAGATCAACCCGTTCCTGAAATCGGCGCTGGATTTCGGCCCGATCCTTGTGTTCTTCGTGGCTTACCTGTTGTTGAAAGACCGCGTCTTTACCATCGGCGGCACCGACTATGACGGTTTTATCGTCGTGACGGCGGCATTCATTCCGCTGCTGATCGCCTCGACCGGCGCGCTTTGGTATCTGACCGGCCAGCTGAGCCGGATGCAGGTGGCGACGCTGGTGCTGGTGGTGGTATTCGGCGGGTTGTCGGTCTGGCTGAACGACGACCGGTTCTTCAAGATGAAGCCCACGATGATCTATCTGCTGTTCGGCGGGCTGCTGGGCTTTGGCCTGCTGCGCGGCACATCCTATCTGAAATACGTGATGGAAGGGATGATGCCCTTGCAGGATGCAGGCTGGATGATCCTGACCAAACGGCTGATGCTGTTCTTTTTCGGGCTGGCGGTGCTGAACGAGGTGATCTGGCGCACGCAAAGCACCGAGACATGGGTGTATTTCAAGACTTTCGGGCTGTCGATCGCGGTGTTCGCTTTCTTCCTGAGCCAGGGCAAGCTGTTCCAGACCTACGGGACCGAAGAGGCCAAGGACGACACGACAGACGATTGAGCCGCGGCTGGGCAAAGTTTTTATGCCTCCGGCGGGGATATTTAGAGCCAAAAGAAAGCGGTCACTTGGTCAGGTGGCCGCTTTTTGCCATCCGGGCAGGGGCAAACGCCAACGCGCGGGCTTTGTGGGCAAGGGGGCTTGCAGTGCGCTCAGGGGCACGCGGGCAGGATCACGCAGCAAACGATTGTAAAACCCGAGCGCGCCGGGGCGGGTGTAGCCCGACCAGTGGCAGATGCGCGCGGCGGGTGGTGCGATCTGCGCGCCGTAGCGTTGCAGCCAGTCCAGTGTGCGCGGGCAATCCAGACGCAGGGTGGTCGCATTGCCCGCCTGCAAACGCGCTCCGATCACGCGGTCGCGGCGGCGCGGCGGGGTCACAAGACGTTCATACATCAGATCGAACAAAGCATTCTCGCGGCTGGCAACGTTGATCCATTCCAGCGCGCGGCCGGCAGGCGTCTGCAGGGCATCATCTGCGGTGCTGCCATAGCTGGCCGGGACCATCGTCAGCATCCGTGACACGGCGCCGCGCGGCAGGACATGCAGCGCTGCCAGAGCCACTTCGGCCCCCATGGAGTGGGACATCAGGTGGATGGGGCGATCGGGGGCGGCGTGGTGCAGGATGCGCAGGACCCGACCCAGCTGGGCACCTGCTGCCCGCGCGCGGCGTGCCGCACGCCAGACAGGACCGCGCGCATTCCAGCCAAACCCCAGCGCCAGACCTTCGTCGGGGTCGCCCATGCCGAACCCCATCTGCCGCAGCCACGCGCCATCGCGGCGCAGCAGGGTGCGGTGGGGGCAATGGTTGGGCAATTCGGGGTTGTAACTGTATCCGTGGATCATCACGATGATCGGCCCGGTGCCGCGTGCCGCGGACATCAACGCAGGGCGCAGAGGGCCATTTGTGAGGTGCAGACAGGGGCCGTCGGGGGCGGCGTTCACTCTGAGGACGGGCAAGAGCTTCTCCTTGCAACGTTTCGGTGCTGTTCGCGGAACCTCTAGGCAATCTATGTAAACTTTACATGACCCCGACGCGCGGTGTTGACGCTGGCGGGACAAGGGCCTATCCGTGTCGCCGTGGCGATTTGTTACCGGATTGCGGGCCACGTTAAATAATCCCGCTAAAAGGTCAGGATGAAGCCTCCCTTCGCTTGACCGCGTTTCGGGGGCTTTTTTGTGGCCAGCCCTTCCCAGGCCCGTGAGGATGACGACTATGACCGATTGGAAACCACGCACCCGCGCCGTGCACGCAGGCACCCGTCGCAGCCAGTACGGCGAAGTGAGCGAAGCGATTTTTCTGACCCAGGGCTTTGTCTACGACACTGCCGAAGCCGCTGAAGGGCGGTTCGAGGCACTGGGCGAGGACGAGTTTATCTATGCCCGTTACGGTAACCCCACGGTTGCGATGTTCGAGGACCGTATCGCGTCGCTGGAAGGGGCCGAGGCGGCCTTTGCGACAGCATCTGGCATGGCTGCGGTCAGCGGTGCGTTGATGTCGATGCTGAAGGCGGGCGACCGCGTGGTCGCGGCCCGCGCGCTGTTCGGGTCATGCCTGTACGTGCTGGAGGAAATACTGGGCCGCTACGGGGTCGAGATCGTGTTGCTGGACGGCACCGATCTGGCGGCATGGGAACGCGAGATTACGCCCGAAACGGATGTGGTGTTCTTTGAAAGCGTGTCGAACCCGACGCTCGAGGTGATCGACATCGCCGCAGTGGCCAAGCTGGCCCATGCGCAGAACGCCAAGGTCGTGATCGACAACGTCTTTGCCTCGCCGGTTTACAGTCGTGCATTTGAACAGGGCGCGGACGTGGTGATCTATTCCGCGACCAAGCACATCGACGGGCAGGGGCGCGCCATGGGTGGTGTGATCCTTGGGTCCGAAGAATACATCCGCAAGACGGTCGAACCCTTCCTGAAACACACCGGCCCCGCGCTGTCGCCGTTCAGCGCATGGATCATGTTGAAAGGGCTGGAAACCATCGACCTGCGTGTGCGCGCTCAAACCGCCACCGCCGAAGCCCTGGCCGAAGCCCTGATCGGCCATCCGAAGCTGGCACGCGCGGTCTATCCGGGGCATCCGTCCCACGCACAGCACGACTTGTGCATTCGCCAGATGGGCAAGGGTGGCACGCTGCTGGCGCTGGACCTTGCGGGCGGCAAGGAGGCGGCGTTCCGTTTTCTCAATGCGCTGAAGGTTGGGGTGATTTCCAACAACCTGGGCGACGCCAAGTCGATCCTGACCCATCCGGCCACCACCACTCACCAACGTTTGCCCCAGGATCAAAAAGATCTGCTGGGCATCACCCCCGGTCTGGTGCGTGTGTCCGTGGGCCTGGAAGATCCGGCCGATCTGATTGCTGATGTTTTGCAGGCCCTTGATCAGGCTTGACCCTTGAGAAAAGCGCCCGAAGCTGCGGTTTCGGGCGCTTTTGCGTCGTTTGCATCCCAGAAAAATCCAGCTTCGCGCGGGATTTATGCCGAAATTTTGAACCGATACGCAAAGCCGCACGTATCTGTCACAGACATTGGCAAACATCGGTCGCACACCTATGTAGTGTAGTGGATTGATAGACAAAGGGGGGCCACTGCATGAACATTCATACGCCCGATATCCAACAAATACCCGAACGTGATGACGCGGCTGCGGCGCTGGATGTGCTGCGCCGTTGGGCGAAATCAGCCACACCCACCGAAATTCTGGAACTGGACGCCTCTGTGGCGCGTCTGTTGCCGGGGGAGTCCGGCGTGGATTATCCCGCCTTTTCGCGCAGTTATCCCGAAGGGTTCGCTGTTGATGAAAGCTATAAGGCGACGTTGCCCGACCTGCAAAACGGGCCGTCCAGCCTGATCAAGGGCGCGCACCAGCAAATTCAGCATGTGGGCATCTCGAACTTCCGCCTGCCGATCCGCTACCGCAGCCGCGACACCGAGACGCCCTTGCTGCTGGAGACATCCGTCACCGGCACCGTCAGCCTTGAGGCGGACAAGAAGGGTATCAACATGAGCCGTATCATGCGGTCCTTTTATACCCATGCCGAACAAACCTTCAGTTTCGAGGTGATCGAGGCGGCGCTGGACGATTACAAGACCGACCTGGAAAGCTTTGACGCCCGTATCCAGATGCGGTTTTCCTTCCCGATCAAGGTGGAAAGCCTGCGGTCCGGCCTGTCTGGCTATCAGTATTACGATATTGCGTTGGAATTGGTTGAACAGAACGGGGTGCGCAAGAAGATCGTGCATCTGGATTATGTCTATTCCTCCACATGCCCCTGCTCGCTGGAACTCAGCGAACACGCCCGTGCCACCCGTGGCCAGCTTGCGACCCCGCATTCGCAACGCTCGGTTGCGCGTGTTTCGGTTGTACTGGACTGCGATGCAGGGCCGCTATGGTTCGAGGACCTGATCGACGCCTGCCGCCGTGCCGTGCCGACCGAGACACAGGTGATGGTGAAACGCGAGGACGAACAGGCCTTTGCCGAACTGAACGCGGCCAACCCGATCTTTGTCGAAGATGCGGCACGGCTGTTCTGCGAACAACTGCAGGCGGACCACCGCGTTGGCGATTTCCGTATCGTCGCCAGCCATCAGGAAAGCCTGCACAGTCACGACGCGGTTTCGGTATTGACCGAGGGCGAAACATTTGCCGCCGACAGCCTTGACCCGCGCCTCTTCCAGTCGCTGTTCCACGTCGGCTGAAGTGCTGATCTTTCCCTGCTGCGCTGCGGTGCAGCGGGGACAAATCAGGCGAATTGCACAATAAATAATCGAAAGCATATTCGAAATGCTGCAATGCAGCTATGCAATATCGTCGGTGGTGGGTCAGCCACACATACCTATATGGTTGTCTACAGGAGGAGAGTTTCACACTCCAAACCAAAAAGGCAGATCATCATGGCTACCCAAACCGCCACTCACATTTCCACCTCACCCGTCGCAAGCTTTTTCGCGAGCGTCGGCTCCGCGTTTTCGCGCGGCTTTGCTGTACTGATCGAAGCCGGTCAGAAATCGCGCAGCATGGAAGCACGTATGCATTTGATCGACCGTCTGAACGCGATGTCCGATGCACAGCTGGCCGAACTGAAAATCGAACGCGAAAACATCCCCGCGTACGTGTTTCGCGACCTGTACTACGTCTAAGTGCAAATTGATGCTGGGCTGCGCCTGAGACTGCCTTGACAGTCGGCGCGGCCCGCGCCAACGCTGGCGAAATGTTAGACCTGCGCCCCGTTGGATATGTCATCGGACTTTTGGTTACCGCTCTCGGGCTGACCATGATTGTCCCGATGCTGGTTGATCTTGCCGAGGGCAGGGAACACTGGCCGGTATTTGTCGAATCCGGTCTGATCACCATTCTGGCAGGCGGCGTTATGGCGCTGAGCTGTTCCAACGGTGTCCGCGAAGGTCTGACGATCCAACAAACATTCCTGCTGACCACCGGTGTGTGGTTGATGCTGCCGATCTTTGGCGCGCTGCCCTTCGTGCTGGGCGCGACCGAGGCGCGCTATGTCGATGCGTTCTTCGAGGCGATGTCGGGGCTGACCACGACAGGGTCCACAGTGTTCACCGGCCTGGACGGCCTGCCCAAGGGGCTGTTGCTGTGGCGCGGCATCCTGCAATGGCTGGGCGGTATCGGCATCATTGTTGTGGCCATGGTGTTCCTGCCCGAACTGCGTGTCGGCGGCATGCAGATTTTCCGGTCCGAAGCCTTTGAGACCATGGGAAAGATCCTGCCCCGTGCCACCCAGATCGCCAGCCAGATATCGGGCATTTACATCGCCATCACCCTGACCTGTGCGCTGGTCTACCTGATCCTGGGGATGAACGTCTTTGACGCCACGGTTCACGCGCTCACCACGGTGTCCACGGGTGGCTTTGCGAACTATGATTCGTCCTTTGGCGGCTTTGTCGGAGCCAAGGAATATGCGGCTTCTTTCTTCATGATCCTCGCGGCGTTGCCGTTCGTGCGCTATGTGCAGATGATCAACGGCAACACCACGGCGATCTGGCGCGATACTCAGGTGCACGCGTTCCTGGGCACCATCGCGGTGATTGTCGGCGTCAGCGCCTTTACCCTGACCTATATTTTCCCACACAGCGTCGAACGCGCGGTGCGCGAGGCGCTGTTCAATGTCGTGTCCGTCATGTCGGGCACTGGCTTTTCCAGCGTGGACTATATGGCGTGGGGGCCGTTCCTGATCTCGATTTTCTTCTTTGCGGGCCTGATTGGGGGATGCGCGGGATCGACGGCCTGTTCGGTCAAGATCTTCCGCTACCAGATCCTGTTCTCTTCGATCCGCGCGCAATTGCGCAAGACCCGCAGCCCCCACGGCATCTTTACCCCGCGCTATGACGGTCGCCCGGTGGATGCCGACGTGCTTGGCTCGGTCATGTCGTTCTTTGTTTTCTTTATCGTGTCGCTGGGCCTTTTGTCCGTCGCGCTGGGCATGACGGGGCTGGATTTTGTAACCTCCTTGTCGGGGGCGGCCACCGCGTTGGCCAACATCGGGCCGGGTCTGGGGGACACGATTGGCCCGGCGGGCAACTTTGGCCCGCTGAACGACACGGCGAAATGGTTGCTCGCGGGGGGGATGCTGGTAGGACGGCTAGAACTGATGGTCGTTTATGCCATCGTGACCGTTCAATTCTGGAGAGCCTGATGAAACGACCCCTTGGAGCCCAAATTTCCCACATGCTGAAGGCACGCGGGGTCGATACGATCTTTGGCATTCCAGGCGTGCACAATCAGGAAATGTACCGCGGGATCGAAGAGGCGGGGATCACCCATGTGCTGGCCCGCCACGAGCAGGGCGCAGGGTTCATGGCTGACGGCTATGCGCGCGCCTCGGGCAAGCCGGGGGTGGCTTACGTGATCACCGGTCCGGGGCTGTGCAACATCATGACACCGATGGGACAGGCCTATTCCGATTCCGTGCCGGTGCTGGTGGTGTCGTCCTGTCTGGACGAGGTCGAGGGCATCAAGGGCCAGTTGCACCAGATGAAGGACCAGCGCGCGGCAGCCGCGACCGTCTGTGACTGGTCCGCCGAGGCGCGCACGGCCGATGCCGCCTATACGCTGATCGACCGCGCATTGACCGAGATGACGGCACAGCGCCCGCGTCCCAAGCATATTCAGGTGCCGATTGCCGTTCTTGAGGCCTCAGCACACGCCGCGCCTGCGCCGCGCCCCTATACGGCGCCCAGCCTGCCGCAGATGGGCGATGCGCTGGACCGTATCCTGAGCGCCGAGCGGCTGTTGTTCGTTTTTGGCGGCGGTGCGCAGGTTGGCTTTGAGACGACGCGCAAGACCTTGAAAGCGCTGGGTGCTGCGTCTTTCACCACTTACGCCGGACGCGGGATTGTCGGCACGGATGATCCGTTGCATTTCGGCGCGGCCCTGTCGCAACCGTCCAGCGCAGATGTGATCGGTTCGGCGGATGTGGTCGTTGTCGTCGGATCGGAACTGGCCGAGGTCGATCTGTGGCGCGCGCATCTGGGACATCAGAGCCTGCTGGTGCGGGTCGATATAGACCCTTCGGCCTTTACCAACACGGATGCGGGGGTGCTGAACATCCTGTGTGACGGTCCGCTGCTGATGCGCGCCTTGCTGGAGCGGGCTGAGGCGTTGGGCAAGACCACCTCGGGCTGGACCGCCGAGGAGGTTGCAAAATCGCGGAAAGCCTGGCGCGCCGACAGCGATGCCCCACGCCCTGGAATCGCACCGCTGTGCGACGCCCTGCATGCGGTGTTGCCCGAAGATACGATGATCTATTCGGACATGACGCAATTTGCCTATGTGGCCATGGATGTCTGGCCGATGACCAAACCCGGTCACTGGCACCATCCATACGGTTTTGGCACGCTGGGCTATGCCACCCCCGCCGCCATCGGCGGTGCCATCGCGCGGCCGGGCAAGCCCACGCTGGCGATCATTGGTGACTATGGCTTTCACTACACGATGCAGGAGCTGGGCGTGGCCGTCGAACTGGGGCTGCCGTTGCCGATCATCCTGTGGGACAACGGCAAGCTGAAAGAGATCGAAGACAGCATGACCCGCGCCCAGATTGCCCCCAATGCGGTGATCGCGCGCAATCCCGATTTCTGCAAGCTGGCCGAAGCCTTTGGCGCATATGCTGCGGCTCCCAAAACCATCAAGCAGATGCAGGAGGCTGTCTTGGGGGCCTTTGAGGCAGATGGCCCGACGCTGATCTACCTCACGCCTGACGTTACAGACTAAACCGGCCTCATCTCCGGTTCAAAAGTCCTTGTCGCGAAGCTGGCCCTGCGGCCTGACGCAGTGACTGGGCGCCAAGAGAAACGGGCGGGCACCCTTGGTCCCGCCCGTTTGCCTGTCACAGCTGCTGTTTACTGCTTTTGCCTCGTTACCCTATGCCAGGCCTGCGCCGCCCCGCGAGGCCGCGCGTTCTAACGTTGTCATTTCAAGATTTTGCCATGTGCTTGATAAACGCCGCCCCAGGTGTTGCCCGCGATGTAGGTCGGGCAGCCGGGTTTGGCGGTGTTGATGATCAGGAACCACATCGTCTCGCCGGGGCGACCGGCGCGGGAATATTCACAGCCCAGCGGATTGGTCCACCATTGCCCTTGATGGGTCACGGGCGGAGTTGCCACGGTGGCAGCCGCCTGCGAAGCGCCAAGGACAATTGCGCCCAAAGCCAGAACACTCAGAAATTTCGGTATCATGGTCCACTCCATTTTGATCGACATTCACGTGCCCCCACGCTTGATCGTCAAAATGATGGACAGCCCTTAACAGGTGGCTAACGCGGCACCGGGGAGTGCCGCGTATTTGTTTCAATCCGGGGCGGGTTCAGTCCCAGCAGCTGACCAGAACGGTCATGCCCACGGCAGTCTGGGTGATGTCCTCGGGTTCCGAAGGGCCGGTTTCCGCGGCGGCCTTGATGCTCACGCCTGCGCTGGCCAGAACCTGACGGATCACGGTTGTATCGGCGGCAAAGACGACCTCGTCGGGCAGGGCACGCGACCCTCCGGGTTTGGGCAGCAACATGCCCATGACCGACCCCATGGCGTCGAAGACCGGACCGCCCGCGTCGCCGGGCAGGGTGGTCATCGCCAGACGGTAAACACCGGTTTCACCCTGCAGGCCACGCACATCGGCCAGTTTGCCAAAGGTCATGCTGGGTGCGCTCAGAACACCATCATAGCTGTAACCTGCGACCGCCACTTCGGACTGCAGGCGCGGCGCACCTGTGCTGAACCGTGCGATCGACAGCGGGGCCAGCGGCTCTTGGGGGCGCAGTACGGCGATGCCGGTTGCGGCGTCATCGGCCACCACGTCGGCGTCATATTCGTCGTCGATGGTCAGCCGGGTACAGGACTGGACCGCCTCGGATGTGGTCATCACCAGTCCGGCGCTGTCCACGTAAAAACCCGAGCGTGCGATGCGCGGTTTGCGCACGTCCAGACCGGCCACAAGATCAACCGCCTGTTCGCTGGCGTCACCCGCTGCGGGGTCAAGTGCGGCCTCGAGACGGATAAAGCTCTTGTCCATCTCACCAATCAGGCGGCGGCGGCGTTCTTCGTCGCCTGCGGGCCAGATCAGGGTAAAGCCCTTGATCTTGCCGTCCTGCAGGGTGGCGCGGGTTTCGGACACCATGGTGCCGTTTTCACCGATCAGCACAAAGTCGTTGTTGCGGCGTTCGCGCGGACCTTCGAGTGGTACGATTTCCAGCGTCTGCATGATGTCATAGAGGCCATACAGCGTGTCCTGATCGCCGCGCTGGCTGATCAACAGCACCTTGGCCGGAATGTCGCCGGTGGCGTCATAGTGGGCGAAGGGGGGCTCGTAGCGGTCAAAGGCCACAACGCCGGTGGGGATCATCATCTCGATGCCTGCCTGCGCGTCCAGAACACGTTCCAGGCCCAGGCCGTCCAGCACCGCGTTGTACTGGTTTTTCAGCGTTTCGCGTTGCAGCGTGGTCAGGATGCCGGTCACATCAAATGCGTTGGCTTCCTGCCAGGCGGCCATCGAATTGCGCGTGCCACGGCCAAAAGCGCCGTCGATGGCGGCGTCATAGAAGCCGGCCCATTTCAGCATCACTTGCAGATCCATCCGCTCGTCGCGGGTCAGCAGTTGCTCGCTGCGGCGTGCTTCGGTCGGGGTTTCGTCGGCGGGCTCGGGTTCGGGCAGGGGGGCAGCTTCGGCCTCGGTTGTGGCCTCGGTTGCGACCTCGGGTGTCGCTTCTGTCGTGGCCACCTGCGTGTCGGTCGGTGCGGCGGGCTCTTCGGTTGCGACTTCGGGTGCGTCGATCACGCCCTGGTTCAGCACGTTCGCACCCAGCGGCCAGAACTGTTGCCGGTAATCCGAGGTTTCCGCGATGTAGGCGTCGCGCGGAATCAGGCCATCGGCGCGGTAGACGCGCAGCACCTGTTCTGCATCATCGCGTGCGTAGGGGCCCAGTGCGATCCCGTACCAGCCACCGCCCAGGGCAAAGCCGTTCACGTCGTCAATCGACCCGGCATAGTCGCGGGCACGCGCCGTTGCGGTGGCCAGGCTGGGGTGCGCTTCGATCTGCACCCAAACAACCTCTTGCGCGGACTGAGCCGCCGCAGGCGTTGTCGCCACTCCTGCCGTCAACCCTGACATCCCTGTTGCCAGCATTGCCGCAACCACCATCTTGCGCATCATCTTAACCAGAACTCCTGCTCGGAAATTATTTGACACAATTAAGCAGGAATTCGCCGCATTGACCATATGGTCATACGGGGAATTCATCGGATCACACATCTATTATCGCGATTTGCAGCCGGAATTTCAGGCGCATCTGCCCGCCGCCTGCGACAAAGCCGCGATTGACCATTGTCGGGGGGCTGCGTAGGTAAGGCGCGCACGAAACTGGAAAGCGTATCCCCCATGTCCGACACGTCCACAGCCCCCCGTTCGTTTCAGGAAATCATCCTGCGGCTTCAGACCTATTGGGCGTCCAAAGGCTGCGCCATCCTGCAACCCTATGACATGGAAGTGGGGGCCGGGACGTTTCACCCTGCAACCACCCTGCGGTCGCTGGGCGCGCAGCCGTGGGCCGCGGCCTATGTGCAACCCTCGCGCCGCCCCACGGACGGGCGCTATGGCGAGAACCCCAACCGCTTGCAGCACTATTACCAGTACCAGGTTCTGATCAAACCCAGCCCGCCCGATCTGCAAGAGCTGTACCTTGGCAGCCTGCAGGCCATCGGCATCGACGCCAGCCTGCACGACATCCGTTTTGTCGAAGACGACTGGGAAAGCCCGACGCTGGGCGCCTGGGGGCTGGGTTGGGAAGTCTGGTGCGACGGTATGGAAGTGTCGCAGTTCACTTATTTCCAACAGGTCGGCGGCCACGATTGCAGCCCTGTCTCGGGCGAGCTGACCTATGGTCTGGAACGTCTGGCGATGTATGTGCTGGCGGTCGATCACGTGATGGACATGCCGTTCAATGATCCGCAGTCGCCGATCCCGCTGACCTATGGCGATGTGTTCAAACAGACCGAGGAAGAATACGCGCGCTGGAATTTCGACGTGGCCAACACCGAGGTGCTGCTGCGCCATTTCGAAGAGGCCGAGGCCGAGTGCAAGGCGATCCTTGACCAGCGCCACGACGACCCCAAGACCGGCAAACGCATCGTCATGGCGCACCCCGCCTATGATCAGGCGATCAAGGCCAGCCACATCTTCAACTTGCTGGACGCGCGCGGCGTGATCTCGGTCACTGAACGTCAGGCCTATATCGGGCGCGTGCGTGCGCTGACCAAAGCCTGTGCGGATGCCTTTGTGCAGACACGGGCAGGGGGCTGGACCCCGGAAGCGGTCGCATGACCGGCAAGATACTGGCGGCATTGATCGTGATCACGGCACTCATCGCGGGCGCAGGTATGTATTACCTGCAGGTTTACGGCTTTTACGACGAGGTGACGCAGGAAGAGGTCAACCTTGTCTCGGTGGTCTCGGACCAGCCCGAGCCGATCCCCTTCACCGATTTTCAGGCCATCGACGCCAACAGCTCGCCCATCCGCTACCGCGCCTGTTTCCGCACCGATATGTCGCTGGCCACGCTGACGGAAACCTTTGTCGGTCTGGACAAGGCCGAGCCGCGCAATGCGCCGGGCTGGTTCGACTGTTTCGACGCCGCCGCCATCGGTGCCGAGCTTGAGGCAGGCACCGCATTGCCGTTTCTGTCGCAAAAGAACGTGCACTACGGCGTCGACCGGATCGTGGCGATCACGCAGGACGGGCGCGGCTATATCTGGCATGAACTGAATGATTGCGGTGACAAGGCCTATGACGGCACGGTTGTGGGCGAGGAATGTCCCGAACGGCCCGCCGCGGATTGAACCATTTCACGACCCTGTGAGTTGTCCTTTGTATCGCATAAAGGATTTGCCACATGGCCGACGCCGCACACCAGGGCACAAAGTGGATCATGCGCGCGGGCTATGGCGCGCGCGGAGTGATCTACATTATTGTTGGAGGGCTGGCCCTTACGGCTGCCCTGCGCGGTGGTGATGCCAAGGGCACCAAGGGCGCCCTCGCAACCCTGCAGAACGAACCCATGGGGCTGACACTGCTCTGGTGCATCGCAGCAGGGCTTGGGGCCTATATGATCTGGCGACTTGTCGATGCTGTGCTGGATCTCGAAGACCATGGGACCGACCTCAAGGGCATCTTCGCGCGTCTTTGCACGGCTGCCACCGGCGTGATTCACGGGGCCATCGGTCTGTCGGTTGCGGGGTTGGCGCGCGGCGGTGCCGCGGATGACAGCAGCGCGCGGGACTGGACCGCACAGATCATGCAGATGCCGATGGGGCCGTATCTGGTGGCGCTCGTGGCCGCCGTGTTCCTCAGTGCGGGGATTTACTATGCGCACAAGGGGCTGACGGGATCGTACCGGACACATCTGTCAACGGCCCCCTTCACCCAGCGCGCCCAACCTGTTCTGACATTTGGCCTTGTGGTGCACGGCGCGATGCTGGCGCTGGTGGGCATGTCGCTGGGCTTTGCCGCATGGCACACCGATCCGTCCGACGCAGGCGGCATCGGGCAGGCGCTGGAGACGTTGCGCGCACTGGCCTGGGGCCGCTTTCTGCTGGCGGGTGCCGGTTTGGGACTGCTGGGTTTTGCCGTCTACAATCTGGTCGAAGCGGCCTATCGGGTAATCCCGCATATTTCGGGTCCGAACGTGCCAACATTGGCCGACCAGACGGCCTGACCACGCGTCACACCGGTTTCCCCGCGCCCGCGACGATTGTTGGTGTTCCGCCTCTGGACCCTTGGGCCGAGGGGCGCTATCCACCCCGCAGCGCAATTTGATGGGGAAATGCCCGTGCCCGACCTGCTGATCGAACTGTTTTCCGAAGAAATCCCCGCACGGATGCAAACCCGCGCGGCGGGTGACCTGAAAAAGCTGGTGACCGACGGGCTGGTCGAGGCCGGTCTGACCTATGCCTCTGCCGCCGCCTTTTCGACGCCGCGCCGTCTGACCCTGACCATCGAGGGCGCGCTGGCCGCATCCCCCACCACGGTCGAGGAACGCAAGGGCCCCAAGGCCGACGCACCCGAAAAGGCCATCGAAGGTTTCCTGCGCGGTGCCGGCCTGACCCGCGACGATCTGGAAGAGCGCGACACGCCCAAGGGCAAGATCCTGTTCGCCAAGATCACCAAACCGGGCCGCCCCGCCGCCGAGATCGTGGCCGAGGTTCTGGAACAGACCATTCGCAATTTCCCATGGCCCAAGTCGATGCGCTGGGGCAGCGGCACGCTGAAATGGGTGCGCCCGCTGCATTCGATCCTGTGCATTCTGGTGACGGAAGAGGGCGCCGAAGTGGTGCCGATGGATGTGGACGGCATCAAGGCTGGCAACACCACCCAAGGCCACCGTTTCATGTCGCCCGGTGCCATCACCGTGCGTAATTTTGACGACTACACCACCAAACTGCAACGCGCCCACGTGGTGCTGGACGCATCCGAGCGTGCCGATGCGATCTGGCACGACGCCACCAATCAGGCCTTTGCCCAAGGGCTTGAGGTGGTCGAGGATGCGGGCCTGCTGGCCGAGGTCGCAGGGCTGGTCGAATGGCCCGTGGTGCTGATGGGCAAGATCGACGACGACTTTCTGGGCCTGCCACCCGAGGTTTTGCAAACCTCGATGAAAGAGCATCAAAAGTTCTTTTCCGTGCGCAACCCAAAGACGGGGCGGATCGAACGGTTCATCACCGTCGCCAACCGCGAAACCGCCGACAATGGCGCGACCATCCTTGCGGGCAACCAAAAGGTGCTGTCGGCCCGTCTGGCGGATGCGAAATTCTTCTGGGAAAACGACCTGCGCACCGCCAATGCGGGCATGACCGACTGGCTGGACGCGCTGAAAAACGTGACCTTCCACAACAAGCTGGGCACACAGGCCGATCTGGTCGACCGCATGGCGACACTGGCCCGCGAAATTGCCCCTGCCGTGGGCGCCGACCCCGATCAGGCCGAACGCGCCGCGCGTCTGGCCAAGGCGGATCTGGCCTCGGAAATGGTCTATGAATTCCCCGAACTTCAGGGGCTTATGGGCCGCTATTACATCGAGGCGATGGGCGAGGACAAAGCCATCGCTGCCGCCGCACAGGACCACTATGCGCCGCTGGGGCCGTCCGACGACGTGCCCACCGCGCCGGTGTCGGTAGCCGTGGCGCTGGCCGAGAAGATCGACAAGCTGACAGGCTTCTGGGCGATTGACGAGAAGCCGACAGGGAGCAAGGACCCCTTTGCGCTGCGGCGGGCGGCTTTGGGGGTTATTCGGATTTTGGTTGAGAATGATCTGACGTTAGATTTGAGCGAAGCATCGAGGTCCACCCTAAAGGGCCATGGTGTTGATTTCGGTAATGAAACCGATCCCGACAATTACAAGAACATGGATATTGGGCTGAACCTCCTCGCCTTCATCCACGACCGCCTCAAAGTCTACCTGCGCGATCAAGGCATCCGTCACGACATCATCGACGCCTGTATCGCGATGCCCAACAACGACGACCTCAACCTGCTGGTCAAACGCGCCCGCGCGCTGTCGGACACGCTGAAAACCGACGACGGCGAAAACCTGATCCAGGGCTTCAAACGTGCCAACAACATCCTGACCCAGGCCGAAGAGGCCGACGGCGTCGAATACTCCTACGGTGCGGACCCCAAATTTGCCGAAACCGACGAGGAACGCGCCCTGTTCGCCGCCCTTGATACCGCCGAGGCACAGATCACCCCCGCCATGCAGGCACAGGATTTCACCACCGCCATGTCCGCCATGGCCGGCCTGCGCGCACCGATCGATGCGTTCTTTACCGCCGTGCAGGTGAATTCGGACAATGCCACCGTGCGCCGCAACCGTCTGAACCTGCTCAGCCGCATCCGCCAGATCTGTCTGGCCGTGGCCGACCTGACCCGCATCGAGGGCTGAACCCCTTCATCTTGCCCGAAAAACTCCGGGGGAGGCGCGCAGCGCCGGGGGCAGCGCCCCCTTTGTCATCCCGTTCAAGGGGGCCTCGAGCCCCCTTGTCACATAATCATTACCTTCTATGCTGCACCCAAATCAAAAGGTGCCGCAGTGCAGAATAATTCCGACACGACGCTCGTTACACAGACCGCCCCGATCACCGCTGAAACCCACGGCGGTCGGGCAAAGTGTCTGCAACGGCTGGTGCGTCTGGACCTGCCGGTGCCTGCCACCGTGGCGCTCAGCTTTGGCGCGGTGCACAACATTGCCTCGGGCCATCTGCCTGATATTCCCGGTATCCTCACCGAATTTCCACCGCATGCGCTGCTGTGCGTGCGCCCGTCGTCGCAGGACCCCGATTGGGGCGGGCCGGGGGCGGTGCTGAACATCGGCATGAACCACGACCGCCACGCCGAGCTGTGCGAGACGCTGGGCACGCAGGCTGCGACAAAGATTTTCCTGCGGTTCGTGCAGGGCTATGCCGTGCACGTCGCGCGGCTGGACCCGGATATGTTCGACGCCATCGACGGCGAGGGTGCCGAGGCGCTGAACGCGACGCTGAGCGCCTATGAGCAGGAAACCGAAGAGCCGTTCCCCGAGGACATCGCCACGCAGCTGGCCGGTGTGCTGAAATCCATGGCCCGCGCGTGGGAGGGCACCTCGGCGCGTCTGTTGCGCATGGCCAAGGGCGCGCCTGCGGATGCGGGGCTGGGTCTGGTGGTGCAGCAGATGGCGCTGGGCGTTGGTCGCGGCGAATGTGGCTCGGGCGTGTTGCAGCTGGTCGATTCCGAGACCGGCCTCAAACAGATCACCGGACGCTACTTGCGCCAAAGCCAGGGCCGTGATGCGCTCAGCCCGCAGGCAGAGAGCATCTTTATCACCCGCGACCCGCGCGGCCCTTCGCTGGAAGAGCTGGTGCCCGAGTGTTTTGCCCAGCTCAAGGCCCATGCCGCATTGATGCGCGCCCGCCTGCGCGCCGAGATGCAGGTGGAATTCACCATTGATAACGGCAGCCTGCACATCCTCGACGGGGTGCGGGTCAACCGTTCGTCGCGCGCCACGGTGCGCATTGCCGTGCAACTGGCCCGCGACGGCATCATCACCCGCGAAGAGGCGCTGATGCGGGTCGAGCCGCGCGCGCTGAACGAATTGCTGCACCGCCAGATCGCCACCGACGCGCCGCGCGACGTGTTGGGTCACGGCATTGCGGCAAGCCCCGGTGCCGCCACCGGACGGCTGGTGTTCTCGGCCAGCGAGGCACAGGCCAGTGCCGCGCGGTCCGAACCATGCATCCTCGTGCGCCGCGAAACCTCGCCCGAGGACATTCGCGGGATGCATGCGGCCAAGGGTGTCATGACCGAACGGGGCGGCATCACCAGCCACGCCGCCGTGATCGGACGCGGCATCGGATTGCCCTGTGTGGTGGGCATCTCGGACATGAAGTTCCAGATCATCAACAAGACCATTCAGGCCAGCGACGGCCGCACCCTGCGCGAAGGCGATATCGTCACCATCGACGGCACCTCGGGGCAGGTGCTGCTGGGCGCGCCGGACATGCATGAGGCGGCGCTGGACGATGCGTTTCAGGAGTTGATGGACTGGGCCAGTGCCGTCAGCGACATTGGCGTGCGCGCCAACGCAGACACGCCCGCCGATGCCCAGACCGCGCGCAACTTCAACGCTCAGGGCATCGGGCTGTGCCGCACCGAACACATGTTCTTCGAGCCGGGCCGGTTGACGGTCATGCGCGAAATGATCTTTGCAGACAGCTCGAACGACCGGCGCGCCTCGCTGGAACGGCTGCTGCCGATGCAGCGCGACGACTTTACCCAACTGTTCCGCATCATGCAGGGCCAGCCGGTGTGCATCCGGCTTTTCGATCCGCCCTTGCATGAATTCCTGCCCACCAGCCGGTCCGGTCAGCGGGAATTGGCCGAGGCGCTGGACCTGCCGCTGTCCACGGTCACCCGACGTGTCGACAGCCTGATGGAATACAACCCCATGTTGGGCATGCGTGGCGTGCGGCTGGGGATCACCGTGCCGGAAATCTACGAAATGCAGGCCCGCGCCATCTTTGAGGCGACCATCGACGCCAGCAAGGACGGCGAGCCGGTGGTGCCCGAAATCATGATCCCGCTGGTCAGCGCCAAGCGCGAGGTCGAACTGGTGCGCGCCCGGATCGACGGCATCGCCACGGCCGTGCGCAATGAACGCGGGGCGGCTTTCGACTATCGTCTGGGGGTGATGGTCGAAACTCCGCGCGCAGCCCTGCGGGCGGCAGAAATCGCGCCTTATTGCGCATTTATGAGCTTTGGGACCAACGACCTGACCCAAATGACCTATGGTCTGTCGCGCGATGATGCGGGCCGGTTCATGTCGACTTATGTCAAGCAAGGCGTCTTTCCCGAGGATCCGTTCCACACTTTGGACGTGGACGGGGTGGGTGAGTTGATGCAGATGGCCGCCGAGCGCGGGCGCGGGGCGCAGCCGAATATCGTGCTGTCGATCTGTGGCGAACACGGCGGCAACCCCGAATCGATTGCCTTTGTGCGGCAGGCCGGATTCGACTATGTTTCCTGTTCTCCGTTTCGCGTACCGGTTGCACGGCTTGCTGCGGCGCAGCTTGCGATCGGCCACAAGACCGGGTAGCGGACCCCCGTATTCGCCGCCAGATGCGGTGTCGAAACGGGTCTGCCTGCGACATAAAGGCATCAGAGGTGGATTCTTTACCCCGATTTCGTTAGATGACCGCCATTGAAACTGCCTGCGATGGATCTGATGAAATTTTTGCTGCTGTGCCTCTCACTGGCCTTTGGTCTGTGTTCTGTTCCTGCTCATGCCTCGGAAAAAGAGGCGCTGACTCTGCTCAAGACTGAACGTCAGGGTTTGCAATCACTCTCTCAGGAACGCCTGCAAGCAATGATTTCACCACCGACCACCAGCCACAAGGGCATGCAGTTCACCAGCGCTTGGCTGGACCACCAGCCCAAGGCCACCGGCGGCGAGCAATGGCGCTGTTTGTCCGAGGCGCTGTATTTCGAAGCACGCGGCGAGACGGTCAAAGGCCAGTTTGCCGTGGCCGAGGTGATCATGAACCGGGTCAAGTCCGGGCGTTTCCCCGGATCGGTCTGCGGTGTGATCCATCAGGGCACCGGCAAGCGGTATCAGTGCCAGTTCACCTATACCTGTGACGGGCATGCCGAGAAAATCAGTGAACCCGCCGCCTTCAACCGCGTCGCAAAGGTTGCCCGCGCCGTGCTGGACGGCACCGCGCCAAAGCTGACAGAGGGTGCCACGCACTACCACACCACCGCCGTGAACCCGCGCTGGAGCAAGGTCTATACCCAGACGGCGCGCATCGGCGTGCATCTGTTCTACCGCGACACCTATATGACCGCGTCCAACTGAGGTCGCGCCGTCTTTGACCTGTCGGGCGACGCCTTTGGCACTGTCGTTTCGGGGGCGGGGGCGTTAGAAGGGCAGTCAACTGCTCTTGGGACGCGAACTTATGGCTTCTGAAATCCACCTTGCCTTTGCGCACCCGTCGGAACGTTCGGTGGCCACGGATGATGGGATGCCGCTGGACCGGATATCGGTGCGCGACTATGCGGTGGACGTCGAGATTGGCGCCTTTCAGGCCGAACGCGGCAAGACGCAGCGGATCAAGTTCAACATCGTTGTCGAAGTGCAGCCGCTGACAGGTCCCATCGATGACGATGTGGACCGCATCCTGAGTTATGACAAGGTGACAGAGGCCATTGCCCACGAGTTGGCCGACGAGCGGTTGAACCTGCTGGAAACGCTGGCCGAACGTGTGGCTGACCGCATCCTGATCGAACCGCAGGCCGTGCGGGCCTTTGTGCGGATCGAAAAGCTGGACCGGGGGCCGGGCGCTTTGGGCGTCGAAATCGTGCGCGCCCGCACCGAGGACACGCAGCCGGCCGATGAAGAAGAGACGCTGCACCCCGAACTGGTGTTCTTTGGCAACGCGGCCATTGCATCGCCACATCTGACCGGCTGGATCGACCAGTTGCAAGCCGCGGGCCGCCCGTTGATCTTTTGCGTTGGCCCATCCGACGTGCCTGCGCCCCAGACCGGTCACCGCTGGACCCAGCGGCGCATCGACCTGCTGGCGATTGAGCAAAACGCATGGGTGCTGGCCGCCCGCGATGCGCGCTGTGTGGTGGTCGAAACCCACACCGAACTGGAATGGGCGATGAAGAACGGCCAAAGCTGTGTCTGGGCCCCCTCCAAGATCGTTTTGGACGCGGTCGCAGGACCATCGGTGCAGCCCAGCGATGCCGTGGCATTGGCGGCATGGTTTGCCTCGACCTATCACGCATCCGAACTGCTGGTGATCGGTGCTGATCTGCCCTCTGACGCCTCGGTGCCGCTGCGCGCGGTGTCGGTGCAGGATGCTGTGCTGTGAAGCAGTATTTTCGGCCTTTGGTACAGGTCGGCGCTGCGCGGCCTGACACAGCACTGCCGCTGGCGGGCGGCTGGGGCTGGTTCACCCATGTCGAAGTGTTGGAACGGGGCCGCGCGCCGGTGGTGATTTCGGCAGATCAGGCCTACGATGACCTTTCCGCGCTGACCCTCGCGCGCGCGCCGATTGCGGGCCTTGAGTGGGACAGGCCGCATGTCATGGGCATTCTCAACGTGACCCCTGACAGTTTCTCTGACGGGGGACAGCATCAGGGGGACGCGGCCACCGCCCATGCGGTCCAGATGGTGCAGGATGGGGCTGTTATAATCGACTTGGGCGGGGAATCCACGCGACCGGGGGCCGAAACCGTCGATCCGCAAGATGAGATCACCCGCACGGCCCCTGCCATCGCCGCCATCCGTGCGGCCGGCATCGAAACACCCATCTCCATCGACACCCGCAAGGCCGCCGTGGCGGCGGCTGCTCTGGATGCAGGCGCGGATCTGGTCAACGACGTGGCAGGCTTTACTTATGATGCGGCCCTTGCACCGCTTTGCGCCTTTCGCGGTGCGCCGGTGTGCGTGATGCACGCGCAGGGCGATCCGGCGACCATGCATCACGATCCGCACTATGATGACGTGTTGCTGGACGTGTACGATTACCTCGAAGAGCGGATCATGGCCCTGACCGGGCAAGGGATTGCCCGTGACCAGATCATTGCAGACCCCGGCATCGGCTTTGGCAAGACGCTCGAGCACAACATGACGCTGCTGAACCGTCTGTCGCTGTTCCACGGGCTGGGTGTGCCGATCCTGCTGGGCGTATCGCGCAAACGCTTTATCGGCACATTGGCGGATGAACCGGACGCCAGCCGACGTGGACCCGGATCGGTGGGCGTGGCGCTGGCCGCATTGGGGCAGGGGGTGCAGCTGATCCGCGCCCATGACGTCGCCTTGCACACGCAGGCCATTGCGCTTTGGCGCGCCTCTGTGGCACATCGGTCGTCATGAAAAAACTCTTTGGGACAGACGGCATTCGCGGCACTGCGAACACCGGCAACATGACAGCCGAAACCGCCCTGCGCATTGGCGCGGCGGTCGGGCGCTATTTCAAACGCGATGACAGCGGTGTGCACCGCGTGGTGATCGGCAAGGACACGCGGCTGTCGGGCTATATGTTCGAGAACGCGCTGACGGCGGGTCTGACCTCGATGGGCATGAACGTGCTGCTGCTGGGGCCGGTGCCGACACCGGCCGTGGGCCTGCTGACCCGCTCCATGCGCGCCGATCTGGGCGTGATGATCTCGGCCAGCCACAACCCGGCCCATGACAACGGGATCAAGTTCTTTGGCCCCGACGGGTTCAAGCTGTCGGATGCCGCCGAAGATGAAATCGAGGCGCTGGTGCGCGACGGGGTCGAGTTGATCGACGCAGGCCAGATTGGCCGCGCCAAGCGGATCGACGACGGGCGGTTTCGCTATATCGAGCGGCTGAAGTCCTCTTTCCCGCGCCAGATGCGTCTGGACGGGCTGAAGGTCGTGATCGACTGTGCCAACGGCGCGGCGCACCGTGTCGCGCCCGAAGCCCTGTGGGAACTGGGCGCCACCGTGATCCCCGTAGGCGTCAGCCCCAACGGCCACAACATCAACCAGGGCTGCGGCTCGACCCACCCGCAGGCCGCTGCGGAAACCGTCGTGGCGCATGGTGCGGATGTCGGGATCTGTCTGGATGGCGATGCCGACCGCGTGATCCTGATCGACGAGCACGGGCAAGTGGGCGATGGCGATCAGTTCATGGCGCTGATGGCGGCCCGCTGGGCGGATGAGGGCAAGCTCAAGGGCAATGCTCTGGTTGCAACTGTCATGTCGAACCTCGGTCTTGAACGGTTTCTGGAAGGGCGCGGCCTGCGGCTGGAACGCACCAGCGTGGGCGACCGTTATGTGGTCGAGCGGATGCGCGAGGGCGGCTTTAATCTGGGCGGCGAGCAATCGGGTCACATCGTGATGACCGACCATTCCACCACCGGCGACGGGCTGATGGCGGGTTTGCAGTTCCTGGCCGAGATGATCCGTTCGGGCCAGCCTGCCAGCACGCTGCTGCACAGCTTTGATCCGGTGCCGCAGCTGCTGAAGAACGTACGTTTCGCCGAAGGACAGGTCCCACTGGAGGTCGCATCCGTCAAGGCCGCCATCGCAGAGGCCGAGGCGCAGTTGCGTGGCAATGGCCGTCTGCTGATCCGCACGTCGGGGACCGAGCCGTTGATCCGCGTCATGGCGGAAAGCGAGAACGCGCAGGTGCTTGAGGATGCGGTGAATGCGGTCGTGGACGCGGTCGAGACGGCTGTCGGGGGTTGATCGAAGGGGATAATCTGGCAAAACTGGGTGGGTTAACCCTCAGGAGCCTTTGTTATGAAATCCCTTTTCCTCTCGTTGCCCATTATTGCCCTCTCTGCCGGTCTGGCCAGCGCCGAAATGCGCGCACAGATCGGCGCGCCCTGGAACGGCAAGACCGTACCTGCGGGTCAACAGTGCACGCTGCACGGCGGCAAGGGTAAAACGCCGCCCTTTCAGGTCACAGGCATCCCTGATGGCACCGTGATGCTGGTCGTGGAATACAACGACAAAAGCTTTCGCCCGTTGTCGACCAAAGGGGGCCACGGCACGTTGGGTTATCCGGTCAAGGGCAGTTCGGGCAGCTATCCGGCTGTGCCCGGTCTGACGGCCAAGCTGCCGGGTGGAGTGCGCGTGATCAAGAAGGCGCGCAGCACCGGCGATTATGCCTCTGCCGGCTATCTGCCCCCCTGTTCGGGCGGCAAGGGCAACCAGTATCAGGCCGAGATCAAGGCCATCAATGCCAAGGGCAAGGTGCTGGCCAAGACCAAGATGGATCTGGGCCGCTATTAACCCGCGCGGGATGAAGCAAACAGGCGGCGCAGCGCGCCGTATTGGCTGAGCCCCACGCCTGCAAGGATCAGCGCCATCGCCAGCAACAAGGATGGTGGCGCTGGCTCGCCAAGCAGGACGATGCCCATCAGGACAGACCAGACCGGAACCTGATAGTTGGTCAGGGACATGAACACCGGGCCGGCCGTGCGTATCACCGTGACGCGCAGGAAATTTGCCGCTGCCGTGGGCACCAGTCCCAGAAAGGCGATGATCAACAGTGTTTCCGCTGATGGCAGGGGCGGCCAGCCTTCAACGATCAGCGCCGCGGGCACAACGATGGCCACTGCGATCAACAGCAGCACAGTGCTTAGCCCGATGGGATCGACCTGTGGCAGCCGCCGCATCAGCACCGACGAGATACCATAGCACAGCGCCGCCCCGACACAGGCGACGCGTCCCGCGGTTTCCAGCCCCGCGCCCGAGCTTTCAAATGCACGCCCCCCGATCAGCACACAGACACCGGCAAAGCCGATCAGGAACCCGATTGTCCGCCGCAGCGTCAGACGCTCGCCCGGGACAAAGAAATGCGCCAGCGGCAGGACGGTCAGCGCCACGGACGCCATGGTCACACCGGCAAAGCCGGAGGTCACGTGTTGCTGACCCCAGGCCAACAGCATGAACGGAATGGCAGAGCTGAACGCGCCGATTGCAATCATTGCGCCCCAGGTGCCCCTATGCGGTGCCTGAACGAACAGCCGCCCGCTTAGGGCGCGCCAAATTGCGAACATCAACAGCGCCGCAAAGCCGATGCGGCCCGCAGCCAGCCAGAAAGGTGTGATACCCTTGAGCGCCAGTTCGGTCACAAGGAACGTCCCGCCCCATGTGAAACCCAGAACAGCGACCATGGCCCAGCTTTTGCCGGAGATGTCGGAGGTTTGCGTCATTTACCTGTGCCTTCGTGTTTCAGCGTCTGCACCAGCAGATGCTGGTCCGGACACATTCGCACGTCCTTGGCCGCGCGATGCTTTGATGACGCTCAAAGCATCTGTTTCAAACCGTGTCGAGCGGTTTGAAACCAATTGTCACAGGTGTTTCACGGGCAGCGTGAATATTTCTGTACGCCCGGAATGGCGCCAGCGCCATATTCGCGGGTGATCAGCGTCTGACCTTCATCCTGCACGTCCAGAATCATCTGTCGCTTCCAGGCCTGTCCTTCGCCCTCGAATGCGAAATCCCCCACGAGGCGCGTGGGCGTTCCCTCGATCACAGCGGTCAAAGTGCCACGTGCCTCGTAGTATTTCAGTTCGCTGCCGGAAATCCTGACCAACCCTTTGGCCGCGGCATCGTTCTTGCAGTCGGCCAGATTCATGCCCCACGCCCCCACCAAGGCATTGGGGATATCGCCGGATACGGCAGGGCTGCCGACCATATTGCAGGCCGCAGTCAGGGCTACGACAGGTAAGGCAAATTTTAACATGGCGGTGTCCTTGTGAAGATGATCAAGGAGTGAACGCCTGTGGAACTCGGGCTGTTCCACGCCCATTTGGGGACATGGCAAGAGTCAGCGCAAAGAAAAAGCCCCGGCAGCGACGCCGGGGCTTTGAATTTTAGAAGGTAGGTACGGTTTAGTTCTTGGATTTGTCGACCATCTTGCCTGCGGAAATCCACGGCATCATGCCGCGCAGTTTTTCGCCTGTGGCTTCGATCTGGTGTTCGTCGTTGATGCGACGTGTGCCTTTGAAGAACGGCTGACCCACCTGGTTTTCCGCCATGAAGTCGCGCACGAACTTGCCGGTTTGAATGTCGGTCAGAACCGCTTTCATCCGTGCCTTGGTCTCGTCATAGGGCAGGATGCGCGGGCCGGACACGTATTCACCGTATTCGGCTGTGTTCGAGATCGAATAGTTCATGTTGGCGATGCCGCCTTCGTAGATCAGGTCCACGATCAGCTTCACTTCGTGCAGGCACTCGAAATAGGCCATTTCCGGCGCATAGCCAGCTTCGACCAGTGTCTCGAAACCCATGCGGATCAGTTCAACCAGACCGCCACACAGAACCGCTTGTTCGCCGAACAGGTCGGTTTCGCATTCTTCGCGGAAGTTGGTTTCGATGATGCCCGAACGGCCGCCACCGATGGCCGAGCAATAGGACAGGCCGATTTCCAGCGCCTTGCCGGATGCGTCCTTGTCCACGGCCACCAGGCAGGGCACGCCGCCGCCTTTGGTGTATTCGCCGCGCACGGTGTGACCGGGGCCTTTGGGGGCCATCATGATGACGTCGACGCCTTCTTTGGGCTCGATCAGGCCAAAGTGCACGTTCAGGCCGTGGGCGAATGCAATCGCTGCACCTTCACGGATGTTGTCATGCACGTATTTCTTGTAGGTGTCGGCCTGCAGTTCGTCGGGCATGGTGAACATGATCAGGTCGGCCCATGCGGCTGCCTCTGCGATGCCCATGGTTTTCAGGCCTTCGCCTTCGGCCTTGGCGATCGAGGGCGAACCTTCGCGCAGGGCGACGACAAGGTTCTTGGCGCCGCTGTCGCGCAGGTTCAGCGCGTGGGCGTGACCTTGGGAGCCGTAGCCCAGGATGGCCACTTTCTTGTCCTTGATCAGGTTGATGTCGCAATCGCGGTCATAGTAAACGCGCATGTTGGTATCCTTCCATATGTCTCTGGGCCGCACCATATGCCCCGCATCGGGGATGGTCAGCGTTGGATTTTGAGTTTATTTGGCAAGATGAAGGGTGAATCATTCGCCTGAATCGCAAAAGGCATAAAATTCATGCTTGACGATCTGGACCGGCGCATTCTGCGCCAATGGCAGGCCGACCCGACGCTGTCACCGGCGGAACTGGCCGAACGCTGTGGCATGACACCGGCGCGGGTGCAGCGGCGGCAGATGCGGCTGATGGACACCGGCGCGGTCAAGGGCGTGCGGGCGGTAATCGACTGGCAGGCCCTTGGCTATTCCGTCGAGGTATCGCTGCGCGTGACGCTGGACAAGACCGTCGCGGCGGCCTTTGACGAGTTTATGAACGCCGCACGAGAGGTGCCCGAGGTGGTCGAGATCCAGACCTTTCTGGGCCGCGTCGATGTGCGCCTGTCGGTGATTGCGCAGGACATGGGGCATTACCAGCGGGTGTACCGCACGCGGGTGCTGACCCTGCCGCATATCGCGGACATCGAACCGTTGATGCATGTGGCGCGGATCAAGGCGGACGAAAGGTTGCCGATATGATGGAACTGGACGACATCGACCGCGCCTTGCTGCGCGCGCTGGCGCTGGATGCCACGCAAAGCGCCGGTGCCTTGGGCCGCGATCTGGGCCTGTCGCAGCCCGCCACATGGCGTCGGATCAAGCGCCTGAAAGACAGCGGCGTGATCGCGGGCCACCGTTTGCAGATTGATGCCGAGGCGGTGGGCTTTGGCGTGACGGTGTTTCTGGGGGTCAAACTGGCCACCAAGGGCCGCGTCAGCCTTGAGGATTTCGAACGTGCGGTGACGGCAATCCCGGAGGTGCAGACAGTGGAACACGTCCTTGGTCTGTACGACTACCGCCTGCGCGTGGTGGCCCGCGACTTGCCCGATTTCGAACGGGTGCTACGGCGGCGGATCATGACATTGCCGGGGGCGGGGGATGTCGAGGCGAACGTGTTGCTGAGCGAGGAGCGGCTGACCGGCCCCATCGGCTGATCTGGCATTTGTCACACATCGGGCGTAGGACTGGCGCAACGTCAGACTGAAGGAGGCCACACATGGCATTGCTCGACACTGTTGACCCGCAAGGGCTGGATGAATTTTCGGTGGTCTTCACCGACCGCTCTCTGAACCACATGTCTGCCGCCTTTCAGAAGGTGATGAAGGATATTTCGGCGATGCTGAAAGAGGTCTATGGCGCCGATGCCGTGGCCATCGTGCCCGGTGGCGGCACCTATGGAATGGAGGCGGTCGCCCGCCAGTTCGCCCGTGGTGCCCGCGTGCTGGTCGTGCGCAACGGCTGGTTCAGCTACCGCTGGAGCCAAATCATCGAAAGCGGTGATCTGACCGGCGAGGCGACCGTGCTGAAAGCGCGCCAGTCGGGGAACGCATCACCGTCACCCTTTGCCCCTGCACCCATCGAAGAGGTTGTGGCCGCCATCCGCGACGGCAAGCCCGAAATCGTCTTTGCCCCGCACGTCGAAACCAGCGCCGGTGTGATCCTGCCCGATGACTATGTCGCTGCGATGGCAGCAGCAGCCCACGAGGTCGGCGCGTTGATGGTGCTGGACTGTATTGCGTCCGGCTGTGCTTGGGTCGACATGCGCAAGCTGGGCGTCGATGTGTTGCTCTCCGCCCCGCAAAAGGGATGGAGTGCCGCCCCTTCGGCGGGTCTGGTGATGATGTCCGACCGTGCGCTGGCACGGATGGAACAGACCACATCGGACAGCTTTGCCATCGACCTGAAGAAATGGCACCAGATCATGCAGGCCTATGAAAACGGTGGTCATGCCTATCATGCGACCATGCCCACGGATGCCCTGCGGGCGTTCCGTGACACGATGGTCGAGACGCGCGATTACGGGTTCGGGCGGCTGAAAGAGGCGCAGTGGCAGCTGGGCGATGCGGTGCGCAAGATGCTGGCGGATCGTGGGGTGATCTCGGTGGCCGCAGACGGCTTTGGCGCGCCGGGTGTTGTGGTGTCCTATACCGCCGATCCGCAAATCCAGAACGGCAAGAAGTTCGCCGCCGAGGGCATGCAGATTGCCGCAGGTGTGCCGCTGGCCTGTGACGAGCCTGCGGATTTCTCGACCTTCCGGCTGGGGCTGTTCGGCCTGGACAAGCTTTATGACGTGGACGCCACGCTGGCGCGTCTGGAAACCGTGCTGGACAAGGTGCTGTAATCAGCACTTTCGAAGGAAAACTGGATCACTTAACGCTGCCTGAAATCATAGATTTCAACGCGTTAAGTGATAACCTTTATTTTCGGTTTTCCGAGAAGTGCTTTAACGCACCCCAAGGCCCATCTGCATCAGGGTCTTGCGCACCGGTGCCAGCGCATAGAGCGCATTCAACCCCAACGCCCGTGCATCCCGCAGCGCGGGTGTGCTGACCTGCGATGCCCGGTTCAGCGCGTCAATGCCTGCCACCCGTACGCGTACGTCGCGGATGCGCGCGTCGTGATAGGCGTCCAGCATTTGTGCATCGCCCAGATGTTCGTGCCGCGCCAGCGCCAGCTCCAACAGGGTGGACAGATCCGACAGGCTCATGTTCAGCCCCTGCGCGCCAATGGGCGGCACCACATGCGCGGCCTCGGCCATCAGGGCGATGCGTTGCCCGCTGAGGCGTTCGGCCTGTTGGCTGATGATCGGCCAGATCGTGCGGTTCGACGCCAGCGTCAGCGGCCCGAACAGGTGGCAGCTGCGCAGCGACATCTCGGCCTCGAAGGCTTCGGCATCCAGCGCCATCCGTGCAACGGTTGCAGGGCCGTCATCCATCCATACCACGGCAGAGCAGGGAAGCCCCTCGTGATCCGGCAGCGGCACCAGTGTGAACGGCCCGCCGGTGCGGTGCACCTCGGTTGAAACGTTTTCATGCGGGATCGGATGGGTCACGGCAAACGCCAGCGCCTTTTGCCCGTAGCGCGTTGTTTTCACGTCAATCCCCGCCGCCTGCCGCATGGGCGAGTTGCGCCCGTCGGCGGCGATCACCAGCTTGGCGCGCACCTGTGTGCCATCGGTCAGACGCACCCGTGCCTCGGCAGTGCGGGTCAGCAGACCGGCGGTGCCGGTGCCGGGGCGGAAATCCACGTTGGGCAATTCCTGCAGCCGCGTCACCATCTCGCGCCGCAGTCGCCAGTTGGGCAGGTTCCAGCCAAAGGGCAGGTCGGAAATATCCGCCGCACGGAAATCGCGGGTCAGACGCGGAATGCCTTCCGCGCCACCCGCATCGACGATGCGCATGATCTTCAGCGGCGCGGCATGGGGTTCCAACTGCTCCCACAGCCCCGCGGTTTTCAGCACCTCGCGGGCGGGTTGCAACATGGCCGTGGTGCGCATGTCGGCGCCCGCGGCCTCGCGTTCGGTGACGGGCGGTGCCGGATCGACACAGATCACGTCAAAGCCCGCCGTGCCAAAGGCCGCCGCCGCAGTCAGCCCGGCGACGCCACCACCGGAAATCAGGATATCGGTTTCAATCATGTCGGTGATCCTAGTACGGCGCGCGGCGCAGGAAAGGCGGCAAAGCGTCCTATCCCACCAGCCGCGCCAGAAACCCTGAAAGATCGTCGGTGTGATGGTGGATGTGATCGGCGGGGGCGGCTTCGTCTGCCACATGCACGGTGCGCATCCCCATCGCATGCGGGGCGGCCAGATTGCGGGGGTCGTCCTCGAACATCGCGGCAACCTCGGGGCGCAGCTTGTCGGTGGCGAAAATGGTCTCGAATGCCTTACGGTCGGGCTTGGGCAGGAAATTGGCGTGCTCGACCCCGTAGATCGCATCGAAACAGCCCGCCAGCCCGCGCGCGGCCAGCACCCGTTCGGCATAGGGACCGCTGCCGTTGGTATAGACGATGCGCCGTCCGGGCAGGGCGCGCAGCCGCGCCGCCAAAACGGCATCCGCCGTCAGGTGGCTCAGGTCGATGTCGTGCACATCCGTAAGGTACGGCGCCGGATCGACGCCATGTTCGCGCATCAGTCCGGCCAGCGTCGTGCCGTGCGTGCGCCAGTAGTGCAGGCGCAAACGATCCGCCTCGGTCCGGTCGACGCCAAGCGCGTCCATCACATAAGCAGTCATGCGCACTTCGATCTGGTCGAACAGGCGCGCCGAAGGGTGATACAACGTGTTGTCGAGGTCAAAGACCCAGGACGTCACATGAGAGAAATCAGATGCTGGCATGGCCCCCGTGGTAGGCCCGCCCGCGCGCTTCTGCAAGCGCCAAGGCTTGCGCACCCGCATCCCGCGCCCTTAGGGTGCGCGCAAGACTGCCCAAGGCCGGAGCGCATGATGAAACCAGTGAACACCGATGCCTATTCGATGATCCTCGAAGCCATTGATATCGGGCAATACCGCCCCGGCGACCGGCTGGTGGAAAGCGAACTGGCCGACCGGTTCGGCATGTCGCGCACACCGATCCGCGAGGCCTTGCAGCGGCTAGAGACGCAATCGCTGCTGGCGCGCGACGGGCGCAGCCTGATCGTGGCGTCGCTGGACCACAACCAGATGGCCGAGCTTTATGTGGTGCGCGGTGAACTGGAAGGGCTGGCTGCCAACCTGGCCGCCCGCCACGCCACCGCCGAAGAGGTCCGGGTGCTGCGCGAGATGGTTCAGGCCGACAACAAGCTGCTGAACGATCCCGCCGCCATGGCGCGCGCCAACCGGCGGTTTCACAAACAGATCCATCTGGCCTCGCACAACCGCTATCTGGTGCAGCAACTGGATCTGGTGCACCGCAGCATGGCGTTGATGGCCACAACAACGCTCGCCGCCGAAGGCCGCGCCGAGATCGCGCAGCAGGAACACGATGCCATTGTGCGCGCCATCGAGGCCGGTGACGGTGCGGCGGCAGGGGCGGCTTTGCGCGAACACATCTCGGTGGCCTTTATGACGCGGCTGAAACTGGATGCGGCACGGCGCGAGGAAGAGGGCTGAAGTAAACTTTCCCCTCGCTGGCACACGGTTGCGGAAACAGGAGTGCGTAATGGACCATCCTGAAACGATCAAGATAATCACCGAAGACCAAAACGCAGTGCTGCTGACCTTGCCCGCGCAACGCCCGATTTTGTCCACATTCGCCGTATAGCTGTCTGGTCAAACAGATTGAGGACCAAGGAGGCAGGCTTTGACACGTCTTTTGCTGAGCATCACATGGATCGCCCTGTTTCCCCTGGCTTTATGGGCGCAGGTGCAGGGGCAAGACGACCCACGCTATCAAAAGCTGCGGACCGAGTGGCTGGCGGGCGCGGATGATCTGGCCACGCTGCGCGACATGGCTGCTTTGGCGAACGATGGCAATGTCGCGGCACAGGTGACGCTTGGCATGCTTGAATTTGCGTTTCCGACGTATTTCTACCTGACTGACAGGCTTTCCCCCGATTCACGAAAGGCGATTTTTCGCAAACCGAACGGTCGGTTCGGTGTCCCTTGGATCAGGTTTGCGGCCCCCAACAGTCCCTTCGCGGCCTTGCTTATGCACCACAAGGGCACGGATTATGCGGCCCAGTCCGGCGCGCTGGCGGACGCCGGCGTTATCCGGCGTGCGATTGATTACGCGAATATGCCAATGAACCTTGGCGATACCCTATCTACTATGCGCGCATTGGGCCATCCGGCCTTACTGCCCTATACTGGACCTGCGCTATTTCCTTTTATGCAGGCATTTGAGGCGGGTGTACGTGGGACCAAATATGAGTACCTTGCCAATGGAATCTCGGACCTGAGGCAATCGCTGCCTGCGCTGGACAGCGAAGATCAGATTTTGGTGTCGCCGTTCTTTTCGTCCAAAGGGGCAGTGTCATGGGAAGAGACAGAGGACGCATGGCGCGCACGCGGTGCGGACCTGTTGCAGCATCCAAAGCTGGCCCCGATGGCCGCGGTGGTGCGTGCGGCATGTCCCCAGAATGCCGACGACGTCATGGGGGTATTGTTTCACTTGCGGGGCAGTCAGCAGGCTCGGCTGGATCTGATCAGCCCGCTTGCGCCCTTGGTTTCGACCGAAGACTGGCTTGCATCCGACCGCTTCAAGGGGGACCTCTTGCGCGTCTGGTACCCGACGTCATCCAAATTCAAGGATCTGGAACAGCGCGCGCCTTGCTATGCCAAGGCTGTGATCGACGCCTATCAACCCTAGGGTCCTGACCCTAAACATCCTCGGTCGCCTCTGCGTAACCATGCTGGGTCTTGTCCCAAAAGAACGGCTGCGCGATCATCTCATGCAAGGCTTTGTAGGCCGCCAGCGCCCCCAGCGGGAAATAGAACGGCATCGTCGGCACCCACGGCAACAGGTGCCGGTGCGCGCGGCCTGACACGGCAGCAAGGCCAAGGATCAGGCTCAGAACCTCGGCACTGACAAACAGCACTGTCATCCACCACAGCACCGATGCGCCCAGCGTCATCTGCACCGGATGCGGCACGCCCAGCGGGATCAGCCAGAACGACCAAAGGAACGGCGCGGCGGCAAACTGTGAAAACGTCGCAAGAAAGATCACCTGCAGGCCCATCACCCGTTTCCACCCCAACTCGCGCAGCAACTGGCGCGGATGGCGCATGTGGACGAAATAGGTGATCATGAACCCCTTGAGCCAGCGCGACCGTTGTCGCACCCAGCGCCAGGGGCGGCAATTGGCCTCTTCGTGGGTGACAGTTGGCAACAGTTCGGTGCGATAGCCATGACGCGCCAGCCGCACGCCCAGATCGGCATCCTCGGTGACGTTATGCGCGTCCCATCCGCCCAGACGTTCCAGGATGTCGCGGCGAAAGAACAACGTCGTGCCCCCCAACGGGATCACCAGCCCAAGCCGCGCGATGCCCGGCAGGATCAGCCGCCACCATGTCGCATATTCGATGGTGAAACAGCGCGACATCCAGTTGGTGCGCGGGTTGTAATAATCCAGGACCCCCTGCAGACAGGCCACGTTCGCGGGGGCGTTCTGGAACCGCAGCACCACCTTTTCGATCTGGTCGGGTTCCGGTGCATCCTCGGCATCCCAGACGCCGATGATCGACCCCTTGCAGAAATCCAGCGCATAGTTCAGCGCGCGTGGCTTGGTGGTCAGGCACTGGGCGTCGGGCACCTCGATCACGCTGATCCACGGCGGCAGATCGGTGCGCGCGATGGTGTCGCGGGTGACGGTGTCGCTGGCCTCGAGCACCAGCACCACCTCAAGCAGGGACTTGGGATAGGTCAGCCGCTCCATGCGTTTGATCAGCGCATTGGCGATCTCTTTCTCGTGCAGCAGCGGCACCATCACCGAGACCCGCGGCAGGCGGAAGGGCGGGGGTACCGGCGGTGCGGTCGACAGATGATCATACAGGCCCCCGATGATCTGCGCGCCAAAGGCGGCGGCTTTCATCAATGTCGTCATCATCAATGTCAGCACCGCCCACAGGCAGGCCACGGTCACGGTCCAAGCGGGTGACAGGATCAGGCAAGTGGTCAAAGCAAAGCCTGCCGACCACAGCCACAGTGCATTGCCGCGTTTCCCCCAGTTGCGACAGCTTTCGACGCTGGCCACACGGGTGATCGCCTTGTGCGCCAGCTGCGTTGAGTACAGGCGGTTGATCTGCGTGCGGATGGCGCCGGGGCTTGCGATGACGGGCAGCATCGCCGGGCCAAAGGCCCCCATGCACCGGCGCAGATGGTCGAAAAGGTCAGGTCGCGCCGTGGCCACAAGCAAGGTGTTGCCAACCCAGATCCACGGCACCACGTGATGCTGCAAACACAAGGAGGATGGCAGCGCCGACGCGATTTTCCGGCGTGGCGGTGTGGCGTTCAGATCGACCAGCTGCGCATTGTGTTGCCGTGCCAGCGCAGCCAACAGGTCGTCAGGCTGCACCACGCCTTCGGCCATCAGAATCTCACCCAGTTGCGCGTCGACCCGGCGTTGCAGACCCAAGGCGTTCAGCAGCTCGGTTTGGGTGATCAATCCTGTCTCGACCAGCTGACGGCCCAAAGGTGCGGGCAGCCCTTGCTCGGGCACCCCCTCGGGATGGACAAGTCGCAGCCGTGGATCGCTCATTCAATGCCCCTGCGCGGATGGCAAAGCTCACCTTGGGCAGAACAGGGTTAATGGTGCGTTAAGGCAAAGCGGGGGTGTTAACGGAATCACCCCGTTTCCAGTAAATTTCCCCAAGAAGGGAGGAGTCAGCTTGCGCGGGCAGCCATCGCTTCGGCGAAACGCTCGAACAGATAAAAGCTGTCTTGCGGGCCGGGGCTGGCTTCGGGGTGATGCTGCACGGAATAGACCGGGCGGCCTTCCATGCGGATGCCACAGTTGGACCCGTCGAACAGGGAGGTGTGCGTTTCGACCACCCCTTTGGGCAGGGTCTGGCCGTCGACGGCAAAACCGTGGTTCATCGAGGTGATCTCGACCTTGCCGGTTTCGTGGTCCTTCACCGGATGGTTCGCGCCGTGGTGGCCGTGGTTCATCTTCACGGTCTGCGCGCCAAGAGCGAGCGCCAGCATCTGGTGGCCCAGGCAAATGCCAAAGACGGGCAGGTCGGTCTGGTCCAGGATGCCCTTGATCATCGGCACGGCATAAACGCCCGTGGCCGCCGGATCGCCGGGGCCATTGGACAGGAACACGCCGTCGGGGTTGTGCGAGAGCACTTCCTCGGTGGTGGCGCTTGCTGGCAGAACGGTCACGTCGCACCCTGCCGAGGCAAGGCAGCGCAGGATGTTGCGCTTGGCACCGTAATCAACGGCAACGACCTTGTACTTGGGGTCATTCTGCGGCTTGTACCCTTCGGGCCAGGCCCACCGCATTTCGTTCCAGTGATAGGATTGCGCACAGCTGACTTCCTTGGCCAGATCCAGCCCTTCGAGGCCGGAAAAGGCGCGGGCAGCGGCGACCAGTTTTTCGGTGTCGAACACACCGTCAGGATTGTGCGCCAACGCCACATGCGGCGCACCGGCCTGCCGGATCGCGCGGGTAAGCCGCCGGGTGTCGACACCGCCCATCGCAATGCGCCCACGTGCAGCCAGCCAATCCCCCAGCGTACCGGCGCTGCGCCAGTTTGACGGGTCGGTCGGCATCCATTTCACAACCATGCCCGCAGCCACCGGGTCGGCGGTTTCATCGTCTTCGGGTGTGATGCCCGTGTTGCCGATGTGCGGAAAGGTAAAGGTGACGATCTGGCCCGCATAGGACGGGTCGGTCATGATTTCCTGATAGCCGGTCATCGCCGTGTTAAAGCACAATTCGGCCTGTGTCTGGCCCGTGGCGCCAAAACCCACCCCGTAAAATAGCGTGCCATCGGCAAGGGCAAGACAGGCGGTCGGGTGCGTGGGAGCGTGCGCGGACATGGGCGGCCTCATGTGTACAGGGATGCGAGCAAAGTCGCGCGAAACTAGTCATTGCGGCAGGCAGGGTCAAGGGCGGGTGCTATTTTGCGAAATCATTATTTATCAATCGCTTACGCATAATCTCAACTGTTGCGGCGCGGTCGGCGTTTCGGTATTGTCACAAACTTATCATCAACCCATGGGGATGGGACACACATATGGATATGCGAACCCGGATTTCGTCTGCTTTGAAGCAGGCGATGAAGGAAAAAGCCACCGACCGGCTTTCGACGCTGCGTCTGATCAATGCCGCCTTTAAGGACAAAGATATTGATGCACGCGCTGCGGGGGCCGAGGACGGAGTGGACGAGGCCGCGCTGCTGGCGATTCTCAGCCGCATGGTCAAACAGCGTCAGGAAAGCGCGCGCGCCTATGAAGAGGGCGGGCGGCTGGATCTGGCAGAGCGGGAACGCTCGGAAGTCGAGATCATCGAAGAGTTCCTGCCGCAGCAGCTGAGCGAAGAGAAAAGCGCCGCAGCCGTCGATGCGGCCGTGGCAGAAGTGGGTGCTGACAGCATTCGCGACATGGGCAAGGTGATGGCTGTGCTCAAAGCCAAGTATACCGGCCAGATGGACTTTGGCGTCGTGGGACCGATGGTCAAGGACCGTCTGAGCACCTGAGCCAATCGCGCCCTGATCGGCGCGTTTCTCCCGAAAATCGTTTTGTCGCCCTGATCGGGGCGGCTGCGCCGCAGCCGGGGCTGCGGTGCTTTTGTGTGTCTAGCGACGCAGCGCGCGGTTCAGATCGTCATAAAGTGCGATACGCTCGTCCTCGGACAGAAACGCACCGATCTCGACCTCGCGGCCCATGCCCTTGAGCGTGATGTAGTGGGGCACGGGGCCGTCCTTTTCATATTTGGTCACTTGCGTCCAATAGCGGTTGCATTCCCATTTCTGCGTGTCGCCCTTGGGATTGGTGCGGACCAGTTGCGCGGTGCTGCCTGACAGGGACAGCAGCTCGGTGATCTGGCGGGCGCGGTAGTTGTGCTGCAGCGCGAAATACAGCCCCCAGACCGCCAGCAGGGTAAAGGGCAGCAAGCCCCACAACAGCGGCGTGCCCAGCAGCGGCATTGTCGGGATCAGCAGCAGCGTGAATGTCGCCAGCACAAAGGCAGCCATACCGCGTGCAGGCAGGGACTGATGCGGCCACAGGTGCAGCAATTGGGTCGGGGCGTCGGGTTCAGAGGTCCAGCGATAAGGCATGGTCGGGACTTTGTTACTTGGGTTGGTGAAGCCAGTCGGACCTAAGATAGCATTGCATCGTGATGCTGCAATCCGTCCGGCTGAATTGTTCTCATTTTGTTACAGCGCGGAATTGGCGCAATAGAAAAAGGGCCCCGACCGCCGTCGGAGCCCTTTGCTTTGGGGTGTGAAGGGAGCAGAGCCTAGTGGCGCTGGTGGTCCCATTCTTCCTGCTTGGGCAGGATTTCGAACGTGTGCTCGGGCGGCGGGCTGGGCAGTGTCCATTCCAGCGTGTCCGCATACTCGTTCCAGGGGTTGTTCTCGGTGACCCGCGCGCCTTTCATCAGCGAATAGATCACGATGCCGAAGAAGAACACGAAGGACGCGAAGGACAGGAATGCACCCAGGCTTGACACATAGTTCCAGGTGGCGAATGCATCAGGATAGTCGATGTAGCGACGTGGCATACCCTGACGGCCCAGGAAGTGCTGCGGGAAGAAGGTGATGTTCGCACCGATGAACATCATCCAGAAGTGCAGTTTGCCCGCCCACTCGGGGTACATGCGGCCGGTCATCTTGGGGAAGTAGAAGTAGATCCCCGCAAAGATCGCGAACACGGCACCCAGGCTCATCACGTAGTGGAAGTGTGCCACAACGTAGTATGTGTCGTGATAGGCGCGGTCGACGGCAGCCTGGGACAGAACGATGCCGGTGACGCCACCCACGGTGAACAGCACCAGGAAGCCAAAGGCCCACAGCATCGGTGTCTTGAACTCGATCGAGCCGCTCCACATGGTGGCGATCCACGAGAACACCTTGACCCCGGTGGGGACCGCGATGACCATCGTTGCCAGCATGAAGTAGGACTGCTGGTTCAGCGACATGCCGACGGTGTACATGTGGTGCGCCCACACGACAAAGCCCAGCACGCCAATGGCGATCAGCGCCCAGACCATCGGCAGGTAGCCAAAGATCGGCTTGCGCGAGAAGGTCGCGATGACGTGGCTGATGATGCCAAAGCCCGGCAGGATCACGATGTACACTTCGGGGTGACCAAAGAACCAAAGGATGTGCTGGTACAGGATCGGATCGCCGCCACCGGCAGGATCGAAGAAGGTGAAACCAAAGTTACGGTCCATCAGCAGCATGGTGATTGCGCCCGCCAGAACCGGCAGGGACAGCAGGATCAGCCAGCTTGTAACGAAGATCGACCACGAGAACAGCGGCACCTTGAACAGGGTCATGCCGGGGGCACGCATGTTCAGGAAGGTGGTGATCATGTTGATCGCACCCAGAATGGACGAGGCACCCGACACGTGAACCGCGAAAATCGCAAGGTCCATGGCCATGCCGCCTTCGCGCACGGACAGCGGCGGATACAGAACCCAGCCCACACCCGCACCGTGCTGACCGCCCTCGGAGGGGGCCAGGACCGAACAGACAGCCAGTGTTGTACCGGCGACATACATCCAGAACGACAGGTTGTTCATCCGCGGGAACGCCATATCCGGCGCGCCGATCTGCAACGGCATGAAATAGTTGCCAAACCCGCCGAACAGGGCGGGAATCACCACAAAGAACATCATCAGGATGCCGTGGCCGGTGATCAGCACGTTCCAGAGGTGCCCGTTGGGGGTACATACGTCGGACGACGCGATCAGACGCGCCCCTTCCTGACACATATACTGGACGCCTGGGTTCATGAGCTCGAGGCGCATGTAAACGGTGAATGCGACCGAGATGAAACCGGCCAATGCCGATACGATAAGGTACAGAATACCAATATCTTTGTGGTTTGTGGACATGAACCAGCGGGTAAAGAACCCGCGTTCGTCGTGATGATCGTGCCCGTGAATGGCTGCGTCTGCCATGCGGTGCCTCCTGCTGAGATGACTGCGGGCACGCCAAGAGCGACGGTGACCCGGATATGGAGTGGTTCTAGTGTGTTGGGCCGCGTGCATCAATGCATGATCTTGCTGCATGCGGGGAATAATTGTCGCGGGGCTGTGAGGGGCGTTGGCGTGAAAGTTTTGTATTTTGCACAAACGATCTATTTACCTTCGGGATCACGCAGCCGGAGATCTCTTTCGTGGCCATGGACTTGCAAAGACGCCTGTACGGCGCGTTGACAGAAGATGACGCTCAGGCCGATGCGGGGCAGGTCCGCGCCTTTGCGACCCATTTTACCGCATTGACCGCGACAAAGCTGGCCGGTGGGCTGGTCGATCCCAAGCTGGTGCTGTCGTCCCTTCTGGTTGCCCTTGGTGCGCCGGGCGGCGTGATCGGGGCGCTGGTGCCCGTGCGCGAGGCGGGGGCGCTGTTGCCGCAACTGGCGCTGGCAGCCTGGATCGAACGCAGCCGTCAGCGCAAATGGTTCTGGGCTGCGGGGGCCGTGGGGCAGGGCATTGCGGCGCTTGGCATGGCTGCGGCGGCTCTGACGCTGGACGGCGCTGCGGCGGGCTGGGCGATACTGGGCTGTCTGGCTTTGCTGGCGATTTGCCGGTCGGCAGGATCGGCCAGCTACAAGGACGTGCTGGCGCGCACGCTGGACAAGGGCACGCGCGGCACCGTTTCGGGGCTTGCGGGCACCATCGGGGCGGTGGGTGTTCTGATCTTTGCCATTTTGCTGAGCGTCGGGATCATTCCGGGCACGCCTGCGGCAATTGCCATGGTGATCGCGGTGGCGGGCGGGCTTTTGATCGCGGCGGGGCTGATATTCACCTGCCTGAAAGAGCCGGAGGCGGATACGGGTGATGCAGGCCATGGGCTTGGCGGGCTGCGCGCGGTCTTTGCGCCGTTGCGAAAGGATGCACAACTGCGTCGGTATATCCTGACGCGCACGCTGCTGATCTCGACCGCGCTTGCGCCGCCTTTTGTGGTGATGCTGTCGGCCGGGCAGGGCGACAGCATCAATCTGGGTCACCTCGGGCTGCTGGTGCTGGCCTCCTCGGCGGCTGCGATTGTGTCCTCTTATATCTGGGGGCGCCTGTCGGACCGTTCGTCACGCCGCACGTTGATGTTTTCAGGGATCGCCGCAGCGGTCGTGCTCGCCTTGGCGGCGGTGGTCGGCATGTTGGCGGGGGATTTGGGCGGCGCTTATGGCGCTGCGGGTTTCGTTTTTGCCGCCAAGATCGCCTATGAAGGCGCGCGGGCGGGGCGCAAGACCCATCTCGCGGATATGGACGCGCATGGTCAAAAGGCGATCTACACCGCGCTCAGCAATTCGATCCTGGGGGTGATGTTGTTGCTGGGCGGATTGTTCGGCCTGTTGGCCGACATCGCCGGACCTGCGCTGGTGCTGGGTGTCTTTGCGGCAATGGCAGCGGGCGGTGCGATGGTGGCTATGGGGCTGGGCGAGGTGCAGGCCGACGCGGCTTAGGCTTCGAACACGCGGGTGAAACTGCGGCGCAGGGCCACGTCCACGTCGTCCATGGTCACCGGCAGGCCCAGATCGACCAGCGACGTGACGCCGTGGTCGGTGATACCGCAGGGCACGATGCCGCTGAAATGCTCCAGATCCGGTTCGACATTGATGCTGATGCCGTGAAAGCTGATCCATTTGCGCAGACGGATGCCAATCGCGGCGATCTTGTCTTCGGCAGGGGTGCCATCGGCTTGCCGGGGCTTCTCAGGCCGTTGCACCCAGACACCGACGCGCCCATCACGGATCTCGCCCTTGACGTTGAAACTGTCCAGCGTGTCGATCACCCAAGCTTCCAGGTCACGCACGAAACACCGCACATCGCGCCCGCGTTTGCCCACGTCCAGCAGGGTATAGGCCACCCGCTGCCCCGGACCGTGGTATGTATATTGTCCGCCGCGCTTGGTCGGATAGACCGGAAACCGCTCGGGGTCGGTCAGGTCCGCAGCCTTGGCCGAGGTGCCCGCGGTGTAGAGGGCAGGATGCTCCAGCAGCCAGATGCATTCATCCGCCGTGCCCGCCGCGATCTGGGCGGCGCGGTCTTCCATCCACGCCTCGGCGGTGCGGTAATCGGTCAGGCCGGGAGTGGTGATCCATTCGACCATATGTCTCAGGCAGCCTCTTCCAGCGTTTGACGCAGGATTTGCGCATAGTTTTCCGCGCCTTGTGCGCCGGTCACCAGATATTTGCCACCAAAGACCATCGACGGCACGCCGGAGATGCCGCGCGAGGTCCAGAATTTCTGCTTTTCGCGCACGCTCTCGACCAAGGCACCGCTGTCCAGCACCTCGCGCGCTGCCGCCGCGTCGATGCCCACGGAAGCGGCCACGTCGATCAGTACATCGGGGTCGGACACATCGCGGCTGTCGGTGAAATGCGCCTTGAACAGCGCCAGCTTCAGCGGATGTTGCAGCCCTTGCGACAGGGCAAAGTCCAGCAGCTGGTGCGCCTGGAACGAATTCACGATCCGACTTTCGGGGGTAAAGTTGAAATCGAACCCCAGTGACTTGCCCAGATCCTGCAACTGCTTGCGGTTCTGTGCGGATTGCTCGGGCGAGGCGCCGTATTTCTCGGCGATATGCTCGGCAGTGTTCTGGCCTTCGGGTGGCATTTCGGGGTTCAGCTCGAACGGATGCCAGCGGATGCGCGCGCCGATCCCGGTTGCAGCGAGGGCCTGTTCCAGCTGGCGGTATCCCACGATGCACCACGGACACATCACGTCCGAGACGATATCGACGTCAACGACAGGCCCTTCCGGGGCTGCGGATTCGGGTGTGGACATGGGGCGCAATCCTTTCTGCTTTGCCTATAGGTCGTACCTGTGCCGCAGAATTGCAACCCGCAGGATGCGCGCTGCGCTTGGGGCAAATTTCCACTTCACATCTGAACGGCGTCGGTCTATAGCCCGCTCACCAAGCGACTGGCGTGCGGCCGTGGCGGAATGGTAGACGCGCAGCGTTGAGGTCGCTGTGGGGTAACACCCGTGGAAGTTCGAGTCTTCTCGGCCGCACCAATTCTCCCATCTTCTTTTGGTGAGTGTTCGCGACTCGGTTGCCTGCCCCCAAAAGCTATTCCACAGGATGTTCGGTTTTACCCGAGGTGATCCTGGCGAGTTCATCTGTGCGGACGAAACTCAAGTGTCCGCTCTTTTGGATTTCCCTCAGACCCTTTTTTTACGCCCAGATTCGCGCTTGACCGTCGGCTTCGCCAATGTCGGAGCTGACCTCGAACATGCGGGTGCGGATCAGCTTCATCTTCCTGTGCCCCCCTGATCTGGCGTGACCAACCGGTCGACCCTTCGCTTTCCAGCATTCCGGCAGATTATTTGATATAGGCCGATTTATTCAGCCATTTCCTCAATTTCATCTCGTGTCCCTTCCAGAATGAGATGAGCCGGAAAGATCCGTTTAGCAAAACGGAATGAGTTGTCTCAAAGGTTGCAATAGGCGCCGCCCCAGCGGGCCCACGCCATTTCGACGATACTCAAAAAGAGATGCGTCGTAGAAGCCGGAAAGCTGAAGCCAATCAAGAGCCATGAAACCTGCAACGCACAGGAGAATGATGAATCCTGCCCCTATCGGCAAAATTGTAGATTCTCGATTGATTGTATACTTAAGTTGTGCTTTATATCCTTTAGGATGTAACTTATGCCACCCTTGTGCGGGGTGTGGAGAGGACGTGCCCCATGGCCAACACCGTTTTACAAGCAGGACAAGAGATCAATATTCGGATCGATGCGCTTCAGTCAGACATCGCCCGTTACAGTCGGCAGGGCGATACGCTGACTGTCGAATTGAAGAATGGCGATACAATTGTCATCAGGGATTATTACAAGCCTGCAATGGACGGGTCTCTGCACAGCCTCACGCTTGGTGATGACACCAATGCGAATGTCGAAGGTCAGCCAAAAGAAGAACTGGGCCCGGAAGAGCAGGCCGGTCTGATCGCGGCAGGTTTGGCGGGCGTGGGGCTGGCAATGTCTGGCGGTGGCAGCGGTGGCGACGACGGTGATGCAGATGCCGACGCGGATGCGGATGCCGACGCGGATGCTGATGCTGATGCTGATGCCGACGCAGATGCCGATGCTGATGCCGATGCGGATGCGGATGCCGATGCAGACGCTGATGCCGACGCAGATGCAGATGCGGACGCCGATGCGGATGCCGATGCGGATGCCGACGCAGATGCCGACGCTGATGCGGATGCCGACGCTGATGCTGATGCTGATGCCGACGCGGATGCAGATGCAGATGCAGATGCAGATGCCGATGCGGATGCCGATGCGGATGCGGATGCCGACGCTGATGCCGACGCGGATGCGGATGCCGATGCCGATGCAGACGCTGATGCCGACGCGGATGCTGATGCCGACGCAGACGCTGATGCGGATGCTGATGCTGATGCCGACGCAGATGCCGATGCAGATGCTGATGCTGATGCTGATGCCGATGCTGATGCGGACGCCGATGCGGATGCTGATGCTGATGCAGATGCAGATGCGGATGCCGACGCGGACGCAGATGCCGATGCGGATGCCGACGCAGATGCGGATGCCGATGCAGATGCTGATGCCGACGCAGATGCGGATGCTGATGCAGACGCTGATGCGGACGCTGATGCAGATGCCGACGCGGACGCTGATGCAGATGCAGATGCCGACGCGGACGCTGATGCAGATGCAGATGCCGACGCTGATGCTGATGCAGATGCCGACGCGGACGCTGATGCAGATGCAGATGCCGACGCGGATGCCGATGCCGATGCCGACGCGGATGCCGACGCGGATGCTGATGCGGACGCAGATGCCGACGCCGACGCTGATGCCGATAGCGAACAAGGTTTCCTCGACCCGCTTATCTCGGACGATGGTCTCCTTGGGGATCTGACCGGAAATGATGGGCTTCTTGGGGCCGTCACGGGTTCGGAAGGTTTGCTTGGAGACCTGCTCGGTGACGACGGCGTCCTGGGTGACGTAGGCAGCGACCTTTTGGGTCAGCCGGTCATCGGTGACGGCACAATCTCTGACGAGATCGGTCTGCTGGACGGTGTTGTGGGCAACGACGGTCTGCTTGGTGCAGTCACCGGAAACGATGGCATCCTTGGGGATATCACCGGGTCCGAAGGATTGCTTGGTGATCTGGTCGGCAACGATGGTGTCTTGTCGGATCTCACCGGCGCAGATGGCCTAGTCGGCGATCTGATCGGAACCGGTTTGCTTGGGACAACCGATGGGGATGGCGGCGACGGTGGTCTTTTGGACGGCCTGCTCGGTGGCGACGGTGGTCTGCTGGACGGCGTACTCGGTGACGACGGTCTCGTTGGCGGCCTGCTCGGTGGCGACGGTGGTCTGCTGGATGGCGTACTCGGTGACGACGGTCTCGTCGGCGGGCTGCTTGGCGGCGACGGTGGTCTGCTGGATGGCGTGCTCGGTGACGACGGTCTCGTTGGCGGCTTGCTCGGCGGCGACAGCGGTCTGCTGGATGGCGT
>NZ_KK211144.1:6780-193399 GCF_000620505.1 Sulfitobacter sp. 20_GPM-1509m | reverse complement strand
GGTCTGCTGGATGGCTTGACCGGTGACGACGGTCTCGTTGGCGGGCTGCTTGGCGGCGACGGTGGTCTGCTGGATGGCTTGACCGGTGACGACGGCCTTGTTGGCGGCCTGCTTGGCGGTGATAGCGGTCTGCTGGACGGCTTGACCGGTGACGACGGCCTTGTTGGTGGTCTGCTTGGCGGCGATAGCGGTCTGCTGGATGGCCTGACCGGTGACGATGGCCTCGTTGGCGGGCTGCTTGGCGGCGACAATGGTCTGCTGGACAGTGTAACCGGTGAAGACGGCCTGCTGGGCGGCTTGCTCGGTGGTCTGGGTGGAGCAGACGACATCGTCTAACCGCTGGTTCGGTAGATCAACGAAACAATCTCAAGCCCCGCATTCCATGTGGGGCTTGTTTGCTTTTCAGCCGACTGTTGCGAAAGGAGAGCGCAGCTGACGGTCACCCTGAATGCGCGACCGCAGGCCTTAACCACAGTTCAAAAAGACGGAAGACCGGCCACAGTTTAAGCCGCCCCAACGGGGGGCAGAAAGCGGGTCAAGACATTCTGAATTTCGAAAGGTTTTGAAACAGTCCCGTACTGTTCGAGCCTTTTACCAGGACGACATCGCCCGGGGCGAGCTGTTCGGTCAGGATGTTCTCCAGATATTCCAGATCAAGAATGTTGAACCTGCCATCATGATCAGTCGAAGCAAGCCCCGCCTTGAACGCGTCGCCGACAAGATAAACGCTATCCAACTGCTTCTCTCTGAGCAGGTGGATAAGCGCGGCATGTGCTGCGTCGCTCTCTTCGCCAAGTTCAGCCATATCCCCAAGAATGGCCACCCGTTTCCCATCGCAAGGCATCGCAAGCATGTCATCCAGCGCCGCGCGCATTGATGCCGGGTTTGCGTTATAGGAATGATCCAGAATTTTCGCGAAACCCTTTGCGACAGCCAGTTCGATAACCTGGCCACGCCCGACATCTTTTGCAAAAGTCGTCAGATGCGCAAGCACCGGCCCGACCGGTTGGTCCAGTACACGGACGACCGCAGCCACCGCCATCGTGTTATCGATCGCATAGCGCCCCGCGCTCAGGGTTGGCACTGTATGGTGTTCTCCGAAGACACTCAGCGTGATCTGTGATGCCGAATGGGCCGGGGATACCGGAAAAATGTTGGCCGTGTCCGACCAGCCATAGGTTACGATTTTCAGGCCCTTGTTCTTTGCCGCGGCCTCTACGATCTCGTATTCGTTCATATCCCGGTTCAGGATCGCCACGCCATTGTCGGGCATCTCGGTAAATATGCGCGCTTTTTTGTCAGCAATGGTGGCCGTGTCTTTGTGATAGATCAGATGTGCGGGATGGATGTTGGTGAACACTGCAATGTCCGGGCGCGCCAGTCGGGTGTTCTCTTGCATCTGTCCGATCGCCATCTCAAGAATACAGTATTCCGTATCGGTGGGGGCGCAACACAGGTTCCAGGCAAGGCCGCGCACCATATTCGCGCTGAAGCGCGTGGCGTGAACCTTGCCGACTGCGCCAAGACAATGGGCAATCATTGAGGTTACGGTGGTCTTTCCTGCGCTGCCTGTAATGCCGACAACCGGGGCAGCGAGCGACCTGCGCGCATCATGTGCCAGTGCAATCAGAGCTGCGCTCATATCGGGAACGCGTAATACGGACCCGGCTTTGACGGATGCGCCTTCGGGGCGGCTCACGATGGCAAGGCGTGGAAAAATCTGGCTGTCTTCAAGCTCTTTATAGGGAATTCCGAACCGGTCCTCCGGATGCCGCGCAAATACGATGTCATCGGCGCGAAAGCTTGGGGCGAACGTGGAAACGCCGTTCAATTCCTGGCTGGCCGACGGTGGGCGCAGCCATTCCGACCCCGGCAGAAGGTCGGTGATACTTTGGGTTGTCCAGCGCGCCTGTCCCGGTTTTCCGACCTGTCTTCGCTTTTGCTGATCGCAAAGGTTGATAAAGCTGTCCCGCTCTTTCAGATAGGACCGATAGGCGATCAGGCCGGACAGATAGTGTTCGACATCGTCGATGCGCACCCGAAAGCCGTGATGGCGAATGAAAAAGCTTCCGGTGACAGAAGCCGGATTCCGGAAATACATCGCAACTTCGGGAAAAAAGAACCCGTTGGTCAGATATTGCGCCCGATGTTCCATCGCCTCGCGAAACGCATGAAGATCCAGCGCGTCGATGATCGGGGTCAATGATGCGTCCTGCAGCGCTCTTTGCAGCAGCAGTCGTGTGGCACAACACAACTCCAGCAGGGTCGGAAAGGTCGTGATCCGCTCGCGGATAAAAGGCAAGTAGTCCCGGACGTTGCGGATGCCGAACGCGATGTATTTCGGGTCGGTGTAATGACGTGACAGTTCGTTGACGCAATACGCCAGCCAGTGATCGTTGTACTGCCAATAATCCTTGGCGATGAAATAATCGACGGCACGTCGGGTCGCATCCAGCCAGCGCTGATCGCCTGTGGCACCGTAAAGCCGCATCAGTCCGAATGCGGCTTCTCCGTCATAATAGACCGTGCGAAAGTCCTCTTTCGGGGTCAGGGTGTCCGCATCCAGAACGTGGCAAAAGCTGCCGTCCGACCGCTGCATCGACAAGATGCCGTTGCCCAGCCGACGTGCCAGCTCAAGTACGGTTTTGTCGCCTGTCACCTCGAAAAACTTGCAGCACGCCAGAATGGCAACGGCGTTGCCGCCAAGTTTTACTTCCTTGCCCGTGTCCATCAGAAAGGCAGAAGCGCCGTCCGGCCCATGGCTGTATTTGACAAGGTTTTTCGCGATCTGCCTTAACGACCGATCAATGGCCTCGCGAAGATCATCGCGTTGGGACACCTCATAGGCTTCACACAGCGCATAGGTGCTGCTGGCATGGCGCAATGTGTTGTAGTGGTTGATCGGACGGTCAAAGCAGGGATGCCTGCCATAATGAAACATGCCGTTCTCGTTCACCTGGGCCGCGAGGTACCCGGCACTTTCATCTATCAGAAAATCCAGATTGGCAGGTTGCATAAGGTCGAAAATACGCCGACCACCATTCGGCCCGGACGGTTCGAGGTTTACAATTTCGTCGCTGTCGCCATCCCGGAACATCCCGTCAGTCGAGAAGAGATGGACGGTGTCGGTCTCTTTGGGAACTTCAAACGTTTTGCCAAACCGCCTTTTCCAGTAGATCCCGAAGTTGTTGAGGTTGATTTCGCAATGCGGAACCTGCGCGCCTTGATAAAGCAGGGCGCTGCCGTTCAATTCACCTTCGGTAATCGCATGCTGGAAATCCGTATCCAGAGACAGACCCTTGCGGCTGTAGTTGCGTTTCACCTTCTTCAAGGCGGCAATGTAGGTGGCAAAGGGTACTGCCTGTACCGAGGTCGCCCAGTCCAAACGCACATGACGTGCGCCAAGCATTTGCAGCGGGCCTTTTTCCTGCAGCCGTTCGCGCAATTCAGCCAGAGTAGATGCCGTGATCGTTCTGACCCGCGCCCGACTGTCACCATCCGTCGCAGAAACAAAGACAACAAAGCGCGGATAAGGTGCGGGAAGAGAGGACACCCGCGAGGCGAATTCATCCAAAAACTTCGATACGGCATTGGTTTTCATAAGAATTCAGTGTTCGCAGTTGGAATTTTTGGCACGTTGGACCTGTAAACATTCATACTGCATGACCTGCTCTCGTGGAAGGTCGGGTGTTTGGTTTCGTCAATGCTGATCCGGCCCCTTGTTCCGGGCCGTTCAGGTGTAGAAGTTGCCCTATCTGTTTGGAAACAAAGGCGGGTTTGTCTGATCCGTTCAGGCTCCATTGGTGCCGGCAGGGTGCCTCTCGGCTGTAATAACTATCTCACGTTCAACTGGCCCAGCCGTTTTCTTGGTCACCTTCAGTGGGCTGGTCCAAGTTTGCTTCTTCCCTGCTGCTTGCCGATTCCCACATCCTTGATTTTTCGCGAACCTTTGATTGAGCTCTTCTGGATAAGCGACTGGATTTGCGACATCTTCCGCATCGTGGAGCACAGAAGAGGTTTCCCCGATTGCCGTGGCTTGGTTGACATTCGGCGCGAATCATAACTATTGATGTTACATGAAACGTGACAGCCGCCTTTCCTCCGTCCTTCATGCGCTTCTCCATATGGCAGAGCATGATGGTCCCATGACCTCCGACGATCTCGCAAAATGTCTGGGCACCAATCCCGTGGTCGTCCGACGCAGCATGGGCTTCCTGCGCCAGGCCGGGATCGTGGCGTCGGACAGGGGGCACGCGGGAGGTTGGCGCATTACGGCGGACCTGTCCGTCGTCTCGTTGCGGCAACTGCATGATGCCTTGGGCGAGCCTGCGCTTTTCGCTGTTGGAAATCGCAATGAACTGCCGGACTGCCTGGTCGAACAGACCGTTAACGCGGCGCTGGACCAAAGCTTTGCCGAAGCCGAGGCGCTGTTGCTCAAACGTTTCGGAGAGATCACCCTGGCCGACCTTGCCGCAGATTTCACGCTGCGACATGCCGCCCGGCGAAACCAGAAAGAAACCTGATGGTCCATGATGTTATTGTTATCGGAGGGAGCTACGCCGGCATGGCCGCTTCCCTGCAACTCCTTCGCGCGCGCAGATCGGTGCTGGTCATCGACGCGGGGCAAAGACGCAACCGGACGGCCGCCCATTCGCACGGCTTTCTTGGGCAGGATGGCGTTGATCCGGCGGTTATCGCCCGCAAGGCCCGCACCGAACTGGAGGCCTATCCGACGCTGATCTGGACAGAGGGCGAAGCCACCGCGGTCACCGGCGCGCGCGACGGTTTTGTCGTGACATCGTCCGACGGAGAGCCGCACCACGGTCGCCGCATCCTGTTTGCCACCGGCGTGACCGACCAGTTGCCCCGGATTGCAGGGCTGGCCGAGCGGTGGGGCAGGTCAGTCTTTCACTGTCCCTATTGCCACGGGTATGAGCTGGACAAAGGTGCTATCGGCGTGATCGCCTCGGGTCCGGCGTCGGTGCATCAGGCCGAGCTTCTGACCGAGTGGGGCACCATCACGTTGCTGGCAAACGGTGTCGTGACACTGGAAAACGCCGAACGTCAGAGGTTGGAGCAAAAGGGGATCACCGTCGTCGATACGCCGATCGCTGCCGTTGAGAACGAGGCCGACGTGCGGCTGACGGACGGTCGCCAGCTTTCCTTTGCGGGTCTGTTTACCGCAACGCGCATGTCACCGGCCAGCACGCTGCCCGCCACCTTGGGCTGCGCCCTTGCGGAAAACCCGATGGGGCAGATGATTGCAGTGAGTGGCTCGAAAGAGACCTCTGTGCCGGGCGTGTTTGCCTGTGGCGACGTGGCTGTCGCCCCAAGTTCCGTATCGCTTGCCGTAGGGGATGGCGCGTTGACGGGCATGCATGTGCACCGCTCGTTGGTCTGGCCTGACGCCGGAAGCTGAACGCGGACTGTCCTGTCCGCGACCTGACCCCTCTATGGTCGCGTTACCTGTGAGAGGGGTTTTAAGCTTGGAGTGTCGTAGCATGGCCCGTCTGTTGGGCCATGCGTTGCTCGGCCCTTGCAAGCGCGCGTTCGAAGACATCGCGCGCCGGTTTTGTGGCGTTGAGCCGTGGGAGGATCGGATTGCCAATCGAAATATCCAGATCCAGAGGATCACCGTTGTCGTATTCGGTCCCCTTGTCATCCAGCAGGTTCTGGATCTCTGTTTCCAGTTCAACCGAAGACATCATTCCGGTTCTGCCCCGCACAATCAAGAATGCACCGTTTCCGGCATAGGCCATCATGGCGTTCTGGGTCATCAGGGCGCTGCTGATAGCGTCCGCCACTTCACCCAGGGCATAGGAGAATTCGTCGGAAGACGTCCTTGCATGAATGGCATCGATCCGATGGATTTTCACAGCTTCCACCTGCGATCCGGCAAGCCCCGCCTGGGACAGTTGCAGCAGGTAGTTGCCCAGAGCATCATAGCTGATCAACCCGGGAAAGCCGGTGATCGTGAAGCTTTGGGACAGGCTTTGCTTTGCGTCTATGGCAAGCGGGTTCTGCGATGTATGGGCATTGTGAGCGTCCCGGATCTGCTTTGCGATGCGCAACCGCGCGCCGAGCTCTGAAATATGGAAAGGCTTGTTGGCGTAATCTGTCGCCCCCGCCTTGAAGGCGCGATCCACATAGTCCCTGTCAGTCATCGAGGTCAGCATGATGATCGGCGTGTGCTGGTAGGCGGGCAGGGCGCGCACCAGGCTGCACAATTCAATGCCGTTCATCCCCGTCATCATGATATCGAACAGCAGGCAGTCGAACGGCGCTGCGTCGCGCCCGATCAGCTCAAGCGCGTCTTCGCCGGAGGATGCGGTTGTGACGTCATGAAAACCCAGTTGCCCGGTCAATTGGGACAACAAGTCGAGTGTGAGCTGATTGTCATCGACGGCCAGAATTTTCATGGGTCCCTAACACGGCTGTGTGCGGCTTAAAAAATCCGCGAAAAAAATGATGTGACGTAAAAATCGGTTTGGTGTTCTGGGGTACTCGTTACCACACCAGGCGGCCTGTTCGACGGGGCGGAGCAGGGATCGTCTGGTGGGACATTTGGCAGGTATTCGGTTCAGGTGCTCACCGTCAGAGACTGCGCACCTCGTTCTCGTTCGCTTTGAATTTTGTCGCCTGGCGGGCTTCTGCAAGACGAACCACGCGGTCAAAGGTAAACTTGACCCTCTGGGTCTTGTTGGCCGACGGGTGGACAGGTCGACCGACCGACAGTGTGACTTTCATCTGTCGGCCATCGTCGTCACGCAGGTCCATGTTGTCCAAAGCGGACTGAAGCCGGTCCTCAAGCTCGTGCCAGACCGGTGGGTGTTCTTCGGTGACGATGCCCAGAATTGTACCGTCTCCGGCATAGGCCATCAAAAGTTGGGTACGGTCCACAACCTCTGCAATTGCCTGCGCAGCAGCAGCTATGGCGCTGACAAATTCGCGGCTTGTGCCATTGCGATACAACGCGTCGATATCGTCGATCTTTACGGCGAAAGCCTGGCAGATCTTCAGATTGCTGCGCGACAGTTGCGACAGGTAATTGCCCAGGGAAAACGGCAGGACCAGCTGATTGACGCCAAGAACATACACCGGATCTTCGAGTCCGAACTTGTGGATGCCGGGCAGGCCGTTTCTGGTCATGGTGTTCGGATTGAGCCGTGGCGCCTTGTCCGAGGTTTCGGTCATACGCTTGGCCACGCGCAAACGTGTGGCCATCTCTTTGATCTCGAAAGGTTTCGTGAGATAGTCGTTGGCGCCTGCTGCAAAGGCCTGTTCGATGGACACCGGGTCCGACTTCAACGTCAGCATCAGGATCGGGGTATCGTGATAGGCGTCCAGGCTGCGGATTCTCCGGCACAGGGTGATCCCGTCCATCTCCGGCATTTCAATGTCCAGCAGCAGGCAATCAAACGGGGCCTCTGCTTCGGCCAGAATATCAAGCGCCTGTGGACCCGAGGCCGCGACGCTTACGTCCCGAAAGTCGGTTTTCTGAAGAATGGCCGGCAGGAAATCAAGAATGAACGGATTGTCATCAACAGCAAGAATTCTCATCTTTTCGACTTTCTCATTTGGCTTTTGCCGTTTCACGGATGCGACCTGGCGCCGGGGTGTCGCGTTGATGTTCAGGGTGCTCCGGTGCGTCGGCAAGTGTCGCGCGCCGTTGCAGCATCCCATGAACAAGGATGGAAACCATCGTGGCCACGACACCGCCCAGTACATAGGCCAGTGCCACCAGCCCAAGATGCCCGCCCAGCAGGAAGATCACCGCCGCCGACAGGTTGGCGTAGATCAGCCCGATAAACAGAAAGGCCCAGATGCCTGGACCTGGTTCGCGTTTGGTCACGATCGGGGGCAGGGTGTATTTCATTTCGACCTGGTCTACGTCGTAGGTTACGCCGGACAATCGTTGCGGATCCGCCTTTGTGTGGGATCTGCGTCTGCGCCCCTGAGCGGTCTGGAAGGCAGCGGATGCGTCGTATCCTTCACAAGGTAAAAAGGCTGACCGGAACGTGCTGGGGGGCACGGGTGTTCCGGTCAGCCCAGTGAAATGGCCCCTCGTGTCTGCCAGGGCTGGCAGCATGAAGAAGGGACCAAATCCTCGTTTCATCTCTGGGGGTCTCCGATCAGATGTCCGGGGCGCCGTCGAGGCCATCGGTCAGGCCGCCCAGCAGATCGCTGCCATCTGTCAGGCTGTCCAGCGTGCCGCCCAGCAGGTCGCCGCCACCGAGCAGGCCACCGACCAGACCGTCGTCACCGGTCAGGCCATCCAGCAGGTCGCCACCGCCAAGGACATCACCCAAAGGTCCGTCCTCGTCCAGCAGACCGTCCAGCAAGCCGCCCGCGGTGCCGTCTTCGCCGGTGCTGTCACCCAGCAGTCCGGTGTCGAGCAGTTCACCGACCAGGCCTTCGTCGCCTGTCACGTCGGCCAGAAGACCGTCGTTCCCGACAACATCACCCAGCAGGCCGTCCGAGCCGGTTACATCGCCCAGCACACCGGAGTTGCCGGTGACATCACCCAGCAGGCCCTCATCCGCGATGACCGGGTCCAGAATACCCCGTTCGGGTGCAAGCCCGCCTGTCAGCCCTTCGAGCGTGCCGGACAAGCCGTCCTCTCCGCCCAGCAGGCCGCCGGTCAGGCCACCCAACAGGTCGCCTTCTCCGCCGAGCAGCCCACCGACCAGGCCATCTTCGCCGATGATGCCATCCAGCAGATCGCCACCGCCCAGAACATCACCCAACGGGCCGTCCTCGCCGATCAGTCCGCCAAGCAGGTCGCTGTCACCCAGCAAACCACCCAGCAGGCCATCTTCTCCGGTCAGACCATCAAGCAGCCCGCCTGTGCCCTCTCCGCCTGTGCCGTCACCCAGCAGGCCGGTGCCGGTCAGATCACCGACCAGTCCGTCGTTGCCAGTGACGTCACCCAGCGATCCGGTGTTGCCGACAAGATCACCCAGCAGCCCGTCGGAGCCGGTGATATCGCCCAGGATACCATTGTTGCCGGTGACATCGCCCAGCAGGCCGGTGTCCGAGACGAGCCCGTCAAGAATGCCGGTTTCACCGTCGACACCATCGCCGAGCAGCGGTTGTCCCAGCAGATCCTGAACAAGATCACCAAGCGGCGAGTCCTCACCCACCAGGTCACCGAGCAGGCCGTCAGATCCCGTCACGTCACCCAGCAGCCCGTCGTTTCCGGTCAGGTCTCCGAGGATCCCGTCATCAGAGATGATGGGGTCCAGGAAGCCTTGGGTGTCCGTATCCGTTGGATCGGTTGGATCTGTGGGATCGGTCGGGTCCGTTGGATCGGTCGGATCTGTGGGATCGGTCGGGTCCGTTGGATCGGTTGGATCTGTGGGATCGGTCGGGTCCGTTGGATCTGTGGGATCAGTCGGATCTGTGGGATCGGTCGGATCTGTAGGATCGGTTGGATCTGTGGGATCGGTCGGATCTGTAGGATCGGTTGGATCTGTGGGATCGGTCGGGTCCGTAGGATCGGTTGGATCTGTAGGATCGGTCGGGTCCGTTGGATCGGTTGGATCTGTGGGATCGGTCGGGTCCGTTGGATCGGTCGGATCTGTGGGATCGGTCGGGTCCGTTGGATCGGTCGGATCTGTGGGATCGGTCGGGTCCGTCGGATCGGTCGGATCTGTGGGATCAGTCGGGTCCGTTGGATCGGTTGGGTCCGTCGGATCAACAGGGTCGTCGCCACCGCCACCAGCTGCGCCAAGCAGTCCCAGGCCACCAACCACGGCAGCCGCGATCACACCGGCGTCATCCATGGTGCCGCCCACGCCTGCTTCACCGGCAATCTCGGTGCCGTCAGCCATCACCAGGCTGTGCAGCGATCCATCCGCCGTGGGCACATAGTAATCGAGGACAGTGATCACATCGCCATTCTTGAGCGTGATGAACAGGTCATCGCCCTTGCGGGAATAGTTGGCAACGTCCGATTGGTTGGCATCGATTTTGATACCAATTTCCGTGCCGGCCTGGAGGGTTGTGTTTGCCATGTCTGAACTCCTGATGGTGGTGCGCTACAAACCACGCATATGCTAAAGTATGTTAATAAACCTTAAGTATGTAAAACCATACCAAAGGTGTATCTGTCAACGCTTCTGGTTGTTTGGCGGTGGGACGAAATTAACCTGAGCTTGCGGGGGGTGCATGGTCGGGGCATAAATTAAACATTTGTATTTAAATGATAATATTTAGAAAAGTGAAAAGCCCCGCCATTTGGCGGGGCTTTTGCTATTGGCTAAGAATTGGAAATTGTCTGTTCACACACCGTCCAGCGTCGATGTGAGGCCCGAAAGCAGACCATCGTCCCCGGTCAGCCCACCCAACAGGTCGCCGCCAAGCAGGCCACCTGTCAGCCCCCCAAGCAAGCCGCCCGATGTGCCATCCTCGCCGGTACCATCGCCCAGCAGGCAGGTGCCGGTCAGATTGCCGAGCAGGCCTTCCTCGCCTGTCACGTCGGCCAGAAGGCCGTCGTTCCCGACAATATCACCCAGCAAGCCGTCCGAGCCTGTCACATCACCCAGGATGCCGTGGTTTCCGGTGACGTCTCCCAGCAGGCCGTCATCTGCGATGACCGGGTCCAGCAAACCATCTTCGGCTCCGAGCGTGTCCAGCAGGCCGCCGGTCAGGCCACCCAACAGATCGCCTTCACCACCAAGCAAGCCGCCGGTCAGACCGCCAAGCAGGTCGCCCTCACCACCGAGCAAGCCACCGGTCAGACCGCCGAGCAGGTCGCCTTCACCACCAAGCAAGCCGCCGGTGAGGCCGCCGAGCAGGCCGTCCTCGCCTCCGAGCAAGCCACCGGTCAGACCGCCGAGCAGGTCGCCTTCACCACCAAGCAAGCCACCGGTGAGGCCGCCGAGCAGGCCGTCCTCGCCACCGAGCAAGCCACCGGTCAGACCACCCAGAAGGTCGCCTTCACCACCAAGCAAGCCGCCGGTCAGACCGCCGAGCAGGCCGTCCTCGCCACCGAGCAAGCCACCGGTCAGACCGCCGAGCAGGTCGCCTTCACCACCAAGCAAGCCACCGGTGAGGCCGCCGAGCAGGCCGTCCTCGCCACCGAGCAAGCCACCGGTCAGACCGCCGAGCAGGTCGCCTTCACCACCAAGCAAGCCACCGGTGAGGCCGCCGAGCAGGCCGTCCTCACCTCCAAGCAGGCCGCCGGTCAACCCGTCGAGCAAGCCGCCCGCCAGACCGTCTTCACCGGAGCCATCGCCCAGCAGACCAACACCGGTCAGATCGCCGATCAGGCCATCTGCGCCTGTCAGGTCGCCCAGCAGGCCGTCGTCGCCGATCAGATCACCAACCAGACCATCCGAACCCGTGATGTCGCCCAGAATGCCCGAGTTGCCGGTGATGTCGCCCAGCAACCCGCCATCGGCAAGCAGCGGATCAAGCAGGCCGGTGTCTGCACCAAGCCCGCCCAGCAGGCCTTCGACCGTGCCGGACAGGCCGCCCAGCAGGCCGTCGTCGCCGCCCAGGACGCCATCCAGAAGGCCGCCGCCGCTGCCCAGAAGACCGCCAACGACGCCTTCCTCACCGAGCAAGCCACCGACAATGCCTTCGTCGCCCAGAATTCCATCGGTCAGGCCGGTGCTGCCCAGCAGGCCGCCCACGAGACCCTGATCGCCCAGAACACCGTCGAGAACACCTTCGACAGTTTCCAGAACGCCGTCCACCGCGCTGCCTTCTCCCAGCAGGCCATCGGTCAGGCCGGTGCTGCCGAGCACGCCACCCAGCAGGCCATCCTCGGAAACCAGACCGCCGGTCAGGCTGCCCGATCCGTCGCTGTCACCCAGCAGGCCAGTGCCCAGCAGGCCACCGATCAAACCATCGGAACCGGTCACATCGCCCAACAGTCCGTCCTCGCCGACGAGTTGGCCCAAAAGACCGTCCGAGCCGGTCACCGCGCCCAATAGCCCGTCGTTGCCAGTCAGCTCGCCCAGCAATCCTTCGTCTGCCAGAACGGGGTCAAGCAGGCCCTCGACGGCTGGTTCGGTTGGATCAGTCGGCTCTGTTGGATCGGTCGGGTCCGTTGGATCGGTTGGGTCTGTTGGATCGGTCGGGTCCGTTGGATCGGTTGGGTCCGTTGGATCGGTCGGGTCCGTCGGGTCCGTGGGATCGGTCGGCTCGGTTGGGTCCGTCGGATCTGTGGGGTCGTCATCGCCACCGTTGGCGGCCACCAGGCCGGTTGCGAGAGCGGCAAGACCTGCGCCGATCTCTTCCATATTCATGCCAAGGCCTGCGACTTCTTCGGTTTCGTCTGCAATGCCTTCGACACCGCTGAAGCTTCCGTCAGAGAACATCAGCTTGTGTGCTGCGCCACCGGCTGCGCGGTCGTAGAAATCCGTGACCGTGATGCTTTGACCATTGGTCATTTCAACGACCAAGTTGTCCCCGGATTTAACGTAGCGGGCGACGTCAGCCTTTGTGGCGGGTATGGTTACGTTCGCTGCCGCCCCAGCTTGGATTTTTGTGGTAGCCATCTCAACATCCTCTGTGCGGAAGATCGCACTATCTAAAGTTTGTGTTTACATACTTAATAGAAAAAACACATACTAAAGTTGCAGTCAATACGACTCGCGCGTTGAGGGCGCCGCTTTTGAGAAAAGTGGCACTCGATTGTTTTCTAAGCATATAATAATGGCGCTTCGTGGTGCCGCAGTTGACAGGCGGGAGATTGGAATACAGGGTTTTATATAAGGAAAATACCCTCTTAAGGTGTATTCAGGCATCAGAATGTATGCGTTCGGGAAACGATCCGAATTGGGAGAGCGCAATGACACGAAAAGCAGATCATTCGAAAGACGCGACCACGGTAAGGCCCGTTCTTCAGGCTATTGCGCGTCTGATCTCGACTGACCGGCGCGCTGTGATTCTCGCAACGGACAAGGCAGAGGTGTTGTTGTCCAACGCCCCCGCCACACGGGTCGGGATGGACACCGAAGGGTTGAGCACCGCTTTTGACTGGCCTGTTCTGTGTGCCCGTGCGCGCCGCGCCGGCAGCATCGCGGTTTCAAAAAACTTCCGGAACACCGAGCTTGAGGGCGAGCTGGTTTATGTGCCCTTGGGGGCGGCAGACAGTTTCATGCTGCGTCTGGCCGAGACGGATCAGGAAGCGGCGGTTTTGCGCAACCGCACGCGTACGGCGACGCTGCTTCGGGTTTCGCATGATCTGAGAACGCCGATCCAATCCTTGTTGGCCGCAACCGATGCAATGCTGAATTCGAAAGATACTGGCACCGCCGATACGCGCCGGGACCAGATGCAGCGGTCGGCGCAGCTGGCGCTGAGCCATATCGACAATGTCATCAAGGTGATCCGGGGCGAACTGACAACCGCCGACATCCAGTCGGACGAGGATTTCAGTCTCGCGGAAGAGGTGCGGGCAACTTTGGACATGATCCGGCCCATCGCGGGGACACGTGGCACATCTGTGGCGTTGACGATTGACCCGCCAGCCGAGGAGCGGGTGAACGGACCCGTCCGGTTTGTCAGGGCGCTGCTGCAGAACATGTTCGACAATTCGGTCAAACATGGCGGGACAAAGGTCGAGGTGCGCGTCACCAGCGAAAGTACCGCGGAAACGGCCGCCAAGAGAAACATCTTGGTCGAAGTGAGCGATCTGGGCGGGGGCCTGCCCGAGGCACAAAAGGCGCGATTGATGCGTGCCATTGACCTGGCCGACATCTCCCTGGCGCGGCAATCCGGCGCTGCATCCGGTCCGGCAGAGGTGCGGCCCTCTGCGGGGCTGAACGTGCTGGCCTATGCGTTGAGCCAGCTTGGCGGGACGCTGGAAGTGTTCGATCGTGGCGAGGACGGAGAAGCGATTGCAGAAGGTTCGACTGCCAAGGTGGCGGGTACGATCCTGCGGGCGCGGTTCGATCTGGCGGTGGCAGAGGAGGCCGCGGATCCGGCCACGGCACCGCATCCCGTCGCCGTCGACAGCCAGCTTCTGCGCGGCATCGGCGTGCTGGTGGTCGAGGACAGCCCCTCGAGCCGCGATTGGGTCGTTCATTGCCTGCGCGCCGCAGGCGCCCAGGTGGTTGCGGTTGAAAACGGCCTGCGCGCACTGGAGGCGCTTCAAGGTCCTGATGCGGTCGCAAACATCGACTTGCTGCTGACCGATATGACTTTGCCTTACATCAACGGCCTTGAACTGGTGCAGCAGATTATCGCGCAGCAAACTTCGGGTGCGCTGGCCTGGCGCGGCAAGATCCTGGGCCTTTCTGCCCATATAGACGATGATTTGCGCAAGGCCTGCCTGAAGCTGGGAATGGCGCAACTGCTGGAAAAGCCGATCCGAAGCGTCGACCTGTGCCGGTCGGTTCAGGACGTGGTGCGCGCATCGTCATGCGATATCGCGCCCATGCCGGACCAGAAGGCAGCGGGCGGTGCGGATTGTTCGCGCGCGGACCCGTTGGCCGAAAGCATGGTCAAAGAGCTTGTCGCGCAGCTGGGTCTGGACACCGCACGCGGCTTTATGCTGCGGGCGCGATCCGAAGCGCAGGCGGTGTTCGAAGATATCCTGCATCAGGGCATGCACGCGGACACGGGCCGGATGCTGCATGCGGCGACAGGTGCCTGTGGGCTGACAGGGCTGAAGCTGTTGGAGCGCAGTTTGCGCGAACTGGAAATTCTGGCAAAGGCGTCAAAACCGATTTCCGAGACGCAACTTGGCGATCTGAAGGCGACGCTGGCCGCAACCGGGAGGGCTATCGAACACTTGGGCTGAGGCTTGACGTCGTCTTGTTGATGTCACTTCACCTACACTTGGAATTCACCTATGAACTAGAAACCCAGGCAAACACTCAGGACTGTGAAGGTCTTGCGGGTGATCCGGAGGAACCAAAAGGGGGCTCCGATCGTTCGTTAAGCTGTGCAAAAGCCTCACCAAGCTGAAATGGACCTTATGAATACCTCAAAACCCGAAATTCTAAGAGTTCTCATCGCAGACGATCATGCCATGATTTTGGAGATGTTCGAACAATTCTTGTCCGGGCTCCCCGATTTTGAGGCACAGACAGCGCCGGATCTTGAATCTGCGCTGGCACAGATCGACAACTCCGGTGCGTTCGATCTGGTATTGGTTGATCTGGATATGCCCGGAATGAACGGCGTTGCCGGGCTGGCCAAGGCGATCGAGCGCAATGGTGGAAAACCGGTTGGCATCATCACGAGCAACCCGACGCCTCATGTGGTTTCCGAGACACTTGCGATGGGCGGAGCGGGTATCGTTCTGAAAACGGAATCCCTGAACAACCTCACGAATGAAATACGCTTCATGGCGAATGGTGGTCGGTATGTCCCCGTCGAACTGATCGACCGTCAACGGGTCAGCAAGCCGCGCGAAAGCAACGGCGCGTCTTTGTCAGACCGGGAAATGACCGTGCTGGCGCTGTTGGCCGAAGGCAAACCGAACCGCGAGATCGGCACCGATCTTGGGCTGGCCGAGGCCACGGTCAAGATGCATGTCAAATCCATCTGCTCGAAACTGGGTGCGAACAACCGCACGCAAGCGGTGATTGTGGCGCGCGATCACGGCCTGTTCTGAATACCCTTGCATCGGTCCGCAGGTCTCCAGACCCGAGTTGCATCCCTAAGTATGGGTGATGTAGGCTGATCGCTGTGGGCCGCCACGCGGCTGTCTGGCAAGGGGGTCGGGCGATTGACCAAACCGGTGATTGTGTTCGTGGGCGCCGTTTATCCCGGCCAGTTCGGGCGGTTGTGTGATTACCTGCGCGAAACAGGCATGGCGGACAGCTATTTCCTGACCACGCCGGGCCATATGGAACGCAACCGCGAGCGCGGGGCGCATATCCTGGGGTTCAAGCCGGACGGCAATATCGTTGGCGCGCAAAGCTATTATTATACGTCCAAGTTGGAACGATCCGCACGGATTTCACGCGGTGTGCTGTCGGCGCTGACCGCGTTTCAGAAACACCGCAAGATCGACGTTGTCGTGTGCCATTCATTATGGGGCGCGCCGCATTTTCTGTACGATGAAATTGACGCGGCCATTGTCAGCTATATCGAGTTTCCCAGCTTTCGCGCCCATGGCTGGGACCCGGCCTATCCGCCGGACCAGTCCCAGCGGATGACCGATCGCAACGCCGAGATGCTGAATTTCCATCAGGCATTGTGCAGCGATCTGGTGATCTGTCCCAGCCGCCATGCCAAGCAGATGTTTCCCAAGGTTTTGCAGTCGAATATCGAGGTGCAGCTGGAAGGGTTCGACTTTGCCGCGATGCCCGAGGCCGAAGTTGCGACCGGGCCGCGCCCATTTACCATCGGTTTCGCATCGCGCGATTTGTCCTCGGCCAAGGGGTTTGAGACATTCATGCGCGTCACTGACAAGCTGGCGGGGCAGGGCGTGGATGCCCGTTTTGTCGCCTTTGGCGGTGCGGGTGTGGCGACCTATGGATACGAAGATCAGGCCGTGCAGCGGCTGCATGACGGCAAGGTCGCGAATTTCCGCGATCATTTGCTGTTGAAATACCCCCGCGCGGCATCGGTCGTCGAATTTCCGGGAAAGCTGCCCTATGACGAATTTTCCAAACGCGTCGCCGAGGTTGATCTGTTCCACTACCCGCTGCAATTCGGCGTAGCGAACTGGGGACTGGTCGAAATCCTGGGCCGTGGCGGCTGTGTGCTGGCGCCCGACCGTGGCTATGCCGCCGAACTGATTCAGAACGACATCAACGGCCAGCTTCTGCCCGATGACGATGATGCATGGATTGCCGCGACGCTGGCGTTGAAGAACGATCCGTCCCGTCGGCTGCGGTATGGTCAGGCAGCGCGCACGATGGCGCGCGCGCAATATGATCTGTCAGCGGTCGCGCCGCGTTACATGGGGCTGTTCAAGCGGGCGATGTTGAACCGCGCGGCGCGGGCTCCGGGCTAAAAACGGGTGCTCAGGCTTAGCCCAAAGACCTGATGTTCGTCGCCGGGCTGGTCCTCGATGGGCGTGGCCACGTAGAGCGAAACGGGGGTGTTGCCCACGTCAAAGACCACGGACAGGCCGACGCTGCTGCGCCGGTGCAGGCTGTCGTCGATGGTGCCGCCAAGTGTGTCGTCCAAATCCCAGCTTGCGCCGCTGTCGACAAAGATGCCTGCGCGGAACGGTGTACGGTAAATCTCGCCAAAGTCGCGCTGAAGTTCGATGGACACTTTGGCATAGGTGTTGCCCCCCAGCGCGTCGTTGCCGTCACGCGGGCCGATGCCGCGCGGGGCAAAGCCGCGAAAGGTGTCTGCCCCGGGGTAAAACCGGTCGATGGCGCGGGTGGCATTGCCGCTGGTGCCATTGATGTTCCCGGCGTCAAAGCCGAACAGCAACCGCAGATTGGACGCGAGAGGAAATTGCATGCGCGTCTCAAGGCGCGTGTCCGAGATCGGGTCATCCGTGCCAATGTTCCAGAAATACTGGTCCAGACGGATGCGATAGCCGAACTGGTCCCAATCTTCCTTGCCCTCCTGCGCTTCTGCGGTGCGTTCGTGACGCAAGCCCAGCCGTACGTAAGGCGCCGAAATGCCGTCGGTCTGCTCTTTCAAAAGCAGGGCGCTGGCGGTCGGTTCCACATCATAAAGCCGATGGTCGCGGTAGCCGATCCCGGCTTCCAGCTTTGTCGAGGGGGACAGCGCCCAGCCCAGATAGGTCTCGATGCGCAGGGATTCGTGGGTGTAGCTGCGGTCGTCATAATCGTCGCGCCCGCCAGCCAGCTCAAAGCCGAGGTCGAAATCCGTCTCGAAAGCTTCGGTGCGGTACAGGTTCAGGCTGTAGCGTTGCACCTCTTCGCCGTATTCGAGGTTGACCGCGCCATAGGTCCGGTCGAACAGGTTGTAGCGTTCATAGGACAGGCTGCCCACGACGCCATCCTGGGACGCATAGGCCAGCGTTGCATCAATGCGGCCGGGGCGGGTGTCCAGTTCCTGTACGTCGATGACCAATGTGTCGCCTTCACGCGACAGGGTAACCGTTTCGAAAACGCCCGTGGACATAAGACAGTCTTCAATCGCGCGCAGCTCAAGGTCGATGTATTCGATGCCCTCTTCGGCGCCGCAGGTTGCCTTGATGTCCTGTTCGGGAATGAACTGCGCCCCGCGCACTTCGACCGTGTTGACCATTTGCGACTGGACCGGCGTCGCGGTGGCCAGCGCGAGACCGAAAGCCCCCGCTGTCAGCAGGGTTTTGGTGAAATCCAATGTGCCGTGGCAGCCGGCAAAGTGCAGTTGTGGCAAGGGGCAGTCTCTTTCTTGATCTTTGATCACCGCAAGCAAGCAGGTCAGCAGCGACCTGCAATAGAATTGGAGGTTATTATTGTAGCCGCGCTTTGAGAAGGGGGCGGGTGAGATAGCTGAGGACAGACCGTTTGCCGCTTTCGATGTCGACCTGGGCAATCATGCCGGGACGGATCGCGAACTCTTCGCCGCCGCGCTCCAGATAGCTGCGATCGGTTTTGACCATGACGCGGTAGAAATCCTGCGGACCCTGGGGTGTGTCCTCTTCGACGGTGTCTTCCGAGATCTGGATGACGGTGCCGCGCAGGTCGCCGTAGGTGGCAAAGTCATAGGCGGTGATCTTGACGCTGGCAGGCATGCCGGGGGCGATAAAGGCCACGTCGCGCGGTTGCACCTTGGTCTCGATGATCAACTGGTCGTCCGTGGGTGTGATTTCCATGATCGGCTCGCCGGGCTGGACAACACCGCCAAGTGTCGTGATGTCGATGTTGTTGACCCGTCCGGCCACGGGCGAGCGGATTTCGGTGCGCTGGAATTCGTCCTCTTTCTGGATCAGATCCTGCTGGATCATCAGCAGCTTGGCCCGGCGCTGTGCCAGATCCTTGTAGGAATCCTGCACATAGACGTTGCGTGTTTCGCTGATCTTGCCGTCGATCTCGGCCTTTTTCTGTTCCAGTTGCAGAAGGTTGATCTTGCTGACAGAACCGGATGCCGTCAGCGGGCGGGTGATGTCGATCTGTTCCTGGATGGCGGTCTGTTCCGCTTCCAGCGCCGAAAGAGAAGCCTCAAGCTTGGTGCGGCGGGCGGTGAACAGGCGCAGTTCTGTCTGCTCGGCGGCGTTCGGCTCAGAGCCAAAGTCCAGCTCGGGTTTCTCCAGCACCTCCGCCTGCAGGCGGGCCACTTCGGCGGTCAGCGCGGTGATCTCGGATTGCGCCGACAAAAAGGCCGATTGCGACCGGGTGGGGTCGAGGCGGGCCAGAACCTGTCCTTCTTCGACAATGTCGCCTTCGCTGACAGCAAGCTCAGACAGGATACCGCCCTCAAGGCTTTGGATGGTCTGCATCCGCCGCAAGGGGATCACGCGTCCATCGCCGCGTGTGATTTCGTTGATCTGTGCAAGTGCCGCCCAGGTGACGCCAATGATCAGCGCCAGAATGATGGTTTGAATGGTCAGCCGTGCCACCCGCAGCGTCTGGCGTCGGTAACTGCCATCCATGTGGCTGGATGTCATGGCATCCGCGTTGCTCATGTGACGGCTTGGACTGGTCGGGTTTTAACCGAATTGGCGCGCGCCGAATTCAGGATCTGCATCAGGTCGCCGTCGCGCGCCACGCGCCCGTCTTTCAGAACGATGGCCCGTTCGGTCAGGGCGAGCAATTCGCGCTTGTGGGTCGAGATGACGGTGGTGCGTCCTTCCAGCCAATCCTTCATGTGGCTGATAACCTTGCTTTCGGTGATGTGGTCAAAAGCGGCGGTGGGTTCGTCCAGCAAAACCACCTTGGGGTCCTGCAACAGCACCCGCGCGAGGCCGATCGACTGGCGCTGGCCGCCTGACACGTTGGCGTTGCCTTGCAGTTGCAGGTCCAGCCCGCGCACGTGGCGCCGCACGAATGTGCCAAGTCCGACAGCATCCAGCGCCTCGAGCAATTCGTCATCGCTGTGCAGGCCGTGGTCCAGCAGAAGGTTGTCGCGCAATGTGCCTTGGAACAGAGCGACGCTTTGCGGCAAATATCCGATCTGCCGACGCCGGTCGATGGGATCGATCTGGGACAGCGACAGGCTGTCGATCAACACGCTGCCCGATTGCGGATCGGTCAGTCCGGCCATCAGGCGCAGCAGGGTGGATTTTCCCGCGCCGTTGCCGCCCAGCAATGCGATGCGTTCGCCCGCTCCGATGGAGAGATCGGGGATCGAGATCACGGGCGGGGCTTCGGGGTCGTGACGGAACACCACGTCGTCGATCTTGTAGGTGCCCGAGAGGGAGGAGGCGCGCACGAAATGCCGGTCCACGGGGCGCTCGACAGGCAGGGCCATGATCTCGTCCAGCCCTTCCATCGCGGCGCGCACCTGTTGCCAGCGTGCAAGCAGGCCCGCAACCTGACCCATCGGGGACATGGTGCGGCTGGACAGAAGGGTACAGGCGATCAGGCTGCCGACGGTCAGCTCACCCGCGCTGATCAGGTAGACACCGGCGATGATCACACCGGCATAGGCCAGTTTCTGAACCGTGCTGACCAGTTGCGTCATGATGTTGGTGATGCTGCGCGTCTTGATCGCGGTCGTCGCCATGGTCGCCGACAGCTGTGCATGGGCACGCTGCAACCGGCCTTCGGCGCGCGATGCCTTGACGGTTTCAAGGTTGGAAATGGTTTCCAGCAACAACCCGTTCAGCGCCGCCGCCTCGCGGGTGTTTTCACGCGATGCACGGGCCAGTTTCTTTTGCATCAGGATGCCGGGCAGGATCGTGGCGATCACCCCTGCCAGCACCACAAAGGCGATATTGCCGCCAATGAACCAGATCACGCCGACAAAGATCAGCACGAAGGGCAGGTCGCAAATCGCCGTGACGGTGCCAGAGGTAAAGAACTCGCGCACGGTCGCGAAATCACGGACCTGGTTGGCAAAGACACCTGTAGAGGCTGGCTGATGCTTCAGCCGCATATTGGCAACCTTATCAAAGAGTTGCGCGGACAACCTCAAGTCGAGATCGCGGCCCGATACGTCCACCAATGTCGAGCGCATCAATCGCAGGACCAGTTCCAGAATGATCGCAATGCCGACGCCGCTGGCCAGAATCCAGAGCGTGTCAAAGGCGTTGCTGGGCACCACGCGGTCATAGACCTGCATCGAGAACAGGGCCGTCGCCACCGCCAGAATGTTCGCGGCAAACGAGGCCAGAACCACATCGCGGTAGATCACCCAGTTGCCCAGAACAGGCCCCAGGATCCAGTGGCGTTTGTCCTTGCTCTGCGCGTCCAGCCGGTCAGATACGATGTCGATCGGTTTGGAGACCAGAATGCGTCCGTCGTGCACGGCTTCAAGCTCGGCGCGCGACCACATGCAGCGGCCGCCACCAGCCTCGGGAACGATCACCTTGGCGTGGGTTTTGGTCAGGCTTTCCAGAATGACCGTCCGTCCGTTTTTCAGGAACAGCAGGGCAGGCAGGCCGTGGTCGGGGAAATCTTCGATGGATTCGCGGCTGATCCGGCAGCTCATGTTGACGCGGCGCAGGGCCAGTGTCGCAAGGCTCTCACCCGCGGCGCCATCCTTGGCTTTGGGAAGCCCGTCCATCAGCTGACTGGACGACGTCGCAACACCCTGCACGCGGCACAGTTCGACAAGGCCTTCGATAAGCGGGTCTGAGGATGATGCATCTTTCATGCGAATTTCCAGTTTTACCTACGGGGCCAGGCTATTGCGTGTGTGAAGCGGAAATGATCAGCGTGCCCAGCACACCCAGATCATGCGCCGCACGGTATTCGGTGCGTTTGCGTTCGTCGTATGTGTCGATCTTGTCGATTTGCGAGTCGTAAAGGTCACGGCCGGTTGTCAGCAGGTCCAGCAGCTCGCGCTGACCGCCGATAAACTGTTGTTCATAGTTGTCCAAAACCCGTTGCGCTTCGGCCAACTGCTGCGCTCTGGAGTTCTCCGTGGTGCGCAGAATGGTGATCTGCTGACGGGCGCTCGAGGCGGTGTTGGTCAGGTCGCGTTCAACCGAAACCAGGGTAGATTTGGCCGCTTGCAAGTTCAGCTCGGCGGATTGCACGCCGCGTTTGCCGAACCCGCTCGAGCTGAGATCGACGCCTGTGGAGATACCGATCGCCGTGCGGCTTCGGCCACCATTCAGGTCGGCGCGGCCCTGGGCCTGCAACTTGATGGTGGGCAGGCGCGCGGCCTTGGCGGTTTGTACACCTGCGGCGGCCTCATCGGCCGAGGCACGCGCTGCGATATAGGTGGGCGCGATATGGACCGCAGACCGCACCTTTGCCGCTTGGGCATAGCGGCTGGCAAAGCCCAGCTCGGGCGGATACTGGATGCCGGAAACCGGTTGCCCTACCAGAAATTCGATTTGCGACAGGGCAATGCGACGGTTCGCGACCAACTGTGCCATCTGGTCCTCGGCGCGTGCGATCTCAAGCCGGGCGCGGGCCACTTCGCCATTGTCACTGATGCCAGCGGTGGCGCGGTCCTGTGCCTGCCCCGAAATCCTGCGCGCAAAGGTGGTATAGGTCCGGGTGCGGGCGATCTTGAGATCGATGGTTTCGATATCAATGAAGAATTCCGCCACTTGGAGCGACAGACCCTCCACCTCCATTTTCAGATCGGACACAGCCTGTACGCGCACGTGCGAGGCCGCATTGATCTTGCTGCGGATCAGGCCCCAGTCGTACAGCACCTGCGAGACGGTCAGTGTGATGCCGGCCCCGTTCGAATCCGTGGTCGAGCTGTCGCCGGACAGGCTGATGCTGGGATAATATTCATCACGCGCAGCCTGAATGTCGATCGAACGGCTCGCCACTGTCTGCCGAAGTGCCGCCACATTTCCGTCACGCTCTGTCGCACGCAAAACGGCGGCTTCTAACGACATTTGTGCCGCGGCAGGCAGTGACATGGCCACCGTCAAAAGCGCAGCGGCCAGCGGTGCGAACCGGATGCCGGGGCGCTGCATGCGCTTGTTTTGTTTGGGCCGTGTCAGCGCGATCATCAAATGATCTCCGTCATCAAGTCAGTGAACAGTCCATCTTGCGGGTCGGGGATGTACAGCAAGCTCGGGTCTGGCGAATCTGATACTAAAAAACCTGAAGTTTCTGGCAATTCAGTGGCATTTTCGCCGCTAAAATCTGAAGAAGCTGTTTCTGCATCCTCGGGAGGGGGCGTTTCTGCCGCTTCGATGTCGAAGTCCGATGGTTCCAGAATCATATCCTCTGGACCTGTCAGTTCTTCGATGGCTGTCGCCAGATCCGTTTGGGATTCAGGCTGAGGGTTCTGTGCGACAGGAGCGGACGCGTTGTCATCGTCAGACAGGTAGCCGATGCCACTGCCCAGCGAGAAACCGGCGCCTGCAAACAGTGCCGTGTCGCCCCAATCGCCTGCGCCGCCTGCATCTGCACTTTCGATGTCGGAAGGATCCGAACCGACCGGCGCCACTCCTTCGGTCGTTTGCATGGCTTCGGTAAATTCGGTGTCCTGCGCCAAATCAGGTTCGGGCGCCATAAGTCCGGTCACAACAGGGGACCCATCGGCTGACAGCAGGCGACTGAAATCGCCGTCTGGTCCGATGACAAAGAAGTTTTCAATGTTCAGGGTTTCGCCATTTGACAGGCGCACCACCAGATCCTGCCCTGATTTCTCAGTGCCCAGAATGGACGCGCTGACCGACACATCTGTGGGTTCGCTCAGAATGCGTCGGGACATCACAGGTGCCGCAAGCGCTTGTGCCGCGTCCTTTGCCTGTGTGGTTACTCCAACGGTCACTGCCATCTCACTACAAAAATTGTTTTTACCTGACTCGGCCCCGCGCTGGATGCTCACTCAACCAAAAGTTGCTGAGTGCATCGCGAGGGCCGACGGGGCGTCTTTTGACAGCCAACATACTACAGCCTTATTTGTTAACTAATTGTTAATCTCTTTCAAGCTTGAGTTAGGGTTTAGGTTGTATTTTTCGGCACCACTCAATCCTTTGTGGCGCTAATACCGTTTAAATTAATAATATTACGGGCAAGGCTCCCTGATTTGGGGAACCTTTAAAAGTTAAGTTCTAGTCACCCCTAGGTTGCCGGAGTGCCTTGATTTAGACAGAGTCGGAATCTGTGGAGTTGTCGAAGACACTATCCAGGAGCGTTGTTCCGGAATCGTCGACCTGACTGAAGAGTGTGTTCATCGCATCTTCAATTGCGTCGTCTGCCAGCAAGCCGCCTTCGAACGAAGTTGCTTCGTCACCGGTTGTCTCGGCGTTCAACAAGTCGTCGAATGTATTGTGTTCTCCAAGGACGTCCTCGACGCCTCCGGCAAGAATGTCGTTGAGCAAGCCGTCGATCTCGGGGTCCGAAGCCTCACCGTTTTCAGTGGGCGCAAGTTCGAACAGGCCTTGGTCGACAAGTGTACCGGTCAGGCTGGCATCACCACTCAGACCCGCAAAGAGATCATCGGCAGTAAGGTCGGTGTCGACCACGTCCAGGCCAAAGATGTCCTCTTCGCCCAGCAAGCCGTCAAAAACAGATGTTTCGGGGGCGTCCACGCTCGCGCCGCCGAAGCCCGGAAGGAACGAAAGGCTGTCGCCGCCGATCAGCGTATCAAGAAACCCGTCGTCGCCAGTCAGCAAACCGTCTTCGCCGGTCACATCATCCAGAAGGGAAGGGATGATGCTGGTCACGTCTTCAACAACAGTCTCCACCGGAGCCGTCACGGTTTCCAGCAGGTCTTCGGTTGTCTCGACGACGGTCTCTACCGGAGCCGTCACGGTTTCCAGCAGGTCTTCGGTTGTCTCGACGACGGTCTCTACCGGAGCCGTTACGGTTTCCAGCAGGTCTTCGGTTGTCTCGACAACGGTCTCCACCGGAGCCGTCACGGTTTCCAGCAGGTCCTCGGTTGTCTCGCCGACAGTCTCCACCGGAGCCGTTACGGTTTCCAGCAGGTCCTCGGTTGTCTCGACAACGGTCTCTACCGGAGCCGTTACGGTTTCCAACAGGTCCTCGGTTGTCTCGACAACGGTCTCCACCGGAGCCGATACGGTTTCCAGAAGGTCTTCGGTCGTCTCGACGACGGTCTCCACCGGAGCCGTTACGGTTTCCAGAAGGTCCTCGGTTGTCTCGACGACAGTCTCCACCGGAGCCGTTACGGCTTCCAGCAGGTCCTCAGCTGTTTCGACGACGGTCTCCACCGGAGCCGATACGGTTTCCAGGAGGTCTTCGGTTGTCTCGACGACGGTCTCCACCGGAGCCGTTACGGTTTCCAGAAGGTCCTCGGTTGTCTCGACGACAGTCTCCACCGGAGCCGTTACGGCTTCCAGCAGGTCCTCAGCTGTTTCGACGACGGTCTCCACCGGAGCCGTTACGGTTTCCAGAAGGTCCTCGGTTGTCTCGACGACAGTCTCCACCGGAGCCGTTACGGCTTCCAGCAGGTCCTCAGCTGTTTCGACGACGGTCTCCACCGGAGCCGATACGGTTTCCAGGAGGTCTTCGGTTGTCTCAACAACGGTCTCTACCGGGGCCGTTACGGTTTCCAGAAGGTCCTCGGTTGTTTCGACGACAGTCTCCACCGTATCGGTCACGGTTTCGACAACCTGTTCCGTGGTGTCGACCACAGTTTCAACCGTGTCTGTCACCGTATCTGTCAGAGGCTCGATGCTGTCCACGACAGTAGAGACCGGATCGTCCAGGATATCCGAGGAGTCACTTTCAGTGATACCCCCGAGAAGTCCGCCGACCAGCCCTTCCTTGCCGAGCAAGCCGCCGACAATACCGTCTTCGCCGAGGATGGTATCAATCACACCATCTTCACCAAGCAGCGTGTCCACAACGTCATCAAAAACGCCGTCATCGCCCAGAACGGTGTCCACGACCGTATCGACAACACCGTCATCGCCCAGCACGGTATCGACGACACCGTCCTCTCCCAGAAGGGTGTCCACCACGTCATCGACAACACCGTCATCACCGAGCAGCGTATCTACAACGCCGTCGTCGCCGAGCAGGGTGTCAACAACACCGTCTTCTCCCAGAAGGGTGTCAACAACGTCATCCACAACGCCGTCATCGCCAAGCACGGTATCCAGAACACCGTCCTCGCCCAGCAGGGTGTCCACGACTGTATCAACGACGCCGTCCTCGCCCAGCAGAGTATCCACGACCGTATCAACGACGCCGTCCTCGCCCAGCAGAGTGTCCACGACCGTATCAACGACACCGTCTTCGCCCAGCAGGGTGTCCACGACCGTATCAACGACGCCGTCCTCGCCCAGCAAGGTGTCCACGACTGTATCAACGACACCGTCTTCACCCAGCAAGGTGTCCACGACTGTATCAACGACGCCATCTTCACCCAGCAGGCTGTCGACGATACCGTCTTCGCCACCAATCAGCTCGGTCACCGGGGCCAGTGGCGTGCTTGAGGTCGGAGACTCTGTCGAAGTTTGGGGCTTCTGGGCCGATGTTGTCTGCGGTGTGGCAGAGGTATCTTCACCCGGTTTCAAGGACTCCTTGAAATAGGGCTCGTTGTCCTGCGACCCATGCAAGGGAGCTGCGCCCAGGCTGGCCATCTTTGGCTCGGCGGGCGCGTCGCTGGTGTTGCTGTCAGGGGTGGCTTCGACGGAGACATCCAGAGCCGCCACGTCAAATGCCTGTGCCGCAGCACTGGCTGTGTCTTGCTCGGGCGCTGCAAGGGTCTGATCCTGCGCGGCAGGGGTGTGATCGGCAGATTTTGTATCCTGCGGGGACGTATCGCTGTCGGGAAGCGTTTCGGCAAATGCCTGCAAGCCATCAGGTGAGGCGCTTTGCAGGGCAAGGCCCATCCCGATTGCGGTTGCCGTCGCCGAGACACCGCTCGCGCGTCCACCGCGGTCTTCTGCGCTTTGGAGAGGGCGGCCAGGCAAGCTTAGACCGTTGGCTTGATCGCCAAGCGTCTGACGCACCTGGGTGCCGCTGAGATTTTCACGCTTGCCCACTTAGGCAACTCCATTTTTAGCCTGCGCTGTGCGCAACCGAAGCTTTAGAAACCGCGAGGCTGACCATCCGAAAGAGGCGGGTCTCATTCCCCATTGCAAACCTGTTACAGCACATAGTGGATTCCTTCGAAAGAATCCATACTTAAGCTTCAAACTAGATACTATAGTATGCGATGTTGTGATCTTTTCGCAAGCGCGAAGTGGAAAACACATAAAACTGCGAAATACTTGGGCTTTAATCATATCCAAAAGTATGTATTCCGCTTCGGTCTAGGTTTCAACAGCCGGGTGTAATGCCTCCAATCCCTCGGACAGGGCGCGCAAACGCGGCGGCAAACCCAGCCCGAGCGACTCGGCTTGGATCTTGTTCAACCTGCGTTGACCGCTCTGGCCGCGTATCGAACCGGACACTTTGTATGCTGCAACAACACGGCAACAGGGTGCACGAAGCGCCGTGTTTCCGACATCATCGGCGGGTTGCGTTCTTAAAAGAGTGCATTCTGCCCGTTGACGGGGATAGAAGTTCGACGTTCTTTGCTGCACCAAAGTCGATGACACGGACACGGGCCATATCAACGGCCGATACAACCACGACCCACAAGTTACATCTTGAAGGAGGAGTTGAGATGAACACCTTTATGAAAACGACGCTGGCTGCACTGGCGGTCACCGCACTGGGCGTCACTGCATCATCTGCGGAAACGCGAATCACTTATAAATCCGCCAAGACAGGATCGTCCTATTACCAGATGGGCGTCGAGCTGGCCGAGGCGATGAAGGCGGGGACCGACGGCGCGCTGATTGTCACCATCGAAGAAAGCCAGGGCTCCGTGCAGAACGTGATGGAGGTCAAGGCGCGCGGCGCGGACTATGTGTTCACCACACCGCCTGCGCTGGTCGGTCTGGCACAGCAGGGCAAGGCCATGTTCGATGGCAAGGGCGACCCCAAATTCGACGAGATCCGCGCCTTGTTCCCGATCCCCTCGCTGACCATGCATTTCGTGATGTCCGCAGACAGCGGTGTGACCGACCTGATGGGCATGGAGGGCAAGCAGATCCTGCTGGGAAAAGGATCGTTCGGTGCCACCGAGGGCGAGAAATACATCGAAACTTTCGGCCTGACCGACAAGGTCAAGATTGCCGATGCGGAACTGTCCAACGCGGTTGCGGCGTTGAAGAACGGTCAGATTGACGGCTTTGTCACCGCAGGATCATGGCCCGCGCCCAACGTGATCGAGGCAGCGGCCTCGACCCCCGTGACCGTGTTGTCGCTGACGGATGAGCAGATTGCGCAAACCGGCCGCACAAAGCTGGTCATCCCGGCGGGCACCTATGCCGGGCAGGACGCCGACATCCAAACCACCTCGTTGCCGGTCGTGGCCTATACCACCACCGCAATGGACGATGACACGGCCTATGCACTGACCAAGACCTTTTGGGAAAGCAAGGCCAAGCTGGGCGACACATCGCCGTGGTGGAATGGTGTGGATCAAGCGTTGATGGCCAACATCGCTGGCAAAATTCATCCCGGCGCGCAGCGTTATTATGAAGAGGCAGGCATTGCCCTGACCGACGCGCAAAAGTAAGGCGCTTTCTACAGGCCGGGCATCGTTCCGGCCTGACCTTTTACAGCGACAGGTTCAATGATGGATATGCTTCCCAAAGGGCGCGTGCACGCGGCGTTCTGGCTTTTGCTTGCAACGGCTCTGGTGGGCTATCATCTGGCCCTGATTTTCTCTGGCCTCGTGCCCAATCTGGTCAGCCGCCCGCTGCACATGGCGTTCATCCTGCCGTTCATTCTGGTGTTGGGCGCATCTGGGCCCGCCAGCCGGATCAGCGGTGCGATCATCGCAGCGCTTGGCGTGGCCGCCGCGCTGTGGATCGCGCTGAATGCCGACCGGCTGGGTGACCAATACGGGTTTCTTGAGGGCAACTTTCAGGTCGCTGTGGCCGTGGTCCTGCTGGGCGTCACGCTTGAAGCCGCCCGCCGTGCCATCGGCTGGCCGCTGCCGCTGGTGGCCGCATCTGCTCTGCTGTACGGGCTGTTCGGGCAATATATTCCGGGCCAGTTCGGCCACTCGGGCACGCCGATCAACAGCTTTCTGGGCACGCTGACCATTGCCGAAGGTGGCATCTGGGGATCGCTGACGGGCGTGTCGGTCGGTGTCGTGTCGATCTTCGTGATCTTCGGCGCGGTGCTGAACGCAGGCGAGGCGGGGCAGGGGTTTATGAACGTTGCCGCCGCCTTTGCCGGACGCCTGAAAGGCGGGGCTGCCAAGGTGTCGGTGATCTCCTCGGCGCTCTTTGGGTCGATCTCCGGTTCGGCCTCGGCCAATGTGGCGTCCACCGGGGCGATCACGCTGCCTGCGATGACAAAGCTGGGCTATCCCAAACGGCTGGCCGCCGCGGTCGAGGCTGTCGCCTCTTCGGGTGGGCAGATCATGCCGCCGCTGATGGGGGCGGGTGCCTTTGTCATGGTCGAGCTGACAGGTGTGCCCTACACGGCAATCATGGCGGCGGCTGTCCTGCCTGCTTTTCTCTATTTTCTGGCGGTCTGGGTCGGGATCAATGCCTATGCCCGACGGTTCGACCTGAAAGGCGTCGATGCAGCCGACCGGCCCGCGTCGCGTGACGTGATCATCACCTCGCTGTTCTTCCTTGTGCCCTTCACCGTGCTGCTGTGGGGCATGTTCTGGGCGCAGTTTACGCCGGAATATGCCGCAGCATTGGCAATCCTCGCGGGTGCGCTGTTGCTGTTTGTAAATGGCAATCTGCAATGCAAACGCGAACAGGTTGCGGCCCGCTTTGCGTCGGCGGTGATCACCGCCGCGCGGCAGGTGTCCATGATTGCCGCGATCATCCTGTGCGCCTCGATCATCATTGGGGTGCTGTCGATCACCGGGCTGGGGGTCAAGGTGACCTCGCTGATCCTCGAAGGGGCGGGCGGGCTGTTGTGGCCGTCGCTGCTGTTGACGGCGCTGGCCTGCCTGATCCTGGGGATGGAGGTGCCGACGACCGCCGCCTATGTGATCTGTGTGTCCGTGGCAGGGCCTGCGCTGACGCAACTGGGGCTGGAGCCGCTGCAGGCGCATCTGTTCGTGTTCTGGTTCGCACTGCTGTCCACCATCACGCCGCCGGTTTGCGGCGCGGTGTTCATTGCGGCCGGCATGATCGGGGAAAACTGGCTGAAGGTGGCGCTTACCGCAATGGCGCTGGGCATTGGCCTTTATATCATTCCGCTGGGCATGGTCGCCAACCCCGACATGCTGCGGCTGGCAGAGGCGCCCGTGGCCGCGTTGATCGCCACGGTGCGGGTCGCGCTTGGCCTGACGCTGCTGTCCTATGGATTGATCGGTGCACGCAGGCCGGTGCCGACGGTCCTGATGGTTGTTGGTGGCCTGTGCGTTGTGTTTTCGGGGCTGTACTTCTGAGGCTTTTGCCGGTTCCGGATCGCGGGTCCGAGCGTCGCCGCATAGTGCTCTGTTATCCGCCGTCTTCGGGTGGCCATAGCCGCAAACACTTTTCTCAGGAAAAACTGTACTATATCGTTCCGGAAGAGATATTTTGTTGAGACCGAGATTATGACCAAATCAAGCTTTCCGGACAGCGGTGGCGATCACCTTGATCTTCTACTTGCCACTTCGGAGATCGGTATTTGGGAGCTTGATGCAGCCACGGGCGAGGCGCTGCGCAATCTCAGGCACGACCAGATTTTCGGACATGATCAGCTGTTGGACCATTGGAGCGGTGACGTCTTTCTGACCTATGTTGTCGAGGAAGACCGCGAGCGGGTCGGTGACCTTTTGAATGCGTCGCTGACGGATGGAGAGCCGTGGTCCTTCGAAACCCGCATACGGCGCGCGGATGGGGTCGACCGCTGGATCAGCGCCAAAGGTGTGCCGAAATTCTCGGAGACGGGCGAAGTCACCAAGCTGATCGGCCACGTTATTGACATCACTGCGACAAAGCAGACCGAAGACCGCCTAAGGTTGCTGTCAAAGGAACTGAACCACCGCGTTGCAAACACCTTTACGATCATGAACTCGATGATCCGCCACGCCTCGAAAAAGACGAATACGGTCGATCAGTTCGCGCTAACGCTGATGGAGCGGCTTGCGGCCCTTGCCAGATCGAACAAGGTTCTGGTTGCCGAAGAGGCAGAACGCTCCAGCCTGCACGGTATTCTGCAAATGGAGCTGGAGGCCTTTCTGGGTTGGCAGAAACGTATCTCGATTTCCGGGAACACGCATATCTGGTTTTCAGGCGAAGCTTCGGAAGCGCTGGCGTTGATCTTTCACGAGTTGCTGACCAATGCCGTGAAACACGGGGCGCTTTCGGTATCCTCCGGTCGTGTCGATGTGACAATCGAAGAGTGCCCCGACAGACGGGTCAATATCAATTGGTCCGAAACGGGCGGGCCGTCCCTTGCGGGGGAACGGCGCAGCGGCATCGGGTCGACCATTCTGAAAAACGCGATGCGTGAAGAGGGCACCGTAACGCTCGATTTCGCTGCGGGTGGCCTGAAGTGCGACATTGTCATCAAGGACAGCTTTCGGCGGGAAACACCGGACATTCCTGTTCCGGTGGCACCTGCGTTCGAGGATCAGCCGATTGCCGAAGATGGCGCGTTTTCGGGGCAACGTATCATGGTCGTCGAAGACGATCCGATCATCGGGCTGGATATATCGGATATCCTGAAATCCCGCGGCGCGCAGGTGATCGGACCCTGCACGAATGTGGCGAGCGCGCTGAAAGCGATACGCGAGAAGCCGGACGCCGTGTTGCTGGACGTGAACCTGGGGCAGGAAACGACAGATGTGGTTGCATCGCAGCTTTCCGATCTTTTGATCCCGTTTCTGGTTCTCAGTGGCCAATTGGACAGCTCTGACCTTGGACCGGCATTCAAGGGCGTTTCGCTTATGAGCAAGCCCTTTCGGGAACGCGATCTGGTGACTGCGGTGCACCGGCTTTTGTGACTTTCCGGCCTGAGGATTAACAAAGATTTCGCGCCAAGCCGCAGTGCTTTCTGCCGGACCTTGATGTTTGGGGGCAGCACGGCTCTGAACGCTGTGACCACCCGCTGTCGTCTTGTGTGATCACAAAAACATTGCTTTTCTCCTGCAGTGGGCCAATGCTTTTCGTGTGTTTGCAGCATAATCAGGGAGGTTTGGTATGGAACTTAAGAGATGCGCGCCTGTCATGATACTGGCGGTTTGCGCCATGGCGTCCCCGCTCGCCGCACAGTCGCTCGAAGCCTGGGGCAGTTCCGATTATTGGGACGTGATGATCGATCCAACGCTTGGCGACGGTTGCCTGATCCAGTCCGAATTCGAAGATGGCTCGGTTGTGCGCATCGGGTTCAACCGGCTGGACGGTGGCGGCTATGTGACTGCGTTCAATACCGCTTGGGGTGACATCGAGGAGGGAGCCTCTTATCCGGTGACATTCGCGCTCGACGGTCAGGAGTACGATGCGGATGCGGTCGGCATTTATCTGCAAGACGTGCCGGGTGCGGATATTGCCTTTGACAACCCTGACTTCCTGCTCGACATCGCGGCGAAACAGACGATGACGCTTTACACCGAAGAGGGGGAGGTGATGTCGATCGATCTGACCGGCAGCTATCAGGCACTGGAAGCGGCAATTCAGTGTCAGGATGAAATGGGCTGACACCAACCGGCGCGGAGGCATGCACCACCGCGTCGCTCACGCGGACTGTGCGGCGGGCATCGGCTCCATGTTGTCCGCCGATTGCGGCAGCATGAACCAGCCACCGTCCTGCGGGGCCGTGCTGGTGCGGATGTCGCAGCCATAAGCGCGCGAGACCTGCGCGTCGGTCAGCACCTCGGCCGGGGTGCCGTGGCCGATAATGCGGCCTGACTGCATCAACACGATCTGATGGGCAAACATCGCACTCAGGTTCAGGTCATGCATCACCGCAACCACACCGCCGCCTGCGCGGGCAAAGTCGCGCGCGATCTGCATGACGGTCAGCTGATGACCGATGTCGAGGCTCGACACGGGTTCGTCCAGAAACAACCAGCGCGGCACGCCGCTGACCACGGGGCGCCAGACCTGGCAGAGCACGCGGGCCAGTTGCACGCGCTGCTGCTCGCCGCCTGACAGCTCTTGGTAAAAGCGGTTGGCATAGCCGTCCAAGCCGACCCGCGACAGTGCCGTCAGCGCCAGCCGGTCGTTGGTCTCGATCCCGCCGCGCAAGCCCAGACGCACGACTTCGACCGCCTGAAACGGGAACGCCAGCGGCGTCGCCTGTGGCAACACCGCGCGTTGCGCGGCCAGGTCATAGGGCTTGGCCGTGGCGATGTCGGTGTCGCCCAGCGTGATCCTCCCGCTGAAATCCACATCACCGGTCAGCGCGCGCATCAGCGTGGTTTTGCCCGATCCGTTGGGGCCGACGATGGCGGTCAGGGTCCCGGGCTCCGCCGTCAGGCTCAGCCCGTGCAGCACCTGTTTCGGGCCATAGCTGACCGAAATGTCCTTTGCGTTCAGCATCACATATCCACCAATCCGCGTTTGCGCAGCAATATCCATAGAAACACTGGCGATCCCAGCAGGGCGGTCAGAATGCCGATGGGCAGTTCGGCGGGCGCCACGGCGACGCGCGCGATCATGTCCGCCACCAACAGCAACGACGCACCCAACAGTCCCGCGTTCACCAGCAACCCGCGATGGTCCGGTCCCGTGGCGAGACGCAGCAGGTGCGGCACCACGATACCGATGAACCCGATCCCGCCCGAGATGGCGACCGCGGTGCCGGTTGCGGCAGAGACGGCGAGGATGGCAATGGTTTTGGTCCGCTCGACCGGAATGCCCATGTGGTGTGCGGCCGCCTCGCCCAGGGCAAGCCCGTTCAGACCGCGTCCCAGGGTGCAGGCCAAGGCGACCGATACCAGAATGACAGGAGCGGCGATGCTTAACTTGACCCAAGAGGCTCCGGCCAGCGACCCCAGCGACCAGAAGGTCAGTTCGCGCAGTTGCATGTCATCGGCAAGAAAGATCAGCACCCCCGAAAAGGCGGCAAAAAGCGCGCTGAGCGCGATACCCGCCAGCAACATCGTGGCGATCGAGGTGCGCCCTGCACGGGTCGACACGCGGTAGAGCAGCAGCATTGACCACCAAGCCCCCAGAAAGGCCGCGACCGGCAGCAATCCGGCACCCAATGTGGTTTGCACCACGGCAGGCAGGGCGGCACCCAGAACGATAATACTGATCGCCCCCAAAGACGCGCCGGTGGTCACGCCCAGAATACCCGGATCGGCCAGCGGGTTGCGAAACAGCCCCTGCATCACTGCGCCGGACACGGCCAGCGCGCCTCCGACGCAGATGCCCATGACCAGACGCGGCGCACGGATGTCCCACAGCACGACACGTTCCGTCAGGGTCAGCGCCTCGCCTTGCGCCAGTTTCAACAAGGCCCCCCACAACGACGTGCCCGAGGCGCCGACGGCGAGGCTGGCCAGCGACACCAGCACCAACAGCAGGCCCAGCCATAAGTGCGCGCGCCGCGCTGTGGTGCGCCTGTCGACAAAGGGCAGGGCAGCGGTGTCGCTGGCCATCATCAGCCTTGTCCCTGCAACGCATCATGCAGCGCCTGTGCTGCCTGCGGTGTGCGCGGACCAAAGCCCAGCAACAGCAGCCCGTCCATCTTGACCAGCGCGCCCGCTTCGGCGGCGGGGGTGGTGGCCATTTCGGGCATCGCAAACAGCGCCTCGGCGGTGCTGGAGTGATCGCCCTCGCGGTCCATCATCAGCACCACGTCCGGTGCCGCGACCGAAATCGCCTCTGCGGTCAGTTCGCGGTAGCCTTCGAACTGGTCGATGGCGTTGATGCCCCCCGCCAGTGCGATGATCGCATCTGCCGCCGTCTTGCTGCCAGATGCCATGATACGCCCGCCTTGGGTGCTCAGCACGAACAGAACCCGCTTGGGCGCGCCATCCGATTGGTTCACCTGCAGCGCCAGGGTGTCAAAGTCGGACTTTACCTGATCGCGCAACGTCTGCGCCTTGTCCGGCACCCCCAGCGCCTCTCCGATCGCGGTGATCTTGGTCAGCACCCCCTCCGTCGAAAAGGGCGCAGGTACAACAACCATGGGCACCGATGCAGCTTCGAGCACCGAAATCGTTTCGGGTGGACCCGCGCCCGGTTCGGTCAGGATCAGCGTCGGCTGCACGCTCAACACGCCTTCGGCGGCCAGCGCGCGCATATAGCCGATATCTGTCAGCTCTTCTGCCGCGGCTGGAAAAGTCGAGGTGGAATCGCGCGCCACCAGACGGTTCTGCTCGCCCAGGGCATAGACGATCTCGGTCGTGGCGCCGCCAATGGCGACAACGCGGCTGGTGTCATACGGTGCGGCAAAGGCAGCCAGCGGCAGCGCGCAGGCCACCGCCGTTGTCGCCAGCGCCCGCATCAGGGTTCTGCGTCTCATGCAACGGCCTCCGGCGAGAGCGCGGGCAGGGCGTCCACGATGGCGCGCCATTGTGGGCGGCTGTCATAATCGTCCTTGCGCACGCCAAAGACCTGAAAGATCAACCCGCCGTCGGCGTCAAAAGCCTCGACCGACACGGCTTTGCCGCGCTGGGTGGGTTTGTCGACGGCATAGACTTCGGCCACGTGGTCCAGACGCAGGTGCAGGTTGAAACCGGGGTCCATCACGTTTTGCCAGGGGCCCATGGGTTTCAGCGTTTCAATCGGGCCGGTGTGGATCTGGATACAGCCACGGTTGCCGACAAAGACCATCACTTCGATCCCCGCCGCCTGCACATCGTTCAGCATCCGGTCAATCGCACCGGTGGCCAGCGGTCGCACGAAAGGCGCGCCGGCAATGCGGTAAGCGCCCAGACGGTTCATCCGCAGCTTCGAAGTCAGGCGCATGAACTGATGCGTGTCGGTCATCTTGACCCACTCGGATTGCAGCAGGTCCAGCTTTTCGGGGTTGGATTTGGCGGCCTCGGTCGGCACGCGCGCTGCCAATTCCAGATATGTCGGCTGCTCGGGCAAGGCAGCCTCGGACCTGGCGGCATCCCAGGCGGGCACGAAAGCGGGATCGCGCAGGAAAATCTTGTGCACCGCGTCGCCAGCGGCATCGAACACCTGAAGGCTGCGACGCAGTCCGGTCTCTGTTTCCTTTTCCACCATGAAGGCGTGGCGCCAATGGCTGGGAAACAGGCGCAGGTCGATCTTGTCGTTCAGCACCATCGCTGCATGTGCGCCAGAGGTGTAGTTGGCATAGCTGCCGACTTTTTCGTTCACGCAAGACACGTTGCGCGTCAGCGCCATGACCTCGCCCAATTGGCTGGCGATGCCCATGATGGTGTCGGGATGCGGCGCGATATGCGTCACGCCCTGACCGGTGTGGGCGGCGATCAGCTGCGCCTCGGTGATGCCCAGTTTGTCGGCAAGGTCGCGTTCGCGCAACTTGGCGTGTTCAATGCGCGCTGCGCGAATCTGCTCTGCGGATGGTGGTGTGGTCTGGCCCATGATGTCCCTCTGGGTTGCTCAGTATGATGGGAAGAACTGGCTGCGGCCCGGGGTGCGGGGGACGTGGCTGGGCGGGTTGTAAAACCTTCGCCTTTAATTCTTGACAGTTTTAGTCTGATTAAATAGGGGACTGCAAGCGACAAGTTTTCCACTTGCCGAGACATCAAGATCAAACGCCAAGCCAGCACTTTCGCAAGCCCAAGGCAACCGCCACGCATTGCGAAGGGACTCCTGCATGACATTCCGAACCACAAGGGCACGCTTGTGTGCTTCTACCGCTGCGCTGATCACATTCAGCGCCGCATCGGGCGCATTCGCCCAAGACACCACCGAGGATTACCTTGGTGAAATCGTGCTGGGCGAAGGCAAGCGGTCGGTGCAGACCGACACCGCCATCCCCGTCACCGTCGTTGATCAGGCCGAGATCGAGGACCGTCAGGCCGGCACCATCGCCGAGCTGATCGACACCGTGCCCGGCGTGACGCTGGTGAACGGCACCACCGCAGCAGGCTCGGGCATCAACATTCGCGGTTATGGGGCCAACAGCACCTATGGTACCGATGGCAAGGTTCTGGTGCAGATCGACGGCGCGACACGGGGCAGTGAGGAATTGTACCGCATCGGCTCGCAGCTTTACACCGACCCGTTCCTGTACCGCGAGGTCGAAGTGCTGCGCGGCTCGGTCGGGTCGTTCGAATACGGCTCGGGCGTGTTTGGCGGCGTCGTACGGCTGGAAACCATCGACGCCAGCGATTTGACCAAGGGCGCGCTGGGCTTTGCCGGGCGGCAAACGCTGGAATTTTCCACCAACGGCAACGGGCTGGCATCTTCGACCACTTTGGCCTGGCAGCCGGATGAACAGTTCGAAGTGCTGTTCAACTACAGCCGCCGCCAGTTGGGCGTGCGCACAGATGGGGAGGGCAACCAGATCAACCCCGACGCGGGCGACATCGACGATCCGTCGGGCCTGCTCAAGGCGCGCTATACGTTCGGCGTGGGCAACGACCAGTTTGTCGAATTCAGCTATTCCAAGACCCAGCAGGAACAGTTTGACGTACCCTATGACCAGTTCGGCACAACCGCTTTTGGCAACGTCGACCGCTATATCGAAAACGAAGTCGCCACGCTGCGCTATAACTACAATCCCGGCGATGTTGCGTGGCTGAATGTCACGGCTGAATTGCTGTATTCGGACGAGCTGGTGGAAAGCGAGGCGATCGTTGGCCCGAACCCGTTGCTGGATGCGGACAACCGCTATCGCACCACAACCTTTCGCGTGAAGAACGAGGCGCTGTTCAGAACCGGCGCCATTGACCACGAACTGCGCACCGGTATCGAGTTCATCCAGCGCAAACGCTCAGATGCCACCGCAGGCTCGGCTCCCGGCGGGACCAAAGAGGCGCTGGCGTTCTATGCCGTTGATGAAATGCAGATCGGCGACCGTTGGACGATCACGCCCGCGCTGCGTTATGAAAACCAGACGATCAAACAAGACCCGCTGAACGGCAACGCGGAATATGACAAGGACGCGCTGATGGGCGGCGTGTCGGCGCGCTATGCATTTGGAAACGGATGGGCTGTGTTCGGCTCGGCCTCTTACACCGAAAACCTTCCGATCATCGACGACATCGACACCGGTCTGATCACCCAGTCGGAAAAGGGACGCAGCTATGAAATCGGCGTGGCTTATGACGCAGTTGACGTGTTTCGAACCGGCGACAGCCTTGCGTTCAAGGTCAACTATTACAACGATCATCTGACCGATCTGACCACCTATCAAGGCCGCGGTCCGGGTACGACGGTCGAGGGGCTTGACCGCGAGGGGATCGAGCTTGAGGCCGCCTATGCCATGCAGAACGGTTTTTATCTGGATGCAAACGCCCATATTTCACAAGGCACCGCCACCTTTGACGGAGGCGCGCAAGGCGACTGGGCACAGAACCCGCAGGACAACCTGCGTCTGACGCTGGGCCGCAAGTTCAGCGACGAGCTGGACCTGAGCTGGGAAGTCGAAGCGGCCAAACGCTATGACGAAGGTGGCACCGTGTCGCCCGGCTTTGGCGTGCACAACCTGCGGGCCACCTATGTGCCGCAGAATGGTGTGCTGAACGGCAGCACCATCCGCTTTGGTGTCGAGAACCTCTTTGACAAAACCTACCAGCCGCGCCTGTCCACCCGCAATGCGACGGGCCGGACGTTCAAGGTGACCCTGTCCACAACCTTCTAAGCGCTAGGAAAAGGAAACCCCATGCAGCCACTTCGCCACATAGGCACCTGCCTTGCCTTTGCTGCCGCGCTCTTTGGCACGGCGGCACTGGCCCAGGAGACGACATCGCCCGAAGGCGGTGTCGCACTGGAATTGAACGCGGCGGATCTGGTGGGCGAAGCCTGCCGGATCACCTTTGTCGCCACCAACACCGGCGCGGAACCGATTGATCGCGCGGTGTATGAAACCGTTCTGTTCGGCGCGGAGGGCGGGGTGATGATGCTGACCCTGTTTGATTTTGGCAGCCTGCCTGCGGGCGTGCCGCGCGTGCGCCAGTTCCAGATTGCCGACACCGCTTGCGGACGGATCGGGTCGTTGCTGATCAACGGGGCAGGGACATGCACGGTTGATGGCGCGGCGTCGGATATCTGCGCCAAGGGGCTGGCCACCTCCAGCCGTCTGAACATCAAACTGCAAGGATAGAGCCATGTTTGACCTGTCACAGCTTCAGGGCCTTTACGATCTGGGCGGCCCCGTGGTCGCCGTTCTGGTGGGTGTCTCGATTTTGACGCTGGCCGTCGTTCTGTACAAACTCTGGCAATTCCGCACCGCGCGGGTGGGACAGCACACCGCGATCCGACGCGCGCTGATGCATTGGGACGCGGGCGCCCGCGAGGCGGCTGCACGCGATCTGGAAAGCTCGCGCAGCTATCTGGCCCCCGTGGTCGCAAGCGCCATGGCCGCCCCCGCAGCACCCGACCGCGCCGCCCGGCTGTTTGCCGAGGCCGAGGCGCGGTTTCTGGCGCTGGAACGCGGCTTTCGGCTGTTGGACAGTGTCGCTCAGCTGGCCCCGCTGATGGGTCTGTTCGGCACCGTATTGGGCATGATCGAGGCCTTTCAGGCCTTGCAGAACGCAGGGTCGTCGGTGGACCCGTCGCTGTTGGCGGGGGGCATCTGGGTGGCACTGCTGACCACGGCTGTCGGTCTGGCCGTGGCCATGCCCACGTCGATTGTCCTGTCGTGGTTCGAGGCGCGGATGACCTCGGAACGTGTCTTTGCCGAACAGGCGCTGACGACCATTCTGGCCCCGTCCAAGGGCGCAACGCAACAGGTACGAGATGCCGCTTAGGGCCATCAGACCTCGGCGCAAGCTGTCGATGACGTCCCTGATCGACGTGATTTTCCTGTTGCTGCTGTTCTTCATGCTCTCCTCGACCTTTTCGAAATTCGCCGAGGTCGAGGTGCAGGCCGCCTCCGGTGGCGGGCAGGCCTCGGGCGATCAGACGCTGGCGTTCCTGCGTGCCACGCCGGACGGGCTGACCCTGAACGGCACGGCGCTGGGCGTGGGTGATCTGCCCCAGCGCCTGCGCGATTTGCAGGCTGGCAAGCCGCTGGTTCTGTTGGTGAACCTGAACGCCGAGGTCGATGCACAGGCGATGACCGACATTCTGGTCGCGGTGCGCGGTATTCCCGATCTGGCAGTGAGCGTCATGGGGGCATCATGAGAGCACATCGACAGAAATCCGAACGCGAGCCGACGATTGCGCTGATCAACATCGTTTTTCTGATGCTGGTCTTCTTCATGGTGGCAGGCACCCTGGCCGCCCCGGTGGACCCCGAGTTGAAGCTGGTCGAAACCGCAGACCTCAAGGGCGAAGCGCCAGCCGATGCGTTGGTGATCGGGGCGGACGGTACGCTGACCCATCGCGGTCAGCCGGTGGATGTCGCGGCCTTTCTCGCCGCCGTGCCTGCTGCCATTCAGACCGCGCGTATGATCCCCGACCGCGCGGCCCCCGCCCATACGGTGATCGAAACTGCCCGGGCCTTGCGTGCGGCGGGTGCGGAGCGCGTTGTGATTGTCACGGAAAAGGCCCTGCAATGATCCGTCGTTCCTGGAAAATCGCCGCCCTGTTTCTGGGATGTTCCGTCGCTGCCCATGCCGCGATGCTGGGTCTTGCCAGCAAAGACGAGGCGCCACAGGTCGAGGGCGGGGCACCGGCCACTGTTGCCGAGTTGGGCAACAGCTTTGCCGATATGGCCGCCGGTGTGATGACGCCAGATGCCGTTGAGACGGTGCAAGAGGTGGCCGAGCCACCGGCGCAGCAACCCGACACGGCACAGGAAACGCCGCCCGAGCCGGTCGAGATGGCGCGCGCCGAACCGGTCGAGGCCGTGCCTGCCGAAACGCAACCCGCTGTTGCCGTACCGGTCGTCCCGGTGCCAACCACACCCTTGCAAGCTCAGGAGCGACCGTCCGAGGTCACCGCAGCACTGACACCCGAGGTTCAGCGCGTCTTGCCGGAAGAGCCCGCCACGCAGGTGTCGCGCCGCCCCGCATTGCGTCCCAGGTCCATCGAGGCGCAGGCACCCAAACCACAGCCGAAACCTGCGCCAAAATCGAAACCGAAGCCCAAAGGGAATGCCAAGGCCAATGCCGCCGCGGGGGCCACTGACGGGCAGGCCGGCGCCAAGGCCAGGGCCGCAGCCGACCGTCAGGCCGCTGCAGCGGCCAGTGCTGCGAATGCCGCGGCCAGCAACTATCCAGGTCAGGTGATGGCACGTATCGCCCGCCTGCCGCGACCGCGCACCAGCAGTCGCGGGTCGGCGACCATCGCCTTTACCATCGCAGGAAACGGTGGCCTGTCAGGCGCGCGGGTCGCTGCCAGTTCCGGCTCGGCGCAACTGGATCAGGCCGCCCTTGAACTGGTGCGCCGCGCCAGTCCCTTTCCGCCGCCTCCCAAGGGCGCGCAACGCAGCTTTTCGATCCGTATCAAAGGGCGCTGACCCGCGCGATTGCTCCCACGGCCTGTTCGACGCACAGTGCCGTCGGGAGCAACGCCAAGAGGAGACCGCCCATGAAAATCGTCGATCTGTCGAACCCGCTGGAAAACACGCAATACGCCGATCCGCCGGGTCTGGGCCCCAGAATCGACTACATGGGTCACGACCAGACGGCGGATCAGATGTTGCAGTTCTTTCGCGGCGTGACGCGCGACCAGTTGCCCGGCGGCGAAGGCTGGGCGGTCGAGCAGGTCACCCTGTCGACACACAACGGCACCCATCTGGACGCGCCCTATCATTATCACTCGACGATGGACGGCGGCAAACGCGCGATCACCATCGACGAGGTGCCGCTTGAGTGGTGCTACGGGCGTGGGGTGAAGCTGGACTTTCGCCATTTCGCGGACGGCCATGTTGTGACGGGCGACGAGATGGCCGCGGCCTTTGACGCCATCGGGCATGAGTTGGCGCCGGGGGACATCGTTCTGGTCAACACGGCGGCGGGGGAGGTTTACGGGCAGCCGCAGTATGTGGGCACAGGATGTGGCATGGGCCACGACGCGACCGTCTATCTGACCGAGCGCGGGGTGCGGGTCTGCGGGACAGATGCGTGGAGCTGGGACGCCCCCTTTGTCCACACCGCAGCACGGGTGGCCGAAACAGGCGACGCCGGGCTGATCTGGGAAGGACACCGCGCGGGGATGGTGCGGGGGTACTGCCATATCGAAAAGCTGGCGAACCTCGCGGCGCTGCCTGCGACTGGCTTTGATGTCGCCTGCTTTCCGGTGAAGATCAAGGATGCGAGCGCGGGCTGGTGCCGTCCGGTGGCGATGTTCCGGGAATGACCTTTTCAACGTCCGACTGCGGTCGGGCGTTGCCCGAAGTGGCGCGGTTTTGCGCAAGCAACAACAAACTCTGGGGTTGTGCTATTTCCCCATTTGACAATTCCGATTAAATCACTCAGGTATTGAGGGAGAGGTCCAGCCACCCCGAGTCACGCATCGGGCCAGCCCGACGGTTGAAAGACAAAGGGACAGAGCCATGCGTATGGACAAGATTCAAACACCGCACCATTCTTCCGAAAAACAGACACTAACCCTGAGCGCCAAACCCACCCCCTCCGACAAGGCACCTGCGCATGACGCGCGCAGCCTGACCGAAGGCGGCGATCAGGCGCGCATCGTGCTGGACGGTCAGGTCTATACCCTGCGCATCACCCGCGCGGGCAAGTTGATCCTGACGAAATGAGCGGGCCTGCGAACACGCGCGGCGGGGCTGCGGTGGGGCTGCTGACCGAGCTTGACGGGATCGAGGCGGCATCGGTCATCTATCTGCGTCTATGGAGCGACGGGCCGGACGGGCAGGCGATGCTGTGGAGCGATCTGAGTCGCACGCTGGGCCGCGACCGGGGCAGGCGGACCTTGCAGGCGTTCGAGCAGCTTTGCGCCCTATGCGCCCGCCACGGACGCCGCCCGCTGATGCGTCATGCGGTTGAATGCAAATGTCTGGGGGCGGACGAGGCGTGCTTTGCCAATTTCGTGGCGCTTGCCGCGACGGGGGCGCAAGAGGACGCGATGCTGATCGCGACATTGCTTGTGCGCGCCGACGTGGCGCCGCAGATCACCTCGCTGGCCACCAACTTCGGGTTGGGTTTGCAACAGATGCGACCGGCAGCGCCCCGCGACCTGGACCTGTCCAGACCGCAGGCCGCAACGCTGCACTAACCCTTGGCATAGGCGGTCAGCGCCGCCTCTGCCCCGTCGCGCCAGATCATCGCCAGCCAGCGGCCAAAGGGTTGGGCAAAGGCGAGCACACCGGCCAGATCGCCGTAGTATTGCGTTTGCGCCAGCCACGCCGCCGGATCGGCTCTGGCCGCCCTGGCGGCAGTTTGCAGGCTGTCCCAATGCGGGTCGTTGGGCGCAATCGTGCTGCCATCCTCGCGGGTGCCTTCGCACATCCGTGCCCACAGGGCCTCGGCCAGTGCCAGCCCCTCGACGGGAGTACCCGCCGTCAAACCGTCGCGCAGGATCGGCAGGACGAAACCGGTGTGCCGCGACGATCCGTCAAAGGCGACACGGCGTGTGGTATCGACGATGGCGGTGTTGGCGAAGCGTTCGGAAATCAGGGCGGCGTACCCCTCGGGCGTCATGCCGGGCACCGGCTGGACATGGGGCGCGATCTCGTCCTGTTCCACGCGGGCAAAGAAACCGGCGATAGCGGGATGCGCCATACAGCCGGAAATCGTCGGGACCGACAGGATTTCGCCCGCATTTGCCAAAAGCTGGTGTCCTGCGTTCAACATGCGGATCTTCATCGACTCGTAGCCGTGCACATCGTCGGTAAAGGTCGCGCCTGCGCGGTCCCAGTCGGGGCGTCCGGCACAGAAGTCATCCTCGATCACCCACTGGCGAAAGTTCTCGTGGGTCACGGGGGCGGCGTCGTCGATGCCTTGTGCGCGGGCCAAAGCAAGTTCCGCAAGGCCGGTGGCGGGCACGATGCAATCGACCATCGCATTGGGAAAGCTTGCGTTCGCGTCGATCCAGTCGGCCAGCGCCGGATCACTCAGCCGCGCCAGCGACACGACCGTTTGCCGCAGGACGGCGCCGTTGCCTTGCAGGTTGTCACAGCTTTGCCCGGTGAAGGGGCCCATACCTGCCTCCCGCCGCTGCGCCAGTGCCGCAATCATCGCGCCAAAGGCGGTGCGGGGGCTGCCAGGGTGGGTTGCATCATGCTGCATGTCGGGGTGGGCCGCGTCAAAGCCGCCGGTGACCGGATCGACGTAATAGCCGCCCTCGGTCACGGTCAGAGCGACAATACGGATCGCAGGATCTGCCATCTGGGCGATCAGGGCGGCGTTGTCATCCTCGATGGGTAGATAGCCGATCATCGACCCTACGACCTCGGCGCTTGCGCCCGAAGGGTCCAGTTCGATCAGCGTTGTCAGACAGTCCTGCGCCAGCAGGCGCGCGCGCTGGGGCGCGTCGGCTTGCCTGACACTGGCACCGATGATGGCCCAGTCGTGGGCCAGACCCATCTGCATCAGACGGTGCAGGTACCACGCCTGGTGAGCGCGGTGGAAATTACCCAGACCGATGTGCACGATCCCCGGTGTCAGGGCGCTGCGGTCATAGGTCGGCACGGACACAGCGTCCGGCAAATCAGCCAGTGCTGCGTCGCGCAGCGGTGTCAGCTCATCCATTGGCCACCATCGACGTTATAGGTTTGCGCAAGGATGTAATCGGCGTCGGCACTGGCCAGAAACACGGCCATGCCGGTCAGATCGGCGGCGGTGCCCATGCGGCCGTGCGGCACGGCGGCGCCCACTTCGCGTTTCTTCTGACCCGGTGCCTTGCCTTCGTATTTGGCAAAGAACGCGTCGACCCCGTCCCAATGTTCGCCGTCCACCACGCCCGGTGCGATGGCGTTGACGTTGATCCCGTGGTCGATCAGGTTCAGCGCCGCTGATTGGGTCAGGCTGATGATCGCGGCCTTGGTCGCGCAATAGACCGCGACCAGCGGTTCGCCCCGGCGGCCCGCCTGACTGGCCATGTTGATGATCTTGCCACCGCCTCCGCGCGCAATCATGTGTTTGGCGACTGCTTGCAGGGTGAACAGGGTGCCTGCGACGTTGATGTCGAATGTACGGTCGAAATCGGCGCGGGTGATTTCGGTGATGGGGGCGGCGGTAAAGATGGCGGCATTGTTGATCAGGATGTCGATCTGTCCCAACTGCGCCACCGTTTCGGCCACAGCGCTGTCGATGCTGGCCTGATCGGTCACGTCCATGTGCACCGCGATGGCCGCAGTGCCTATGTCGGCCGCCGCCGCCCGGGCACGCTCGATATCAATGTCTGCGATGGCGACGCGCGCGCCTTCGGCGACATAGGCTTGGGCAAAGGCCAAGCCGATGCCGCGTGCTGCCCCAGTGATCAGGGCACATTTTCCGTTTAGTCTGGTCATTGGATGCGCAGGCCCTTGTCGTCAAAGCGGTGGATCTGATCCGCGCGTGGATTGAGGTGGATGGTGTCCCCATGGCGCAGGTTCACTTCGCCCGCGACACGCACGGTTAACATCTCGGCCAGACCGGTGTCATGCACGTGAAAGAACGTGTCCGAGCCAAGGTGTTCGGCAACCCCGACACGGCCCTGCCACTGCCCGTCCGTCTCGACCACGTCGATATGTTCGGGGCGCACGCCGATGGTGTGGGCGTCGTGCCTGGCGGCCTCGGGCCCTTCGATCAGGTTCATCTTGGGCGAGCCGATGAAGCCGGCGACAAAGACGTTGCGCGGGGTGCGGTACAGGTCCAGCGGGCTGCCGACCTGTTCGATGTTGCCCGCGCGCAGCACCACGATCTTGTCGGCCATGGTCATCGCCTCGACCTGATCGTGGGTGACATAGACCATCGTGGTCTCAAGCCGCTTGTGCAGCTCGGAAATCTCCAGCCGCATGCCCACACGCAGGGCGGCGTCAAGGTTCGACAGGGGCTCGTCAAACAGGAACGCCGCAGGTTCGCGCACAATGGCGCGGCCAATGGCGACCCGCTGGCGCTGGCCGCCCGACAGCTGGCCGGGGCGGCGGTCCAGATAGTCGGTCAGGTTCAACGCGGTGGCCGCCTGTTCGATGCGCCGGTCCTGTTCTGCCTTGTCGACACCGGCCATGCGCATGGGAAAGGCAATGTTCTTGCGCACCGACATATGCGGATAGAGCGCGTAGGATTGGAACACCATCGCCAGCCCGCGTTTGGCGGGCGAGATAGCCGTGGCGTCCGCCCCGTCGATCAGAATGGTGCCCGAGGTGATGTCCTCAAGCCCCGCGATCAGGCGCAGCAGCGTGGACTTGCCGCAGCCCGAGGGGCCGACAAAGACGGTGAATTCGCCGTCTTCGATGGTCAGGTCCAGCGGCGGAATGACCTGCACGTCGCCAAAGTTCTTGGTGACCTGTTGAAGCGTGATCTGTCCCATTTTCTTATCCTTATTTCACAGCGCCGAAGGTCAGGCCGCGCACCAGTTGTTTCTGGCTGAACCAGCCAAGTATCAGGATCGGTGCGATGGCCATGGTCGAGGCGGCAGAGAGCTTGGCGTAAAACAGCCCCTCTGGGCTTGAGTAGCTGGCGATGAAAGCGGTCAGCGGCGCGGCCTTGGCGGCGGTCAGGTTCAGCGTCCAGAACGCCTCGTTCCACGCCAGAATGATGTTCAGCAACACGGTTGATGCGATGCCGGGCACGGCCATCGGTGTGAGCACATAAAGGATTTCCTCTTTCAACGAGGCACCATCCATCCGCGCCGCTTCCAGGATTTCCCCCGGAATTTCGCGGAAATATGTGTACAGCATCCAGATGATGATCGGCAGGTTGATCAGCATCAAGACCACGGTCAAACCGACGCGGCTGTCCAGCAGGCCCATTTTGATGAAGATCAGGTAGATCGGATAGAGCACACCCACCGCTGGCAGCATCTTGGTCGACAGCATCCACAGCAGGATGTCCTTGGTGCGCGCCGAGGGGACAAAGGCCATCGACCACGCCGCAGGCACCGCCACGATGATGCCCAGCAGGGTGGAGCCGCCCGCGATGATGACCGAGTTCCACAGGAACCGCATGTAATCCGAGCGTTCCTGCACCACGCGGTAGTTGTCCAGCGTCCAGTCAAAGAACAGGAACACCGGCGGATCGGCGATGGCGGTGGCCTCGGATTTGAAGCTGGTCAGGATGGTCCAGAGGATCGGAAAGAAGATCAGCAGGCCGATGCCCCAGGCGAGGACAGTGTTGACGATCTTGCGTTGGGTGGTGACGTTGCGTGCCATGGTCTACCTCATGCGTCCAGGTTTTTGCCGACGATGCGCATCAGGAAGATGGCGACGATGTTGGCCAGGATCACGGCAAAGATGCCGCCCGCCGAGCCCAGGCCGACGTTCTGGCTTTCCAGCACCCGCTGGTAGATCAGATAGGTCAGCGTCTTGGTGCCAAAGGACCCTTGGGTGGTCACAAAGATTTCGGCAAAGATCGACAGCAGGAAAATGGTCTGGATCAGCACCACGACCGTGATGGCCCGGTTCAGGTGGGGCAGGGTGATATAGCCGAACCGCGACAGGGGCGGGGCACCATCCATTTCGGCGGCTTCAAGCTGTTCGCTGTCCAGCGACTGGATCGCGGTCAGCAGGATCAGCGTGGCGAAGGGTAGCCATTGCCAGGCCACGATGATGACGATTGAGGTCATCGACGCCTGGCTGAGCCATTCGATCGGTGCGGCGCCAAAGAATTTCCACAGGTGGGCGAACAAGCCGTTCACGGGGTCCATGAACATGTTCTTCCACACCAGCGCCGACACGGTCGGCATGACGAAGAAGGGGGCGATCACGAGGATACGCACGATGCCCTGACCCCACATCGGCTGATCCAGCAGGATCGCCAGCAGGATGCCAAAGACAACGGTGATCGCCAGCACGCCGCCGACAATCACCAGCGTGGCAATCACCGACGGCCAGAAGGCGGATGAGCTGAAGAAGCGCACATAGTTGTCAAAGCCGACCCAGCCCAGATCACCGCCGCGCAGGGGCAGGTATTTCTTGAACGAGAAGTAAAGGGTCATGCACAGCGGCACCAGCATCCAACCCAAAAGCAGGATCACGGCGGGTGCCATCATCAGACGTGCGGCGGATCGGGAAGCTTTGGTGGCCATGGGGGGCTCCTTGCCAATGGCGTGCCTTGGACAGGGTCACGCAGCGGGGGCGTTCAGAGGAACTGTAGGGGGTCGGAGGGCAGGTTTGCCGCCCTCCGAAAGGTTTGCTCGACGGGTCAGTAGCCTGCGGCTTCCATCTCGTCCGTGGTCAGCGCCTGCGCTTTTTCCAGCGCTTCTTCGGCGGTTTGCTGACCGGCAAGGGCGGCCGAGAATTCCTGGCCGACTTGCGTGGCGATGCCTGCAAACTCGGGGATCGCGACGAACTGGACGCCGGTATAGGGGACGGGATCCACGGTCGGGTTAGTCGGATCAGCCGCGTTGATCGATTCCAGCGTCATTTCGGCAAAAGGCGCTGCCGAGGTGTATTCCTCGTTCTCGTACAGCGATGTGCGCGTGCCCGGAGGGACGTTTGCCCAGCCTTCGTTCGCTGCGACCAGTGCGGTGTATTCCTTGCTGGTGGCCCAGGCGACGAATTTCTTGGCGGCATCAACCTTGTCCGATCCTGCGGGGATCGCCAGAGACCATGCCCACAGCCAGTTGCCGCGCTTGCCCAGACCCTTGTCGGGGGCCAGTGCAAAGCCGACCTTGTCGGCCACGGTGGAATCGTCGGGGTTGGTCACAAAGGACGCCGCAACGGTGGCGTCGATCCACATGCCGCATTTGCCTTGCTGGAACAGCGAGAGGTTTTCGTTGAACCCGTTGGTCGATGCGCCCGGAGGACCATAGTTGTTCATCAGGTCCAGATAGTCGGTCAGCGTCGCCTTCCATGCGTCGGTGTCGAATTGGGGTTTCCACTCTTCGTCGAACCAGCGCGCGCCATAAGAGTTTGCCATCGCGGTCAGGAACGCCATGTTCTCGCCCCAGCCGGCCTTGCCGCGCAGGCAGATACCGTAAACTTCGGCATCCTTGTCGGTCATCGCTTCGGCTGCGGCGCGGATGTCGTCCCATGTGGGGGCATCGGGCATTTCCATGCCTGCGGCTTCCATCAGGTCCTTGCGGTACATCACCATCGAGCTTTCGCCGTAGAACGGTGCTGCATAAAGTTCGCCGTCGACGGTCAGACCGCCGCGCATGGCGGGCAGGATGTCATCGACGTCCCATTCCGCGGGCAGGTCGTTCAACGACACCAGCCAGTTTTGCGCCCCCCAGATCGGCACTTCGTAGGTGCCGATGGTCATCACGTCGAACTGCCCGCCCTTCGTGGCGATGTCCTGTGTCACGCGCTGGCGCAGCACGTTCTCTTCCAGCGTCACCCACTCAAGGGCGATGTCGGGGTTTTTCGCGGTAAAGTCGTCGGTCAGGCCCTGCATGCGGACCATGTCGCCGTTGTTCACTGTTGCGATGGTAAGGGTTGTTGTGTGGCTGTCGGCAAATGCGCCGGTCGCGGTGGCCAGCGCAAGCACGCTCGCCGCACAAAATGCGGTTCTTATGGTCATCCGGTTTCCTCCCTGGTGATTGGATGCTTGGCCCGGAGTGAACCAAAAAACTAAGCGCGGAGTCAATAAAAACTTTACGCGCGTAAATAAGTTGAGGGCGCAATGGTGCCTCAGGCTGAGGCGCGCATGACCAGTTTTCCCTCAAAAAGGGTTTCGATACGCGGGCCTGCGCTGCGTCCACCTTCGATCAGGTGGAACAGCGCCTCGACACTTCTTTCTGAAATTTTTTCGTAATCCTGCGCGATCGTGGTCAGGGGCGGGCACCCGAATCGCGAGAAGGGGTGGTCGTCATGCCCCGCCACCCGCAGCGCGCAGTCCGCATCGCGGCCCACACGCATCCCGCGTTCATAGCAGGCCGCCAGAAAGCCGATGGCCAACCGGTCGTTGCTGCACAATACGGTGTCGGATGTCAGCAGCCCGCGGTCGATCACATCCAGCCCGCCGCGATAGCCGACCTCTTCGAACCCCCAGCCTTCGCCGGCCACGCGGATCACCTGAGGGTCAAAACCGTTGGCTTCCATCGCCTGAATGTAACCATTGCGCCGTTTGTTGGCATTGGGGTTCACGGGCGGCATTTCGAAAAAGCAGGGCGGCTGGCCGGTGCGGCACAGGTATTCGACGCTGAGTTTGACGAATTGCGTGTTGTCCGACCCGACAAAGGCTTCGCCCACGCCTTCGATGTTGCTGTCGAACAGCACGGTGGGCACATCGTCGCAAAACTTCTCGACCGCCGCGCGGTCCGATGCGCGGCCCAAGGGCGCCAGCAGCACGCCTGCGGGTTTGAGCGACCGCAGGCTGTCGAGAATTTCCACCTCGAGCGCGCTGTCACCATGGGCGCTGAACAGGGTGGGCCAGAATCCGGCCTGCATACAGCGCTGTTCGATGTTGCGCGCGATCTCGGCAAAGAACGGATCGGCCAGATAGGGCACCACGATGCCGATGTTCTTGGTCAGGCGACGGTTCTGGTTCACCGCAAAGATGTTGGGACGATAGTCGTATTGCTCCAGCGCCTCTTCGATCCGGGCGCGGGTCTTGGGGCGCACGCTGGACGGATCGTTGAAGTATTTCGATACCGTGGGGCGCGATATGCCGCTGACGCGGGCGAACTGCTCCATGTTGCGGATCTTGCTGTCGTCCATGGCATCGGTCCTTGAGCGGTTGCGCAACGCGAGAATTTTCCGCGCGTAAAGCAGATTTCTTTACACGAAACTTAGCCGCGCACAGGCGGGCAGGGCAAGGGCAAGCTGGGAGATGATGTATCTGCACCAGCTGCTGCGGCGCGTATCGCTGCGTCACAGCCTGTGCCGGGGGCTTGTCCGTCTGGACACTTCCCCTGCGATCAAGGCACCATGCGCCCGCTGGCAGGAGGAGCTTTGCATGACAGATCCGATAACATCGACCTTTTTCGCCGTTTCGGTGGCGGATGGCGTCGCTCATATCGAAATGGACAACGCGGCCAAGGCCAACAGCATGACGCCTGCGTTCTGGGACGACCTGCCGCGCATCGCGGCTGCGTTGGACGCTGACCCGGCCGTGCGCTGTGTGGTAATCTCGGGGCGCGGCAAGCATTTTACCGCCGGCATGGATCTGGCCGCCTTTCAGGGCATCATGGAACTGACCGGGCAAGAACCGGGGCGCGCCGCCTATGCCATGCGCAAACTGGTGCTGAAGCTGCAAGCGTCGCTGTCTGCGCTGGAAGAGATGCGGGTACCGGTCATTGCCGCGATCCACGGGGCCTGTCTGGGTGGGGGCATCGACCTGATCACCGCTTGCGACATCCGGCTGTGCACCGCCGACACCGCGTTCGGCATCGAGGAAATCAACATCGGGATGGCCGCCGACGTGGGCACGCTGCAACGCATGCCCAAGCTGATGGCCCCCGGCGTTGTGCGCGAGCTGGCCTATGCAGGGCGGCGTTTCTCGGCGGAGGAGGCCAAGGGCTGGGGCATCGTCAATGCCATTCACGTCGACCGTGATGCGGTGATTGCCGCCGCGCTGGAGATGGCAAAGACCATCGCCGCCCGTTCGCCGCTGGCGGTTGCGGGCATCAAACAGGCAGTGACCTATGCGCGGGACCATTCCGTTGCCGACGGGCTGGACCAGATCGCCACATGGAACGCAGGCATGTTGCGCCCCGACGATCTGACCCGCGCGATGGGTGCCAAGATGAAACAACAGCAGGCGGTGTTCGACGACCTGCTGACAGACGCAGGATAAGCCAATGACACCATTTACCTTCAACACCACACCCAGCATCCGCATGGGCGACGGCCTGCTTGATCAATTGGGCGAGATGGCCCGCGCGACCTGCGGCGACAGCGTTCTGCTGGTCACCGATCCGGGCATGATGGCCACGGGCATCGTCGATCGCGCGCTTGCAGCACTTGCGGCGGCAGAGGTGGCGGTCACTGTCTTTTCGGACGTCAAAGCCGACCCGCCCGAGGCGGTGATCCTGCAAGCGGTCGCTGCGGCCAAAGGCATGGACGGTGTGATCGGTCTGGGGGGCGGGTCCTCGATCGACGTGGCCAAGCTGGCCGCACTTCTGGCCTGTTCGGGTGAGACGCTGGCCGATTGCTATGGCGTTGGCATGGCCAAGGGTCCGCGCCTGCCGTTGATCGCGGTGCCGACAACATCGGGCACCGGGTCGGAGGTCACCCCGATCAGCATCGTGACCACAGGAGCGTCCGAGAAGATGGGCGTCGTCAGCCCGCTGATCATCCCCGATGTGGCCCTGCTGGACCCGGAGCTGACCCGCGACCTGCCGGCCCATGTCACGGCTGCCACGGGCATTGATGCCATGGTTCATGCCATCGAAAGCTATGCCAGCGCCTCGCCCAACAACAACCCGGTCAGCCGCGCGCTGGCGGTCGAGGCGTTGCGCCTGATGGGCGGCGCGCTGGAGCGCGCGGTGAAAGAGCCGCATGACATGGCGGCACGCGGTGACATGCTGCTGGGTTCGCTTCTGGCCGGGCAGGCATTCGCCAACAGCCCGGTGGCGGCGGTGCATGCGCTGGCCTATCCCATCGGCGGACATTTCAAGGTGCCCCACGGGTTGTCCAACGCGCTGGTGCTGCCCCATGTGCTGCGGTTCAACGCAATGACGGCACCGAAACCCTACGCCGAACTGGCTGGCATCACCTTTCCCGAGCTGGCCGATTTGCAGGGGCAGGAGGCCGCATCCGCCTTTGCCGATGCGCTTCAGGACCTGTCCACACGCTGCGGGCTGCAAAAGGGTCTGCGCGAGGTCGGCATCGGGCAGGACGACCTGCCGATGCTGGCGCGCGACGCGATGAACCAGACGCGTCTGCTGGTCAACAACCCACGCGCATTGGACCAAGCCGACGCCCAATCCATCTACGAGGCCGCATGGTGAGCCGCCCCGCACCTGGCACGCGGGCCGATTACACCGCGTTTTCCGTCATCACGACCCGTTGGCTGGACAACGATATGTACGGCCACATGAACAACGCCATGCATTATCAGCTGTTCGACACGGCGGTGAACGGCCACCTGATCGAGCAGGGGGTGCTGGACCTGAAGACCAGTCCAACGGTGTTTCTGGTGGTGGAAACCGGCTGTGTCTATCACGGCGAACTGGCCTTTCCGGATGTGATCCATGCAGGCATCCGCGTCGCCCGTCTGGGCGGGTCGTCGGTGCACTACGAGATCGGCCTGTTCCGCAACGACGACGACAGAGCCGCCGCCGAGGGGCGGTTCGTGCATGTGAACGTGGACCGCGTGACACGCAGACCGCTGCCGATTGCGGATGAGGCGCGGGCGGTGCTTGAGGCGTTGATGAAGGCGGGGTGAGGGGCTGTGGTGACGGTATTAAGTTGAGACTTATTTTAACTGTGCAGTGGGCGAAGCCTGATGTATGGGGCCTCGTGAACAGCAAATCTACCTGAAGCGTCCTTGCTCATCCGGCCAGGTCCAAATTGTGTCATCGGACATAATCGCGGTCACGACAGCAACCGCGCGTTCCCGCGTGGTTGGGCCAATTCCCAATGCCATGTGTTCAGATTCAACCTGAACAAGATATTCGATAACCTGCAAAAGCGGCTCTCCAGATCTCAATTGAGACGCTGCCGAAATCAGGTAGCCATCATATTCATCCGCGATGCCTTGATTGGCCTGTTCGTTCCATTTCCCGTGGAAAACCCCTTGAGCGGAGAGAAGTCCGATGGGGTCCCAAAGTGTCCAACCTATGTCGCGCAACTTTGAAAGTTTAATTCTGGGTCGGGAGGAGATTTGTGTCATTTCTTGCCTAATAATATCATTCTATCTGGGCACCATAATACCCCATTTTCCAAGGTGCCTCAGTGCAAATTCGGCATTATTTTTCACAAGTACCTTGTTTGGTTTCAAGCCAAATCTTGTATTTCAGCGCGAGGCCGTCATCCAATGCTTCCGATAGCTTCTGCTTAAAGACATCCAGTGCACGTTCAGGATTGCGATTTTCTTTCCAATTCAGCCCAAGGTCGTCCAAACCAAGCAGTTGATGATAGAGGCCAACTTTTCCCCGAGAAGCGCCAGTGCCAAAGGCCTCCATCCTAGACACTCCAAAGCCTTTGGAACACGCATATTCGGCAAAAGCCGTGGCCTCTTCACGCTCGAAATAACGCGAGCCTTTGCCAAATTGTGCGAATTCAAGTTGTTCAGCGAATGCATTGGTTTCACCCTCAGTTACACCCGATGGCATCTAAACCTCCTTCATTTCCAAAACATCGTAATTCAATCCCTCAGCGCTTCTTATGCTTCTGCGCCGACTTGACAACTTTTTGAAACGAGCGGTCATGCGCCTTGCGCTGGGCCAGTGTCGAGGTGTTGAACCGCTCCTCTGCCGCCAGCTTGCGCCAGCGGGCCAGACGGGGCGCGTCGATCTCACCGGCATCCAGCGCCTTGCGCACCGCACAGCCCGGTTCGGTCTCGTGGGCGCAGTCGTTGAACCGGCACTGACCGGCCAGCGTCACCAGATCGTCAAAGACCTCGGCAATCCCGTCCTCGACATCGGTCAATTGCAGCTCGCGCATTCCGGGCGTGTCCAGGACCGCGCAGCCGTCCGGGGTAAAGTGCAACTGGCGATGCGTGGTCGTGTGGCGCCCGCGATTGTCGTCCTCGCGGACGGCACCGGTGTCGGCGACACTGCGTTGGAACAGCGCGTTGACAAGTGTGGATTTGCCCACGCCGGAGGACCCCAGAAAGGCCACCGTCTGCCCCGGCGTGCACCAGCCAGCGAGCTTGTCCGCAGGCTCGGCGCTCTTGGCGTTCAGCGCCTCGACCACCACGCGGTTTGAAATCGCCCGCGCATCGTCGAGATAGGGGGCAGTGTCATCGCACAGATCGGCCTTGGTCAGCAGGATCACCGGCGTCACCTGCGCCTCGAAGGCCAGCGCCACGAAGCGTTCCAACCGTGCCACGTTGAAATCGCGGTTGCAGGAGGTCACGATAAACACCGTGTCCACATTGGCCGCGATCATCTGACGTTTGCGGTCATGGCCCGCCGCGCGACGCTCGAACAGGCTGATGCGGTCCAGCAGGATGCTGTTGGCGGGGTTGGTGCGGTCCAGCAGGAACCAGTCGCCCACCGTCGCCTCGGGACCCGGCGGGATGGTGGTGTCAATGCCGTCGCCCAGCACGCGCAGCCCCGACCGGTGCACTTCGGTCACGCGCACGGGGGGCGTGGTGGCAAGGGTGTCGACGTCGGTTTGTTGACTGAAGAACGGTTTCCACCCCAGCATCTGCAAGGGCGACGGTGCGCGTTTGGGCAGGGGGGACGATCCTGCGGGGGGCAGGAACTTGGAATAGTCTCGTGTCATCGAAGTGAACTCTCATGTTCAGAGGTGGGGCGTGGCCCACACTGATAAAATGTCGTGTGACGAGATTGCAGAAGGACAGCGCCCGACAACGCGTTGTGCGGGCTTGTGTGCGGTGCGGTTCTGCATCGGGAGGACGCGTTGCCTCCCCACTTTAACAGGTCATACCCTCTCCATGAGTGTTTCGGTTTGATAGGCCGCCGGTTGGAGATCGGCAAGGTTTTTCAGCGTTGCAGGGGAAGGGCGTGCACGCGCTTTGGGCAATCGCCAGCGCATCGCAGCTAGATATTTTATGTTTAAAATATTTTTGCTTGAAATAAAAATGAATCGCTCCTAGCCTCATGTTTGCTTGGATGAGGGAGACGATTATGCGTGCTGTATGTCTGGGGGGTGGTCCTGCTGGCCTCTATTTCGCCATTTCGCTAAAGCTGCGCGATCCGCAGGCGCAGGTCACCGTGATCGAGCGGAACAAGCCCGATGACACCTTTGGCTGGGGCGTGGTTTTGTCGGATGAAACGCTGGGCAATCTGGCCGCGAACGATCCCGTCAGCGCCGAGACCATCCGCCAGCATTTCGCCTATTGGGACGACATCGCGCTGCACCACAAGGGCCAGCGGATCGTCAGCACCGGCCACGGGTTCTGCGGGATCGGACGCAAGACGCTGCTGAGCCTTTTGCAGGCGCGCGCCCGTGAATTGGGGGTCGACCTACAATTCGAAACCGAAGTCGGCAGCGCCAGCGACTATATGGACGATTACGATCTGGTGGTCGCCTGCGACGGGCTGAATTCCAAGACGCGGCTGGAGTTTCAGGACACGTTCAAACCCGATATCGACGTGCGCCGTTGCCCCTTTGTCTGGCTGGGCACGCATCAGAAATTCGACGACGCTTTTACCTTTATCTTCGAGCAGACCGAACACGGTTGGGTCTGGGCGCACGCCTATCAATTCGACCCCGACACGGCGACCTTTATCGTCGAGTGTTCGCAGGCGACCTATGACGCTTTCGGCTTTGAACACATGAGCAAAGAGGAAAGCATTGCCACTTGCGAGCGCATATTTGCGGCGCATCTGGATGGCCATGCGCTGATATCCAATGCCAATCACGTGCGCGGCTCGGCCTGGATCAAATTCCCGCGCGTGTTGTGCGAAACCTGGCATCACGAGAATGTCGTGCTGCTGGGCGATGCCTCGGCCACGGCGCATTTCTCGATCGGGTCGGGGACCAAACTGGCGCTGGAATCGGCGGCCAAGCTGGCCGAGGCGGTGGTGAACGAGCCGGACCTCGGCAAGGCATTCGTGGACTACGAGGCCGCCCGCCGTCTGGAAGTGCTGCGTCTGCAATCGGCAGCCCGCAACTCGCTGGAATGGTTTGAGGATGTGGAGCGCTATCTGGACATGGATCCGGTGCAGCTGAACTATTCGATGCTGACACGGTCGCAGCGGATCAGCCACGAGAACCTGCGGGAACGCGACCCGAAATGGCTGGCGGATGCCGAAGGCTGGTTCATGGCGCAGGCCGGTGCCGCTCCAAGCAATGCGCCCCGTGCGCCGATGTTCGCGCCCTTGAAGTTGCGCGACCTGACATTGTCCAACCGCATCGTGGTCTCGCCGATGGCGCAGTACAAGGCCGTGGACGGATGCCCGACCGACTGGCACCTGATCCATTATGGCGAACGGGCCAAGGGTGGCGCGGGGCTGGTCTATACCGAGATGACGTGCGTGTCGGCGGATGGCCGGATCACACCGGGCTGTCCGGGGCTATATGCGCCTGAACACGAGGCGGCATGGAAACGGCTGGTGGATTTTGTCCATTCGGAAACCGACGCCGCGATCTGCTGCCAGATCGGCCACGCGGGCCGCAAGGGATCGACGCAAGTGGGCTGGGAAACGATGGACGCGCCGCTGCCTTCGGGCAACTGGCCGCTGATTTCGGCCAGCGCGCTGCAATGGTCCGACGGCAACGCCATGCCGCGCGCAATGACGCGCGATGACATGGACAGGGTGACGGCAGAGTTTGTCGCAGCGGCGGAAATGGCCGACCGCGCAGGCTTTGACATGATCGAACTGCACGCGGCGCACGGCTATCTGATCTCGTCCTTTATCTCGCCGCTGTCGAACGTGCGTGACGATGAATACGGCGGGTCGCTGGAAAACCGTCTGCGCTATCCGCTGGAAGTCTTTGAGGCCATGCGTGCCGTGTGGCCGGCGGCCAAACCGATGGCGGTGCGGATTTCGTCGACCGACTGGCATGACATGGGCGTGACACCCGAAGAGGCCGTCGATATCGCCCGTGCCTTTACTGCCGCAGGTGCTGACATCATCGACGTCAGCGCAGGTCAAACCAGCACCGAAGGTCGCCCCGTGTACGGGCGCATGTTCCAGACGCCGATGTCGGACCGCATTCGCAACGATGCAGGCATCAAGACCATGGCTGTGGGCAATATTTTCGAGGCCGACCACGTCAATTCGATCCTGATGGCAGGGCGTGCCGATCTGGTCTGTCTTGCGCGGCCGCATCTGGCAGACCCCTACTGGACCCTGCACGAAGCTGCGCGGATCGGTGACAGACAGGCCGTCTGGCCGCAACCCTATGGCCCGGGACGGGATCAGCTTTGGCGGCTGGCCGACCGCGCTGCAGAGACAGAGGAACGGGTATGAGACAGGTTTTGATCACAGGCGGCGGTTCGGGCATCGGGCGCGGGATTGCACAGGCCATGGCCGACGCGGGCGATGCGGTGACCATCGCGGGGCGCCGGATGGATGCGCTGCAAGAGACAGACGGCGGGCGCGGCATGACCTGCCTGACCTGCGATGTGACGGACGAGGCATCGGTCAATGCGCTGTTCACGCAGCCTTATGACGTGGTGATCGCCAACGCGGGCGCGGGCAAATCCATGAAGCTGCGCGATATGCCGCTGGATGTGTTCAAGAGCACGGTGGACGTGAACCTGACGGGCACTTTCCTGACCTTCCGCGCGGCGCTGCAGACGATGACACGCGGCGGGCGGCTGATCGCCATCGCCTCGACCGCAGGGCTGCAGGGCGGGCCGAACATCTCGGCCTATGTGTCGGCGAAACATGGGGTGATCGGGCTGGTGCGTGCGCTGGCGACCGAGGTTGCGCGCGACGGCATCACCTGTAACGCGGTCTGCCCCGGTTTCGTGGATACGCCCATGGGGCAGGCGGCGGCGGAAGGCGTTGCCGCGCGGTTCAACATCAGCCTGGAAGAGGCCACGGCGCGCATCACATCGGGCAACCCGATGCGCCGGATGATCACCGTGGACGAAGTCGTCGCAGCCGTGACCTTCCTGGCTTCGGAAGGCGCGTCGATGGTGAATGGTCACACGTTGTCCGTCTCGGGCGGCGAGATATGACCAACGCAAAGGACCGCCTGCGCCTGTGGTTGCGCCTGCTGAAGGTCACACGCGGGATCGAGGCGCGCCTGCGCGAGGCGCTGCGTCTCGAGTTTGAAACGACCTTGCCGCGCTTTGACATGATGGCGGCCCTGTCACGCCATCCCGAGGGGTTGAAGATGAGCGCCCTGTCCGGCGTGCTGCGGGTGTCGAACGGCAATGTCACCGGCATCGTGGACCGGCTGACCGCCGAGGGGCTGGCCGAACGCATTCCGGTGCCGGGCGACCGCCGTGCGATGGTGGTGCGCCTGACCGCGGATGGACAGGCGGAATTTGCCCGTCAGGCTGAGGCGCACGAAGGCTGGATCAATGACATGCTGGGCGATTTCACCGCAGAGGAGGCCCGTACACTGGCCGCGCGGTTGCTGCGTCTGGCCGAAACACAAGACCAAGAGGAGATGACCAATGCGCTCTGACGTAACCCATTTCGAATGCGAGATCGCCGACGGCATCGCCACGGTGCGGCTCAGCCGCCCTGACCGCAAGAACCCGCTGACCTTCGACAGCTACGCCGAATTGCGCGACTGGTTCCGCGATCTGCACTATGCCGATGACGTGCACGCGGTGGTCTTTGCCTCGAACGGGGGCAACTTCAGCTCTGGCGGGGATGTGCATGATATCATTGGTCCTTTGACCAATATGAACATGAAGGAACTGCTGCGGTTCACCCGTATGACCGGTGATCTGGTCAAGGCCATTCTGGGCTGCGGCAAGCCGGTGATTGCCGCCATCGACGGCATCTGTGTGGGTGCGGGGGCGATCATCGCCATGGCGTCGGATCTGCGGATCGGCACGCCCGAGGCCAAGACGGCCTTTCTGTTCACCCGCGTGGGACTCGCTGGCTGTGACATGGGGGCCTGCGCGATGCTGCCGCGTATCATCGGTCAGGGTCGGGCGGCGGAATTGCTGTACACGGGCCGCTCGATGAGCGCCGAGGAAGGTGAAAAATGGGGGTTTTTCAACCGCCTCGTTGCGGCTGATGCGCTGGAAACATCGGCGCGGGAGCTTGCTGTGCAAATCGCGGCAGGGCCGAACTTTGCCCATATGATGACAAAGACCATGCTGGCGCAGGAATGGTCGATGTCGCTGGATCAGGCAATCGAGGCGGAAGCGCAGGCACAGGCGATTTGCATGCAGACGACGGATTTCGAACGCGCCTACCGTGCCTTTGTCGCCAAGGAACGCCCTGTTTTCGAGGGAGATTGAGGATGGGCACCTCCGGCGGAGATTTTTTGAACCACAGAAGAAGGGCCTGTGACCATGTCTGACCGTACGTTCCTGAGCTGGCCGTTTTTCGATGCCCGTCACAAGGCATTGGCCGATGATCTGGATGCGTGGTGTGCGGCACATCTGCCGGTGGACCATTCCGACGTTGACGGTGCGTGCCGCGCGTTGGTGGCGGCGCTGGGGGATGCGGGATGGTTGCAGCACACGGGCGGCGATCTGGATGTGCGCACGCTGTGCCTGATCCGCGAAACACTGGCACGGCATGATGGGCTGGCCGACTTTGCCTTCGCGATGCAGGGGCTGGGCACCGGGGCGATTTCGTTGTTCGGGACCGAGGCACAGAAAGAGGCGTGGTTGCCGCTGACGCGGACGGGGCAGGCTATTTCGGCTTTTGCCTTGACGGAACCGCAATCGGGTTCTGACGTGGCGAACTCCACTATGTCGGCGGTGCTGGACGGCGACGAATTTGTGCTGAACGGGCAAAAGACCTGGATCAGCAATGGCGGCATTGCCGATGTTTACACTGTCTTTGCACGGTCCGAGGATGCGCCCGGCGCGCGGGGGCTGTCGGCCTTTGTTGTGCCTGCGGATACGCCCGGGCTGGAGATCACCGAGCGGTTGCAGGTGATCGCCCCGCATCCGCTGGCAACGCTGACGTTCAAGGATTGCCGCGTACCGGCATCGGCCCTTTTGGGCGAACGGGGCAAGGGGTTTGGCATCGCGATGTCGGTGCTGGATGTGTTCCGCTCGACCGTTGCGGCGGCGGCTTTGGGCTTTGCCCGTCGTGCTCTGGACGAAGCGTTGGAGCGGGTCACAACCCGGCAAGTGCAGGGGGCGGCGCTGGCAGAGCTGCAATTGGTGCAGGGGCACATCGCCGAAATGGCGGTGGATGTGGATGCCTCGGCCTTGCTGATCTACCGGGCGGCCTGGACCAAGGATTCAGGCGCGCCACGGGTGACGCGCGAGGCTGCTATGGCCAAGCTGTTTGCCACCGATCAGGCGCAGAAGGTGATTGATGCGGCGGTGCAACTGCACGGGGGCGACGGGGTCCGCAGCGGTCAGATGGTGGAAAGCCTGTACCGCGAGATCCGCGCCTTGCGCATCTACGAGGGGGCGTCGGATGTGCAAAAGGTTGTGATTGCACGTCAGACTTTGGCAAATTTTGCAGGAGAAAAATGATGTTGGGACAGTCGGCACATCTGGATACGTTTTCGCGTGACAACCTGCCACCACAGGATCAGTGGCCGGAATTTGCGATGGACGGGTTCGACTATCCCGAGGTTCTCAATGTGGGCGTCGCCCTGACCGACGAGATGGTGGCAAAGGGCTTTGGCGACCACACCGCGTTGATCGGGAACGGGCGGCGGCGGACATATAAAGAGATGTCCGACTGGACCAACCGGCTGGCGCATGTGTTGGTTGAAGATCTTGGTGTAAAGCCCGGTAATCGTGTACTTATCCGCTCTGCCAACAATCCTGCGATGGTGGCCTGCTGGCTGGCTGCGACCAAGGCGGGCGCGGTGGTGGTGAACACCATGCCGATGCTGCGCGCGGGCGAGTTGCGCGCAATTGTGGACAAGGCCGAGATCAGCCATGCGCTGTGTGACACGCGCTTGATGGACGAACTGATGGCCTGTGCGGAGGGCTCGGAGTTCCTGACCAGCGTGACCGGATTTGACGGTACATCGAACCACGAGGCCGAGCTGGATCGGCTGGCGCTGGAAAAGCCGGTTAGGTTTGATGCGGTGCAGACGGGGCGGGACGATGTGGCGCTGTTGGGGTTCACCAGCGGCACCACGGGCAACCCCAAGGCAACGATGCACTTCCACCGGGATCTGCTGATGATAGCCGACGGTTATGCCCGCGAGGTTCTGGGCGTGGTGCCCGAGGATGTCTTTGTCGGCTCGCCCCCCTTGGCGTTCACCTTTGGCCTGGGCGGGTTGGCGATTTTCCCGCTGCGGTTCGGGGCTGCGGCGACCTTGCTGGAAACAGCGTCGCCGCCGAACATGATTGAAATAATTGAGAAATACCGCGCGACCGTCTGCTTTACCGCGCCCACTGCCTATCGCGCCATGCTGCGCGCGATGGATGAGGGCGCGGACCTGAGCAGCCTGCGGGCAGCCGTGTCGGCGGGCGAAACGCTGCCCGCGCCGGTCTATGACGAATGGATGGCCAAGACCGGCAAGCCGATGCTGGACGGGATTGGTGCGACCGAGATGCTGCATATCTTCATCTCGAACCGATTTGACGACCACCGCCCCGCCTGTACGGGCAAGCCGGTGACGGGATATCGGGCCAAGGTCGTGGACGCAGAAGGCGTGGAGGTGCCGCGCGGTACGGTGGGGCGGCTGGCGGTGCAGGGGCCGACGGGATGCCGCTATCTGGCGGACGCGCGTCAGGCGGATTACGTGCAAAACGGCTGGAATATCACCGGTGACAGCTTCACCATGGACGACGACGGTTACCTGCATTTCGCCGCGCGCAATGACGATATGATCGTCAGCGCGGGCTATAATATCGCCGGACCCGAGGTCGAGGCGGCGCTGTTATCCCACCCTGATGTGGTGGAATGCGCGGTGGTGGCCAAGCCGGACGAGGCACGCGGCCAGATCGTTCAGGCGCATGTGGTTGTTGGTGAGGGTGTTGTAAAAGATACCAATCTGATCAAAGCTTTGCAAGACCATGTTAAAGCAACCATAGCCCCCTATAAATACCCCCGTGACATCCGTTTCGTCGATGCGTTGCCCAAAACGGCGACGGGGAAAATCCAACGTTTTGCCCTGAGGAAAACAGAATGACCGAGCACCACGGCGCGAAACTCGATTTCAGCAAGGATATGTCTTACGGCGACTATCTGGGACTGGATGCGATCCTGACCGCGCAGCATCCGCGCTCGGATGCCCATGACGAGATGCTGTTTATCGTGCAGCACCAGACATCCGAGCTGTGGATGCGGCTGGCGATTCACGAATTGCAGACCGCGCGGGCACGTGTGGCGTCGGGCGATTTGCAACCTGCTTTCAAGATGTTGACCCGTGTGGCGCGGATATTCGAGCAGTTGAACGGGGCGTGGGATGTGCTGCGTACGATGACGCCCAGCGAATACACCGCGTTCCGCCCGTCCTTGGGCAATTCGTCGGGGTTTCAGTCGCATCAATACCGGATGGTGGAGTATCTGTTGGGCAACCGCCAGGTGGCGCTGAAAAAGGTACACGAACACCGGTCCGAGGCGCATGCGGCGCTCGAGGCTGAGCTGGCCCAGCCCAGCCTGTATCAGATTGCGCTTGCGGTGGTGGCCGAACGGTTGGGTGTCGCAGCCCCCGAGGCGACCCCGTCGCAAACGGCCTGGGCGGCTGATCCTGCGGTACAGGATATGTGGAAAACGGTTTATCAAGACCCCGCAACCCATTGGGAATTATACGAACTGGCGGAAAAGCTGGTGGATCTTGAGGATTACTTTCGCCGCTGGCGGTTCAACCATGTCACCACGGTGGAACGGATCATCGGCTTCAAACGCGGCACGGGCGGTACATCGGGGGTGGCCTATTTGCGCAAGATGCTCGAGGTCGAGCTGTTCCCCGAACTTTGGCATGTCAGAGGAGAGTTGTGATGGTGCTGCGCAAAGAGATGTTCGATCTGCCCGAAGGCGTGCTGTACCTAGACGGCAATTCGCTTGGGCCGCTGCCCAAGGCGGCGCACGCGCGGGTGTCTGGCATGATAGCGGATGAATGGGGTCAGATGCTGATCCGGGGTTGGAACGATGCCGGATGGATGGCGCAGCCTGCGCGCATTGGCGACAAGGTAGGCCGCCTGATTGGTGCCCCCGCAGGATCGGTCGTGATGGGCGACACGCTGTCGATCAAGGTCTATCAGGCGGTTGCCTCGGCCCTGAAAATGCGGCCCGGCCGCAAGGTGATCCTGAGTGACACCGGCAACTTCCCCACCGATCTTTACATGGTGCAGGGGTTGATCAATACGCTGGATCAGGGCTTTGAGCTCAAAACCGTGGCCCCCGAGGACGTGGCCGGTGCCATCGACGACACCATCGCCGCCGTGATGCTGACCGAGGTGGATTACCGCACGGGCCGCAAGCATGACATGAAAGCAATCACCGAGATTGCCCATGGCAATGGTGCCGTGATGATCTGGGATCTGGCGCATTCCGCCGGTGCCGTGCCTGTCGACCTGGCCGCCAGCAAGTGCGAGATGGCGGTGGGCTGTACGTATAAATACCTGAACGGCGGCCCCGGCGCGCCCGCGTTTATCTACGTGCGCCCCGATCTGACAGCCGAGGTCCAACCGGCGCTGGCCGGTTGGCTGGGACATGATGCACCTTTTGATTTCGACCCCGATTACCGCCCCGCAGGCGGGATCGAGCGGATGCGCGTCGGCACGCCGCCGATCATCCAGCTGGCCGCACTTGAGGCTGCGATGGACGTCTGGGACGGTGTCGACATGGCCGAGGTGCGCAAGGCGTCGATTGCCCTGCAAGAGCTGTTCATCAAAGAGGTCGAGGCCCGCGTGCCCGCCCTCACGCTCGCCAGTCCACGCGATGCGCAACAGCGCGGCAGTCAGGTCTCGTTCCGGTTCGAGGAAGGGTATGCCGCAATGCAGGCGCTGATCGCGCGCGGCGTGATCGGAGATTTCCGCGCGCCCGACACCATGCGATTTGGCTTTACGCCACTCTACCTTGACGAAGCGGACGTGTTGGCTGCGGTGGCGCATATTGAAACTGTGATGCGTGACAAACTGTGGGATGACCCGCAATATCGCAAACGCAGCCGGGTGACCTGACATAGGGCTACCCTGTGAGAAACGAACACAAGAGGGGCGCAATGACCCCATTATCTAGGGAGACGACCAAATGAAGATCAAATCACTGGTAGCAGCGGCCTGCATGGCACTGGCGGGCACGGCGGCGCTGGCCGACGGGCACGGCGGCAAGGTCAAGGTCGGCATGATCACCACGCTTTCGGGCGGCGGCGCAGGTCTGGGCATTGACGTGCGTGACGGCTTTTTGCTGGCGGCCAAGGGCAACGACATGCTGGACATCGTCGTCGAGGACGACCAGCAGAAACCGGACATCGCTGTGCAGCTTGCCGACAAGATGATCCAGTCCGAAAAAGTCGACGTGCTGACCGGCATCATCTGGTCGAACCTGGCCATGGCCGTGGTGCCCAGTGTCACGGCACAGGGCAAATTCTACCTGTCGCCCAATGCCGGACCCTCCGCGCTGGCAGGCAAGGGGTGCAGCCCGTTGTATTTCAACGTTGCATGGCAGAACGACGCCTTCTACGAGGCGGGTGGGCTTTGGGCCAATGAAAACGGCATCGGCAAGGTGTTCCTGATGGCGCCCAACTATCCGGCGGGCATCGACGGCATGACCGGCTTCAAGCGCACCTTCGAGGGTGAAGTCGTGGGCGAAGTTTATACCAAGCTGGGCCAGACCGACTATGCCGCCGAGATTGCGCAGATCCGTGCGTCTGATGCCGACACGGTCTATTTCTTCCTGCCGGGTGGCATGGGCATTTCGTTCATGAAACAGTGGGCCGGATCGGGTGTCGAAAAGAACGTGATGGGGCCGGCCTTCAGCTTTGACCAAGGTATCCTTGGCGCGATTGGTGATGCTGCTCTGGGCGTGAAGAACACGGCGCATTGGTCCAAGGATCTGGACGTACCCGGCAACGCCGATTTCGTGAAGGCATTTCAGGATGAATACGGTCGTCTGCCCTCGCTTTATGCGGCCCAGGGGTATGACACCGCGCTGCTGCTGATCTCGGCCATGGGCAAGGCGGATGTAAAAGACACAGCCGCGTTCCAGGCCGCGTTGGAAGAGGCGGATTTCCAGTCGGTCCGTGGCAAGTTCTCGTTTGCGGCGAACCATCACCCGATCCAGGACATCTATATGCGCGAAGTGGTCAAGGAAGGTGATGTTGTCACCAACCAGATCATTGGCGTGGCCGCGACCGATCATACGGACGTCTACGGCGCTGATTGCAAGATGTAAGACCCGTGGCCCTGGCGGGTGAGCCGCCGGGGCCAATTTCCTGAAACCCGATTAATTCCAAAGGCTTGTCGTCGCGACGCGCGGGGCAGGGGTGGTAGATGACACCAATCTTATTGATAGAACAGGTCCTGAACGGGCTGCAATCGGGGATCATGCTGTTCCTGATGGCGGCCGGTCTGACGCTGATTTTCGGGGTCATGGGGCTGATCAATCTGGCGCATGGTTCGCTGTACATGATCGGTGCCTTTGCAGCGGCGGCAGTGGCGGGGTGGACCGGATCGTTTACGCTGGCGCTGGCGGCGGCGTTGGCGGCTGCGGCGCTGGCGGGGTGCATCATCGAGATGGTGGTGATCCGCAGGCTGTATGACCGTGACCATCTGGACCAGGTGCTTGCAACCTTTGCGCTGATCCTGATCTTTTCCGAAGGCACACGCTGGCTGTTCGGGTCGTTCCCGCTCTATCTGGACGTGCCGGCGGCGCTGTCCGGGCCGGTGCGCTTGCCCGGTGGTATTCTCTATCCGTCTTACCGGTTGCTGATCATCGTCATCGGGCTGCTGATTGCCTTTGGCCTGTTCCAGTTGATCGCGCGCACCCGCATCGGCATCCAGATCCGCGCAGGCGAAAGCGACCGCGAGATGATCGGTGCCTTGGGTGTCGATATCAGCCGTCTTTATACCATCGTTTTTGCCCTTGGCGCGGCTCTGGCCGGTCTGGCCGGCGCGCTGGTGGGCGCGATCCAGTCGGTGCAGGTGGGCATGGGCGAACCGGTTCTGATCCTTGCCTTTGTGGTGATCGTGATCGGCGGCATCGGCTCGATCAAGGGGGCGCTTGTGGGCGCGCTGCTGGTGGGGCTGACGGACACGCTGGGCGGGGTGCTGTTGCCGCTGTTGTTCGGTCTGTTCATGGACCCGTCCAGTGCCACGACCATCGGTTCGGCGCTGGCGTCCATGTCGATTTATATCCTGATGGCGCTGGTTCTGCTGTTCCGGCCCACCGGCCTGTACGGGAGGGCATGAGATGCGGCGCGAAACCATATTGAACGCGGTACTTTATCTGGCGATGCCAGTCGCCGCCGCTCTGGCCTTTGCCATGGACGAGCCGTTCCTGATCACGCTGATCACCCGTGCCGCGATCTTTGCGCTGGCGGCCGTGGGGCTGAATCTGGCCTTGGGGCTGGGCGGGCTGGTCAGCCTAGGCCATGCGGCGTTTTTCGGAATCGGCGGCTATGCGATGGGGATACTGGCCCATCACGCGCAGACTTACAGTCCGATGATCGACAGCTGGATCGTGATCGAAGGGACCAAGTCGATGCCGGTGATCTGGCTGGTGGCAGTCGTCACCAGCGCGCTGGCGGCACTGGCCATCGGGGCATTGTCGCTGCGCACCTCGGGCGTTTACTTCATCATGATCACGCTCGCCTTTGGACAGATGTTCTATTACTTCGCGATTTCCTGGCCTGCCTACGGCGGCGAGGATGGCCTGAGCATCTATGTGCGCAACAGCTTTCCCGGCCTTAACACGCTGGACCCGATGCAGTTCTTTGTGCTGGTCTTTGTGATCCTGTCGGCAGTGCTGTGGTGGATGGGCCGTCTGGCCCGCGCGCCTTTTGGTCTGGCGCTGAGTGCGGCGCGGCAGAACGCCGAGCGGGTTGAAACCGTGGGTCTTGGACCGTTCCGCCTGCGGCTGGTGGCCTTCGTGATCTCGGGCGCCGTAACCGGGTTGGCTGGGGCGCTGTTTGCCGATCTCAACCGGTTCGTCAGCCCGACCATGTTCAGCTGGCAGATGTCGGGGGAATTTATCGTGTTCATCGTGCTGGGCGGCGTCGGGCGTCTGTTCGGGCCGGTGGCGGGGGCGATGCTGTTCGTGCTGCTGGAATACCTGCTGTCGCCGCTGTCCGAGTTCTGGCTGATCTACGTGGGGGCGATCCTGCTGCTGGTCGTTCTGTTCGCACGCGGCGGTCTGATCGGGTCGCTGGCGGGACGGGAGGTGGCCCATGACTGAACCGCTTTTGCATGTGGACGGGCTGTACAAGGCCTTTGGTGCCTTGCAGGCCACGGACGGGGTGACGCTGACGCTGATGCCCGGTGAAATTCACGCGCTGATCGGGCCGAACGGGGCTGGAAAGTCGACCCTGATCAAGCAGATCGCAGGCGGTGTGACGCCGGATGCTGGCCGCGTGTGGTTCAAGGGGCAGGACGTGACAGCGCTGAGCACGCAGGCACGGGCGCAGGCTGGGCTGGGACGGACGTTCCAGATCTCGTCGCTGGCGATGGAGGCGACGGTGCTGCAAAACGCGGTGCTGGGCGCGCTTGGGCGGGCCGGATCGGTCTGGCGCTTTCTGCGTCCGGTGATGCGCGATGCCGCGTTGGTGGCGCAAGCACAGGCGGCGCTGGAACGCGTGGGGCTCGCCGATCATGCCGCGACCCGCACGGCCGAGCTGAGCCACGGCCAGCGGCGGTTGCTTGAGGTGGCGGTGGCGCTGACGCTGAAACCCCATGCCTTCGTGATGGATGAACCGATGGCGGGTCTTGGCGCGTCGGGATCAAAGCGCATGACCACTTTCCTTGACGGGTTGCGCCGCGAGGCTCCGATCCTGCTGGTAGAACATGACATGGACGCGGTTTTTGCCCTTGCCGACCGGATCAGCGTGCTGGTTTACGGCAAAATCATCGCCACCGGCACGGCGGACGAAATTCGCGCCGACCCGTTGGTGCGCACCGCCTATCTGGGCGAGGAGGACGTGGCATGAGCTTGCTGGAACTGGAACAGGTGCAGGCCTCTTACGGACCGTCGCAGGCGCTGTTCGGCGTTGATCTGGATGTGGCCGAAGGCGAGGTCGTGGCCCTGATGGGGCGCAACGGCATGGGCAAATCCTCGACGATCAAGGTGATCAGCCGTCTGCTGAAGCACAAATCCGGCAGCGTAAAGCTGGAAGGGCGCGACATCGGCAGCCTGCCCCCGCACAAGGCGGCACGGGCCGGTCTGGGGCTGGTGCCCGAGGGGCGGCGGTGCTTTGCCAACCTGACGGTGCGCGAAAACCTGATCGCGGCGGCGCGGCCCGGGCATTGGGACATGGCACGGGTGACCGCGTTGTTCCCGCGGCTGGAAGAGCGTCAGGACCAGCTTTCGGCGTCGCTGTCGGGCGGTGAACAGCAAATGCTGGCCATTGGCCGCGCGCTGATGACCAACCCGCGCCTTTTGATGCTGGACGAGGCCACCGAGGGGCTGGCGCCCGTGGTGCGGCAAGAGATATGGGCCGCCGTGCGCACGTTGAAATCCGAGACGGGCCTTGGCCTGTTGGTGGTCGACAAATCGCTGGCCGAACTGCGTCAGGTCGCAGATCGCGCTGTAATTCTGGAACGCGGCACATCGGTGTGGCGCGGCGATATGGCGGCTTTGGACCGCGATATTGCGGATAAATTTTTGGGCGTCTGACGTTCGTGTATATAGGAGGTGGCCAATGGCCAATCGCATCATTCAACCCGACGGCTGGAAACCCGCCAAGGGTTACGCCAACGGCGTTCTGACCAAATCCGGTACGCTCTATGTGGGCGGGCAAATCGGCTGGACCGTCGATCAGGTGTTCGAAGCGCATGATTTCATCGGCCAGATGCGTCAGGCGCTGACCAACATCCGCACCGTGGTCGAAACGGCTGGGGGCAGCTGTGCCGATATCGTGCGGCTGACGTGGTATGTCACGGACAAGGCCGATTACCTGGCGCATCAGGCCGAGGTCGGCGCGGTGTACCGCGAGGTGTTGGGGCGCAACTTTCCGGCCATGACCATGGTGGTGATCGACGCGCTGGTCGAGGATGAGGCCTTGCTGGAGATCGAAGCTACCGCCGAGCTTTAAAGGTACTGCGCAGCAGTGAGGTCAGCACAAAGGCACCCGCAGCCACGCTGACGATGCTCGGGCCTGTGGGCGTATCCCATTGAAAGGATGCGCCCAGCCCGCCCAAAGCGGCCAATGCGCCAATGCCTGCGGCGATGGCGGCCATCGCTTCGGGCGTGCGGGCCAAGGGCCGCGCCGCAGCCGCCGGAATGATCAGCAGGGCAGCAATCAGCAGCGCGCCGACAACCTTGATCGCACAGGCCACGGTGATGGCCAGCGTCAGTGTCAGCACCAGTTGCTCGCGGCGCGGGTTGATACCGCTGGCCCGTGCCAGATCCGGGTTCAGCGTGGCCGACAACAGCGCGGTCCAACGCCAGGTCAGCAGGGCGATAACCAGAACAGCCCCACCCCAGATCAGCGCCAGATCGGATTTGGTCACGGCCAGAATGTCCCCGAACAGATAGGCCATCAGGTCCACGCGTACCCCGTGCAGGAGCGACACCGCCACCAGCCCCAGCGCAAGGGCGGCATGTGCCATCACGCCCAGCAGCGTGTCCTCGGCCAGCCCGCGTCCCGACAGGGTGCTGACCGCCAGCGCCATCAGCAGGGCGACGACCAGAACGCCCAATAGCACCGGCCCCTGAAAGGTCAGCGCCAGTGCCACGCCCAATAGCGCCGCGTGTGATGTGGCATCCCCGAAATAGGCCATGCGCCGCCAGACTACGAAACAGCCAAGCGGGGCGGCAGCAAGGGCGACACCAATGCCCGCGAGGGCGGCGCGCAGGGCAAAATCATCCAGCATGGGTGTGGCCTTCGTGGTCGTGGTGATCGTGCCCGTGATCATGTCCATGATCATGGTTGTGCTCGTGCCGGTACAGCGCCAGCGCGCCCTGGGTGCCGGAACCGAACAGCGCGCGATATTCCGGCGCGTCACGCACCACCTCTGGCGTGCCTTCGCAGCAGATATGTCCGTTGACGCACAGCACCCTGTCGGACGCGGCCATGACGACGTGCAGATCGTGGCTGACCATCAGCACGGCACAGCCCAGATCTGCGCGGACCTCTTCGATCTGGCGGTAAAAGGCGGCAGAGCCGGGCTGGTCAAGCCCCTGGGTCGCTTCGTCCAGAATCAGCAGGTTGGGCCGCATCAACAGTGCACGTGCCAGCAGCACGCGCTGGAACTGGCCGCCCGAAAGTTCGGACATTTGCGCGCGGCCCAGATCGGGCAGGCCTGCGTGGCGCAACGCATCGGCCACCGCCTGCGGCTTGCTGCGGCGGGGCAGGTTCATGAAACGCTGCACGGTCAGCGGCAGGGTCGGATCAATGTGCAGGCTTTGCGGGACATAGCCAATGGACAGGTCAGGCGCGCGGGTGATGGTCCCCGACACGGGCGTCAGCGCGCCGATCAACCCCTTGAGCAGCGTGGACTTCCCGGATCCGTTCGGTCCGACGATGGTGACAATCTCGCCCGCGTTGATGGCGAAATCGACGTGGCGCAGAACGGGTGTGCCACCCTGTGCCAGTGTCATGCCGCGCGTTTCGATCAGCGGTCTCACGCAGCGGCGTCCTGACAGTCGGGGCACAGCCCCTCGGCCTCGATCACGGTGCGTTCGATCTTGAACCCCGTGTCGCGGGCGGCGTCGCCCAGTCGGCCACGGGCCATTTCGGTTTCGGCCTCGGCCACGGATTTGCACGACCGGCAGATCAGGAAGGCAGGCGCGTGATCCGACCCCAGATGGGCGCAGGCGATATAGGCATTCAGACGCTCGATCTTGTGGGCAAATCCGGCCGAGGTCAGAAAATCCAGTGCGCGGTAGGCGACAGGGGGTTGCGAGCCAAGCCCATCCTCTGCCAGATGCCCCAGCAGGTCATAGGCCCCCAGCGCCCGGTGTTCACGCAGCAGGATTTCCAGCGCGCGGCGACGCACCGGCGTCAGTTTCAGCTTGTGCGCGGCACAATGGCGTTCGGCGGCTGCGATCGAGGTGTCGATGCAGGCGGCGTGATCGTGGCGGTGAAAACCGATGGCAGGCATAAGGGAAATCTCCGTCGTTTTGTGGGTTGATATGTTATAGCATAACAAATAGCAAGGCCTCGATTTTACACCGGAGAGACTGTCATGATCAGAAAAATAGGGTTGGCCCTTGTGTTCAGCGCAACTGCAGCGATGGCGGACGCGCCGCGTGTGGCGGTGGACATCGCCCCCGTGCACGCTTTGGTCGCACAGGTGATGAAGGGTGTGGGCACGCCCGAATTGATCGTGCCGCCGGGTGCCTCGCCCCACGGCTATGCGCTGCGTCCGTCGCAGGCGCGCAGCCTGTCAGAAGCGGATGCGGTGATCTGGGTTGGTCCCGGTCTGACGCCGTGGCTTGAAGGGCCGCTGGATGCGCTGGCTGGCGAGGCATCGCAGCTGGTGCTGATGGATGTGCCGCAGGTGCTGAAGCTGAAGATACGCGAAGGCGGCGGTTTCCTGGGACACCACCATGGTGACGACGAGGGGGACCATGCGGATCACGAGGAGCACGCAGGACATGACCATGAGGGCCACGATCACGGTGACCATGAGGGTCATGACCACGAAGGTCACGATCATGAAGACCACGCGCAGGCGCCTGAAGCGCACGCAAGCCATGTGGATCACTCCCTGGACCCGCACGCTTGGCTGGCCCCTGAAAATGCGGCCCTCTGGATGCTGGAAATTTCCGTTGTGCTGGGCGCGCTCGACCCGGACAACGCGGTGGCCTACGAGACCAATGCCCGTGATGGCGCTGCAGCTCTTGCGGGGCTGACAGCCGAGATCAACACCATTCTCGAACCCGTCCGTGGGCAGCCATTTGTCGTCTATCACGATGCCTACCAGTATTTCGAACGCAGCTTTGACATGCCGGCGACCGGATCGCTCAGTGGTGGCGACGCACAGCCTGCGGGCGCTGCGCGGGTGGCCGAGATTCGCGACATGATCGCTGATGCCGGAGCCACCTGTGTCATGTCCGAACCGCAATTCAACGCAGGTCTGGTCACGGCGGTTGGGGCTGCAAAGACTGGTGTGGCGGACCCGTTGGGTGCATCGCTGGAACCCGGGCCTGCACTTTACGGTGATGTGTTGCGCGGCTTGGCGACATCATTGGCAGAGTGCCTGCAAGACTGAGGGCGGGTCTGGGGGCGCTGCCCCCGGCGCTGTGCGCCTCCCCCGGAGTTTATCTGGCAAGATGAAGATGGAAAAAGACCCCGCCCTGTGAGGGGCGAGGTCCGAGACGTACTAAAAAAGATTGCTTGGAATGGGTTCAGGTGGCGATTTTACCGCCGCCTTTTTTTGTGACCACCAGCACCGAAGGACGCGGCGGCATGGCCGGATCGAAGTCGGGCCAGCGGGTGGCAGGGTCTTCAAAAGTCGAGTCGCGCTCGAACCCGACGAGATCCTTGGTGCCGTCTGTACCGGGGTGCTGGACGGCCAGGAACAGCGTGTCCATTTCGTCGGTAAAGTATGGCCCACACAGCTCGCCGCCCACGGGGCAGCGGAAGAACAGCTTTGACGTGCCGCGCGCCTCGCCTTCGGTTTCCAGTGCATAGAGCCCGTCGGACTTGCCGGTCTTGCCCCAGCCCGACCCCTGGTCGGTCGAAATCCAAAGACGGCCGTCGGCGTCGATGGCGGCGTTGTCGGGCGAGCCGAACCAGCCGTTTTCCGAGGTGTCGGGGTTCCACTGAGCGCCCACTTCGGTCACGGAAGGATCACCGCATTTCACCAGGATCGACCAAGTGCCGGTGGTGGCCGAATGCAGGCCGCCGTCTTCCTTGATCTCGATGATGTGGCCAAAGCTGCTGTCGGCGCGCGGGTTGGCTGCGTTGACCTGGTCGGGTTTGCGCTTGGTGTTGTTGGTCAGCATGATGTAGGCGGTGCCGTCGCCGCGCGGTTGCGCGTCTTCGGGGCGGTCCATCGGGGTGGCACCCAGCGCATCGGCAGCCAGACGGGTGTCGATCATCACGTCGGCCTGGCTGTCAAAGCCGTTCTCGGCGGTCAGCGGGCCGGTGCCATGCACCAGCGGCAGCCATGTGATGGTGCCGTCTTCGTCAAAGCGCGCCACGTAAAGCGTGCCGTCGGACATCAGCGAGGAGCCGAAGGTCTCGTCGCCTGTCACGGTGCCGTTCGAGACATATTTGTATTGATAATCAAAGCGGTTGTCGTCGCCGCAGTATATCACCAGCTTGCCGTCCTCGGACACGCACGTTTCGGCACCCTCGTGGCGGAAACGACCCAATGCGGTGTGTTTGATCGGCATCGCGTCGGGGTTGCGCGGGTCAACCTCGACGATCCAGCCCCAGCGGTTGGGTTCCAGCGGCTCAAGGTCGATGTTCCAGTGGTCGTGGAACTTGCCCCATGCGTACCAGCGGCCCGGCACGCCATAGCGTTTCAGTTTTGCGGCCTCGGGGTGTTCGGAGATGTCCGGGTTGCCTTCGGCGTCCAGCTTGTCGGTCCAGAAATAGCCGTGAAAGTTTTCCTCGGCCATCAGGTAGGTGCCCCAGGGGGTCATGCCGCCGGCGCAGTTGTTGACGGTGCCCATCACGGTCATGCCTTCGGGGTCTGCATTGGTCTGCATCCGGGCATGGCCTGCGGCGGGGCCGTCGAGGGTCATCTTGGTGTTCAGCGGCGTGATGCGGCGGTTGTACTTGCTGTCGCGCACCAGTTCCCATTTGCCGTCCGCATTGCGGGCGATCTCGACAACGGTGCCGCCGTGGGCGGCCATTTCGATGTCGATCAGCTCGGGCGTCATGCCTGCGAAATCGACGTTGTCCTGACGGCCAAGGCCGGGGAACATGACCTCTTCGTTGGTGTATTCGTGGTTCACGCACAGCAGGCCGCGGTCGGGGTTGCCGTCCAGCGGGGTAAAGCCGACATAGTCGTTGTTGTAGCCGAACTGCTGCAATTGCGCGGCGGCGGTCTGGTTCATAACGTCGAATTCGGGCGCGTCGGCTGTGATCGGATCGCCCCAGCGCAGCAGCACGTCGGCGTCATAGCCTTCGGCGATGTGGTGGGTGGCGTCGTTGCCCCAGGCAACTTCGTCAAAGACATAACGCGAACCGGCGGCAGCATCGGCAGGGGGGGGTGCCATCATGGCGGCGCTGCCGAACAGGGCCGTGGTGGCGGTCACACCCAACGTGCCGCGCAGGATGTCGCGGCGCGAATAGCGCGCGGCGATCACGTCACCGATGGTGCGGCTGAGGTTGGGGTTTGTCGGGATGTCGTCGAAGGCCTCATAGGCTTCGGCCTTGTTGCCGATGTCGGGGGCGTTGATGATGCTGCGGCGATTCATTGGGGTCTGTCCTCACATAGGCTGATGAATTGCGCACCGGATGCCGTAAAAGTGTAACGGTGTCATGACATCGGGCAGGTTGTTTTCAATCGCGTGACCAGAGGTGTTTCTTGCGCAAGATGAGGGCGCTCAGCCCTGTATCAAAAGGCACTGCCACAGGTTTTGACGGGCCGCGGGGTTGCAGGTCGGAAATGGCGATACTAAGACTCAGGTAACACCTTTGCAGGTATGGTCCCGCAAAGGCTGACGAGGCAGGAACCCATGCACGATCCCATTGATACATATATGAACACGCTGGTCCCCATGGTGGTGGAGCAGACAAGCCGCGGCGAACGCGCCTATGACATCTTCTCGCGCCTGTTGAAGGAACGGATCATTTTCCTGTCCGGTCCGGTGCATGACGGCATGTCGTCGCTGATCGTCGCCCAGTTGCTGCACCTTGAGGCGGAGAACCCCAGCAAGGAAATCAGCATGTATATCAACAGCCCCGGCGGCGTTGTGACCTCCGGTCTGTCGATCTACGACACCATGCAGTACATCAAACCCAAGGTCAGCACGCTGGTCATCGGGCAGGCGGCCTCGATGGGGTCGTTGCTGCTGACGGCGGGTGCTGCGGGCATGCGTTTCTCGCTGCCCAACAGCCGCGTGATGGTGCACCAGCCCTCTGGTGGCTATCAGGGTCAGGCGACGGACATCATGATTCACGCGCAGGAAACCCAAAAGCTGAAGACGCGCCTGAACGAGATTTACGTGCGTCACACCGGCCAGACCCTGGAAAAGGTCGAAGCCGCACTTGAGCGTGACAACTTCATGTCGCCGGATGAGGCCAAGGACTGGGGCCTGATCGACGAGATCGTAGAGAATCGCGAAAAGGCCGAAGAGGCCAAAGACGACGCCAAGTGATCGGAAAGGGTGCCCGTGTGCCGCCATTAGGCAAACGGGCATTTTGACATTGTGGACGGTCAGGGGCTGGCCTAAACTGGCCCCTAACATTCGCGAAACAGGCTGCTGCGCCATCGGGTGCACCAGTGATAAACGGCAAAACCTGAAAGGGTGGACATGGCGAACAATTCAGGCGGCGACAGCAAAAATACGCTTTATTGCAGTTTTTGCGGCAAGAGCCAGCACGAGGTCCGCAAGCTGATTGCGGGGCCGACAGTGTTCATCTGTGATGAATGCGTCGAACTGTGCATGGACATCATCCGCGAAGAGACCAAGGCAAGCGGGCTGAAGTCGACCGACGGTGTCCCCACGCCCAGAGACATTTGTGGCGTGCTGGACGATTACGTGATCGGTCAGGCAATGGCCAAACGCGTGCTTTCGGTGGCTGTGCACAACCACTACAAACGGCTGAACCACGCGCAAAAGGGCGGCGATATCGAGCTGTCGAAATCGAACATCCTGCTGATCGGCCCCACGGGCTGCGGCAAGACGTTGCTGGCGCAGACGCTGGCGCGGATTCTGGATGTGCCCTTTACGATGGCAGATGCGACCACGCTGACCGAAGCCGGTTACGTGGGCGAGGATGTTGAAAACATCATCCTCAAGCTGCTGCAATCCAGCGAATACAACGTGGAACGCGCGCAGCGCGGCATCGTCTATATCGACGAGGTCGACAAGATCACGCGCAAGTCGGAAAACCCCTCGATCACCCGCGACGTGTCGGGCGAGGGCGTGCAGCAGGCGTTGCTGAAGCTGATGGAAGGCACTGTTGCCTCGGTGCCGCCGCAGGGCGGGCGCAAGCATCCGCAGCAGGAATTCCTGCAAGTGGACACCACGAACATCCTGTTCATCTGCGGCGGGGCCTTTGCCGGTCTGGACCGGATCATTGCCGCTCGCGGCAAAGGGTCGGCCATGGGCTTTGGCGCCGATGTGCGTGACAACGACGAACGCGGCGTGGGTGAGATTTTCACGGACCTCGAACCCGAGGATCTGCTGAAATTCGGCCTGATCCCGGAATTCGTCGGCCGTCTGCCGGTTCTGGCGACGCTGGAGGATCTGGACGAAGACGCGCTTGTCACCATCCTGACCCAGCCCAAGAACGCATTGGTCAAACAGTACCAGCGTCTGTTCGAGATCGAAGACACGGTGCTGACCTTTACCGATGATGCGCTGAGCGCGATTGCAAAACGCGCGATCCAACGCAAAACCGGTGCACGCGGTCTGCGGTCGATCCTTGAGGACATCCTGCTGGATACGATGTTCGAACTGCCCGGACTGGACAGCGTGACCGAAGTGGTCGTCAACGAAGAGGCGGTGAATTCCGACGCCGCACCGTTGATGATCCATGCCGATGCGGAAAAAGCCCCGGCAACAGCGGGTTAAGGCCTTTGCCTTGGAGAATGGAAAAAGGCGGTGCACAAGCGCCGCCTTTTTTGTGACAAGAGAGAGAAATGATATGACAATCAGACGGATACACTCGGGCGGCGCATTCGAGGCCAAGATCGGCTATTGCCGCGCCGTGGTCGCGGGCGGCTTTGTCCATGTGGCAGGCACAGTGGGGCAGGGCGACACGGTCGAGGCACAATGCGCCTCCGCGCTCGAAATCATCGGCAACGCGCTGAACGAGGCGGGCAGTGGCTTCGACAAGGCCGTGCGCGTGACCTACATGCTGCCCAACGCCGCCGATTTCGAAGCGTGCTGGCCGGTTCTGCGAGAGACATTTGGCGACAACCCGCCCGCAGCCACGATGATCGAATGCGGGCTGATTGATCCCAAGTTCCTGATCGAGATCGAAGTGACGGCGCTGGCGGGCGCCTAACCGCCCGAAAACTCCATCGCGCGCACCTGTTCTCTGGACCTTGTGCGCGCGATGGGGCATAGACGAGACAAAGCTTTCGGAGGCCGAAATGGGTATTCTCAAATCAATGTTGCGCGCGGTGACGTGGTGGAACGGGCAAACCCTGAACACGCAGCTGTTCACCTGGCGCAAGGGCACCAAGGTCGGCGAAGATGCCGAGGGCAATATCTTTTACCGCAACGCGGACGACAGCAAACGTTGGGTGATTTTCAACGGTGAGGCGGAAGCGTCGCGGATTGACCCCAACTGGCACGGCTGGCTGCACCACACATGGGACGAGCCGCCGACGGACAAGCCGCTGGTGCACAAGGTTTGGGAAAAACCGCACCAGGAAAACCTGACGGGCACCGCGATGGCCTATGCGCCGGCGGGGTCGATCCGGCGGGTGCAACCCGCGGACCGCAGCGACTACGAGGCGTGGAGCCCCGAATAAATGGCCGAAAACACAACAGAAGTTCTGGTGGGCGGCGTTGTTCTGGCCGCCGCGGTTGCCTTTGGCATTTATGCCGCTCAGGCGGCGGGCCTTCGCTCGGGCGGAGACAGCTATCCGCTGCACGCCAGCTTTCGCAGCCTTGAAGGCGTGAGTGTCGGCACCGATGTGCGTCTTGCTGGCGTCAAGGTCGGCACCGTGTCGGGCGTGGCGCTGAACCCTGAGACCTTTCGCGCCGATACCACCGTCGATGTGGCCAAAACCATCGAGATTCCCGACGACAGCGCCATCGTGATCAGCTCCGAAGGGTTGCTGGGTGGGAATTTCGTTGAAATCGTCCCCGGTGGATCGCCGTTTTTCTTTGAGCCCGGCGATCAGTTCACCGACACCCAAGGGGCCGTGTCCCTGATTTCCCTGCTGTTGAAATTTGTCGGCGGTGGCGGCGACGGGGCGGCAACAGAGTGAAACAGCTGTTGGCAGGTTTGTCGATGCTGGCGCTTGTGGCGCCTGCGGCGGCGCAAGAGACGGCAACCGCCCGTGGCGCTGTTTTGCGCGGGTTGGACACGTTCAACGGCCATGTCACCGATATGGAAGTGGCCGCAGGCCAAAGCGTGCAATTCGGCCGCCTGAACATCGTGCTGCGCGAATGCCGCTATCCGGCAGGCAATCCGGCGGGCGATGCCTATGCCTCGCTTGAAATCAGCCAGCAGGGCCGCGAGGGCGTGATCTTTTCCGGCTGGATGATCGCCTCATCCCCTGCGCTGAGCGCGATGGAGCACCCGCGTTATGACGTCTGGGTGCTGCGCTGTACCACGGATTGAAGCGGTGCGGGCGGCAGCTTGGTAAAGCTGGCCTGACCCGTTAACGCCTTTTCCAACATCTTGTGATAATCCGCGCGCGACACTTCGATCCCGCCCAGTGACGCCAGATGGTCGGTCAGAAACTGCGTGTCGAACAGGGTAAAGCCGCAGCGTTGCAGGTGATCGACACAGGCCCCCAACGCCATCTTTGATGCATTGGTGCGCCGCGAGAACATGCTTTCGCCAAAGAATGCCGTGCCCAGCGTCACGCCGTACACGCCCCCCACCAGCTCCTCACCTTCGTACAGTTCGAAGGAATGGGCGTGCCCCATCTGGAACAATGCATTGTAAAGGCTGCGGATCTCGGCGTTGATCCATGTCTCGGCGCGGTCGGCACAGGCATCGACCGTGCCCAGGAAATCGACATTGATCGCGACGCGCCAGTCGCTGCGGCGCATCGCGCGGGCAAGGCTGCGGGACATATGGAACCCGTCCAGCGGCATCACCCCGCGTTTGCGCGGATCGACCCAGAAGATGTCCGGGTCGTCGCGGTGTTCGGCCATCGGAAAGACCCCGATGCTGTACCCGTGCAAGAGAATCTCGGGTGTGAGATTCATTATGCAGGCTGCAGATGTGTCTCCAGCCAGTGTTCCAGCCAGTGAATGTTGTAATTGCCCGAGTGGATGTCGGGCTCTTGCAGCAGCGCATCAAACAACGGGATTGTGGTGTCCACACCGTCTACGATCAGCTCGCCCAATGCGCGGCCCAGACGTGCCAGTGCCTCGGGACGGTCACGGCCATGTACGATCAGCTTGCCGATCAGGCTGTCGTAATAGGGCGGGATCGAATAGCCGTCGTACAGTGCCGAATCCATCCGCACCCCCAAACCGCCGGGCGCGTGGTACTGCGTGATCCGGCCGGGGCAGGGGGAAAAGTTGGGCAAACGCTCGGCGTTGATCCGCACTTCGATGGCATGACCGTTGATCTTCAGGTCGTCTTGGGTGAACGACATCGGCAGGCCAGCGGCCACGCGGATTTGTTCGCGCACCAGGTCGACGCCGAAAATCCCCTCGGTCACAGGGTGTTCCACCTGAAGGCGGGTGTTCATCTCGATGAAATAGAACTCGCCGTTTTCATAGAGAAACTCGATCGTGCCCGCACCGATATAGTTGATGTTGGCACAGGCGTCGGCACAGATCTTGCCGATGCGGTCGCGTTCTTCCTGGGTGATGGTGGGTCCGGGGGCCTCTTCGAACACCTTCTGGTGCCGCCGTTGCAGCGAACAGTCGCGTTCGCCCAGGTGCACCGCGTTGCCCTTGCCGTCGCCGAACACCTGAATTTCGATGTGGCGGGGCGTGGTCAGGTATTTCTCGATATAGACTTCGTCGTTGCCAAAGTTCGATTTGCCCTCGGCGCGCGCGGTCATGAAGGCGCGTTCCATCTCGGCGGCGGAACCCGCAACTTTCATACCCTTGCCACCACCACCGGCTGTTGCCTTGATGATGACCGGATAGCCCATTTCGGCACCGATGCGTTTGGCGTCTTCCAATGTGTCCACGCCGCCGTCGGAACCGGGGACGCAGGGCACACCCAGTTTTTTCATCGTATCCTTGGCGGTGATCTTGTCACCCATGACACGGATGTGGTCGGCTGTGGGGCCGATAAAGGTCAGGTCGTGGTCCTGGATGATCTGCACGAATGCAGCGTTTTCGGACAGGAAGCCATAGCCGGGGTGAATCGCCTCGGCTCCGGTGATCTCGCAGGCGGCGATGATCGACGGGATCGACAGATAGGACTGTGTCGACGACGGTGGGCCGATGCACACGCTTTCGTCGGCCATGCGCACATGCATCGCGTCGCTGTCGGCGGTCGAATGGACCGCAACGCTGCCGATGCCCATTTCACGGCACGCACGGATGACGCGCAGGGCGATTTCTCCGCGGTTGGCAATCAGGATTTTATTGAACATTGTCAGATCCTTATTCCAGGATCACAAGCGGTGCGCCAAATTCGACCGCCGCGCCATCATCCACCAGGATACGCTTGACGGTGCCGGCGCGGGGGGCCGGAATGTGGTTCATGGTTTTCATGGCCTCGACGATCAGCAGCGTGTCGCCTTCGGCCACTGTGGTGCCGACCGAGATGAACGCGGGCGCGCCGGGTTCGGCCTGCATATAGACCGTGCCAACCATGGGCGAGGTGACCGCGCCGGGATGATCCGCGGGATCTTCGTTGGCGGCGGGGGCAGCCGCTGCGGCGGCCGGGGCGGCAGCAGCGGACGGTGCTGCAGAAATCTGTGCTGGTGCGGGCGCATAGCCTGCAACAGGCGGGTGTTCGCGTGTGACGCGCACGTTCAGGCTGTCATCTTCGGCATAGTCGCGTTTGACCTGAAGCTCTGTCAGATCGTTTTCGCGCAGCAGTTCGGCCAGCGCCTTGATAAAGGCCACGTCGTCGTCGTGTTTGTTCTTTGTCATTGTCGTCCTCGACCTCTTGTCAGGGGCGTTGAACGCCCCCTGTTCTGGGGTCGGGTTATAGGCCAGATGTACCCCATTGGAAAGCATGGCTTTGCCAGATTGATGCATGTGCCCCTGCATGCCACCGTTGTGCGCATGGCTGGGGCGTGATGACGCGGTTCGTGGCAAGATTGTGGACGGGGTCAGGACGGACGATGCCGCGGGCCTGAAACGCAGGTGCGGGCGCCGTTGTGACACGGCGCCCGCAATTCTGATAATTCCGGTCCAAGGGCCTTAGGCGACGAGGAACACGTCGCCCGGCGTCATGAAGTTGTCTCCGGTCAACTCACCCGGTTGCACGTCAAGGAAGGTCACGGTGATGCCGTCCGCGTTGCTAAAGCCGCTCATGCCGCCCAGTCCCAGATCCTGATAGAGACCCGACAGATCCAGCACGGCATTGCCGCCTGTGTAGGTCAGGTGCGCCAACACATCGGCGTCGCTGAACGCGGGCAGACCGCCAACCAGGGGGGCAGAGGGCAGGCTGACCATATCGCGCACAGCGTCGAAATCGGTGATGATATCGGCACCGCTGTTGCCGGCAAAGACAAAGACATCGCTGCCCGATCCGCCGCTGAGAATGTCGTTGCCGCGTCCGCCGTCGATCTGGTCCTCGCCGGTGCCGCCGAACAGGGCGTCGTCACCGTTGCCCCCGTACAGACGGTCCTTGCCGCCATCGCCGTACAGCGTGTCATTGCCGTCGCCACCGCGCAGCACGTCCTTGTTGTTGCCGCCCATCAGCGTATCGTTGCCGCCGTGACCGTTCAGGACGTCGCGGCCCTGGCCACCCATGAATACGTCGTTGTTTACGCCGCCGTACATCACGTCATTGCCGTTGCCGCCGTGCACTTCCGAGGCAAAAACCGCCGGATTGTCGTAGTTGTCGCTGCTCAGATCGTCCTGCACCGCACTGTAGAAATCATTGCCGTCGCCCAGGAACACACGGTCCAGCGTGCCTGCGTTCAAAACGCGGTCATCGCCGCTGCCCATGCGCAGGGTGCCCGCCACGTCGCCGCGCATCGTGTCGGTTGCAAAGTTCTGGAAATAATCGTCGCCGCCGCCCATGCGCACGTCGCCGCCGATGCTGCCATAGTTGTCGATCAGGTCACTGCTGTTGCCCAAGGTGACGTCGCCGCTGACCAGTCCAAGGTTGTTCAGATAGTGCTCGCCCTGGCCGATCATATCGAGGTCGCCGTAGATGGCCGCCCCTGTTTCCATGAAAAATGCCGCGTCGCCGTCACCTTGTCCAAAGAACCCGCCAGTGATCGAGACGTCGCTGAGAATGGTCGCTTTGTAGGCTGTCTGGTTCACTGTTATCGAAGTGGGGATGTCGCCGAGATAAGTCACGGTGTACGGAAATGAGCCCAGTGTAACCGTGGTCGGATCGGTCAAGTTCTTGCCGGGAGTGAAGGTAACGTAGGAAAGATGTGCCATCTGTGGGCTAACCCTTTTGCGCGTGTGAATGGAAAAGGGGGAGACGGTGGGCATCCTCTGGGGTCGATGACCCCGTGCACGTCATGATGGACGGCCCAAAACTGCTGGTAGAACCCTGCCGGACGGCAGAATTCTTCAATAAAAATATCATTTTGTTCAACCCCCAGGTCAATGCCACGATTTTGCCTTATTTGAAGGTGGCGGCCTAGGGAAAACGGTAAGTGTTTCCAAATGAGGGACAAAAGCCGGGGATCGTTTGTGATCATGCATAAAAAAACCGGCCGCAGGGGGCCGGTTTCTATCTTTGGTTGAATAGACTGAAGTCAGATCGCCAAATACTCTTCGCGCAGCGCTTTGTTTTCCAGCACTTCGGCGGCGGTTCCGTCAAAGACGATTCCGCCTGTGTCCAGAATCACCGCGCGGTCGGCCAGTTTCAGCGCCCGCACTGCGTTCTGTTCGACGATCACGGTGGTGATGCCCTGTTCCTTGATGATGCGCAGGGTCTTTTCGATCTCGTCGACGATGACCGGCGCCAGACCTTCGTAGGGTTCGTCCAGCAACAGCACCTTGATGTCGCGGGCCAGCGCGCGGGCGATCGCCAGCATCTGCTGTTCGCCGCCCGAGAGGGTCACGCCCTCTTGCATCCGCCGTTCGCCCAAGCGCGGGAACAGATCATAGAGCCGCTCGATCGACCAGCCGATCGGCGGGGCGATCTGCGCCAGCTTCAGGTTCTCCTCGACCGTCAGGCCGGGGATGATCCGCCGGTCCTCGGGCACCAGCCCCAGACCCGCTTGCGCGGCCTCATAGCTGGACATGTTGTGCAGCGGTTTGTGATCCAGCCAGATCTCGCCCTTGCGCACCTCGGGATCGCCGATGCGCGCTATGGACCGCAGGGTCGAGGTTTTGCCCGCCCCGTTGCGGCCCAGCAGGGCCAGGATTTCGCCCTCGTGGACGTTAAAGCTGACGCCTTGCACGATATAGCTTTCGCCATAATAGGCGTGCACGTCCCAGACCGACAGAAAGGCCGGGGCGGTTGCCGCGTGGTTGGCGTTCTTCGAGAAGTCGGGTTGTGTGTTCATCCGGCCCGTCCTTATGCTGCCTGGGTTTCGCCAAGGTAGGCTTCGCGCACCTTGGGGTGCCCCTTGATGTTGTCGGGGGTGTCTTCGACCAGCGGTGTGCCCTGCGCCAGAACGGTGATCCGTTCGGCCAGAGAGAACACAACATGCATGTCGTGTTCGATGATCGCGATTGTAATGTCGCGCTCGTCCTTGATCTGTTTCAGCAGGTCGATGGTGTTGTTGGTATCGGCCCGCGCCATGCCGGCGGTGGGTTCATCCAGCAGCAGCAGACGGGGTTCCTGAGACAGGCACATCCCGATCTCCAGCCGTCGCTTGTCGCCGCGCGACAGGGATGCGGAATGCATATGGCGTTTGTCGGCCATGTTCATCTCTTCCAGCATATGTTCGGCGCGGTTCACGATGTCGCGGTCGTTCAGCATGTTGGTCATCGCATTCAACCCGAATGATCCGTCGCGCTTGGCAAAGCAGGGGATCATCATGTTTTCCATCACCGTCAGATCGCCAAAGATCTCGGGTGTCTGGAACACACGGCTGATGCCCATCTGGTTGATTTCATAGGGTTTGCGTCCCAGCACGGATTGCCCGTCAAACAACACGGACCCGGTGTCGGGGATCAGCTTGCCCACCAGACAGTTCAGCAGCGTCGATTTACCTGCGCCGTTGGGGCCGATGATGGCGTGCACGCTGTTTTCCGCGATGCTCAGGTTCACGTCCCCCAGCGCCTGCAACCCGCCAAAGCGCTTGCCGACATTTTTGACTTCGAGAATACCCATTGTTTCTCTCCTTTATTCGGCAGCGGGATTGCGTTGTTCGGCAGCGTCGGCTTCGGCCTCGGCAGTCGAACGTTTGGGGCGGCCAAAGATCATGCGTCCCAGCCGTTTGCCGCCCTCGACCAGCCCGCCGGGCAGGAAGATGATGACGATCATGAACAGCAGCCCCAGCGTCAGATGCCAGCCTTTGCCCACGAAGGGGTGGATGATGGTGACCAGGAAATCCTCGACGCCATCAGGCAGGAAGCCCAGCCATTGGTGCAGAACCCCGTCGTTGATCTTGCTCAGGATGTTCTTGAAATACTCGTTGAACCCTGCGCCCAGGATCGGCCCGATCAACGTGCCGACACCGCCCAGAATCGCCATGATCACGATCTCGCCCGATGCGGTCCAGTGCATCCGCTCGGCCCCGGCCAGCGGGTCCATCGACGACAGCAAGCCGCCTGCCAGACCGGCATAGATGCCCGAGATGACAAAGGCCGCCAGCGTATAAGGCTTGGTGTTCAGGCCGGTGTAGTTCATCCGCTGCTGGTTCGATTTGACCGCCCGCAGCATCATGCCAAAGGGCGAGCGGAAGATGCGGATCGAGATATAGAAAGAGATCAGCATGATGATGCCACACAGGTAGTAGCCCGCGTTGAAGGTGAACAGCCAGTCGCCCAAGCGCAGCTCGTAGCTGTCGCGCATGGCGATGCCAAAGAAGTTGGTCACTGGCAGCGACCCGTCCGCCGTGGTCGATTGGCCCAGCACCCGCGGGTCGGTCAGCAGCAGTTGCAGGCCGGTTTCACCATTGGTCAGGTTGAAGTTTGACGTGGGGTTGCCCAGCACCGAATAGGCCAGGTTGTACGACATCTGCGCAAAGGCCAGCGTCAGGATCGAGAAATAGATGCCCGAGCGGCGCAGGCTGACGTATCCGATGGCCAGCGCAAAGATACCCGCCACCACCATCGCCAACAGGATGCCGGGGATCACGTTCATGCCCAACAGCTTGAACATCCACACCGCCGAATAGGAGCCGACACCCAGAAACGCCGCGTGGCCAAAGCTGAGATAGCCGGTCAGGCCGAACAGGATGTTGAACCCGATCACCAGAATGCCAAAGATCACAAAGCGTTGCATCAGGTCGGGGTAGCCTGCGTTGAACATCTGCGCGAGGCTGGAGCCCTGCGGAAAGGGGTTCAGGATGAACGGGGCCAGGGCCACCATCGCCAGAACCACCATGAACAGGGTAAAGTCTTTTTTGGTCAGTCCAAGCATGTCTTACTCCTCCATCACGCCACGACGGCCCATCAGGCCACGCGGGCGGGCGAGAATGATGATGATCGCCACCACGTAGATGATGATCTGGTCGATACCGGGCACGATCGCCTTGACCTGGTTCATCGAGGCGAAAGCTTCGAGGATGCCCAGCAGGAAGCCGGCCAGCACCGCACCGGGCAAAGACCCCATGCCGCCGACGACAACCACGACAAAGCTGAGCACCAGAAAATCCATACCCATATGATAGTTGGGCGAATTGATGGGCGCGTACATAACCCCCGCCAGCCCTGCCACGGCAGCGGCAATGCCGAACATGATTGTAAAGCGGCGGTCGATGTTGATGCCCAGCAGGCCCACGGTTTCACGGTCCGCCATGCCTGCGCGCACCACCATGCCGAAAGTGGTGAATTGCAGGAATGCAAAAACCGCACCGATGATGACGGCTGCAAAGGCAAAATAGACCATGCGCCAGTAGGGGTAGATGATCGCATTGGGATCAAAGCCGATCAGCACCCCGAAATCGAACGACCCGCGAAACGCCTCGGGCGCACCGGTGGGGATGGGGTTGGCGCCGTAGAACGCCTTGATCACTTCTTGCAGTACGATGGCCAGGCCAAAGGTCACAAGGATCTGATCGGCATGGGGGCGTTTGTAGAAATGTTTGATCAGGCCGCGTTCCATGATGAAACCGATGGCGACCATGATCGGAATGGCAAAGAGGATCGCCAGCGGCACCGACCAGTCGATCAGGGTCGCCCCGACCTCGGGGCCGAACCAGCTTTCGACATAGGGCGTGCTGATCTTGGCGGGATTTCCCAGGAAATCGGTCTTTGTCGGGTCCTCGACGATGGTGGACAGGTTCAGGATGCGCTGCAGGGTGACGGCGCAGAATGCGCCGATCATGAACAACGCCCCGTGGGCAAAGTTGACCACACCCAGCGTGCCAAAGATCAGGGTCAGGCCAAGGGCGATCAATGCATAAGCAGAGCCCTTGTCCAAACCGTTGAGAAATTGAAGGATTATCTGATCCATCGTCCCACTCGTTTGATTATACAGGAGAACTGCCCTCTTGCGGGGCAGGGTGACGCGGGGCAGGCGGTTGCCCGCCCCGCGCGTTGAGCGGTCTTAGGCGCCTGGGTTGCACGATCCCAGCGCACCGCCCGAGAACATCGGGTGATCGACGGGATAGGTAACCTGCTCGGTCGGCGTGACTTCGACGATTTCCACGAGATCGAATTCGTTCTCGGGGTTCTCTTTGCCGCGCACAACGACAACGTCCTTGAAGCACTGGTGGTCACCGGCACGGTACAGGGTCGGGCCGTTGCCCAGACCGTCGAACTCAAAGCCTTCCAGGGCTTCGACAACGGCGCATGGGTTGAACGAACCGGCACGGGTGACCGCGTCAGCATACAGCAGCGTCTGCGCATAGCAGGTCTGGGCCGCCTGGCTGGGCGGGAAGCCGTATTTTTCGCCGAAGGATTTGACGAAAGCGTTGGTGCCCGTGTAGCGGTCGCCTTTTTCGTTCTCCAGCTTCCAGTCCCAGTTCTGCGACCCGACGATGCCGGCAATGTTCCTGCCCGCACCCTTGGCCATCAGCTCGGAATAGAGCGGAACGACGATTTCAAAGTTCTTGCCGTTGGCTTGTTTTTCACGCAGGCCGAACTGAACGGCGTTGGTCAGCGAGTTGACCATGTTCCCGCCGTAGTGGTTCAGAACCAGAACATCGGCACCCGAGTTCAGAACCGGCGCGATATAGGACGAGAAATCCGTGGCCGCCAGCGGCGTGCGCACCTTCTCGACGGTTTCCCAACCCAATGCTTCGGTCGCGGCCGCAATCGATTCTTCCTGCGTCCAGCCCCATGTGTAGTCGGCTGTCAGGTGATAGGCGCGGCGGTCCTTGCCATAAAGCTGCTCAAGCACGGGGGCGAGGGCGGCGGCGGACATATACGCGTTAAAGAAGTGGCGGAAGCCGTTGGCTTTTTTGTCTTTACCGGTGGTGTCGTTCGAGTGTGTCAGACCCGCCATGAAGATCACGCCGGCTTCCTGGCACAGACCCTGCACAGCCACGGCCACGCCCGAGGACGAGCCGCCCGAGATCATGATCGCGCCGTCTTTTTCGATCATCGACTTGGCCGATGCGCGCGCGGCGTCCGATTTGGTTTGCGTGTCGCCGGTGACGAAGTTGACCTTTTTGCCCAGGATACCCGTGCCGTCCAGAACCTTGGACGAGAACGTGCTGAGCATCCCGCCGTCGCCTTCACCGTTCAGGTGTTCTACGGCCAGCTCGAATGCGCGCAGTTCGTCCGCGCCTTCATCGGCATAGGGGCCGGATTGGGGCACGTTAAAGCCCAGCGTGACCGTGTCGCCGGTCGGCGCGTTGGTAAAGCCTGCGTGGCTGGCCGCACTCAGATACGTCGGCAGCGCAAGGCCCGCCCCGGCGATTGTGCCGGTCTTGAGCACGCCGCGACGTGTAAAGTTCGAATTGGACATGAAATCCTCCCAGTTGTTGAATTGCGCCCCGCCGACTCCTCCGTCCGCACGCAGCGCATGCACCACGCCTGTTGATGCGCTGTGCAAATATGTTATCGCCTGCTTTTGGAAAACTTCGCAATAACCCCCTTGAAATTCACGATTATTTTGTAAACAAATGAACAGAAATTATTAACGTGATGTAAATATCCTTATGTCGCGTTGCAGAAAGCCCTTGATAAGGCGCAACAAAGAGATGGGGGCGGATGATGAACAGGGACTCGTTGACCGGCAGCCGCATCCGCGAGCGGCGGGTGATCGCAGGTCTGAAACAGGCCGATCTGGCGCAACAGGCCGGTATCTCAGCCAGCTACCTCAACCTGATCGAGCACAATCGCCGCAGAATCGGCGGTAAACTGCTCTTGAACATCGCACATGTGCTGGGCGTCGAGCCGTCGGCGCTGACCGAAGGGGCCGAGGCCGCATTGATCGCGGCGCTGCGCGAGGCGGCCAATGATGGGGGGCTGGGCGTGGCCGAGGTCGAGCGGGTCGAGGAGTTCGCAGGCCGCTTTCCCGGCTGGGCCGAAGTGCTGGCCGGTGCGCACCGTCGTGTTTTGTCGCTGGAGCGCACGGTCGAGACGCTGAGCGACCGGCTGACCCACGATCCGCAGCTTGCGACCTCGATGCACGAAGTGTTGTCGACCGCCGCCGCGATCCGGTCGACTGCGTCGATCCTGGCCGATGACACAGGCATTTCGCCCGATTGGCAGGCGCGGTTTCATGCCAACATTGACCAGGACAGCCGTCGTCTGGCCGACAGCGCCAAGGCCTTGGTGACCTATCTGGATGCGAACCCCCAAGAGACGGCCCATGTCTCGCCGCAGGAAGAGGTCGATGCCTTTCTCGAAGCGCATGGGCACAGCTTTGAGGACCTGGAGGCGGGCACGCAAACGGTTGACGCCGTGCTGGCCCGTGCCCCGCAACTGGTGTCGGTCGCGGCTCAGCATCTGGCGCGACAGGTTCTGGGTCAGATCGAGGCTGATGCCCGTGCGGTCAGCCGCGCGGCGCTGGCGGATGCGATCAAACAGATCGGCATTGATCCCGTGGCGCTGGCGCAGGAATTCGGCGTGTCGGTGGCGCGCATTCTGCGAAGGCTGGCCGCTCAACCGGGCACGCCGCGCGGACTGGTTGTCTGTGACCGTGCGGGCAGCCTGGTGTTCCGCCGTCCGGTCGGAGGGTTCTCGATCCCGCGGTTCGGGGCCTGTTGCCCGCTTTGGCCGCTGTTTCAGGTCTTGCAGCACCCGGGGCAGGTGCTGCGCGAACGGGTTCAGCAGCAGGGCCGCAACGTGGCATCCTTTGACTGCTTTGCCGTGGCCGAGCCTGTGGGGCCAGCTCAATACAATGCGCCACCTCTGGTGCATGCGACCATGCTGATCCTGCCGGTCAACGCACCGGATCACGGCCAGAACGCGGGCCGCCCGGTCGGGGCCACCTGCCGCATCTGCCCGCGCGAGGCCTGCGCAGGCCGGCGCGAACCGTCGATCCTGAGCGCAGGCTTTTGACAGGCCATGCTTTTCGATCAATAGTCTGTGAATAAGAGGAGCGCCGCGCGCAGCACTGCCGCGCGGCGACGTGGCACGAAAGTGCGACGGGGGCCGTTCGGGGAGGAATGGACACCAATGGACAAGCACGTACTGCTGGTCGAGGACGAAGTGAATATCATCGAGGCCATGCGCTTTTTGCTGACGCGCGACGGCTGGAAGGTGGGCACCCATTCGGACGGGGCCACTGCCGTATCGGCGATCCGCGATGCGCGGCCCGATCTGGTGGTGCTGGACTATATGCTGCCGGGCAAAAGCGGCATCGAGATTTTGACCGAACTGCGCGCCTTGCCCGATCTTGCGGGCTTGCCGGTGCTGATGCTGACCGCACGCGGCCAGTCGCGCGACCGCGAGCTGGCGGAAAGGGCGGGGGTCAACCGGTTCATGACCAAGCCGTTCTCGAACTCCGAAGTGTTGAACGCCGTGCGCGATCTGGTGCGGGTCTAGGCGATGGCGCGGGGCCCGTCCTCTCCGGTGTTCCTGGAACGGCGCAGCTATCGCCGCCGCCGTTTGCAGGATGCGCAACGATTGTTGCCGGTGCTGGGGATGCTGCTGTGGATGGTGCCGGTGCTGTGGCCCACGCGGAATGAAACCGGGCATATCACCATGTCCGCAGCCATCTACTATGTCTTTGGTGTGTGGTGCCTGTTGATCGGGCTCAGCTTCGGGCTGTGGCGCGGATTGAAACGCAAGGGTGACGAGGGAACGGAGCCACCGGCGGGTGATCCCTGATGGCGTCGCTGAACCTGCTGGTCGGCGTCAGTCTGGTCTATGTGGCATTTCTCTTTGCCGTGGCCTTTGCCGCAGAGCGCGCCGCCGTGCGCGGGCGCAGTGGCTGGTTGCGCACGCCGCTGGTCTATACGCTGTCGCTGTCGATCTATTGCACGGCCTGGACGTTCTACGGAGCTGTTGGCTATGCCGCGCGCTCGGGGATGGAATATGTGACCATCTACCTTGGCCCGTCACTTGTGATGATCGGCTGGTGGTGGGTCTTGCGCAAACTGGTGCGCATCGGGCGCAGCCAGCGGGTGACTTCGGTCGCTGACCTGATCTCGGCCCGCTATGGCAAGTCGAACACGCTGGCCATCGTGGTCACGCTGATGGCCGTGGTGGGCGTCACACCCTATATCGCGCTTCAGCTGCAATCGGTGACGCTGGCCCTGTCAATCTTCTCGGGACCGCCCGACGCCGAGGGGCTGAACGGGTTGAACCCACTTTCTGCGGGGTTCTGGGTTGCCGGAGGACTGGCCGTCTTTACCGTCCTGTTCGGCACCCGCAACCTGAATGCCAACGAACGTCACGACGGCGTGGTCATCGCCATTGCCGTCGAAGCGGTGGTAAAGCTGGTGGCGTTGATGGCCGTGGGCATTTTTGTGGTCTGGGGCATTGCGGGCGGCATCGGCCCGATGATGGAACGCATCGACGCCAGCGCGCTGGGCACATGGGAGCTGGACCGCAGCCGCTGGGCCGCGCTGACCGTGCTGTCGGCGGCGGCCTTTCTGTGCCTGCCGCGCATGTTTCAGGTGCTGGTGGTCGAGAATGACGACGAACGGCATGTGCAGATCGCAAGCTGGGCCTTTCCTGTCTACCTGATGCTGATGAGCCTCTTTGTGGTGCCCATCGCCGTTGTGGGCCTGAACCTGCTGCCTGCGGGGTCGAACCCGGATCTGTTTGTGGTCAGCATACCGCTGGCGCAGGGGCAGACCGGCCTTGCCGTGCTGTCGTTTCTGGGCGGCTTTTCATCGGCCACGTCGATGGTGATCGTGGCAACGCTGGCGCTGTCGACGATGGTGTCGAACCATGTGGTCATGCCAATCTACCTTAGCCTCAAGCCCGGCGGGGCCAGCATGTCGGGGGACGTGCGCAATGTGATCCTGCTGGCGCGGCGGTTGTCGATCTTGCTGATCATCGCGCTGGGCTATGTCTATTACGTCTTGTCCGGCGGCAGCGGCGCACTGGCGGCCATCGGCCTGATTTCATTCGCCGGCGTGGCACAGTTCCTGCCTGCGATGCTGGGCGGGATTTTCTGGCGGGGTGCGACCCGGATGGGGGCGTTGTCGGGCCTGTGCCTGGGGTTCGCGATCTGGGTCTATGCGTCGCTGTTGCCCAGCTTTGGTCAGGACGCGGTGTTGCCGGCGTCCTTCTTCGATGTCGGCCCCTTTGGTATCAACTGGTTGCGACCCTATGCGTTTTTCGGGATCGACGGCATGGACCCGACCGTGCACGCGGTGTTCTGGTCGTTGTTGCTGAACACGGGCGTGTTCATCGTGGTGTCGCTGTTGACCTTCCCCAAGCCGTTGGAGCGGCTGCAGGGCGCGCAATTCGTCAACGTTTTTGATCATTCGGGGCAGGCGCGGGGCTGGCATGCGTCGGTTGCGGCCTCGGAGGATCTGATGATCATGGCGCAGCGCATCCTCGGCGCATCCGAGGCGCAGGCGCTGTTTCGCGCGGCAGCCCGCGCGCAAGGTATGACCGGCCATCTGCCCGAACCGACCCCTGCGTTTCTGGAGCGGTTGGAGCGCGAACTGTCTGCCTCTGTGGGCACCGCCACCGCACATGCGATGGTCAGCCAGATGGTCGGCGCGGCATCGGTTTCGGTCGAGGATCTGCTGGCGGTGGCGGACGAATCCGCGCAGATGCTGGAGTATTCCAGCCAGCTGGAAGCAAAATCCGCCGAGTTGAGCCGCACCGCAGGCCAGCTGCGCGAGGCCAACGAAAAGCTGACGCAGCTTTCGGTGCAAAAGGATGCCTTTCTGGGACAGATCAGCCACGAGTTGCGCACGCCGATGACCTCGATCCGCGCCTTTTCAGAGATCATGCGCGATGCAGAGGGGCTGAGCGTGGCCGAGAAGACGAAATATGCCTCGATCATTCATGTCGAGGCGATCCGACTGACACGGCTTCTGGATGACCTGCTGGACCTCAGCGTGCTGGAAAACGGTCAGGTCAGCTTGAATTCGGCGACCGGACCTCTGGATGCAGTTCTGGACCATGCCGTGATCACGGCACAGGCCAGCGGAGACGGACGCCTGCGGGTCACGCGCGATACGGCGGCAGGGGACACGATGGTGACCACCGATCTGGACCGGTTGGGGCAGGTGTTCATCAACCTGATCACCAACGCCCAGAAATATTGCCGCGCGGCCGCACCACATCTGGAGATTTCCGTGCACGCCGATGCGGAGAGGCTGGCGGTCGAGTTTCGGGATAATGGCACACCGATCCCCGACGCTGCCCGTGCGCTGATCTTTGAAAAATTTGCGCGCGTGGCCGAGGGCGACGGGTCGGGTGCCGGGCTGGGGCTGGCGATCTGCCGCGAGATCATGGCGCGTTTGGGGGGCGACATCACCCATGTGCCACAGGCGGCTGGAAACGTCTTTGTGGTGCAGATCCCGCGCCGCCAGATGTCGGCGGGCCAGTAACGGACAGGCTTCAGGCGCGGCGTGCATCTAAAGCCAATGGTAACCATTATTGCGCTAGGACGGAGTCATCCACATCCAGGGCAGGGGTGCCATGAGCGCAAGCGATCCGACTCCTTCGGTTCTGCGTCGCAAGACGGCGGCAGGACAACAGCAGCATCAGGCGCGGTCGGTGACCGTGGCCAAAGCAATGCGTCTGTCGATTGCCAAGGTGGGGCTGGATGTCTTTGAAATGGCAATTCAGGCGATTGGCCTGCTGGTCGAGGACCGCAGCCAGGAGGCGTGCATTGACATGCTGGATGCGGCCAACCTGTTGGTCCTTCTGGACGGACCACAGGGGCGCGTGGGTGCTGCGATGATCGACGCGGAATTGGTCTGCGGTCTGATCCAGCAACAGACGATGGGGCGTGTGGTGCCATCGGCGGGCGCGCCGCGTGCGATGACGGTGACAGACGCCGCCATGTGCGCACCGTTGCTGGACGCGCTGTTCGACAAGGCATCAGCCGCAGTCGAGGACGAGGCCGATCGTTTGCTGTTGCGCGGCTTTACCTTTGGCGCCCGCTCGGAAGAACCGCGGCTGGTGGGCATGGCGTTGGAAAATGCGGAATATCGCGTCATCCGTCTGACGCTGGATCTGGCCAAGGGGGTGCGTCAGGGCGATCTGGTGCTGTTTCTGCCAGTTCTGCCCATGCATGATCCCGACGGTGGCGGGCTGGACGGCAGCGACGAGGAAGGGGAGGCTGAGGGCACTTCGCGCAGTATGACCGATGTCGTGATGCACCTTGAGGCGGAGCTGATGGTGCAACTGTGCCATGTGCGGATGAACCTGTCGGACCTGACCCGACTGGCACCCGGCGATGCGGTCCTGCTGCCGCCCGGTACGTTTCCTGCGACGCGGATCATGGCGCAGTCGGGCAAATGTCTGGGCACGGGGACGCTGGGGCAGGTGGATGGTCAGCGCGCATTGAAGATCGACCGCGAGCCGGCCCATGCCAAACAGCCCCAACGCCGCCTGTCCGATCAGCCCGAGGTCGAAATGCCCGTCGTGGCGCGGATTGACATGGGACAGGGCGGGGTGCCAGCCTTGACCGACATGGCCCCGATGGAGATGCCGGGTAGCGTGCCTGTGGCCCCTCCATTTGACAATGAGGATGTGCCGTTGCCGCAGATGGACGACCTGCCGGATCTGAATGCCTTGCCCGAGCTTGACGATCTGCCAGATCTCGCGGACCTGCCGGATTTGGGCGACCTGCCAGAAATCAAATCGGCCTGACGGATGGTCCGAATCGCCAGACAGGTGGCTTTCAGGCCCCGGACATCGCCATCAGCGTGGGCCGCAAACCTTCCAGATCGTAGCCACCTTTGCGGGCGGTCTCCAGAATGTCATCGACGCTTTGCGTGCCGGCCTGACCCAGCGCCCAGATCACGGTGCATCGGGTGCCCGAGGCGCAATAGGCCAGAACCTTGCCCGACGCATCGGCGACAAAGCCCATTTGCGCCGCGATATTGTCGGGGGTCATGGTCTGATGCGTCAGCGGCAGAACCTTGAAATCCAGCCCCGCCTCTTGCGCCGCGACAGCCATCGCGTCTGCCTGATGGCTGGGCGGGTTTTCCGCGTCGGGCCGGTTGCAGATCACACGGGTGAAGCCTGCCTCGGCGATGGCGGGCAGGTCTGCCGGATCAATCTGCGGCGATACGAAATAAGCGGGGGTGATTTGACGAATATCCATAGCGCAGGTCTAGGCCGATGCCGTCCGTCTGTCCAGTATCTGACTGACGCGCGGCGCTGCCGCCATGCCGACCATCATCGCCACCAGAAACACCACTCCCGGGATACCGCCATACCCCAGCGAAGCCATCGCAGGCCCGGGGCACAGACCAACCAGCCCCCAGCCAATGCCGAACATCACCGACCCGATCACCAGCCTGCGGGTGATCTCGGTCGAGGGGCGGGACGGGAACATGCTGCCTGCCAGCGGCTTGCGGCCCGCGGTCAGCCGCCATGCCACCGCCATGGGTACAATCGCGCCACCCATGACAAAGGCCAGCGTCGGGTCCCATGCGCCAAAAATGTCCAGAAACCCCTGAACGCGGTTGGTGTCGGTCATGCCCGACAGATGCAGGCCCAGCCCGAACAGGCCGCCTGCGATCACTGCAATGATCAGCCGCATCTTACAGACCTCCCATCAGGGCGCGCAGACCGGCCACGGTGGCCACCCCTGCGCCGATGTAGATCAACGTGGCGATGATGCCGCGAACGCTCAGCCTTGAGATCCCGCAGACCCCGTGCCCCGAAGTGCAGCCGTTTGCCAGCCGCGTGCCCAAGCCAACGGCCAGACCGCCCGCGATCAACAGCACTGGCGAGGCGGTGGCATGGGTTTCGACGCGGGCGCTGCCCAGATAGTGAAACAGCGCAGGCACTGCGATCAGCGCGGCGATAAAGGCGACAGCCTCGGCCCAGCCGCGCCGTGCGGTGCCGTCCAGAAGCCCGCCCAGAATGCCGGACGCGCCCATGATCCGCCCGTTGCCAAGCAGCAAAATCGATGCAGCGGTGCCGATGATCAGCCCGCCGAACAGGCCCCAAAGCCAAGAGACTTCCATATAAGATCCTTAGCTATCAAAGTTTGTTGACGGGCAGTTTCAGCATCACGTCACCGTTGTCGTCCGCTGGTGGCAGGTGACCTGCGCGCATGTTCACCTGCAATGACGGCAGGATCAGCTTGGGCATGCCCAGCGTGGCATCGCGGTCCTGACGCAGTTGCACGAAATCGTCGCATTCCACGCCACCGCCGATGTGCACGTTAGCGGCTTTTTCCTCGGCGACGGTGGTTTCCCAAGCAAATTCCTCGCGTCCCGGTGCCTTGTAGTCGTGGCCCACGAAAATGCGGGTCTGATCGGGCAGCGACAGGATGCGCTGGATCGAGGCATAGAGGTCGGTGGCCGAGCCACCCGGAAAGTCGCACCGCGCGGTGCCGAAATCGGGCATGAACAGCGTATCGCCCACAAAGGCCGCATTGCCGATCACGTAAGTCAGGCAGGCGGGCGTGTGTCCCGGCGTATGCATCACATCGCCGCGCATCTGCCCGATGTGAAAGCTGTCGCCATCTGCGAACAACTGGTCAAACTGCGATCCGTCGCGCTGGAATTCGGTGCCTTCGTTAAAGACCTTGCCGAATGTGTCCTGCACCACGGTGATGTTCTTGCCGATGCCGATCTTGCCGCCGATGCGCTCCTGGATGTAGGGCGCTGCTGACAGGTGATCGGCGTGCACATGGCTTTCCAGGATCCACTGGCACTCAAGGTCATGTTCGCGGATATGCGTGATGATCCGGTCGGCGCTGGCGGTGGATGTGCGTCCGGCCGCATGGTCGAAATCCAGCACCGAGTCGACCACCGCACAGGCGCGGCCCGCCGGGTCCTTGACCACATAGCTGACGGTGTTGGTGGCTTGATCGAAAAAGGCTGTGACATCTGGGTGAAACATGGGGCTCTCCAGCGTTTGTGTATTCAACATATGAACACCAAGCGCCGGTTTGCAAGCTCCGGGCCTCAGCCGAGGAAAATACCCAAGACCACCAGCATCAGACCAAAGGCCGAAACAAACAGCGCGCCCAGATTCAGCGGCACCACCGATTGCAGCACGGCGCGCATGGCGTCGTCGTCCAGTTGCGACCGCTTGGCTCGCGCCACGCGGATGATGCACCAAACCAGCCCCGCAAGGCCGATAAGCGATATCGCCGCACCGGCCCAGATGAGCAGGTCGAAGATCGGGAATGAGGTCTGTTGTTCCATGCGCACCCGCTACTGCATTGTCGGGCGCTGGGCAAGTCAGCCGTTGAAATCCAGCGCGATGGTGAACGTATAGGCGGGCTTGGTCAGCCCGTTTGGCGCGCGGGCAAAGCGGCGGGCGCGTTTGACGGCGGAAATCGCGGCCTGATCCAGTGCCGCATTGCCAGAAGAGGCCACCACCCGCACCGATTGCAGCACGCCTGAAGGCGCGATGGACAGTGCCAGTTTTGTGCGGCCTGCACCCGCGCCGCGTGGGGATGCGGCGTTGCGGCGCACCTTGGACTGGATCGCGGCCCCCCATTGCGCTTGCAGGGCATTGGCACGGGCAGTGGACAGGCTTTGGGTTTGCGCCGCGCCGCCCGTGCCTGCGGTGGCGGATTTGGCAGCCTTGCCCTTTGCGGTCGATTTGGCTTGTGGGGCCGATGCGGTGGCAGCGGGCTTGGGCTTGGCGGTCGGCTTGGCCTTGGCGGGCGGTGACAGGTCACGCGGGCGCAGCTTGGGGCGTTTCGACGTGCTGGCGGTGGTGTCCTGAATTTGCGGGAGGTCCGGCGTTGGCGCGACGGCAGCCAGTTGGTCCGGCGCTGCAGGGGCAGGGCGCGCGTCGGTGCGGGTTGTCGGGGTGTCCTGCGGCGACACTTCGGGTTGCGCCGGTTGGGCCACTTCGGTCTGCGGCTGCACTTTGGGCATGGGATCGGGGATCGCGGGCAGTGCGGGCGCCGCCATGTCGAACTGCGGCGCTTGCGGCAGGGCCGTGGTGGCTGCGGGCGCGTCGGTCACGGGGCGGGTGGGAGCGGCCTCCACAGTCGCCTGTGCCTGCGGCATGGCGATTTCGGTGAGGGGCGCGGGGGGCTGCTCCCACGCCTCGGCCAGTGCGGCCATCGCGGCCGAGGCGGGGGCCACTGTCGCCGCCTCCGCGCCTGTATCACCCGCCGAGGATGCCCCTTGCGGCGCCGGAAACGCCGCCCACAGGCCGACGTGGGCGCCTGCAGCCAGTGACAGGAAAACGGCGGCTTCGATCAGGCGCATCACTTTGCCCCCGTGATCAGTTCGATCCCGTCGACCCCTGCTGCTGCCAACTTCGGCAGAAGGGCGGCCAGCTTTGTCGCAGGCAGGGCCGCGTCGGCACGCAAGGGCAGCACGCCCTGGTGGTCGGACAGCGCCGCCAGGGCCGCGTCGCCCGTCGCACCGCCAAAAGCCAACGTGCCATCCGCCCCGACATAGAGCGCGTTGGGGTCCAGCGGTGCAGCCTCGGAGGTGCTGTCGGGCACGGTGACGTCGATGGGGTCCGGCGGCGCGATCTGGGCGCTCATCAGGAAAAAGATCAACAGCAGGAACACCACGTTGATCATCGGCACGATGTTTTCAGCGGCGCGGCGCGGGGGCGTTGCGGGCGAGAAATCCAGCATGGCTATTCCACCACGATCAACTGCGTCAGGCCCGCCGCGCGCAGCTCGTCCAGCGTGCGAACCAGATCCTGTACCGTGGCGTCGCCGCGTGCCCGCAGCAGGACGGCATCGTCGGACGCTGACATCAACGGTGCGAGGGCGGCGGGCAGGTCATCAACCGCCACGCCGTTCAGGGTGAGACCACCGGCGTCGATCCCAACCAGACGCGGCGGGCCTGTGTACTCTGCCCCGCTGCCCGCTGTCTGCAATGGCAGGGCAAAGTCGGTGCCAAAGCGCGCGGCCAGCATGAAGAACACCAGCAGCAGGAACACCACGTCGATCATCGGCGTGAGGCTGGGCCTGCGGGCGGGCCGTATGGGGCCAAAGCTGAACATCAGGGGGCCTTGGGGCCTCGGGTAAAGACACGGGTCGCGGCGGTTTCCATGTCGCCTTGCAGCCGTGCGGCGATGCTTTCGAACCACGTCAGCGCCACGCCTGCGGGGATGGCCACGGCCATGCCCGCGGCGGTGGTCAGCAGCGCCTCCCAGATGCCGCCCGCGAGGGCCGCGGGATCGGCGCGGCTGCCGGCCTCTTGCAGGGCCTGAAAGGCGTCGATCATGCCGACAACCGTGCCCAGAAGCCCCAGCAACGGGGCGGTTGTGGCGATCAGTTCAAGCGCGCGCAGGCCGCTGCGGGTGTGGGCCAGATCAATGCGGGCATGGGCGGTGGTTTCCTCGCGGGCCTGCGCCTCGGTCAGGGCGGGGTCATGGCGGGCGGTCATCGCGGCCAGCGCCATGCGGGCACGTATGGACCTGCGGCCCGCCAGCTTTGAACGGGCGCTGTCCACATTGCCTTGTGCCCAGTCGTCCAGTGCCGCTGCCGTGGCCGCGCCAGACCATGCGCCTAGCCGGGCAAGTTGCCACAGCTTCCACAGGATCAGCGCCATCGTCAGCACCGACAGTGCCGCGATCAGCCACAGCACAGGGCCGCCGCGTTCCAGAAAGGCAATCATCGAGGGTGGCAAAATCATTGTGTCTCTCCCCAGAGGGCGGTCAGAATGGCGTCAAGCCCGTCGGTCAGGGCCGCAGGCCCCGGTTGCAGGATCACCGGCGACTTGATCTCGACGATGCGGCCCTGCGCCACCGCCGGAATGGTCTCCCACCCGTCGCGGGCGGCGATGCGTTCGGGGCGCACCTTTTTGCCGCACCACGATGCGATGATAACATCCGGTGCCGCGTCGATCACCTGTTGCGCGTCCAGAATGCGTGCGCGGGCGCCCTGTTCGGCTTGCAGATGGGTAAAGACATCCTCGCCGCCTGCGATCTCGATCAGCTCGGAGGCCCAGCGGATGCCCGATATGGGCGGGTCGTCCCATTCCTCAAAGTAGACGCGGGGGCGGGACGGGCGCGGTGTGGCGCGGACCGTCTCAATGCGCGCGGCATAGCTGTCAGCCAGCGCATTGGCCTGTGCTGCGCACCCCGTCAACGCACCCAAGGTGCGGATCATGTCCAGAATCCCCGCAACCGAGCGTTGGTTGAACCCGTGCACCGCAATGCCTGCGCGGATCAGCTCGGCGGCGATGTCGGCTTGCAAGTCGGAAAAGGTCAGCACCAGATCGGGCTGCAGGTCCAGTATCTTTGGCACATCCGCCGAGGTGAACGCCCCCACGCGCGGCTTTTCGCGGCGCACGCGGGCCGGGCGCACGGCGTATCCGGTGACGCCAACGATGCGGTCGGACTGGCCCAGCAGATAGAGCGTTTCGACCGTCTCTTCGGTCAGGCAGACGATGCGTTCGGGGGGGAAGGCCATCAGACCACCTCGGGCCTGCGCGTGGTGCGCATCCATTCCTGCGCGCCATCCCGCACGGCAGTGTAGACCGCACGGCCCACCGCTTCGCCAAGGTCGGTGTGCATCCCGGCAAAAGGCGCGTCGCCTTGGAGGGCAGCGACCGCGATACAATCGGTGCCGGTGCCGGTGGCAATGCCGGTGGGCAATTGGTGGGCCACCTCCATCACCGCGACGGTGCGGGCCTGCGTGGCGATGGCCATCATCTCGATCAGGGCGGCTTGGGTCAGGGCGACGTCTGTCTGCACGGCGACGTTGATCGTGCCCCAATCCTTGCCCGAGCGGTCCAGCCGCGTGCCGATGTGTTCGGCGTTCGACAGGCCCACTGTTGTCACGGCGCGGGCGTTGGCGGTGCCTGCGGTGACGGTATGCTCGGTCACCGCGCGAATGTCGCGCGAGGTCAGGAAACACACATCATCGGGCGTGCCGCGCTTGACCAGTTCGCCGGTCAGCCAGTCCAGCACGTCCAGATCCGGTGTCAGATCGGCATTGCGCACCTCGCGCCATGAAATTGCGCTGGCGGTCACGAAACCGGGCAGGTTCAGCGCCCAACTGAGCACCTGATGCGGCCCGCCCAGATCAAGGCGCAGCCACGGGCGGTCGAGTGTCAGCGGCACGGTCATGCCAGCGTGTCCAGCGTCTGGAACACGGGGCCGCGGTCGGTCATTTCATAGTGCGCGAGGATGCCGAAAACCTCTGCAAGGTTCTCGGGCGTCATCACGTCCACCGGCGTACCGTCTGCGACAATCGCACCGCGGTGCAGCAGGATCACGCGCGTGCAGTGCCGCGCGGCCAGCCCGAGGTCATGCAGAGAGGTCAGCACCGTACGCCCAGAGGCCGCAAGGTCGGAAAACACCCGCATCGTGGCAATCTGTGCAGCGGGATCAAGGCCCGCGATCGGTTCGTCTGCCATCATCATGGGCGTGTCCTGCGCCAGCGCGCGGGCGATCAGCACGCGGGCCTGTTCGCCGCCCGACAGCTGTGTCGCCGTGCGTTGGGCATAGGCCTCCAGCCCCATTTGCGCCAGCGCGCCGGTGACGGCGGCGGCATCCTCGGCCTTGGTGCCGGAATGGGGCAGGCGGCCCAGCCGCACCAGCCGTTCCACGCTCACCGGCCAGGCGATTTCGCGGGCCTGCGGCAACCACGCGCAGGCGCGGGCGCGGTCCATGCTGGTCATCTGCGCCAGCGAGGATGTGCCGTCATGCGGCAACAAACCGAGGGCCGCGCGCATCAGGGTGGTCTTGCCCGCACCATTCGGTCCCAGCAGGCCGACGCATTCGCCGGGGTGCAGGGTCAGCGATACGTCGTCAATCACCGGGCAGGTGCCGCGTTTGACCGACAGGTCTTGCAGGGTCAGCAGGCTCATTGCAGCGTCCCCCGCGTCTTGTAGATCAGGTGGAGGAACAGCGGCGCACCGACCAGCGCCATTAGCACGCCCAGCTTCAGATCCCGGTCGGGCAGCGCCACGCGCACGGCGATGTCCGCCGCCAGCACCATCGCCGCCCCGCCAAGCGCCGAGGCCCAGAGCAACCGCGACGGCTGCCCGCCCACAAAGGGGCGCAGCACATGGGGCACCACCAGTCCGACAAAGCCGATGGAGCCTGCCACAGCCGTACCAGCGCCCACACAGGCCGCCGTTCCGATGACCAGCGCCAGCCGCAGCCGGGGCAGGCGCACGCCCATCGCGGCGGCAGCGTCCTCGCCCAGCGTCAGCGCGTCCAGACCACGGCCCAGCGATCCCAGCAGAACCCAGCCCAGCACCATGAACGGCAGCGCCAGCCAAACGTGCGAAAACGACCGGTCCGCCAGCGATCCCAGCATCCAGAACACGATTTCAGCGGCGGCAAAAGGGTTGGGCGACAGGTTCAGCACCAGCGAGGTAAAGGCCGAGGCCAGCGCCGAAATCGCGATCCCCGCAAGGATCAGCGTCAGCGCCGCACCGCCCGGTCCCGCCAGCGTCAGTATCATCGCCACGGCGATCAGTGCGGCCAGCAGCGCCGACAGCGGCAACGCCAGCGCAAAGGCCGCCGCCAGTCCGGTTTGCAGCGCCAGCACCGCCCCCAGACCCGCCGCCGCCGACACGCCGATCAGCCCCGGCTCGGCCAGCGGGTTGCGCAGGTATCCCTGCATCGCTGCCCCCGACACGCCCAGCGACGCGCCGATCATCACCGCCAACAAGGCACGCGGCAGGCGGATCTGCTGCATCACGACGCTCATCGGAGTGCCTTCGGTGGAAAACAGGCTGGTGAAGGAATGCCATGGCGACACGGGCGTGGTGCCGGTCACCAGTGAGATCACGAACAGCACAACGCAGAGGGTCGTCAGCACAACAGTCAGCTTCATTTGCGGGCCTCGACCTGTTTGCGAAGGTCCACCATGTTGCGCACGGCATTCAGGACCGCAGGCGTGCCGCAAACCCAATCGCGGTCGGTCAGTTCTCCGGCCATATAGGTGCCTTTCAGGGACGACAGTGCGGGATGGTCCAGATTGTCTTCGGCGCGGGCAGCGCCGGGATAGTTGCGGCCCTGGATGATCACATCGGGGGCCAGCAGTACCAGTTGCTCCAGCGGCAGCACGCCAACCGACCCAAGGCCCACCTCTTCGGCGACATTGTCGAAACCGGCGGCAAACAACACGTCACCGGCAAGCGAATGACGGCCCGAGGAATAGTTGTTCACATAGGTCAGTGCTGCACGGGGGCGGTGTGCAGGAGCGGCGGACAGCTCTGCCAGCTCTGCGTTGAATTCATCGATCAATGCCTTGGCTTCACCCTCGCGGCCCAGAGCCTCGCCCATTTGCGTCAGCCGTTCGGGCACGTCCGACAGGGCACGGGCAGGGGCAAACTGTACGACCTCAATCCCAAGATTGCGCAGCATCGAGATGGTCGCCATCGACGTAAACGTGCCCGCCAGCACCAGATCGGGCTTCAGCAGGTAAATCTCTTCGGCACCGGAGCCGTTGGCGGGCAGGGCGCGGGCCTTTTCGGACATCACCGAATCCGTGTCCTCATGGGACAGGCGCGTGACAGAGATCAGTTGACCGGGGGCCGCCATCAACAGCGCCAACTGGTCGGTGCACAGGTTGATCGACACGACCCGCTGCGGCGGGGCCGCCAAAGCCGCAGCGGCGCTGACCAGCAGCGCCGCCACGGATGTTATGAGATCAGAACGACGCACGGACGCCAAAGTAAATCGCACGGTCCGAAGTGCCGTAACCGAACGAGGTCTGATATTGCTCGTTCGTCAGGTTCTCCAGCCGCACATAGCCTTCGGTGGTGTCGTTGAAGTCATAGGTCATCGAGGCGTTGACCACGGTGTAGTCAGGCATTGCGTTGCCGCCGTCATTGGCGCGTCCTGCGACATGGTTCAGCACCAGCTGGCCTGACAGCTTGTCGGTCAGCTCTGCCTCGACGCCGAGGACAAAGTCATGCTTGGGCACGCGGATCAGTTGGTTGCCACTCGAGTCTTTTCCATCTGTATAGGTGTAAGATCCGAAAAGATCGGTGGCCGCGCCCAACGCCATGCGGCCCGACAGTTCGAGGCCCTTGGTTGTCGACGTGCCCGGCACTTGATTGTATCCGCCGCCCGAGAATTCGATCAGATTGTCGATCTCGGTGTAGAAGAGGGTCGCCTTGACCTGTGCATCATTGGCAAAGCGATGCTCGACGCCAATCTCGGCGCTGCGGCTTTCTTCTTGCTCAAGTGTGGGGTTGCCATAAACGGGGTGGAACAGTTCATATAGCGACGGCGCGCGGAAACCGGTGCCGATAGAGGCGCGCAAAGTGGTATCCCCTGTGATCCGCCAGTTGGCGGCCAGACGACCCGTGGTGAACCCGCCAAAGGTCGAGTGCTCGTCGTGGCGCAGCGCAAAGCTGAGGTCAACATTCTCTGAGGCGGCGTATTGCGCCTCGCCAAAGATCGACGTGGTCCGGTAGGTGCCGTTGATGGTGTCGACGGCGAATTCCTCTTCGGAGTAGTTGGCGCCGAAAGCCAGATCCACGGCCCCCATCTGCGTCACACCTTTGTAGCCAACCTCGGTGCGCTCGCCGGTAAAGAAGCGGTTGAAGCCTACCGGGTACTCCCGCTCGGTTTTTGAATAGGCGAGCGACAGTGTGTGATCGATCGGGCCGCCGTCAATCTCGGCGTAGACGCGCGCGCCCAGACGTGTGGCCAGTTCCTGTGCTGTCAGGTCATCGACGCGGAAACCGTCCTGATCGGTCGTGCTGTCCAGGTAGTTAAAGGCAAAGCCTAGCTTGACGGTTTCGGTGGCCTGATAGGCGCCCGTCAGGATCATCGTGGTGCCGTCGTAGCCGTCAGCCTCTGGATTGCCCGCATCCTCTTCCGCGGCGGAAAATCCGTTGGTAGTGGTGTGGCTGAGCGTAAAGGCCAGTTCGCCCTGTTCCGACTTGGTGGTGACACCAAAGGTTGCGGCAAAGGTGTCGTAGCTGCCTGCTTCGACGCTGTAGCGGTAATGGGTGCCCATTTCGGTCGCGCGCAGGGTGCTGATGTTGATCACACCGCCAATGGCTTCGGAGCCATAAATAGCAGATTGAGAGCCTTTCAGCACCTCGATGCGGTCGATGCCCGCCGTGGTCAGAGCGCCAAAGCTGTATTGAGTCTGAACGCTGGCCGGATCGGTCATGTCGATCCCGTCGATATAGACAGGCACATATTTGCCCGACAGACCACGGATGCGCAGGACCGACGACGTGCCCAGACCGCCGTTGCCCGACAGCGAAATGCCCGGCAAGGTGTCCAGCGTTTCGGATACGCGCACGCTGCTGCTTTTCTCGATCTCATCCTGTTCGACCACCTCGACCACAGTGCCGGTGCGCTTGGTCTCAACCGGCGTCTGGCTGGCCGATACCGTGATCGTGCCCAGGTCAAAGGCGTCGTCCTGCGCCAATGCCACGCGGGGCAGGGTGGCCAGTGCTGCTACAGATGCCGAAGCAAGTAGATGTTTCATAAAATTGTCCCCTTACGGACGGGTCAGTTGGTTCCGCCCCTTTGGTCGTCGATATGGGAAAGACAAGGTCGCCTTCCGCCGGTGAAACGCCACCAAAGCGGTCAGGCCGCCGACACATACGCACCCCGCGCCTGTATCCGGGTGATCCCTTTGGCAGGTCTCCTGACTTGCGGGTCAATGCGGGGCCGTGCCTTCCCGGGGTTGCTCCCCAGTGGCTTGTGACGGTCGCGCTCACCGCTTACAGTTGCGGGGGCAGTCACGGATTTGGGGATATTGCCCCGTACCGCGTTCCCTTTAACGACGAGTCACCCCGTCGAACCAAAGTATGCGTGGCTTAGCCTGCGGATCGTTGCCGATCAAGTCGCGAATGCGACGCAGCACGCGGGGCCTGCGTCAAATGGCGCCAAAGGTGACTTGCAGGCGGAAGGGCAGGACGGTATCGGTTGGGTCTTGCCAGACCAGCCCTGACCGAAGGACGCGCCTCATGACCGACACAGCCACGAACCTTGAAAGCTACCGCGTGACCGCCGACGAACTGCGCCAGTTCATCGAGCGGATCGAGCGTCTGGATGCCGAGAAGAAAGACCTCGCCGAGCAGCAAAAAGAGGTGATGGCCGAAGCCAAAGGGCGCGGTTACGACACCAAGGTGATCCGCAAGGTGATCGCCCTGCGCAAGCGCGAACCCGACGACATCGCCGAAGAAGAGGCGGTTCTGGAAATGTACAAAGAAGCGCTGGGCATGTCCTGACGCAAACTGCCGGGCGCGCGATTGCGTGCCTGGCACCTGCCGCATCCTGTCCGCACCGCGACGGTACACGCCCGTTTACATGAATGCTTGCCGCCTTTGACCGGGCAGCGTAGCGTCATGGGCGTGGTCAATTGTCGGCCACGGGGGGATTTTCATGCGACAGACCACCGGCTTTGCCGCGTTGCTTTGCGCCCTGTCAGGGATGTCATCACCGGCCCTGGCCTCCGAGGCCTGTGAGGTTGTCGCAACCGTTGCGGGCGCGGCAAGCGTGCCACTACATGCTGAACCTGACGAGACTTCGGATCTTCTCCACGTTGTGCCCGTGGGAGATATTGTTCTTTATCCTCAACAGGATCTGGCTCCGGCGCAGTCAGAAAGCTGGCTGTGGGTGCGCCATGACAGCACACAACGCGACATCTGGCAAAGCGGCATCGCGGGCTGGTTGCGCGTTGAGAATGTGACAGACTGCGGCTAAGCGCGGCTGCGCCTAACCTTGGCCGTTCTCAAGAAACTGAAATGCTTCAAGAATGGTTTCCGCCAACCCGTCAAAGAAACGCGGCGACATGACATCAATCAAACCCGAGGGCGCGCCCTCGGCCCTGGCCGGGCCTTCCGCGGCCTGTACCACGGCAAACATCGGTTTCTTGGCGCTCAGCAACTCACGATGGCTCGCGCCTGCGCCGTGCTTCAGGACATTGATTGCCAGGTAGTATTGGTGAAGCCTGTGGGCAAGATCCGCATGTCCGGCGGCCGACAACCGGGCTTCGACTTTGCGTGACAGCGGGCCGCGTTTGAAATGGCGCTGCATGCGTGCTTCGAACACGGTGAAGATATCGACGGCTGCCAATTCGATTGCGACAGTTTCAGATGTCACTTCTTCGATTTGCGCGTCCGACAGAGGCTGACCCTGCGCATGTTCCAGGATTGCCGAAATCCGGTCTTGAGACGCTTTCGCAGCGGTCTGTGCGGCGTTAACCAGTTCCGGCAGGGTCTGTGAGGATGTCATGGTGCGTCCTTGATAAGATTTGCTCCCCCAATAAGCTAAAATGTCGCCGAGGGTAGGTCCAAATCTACCCGTCGGCCCTGCACGCCTTGCGGCCTTGGCAAGAGAAGAGGGACTTGGCGATTCTCCCGCAAGCTTGGGTTCTGGCCACGTCAGGAGGCACATTTCGAACGGCAGCCGCCTTTAGCCAGGTTGATGATGACATGCGCAAGTATCAGAGCGTCCTGATTTCGCAACAAGTCACTAAACTCAAAGGAAAAATGGTGCCCCCACACGGACTCGAACCGCGGACCTACTGATTACAAATCAGTTGCTCTACCAGCTGAGCTATAGGGGCACTCGGGCGCTCGTTTACTGCGCTGTTACACGGCGTGCAAGATGAAAATGCACTTGGGCATGCAGAATATGTTTGGTGGTTTTCCCGACCGTCAAAACCGCTATAACAATCCGACAGGCACAGCGTCAGAGGATCAGACACCCACACTATGCAGATTGTTCTTCATACAGGCGCGCATTTCACGGAAGAAGAGCGGCTGGTCAAATGCCTGCTGCGCAACAAGGAAGATTTTGCCGCCAAAGGTGTGGCCGTGCCAGGCCCGTCGCGGTACCGCAAGTTGCTGCGTGATACCTTTGCCGCGATGCAGAATGCCGCACCTGCCGAGGGCGCGCGGGATGTGCTTCTGGATGCGATTCTGGACGACGAGGATGCGGACCGGGTGATTCTGAGCCATGCCCATGTGTTCGGGGCGCCGCGCGCTTCGGTGCGCAGCGGATTGCTTTATCCCAACGCTGCCGAGCGGATGCAGCAGCTGAGCCAGCTTTTCCCGCATGACCAGATCGAGATGTTCACGGCACTGCGCAATCCGGCGGCCTTTCTGCCTGCGGTTTTCCGTGCGTCGCCTCAAGAAAGCGTTGACGAGTTTCTGGGCGGGGTTGATCCGGCGGACGTGCGGTGGTCGGACATGCTGGCCGAGGTGCGTGCCGCTGCGCCACGGGTCAACATCACGGTCTGGTGCAACGAGGACACGCCGCTGATCTGGGCCGAGATCATCCGCGAGTTGGCGGGGCTGGAGCACAACGAAAAGATCATCGGTGGTTTTGACGTGCTGGGGGACATCATGTCGCCCGAGGGGATGCAGCGGTTCCGGGGCTATCTCAAGACCCATCCGGCGATGACTGAGATGCAGAAGCGTCGGGTGATCGCGGCGTTCCTGGACAAATATGCGCTGGAGGACGAGATCGAGGAAGAGCTGGACATGCCCGGCTGGACCGAAGATCTGGTTGATGAACTGACCGAGGTCTATGACGACGACATGCTGCGCATTCAGAAGATACCGGGTGTGACGCTGATCGCGCCTTAGTCCGAGATGGCAAGCGGAACCGGCATTTGCGCCACTTTAGTGACCTGATGCCGGGATCACCGGGGCAGGGGCTTGGCTGTCGTTCGTGAAAATACATCCAAGGGCCGCTGTGAGCCCCGCTGCGCGTGCCATCGCGAAATCCCGGAAAGATTTAGGTGAGAGACCTGCTCCTCTAGCCAAGGTGTCGTTTTATGTGTCGGCTCAGCGATGGTCAGGTGAGTTCATTGACGATAATCTCAGGTCTGTCTAACGTCCGGATACCGGGGCGCGGCAAAGGCGGTCCTTCCCAAAATTCGAGGCGCGTTTCGATGTACATCAGTTGCGATTGTGGGGCCTTCAAGGCAGAGCTTACGCATTTCCCCGCTCATACGCCTGGCCGCTTGATGTGTTACTGCTCGGATTGCCAGCTGTATCTGCAAAAGCTCGGACGCGCGGAACTGCTCGACGCATTCGGCGGCACCGAAATCATCCCGGTCTACCCAAGCGAAATCCGCATCACGAAGGGCAAAGAGCATCTCGTCTGCAACCGGCTCAGCCCGGACGGGCTGTTTCGCTGGTCGACACGTTGCTGCAATTCGCCCGTGGGGAACATTCAAGCCAAGTTCCCTTGGTTTGGTATCCTGCATAACGCCTATCGTGCTGGCGATGATCCTGAGTGTCTGGAGCGTCTGGGTTCCGTGCGCAGCCGGATATACGGCCGCGACGCCACCGGAGAACCGCCCTTCGGGATCGCCGAGAAACTTGGGTTCAGGGACGCGCTGAAGGTGATGCCGTTCCTGATCCGGGGCTTTGTTGGGGGCAAGCACAAGTCCTCGCCCTTTTTCAAAGAGGGATGGGTGCCGACCGTCCAGCCCCGGCTGCTTTGAACGGCGACGGCTTCGTCTTGATCGCCAGACATTAGCCTATATCGGACCCAAAGTCAGGTTCGGGTCCGAAATGCCTGGATCGTGGGCTGGAATTGCGGGGCCTTGGTTGTGGTGTCTCGTCACCCGATCGCACCCGATGCCTTCGCGAGGTCAGCCCTTTAGTTGCGATGCCGCGCGCGCCAGTTCGGTAATCCCGTCCCAGTCCCCCGCCAGCACCATATCCTTGGGGGCAACCCAGGACCCGCCCGCACAGACCACATTCGTCAGGCTCAGGTAGTCGGCAGCGTTGGCAGGGCTGACGCCGCCCGTGGGGCAGAACATCACTTGCGGGATGGGCGCGCCGATGGCCTTGATCGCGGCAGCCCCGCCCGAGGCTTCGGCGGGAAAGAATTTCAGCATTGTATAGCCGCGCTCCAGCAGGCGCATCGCCTCCGAGGCGGTTGCAGCCCCCGGCAGCAGCGGCAGGTCGGCCTCTTCGCAGGCGTCCAGCAAGCGGTCGGTGGCCCCCGGTGACACGCCGAATCGCGCGCCTGCATCCTTGGCGGCCTGCACGTCCGCGGGGGTCAGCAAGGTACCCGCACCCACGACGCCGCCTGCGACGCCTGCCATCTCACGGATCACCTCAAGGGCCGCAGGGGTGCGCAGGGTGACCTCGAGCGCGGGCAGGCCGCCCGCCACAAGGGCGCGGGCCAGCGGTGCGGCGTGGGTGGCGTCATCGACCACCAGAACCGGGATGATCGGGGCCATCTGTGCAATGCGCAGGGCGGCGGCGCTGGCGTCTTGGGGGGTCATCATGTCTCTCCTGTTAAGCCTTAAACGACCACGGCAGCGCCGGTGTCGGCCCCGCCCACGTTGGCACGGAACATGGCAAACAACTCGCGGCCCACGCCGTTTGTGTTGCCGCTGAGGTCTGCCGTTGCGGGGGCGCGGTCTTCGATTCCTTCGGCCAGAACCTGCAACGTGCCTGCCTTGGCGTCCAGTCGGATCATGTCACCGTCGCGCACTTTGGCAATCAGCCCGCCGTCCAGTGCCTCGGGGCTGACGTGGATTGCGGCGGGGGTCTTGCCCGATGCGCCGGACATGCGGCCATCGGTGACCAAGGCCACTTTTTGCCCGCGTCCCTGCATCACCGCCATCAGCGGGTTCAGCGCATGCAGTTCCGGCATTCCGTTCGCCTTTGGACCCTGGAAACGGACCACGATCACGCAGTCATCGGTCAGGCTGCCTGCCTTGAACGCAGCCTTGACCTCTTCTTGATCGTGGAACACGCGGGCAGGGGCCTCGACCAGCTGGTGTTCGTCCGCCACGGCGGAAATCTTGATCACGCCACGGCCCAGATTGCCGTTGAGTTGCTTCAGCCCGCCTTGTGGTGCGAATGGATCGCTGGCGGGGCGCAGGATACGGTCGTTCTGGCTTTGGCGCGGGGCATCCTGCCAGCGCACCTCGCCGTCAATCAGCTTTGGCTCCTGCGTGTAGTCTTGCAGCCCGTTGCCCATCACCGTCACCGTGTCAGGGTGCAGCAGGCCCGCGTCCAGCAATTCGCCGATCATATAGGTCAGCCCGCCCGCCGCGTGGAAATGGTTCACGTCGGCCAGCCCGTTGGGATAGACCCGCGCCATCAGCGGTGTCGCGTCCGAGATGTCGGACAGGTCCTGCAGGTCCAGTTGCACACCGGCCGCGCGGGCCATCGCGATGATATGGATCACCAGATTGGTCGACCCGCCCGTGGCCATCAGCCCGACCAGACCGTTCACGAATGTCCGCTCGTCCAGAATATTGCAGACGGGGCGGTAGTCATTGCCTAGATTGGTGATTTCCAGCGCGCGTTTTGCCCCCGCATGGGTCAGCGCATCGCGCAGGTCGGTGTCGGGGTTCACGAAGGACGCGCCGGGCAGGTGCAGGCCCATGAACTCCATCAGCATCTGGTTCGAGTTCGCTGTGCCGTAGAAGGTGCAGGTGCCCGGCCCGTGATAGGATGCCATCTCGGCCTCCATCAACTTGTCGCGCCCGACCTGTCCCGAGGCGTGCAATTGGCGCACCTTGGACTTTTCCTCGTTCGGCAGGCCCGAGGGCATCGGACCCGCAGGCAGGAAGATCGACGGGATATAGCCGAATGTCGCCGCCGCGATGATCAGCCCCGGCACGATCTTGTCACAGACGCCAAGGTAGACCGCACTGTCAAAGGTGTTGTGTGACAGCGCCACGCCCGCGGCCAATGCGATCACGTCGCGCGAGAACAGCGACAGCTCCATGCCGGTCTGGCCCTGGGTCACACCATCACACATCGCAGGCACGCCGCCCGCCACCTGCGCCGTGCCACCGTTGGCCAGCGCGGTTTGCTTGATCAGGTCGGGGAACCGCTGGAACGGCTGGTGCGCCGACAGCATGTCGTTATAGGCGGTGACGATGCCGATGTTGGGGCTGATGCCTTCGACAAGTGATGCCTTTTCAGCGCCCATTGCGGCAAAGGCGTGCGCCTGGTTGCCACAGGTCAGATGCGCGCGGCGCGGCCCGTCCTCGGCGGCGCGGCGCATCCGGTCAAGGTATTGCGCGCGGCTGTCTGCCGAGCGTTTGACGATGCGGGCTGTGACGTCCTGAATCTTGGGGGCGAGGGCCATAGCAGGCGTTCCCTTCATGGATAAGTGTCATTGGCTGTTTTGGCTTTGTTAGCGCTAACGGGCATTGATTTCAACCCGTAGTTTGTTTGTTGCAGAGCGCAGAGCAAGGGGATTGCAGCATCATAGCACAGCTACGCAATTTTCGCGAACCTGTGTGTGCTGGTGGCGAAAGGCTGCGACACCTTGCCCGATCTCGCACCAGTTGACTTGACGCATGGAGAGATTTCAGTAATTGACTGTTTTAATCAGAATTTGCCGCAACAGGAGTTTCCCCATGCGTTTCGCCCCCCCTCTGACTCTCGCCTTTGCCACGTTGATGGCACTTCCGGCCTATGCCGATGGCGAGCTGAACCTTTATTCCTCGCGTCACTACGACACCGACGAGCGGCTCTATTCCGACTTTACCGAGGCCACGGGCATCACCATCAACCGCATCGAAGGCAACGCTGATGAGCTGATCGCGCGGATGCAGGCCGAGGGGCAGAACTCGCCCGCGGATGTGTTGCTGACAGTGGACACCTCGCGCCTGAAGCGTGCCAAGGATGCGGGCGTGCTGCAATCCGTGGACAGCGACATCCTGGAAAAACGCATTCCGGGTTACCTGCAAGATGCCGACAACGAATGGTTCGGTTTCTCGCAACGCGCGCGGATCATCTTTTATGACAAGACCCGTGTGCCGAACCCGCCGCAAACCTATCTGGATCTGGCCGATCCGGCCTACAAGGGTCAGGTGTGCCACCGGTCGTCCACAGCCGTCTATTCCCAGACGCTGCTGGCCGCGATGATCCAGAACTTTGGTGAAGAAAAAGCCAAGGCCTGGGCGCAGGGTATGGTCGACAACTTTGCCCGTGATCCCCAAGGTGGTGATACCGACCAACTGCGCGGTCTGGTGTCGGGCGAATGCGACATTGCGATTTCCAACACATATTACTTTGCCCGCGCTCTGCGCACCGAGGTCAAAGGGCTGGAGAAAGACGCGATTGCCAATATTGGCTGGGTGTTCCCCTCGCAGAACGCCGAAGGCGCGCACATGAACCTGTCGGGTGGTGGTGTGGCTGTCCATGCCCCAAACCGCGACAACGCCGTGGCCTTCCTTGAGTATCTGGCGTCGGACAAGGCGCAGGAATATTTCTCGGCCGGCAATGACGAATACCCCGCCGTGCCGGGCGTGGGCCTCAGCCCGTCGGTCGCGGCTCTGGGCATGTTCAAACCGGATGACGTTGACCTGTCCGCCGTGGCCGAGAACGTGCCCGCCGCGCAGAAGATCTTTAACGAAGTCGGTTGGAAGTGATATTTCACCTGGACCTGTAAAATACAAATGGCGCGGGCGACCGCGCCATTTCGCATTTCACGGGGTGGTTAGAACGGTTGAAAGCGCCCGTACTGCCCCTGATCAAAGGCCAGACCGGCACCTGTTGCCTTCGTGGCCACCTGCGTGACGCGGCCCAGGATGATGCTGTGATCACCTGCAGGGTGCGAGGCATGATGCGTGCAGTCGAAACGCGCAAGACACCCATGCAACAGCGGTACGCCCTGGGCATCAATGTCATGCGGATAGGCGTCGAAACCTTCGCCATTCGCGGCGAAATGCAGGGCCATGTCGGCTTGTGCATCCGCCAGCACGTGTATGCTGTAGTGTTGCGCCTGCGCAAAGGCATCGTGCCTGCGCGAGGTGTTGGACAGCGACCACAGCACCAGAGGCGGGGTCAGTGACACTGACGAAAACGAATTGGCGGTGAACCCCAGCGGCCCGATTTCGGACAGGGTGGTGATCACGGTGACGCCCGTGCCAAACCGCCCGAAGGCGTGGCGCAATGGCACGTCGGTGTCGGGTCCGGGGGCAAATATCAGGTCGTAGGCGTTCATCCGACGACGGGTGCCATGTTCCGCCGGTGGTGTCCATATCCGATCAGATGCAGGGGCGCCGGGACCGGATGCCGCGACGGCACCGGAACATTGCGCCACGTGCACACGTTGTCCTGTCAGCGCGGGCAAGCCCCGCACCAAATACCGAACGGGAGACCAAGATGACTTATATGACCCCCAAAACCATCACCGCAGCACTGGCCGTGACCGCTGGCCTTGCCGCAGGCACCTTTGGCCTGTCCACCGCCGCACAGGCCCAAGGCAAGGACCGCGCCGAGCTGGGTCTGCTGGACTGCAACGTTGAAGGCGGCAGCGGTTTCGTGTTCGGCTCGACCAAGCAACTGGCCTGCACGTTCAACCCCGCCGATGACGCCCTGCCGCCCGAATACTATACCGGTTCGATCGAGAAGTTCGGGCTTGATCTGGGTCGCAGCGACGGCTCGGTGATCAAATGGGTCGTGCTGGCCCCGACCGAACAGGACTATGCGACGGGCGCGCTGGCGGGCACCTATGGCGGTGTGACAGCCTCGGCATCCGCCGGTGTGGGCCTTGGCGCCAACGCGATGCTGGGTGGCTCGGACGATACATACGCCCTGCAACCGTTCAGCATCTCGGGCGAGACAGGCATCAATCTGGCCGTTGCCGTCAGCCAGATGGAATTGGTGTCAGCGCCTGCGCAGTAAGCGCAAAGCGCTTGTGAGATAGAACTTGTGAGATAGAAAAGGCCCGGCAATCGCCGGGCCTTTTTGCGTCCGGGGCACGCTGCTCGGATCAACCGCTTCTGGATCGCCGTCGGGATACAGAGGGCTACTGTCCACTCAAGAACACAGCCTTCGGCACGGTATCGCGGGCGGTTGCATCCGGGTTTTGCGTTCGCGAAAATCCTCTGTATCACTCTGCCGGAGACAGGAGGCAGCGACCAGATGATCACGGAACTTGATGACTTTTTCACCAAAGGGTGCGGACGATGTGCGCGCTTTGACACACCCGATTGCTCGATTGTGCCCTGGGGCAAGGGGCTTGAGGAGCTGGACCGGCTTTGCCGGAACGTCGGGCTGGAACCTGCGCTGAAATGGGCGCACCCGTGTTATCTGCATGCCGGACGCAACATCGCCATGCTGGGGGCATTTCGCGGCGACTTCCGGCTGAGCTTTTTCAACGCGGCGCTGATGAAAGACCCCGAGGCCGTGTTGGAACGCGCCGGGCCGAACACGAAACATGCCCACATGATCCGCTTCACCGCGAACGAACAGGTGGCGGCAATGGAGCCGATCATCACAGCCTATCTGAAAGAGGCGTTGGGCTATGCGGCCGCTGGTCTCAAGGCGCCACCGGATGACAGCGAGCTTGAAATACCTGAGGAACTGACCGAGGCGTTGGATTCTGATCCCGAACTGGCCGAAGCATTCCATGCCCTGACGCCGGGGCGGCGCAAAAGCTATGTGATCAACCTGTCCTCGGCAAAACAATCGGCAACCCGCGTTAAGCGGATTGCCGGATTTCGGGACAAGATTTTGGCGGGGAAAGGGGCGACTGACCGGTAGCGGTCTGTCGCAACACCCGATCTACTTTCGCGTCGCTTCGGCCACGGCACGGCTGACGGTCGTGGCAATTTCGTCAATCGACCCCATGGCGTCGATACGCTGCAAGGCGCCGCGCTGTTCGTAATAGGTGATCAGCGGGGCGGTCTGCTTGTGATAGGCCGCCAGCCGTTCGGCCACGGTCTCGGCGTTGTCGTCCGACCGCCGCTTCATGTTCGAGGCGCCGCAGACATCACAAACCCCATCCACCTTCGGCTTCTTGAAGCTGTCGTGATACCCTTCGCCGCATTCACCACAGGTGTAGCGCCCTGCAATGCGGTGCACCATGGCCTCGTCATCAACCTCAAGGCTGATGGCCGCGTCGATCTTTTGCCCGCTTTCCGCCAGCAACTCGTCCAGCGCCTCGGCCTGAACGGTGGTGCGGGGAAAGCCGTCCAGGATCACGCCCTTGGCGGTGTCCGGGTCGGACAGCCGGTCGCGCAGGATCGCAATGACGATCTCGTCACTGACCAGCCCGCCCGATTTCATCACCTTGTCCGCCGCCTTGCCCGCCTCGGACCCTTCGGCGACCGCCGCACGCAACAGGTCGCCGGTGCTGAGCTGCACCAGCCCATAGCGTTTCTCCAGCATCCGCGCCTGTGTGCCCTTGCCGGCACCCGGAGGCCCCAGCAGGATCAGCACCGGGGGCGCGAGTGTGGCAACATTTGCGGTGGTCTTGCTCTCGGTCATGCGTGTCAGCCTTTGTTCATGCGGTTGGCGATCAGGTCATCGACAACGGAAGGGTCAGCCAGTGTCGACGTGTCGCCCAATGCGCCAAAATCATCCTCGGCGATCTTGCGCAAGATGCGGCGCATGATCTTGCCCGAGCGGGTCTTGGGCAGGCCCGGGGCCCACTGGATCAGGTCGGGCGAGGCGATGGGGCCGATCTCGTTGCGGACCCATGTGCGCAGTTCCTTGCGCAGGTCTTCGGAGGGTTCTTCGCCGCTCATCAGGGTGACATAGCAATAGATGCCTTGCCCCTTGATGTCGTGGGGATAGCCGACAACCGCCGCTTCGGCGACCTTGTCGTGGGCAACCAGCGCGCTTTCGACCTCGGCCGTGCCCATGCGGTGACCGGACACGTTGATCACGTCATCGACGCGGCCCGTGATCCAGTAATCGCCGTCCTGATCGCGGCGGCACCCGTCACCGGTAAAGTAATAGCCCTTGTAGTCGCTGAAATATGTTTGCTCGAACCGCTCGTGATCGCCCCAGACGGTGCGCATCTGGCCGGGCCAGCTGTCCTTGATGCACAGAACACCCTCGACGCCGTTGCCGTCGATCTCTTCGCCGCTGGTCGGGTCCAGAACCACAGGTTCGATGCCAAAGAACGGTTTCTGCGCAGCACCCGGTTTGGTTTCATGGGCGCCGGGCAGGGGCGTCATCAGGTGGCCGCCGGTTTCGGTCTGCCACCAGGTGTCGACGATGGGGCAACGCCCGCCGCCAACCACATCGTTGTACCATTCCCACGCTTCGGGGTTGATCGGCTCGCCGACGGTGCCCAGCAGCTTCAAGCTGCTCAGGTCGGCCTTTTTCACGAATTCATCGCCCTGACCCATCAGTGCGCGGATCGCGGTGGGGGCGGTGTAGAACTGCGACACCTTGTGCTTTTCGCAGATCTGCCAGAACCGGCTGGCGTCGGGATAGGTGGGCACGCCCTCGAACATTAGCGTGGTCGCGCCATTGGCCAGTGGACCGTAGACGATATAGCTGTGGCCGGTGACCCAGCCCACATCGGCGGTGCACCAATAGATGTCGCCATCGTGGTAATCGAAGGTGATCTGATGCGTCATCGCCGCATAGACCAGATAGCCGCCGGTGGTGTGCACCACGCCCTTGGGCTGGCCTGTGGAACCCGAGGTGTAGAGGATGAACAGCGGGTCTTCGGCGTTGACTTCCGTCGGCTCGCAATCCTCGGACGCGGTGGCGGCCAGCGCGTTATAGTCGTGGTCGCGGTCCGACCATGGCACATCGGCACCGGTGCGGCGCACGACCAGCGTCTTGACGCTGTCATCGCAATTGGCCAGCGCCTTGTCCGCATTGGTCTTCAGCGGTGTGTTGCGTCCGCCACGGGGGGCCTGGTCGGCGGTGATCACCACCTTGGCACCGCAACCCTTCACACGGGCGGCCAGCGCGTCGGGCGAGAAGCCGGCAAAGACGATCGAATGGATCGCACCGATGCGGGCACAGGCCAGCATGGCATAGGCGGCCTCGGGGATCATCGGCATATAGATCACCACGCGGTCGCCCTTTTCGACGCCCATGTCTTTCAGCACGTTGGCCATCTTGCAGGTGGCCTTGTGCAGATCGCGGTAGGTGATGTGCAGCGCGTCGTCGTCGGGGCTGTCGGGTTCCCAGATAATCGCGGTCTGGTCACCGCGCGCCGCAAGGTGGCGGTCGATGCAGTTGGCCGAGACGTTCAGCGTGCCGTCGTCGTACCATTTGATCGACACGTTGCCAAAGTCATAGGAGACATCCTTGACCCGGGTATAGGGCTTGATCCAGTCGATGCGCTTGCCGTGCTCGCCCCAAAAGGCCGCCGGATCGGCAACGGATGCGGCATACATCTTGTCATAATCGGCAGCGTTCACATGCGCATTTTCAACCGTGTGAGCGTGCGGAGCGTGGGTTCTGGTCATCGTAGGCTTCCTCCCTGGCGATCTTTTTCGGTCGAGGGCAGGCAATTGACAAGCCCGCATCGGCCATGTCGCTCCGTCCTCCCTGACGTGATCGTGATAATACTGCGATGTGAAAAGAAGGGAATAACTTGCGGAAAAATAACGGTTTCGCTGTAAATGTTTTTCCGATACCGCCAACATTTTGTAAACTTTGTCCGCGCATGCCGCATTTTTCTCTTATTTTCGGGCGATTGCATGTCAAATGAACGCAGCGGCAAATGATGCACAAACCTGCAACGCGATGGCCGTGCAGGGTCACTTTGGTACCCGGCCCCTGTGCCGTATGGCCGCAGGTGTCGCAAAGCGGCAGAATCACGCAACATTCTTTCGTGGGCCCTTGCGGGCGGTCCGCCCCTCGGGGGTTCTGGGTATTGGCATGATGTAAATCGCAAGTTACCCTGAGGCCAAGCGGGCCATCCAAGGCGCGCGTAAGGGAGAGTATCATGAACAAATTTACGCTGGGCGCCGTTGCAGGCGCGCTGACATGCACCTTTGCACTCGAGGCTGCCGCGACCGAATGGAACGTCAGTGTCTGGGGCAAGCGTCGCGCCTTTACCGAACATGTCGAGAAACTGGCCGAACTGGTTGCGGAAAAGACCAACGGCGAATTCACCATGAACGTCAGCTATGGCGGCCTGTCGAAGAACCGCGAAAATCTGGACGGCATCAGCATCGGTGCCTTTGAGATGGCGCAGTTCTGTGCAGGTTATCACCCCGACAAGAACCGCGTGATCACCGTGCTGGAGCTGCCGTTCCTGGGTGTCGAGAACCTGAAGCAAGAGGTTGCTGTATCCAACGCAGTCTATGCGCATCCCGCAGCCATCGAAGAAATGGCTCAATGGAACGCCAAGCTGCTGATGACTTCGCCCATGCCGCAGTACAACCTCGTCGGCACGGGCGAGCCCCGTGACACACTGGCGAAATTCGACGGTATGCGGGTCCGCGCCACCGGCGGCATCGGCGAGGCGTTCGAGCTGGTCGGCGCCGTGCCCACATCCGTGACCTCGGCCGAAGCCTATCAGGCGATGGAATCCGGCGTCGTGGACACCGTGGCCTTTGCCCAGCACGCGCACCTCAGCTTTGGCACGATCAACCAGGCCGACTGGTGGACCGCCAACCTGAACCCCGGCACCGTGAACTGCCCCGTGGTGGTGAACATCGACGCATATGAATCCCTGAGCGATGCAGAACGCGAAGCGCTGGACAGCTCGGTGCCCGAGGCCATCGACCATTACCTTGCCAACTATGGTGAACTGCTGAAACGCTGGGACACCGTTCTGGAAGAGAAGGGCGTTGAAAAAGTGATGTACAGCGACGAAACCATCGCCGAATTCCGTGAAAAGGCGGCGGGACCGATCCGGGACGCATGGATTGCGGACATGGAAGGTCAGGGCCTGCCGGGTCAGGAACTGTACGATCTGGCTGAAAAGGCCCTGGCTGATGCCAAGGCTTCGGGCAGCTAAGGCACCGCAGGGGGCCACCCTCGGGCGGCCCTGATAGGGGGACTCGTCAAGCCACCGCAGGGCGTCTTGCGGTGGCTTTTCACACTTTGAATGCGCTTGCGTCAAAACCGGGCCTGAACACCGGTCACAAGACTTCGAAAACAAGGGGACAGACATGGCAGGAACGTCATCGGTTCTGGAAGACAACAGTTTGCTCAGCAGGCTGGACAGGGCTTTGGTGCCCGTTGAGTGGTTTTTTGCATTGATCAGCGGCATCGCCGTCTTTTCGCTGATGTTTCTGGCGGTCTGGTCGGTGTTGGGGCGCAAGTTCTTTGGCAGTCCGCTGATGGGCTATGTCGATTACATCGAAACCGCGATGCCGTTGATTGCGATCATGGGCGTGTCCTATGTGCAGCGCAGCGGAGGGCATATCCGGATGGACATGCTGGTGGGCGCGCTTTCGGGGCGGGCCAAGTGGCTGTTCGAACTGATTTCGGTCCTGCTCATCCTTGTTCTGATCATCGCGTTGATCTGGGGCAGCTGGGCGCACTTTGACCGCTCGTTCGATTGCGCGCGGCCGTTCTGCAGCCGCGACAGCTCGATCGACATCGGGCTGCCGCTGTGGCCCAGCAAACTGATCGTTCCGATGGCGTTTACGGTGCTGGCATTGCGTCTGGTGTTGCAAGCGTGGGGATACGCCCGTGCGCTGGTGCTGGGGCTGGAGAACCCGGTGGCGGTGCCGCTGATCCTGACCGTGGCCGAGCAGGCCAGACTTGAAGCCGACGCGCTGGGAGACGACTGATGGATCCGATTACAATCGGTCTGTGGACCACGGGCGGCATGTTGGTGATGGTTGTTCTGGGGATGCGTGTGGCGTTTGCCGCGGGCCTTGCCGGTTTTGCGGGGCTGTTCTGGCTGCGCTGGAACGGTTTTGACTATGACCCCGACCGCATCGGCAAGGCGCTGGAAATCAGCGTCAAGATCGCGGGGCAGGTGCCCCATTCAAAAGTGTCGTCACAGGCGCTTAGCCTGATCCCGACCTTCATCCTGATCGGCTATCTGGCCTATTACGCCAAGCTGACGACTGCCCTGTTCGAGGCTGCGAAGCGCTGGATCGCATGGGTTCCCGGGGGGCTGGCCGTGTCGACTGTGTTCGCCACCGCAGGCTTTGCCGCCGTGTCGGGCGCATCGGTGGCCACGGCGGCAGTCTTTGCCCGCATCGCCATCCCCGAAATGCTGAAGATCGGCTATAACAAGCAGTTCGCGGCGGGTGTGGTTGCTGCAGGTGGTACGCTGGCCTCGCTGATCCCGCCCTCGGCCATTTTGGTGATCTATGCGATCATCGTGGAGCAGGACGTGGGCAAACTGCTGCTGGCCGGGTTCATCCCCGGCGCATTCTCGGCTGTGGTCTACGCGGTTCTGATCATCGGCATCGCCATGGTGTTCAAGAACGTCGGCCCCCCGGTGACCGGTTTCACATGGCGTGAACGGTTTGAATCCCTGCCGCCCGCCTTGCCTATCGTGGCGGTGGTCGTGATCATCATTTTTTTCGTCTACAACCCCTTTGGCGAGGCATGGGGCACCCCGACCGAAGGCGGGGCCGTGGGCGCATTCATCGTGTTCCTGATGGCGCTGTATCGCGGTATGCGTCTGAACCAGCTCAAGGATGCGCTGATCGAGACGGCCAAGCTGACGGTGATGATCTTTACCATCATCTGGGGCGTGCTGATCTATGTTCGGTTTCTGGGCTTTGCCGACCTGCCGGGTGCGTTCTCGGACTGGATCACCTCGCTGGACATGGCGCCGATGCTGATCCTGATCTGCATTCTGCTGGCCTATGCGGTGCTGGGCATGTTCATGGATGCCATCGGAATGCTGCTGCTGACCTTGCCTGTGGTCTATCCGGCGGTGATGGCGCTGAACGGCGGAGAGCTTGTTTCCGCCGCTGACAGCTCCTTTGGGATGTCGGGGCCGATGTGCGCGATCTGGTTTGGCATTCTGGTGGTGAAAATGGCCGAATTCTGCCTGATCACCCCGCCCATCGGACTGAACTGCTTTGTCGTGGCCGGCGTGCGCGACGATCTGACCGTGCAGGACGTGTTCCGGGGCGTCACACCGTTCTTTCTGGCGGACGCGGTGACCATCGGCCTGCTGGTCGCCTTTCCAAGCATCGTGCTGTGGTTGCCGTCCCTGGCGGGCTAGACCCGGCTTGCAGCGAAAACAAAGGCCCGCATCAATTTGCGGGCCTTTTTCGTTTCGGATGACCGCATTGCGCCAGATCGCACAGCGGCAGAGCCTGTGTCACGAAGTCGGTGTCTGTTGGTGTGTCAGGCGCAGCCATTTGGTGTCGTCCTTGAGATAGGTCGAGGTACACAGCGCCTCGTAAAGCGGTGTGTCGCCGCGTTCAGCCGACACGCGGTAGGCCAGCACGGCGATATTCCCCTCAACAGACAGAACCCGTTCACTCATCACGACCGAGCGCCAACGCTGCGCCACATCCGCCTCGCGCCACAGCGCATCGCCGCTGAGGATGCCCGTGGGGTAGGGAAACACAAAGACCGCGTTTTTGGCCGACATGGTACGTGCGCTGTCCGCGCCTTGGGTCCAGAACCGTTCTTCCTGGTCCCACAGGGTGGCTTCGATGGTCATGCAATGTCTCTTTTCGACTGAAAATGATGGTCGCCGCAATCCGGCAGCGCGTTGCCCGGGCTCCATTGCCAATGGCCGGAGTGGCGGGGTATCTGGTCTGTCTAGCACGGCAGTGGCAGGGGAGTCATGCTCTTGTGCCGGCGTGCAGCTTGCACAGATCCGGTTTGAAGCCCTGCGCGCTTCGCTTTATGGGGGGCTGGTCTGCCCACGGGCAGGCGCATACGATCGGCCGGAATGGCCGTATCTGCTGTTTGCGAAGGTCAGGAGACCGAAGAGATGACCCATACGTCAGCCGCAAGGGCCGCGAAACTGTCCGTAGCCCCCATGATGGACTGGACGGACCGCCATTGTCGCTACCTGCACCGTCTGCTGTCGGCGCATGTGTTGCTCTACACTGAAATGGTCACGTCCCCCGCCTTGGTGCGCGGCGGTGCTTTGCATTTGCTGGACCATCACGGGGACGAGCATCCCGTGGCGTTGCAACTGGGCGGCTCTGACCCGTCCGAGCTTGCCCAGGCGGCGCGGATCGGGGCGGCCGCGGGCTATGACGAGATCAACCTGAACGTGGGCTGCCCGTCGGACCGGGTGCAATCGGGCACGTTCGGGGCTGTGTTGATGCGCCAGCCTGCGCTGGTGGCCGACTGTGTGCGGGCCATGCAGGACGCGGTGGACATCGAGGTGACGGTGAAGTGCCGTATCGGTGTGGACGAACAAAACCCCGCCGACGTGCTGCCCGAATTCCTGTCACAGATGGTGGGGGCAGGCGTCGAGCGTGTCTCGATCCATGCGCGCAAGGCGTGGTTGCAAGGTCTCAGCCCCAAGGAAAACCGCGACATTCCTCCGCTGGACTATGATCTGGTGCGTCAGATGAAGGGGCTGTTTCCCAATCTGCACATCTCGGTCAACGGCGGGATCACGTCGCTGGAGCAGGCGGTTGAGTTCCTCGACGGGGGGCTGGACGGTGTCATGGTGGGCCGCGCGGCCTATCACCAGCCCTCGGATATTCTCAGCACGGCGGACCGGCGGATATACGGCACCGGCACCGACACTTCAGCCGAAGAGGCCGTGGCAGGAATGCTGCCTTATATCGAGGCGCATCTGACCGATGGGGGCCGCCTGCATCAGGTCACCCGCCATATGCTGGGTCTGTTCGCGGGCCGTCCCGGTGCGCGTGGCTGGCGGCGGGCGCTGTCCGAGGGGGCGCATCGTGACGGGGCGGGGCCGGAACTGGTGGAACAGGCGCTGACTCACATCACGCAGGCAGCCCAGGCGCAAAGCGCCTGAGCCGATCTCAAGAGCAGCTTACGTCACGCGCACGCGGCGGGGCAGGGTGAACAGGGTAAAGCCCATCGCTGCCACGCCACATATCGCAATCGCCGCCAGCATCGGCAGGACCGTGCCGTCAAAGAACGGCCCCGTGGCTGCAATCATCAGCCCGCCTGCCAGCATCTGCAAGGTGCCACCCAGCGACGACGCCAGCCCTGCGCGCTCGCCATGTGCATCCAGCGCCAGCACCATTGTTGTGGGGATCACCACGCCCAGACAGGCGTTCGCGCAGAACAATCCGGCGATCACGACCGGCAGGTTCTGAAAGCCCGAGGCCACGACCAGCAACAACAGCAACACGAAGAACGTGAACCCGGTCACACCCATCCGCACCAGCGGGCGCATCCCGAACCGCTCGCCCAAGGGGGCGGCCATCTGCGAGGCCGAGAAGAAGCCGATGGCGTTGACCGCGAAGGCCAGCGAGAATTGTGTGGGCGTCAGGCCGAATTCCTGCACATAGACAAAGGGGGCCGAGGCGATGAAGACAAAGAAGCTGGCCATGCCAAAGCCGCCGATCATCGTCAGCCCCATGAACCCGCGATCCCGAAACAGGATGCCTGCGTTCTGGATCAACGTCTTTACCCGGACCGGCGTGCGTTTTTCGGGCGGAAGGGTTTCGCCCAGCGACACGCCCATCACCACAGCGGCAATTGCCGCAGCACAGGCCAGCACCGCAAAAACCGCGCGCCAGGACCCCAGCGAGATCACCAAGCTGCCTGCCAGCGGCGCCAGCATGGGCGACACGGACATCACCAGCATGACCATCGCCATCAGCCGCGTGGCCTCGTTCCCGGTGTGCAGATCGCGCACGATGGCGCGGGGCATGACCATCATCGCAGCCCCGCCCAGCCCCTGCACGGCACGCCATCCGGCCAGCGCCTCGACCGACCCGGCCAACGTGGCGCCGACCGACCCGATGAAGAACACGCCGAGCCCCATGAACACCGGCAGGCGGCGGCCCGTCTGGTCGGACAGCGGCCCATAGACCAGCTGCGCCACACCCAGGGACAGGAAATACGCGGTCAAAGTCATCTGGACCGCAGGTTCGTCGACACCGAAATCGGCGGCGATATCGGGCATTGCGGGCAGATACATGTCGATCGCGAACGGCCCGATCATGACCAACAGTCCCAGTACTAGTGCGATGCGCAACATCGGTCTCTCCGTCAATGAAAGGGTTTGGCGCGGCCCTGCCGCATTGCAGCATGGACATACGCCCGTGTTTTCTGAATGCCAAGGCTGGCTTTGAACTTGTGGCTGCGCGCCAGCTGCGATTTACCTGTGCGCAAACACACCAAATGGGACAGACAAGATGCCGGACACCATGCTTTTGCTGGAAATGCTGATCATGCTGATGATCATTGGGGCCTTTGCGGGCGTTCTGGCGGGCCTGTTGGGCGTCGGTGGGGGCATCGTTCTGGTGCCTGCATTCTTTTATGCATTTCATACGCTTGGCTATGACGGGCCGCAATTGATGCAGATGTGTCTGGCCACCTCGCTGGCGACGATCATCGTCACCTCGCTGCGGTCGGTCCACAGCCACAACAAGAAAGGCGCTGTCGACTGGACGATCCTGCGCGGCTGGGCGCCGGGAATCGTGATCGGCGCGGTTCTGGGGATGCTGGCCGTGTCGCAACTGCGTTCGTCGACGTTGCAGGGGATCTTTGGCTTTTTGGCGCTGATCGTCGGGCTCTACATGGGCTTTGGCCGCGCGCATTGGCGGCTGGGCGAGGAGATGCCCAAGGGGCCGAAACGCTGGGCCTATTCGCCGGCTGTGGGGTTTTTGTCGGTGCTGATGGGCATCGGCGGCGGCAGCTTTGGCGTGCCGCTGATGAGCCTGCACAACGTGCCGATCCACCGCGCTGTGGCAACCGCTGCGGGCTTTGGCCTGCTGATCGCCGTGCCGTCAGTGATCGGGTTCCTGTTCGTTGACATGACCATGCCGGTGCCGCCGCTGACGGTGGGGGCCGTGAACTTTGTCGCTTTTGGCATCATCATCGCCATGACGCTGATCACAGCGCCTTGGGGCGTGAAGCTGGCCCATGCGATGGACCCCAAGCCTCTGAAGCGGGTCTTTGCCGTGTTCCTGGTGCTGGTCGCGCTGAACATGCTGCGCAAGGCTTTGGGCTACTGAAATCTGCAAAGGCAGGGCGGAAATCGCGTAAGATCCGCCCCGCCTGCCGGGATCACGCCGTTTCAGGCAGCGGAAAGATCTGGTCGTAAGCCCAGTTGAAGGCAAAGGCATAGACCAGGTAGAACACGACAAAGGCCACATCCATCACCAGCGCCTGCCACAGTCCGATACCCAGATAGAGTGCTATCATCGGAAGGGTGACCAGCAGCAAGCCCAGCTCGAACATCAGCGCATGGACGATCCGTATGACTACGGTCTTGTGCACGCTGCCCCGCAGGCGTTTCAAGGCGCGGTCGAACAGCAGGTTATAGACGTAATTCCACAGGGTCGCCAAGGTCGCGGCAAGGATGGCGATAACGCCGATATGCTGGGCGTCCATGCCAAAGCCAATCGCGCCCAAGGGAATGACCAGCAGAAGGCCGATCACTTCAAAGCTGATTGCGTGGCGAATACGGTCCGGGGTGGTGCGCATGATCTTCTCCATCTGAAGGCCGGGTCGTCCCGGATATTTTCCCGATGGGGGAGGTCGTCCTCGCAGCCTGTTATCTATGCAAACACGGGATCGAAATCAAGCCCGGGGCTAATTCCGCTTCAACCGCGCCGCACGTCCGCCGCGCCGACCTTTCGGCGCAACCTCCCGGTTCGGCAGCTCGGCCATGATCGCTGTGCGTTCCTCGGGGGTCATCCGCGACCAGCGACCGATTTCGTCGATGGAGCGCGCACAGCCTGTGCACAGGCGTGTCTCGGGGTGCACCACGCAGATGCGCACGCAGGGGCTTTCGATCTCGTTCCGGGTCCAGACAGGTTCGGTCATGGGGTGTCCTCAGCTTGCCGCGCGCAATACGCGCAAACGGTCCAGCATTCCTTGGAGAATATAGGCCGCCGCCACGTGGTCGATCACCTCCGAGCGACGTTTGCGTGTCGTATCCGCCTCAAGCAGCGCGCGCTCGGCGGCGACGGTGGACAGGCGTTCGTCCCAGAAGGTCACGGGGCCATCCCACAGCTTTTCGAAATTGCGGGCAAAGGCGCGGGTCGACTGACAACGCGGCCCTTCCGAGCCGTCCATGTTGCGCGGCAGGCCCAGAACGATCCCACCGACCGATCTATGCGCGATGATCTCTTGCAGGCGGGCGGCATCCAGCCCGAATTTCTTGCGCCGCACGGTTTCCAGCGGCGAAGCCACGGACCAGAACGTGTCGGAAACCGCCACGCCAATGGTCTTGTCGCCCAGATCCAGTCCGATCAGCGACCGCATCGGGGGCAGGGCGGCCAGAAAGTCAGCGGTGTCGTCGAATATCATTCCAAACCTGCCTGTTCTGCTGCACCGGTCAACCTGTCCAGCGCCGTGGGATCGTCGGCAAAAGTGGCGCGCGCGTCCACCAGAACCGCGCGGGCATCGTCCTGGCGGCCCAGCACCGACAGCGCCGTGATCAACCGCGCCCATTCGGTCGCGGGCCCCCCCTCGGTCGCCAGCCGGTCAGACAGCGACGACACCATGCCCTCGATCATCTGCATCCGCTCTTGGGGCGTCATGGCGGCGGCGTTGTCCATATCCTGCTGGCTGGGGCCGCGCTGATCGGCCTGTGCGGGCTGCGGCGGGGTATATCCGTTCACACCGGCCATTTCAGCCAGTTCGGGAATGCGGGCGCGGATCGGGGCCATCCAGGGCGCATCCTCTGGGCCTGCACGCAATAGACCGTCCCACAGGCGAAAGCCCAGATCGGGCCGCCCGGTCTGGATCAGCATTTCGCCCCAGTAGAAACGTGCCGATCCGTCCGTGTCGTCGATGTTCAGCGCCCGGCGCAGCGCGTCCTCGGCGCTTGGCGAGACATAGCCGCCCGCCGCATAGATCAGCAATTCCGCCAATGTGGTCAGATCCGCCACGCTTGCGTCGTCGCCTTTCAGCCGAACCACAGCCGCCTGCGCATCGGCGGCGTGACCATAGTTGCCCAGCCGCGCCTCGGTCTGGGCCAGAAGGATATGACCTTGCAAATCGTCTGGACGCCCTGCAACCGCCGAGCGCAGCTGTTCGATCAGGGCGGCGTATTCGGCGTTGTTCTCTTGCGTTTCGGGCACCGGGGGCTGTGCCGCTTCGGCCTGTTCCTGTGTGGGGCGGTCGGCGCGGCGCTCTGCCGCCATTTCGATCCGCGATTTCAGGCTCAGGTCGCCATAGCCGGGCGCGCCAAGCTGCCAGTACAGCACGCCGCTGCCCACCAGCAAAAGCGCACCCAGTCCCAGCGCCAGGCCGACGCTGCCGCGTCCCGCCTTGGCATCGTTAGGCAGCCGCGCATCGGCATCTGCGGCCAGAATACGACGCGACACTTCGGTGCGCACCCGTGCGGCATCTTCGGCGTTGATCGTGCCACGGGCCAGATCGCGTTCGACCTCGGCCAGCTGGTCGCGGTAGATTTGCACGTCATAGGAGGCGGCCGATTGCGCCTGTGCGCGGCCTGCGCGCAATGCCGCCGCCAGCAGCGCGGACACCACAAGTGCCAGCCCCGCCGCGATGATCCCGAAACCCCAGATGTCCATATCAGCCTTCTTTGTTACCCCTCGGGGTGTACCCAAGCCTGCCTGCCATAAAAAGGGGCAAAAGGCCGCGCCTCGTCTGCAGGGACAGCAATTGTCGCGGGTGTCGCAAACCTGTTAAAAAGTGCCGCCGTGAGTATCCTTTCAAATCGCAGTCTCAACCAATACAGAACCAGCCGATTGCCTTGCCCCGAATCCTGTCAGGACCGTGCCCATGAAACGTTATTCAGCCTTTGCCATTGCCCGCGAGGCCATGCGCCACCACACCGGTTGGAACCGCGCCTGGCGCGATGCGCAACCGAAACCCAAATACGACGTCATTATCGTCGGCGCAGGCGGACATGGGCTGGCCACAGCCTATTACCTGGGCAAGAACTTTGGCATCACCAACGTGGCGATCCTTGAAAAAGGCTGGCTGGGTGGCGGCAACACAGGCCGCAACACCACGATCATCCGGTCGAACTATCTGCAAGACCCGTCGGCCGCGATCTACGAGAAATCGCGCAGCCTGTACGAGACCATGAGCCAGGACCTGAACTATAACGTCATGTTCAGCCCGCGCGGTCTGATCATGCTGGCGCAGACCCATCACGAGGTGCGCGGCTATCAGCGCACGGCACATGCCAACGCGCTGCAGGGGGTCTCGACCGAGTTCATCAGCCCCGCGCGGGTCAAGGAGCTGGTTCCGATCATCAACATCGACGGGCCGCGCTATCCGGTCCTGGGGGGGCTCTATCAGGCGCGCGGCGGCACCGCGCGGCACGATGCGGTGGCCTGGGGCTATGCGCGGGCCTGTTCCGACATGGGCATGGACGTGATCCAGCAATGCGAAGTGACCGCCGTGCGCACCGAAGGCGGCAAGGTCACGGGCGTCGACACCACGCGCGGGCCGATCGACTGTGACAAACTGGGTGGCGTCGTTGCAGGCCATTCGGGGCACCTGTGCGATATGGCCGGTTTCCGGCTGCCCATCGAATCCGTTGCCCTGCAGGCGCTTGTGTCCGAGCCGATCAAACCCTGCATGGACGTGGTCGTGATGGCCAACACTGTGCACGGCTATATGTCGCAGTCGGACAAGGGCGAGATGGTCATCGGTGGCGGCACCGACGGCTACAACAACTACACCCAGCGCGGCAGCTTCCATCATATCGAGGAAACCGTCCGCGCGCTGATCGAAACCTTCCCGATGGTGTCGCGCCTCAAGATGCTGCGCCAGTGGGGCGGCATCGTGGACGTGACGGGCGACCGCTCGCCGATCCTGTCGAAAACACCCGTCGAGGGGATGTTCATCAACTGCGGCTGGGGCACCGGCGGCTTCAAGGCGATCCCCGGATCCGGCTGGGCCATGGCCGAGCTTATGGCCAAGGGACATTCGCCCCTGACCGATGAATTCTCCATGCACCGTTTCCGCGAAGGCAAGTTCATCGATGAAAGCGTCGCCGCCGGGGTGGCCCACTGATGGCAGCTTTGGCAGATTCTCGCCGCTGCGATTTGCGGCTCAGGAACCAAATCGAACGTGCCCACGTTCTCCTTGCAACGTTGATCAAGCAAGGAGACGACCAATGGCCGACTATGAAACAACACGCACCACGACCAATGAGCCTGTCCACTCGACCACAACAACGACCCGCTCGGGCGGAAGCGGCGGTGTCGCCTTTGTCGTCGGCGCGCTTGTCGTCGTCGTCGGTATTCTGGCCTATGTCATGTTCGGTGGCGATGCCGACACGTCCAGCGGCGCGAATGATGTCAATGTCACCATCGAAGGTGCCGGCGACGCAGCCAATGACGCAGGTCAAGCCATCCAAGGTGCTGCCGAAAGCGCAGGCGACGCCGTTGAAGGTGCTGCCGACAGCGTTGGCAACGCAGCCGACGAAGCCACAACCGGCAACTAAGCGCGCCTCCGGCGCCGATTTCAACACGCATCCTGGTACGGGCGCGCGCAGTCATGCGCGCGCCTTTGTCATGTCCGCACATCAAAACGAGGCCTGCCCATGCTGATCCTGACCTGTCCCTGTTGCGGCGTGACCGGCGAAGAAACCGAGTTCCACGCAGGCGGCGAAGCGCATTTGAAACGTCATGGCCCCGGCTCGACCGAGGACCAGTTCGAAGAATACCTGTTTATGCGCGAAAACCCCAAGGGCGTGCATTTCGAACGCTGGCGCCACGTTTACGGCTGCGGCAAGTGGTTTCATGCCGCGCGCAGCACCACCACGCTTGAGGTCTATGGCACCTATGCCGCCCAGACCCACGAGCCGCCCAAAGACCTGCGCGACACAATCAGCAAAAAAGTCCCTGGCTGGACATGGAGAGAGTTTCAATGAGCACCCGTCTTGCCACAGGCGGTCGCCTGTTGAACAAATCCCGCGCCGTGAGCTTTACCTTTAACGGTCAACACATGACGGGTTACGAGGGCGATACGCTGGCCTCGGCCCTTCTGGCCAATGACCAGATGCTGGTCGGGCGCAGCTTTAAATACCACCGTCCGCGCGGCATCGTCGCCAGCGGGGCAGAAGAGCCGAACGGGCTGGTCAATCTCGGGCAGGGAGGCCGGTTCGAGCCGAACCAGCGCGTCACCACGACCGAACTGTTCGACGGGCTGACCGCCAAAAGCCAGAACCACTGGCCCAGCCTGGAATTCGACGTGGGCGCGATCAACGCCCAGATGTCGCGGTTCATGCCTGCGGGGTTCTATTACAAGACGTTCATGTACCCGCGTCCGCTGTGGAAACACGTCTACGAGCCATTCATCCGCAAGGCTGCCGGTCTGGGCGCCGCGCCGAAAGAGCGTGACGATGACACTTACGAGCATTTCTATGCCTTCTGCGATGTTCTGGTGATCGGCGGTGGTGTGGCCGGTCTGCAAGCGGCCAAGGCTGCAGCAGACACCGGTGCCCGTGTGATGCTGATCGAACAGACCGCGCATTGGGGCGGGCGTGCCCCCGTGGACGGCGGAGAAATCGCAGGCAAGCCTGTGGATAACTACGTGGATGAAACCGTGGCGGCCCTTGAAGCCATGGACAATGTCACCCTGCGCCGTCGCATGATGGGGGCGGGCGTTTATGACCACGGTTACGTTCTGAGCTATGAACGTCTGACCGATCACGCGCCGGAAATGGACGGCCCGCGCCACCGTCTGTGGCGCATCCGTGCCGGGCACATCGTGACTGCCACAGGGGCCATCGAACGCCCGCTCAGCTTTGCCGGAAACGACATTCCCGGTGTCATGCTGGCTTCGGCTGTGCGCGATTATGTGACCAATTTTGGCGTCTCGCCGGGGGATCGCACGGTTGTTGTGACGAACAACGACAATGCTTACCTAACGGCAATTGCCTTGAAACACGCGGGTTTGGACGTTCCGGCGATCCTGGATGCGCGGGTGTTGCCCACCGACAGCGCGCTGATGGCGCAGGCCAAGGCGTTGGGCATTCGGGTGCTGATGGGGCATGGTGTCTCGACCGTCATGGGCGGCAAGCGCGTGACAGGTGTTGCCGTGTGTTCACAAGCGGGCGAAGGTTCCATTCTGGAAACAATTCCCTGTGACGTGGTTGCCATGTCGGGCGGTTGGTCGCCTGTGGTGCACCTGTGGTCCCATTGTGGTGGCAAGTTGACGTGGGATACGGCTCAGGCTGCGTTCAAACCGGATGTGGACAAAGCTCCGACAGGTGCGGACGGCAAAGCCTTTGTAACCGCCGCAGGCAGTGCCAGCGGGGCGCTTTTGCTGGCCGATGTATTGTCGGACGCAGATGCCGCAGGTCAGGCCGCCGCGACCGCGACAGGCCACAAGACAGGCCGCAACGCCTCTGCCGCACCCGAAGCCAGCCACACTCCCGAGGCCCCGATGGCACCCGTCTGGCTGATGCCGCACGGGGCAGGGATCAAACTGCGCAGCAAGGCTTGGCTGGACTATCAGAACGACGTGAAAGTCAGCGACGTGCAACTGGCGGCGCAAGAGGGCTTTCATTCGGTCGAACATGCCAAACGCTACACCACGCTGGGCATGGCCACGGATCAGGGCAAGCTGAGCAATATCAACGGTCTGGCGATCCTCTCGGACAGCCTGAACCAGCCGATCCCGCAGACCGGCACCACCACGTTCCGCCCGCCCTATACACCCATTTCCATGGGCGCCATCGGCGGCGAGGCGCGTGGCGATGTGTTCCAGCCTATCCGCCGCACGCCCATGCACGACTGGCATGACGAAAACGGCGCTGAATGGGAACCCGTGGGGCACTGGCGCCGTCCCTATGCCTATGTCCGTAGTGGCGAAAGCACCCACGACGCCGTGATGCGCGAAACCAAGAACACCCGCGACAACCTTGGCCTGCTGGATGCCAGCACGCTGGGCAAGATCATCGTGCGCGGGCCGGATGCGGGCAAGTTCCTGGACATGATGTACACCAACATGATGTCTACGCTGAAACCGGGCAAATGCCGCTATGGTCTGATGTGCGACGAGAACGGCTTTTTGATCGACGACGGCGTGGTTGCGCGCATCGACGAGCAAACATGGCTGTGCCACACCACCACCGGCGGCGCTGAGCGTATCCATGCCCATATGGAGGAATGGCTGCAAACCGAATGGTGGACATGGCAGGTTTACGTGGCGAACGTGACCGAGCAGTACGCACAGATCGCCGTGGTCGGCCCCAAGGCACGCGAGGCCTTGGAACATCTGGGCGGCATGGATGTCAGCGCCGAAACGCTTGGCTTCATGGATTGGGCCGATGGCACGCTGGGCGGCTTTGACGTGCGGGTCTACCGGATCTCGTTCTCGGGCGAGCTGAGCTATGAAATCGCGGTCCCTGCGTCGCAGGGGCAGGCGCTGTGGGATACGCTGATGGCGGTGGGTGCGGGATTGGGCGTGATGCCCTATGGCACCGAATGCCTGCACATCCTGCGCGCCGAAAAGGGCTTTATCATGATCGGGGACGAAACCGATGGTACGGTGATCCCGCAGGATCTGGGCCTGCACTGGGCGATTTCGAAGAAAAAGGACGACTTTATCGGCAAACGCGGCCAGGAACGCAGCCATATGGTCGATCCGACCCGCTGGCAGCTTGTGGGGCTGGAAACCGTTGACGGATCGACCCTGCCGGACGGGGCCTATGCCTCGGCCGAGGGCACCAACGCCAACGGCCAGCGCGAGACCCAAGGCCGCGTGACCTCGACCTATCATTCCCCCAACCTAGACCGGGGGATTGCCATGGGGCTGGTGCTGAACGGGCCGGACCGCATGGGCGAGGTTCTGACTTTCCCCGGCACGGATGGCAAAGAGTACAAGGCCAAGATCGTGTCACCCGTTTTCTATGACCCCGAAGGGGAGAAGCCGAATGTCTAACATCGTCAGTGCGTTGAACCAGAAAACCTATGCGGACGGCATCGCCGAAGTGCGCGAGATCGGCTTGCAGGGCATGATCACCCTGCGCGGTGACATGGCCAGCGCTGCCGTCAAATCCGCCGCCACCGGCGTGGCTGGTGTGGACATGCCTGCGCCCAGCCAGGTCAATTGCGTTGACCAGCGCGGTATCTGCTGGATGAGCCCGGACGAGCTGCTGGTGCTGTGCCCTTATGAGACGGTCGCGGACAATCTTGCGAAAATGCGCAAGAGCCTGGACGGTGCCCATGCGCTGAGTGTGGACGTGTCGGACGCCCGCGCGGTCTTTGACCTGAGCGGCCCACATGCGCGCGAAGCTCTGGCCAAGCTTGTGCCGGTTGATCTGTCGCCTGAGGTGTTCAAGGAGGGAATGTTCCGCCGCAGCCGCATGGCGCAAATCCCGGCGGCCTTCTGGCTGCACACGCCCGATACCTTCCGCATCATCACCTTCCGCAGCCAGGCGCAATATGCGTTCGATCTGTTGAAAGTGGCGGCACAGCCGGGGTCCGAGGTCGGGTTCTTCTAAGTCGGATCAGGGGCGGCGTAACACGTCGCCCCGATCATCATGGATCGGTGAAGTTCAGCGGCGGCCCTTGATGCCTTCGGCGATCAACGTATCGCGCACGGCCATCAGGCAAAAGCCCAACAGGTTTTCACCCTTCCATTTCTCAGGCCGTTCCGCGTTCGGATCATCCCGTCGGAGTCCAATCCCCCAGACCGGATCGACCGGGCTAGCCTCGACCAGGATCTTGGGGTCGGTCTTGACCAGAAAGGCTGCCATGTCAGGATGCGCCCGGAATTTCGCCAGATTGCCCTCGTAGACGATACCGACCTTGTGGCGTGACCAAACCGTCGCGTCAAAGCCCTTGATCTTGCGCCCCAGTGCCTTGACCTCGCGCGGATCATCCGAAGCTACAATCGCCCGCTCCATCGCCGTGTCGCCAAACACACGCGCCTTGCCTGCCATCATCCAGTGTTCCGCGGTGGCATAACGCTGGCCCTGATGTTTGAACGGGCTGGAAAACCACTGGCTGAAACAGCTTTCGCGTACCGGCTGCCCCGGCCGCGCCCGATGCCCCCAGAACATGAGGAAGCTGCAGCGCGGGTGCCGTGCCTGACTGGCCGCCCAGGACCTGTCGTATCTCAGTGTCAGGCTGTCGTGCGATGATTGTCTTGCCCGGTCTGACATCGGGATCCTCACTGCGTTTTGCGACGGGCCCCCTTCAAGGGCACTGGCGCGCTGGTACGAATTCAAGGCCGAGAATGTATCGGCAGGGCGTGTCGGACATCCATAAGGCGCGTGTCATTGCGTGCAAAGTCACAATTCTGTCCTTCTATCGAACATCGCGATACTTCTTGGCCCGGCGTTCGATTTAATCGGCATCGGTGTGCGCCACATGTGCTTGGAACCGATGAGGCACGGTCGGTTGACGTTCTGGTTGAAAAAACCTTGGTACGGCATCCTTTCGGGGTTGTTTCAAAAGCCCAGGAAAGCCTAGGTTGGACTTGGAGTTTTCGGGAAAGTGTTCATGCGCAAGTATTTAAGGGCGGTTTCTAAGGCAGTGCCCATTTGGATTTTAAGCTGTAGCGGCGTATTTGCCGGCGTCTTCTATGATTGCGACATGAACACCAAGAGGCCGGATGGTTGGGTGTCACCAAAGATCGGCCTAGTCTTTGATGACAGGGGCAAGGTCACTGTCATCGACAATATAATCCTTACTTTTGCAGGGTCTCCTATCACCGCGCGGGCCCGCAAGAACGGTGATACTTACAGGATCACATGGGTGATCGCCAATACGCGCGATGCAAAGGGCCAGACCGTGCCAACATTCAGCTATATTGCCAAATTGAATACAATGACGCAGGCCATTTCGGTCGTGGCCAAACCGGTCCATTTCCCGCAACGGTTTTCCGGCAAGGGTACATGTGTCAGCCGGACAAAACCACCAAAAGAGTTTCAGGTAATAAATTGATGTTAAAGAAAACCTTCCTTTCCTGCGTGATCGCGGCTACTGCGGTTCTCGGCGTTTCGACGGGGCTTACCGCGCAGGACTTCACACTGGAATGCGACCTTGTCAGGCTCAACAACAACGGTGGCTTTGGCGAGAAGATTTTTGTGTCGTTCAAGGGCGGTTGGACCAACCCTGCCGCATATGATGCGATGATACACGAGGTGCATCAGGTTCCCATTCCCGTGAAACTGATGTCGAACGAAGGGCGTCGGGTTCAGATTGGTTGGGAACTTATCGGCTTGAAATATCGACAGGGCTACAGCATCGGGCGGGTGATCTACCGCGCATCAGTTGACAAAAAGACGCTGGATATCCGAATGCGGTCAACAATTCCCAGCAGCGACGGCATCTACGCGACCCAAGGGCAGTGCAAAATTATAAAATAGTGCCCGGACCAATTTTGGACTTCGCGCGTTGAAATATGTGGGGTGCTCTTGACGAACCACCCTGTCGCGCTTCATGTGACGTAACCGAAATACAAATCAGGAGGCCTTCCCGATGGCTTTTGAACTTCCCGACCTTCCGTATGCGCACGATGCACTTGCCGCCAAAGGCATGTCCGCCGAGACGCTGGAATTCCACCATGACATTCACCACAACGCCTATGTCACCAATGGCAACAAGGCGATTGAAGGCACCGAATGGGATGGCAAGTCGCTTGAAGAGATCATCAAGGGCACCTACGATCCCAAGGCTGTCGCCCAATCGGGTATCTTCAACAACATCAGCCAGTTGTGGAACCACAACCAGTTCTGGGAAATGATGACCCCCGACGCCAGCAAGATGCCGGGCGATCTGGAAAAGGCGATCACCGACAGCTTTGGCTCGGTTGACAAGTTCAAGGACGAATTCAAAGCCGCAGGCGCCGGTCAGTTCGGCTCGGGCTGGGCTTGGCTGGTCAAGGATACCGATGGTGGCCTGAAGGTCACCAAGACCGAAAACGGCGTGAACCCCGTGTGCTTTGGCCAAACCGCGCTGCTGGGTTGTGACGTGTGGGAACACTCCTACTACATCGACTTCCGCAACAAGCGTCCCGACTATCTGACCAACTTCCTCGACAATCTGGTCAACTGGGAAAACGTTGCCTCGCGCATGTAAGCGCGGGAACAAGTGGCGCGCATATATCGCGCTGCACGACGATGCCTGCAAACGCCTCGCAGACTTCTGCGGGGCGTTTCGCGTTTCACGGGGCGTTCATCCTTGCGGTGGTCTTGCAATCGCGCTCTTGATGGCGACATGAGCCACACCCCCAAGATTCTGTCACCACAAGCCAAAGGCGTTCTGGCGGCCATCGGTGCCTGTACGATCTGGGGGCTGTCGCCGATCTTTTACAAACAGGTCTCGCATGTGCCCGCGATCGAAGTGCTGGCGCATCGCACGGTCTGGTCGCTGGTGTTCTTTGGCGGCGTTCTGGCGCTGCAAGGACGGCTGGGGCTGGTCCTTGCGGCGGTGAACACGCGGCGCAAGCTGGCCACCGTGGGGCTGGCCTCGCTGATGATCGGAACGAACTGGTTCCTGTTCATCTGGGCCGTGGGGGCGGGGCGCACCACCGAAAGCAGTTTGGGTTATTACATTCTGCCGCTGGTGGCGGTGGTCATTGGCCGCGTGATCTTTGGCGAGGCACTGATGCGCAGCCAGTGGGTGGCGGTGGCGCTGGCCACGGGGGCGGTGGTGTTGCTGACCGTGGGCTTGCAAGCGCCACCGTGGATCGCGCTGACGCTGGCGCTCAGTTTCGGCCTCTATGCGCTGATCAAAAAGCGGTTGGATGTCGGGCCTGTGGTGTCAGTTACCGCCGAGGTGCTGTTGATGCTGCCGATCGCAGTGTTCGTATTGTTGCAATCGGAACACACGGGCGGTTCCGCGTTTCATGCGGGGGCGTGGACCATGGGCGTGTTGTTGATCTCGGGGCCAGTGACGGCGCTGCCCTTGATCCTGTTCAGCTATGCGGCGCGACGGGTGCGGATGACCTCGTTGGGGCTGGTGCAATACCTCAACCCCACATTGCAGTTCTCTTGCGCGGTCTTCGTGTTCAAGGAACCCTTTACCCTCTGGCACATGATCGCCTTCGGCCTGATCTGGCTGGCGCTGGCGATCTATGCCGCCAGCATGTTCGCTCAGGACAGGGCATCACGCAAAGCGGCCGTGGCAGCGGCGGCATCCGGCACCGGAATGATGTAATCCAGCAGGCTGGCATCGGCAAAACCCTGATCCACCACATGCTTCAACAATTGGATGAACGGGTCCCAGTAACGATTTGAATTCAAAACAACTACTGGTTTTTCGTGCAGGCCGAGCTGGCGCCATGTCAACACTTCGAATATCTCGTCCAGCGATCCGGCACCGCCGGGCAGCAGCACCACGGCATCGCAGTTCATGAACATGACTTTCTTGCGTTCGTGCATGGTCTCGGTGACGATATAGCGGGTCAGATCAACCTTGCCGACCTCCCAGGCCACCAGGTGCGCGGGGATCACGCCAAAGGTCTCTCCACCCGCGGATTGTGTGGCCCGTGCCACGGTCCCCATCAGCCCCACATCACCCGCGCCATACACCAGCCGCCAGTTGTTTTCAGCAAGGGCGGTGCCGAGGGCCGTCGCCTGTTTTGCATAATCGGTATCATTGCCGGTGCGGGAGCCGCAGAAAACACAGACAGACTTCAGCATGGTTCACCTCAGGGTCTTGAAAATAAACGGGGTTGTCATCGCTAGGCTTTTGACCGGTGATAGCGCGCTTGATATGTAAGCTCAACGGCACTTGGGCCTACTGGGGGGCGCCGTGCGGGCGCGCGACTGACATGAGCAAGTTTTCATCATATTCGGGGGCACCTGCGGGTGTCGCAGCGGCGGCTGTTGTCGCGATTGCTGCCGGGTTGGGCTGGTATTTTCTCAAACCGGCTTCGATGGATGCTCCGATTGCCGTGATGCAGGCACCCGAAGGGACAACGGGGTCCGAGCCGGCCAACGTTCAGACATCTGAAGTCGCTGCAGCGCCCAAGAATGCGTCGACGCCCCAGGCGACCGAGACACCGACACCGCCCACCATCGACGAAGTGCGCCTTGAGGCAGATGGCGTTTTTGTCGTCGCCGGTCGCGCGGCCCCTGACAGCACCGTTTCCGTGTTGCTTGACGGGGTTGAGAACACCACGACACAAGCCAGCGGACAGGGGGCCTTTGCCACCGTGACGCTGATCGAACCCAGCACGCAACCGCAGATTCTCAGCGTCATCCAGCGCGGTCCCGATGGCGATGTCATCGGTGCGGAAGAGATTGTTCTTGCACCGATGACGCCACAGTCGGATGCCACCCAAGTGGCAGAGGCCGGACAGGCGGCGGATGCGGTGGGCGAAGCTGTAACTCCTGCGCAGGGCGCGGCAGATCCGAAACCGGAAGAGGTTGCCGTTGCCACCGCAGAAACCACGCCCGCGCCCGCGGCTGACGCGCCCGCACAGGTGGCCGCGGCAGGGGATGCGACGACTGGCGAAGCAGCAACAGACACCGCAGAGACACCTGCCGTGACGGCGCAGACCGAGCTTGCGCAAACCGAAGCACCGACCCAAACGGCAGACACCGTAACCGCTGCGGCGCAGGAAGATACCGCCCTGACTGCGGACACAACCGAGCCATCACAACAGGCACAGACGCCCGCCACCCAAGATACAAAGCAGACGGCAGAGAACGCGGCACCGGCCCAGACCGACGCCGGAACACCGACGCCTGCCGACACCACCGTCGCCATCCTGAAATCCGATGCGGGAGGCGTCGAGCTGGTCAACAGCCCCGTGGCCATGGCCGAGTTGAACGTGTCGATTGACACCATCGGCTATTCCGACGATGGCAGCGTGCAATTGTCGGGCCGTGCAATCGGGCGAGATGGTTCGGTGCGCATCTACCTTGATAACGCTGCGATCATCGATCTGCCCGTGGATGCCCGTGGCCGCTGGCGGGGGGACCTGCCGCATGTGGATGGTGGCGTCTACACCCTGCGCGTGGACGAGATGAACCCGCAAGGCGAGGTTGTCAGCCGCGCCGAAACCCCGTTCAAACGCGAAGATCCGGCTGCATTGGCCGCGCAATCCGGTCCACAGGACACACCGGTCAAGGCGGTGACCGTCCAGACTGGCAACACGCTGTGGGCTATCGCCCGTGACCGCTATGGCGAGGGCGTGATGTACGTCCGCGTCTTCGAGGCCAACCGCGACAGCATCCGAAATCCCGACCTGATCTATCCCGGTCAGGTCTTCAACCTGCCGGACTAAAGCCCCCCGCAGCACTGGCAACCGCGCGCCCGTCGGCCTATGTAGAAGGCCAGCAAGACAGGACCCTTCATGCCAGCCGACACAGCCAGCCCCGCCGCAGACACAGATGTCGCGGCCCAAGCCGAACTTGACCGCGAAGAAACCCGCGCCGAGCGCCGCTCGGGCTGGCGGACCATCCGCAAGGTCATGCCGTATCTGTGGCCCGACAACCAGCCTTGGGTGAAGCACCGGGTGGTCTGGGCGCTGGTGGCGCTCTTGGCGTCAAAACTGATTTCTGTCTACATCCCCATCATCTTCCGCGACGCGGTCAACGTGCTGTCGGGCGAGGGCGTCTCGGCGCTGGCGCTGGGGGCGGTTGGCCTTACGGTTGCCTACGGCGTGGCGCGTCTGATGAACGTCGGGTTCCAGCAATTGCGCGATGCAGTCTTTGCCCGTGTCGGCCAACGCGCGTTGCGGATGCTGGCGCTGGAGACCTTTGAACACATCCACCGCCTGTCGATGCGCTATCACATCACCCGCAAGACCGGCGGGCTGAGCCGGATCATCGAGCGCGGGGTGAAGGGTGTCGATTTTCTGCTGCGTTTCCTGCTGTTCTCCATCGGCCCGCTGGTGCTGGAGCTGCTTTTGATCGGGATCATCCTGACGGTGCTGTTCGACTGGATGTACCTGGCCATCGTCGCCTTCACCATCGCGCTCTATGTCTGGTTCACGTTCAAGGTGACCGAATGGCGCGTGAAACTGCGCCGCGAGATGAATGATCAGGATACCGATGCCAACCAAAAGGCCATCGACAGCCTGCTGAACTATGAAACCGTCAAATATTTCGGCGCGGAAGAGCGCGAGGCGTATCGCTATGACAAGGCCATGGCGGGATACGAGGCGGCGGCGATCAAGACATCCTATTCGCTGGCCTTTCTGAACTTTGGCCAGTCGTTCCTGATCACCTGCGGGTTGGTGGGGGTCATGGTCATGGCCGCCGTGGGCGTGCAGAACGGCACGCTGACCGTCGGCGATTTCGTCATGGTCAACGCCTATATGATCCAGATCACCCTGCCGCTGAACTTTCTCGGGTCGGTCTACCGCGAGATCCGGCAGGCGCTGGTGGACATGGGCCAGATGTTCGATTTGCTGGAACAGCCCGCCGAGGTCACCGACAAACCCGACGCCAGGCCGCTGAAAGTTACCGGCGGGCGGATCGAACTGGAGGACGTACACTTTGGCTATGACAGCGAACGCGCGATCCTCAAGGGGATCACCCTGACCGCAGAGCCGGGGGAAATGGTGGCCATCGTCGGATCGACCGGATCGGGCAAGTCGACCATCGGCCGTTTGCTGTTCCGGTTCTATGACGTCGGCAGCGGGGCGCTGCGCATCGACGGGCAGGACGTGCGCGATGTCACGCAAACCAGCCTGCACGCCGCCATCGGTGTGGTGCCGCAGGACACCGTGCTGTTCAACGACACCATCCGGTACAACATCGCCTACGGGCGCGGCGACGCCACGCAGGACGAGATCGAGGCAGCAGCGCGGTCGGCGCAAATCCATGACTTTATCCTCAGCCTGCCCGATGGCTACGACACCGCCGTGGGCGAACGTGGCCTGAAGTTGTCGGGCGGCGAGAAACAGCGGGTCGGCATTGCGCGGACCTTGCTGAAAGACCCGCCGATCCTGTTGCTGGACGAAGCCACCAGCGCGCTGGACAGCGAGACCGAGCAAGAGATCAAATCGGCGCTGATGGCTGCAGGGCGGGGGCGGACGGTGCTGACCATCGCACACCGGCTCAGCACCATTTCCGAAGCAGACCGGATCATCGTGCTGGAAAAGGGCAAGATCGTCGAACACGGCACGCACGAGGCGCTGTTGGCGCAGGCGGGGCGCTATGCGCAGCTGTGGAACCGTCAGCAATTCGAAGAGGACTGAATGCCGCCCAAGGACCATCCGCAAACCCCGGACGGACGTTATTTCGTGTCAAAGGGCAAGCTGTGGCGTATGACCGATCCGACCTTGCCGGATGACCAGCGCCGTGCTGCGATCAAGCGGATGATGCGGGCACGGATGGCGGAGCGGTCGGCTGTGGATGACGCCGCGGTCCAACAGGCGCGTGCCGACATTGACGCGGCCAAGGTCACCTTGGGCGAGCGGGGGCCGGTCTGGTGGGACGACGGTGCCCCGGATGAAGGCGGGGTCGCACCGCAAGCATCCAGTTATGCGGCGTGGTGGGCCGACCTTGACGCGGAATGCCGTGCCAAAGGCTAGGCCCTGCCTGCGCGCTATTCCGCTGCGCGCAGGTCGCTGTTCAGGTGCGGATCTTTGGGAAAGGTGGCCTTGACGCGTGTGTCGCCTGTACCGTCATCCCAGATGATCTCGTGCAGGTCGGACGCCTTGGCCTGGCGGTTCAGCGCCCAGTCGCGGGCCGCCGCACTGGCACGGCCCAGGCTGAGCTTGGCCAGCAGATGCGACAGCCACAGCACATAGGTGCCCAGCCACACGCGCACCGCCAGCAGCGAAGGCGTGATCACCAGCGTCAGGACCGTGGCAATGCCCAGCCCAAAGACCACCGCCGTCGCAAGCTGTTTCCACCACAGTGCGGTCGGGCTGTCGATGGTAAAGCCGCCGTTGACGAAGTCCAGCGACAGGCCGAACATCATCGGGGCGAGCCCCGCCATTGTCGTGATCGTGGTCAGCAGCACCGGGCGAATACGGTCCTGAGCGGTGCGGATGATCGCCTCGATCCTTGGCATGTAGCGTTCGTATTCCTGATAGGTGTCGATCAGAACGATGTTGTTGTTCACCACAATCCCCGCCAGCGCCACGATGCCCGTGCCGGTCATGATGATCGAAAACGCCTGATCCATCACCATCATGCCGATCAGCACCCCTGCGGTGGACAGCACCACCGCCCCCAGCACGAGGATCGAGTTGTAAACGCTGTTGAACTGGGCCAGCAGAATGATGAACATCAGCCCCAGCGCTGCGGAAAAGGCCGAGGACAGGAAGGCCTCGGATTCCGCCTGATCCTCCTGGTCGCCGGTCCATTCCCATTCGATGCCCGCGGGCAGGGGGGCTGTGTCCAGCCATTTGGTTATCTCGGCAATGCGCTCGTTGGCGTTGACCGGCACCATGTGCAGGCGGCCCTGATCCAAGGCGGCTTGCAGGTCCATCGCCGGATCGCTGGCCTCCAGCACCGCATAGGTCGTGCCATCCTCGGCGCGCAGGGGGCCATCGGGCGCAGGTGTGAGTGTCGCCACCACATCGGCAGTGGTCCCATCGGTGCCGGTTGCATCCTTAGCCACCAGCTTTTGCAGGCCGGGCGCGACCGCGGCCTTGACGTCAAAATACCGCTTCTGACCCACGCGGCTGATCTGGGCCAGCTTGGGCACCGGGGTGCGGGTGATAAAGTTCGACAGCGGCACCAGCCCGTCGGATGTCCGCACTTTCATTGAATCCAGCGTGCTCAGCAGCCTGTCCTTTTCGGGCAGACGCACCCGGATTTCGATTTCTTCGTCCGAGGTGTCGACCCGCATGGTGTCCAGCAACAAGCCGCGTGTCACCAGTTGTACCATCGCACCGACCGTCGCCACATCCGCGCCGTACCGGCCTGCCTTTTCCACATCCACATCAATCTGCCAGTCGATGCCGGGCAGGGGCCGTGTGTCCTCGATCAGCCTCAGGCCGGGCGTGCGCTCGAACTCGGCGCGGGCCAGAGCGGCAGAGGCAACCAGATCATCCCAATTGTTGCCCTTCAGGCGCAGGTGCACCGGTTTGGCCGAGGCCGGGCCCATCGCCAAATTTAGGATTTCGACCCGGATGCCGGGGATCTGCCCAAGCTCGGCCATCAGATCGTCGATCACCGCATTGCCGTCAAAGGCAGGATCCTGCACATCGCGCGTCAACGTGTAGTTGATCAGCGGAATGGTAAAGACCGGCTCCTTGTGGCTGGGGCGGTCCTCCCACGGGATGGTTTCGATCTGGATCTGGCCGATGGTGTCCTTGGGCGATTGCGCTCCGCCGGTGTTGGCGTTCAGCCCGCCGGTGCCGGCAAAGGCAAAGGCCGTGGCCACGCCGGGATGTTGCAAGACCACTTCTTCGGCCTGATGGACCAGCGCATCCTTTTCCTCAAGGCTGAGGTTGCCACGCGCCATCACATAGACAATGGCCTGTTCCGGTTCGGATTCGACAAAGAACTCGGTGCCGTTGTTGTTGTTCATGAAGGTGACCAGCGTGGTGCCGACAAAAACGAAGACGGCCCCGATCATCACCAGCGGCATCACCGGATTGCCCGCGATGAACGCCATCACGTGGCCAAAGGGCGAACGCTGATAGCCTGCGTGCACGCGGCGGGTGCGGGCGCCGAATGTCTTGACCACCAGCCAACGGCCGCCACGCCCCAGCCGCGCGACGATGGCCAGCAGGCTGATGAACAGCCCCACGACACAGCCCAGCACGATCCCCGCCGCAGCGGCCGTCACCAGCAATACGCCAAACGCTGTGGTAAAGGTGGCCAGGATGGATTGCAGACTGTTTTGGTCCAGCTTGCCAAACACATCGCCCATCAGCGCAAAGACAGGCGGCGCGGGCGGCACGGCACCGACTTCACCAGCGTGCGGCACAAAGGCCAGTGCCATGACAAGTGCGGCGATTGCGCCCAGTCCGACGATCAGGCCCACATGTGCCAGCACCGGCAAGGCCGCGATCCGCGCCACGCCCTGGGACACCCAGCGTTCCATCCGGCCTGTGACACCGCCCATGACGGGCAGGTAAACCAGCGCCACGACAAGCGAGGCCGACAGCACGCAGATGATGGTGACCGGCAACATGCCCATGAATTCGCCCGGCACACCCGGCCAGAACAGCATCGGCAGGAAGGCGCACAGTGTTGTCGCGGTGGACGAGATCACCGGCCAGAACATGCGTTTAGCCGCATCCACATAGGCCTGCATCGGTCCCACGCCCTCGGACTGCCGTTTGTCGGCATATTCCACCACAACGATCGCCCCGTCGACCAGCATCCCGACAGCCAGGATCAGGCCGAACATGACAATGTTCGAGATCGAAATGCCCATCAGGGCCAGCAACACGAAACACAAAAGGAACGAGGTCGGGATTGCAAAACCCACCAACAGCGACGCACGCAGGCCCAGGGCGGCCAGGACCACGATCATCACCAGCGCGATGGCGGTGAACACCGACCCTTGCAGCTGTTGCACCATCGAGTTGACCACACGGCTTTGGTCGTTCGAGGTCCCAACCTGCACCGCCGCCTTCAGCCCGTCGGGCCAGTTCTCGGCCTTCTTGGCCACGGTCGCCTTGACCAGATCGGCGGTGTCGATCAGGTTGAACCCCTTGCGTTTCACCACCTGGATGGCAATCGTGTCGTTCCCGTTGAACCGCGCCGTGCTTGCGCGGTCTTCAAAGGTCAGGTTGATCTCGGCCACATCGCCCAGCGTGACCACACGGTCGCCATTGGTCTTGACAGGCAGTGCATAGACATCACGCGCGTCCTTGAAGGACGAGGGGATCTTGACCGCAAAGCTGCCGTTGTCCGAGGTCACTTCGCCCGCCGCGATCAGCAGGTTGTTGTTCTGAACCACGCCCACCAGTTCGGCAGCGGTGACGTTATAGGCCTCGAGCCGCAGCGGGTCGATCACCACCTCCAGCATCTCGTCGCGGTTGCCTGAAATCGGCGCTTCCAGAACCGCATCCAGAGATTCAAGATCGTCCTGCAAGTCTTTGGCAACGCGGGCCATTGTGCGTTCCGGCACGGGGCCGGACAGGTTGACGATGACGATGGGAAATTCGGAAAAGTTGAACTCTTCGACCGTGTATTGTTCCGCGCCATCGGGGAACTTGGCCTGCGCATTGTTCAACGCGTCGCGGGCGTCGGCCATCACCTGCGTCTTGTCCCAGCCGAATTCGAACTCAAGCACGATGTTGGCGTAGTTTTCCGCTGCGGTCGCGCTCATCTTTTTCAGGCCGGGCAGGTCGGCCAGTTCGGTCTCCATCGGTTTGATCAGCAGCGTTTCGGCATCCGAGGCAGAAATGCCGGGGAAAGGTGCCGTGACGATCAGCATCGGAATCTCGATGTCAGGCTCGCCCTCTTTTGGCAGGCTGACATAGGCAAAGGCGCCGACCGTCAGGGACAGCACCACAAAGGCCAGCACCATCCGCGCCCGGGATGCGGCCCAGTCGACGATACCGCTCATTCAGCAGCCTCCCGAAAGGTCGCCTCGACCGTGACGCCTGCGGTGACATATTCCTGCCCCACGACGATCACGTCGACGGCGTCGGGCAATCCGGTCAGCCAGATGCCATCGGGCGTGTCGCGCAGGATTTTCACGGGCTGGAACTGGACCACGCTGTCAGGGCCCAGCGTGCGCAGTCCCAGCGTGCCCTCGTCGTTCAGGGTCAGGGCCGATTGCGGCAGCAGATGCGCAGGTGCGCCATCCGTGGCGATCAGGATTTCCACCGTTTGTCCGTCGCGCAGTGTCAGGTCGGAGTTCGGAATTTCGATTTCCACGCGGAAAGTGCGGGTGACAGGGTCCGCTGCGCGTGACAGGAACGTAACCTGTCCCCGAACATCGTCACCACCCGCCGCCAGACGCCCGCCTGCCATCGCACCCACATGCACGCGGCTGACATCGGTTTCGGGCACAAAGGCCACCAGCTTGATCGGGTCCAGCTGGATCACCGTGGCGCACAGCGCGCCGGGCTGCATCAGGCTGCCCAGTTCGGCAGTGTCGCTTTCCAGCAGGCCGGCAAAGGGCGCGTGGATGTCCAGCCGCTCGATTTCCTTCTCGGCAGCGGCCACGGCTGCCTGCGCCGCCTCGATCCCGGCATCTGCCGATTGCAGGCCCGATTTTGCCGCCTGAACACTCGCGCGGGCCGATTCCAGCCCCGCGCGGGCAGAGGCCACTGCGGCGTCGGCGCTTTTGACGCGGGTTTCCGCAGCAAAGCCGCCTTCGCTCAGCTTGGCGGCGGCGTTCTGGTTGATCAGCGTTTCGTCCAGCTTTGCCTGTGCCTCTGCCACGCGGCTTTGCGCCTCGGGCACGCGGCTTTCGGCCGTGGCTTTGGCGGCTGTGGCTTCGGACAGGCGTGCCCTGGCTTCGGCCAATGTCGCGCCGCGGGTGCCGGGGGACAGTTTACACAGCAATTGTCCCGCATCGACAAAGGTGCCTTTGGGCAGCGGTTCGGACATCACGGTGGAGCTGGTTTCGGCTTTGACCTCGACCTCACGCCAGGCTTGGGTCTGACCGCGCAACACGACGGCGCTGTCAACGTCACGCGCGGTGGAATGCAAGGCCACGACGCGCATCGCGGGGGCGGCCGGTTGCGCCGCTTGCGCTGCAGTCGAGGGCGGTGGGGCGGCGGGTTGATCGGTCGTTTCTGCCGCGGCATCGCCGCGCAGGTAGGCCATTGTTGCGTCACGCTCGATGGTGAAAGCCAGCACGATAACAGCGACGATCAATGCCGCCAGAATAGAAAGTATACGCATGAGCGCCCCGATTCGTATGCGTCCGACCAAGCCTGCAGGCTTGCTGATGTCGGAGATATAGGTGCAGAATTACACTAAACTAACCAGTTTAGTTAAAAAAATTTTGCACCGCGAAGCAAATCCGCAAATCGCCGCAGTCCGCCGTTCCGACGCGTGCCCCTTGGCTTGGCGCCATGTGCGCGTTAAGAGGGGCGAAACCGGGCCCCAACAGAGGGTCGGACCCTGTGACAGACCCGAGGCCAAGCCATGAGCAATAACGACAGTTTCATTGACGAAGTGAATGACGAGGTCCGCCGTGACCGCCTGTATGGCATGGTGCGCCGTTACGGTTGGATCGCGGTGGTTCTGATCGCGCTGATCGTGGGCGGTGCTGCGTATAACGAATGGCAAAAGGCCCAGACCCGCACCGAAGCCGAGGCGCTTGGGGATGCGATGTTGAATGCGCTGAAGCTGAATGACAGCGCTGCGCGCGCCGAGGCCTTCTCCAAGATCGAGGCGGGTCAGCCGTCGGCACGTGCCGTGCTGAACTTTCTGACCGCAACCGAGGAATACGCCGTAGGGGATGCCGCCGAAGGTGCTGCGCGCCTGCAGGAGGTTGCCAACAACAACGACGTGCCGCTGATCTACCGTCAGATCGCATCTTTCAAACTTCTGGGGCAGGGCGCGGGCACGATGTCCGTCGAAGACCGCCGCGCAGGCTACGAGGCGTTGACCCAGCCCGGCGTGCCACTGCGCCTCCTGGCGACCGAGCAGTTGGCGATGATCGATATTGAAACCGGTGACACCGATGGCGCCATTGCCCGGCTGAAAACCATTTTGGATGACAGCGAAGTGACGCCGGACTTGCAACAACGTGCGCTACAGGTGATTGTGGCGCTGGGTGGGGAGCCCGACCTTGGTGCAAACGGCGCCAACGGCAACTGAACAAACGACGAATTTGCCTCGGGACCAGAAACGACAATGAGCAGAGCCATGAAATCGAACCCTCTTTTCGCGGCGCGTTTGCCTCTGGCCCTGGCCCTTGGTGGCAGCCTGATCCTGAGCGCGTGCACAGAACCCGAAGTCATTCTGGCCGGCAAACGCGAGCCTGTGCGCTCGGTGCTGCAGAACCCCGATCCCGAAGATCTGGTGGTCGATGTCGCACCTGAAAACACCACGCGCGCGGTGTCTTTTCCTGCGCCAAAGGCCAATGCCTCGTGGACCCATTCGATTGGCACATCGGCCTATCGCACCATCAATCCGGCCCTGTCTGCCGCTCCGCAACGGGTGTGGAGCGCCAATATCGGTCAGGGTGACAGCCGCCGTCAGCGCATCACCGCCGATCCGGTCGTGGACGCAGGGCGCATTTTTACACTGGATTCCGGCTCGACCGTCACCGCGACATCGACATCTGGCGCAACCCTGTGGCAGGCGGACGTGCGCCCCGCGCGTGATGATGCGGGCACTGCCACCGGCGGAGGTCTCGCTGTCAAGGATGGCACGCTTTACGTTTCATCCGGCTACGGCGTGCTGACCGCTCTGGATGTCACCAACGGCGGTGTGCGCTGGACACAGCAGCTGGATGCCACCGGTTCGGGTGCACCCACGGTTTATGGTGATCTGGTCTATCTGATGGCAGGCGACGACACTGGCTGGGCGGTGGAAACCGCCACGGGCCGTGTACGCTGGCAGGTCGCGGGCCCCGCGTCCGTTTCAAACATTCTGGGCGCTCCGGCACCGGCCCTCACCGACGAGCTGGCAATCTTTGCCTTCGGCTCGGGTGAAATGCAGGCCGTGTTCCGCCAGGGTGGTCTGAGCCGCTGGGACGCATCCGTGCTGGGCGAGCGTCGGGGACGTGCCTTGTCCAAGGTTGACGACATCACCGGCGCGCCCGTTGTTGTGGGCAACACCGTCTATGCAGGCAGCCAGGCGGGCCGCATGGTCGCGGTCAACGCTGTGTCGGGCATGCGGGAATGGACCGCGAATGACGGTGCTATCGACACGATGTACCCCATCGGCAACAGCGTCTTTGCGCTGACCGACCGCAACGAGCTGGTGCGTCTTGATGCGTCCGACGGCACCCGTATCTGGGGTGTACGCCTGCCCAACTATGTCAAGGACCGCCCCAAGAAGATCGCCGAAGTCTATGCCCACAATGGCCCGGTCGTGGCCGGTGGCCTTGTGCGGGTGGCCTCGTCCGACGGGCTGCTGCGCAGCTTTGATCCGGTCAGTGGCGCACTTGTCGGCACCGCGGAAATCCCCGGTGGCGGCATCACCGCACCGGTGGTCGCAGGTGGCACATTGTATGTTGTAAGCCGCAACGGGCAATTGCACGCTTTCCGTTGATGCGGAATTGCGCTAGGGCGTGCTCTTTGGGGCGCGCATCGGCGCGCCTGACCTGAACCGGAGACTGTCATGTCTTTCACCCTCGCCATCGTGGGGCGGCCCAATGTGGGCAAGTCCACGCTGTTCAACCGCCTTGTGGGCAAGCGTCTGGCGCTGGTCGACGACCAACCCGGCGTGACCCGCGACCTGCGCGAAGGGGCCGCGCGCCTGGCCGACCTGCGCTTTACCGTGATCGACACCGCCGGTCTGGAAGAGGCCACGGACGAATCCCTGCAAGGGCGGATGCGCAAGCTGACCGAACGCGCCGTGGATATGGCCGATGTCTGCCTGTTCATGATCGACGCGCGGGCAGGGGTGACACCCACCGACGAAGTCTTCGCGGAAATCCTGCGCAAACGTTCGGCTCATGTGATTCTGGCCGCCAACAAGGGCGAAGGCGCTGCGGCCGACGCGGGTGTGATCGAAGCCTATAGCTTGGGTCTGGGCGAGCCGATCCGCCTGTCCGCCGAGCACGGCGAGGGGCTGAACGACCTCTATACGCATCTGATGCCGCTGGCCGACAAGTTCGCCGAACGCGCCGCCGAAGATGCGCCCGAAATCGACGTGACGCTGGATGAGGATCTGGACGACATGGACGTCGTGCCGGTACCCACCAATGCCAAGCCCCTGCAGGTTGCCGTCGTGGGCCGCCCCAACGCGGGCAAGTCGACGTTGATCAACAAGATTCTGGGGGACGAGCGTTTGCTGACCGGCCCCGAGGCGGGCATCACCCGTGACGCGATTTCGCTGCGCATCGACTGGGCAGGCGACGATGGTGAACCTGTGCCGATGCGGATTTTTGACACCGCCGGGATGCGCAAAAAGGCCAAGGTTCAGGAAAAGCTGGAGAAGCTCAGCGTCGGCGACGGGTTGCGCGCGGTCAAGTTCGCCGAAGTCGTAGTCGTGCTGCTGGACGCGGCCATTCCCTTTGAGCAGCAGGACCTGCGCATTGCCGACCTGGCCGAACGTGAAGGCCGCGCGGTGGTCATCGCGGTGAACAAATGGGACATCGAGGACGACAAGCAGGACAAGCTGCGCGACCTCAAGGAAAGCTTTGAGCGGCTGCTGCCGCAACTGCGCGGCGCACCGTTGATCACGGTCTCGGCCAAGACGGGACGCGGTCTGGACCGTCTGCACGCCGCGATCATGAAAGCCTATGACGTGTGGAACCGGCGTGTGGCCACCGCTGCGCTGAACCGCTGGCTGAGCGGCATGGTCGAGGCGCACCCGCCCCCCGCACCGCAGGGCAAGCGGATCAAACTGCGCTACATGACACAGGCCAAGACGCGCCCGCCGGGGTTCGTGGTGATGTGTTCACATCCCGACAAGGTGCCGGAGAGCTATTCGCGCTATCTGGTGAACGCGCTGCGGATTGATTTCGACATGCCGGGCACGCCGATCCGCCTGTACATGCGTGGCCAGAATGATTCGAACCCCTACAAAGGCCGCAAAAAGGCGCCGCCGTCGAAGCTGCGCAAGCACACCGAAGGGCGTCGCAGCTAGGGCAGGACCGGGGCGCTGCCCCGGACCCCGGGATATTTCCGGCCAAAAGAAATCAGGGTCGTGGACCAGTAACAGCGCCCGTTATACGCGGGCGCTGCGCACCATCGGCAGGACCATGGCCACGGCCCCGATCAACGCCAGCCACGCCACGCCGGTGCTTGCAGTGTCCCAATTGTGAACCGCCACCGCGATCAGCGCCCAGATCACCGCCAGCCCGTAGGTCGGCGTGCGGTTCAACAGGCTTTGCACCACCATCGCCAACAGGATCGCCAGCCCGACAAAGACATAGGCTGCGGTCTGCTGGCTCATCCAGCCATACCCGGCCGCAAGCAGCCCCAGCGACACACAGGACGCCGCACTCAGCCAGCCTGTGTACAAGCCAATTGGCCACGCGGCCCAAGGCTTGTCGGTCATCGGCGCACGGAACAGCGCGATCAATGCCGTGACCAGCATCGCCCAGATCAGGATGGCCGCCCAGATCGGGCTGAGAATCGCCACCGGCAGCCACGTAGCCCCGATGGCCAGCGACACCGCAAGAGCCGGGCGCATGGCGGTCCATTCGGCCGCGCGCTTCAGTCCGAATAACGCGCTGGCAATCAACCACAGATAGATCAGCCCCCAGATCGAGAAAGCATAGCCCGCTGGCTGAACCGGTGGGCTGTCTTGCGGGATCGGGAACTGGTTGGGGTCAAATCCACCAAAGCCCGGCACCAGCAAAGGAGAGGCAGCAAAGGCAATGCTGAGGATCAAGACGAGGACGGCGAGAGGCATTTATTTACACTTCCTGCGGGAATGATAAGGTGGTTTCATATTCAAGTAATCCATTTCAGCAGACTGCCAAGGACGATTGCCATGCCCCGTATCGCTATTTTCTGCGATGGCACGTGGAATTCACCCACCATCGAAGAACCCACCAGTGTCCATAAACTTCACCATACTTTGATCAGCGACCCGATGCAGGGGCAGGTCTCTGCCTATTTTGCAGGGATCGGCACGGACGAGCGGTTCGACGGGCCGGTGAAACGGTTCTTCAACAAATATGGTGGCGGGGCTTTTGGGTGGGGCCTGGATGCCAAGGTCAAGCAGGCCTACCAGTTTATCGCTCAGGTCTATCAGCCGGGGGATGAAATCTATTTGTTCGGTTTCTCGCGTGGCGCGTTCACCGCGCGGTCGGTCGGGGGGATGATCCGCAAATGCGGGATCGTCACGGACACCACGCCTGACGGCATCAATGCGGCGTTCAAGCTGTATCGCAAGCCCGGTGCCGCCAACCATCCTGACAAGCCGCATATCCAGCAAGAGCGCCGCAGGCTGTCGCCCCGTTTTGCCACCTCGCAAGAGGATCTCGACTGGCGTGGTGACGATTCGGAACTGGTCAACATCGCCTATATCGGCGTTTGGGACACGGTTGGCGCACGCGGCGTTCCGGTGGCAATCCTTGGCCCCGTCGCATCGATGTGGAACGCCCAGTACAAGTTTCACGATATGGCATTGTCCAGCCTTGTGCGCAGTGCCCGGCACGCGTTGGCTGTGGACGAGCGGCGGTTGTTCTACCGGCCCGCGAAATGGGACAACCTGGATGACCTGAACGACAAGAAAGGTCTGAACAAGGGCGACACCAGCCCCGCGCGCAAATATCAGCAGGTCTGGTTCGTGGGCACGCACAGCGTTGTCGGCGGCAGTGCCCGCGTACAGGCGTTGTCAGCCTATCCGCTGCAATGGATCTACGAAGGTGCCAGAGCGCTCAAGCAAAAGCCGGGCGTGCGCTTTCCCCATATAGATGGCGATGCGCTGGTGGATACGGACGAGTTGGCCGGCAAGACCGGATGGCTCAGCCAGAAGCTGAGCGGTTGGCGCGAGGGGCCGCAGCAAAAATGGGAACTGCATGACAGCACGGACGCGCGTGTGCGCGGGCGCAAAGATTACCGCCCGCGCAGTCTGCACAAGATGTTTCCGGCAGGCTAGGCGAGCATGCCGTCTGCGCCCAGCGTGGTCTTGCCGCCCAGATAGGGGGCCAGAACCTCAGGCAGGGTCACCGAACCGTCCGCCTGCTGGCCGTTTTCCAGCACCGCGATCAGGCAGCGCCCGACCGCAAGGCCCGAGCCGTTCAGCGTGTGCACGAACTGCGGCTTGCCGCCATCCGCAGGTTTGAACCGTGCATTCATGCGCCGCGCCTGGAAATCGCCCGTGTTCGAAACCGAGCTGATCTCGCGATAGGCATCCTGACCGGGCAGCCATGCCTCGATGTCATAGGTGCGGCGCGCGCCAAAGCCCATGTCGCCGGTGCACAGGATCACGGTGCGATAGGGGATGCCCAGACGCTCCAGAATATCCTCGGCACAGCGCAGCATCCGCTTTTGCTCGGCGTCGGACTCTTCTGGCAGGGTGACGCTGACCATCTCGACCTTTTCGAACTGGTGCTGGCGCAACATGCCCGCGGTGTCACGCCCTGCGCTGCCCGCTTCCGAGCGGAAACATAAGGTATGCGCAGTGTAGCGGCGGGGCAGGCTGCCTGCGTCAATCACCTCACCTGCGGCGATATAGGTCAGCGGCACCTCGGACGTGGGCACCAGCCATTTGCCTTCGGTGGTCTGATAGCTGTCGTCGCCGAATTTCGGCAGCTTGTCAGTGCCGTACATGGCGTCGGAATTGACCAGCACGGGCGTGTTTGTCTCGGTCAGGCCGTTCACATCTACGTGGGTGTCCAGCATGAATTGCGCCAGCGCGCGGTGAATGCGTGCCACTGCTCCCGACAGCAGCACAAAACGGCTGCCCGAGATTTTCGCGGCGGTTTCAAAGTCCATCGACGGGGCGACGCCGGCCAGATCGTAATGTTCGCGGGGCGTGAAATCAAAGCTGCGCGGTGTGCCCCAGCGGTTCACTTCGACGTTATCAGCCTCGTCTGCGCCATCGGGCACATCATCTGCAGGCAGGTTGGGAATGCGCGCCAGCTTGTCGGTCAACTGCGCATCCAGCGCCTTGGCGGCCTCGTTCATCTCGGCGATTTCGGCCTTTTTGGCAGCGACCAGCGCGCGCAGGCGTTCAAATTCGGCCTCGTCGCCACGTCCCTTGGCGGCACCGACCTCTTTGCTGGCCTTGTTCTGCTCGGCCTGCGCGGTTTCGGCGGCCAGGATCTTGCCCCGGCGGGCCTCGTCCAGCGACAACAGATCCGAGGACACCGGCGCATCGCCACGGCGGGCAAGTGCTGCATCAAAAGCGGCGGGATTGTCTCGGATAGCGCGGATGTCGTGCATGGTCAGTTCCTCTGAGCGATGTGTCTGCTTTGAGTCGGTGCGCGCCTTATGACCCATCATGGAGGCGAAAGGTAGCCTCTGGATGGTCCGAGGCGGGTCCAGATGCCGCAGTTTAGTGCAGTATTGCACCTTGCACACATGCCAAGCCGCCCCTAGGTTCTGCCAAAATCGACAGCAGGCCGATGAAGGCCGTCAAAAGGACCCTATCCATGCAACAAATCGGCCAGTTCGTTCCCCTTATCCTGATCTTCGGTATCATGTATTTCCTGTTGATCCGTCCCCAGCAGAAAAAGGTCAAAGAGCATCAGGCCATGGTTCAGGCGCTGCGCCGGGGCGATCAGGTCGTGACCCAGGGCGGCATCATCGGCAAGGTGGTCAAGGTCAAGGAAGAGAATGAAGTCGAGCTCGAAGTGGCGGACGGCGTGAAAATCCGCGTTGTCCAAAGCACGATCGCGCAAGTGATCTCGAAAACAGAGCCTGCCAAGTAAATGCTGCAACTCGGTTTCTGGAAACGGCTGTTCATCTGGGGCCTTGTGGCCCTGGGTCTGCTGTTGGCACTGCCCAATGCGTTTTACACGCGGGTCGAGCAGTCGAACGACGCGGTTGCCGCCATCGAGGCCGGCGCCGACACCCCTGAAAATCAGGCACTTGCCGCGCAATGGCCCGAATGGTTGCCGTCGAACCTGGTGAACCTCGGGCTTGACTTGCGCGGCGGTGCGCATCTGCTGGCCGAAGTGCAGGTTGCGGATGTCTATGATGCCCGCCTGCAAGCCAGCTGGCCGGAGATCCGTGACGCGCTGCGCCCCGAGCGGGCCACCGTGGGCACGATCCGTCTGCAGGACTCGCCTGCGGGAACGCTGCGCATTCGCATCGGTGAGGCATCGGGCATGCAAACCGCGCTTGAGATCGTGCGCGGTCTTGCGCGTCCCGTGCAAACGCTGACCGGTGCCGGATCGACCGACATCGTGGCCAGCGGGCAGGGCGACCTGATTACCGTGACCCTCAGCGACGCCGAGAAACAGGCCACCGACGAACGCACCATGCAGCAATCGCTGGAAATCGTGCGTCGCCGGATCGACGAGGTGGGCACACGCGAACCCACGATCCAGCGTCAGGGCAGTGACCGTATCCTGATCCAGGTGCCGGGCATCGGCTCGGCCGCCGAGCTGAAGGCTCTGTTGGGCACCACGGCCCAATTGACGTTCAACCCTGTCGTAACCCGCACAACGGACGAAAACACTTCGGTGGCTCCGGGCGAAAAGCTGGTGCCGTCGCTGGACGAAAAGGGTGTGTACTATGTGATCCAGACGGCGCCGGTGGTGTCGGGCGAGGATCTGGTGGATGCACAGCCTGCGTTTGACCAGAACGGCGGCCCTGCGGTCAACTTCCGGTTTGATTCCTCCGGCGCACGCCGGTTTGGCGATTACACCGCTGAAAATATCGGCAGCCCTTTTGCCATCGTTCTGGACAACGAAGTCGTCAGCGCGCCGGTGATCCAAAGCCATATTCCGGGCGGTTCAGGCATTATTACGGGTCGCTTCACGGTTGAGCAGACCACCAAGCTGGCCGTTTTGCTGCGGGCAGGGGCCTTGCCTGCCAAGATGAACTTTCTTGAAGAACGCACCATCGGCCCCGAACTGGGGCAGGACAGCATCGAGGCGGGCAAGCTTGCCACCGGTGTCGCCTTTGCCGGTGTGCTGATCTTCATGGTGCTCAGCTATGGGCTGTTCGGCATGTTTGCCAACATCGCGCTGATCATCAACATCGCGATGATCTTTGGCCTGCTCAGCACCATTGGTGCCACGCTGACGTTGCCGGGGATCGCGGGGATCGTTCTGACGGTGGGTATGGCGGTGGACGCCAACGTGCTGGTGTTCGAGCGTATCCGCGAAGAGCTGAAATCGGCACGCGGACCTGCGCGGGCCATCGAACTGGGCTATGAGAAGGCGCTAAGCGCCATTCTGGATGCCAACATCACCACATTCATCACGGCCGTTATCCTCTTTGTCATGGGCTCCGGCCCGGTGCGCGGCTTTGCCATCACCCTGGGTCTGGGTATCGTGACATCCGTCTTTACCGCCGTCTACGTGACACGGTTGATGGTGGTTATGTGGTACGACCGCCGCCGCCCCAAGCAGATCGAGGTTTGATATGCGTTTAAGACTGGTTCCTGACGAGACGCACTTTAACTTCTTTGGCCGCTGGAAGCTGTGGTTGGGCATTTCGGCCGTGATGGTCGTTGTCGCCTTTACCTCCTTCCTGGTGCAGGGTCTGAACTATGGCATCGACTTCCGGGGCGGTACAACCATCCGCACCGAAAGCACGCAGCCGGTAGATGTCGGTGTGTACCGTGATGCGGTTTCGACACTGGGTCTGGGCGATGTTTCGATCACCGAAGTCTTTGACCCCAGTTTTGGGCCTGACAAGAACGTCGCCATGCTCCGCATTCAGGCGCAGGACGAGGAAGAGGCTGTAACACCCGAAACCATCGCGGCCGTCGAGGCGGCGCTGGCGGTGGAAGTGCCGGACATCAAGTTCATCTCCGTTGAATCGGTGGGGCCCAAAGTGTCAGGCGAGCTGATCCAGACCGCCGTGCTGGCGGTGGCTCTCGCGATTGGCGCGGTGCTGGTCTATATCTGGTTGCGGTTCGAATGGCAGTTTGCCCTGGGCGCGGTGATTGCGCTGGTGCATGACGTGGTGCTGACCATCGGCGTGTTCTCGGAAATCCAGATCCGGTTCGACCTGGCAATTATCGCGGCGTTGCTGACCATCGTCGGCTATTCGCTGAACGATACGGTGGTGGTGTTCGACCGCGTGCGGGAAAACCTGCGCAAGTACAAGAACCGTCCGCTGAAAGAGGTGTTGAACCTGTCGATCAACGAGACCCTCAGCCGGACCCTGATGACCTCGCTGACCACGCTTCTGGCGCTGATTGCGCTGTATGTGTTGGGCGGCGACGTGATCCGCGGGTTCGTCTTTGCGATGATCTGGGGCGTGGTGGTCGGCACCTATTCGTCGATTTTCGTGGCCTCGACCATCCTGCTGTATCTGGGCGTCAAGCGCGACTGGACCAAACAGGACGGCAGTGCTGGCAACCAATACGCCAACATTGATGCCTGATATTCTGTCAGAGGCCCTGTCGTTTCAGGGCCTCTGGCTGTTGATCCTTGGCGCTTTTGTCGCAGGGATCGTGCGCGGCTTTTCCGGCTTTGGCACTGCGATGATCTATTTGCCCGTGGCGGCACAGGTCATGCCGCCCATCTGGGCGATCCTATCGCTGGTGATGCTGGACGTGTTCGGTCCCGTTCCCATCGTGCCGCGCGCCCTGCGTCAGGCGCATCGCCGCGATCTGGTGCTGCTGCTGGCGGGCACCCTGTGCCTGCTGCCTGTCGGCCTTGCGTTGCTGGCGCTGATGACCGGCGAAACCTACCGCTATATCGTGTGTATCCTGTCGCTTGCGCTGGTCGCCTGCCTGGCCCTTGGCCTGCGCTATCAAGGCAAGCTGACGCCGCCGCTGGTGGGCGGCATCGGCGCGCTGGCCGGGTTTTCCGGTGGTCTGAGCGGTGTTCCCGGCCCGCCGGTGATCCTGTTCTACATGGCCAGCGCCCTGCCGGTGGCGGTGGTGCGGGCGAATGTGTTGCTGTACCTCTTTGCCTTCGATTTCCTGCTGGTCGGCGTGCTGGCGTTGCGCGGCGATCTGGTCTGGCTGCCCGTGGTGATCGGCCTGATGCTGGCGATCCCGTCGATGATCGGCAATTTGATCGGTGCGGCCATTTTCAACCCCGACAAAGCTGGCCTATACCGTGGCGTGGCCTACGTGGTTGTGGCAAGCTCGGCCATCATGGGCCTGCCAGTCTGGGGGAATTGAGATGCGTCTGAACGAAGTGACTTACAACGATGCCAAACCGATCGAAGGATACGGCCCCGGCTTTTTCCGCATCGGCGGCGAGGTGTTCCACGGCGCGGTGCTGACCGGACCGGAAGGCACGCAGGCCTGGGGTGGCTATGACGCCGATCCGCAGGCGCTGCTGGCGCTGGCGGGGAAGATCGACGTGTTGTTCGTGGGCACCGGCGCCGAGGTCGCGCACATCCCTGCCGACCTGCGCACGCAACTGGAAGAGGCGGGACTGGGCGTCGAGGCCATGTCCTCACCCGCCGCTGCACGCACCTACAACGTGCTGCTGAGCGAAGGGCGCCGCATTGCGCTGGCGATGTTGCCTGTCTGAGCGAAACGGGGGCAGTCTGCCCGCTCTGGGCCTGCGGCCCATTTGCCCCCGGTGGAGTATTGGAACCAGAGAAGGGCTTTTCGGCGCGGCGTGCATTCGCTAGGTCTGGCTGATGGAATTGAACGTATCCGAATTGTCCGTGGCGCGCGGTGGCGTGCCGGTGCTGGAAGGTGTCAGCCTGTCGCTGGCACCCGGTCAGGCGCTGGTGCTGCGGGGGCCTAATGGCTCGGGCAAGACAACGCTGCTGCGCACCATCGCCGGGTTGCAACCTGCGTTGGCGGGGCGTGTGACCGGGGCAGAGGACCGCATAGCCTACGCGGGCCACGCCGACGGGCTGAAGGCGATGCTGAGTGTTTCGGAAAACCTGGGATTTTGGGCCGCTGTCTTTGGCACGCGGGATGTAGCAGCGGCGCTCGAGGCCTTTGCGCTGGAGCCGCTGGCGGACCGTCTGGCGGGCACGTTGTCGGCGGGGCAAAAGCGACGGCTGGGGCTGGCGCGTTTGCTGGTTACGGGGCGGCCCATCTGGGTGCTGGACGAGCCGACCGTATCGCTGGACGCGGATGCGGTGAGCTTGTTCGCGGATGCCGTGTGCGCGCATCTGGCGGGCGGAGGCATGGCGTTGATTGCCACGCATATCGACCTGGGGCTGGAGGCTGCGGTGCTGGATGTGACACCTTATCGCGTCATGCTGGACGCGGCGCGTCTGGGTGCCAGTGACGAGGCATTCCTGTGAGGGCGCTGCTGGTGCGCGATCTGCGGCTGGCGCTGCGGGCGGGGGGCGGCTTTGGCCTGGGTCTTGCGTTTTTCCTGATTGTCGTCGTGCTGGTGCCTTTCAGCGTGGGACCGGCGCCCGAGCTGCTGGGCCGGATCGCAGCCGGCGTCCTATGGCTGGCGGCCTTGCTGGCCTGCCTTTTGTCGCTGGACCGCATCCTCGCGCTGGATTTCGAGGATGGCACGCTGGACGTGCTGGCCACCGCCCCCTTGCCGATGGAGGCCGCGCTGAGCGTCAAGGCGCTGGCGCATTGGCTGACCACGGGGGTGCCGTTGGTGGTCGCCGCCCCGGTGCTGGCGGTGCTGCTGAACCTGCCAGCGGCGGGTTATAGCGGGCTGGTGCTGTCGCTGGCTCTGGGCACGCCAGCGCTGTCGGTGATCGGTACCTTTGGCGCGGCGCTGACCGTCGGGATCAAGCGCGGCGGGCTGCTGTTGTCGCTGCTGGTGCTGCCGCTTTATGTGCCAACGCTGATTTTCGGGGCCGAGGCCGCACGGCGCAGCGCCGACGGGTTGGACGCCACCACGCCACTGTTGATGCTGGCGGGGATCAGCGCGGGCGTGCTGGCGCTCATGCCCTTTGCCAGCGCCGCCGTGCTGCGCGTCAACTTGCGGTGAGCGCATTGCCGCAGGCTTCTGTCAGGGATTGAGCCCGTGCGGCCAACACATTAGGAAAACGCCATGTCATTGTGGGAATACGCCAATCCGGTCAAGTTTCTGCGTCTCAGCGAACGGGTTCTGCCGTGGCTGTGGGCGCTGGCGGTGCTGTGTCTGGTCAGCGGGCTCGCCTGGGGCTTTTTCGGCACGCCGGATGACTTCCGCCAGGGGTCCACGGTCAAGATCATCTATATCCACGTGCCCGCCGCGCTGATGGCGATCAACGGCTGGTTCATGATGCTGGTCGCCTCGCTGATCTGGCTGATCCGCCGCCACCATGTCAGCGCGCTGGCCGCCCGTGCCGCCGCGCCGGTGGGAGTGACCATGACGCTGATCGCGCTGATCACCGGTGCCCTCTGGGGCCAGCCGATGTGGGGCACTTGGTGGGCGTGGGACCCGCGCCTGACCTCGTTCCTGATCCTGTTCCTGTTCTACCTGGGCTACATCGCCCTGTGGTCCGCGATCGAGGACCCCGACACCGCCGCCGACCTGACATCGGTGCTGTGCCTTGTGGGATCGGTCTTTGCCATTCTCTCGCGTTATGCGGTGAACTTCTGGAACCAGGGGTTGCATCAGGGCGCATCGCTGTCGCTGGACAAGGAAAAGAACGTGGCGGATGTGTTCTATCATCCGCTTCTGCTGAGCATTGCGGGCTTTGTCCTGCTGTTTCTGGCGCTGGTGCTGTACCGCACCGGAACCGAAATCCGCGTCCGGCGCACCCGCGCGCTGCGCGCACGTCAGGGGGCAGGGGGATGATGCCGGAATTAGGGAAATACGCCGTTTCGGTGCTGTCGGCCTACGGGGCCACGGCGGTGCTGCTGGTCGTGCTGGTCGCCGCCACATTGCTGCGTGGCCGCCGCGTGCGGGCCGAGATGCAGCGCACCGAAGCCAGGGGGCGCAAGGATGCCTAGACTGTCACCGATGATGATCGCACCACCGTTGGTCTTTGCCGCCTTTGTCGGACTGGCGGCGTTCGGGATGTTCCGCGACGATCCCGAGGGGTTGCCCTCGACCCTGGTGGGTCAACAGGTGCCTGCGATCACCACGGACACGCTTGCAGACTACCCAGGTGTCACGCCCGATATGCTGAAACAGGGCGAGGTCACGCTGGTGAACTTCTGGGCCAGCTGGTGCCCGCCGTGCCGTGCCGAACATCCGCGCCTGCTGGAAATGCAGGCCGAGGGGCTGAGGATCGTCGGGGTGAACTACAAGGACCAGAAGAGGGCCGCGACCGCTTACCTTGAGGATGACGGCAATCCCTTTGCCGCTGTTGCCTTTGATCCGGCAGGGCGCACAGGCATTGACTGGGGTGTGACGGCGCCGCCCGAGACTTTTATCGTGGACGGCGACGGCACCGTGCTGTTCCGCTTTGCTGGCCCGCTTGTGGGCAGCGATTATGAACAGCGGTTTCTGCCCGCGCTGGAAGCAGCGCAGGCAGACTGAGACCATTACAGAAAGGTCAGGCCCAGGGCGATGATCACGCCGGTGATCACCAGGTGGATCACGCAGAACCCCATGATGTCCTTGGCCCGCAGACCCGCAATGCCAAGGATCGGCAACGCCCAGAAGGGTTGGACCATGTTCGTCCACGCATCCCCCCAGGCCACGGCCATCGACGCACGGCCAAGATCCGCGCCCAGAGCTTGGGCTGCGGGCAGGATCACCGGGGCCTGAACCGCCCATTGTCCGCCACCGGAGGGCACGAAAAAGTTGACGATGCCTGCGGACAGGAACGACCAGAACGGCAATGTGGTCTCGGTCGCCAGACCCACCAGCCCTTCTGACACGGTTGCGGCCAATCCGGTCTGGACCATGATCGCCATGATGCCCGCGTAGAACGGGAACTGGATCACGATGCCGGCGCCGCCTTTCACCGCCTCGTTCAGGGCGTTCAGCAGGTGGCTGGGTGTGCCGTGCAGCAGGATCGCCAAGGTCAGGAACAAAAAGTTGATGACGTTCAGCGACAGCCCGTTGCCTGCGGCGAAATACTGGATCAACCAGGCGGCACCCGCGACACCGATCAACACCGACAGGATGGGCGTGGTTTCCAGAAATTCGGCCGGTGAGCGGGTGTCGGGCGTGGTGGTTTCATCGGTCTTCAGCAGGGCAGGGTCGATATAGACGCTGTCGGCCTCTGACGGCATCATTGCGCGGTTGACCAGCGGGACCACCACGAAGAGGGCGGCGACGATGATCAGGTTGTAGGTGGAAAAGATCGTCTGCGAGGTTGGAATAAGCCCTGTGATCTCGGCAAAGGGATGACCCTCGGTGGCGATCGACAGCGGGATCGACCCTGCCAGTCCGCCGTGCCAGACGATAAAGCCCGAATAGGCCGAAGCGACGAGCAGGCGGTAGTCCACCTTGATCTGGCGGGCCAGTTCCTTGGCAAACAAGGCGCCGACCACAAGGCCAAAGCCCCAGTTGATCCAGCTTGCCGCCAGCGACACCACGCTGACCAGAAGGATCGCGCCGCCTGCGCTGCTGGCCAGCCCGGCCAGGGCCTGAAGACCCTTTTTGACCAGCGGGGTCGAGGCCATCATGTAACCGGTCACCAGCACCAGAAGCATCTGCATCGAGAAGCTGAGAAGCGACCAGAAGCCATCGCCCCAGACGCTGACAACTTCAAGCGGGCTGCTGCCCTGGATGCCCATCGCGGCCAGTCCCGCGACCAGCGTGAGTACGACGACAAAGACGAAGGGATCGGGCAGATAGCGGTCGACGATGCGAACCATCGGGCGGGATATCGCATTCAGCATGGCGACTTTCCTTTTCTCTTTAGGGTTGAGTTGTTTCTCGGGACGATCCAAGATTTCAACCTGAATGAAAAGGGGGAAAGCGCAGCCTTTTCCTGTAGATGCGCCTGATTAATGCTGTAACCTCAGGTGCTTGACCTGTCACCCAAAGGCTTGGTCAAAGCCGGTAGCCACCCGATACAGTGATGATCTCTCCGGTGATGAAGCCCGCCGCCTCTGATGCCAGAAACCGCACTACCTTTGCGATGTCTTCGGGCATCCCGATGCGGCCCAGAGCGGTCATGTCGGCAAAGGCGCGGACCAGTTCGGGCGAGCGCGGGGATTCGGCGCGTTCTATCGCGCCGGGGGCCACCGCGTTGACACGAATACCGCGGGGCCCCAGTTCCTTGGCCATGGCGCGGGTCCACAGATTCAGGGCGGCCTTGCTGGCGGAATAGGCGGCGGCGCCCTTGGCGGGAAGGGTCGCGTTGACGGACGAGATGTTGATGACCGTGGCCCCGGCGCCAAGGTGCGGCAATGCAGCGTCCAGCAGGGACATGGGGGCCGCGACGTTGACGGTGTGATTCAGATGCGGGTTACCATCGTCCATCTCAATCGCGCCTGCGTTGTTCACGATCACGTCCAGCCTGCCGAACTTGGCGATCACCGCGTCGATGATGCGGGGCGGGTTGTCGGGATCACTCAGGTCCGCGTGTATCGTGTGGATGTCAGGGTGATCGGCCAGCAGCGCATCGGGCGACGTGCTGTTGTGGGTGATGGCGACGGCATGGTCTGACGCCAGATCGCTGGCAATGGCGCGGCCGATGCCGCGGGCGGCGCCGGTGACAAGAACTGTGCGCATGGTGTGCTCCTTTTGCAGTATTCGGACATGAATACCTGAGGACTGCAAGATCAGGCGGACTACACAAGGCAACTTGGGTTTTTTGACGGGACCAATGAAAAAGCCCCCGACGCATCCGCGCGGGGGCTTTTCCGAATTGCTTGCGCGCGGGGCTTATTCCGCAGCGATGGCGCTTTCAGCGGCAAGGTTGCGCAGCACATAGTGCAGAACGCCGCCGTGCTCGATGTATTCGATCTCGATGGCCGTATCGATCCGGCACTTGATCGTGATCTCTTTCACCGAACCGTCCGCCATTGTGATGGTGCAAGGCACCTCTTGCAGCGGCTTGATGGTGTCCAGACCGGTGATCGACACGGTTTCCTCGCCGGTCAGACCCAGCGATTTGCGGGTGTCGCCGTTTGTGAACTCGAACGGGATAACGCCCATGCCCACCAGGTTCGAACGGTGGATACGCTCGAAGTTTTCCGCGATCACGGCTTTGACGCCCAGCAGCGCCGTACCCTTGGCCGCCCAGTCACGCGAGGACCCCGCGCCGTACTGTTCGCCGCCGAAGATCACCAACGGTGTGCCGGTTTCCTGATAGGCCATCGCCGCGTCAAAGATCGAGGTCTGTTTGCCGTCGGGGCCCTTGGTATAGCCGCCCTCGACGCCGTCCAGCATTTCGTTCTTGATGCGGATGTTGGCGAATGTGCCGCGCATCATCACCTCGTGGTTGCCGCGACGCGACCCGTACGAGTTGAATTCGCGCACCGGCACCTGACGTTCCACCAGGTACTGACCGGCAGGCGTGCTTTCCTTGAACGAACCGGCAGGCGAGATGTGGTCGGTCGTGATCATGTCACCCAAGACGGCCAGCACTTTGGCGTCCTTGATGTTGCTGATCGTGCCCGGTTCCTTGCTCATGTTCTGGAAATAGGGCGGGTTCTGCACATAGGTCGATTGCGGCGGCCAGTCATAGGTCATGCTGTCCGTCACTTCGACGCCCTGCCATTTTTCGTCGCCTTTGAAGACGTCGGCATACTTCTCCTGGAAGGCGGCACGTGTCACTGTTTTTTCAACCAGTTCCGCAACCTCTTTGGTCGAGGGCCAGATGTCTTTCAGGTAGACGTCATTGCCGTCCTTGTCCTGACCCAGCACACCGTTCGCCAGATCCACGTTCATGTCACCGACCAGCGCATAGGCCACCACGAGGGGAGGCGACGCCAGATAGTTGGCGCGCACGTCCGGGCTGATGCGCCCTTCAAAGTTGCGGTTGCCCGACAGGACCGAAGTGCCGATCAGATCGTAGTCATTGATCGCCTTGCTGATCGGCGCCTCAAGCGGACCCGAGTTGCCGATGCAGGTGGTGCAGCCATAGCCGACAAGGTTGAAACCGATGGCGTCCAGATCCTCTTGCAGGCCTGCGGCCTCAAGGTAATGCGACACGACCTGTGAACCGGGGGCCAGCGATGTCTTGACCCAGGGCTTGCGGGTCAGACCCAGCGCGCGGGCTTTGCGCGCAACCAGACCGGCACCGATCATCACATAGGGGTTCGATGTGTTGGTGCACGATGTGATCGACGCGATTACGATGGACCCGTCGTGCAGTTGATAGTTGCCGTCCTCGGTCTGCACATAGCCACGTTTGTGGTTGCCTGTGTCGCCGGGGATATCGCGGGGCTCGGGCTGGCCGCCTTCACCTTCCCAGCGCACTTCGGAGCTGGCCGTGGCATCCGCACCGCCGCGCACGCCCTTGACGTATTCAGCGAATGCAGTGTGCGCCGACGTCAGTGCGATATAGTCCTGCGGGCGTTTGGGGCCCGAGATCGCGGGGACGATGGTGCCCATGTCCAGATGCAGCGTGTCTGTATAGATCGGCGCATAGTCCGCGCCGCGCCAGAAACCGTTTTCCTTGGCATAGGCTTCGACCAGCGCGATGCGGTCCTTGTCGCGGCCTGTGCTGGTCAGATAGCGCAGGGTTTCATCGTCGATGGGGAAGAAGCCGCAGGTCGCGCCGTATTCGGGCGCCATGTTGGCGATGGTGGCACGGTCGGCCAGCGGCAGATGGTCCAGACCTTCGCCATAGAATTCGACGAACTTGCTGACCACGCCCTTTTCGCGCAGCATTTCCACGACTTTCAGCACCAGGTCGGTGCCGGTGGTGCCTTCCATCATCTTGCCTGTCAGCTCAAAGCCGACAACCTCGGGGATCAGCATCGAAATCGGCTGACCCAGCATCGCGGCCTCGGCCTCGATGCCGCCCACGCCCCAGCCCAGAACAGCCGCGCCGTTGACCATCGTTGTGTGGCTGTCGGTGCCGACCAATGTGTCGGGATAGGCCACCAGCTCGCCGTTCTGGTCCTTGTCGGACCAGACGGTCTGGGCCAGATACTCCAGGTTCACCTGGTGGCAGATGCCGGTGCCGGGGGGCACAACGCGGAAGTTGTTAAACGCCTTCTGACCCCACTTCAGGAACACATAGCGTTCCATGTTCCGCTCGTATTCGCGGTCCACGTTCATCTGGAACGCACGCGGGTTGCCGAATTCGTCGATCATCACCGAGTGGTCGATGACCAGATCGACGGGGTTCAACGGGTTGATCTTTTCCGGGTCGCCGCCCAGAGCCTTCAGACCATCGCGCATCGCGGCCAGGTCGACCACAGCCGGAACGCCGGTAAAATCCTGCATCAGCACGCGGGCCGGACGATAGGCGATCTCGCGCGGGTTGTTGCCGCCCTTTGTTGCCCATTCGGCAAAGGCCTTGATGTCGTCGGTTGTGACGGTCTTGCCGTCTTCGAACCGCAGCATGTTTTCCAGCACCACTTTCAACGCGGCGGGCAATTTCGAGAAATCGCCCAGGCCTGCCTCGGTGGCGGCGGGAATCGAATAATAGGCGACGGATTGGTCGCCGACGGTCAGTGTCTTGCGGGTTTTGGACGTATCATGGCCAACTGTGATGGGCATGGGTGGCTCCTTTGGCTTATTGTGCCCCAAATGGGAGGGGCAGGTGGCAGGGGGCGGTCTTCGCGCCTGATTTGCATCTTAATCTAGTTCGGATCAACAGGATTCCACCGCTCTGCGACACTTTTGTATACCGTTGTGTACCGAATTTTAAAGATTGCCGTCAGATGTGGCGCTTTGGGATCATCCTGCACTGTCACTGGCCATCTTTCAACAAAGCTTGATTGGTCATTACAGGGTCATGCAGTTAGGTATGATCCAGACCAAAAGACCCAAAGGCCCCCAATACATGAAATCAGTCTTGTCCGTTCTTGCCGCAGCACTGCTGTCCACCGCCACGCCCGGAACCGCAGATTCGCCGGTCGTGGTCGAGTTGTTCACCTCGCAGGGCTGTTCGTCTTGCCCGCCCGCAGACGAGATTTTTGCCGAGCTGGCGCAACGCGACGATGTGATCGCGCTGGCGCTGCATGTGGACTATTGGGACTATATCGGCTGGAAAGATGAATTCGCCGTGCCCGCCTATGCGGATCGTCAGCGTGGCTATGCCGCCGCAGCCCAGCGCCGGTCGATCTATACGCCACAGATGGTGGTGAACGGTCAGACCGACATCGTGGGCGCGCGGCCGATGGAGCTGTCCGAGGCGATTGCCAAACACGCGGCCATGCCTTCGCCGGTGACACTGGATGTGACGCGGCAGGGCGATGCGCTGAAGATTTCGGCGCAAAACACGGGTGACGCGGGCAACATGGTGGTGCAACTGGTGCGCTATACCCCGATGAGCAACACACGGATCACCCGGGGCGAGAATGCGGGCATGACGCTGGACTATGCCAATGTTGCCTGGGGCTGGAAGGCAATTGGCACATGGGACGGGCGCAGTGATCTGTCGCTGAACGTGCCCGTGACAGGTGACGCACCGCTGGTTGTGCTGGTCCAGCAAGGCACCGACGGCGCGATCCTGGCGGCGGACGCACTGCGCTAAGGCGCAGGTTTGCGTTTTGGGTCGCAGCGGCGGCTCAGACCTCGTAAGCGCGCCAGCGGCGGTGCACCCAGAACCATTGTTCGGGGTTTTCGCGCACCCTTGCACCCAGACTGTCGTTCAGCGCCTGTGTCATCGTTTCCGCATCCGTATGCGCAACCGGCGCTTCCAGCACCGTTTCAAAGCTCAGGCCATCAGCCTGACGGATGCCGTAGAACGGTATCAGCAAGGCATCGAACCGCAGCGCAAGCTCGGCCGCCGACAGGGCGGTTTTTGCAGGCTGGCCCATGAAATCCAGCACCGTCCCCTCGAACACATGCTGATCGAACAAAAGCACCAACTGCCCACCGCCGCGCAGATGGCGGACAAAGCCGGATGTGCCGCGCCGCCCTTGCGGAAAGACAGGGCCGCCAAAGGCCTGCATCGTCTTGACGTAATGGGCGTTGAAATAAGGGTTGGCCATGTCGCGGTACAGCCCGCCCACGGCAAAGCCCTGTGCCACCAGTGCGGCACGCGTCGCCTCGTAATTCCCGAAGTGTCCCGTCACCAGAATGACCGGACGGTCGGCGGCATCGGCCTCGCGCAAGGCGTCGAAACCTGCACCGGTCACGGGCTGGTTTTCCATGCGGTGCAGGAATTCTTCCGACGAATAATTCTCGATGATGCTGCGGCCCGCGTTGTTCAGGCAGGCCCGCGCGATACGCCGCCGTTCCGTCGCGGCCATCTCAGGATAGATCAGCGCAAGGTTCGCCTCGGCACGGCGGCGGTAGCCCACCAGCGGCCCCACGATACGTTCCACGATCCCGCCCAGCAGTGCCACGCGCGTCGCATAGGGCAGGGCCAGCGCCACACGGATCAGCGTGTAGATGATCGCGTTGGACACATAGTGCCCGGCGCGTTCGCGCAGCGGCATGGTCGATAGGTCGGCTTTGGCCATGGGCGGATCACACCTGAGACAGGGCCGGCGCACGCGCCAGACGGGTTTCGCGGTGCCAGACATACAGACCCGCCCCCACGATCACAAGCGCACCGACCAGCGTCCATCGGTCGGGGAATTCGTCGAAAAACACCACGCCCCACAGCATCGCCAGCACCAGCCCCGTGTAGTTGAAGGGCGCAAGCAACCCCGCCTCGGCCTGAGACAGGGCGCGGATCAGCATCAGTTGCCCGGCGGTGCCGAAACAACCGATCATCACCATCAGCGTGGCCGATGTCGGTGTCAGCGGGGTCCAGTGGAAGGGCACAAGACAGGTCATCACGACCGAGCCGACAAGGCCGGTATAGAACAGTGATGTCCACACATCTTCGTCCGATCCCAGACGACGCGTCAGCAGCGTATAAGAGGCAAAGCACACAGCCGAGCCCAGCGGCAGCAGGGCAGCAGGCGCGAACACTTCTGTTCCGGGGCGGATCACGATCAGTGCGCCGACCAGGGCGGCGGCAATGGCAAAGATGCGACGGGGGCCAAGCGCCTCGCCCAGAAACAGCGCACCGCCCAGGGTGATCAGCACGGGGTTCAGGCTCATCACTGCCGTTGCCTCGGCCAGCCCGATCTTGCCCAAGGCCGTGAAGAAAAAGCCGGTCGCGGTCATCAGCAGCAAGGACCGTGCGATCTGCAATTTTGGGTACTGGCTGCGCGCGACGCTGCGCAGGCGCGGGGCCACAAGGATCAGAACCACCAGCATCTGCCCACCATAGCGCGCCCACAGGGCCGGCACTGTGCCGGTCAGCGGGCTGATCGCCTTGACGCTGGCATCCATGCCGCCAAAGCAGGCAATGGCAAGAACGGCCAGCAGGATGGCGCGGGCAGGGTTGGCGGCGGTGTGGGGTGCGTTCATTCCCCGCGCTTACGGCGCGGTGCTGTCGCTGTCCAGTCTGGACGCTGCGGCCTATTCTTCCTCTTCTGCCATCAGGATCAACTCGCCTTCGGCTTCAAGCTTGCGGATGGCGGCGACCATATTGGACGTGGCGGTGTCGTGGTCGGCGGGTTTGGGGGCGGCGGTTTCCTGCATTTCCTCGCGTAGGGAATCGGCCATGCGCCCCGACATGTTCTCAAGGATGAAATCGGCCGATGCTTTCATGCCCGCAGCTTCGGCACCCGCCATGGCAATCAGCAGATCGGCGGGGTCCACCTCGCGCAGCACGCGGGGAATGTCGCGGGGCGCGATGCGCTGCGGGATGTTCGCAAAGGTAAAGATCGCCTTGCGCACCGCATTGGCAAAGCCCTGATCGGTCTCGTCCAGCCCTTCGAGCACGTCGTCGCGGGTGACGGATGTGGACGAATTCAGGATCGCGCCCACACGTTCCACCGGCCCCGTGTCAAAGGCACCCAAAGGCTGCGCGTTCAATTGCATGGCCAGCGAAAGGCCAATCCGTTCCACCGCATCCGTCGTGACCGATCCTGTCAGCGACACCGCATAAGTGATCTGGCGCGCGCGGGGACCGGGCAACAGGCCCAGCAGGGCAGCAGCCTTTTTTACCTCAAGCTTGGACATCACAACGGCACAGACCTCGATGCTTTCGCTTTGCAGGACCGGCAACAGTTTGTCCGCGCCCATGTCACGGATGCGCACCCACGGATCGCCGGCCTGTCGCACGCCTGCTTCCTTGCGCAGACGTTCGGCGGTCTGCGGGCTGATCTTGCCCTCAAGCGCGTTCAGCGCGCCCGCGATGCCGCCGGGGAACCGAAGGCCGATGCGTTCAACCTCTTCGGCGAATTCGGACACCACAGCAGACAGCGTGTCCCGATCAACGGTGCGCATCTGGCCCATGGCCTTGGTCAGGTGGGATTGCAGCTCTTCGGGCAGATCCTCCAGCGGGATATCTGCGCCCTCGTTCAGCAACAGGCGCACGACCACCGCAGCCTTGGCGCGACGGCTCAGCTGGATTGGCGCGCCCGCAGCGGGCAGGGACAACGCAGGCATGGGGGAGGACAGAATCAGATCATTCACCAGATGGCCTCAACACACAGGAACAAAGGTCCTGCATGTTGTGGCATCTATTGGTGAACAAAGCCTGAAATCAGGCGGGTTCGAAGCTTAGTAGTTGTAGGTCACGCCGGTTTCGATCGCCGTGCGCAGCGATTTGGCGGCCCAGGTGTCGGCACCGCCACGGGCGTTGATCTCACGCAACTGCGTCAGCGCGGCCACGCTATCACCCTGCGCCACCAGCCCCTGACCCATGTAGGAGCGGGCCAGCAGGTTGTCGGGATTGGCATCCAGCGCCTGTTGGTAGAACACCATGGCCACGTCGATCTGACCCAGCTTGCGCGCGGTAAAGCCGCGATAGGTCAGCACGCGGTCGTCCGACTGGTCGGACATGGCGTCCAGCACCCCTTGGGCGTCTTCGTAGCGACCGGCATAGGCCAGTTCGCGGACCGCCTGATACAGCTGGTCGTCGTCCAGACGCGATTCCTTGGGTTTGACGCAGCGCTGTTTTTCTTCGTCCCAGACACGCACACCCTTGCAGTCCTTGCTGGTCTGGGTCGGCGTCGGGGCCGTGTCATTGCCGCTGCCAGCCGCATAAAGCGGTGCAGCCACGGAAAGGGGCAGGGTCAGGGCCGCAGCCAGTAGGGTAACACGCATCAGAACAACTCCCATTAACTATACCGGGAATAGATAACGCATTTTCCGAAAACGCGAGCCGTTTTTGCGATCAACAGGTCGTGAACGGTATTTCAGGTGCTGACGGGAACGCAGGTGCCTGTTGTGTGGTCAAAATTCGACCCTTCAGCACAGGACATCGCCTGTTGATCCTTCATCCCGCCACAACCTTCGGCCACGGCGAATACGGGGGCCAATACAAGCGCCAGCGTGGTGGCGATACGTGTGATTTTCATCTGTTCGTCTCCTTGATTGCCGAATGTATTATAGTGTGATGGCAATCAGGATACGACAAAGCGCGCGACGGACCTAATCAAAAATCCGTCGCGCGTCGGTCTGTGCGATCAGTCGCCGAAAACGCGGGCAAAGATCGTGTCGACGTGTTTGGTGTGGTAATCCATGTCGAACTTCTCGTTGATCGCGTCCGCGCCCAGTGCGGCGACCACATCGGCGTCGGCCAGCAGCTGTTCGCGGAAATCAACGCGCTCTTCCCAGACCTTCAGCGCATTGCGCTGCACCATGGCATAGGCATCCTCGCGGCTGACACCGGCCTGTGTCAGCGCCAGCAGCACCCGCTGGCTCATCACCAGGCCGGGGAATTTGTTCATGTTGTCCAGCATGTTCTGCGGGAAAATCAGCATCTTGTCGATCACGCCCGTCAGCCGCGCCAACGCAAAGTCCAGCGTGATGGTGGTGTCGGGCCCAATCGCCCGCTCGACCGAGCTGTGCGAGATGTCACGCTCGTGCCAAAGTGCTACGTTTTCCATCGCGGGGATCACCGACATGCGCACCAGACGGGCAAGGCCGGTCAGGTTCTCGGTCAGAACAGGGTTCTTCTTGTGCGGCATCGCGGACGAGCCTTTTTGACCCATCGAGAAGAATTCCGCGCCTTCCAGCACCTCGGTGCGCTGCATGTGGCGGATTTCGATGGCGACGTTTTCGATGGAAGAGGCGATGACGCCCAGCACAGCAAAGAACATCGCGTGACGGTCGCGCGGGATCACCTGTGTGCTGATCGGCTCCGGCGTCAGGCCCAGTTTGGCGCAGACATGCTCTTCGACCGCCGGGTCGATGTTGGCGAAGGTGCCGACGGCACCGGAAATCGCACCGGTCGCAATCTCGGCGCGCGCCGCTTTCAGGCGGTCGCGGTTGCGATCCATTTCGGCGTAGAAGCGGGCGAATGTCAGACCCATCGTGGTGGGTTCGGCGTGGATGCCGTGGCTGCGGCCCACGCGCACGGTGTTCTTATGCTCAAGCGCGCGCTTTTTCAGCGCGGCCAGCAGGGCATCCAGATCGGCCAGCAGGATGTCAGCGGCGCGGACAAGTTGCACGTTCAGGCAGGTGTCCAGCACGTCCGAGGAAGTCATGCCCTGATGCACGAACCGCGCCTCGTCGCTGCCCACATGTTCGGCCAGGTGGGTCAGGAACGCGATCACGTCGTGTTTGGTGACGGCCTCGATCTCGTCAATGCGGGCCACGTCGAATTCAACGTCCTTGGCTTTCCACACGGCATCGGCATTTTCACGCGGGATCACGCCCAGATCGGCCATCGCATCGCAGGCATGTGCCTCGATCTCGTACCAGATCTTGAACTTGGTTGCTGGTTCCCAGATCGCAACCATATCGGGACGGGAATAACGGGGGATCATGGGCGCACCTTTTCATGACTGTTCAGCAGTTGCTGCGGCTCATAAACTGCGCCGCGACGCATCACAACCTTTCGAGTGACAATACCTCCCATGTCCCACGGCGCTACATCCCGCACCTTGAGCGATTTTGCAGGCCGCTGGCGGTTGGAGCGGCAGATTGTGCATGACGACGGGACCGTCGCCCAGTTCACGGGCACCGCCACCTGGACGCCTGACGGCGACCGGCTGCGCTGTGTCGAAGAGGGCGAGATGCGCATAGGGGACGGACCGGCGATGGCGGGGCAACGGGTCTATCTGTGGGATGCAGGCTTGCGGGTCCATTTCGACGATGGGCGGTTCTTTCACACCGTCCCGCCCACAGGGGGCGAGGCGGGGCATTGGTGTGATCCCGATCAATACGACGGATCCTATGATTTCAGCGATTGGCCTGCATTCACCATCACATGGGCGGTGCGCGGGCCAAGAAAAGCCTATCAAATGACCAGCCGCTATCGACCGGCGTAGTTTTGCCCGTTTGAGGGGATTTCGCACTTGCAGAAACCTTGGCGGATTGGCACCATTGGAGAAACAATTTAAAGAAACGAACGGAGCTGCCTGGTGGAAAAAACGATGCAAAATAGAGTGCTAAGTGATCTTCTTGAATCAGAAGACAAACTGACTTTGCGCGCGCGCCAGGTGCTGATGGTGGCTGCAGGTATTCTGTTGCTCGCAGTTGCAGCAAAAATCAAGGTGCCGATGTGGCCTGTCCCGATCACGATGGGCACCTTTGCCGTTCTGGCCATCGGTGCGGCATATGGCGCGCGTCTGGGTCTGGTGACGATCCTCGGATACATGATTGTCGGCGCTCTGGGTCTGGACGTTTTTGCAGGTTCGTCTGCGCAGACATTTGGTCTGACATATATGATGGGCGGCACCGGCGGTTATCTCGTGGGCTACGTTCTGGCGACGGTTTTGCTGGGCGTTCTGGCGCAACGCGGCTGGGACCGCTCTGTTGGCTGGATGGCGCTGGCGATGCTGATGGGCAACGCGGTGATCTATCTGCCGGGTCTGGCATGGCTGGGTCAGCTTTACGGTTGGGACAAGCCGATCCTGCAATGGGGTCTGACACCGTTCCTGATCGGGGATGTCATCAAGCTGACGCTGGCCGCCGTGCTGTTGCCGGGGATCTGGAAACTGATCGACCGCGCACGCGGCTGATCTGACAGGCAACTGATTTGAAAGGGCGCGGACCGCAGGGTGCGCGCCTTTTTTTGTATTTTGGCACGCGCATCGGATGGTTCCGCTGCGGTCTGACTTGCACCTTGTTTCGGGCAAGGCTAGCGAGGGGCCATGACCATTCTACACCACACAATTCCCTACGATTTCACACCTCGCGCCTTGCCCGGGATTCAACCCGTGACAGAGCCTTGGCTGCGTGTCGACGAGGCCTATGCCGGACAGATGGCGCGCCGCTGTGACTTGCTTGGGACCAGGGCGGACAAAGTTCTCTATCTTGAACCAAAAGCCCACGCAGCAGCGGTTGAGCTGTTGGAGATGGTGCTGGAGCTGCTGCCTGATCTGGGCTTTGCCCAAGCGGGCGAGGGCGTGACCTGCCCGGACGGGCGGCACGTCACCGTGGATCGCGCGAACCCCATGGAAACGCTGGGACGTCTGGTGCAATGCGATTTCGTCCTGCTGGACAAACGCGGCGCCGAACATGTGCTGACCGGTGCTGTTCTGTGCTTTCCGGCCAGCTGGCGGCTGGATGAAAAGGCAGGGCGTCCGTTGGTGGCCATCCACGATCCGGTGGCGTCCTACGACGAGAACATCGCCAAGCGCGTGCAGCGGCTGTTCGATGGCATTCAGCCCGGCCGCCCGCTGTGGCGGTTCAACGCGCTTTGGTATGATGATCCCGAACTGCACCAGCCGCGCAGTGTCACCGAACCGCGACACAAACGCGAAGGCGCGGGCTATTTCCGGTCAGAGCGGCAGACGCTGATTCGCCTGCCGCACTCGGGAACGGTGGTCTTTGCGATCCACACCTATGTGCTGCGGGCCGAGGACGTGACCCGCTAGGCCATGTCGATGACCATCTGCGGCTGACCGTCCGAGGTTTTGTGCGGGCTGGCCCCGTCGGCATCCACCGTGCAGTTCACCTGTTGCCGGAAGAGGCTGAAATGCGGCGAGGTGACCACGTCCACCGGTTGGTCAAAGCGCAGCGTTAACTGCCAGTGGCCATGCGCCATCATCCGCGCGGCCTTGACGTAGCCGGTAAACCGGTGACCCAGATAGCGGCCCGAGACGGCCATGCCGGGGGCGAACCCCGTGGGCGCATCATTGCCCAGCCGCGCCGACAGCGTGTTCCAGTCACGCGCGCCCCATTGATGGGCTAGGGTTTCCAGCGCCTGCGCATGGGTGATGGGCGTGCCTTGGGCCGCCAGATCGGCACGCAGCCGTTTGGCCTGTGCCTTGAGCGCATCGCGCGAGGGAAGTGTGTGTTCCATGTCTTCAATCCTGTCAGGATCGCAAGGTGGTGCCGGGTGCCTGCATTGCCGGGGTCCGGTGCGATCAGATTGGGATCAGACGGGACAGTTAAGCCAGAGCTTCACCACATGCAGGCGGCAGGGGCACTGGACCCTTGGCACCGCATATGGCGCAGGGATTGCGTTTGTTCAAGAGCCAGAGGAGATGTGCAGGCGCGTGGGCACGCACCTGCGGCACGGATGCATCAGCCGTCGATGCGCGCGCCCATGATGGCGATGGCCTGCTGATAGACGGTGGCCGCGTTCCACTGTTTGATCACGGCAAAATTCGGCTGGCCTTCCTGATAGCCCTGACCGGGTTTCCAGCCCTTGGCGCGCAGGAAATTCGCGGTCGAGGCCAGCGCGTCGGTCTGGTTGTAGAAATCAATCCGCCCGTCACCGTTGCCGTCCACGCCATAGGTCATCGCATTGCCGGGCAGGAACTGTGTATGGCCCAATTCGCCGTGCTTGGCCCCTTTGGTCGCCCCGTCGATGGCACCGCGGTCCACCAGCATCAGTGCGCCGATGGCATGAGGCTGGAAAAATGCAGAGCGGCGGCAGTCATAGGTCAGCGTGGTGATGGCCGAGACAACGGAGGTGTCGCCCATGAACCCGCCAAAGGCCGTTTCCATGCCGTGAATGGCGATGATCACGCCGGCAGGGACGCCATATTGCGCCTCGAGGGCCTGGTAGAACGAGGGGCTTTTGGCCTTGCGCTTGCGGCCTTGAGCGACAATCGTGTCAGCCCCGCGAACCTGCATGAACTTTGACAAGGTGTATTTGAACGACTTCTGATTGCGGTCCGCCGCGATCGTGCCCGACGCATAGCTGGCCCGTGCCAGCGCATCCAGCCCGCGCTGTTTCACACCTGCGCGTTGCGCTTCGGCGGCGAATTCCTTTTTCCACGCCTCGAACCCCGCCGAGGTGTTGCCGCAACTGGCCGCATAAGCCGCCGGTGTCAGGCAAAACGCTGCGGTCAACGACAGGGCGAGCGAGTGGGCAAAGCTGCGAAATGACATAAAAAAATCTTCCCGATATCAACAACAGACGGTTCAGTATTGCTGTATTCCGAGACTGCGTAAAGCGTTAGCTCTACGGCTGTGCAGTTCCTTGCGCAGATGTGATCCGGGACGGAAGCAAGCCCTCGGCCTGTGGGGTGTTGTCGGCCAATGACACCGGCTTTGGCGGTGCGACAAAGGTATAATAGAGCGCCAGAAGCACTGCCGGGACCGCCACGCCGCGTACCAGCAGCGGAAACGCCAGCCGCGAACGCAGGCTTTTGCGTGGGCGGGATTCCGCCTCGACCTTGTCGTGGATGCTGACCGCCATCTTTTCCCCGCCACGCGCCACACCTTTGAGCCGCGACAGGCGGTCCTCGAACCCCGCGGCGTCCGTTGCGGTGGGGGCGCGCACCTGCGGCGGGGTCAGCCCGACGCAGATACGTCCGGTTCTGTCCGCCGAGACCGCGTTTTCATGGCGCACGTGCAAAAGGGTGCCGTCAGTCAGTTCCAGGCTGTCCCCATGGTTCAGGTGAATGCGGCCTTCGTGGTGTTCGTTCAGGATCGACACCAGTTGCCGGAACCCGGTGGCCTGATCGCGCGGCATCGGGTCCAGATACAGGGTCTTGCCCAACAGATGTTCGGAACAGCCTGCAACCATACCCAACCGTGCGGCGCCGTCGATGTCGGGACCAGCGGGCAGGGGCAGGGGGTGCATGACCAGCGTAAAGGGCAGGTCGCGGCCTTTCCACATGTCCAGCTCGGACGGGACACAGACCATGTCGGATTGCACCCAATGCACCAGCGTCACCGGGGTCTTGGCAATCAGCGCGTCCAGTGCAGCCTTGAGCACGCGCAGACGCAGCACCAGCGGCAGCTTGTCCTTGATCGCGTCCTCGGGACCCGCACCATGGCCCACGTCCAGCGTGACATAACCGGTGTGAGCCGCAAACAGGCCATCGTAATCGGGGATGCGCGCCTTGGCGAAAGGGCTGGCCAGCGCACCGGCAACGACCTGACGCGGCATCTTGCGCCGATGCGTCGTGATCAGCAGATGCACGCGCGGATGGCTGAACAAAGCCTGACCGTCAGACAGGTCTGAAACCTGCTCCAGCACCATGCCGGTGTCCCTGATCGCGGCATTCACCCACCCGCACAGATCGGCGATATCAGGACGGATCGCACGGGCACCCAGCGCGTGCGTAGTCGCAGGCACATCTGTGTGCAGGGGCAGGGTGTCGGCCATATGATCTCCGCAAGGTCTGGACGCTTGTTCGGTCAATCACATGAGTACGCGGCAATTTTAGGGCAAAGACGGGCCGTTTTGCAGAAACAACGGCCCGTCCTTTTGTTGGGAGGCGGCAGCTTACAGCACGAAATCATCCGCACTCAGCGCGCCCACATCCGTCAGCCAGATGCGCATGTCGGCGCTGCCGTTTGCGTCTGTGTCGACCTGGATATAGGTCTTGCCATTGCCGTCGATGTCATAGCGGACTTCGTTGCCGGTGCCGGAGAATGCGGCCGTGCCCACGAAGGTCAGCCCCGAGGCCACCGCGCTCAGGTCGATCACATCGATGCCGACCTCAAAGTCCTGGATGGTGTCGCTCGCGCCGGTGCTGCTGTCCTGTTTGACGGTGTAGACAAAGGTGTCCGCCCCCGCACCGCCGCGCAGCACATCGGCCAGACGCCCTCCGTTGATCTCGTCATTGCCGTCGCCGCCACGGATGGTGTCCTGATCCCGGCCACCGTTCAGCGTGTCGTCGCCATCGCCGCCAAACATCTTGTCGGCCCCGTCGTCACCGATCACCTGGTCGTCGCCCATGCCGCCGGACATGAAATCGCTGCCCAACCCACCGCGCAGGTCGTCGTCACCACCACGTCCGAACAGGCGGTCGTTGTCGTCGCCGCCGTCCATGAAGTCGGCGTTGTCACCGCCCGTCAACGTGTCGTTGCCCGAACCGCCGTCTATGACACCCAGCACAATGCCGCCATCAAATGCAGTATAGGTGTCGTCGCCATTCCCCAACAGTACATCACCCTGGAACAAACCGGAATTGTCGATGGTATCCTCGGCGGAGGACGTGGATTCATAGGCGGCAAAGCGTCCACTGATCATGCCTGTGTTCAGCATGTAGGCCGCCCCGGATGCTCTGACGTAAATGGCGCCAGTCGACGTCGAGTTCGCGCTGATACTGCCATGGTTCTCAAGATGCACGTCAACAACGGAGAAACTTGTACTCATGCCATTGCTGAAACTATCGGTATCATTGGCATTGATGGTGCCATAGTTGATCAATGTGCCAAAATCCGCAGCTTCCAGATACATCCCATTGGAACGATGCGTCGTAATCTGCCCATAGTTGACGGCAATGCTGTCTGTGCCGGCAACTGCCACTCCCGTGAAATCATAAGAAACGATGCTGCCCGTATCCTGAATGGTTACACTGTGCCGACCTGTCAAACCATCGGATCGGAGGTAAACGCCATTGCCGGCGGCATAGACGGCGCCCTCAATCACGACGTTCACATTGTCCGCGCTGCCATCCGAGGAAATGGCATTGGTGTTGGAGCTTGAGATGATCACCCCTTCGGTCACGAGGATCAGGTCATCGGAGGCGCCGGTGATCTGAACGCCACTGCCGATAAGGTCTGATGTGAAAAGTCGGAAAGCCATGGGAATTCTCCTTTTGGGTTAATGGTTCTGCTGTGTCCTTTGTACAGCGCTGGATGATCAAGATTGGATCATACCAGACGTGGGAATTATTGGACCGGATTAGGCGGGCAACCCTTCTTTCGGTCAATATGACTTCGTGGGGAAAATTCGGTTGCCTGTCACCACCGCCCGGCCTTTCGGGGCAGGGCGGTGGCGGTTGGTCAGGCCCTACAGCACGAAATCATCCGCACTCAGCGCACCCACATCCGTCAGCCAGATGCGCATGTCGGCGCTGCCGTTGGCGTCTGTGTCGACCTGAATATAGGTGCGGCCGTTGCCTGCGATGTCATAGCGGACCTCGTTGCCGGTACCGGAGAAAGCCGCTGTGCCGACGAAAGTCAGCCCGGAGGCCACGCCGCTCAGGTCGATCACGTCGATGCCCACTTCGAAATCCTGGATCACGTCGCTGGCCCCGGTGCTGCTGTCCTGCTTGACGTCATAGACAAACACATCCGCCCCGGCACCACCGCTCAGCACATCGGCCAGACGGCCGCCCTTGATTTCGTCGTTGCCGTCGCCGCCGTGAATGGTGTCCTTGTCACGGCCGCCGTTCAGGGTGTCATCACCCGAGCCGCCGAACATCTTGTCGCTGCCGTCATCGCCGATCAACTGGTCGTCGCCCATGCCGCCGGACATGAAATCGCTGCCCAACCCACCGCGCAGGTCGTCGTCACCGCCACGCCCGTACAGGCGGTCGTTGTCGTCGCCGCCGTCGATGAAATCGGAATTGCTGCCGCCGGTCAGGGTGTCGTTGCCCAGCCCGCCGTCGATGACACCCAGCACAATGCCGCCATCAAAGGCGGTGTAAACGTCGTCGCCTGCGCCCAGCAGCACATCGCCCTGGAATACACCGGAATTGTCGATGGTATCCGAGGCGGAGAACTTGGATTCATAGGCGGCAAACCGTCCGCTGACCATGCCTGTGTTCAGCGTGTAAACCGCACCGCTCGCTTCAACGTAAATGGTGGCAGCAATCGTCGAGTTCGAATTCATGCTGCCATGGTTTTCAAGATGAGCATTGACAACATCGTTTTCCAAGCGAAAGCCGCTGCTGTAAATACCGGTATCAGTGGCATTGATGGTGCCATAGTTGATCAACGTGCCAAATTCTGCGTCAGATAGGTCCATTCCGACAGAGCGATGGGTGGTGATCTGTCCGTAGTTGACGGCAACGCTGTCGTCTCCATAGACTATTATTCCGGTAAAGAAATAGGACACGATACTGCCGGTGGCCTGAACCGTCACATTGTGCTGGCCGGTGGTTCCATTTGTATTGAGGATTACGCCGTTGCCATAAGTGTAGAGGTCGCCCGCAATGACCACATTCACACTGTTCGCAGTGCCATCAGAATAAATGGCATTGCCGTCTGAACTTGAAACGATCACGTCTTCGGCGACGATAATAAGGTCATCGGTATTGGCGGTGATCTGTGTGTCGGAGCCGATCAGGTCTGTGGTGAAAAGTCGTAGTGCCATGGAATTTCTCCTCTTGGTTTATTGTCGTCTTGCGCCCGATGGTCGGCGCACTGTGTTCAAAGTGGCGCACCTGACGGGCAGGTTCGGCTGTCTGCAATTTATTGATTTTGCTGGCTTTCAGGTGTCAAATCGCACCGTTTGCAAAATCTGGTTTCGTCGAAAAACAGCGAAAATCACTGCTGTTGCGGGGAAGCGTGGTTGAAGGGGCTGGAGCGGTAAACAGTCATATTTCATTGGATCTCTGCCGGGAAAACTTGGCCTTTTCAAAAATAGACGCTCGCGAACGGGCGTCTATTCGTGCGTCATATGCCGCTGTCCCAAGCCCGTCGCAGGGCAGGCGGCCAGTGCGTGTTACAGCACGAAATCATCCGCACTCAGCGCACCCACATCCGTCAGCCAGATGCGCATGTCGGCGCTGCCGTTGGCGTCTGTGTCGACCTGGATAAAGGTCTTGCCATTGCCGTCGATGTCATAGCGGACTTCGTTGCCGGTGCCGGAAAAGGCCGCTGTGCCCACGAAGGTCAGCCCCGAGGCCACCGCGCTCAGGTCGATCACGTCGATGCCGACCTCAAAATCCTGGATGGTGTCGCTCGCGCCGGTGCTGCTGTCCTGTTTGACGGTGTAGACAAAGGTGTCCGCCCCGGCACCGCCGCGCAGCACATCGGCCAGACGCCCGCCGTTGATCTCGTCATTGCCGTCGCCGCCACGGATGGTGTCCTGATCGCGACCACCGTTCAACGTGTCGTCGCCGTCACCGCCAAACATCTTGTCGGCCCCGTCGTCACCGATCAACTGGTCGTCGCCCATGCCGCCGGACATGAAATCGCTGCCCAAGCCCCCGCGCAGGTCGTCGTCACCGCCACGCCCGAACAGGCGGTCGTTGTCGTCACCACCGTCGATGAAATCGGCGTTGTCGCCACCGGTCAGCGTGTCGTTGCCTGTTCCGCCCAGAACGCCGCCCAACACCACGCCGCCCTCGATGGCGGTATAGGTGTCGTCGTCTGCGCCCAGATCCAGAACTCCGGTCATCACCCCGTTGTTCGAGACGATATCGTTGCCGCCTTTGGTGGTCACATCACCGTCGATCAGTCCGAAGTTGTTGAGTGTTCCGCCGACAAATGTAGACAGTTCAACGTCGCCAATGATCTGGCCGCTGTTGGCCAACGTCTCCGACACGGTGGCATCTGAGTAAAAGGCAATACGTCCGCTGAGGATCGTGCCCGAGTTTGTGGCCGAAACGGACTGGACGCCGCCGAAGAACGATACGGCTGCAATGTGTTGGCTGGACCCGACCGTGTCATGCATACGCTGGATCAGCCCGCTGTTGTCAAACGAGCTGTCCTTAATGCTGTAAATGCTGACAGCCGCGTCAAAGTAACTGGTGGTCGCGTGGGTTATGACTGAGCCGCTGTTGGAAAAAACGGCTTGGTTGGCGGTGAATAACAGGACTGCGCCACGATCAAAGGCGGTCACCTCACCGGCATTTGTTACGCTGATATTGCCAAAGGCGAGGTCAGTGTTGGTCGAGTTCGAGCCGATATAGAGCGCAAAACGTGTATTAGAAGTGACATTGGCCGTCTCGCCAAGGGACAGACGGTAGTCATAATCCGTGTCGACTGCCAAGCTGTCCATGCTGACGCCATACCTATTCGCAACAACATCACCATCAATTCTTAAATCAAGATTTTGAATGGAAATATCTATGCCATCGCTTGCAGTCGACACCAGGTCGACGTCGTCGCGGACCCACAGCAGATCGCCGTTGGTGACATCTGTGTCCGTTATGACAGCGCTTGCAGAAGTGGTTGACGTTGGTAGGATAATTGCCATTTTTCTGTTCCTTCACAAACATTTGGATGCGCATTGCATTAAAGACTAGGAAAGCATTCAGAATTGCTCAGCGCGGGCGGGCGGGTGGAGTTCTCGAAATTGGGACGTATCTTGCCCCGAGGTGCTACAGGTTGCGATAACTATTGCCGTTGTCGCGCCACACATGATGTGAGGCGCGACTGCTGTCTTACAAAACGAAATCATCTGCGCTCAGCGCACCCACATCCGTGAGCCAGATGCGCATGTCGGCGCTGCCGTTGGCATCGGTGTCGACCTGGATAAAGGTTTTGCCGTTGCCTGCGATCTCGTAGCGAACTTCGTTGCCGGTGCCGGAAAAGGCTGCCGTGCCGACGAATGTCAGCCCCGAGGCCACCGCGCTCAGGTCGATCACGTCGATGCCCACCTCGAAATCCTGGATCACGTCGCTGGCCCCGGTGCTGCTGTCCTGCTTGACGTCATAGATAAACACGTCGGCCCCGGCGCCGCCGTTCAGGACATCGGCCAGACGTCCGCCCTTGATCTCGTCGTTGCCGTCGCCGCCGCGGATGGTGTCCTTGTCGCGGCCACCGTTCAGCGTGTCGTCGCCATCGCCGCCGAACATCTTGTCGGCCCCGTCATCGCCCAGGATCTGGTCGTCGCCCATGCCGCCGGAAACGAAATCGGCGCCGGTGCCTGCACGCAGGTCGTCATCGCCGTCACGCCCGTAGATACGGTCGTTGTCGTCGCCGCCGTCAATGTAGTCCGACAGATTGCCGCCGGTGATGGTATCATCGCCTGCGCCGCCTTCGATCCCGCCCAGCACAACGCCGTCGCCCGCGGCAGTGTACGTATCGTTACCTCCCAGCAGCAGAACCGATCCAGCCACCGTACCGCTGTTCAGCATCTGGTCCTCGTTGATGCCAAACTGGACGCTGCCGCCGATCTGGCCGCTGTTGAACAGCGTGTCGGTTCCTCCTGACAGGTTGAGCGATCCGGTGATCTCTCCGGTGTTCGAGATGTTGTCGGCATAGGAAAAGGTTGAAACGTACCCGATCAGAGTGCCCGCGTTTGTCAGCGTCGTGGTGGCATAGGTGATTTCGATATTGCCGGTCATGGTGCCGGTGTTGTCAATCGTCTTTGACCCGGCACTGCCCAGAATGTCACCCGAGAACGAACCCGTGTTGGTCAGCTTGTCGATGCCCCAGTAGAAATCAATATCGCCGGACATCAGCCCGTGGTTCACCACAAATTCCGAATATTGCCCGCCTTGAAGGACCAGGTTGCCACCCGACAACGTGCCGGTGTTGGTGACATAGCGAATATCGTTCACTGATGAGGTCAGGTTCAGCGCAGTATCACTCGCGATAAACTCGCCTGAATTTGTAAAGTTGATGGTCTTGTTGCTTTTCAGACCATTGTCAGCCTGAACGATGCCGGTGTTGGTGAAAACGGCACCCAGGCCGCCCATATTGACGGCAAATATCTGCACCGCTGTTGTGGTCCAATTGCTGAAAATGCTGCCAGAGTTGTGAATGGCTGAATCATTTCCCTGAAGGTTGATTGCCTCGCCGCCCGTGATGGTGCCCGCGTTGGTCACGAGTGATTGGCTCGCATACAAAAAGATCGCGCGATAGATCGGATCAGATGAGATGCTGCCATCTGCGCCGATCGAGATTGAAATGTTCGACTGTGTATCATCGGACTGCAGGATCGTATTGCCGATGCCAAGATGAACCATGTCACCGTTAACAATCAGTTTGGTGTCGCTGACCCCGTCCACAATGCGAACAATGCTGTTGTTGAGACTTGTGTAATGGGTGACCCCTGAAACCAGCAGGTAGTCGTCCCCTGCGTTTAGGGTGTAGGTTGTGCTGTCATTGGCAGTGATAATAACGTCGGCCATTTAAATTTCTCCTGGGAAAAGCCATCGCGCAGGTGGTGCGCTCAGGCGGGATCGTCGAAAACGCAGTGTTCTGTCTGGCATGGCGTGATCAAATTGGATCGGACCGGACATTGTATCAATTGGACAGGATTAGGCGGGCAACCTTGCCTTCGGTCAATAAAACTTTGTGGGGAAAATTCGGTCGGCCGTCACCACCACCCGGCCTTTCAGGGCAGGGTGGTGGTGTTCGATTCTGGTTTACAGCACGAAATCATCTGCGCTCAGCGCACCCACATCCGTGAGCCAGATGCGCATGTCGGCGCTGCCGTTGGCATCGGTGTCGACCTGGATGTAGGTCTTGCCATTGCCGTCGATGTCATAGCGGACTTCGTTGCCGGTGCCGGAAAAGGCCGCTGTGCCGACGAAGGTCAGCCCCGAGGCCACCGCGCTCAGGTCGATCACGTCGATGCCCACTTCGAAATCCTGGATCACGTCGCTGGCCCCGGTGCTGCTGTCCTGCTTGACGTCATAGACAAATACGTCGGCCCCGGCGCCGCCGCTCAGCACATCGTTCAGACGGCCGCCCTTGATTTCGTCGTTGCCGTCACCACCGCGGATGGTGTCCTTGTCACGACCACCGTTCAGCGTGTCGTCGCCATCGCCGCCAAACATCTTGTCGGCCCCGTCATCGCCGATCAACTGGTCGTCGCCCATGCCGCCTGACATGAAATCGCTGCCCAATCCGCCGCGCAGGTCGTCGTCACCACCGCGCCCGAACAGGCGGTCGTTGTCGTCTCCGCCGTCGATGAAATCGGCGTTGTCACCACCCGTCAGCGTGTCGTTGCCCGAGCCGCCCAGAATGCCACCTGACACAAGACCGGTGTTGCTGGCGGTATAGGTGTCATCGCCTGTGCCCAGATCAAGTACGCCGGAGATCGAGCCGCTGTTGGTCACTATATCATTGCCGCCCGCAGTGTTCACATTGCCATCCACAAAACCGAAATTCTTGAACGTGCCGCCGACCGTGTCGGACAGTTCAACCCGCCCGTAAATCTCGCCGGTGTTGGTGAACGTTTCCGACACAAGCGCATCGGAATTCACGGCAAGGTCGTAGCTGACGATTGTGCCTGAATTGGTGGCAACGACATTGTCGGTCCCCTGATAGAAAGAGACTGTCGCCCCGTAGGTCTCGTCTCCGCTGACCTTGGTGCGTTGGATCAACCCGCTGTTGTCGAAATATGCGTTCCTGACGTCATAAAACATGACAGCAGACGAATAAAAGGATTCTGCGCCGTGAGAGGTGATGGTGCCGCTGTTGTTCAGGCTGGCGCTGAACGCATTGAACATAAAGACCGTGCCGCGCTGGTAGCTTGTGATGCTACCGGCCGTTTCCAGTGCAATGCTGCCAAAGGTGTCATTGGTGAGGGAGTTCGAACCAAGGTAAAGCGCAAAATCATTATTTCCGACCAGATTGCCGGTTTCACCAACCGTGATGTGATAACCGTAACCCAGATCCGGTGAGTTCGAGTCGAGGTCGATAGCGTGACTATTGCCGATTAAAGTTCCGTCGACGTTTACATTGAGAAACTGTTCGCTCACGTCAATTACGCGGGAGTCCGTGGAAACCAGAGAGACGGACTCTTCAATCCAGATCAGATCAAAGTTATTGACGTCTGCGTTTTCGATGATGATGCCGGTGGCGACAGTGGTAGATGGTACGATGATTGTCATTTTAACATTCCTCCGAGAAAGATTTTTGAAAATGCGTTTTTCGCGTTGATTGACGTTCAGAATTCAGATGGTCAGCGTCCAGCCCGGCCTTTGGTACACGGGGAAATGGTCGTTCGATGCCATTCCTGTCAGACCCAAACGCGGCCCACTTCAGGGCAGGCCGCGCAAAGTGTTTACAGCACGAAATCATCCACACTCAGCGCGCCCACATCCGTCAGCCAGATGCGCATGTCGGCGCTGCCGTTGGCGTCTGTGTCGACTTGGATAAAGGTCTTGCCATTGCCGTCGATGTCATAGCGGACTTCGTTGCCGGTGCCGGAAAAGGCCGCTGTGCCGACGAAGGTCAGCCCCGAGGCCACCGCG
>NZ_KK211144.1:0-6640 GCF_000620505.1 Sulfitobacter sp. 20_GPM-1509m | reverse complement strand
CTGGTCGTCGCCCATGCCGCCGGACATGAAATCGCTGCCCAAGCCCCCGCGCAGGTCGTCGTCACCGCCACGCCCGAACAGGCGGTCGTTGTCGGCGCCCCCGTCGATGAAATCGGCGTTGTCGCCACCGGTCAGCGTGTCGTTGCCAGCCTCGCCGTTGATCCACCCCAGCACGACGCCCGCATTTGTCGCGGTATAACTATCGTCGCCGTCGTTCAGGGCAACGTCGCCAATCATCATACCGGAGTTTTCGACCACATCCGCGCTTACGGACCCAAGGAACGATCCCGCACCGCCTGAAATGGTGCCGGTGTTGACCAGAACCGCCAGATTTGAGGCGAACATCTCACCAAAATCGACGCCCCAGGCCTGGGCCGACTGTACGTATCCGTGGTTGAGAACGATCGAGCCGTTGGCTGATTGAACCAGCTTGATGCCCGCACCTTCGCTTGACGTGGCCGAGATCACGCCGCCTTGGTAGTTGACGATAGTGCTGTCCGGCTGAAGTGCGACAACGCCGTTGTTAAGGCGCGTATCCCGGATGTCGTCTTCGTAGTCGTTGGCTTGCACTGTGCCGGAATTGTAGAACGTGTCGCCCGCGCCGGAAAAGCTTAGGAAAACGCCGCTGCTGCCTTCAATGGTACCCGTGTTGGTGATCGTCGAACTGCCACCCGACGAAATCAGGCCAATGGCTTTTTGGGCAATGATACTGCCATGATTGATGATGGACGAATTTGCGCCGCCGATCTCGAACGTGGCCTGGTTCGAATTCTTGTCAAAGTTGGTGACGCTTCCGGTTTTCGTGATCGTGATATCGACACGTTCACCAGCAAAGTATGTATTATCAGTCTGTACCGCGTCACCGGCCAGAACGATGGAAAGATCGTTCAGGAGGGTTCCGGAAAACAGATTGCCGCTGCCGGAGCCCCACAGGATGCCCTGTTGCAGATAGAACGTGTCGCCGTCAGCGGCAAAAACATGGGCTGTTCCGGCAACCACGCTGGATGTGGTGATAAACGTTGCGGTCATGAATTTGGCCTTTCGTCCAAAAAGTAAAAACAAATCGAATATTGCGCAAATCATGCACAAAATGCGCGTTTCACAAAGAAAAAGGACAGTTTGGGGCAAGGATTGGCTGGTTTGAGCCTGAAAATGACGCCTTGAGTATGTGATTTCTATCTGGGCGTGTGGCTCCCGTGTCCCGCCCGTAAACCGGTCTGCCACAGCCACGAAAAAAGGCGCCCGCGATGGGGCGCCTTTTCCGTCTGCTCGATGTGCGGGCCAAAGCCCGCCGCCGAATTAGCAGGAGTAGTACATTGCGAACTCGACCGGGTGGGGCGTGTGTTCGTAACGGTGCACTTCTTCCATTTTCAGATCGACATAGCCTGCGATCTGGTCGCGGGTGAACACGTCACCGGCCAGCAGGAAGTCCATGTCTTTTTCCAGCTCTTCCAGAGCTTCGCGCAGCGAACCGCAAACCGTGGGGATGCCGGCCAGCTCTTCTGCGGGCAGGTCATACAGGTTCTTGTCCATGGCTTCGCCCGGATCGATCTTGTTCTGGATGCCGTCAAGGCCGGCCATCAGCAGGGCCGCAAAGCACAGGTAGGGGTTCGCCGACGGATCGGGGAAACGGGCTTCGACGCGCTTGGCTTTGGGGCTTTCTGTCCACGGAATACGCACGCAACCCGAACGGTTGCGGGCCGAGTACGCGCGCAGAACGGGGGCTTCGAAGCCGGGGATCAGACGCTTGTAGCTGTTGGTGCCGGGGTTGGTGAAGGCGTTCAAAGCTTTGGCGTGGGACAGGATGCCGCCGATGAAATACAGCGCTTCCTGGCTCAGGTCGGCGTATTTGTCGCCTGCGAACAGGGGCTTGCCGTCTTTCCAGATCGACATGTTCACGTGCATGCCGGTGCCGTTGTCGCCCGCGATGGGTTTCGGCATGAAGGTTGCGGATTTGCCATAGGCGTGGGCCACGTTGTGGATCACGTATTTGTATTTCTGCAGCTCGTCGGCCTGTTTGGTCAGGCTGTCAAAGATCAGACCCAGCTCGTGCTGGCACGACGCAACCTCGTGGTGGTGCTTGTCGACCTTCATGCCCAGACGTTTCATCGTCGACAGCATTTCCGACCGCAGGTCCTGAGCTTCGTCGGTGGGGTTCACGGGGAAATAGCCGCCCTTAACGCCGGGACGGTGGCCCATGTTGCCCATTTCGTATTCGGTGTCCGTGTTCCAGGCCGCGTCGGACGCGTCCACCTGATACGACACCTTGTTCATCGAAACCTGGTAACGCACGTCGTCGAACAGGAAGAATTCAGCCTCTGGACCCATATAGGCCACATCGCCGATACCCGAAGACTTCAGGTAGGCTTCGGCTTTCAGGGCCGTGCCGCGCGGGTCACGCTCATAGGCTTCGCCGGTGTCGGGTTCAACAACCGAGCAGTGCACGCAGATGGTTTTTTCGGCATAGAAGGGGTCAACATAGGCGCTGTCCAGATCGATCATCAGCTTCATGTCCGATGCTTCGATCGACTTCCAGCCTTCGATCGACGAGCCGTCGAACATAAAGCCTTCTTCGAGGAAATCCTCGTCAACCTGATCGGCGATCAGGGTCACGTGCTGCAATTTGCCACGCGGGTCGGTAAAACGGATGTCGACGTATTCAGCGCCTTCATCCTTGATCATGTCGAGAACTTTGTTTCCCATGTGTGTCTGTCCTTCTTGTGCAGAAATTGTACGTTTACAGCGCGTCCGAACCGGATTCACCGGTGCGGATGCGGATGGCTTGTTCGACGGAAGTGACAAAAATCTTGCCGTCGCCAATCTTTTCGGTTTTGGCCGCGTCGACGATGGCCGCGATGGCGCCGTCGACCTGATCGTCGTCCAGAACCACTTCAACTTTTACCTTCGGCAGGAAATCGACGACATATTCGGCACCACGGTAAAGCTCCGTGTGACCCTTCTGACGTCCGAAGCCCTTGACCTCGATAACGCTCAGGCCTTGCACGCCCACGTCCTGGAGGGCCTCTTTGACTTCATCAAGCTTGAAGGGCTTGATGATGGCTTCAATCTTCTTCATGCGGGCCTCCCTTTGCATGGTGTCGATGGGCGTCAGACCATTTTGCGTCTGATGCGTCTACGACAGGCGGGAGGATTGCAAGGGAATGAGGCAGATTTGGAAATGAAGAGGCGATTTTTTGCGCGGTATGATTAAAATTTAGTCACTTTACGAACGCGACGCGGGTTTGGCACCGTTTCCGCCATTTGCCGACGTCCTGCAGGTCATTGGCTTGCCTGCAATCTGTTAATCTGTACGTATTTTCTTTTGGCTCTAAATATCCCCGCCGGAGGCTCCTGCCATGACACCACACACCATCACCCGCGAGGACTTGCCCGACCTGGCCAAGCGGACGGGGCACAAGTTCGACCACGGCCACGTGCTGGTGCTGTCGGGCGGTCCGGGGCGCACAGGGGCTGCGCGTCTGGCCGCGCGGGCCGCGTTGCGGGTGGGCGCGGGACTGGTGACTCTTGGCGTATCCCCTTCGGCGCAGCTCGAGGTGTCGATGCAGGTCACTGCCGTGATGCTGCATCGCCTGAAGGGCGCTGGTGATCTGGCGGCGCTGCTGGAGGACAAGCGCCTGAATGCGCTGTGCGCAGGCCCGGGGCTTGGCTTGGATCGCCGCGCCGCCGATCTGGTTCACACGGTGCTGGACAGCGGGCGGGCCTGTGTTCTGGATGCCGACGCGCTGACGCTGCTCTCCCGCGATCCGGCGCTGCGGACGCGGTTGCACGACAGGTGTGTGCTGACCCCGCACGGCGGAGAATTCGCGCGCCTGTTCCCGGATATTGCGGCTGCCTGTGGCGACAACCCGGCGGTTGGGCCCAAGGTCACCGCCACCCGTGACGCCGCAGCGCGGATCGGGGCGGTGGTTTTGTTCAAGGGGGTGGATACCGTGATCGCCAGCCCGGACGGGGAGTGCGCGGTTCACAGTGCGCGTGAGGAGCGTGCAGCGCCGTGGTTGGCCACGGCGGGGGCAGGGGACGTGCTGGCCGGGATCATCAGCGGCTTGCTGGCGCGCGGTTTCGGACCGGCCGAGGCAGCAAAGGCAGCAACATGGCTGCATGTCTCATGCGCGATCAACTTTGGCCCCGGCCTGATTGCCGAGGATCTGCCGGATGTCCTGCCGGCGGTGTTGCGTGATTTGGCGCCTTAGGCTGCCATCTCCTGCACCGTCACCATGGCAGGGACTGACAGTTCCAGCCCGTCGGCATAGACCACATGCGGCGCGTCAAATCCCAGCTGGATCAGCGTCATGGTCCGCACGCCCAGATCGGTGATGAACTCGCCGTCGATCAGGCACCCCGCAGGCAGAACCGCCTGCGTCGCACCGGCCAACGCCTTGGCTCGCCAGTCGCGCACCAGAACCTGTTGCGCGGCGGGCAGGATCACGTTGGTTTCGGGGCGTTTCTGGCCCAGCGATCCGGCGGCAATGGCCACCGCCGCCGATGTGATCCGCGTGGTGCTGACGGCTTTCAACGTCACCAGACCCGCGTTGCGGCTGATGATGCGGTCACCGGCGGACAGGTACTCCACCGGAATTTCGCCATCGGATGTCAAAAGGATTGTGCCGGCAACAAGGCCGACGTGAAGGATTTCTGCGCGCAGCTGCGGAGCCTGTCCGCTTTCGACGCGCCCGACCGTTTTCGGTTTCATGGGCGTCTCTCTTTTTGTACAACCTGCCTCAAGGTTGGTGACAATATACCCCAATAATCTCTTAATGTCGCCAGAATAATAACTGTAAAATTTTCCGCGCATCTCTGCGACATTTTTGGTCTCGCCTATTGGGCGATGCTTTGGTATCTGACGCGTCAGCGCTGCGATGCGGACGCTGCAAATGTGCGGGTGTGGCGGAATTGGTAGACGCACCAGATTTAGGTTCTGGCGCCTTTGGCGTGGGGGTTCGAGTCCCTTCACCCGCACCAAGCATTGTCAGGACATGTACGACAACACTAGACATTACTGGACAATTTAGGGCTTTATGCACCTTGTCGCGTTCGTAATGTCATGCATTATTCGCAGTAAATGCCACTCCTTTACGAATGAATCGCGAAAAATTGGGAGTTCGTAATTTGTCGAGCATTCGAAAGCTGAAGAGCGGTAAGTGGCAGGCGCAGATCGCGCGCAACGGGATTCGAAAATCCAAGTCGTTCACGGCCAAGCAGGAAGCCAAGGACTGGGCTGCTCGGGAAGAGCACCTGATCTTGAATGCTAAACCCGCTGGCGAGACCACATTGTTGTCGGATGCTTTCATTAAGTACGCGAACGAGGTCAGTCCGACTAGGCGCGGTGAACGCTGGGAGATAATTCGGCTTCGCAAGTTTTCCCGCGATGAGCTGGCGAAGAAACCGGTTGCGTCCATTACGGCCAAGGACATTGCCGAATGGCGGGACAAGCGACTGAAAGAGATCGCCCCGGCTTCGGTGCGCCGGGAAATGGAATTGATGTCTGCGGTGTTTACGGTTGCACGCACGGAGTGGGGGCTGATCGGGGTAAGTCCGATGGTTGACGTTCGCCGCCCAAAGACACCTCCAGCCCGGAAACGTCGTGTTGCCCCAGCTGAATTTGAAGCTCTGGCTTTGTCAGCGGGGAATGACCTGAACAATACCACTGCGCGTGCCTATCATGCGTTTCTCTTTGCTGTTGAGACGGCAATGCGTGCTGGAGAGATTGTAGGTCTGACCTGGGATGCAATCGATACCAAAACCCGCGTGGCTCACCTGCCGATCACCAAGAACGGATTGCCGCGCGATGTGCCCCTTTCCACTGAAGCCGTGCGGTTGATTGAGGCGCTGCCCATGTCAGATCCAGTGTTTGGCATCACGAGCCGCCAACTTGATGTGCTGTGGCGCAAGCTGCGTGATAGGGCAGGAGTTACCGGCCTGACCTTCCACGATGCCCGGCATGAAGCGATAACCCGTTTAGCGCAGCGCGTAGAAGTGCTCGATTTGGCGCGCATCGTTGGCCACAAAAACATATCTCAATTGATGACTTATTACGACGCTACTGCGGGCGAGATTGCGGAACGATTGGGGTGACTTCATCACGCGGGATTAACGGCGTTTTTCCGTTGCGTTTTACGGTGAAGCGTCCGTCTGCAATCCATCGGGCGATTGTGCGGGGTGTCTTTTCACACATATCCGCGACCTGCTGGACGGTTAGTAGTTCGGGCCCGCTCTGTGTCTTGAGGGACCGCACTTCTTGGGTCAGCGCATCAATCCGCGCGAACAGTTCATCTATGCGAAGTTCATCTCGTAGTGCGCTCATTCAATTCCCTCCTGACCTGTCGTGAACACCCGATCGACCCATCGCTCGACCTTTTCCCAGCATTGCTGCACGTTTTCCGACCCCTCTGAGCGGATGGCCTTGCGCAGGGCGTCTACGTCGGCTCGCAATGTGACGATTTTGGCCTTACCGTATCGTTCGCTCATGTTTTGGTCTCTTCGTGGGCCAAGTGCAGTTCTCCGTTGCGCAGGTCATAGTCCCGCGCCGCGTCGTCCCATGCGTCGTTCGGGCAATCCCGCCAGCCGACGTTCATAACGGGGATCCAGATCGGGATGAGCCAAAGCAGCTTGATGCGCCGTT